>OZ220742.1:750000-4582246 GCA_965116955.1 Thermoanaerobaculia bacterium | reverse complement strand
CGCAATCGTCATCGGCACGTCGAGCCGTCGGAATCCCGCCTTCCTCGGCTCGCCGAAGCTGACCTCGAGCGATTGGCTGCCGGGTGAACCGCCGAGCAGCAGGGCGCCTTCGACCAGCATCTCGACCTCCGTGGCCCTGGACATGTCCAGGTAGTGCTCCCGCGTTCGCACCCGGAGGCCGCGGTGCCCAGGTAGCCGCACCGCGATGTCGTGAAGCCGGTCGTCCTGGTTGCGGGGAGGTGCGAAGCCGAGCCAGTAGTAGGAGCGCGTGTCCGCCGCCGTCTCCGCGAGGGCCTTCTTGCTGAAGGAGTTGATCATCGGCAGGCCGCCGGTCTCCTCGGCCAGAAACTGGAGCACATTGTGGAATCGCCGCTCGGGTACGGCCCTCCACATCGCGTACCCGCCGATGGCGCCGGCGAAGACCGGCGCGCCCGCGCCTGCGGTGCCGAAGCCGGCGATCGGAGGACCAGGCGGGCCCTGGAAGCCGGGAAGGTCGATCGGGTAGAGGCTGTAGCCGACCAGGTTCGCGGCGTTCACCAGAGGCCCGTAGAGCCGGTCCAGCGTCACGCCGGCGGACGCCGCCGCGTAGGCCGACCTGAAGTCCCAGGTATCGGACACGGTGGCCCACCCTTCGATCAGCAGCAGCATGACCTTGCGGCCGGGCGCGTTGGCGAAACTGCGCACGGCACCGGCGGCGGCCATCACCGATCGTCGGGTCTTGTCCCCCCGCTCGGAGCCCATGCCGTACCGGTACATCAAACCGTACGGCTTGCGCTGCCGTGCCTCCAGCAGCGCGGTCTCGATGTCGTCGCGGGCGCCCGTCCAGTCCGTGAGCAAGGTGAGTTCGCGGCCGTCGTGAGCCACGACCGCGACGCGATCGGCCGGCCCGAGCCGGACCAGATCTTCTTCCAGGCGCTTCAGCACCCGGTCCCGCCGCTGCTTGATCGCGAACAGGTCGTCGATGAAGACGAGGTAGCTCGTGCCCACCGGCTCGTCCGGGGTCAGGACCGGAACGCTGCCGACGCCTTCGTCGGACGCCTCCAGCGCCCGGCCCTCGTCGACCTCCGTGAAGTAGTCGATCGGTACCGGTTCGCCGTCCACGTGGAGTTCGAAGTCTCCCGGCTGGAGCCCCCGGACGCGGTTCCCGGCCCGGTCCGTGACGACGACTTCGACGTTGACGACGCGGACGTCGATCACGTCGGAGAACAGGTCCGGCAGGGGACTGTCCTGCGCGGCCGCGGGTATCGCGGCCAGCAGCAGGGAAGTGACGATAGCCGCGGCACGGAGTCCTGGCAGGTTCGGGTTCATGCGCATCAGGTTACCTTTCGTTGCTCGGCCGGGGAGATCATGGCCGGTCTCCCCTGGGACTGACAACCCCACGGGCCGACACCAGCGTTCTGTCCGTGAGCGGATCGTGGACGGCTGCGACGTACCGGTACTCGCGCTTCCTCAGACGGAGGTCCGTCTCGTACACGAAGGTCTCGCCCGGCGCCGGCGCCTCGGACCTGACCACCGGGACCTTGCGAACCAGCTTCCTGGACAGGATGTCCCACTTGTCCACCGCCGAGATTCGGAACTCGAACTCGTTCACCCACTGTCCATCCATGGGCAGCAGGGTCATTTCGTCGAGCGGGATGACTACCTCGACCGGCACGGAGATTCTGCGGAATCCGGCCTTTCGCGGCGTCCCCAGGCGAACGTCCAGGGGGTCGGTGCCGGGAGCAGTGCCGAAGAGCATCGACGCCTCCAGGCGCATGTCGATCTCCGTGCTCTTCGACATGTCCAGGTAATGCTCGCGGGACCGCGCACGGAGTTTCCTGTGTCCGATCAGCCGCACCCTGATGTCGTGCAACTCGTCGTCCCGGCTTTGCGGGGCGTCGAAGCCGAGCCAGTAGTAGGAGCGCGTGTCCGCCACGGTCTCGCTGAGCGCCTTGCTGCGGAAGGCGTTGATCATCGGCCGCCCTCCCGTTTCGTCGGCGAGGAAGCGAAGAACGTCGTGCTGCCGCTCCTCGTACGAACCGGCCATCACCGCCTGCATCGACGGCCACGGCGGCGGGTACATCGTGCTGCCACGCGTGTCGCCCCCTGAGTAGGCGTAGTAACCGCCCGGGGGGATCGGTGGGAGTCGTCCGTACGAGCCTGGCCTGTACTGCAGACCCGCGACATCGACCGGATAGAGGCTGTAGCCGACCCGGTTGGCGGCATGGACCAGCGGGCTGTACAGGCTCTCGATGTTCGGTCTGGCAAGTCCCGACCCCAGCACCTGCCAGACCGCGCTCGGGGCGCTCCAGCTATCCGCCAGCAGCAGCATGACGTGGCGGCCCGGTTCGCGGGCGACGCTGCGGATGGTCGCGGTCGCGGCCATGACGGCGCGCCTGGTGGCTTCGGCGCCCCGGCGGCCGAACGCCGGCCGCATCCGGGCACGTAGTAGCGCGCTGCGGAGCTGGTCGCGAGAGTTCGTCCAGTCCGTCAGCCGGGAGACGCCGCTTCCGTCGAACGCGACGATCGCCGCGCGATCCGCCGGGTTCAGCAGGCGGAGATCCTGGTCGAGGCGGCTCAGCACCCGGTTACGGCGTCCGCGGATGGCCGACAAGTCGTCCACGAAGATCAGGTAGTTCGTACCGACCGGTTCGTCGTGGGCCAGGGACTGCACGTTCTCGATGCCTCCAGCGGCGGCCGTCCTCGCATAACCCTCGTCGACCTCGGTGAAGTAGGCGATGGGCACCGGCTGGCGGTCCACCAGGAGCTCGAAGTCGCCTGGCTCGAGTCCGCGAATCCGGTTCCCCTTCCTGTCCTCGACGACCACCTCGACGTTGACCACGCGGACATCGATCGTGTCGGAGAAGAGCTCCGGCAACGGGGTCTCCTGCGCGGCGGCCGGGAGTGCGGCCAGGACCAGGGCGATCAGGGGCAGGTATTGGCGTCTCACCACGTCTCCTGCTTGCGTCCGCTCACTGTATCCGCGGGACCGATCTTCCCCTGCGCCGAGAGGATCGCACCCGAGAACGGATCGTAGACCGCGGCCACGTAGCGGTGCTCGCGCTTGCGGATCAGGAGGTCGGTCTCGAATACGAACCGGTCGCCCGGCAGGGGCTTGCTGGGAATGACGATCGAGACCTTCGCGGCGGGCGGCGCCGCTTGATCACCGAATCTGTTGATGAGTCTGATCCGGAACTCGAACTCGTTCATCCACTGGCCGGCTACTGGGAGCAGCTCCACGTCGTCGAGAGGAACGGCCACCCTCATTGGCACGAAGATCTTTCGGAACCCGGCCTTCCGGGGCGTGCCGAAGAGCACTTCCAGGGATTCGGTGCCGGGAGAGCTACCGAACAGGAGCGTACCCTCGACCAGCATCGAGATTTCAGCGCGCCTCGACATGTCCAGATAGTTCTCCCGGGACCGGACACGAAGGCCGTGGGGGCCCGCAACCCGGATCCGGATGTCGTGGACCCTGTCGTCTTCGTTGCGGGGAGGTTCGAAGCCAAGCCAATAGTAGGAGCGGGTGTCCCTTGCCGTTTGGGCGAGGGCCTTGTTGCTGAACGAGTTGAGCATCGCCAGGCCGCCGGTCTCGCCTGCGAGGTATTGCAGCACATGGTGCCAGTCCCGTTCCGCCAACCCTCCCTCCAGCCCTGGGAGGTCGACGGGATAGAGGCTGTAGCCCGCCAGGTTCGCGGCATTGACGAGTGGCGCGTACCCGTGCTGCGAAAGCATGTAGCGAGACGCCCCGGCCGTCCAGGGGCGCCGGGCCCAATACTCCATCAGCAATAGCATGACCTTGCGGCCGGGAGCGTCGGCGAGGCTGCGGAGGGTAGCGGCCGCCGCCAGTACGGTACGGTGCGTCTTGCCGCCCAGGCCGGCCAGGTACAACAGACCGAGCGCCTTCCGCTCGCGCGCCTGCTCCAGCGCTTGCTCGATTCCCTCCCGAGAACTGGTCCAATCGGTGATTCGGGTGACGTCGCGGCCGTCGTAGGCCACGACCGCCACGCGGTCGGCTGGGCCGAGCAGATCGAGATCCCTCTCCAGCCGCGTCAGCACACGGTTGCGGTGTTGCTGGATTGCCGAGAAGTCGTCGACGAAGATGAGATAGCTCGTGCCGACAGGTTCGTCAGGTTCCAGGGACGGCACGCCGGCCCCGTCACCGGAGGTGGCCAGCGCGCGTCCGTCGTCGATCTCCGTGAAGTACTCGATCGACACCGGTTCGCCGTCAACGAGGAGCTCGAAGTCCTTCTCCGTCAGGCCTCTGATCCGCTTTCCCTTCCTGTCCGTGACGACGACCTCGAGGTTCACGACCCGGACGTCGATGACGTCCGAGAACAGGTCCGGAAGGGACGCGTCCTGTCCCCAAAGGGGGACGCTCGCGCTAAGCAGGGTGACGGCCGCAGTCCAACCGAGCCTCAAGAGGACTCTCCTACATTGTGTTTGCATCAGGACGGCCTGATGACCTGCAACCTCTATGCCGGGTCGTCACCCTTCAGGCCGGGGCCTCCACGCGGATCTCGGCCGCGAACGGAGCGAAGTCGCGGAGGTTCCACGTGAGGATCGTCTCGGCCTGGACCTTGAGGGCGGCCTGGGCGATCAGAGCGTCGTACATTCTGCCGCCGCTGGCACCGAGACGCGTGGCTTCCCTGATGGCGCCCCAGGTCTCCGCGCCAGTCAGATGGACGACCGGCGTCGAACGCCAGTTGGCCTCGATCACGGCGAGGGCATCTGCGGCTCGCAGTCGATGTGGCGCTGGCAGTCGCGTCAGCACCGAAAAGGTCTCGGCGAGCGAGTGAGCCGCCAGGACGAGTTCTTCGCCCCGGTTCGCCCTCCGGTCGATTTCCGCTCGCGTGCGGTCGTGGTGCTCGTGCCAGGAGCTGACGGTCGCGACCAGACAGGTCGTATCGCAGAGGTACCGGTTCAACCGTCCGGGTTCTCCCGATCCTGGCGGGTGCGGACTTCGTCGATCACTGCCGCTACGTCGGAGGCGGTCAAGGAGGGGAGCGTCTTTCCGCTGGGAACGGCAACGATCACCGAGCCGCGACGTTCGAGCTTCACGTCAAGGGGTGCCGGCTCGATCTGGACGCAGCCGTCACTTAGCCGAAAGCGAACCTGCGTACCCGGATGTAGCTGTGCTGCATCCCGGATTGCCTTGGGAACGACCAATCGACCCGCTTTGTCGATCATTGTCATGGCAGAAGAAATACCACCTGATTTTCCATCAGTCAAGCCATGCTGGTTGCCAGAGAACGTCTCGGTTGAAGAGCTGCCTGGACGCGAGTCGGCTCAGCGGCCGAGTTGAGCCAGTCGCCGCCGGAGCATGGCGACATCGGGGCTCTCCGCTTCCTCGGCCAGATCGAGCGCCTTCTCGAACTGCTCGACAGCGGCGTTCGGCAGCCCGCTGCTCACCATCGCTTCGCCGACATTCGTCAGCAACTGGATCAGACCGTCGCGGGTGGGGGGATCCTGAGGCCGCGCCTGATAGGCGCGGTCGAGAATCTCGACGGTGCGGACGACGTCGCCCCGCTCGGCGCTGACCAGGGCGACGAGCAGCATCATGCTGACGTCGCCGGGGTCGAGTCGCAGGGCCTCTTCGGCCCTGGCCAGCGCGCCACTCAGGTCGCCGGTCTGAAAGAGCGCTCGCGCCAGAAAAGGGGCGACGCCTTCAAGTTCCGGGTGCAGTTCGTACGCGCGGCGCGCGGCGGCGAGCGAGCCCGCCGGATCCCCCGAGGCGGCGAGTACCTCGGCAAGGACGAAGTGGAGCTCGGGCCTCGAAGCGTCGAGTGCGATGCCCGCCCGCAGTTCGCGCTGGGCGAGATCGAGTTCGCCGTGGATGCGGTGGGCGTTGGCGCGCCGCAGGTAGCTGCGGGCGTCGAGCGCCAGGTCGTGGACGCTCGAACGGACCGGGTCGTCGCGGTAGTTGATGCGTCCCAGCGACCGCGCGGCGGCGGCTATCTGCTGACCGCGCTCGCGGTCGCCGGCGCGTGCGTACGCCTGGGCCAGTGTGACCGCGAAGGAACGGTTCTCGGCCGCGAGTTCGCGGGCTCGAGAGAGATGCCGAACGGCCGCGTCCGCGTCGCCGGCGGCGAGGGCGAGACGGCCCAGCCCGGCGTGGGCGTGGGCGTTGGCCGGGTCGAGTCGGACCGCTTGCGCGTACTCCCGGTTGGCGGCGTCGAACTGCCCCGTGCGCTCCAGCGCTTCGGCCAGGCGGACACGGGCCGGCGCGTAGTCCGGGTCGAGGTCGAGGGCCGCGCGGTAGAGCGGCAGGCTCTCGGCGGCCGAGCGCTCGTCGACCAGGGCGGCGAGCAGGTAGGGCCAGCGGAAGGTCCGCGGCGAGAGTTCGTGGGCCTGCCGGTAGGCGGCGACCGCTTCGTCGGTGAAGGTATGCGCCTCGAGGGCCATGCCGTAGCGGCCCCAGGCGTCCCCATTCCCGGCGTTGGCCCGGAGGTCGGCCTGGAGAGAGGCGAGTCGCTGGCGGACGGCGGGCTCGGCGCCGTCGAGCTGGGGAGTGGGGATCTGCTGGGCGCCGAGGGTCGTGGCGTTGAGCGCGAACAGGACGACCACGAAGAGACTGGCGCCGCCGTCTCGCTGGGTGCGCGGGTCTTCTGACCCGCCTCCGGACGAAGCCGCGGAGCGGCGAAGGCCGGCGCCGCTGACTCGCGGTTCGGTCATCTGGCCTGTCCTTCACCGCGGATGAGCTCGACGACCTGGTTGGCGGCGGCGCCGGCGAAGCGCTCGGTCAGGCCGTCGGGCCACGCGACCTCGAAGCCCTGGACCGCGTCGGCGGCGCCGAGGCCGAGGTGAGCCGTGGCGGGCCCGGCGGAGAGGTAGCTGCCGGGCGGCAGCGCGTGAACCAGCCGTGCGCCATCCGGCGTCTGGACCGTGATCCGGGCGCCGATCGCCTCGCGGCGAAGCCGGGGATCGAACGCGCGGACCCGTAGCCAGTTCGAGCCGGCCGCGTCGGTACCGTCAGTGCTCGGATCGATCGTCAGGTTGCGCAGCAGCCGCGGCGTTCCGTCCAGGTCCGCGATGACGAGGTCGAGGTCGCCGTCACCGTCGAGATCGGCGGGCACGAGCGCCCGGCTGAGGCCAAGTTCGTTCCACGGCGGCTGAGATGAAGCGTTCGTGAACCGGCCGTCTTCGTTGATCAGCAGCAGGTCGGGTTCCACGTAGTCAGCCCAGAAGGCGGGCGGGGCGGTCGCGCCGCCGGGCGATGCCAGCGCGGACGGCCGCCGCTTCACCGCTCCGTTCGCCACCGCGAGATCGAGGTCGCCGTCGTTGTCGGCGTCGAAGAAGGCGGCGCCGAAGCCGGTCAGATCGAGGCTGGCCGCGCCGACTTCCGTGTCGATCGTCGCGTCCTCGAAGCCGGGCAGCATGAGGTTGCGATAGTAGGTGTTCGTCTCGGTGATCAGGTGGGTCACGAACAGGTCGAGATCCAGGTCGAGGTCCGCGTCGCCGACGGCGATGCCCATTCCCGCCTCGCTGTTGCCCCAGCGGTTGAACGCCGAGCCCTGAAGGACGCCGTCGTCCAGGAAGCGTCCGCCGCCCTGGTGGATCCAGAGGTTGTTCGGGTCGGCGTCGTTCGCGACGTAGATGTCCACCTCGCCGTCGTGGTCGAAGTCGGCGGCGACGACGCCCAGACCGGCGTCTTCCACCGCGGTGATGCCGGCGGCGGCGCTGACGTCCTCGAACCCCGTACCGCCCAGGTTGTGGAGCAGGACATCGCTCAGCCCCTCGAACTCGGTGGGGCCGCAGAAGTCCCGCCGGCCGCCGTGCTGCGAACAGGCGCGCGCCGGGTCGAACGCGACGTAGCGGGCGACGTAGAGGTCGAGATAGCCGTCGCGGTCGTAGTCGAGCAGAGCGGCCGACGAGGACCAGCCGGGAACATCCGCGTTCCAGGCGTCGGAGCGGTCGGCGAACACGCCCTTGCCGTCGTTGAGGAACAGGCGGTCCGGCCCGACGCGGGTCAGGTAGAGGTCGGGGTCGCCGTCGTTGTCCAGGTCGCCGACGGCGCAGCCCATGCCGTCGCCTTCCAGCCCGGCGGCCGCCGTGGCGTCGGTGAAGCTGCCGCCTTCCTGCTGCAGGTAGAAGCGGTTGCCGCCGGACGCCGGGGCGATGACGTAGAGATCCAGGTCGCCGTCGCCGTCCGCGTCGAACACGGCCAGTCCGCCGCCCATCACCGCCGGCATCGGGTAGGTCGAGTCGGTTCCGCTTGGCAGGACGTCGTCGATGCCGCTCTCGGCCGTCACGTTGACGAACCGGACGACGGGCGCTGCCGCCACGCCGGCTCCCGGCGATTCAGCCGTCCTCGTCCCGGCGTCGGGCGGCGCCGAACAGCCAAGCGCGAAAGCCAGAGCCAGACCAGCAGCGGCGCCCTGGTGCGGGCGAGGCGCCCGCGTTTCCATGGACGTTACTGCCAGGCTCCCTGGATCGCACCGACGAGGGCAAGGCCGATCGTCATGTGCCCGGCGTTGATCAGCCACAGTTTGAGCGAGCGCTGCTCGAAGAGGTACTGGACGCCCATCAGCATCGAGGCGATACCGAGACCGAGAAGCAGGCCGACGTGGATGCCGACCATGTAGCCCCCGCCCATGTCCATCATCACCATGCCGACGACGATCGCGGCGATCAACTCCAGAACGAACGAGCCGCCCATCGTCTTGACCATGTTCGATTCCGGCGGGTTCTCCATGTCGATTCCCATCTCGGCGGCCCACGCCTTGCCGAACAGGAAGGAGTACCAGACGGCGCCCAGGGCGAAGAAGGCGACGGCGGACACGACGACGGCAAGCCAGTTCAGGTCGGCTAGATGCATGCGGAGGCTCCTTCTCGTTGGTCAGGGGACGAGGTCAGTGTAGCGCCCAGGTGGTCAGCGCTAGGGCTGCAGCTACTCCTCAGGCGCGCCGAAGTGCTCGATCATGTAGCCGTCGTAGGGGCCGGCCAGGAAGTTCAGGAAGATCTCGTTGACCAGCTTGACCGCCTTGCCGGCGGCGTACTCGACGTCTCCGTCCAGGCAACGGACCTCGATGGACACCTTCCCGCCACGGTTCCGGCAGCGGCAGCTCACCTTCGCCGGGTCGATCCGACGGTGAGCAGGCAGGTCGTCGCTCGCGCGCCCCGCAACGAACCTGCGGAGCTCCCGATCCATGTCCGACGGATAGGGCACTGCAGGCAGGAGATCGACGAACACGAGCGCGCCGCGTCGCGGCTCGAACCGTAGACGATGCGGCTCCGGAGCGTGCCATAGGAAACGGCATTCGAGGCCGCCTCCGGGAGCCTCATTGGCCCCGAACCCTCGGAAGATCCCTCTGTCCGCATGCTCCCGCAGGCACTCCAGGACGGATTCTCGCGGCGAAGTCATCTCAATCCACTAGTCCGCGCGACGATTCGGTTGTACGCAATGCGGTCGCCGCTTCGCGGCGCGTCTTCTGGCCGCCTCCGGCGGCAGCGGGTCAGAGGACCCGCGCACCCAGTCTGTTCCGCTCGGGCATCCGTCCGCAGTCCGGCGACCTCCAGCAGGCGCGTGGACGGGTGTGGGGGTCCCAGCGGGCTGGAGCCAAGCGACTGCCCCTGTCCTCACAGGAACCTCTGTCCTACCGGAGCGCAGGCGACCGAAGCGAACGCCCAACCTCACATTCACCAAACAGGCGTGAGCGTCCGCTGGGACCCCCACACCCGTCCACGCGCCTGCTGGTGCCCGCGACCATCGACGTCAGTGGTAGTACGCCATGCAGCCGGGTTCGACCTTGCGGGGCAGGCCGGGCGGGTACTCGTTGGTCCAGAACTCCTTGATGGCCTGGCAGTTGATGAGCGTCGAGACGCCGTCGTTGGCGGCCATCTCGTAGCTGCGCGGCAGGGCTTCGCGGAGTTGTTCAGGCGAGGTGACGTACTCGCCGCGGGCGCCCAAGCCCTCCGCGATCTTGTCGTAACGCAGGTTCTCCTGGAACAGGTACATGTGCATCGACCGGGTGGCGCGCCGGGCCGATCCGTAGACGCCCCAGGCGTTGTTGTTGTAGACGATCATCACCGCCGGGATCCGGTACTTCGCCAGGGTCTCGAACTCCATGCCGGAGTAGGCGATGCCGCCGTCGCCGGTGATGCCGAACACGGGTGCCCCCTGGTACGGCTCCTGGGGGCCGACGCCGTTCATCACCGCGGCGCCGGCGCCGACCGTGTAGCCGACGTCGGGTCCGATCGCACCGTACTGGTAGGCCCCGTTCAGGATCTGGCCGGGACGGTGTGCGCGCAGCCAGCGCCGCGTGTAGCGGGCGATGCCGTAGCCGCCAGAAACGACCGTCGTCTGCTCCTTCGGCAGGTCGCCCGAGTAGAGGAAGGACGAGAGTTCCTGCGCGATCACGGCCGGATGGATCGTGTCGGTGGCGGCGCTGTGCTTGAGCCCGAGTTCGAACCACTCCGCGTTCTGCTTCTCGAAGGCGTCGCGGGCGGCCGCGAGCTCGGCGCGCCACGCGGGGCGCGACGCCGGGGGCAGCGCCTCCGCGAGGGCCTCCAGGCCGCCGCGGGCGCTGGCGACGAGCCCGAGATCGACGGGCAGGTTGCGGCCGATGTCGGCCGCGTCCGGATCGATGCGGATCACCCTGGCGTCCGGGTCGAAGGCGACCTCGCCGACGTTCGGCATCGAGTACTGGCCGGCGAAGATCACGAGGTCGGCCGAGAGGAGCGCGTCGGGACCCGTGCTGACCGACAGGGGATGGCTGTCGGGGAAGTGGCCCCGCATCGGCCCGGACTCGACGACCGCGATGTCCGCCCGCTCGGCGACCGTGCGCAGCACGTCCCAGGCCCGGTCGTAGAAGACACCGGTCGAGGCGACGATGATCGGCCGTTCGGAGCGCTGGATCATCTCCACCGCCTTCTCCGTGTCCGCCTTGGACGGGTGGGGGTGGGACTCGGTGCGGTACGCGCTCTTGTCGTGGTAGTAGAGCAGATCGTCGGGAGCGTCGAACCGGGCGCGCGCCACCTCTCCGGTGAAGTCGAGATGGACTGGTCGCGGCACGCCGGTGCGCAGGTGCCGGAAGGCGTAGGCGGCGTACTCGTAGACCCGGTTCGGGGTGATCAGGCGCTTGCCGTACTTCTTCAACCCCACGGTGGTCGGCTGCTGGTAGCCGCGCTGGATGCCGCGTTCCGTGTCGTCGCCGCCGACCGTCATGTTGCTCGCCAGCACCAGCAGCGGTGTGCGGGCGGCGTTCGCGGCGCCGATGTTCATGATCATGTTCGTGAACCCCGGCCCCTCCGTGCCCGAGCAGGCGGCGACTTCGCCGGTCACGCGAATGAAGCCGTCGGCGGCGGCGCACATGCTGCCCTCCGTCCGGCCGCCGTAGGTGGGGATGCCCTCGGCCGCGATCGCGTTGATCACCTGGTAGTTGCCGGGCGCGCAGAACAGCCCCTTGAGGCCCTCGTCGGCGCAGGCGCGGGCGAACACCTGCGCGCCGTTCATCGGGAACTCGGCCGGGTCGGGAGCCTCGTTCCGGGTGCGCGGGATCTCGTCCGGAACGCTGATCGGCCGATCCTCGCGGTCGGCGGCGGCTGCCGCCTGGGCCTGCTGCGCGAACAGGGCCGCCGCTCCCACCCCGGCGGCGCCGGTCGCGACGAAGCTGCGGCGCGAGAGACCGGACTCGGTGCCGGCCGCGTCCGCGGCGGTCTGCTCGGGGGAGGGCGTACGGGACGGGCGTTGCGGTCTGGTCATGGTGGATTCTCCGGTTCAGCCGCCGCGCGGTACTCCTCGGGGCCGATGCTGCGCAGGTAGTGGACGAGTTCCCAGATCTCCGTGTCGTCGAGTTCGGCCTCGAACGGCGGCATGTCGAGGCCGGCGCCGAACTTGGTGGAACGGAAGAGATCGCCGTCGGTGGTCCCGAACCGCCAGCGCTCGGGATCCGTGAGGTCGGTGGCCTCGAAGTCGATGTTCTCGAGCGCGCGGCCGTCGAAACCGTGGCAGATCTGGCAGTGACGCAGGTAGTGGGTACGCCCCCTCTTCTCGGCGGCCGGCGTGTACGGCGTCGGGTTGACGGCGGCGACCGCCTGATCGTCCGCCGGGCCGGTGCTGCCGGACGCCTCAGACTGGCCGGCCGCGGCCGCAGTCAGGCCGAGCGACAGGAACGTCGCCAGGCGGAGCGCTCGTGTGGCAACTGTCATCGGGATGGCCCGGACAGTGTAACCGCGCCGGATGCCGGCGGGGACGCCGGCGCACCCAGTCCTGGCCGCGCCGGCTTCGGCTACTCCGTAGTAGCGGGAAGCAACTCGATCCGGGCTGTCGCCGCCTCGAGGATGGCGGGGCGGGTGTAGAGCAGGGGAAACGCCCGGTCGTTGGCCCAGGGTTCGAACAGGTCCCGGTAGTGCGGACTCCTCGGATCGCCGGACTGGCCCGGGTTGTTCATCGCCACGGAGGCGTCCCAGTTGCCGACGTCGATCACCATCCGGAAGGAGGCGCCGGAACGCTGGTTGAAGTCGTCGCCGTAGCTTGTGTTGCCGACCGTGTCGCCGGAGCCGCCGCGCTGGGCGGGACCGACGTCGGCGAGCCGGCGGATGTCGTCCGGGAGGTGCGCCGACAGCGGATGCCGCAGTTCGATCTGGTGCAGGTCGCCCCAGCGCCAGGCGGCGGGATCCGGACCCAGGCGTTCGCTTACGTCGGCCCAGGCGGCCCGCAGGCTGTCGAGGAGCGCTTCGTCGCGCGCCCGCCGCGGCCGGTCGCCGAGCCGCGGATCCATCGCTTCGAGCATCCGGAGCAGGTGTTCGTCCTGGACCGGGAGCGGGTCTTGATCCGCCCCGAGAGCCGACGCCATCCGCCGGCCCACCTCGGCCTCGAGGTGTCGTCGCCACCAGACCTCGAAGAGGGCGGCCGCGGCGCTGTCGGCGGCGAGCTCCGCGTTCCAGCCGCCCAGGAGTTCGAGCGCCGGTCCGGCCTCCGGTGTCGGACTTGCGCGCCCCAGCAGCGCGTGGAGACGGCGCGCGGGAATCGAGACGTAGTCGGTCTGCAGCCGCACCGCGCCCTCGACCGTCATCGCGTCCTTGGCGTCCAGCACTTCGGCGATCCGCTGACGGCGGTACGGCCCGGCCCACTCCCAGCCCAGCGGCACGTCGTAGCCGGCTGGCAGGTTCATCTCGTTGGCGGTCGCCACCCAGCCGCGCTCCGGATTGAACTCGACCGGCAGTTCGTCCATGTCCCGGTAGCCGTTCCACTCGTAGCGGCCGTCGCCCGGCACCGGCAGCAGGCCGTCCCAGTTCGGCCGGACCGGCGCCAGGCCGCCCGGCTTCCAGCCGATGTTGCCGTTCGTGTCGGCGTAGACCTGGTTCTCGGACGGCGTTCCCCAGCGGTTCATCGCCGCCAGGAACTGGTCCCAGTTGCGCGCCCGGATGTACTCGATCGAGCCGAGGTAGGGCGCCATGCCGGGCTCCAGCCAGGCGGCGCGCAGACCGATGGCCAGATCCCGGTCGATGTCCCGGTAGAGCACCGGGCCATGGTGGGTGAAGCGAAGTTCCACCGTGCGGGCGTCGGTGCCGCGAACCGGGATCGTCTCCTCGATCGTCTCCATCGGCAGCCAGTTGCCCCGGTGTTCGTAGAAGTCCGGCTCGCCGGGCTTCGTCCGGTAGACGTAGAGGTCTTCCTGGTCGATGCTGAAGATGGTCAGCCCGAAGGCGATCGTGCCGTTGTGTCCGATCGAGATGCCCGGCAGCGCCGGCTCGCCGGCACCGATCAGGTCGAGGTCCGGCGAGCTGAGGTGGACGATGTAGCGGAGCGAGGGCACGGCCTGCGTGCGGTGCGGGTCGTTCGCGAGCAGCGGCCGGCCGGTGGCGGTGCGTCGCGGTGAGATCGCCCAGTTGTTGCTGCCCTGGGATGCCGGGTCGACCTCGGTCTGGAAGCCGGACTCGAGGCCGCGAAAGCTGACTCCCTGCGTGCCCAGCCGGTAGAGCTCGAGTGCCTGGAGAGGCGCCGTCTGGAAGCGAAAGAAGTCGAGGTCGAGGCCGTCGGGCACCGTAAGCCGATGCTCCGGCTGGTACCGGTCGCGGAGTGCGAGGGCCTCGAGCCCGTGGTCCGCCAGGAACGCCGCCCGCGCGAACTCGCTGGTGGCGTTGCGCAGCAGACCGTGACTGCGGATCCGCGTCACCGCCTCCGGGGTCCAGTGCGACGGCTCGTAGCCCAGCGACTCGAACTCAGGCGGCATCAGTTCGGGACGCTCCAGCACCAGGTCGACGTAGGCGTTCACGCCGCGGGTCCAGGCGGTGACGATGCGCTTCGTGTCCGAGGCGTAGGCGAGCCACTCGGCGTGCATGTCGCCGCGGTAGAGCAGCAGCCGGGCGGCCTTGTCCTGCTCGACGAAGCGGGGGCCGAAGACCTCGGAGAGCGTCCCCTCACCGCGCCGGCGCCAGAGGTCGATCTGCCACAAACGGTCGCGGGCCGCGTTCCAGCCCTGGGCGAAGAACAGGTCGTCCTGGCCGCCGGCGAAGACGTGGGCGACGCCCCAGCGGTCGACCAGGATCTCGACCGGCGCCGCAAGCCCCGGGACCTCGAAGCGGGTTGTCTCGATCTCCTGGGCCGCCGTCGTCGCGGCGAGGAACAGGGCGATCGCGGGGGCCGTCTGGCGGAGCTGGCGCATCTGCGAAAGGGCACGATACCAACGGGTCCCTCGGCTAAGCTCTTCGCCCGTGATGATTCAGACTTGTTGGTCGAAGGCGTGTCGTGCGCTCGCCCTCGCGGCGCTCGTGATGCTGGCTCCGTCAGCTCTCGTCGCGCAGGACGGGGCCGCGGAACCGGCGGACGCCGGGGATCCGGACGGCTCGGCTCCGGAGTCCGTGTTCTACGAGACGGCCACGGTGCGGGCCCGGGCGCTGGAGGGCGCGACAGCCTCGGTCGAGGTCGTCGACGCCGACGAACTGCGGCACCTGGCGGTGCGCGACGCGGCCGAGGCGCTGCGGCAGGTGCCCGGCGCCTGGGTGCTCGGCAACGACTCGAGCGCCGCTCTGGCGGGTGTATCGCTGCGCGGCGGCGACGCGAACTTCTCCCTCGTCCTGATCGACGGCGTGCCGATGGCGGACAGCACCGACCAGTACGGCGGCGCCTTCCCGCTCGGCAGCGTGGGCGCGGCCGAGATCGAACGGCTGGAGGTGGTCCGTGGACCGCTGTCCTCGTTCTACGGGTCGAGTTCCCTGGCCGGCGCCGTGCAGTTGATCACCGCGGCGCCGCGCGATGAGGCGCCCTTCCTCGGCTGGAGCGCCCACGCCGGAGATCACGACCACCTGAGCAGCCGGCTTTCCTGGGGGCGCGCGGGCGAGTCGTCGCACGGTTCGATCAACGCGGCGGTCCGGGAGGAACAGGGCCGGGTCGGCGAGGATGCGCTGGAGCAGCAGACGCTCAGCGCGCGCTGGGGCCGGAGCCTGGGTGATGCGACGGCGCTTCGTCTCACGGGGCGCTTCTCCGACTGGCAGGCCGACGACTACCCGGACGGCTCCGGCGGTCCGGTCTTCGGCAGCGGAGATCTGCGGGAGTCCGACCACGGCGATCTCGGGCTCGCGGCGACGGTCGACTTCGGCGCCGGTGAGGCCTGGAGCCACACACTGCGGTCGACGTTCTACGAACATACGCTCGACAGGACCAGCCCTCCCATCGTTCCGGTCGTGCCGCCGATCACCGAGTCGACGGAGTTCAACGACCTGCGGGTGGCCTGGACCGGCGCCTTCGCTCCGGCCGGCGGTGCGCCGTATGACGTGAGCCTCGGTGTCGAGGGATTGAGCGAGGAGGGCCGCAACCAGAGTCTCCTCCTGCTGCCGCCCTACTTCGGTGGGCCGCTTGCCGGCGACTACCTGATCGAGCGGGAGCGCGTGGGCGCGTTCGCGGAGTGGCGCTGGAACCGCGGCGGCTTCGTGGCCGAACTCGGCGCCCGAGCCGACTTCTTCGAGGGTGAAGGCGAGGAAGTGAGTCCGCGGGTCGGCCTCCGCTACACCCCCGGGGACGGTTCGTGGTCGGTGCGTGCGTCGGCGGGCGAGGCGTTCAAGCTGCCCAGTCTGTACGGATTGGCGACGCCCCGGGCGATCGGCGGAAACCCGAACCTCCAGCCCGAAACCAGCGTCGGCGTCGACCTGGGCTTCGAGGCCCGGTCGGCGACGGGCGTGGCCCGGGGCGGCATCACCGTGTTCTCGAATCGGTTCGAGAACCTCGTCGACTTCGACTTCGACACCTTCCAGATCGTGAACCGGAGCAAGGTCGACGCCGAAGGCGTGGAGGCGTTCCTCGCCTGGAGTCCGTCGGCGCGCGTCGGGGTCGACGTCCGCCTCACCTCGCAAAACACCGAGGATCTGGCCACCGGGCGGACGCTCCGCCGCAGGCCGGATCTCTACGGCGGAGTCGGCTTGCGGGTCGACCTGAGCGAGTCGGTCCGGCTCGGCCTGGAGGCCCGGCACACCGGCTCCTATCTGGACGAGCAGATTCCGGCGCCGTTCCGGACCTCGGTCGCCGGCCGGGACCTGGTCGGCCTGTCGCTCGCCTGGCAGGCCGCGGACCGGTGGCGGATCAGCCTGCGCGCCGACAACGCCTTCGACGAGTCGTACGAAACCCAGGTCGGCTTTCCCGGTCCCGAACGCTCGGTTCGGATCGGCGTGCGGTATGGGCACTAGGAGGATGAACGGATGAAGACGACGTTGACTATTGGTTTTGCAGCGCTGCTGGCGATCGGAGCGGCAGCCTGCGTCGAGATTCGGGTAGGCGCCTCGGATGACCCCGAAGCCGAAGAGACCACGGCCGAGCCGGCCGCTGCACTCGACGATCTCAGCGCCGAAGAGGCGGAGGCGGGATTCCAGTCGCTCTTCGACGGCGAGTCGCTCGACCACTGGCGCGGATTCAAGCTGGACCAGGTGCCGGCGGGCTGGTCGGCAGCCGACGGCGTGGTCCACTTCGTGCCGCCCACCGGCGACGACGCCGGGCCGCGGGCCGACCTGCTGACCCGCGAGCAGTACAGGTCATTCGAGTTCCGCTTCGATTGGGCGGTGACCCCGGGCGGCAACAGCGGGGTCATGTTCCACGTTTCCGAGGACGCCCCGGCCTCCTACTCGACCGGCCCGGAGTTCCAGATTCTGGACGACGGCGGACACCGCGACGGCCAGCGCATGGAGACGTCGGCGGCCTCGAACTACGCGCTCCATGCGCGCCAGGGCGGCGAGCTCGCCCCGCTGGGCGAGTTCAACACTTCCGCCCTGCGGGTGGAAGGAAATCGGGTCACGCACTGGTTGAACGGCGAGAAGGTGGTCGAGTACGTGCTCTGGGACGACGACTGGAAGGCGCTGGTTGAGGCCAGCAAGTTCGCCTCCATGCCGGGCTACGGGATGATGGAGACGGGCCACATCGCCCTCCAGGACCACGGCAACGAGATCTGGTTCCGCAACCTCCGCATCCTCGTGCTGCCTGACTGATGGACGACCCCGCTTCCGGCCTGGCCTGGTTCAAGGTCGCCGACCTCGACGAGCTGGCCGAGAACCGGGTCAAGACGGTGGTGGCGGGCCGGCGCTCGATCTGCCTGACGCACCACGACGGGCAGTACGGGGCGCTCGACAACCGCTGCCCGCACCAGGGCGGCCCGCTGGGGGAGGGGTCGATCGAGAACGGCTGGCTGCGTTGCCCGTGGCACGGTTGGGACTACTGCCCGCTGACGGGAGAGTCGCCGGCGGGCTACGACGAGCGGGTGCCGACCTACGCGGTCGAGGTCCGCGGCGACGGCATCTACGTCGGTGTGGAGAAGGAGGTCGAGCGACCGCGCACGGTAAGCGACGCGATGGTCGAGACTTTCGTCAACTGGGGCGTGACCCACGTCTTCGGCATGGTCGGCCACTCGAACCTCGGACTGGCTGATGCGATCCGGGCGCAGTGCGAGGCCGGCGCCCTCCAGTACGTCGGCGTCCGCCATGAGGGCGCGGCGGCGTTCGCCGCCTCGGCCTACGGCAAGTTGACCGGCCGGCCCGCGGCCTGTCTGACGATCGCCGGGCCTGGCGCCACGAACCTGCTCACCGGCATGTGGGACGCCCGCATGGATCGGGCGCCGATCCTGGCGCTGACCGGCCAGGTGGACACCCAGGTATTGGGCCCCGGTGCGTTCCAGGAGGTCGACCTCTCCGCTGCCTTCGCCGGGGTCGCCGCGATGAGCCATGCCGTCTACCGGGACAGCCGGCACGTCGAGCTGGCGAATCTGGCCTGCAAGAACGCGATCCTCAAGCGCGACGTGGCGCACCTCATCTTCCCGGACGAGGTCCAGACGCTGGCTTCGGATGCTTCGGCCGGGTCGCCCGATGGCCGGCTGACTCCATCCGGGATCACTCCGCCGCCGGAGGCAACGGAACGCGCCCTGGAGTTGATCCGCGGCGCTCGCAGACCGGTCATCATCGTCGGCCACGGCGCCCGCTTCGAGATGGACGGCGTCGTGGCTCTCGCGGAGCGGCTGAACGCGCCGGTGGTGACGACCTTCAAGGCGAAGGGGTTGATCTCCGACGATCATCCCCTCGGCTGCGGCGTCCTCGGCCGCAGCGGCACGCCGGTCGCGAGCTGGTTCATGAACGAGAGCGACCTGCTGATCGTCTTCGGCGCCTCGTTCTCGAACCACACCGGGATCACGACCTTCAAGCCGGTCATTCAGGTCGACTTCGAGGCGATGGCCCTCGGCAAGTTCCACGCCGTCGACGTGCCGGTCTGGGGCGAGATCGGCGTCACCGCGCGGTTGTTCGCGGAGGCGCTCGGGGACGGCGCCGTCGACACCGTGGACCAACGGCCGGAGGTGGCTGAGCGCTGGCGGATCTGGCGGCTCGAGAAGGAGCGCCGTCTCGCGGATGTCGGCGAGGCCGGGGTGAGTTCCGCGGCCGTGTTCGCGGCGCTGAACCGGTGCATCCCCGAGGACGCGATCATCGCCGTCGACGTCGGCAACAACACGTACTCCTTCGGCCGCTACTTCGAGTGCCGGCGGCAGGCGGTGCTGATGTCGGGCTATCTCGGGTCGATCGGGTTCGGCTATCCGGCGGCGATGGGCGCCTGGGCGGCGACGCAGACGGCCGACGAGCGGTTCGCGGGGCGCCCGGTCGTGGCAATCACCGGCGACGGCGGCTTCGGACAGTATCTCGGCGAGGTGATGACCGCCGTCCACCATCGAATGAACCTCACCCACGTGCTGCTCAACAACAGCGAGCTCGGCAAGATCTCGAAGGAGCAGCGGGCGATCGAGCTACCCGTCTGGATGACCGATCTGACGAACCCGAACTTCGCCGACTTCGTGACGAACTGCGGCGGTCTCGGCATCCGGGTGGAGAACGCCGGCGAACTCGACAGTGCGCTCGAGCAGGCCCTGGACCACGACGGGCCGGCCACGGTCGAAGTCGTCGCCGACCCCCTGCTGGTGTAGAGTCCGCGGCGTTTCTGCGCCCGCAGTCCGGCAGGGTGATGCCGAGTGCTCGCAGAGGCCAGGTGAGCCAAAGCAGCCGGATGGCAATTCCCACACATGGCCCATCGTGCCGGACTTGGACTTATCCGACGGCCTGCTGGGAATGCGGCGAAGCCATCCAAATCCTGCAGTGCACCTGTGGCAGCGTCGTGCTGTTGGAGGCCATGGGATGGCCATGGCCACGGCACGACTGCCGTTCCCATAGTTCCGCATCCGGGGGTGTCGGCGGTAGCGGTCTGAGCGGCTGGACGGCAGTTAACAAACTGCGGCGTCTGGGGATCCCCATTACCGATGCTGCCATGGAGAAGATCTTCCCGGAAGAGAGATCAGGACCGCAAGTTACTCATCCAGTTGAGGAAACGAAGAAGGTCGACCCCTCGGGCCATGGGACGAAGGACCTTCTGGCGGTCTTGCGGGAGTTGCAAGAGAGGACAGGTCGCACGGCGCTCATAGAGAGCCTCCCGGTGATGGGGAAGAAGCTGCTTGGCCTTGAAGCTCACTTCCGCTACTGGCAGGTGACGCTGGTTCGAAACGACGTGCAGCCGAATGAGAGTTACACGGCTCTCATTCCAGCGCCACTCGTGCGGACGCTACGGAGGGGCGCGATGGTCGCAGCGAGGATCGTGGCCCGTGGGCGGGGCGAACAGGCGTGCTGGCTTGTCTCGGACATCCGGGTCGTGTGATCCCGGTAAGGACTAGGAGCGCCTCGCCAGAGCGACCAAGGCCTCTTGATCCAGTCCGTGATGCGTCACGTCGAATGCGGTGCAGGCTTCGATCTCTCTCGTCGACGGCAGGGACACTTCGAACGGGAACATATGGGGGCCATGTAGCAGTGCCCTGGCTTGCTGCGGTCGACCTCCCGTGGCCTCGAGCACCGTCTGGATGGCCCAGACGGCGAGTTGATCCCGATTCCCTACGACGCGTTTCGATCTGGGGCCGTAGAGGCCCTTTGTACCGGTTTCCTGGAGAACATCCCAGTCGATGAATGTTCGCAGAACGCGCCTTGTGGCGCGGGCGACGGTCTCGCGTTCGCCGAACTGCTCGCGGACGCGGCGCTGCACCTGGGCGGCACCAGCCGTTCCCTGTAGGCGCAAGAGTCGACCGGTCTGGTGTGCGACCTGCCAGAAGAATGGATAGGCCGCCATGCACATGCACCAGTGCACGAAAGTGCGTTCCGCTGCCGATGGACGTTGAAGCAGCTGGATTCCCTGGTTTCTCAGCCTCACTCGGTCTGCCGGGACGTTGGCCCAGACCTTTGTCAGGATCGTGATCGCCTTGTGCCGAGTTCCGCGCTTCGGTTCGTTGCCGACGGACAGCTTCTCGCGTAGGCGTTCGTTGAGTTCCGAAGCGATCTCGGCCTTCGTGTTGTCCGCGAGAACGAGGTTTGCCGTGTACTCCAGCCAGTCGAGTTGGATGCGCTGGCTGAAACCGATCTGACCGGCTCGGTTCATTCTGCTTTTCGCCTGATCTCGACCAAGGGGACGACGAGCTCCTCGAGAGAGACACCGCCGTGCCCTACGATCCGGTCGCCTTTGTGCGCAAAGGCAGATCTGCCAGGTGCCAAGAGAGCGTGACAGTCGGTTGGAAGACCTGGCCCAGACCACGCGACGGCGTCTGGGAACTGCTCGAGCACGCGGTCTCGCAGGGTCGTATCTGAGTAGATGCGCGCGCGCTTTCCCCGCGTGCTGACAAGCGCTCCCTCGGAGGGTCGGCCGTAGCCGCGCGCCTCGACGTTGCCATGATCCGACGTCAGCAACACGGAAAAACCAGCGTCAAGGAGCGACTCCACGATGGTCACGGGCTGGCCTTCCTCCGCCCACTGCCGGACCTGGTTGTGCATGCCGGCGACGCCCAGCTCCATGCCGTGCATGATGTCGTCTACCTTGTTGAGGACGACGCCGAGTGCTAGGAGTCCACTCGCGGAAGTGCGATCGCACAACTCGTTGACGCTCTCGTGGCTGCCGTACTTCAGATACTCGACTTCGTACTCGTTCAGGCCTTGTTCGGCCCAGAACCCATGCCACAGCGAAGGCTCCTTCTCGGTCGTGTGGATGCTCGACTCGAAGTAAAACGGCGGTCTGCCGGCAAAGATGGCTTGGCGTGACACTGATGTGATGGTGGGCGCCCAGGCGAAGACGGCATCTGACCGGAAGTCGAGTGTCGGACGTTGGTCTTCAAGAACGTCGCGGAGCACGAGCCACTGGTCCAACGCCAGTCCGTCGACGACGACCAAGGCGATCCTCTGTTCGGGCACGTCTTCGAGCCGTCGGGCGAGATAGCGCGGCAGATGATGGACCATCACCGGAGGGTCGGGCGGCTGGTTGTGCAGCCCGGCGTAGCGGTTCTCGACCCAGGCGAGGAAGGCCTGATCGACCTGACGACGGAGGCTAGCCAGACGACCGTCCAACTCTTCGCGCGCCCGGGCTAGGGTGGACCACCACAGAACGCTCAGTTCCGCCCAGAGCCAAGCGAAGGACAGCCAAACCGGGTGGCGGGCGCCGGCCTCGGGGACCGTTTCGTGGACGCGTCCTATCAGCTTCTCAAGCCGGTGCAAGCGATCTGCTTCGAGATCGCTGCGGATTCCGATCGAGACCCAACCGCCGTGATGGTCCGGTGCCGACGCGTGAGGAACGGGGACGAGCTTCCCTTCA
Source organism: Thermoanaerobaculia bacterium (assembly GCA_965116955.1). Taxonomy (GTDB): domain Bacteria; phylum Acidobacteriota; class Thermoanaerobaculia; order Multivoradales; family Multivoraceae; genus Multivorans. The sequence goes on along the minus strand of OZ220742.1, from coordinate 4,560,195 downwards.
AGGAACAGGTTGTCGATGTAGACCCGGACATCGGCGTGGTCGAACGGCAGGTCGGATGGGCCGTTTAGGCTCAGCCGACGCTCTGCCTTCATCTGCCCATCCTCACCCGCGCCGCCATCTAGGAAGACAGGCCAGCGCTCTTGCAAGAAGGCGAAGAAGGCCTCTCGCTCCGGGACGATGGTCTCAAGTGGCCACGAAGCGAACGTAGCGTTGCGCCGGAGCACTGCGACTATTCGTTCGTCCAGCAGGCGCGGCAGCCGGATCTCGCGGTAGTGCCGCCGCAACAGAGTGTGCAGGAGGTCGGCCGGGCTCTTGATCTCAGTGGCCCGAATGTCGAATGCGTGCCGCAGTACGAAGTCCATCGTCGCCTTTTCGCCAAGTTCCCTAGGCTTGCGTCCCCGGCATGCGAGATCAACTGCGTTCAGGTCTGCGGTGTCCAGTTCTCCGAGAACCGCATAGCTGAGGTCAGGAAACAGGTCGGAGAGGCCGAAGCGCAAAGGCCTTCCGGTCTGCAGGAGATCGTAGGGGACGGAGGCAAGGTCGTCGTAGTCGAAACGTAGGAGTAGCTCCGCGTTGTTTTCGCCGATGTTGTTCGAAGTACTGCGGCGACGGAACCGCACCTCGTGGGCAAGGCGGAATGCGACCGGATCCTCGAAGGTGAGGAGATCGAAACCGCGGCGGCAGACCGCCTGGAGCAGCTCTTCGTCGCGCAGGAGTCCATCCGGGTCGGCAGCAAGCGTGACGGGCGCGATTCCCGAGACCAGTTCGGCGAGGATCCGCTCGCGCCAACCGCATCGCTCTGGCATGAGAGCCTACGTATCCGCAGTGCGGTCCGGGCCGGGCCGCTCTTTGTGGAGCCTGACGAAGAGCGGGTTGTCCTGCTCCGAGAGATCCGCGACTGTACTGGTGGGGGCGACGTCTGAGTGCTCGCCGCCGGCAGTCAGTTCGAGTTCTTCCCTCCTGGTCATTCCTCAGAATCCGTACTTTCGGCGCCGGGTCTCGAAGGCGTCTTTGCCTCCCTCAAGAAGCTCCTCAACCAGCTCGCGGACCGGACGGGAGTCGATCGATCCTCGATGCTGTGGCTCGATGCGGGCGAGTCCGCCCTCCGCGTCGCCGGTGGCCGATAGCCCAAGGATCAACTCGGCGTCGCCCAACACCGGGATGTTCGCGTTATGCGTCGAGAAGATGAACTGCCTCCGTTGTTTCTCCGCTCGCATGCGAGGCACGACCCCTTCGGTGATGAACCGGTTGTCGAGGTCGTCCTCGGGTTGGTCCACGATGAGCGGTGCGTCCGACTCCAAGAGAAGGAGCAGCAAGATCGCGGTCGCTTTCTGGCCGGTGGAGAGATCGTCGAGAGCCTGCCAGGAGGGTGGCTTTCCCGCCGAGGCCGTATTCAGGCTAATCGCCGTGGTCGACCCGAGCTCCAGTTCTTCGATACGCATCAGAACCTCCGGTTCCGCCTTGGCGAGCCGCTCTGCCTGGCCCGAAGGGATGCCGTAGGTCTTGCGCAATGCCTCGCTGCCGGACCGACAGGCGTCGACGAGTTGCGTTAGCGAGAGTTCCGGCTGCGCGCCCAAACTCTCAACAGCCTCCGAAAGGCGCCCCCCGACATGCTCGCGCAGCACCTCGAAGAGAGGCTCGCGGTCGCCTCCTGACCTGACCTCGACCTGTACGCGGTCGCGGAGCCGCCTGTTGACCTTCCGGGCGGCCCGGTCGAGAGCGTGAAACTCGCTGGCCTTGACATCTTCCCATTCTGCGAGAAGCGTGCGTCGGTGGCTTTCCTGGTCCCGTTCGACCTGTCGTTGTCGGGTCAAGCGTTCCTGAAGCGGCCGCAGTTCCTCTACTCGCCGACGAAGGCGAATGAACTCCTCGGCGTCCACGCTTGATCGTCTAAGTTCCCGCAGGATCCGTTCGTACTGAGCTTGGACTTGCCGCTTGCGTAGGCGCCAGTCGGCGTTGACCCGCTCAAGGTCTTCATGGGCGCGCTCCAAGGCCACTTGCAGTTCGCGGGACACATCCAGGAGGTCGCCTTCGAGGTTCGCGAGAACTTGGTTCGCGCGCGCCAGAATCTCCCTAGCGGGCAGTTCCTGAAGCGCTTTCGCCGACAGAAAGGTCCGGTCGATCGGGAGCTCCCGCTGGAACACCTCAAGGGCCTCCCGGAAAGGCGCGATACGTTGGGGAACGGAGCCAAGCACGCCTTCCTCGCGCACCAGCAAGCTCTGCTCCCTCAGCCGCTCTTCGAGCCCTGCCTCTCGAAAGCGCCGCAGTGTTTCCTCCAGCCCGGGCAGCGCGTCCAGCCGATCCTCGGCGGAATCGATCTCGGTGCGGGAATCGCACAGATCACGGCGGTTCTTGATGAGGTCGCGGCGGAGCGATGCCTTGCGTCTGGCGAGTGCGTCGTCTCTTTCTATGAACCGGCCAAGCAGGCTCGTGAGCTTGTCGGGGCTCTTCGAGAGCTCCGAGATCTCGTGCTGACCGTAGACCTCGATCTTCGGCAGAACGTCGGTCGGCGCCAACTGCGAAACGTCGCCGTCTTCCTCGCGCACCAAGGGCGGGTTGGGGATCGTTCGTTCGATTCGGTAGACGCGACGTCCCGGGCGGCGCACGCGGACACGAAGAGATATTTTCGTTCCACTTCGCAAAACCTGCCGCAGGATGCCATCATGGGCCTTACGCGCCTCGTTTCCGGCCGGCTCGAGTCCGAGTGCGCTGCGAATACTCTCGATGACAGTCGACTTGCCGGTGCCGCGTCCGCCGATCAGTACGTTCAAGTTCGAGTTCAGATGGACAGTCACTCCATCGAGAAAGCCGCCTTCCCATCCCAGTTCGCGTAACTCCATGTGTTCGTCCGAGTCCTGTTCGGCGATATCGGAGTTCAGGCGAATGCGCGAGCCGGGATCGAGAAACGCCTGCCTTAGGCCTTCGATGCCTATGTCGTCCATCTTGATCAGGCAGGTTGCGGCGGGATTTTCGAGGTCTTTGGACGTCGCCACGTCTTTCGAGTTGAGGACTGCTAGGGCAAGTCTCTCTTCTGGCGCTTGGGCGCGGCGGTAGTCCGCGTTGCGGTTCTCGACGATCGGCCTGATGTCGGCAGGCAGGTCGGTAACGGGACCGGGAATCTGGACAGCGAGCAGATTCGCGTCCCGCCACGCGCGGATTCGGGACTGACCGCTCATGACCTTGAAGAGCCCGCCGTCGTTCGTCACATGGGCCGCTATGGCAATCCCGCCTTGGCTTCTAACGACCGACAGCGTTTCGCTGAACGACTTGTCGGCGATGTCTGAGGACGGGGCCGTATCGCGAATGCCGAACTCCCCGAGGTAGCGTTCAAGCCTGTCGTCACTGGTGTCGAGTGGGTACAGGCAGAGGACGTGAACGCCCTCGCTTGAGGACAGTTCGAAGCCGGGAATGATGTGGACCGGTTGATTCTCGGCAGCCGCCCGAAAAGTCGCCACGTCGCGCACGCTGTTGTGATCGGTCACGGCGAGGCCTTCGATGTTGAGCTCTACTGCTTTTGCGATGACCTCCATGGCGTGCGCGGTCGCGTCTCCGGTGGACGGTTGACCACGGAACGTGGTGCGGTAGTGATGAGGATTGACCTGAAGGGCGCACTTGTAGAACCGGGCACCGCGCTGGAGGTAGGCATCGCGAGTCATGAGACATCGGTGCGAGTGACTGCCTGGTCGTACCAGAGTAGAAGGCTCTGGTCCTCTTGCAGAACGGTGGGAGGAAGTTTCTGGGCCACCAGAATGATCGTCTTGTAGTCTCGCTCCCGGTAGGCGCGGAAGAAGCCGGCGCGGACAGCCTCCAAACGGAAGTACCTGAGCCGGCGCCGGGCCGCACTGCGGTAGTCGTCGAACTCGCGAAGCAGAATGGCGGTGCGACGCTTCTCGACATCTACCGCCTTCTTCGGATCCGGCACGTACCAGCGCCCCTTCGCTCTGGCCTGAAGACCAGGATGGTCCTTGGGGAGGTTCCGCAGTTCCTTGTAGTTGGACGAAAGATAGGCGTGGATCTGGCTGGGAATGTCGCCCAAGCCGTCGTAGTGGACGAAGTTCTGTGCGAGCATCTCGGACAGCTCGGGGAGCTTCTCGTGCTTTAGTGGTCCCCGAAGTTCTCGCAGGAAGAGCGGGTGAAGGTCCTGGAACCGCTGGGGCTTCTTGCTCAACTGCGCCCTAAGCCAGAGGATCGCCGAGGCTTCGTCTCTGACGAAGATCTCCAACTGAGTCGCGCTACCGGCCGCCATTCTCTTCCGGTCGTACTCGGTCACTTGGTCAGGGAGAAAGACCATGCCGTCCCGCTCCGGGAGGCGTTCGCTGACACCCGCTAGAAACTCGCCCGCCGATAACGGCACTGTGGCCCTACGCAACACGTGGAAAGCGACCATGCGGTCGTAAAGGACGTGTGGTTGTCGCTCATGGACGACTTCAGTCTGACCGTCCTTGGCTACAAACGCGGGAAGCTGTTTGAGATGAGTTCGGAGAAAGTCCCAAACGCCCTCTGCCGTACCACTGGACAACCTAAACCGTCTTTCCAAGCCATCGTTCGGCTTGTAGGCGGAGATGATGAGATCCTGCTTCAGTGCGGTGCTCGTGGTTACAGCTTTGAAGGTGTGCTGCTTCTTGTCGAGCGTAGACACGTTAGCCACGACAAAGCCGCTCCGCTCCAAGGCCATCTGCGTTACCGACCACACTGTTGAGCTCGTGCTTGCGAAGACGACCGTGATCCACCTGCCGGGTTTCAAGACTCGGAAGAACTCACGGAAACTGCGTTCCATGAGTATCCGGTACTCGTCGACGCCCTTATCCTGGGAAGAGCTAACCACAACCTCCCCACGAGGGTTCGTTGCGACGCCAAGGAGGCCTTCCAAGAGGAAATTCAGCTCAGAATAGGCTAAGTTGTCGGCAAATGGCGGGTCCACGAAGACGTAGTCGATGGCGCTTTCAGGAAGGACATCAAGGCGCCCCGTGTCCTGCGCGCTAACGATGGTGCTCCTGGCTCGGTTTAACGGAGGAGTAAGGGCTTCCGTGATGCTGCGTGCCTTGTCGCGGAACGCCGTCAGAGGATTGCGCGGTGTCACGAGCGCCCCTCGGTAGAGTGTGCCGGACAATGGGCCACCACCTTTTCGATCCGCACGAAAGCGTCGAAGGCGGGAAACGTACGGAATCGCTGCTGTCAGGGTGAAGAGCATGGCGTTACGCACTGACGAGTCGGGGTGTTGACGGATCGCAGAAAGGAGATGGGCGACCGCAACGTGTTCGCGAGCGGTGAAGAAGTGGTGAATATGGGTTATGCCAGCCCCTTCGTTTCTTCGGATCTCCTTTCCCTCGATGAGGCGAACCCGTGGCAGCGCGTGCTCTTCCAGGAGTCGCAGGGCCTCACCGTGTAGCTCTTTGTCGTGGTCGTCTGGTAGCTTCTCGTAGCGTGCCGTGCCTACAGTGTAGTTGAGGAGAACTGGGGCGATTCGCTGCTGGCGGTGCGGTTGTTCTAGGACTGGATCATAGAGCGTCGTCAGTTCTGGTTGCCAGTCCCTCTTTTTGACGACCGAGTTGCAGGCGGGGCATGAATACTCAGAACGGAGCTGGTCTTTGCTCTCGTCGACGGCGACAGAGTAGAGGGTGGTTGAAGTCCCACAGTTGGGGCAGCGGATGACGTCAGAGTATAGGGTGAAGTTGACAGCGCCCGGTCGGGTGTCCTGGTGGGAGTATTCGTGGTGGGCGACGTGCTTGCGTTGGCGCACGAGCCAACCCGTGTGGCGGGTAGTGTAGAGGAAGCCGAGGCGCTGTTGGGCTTTGTCAAGGACTGTGGCAACGCCCTCCAAATAGGCGTCCTCAGCGAAAGGGCGAAGGAGATTGCTTGACAGGAACGTCGCCAAAGGCGAAAGGTCGCACAGGATAGCCGAGAGCTGGCGGGTCGCCTCAGGGGGCGATGATGAGGGGCTACGCAACGGAGCGCGGTGCGTGACAGCCGCGACGCCGGTCATTCCGCTCCCACTGAAACCATCGAGGACGATGTCGCCGGGGTCGGTGTAGTGAGAGAGGTACCGGAGGATTGCAGTGTGTGGGAGCTTTGTATGGTATGCGTGAGTATTGTAGATAGGGTTGTTTTTTCCTTCACGGATGTCAGCCGTAAGTGGTTTGCGGCGGTAAGGCGCAAGAGAGGCAGGCCGACGTTGCTGTCGATAGGCTAGGAACTCGCCGAGAAAGGGGTTCGGGCAGGCTGTGTGCCACGGGGGATCAGAGAGACTTAGGATTTCGTCGATCTCACCGTGGGGAAAGCCGACCTCGTCCTTCCAGCGCTGGAGGAGGTCTTTCGAGTGGTCTGCGGAACGCATTCGCTTGGCGAGTTCGCGGAGCGTCGCGTCGTTTCCCATTGGCCACTCTCGGATTCCTGCAAGCCGCCCAGCGGCGTCTTCGACGCCGTTCCACTGGACACCGGCCAGCCGTGCATGGAGTTCCTCCAAGGCCACCCTTAGCCTGCCAAGGAAGTGCGCTCGGCGAGCTTCTTCGTTCTCGAACGTTAGGCCTAGGCACTCGACCGGTGCGGCGCTCCGGGGATTGGCTGAGACTTTCGCGGATAGCCTGTCGTGGGCGGGCTCTTTCCCGTAGACGTGTCGGAGCGAGTCAGCGCCACGGCTAACCGTCATCGCGGGTGTCTCCGTTCCTCGGTGCGGCATCCGTCGGTGGGTGGCTCATGCGTTGAGCCTTGATCGCGGCACCAGCCGGAGTGAGCACGTAGGCTTGGCGGGGATGGTTGGGCTGGCCCGGGTGCGTCATGCGGAGGACGCCGGCTTGCAGCAGCGGATCTAGGTGGTGGACTTTGAAGTAGCCCCGATTCTTCATGTCGGCTGCCGTCATTATCTCGGCGAGGCTGCGTGGAGTGTCGCACAGCCGGAGAATCCGGTGCTGAAGGGGTGTCAATTCGGCCAGGACGGGAGCTTGTGCAGTAGACAAGTTGGTCGTTGGCGAGGCAGCTTGTGCAGTGAACAAGTCGCCAGACGGTTGCGTGCTGGAGGGAGGATCCTTGGGCGGGAAAGCTCGGGCACGAGCCAACTCGGCAAGCTGTTCGTCAAGGTGGGCAGCGGGAACGAAGAGTGGAGCCTGCGATCCCACAAGAGGCGAGATCAGCGCCTGAGCGACTAATCGGTTGAGGACGGCCATGGCGTCGCTGCCGGAGAGACCCGTCACCGCCCGAACGTCGCGAGGACGAAGGCGTCTCTCGTGGCAGGCGAACGCGAACGTCCTGGACTCGGCTTCGCTCAAGTCGACGCCCAGCTTCGCTTGAAGCAGGATTTGCCGTTCCGACAGCAGTTCCTCCTTGAGGAGCGTGATCTCGAACGTCTTCCCGACTCTGTCGTTACTCAAGACAGGCGGCACGTAGCCGAGCTGGAGTTGGTTGCCGAAGATAGCGCGAAGTCCGGTGCCCGCCTGCTCGCTCAGGCCGATGCGGCGGAAGGCGGCGACGATTCTCGGGTTGCGGACTTCCTTCTCGCCTGGCTCCAAGAGGGCCTCCGTAGAGGCGAAAGCGTCCCCTGGATTCCAGAGTAGCGTGCGGTCATGGTACGAGTGGATGACCGCCTTCCGGGTCTGATCCGCGTAGTCCTGGTGGATCAGCAGGTTGATCGCCGCCTCGCGGAAGGCCGTGTAGTCTGGTGGGCGGTCGCTTCGCTGTAGCGTCTCTGGATCTAGGGAGAACGGGGTCTCTGCCCGCTGCATGTAGCGCTTTGTAAGTGTCCTCCACGCTTCGACGAGGTTCGACTCGATCACCAGCCGGTCCGTCCAGCGCTTCTCGTCAACCGCCCCGGACCAGTCGCCGCGATGCCACTGCCAGTCCACGGCTGGCCGCGGCAGAAGCTGGCGGAAGGCGGCAGCCTTCCCGAAGAGCAGGATCGCCGCGCGGGTGGGCGCGAGCCGGCCGTCGTTCTCGACGAGCAACCCCCACTCGTGCAGGAAGTCCGTGTCCGGTTGTTCGGGGTCGTGACTGAGGTTTCGGTCGTTGAAGATCCCTCGGTACCAGCGGACGGAGGAGGCGTCGAAGCAACGCTCCGGGTCGAGGTCCACAGTGCCGCTGTCGTAAGTAACGTCGGATGCGTCGCGCACGAGTCGCTCGATCTCAGCCTGCGTGCACTTTTCGTCGGCCGCACCGCGGCGAAGAAACGAAAGCCTGATGTCGCCATTCAAGTAGACAGGCTTGTCCTGTCTTTGGGCCTCAGGAACATGGAAGACAAGTAGCGCCCGGTCTTCGTCCTCCAATAGCTGCCCCTCTGCTTCAATGACGCGGTTGAACTTCTGGCCGGAACGCAGAACGCTCAGAAACTCGTTCTGCACTTTGTCCACGTGAATGACGCCGACAACTTCAAGTTTGCCGTCTTTGTCCTGGACGCCGAACACGAGTCGGCCGCCCTGTGTGTTCGAGAACGCGGACACTGTCCTGTAGGCATCCCCGGGAACGCCGCGTTGGGCGCTCTTGAACTCGAGGTCGTCCCACTCGTAGCCCTTGAGTCGTTCGATGAGTTGTTCTCTGTCCATTTGACGTTAGTCGAGCACGATCCGGACCTTGGCCGGATCCTGTCCCTTGGTAAGATCGTCCACGTACTTTGCGAATCGCTGCTTCAACTCACCAGGAGCGGAGGGCGAACCACCGTCGAGTAGGGCGGCGTGAACGGCGTCGATGGTCGTTTCTACCTTGATCAACCCCGAGAGGACGGCCCGGGCACCGTCGATGAACTCGGATGCCAGCGGCTCGGGCAACTCCCCGGACCGCAGGAAGGCCTCGACAGGTGCCCGGCGGTCCGGATCGAGCAGGGCGATGTTCTCGGCAGTCGAGGGATCGTCCAGGTTTGCGAGCAAGGTTTCGGACCAAGCGTGCAGTGCCCCATCCAGGCGGTCATCAACGCTCGCCAGACTCTCGGCGGCCCCCGACGAGGACTCCTCCGTCGAGGGCTTGAACTCGCAGTGGGAGCACGTTGGCTTGGCGTGGAGTTCCTCCTTAGTCAACGCGAAACAGGTCCTCAAGCCCTTGAGATCCCTTCGCAGTTCGTCTAGCTGCCGAGTCGGCAGTAGATCGATTGCGGAGAGGGTGTCGAGTCGCGCGAATCGTTCGTCCTGCAGCAAGGCAGCCTTCCGGCGGTCGTCGTTGACGCCGAGCCGTGCTCTTGTGTGGAGAGCGAGGTACAGCTCGACGTAGGCCCGCTTCAGGTCGCCGAGCATGCTGAGCACCCGCCGGCGGACCGCAGTGGCATCTTGGGTTGAGCGGTTCGCCAGTTCCGCGAGGACCGTTTTCCGTGCCGTCTGCATCCTACGCGTCCACTCTTCCGACAATGGGCCCGAGTTGGACAGTGCGGCCTCGGCTGCGGCGAAGTAGGTCTCTGAGGGAGCAAGTTCCACAGCCAGGCGTTGGGCGTTCTCGACCTCCTCGAGGGCCCGAATCGCCGCTTTGTGGCTCCGGACGTCACGGTCGGCTGGCCTGAAGTTCTTGAGCTTTCCGGGCGTGTTGAAGGCCTGGACCGCTTCCAGGAAGTTCTTGGTCCGCGACAGGTTGAAGACGGGGTGTGCGGTGCCTTCCTCGCGGACGAGCGTTTGCCCCCAGAACTGAAGGCCGCTCCGAACTGCGTGCTCGGCCCGGACCAGGCGATCGATCATCTGCCGGACGCCGACTTGGAGTTCCCGAACCGGCTCCTCTTTACCTTGGGTGACGAGCGCGGCGAGGCCCGGGCTGTATCCCAGAAGCTCGAACAGGGCGCGGAGACCGGGGACGTTCCATTGCCTAGGGTGCTCGACATGCTTGAAGTGGGCCAGCTCATCGATCGAGATGGCAGCGATGGTCGAGAGATCCGAGGCATCGAACTTCCTGCCCGACACCGCGAGGACGAGGGATCCGGCGTGTACCAGGGCCGTAAGCAGTACGACAACCCATTCGGGTTCCAGGCGGAGCGTTTGTGGGGCCATGTATTCGACGCCGAGCAGCTCCCGGATCAGCTCGGAGCGGTTTACGACTTGGCCGTGGCCCTTCCGATTCAGGACACCCAGAATGTGCCTTGCGTACCGCGAGTTGTCGGGGTTCAGCCGCTCACCGTCGAGCAGCTCGAGCGCATCCAGCACGGCGCTTGCCTGCCTAGTCCTGGATGCTCCGGCAATGCGCCGCAACGCATCCTGCGCTGCTTGCGGGCGGCTCTTCGCGGTAATCAGAACGGAGAAACTGGGGTACTCCGGCGCCTGATCTTCGAAGTGGGCCTCCAGACAGTTTCCCGCCACCGCGTTCATCAGATCGCGCAGGTTGATTCGCGCGGGAGACGTGGTTCCGGTGAGCCCCGGAACAGGCTGGCCCTTTGTCCATGCGAGCAGTGGTTTGCGCCGCCCCTGATGGACCACTTCAAAGGCCGAAGCCATGTGCTCCTGCAACCACAGCACCAGATTACGAAGAAAGCCGGACGCCTTCGACTCGTATGTCGCCTTCGCGTGGCCGGAGGATGTGGAGGCAAGTTCGGCTGCCGCCGCGTAGCTCCGCAGGATGCTCCGGAACTCCTCGTCCCCGCCGGTCAGATACACGAAGACCTCGTCCGGTTTCTTCTCGTCCCTGAAGGACGGCGGCTCGTGAGGCTGAAGGAAGTAGATGTAGAAGTCCCGTGGCGGTATCGCGGTGGACCGTTCGTTCGGAGCGCCGAAGAAGAGGTAGCCTTGACGTGCCGCCCTTCGAGTACGCCACTCCAGATAGTGCTCCCAGATGCTGTAGCCGGTGACGTACGTGTCGTCCGTACACTCCATCGCTTGGCGAAGCGCCTGATAGTAGTAGCGGTCCAGCCGTGCCGGATCGAGGCTTTCCGCCCGCCGCTCGATCAGGGCGTCGAAGTCGTCCGTCTTCTTGAGGTCGAGGTAGTACTGGCCGTTCTCTTCGTTGGATGAGATGAACTGGCCGCTGACGGTGCGGTGGATCTCCCGCAGCACTGTCGCCACCTGAGAAGCAAGGTCGTCTGCAGGGTCGCCGCCTAGGTCTTCGATGCCCTCTTGATAGAGGCAAAGGCTGTCGCGCAGTTCCGCTGGTGTAGCGCCGAGCGGAGTCTCCAGACCGCCAGTGGTCAGACGGTGGACCGAGAGCGCATGGATGATGCGAATCGCCATCGGATAGTAGTGCGGCCTCCCGAAAGCCTGCTCGACGCGCGATTCGAGCACTTGACTGCAGTCGATGACGGCCTTGATCTCGGGAATCACTCGGAACGACGGGTTGTCTCGTAGCGTGGACCAGTAGTCGTCGTAGGCGATCAGCCCGGGGTGTTTCGCCGGCAGTTCGCACGCAAGAAGGCCCTTCATCGACTGTGAGAGGGTCTTCAGTACCTCCCGCTTCTCGGCAGCCGTTACGCGCTCGAAGGTGTCGACGTACTCGGGGTGCACCGGAAAGAGGTCGACGAACTCTTCTAGCCGTTCGTTCATCCGCTCATAGAAGCGGGTGAACGGAGAGAGGTACTCGCGGATTCGGGTGTGTTGCTCGGTGGACTTCCGCAACAGGCGTTGCGCCACGACGTATTTCACGTCCTGTCGGGCGATGTGGACCTGTTCGAAGCGGTCGCGCACGCGCCTTACGCTTTCGCCGACGAAGGCGAAGCGGTAGTGGTCAAAGACGGCCTCCTGGACTCCGGCCACAAACCGGAATCGGAGATCCTTGCAGACCTCGCCAACCTCGCGCAGGAAGTTGAGGTCGAGGATGATCTGCTGATCGTCGCGGCTGCGTAGGTAGTCCAGGAGTTCGTCGACCACTAACAGCAGACCGTGATCCGGATGCTCCGCGAGGAATGCCGCGAGCATCTCCTCGAAGGCCCGCTTGCTGCCCGAGACCTCAGCGGCGCTCGGGAAGGAGTACGCGACTCCGAGGGAGCGGAGACCTTCCTCCAGGGTGTTGACTACGATGTCGCGCAGAGGCATGGTCGTGGCCCCGATCTCCGTTCGAACGACCTTGAACTTCCCGGCTACTGCGACAGCCTGTTCGGACACGTCAGGGTGAGTGAGGACCTTCGCCAGGTCTTCATGCTCGGCAACCCCGGAGATGACGGACATGAGGTGTGACTTGCCCGTGCCGTAGTTGCCGACGATGAGGACGCCTTTGTTGTCGGCGGGCGTGTCGTACTGAAGTTGCGGAAAGACCACGGACGTAAGCTTTTCGGCCATCTCGTCGGAGATGACGTACGTGCTCACGAGGCGGCGGGCAGCCTCTGTCTCGTCAGCGTCGCGAAGCTGCACGACGGTCTCGATCGGGTCGAACTGGACGAGATCTTCGTACTTCATCCTGCACCGGCTTCTGCGTTGACGATCAGAACGTCGTCGATCCGATAGTGCCGATACTCGGGATGGCCGGGTTCGGCATAGCGCACGTGCTTGCCGTCGCTCATTCCGCTCCAGGCAGCGACCACGGTCCACTGGCGCGAGAGGTCCTTCAGGAGGCGGAACGGGTTCTGACGGAGTGCGGTGTCGAACAGCAACTCCAGCCTGTCGAGCAGAACGACTCTGCTGTCGAGCTCTGCGAGTACTGCTCCAAGCAGTCGCTGGACTTGGCGGGGACGCTGGGACGAGGTCAAGTGGAGAAGACGCCGAGAGAGTTCCAGGTTGACGTTGACGAGAGGAGCGCCGACCTTTTCTGCGACTTCCTCCAGCACGGTGGCCTTACCTCGGCCGTTGAAACCGACGAGGAGGACGAGACGCTCGCTCCGTTGCTCGGCGTGGTGGATCGCCGCTGTCACTTTCCAGGCGAGATCGGTGGTCATCAAGCGGTGCCGGTTATCGGGTCTTGGGGGCGACGACGATCATCGCGGGACTCTACACCCCGATGCACCGTGATTGGGTGCGGTAGCCTGACCTCGATGACGATCGGCGGCCGCGAAGAGCTGGAGGCCCTGCGTCGGGCCGGTCGGGTCGCGGCCCGGTGTCTGGCGCGGATGGGCGAGGCGCTGGAGCCGGGCATGACGACCGCCGAGCTGGATCTGATCGGCCGGGAGTACATGGAAGCGCGCGGCGCGCGCTCGGCGCCCGAGTTCTGCTACGACTTCCCGGCCGCCACGTGCATCAGCGTCAACGAGGAGGTCGCGCACGGCATCGCGGGCGAGCGGCGGATCGACGCCGGCGACCTGGTCCACATCGACGTGTCCCTCGAACTCGACGGCTACTTCAGCGACACCGGCGCGGCGTACGCGGTGCCGCCGGTGAGCGAAGAGCGGCGGCGCATGATCTCGGCTACTCGACGCGCGCTGCGCTCCGCGATGCGGCAGGCTCGGCACGGGCGGCGCCTGCGCAACATCGGCCGCGCGATCGAGGAGACGGCGACCAGGGCCGGTTTCGGCCTGATCCGCAATCTCGGCTCGCACGGCATCGGCCGCTCGCTCCACGAGGAGCCGAAGTTCGTGCCCGGCTTCGACGACCCGAACGACGAACGCTTTCTGCACGACGGCATGGTGCTGACGATCGAGCCGTTTCTGACCAACGGCCGCGAGCAGGCGAAGACGGCCAAGGACGGCTGGACGCTGCTCAACAAGCCGGGAACGACGACGGTCCAGTTCGAGCACACGATCGTCGTCACGCGCAAGAAGCCCCTGGTGATGACGCTGCCGTAGCGGGTGGTGCGGGGATGAAGCGGCGGCGGCGCAGCGCGATTGGCACGGCCCTCGGCCTGGCTCTCCTTCTCGGTGCCGTAGCGTCCCCGGCTGCCCCTCAACGCGGCGCGACGGACGAGGTTTCCCCCGTCGTGCTGAAGGCGGTCGCCTACCGGACGGTCTCGGCCGAAGTGACGCTCGTGGTCAGGAACGCGGAGGGCGTCGAGCAGGAGTTGCCCGTGGTCAGCGGTCAGCCGTTCCAGGTGTTCCTGATCGAGCCCGGACCCTGGAATGTCCGCCCGGCGCCCGGCAGCGGCTTCTGGGGTCGTGAGGTCTACATCGACCCGGATCTGGAGCCGCAGGATCCGGGCGACGTGCAGCCGGAGGCCGACGGCGGCGGGGAGCCGGCCCCCTCCGTCGTGCCCGTCTACGAGGTGCCGGTCTTCCCGGCGGTTTCCGGTTCGGGACGGGTGGTCGGCCCGCGGCGACCGGTGTCGGAAGTCCTGATCCTTCTTGGCGACGTCGACTCCGGGCGGCTTGACCCGCGCTTCAGCCTGAAGGGAGCGAGGATCCGGTGCCCGGTGGCGGACGATGGCCGCTGGTCCTGCAACTTGCCGGGCACCCTGGTTCACATCGTGTTCTGGCTGCCCGGACACTCGCCGGAGTACCGCTGGGAGACGCCGTTGTTCGGCCGGCGGCAGCTTCGCATGGGCGACCAGAGTCTGATTCCCGGCGCCAGTCTCGCCGGCTTCGTCGCGCCGGGGCCGGGCTTCAGAGATCTGATCGAACGGTGCGTCGTCCACGTGGCGAAGGCGGATCCCGCGTTCTGGATGACCGGTCTCGAGGACGTCGTGGCGACGGTGGAGGTGGCCCGGGACGGTTTCTTTCAGGCGCCGGGACTGGGCCCCGGCCATCACTGGATTCAGGTTGATTGCGCCGACCGTGTGGCCGCGCGCGCGGGCCCCTACACGCTCCAGCGGAACGCCGAGATGTTCCCCCGGAAGCGGCTCCCGCTCATGCGAAGTCACCTCCTGGAGGTCTCCGTGCTGCCTGCCGATCCGCCCTACGACAGCCACTGGGTCGCCCGGCTGAAGCAGATCGAGCCGGAGGACCCGGCCGGGTTCTGGCGCGCGTACCGCCCCGGGGAGTACTCCCAGCAGAGGGCCGTCGTCGAGAACGGCCGGGCGCTGTTTCACGTGCCGGGCAACGGTGCCTTCAGCGTGGAGATTGCCGACGAGGCGGGTGGGCGTTTCGGCGGCCTCGACTACCTCGAGATCGTGGCCGACCGGGCAGCGGTCGTGGAACTCGACCTCGTGCCGGTGGTGGGTCGCCTGACGCTGGACGAGGTGCCGGTAACCGGCCTCGTGTTCTTCGGCGGCCGGCAGACTTCGCCCGACCTGACGTTCCGGACCGACGCCGAGGGCTGGTTCCGGGGCGCGCTGCCGGGACGGGAGGGTTGGCGGGTCGACGTGGTCGCGCCTGACTACGAACTGTTTCAGTTCTTCCACGACATCGACGTGCCGGCGGACGAGCCTCTGGTGCTGGAGCTCGCCGACACCGTGGTCCAGGGCCGGGTGCTGAGCGCGTCCACGGGACAGCCGGCGGAGCGCGCCATCGTCCGCTTCGAGTCCGCGGACGGGCAGCTCGTTCACCAGGCGACCGCTGGCGAGGACGGCTCCTACTCCGCTCGCGGCGTGCCGCCGGGCTGGGTGAGGATCTCGGCCCGTCGCATGACCTTGGAGAGCTGGGAGGTAAGCGATCCGTTCGAGACGACTCTGAATCCTCGGCAAGCCCTGACCGTGGATTTGGTGTTGCGGGAGCGGATGCGGTAGCTGGTACCCTGCGCCGCCATGGGTCCGCTCCACGGCTACCGGGTGATCGAACTGGCGACGATGGTCTCGGGGCCGATCGCGACCATGCTGCTGGCGGATCAGGGCGCCGAGGTGATCAAGGTCGAGGCGCCCCCGGGCGGCGACATCATGCGCCGGCTGGGACCCCAGCGGGGCGGCGTCACGGCCGGGTTCGCGACGATCAACCGGGGCAAGAGGTCCCTCGTCCTCGACCTGAAGCACGAACGCGGGGTCGGGATCCTGCTCGACCTGGTCGGCACCGCCGACGTCTTCGTCCAGAACTTCCGCCCCGGCGTGGTCGAAAAGCTGGGCCTGGGCGCCGACCGCCTGCGCGAGTTGAACCCACGTCTCGTCTACGTGTCGATCAGCGGCTTCGGGCAGGAAGGGCCGTACGCCCAGAAGCGCGTCTACGACCCGATCATCCAGGCCCTGTCGGGCTTCGCCGACATCCAGGCCGATCGGGTCACGGGCGAGCCGAAGATGGTGCGGACGATCATTCCGGACAAGGTGACCGGCCTGACCGCGGCCCAGGCGATCACCGCGGCGCTGCTGGCGCGCGAACGGACGGGGGAGGGCCAGCACCTGGACCTTGCCATGCTCGACGCGACGATCTCCTTCACCTGGCCCGAGGGCTTCGTCCGCCAGATCCTGGTCGGCGGCGAGGTGGCGCACGGCCGGCCCGGGTCGACCAGCGACCTGATCTACCAGACCGCCGACGGCTACATCACGGCGTCCACGATCTCCGACGTCGAGTGGGAAGGCATGGCGCGGGCCACCGGCCATCTCGAATGGCTGGAGGACGAGCGGTACAACACGGCGGCGGGGCGGATCTCGAACGCGGACTCGCGCCTGGGCATGGTCGGCGACGTCATGCGGCAGCGCACTTCCGCGGAGTGGATCGCCGCGCTCGAAGCCGAGGACGTGCCGTGCGCGCCGATCCTGACCCGCAACGAGGTACTGACCGACCCGCAGGTGGTCGAGAACGAGTTGCTGCGGGAGGTCGACCATCCCCAGGTCGGCCGCATGAGGGTGCCTCGTCCGGCGGCGAAGTTCTCGGGCACGCCGCCGGCGCCGGTCGCGCCGTCGCCGGCCCTGGGCGAAGGCGCCGGAGACCTCCTGGGCGGTCTGGGCATGACCGCGGCCGAGATCGACGAACTGCGTCGTCAGAAGATCGTCGGCTGAAGGACTGCGGGGGGTTGAAGTCGCCGCTTCGCGGCGGCGTTCTCCGGCCGCCTGCGGCGGCAGCGGGTCAGAAGACCCGCGCACCCAGGCGTGCCGCTGGGCGGATAGAGTGCGCCGGTCGTGCGCTGGCTGCACTACTACCTCCGGCTGCTGGCCGCGGCGTCCCTGCTGCTGATCGCGGCCGGCGGCCTGGTCACGAGCACCGACTCGGGACTCGCCGTTCCCGACTGGCCGAACACGTACGGCTACTTCATGTTCGCCTTCCCGTTCTCGAAGATGGTGGGCGGCATCCTCTACGAGCACGGCCACCGACTGATCGCGAGCGTGGTCGGGCTAATGACGATCGGTCTGGCGGTGTGGGCCTGGCGCGTCGAGAGCCGCGCCTGGGTGCGTCGACTGGCCTGGACGGCGCTCGCCGCGGTCATCGCGCAGGGTCTGCTCGGCGGCATCACGGTGATCTACCTGCTGCCGAAGCCGATCTCGATCAGCCATGCCGGTCTGGCCCAGCTCTTCTTCGCCCTCGTCGTGAGCCTGGGCATCTTCACGTCGCCGGGCTGGCGAGCGCGTTTCGGACGTTCGGAACCGCTGGACGACCCGCTGCTGGCCCGGCTTGGGCTGGCGGTTCCGGTTCTCGTGTACGTGCAGATCCTCCTCGGCGCGACGATGCGCCACAACGACGCGGGGCTCGCCATCCCGGACTTCCCGCTGGCCTTCGGCCGGCTGCTCCCGCCCGAGTGGAGTCTGGGCATCTCGCTTCACTTCGCGCACCGGCTGGGCGCCGTCGCCGTGACCGTCGCGGCGCTGGCCCTGATCGTGCGGGTCCTCAGGGTTCATCGCCATCGGCCGGAACTTGCCCGCCCCGCGCTGCTCCTGGGCACGGTACTCCTGGCTCAGATCGGTCTCGGCGCCTGGACCGTCTGGAGCGGCCTGCAGCCGCACATCAACACCGCGCACGTGGCGACCGGCGGCCTGTTGTGGGTCGTTTCGGTGGCCCTGGGGCTGCGGGTGCACCGCGACTGGTTCGGCGACGCTTCGACGATCCGGGCGAGCGGCTTCGCGACGAGTACCGGCGACGCGCCCGGGCGGGTTCCCGCGTGACGCTCCTCGCCGCGGAAGCGGCACGGCCGAACCGCGCCGCCCCGTGGCTGGCACTGGCCAAGCCGCGGCTCAACGCCCTGGCGGTCGCCACCGTCGGCATCGGCTACTACCTCGGAGCCGGAGCGCTCGACTTGGGAGTCCTCCTCTCCGTCCTGCTCGGCTCCGGTCTCGTCGCCGCGGGCGGAGCCGCATTCAACCAGGTCGCCGAGCGAGACCTCGACGCCCTGATGACCCGCACCCGGTCCCGGCCGCTGCCCCTGGGCGACATCTCGCCGGCGGCGGGTCAACTGTTCGCCACCGTTCTGAGCATCGCGGGTCTCGCCGTCCTTGCTCTCGGCGCCAACCCGCTCTCCGCAGTCGTGGCGCTGGCGACTCTCGTCACCTACGCTTGGATCTACACGCCGCTCAAGCGCCACACGTCGTTAGCCGTCCTCGTCGGCGCGGTGCCGGGCGCCCTTCCGCCGGTCATCGGCTGGGCCGCCGCGACCGGCGCCCTGACCGTCGAAGCGTGGCTTCTCTTCGGCATCGTCTTCGCCTGGCAACTCCCGCACTTCCACTCCTTGGCGTGGCTCCATCGCGACGATTACGCCCGAGCGGGCTTCAAGGTGCTGGCCGCAACGGATCCGGAGGGTGGCCGGACGGCAACGCACTCTCTCCTCTGGGCCCTCCTGCTGGCCGTCTTGTGTCTTCTCGCGGCCGCCGTCGGCCTTACACCTGCGGCCTTCGCCATCGCGGCCGCCGCCTTCAGCGTTGCCTTCGTCCTGCTCGCCGCCCGCTTTTTCCTCGACCGCAGCCGCGCCCGCGCCCGGACTCTCTTTCTGGGTTCGCTAGTCGTGCTGCCCCTGATCTGGACCGCTCTGGTCGCCGGTCACGCGGCGCTGTAGCGGGCTATCTGAGCAGGACGATTCGGTTGTCGCCGGCCCCCGGCACCGCGGCAGTCGGAATCGAGTCGTCGAAAGTAGTCAGTACGCCGTCGTGGTGAACGGCCAACGCCAGGAGATAGACGTCCGTGATCTGGCGGTAGCCGCGAAGAGCGCCGGCGGTGAAGTGCTCCTGATCGCGGAGCGACAGCGAGTCAGGCCAGAAGACGTGATCGTCGGACTCGTGGCAAGAGCGTCGCAGGCGCTCTGCCGTTTCGGCGACGGTGGTCCGGCGGCCGGGATACCTGGGGCTGGAGACGATGCGAACGAAGCCGTTCTCGGTCAATGGACAAGTGGCCCAAAGGCCGCGCCCGGTGCTCTCGAACCAGTCGTGTGCTGTCTCGTAGTGGATGTGCTCTGTGTCGAATAGTGCGATCAGCACGTTGACGTCGAGCAGCGCCGTCAAGGTTCCTCGTCCCGAAGGGCGTTGACCACCTCGAGCGAGACAGGTCGGGCGCCTTCACGCGGCGGCAGGAGATGTATGCCGTTTCTCGTCACGGTTCGATCTTCCTTGGGCTTGAGCCCTTTTCTGACCAGCTCCGAAACCACCTGACCCATGGGAACGCCACGCTGCGCGGCGAGTTCCTTGGCAGCCCAGAGGACGTCCTCGGCGAGGTTCAATGTGGTACGCATGACGCGAGCATCACGCATCACGCATCAGATGTCAACAGTCCAGGTTCGATCACGAGGGGGGCGCGGCCCCGGGAGCGGTCCCGAACTCGGCGCGGATCGCGGCGCCGTGCTCGTCGAGTTCGGGAACCGGCGGCAGGCGGCGTCCCGGTTCGTTCGGGGCGGCCGCGGGCGCGACCATGTCGATCTCGGTGCCGTCGGGGAGAGGCTGTCTGGCCCGCCGGAGTTGTGGGTGCCGCGACAGGGCGGCGACATCGTTCAGGAAGCCGTAGGCGATGCGCGCCTGGTTCAGGGCGGTTTGGATCGAGACGCGGTCGTGACGCAGGAAGACGGCGCCGATCGCGCCTTCGACGGCGTCGCGGGCATTCGCGCGATCCACGTTCCGCGGGTAGGCCTCGGCCAGCTCCGGCTGGTCGAGAACCTCGTTGCACAGTCGTGCGAACTCGCGGTCGTTCTGGACGCCGATCAGGACGGAGTCGCCGTCACCGAGCTGGAACAGGCCGTAGGGCACGATCGTCGGATGGCCGAGGCCGACGCGCGGCCAGTCGAGCCCCTGCTGCTCGAAGCGCAGCAGGGGCACGGCCATCCAGTCCGCCATCGTGTGGAACAGGGTGGCCTCGACGTTGCGGCCGACGCCGGTACGCTCGCGTTCGATCAGGGCTTCGAGGATGGCGGAGTAGGCGTAGATGCCGGTGGCGAAGTCGCAGATCGACACGCCGACCCGACCGGGCTCCGCCGGCGAACCGGTGATCGATGCGACGCCGCTCTCGGCCTGGACCAGGAGGTCGTAGGCGCGCATGGACCGGTACGGACCCTCCTCGCCGTACCCCGAGATGTCGCAGGTGATCAGCCGCGGATGACGCTTGCCGAGGTCCTTCGACCCGAGGCCGGCACGGGCTGCGGCGCCCGGAGCCAGGTTCTGGATGAACACATCCGCGCGCTCGACCACCCGTTCGAGCAGAGTCCGGTCCTCTGCGTCCTTGATATCGAGAACGATGGACTCCTTGCCGCGGTTCAGCCACGCGAAGTAGGCCGAGACACCGCCGCTACCGTCGTAGCCGCGGGCGAAGTCGCCGCCCTCTCGCTCGACCTTGATCACCCGGGCCCCGGCGTCGGCGAGCCGACAGGTCGCCAGCGGCGCGGCCACAGCCTGTTCGATGGCCACGACGAGGACACCGTCGAGAGGGAGGCCGGCGGTCATCGAACGATGCTACGCGGTACTGGATGCGGGCAGGATGCCCGCGTTCCCAGGCCGGATCAACCAGGCGGTTGCCGGGGTCAACGCCAGGCGAAGACGGGCTGCTCGTAGTGGGCCACGCGGACATCGTTGCCGCGCAGGACGACCTCGAGCATCTGGTACACGATCGCCGCGGTCGGCGAATGGACGAGGCCGCCGCGGATCGGCATGGAGAGCACGGGGTTCTCGCTCTCCGGTATCTCGCGGAGTACGGGTACGTCCGGACGGTCCAGGTCGATCAGCGGGATCCGGTACGCCCTGTAGACCTCGGCCGGGTTGGGCGCCAGTTCGCGATAGTCGTCGCACCAGAAGACGACCGGGGTGATGACGAACCCGGACCTGGTGCCGAAATCGTCGAGCCTGCCGAGGACGGCCGACGAGTCGAGGTCCAGGCCGACCTCCTCGTGGAGTTCGCGGAGTGCCGCCTGCTCGGGTGTCTCCGCCTCGTCGATCCGGCCGCCCGGGAGAGCCCACTGGCCGCGGTGTCGCCGTAGGCGGAGCGACCGCCGCGTGAGCAGAAAGCAGCCGCGGCCGCCCTTGTCGGGTAGCAGCGTGACGGCGACCGCGGCGTGCGCGTTGGCCGGCGCCGCTCCGGTGTGGCCGGAAGCCTCCACGGCCCGCGCGGCCGCGGCTTCCGGGTCGAGCGCGCGCTGCTCGAAGCGCCCCAGGTTCCGCTCGGCGTGCGCGAGAAGTTCCGCGCCGTGCCGTGCCGGAAAGCTCATCCTCCGGCGGGAGCCTCCTCGCGGACCAGCTCCAGGAACCGGCCCAGGGTGTCCAGCCGCTCGCGCACCGTGGCTCCGGCCGGGTTCAGACGCAGGGTCGTCACGCCGGCGTCGCGGTAGGCGCGGATGCGCTCCCGCACGCGGGCTTCGTCGCCGATCAGGGTGTTTCCGAGCACCATCTCGTCGGGAACCCGGGCCGCTGCCTCCTCCCGCTTGCCGGAGATCCAGAGAGCCTGCACCTCGCGGGCGGTTTCGATGAAACCGGCACGGCGGTAGGCATCGTTGTAGAAGTTGGTCTGCGCCGAGCCCATCGCGCCAAGGGTGAAGGCCATTGCCGGCTTGCGGCGGGCGGCCAGCCGGTCCAGGTCGTCGCCGAACTCGACGTCGCCGCCGACCTGGATGTCGATGTCTCCGAAGGACCTGCCGGCGCGCTCGGCGCCGGCGCGCATCGCCGGAAAGAAGGCGTCGGTGTGCTCCGGGATGAAGGACGTACCGAGCCAGCCGTCGGCGACCTCGCCGGTGTACTCCAGGGACTTCGGACCGAGGGTCGCGAGATAGATCGGCATGTCGGGCCGCGCAGGCTGCGACATGCGGATCGCCTTGCCCTCGCCTCCCGGCCGGGGCAGCGTGTAGTGCCTGCCGTCGTACGCGATCTTCTCGCCCGACAGGGCGATCTTCAGGATGTCGACGTACTCGCGGAGGCGTCCCAGCGGCATCGCGAAGGGCACGCCGTGGAGGCCCTCGACCACCTGAGGACCGCTGACGCCGAGACCGAGCACGAAGCGCTCCTTCGAGATGGACGCCAGCGACATCGCGGTCATGGCGGTCATCGAAGGCGCCCGCGCCGAGATCTGCATGATGCCGGTGCCGAGGCGGACCCGCTCGGTCCGCCCGGCGAGAAAGGCGAGCGGGGTCACCGCGTCGGTGCCCCAGGCCTCGGCCGACCAGACGTCGTCGATACCCATGCGGTCCGCCTCGACGACGTACTCCGCCAGGGCATCCCAGTTCGTTCCGGAGGCGTACGCGCTCCCTATGCCGATGGCTGTGCGCATTCCTTGGTTACTCCTTGCCTCGCGGCCCGCGCCGGCGTAGCTCGAAACCGGACCGTTTTCGTTCGTTCGTTGGCGTGGACGAGATCCGGCTACTGGACGGCGGTGGCGCGGACGAAGTAGTTCTTGCGAATGTCGGGCCGGCCCTCGGCGCCTCGTCCGACGTTGGTCTGCAACAGGTCGCCCTGCTTGGTTATCTCCCAGATCTGCTGTACGTCCGCCTCGAAGCCCGGCAGGCTGACGGTGAACGAAACGGACAGCTTCTTCTTTCGCCACCGGGCCCGCACTTCCTGCATCCTGCCGCTGGCCAGATCGGCCGCTGCGTGGGGCTTGTTGTCCGTGACGTAAGTCACGTTGAGGTGCTGGGGAGTGGGCCAGTCGCGCCGGCGACTGGTCTGGGTCAACTCGACGTCGTCGCCGACCAGGCGGAACTCGATCTCGATGTCGGCTGCGTTCGGTTGCGGTCGATCATGACGCCCGGGCCAGGGCGCGTCGCTGCGCGAGAGGTCCTTCTGCCAGATGCCGGCGAAGCGTTCGTCCTGGGCGGCTGCCGGTGCGCCGGCTAACCACGCAACGGCGAGCGCGGCACCGAGGATAGTGGCCAGGAGGCCCCTGGCGTTGGGGACAATCGGGGAACGGAGAACAAGCGGGTTCATGGACATCTCCTCGTGGCTGGTTCTGTCCATTGGGACGGCTTTGCGGATCGCCTGATCCTACAGGCCCGGGCTCACTGGTCGCCCACCAGATCCGCGAAGTACCGGATCGTCTTCTCGAGGCCGGCCTCCAGGTCGACCCCGGGTTCCCAGTCGAGCAGGCGGGTGGCGCGCGAGATGTCGGGCTGGCGCGTCTTCGGATCGTCGACTGGCAAGGACTGGAACTCGATTTCGCTGCGGCTTCCGGTCAGACCCCGGATCAACCGGGCGAACTCGAGCACGGTCATCTCGTGGGGATTGCCGAGGTTGACGGGATCCGTCTCCGAGGAGTTCAGGAGCCGCCAGACTCCCTCGACGAGGTCGTCGATGAAGCAGAAGGAGCGGGTCTGGCTGCCGTCGCCGTAGACGGTCAGCGGTCTGCCGGAGAGAGCCTGACGGATGAAGTTCGGCACGACGCGACCGTCGCGTAGCCGCATCCGCGGTCCGTAGGTGTTGAAGATGCGGACGATCCGGGTGTCCAGGTCGTGGATCCGGTGGTAGGCCATGACCATCGCTTCGGCGAAGCGCTTCGCTTCGTCGTAGACGCCACGTGGACCGACCGGGTTCACGTTGCCCCAGTAGGACTCCGACTGCGGGTGGATCAGCGGATCGCCGTAGACCTCCGAGGTGGAGGCGAGCAGGTAGCGGGCGCCGTGGTGCTTGGCCAGACCGAGCGAGTTGTGGGTGCCGAGCGAACCCACCTTGAGTGTCTGGATCGGCAGCTCCAGGTAGTCGACGGGGCTGGCCGGGGAGGCGAAGTGGAGCACGTTGTCGACGTGGGGCCCGACGTAGACGGGTTTGCTGACGTCGTGCTCGATCAGGGTGAAGTGCTCGTCGTCGCGCAGGCGTTCGATGTTCGCCGGGCTGCCGGTGATGAAGTTGTCGACGCAGTAGACGCGGTGACCCTCGGCGAGCAACCGTTCGCAGAGATGGGATCCGATGAAGCCGGCGCCACCGGTGACGACGGAAAGCGGTTGGCTCATCCGGCCTCCGATTCGAGAGCGGCCCTGGCTGGAATCGCCGATGCGGGCCGTCGTTGACTGTCGGGCGCTCCGTCGGCCCTGCCGAGTGAGGCGTATCGGAAGCCGGCGGCGGCCACTCGTTCCGGCTCGTAGAGGTTGCGAAGATCGACGATGGACGGCTCGCGCAACAGCGTGCGGAGGCGGTCGAACTCAAGCGCGCGGAACTGGTTCCACTCGGTGAGGATGGCAAGGAGGTCGGCGCCTTCGGCGGCCTCGTAGGGATCGCCGCAGTAGATCGCGTCGGGACGGAGGCGGCGGGCATTGTCCATCGCTGCCGGATCGTATGCGCGAACGGTGGCGCCGCGGGACAGGAGTCGATCGAGCACGAACAGGGCCGGGGATTCCCGGATGTCGTCCGTATCGGGCTTGAACGAGAGACCCAGCATGGCGACGGTTCGTCCCCTGGGGTCGCCGAGCGCCGACTCGATCTTGGCCAGCATCCGCTCCTGGACCCGGCGATTGACCTCGAGCGTAGCCTCGACGATCTGGACCCTGGCGCCCGCGTCCCGAGCCATCGACGCCATGGCGCGTGTGTCCTTCGGAAAGCAGGAACCGCCGAAGCCCGGTCCCGGTCGCAGGAACAGCGGCCCGATCCGGCGGTCCAGACCCATGCCGTGAGCGACCACCTGCACGTCGGCGCCGGTTCTTTCGCACAGCTCGGCCACTTCGTTGATGAAGGAGATCCGGGTGGCGAGGAAGCTGTTCGACGCGTACTTGATCATCTCCGCGGTTTCGACGTCGGTGACGACGATCGGGACGCCGCGGGCGCGGAGGGGCGAGTAGATCTCCAGCATGATGTCCGTCGCGCGCTGATCGCGGCTACCGATGACCAGCCGATCCGGGCGCATGAAGTCCTCGATCGCGGAACCCTCGCGCAGGAACTCCGGGTTGCTGACGACGGAGAAGCTGCGGCAGCGCCCGGAACCCACGATCTCCTCGATCATCCGGCCGGTACCGACCGGTACCGTGCTCTTGGTGACGATCGCCTTGTAGCCGCTTATCTGGCCCGCGATCGCCTGGGCCACGTTCCGCACGTAGCGGAGGTCGGATGAGCCGTCCTCGCGGGGCGGCGTGCCGACCGCGATGAACACCGCGACCGCGGACTCGAGCGCCGGCGCCAGTTCGGTGGTGAAGCAAAGCCGGCCGGCGTCCTCGTTCTTGGCGACCAGGGTCTTGAGTCCTGGTTCGTAGATCGGGATGTCGCCGGCCTGAAGCTGGGCGATCTTCGCCTCATCCTGGTCGACGCAGACGACATCCATGCCGAAGTCGGCGAGGCAGGCTCCCGTGACCAGGCCGACGTAGCCGGAACCGACGACGCAGATTCTCACGTCAGCCTCGGCTTGCGGATGGCGGTCATATGGTCCGGGCTGCGGATCGTCCGGGGGCGCGGCGACGAAAGGCCATTGCCGGCCTCGCCCGGGGACGCTACGGTTGCTATGTTACAGCGTTCGGGCGCGTCGTTTGCCCGGTTGCGAACGGCGGGCCGAAGCGAGGACATGCGAAGGACCACGGTGAGTCGATGAAACGCGGACGACGGCTGAGCAATGCGATCGCGACCCGCAAGTCGGTAGTCACCGCGCCGCGGCGCTTCAGCAAGGTGCAGCGCAACGAACCCTGCCCCTGCGGCAGCGGCAGGAAGTACAAGGACTGTTGCTTCGACAAGGGCGAGGCGTTTTTGCGGAAGCTGGAACGCCAGCGCTTCAAGGAGCAGCAGAAGGCGGACGGAACGCCCTGGTACGTGCGCTGGCTGACCTGAAGAGGCTGGGTGCGCGGGTCCTCTGACCCGCTGCCGCCGCAGGCGGAAGACACGCGCCGCCCATAGGCCGGCTCCTTTCAGACAGGCGTCGGTTCCGCCTTGGCGTCGACGGCGGCGTCGTGGTCCTGCTTCGCCTTCAGAAGCTGGGGCATGATCAGGTCGATGTCGCGGTTGTCCCACATGCCGTCCTTGCTGAACTTCCGGATCACCTTGGGCTGCTGCATGATGCCGACCCAGCCGCGCATGACGTCGATGATCTGGGCTGTCATGTCCTGGCCCGCGTCGGAGGCCAGCCAGGCGCAGACCGGGGCGATCTGATTCGGGCTCTGCTCCGGCGCTTCCTCGTCGATCTGCATGCCGCGCGAGGCGCGGAGTTCCGCCGTCATGCGGGTCGTGGCGCCCGGCGAGATCGTGTTGACCGTGCAGCCGTACTTGGCGAGTTCCAGCGCAAGCACGCGCGACAGGCCGGCGATCCCCGCCTTGGCGGCCGCGTAGTTCGACTGGCCGAAGTTGCCGTAGAGGCCGGATACGGAAGAGAAGTTGATGATCCGGCAGCCGGGGCGGTTCGTTTCCCGGATGTAGCGGGCGAACGGCCGGCTGCAGCAGTAGTGGCCCTTCAGGTGGACGTCGAGCACCGCGTCCCAGTCGCTCTCGTCCAGGTTGAAGATCGTCCGGTCGCGCAGGATGCCGGCGTTGTTGACCAGGACGTCCAGGCCACCGAACGAGTCGATCGCCGCCTGGAAGATGTTCTGGCCGCCCTCGACGGTGGCCACTGAGTCGTAGTTCGGAACCGCCGAACCGCCGGCGCTCCGGATCTCCTCGACCACCTCGTCGGCGATCCGGGAACCCCCGGTGCCGTCGGTCGCTCCGCCCAGGTCGTTGACCACGACGTTGGCGCCCTCTTCCGCGAACTTGAGCGCGATTCCCTTGCCGATGCCGCGGCCGGCGCCGGTGACGATCGCCGTCTTGCCGTCGAGGATTCCCATCTCTTCCTGTCTCCGTCGGTTGTTCCAGTGGTTGGCGGGGCCGGTACTCTACGCGACGATGGCCACGCCCTGGCTCACAGCCTCCTGGCCTTCGGCGTTGAGGACCCGGAAGGCAACCTGGAGCCCGCCGTCCTCGGCCTCGCGGGCGGGCGCGTGCTCGACCGCGATCGATGTGCCCGGGATGACCATCGCGCTGAATCGGCCATGGAGGCGCCTGAGCCGCAGGGGGTCGCCGCCGCCGTAGGCGCGGAGCACCTCGCGACCGGCGAGAGCCCAGGTCGCCGTGCCGTGGAGGATGATGTCGGGCAGGCCCGCCGCCAGCGCCACCTCGCGCTCCGTGTGGATCGGATTCCAGATGCGGGCGCATTCCGTGTAGACGTGAGGCATCTCCCGCGGCACGAAGATCTCGCTCCGGCCGCGGTCGTTCCCGGTGAGACTCAACCTGGGCGGCTCGGGTGCCTGCTCCGTCTCGGCGTTGGCGCCGGCCGCCTCGACGCCGCGGAAGATCGAACGCGACCAGGACGTCGTGACCGGCCGGCCTTCCTGGTCGACGGTGTCGAGGCGGGTGGTCAGCAGGACGCCGGCGCGTGTGCTCCGGATGCCGACGTAGCGGCCCTTGGTCGTCAGCGAGTCGCCGGGGCGGATCGGGCGGTGGAAGTGGGAGTCCTGGCTGGCGTGCACTCCGCGCCGCAACTCATGCGGCTCGCCGCCGAGGACCTCGGACCCGCGGCCGCGGCTGACCACCGGCCACTCGAGGGACACGCAGTACGAGGGCGGCGCCGCGACGCCGCCGTTCCGGGCGTCGTCGAACACCGTGTCGCAGGTGTCGCCGATGCCGGCCGCGTAGGCGAGCACGTCGCGGACGGTGATCTCGCGGCTTGAAGAGCTGAGATCGCTGCCGGCCGCAGCGGTCGAGAGGGGCATCGCTCTACGTGTCCGTGCGGGTCAGTCGGCGTCGGTGAGGCGGCGTTCGAGATCCTGAAGCCGGCTCCGCAGTTCATCGAGTTCGGCGCGGGTCGCTCCACTCCCGTCCTGCCCGGGCGGGTCAGTGGAAGCGGGGGGAGACGGCTCTTGAGCCTTGGCGCCGCTGCCTCTGCCGAACACACCTTCCATCTGGCGCGTCATCTGGGCGTGCATCTCCTCCGCCATGGCGCGCGGGTCCCAGAGGCGCATCCAGGACGGGTCCGGCGCGAACGGGCTTCGCCGCATCGTCTCCCTCATCCGTTCGTAGACCTCGCCGGCGCTCTTCAGGTACCACTGGAAGAAGTCCCGGCCCGCCTGGTCCCGCGCCCGCACCAGGTCCCGGAGGAACTCGAGCGGCGGTCCATGCTCGGGGTCCTTGGCGCCGTCGACGATGATCTGCGTCAGGACGTGGCGAGTGACGTCCTCGCCCGTCTTCGAGTCGACGACCTGGATGTCCCGGCCGCCGCGGACGAGTTCGGCGACGCCGTCGAGGTTCACGTAGCGGCTGCTGTGCGTGTCGTACAGCCGGCGGTTCTCGTACTTCTTGATGACGATCGGGTCGGTCATGCGAAGGGGGGTTGACACAGCGCAGCATAATGTGCAGCATTCTTGCTGCACTGCACAAGACGGGCGCCGTCAACCGAAGCGGCCGTCACCGGTGCAATCTTCGAAACAGGCTTGCGAGCCGAAACTACGTGGGCCATCCGAGCAACGGATCGTACCTCAGGAGACCTCAGATGACGACCAGCACGACCACGGCGACGACCAGCCCGAACCTGCCTTTTCGTGGAACGATGATCGACGCGAACCGGCGGGCGCTCGACTTCCAGAAGCGCGTGTTCGATACGAGCTTCGACATGGTGGCTTCCATGCAGGAGCGCCGCGAAGAGGCGATCAGCAAGTGGACCGAGAACTCCGAGCGGCTCCCGGCCGAGGCCAAGAGCCTGGTGCAGGAGTGGATCCGGTTGTTCCAGGACGGCCGCAGCTCCTATCGCTCCGCCGTCGACGCCAGCTTCGGCCTGGCGAACAGCTACCTCGACTCGCTCACCGCGCAGACGGAGGAGTCGTCGTAGTCTCCACGCCATGACCGACGACCGCACGCCTCCGCAGCCGCCTCCCGACCCCTTCGCCGCCTGGCGCGAGTGGGTCACCCAGTCCGAACACCAGATGAACAAGGTGTTCAACGACATGATGGGCACCGAGCAGTTCGCCCGCGCTTCGGGCGGCTGGATCGAGGCGATGACGATGTTCCAGCAGACGATGAACGAGGGTGCGCAGCGCTACTTCCAGGCGGTGAACCTGCCGACGCGCAACGATCTCAGCGAACTCGCGGAGCGCTTGACCGCGGTCGAGGAGAGGCTGCTGCGGATCGAGGGGCTGCTGGCCCAGGCGATCGGCCGGAAAGGCGACGCGAAGCCGGCGCCCCGGCCGGCTCGCACGCGCCGGCCGCCGTCGGAACAGAAGGCGGAATGACGACTTCGTCCGCCGGCGCTTCCGCCCGCAGCGCAACGCCCGTGCTGGACGCGACCGCCGGCG
Organism: Thermoanaerobaculia bacterium; assembly: GCA_965116955.1. Lineage (GTDB taxonomy): Bacteria > Acidobacteriota > Thermoanaerobaculia > Multivoradales > Multivoraceae > Multivorans. Next base: position 4,530,979 of record OZ220742.1, on the reverse strand, counting down.
TCGCGGACAGCGTGCGGCGCGAAATGGAGCGCACGTTCCGGCGCAGCGTCAAGGGCCTGGAGTACATCAGGACCGGCGATCCGGGCGTAGGCCTCACGCCGAAGGACACGGTCCACAGCCGGGGCACGCTCCGCCTGTACCACTACCGGGCGCGGGCGGACGAGGTGTACCGGACGCCGCTCCTGCTGGTCATGTCCCTGATCAGCAAGCCCTACATCCTCGACCTGGCGCCGGGCCACAGCCTGATCGAGTTTCTGCTCGACCGCGGTTTCGACGTCTACATGATCGACTGGGGCACGCCCCGGCCCGAGGACAGCCGGCTGCGGCTCGAGGACTACGTGCTCGACTTCATTCCCGAATGCGTGGAGATCGTTCACGAGCGGAGCGGCGAGCCGGACGTGTCGATCGTCGGCTACTGCATGGGCGGTCTTCTGGCCGCGCTGTACGCGGCGCTGCATCCCGACGTGCCGTCGGGCGGGCGGCTGCGCAACCTGGCCTGCTTCACGACACCGGTCAACTACGACGGGATGGGGCTGTTCAGGACCTGGACGGACCCGGCTCACTTCGATGTCGACCGGATCGTCGACCGGCTGGGCAACGTTCCGCCGCAGATGCTCTACGCCTCCTTCAACGCCCTGCGCCCGGCGTCCCAGGTGGCGGGCCGGGTGCGGCTCTGGGACAACATGTGGAACGACGAGTTCGTCACCTCGTACCGGCGGCTCCAGCGTTGGGCCGCCGACCAGATCCCCTTTCCGGGCGAGTGCTTCCGTCAGACGACGAAGGAACTCCAGCAGCAGAACCTGCTGATGAAGGGCGAGTTCCGGCTCGGCGGCAGGCTCGTCGACCTCTCGAACATCAAGGTGCCGTTCATCCACGTCGTCGCGGAGCACGACCACATCGTGCCGTACGAGGCGGCGCGCGACCTGGTCGGAATGGTCGGATCCGAGGACAGGCAGGAACTCATGCTGAAGGGCGGCCACGTCAGCCTGGTCGCCGGGGCGAACGCGGTGCGCCGCCTGTGGCCGCGCCTCGAGGAGTGGCTGGCCGAACGCTCGGTGTAAGGGGGAAGCACGAGATGGCAGACGGGAAGAACCGAGTCGCGGACAACGATCCGGTATCGATTGCGCCCGCCGACCGGGTGGCCCGGCGGCTGAACGCCCGCGAACTGACGGTGCGGCCCATGGACGCGGACGACCGGACGGCCGTGCTCGCCTTCGCCGAGGGTCTTCCGGACCACGATCTCCTCTTCCTGCGCCGCGACATCCGTGACGCCGAGGTGGTCGACCAGTGGATCGCCGAGATCGAGTCGGGCCAGATGACGACGTTGCTCGCCCTGGCGGACGCCGAGCTGATCGGCTACGCCTCGATCGACCGCAGCCAGTTGCAGTGGTCCTCCCACGTCGCGGAGATCCGCGTCGTCATCTCCGAGTCGGCACGCGCCAGGGGCCTGGGCCGGTTGCTCGTGGAGCAGGCGTTCCAGGCGGCCGTCGCGGCCGGCATCGAGAAGGTCGTGGCACGGATGACGCCGGACCAGAAGGGCGCCGTCGCGGCCTTCGAGGGACTCGGCTTCCGCCCCGAGGGGCTGATGCGGAATCACGTCCGCGACCTTTCCGGCGAGAAGCACGACCTGCTCGTGATGGGGCTCGACATCGTTGCCCTGCACGGGACGCTTGAGGGCTACGGTCTCGACGAGGCAGTGGCCGCCGGCGGCGAGTAAACACAGGGTGCGCCGGCGCGCTACGATCCCGACCGCTACTGATTCCAACGGTCTGAGGAGAAGGGACCCATGCGAGACAACGTCGGACTCATCCTGACCAAGCGCGCCTCCGTGTCGCCGGACCTGGAAGGTTTCGTCGACGTCGAGAGCGAACGCCGCTTCACCTTCGCGGAGTGGAATCTCCGCTCGAACCGGACCGCACACGCCCTCCGGGAACTCGGCGTGGGCAAGGGCGACCGGGTGGCCCTGCTGGTGATGAACAGCGTCGAGTACATGGAGACCTTCTTCGCGGTCGCCAAGATCGGCGCCGTCTGCGTGCCGCTGAACTGGCGGCTGACGCCCGAGGAACTCTCCTTCATCATCCGCGACGCCGGCGCCGGGACGCTGATCTTCGGCGACGAGTTCCAGGCTCAGGTGCTGGACCTGATGGCGCGTGGCGGCGGCGAGAACGGCACGAACGTCACGAGGTGGGTCCACGTGGGTCCCGACGAGCAGCGCCCCGACGGCTGCATCTCCTACCTGGACGCGACCGAAGCGGCGAGCGACGCGGAGCCCGCAATCGCGGCGGCCGACAGCGACCTGCTCTACATCATGTACACCTCCGGCACGACCGGGCTGCCCAAAGGCGCGGTTCACACCCACGAGTCGGCGCTCTGGGCCTGCCTGACGATCATGGCCAGCGCCGACACGCGGTACGCCGACCGCTACCTCGTCTCGCTGCCGCTCTTCCATGTCGGCGCCCTGACGCCGGCCACCGGCAACGTTCACCGGGGCAGCACCAGCATCGTCATGCGCTCCTTCGACCCGGTCCGCACCTGGCAGTTGGTCGAGGAAGAGAAGATCGACGTCATGCTGAAGGTACCGGCGATGCTCAACTTCATGCTCCAGGTCTACGACCCGGAGCGCTGCAGTCACGAGCGGCTCCGCTGGGTCATGAGCGGCGCGGCGCCGGTGCCGGTCAACCTGATCGAGGCCTACGACAAGCTCGGCATCGAGATCCACCAGGTCTACGGCCTGACCGAGACCTGCGGCCCGGCTTGCATGATCTCGCCCGAAGACGCGATCCGCAAGGCCGGCTCGACCGGCAAGGCTTTCTTCCACACCTCCGTGCGCGTCGTCGACGGCGACGGCAACGACTGCGCCCCCGGCGAGGCGGGCGAGGTGCTGGTCGCCGGCCGCCACCTGATGAAGGAGTACTGGAATCGGCCGGAGGCCACGGCCGAGAGTCTCGTGGACGGCTGGTTCTACACGGGCGACGGCGCGGTGATGGACGAGGACGGCTTCGTCTACATCCAGGACCGCCTCAAGGACATGATCATCTCCGGCGGCGAGAACGTCTATCCCGCGGAGCTCGAAGAGGTCATCGGCCGCCACCCCAAGGTGCTCGAAGTCGGCGTCATCGGCCGCGAGAGCGAGAAGTGGGGCGAGTCCCCGGTCGCCATCGTCGTCCGCTCCGACGAGAGCCTCGAAGGCGAGGAGATCCTCGAGTTCTGCCAGGACAAGCTGGCCCGCTTCAAGCAGCCGGTCGCGGTCCACTTCATCGACCAGTTGCCGCGCAACCCGTCGGGGAAGATCCTGAAGCGTCTGCTGCGCGAACGGTTCAACTGAGTCGCCGGCCCCAGTTTCGCGTCGGGCAGGACAACATCACCCCGTTCGGGCTCGACATTCACCACCCGGTGTTCGTCGTCTCGGGCGCCGTGATCGTCGTGTTCGTTCTCGGCACGCTCGCCTTCCAGAGTCAGGCCGCGCGGTTCTTCAGTTGGCTGCTCCCGGCGATCCTCAGCGCCTTCGACTGGTTCTTTCTGTCGGCCGGGAACGTGTTCGTTCTCTTCGCCCTGCTGCTCGTGTTTCTGCCGGTCGGCAGGGTGCGGCTGGGCGGTCCGGACGCGAAGCCGGAGTTCTCGTACCTGGGCTGGTTCGGGATGCTGTTCGCCGCCGGCATGGGGATCGGCCTCATGTACTTCGGCGTTTCGGAACCGCTGTCCCACTTCGACGCCGCCTTCGACGGGCCGGTCATCGACGCCGCCGGCCTGCGCAGCGACGCCGCGCCGCTTGAAGGCGCCGGCGGTGACGCGACGGCCGCGCGCGACCTCGCGATGGCGGCGACGATCTACCACTGGGGCCTGCATCCGTGGGCGATCTACACCGTGGTTGGCCTGGCGCTGGCGTTCTTCGCCTACAACCACGGCCTGCCGCTGACCCTGCGCTCGGCCTTCTACCCGATTCTGGGCGACCGCGTGCGCGGCTGGTGGGGACACCTGATCGATGTCCTGGCCGTGTTCGCCACCCTTTTCGGCCTGGCGACCTCGCTCGGACTGGGCACCACGCAGGCCCTGGCCGGGTTCAACCTGCTCTACGGCTGGGGTACGGGCGGGCTGGCCGCGGTGGTGCTGATCGGCGTGGTCACGTCATTCGCCGTCGTCTCAGTGGTGCGCGGCCTCGACCGCGGCATCAAGGTGCTGTCGGGGGTCAACATGACCCTTGCGCTGGCCCTGTTGCTCGCGGTCATGGCGATCGGCCCGACCGGCGAGATTCTGGTCACCGCCGCGAGGGGTGCGTTGGCCTACGGCGCGAACCTCGTGCCGCTGGCCACGCCGTTCGGCCGTGAGGACACGGGGTTCTCGCATGACTGGACCTCGTTCTACTGGGCCTGGTGGGTGTCCTGGTCGCCCTTCGTCGGCATGTTCATCGCCCGCGTCTCCCGCGGCCGGACCGTGCGCGAGTTCGTCGTCTGCGTGACCCTCATCCCGACCCTGCTGTCGATCGTCTGGATGGCGGCCTTCGGCGGCACGGCGATCTCCCAGACGATCGCGGACAGCACGGCGCCGGTGGCCGCCGCTGCACAGGAGGTCATGCTCTTCCGGATGGTCGAACAGTTCCCGCTCAGCGCGGCGCTGTCGCTCATCGGCATCGTGCTGGTGCTCGTGTTCTTCATCACCTCGTCCGACTCCGGCTCGCTCGTCGTCGACACGATCACCGCGGGCGGCAAGGAAGACGTGCCGACCAGCCAGCGTGTCTTCTGGGCCACCGTCGAAGGCGTCGTCGCAGCGGTCCTGCTTCTGGTCGGCGGCACCGGCGCGCTCGACGCCCTGCGGGCGATGACCGTCTCGACGGGTCTGCCGTTCACGCTGGTGCTACTGGCGATGTGCTACAGCATCTGGGTCGGCCTGTGGGCCGCGGTGCCGGAGAGGAGAGGGGGCTGACGGACGTCGTCGAGTCGTGTCGACGGACTCCGCCTATTCGCGTGCGCGAGCCAGCCGGCTCGCATCTGTCAGCCGGTCACACTCGATCTCATCGACCAGTTGCCGCAGAATCCGTCGGCAGAGATCCCTGAACCGGTTGCTCCGGGTACGGTTCAGCTAGGGTTCGGCTTCGACGAGAATCTGCACGGTTCTCTCGCTCCCACCGATTCGAGCGGAGTTGCGGCGAGTCCTTCCACCTTCGACTCCGCACGCGGAGCCTGAACTTCTTCCGTTGTTCCATGCGCTTTCGAGAAGAGCTTCCGCCGGGCTGCCCGCCGGACGATGCGGAGGAGATCAACCAGCCGCGCGTGGTGTTCCGACTGGCTCGGACCCTTCCGCCCTCGGAGGGCGACTTCATGTCTCAGCGCGCTGAGAAGCCGGAACGGAGTTTCCCTGGCGTGTCGGAGTGTCAGGCTCGGGGACTGTCGGTCCATGAGGATCGTGCCGACTCCGAGCGGGCAGCCAAGCTCCCGGCGTTACGTGGACGCCATGTCTGTAGACTGCTCTTGAGCGCCGGTGCGGGCCGAATCCTGCAGACAGGCAAGCCCTCGCACCACACTTGGTGGCCATACGCCAACTACGATGTCCTGGCCTGCTTTGAGGGCGATAACTCATGACGAGCATCAGCCACAGGGCAACCCTCTTCTGGTACGACGGCCCTCAGGTGTTCGAGGCCCGTGATCCAATTGGCGGTCACTACGTTGCCGTGGCTATCGAGGAGCCACTGGGGACGAGTCGCTATCTCGTCGTGGGCGTGCCGCCCGAGGAGTTGCGGCGTCTTCGGTCCGGGATCGTTGATCTGCGATCCGTGCTGCTCGATGCGGGTGGCGAGAAGTGGTATCTGACGTCCGCCGATGCTGATCCCTCGGGGGCACTCGGAATCGCGCGACAGACGGGTGCGTTGGCGGAGACTGGATTCCTGCCGGAAGCTGGTTTCTTCCTGCATTCCAACCTCACGGATGACTCGACGCTCGTGGAGTCTCGGCAGCGAAACAGGCTTGTCGTGGAGCTGGTAACGGAACCGCCGGAAGCGGCGGAGGAACACCGTATCCGCCTTGAGACGCTCGTCGACATCCTTGGCGGAGTCCAGACCATGGTCAAGCACGCGTACGGGGTTGCATGGCGAGACCTGTCCAAGGACTACCGGAGCATCCTGGACAAAGGCACGGCGCCGCTGCTGGATGTAGTCGTCCCGGCGGCGCCTGGCTCCTTCCGCGTACTCCTTGAAGCCGCCCAGACGCCGAACCTGATTGGCGAGAGTGAAGTCGCTCGAGCCCTTCGCCGTGTTGACGCACTGTTCGAACATGTGGCAGACGCTGACCGGGTGCTGGATACGGTGCGGGGCTACCAGGGTCACCTTGCCGGCGCCTACCTGCGGCTGATGCGCCTCCTGGCGGACCGCGAGACGTGTCTGCGCTACTCGTGGGCGGAGCCAACCGCGGCGGATGTGGTTCACCGAGGCGTCACGGCCGCCGAAGCTGTACGTTTGGTGCCGCTTCTCGCGGACGTGGAGAGTCTGAGCACCGAGTCTGTTCCCTTGGTCGGCAGGTTCGAGAGGTTCCATCGCAAGACGGGTCTGTGGGGCTTGCTCACGGAAGGCGGCAGGGTCTCGGGGAAGATCCGTGACGGTGGCCCGAGTCTTGACGGTCTCCAGGTGGGCGGCCGTTACCGGTTCTCGTGCGTCGAAGAGATCGAGTTGATCCAGGGCACAGGCCGGGAGAAGCGCACTCTCTACCTGACCAGCCACGAACCTGCCTGACGACACCGGGCGGCGAGCCTGGCCGGAAGGTGAGGAGTCCGTACCCTTTGCTTCTCGGCACGGATGGCGGCCCTCCAACGCAGGCAACTGTAGAGAACTTCGTGGCTGGCCTTTCGAGTCCAGGAGATAGCGCAAGAGAGGGCCCCCGGGCGGGCTAGCCGCTCAGGAGCTCGCCGACTTGGGTGGGCTCTACGCCAAGCACGAGGGCGGCGCGGGTGGTCGATGGGGGTTGTACCAGCCTTCGATGTAGCGGAAGAGCTCGCTCCGGGCGTGTCCGCGGTCGCGGAAGGGCGCGCGGTGGATGAGTTCGCATTCGAGGCTGGCGAGGAAGCTCTCTGCCATGGCGTTGTCGAAACAGTCCTCGGCTTTCCCATCGAGGGCAGTACGCCGGCTTCGCGGCAACGCCGGCTGAAGGCCAGGGAGGTGTACTGGCTGCCCTGATCGGAGTGATGGACGACTCCCTGAGGCCGGCGCTGGGAGCGCGCCATCCCCAGGGCGTCGAGCACCAATTCGGTGCGCAGGTTGGAGGCCATCGACCAGCCCACGATGCGGCAGCTGAAAGCGTCGAGGACGATCGCCAGGTACAGGAAGCCCCGAGCGGTCGGGACGTAGGTGATGTCCGCCAGCCAGAGGCGGTCGGGAGCATCGGCCGTGAACCGGCGATTGACCAGGTCCGGCGCCGGGCGGGCCTGCGGATCGCGGCGGGTGGTGCCAAGCCCCCTGCGTCGACTGAGGCCGGCCAAGCCTGCCTCTCGCATCAGGCGAGCGATCCGATTGCGGCCTACGCAAAGCCCCGATTCCATCAGCTCGGCGTGGATGCGCGGCGCATCGTAGGTGCCCCGACTGCGCTGGTGGATCGCCCGTACCTGCCGCAACAGACCGTCGTCCGACAGCGACCGCGCCGAGCGCCGTCGCCTGCGCCATGCATAGAACCCGCTCGAGGAGACACCGAGCACCCGGGCCATCGTGGCGACGCGAAACTCCGCCTGGTACGCCCTCATGAACCGGAAGATCCCTTCTTTCCCATCTCCCGGGCGAGCCAGACCGTTGCTTTTGCCAGGATCTCCCGCTTCGCGAAGCCGCCGGTTCTCACGGCGCAGCCTCCGAAGCTCCTCGCGCTCGGCAGTGGTCATCCCGTCATCGCGGCGGCCGTCGTCCCGGTCCGCCTGGACTACCCAGTTACGGATCGACTGTGCTGACGCCTCGAACTCGCGGGCTAGATGGTCCGGGCTGCGCCCGGACCGGACGAGCTACTGCCAGAAGTTGTGGATCCGGTGATGTAGATCAGGCGGCGTATCCTCCTGGGTGTTCAACGAAACGCCCGGTTGGATGCCGGGAGAAAGGACACGCCGCCCATGCTCAAGATACTCGAAGCCGCTCCGGAGGGGAATGCCCCGTCGACTCTCGACGAGTTTGCCCGCGAAGGCGCTCGGCGGATGCTGGTGGAAGCCTTGGAGGCGGAAGTCTCCGAGTACGTGGAGAGACACCGCGCGGCGCGCGGCGAGGACGGCAGGGCTCTGGTGGTGCGCAACGGCCGTGGGCGGCCGCGGCAGGTGACGACCGGCGCCGGGACGGTCCAGGTGCAGGCGCCACGGGTCAATGACCGGAGGTCGGGTCACCGTTTCACCAGTTCGATCCTGCCGCCGTACATGCGCCGCTCGCCGAAGGTGTCGGAGGTGCTGCCGGTGCTGTATCTGCGCGGCCTGTCCACGGGTGACTTCAAGGAGGCGCTTGAGGCCCTTTTGGGCGAGAAGGCATCCGGTCTGTCGGCGTCCAGCATCGCGCGGATGACCGGGGCCTGGGAGGAGGAGTACCGCTCCTTCAGGCAACGGGACCTGAGCGAGGAGGACTACGTGTACGTGTGGGCCGACGGCATCCACTTCCGGGTGCGCCTGGAGGATGACCGCCTATGCACCCTGGTCCTTTTGGGCGTACGGTCTGACGGGACCAAGGAGCTGATCGCGGTCGAGGACGGCTACCGGGAGAGCGCGGAGAGCTGGTCGAGCGTGCTGCGTGATCTGAAGCGCCGCGGGATGCGTGCGCCGGTGCTGGCCATTGGCGACGGCGCATTGGGCCTCTGGCGGGCGGTGCGCGACGTCTGGCCTGAGACCAGGGAGCAGCGCTGCTGGGTGCATCGTCTGGCTCGAGTGCTCGACAAGCTGCCGAAGCGGCTCCAGGCGAAGGCGAAGCGGGCCTTGCACGAGATCATGTACGCGGAGTGCCGCGAGGACGCCGAAGCCTCCATCGAACGCTTCGCTGAGGACTACGGCGCCAAGTACCCCAAGGCGGTCGAGTCACTGCAAAGGGACGAGGACTGCCTGCTCAGTTTCTTCGACTTCCCGGCCGAGCATTGGCAGCACCTGCGCACCACCAATGCGATCGAATCGACGTTTGCCACGGTCAGGCTCCGTCAGCGGGTCACCAAGGGCGCCGGCTCACGGACCAAGGCCCTGCTGATGGCCTTCAAGCTGCTCGAAATGGCACAGAAACGCTGGAGACGGGTCACCGCACCGCACCTCGTCGCCTCGGTCAGAGAAGGAGTACCATTCACCAACGGAACTCAGGTCAGGAACGCTGCCTGATCGAATCGCCGATCCACAACTTTCGGCAATACCTCACTAGCGACAAGAGAACGCCGCTGTATCGGTCAGAGCTGGCGATGGCCCCTCTGCAGAGGAGTACTCCTTCCTCGCGTCGGTCGTCGTGTCCCGCACCCGAATGCTGTAGGCCCGATCCGTGGCGGAAGCCGCGAACACCCACCAGTTACCGTTGACCCGGCATCCGTTCAGAACCTTGAACAGCACCTCGGCGTTGTCAGGGCTGAAGAAGTAGAACAGCACCGCGCTGTCCCCTGGCAAGTCCAGGTCGATAGGATGAGCGCTCCGCATCACGCCTTCCTGGTCGCACTCGATGCTCGCCTTGAAGCGCCCGTGCAGTGTGACCTCGCGGAGTCTCCGAAGCTGCCGTTGCCGCACCCTGGGCTAAGAGGTCCCTTCCGACCTCGCAGCGCAGCCAGTCTGCCGAGCCGCGCGGATGAGAGAGGGGCGGCTGCTGTGCCGTAGTGCGCGCTCCCGTAGCCGGGTCATGGATCGTTGTGCTGCTCTTCCGATGACTGGCGGTAGTCACCTCGACGCGCCGGCGCCCGCTGTCAGGTTCTCCGCGGACGCCGCTACAGCCCTTGACCTTGACCATGACTTCGGGATTGTGCGGATGACCGAAGTGGTAGAGATCGACTCGATTGAATCTGTCTCCGAGGTCCACGTCCATCAGCTGTGCTTCGTGCCTGTAGCTCAGATCCGCAATCTCGACCTACACGTCATGCACCTGGGCGACGGCAACCGACCCAACGAACAACGCCGCCGCAGCGGTCAGCCACGCGGCGTCTCGCACTGAGAGCGAGGCGCTCTCCTTTCCCTGCGCTCCCGGCCCCGGAGCTAGTCTCGGACCATTCGGACGGCTCGGCAGAGGATCGTGCAGCGCGGTGCGGTGGTGGTTGTCAAAGCGGCCCACTTCGGACTCCTCGATTCGTGGCGGGGATGGCGCTCCGCCGCGTCCGTCTGTCTGCGGCCGGTGCCCAAGGAGAGGCAAGTACGACCGATCACGCCATGTACACGATCTGAGCCTGACAGGCAGAAGCTGATACGTGGGCGATGCATCGCTCGGTGTGGGCGATGATTCTACGATCCGAGCAGAGTCGGCCTGCCTGGATACTTGCTCACTGTCGCCCGCTGTCACTCGCTCCTCCTGCCTTCGACCGGCAGTCGATAACGCGCACAAAGTCCCGCTGGTGAGTTCCGCCATAACTCTACTCTCGGATGCCGTCCTGCGACCCCATGGGGTATCGGCCGATAAGGGCTCACTCCGCCTCGACTTGCCAGCTCCCGCCGCCACGCGTAACACCGTGAACCGCCATCAAACGCTCTTCTTCAGCAGGCTCCTAGGACACTCCGCTAGAAGGCGTTCTTTAGCGCCGCGTGAGCTTCTGCCCGATGTAGACGACATGAAGCGGGGGTCCGGGCCAGGAAAAGTGAATGCGGATTTGCTGGATCTTCACCTTGCCGTGCCACGGGCAGAAGAGGCGCTCGCCTGGTTTGTCCGGGTGGCGGAAGGTCATCTTGGCCCGGAACTTCGCCTTCTCATCGTCGGACGAGTCCGAGAACCATGCTTTCTGACCGACGAAGTGGTCCTGGAGGAGTCGTCGCCGTTCTTGGGCTTGAGCATCTCCTGCGGCTTGCAAACCCGCGAAGCGGTTCAACGCGTCGAGCCGCCTCAGAATATGCCGGACTGCCCCGTCGCTGAACGGAAGACCGTCGAGGGGGGCCATGCACTTGGGATCGAAGCGCAGGTTTGGGTAGCGCGCAATCTCGCATTCAAGGTCCTTCCAGGATCGGACGCTGGGCGGCGCTCCCTGGAGACCCTTCTCAAGACTGTCCGGGTCTCGCCAGTTCGGTAGGGCGGTGCATCGGGCCGGCGAGGCCTCGTCCCCGCTTCGATAGAGGACGCGGACTGGCGCGTAGTCCCAGCCCGATGGCGTGAGGCTGACCAATGCGCAACTGATGCGGCTGAGTGCGCGGAACGCAGCTTCGCCAACGGACGTGTCGGTAACAATCTTCCCAGGCCACTCCGGGCACTCCAGCCAGTCGTCCGGCCGATGGCTGCGGGAGTCGTCCCAGAAAGGACCGCTACGATCGAGCCAGGAAAAGAACGCACGCTGCTTGTCCCGCTGAAGGTGACCGAGAGCCTGCTCAAGGCGGACGCCTTGGCGCGGCTCGACATGGCGAAGCGTGCGCGAACAGTGGATCTCCTTGCGGCAGCGCCGTGCCACCGCCCGCATCCGCATCAGGCGCTCGATGGCATCCCAGAAGGACCTGTCGTCAGGGAACTGTCCGTTGATCGAGAGCTCGTTGAACAGGACATCCACCGGTCTCAGTCCCAACCCGCCAAGGCGTTCAGATCTTTGTCGAACTGGTCGAAAAAGCCATCGGGCCAGAAGTCGACTGCTCCTTCAGCGTTCAAGGTCGGCGTCTGGACCTGCGGCCTATCGGCGGACCGCGGAGAGAAGAAGTGAAGGGCTGTTGCGTTGGGTTCCAGGACTCCGTCCTTCACCGCGCGTCGAAGGCCGTTCAGGACGTGATCGCTATGGCTCTCGACGAGCACCTGAACGCCAGCTGCGGCGACTTCGGACAGGAAGACGCCCATCTGAGCCTGGCCTGCCGGGTGAAGGTGGACTTCCGGGTTCTCGATCAGAAGTAGAGCGTTCCGCTCGGCGGAAAGAGCGGCCACGACCACGGGCAGTACCTGTGTCAGTCCGAAGCCCGTGTGCATGGGACGATGGAATGCTGTGTCGTCTGATGTCCTGATGCCAAGCGTCAGGACGCCAGCAGTTGGAACCTGCTGCACGTCGAGTACGCAGCCGGGAAAGAACGAGGCCATGCGGGCCTGGACCTGAGGCAGGCAAGTCGGCGGCGCGCCCTCTAGCACGAGACCTGGCAGCACTTCGCTGCTTCGGCCTGCTTCTAGGATCGCAGCTGCGTTCTCGCCAGCGGGACCGACCGCCAAGTCCTCCTCTGAGTCCTGGAGAGCATAGAAGTCGCGGGGCCCCAGGCGCTCGGCCGTGAGATAGCTCAGCTCTGCGAGTCGCACCGGAAGAGTGCCGCCGATCTCATTCGGAATCAGTAGCTCGCCGTCCAACGTGACGTTTGCCACGTCATCCTCGAAGCGCACGGAGGTCAGTTTGAGCGACCGATCCGTTGGCTCGCCGTCGAAGGTCCAGGCGTGGAGAATCTCCTTCTCCTCTCCCTTGCTGCTTGAGCCGTCCGTCCGCGTGTCACAGGGGCCGAGGATGGAATCGATCAGGGTGATTGAACAAGATCGTCGTCCGTGAACTTGATCAATTACATCGACGGCCCTTCCTAGCCGCAAGACGGTACCATTGAGAAGAAGCCGGTTTGCAAGCCGGGAGTCCTTTATGGTTTGGTGCAGGAGTCCGACTGCTTGCAGGACCGTACTCTTTCCTGATGCGTTGGCCCCAGCAAGCAAAGTCAGAGGCGCCAATGGCAGCTTGAGTAACTCGAAGCACTTGAAGTGCTGGAGCTCAATCTGGTTCAACACTCAGCGTCTCCTCGAACATCCGGCGGGCCATCTTGAACCGGCGTCGGACCTTCCTTGCGTCGTTCGGACCGTACGTTATCGCTTCGTTGAACTCCTGGTCGCCGAGCAGTTCGAAGAACCTGCTTCGGAGTGCCTCTACCCGCTCTGGCACAGGCTCGCCTTCGTATCGGGCTAGGCCGGTCGACATAACATCCCAGAGCGACGCGTTGATGATGCCTCTACCGTCTTGGTCGGGCTTGTGCTTTCGGAAAGCGTGTTTTCCGAAGAAGAGCCAGTTGTTCAACAAAGTTCGCCGAAAGGTGTCGCGAAGCTTGTGGAGTTCCTCGGCGCTTGCCCGGTTCATGTGACCGAGCGCCCTCGCGAGGAAGCGGTCCATGTCTCCGTCGTACTCCTCGATAGGCAGAAGGTGGAAGGCACAGAAGCGGTTTACGAACTCCCGGTCTCGCATGGTTTTCTGCTTGAGGCTGCCCCCAGTGGCCCGCTTGAAGATCTTCGAGTCGGCCTCGTTCGCCAGGAATCGAGTGGCTGGCCCCATGTAGAGGCAGTTTCGCATCTGTTGTCGCGTCAACGGAACGCCGCTGTTCACGCGGTCGAAGATGTCGAGGCGGGCGCGCTCTGGTACTTTCGAGTCGATGGAGTAGAGAGTCAGACTGCAGTCCTCGACGCGGTTTTGGAGCTTCTCTGGGAGATCGGAGAACCTCTTGCCGTGCAAGTCCGGTCGGTCGGGGAGGCGAAGCCTCAACTGATCGTCCAAGAAACGCTGGAAGGTAGAGAGGCGCTGCAGGCCGTCTACGACCACGACCTTGCCGTCCTCGTTCTCCGCAAGATAGAGGACGGGAAGAGGAATCCGCATCAGGATCGACTCGATTAGCTTGCTCTGTGTGGGAACGTCCCATAGAAAGGCGCGCTGGAAGTCCGGATTCAGGATGTATGTGCCGCGATTGATCCGGCGAACAACATCCAGGACGGTGCGGGGTTCCTGCCGAATCAGGATGGAGTCGATCGGATAGTCGCCCCAGGGAGCGCCTTCCTCGTCAAGACCTTCGACTTCGTCGTCGGCCGAGTTGACAGCGGCGGGTTCCTGGCTGTCGCTGGGTTCGGGCGAGGTGTCGGGAAGTGCGGCACCGTCGGACGAGCCAGTTTCGTCGGCGATTGTGGCTGTATCGATTTCTTCCGCGGTCGCCGAAGGATGCTGTTGGGTGTCTAGCTGTTCGCTATCGGACATGTGGGGCAGCCTAGCGCAATTCGACCAGTCGGTTACCGCCGCCGCGATACCTGCGGGGACCACCTGGGCGAGAACATCCGCAGCGCCGGTAGCAGTTGTCTCGGCGGGAGTCGGTGCAACGCCGGGCCAGCCAGTGCGCGGCAGGCTCGTGGACCAGCGCCTGGGTGCCCTCGGGGACGGTACGGGTGGTTCTCTACGCCGGTTTCGGGGATCGGAGGAAGGACGCGGCTACGAGTTCCACGTTGTGGCCCTTAGGGCCGGCTACGCGGGGGTCCGTGAGGTGAGTTTGGGGCGTTGGCCGGGTGGCACCTTTGGACGGTACGACCTTGATCGTCAGATTCCAAGATCACGCTTCACGTCCTTGAGAGGGGCGCCGCCGTTCTCCCGATAGTCGGCCAGCGCGTCCCGGGCGTCGAGCACGTCTAGACGATCCTCAAGTGCCTCCAGCATCTCGAGATCGGAGGGCGGGACAAGTGCGGCCACTGTCTTGCCGCGCTTCTGGACGGCGATGCGCGTACCGGTTGACTGGACCCGGCCGGTGATGGCGGTGACGTTCGCTTGAAGTTCGGCGACGCGGAGAGTGTCGTGCATGGTGGCGCCTCGGACTGTGCCCGTGCTGAGGATACGGCACTTCCGCGAGCTGGGTCGAATGGACCTTGGTGCTGTTCTTGACGTGGCGACGGCGGAGATAATGGCAGCTGGAGTCCTTGAGCCTCAGGCGTGCTCGGTCGGGAACTCCTCCAGGAACCAGAACTCGCCTTCGAGCGCACCGGCCTCCTCGCCGACCGCGGCGGCTTTAGGCGTCGCCATGTACGCCTCTGCCCGCGCCCGGTCCTCTACTCCGAGGATGAAGAACACCTCGTCGGCCTTGTCGGCCGAGCGCCAGACGCGCTCGACGGACAGACCGGCGGCCAGTCCGGCGGCCTCCTGCTCGTCGAAGACGCGCTTCCAGTGGTCGATGTCCTTCACACGGTTGCGAACCAGCAGCACCATCGTTCCGTTCTCCTCTTCGGAGTCGTCCCATTCGACGCGACGAAGACTGCGATCAGCCGCTGCGGCGACGAACGGGTCCAGGGGCGGCCATTCAGTCATTCTTCTCAACCCACCACGCCCGCGTACCCGGAACGAACGCGGTCACCCCCGCCGGCCCCAGTTCGACGCCGCGCATCCTCTTGCTGAAGCCCCAAGTGGTGCTGTAGTTCCACAGGAACAGGGCCGGCTGGTCGGCCTGGACGTGGGCCTGCAGTTCGCGCAGCAGCTCGGCGCGGCGGTCGCGGTCGAGTTCCATGCGGGAGCGGTCGAACAGTTCGTCGACCTTGGGGTTGCTGTAGCTGTCGTAGTTGCGGCCGTTGTCGATCGCTTCGGTGTGGAAGAAGTTGCGCCAGATGTCCGGGTCGGCGAAGACCTGGTAGGTGTCGACGTGGGCGATCATCTCGTGCTGGATCAGCAGCGGCGAGCGGCTCGCGTTCTCCTGGATCTCGGTGTCGAAGGAGACGCCGATGCGGCGCAGGTCGTCGCGGTAGATGTCGACCATGCGGCGGGCGTCGACGAAGGACTGGGGCAGGTTCATCATGAAGTGGAAACGGACCTGCTCGCCGTCGATCTCCTTGTAGCGCCAGCCGTCGTCGGGGCTGGTCAACCAGCCGGCCTCGTCGAGCAGGGCGGCGGCCTTTTCGAGGTCGTACTCGAGCGGCTCGACCTCGGGGTTGTGGCTCCAGTGGGTCGGCGGGAACATCCCGTTCGAGCGGGTGTAGACGTTCCAGCTCACCTGCCGCAGGACGCGCTCGGCGTCGTAGGCGTGGGCCATCGCCCGCCGCACCCGGACGTCGCCGAAGAAGTGATTGTTGCCTCCCTGCTGCCAGCCGATGTAGGCCTGCATCCAGCGCGGCCCCCAGGCCTTGACGCCGGCGGCGTGAAACTCCTCGTCGTTGGTCTGGCTGCCGTGCTGCTGGACGGTGAGCCAGATGTCGTCGAGCTGTCCCTTGCGGAACTGGAGCAGGGCGGCGTTGCGGTCGCTGTGGGTGGTGATCGCCTGGCGCCGGATCGGCGGCTTGTCGTGGTGGTAGTCCTCCCAGCGTTCGACGACCACCCGGTCGGCATGGATCCACTCGACGAAGCGGAAGGGCCCGTTGCCGATGCCGAGCTCACGGAGGTAGCGGTTGTAGTAGGCGCTGGTGCGCAGCGTCGGGTCGGCGGCTCGCTCCTCGGGGTTGTTCAGGATGTGCGCCGGGACGATGGGGAAGTAGAGGTTGTCGATGCGGAGCGCGGAGACCTGCCGGTGGACGACGTCGAACGTGATGTCGTCGATGATGCGGATGTCCTCGATCTCGGCGGCCTTGTACTTGTAGTCGACCGCCGGCACGTTGTCGTCGGCGATCGCCTCCCAGGTGAAGCGGACGTCCTCGGAGGTGACCGGCGCGCCGTCGTGCCAGCGCATGCCTGCGTGGAGCCTGATGCGGTGGACGAGGCCGCCCTCCAACTCCTCGACCTCGTCCACCATCGCCGGGTTCCACTCCGCGGTGAGGTCGGGGGCCCGGTGAGCGATCGGGTCGAACAGCAGGCGGTAGAGGAAGCCGTCGGTCCAGGCGCGGATGAAGAGCGGGTTGAGCGAGGTCGGCTGGTCGAGCGAGTAGCGGTTGATCGTGGCCTCGGTGTCCGCCAGCTCCGGGTCGAACGGCGCGAACAGCGAATCGGGGTTGGAGATCGGATCGGTGCCCGGGTCGTAGTCGAACATCGCGCTCCGGGCGGGCGCGGCGGGGTGGCCCAGGCAGCCCGTCAGCAGCAGGGCGGCGAGACTGGCGACTCCGGCGACGCTGAGCCGAACGATCACTGGCATACGGCGGCGCCTGTGCCGTCAAGCTGGACGGGTCGGCCGCAGAACTCTTCTTCGCACATCGCGCCCAGCGAGTCGGGATCGTCGACGTTGGCCCAGCTCCTCCGGCCGTCCGGCAGGCGGCAGGCCAGGTGGGCGACGGTGGGTTCGAAGCTCGGAGCTTCGCGCTCGCCGTAGGTCGAACGGTACGAGGTCGACTTTGCGCTGCCGCCGCCGAACATGACGGTGTAGGACTCGATCTCGGCCGGCCCCGTGTAGTCGGCCACGGCTTCGCGCTTGGGGAGCGCGTGGACCTCGGCGGTCAGATCCTCGTGGCGGTAGGGTCGATCCGGTTCCCCGGCGCTATAGACACCGAAGGAGTGCTTGGTCAGCATGCCGCCGTTCGCGGTGACCAGCGCGCGGCCGCCGTCCGTTACCCGCAGGAGTTCGGCCGTGCGGGCGATCGAGTGCATCACGTAGCTGTTGAGCGGCCCGCCGCCGAAGGTGAGGCCGCCGGTGACGGTGAGCGGGCGCTCCAGGTCGAGGCCGAGTTCCCTCGCCGCCACCTGCACGGAACTCGGGAAGCAACTGTAGACATCGACGTAGTCGAGATCGGCCGCTTCGACGCCGGCGAGTTCAAGCGCCCGCTTGCCGGCCAGCCGGATCGCCGGCGACGAGTGGAGGTTGTCGCGCTCGGAGACGAAGTAGTGGTCGACGGCGTCGGCGCCGCTGACCGGAAAGACCATCTTCGACCGGGGTACGCCCGAGGCGAGCGCCACATCCAGCGAGCAGAGGACGAGCGCCGCCGCCATGTCGACGCGCATGTTCGCGTTCATCAACTTCGTGTAGGGGAAGGTCACGGCGCGGTTGGCGGGCGACACCGTGCCGATCTCGGCGGCGGACAGAGGCGTCCGGATCCATGCGTTGGGATTCTCCTGAGCCACCCGGTTGAACCCCGCCCAGAGTTCGGCGATGCGGGCGAGGTGGCCCTCGACGGTTTCGCCGCCCTGCTTCCGCAACGCGATGTCGAACAGGGAGTAGTACTGGACGGCCTGCTGGATGCCGCGGTCCATCTCCATTTCGTGCCGCGTCCAGCGCGTGTCGCCGTAGCTTGCGTCCGGGAGCTTGGGAGGGTCGTCGTCCTGCAGCCAGTCGAGGTTCATCCCGAACTTCCGTGCCCGGCCCATCGTGCGGCCGCACTCGGCCGCGCAGAGCACGATGGCGTCACGGCGGCCGCTCCGGATGTCCAGGGCGCTCCGGTTGAACACGGTCTGCACCTGGTTGCCGCCGACCACGGAGAGTCCCGTCTCGACCCGCGCGAGGCCGAGGGCCTCGCTCACCATGAGCGCCGGGTTCCGGTAGCCCCAGACGCCCTTCATCGCCCGCACCGAGTCGATCCGCTTGCGCAGGCCGGGCGCCTCGGCGTCCTCGATCGCGTCCCGCACGGCCTCGATCATCAGCTCGATCGGCGGCCGCGCCTCGGCCGGATCGTCGGCTCGCTGGAGCACCTGGGCAAGGCCGACCAGAACGGGAACGGGTTGGGACATCGTGGACTGGGTCTCCGGCCGGCGAACGCTGTCGGGTGGGTAGCCGCGATCGACGGAGTGTACATGGGGGCCGTCCGGCGGCCTTAGTATGCGCGGGTGCGGTCCTCATCTCGCGGCGTTTCCATCGTGACGCCGACTCTGCGCGAGGCGGAGTGCCTGTCCGCGCTCGCGGAGCGCATCGACACGGTCCTCTCGGCGGCCGGGATCCCGTGGGAGCTGATCGTCTCCGACGACGACTCGAGGGACGGCACCGAGGCGGTGGCCGCGGAGCTCGCCCGGTCCCTGCCGGTTCGCCTGCACGTGCGCCGGGGCGTGCCGCCGGACCTGTCCCAGGCCGTACTGGACGGCATCGACGCCGCCGGCTTCGACCGGGTAGTGGTCATGGACGCGGATCTGTCTCATCCTCCGGAGGCGATTCCGGAGCTGTTGTCGGCGACGAGAGACTCCCGCGCGGTCGGCGTCGGCAGCCGCTACGCCGCGGGCGGCCGGGTCGCGGGGCGCTGGAGCCGCTACCGGCGGCTCAACTCCCGTGTCGCGACGCTGCTCGCGCGGCCGCTTGTCCGGTGTTCCGACCCGATGTCCGGCTTCTTCGCTTTCGACCGGCGGTCGATTCCAGGACGGAACGAGCTGCGTCCGCTCGGCTACAAGATCGGTCTCGAACTGATGGTGCGCGGGCGGCTGGCGATTCGGGAAGTGCCGATCACGTTTCGCGATCGGAGCAAGGGCGCGAGCAAGCTGAACTGGCGGCGTCAACTGGACTTCCTGCGCCACCTGCACCGTCTCTACGGTTTCCGCTTCGGGCTTCCCGTGCGGGTCCTGAGTTTCGGCGCCGTGGGGCTTTCCGGCCTGGCCATCGACACCGCCTTCTACCTGGGCCTGCAGTGGTTCGGCTCGGGGCACCTCCTGGCCCGGTTCCTGTCGTTCTGGCCGGCCGTCACGTGGAACTGGCAGTTGAACCGCGTGCTGACCTTCGGCGACCGGCCGCGCGCGGGGCGCGCCCGCCAGTGGATGAAGTTCGCCGGCGGAAGCGTCGTGGGACTGGCGGCGAACTTCGGCAGCTACGCGGCCCTGACGACCTTCGTCGACGTGTTCTCGCGCTACCGGCTGGCGGCGCTCTTCGCCGGCGTCGTCATCGGCAGCGCGATGAACTTCGCGGTTGCGGCGCGATTCGTCTACCGGCCGTGACCGCTCCAGGTCATCCATTTCCCGCAACGCTCCGCCGAACATGCCCTGACCGCGTAGACCGGCGCCTCGCCGGCCGCGGTCTCCGGCCCGCCCGGAGCGACGAACACGCCGGCGCCCGGTTCGTAGAGCCAGCCGAGAGTGCGCCAGCGGCCGCCGCCTGAACGTTCCGCGACTTCGTGGTAGGCGGCGCCCTCCGCCGGCCGCCAGCGCAGTTCGCGGCGGCCGCCGCCGGCGCCGCGGATGGTGAGCGGCGACGGAGTCGTGAGGGCAACGGGGAACACGGGGCGGTTCGGCGCCAGTTCGCGGGCGCGCCTCAGGTGGAGTTCGGCCCGGTCGCGGTAGTCGGCTTCGGTGGCGGCGACCTCGCGGTACATCCGCGCCAGGCTGCTTCGGATCTCCCAGTCCTCCGGCGCCGAGGCGACCGCCGCTTCGGCCTCCGAGTCCACCCAGGCGAGCAGGCCCCGGGCGCCGCCGGGCTCGGAACGGAACTCTCGCCAGCGGCTGCCGAAGTCCTCGAAGAGGAGCCGGCGCGGGCCGTTCGCCATCGGCGGAAAGCCGTCGATGGCCTCTTCGATTCCCGTCGACCCCACCGGTTGCGCGGCCAGGTGCTGCACGTTCGCGGCGGCGAAGATCGCCCGCTGCGCCGAGAGCCCCGCCGTCGCGAGGCCAACCGCGGCCGCCGCGGCCGCCGCCCCCGCGGCGCGGCGGCCGAACGCGCCCGCCAGCGGCTTCGGCAGCCACGGCGCCCCCGGCGCCGGGAACGCGGCCGGTTCGAGCGCCGCGACGAAGCCGAGGAGCACCGTGTACTGGAGGGACAGGGCGGCGCTGTCGAACCAGAACTGGCCCTGGACCAGACGGGCGGCCAGCGCGGCGCCGATGAACACGGCCAGCGCCCGCGCGCCGGGCGAGAGCCGCGGGAGCGCTCTCCAGACGACGGCGAACGCCAGGCACCAGACCGCCGCCCAGGCGGCGAGGCCGGCGATTCCCGTCGTCGCGGCGGCTTCGACGGCCTCGTTGTGGGCGCTGTCGAAGGTCGGGGAGGCCGCGGCGTAGCCTTCGGCGAAGCGGTGGAACGGCGCGTGGAAGTTGTCCGGGCCCCAACCGAGCAGCGGGCGCTCGGTGAATCCCTCGAACCCCGCCCGCCAGGCGCCCAGACGCCCCTGGGAACTCGGCCGGTCGACGTGAACTCCGGCGACGTAGCGCAGCACGGGTATGTCCAGCGCGATCCCGGGCGTCGTTCCGCCGGCCGCGCGCCAGATGGCGGCGGCGCCCCCGGCCGCCAGGACGGCGAGAGCGGCCGCGGCCGCCAGGCGCCGGCGCCCGCGGGTCAATCGGAGGGCGGCGAGACACAGCAGACCCGCTCCGGCGGCAAGTCCCACCCAGCTCGCAACCGAGCCTCCGAGCGCGAATCCTCCGGCGTGGAGCGCGGCGACCGCGCTCCAGTGCAGCGCGGCGCCCGGCACGGCGCGCCGTCCCCTCCGCCGCGGCGCGCCGCTCGGGCGCGACCGCGTGAGGGCGCGGGCGGCGAAGCCGGAAGCGACGAAGACGCCGGTCAGCAGGTAGCCGCTGAGGTAGGCGGGATTGCCGAGCGGCCCGCCGATCCGGGGATGCAGCTCTTCCGGCCACTGGCCGTAGAAGGGGACGTCCAACTGGAAGTAGCGGGCGAACGCCAGGCAGGCCACGACCGAACTGACGGCCAGGTTGGCCTTGAGGAAGCGCCGCCAGGTTGCAGCGTCCCGCAGCGTCGAGACGAGCACGAGGAGCAGCGCCGACCAGTGCAGGTCGTCGATCACGCCCTGCATGCGCGGATACTCCGACCAGAAGCTCCGTTCGAAGCTCACGCCGCCGGCGGCCGCCAGCAGGGAAACGGCCAGGCCCGCCGCGACCGCGGCGAGCAGCCGGGAGCGCGGCGGACGGCATTCCGGCCGCGCCAACGCCAGGACGGCCCAGAGCGCCAGCACCGTCTCGATGACCATCCGCGACCAGACGGCCTTGCCGACCACGTACGGGTAGACCGTGCCCGGCGTGACCACGAGCGGCGTGGCCAGCGCCAGCGCCAGGCCGCCGAGAACGCTCCAGCGCAGCATGCGCGCCGCGGCCCCCGGGCGCGCCGCGGCCCCCGGGCGCGCCGCGGTCCCGGCACGCCGCCGCCTCTCCGTCCGGCGGGATCGCGAAGGACTCATCCGGCGTCCAGCCGCTTCCCGGCCCGGGCGAGCGCCCGCACCGCGCACAGCGCGCACAGGCGCAGATCGAGCCAGGGAGTCATGCGCGAGATGTAGAGCAGGTCGTAGCGCAGCTTGCGCCGCGGCGGCAGGTGGTAGCCGCCTCGGGCCTGGGCCAGCCCCATGATGCCCGGCCGGACGCTCAGCCGCCGCTCGAAGCCGGGGATCCGCCGCGCCAGCCGCGCCGCGATCTCCGGCCGCTCGGGCCGGGGCCCGACGAGGCTCATCTCGCCGCGCAGAACGTTGACGACCTGCGGGAGTTCGTCCAGGTGGAACGCCCTCAGCACGCGTCCGGTACGGGTCGTGCGGCGGTCGCCCCGGGAAGAGAGGACCGGTCCCGTCGCCCGTTCGGCGTCCTCGGCCATCGTGCGGAACTTCAGGAGATCGAAGGCCCGGCCGTGCCGTCCGACGCGGCGCTGGACGTAGAACACCCTGCCGCCGTCCTCAAGCCGGATCGCGGCGCCGATGGCGGCGATCAGGGGCGCCCAGACCGGAAGCAGCAGCACCAGTCCGCCGGCGACGACGCCAAGGTCGAGCGGCCTCTTCCAGCGGGCCGCGGGGCCTCCGCCGGGCGGACGGCGGCGTCGCGTTCGGCGTCCGGACTCCATCGCCGGGGTCCCGGAATCGGCTAGCCTGCCGTCCGGTGACCGACGGCGGCGGACTTGACGGGCGGCGCGGCGCCGGACCGCGGCCTCCGGCCGCCGCTTCGGTCGTGCGCTACAACGACTGGCCGGCGGTCGCGGCGCGGATCCGGCGCGGGTCCGCGGCGGCGGCGCCGCTCAGCGTCGTCATACCCTGCTACCAGGCGCCGGAAACCCTGGCGAGGACGCTCGCCGGCCTCGAGCGCCAGACCTGGCCGCGGCGCCTGTTCGAGGTCGTCATCGTCGACGACGGTTCGCGGCCGCCCCTGGAGCGGCCCGCCCGATCGCCTCTCGCCATCCGCGTCCTTCGCCAGGAAGACCGCGGTTTCGGCCTCGCCCGCGCCCGCAACCGCGGCGCCCGGGCCGCCGCTCACGACGTGCTCGTGTTCCTGGACCAGGACCTGATCCCCGAGGCGGGCCTGCTCGCCGCTCATGCCGCCTGGCACGGCGCGGAGGCCGGCGTGCTGACCGTGGGCCTCTGCGCCCGCGTGTCGGTGAGCGGGATCGAGCCGGACGACATCCGCCGGCGGCCGGGCTCGCTGCGGGAGATGTTCGCGGGCCGGCCCTGGGACCCGCCGTGGACCGGCGCGCACATGGCCCTCACCGGCTGCTGGACCGCCCGCCGCGACGACCTGTTCCGGGCCGTGACCGGCGGCAACCTCGGCATCTCCAGATCGCTGTTCGAGGAGGTCGGCGGCTTCGACGAGAGCTTCACCGGCTACGGCGGCGAAGACACGGAGTTCGGCTACCGGGTCCAGAACCGCGGCGCCCTGCTGGCGCCGGCGCCCGAGGCGTTCGCCTGGCACCAGGGGCGCTGGGCGCAGGACCGGCGGAACAAGGAGCGCCGCAAGCGCGAGCAGCGCGGCAAGCTGGCCGGACTCATCGCTCACCCCGGCTTCCGCCCGCGGAGAGCCGGGCCGCCCTGGCCGGTTCCGCGCTACGTGGTGACGCTCGAGGCCGCGGACGGGCCCGACGAGCGGCTGGCCGCGGCGGTCGCCCGCCTGCTGCGGGATCCGGTTCGCGATCTGGCGATCCGGGTGGTTCCGGGGCCGGGGCGCGGCACCGCGGCGGCGGCGGCCCTGGAGCGGTCGTTCCCGGGCGATCCGCGGGTGTCGATCGCGCCCGCGCGCGGCGCGCTCGACCAGTTTCCGAACTCCCCGCTTCACGTCACCCTGAGGGGGAGGGCGGAGTGGCCCCGCGGCCTGCTTGCCGCTCTCACCGCGTCCCTGGGCGACCGGGTCGCCGCCGGCGTCGACTTCGAGGGCGGCGGCCGGGCGACGATCGAGCGCGCGTGGGCGCTCCACAGGGCGAGGCGCGCGAACAGGCCGGTGGCCGACTTCGGCGACGTCACGGCGGTACCGTGGCGCGACCCGGCGTTCACGCTCCGCCGCCTCCGGCGCCTGCCCGCCGGCGCCCGGCCGGCGGCCGGTCCGCTGTCCGCGGCGGCGCGCCGGGTGTGGGCCGAAGCCCGGCGCGTCCGCAATCCGCGCCGGGCGCGGCGTTTCCTGCGCTGGTTGGCCGCCGCCTTCCTCTGGCGGCTCCGCCGGACTCGCGGCCGGAACGCCGTCCGGGCCGGACGCGACTAGC
Source organism: Thermoanaerobaculia bacterium (assembly GCA_965116955.1). Taxonomy (GTDB): domain Bacteria; phylum Acidobacteriota; class Thermoanaerobaculia; order Multivoradales; family Multivoraceae; genus Multivorans. Next base: position 4,506,931 of record OZ220742.1, on the reverse strand, counting down.
CGGGAATCGCCACGCGGGGTCACGTTCATCGGCATCATTCCTTCACGTTTGGCTGCCGTCCGGCCGGAATCAGGCGGCGTCCTCGCGAACGGAGCGCGAATCGAGCATACCCGGCGACGGAGTCCCGGAAGCCGCCGGCGGGGCCGTGAGAGGCAAGTTATCGGGATGTTCGCCAACTTGCCGGTAATGGTCGCTTCAATTTGGCAAAGAGTTTCTAGACTGCGGGGACCTTGCGTGTCCGGCTGCCCCTCCCTCCCGGCATGTCCGCGCCGCGGCTTCGCTGGACGCGTGCCGCGCTCGCGGGCGGACTGCCGGCGGCGTTGACGTTGGTGTTTGCGGGCGCCGCCGGCGCGCAGAGCGCTGTCGACCAGGTTGTCGATCCGTGGGACTTGGTCCTGAACGAGAATGATCCGTCCTCGACCTCGAGAACGGTCACGGTCAAGCTCGACGCCCAACCGTCGGCGACGGTGACCATCAGCGTGGAGCGGTCCAGCTTCGAGGGGCCGACGGTCGCCGTGTCGCCGTCGGCGCTCACCTTCACGCGGACGAACTGGAACACGGCCCAGACCCTGACCTTCACGGCCGCGTCGGACGCGGACAATCTGGACGCCCTGACCCTGGTCGAACTGGCACCCGACAGCCACGCCGTAGCGGTAAGCGCGCGCGTGAGCGCGGCCGTACACGACGACGAGGCGACGCTGGTCACCTCCGCCGGCGCCGGCGCCGGCGCCGAAACCCCTCCGGAGGTGTCCGACACGGAATCCCTGTACCAGGGTTTCACGACCGGCAGCGACGCGCGCGGATACTCCCTGAGGTCCGTGAGCGCGGTCCTCCGGACCAGCAACACGAACGAGAACATGGTGAACCTGAAGTTGTGGCCCGAGGACGGGTCCAACGCCGGCCAGCCGGATCTCGACGCGACGGCGATCGATCTCGGCACGCTCGACGTGGACGCGCTGGAACTCCGACGGCCGGAAGAATGGCAGGTGAACCAGCTCTATTGGGCGTTCGCGTCGGCGCCGGAGGCGCCGGTGGAACTGGAGCCGAACACGACCTACTTCGTCGGGTTCGCGATCACGTCGACCGACTCCGGAGCCTGGGTGCAGCCCTCCTGCTCGGGGAGGACGGGGTCCCTGGGGCTGGCGGGCTGGTCGGTGGCCGGCCAATCCCTGGAGTACGACGGTACGACCTTCACCCAGCGATGCCGCATGAAGATCCGCGTTCGCGGCTCGCCCCTCGGTCCGGCGGTGGAGCTCACGCCGTCGGCGCTGTCGGTCACCGAGGGCGACGCCGGCAGGTTCGAGGTCGAGCTGGCCGAGGCGCCGTCGTCGACCGTGACGGTCGCCGTGGCGAGCGAGGACACGGCGGCGGCCACGGTGTCCCCGTCGTCTCTGACGTTCTCGACGTCGACCTGGAACACCGCGCAGACGGTGACGGTCACCGGCGTGCACGACACCGACGAGGACGACGAGACGGTTCGCGTGGCGCTGTTCGGCGCGGGCGTGCTGTCCGGCGACGTGCCGGTGACGGTGCTGGACGACGAGGGCGTGGGCTACGTGTTCCGTCCGCCGGCCCTCGACATCGACGAGGGCTCGGCGGGGATGTACACGGTGGCGCTGGGAGCGCAGCCGTCCGCGACGGTGACGGTCGCGGTGGCCAGCGGCGACGCGGCGGCGGCCACGGTGTCCCCGGCGTCGCTGACGTTCTCGACATCGACCTGGAACACCGCGCAAACGGTGACGGTCACCGCCGTCGGCGACGACGATGCCGTCGACGAGAGCGTGGCGATCTCCCACACGGCGAGCGGGTCGGACACGGACTACACGGACCTGGGCGCGGTGACCCTGACGGCGGCGGTGGACGACGACGACTGGCTCAGGGTCGATCTGGTGCAAGCGAGGTTACCGCTACCGGAGGACGGTTCACTGGTTATTGCCTGCACCCAACTCAGGAACCCGGGCGGGTCGCCTCATTTTCTCCCCTCGGGGCAGCAGGCCCGAGTGGTCTTCGCAACGAGGGAAAGAAGCGCCGGCGCCGTCACGAAGCAGGCCCGAGGCGGGGGCGTCGACTACTTCGATTTGCGGGACGTGATCAGGATCGGCCCGTCACCAACCGAGTGCCGCGCCGTTTTCGTCAGCAACGACAGCCTGCTGGAGCACGAGGAGTCGTTCGACGTCGTGCTGGAGTGGGACGGAGCGGCGCCGCGGTTGCCCGACCGGGAAGTGCGGCTGGGCACGTCCGCGGAGATCGCGATCCAGGACGACGACACGGGGACGCTGGACTTCGACGCCGCCCTCTACGAGGTGACCGAGGGGGAGACGGTCGACATCGTGCCGTCGTTGACCGCCCAGATCGCGAACCCGTTGCCGATGACCGTGGCGCTCGGCGCCGCCCTGGACGGCGAGGCCGAGCTGGTCGTCACGGATTCGGCGACGCAGACGCTGGTGAACGCCAGGGAGATGAACGTCGTCCTTCCGGCCTTGGCGAACGGCGCCCAGTCGGCCATCCGGGTCAGGGCGCTGACCGACGGCGTGTTCGAGTCCGACGAGGACGGCGCCCTCACGGTGACCATCGCCCCGACCGACCTGCCGACCGGTCTCACGTTCGGCCCCAACCTGACGGCGAACGTCGTGGTGAGAGTCCTCCAGCCGCCCAACTCCGCGCCTTCGGGCCGTCCGTCCGTCAGCGGCGGGGCGACGCTGGGACAGACCCTGAGGGCGGGCAAGGGGTCCGTGTCGGACGCCGACGGCCTGCCGGCGAACGACTCGGACCTGTCCTGGCAGTGGGTGCGCCAGAACGACGCGGCCGGCACGGGCGAGGTGGACATCGCGTCCGCGACGAGCGCGGCCTACACCCTCGCGGCGGCGGACCAGGGCAAGTGGGTCGCGGTGAAGATGAGCTACAGGGACGGCGGCGGATCCGACGAGGTGGTGAAGAGCGCCGCTCTGGGCCCGGTGGCCTCGGCCCGCCTGGACGTCTGGCCGGAATCGCCGACCGTGGACGAGGGTGGCCGCAGCGCGCTCGAAGTAGCGCTGCGGACCGAGCCGTCGGCTTCGGTGACGGTGTCGGTGACGAGCGGCGACACGGCGGCGGCGACGGTGTCTCCGTCGTCGCTGACCTTCACGACCTCGAACTGGGACAGGGCGCGGACGGTGACGGTGGCGGGCGTTCAGGACAACGACTCGACCGACGACGACGCGGAGGTGACGTTCGCGGCTTCGGGCGGAGACTACGCGGGCGTCAGCCGGACGCTGACGGTGGCGGTCGAGGACGACGACGTGGCGGGCCTGGTGCTGACGCCGACCGCCGTCAGGGCGCGGGAAGGCGGGACGGGCGCCTGGACGGCGAGGCTGACCGTGCCGCCCACGGCGACGGTGACGGTGTCGGTGACGAGCGGCGACACGGGGGCGGCCACGGTGTCTCCCTCGTCGCTGACGTTCACGGACTCGACCTGGCAGACGGCGCGGACGGTGACGGTGACCGCCGTCGAGGATTCCGACCTGGACCACGAGGAGGCGACCGTCACGCTCGCGGCTTCGGGCGGCAACTACGGGGCGGTCAGCGAGACGGTGACCGTGGCGATCGAGGACGACGACCTGCTCTCGTGGGGGGCGACCGACCTTCCCTTCCTGGTGGTGGACGAGGGCCGGCCGCTCGAGCGGGAGGTGACGCTCGTTTCGCAGCCTTCGTCCCCGGTCTCGGTCACGGTGGACCCCGGCGACGCCGCGCTCGACGTGTCGCCGCCCGCCCTGGCGTTCACGACCGCGGCCTGGAACACGGCGCAGACCTTCACCTTCACGGCGGCGGACGACGACGACGACGCCGATTTCGAGCGGACGATGACCTTCGAGGGCGCCGGAGTGACCCAGTCGCGCACGGTCCGGGTCCAGGACGACGAGGCGACGCTGGTCTCGAACCACGCCGAGGGTCAGGCCGCTTCCGCGCCGCCCGGCCGGAACCACCCGGCGGCCTACCACCGGGACGGACGACGCGGCTACCAGGGGTTCACCACGGGCGCGCACGCGCGGGGCTACACGCTGCGCGGGGCGTCGCTGGCGCTGCGGGCGAGCGGCACGGCGGACGTGATCGTGAAGCTGGTGCCGGCCACCACGGGCGGCGAGCCGGACCTGACCGCCGCGGCCGTCACGCTGGGCACGATCCCCGCGGCGGAGCAGGTGTCCGGCCGGACCGGCCTGCACGACCTCAGCTTTTCGGCGCTCCGGCTCGACGCGGACACGAAGTACTTCATCGGGATCTCGAATCCGGCGGCCGGCGCCGACCAGGCGAGCCGCTTCACCTGCGCCGACGGCGGCGGCGAGTTCGGCATGTCCGGATGGTCGCTCGCGGACGAGGCCGTGCAGGACGAGAATGGAACGCTGAGGACCCGGAACTGCGTTCTGATGATGCGCCTGCGCGGCGGCGAGTGGCGGCCTCCGGCGCCTCCTCCGCCTCCTCCTTCCCGTCCCGAAATCTCGTTGGCGTCCGCGTCGGCTTTGGAGAGCGCCGGGGCAGTGGTGTTCGTCGCCCGGTTGAGCAGGGCGGGCAACTTCCCGGTGACGGTAGACTACGCGACGTCGGACGGCGCTGGCGCCAATGGCGCGGTGGCAGGTTCGGACTACACGGCGACGGCGGGCACTTTGACGTTCCCCGCCGGCTCGACTGCACGGGAGATCCAGGTTCCGGTTCTGGACGACGGCTTGCACGAGGAGGCGGAGACGTTTGCGTTGACGCTTGAGCGTCTCGTGAACGCGACGTTTGCCGGCGGCGCTTCGGTGCTGCGGGCGACGGGGACGATCCGCGATGACGACGAGCTCCCCTCGCCGGAGCCCCCGCCGGAGATTTCGTTGGCTTCGGCAGAGGCTTCGGAGAGCGCCGGGGCGATGGTGTTCGGGGTTCGCCTGAGCCGGTCGAGCGGCTCGATGGTGACGGTGGAGTACGCGACGTCGGACGGCGCCGGCTCGGGCGGAGCGAAGGCGGGTTCGGACTACACGGCGACGGAAGGCACGTTGACGTTCCGCGCCGGCTCGACTGCAGGGCAGATCCGGGTTCCGGTTCTGGACGACGGCCGGCACGAGGAGGCGGAGACTTTCGTGTTGACGCTCGGGCGTCCCGTGAACGCGACGTTTGCCGGCGGCGTTTCGGTGCTGCGGGCGAGGGGGACGATCCGCGATGACGACGGCGGTTCGCCGACGGCGGCCTTCGAGGTGGCCGGCGCGACCTGCGGCGAGGACGACGAACGACCGGGAGTCGTATGCCGGTCGCTCACGGGCGTGCCGGTGCGGTTCGTCGACGAGAGCACGGGCAGGGTGGCGACGCGGCTCTGGGACTTCGGCGACGGGGTGACGTCGCGGTCCGGTGCGCCCTCGCACTCCTGGTCGTCGCCGGGCTTCTACGAGGTGACGCTGTCGGTGAGCGATGGCACGACGACGTCCACGGCAAGCAGGACGTTCCAGATCGAGGCCTCGGAACCCGAGGGAACGTGCGTTTGGGACGCGACGACGGCGTGCCTGCAGGATTCACGCTACGCGGTGACGGTCGAGTGGCGGACCGCCGACGGAGCCGCCGGCGCGGGCGTCGTGGTTCCCCGGGGCACGAACGACTCGGCTCTGTTCACCTTCTTCGACCGGGAGAACTGGGAGGTCCTGATCAAGGTGCTGGACGGCTGCGCCTTCAACAGCCACGTCTGGGTGTTCGGTGCGTCGACGACGGACCTGGGATACTCGATCCTGGTAACCGACACGGTCACCGGGTCGGTGAAGGAGTACCGGAACGAACCGGGCCGGCCGGCGCCCGCGATCACCGACGTCGCCGCCTTCACGGAGGGGGTCTGCGAAGCCCCGGAGTGAATCGAGCTCTCGGACGGCCGATTTCGACCCATGGTCGGCTCGGGCCGCCCCGTGGACGGATCAGGAGTAGCCGAGGAGTCTGAAGTCCTCCGCGTAGCGTCGCCGCAGCGCCGCGGCCGGCGCGTCGTCGACCACTGGCCGCGGTCCCCGCGGCCCCGGGTTCAGCCTGGGCAGGCCCTGGCGGGGGAACCCCAGCCGGCCGGCGACCTCCCCCCAGTCCTCTTCCAGACGCTCGCAGCGGCCGACGAACCCGGGCAGCCGCTCTTCCCCGTCGTCGCGCAGATGGAGGTGCTGTGAGAGCCAGTGGCGGTCGGCGAAGGCGTCGGAACCGAAGGGAGTCTCGAGCCATCGGCAGAAAGCCTCGAAGGTCATCCCGGGCTCGAGGCCGTGATACGGGTCGATGAAGTACCTGCGGGCCTTCCGTTGCCGGAGCGCCCGGGAGTGCTTGTCGGCCCAGAAGGACCGGGTTCGGGCGAAGGGGTGGCGGACGAAGGCGAACCGGAACCAGTGCCGGACCTCCGGCCTGGCGGTGAAGATCTCCTGGAGGGTGCGGCCGCGGATCAGGTCCGCATCCGGGTCCGCCGACATGAGCGCCGCGATCAGGCTGCGGCTGGCCGCCTTGGGCACCGCGATCCACAGGAAACGGTAGCGGCTGCTCACGATCTTCTCGGCGCGCCGGTCCGGCCGCCGCGCCGCGGTCACGCCGATGGCGCGGGCGGTTCGCAGGTCCCCGGCTTCCAGGGCGTCGGCCATCGCCTCCCCGGCGCGCCGGCGTGAGGTTACCGGCGAAGCCGCCAGGCGATCCGACAGGTGGGCCAGCGCGGGACCGGGCAGAACCCTCCGGGCTCGTCTCCGGAGCCACTCGCGGGCGAACCGGCCGGCGTGAGGTTTCAACGGCGCCCCGCCAGCCAGGACGCGAGGAAGCCGGCGCCCCAGGCCAGGTGCATCGTTGCCAGCACGGCCGGCAGCAGGAGCGCTTCCAGCGGGGCTCGCCGCGCGAATCCGATGCCCGCGGCGGCCGCGGCGAGGAGAACCGCGTAACCCGCCGGGGCCGCGGCCGCCGCCCCGAGCGCCGATGCGGCGCCGTTTGCTCCCGCCGCCGCGAGCGCGCCGGCGCAGGCGGCCGCCAGGCCGGAGGCGGCGAGCACGAACGCCAGGAGCGGCGCCGCGAGCTGCCGGGGACGCAGGGAGGCCGGATGCCGCCGCAGCACGATGCGCTTCCAGTAGCCGTAGTCGAAGTACTGGCGAGCCAGCGCGGCCGGACTTCCGCGCGGCCGGTAACCGGCGGCCAGCCGCGCGTCGAACCACACCTTCTCCCCACGTTCCTTCAGGCGCCAGTTCAACTCGTAGTCCTGGTTCCGCTTCAGCGACTCGTCGAAGCCGCCGGCCGCCTCGAGAGCGTCGCGCCGGAAGACGCCGAGATACACCGTGTCGACCGGGCCGCTCTTGCCGCCGACGCGGTAGCGGGCATCGCCGGCGCCGAGACGGGAGGTCATCGCCAGCGCGACGGCCCGCTCGAACGCCGTCGTTCCGACGGGCGCCTGCCTGCCGCCGGTGTTGGCGGCGCCGGTCCGCGCCAGCGTCGCCACGGCGGTCGAGATGTAGCGGGGCGGCAGCGTCGAGCCCGCGTCGCAGCGGACCACGACCGGATTGCGGCTCGCCGCGACCGCCCGGTTGAGGCCGGCGGCGGCCGAGCCCTCGGGGTTCCGGATCACGCGCGCCTTGGGAAAACGCGCCGCGGTCCCTGCCGGGTCGACCGATTCGGCGATCACGAGCTCGATATCGCCCCGATGGTCCTGCGCCAGGATCGAACGCACCGCGTCCCCGAGCGTGCTTTCGCTCCGCGCGGGCACAACGACGTCGACCGGAGCGTCGGCGGGGATCGGGGGTCGAGCGGACGAAGGCCGCGGCGCGCTCGGCAAGTCGGCCAAGGCGGCGACGATAGCAGGGAACCGAGCGTCGGACGCCGCCCACCGGACGGCTTCAGCAGCCGGGCGACTCCGCCGCCAGCCGCGAGATCGCCAACCGCTTCTTTGGAGCTTGCTGGCCAGGCGGAGTCCCAGAAGCCGACGGTGGTGCAGCGAGAGAGGGGTTATCGTGATATTCGCTCGATGTTGTACGGTAGTCGCGATATGTTGGCAGACGGGCTTTAGGCTGTGCGCCTCTTGCCCGTCCGGCTACCAGTTCCCCGGCCCGAACGACTCGGGCTGTTCGCCTTCTTCGACCGGGACGACCGGGAAGGCGCTGATCGACGTGCTCGACGGTGGCGCGCTGGGCTGGCGCCGCGGGCCTTGCTGGCGGCCGCGGGGATGGTGTGGGCCGGGCCGGCGTGGGCCCAGAACGCTTCGTTCGAAGTCTCGCCCCGGATGGTGGTGTTGAACGAGGACGACCCGGCGATCCCGTCCAGGAGCGTCGAGGTCGCGATCGCCGCGGAGCCGGCGTCGACGGTAACGGCCAGCGTGAGCTGGGAGGGCTCGGCGGTCGCCGTGTCGCCGACGTCGCTGACCTTCACCCCTTCGAACTGGGACACGGCGCAGACTCTGACCGTGACCACGCCGTCCGACGCAGACAACCTGGACCCGCCGCCGATCGAGGTGACGGTCTCCGAGAGCGGCGGCACGGTCGCGAGCCTGAGTTTCGACGTCTTCGTCTTCGACGACGAGGCGACGCTGGTCACCTCGGCGGGGGAGGGCGTCCCGCTCGCTCCGGGGAACCCTGGGAACACGGGAGGCAATGACGGTCCGTTCCAGGAGTTCGAGACGGGCAGGGAGGGCGGAAGATACGTCGTGGAATCCGTGTCGCTCGTCCTGGCGGCCGCCGCCTCGACCGGAGGCGTCGCCACCAACGTGAGCCTGTATCCGGAGAAGTTCGAGTCGCCGGGCCGGCCGGACTTTGACAGTGCGGCCGGCATCGAGGCGCTCGGCTCGATAGCCGACACGAGCCTGAGGGACGACGGCCTGCCGAGCGTGTACACGGTGACGCCGGGCCGGCGCGTCGAGATCAGCCAGTACACCGCCTATCTGATCGGGCTCTCCGCGGACGGGACCCTCGCGGACGACGCGGGGGTCCGCGCGGTCTGTGCGAACAGGACGACGAACTTCGGGCTTTCGGGCTGGTCGGTGGCCGCCGGCGCGATTGAGGGAGGCGATGGAGTCCCCTTCAAGGACAGGTGCCGGATGGCGATCCGCGTTCGCGGCTACCGGAGCGGCCCGGGGTTGCTCCTGTCGGCCCCGGCGGTGGCGGTGAACGAAGGCGGCACGAGCAGCTTCAACGTGCGGTTGGACCGCCCGCCCAGGAACGCGGTGACGCTGATTGTGGCGAGCGCCGACCGCGGCGTCGCGACGACATCCGTCAACTCGCTCCTGTTCACGGATTCGAACTGGGACAGGCCGAGGAACGTGACGGTGACCGGGGCCCAGGACAGCGACGAGGACGACGACACGGTTCAGGTGGCGCTGTTCGGGACGGGCCTGGCGTCGTCGGTCGTGACGGTAACCGTGCGCGACGACGACGGTCCGGGATACTCGTTCACGCCGCCGTTCGTGACGGTGGGCGAAGGATCGGACGGGAGGTACACCGTTGCCCTGCGGACGCAGCCGTCGGCGGAGGTGACCGTGGCGGTGGCGAGCGGCGACGAGGGCGCGGTGACGGTATCCCCGTCGTCGCTGACGTTCACGACCTCGAACTGGAGCACCGGGCAGACGGTGACCGTGACCGGCGAACAGGACGACGGCGCGTCCAACGAATCGGTCGCGGTGTCCCACACGGCGAGCGGGTCGGACTCGGACTACACGAACCTGGGCGCCGTGAACCTGGCGGCGAGGGTGGACGACGACGATGAACTGACGATCGTGTTCACCGAGACGAGCTACACCGTGGCCGAGGATGCGGGGACGTTGGTCGTGGAGATGGAGATCGTGGACCAGGCCGGCGCGCGGACGAGCGCGGGCCGGGAGATCATGGTTCACGCGGCGCCGCTGCCCTTGAGCCGGCCGGATTCGAGGAACGAGGCCTCGGAGCACCGCGACTTCGACCCGACGCATCTCGATTTCGTGCTCGCACCCACGGACACGCACTGGACCGGCGAGGTTCGGATCGTCGCCGATGACCTGCTGGAGTACGACGAGTTCTTCAGGATGTGGTTTCATTTTCCGGTAGCGCCGCCCGCCGTCAACAACAACCGCGTGGTGCTGGGAGCGGACGCGCCGGTCACGATCTTCGATGCGGACCAGGCGGTGCTGGACGTCGACCGGGTTGGCTACGAGGCGACCGAGGGCGATGCGGTCGACATCGTGCTGTCCCTTTCGAAGCGGACTCAGCACGGGTTTCTCCTGACGCTCTCCCTGAGCGCGAATCTGGCCGGTCAGGCCGAGTTCGTCGTGACGGAGCCGGCAACGCAGACCTTGAACTCCGCCACTCAACTGACGCTCGCGGTGCCGGCCCTGGCGCAAGGCGCTCTGCCGGCGGTACGGGTGCGCGCCGTGACCGACGGCGATGTCGAGAGCGATGCGGTGGGTTCCCTCTCCGTGCAGAGGCTGGATCCCGTGCCGAGCGGTCTGACCAGCGGTTCCAACCTCGGCGGCGACGGCCTGGTCGACCTGACGGTCAGGCAGTCGCCGAACGCGTCACCGTCGGGCAAGCCGTCGGTCAGCGGCGCGGCGACGGTGGGGCGGACCCTGACGGCGGGGAAGGGCACGGTCGCGGACGGCGACCGTCTGCCGGCGAGCGACGGCGACCTGTCCTGGCAGTGGGTGCGCCAGGACGACGCGGCGGGCACGAATGCGGCCGACATCGCTTCGGCGACGAGCGCGACCTACACGCTCGCGGCGGCGGACGACGGCAAGTACCTGTCGGTCAAGCTGAGCTACAGGGACGGCGCGGGCTACGACGAGGAGGTGGAGAGCGACGCCGTGGGTCCGGCAGGGACGGCGGGCCTGGATCTCTCGGCGAGTTCCCTGTTCGTGGACGAGGGCGGCAGCTCGACGTTCGACGTGTCGCTGTCGACCGAGCCGTCGGCTTCGGTGACGGTGTCCCTGAACAGCGGCGACACGGGGGCGGCCACGGTGTGGCCGTCGTCGCTGGCGTTCACGACGTCGAACTGGGACACGGCGCGGACGGTGACGGTGAACGGCCGGCAGGACGGCGACGCGGCCGACGAGGACGTGGAGGTGACGCTGGCGGCTTCGGGCGGAGGCTACGCGGGCGTGAGCGAGACGCTGACCGTGACGGTGCAGGACGACGAGGTGCCTGGCCTGGTTCTGTCGCCGAACGCGGTCAAGGTCCGGGAAGACCAAACGGGCACGTACACGGCGAGGTTGACGGTGCCGCCTACGGTGACGGTGACGGTTGCGGTGACGAGCGGCGACACGGCGGCGGCGACCGTGTCTCCGTCGTCGCTGACCTTCACGACCGCGACCTGGCAGACGGCGCAGACCGTGACGGTGACCGCCGTCGAGGATCCGGACCTGGACGGGGAGGTCGTGGCCGTCGCGCACGCTGCTTCCGGCGGCAACTACCGCACGGTCAGCAAGACGCTGACGGTGACGGTGCAGGACGACGACCTGCTGTACTGGGGTGTGAACGACCTTCCCGTCCTGGTGGTGGACGAGGGCCGCCCGCTCGAGCGGGAGGTCACGCTGGTTTCGCAGCCTTCGTCCCCGGTCGTGGTCACGGTGGACTCCGGCGACGCCGCGCTCGACGTGTCGCCGTCCGCTCTGGCATTCACGCCGGCGACCTGGGACACGGCGCAGACGTTCACCTTGACGGCGGCGGACGACGCAGACGACGCCGACTTCGAGCGGACGCTGACCTTCGAGGGCGCCGGAGTGACCCAGTCGCGCGCGGCCCGGGTCCAGGACGACGAGGCGACGCTGGTTTCGAACCACGCCCGCGGTCCGGCCGCTTCGCAGCCGCTCGACCGGGATGTCCCGAAGGCCTACCACGCCGACGGGGAACGGAGCTACCAGGCGTTTACCACGGGCGCGCACGCGCGGGGCTACACGCTGCGTTCGGTGTCGCTGGCGCTGCGCGCGAGCGGTACGCCGCCGTCGGACGTGGTCGTGAGGCTGGTTGAGGCCAAGCCTGGGGGCGAACCGGACCCGGGCGCGGCGGTCGGGACGCTGGGCACGATTCCGGCGGCCGAGCAGGCCCATGCCCGGATCGACCTGCACGACCTCAGCTTTCCGGCGCTCCGGCTGACCGCGGACGCGACGTACTTCATCGAGATCTCGAATCCGGGGGCCGACGCCGGCCAGGCGAGCCTCTTCACGTGCGCCGACGGCGGCGGCGAGTTCGGCATGTCCGGGTGGTCGCTTGCGGACGACTCCGTGCAGGACGACGGGGGGACGCTGAGGAGCCGCGGCTGCCCCTTGATGATGCGCCTGCGCGGCGGCGAGTGGGGGGGGGCTCCGTCTCCTCCACCTCCACCTCCGCCTCCGCCTCCACCTCCGCCTCCACCTCCGCCTCCGCCTCCACCTCCGCCTCCACCTCCACCTCCGCCTCCGCCTCCGCCTCCGCCTCCACCTCCACCTCCACCTCCAACCGGTCCGGCGATGGCGGCCTTCACCGTCGACGTCGCGACGTGCGACGAGGACGACGAGTGGCCAGGAGTCGTATGCCGGTTGCTCACGGGCGTGTCGGTCAGGTTCGTCGACACGAGCACGGGCAGCGTGGCGACGCGGTCCTGGGACTTCGGCGACGGGACGACGTCGCGGTCCAGCGCTCCCTCGCACTCCTGGTCGTCGCCGGGCTTCTACGAGGTGACGCTGTCGGTGAGCGATGGCACGACGACGTCCACGGCAAGCAGGACGTTCCAGGTCGAGGCCTCGGAACCCGAGGGAACGTGCGTTTGGGACGCGACGACGGCGTGCCTGCAGGATTCACGCTACGGGGTGACGGTCCAGTGGCGGACCGCCGACGGAGCCGCCGGCGCGGGCGTCGTGGTTCCCCGGGGCACGAACGACTCGGCTCTGTTCACCTTCTTCGACCGGGACAACTGGGAGATCCTGATCAAGGTGCTGGACGGTTGCGCGCTCAACGGCCACGCCTGGGTGTTCGGCGCGTCGACGACGGACCTGGGATACTCGATCCTCGTAACCGACACGGTCACCGGGTCGGTGAAGGAGTACCGGAACGAACCGGGCCGGCCGGCGCCCGCGATCACCGACGTCGCCGCCTTCACGGAGGCCTGCAAAGCTCCGGAGTAGACGGTGACCACGAAAAGACAGGCCCGCGCCGAACGACGCGCCCGGCTCGCTGCCGCGCGCGCGGCGGCGGCGCCTCCGGCCGGAGAGGAGGCCGCGACGACATCGGCGGCGCCGGCGGCGGCCACGTTCCGCGCCCCGCGCCCGGAGTCCTCCCGCCGGCAGGCGGTCGGTGCGCTTGCCTTGGCGGCGATCGTCGTCGCCGCCTTCTTCCCGGCGTTCGGGGCCGGCTTCGTCTGGGACGATGCGATCTTCGTCGGCGAATCCGCGGTGCACTCGCCGGACGGCCTCGGCGCGATCTGGTTCTCGCCGAGGGAGATCGAGAACGAGGGGCACTACTGGCCCATGGTCTACACCAGCTTCTGGCTGGAGAGCCGGATGTGGGGACTGGCCCCCCTCGGCTACCACGTGACCAACGTGCTGCTCTACGTGGCGAACGTCCTGCTCGTGTGGCGGCTGTTGCGACGGCTCGGGGCGCCGGGCGCCTGGGCCGTGGCGGCGCTTTGGGCGGTCCACCCCCTTCACGTCGAGTCGGTGGTCTGGGTCATCGAGCGGAAGGACGTGCTGTCGGGACTGTTCTGTCTCTGGTCGGCCCTCGCCTACATCCGTTTCGACGAGTCGGGCCGGTGGCCCCGCTACGGGCTGAGCCTGGTCCTGTTCGCCCTGGGCCTGCTGTCGAAGTCGGCGATCGTCACGCTGCCCGCCGCGCTCCTGATCCTGCACTGGTGGAAGCGCGGACGGCTGATCCGGGCGGACCTCGTGCGCACGGCGCCGTTCTTCCTCGTCGGATTCGCGATCACGTTCGCCGACCTGGTGTTCTACCGGAGCCGTGAAGTCCTCGACCTCGACTACTCGTTGATCGAGCGGGCGCTGATCGCCGCTCGCGCGCTCTGGTTCTACGCCGGCAAGCTGGCGTGGCCGTCGGATCTGGCGATCATCTACCCGCTCTGGGACATCCGTGCCGGCGAGGCCTTCGCCTGGCTGTTCCTGGCCGCCGCCGCGGCGGTTCCGGCCGTCCTCTGGTTCCTGCGCCGCCGCCTGGGCCGCGGGCCGCTGGCCGGGGTCGTGTTCTTCGCCGTCACGCTGTCGCCGGCGCTGGGATTCCTGGACTACGGCTACATGCAGTACGCCTTCGTCGCGGACCGGTTCCAGTATCTGGCCGGCATCGGCCTGCTGGCGATACTGGCCGCCGGCGGCTACGCCGCGGCCGCGCGGTTCGGCCGTCCGTCCCGGCTGGCCGGCTGCGCGCTTCTTGCCCTTGTCCTTGGCTCGCTGGGCGCGCTGACCTGGCGGCACGCCTCGGTCTTCCGCGACGAACTGACGTTGTTTGGGCACATCGCGTCGCTCAACCCGAAGGCCCGCGACGCGCACCACAACCTGTCGAGCGCCCTGGCCACGGCCGGCCGGTACGAGGAGAGCCTCGAGGCTTCCCTCGCCGCGGTGGCCCTGCGCCCCAACCACTCCGGCGCCCACTCCAACCTGGGTCTGGCCCGGATGAACCTGGGGCGGCTGGACGAAGCCGAGACGAGCTACCGCCGCGCTCTCGATCTCGACGCGAAGAACAGGAACGCGATGCAGAACCTGGGGGAGCTGATGCGCCTGAGGGGCCGCTTCGGCGACGCGGTGGAGGTCTACCGCCGGGTGATCGAGATCGACGGCGACTACGCGTTGGCCCACGCCGGCCTCGGCGAGTCCCTGTTCCGGTTGGAGCGCTACGATGAGGCCCTGGCGGCCCTGAACCGGGGGTTGGCGCTCGAGGAAGCCGCTCCCGCAGCGGAGGGCACCGCGCCGTTCCGGCAGCGCGTCTTCTCACTGCGTCTGGTCGCCGGCCAGGCGGCCCGGGAGATCGGCCGGTACGAGGAGTCGGAGCGGCACGTCCGCCGGGCGATGGAGCTGATCCCGGGCCGGAGCGAGCCTCTGGTCGAACTGGCCAATCTGCGGTTCCGGCAGGAGCGGCCCCGGGAAGCCGAGGAGTTCCTGCGCCGGGTGCGGGAACTGGCGCCGGCCGACCCGGCCGCGATTCACCGCACGGCGGAGTCGTTGAGAAGCCAGGGCAGGGTCGAGGAGTCGATCGCGGTCTATGAGCGGGCGCTCGGGATCGAACCGGACTTCGCGCCGTCGATCGCCGGCATCGGCAACGCGATGCACAAACTGGAGCGCCATGGGGAGGCCGTCTCGCACCTGGAGCGGGCGCTGGCGCTCGACTCGGAACTCGCCGAGGCGGCGGCCCTGCACCGGGTTCTGGCCCAAGCCCTCCTGGAACTGGGCCGCGAACAGGAGGCGGAGTCGAACTTGGAGCGCGCGCTCGAACTGAACTCCGGCGATACCCGGGCGATGGACTACCTGGCGATGCTCCGCTTTGGGGCCGGCCGGTACGAAGAGGCTCTCGACCTCTACCGGCGGCGGCTTGCGGCGGGCCGCGACGACGCCCAGACCCACGCCAACGTCGGCGTGACCCTCTATCGACTGGAGCGCTACGCCGAAGCGGAGCGGAGCCTGAGCCGGGCCCTGGAACGCGATCCGGACCACTCCCTTGCCCGCGACCTGGTCGCCGAGATCCGTGCCCTCGGCGGCGCGCGGCCGTAGTCGCGCCGTCGGGGAGCCTCAGGACTCGCCCGAAGACTCGCCAGGTCTGGCCATGGTGTAGCCGACTCCGCGCTCGGTGAAGATGTGGGTCGGGTCGGCTGGATCGTCGCCCAGCTTGCCGCGGACTCTCTTGACGAAGGCGCGCACCAGCTTCGGGTTGCCGGAGTCCTTGCCGCCCCAGACCCGCCGGAGCAGGTAGTCGTAGGTCGACACGCGGCCCGCGTTGATCGCGAGCGCGCGGAGCACTCCGTACTCGGTCGCCGTCAGCTTGACTTGCCGGCCGGCAACGGTCACGCGGCGTCGCTCGTGGTGGATCGCCAGGTCACCTGACAGGAAGGGCTCCGGCTCGGCGCGGCTGCGCAGCGCCGCCTGGACTCTCGCGACAAGTTCGGTCGGAGAGAAGGGTTTGACGATGTAGTCGGCGGCGCCGACCTCGAGTGCCTTCGCGATCGTCTCGTCCCTTCTGTAGCCCGAGATGAAGATGACGGGCCGGTCGCTCAGCTCCGGAATGCGCTGCATCAGGTCGATGCCATCGGTTTCGGGCAGCAGGAGGTCGAGGAGGACCAGGTGAGGATCCTCTCTTCTGATCAGGTCCCCGACTTCCCGGGCGTCCCCGGTCACGAGCGGTGCGTAGCCGGCACTCTTCAGTGCGCCTCGGACGTACCGCAGCATCTGGGGATCGTCGTCCACAACGAGGATTCGCAACTTCCGCCGACCGTTCCTGGTCGACGGGGAGCGGCCGGCCGGATGCTCGGGCGCTGCGCCGCTTCCTGCGCCCGAGGCGGTCGGAATCGTGAATGTCAGTGTGGTGCCCTGGCCGACTCCACCGCTCTCGGCCGAGATGCGGCCGCCGTGGGCCTCGACCAGCCCCTTGCAGATGAGGAGACCCAGCCCGGCGCCCCGGGCCGCGCCGGGCTGACCGCCGCCGGCGCGGGCGCTCTGCTTCCGGAACAGGTGCCGGAGCTGGTCTTCCGGGACGCCCTTGCCCTCGTCGGACACGGAGATGGCGACGTGAACTCCGACCAGTTCGGCTGCCACCGTGATGGGCGAGGCCTCGGGAGAATGCCGGGCCGCGTTGGAGAGAAGGTTGTTCAACACCTGGACGATGCGCCGCTCGTCCGCCATGACCGGCGGCAGATCGGGCGGCAGGTCGATCTGTACGACGTGCCGATTGCCGCCACTGATGAAAGTGCTTCTGGCCTGGTCCACCAGACCCGCGACATCGGCGGGTCCCGGGCTGACCGACAGCGTGCCTGTTTCGATGCGGCCCGCATCCAGCAGGTCCTTCGTCAACCGGCGCATCTGGTCGGCCTGCTCGTCGATGATGCGGAAGAACTGGAGCATCTCGGCGCGCTCCAGTTCTTCCGACTCCGCCAGCACCGTCGTCGTCGAGCCCTTGATCGAAGTCAGCGGCGCCCGCAGTTCGTGACTCACGAGCCTCACGAACTCGGCGCGCATGCGCTCCGTTTCCTCCAGGGGTTCCAGGTCCTGCATCGTGACGACGACCGTCTCGATCTTGCCGGCGTCCGAGGATATCGGCGTGGCGTTCACGAGCATCGCGACGCTTCGGCCGTCGGGGACCGAGAGAACGAACTCCTCGCCACGCACCTTCTCGCCGGTGGTGAGCTCCCGTGTCAGATCAACGTCGGCGACGGCGACTTCCCGTCCGTCCGCGCGCCGGTAGGTGATCATGTCGAGTTGTTCCTCGGCGGTGCATCCGGGAGAGCTCAGCTTCTTGATGATCCGTTTCGCTTCCTGATTGAGCGACACGGGGCGGCCCTTGCCTGCATCGAACACGACGACGCCCACCGGCGAGGTGTCGACGAGAGCCTCCAGATCGGCGCGGGCCCGTTTCTCGTCCCGGTAGGTGCGGGCGTTGGCGATCGCCGCCGCGGCCTGCGTGGCGAACAGCACCAGCACTTCCTCGTCCTCTGCCGTGAAATCGCCTTCGCCGGCCTTCTTGCCGAGAAAGAAGTGACCGACATGGACCCCCCGGTGCTGCATGGGCGTTCCCTGGAAGGCGGCCGACAGCACGGGCTTCGATGAAAAGCCGAGCGACTCGACGTAGCGGCGCAGGTCGCGTTGGCGAATCGGCCCGGAAAGCTCGCACAGATGCGCGAAGAAGGCCTGTGCGTCGGACCAGTTCACCAGCTTCTGCTGTTCGTCCTCGGTGAAGCCCGAGAGCAGGTACTCCTGTGTCGGCGCCGAGTCGCTGATCGTGGCGATCACGCCATGGCGCGCGCCGGTCAGAGCGATGGCGCTTTCCAGGACTTCGTGCATGACGGTCTCGACATCGAGACTGGCGGTGATGCGCAGGATCGCCGCGCTCAAGGTGGATATGCGCTCGGTCAGCGCTGCGTTCTCGCGCCTCAGTTCATCGGTACGGTTCATGGGGCTCTTGTCTCACTCGATTCCAACCCGACTCCGGGACGGGAAGTCAGGGAAGTTCCGTTGGGAGTCCGAAGTCCGCATCATCGGTCCGTGGGGCGACGATAGCACTACGGCGTCCTCGCTTTTCGCGCCACCGTCGCCTCGGAAGGGGTCGGCCGTAGCGGTGAATTCGCGGTAGCGGCGGTTCGGCCATTGAGTCCCGATCTGGCGCTCAAAACTTGCCGTTCAGGCGAAGAAAGTGGCCGTCCGGTCCAATTGTGAGCCTGGTGTTCTTTCTATTGGATACGGAAGTCGCGCGATTTTCGCTATCAGCGGCTAGAGTTTGCCCAGAATGCGGTTGCGCGGGGCGATCGAATCGGCACGCACGCGAGACAACAGGGCGCACCGCCGGCGGCCGGAAGTAGGCGGAGATGCTCCCCCCATCGGAAATCAGGCAAACGCGGGCGGCCAGGGGGCGCTGCGAGGGGCCCGGCGCCTCAGACCGCGCTATGTCGGGAAGGTGCGGCGTCGTGCGGCCGCAGGCGGTCTGTGTTTCTGCGCGATCGTTCTGTTTGCCGCCGTCGACGACACATTTGCACAGGACGATCAGCCCGACCTGAGTATCAGGCGCGACGCCAATCCCGTCACGGAAGGCGAGGACCTCGTCTTCACCCTGACCCGGACCGGCTCCACGGCGGCCGAGCTAGAGGTGCCGGTGACGGTGGCCCAGTCGAACGCCAGCAACCAGCCGGATCCGGTCGACTTCGTCGACGGTACGCCGCCGGAGAGCGTCACGTTCGCGATCGGCGACGAGACGGCGACGCTCACCGTGCCGACCGAGGACGACGACGACTGGGAGCGGGACGGGTGGGTCTGGGCGACGATCGGCGCCGGCGACTGGACCTTCACGCGGGCGACGGACGCGATCTTCGTCCAGAACGACGATCTTCCGATCGTGACCCTGGTGCTGGCCGACCGCGCCCGCGAGGGCGAGGCCTACTCCTTCACCGTGCGGCGCGAAGGCGACATCAGCGATCCGGTGACCCTCCTGATCTCGCCCACCACGGACGTCCTCCAGCAGTTGACGGTGTATCCGTACGAGAGCTTCGAACTGGCCGCGGAGGTGCGTGAGGCGACGTTCTCGCACACGTTCGTTCCGGACGACGAGATAGCCGTCTTCCACAGCGGTTACCACGTCCGGCTGAGCATGACGCTGCGGCCTTCCAACTACCGCCTGGCGATCGAGGCGCCGTTCCACGCGCTCTCCAGGCCGTTTCGCACGAGAGTGGGAGGCGGATACACGCAACTGCGGGTCATCGACGACGATCTGCCGCGGGTCGCCGTCGAACACGAGGGCGGGGACGGCCTCGTGGAAGGAGACGACACCCACGCCGTCTTCCGCGTCTGGCGCTACCACGACCAGGACACTCCGGGCGAGATGCGCGAACCGTTGGTGCGGGGCGCTCCGGCGCTTCCGATCAAGATCGCGCTCACCGGCGGCGGCGACTATCTGCCCGCCGGCTACGTGCGGCCCACGACGGTGACGATCGCGGAGGGGGAACGGAGCGCCTACCTGCGGGTTCCGGTCCACAACGACGCCGTGGCGGAGGCCGAGAGCGCCTACACGCTGACGATCCAGGCCGACGCGGACGCCTATCAGTTCAGCACGAGCCTCGGCAGCGCCGTCGCGTCGCTGGCGGACGACGACGAACCGCCCCTCCTGTCGGTCACGGCGAACGTCGAGCGGGTCGTGGAGGGGAACGACCTGGTCTTCACCCTGGATCGGGAGGGGAACACCCTCCCGCGGATCGAAGTGCCGGTGACCGTGAGCCAGTCCGATCCGGTCCGCCAGCCTACGGCGGTCGACTTCGTTGCCGCGTCCCCGCCCGACGAGGTCGTCTTCGACCGCGGCGCCGCCACCGCGACGCTGAGGATTTCCACCGTGGACGACGAGGTCCTGGAGCCCGACGGCTACGTCTTCGTGAAACTCGGCGACGGCGACTGGTCGTTCCGGGACAAGACGGCGGAGATCCTCGTCGAAGACAACGAACCGAACCAGGTGACCTTTCACCTGGACAGTCCCTTGCGTGAGGGCGACGCGTACTCGTTCCGGGTCAGCCGCCGGGGCGATCTGAGCGCGCCGTTCGCCTTCACCGTCGAGGCCGCCGCCGCGGCCGCCGCGGACGCGCTCCCGATCGACTTCGAGGGCGGCAGCCACGACTTCACGGTGCCCGCTGGTGTCGCCGACCGGACCTTCTCCGCGACCTTCTATCCGGACAACGACGTCGCCAACATCGCGGGCGTGCGGGAACTCCTGCTCAGGTTCCCGGCCTCCGGCAGCGGCTGGGCAAGCGAGATGTCGGCGGCGGCCGTCGCCGCGGCGGGCTGCCCGGAGGTGTCCGATCAGTGGCAATGCGAGATGGTGGTGGTCGACGACGACACGCCCTGGGTGGGAGTGTTCGGTTCCCAGACGCGGGTCACGGAGGGCGAGCAGACGCACGCGGTTTTTCGGATCTGGCGCAGCCTGGTTCCCGGGCGGGACAGCGATCTCTTCGCCAGCCAGGGCGGCGACGCGGCCGCGCTCACCGTCAACTTCCGCCTGACCGGCGCTCTCCACTTCTTCGACGACCCTCCGGAGAACGCGGAGATCCCGGCCGGGAGCGAGTACGTCGACGTGCGGCTTCCGATCGATGACGACGACGTCGCGGAGGCCTCCGGAGACCTCGAGATGACCGTTCTCGGCCACTACCTGTACAGCCTCTTCTCGTGGCAGACCAGCATGCGGATCGTCGACGACGACGGCGCGGTCCCCGACGTGTCGATCGAAGCCGTCAGCACCCAGGTCGACGAAGGAACGAACGCCGCGTTCACGCTGACCCGGACCGGCAGTACGGCCGACGGACTCTCCGTCACCGTCGAGGTGGCGGCGACCTCCCGCGTGGCGACCGCCGGGACGATCGGGATCCTCGGGCCGGTGCTGAGCGAGGACGTGCAGTGGCCGCCGCGCGGCTACACCGGCCTGCCCCGCGGTTCATCGCCCGGCCCGTCGCTGCGCCAGAGGGTCACGGCGGCGTTCGCGCCCGGCTCGGCCACCGCGACGCTGTCCTACGGCACCCAGGCCAACTCGGTCTTCCAGGGCGACGGCGTCTTCGTCGCCGGCATCGTGCCGGGCGCCGGCTACGAAGTGCCCAGGTCCGGCTGGCACATGGTGGAGGTCCGCGATACGGACTACCCCGAGATCAAGCTGGAAGTGGTGCCGGCGGCGAACATCGAGGCGGTTTCGGGCATGCCGAACACGTACTGGATCGAGGAGGGCCAGGACTTCCGGTTGCGCTGGTCCATCGTCACCGGCGTGCCGACGCCGAAGACCCTGGCCTTTCGCATCGGCGCGGACTGGGAGAGCGGGTGGTTCCAGGTCTGGGGGAGCCAGAAGTCTTGGGGGGACATCGAGCCGACCGAGTACTACTTCCTCCCCGGCGGGTGGGGCATCTCAGCGGGCAGTGCCTCCGATGTGACGCGCAGCCTCTTCCGCCCGCACGTCGGTTGGGTGGATCCGCGCGGAGGCTCGTTGGAAGTCCAGCTCCATCCCTGGGCATACGAAGGCGAGTCGGGCTGTCCGGGTGCCTACAAATACTGCCCGCCGTACAGCGTCGGCGCCCCCAACCGCGTCAAGTTCCTGATCACGAACCGGACCCCCGGCATCACCGTCGAGGCGGACGACGCGTCCGTCGAGGAGGGGGCGGGCGCGACCTTCACGCTGCGGCGTACGTGGAACGAAGGCAACCTGAACTCCTTCGCCACGACCGTCCTGCTGCGGGCCGTCGACTCCGGCGGCTTCGCCAAGGGGGATCTGCCGACGTCGGTGCGGTTCGCGCCGGGCCAGGCGGAGGCCACCGTCACCGTCGAGACGGACGACGACGACGTGGTCGAGGACGACGGCGCGATCACGCTGGAGATCCTGGGAGATCCCGAGCTCCCCGATTCCGGAGATGCCCACACGTACCACGAGTCCGTCTACGTGGTCGGCGCGTCGGCCGGGGAGACCGGCACCGGCACCGCCACCGTCGCCGTCACCGACAACGACGACCCGTCCGCCTTCGCCCTCGCCCTCAGCCCGGTCTCGGCCGGCGAGCCCGCCGGCGCCACTGGCGTGACGGTGACCGCCAGCCTGCCCGACGAGGCCAACGTGTTCGCGGAGGATCTCGTGATCGCGGTGACGGTCGCCGAGGGAAGCGCGTCCTCCGCGGACTTCAGCGCCACGAGCGCGACCGTCACGATCGCCGCGAACCAGCGCAGCGGCACGGCCACGGTCACGATCACGCCGGTCGACGACGCCCTTCACGAGACCGACGAGACGCTGCGGGTCCAGGGCGTCTCGGACAGCCAGGGCGCGGCGGACGCGGTCTTCACGATCACCGACGACGACGCGGTGCCGGAGATCTCGATCGAGGACGCCAGCGCCGCGGAGGATGCCGGCGTCGTCGCCTTCACGGTGAATCTCGACGCCGAGAGCGGTCTCGAGGCGACCGCGTCGTGGTCCACCGCCGACGGGACCGCGGACTCTGCCGACTACCGGGCCGTGAGCGGCGCGCAGGTCCGGTTCCTGCCGGGCGAAACGGAGAAGACGATCAGGGTCGACGTCATCGAGGACGAGAGCGTCGAGCCGGACGAGACGTTCACGGTCACCCTGACCGACCCGGCCGGAGCGTCCCTGGCCGACGCGACCGCCACCGGGACGATCACGAACGACGACATGACGGGGGTCGTCGTGGAGCCGACGGAGCTGACCATCCGCGAGCGGGGAAGCGGAACCTACGCGGTGAGCCTCGCCTCCGAGCCGACCGACTCGGTGGTTGTCGCGGTGACGGTTCCGGACAACGTCGACGTGAGCGTCGACCGATCGAGCCTGACCTTCACGGCGGACAACTTCTCGCGGCCGCAGGAGGTCGCGGTGTTCGCGGTGGAGGACGCGGACGCGGAGACGGACGACCCGGTGGAGCTGGCGCACGCCGCGAGCGGCGGCGGCTACGACGACGTGGCGGCGCCGTCGGTGACGGTGACGATCCTGGAGGGCACGCCTCCGGGCGTGACGATCGGCGGCGCGACCGTCGCCGAGGACGCGGGCAGCGTTTCGCTCGACGTCACCCTGAGCCGGGAACCTGAGAGCGACACGATGGTGGACTGGGCCACCGCCGACGGGACCGCGACCGCCGGAGCGGACTACACGCAGGCGTCGGGCACGCTCACGTTCAGTTCCGGCGAAGCGCTGACCCAGACGGTCACCGTGCCGATCGCCGACGACGAGCTGGACGAGGACGACGAGACCTTCCGGGTCGTCCTCAGCATGGCCTCCGGCCTGCTCGTCGAGACGGTCAGCGCCAGGGTCGCGATCACCGACAACGACGAGCCGCCGAGGATATTCATCGACGATGCCGAGGTCGACGAAGGGGCGACGGGAGCGACGGCCAAGATGGACTTCCAGGTCCGCCTGACCGCGGCCTCCGGCAAGACGGTGCGCGCCATTCTCTGGGCCTCGGCCCGGGAAGGGGACACCGCCACCTCCGACCGCCGGGGATGCTCCCGCGGCAGCGACTTCCACGACAACTTCGTCGACCGGATCGAGGATCCCAACGTCGTGTTCGAACCCGGCCAGACCGAATTGACCTTCGACGTGGACGTGTACGGGGACGGGGAGGCGGAAGAGGACGAGACGTTCACCGCCCAACTCTTCAACGTGGAGAACGTGGTCCATGGGCGTCTCGCCGCCAAGGGCACGATCCGGGACGACGACAGCCCGTACGTGGTGAACATCAAGTCGGTCTCCGCCACGGCGGTCGACGAGGGCACGGCCGTCACGGTCACGCTCGGACGCACCGTGGCGTCCGGGGCCGGAGCGCCGATTCCGGTGCGGCTGTCGGTCACCGAGGAGGGCGCCTTCCTGGATGGAACACCGCCTGAGGCTGCGAACTTCGGCAGCGAGATGACGACGAACGGCTGCCCGGTGTACACGGGTTTCGGCGACACCGAGACGACCCTCACCATCAGCACGGACGACGACGAGGTTCACGAGAGCGACGGCTCGTTCACCCTCAGCCTGCTGGCCTCGGAGGACGGCCGCTACACGGTCGGCACTCCGTCCAGCACCACCGTCACGGTCCGCGACGACGACTACGACGAGGACGAGATCGAACTCCTGGTCGGCAGCGGCTTCCGCGAGCCGGCTTTCTTCGCCGAGGGCGACCGGTTGCCGCTGGCGTGGGAGGTGATCAGCGCAGGCGACTACGGCGTGGCAGAGGCCGGGCTGAAACTGGAGACACCCGGCGGCGGGTCGCAACAGGTCGCGTGCGAGAACCCCGACGGCGAGCCGCTGTTCTTCGACCTGGCCGCCTGCGAGACGACGTACACCGTGACCGCGGCGGACGTGACGGCGGGGTCGGTGCTCCTGCGGGTCACGCCCCAGTCCGCGGGAATCGACGCCGGCGACCCGGCGGAGTTCACGGTCTACCGGTCGATCATCGACTCGCCGACCGCCGCCGAAGGGGACGGCTGGATCCACTTTCCCATCCGCATGACGGGGGGCACGGACAGCCAGAGGTTCAGCTACAGGACCCGCAGCGGGACCGGGGAGGCGGCCGCGTCGAGCGGGCAGGACTTCGCTGGGGGAAGCAACTACATCGTCCTGACGAAGGACATCCGCAGCTCCACGAGGCCGAGGGTGAGGTTGCTCGACGACGGCGTGCCGGAGGAGACCGAGACCTTCACCCTGGAGTGGACGAACCACTACGGAGGAGGACCCAACTGGTCGACCGGGGTCAGCACGACCGTGACGGCGACGATCACCGACGACGACGAGGTGGGGGTCGAGGTCGGCCCCACCGAGCTCGAGATCGCCGAGGGCGGCAGCGGCCGGTACGAAGTCGTCCTCGCCTCGCAGCCGAGCGGCGACGTCACGATCGGTGTGGCGGTGCCAAGCGGCACGGATCTCTCCGTGGACGCTACGACGCTGACGTTCACCGCCGAGGACTGGAACACGGCGCAGACGGTGACCGTCAGCGCCGCGGCGGACGACGATGCGCTCGACGACCCGGCGGTGACGATCTCCCACACGGTCGCGGGCGCCGACTACGAGGGCGAGAGCGCCGAATCGGTCCGCGTGACGATCACGGAGAGCGACACGCCGGTGTTACGCCTGGAAGACGCGAGCGCGGGCGAGGACGCCGGCGCCGTCCAGTTCACGGTGGAACTGAGCCAGGCGACGAGCGGGGACGTGTCCGTGTCCTGGGCGACGCAGGATCTGACCGCGGAGGCCGGCGACGAGAAGGACTACTCCGCCATGGCGACCTCCACGCTGAGCTTCACGGCCGGCGGCGCGCTCACCAAGACGATCAGCGTGCCGGTCCACGAAGACGAGATGGCCGAGGTCGACGAGACCTTCGCGGTGGCCCTCACCCAGCCGCAGGGCGCCGAGTTCCCGGGCGGCGACGCGTCGCTGGTCGCCACCGGCACGATCGAGGACAACGACCAGCGCGGGGTGGTCTTCTCGTCGACGGAGCTGGTTGTCGACGAGGGGGAGTCCGTCACCTACACGGTGGTTCTGAGTTCGCAGCCCCAGTTGACGTCGACGGGCGGTCGGGGAGTCTCCACGGTGACGGTCGGCGTTCCGGAGGATTCGGGACTGAGCGTGGACCCCGACCCGGCACGACTCGTGTTCGGCAGCGGGGGGAACCAGCGTCTGCTCTGGAGTCGGGTGCGGACGGTGACGGTGACCGCCGAGGCCGACGACGACACGGCCGACGAGGGTCCCTTCACTCTGACTCACACGGTCGCGTCCAACAGCGACTACAAGGGCGTGTACGCCGACTCCGTCGAGGTCACGATTCGCGACACGACGCCCACGGTGCAGGTCTCCTTCGGGGCTTCGAGCTACAACGCGACGGAAGGCGGCACGGCGGCGAGCGTGGTGGTGGGCCTCAGTGCGGACCCGGAACGCACGGTCGCCATCCCGATCACGAAGTCGAACCAGGGCGGGGCCGCGAATGCGGACTACTCGGGCGTGCCGTCGAGCGTGACGTTCACGTCGGGCGAGACGTCGAAGACGTTCACGGTGACGGCGACGGACGATTCGGACGAGGACGACGACGAGAGCGTTGATCTGGGGTTCGGGACGCTGCCTGACGGCGTGTCGTCGGGCACGACGACGGCGACGACGGTGAATCTGGTGGACAACGACGATCCGGCGGTCAAGGTGTCGTTCGGGGCTTCGAGCTACAACGCGACGGAAGGCGGCGATGACGCCTCGGTGGTGGTCGGCCTGAGCGCGGACCCGGAGCGGACGGTGGCGATCCCGATCACGAAGTCGAACCAGGGCGGGGCCGCGAACGCGGACTATTCGGGGGTGCCGTCGACCGTGACGTTCACCTCGGGCGAGACGTCGAAGACGTTCACGGTGACGGCGACGGACGATTCGGACGAGGACGACGACGAGAGCGTTGATCTGGGGTTCGGGACGCTGCCTGACGGCGTGTCGTCGGGCACGACGACGGCGACGACGGTGAACCTGGTGGACAATGACGACCCGGCGGTGAAGGTCTCGTACGGCGCTTCGAGTTACAACGCGACGGAGGGCGGCACGGCCGCCTCGGTAGTGGTGGGTCTCAGCGCGGACCCGGAGCGCACCGTGGCCATCCCGATTACCAAGTCGAACCAGGGCGGGGCGGCGAACGCGGACTACTCGGGGGTGCCGTCGACGGTGACGTTCACGTCGGGTGAGACGTCGAAGACCTTCACCGTGACCGCGACGGACGACACGGACGAGGACGACGGGGAGTCGGTGGACCTCGGCTTCGGGACGCTGCCGACGGGCGTGTCCTCGGGTTCGACGACCGCGACGACGGTGAACCTGGTGGACAACGACGACCCGGCGGTGAAGGTGTCGTTCGGCGCTTCGAGCTACGAGGCGACGGAAGGCGGCGATGACGCCTCGGTGGTGGTGGGTCTCAGCGCGGACCCGGAGCGCACCGTGGCCATCCCGATCACCAAGTCGAACCAGGGCGGGGCGGCGAACGCGGACTACTCCGGCGTGCCGTCGACGGTGACGTTCACGTCGGGCGAGACGTCGAAGACGTTCACCGTGACCGCCACCGACGATTCCGACGAGGACGATGGGGAGTCGGTGGACCTCGGTTTCGGGACGCTGCCGGACGGCGTGTCGTCGGGCACGACGACGGCGACCACGGTGAACCTGGTGGACAACGACGATCCGGCGGTCAAGGTGTCGTTCGGGGCGTCGAGCTACAACGCGACGGAAGGCGGCACGGCCGCGAGCGTCGTGGTGGAGCTGAGCGCGGACCCGGAGCGGACGGTCGCGATCCCGATCACGAAGTCGAACCAGGGCGGGGCGGCGAACGCGGACTACTCCGGGGTGCCTTCGAGCGTGACGTTCACGTCGGGGGAGACGTCGAAGACGTTCACCGTGACCGCCACCGACGATTCCGACGAGGACGACGGGGAGTCGGTGGACCTCGGTTTCGGAACGCTGCCGACCGGGGTGTCTGCGGGTTCGACGACCGCGACGACGGTCAATCTCGTCGACAACGACGACCCGGCGGTGAAGGTGTCCTTCGGTGCGTCGAGTTACAACGCGACGGAGGGCGGCACGGCTGCGAGCGTCGTGGTGGGTCTCAGTGCGGACCCGGAGCGCACCGTAGCCATCCCGATCACCAAGTCGAACCAGGGCGGGGCGGCGAACGCGGACTACTCGGGCGTGCCGTCGAGCGTGACGTTCACTTCGGGCCAGACGTCGAAGACGTTCACGGTCACCGCGACGGACGACACGGACGAGGACGATGGTGAGTCGGTGGATCTCGGCTTCGGGACGCTACCGACCGGTGTGTCCGCGGGTTCGACCACGGCGACCACGGTGAATCTGGTGGACAACGACGACCCGGCGGTGAAGGTCTCGTTTGGTGCGTCTTCGTACAACGCGACGGAAGGCGGCACGGCCGCCTCGGTCGTCGTCGCCCTCAGTGTGGACCCGGAGCGCACCGTAGCCATCCCGATCACCAAGTCGAACCAGGGCGGCGCGGCGAACGCGGACTACTCGGGCGTGCCGTCGAGCGTGACGTTCACGTCGGGTGAGACGTCGAAGACGTTCACGGTCACCGCGACGGACGACACGGACGAGGACGATGGTGAGTCGGTGGATCTCGGCTTCGGGACGCTGCCGGACGGCGTGTCGTCGGGCACGACGACCGCGACGACGGTCAATCTCGTCGACAACGACGACCCGGCGGTGAAGGTGTCCTTCGGTGCGTCGAGTTACAACGCGACGGAGGGCGGCACGGCTGCGAGCGTCGTGGTGGGTCTCAGTGCGGACCCGGAGCGCACCGTAGCCATCCCGATCACCAAGTCGAACCAGGGCGGGGCGGCGAACGCGGACTACTCGGGCGTGCCGTCGAGCGTGACGTTCACTTCGGGCCAGACGTCGAAGACGTTCACCGTGACCGCGACCGACGACACGGACGAGGACGACGGGGAGTCGGTGGACCTCGGTTTCGGGACGTTGCCGACGGGTGTGTCCGCGGGTTCGACCACGGCGACCACGGTGAATCTGGTGGACAACGACGACCCGGCGGTGAAGGTGTCCTTCGGCGCGTCTTCGTACAACGCGACGGAAGGCGGCACGGCCGCCTCGGTTGTGGTGGCCCTCAGCGCGGATCCGGAGCGGACGGTGGCGATTCCGATCACGAAGTCGAACCAGGGCGGGGCGGCGAACGCGGACTACTCGGGCGTGCCGTCGAGCGTGACGTTCACGTCGGGCCAGACCTCGAAGACGTTCACGGTGACGGCGACCGACGACACGGACGAGGACGACGGGGAATCGGTGGACCTGGGCTTCGGGACGCTGCCGGACGGCGTGTCGTCGGGCACGACGACCGCGACGACGGTGAACCTGGTGGACAATGACGACCCGGCGGTCAAGGTGTCGTTCGGCGCGTCGAGCTACGAGGCGACCGAAGGCGGCACGGCGGCGAGCGTCGTGGTCGGCCTGAGCGCGGACCCGGAGCGGACGGTGGCGATCCCGATCACGAAGTCGAATCAGGGCGGGGCCGCGAATGCGGACTACTCGGGCGTGCCGTCGAGCGTGACGTTCACTTCGGGCCAGACATCGAAGACGTTCACGGTGACGGCGACCGACGACACGGACGAGGACGACGGCGAAAGCGTGGATCTGGGGTTCGGGACGTTGCCGACCGGTGTGTCCGCGGGTTCGACGACCGCGACGACGGTGAATCTCGTCGACAACGACGATCCGGCGGTGAAGGTCTCGTTTGGTGCGTCTTCGTACAACGCGACGGAAGGCGGCACGGCCGCCTCGGTCGTCGTCGCCCTCAGTGTGGACCCGGAGCGCACCGTAGCCATCCCGATCACCAAGTCGAACCAGGGCGGGGCGGCGAACGCGGACTACTCGGGCGTGCCGTCGAGCGTGACGTTCACGTCGGGTGAGACGTCGAAGACGTTCACGGTGACGGCGACGGACGACACGGACGAGGACGACGGCGAAAGCGTGGATCTGGGCTTCGGGACGTTGCCGACCGGTGTGTCCGCGGGTTCGACGACCGCGACCACGGTGAACCTGGTGGACAACGACGATCCGGCGGTCAAGGTGTCGTTCGGGGCGTCTTCGTACAACGCGACGGAAGGCGGCACGGCCGCCTCGGTCGTCGTCGCCCTCAGTGTGGACCCGGAGCGCACCGTAGCCATCCCGATCACCAAGTCGAACCAGGGCGGCGCGGCGAACGCGGACTACTCGGGCGTGCCGTCGACGGTGACGTTCACTTCGGGCCAGACATCGAAGACGTTCACGGTGACGGCGACCGACGACACGGACGAGGACGACGGGGAATCGGTGGACCTGGGCTTCGGGACGCTGCCGGACGGCGTGTCGTCGGGCACGACGACCGCGACGACGGTGAACCTGGTGGACAATGACGACCCGGCGGTCAAGGTGTCGTTCGGCGCGTCGAGCTACGAGGCGACCGAAGGCGGCACGGCGGCGAGCGTCGTGGTCGGCCTGAGCGCGGACCCGGAGCGGACGGTGGCGATCCCGATCACGAAGTCGAATCAGGGCGGGGCCGCGAATGCGGACTACTCGGGCGTGCCGTCGAGCGTGACGTTCACGTCGGGTGAGACGTCGAAGACGTTCACGGTGACGGCGACCGACGACACGGACGAGGACGACGGGGAATCGGTGGACCTGGGCTTCGGGACGCTGCCGACGGGCGTGTCGTCGGGTTCGACGACCGCCACCACAGTGAACCTGGTGGACAACGACGACCCGGCGGTGAAGGTGTCCTTCGGTGCGTCTTCGTACAACGCGACGGAAGGCGGCACCGCCGCCTCGGTAGTGGTGGGTCTCAGCGCCGACCCGGAGCGGACCGTGGCGATTCCGATCACCAAGTCGAACCAGGGCGGGGCGGCGAACGCGGACTACTCGGGCGTGCCGTCGAGCGTGACGTTCACTTCGGGTGAGACGTCGAAGACGTTCACGGTGACGGCGACGGACGACACGGACGAGGACGACGGCGAAAGCGTGGATCTGGGGTTCGGGACGTTGCCGACCGGTGTGTCCGCGGGTTCGACGACCGCGACGACGGTGAATCTCGTCGACAACGACGATCCGGCGGTGAAGGTCTCGTTTGGTGCGTCTTCGTACAACGCGACGGAAGGCGGCACGGCCGCCTCGGTCGTCGTCGCCCTCAGTGTGGACCCGGAGCGCACCGTAGCCATCCCGATCACCAAGTCGAACCAGGGCGGCGCGGCGAACGCGGACTACTCGGGCGTGCCGTCGAGCGTGACGTTCACGTCGGGTGAGACGTCGAAGACGTTCACGGTGACGGCGACGGACGACACGGACGAGGACGACGGTGAAAGCGTGGATCTGGGGTTCGGGACGTTGCCGACCGGTGTGTCCGCGGGTTCGACGACCGCGACGACGGTGAATCTGGTGGACAACGACGACCCGGCGGTGAAGGTGTCGTACGGGGCTTCGAGCTACACGGCGACGGAGGGCGGCACCGCCGCCTCAGTCGTGGTCGGCCTCAGCGCCGACCCGGAGCGGACCGTGGCGATCCCGATCACCAAGTCGAACCAGGGCGGGGCGGCGAACGCGGACTACTCGGGCGTGCCGTCGAGCGTGACGTTCACTTCGGGCCAGACGTCGAAGACGTTCACGGTCACCGCGACGGACGACACGGACGAGGACGACGGCGAGAGTGTCGATCTCGGGTTCGGCACGCTGCCGGACGGCGTGTCGTCGGGCACGACGACCGCGACGACGGTCAATCTCGTCGACAACGACGACCCGGCGGTGAAGGTGTCCTTCGGTGCGTCGAGTTACAACGCGACGGAGGGCGGCACGGCTGCGAGCGTCGTGGTGGGTCTCAGTGCGGACCCGGAGCGCACCGTAGCCATCCCGATCACCAAGTCGAACCAGGGCGGGGCGGCGAACGCGGACTACTCGGGCGTGCCGTCGAGCGTGACGTTCACTTCGGGCCAGACGTCGAAGACGTTCACGGTCACCGCGACGGACGACACGGACGAGGACGATGGTGAGTCGGTGGATCTCGGCTTCGGGACGCTACCGACCGGTGTGTCCGCGGGTTCGACCACGGCGACCACGGTGAATCTGGTGGACAACGACGACCCGGCGGTGAAGGTCTCGTTTGGTGCGTCTTCGTACAACGCGACGGAAGGCGGCACGGCCGCCTCGGTCGTCGTCGCCCTCAGTGTGGACCCGGAGCGCACCGTAGCCATCCCGATCACCAAGTCGAACCAGGGCGGCGCGGCGAACGCGGACTACTCGGGCGTGCCGTCGAGCGTGACGTTCACGTCGGGTGAGACGTCGAAGACGTTCACGGTCACCGCGACGGACGACACGGACGAGGACGATGGTGAGTCGGTGGATCTCGGCTTCGGGACGCTGCCGGACGGCGTGTCGTCGGGCACGACGACCGCGACGACGGTCAATCTCGTCGACAACGACGACCCGGCGGTGAAGGTGTCCTTCGGTGCGTCGAGTTACAACGCGACGGAGGGCGGCACGGCTGCGAGCGTCGTGGTGGGTCTCAGTGCGGACCCGGAGCGCACCGTAGCCATCCCGATCACCAAGTCGAACCAGGGCGGGGCGGCGAACGCGGACTACTCGGGCGTGCCGTCGAGCGTGACGTTCACTTCGGGCCAGACGTCGAAGACGTTCACCGTGACCGCGACCGACGACACGGACGAGGACGACGGGGAGTCGGTGGACCTCGGTTTCGGGACGTTGCCGACGGGTGTGTCCGCGGGTTCGACCACGGCGACCACGGTGAATCTGGTGGACAACGACGACCCGGCGGTGAAGGTGTCCTTCGGCGCGTCTTCGTACAACGCGACGGAAGGCGGCACGGCCGCCTCGGTTGTGGTGGCCCTCAGCGCGGATCCGGAGCGGACGGTGGCGATTCCGATCACGAAGTCGAACCAGGGCGGGGCGGCGAACGCGGACTACTCGGGCGTGCCGTCGAGCGTGACGTTCACGTCGGGCCAGACCTCGAAGACGTTCACGGTCACGGCGACCGACGACACGGACGAGGACGACGGGGAATCGGTGGACCTGGGCTTCGGGACGCTGCCGGACGGCGTGTCGTCGGGCACGACGACCGCGACGACGGTGAACCTGGTGGACAACGACGACCCGGCCGTCAAAGTGTCCTTCGGTGCGTCGTCGTACAACGCGACCGAGGGAGGCACGGCCGCCTCGGTAGTGGTGGGTCTCAGCGCCGACCCGGAACGCACCGTGGCGATTCCGATCACGAAGTCGAACCAGGGCGGGGCGGCGAACGCGGACTACTCGGGGGTGCCGTCGACGGTGACGTTCACTTCGGGCCAGACGTCGAAGACGTTCACGGTCACCGCGACGGACGACACGGACGAGGACGACGGGGAATCGGTGGACCTGGGCTTCGGGACGCTGCCGACGGGCGTGTCGTCGGGTTCGACGACCGCCACCACAGTGAACCTGGTGGACAACGACGACCCGGCGGTGAAGGTGTCCTTCGGCGCTTCGAGCTACAACGCGACGGAAGGCGGCACGGCGGCGGCGGTCGTGGTGGAGCTGAGCGCGGACCCGGAGCGGACGGTGGCCATCCCGATCACGAAATCGAACCAGGGCGGGGCGGCTAACGCGGATTACTCCGGGGTGCCTTCGAGCGTGACGTTCACGTCGGGGGAGACGTCGAAGACGTTCACCGTGACCGCCACCGACGATTCCGACGAGGACGATGGGGAGTCGGTGGACCTCGGTTTCGGGACGCTGCCGACGGGTGTGTCGTCGGGTTCGACGACGGCCACCACCGTGAACCTGATCGACAACGACGACCCGGCGGTGAAGGTGTCCTTCGGCGCTTCGAGCTACAACGCGACGGAAGGCGGCACCGCCGCCTCGGTGGTGGTTGAGCTCAGCGCCGATCCCGAGCGGACGGTGGCGATTCCGATCACCAAGTCGAACCAGGGCGGCGCCTCGAACGACGATTACTCCGGGGTGCCTTCGAGCGTGACGTTCACGTCGGGGGAGACGTCGAAGACGTTCACCGTGACCGCCACCGACGATTCCGACGAGGACGATGGGGAGTCGGTGGACCTCGGTTTCGGGACGCTGCCGACGGGTGTGTCGTCGGGTTCGACGACCGCCACCACAGTCAACCTGGTGGACAACGACGACCCGGCGGTGAAGGTGTCCTTCGGCGCTTCGAGCTACAACGCGACGGAAGGCGGCACCGCCGCCTCGGTGGTGGTTGAGCTCAGCGCCGATCCCGAGCGGACGGTGGCGATTCCGATCACCAAGTCGAACCAGGGCGGCGCCTCGAACGACGATTACTCCGGGGTGCCTTCGAGCGTGACGTTCACGTCGGGGGAGACGTCGAAGACGTTGACCGTGACCGCCACCGACGATTCCGACGAGGACGATGGGGAGTCGGTGGACCTCGGTTTCGGGACGCTGCCGACGGGTGTGTCGTCGGGTTCGACGACCGCCACCACAGTCAACCTGGTGGACAACGACGACCCGGCGGTGAAGGTGTCCTTCGGCGCTTCGAGCTACAACGCGACGGAAGGCGGCACCGCCGCCTCGGTGGTGGTTGAGCTCAGCGCCGATCCCGAGCGGACGGTGGCGATTCCGATCACCAAGTCGAACCAGGGCGGCGCCTCGAACGACGATTACTCCGGGGTGCCTTCGAGCGTGACGTTCACGTCGGGCCAGACATCGAAGACATTCACTGTCACCGCGACGGACGACACGGACGAGGACGACGGGGAATCGGTGGACCTGGGCTTCGGGACGCTGCCGACGGGCGTGTCGTCGGGTTCGACGACCGCCACCACAGTGAACCTGGTGGACAACGACGACCCGGCGGTGAAGGTGTCCTTCGGCGCGTCTTCGTACAACGCGACGGAAGGCGGCACGGCGGCGGCGGTCGTGGTGGAGCTGAGCGCGGACCCGGAGCGGACGGTCGCGATTCCGATCACCAAGTCGAACCAGGGCGGCGCCTCGAACGATGATTACTCCGGGGTGCCTTCGAGCGTGACGTTCACGTCGGGGGAGACGTCGAAGACGTTCACCGTGACCGCCACCGACGATTCCGACGAGGACGATGGGGAGTCGGTGGACCTCGGTTTCGGGACGCTGCCGACGGGTGTGTCGTCGGGTTCGACGACGGCCACCACCGTGAACCTGATCGACAACGACGACCCGGCGGTGAAGGTGTCCTTCGGCGCGTCTTCGTACAACGCGACGGAAGGCGGCACCGCCGCCTCGGTGGTGGTTGAGCTCAGCGCCGATCCCGAGCGGACGGTGGCGATTCCGATCACGAAGTCGAACCAGGGCGGGGCGGCGAACGCGGACTACTCGGGCGTGCCTTCGAGCGTGACGTTCACGTTGGGGGAGACGTCGAAGACGTTCACCGTGACCGCCACCGACGATTCCGACGAGGACGATGGGGAGTCGGTGGACCTCGGTTTCGGGACGCTGCCGACGGGTGTGTCGTCGGGTTCGACGACCGCCACCGCAGTGAACCTGGTGGACAACGACGACCCGGCGGTCAGGGTGTCCTTCGGCGCTTCGAGCTACGACGCGACGGAAGGCGGCACTGCGGCCTCGGTCGTGGTGGGTCTCAGCGCGGACCCGGAGCGGACGGTCGCGATTCCGATCACCAAGTCGAACCAGGGCGGGGCTTCGAACGCCGACTACTCCGGCGTGCCTTCGAGCGTGACGTTCACGTCGGGGGAAACGTCGAAGACGTTCACGGTGACGGCGGAGGACGACGAGGACGACGACGACGGCGAAAGCGTCGGCCTGGGCTTCGGCACCCTGCCCGACGGCATCTCTGCCGGAAGCCAGCCGACTTCGACTGTGACTCTCGTCGATGACGACGATTCGCCGCCGCCGCCGCCGCAGTTGACGATCTCCTTCGGCGCCTCGAGCTACGAGGCGACCGAAGGCGGGACCGCTGCCTCGGTGGTCGTGTCGCTCTCCGCCGACCCGGGAGCGACGGTCGAGATCCCGATCACGAGAACGAACCAGGGAGGCGCCTCGGACGCGGACTACTCGGGCGTGCCGACGAGCCTGACCTTCAGCGGCGGCGCGACGTCCGGGACGTTCACCGTGGTGGCGGAGGTCGACGAGGAGGAGGAAGACGGCGAGAGCGTGGACCTGGGCTTCGGAACTCCGATGCCCAACGACATCTCCGTCGGCAGTCCGTCGTCGGCCACGGTCGCCCTGGCCGACGGGGCTGAAGCCGAGTCGCCGCCCCCGCCGCCGAACTCGATACCCGGGTTCCCCGGCCGGATCGAGGATCGGATCTACCGGGTCGGGACGAGAATCGAGAAGCTCGTGTTGCCGCAGGCCTTCGGCGGCGACGGCGGGCTGACCTACCTGTTGCTGCCGGAACTGCCTCCCGGCCTGTCGTACGAACCGGCGGACGCGAGTATCTCCGGCACGCCGACGTCGGCCCGTGCGAGGAAGGAGTACACCTGGAGCGCGACGGACGAAGACGGTGACTCGGCCGAACTCCGTTTCGGCGTCACGGTGCAGAGGGACCGCAAGCCGCGGTTCGCCGGCCCGGTCGCCGACCAGTACTACGTCCAGGGTGTCGAGATCGAGCTGCTGGTCCTGCCGCGGGCGTTCGGCGGCGATGGCGAGTTGAGCTACGCCCTATCTTCGACCCTGCCGGCCGGCCTGTCGCTCGAGGCCGGGACGCGACGGATCTCGGGGACGCCGACGACCTCCACGCCTCGCCGGGAGTACACCTGGACGGCAACGGACGAAGACGGCGACGCGGCGGAGACTCGCTTCGGAATCACGGTGCTGCCCGACCTGGAGCCGGCGTTTGCCGCGCCGGTCGGCGACCAGACCTATCTGCAGAACTCGAGGATCGAGGACCTGGTGCTGCCGGATGCCACCGGCGGAAACGGCGAGTTGAGGTACGACTTCTCCGGAGACTTGCCGCCGGGTCTGTCGTTCGACGATGAGACGAAACGCATCTCGGGTGTGCCGACGGTGCCCATGGATGGAGGGCAATGTGTGTGGACGGCGACGGACGAGGACGGCGACTCGGCCGAACTCCGGTTCGACATCACGGTCAGGGAAGACCTCGTGCCGGAGTTCCGAGCGGAGGTCGAAGACAGGGACTTCCTGCAATACACCGGCATCCAGGCCTTCGTGTTGCCGGAAGCGTCGGGCGGCAACGGCGAACTGAGCTACGAGCTGTCCCCGAAGCTGCCGGCCGGCCTTTTCTTCGATGAGGAAGCGAGGAGGATCGCCGGCACGCCGACAGTCCCCCTTGCTCGCCGTGAGTACGTCTGGACGGCGACGGACGAAGACGGGGACACGGCCGAACTCCGGTTTGGCATCACCATCAGGGAAGACCTCGTCCCGGAGTTCCGAGCGGAGGTCGAAGACAGGGACTTCCTGCAACACACCGGCATCCAGGCCTTCGTGTTGCCGGAAGCGTCGGGTGGCAACGGCGAGTTGAGCTACGAGCTTTCCCCGAAGCTGCCGGCCGGCCTTTTCTTCGATGAGGAAGCGAGGAGGATCTCCGGCACGCCGACAGTCCCCCTTGCTCGCCGTGAGTACGTCTGGACGGCGACGGACGAGGACGGGGACACGGCCGAACTCCGGTTTGGCATCACGGTCAGGAAGGACCTGCATCCCTCCTTCTCCGAGACGGTCGCGGACCAGTCGTGGGTGACGGGTCTCGCCATCGAGCCGCTCGTTCTGCCGGCCGCGACCGGAGGCAACGGCGCCCTCCGCTACGCGTTGAGGCCGGCGCTTCCTGCCGGCGTGAAGCTGGACCCCGCCGCGCGGACCATCTCCGGCGCCCCTGGGGTCGACCAGGCGGCCACTCCGTACACATGGACGGCCGTCGACGCAGATCGGGATTCCGCTTCGACCGAGTTCTCCATCACGGTGTCGCTGGCAGCTCCCGAGGTCGACGGGAATCTTCTGCCGCTGGAGCTGTGGGTGGGCGGCGGCTCGATAGTGGTGCAAGCCGAGCCCGTGTTTCGAGGCGACAGACTGAGCTACCTCTGGGAGTCCGCCGCGCCGAACATCGCTTCGGTCAAGGATACGGGTTCCTCCGCGGACGTGTCGCCGGGGCACGAGGGCGAGACGGAGGTGGCCGTCACGGCGAGCAACTCGAGCGGTGCCGCGACCGTCCGCTTTGCCGTGACGGTGCGGACGTCTCCGGGTGAGAGAGCGGCATTGGAGGATGCGTTGGCGGGCCAGGCGCGTGCGTTGCTCGGCAGCGTGGTCGGCACCGTGGGACGGCGAATGGGTCAAAGCCGCGGCCGGGGCGCTCGATCCGCCGGCCCCGGCTTGTCGACGGGTTCCGGGACGGTTTCTCAGGCGGTTTCGGGCCTCCAGGGCGGTGGCCATGCGGTTCCCCCGCCGAATCGGGACGACGCTTCCGAAGACGCCGAGGCGAAAGACGCCGCGGACCAGGAGGCCGGCCAGGAGGCGGACAGTGGCAAGACCGCAACGTCCGGAACGATCGGTCCGGCCGGCATTCGTGCTCTTCTGGGTCCCAACTGGTTCGCGCCCGCGCGGGTGGGGCGCGCGGGGCCTGGCGGGGGAACCGGCGTCCGCTGCCCGGGCTGCGCCTCGTCGATGACCTCGCCCGCCTGGTTCCGGCCGGCCCCTGGCCATGGCGCCGGCATGGGCAGCGGATACCGCGGCGGCCTGGGTCAGGGCTCGACGTGGGCTTCGGGTTTCGCCGGCCACGGCAGGTCGTCAGGCAGCTACGGCGCTCGGGGAAGACTGTTCGGATTCGACCCGAGAGATCCCCTGTCATGGCTGCTCAACCAGTCGTTCTCGGTGGTGGTTGGCGATCTGCCGGCGACGGGCCCGGGCGATCAGACGGCGTCCCCTCCCGGCCTCGACCGGCGCTGGAGTCTCTGGGGCGCGGGAGACCGCCAGCACTACGGCAGCGGACGGAGCAGCGGCGAGTGGCGGTCCCTCTATCTCGGCGCCGACCGCAGATTCTCGAGGCGCTGGTTCGGGGGCCTGTCGGTGTCCCGGGGCGTTGGTGAATCCGACTACTCCTTCCAGGACGACCTGGCCGCGGTCAGCGGCCGACTGACGACCGGGTTGACCGCCGTCTACCCCTACGCCTCCGGCGTGCTGGGCGACGGTTGGCAGCTCTGGATGATCGGCGGCGCGGGCTCGGGCGACGCCTCGAACAGGCGCGAACACCTGAAGGGTCTGCGGGACGAAGGCTCCTTGACGATGCGACTCCTCGCTGCGGGTACGCGAAAGGCGGTTTCCCAACTGGGCGCCGCCGAGCTGGCGCTCCACGCCGACGCGGCCCTGGTGTCGCTCGCGGTGGACGGAGAACGCTCGCTGACCGACCTGGAGGCGACGGTGAACCGATCGCGCATCGGCCTGGAACTCGTCCGCCGCTCGGCCGACGGCCTGGAACCGTTCGGCCAGCTCAACGCTCGCTACGATGCCGGCGACGGCGCCGGCGGCGCCGGTCTGGAAACCGTCGCGGGCGTGCGGTACCGAGGCGGCCGGCTGGCCGTCGAGGCGCAGGGACGCTGGCTTGCCCTGCATTCGGATTCGGCCTACGAGGAGTACGGCGCCGGGGCGCGCTTCGAGCTGAGGCCGCGGGAGGACCGTAGAGGCTGGACGTTCTCCCTGGCGCCTCGGTGGGGCGAGGCGCAGTTCGGGACCGACCTCTGGCGGGAGGGGGCAATGCGCTTCGATGGACCCCTGGCGGCCGCCGGCACCTCCGGCCGGGCGCTTTCGCTCGACGGGCAATTGGGATACGGCCTGCTCTCCGAGCGCATGCGCGGCGTTCTGGTTCCTCAACTCGGCTACACCAGCGACTCCGGCCGGCAACGCCTCCTGCTCAGCCTCGGCTACGAGTCGAGGCTCGAACGGCTCCGCTGTCTGCGCTTCCAGGTCGGCGTCGGCGTGGACCGGTCCGCGGCGAGCTTCGGGAGTTCCCGCGACGGGGCTCAGGCCGAGTTGTCGATCCAGGGCCGGTGCGGAGCGTCGAAGCGGTCCCGGCGCTACTCGTCCGGCTACGGCGACCTCGCGCCCCCGCCCCCGGAGCCGCGGGCGAGGTGGGCGCCGCAGAACCCGCAGCGGTAGGTCTTTCGC
Source organism: Thermoanaerobaculia bacterium (assembly GCA_965116955.1). Taxonomy (GTDB): domain Bacteria; phylum Acidobacteriota; class Thermoanaerobaculia; order Multivoradales; family Multivoraceae; genus Multivorans. Next base: position 4,467,233 of record OZ220742.1, on the reverse strand, counting down.
GAGATCGTCGCTTTGAAGGGTGGGCTGTGAGCCCTGTTTTGGCGATACATCGCTAGCGTCGGTTCATCGAGCAGGTCGGAACTCCCGGCTGGCCGCTGGAAACCGGGACAAGCGCCAACATGTCCTACACGCATCGCCGGATTCTCCTTCGAGGCTTCGGGGCCGTGACTGTTCTGTCCCTGGTCGCGGCCGCCGGCGACGCCCAGGAGTTGTTCCGGCCCCTCGGAGCGGCCGAAGCACAGGCCCTTGCGGCGGCTGCGGCGCGAGCCGGGCCGGCCACGGGGTTCGAGCACGAAGGCGCAACGGTACGCCGCCGATGGGCGCGAGTCGATTTCGCCGTACTCGCCGGTGCACGGGCGTCCGCCGAATCCGGGCCGGCCGCCGGCAGCCTCGTCGAGTTCAATCTCTTCGACGACGCCGGGTTCCGGGCGGTGGGCCTGGAGGCCTCGCCGACATCCTACGGTTACTCCCTCTCAGGCGCGATCGAGGGCGTTCCAGGCGGCACGGCGACGGTGGTCGTTCACGGCGATGTCGTGGACGGCGTGGTGCGGACGCCGGCGACGGTCTACACGTTCTCTTCGACCGGCGACGGCGTCCTCGAGATCCGGCAGGCCGATCCGTCCACGTTGCCCGAGTGCGGCGGCGAGCTCGAGGCGCCGGCGCCGGCGGGGCCCGCTCAGGTGGCCGGTGCGGCGTTCGCGGGAGCGGCCGCGCCCGCGGCGCCCGCCGCGGACCTCACCACGGTCGCCGGCGCGTCGAGCGAAGGCTCGGAGCTCGACCTGCTCATCGTCTACACGACCGCTGTCAAGGAATATCTCGGCATCATCCAGTTGGACGCGAGGATCGCTCGCTGGATCGCGGAGGCGAACAGCTACCTCGCCGAGAGCGGCGTCGACCTCGAGATCCGTCTCGCGCACGCCGAGGAACTGGACTACGAGGAGACCCCCTCGTCCTACGAGTTGCCTCTGCTTCAGGGCACGGACGACGGCGTGATGGACGAGGTCCACGCGATGCGCTCCGCCGTCGGCGCCGACATGGTCCACCTGGTCGAGAGATGGGGCGCGGCCGGCACGCTGCGCTACTGCGGCATCGCGTACGTCATGAACAACGTGGATTCGTCGTTCGCGGAGTACGCGTTCGGCGCCACGGACATCGATTGCGGCAGCCTGACCTTCGCGCACGAACTCGGCCACAACCTCGGGCTCCATCACGACCGCTACGTGGAGCAGGGCCGGGTCGGGCGGAGCGTGACCAACCGGCCGTACCCGTACGCGTACGGTTCGTTCTCGGAGGGGCTGTTCACGTCGACGGCGTCACAGCCGCGGGGCGGCAGAACGATCATGTCCTACAGGACGCGGTGCACCCACGCCGGCCTGCGCTGCGATCGATTGGGGTTCTTCTCGAATCCGGATCGAACCTGGGAAGGGAAGAAGCTCGGAATCGCGGGAACGGAGTCGTCCTCGTCGATCGAGGGCCCGGCGAACGCCGCCGCCGCGCTCAACAACACGCGGGCGACGGCGGCGGCCTTCGCGGCGCCCGGTGCGAGTCCGGAGGTCGTGTCGCTGAAGCGCCTCCGTCCGGCCGCCATGCTGACGAGAGGGGACGCCCTGACGTGGCGGCTGGCCTTCAGCCGCGGCGTGAAGAACGTGACCGCCGACGACTTCGAGGTCGCCGGCCCCGATTCGCCGGCGTTGACGGTCACCGCCCACAGCGGCAGCGACCGGATCTACGACATCGGAGCCACCGGAGTTTCCGCCTACACCGGCGACGCGACCCTCGGCTTCGCGGACGACCAGAACATCCTCGACCTGGACGATGTCGCCCTGAGCGCGAGCTGGCCTTCCCACGCCGAGCGGGCCTTCACCGTGGATCAGACGGCGCCGGTCCCCACCATCGTTCCAGGCCAGGCGATCGGTTCGCCCTTCGTCGCGACGATCAGCTTTCCGGAGGACGTGACGGACTTCGACGACGCAACCGACGTGACCGCGACCGGCGCCACGGCGGCGGCGCCGGTGCGTGCCGGCCCGCGAACGTACGTCGTCCTGGTCACTCCGTCCGGTTCGACGGCGGCGAAGATCACGCTGGCCGTGACCGCCGGCGCCGCGGCGGACAGCGCGGGCAACCGCAGCTCGGCGGCTTCGAAGGAGATCTCCTGGAGTCCGTCGACCGGTACCGCGCTTTCGTTCAGCGGCCTGTCGGGCGGCACGACGGCCGAGAACGCCGAATGGACGTCGGATACGCCCACCGTGGCCGGGGATCCGGTCGGAACGCCCACATGGACCAGGGAGGGCGCGGACTCCGACCACTTCGCGATCGACGGGACCACCGGCGTGCTGACGCTGCCGGGGCGCAACTTCGAAGAGCCGTCGGACGCCGACGGCGACGGCACCTACGAGGTGACCGCGAGAGTCACGGACACGCGCGGCCGCACGGCGACCGTTGGCCTCGAGGTAGCGGTCACGGACGCGGTTGATTCGAGATCGCTGAAGATCGAGTATGCCTTCAACGACAAGGTGCCGGAGAGGTTCACTTACGGCACTTCGCCCGTCCTCTGCGCGTCCAGCAACTGCCTGATCGCCCCGGGACCGGTGGGAGCGGTGACCTGGAGCAAGTCGGGTTGGGACACCGCCCGCTTCACGCTGGACGCGGATTCGGGCCGCCTCTTCCTGCCGGCGAAGGACTTCGAACAGCCCGAAGACGCGAACGGTGACAACCAGTACAAGGTAAGGCTGAGGGCCGAGGACGCGGACGGCAACTGGAACACCAGGGACGTGACGGTGCAGATCGTCCAGTCGTTGCCTCGGCCGCTGGCTGTGAGCGGACTCGGGAACGCGTCCGTGAACGAGAACAGCGCCTGGACTTCTCCCACACCCCGGGTGCAGGGCCGGCCGATCGGCAACCTGAGATGGTCGGTCGAAGGTCCGGACGCGGCGGTCTTCTCGGTCGACGCGGGCACCGGCGTGGTGCGGATGGGGGCCCAGGACTTCGAGAGCCGGGCTGACGACGACGGGAACAACGTGTACGAGGTGACGGTCCAGGCGGCGGACGAGGAGAGCAACACGGCCGGCGTCGCGCTGGAGTTGACCGTCGTCGATGTCGCGGAAGCGCCGGCGGCGCCGGCGATCGACGCGGTCGGCGGGGGGCGCAGAGAGCTTGCGGTTTCCTGGACCGCGCCGGCGGACGCCACGGGCGTCACGCGTTACGACTTGCGCCACATCCTCACCAGCGCGGCGAACAAGGCGGACGCGAACTGGACCGTGCGGAGCGGCATCTGGACTTCGGGGGCGCTGGAGTACACGCTTTCCGGGCTGGTCGACGGCACGGAGTACGACGTTCAGGTGCGCGCGGTCAACGCGGTCGGCGCGGGCGCCTGGTCCGCCACCGTGGCGGGCGAGACGCTTGCGAACCGGCCGCCGGTAACGGTTGGTTCGCTGCCGGAGTCGGTGTTGCGGTTGGACGAAGGGTCGTCCTCGGTGGCCGTTTCGGGGGCGTTCAGCGACGCGGACGGGGACTCGCTGACCTACGGCGCGACGTCGGACGATCCGGCCGTGGCGAGCGTGCGGGTCTCGGGATCGTCGGTGCGGTTGACGCCCGTGGCGGCGGGCAGCTCGACGGTGACGGTGACGGCGACCGACGTGGCCGGTTCGAACACGGCGGTCGAGCAGCAGTTTCCGGTGCGGGTGCTGGGGGTGCGGGGCGTCGGCGTCGATCCGGTTTCGCTGAGGGTCGATGAAGGGAGCTCGGCCTCGTACGACGTGGTGCTGAAGGCGGAGCCGGAAGGTTCGGTGACGGTGACGGCTTCGGTGCCTTCGGGCACGGACGTGTCGGCGAGTCCGTCGTCGTTGACGTTCACGTCGTCGGACTGGAATGTCTCGCAGGCGGTGACGGTGGCGGCGGCGGAGGACACGGATGCCGCGTCGGACGCGCCGGTCGTGATCCGTCACTCGGTGGGCGGGGGCGACTACGGTTCGGTGTCGGCGCCGTCGGTGACGGCGACGGTCGTGGAGAACGACGCTTCGGCGCTGTCGACGGTCGACGTGTCAGGTTCGGAGGGCGCCGGGGAGCTGTCGTTCGAGGTGACGATCAGCGTGGCGGGGACTTCGGACGTTCTGGTGGACTACGCGACGTCGGACGTGTCGGCGCGTGCTGGTTCGGACTACACGTCGGCTTCGGGGACGCTGACGTTTGCGCAGGGTTCGTCGTCTTCGCAGACGATCCGTGTGCCGCTGCTGGACGATTCGGAGGACGAGTCGGAGGAGGAGACGTTCAGGCTGACGCTCTCGAACGTGCGGAACGGTCTTCTGGCTGGGGGCGCTCCGTCTCTTCGGGTGACGGGGACGATTCGCGACGACGACGATCCGGCGGTCGCCGCGTCGTTCGGGAGTTCGAGCTATGCCGCGACGGAGGGGAGTTCGGTGAGCGTGCGGGTGCGCCTTAACCGGGACCCTGAGCGGACGGTGACGTTGCCGCTCGAATCGACGCCGCGTGGCGGCGTGAGCCCGTCGGACTACGCGGGTGTGCCGTCGGAGGTGACGTTCGGTCCGGGCGAACGGACCGTGGAGTTCCTGTTCTCGGCGACAGACGACGGCGAGGACGACGACGGCGAGGCGGTGGAGCTGAACTTCGGCTCGTTCCTGCCGGACCGGGTGACGGCCGGGGCGGGCACGGTGCTGGCGATCCGGGACAACGACGGCGACTCCGGTCCCGGTCCAGGTCCAGGTCCAGGTCCAGGCCCCGGTCCCGGTCCCGGTCCGCCTCCTCCGGAGCCGGAGCCGGACCCGGACCCGGACCCGGCCCCTCCTCCTGGTCCTCCTCTACCCACCTTGTCCGTGACCCCGGCCGAGGCGGTGGAAAGTTCGGGTGCGGTGGTGTTCGAGGTCCGCCTGAACCGGACGAGCGCCTCGGCGGTGACGGTCGACTACGCGAGTTCGGACGGTGACGGCGCCGGCGGTGCGAGAGCGGGCTCGGACTACACGGCGACGGCGGGCACGGTGACGTTCGCTCCCGGTTCACGGGCGGAGCAGATTCGCGTTCCGGTGACGGACGACGGACAGTACGAGGCGGCAGAGACGTTCACGCTGACGCTTCAGCGTCCCGTGAACGCAACGTTTCCCGGCGGTGGTTCGTCGCTGCGGGTGCGGGGGACGATTCACGATGACGACGACGGTCCTCCGACGGCGGTCATGGAGTTGATGGGCGCGACCTGCGACGCGGAGTTGTGCCGGGCGCGGACGGGTGAGCCGGTGGAGTTCGTCGACCTGAGTGCGGGGAAGGTCCTGTCCCGGCGTTGGGATTTCGGCGACGGGCGGACGTCTGGTCTTCGGCGGGTGGAGCAGTTCTGGTCCTCGCCGGGCTTCTACAAGGTCACGCTGTCGGTGAGCGGCGACGCGACGACGTCCACGGCGAGTCGGGTGTTCCTGGTCGAGGCGTCCCGGCCCCGTGGGGCGTGCGTTGCGGACCCGTTTACCCGTTGCCTTCAGGACTCGCGCTACGCGGTGACGGTCGAGTGGTGGACCGGTGGCGGCTCGCCTGCCTCGGGGAACGTCGTGCACGAGGGTACGAACGACTCCGCGCTGTTCTCGTTCTTCGGCGGCGGGAACTGGGAGGTGCTGATCAAGGTGTTGGACGGTTGCTCGCTGAACGGCCACGTGTGGGTGTTCGGTGCTTCGACGACGGACCTGGGGTACTTGATCCAGGTGACCGACACGGTCACCGGGGCGGTGAAGGAGTACGTCAACGAGGCGGGCCGTCCGGCGGCGGCAATCACCGACGTGGCGGCGTTCGCGGGTAGTTGCCGAGACCGGCGGTGAGTCCAGCCGGCACACACGGGGCGCGCCGGCATCCGGCGCGGAGGGCGGGCTTGCGGAGCTCCGCCGCGCTGCTCCTGCTGCTCGCCGCCTCCGCGCAGGCGCAGCCGGCGCCGGACGTCTCGGCGGAGCTGCGGACTCTGACGGCCGGGTTCGGGCCGCCCGGGGAAGCCGCGACCCTGCGGACGCCCGCCATCGACGCATCGGGGTTGGCGAGCGCCTCGGCCGCCGCGACCGCCGGCGGGATCGGCCCGTTCCACTTCGCCGAGCCCTTCGCCGTCGGCGCGGCGCCCGGCGACCTCGGGGAGTGGCTGCCGTCGCCGGACGGCGGCACGTCGCTGTGGCGTCTCCGGATCGTGTCGGAGGGCGCGCTGTCGCTGAACTTCGGCTTCACGCGTTACCGGATGCCGCCGGGCGGGCGGTTGTTCGTGTACACGCCGGGCTTCGCGGAGGTCCTGGGTCCGTACACGGAGGCCGACAACGAGTCGCACGGGCAGTTGTGGACACCGATCCTCTCCGGCGGCGAGGCCGTGATCGTGGTGTCGGCGCCGGCGGACCGCGCGGGCGAAGTGGAGCTCGAACTGGGCTCGGTGAACCGGGGCTTCCGCGATCCCGTGGGCGTCACGGCTGCCAAGTACCTTTCCTGCAACGTCAACGTCGCGTGCAGCGACGCCGACCCGTACCGCGACCAGGTGCGCAGCGTGGGCTGGTACAGCGCTGGCGGACGGAATCGCTGCAGCGGCGTGCTGCTCAACAACACGGCCGGCGACGGCAAGCTCTACTTCCTCACCGCCGACCACTGCCTCGAGGCGATCGAGCGCATCGGATTGACCGAGGAGGAAGCGGCCGCCAGCGTTGTCGCGTACTGGAACGACGAGACCACGACGTGCGCCGGCTCGACCGCGCGCTTCGACCCGCGCCAGTCCCAGTCGGGAGCCTTTCATCGGACCCGTTGGGCCGAGGCGGACTCCTGGCTGATGGAGCTGGACGATCGGCCGGATTCTTCGCACAACCTGTACCTGGCCGGATGGGATCGCCGCCTTCCGGATGCCGGCCCGGTCGTCAACATCCACCATCCCGGGCTTGACTTCAAGTCCATCGCGACATCGAGCGACGTGCCACTGCCCACGAGTTTCGAGGGAAACGATCGCCGGGAAGAGCACAACTACCTCCGGGTTCGCTGGGAAAGCGGCAAGCCGACGTTCGGCTCGTCGGGATCGCCGCTGTTCAGCGCCGGGAAGCGTGTCGTCGGACAGTTGAGAGGGAGCAATGACTTCCCGTCCTGCAGGGTTCGCAACCAACGGATCTGGTACGGGCGGTTCGACAAGTCCTGGAGCGTCATGTCCCCGTGGCTCGATCCGCTGGGCACGGGAGTGGACGCCATCGACGGCCGTGCCTGGAACGGCAAGCCGCAGGCGGTGGGATCGCTGGACGATCAGGCTCTGAAGTTCGTGTCGGGGGAGACGCAGGACTCGCTGGCGCTGGACGTTGCGTACGGCTTCCTGGACCTCGACGGCGACGACCTGACGTACGCCGCGTCGTCTTCGGCGGAGTCGGTGGCGACGGTGTCGGTGTCGGGCTCGACACTGACCCTGACGCCGGTGGCCGCGGGGACGGCCACGGTGACGGTGACGGCGACGGACGCCGGCGGCGCGAACGAGTCGGCGTCGCAGGAACTGACGATCACGGTTGGGGACAACACGTCGCCGGAGGCGGTGGGCGAGCTCGCGGGGATGGCTCTGCGGGTACCTGCCGGCGCCGAGACGGTGGACGTTGCGGACACCTTCCAGGACCCGGACGGCGACGACCTGACGTACGCCGCGTCGTCTTCGGCGGAGTCGGTGGCGACGGTGAGCGTGAGCGGTTCGACGGTGACGGTGACGCCAGTCTCGGGCGGCTTGGCGGCGGTCGACGTGACGGCGACCGACGCGGCTGGTTCGAACACGATGGCGCGGCGGCGGTTCGAGGTTGTGGTCAACCGGGGGCCGCTGGCGGTGCGGTCCCTGTGGCGGATGGAGCTGCGCGTCGAGACCGGCGCCGAGACGGTGGACGTTGCGGACACCTTCCAGGACCCGGACGGCGACGACCTGACGTACGCCGCGTCGTCTTCGGCGGAGTCGGTGGCGACGGTGGGCGTGAACGGTTCGACGGTGACGGTGACGCCAGTCTCGGGCGGCAGGTCGACGGTGACGGTGACGGCGACGGACGTGGACGGGTCGAACCTGTCGGCGGAGCGGAGGTTCTATGCCAGGGTGGCGAACCGGCCGCCGGTCGCGGTGGGGACGATCGCGGCGGTCGCCCGGCGGATGCGCGACGGTCCGGTCGATCGGGACCTGGCGTCGGCGTTCTCGGATCCGGACGGGGATGACCTGACGTACGGCGCGTCGTCGTCGGACAGCTCGGTGGCGAGAGTGAGCGTGAGCGGTTCGACAGTGACGGTGACGCCGGCGGCGCCCGGGGTGGCGACGGTGACGGCGACGGCCAAGGACGCGGCCGGCTCGAACACGACGGTGCGTCAGCAGTTCGAGGTCGTGGTGAACCGGCGTCCGGTGGCGGTCGCGGCGTTGCCGGCGCTGCCGCTTCGTATCGAAACCGGCGCCGAGACGGTGGATGTCTCGAGTGTCTTCGAGGATCCGGACGGGGACGACCTGACGTACGGCGCGTCGTCGTCGGCCGAGTCGGTGGCGACGGTGAGCACGAGCGGATCGACGGTGACGGTGACGCCGGTGGCGGCCGGCACGACGACGGTGACGGTGGCGGCGACGGACGTGGACGGTTCGAACCTGTCGGCGGAGCAGACGTTCAAGGCGACGGTCGCGAACCGGCCTCCCGTGACCGTCGGCTCGCTGCCGGAGTCGGTGCTGCGGGTGGGCGAAGGGACGTCCGCGGTGGCCGTTTCGGGGGCGTTCAACGACCCGGACGGGGATTCGCTGACTTACGGCGCGACGTCGGACGATCCGGGCGTGGCGAGCGTTCAGGTTTCGGGGTCGTCGGTGCGGTTGACGCCGGTGTCGGCGGGCAGCGCGACGGTGACGGTGACGGCGCGGGACGTCGGGGGTTCGAACACGGCGGCGGAGCAGCAGTTTGCCGTGCGGGTGCTGCCTGCGCGTGGCGTGGGCGTGGACCCGGTGTCGGTGTCGGTGGACGAGGGGAGTACGTCTTCGTACGACGTGGTGCTGAAGGCGGAGCCTTCGGGTTCGGTGACGGTGACGCCGTCCGTGCCGTCGGGTACGGACGTGTCGGCGAGTCCGTCTTCGTTGACGTTCACGTCGTCGGACTGGGACGTGTCGCAGGCGGTGACGGTGTCGGCGGCGGAGGACACGGATGCCGCGTCGGACGCGCTGGTGGCGATCCGTCACTCGGTGAGCGGGGGCGACTACGGTTCGGTGTCGGCGCCGTCGGTGACGGTGACGATCGTGGAGAACGACGCGTCGGCGCTGTCGACGGTGGACGCGTCGGGTTCGGAGGGCGACGGTGAGCTGTCGTTCGAGGTGACGATCAGCGTGGCGGGGACTTCGGACGTTCTGGTGGACTACGCGACGTCGGACGTGTCTGCGCGTTCGGGTTCGGACTACACGTCGACATCGGGGACGCTGACGTTTCCCCAAGGATCCGCGTCCTCGGAGACGATCCGTGTGCCGCTGCTGGACGATGCTTCGGACGAGCCGGAGGAAGAGGAGACGTTCAGGCTGTCGCTCTCGAACGTGCGGAACGGTCTTCTGGCTGGGGGCGCTCCGTCGCTTCGGGTGACGGGGACGATTCGCGACGACGACGATCCGGCGGTCGCCGCGTCGTTCGGGAGTTCGAGCTACGCGGCGACGGAGGGGATTTCGGTGAGCGTGCGGGTGCGCCTGGACAAGGACCCGGAGCGGACGGTGACGTTGCCGCTCGAATCGACGCCGCGGGGCGGCGTGAGCCCGTCGGACTACGCGGGTGTGCCGTCGGAGGTGACGTTCGGTCCGGGCGAGCGGTCCGTGGAGTTCCTGTTCTCGGCGACGGACGACGGCGAGGACGACGACGGCGAGGCGGTGGAGCTGAACTTCGGCTCGTTCCTGCCGGACCGGGTGACGGCCGGGGCGGGCACGGTGCTGGCGATCCGGGACAACGACGGCGACTCCGGTCCAGGTCCAGGCCCCGGTCCAGGTCCAGGTCCCGGTCCAGGCCCCGGTCCCGGTCCCGGTCCCGGTCCGCCTCCTCCGGACCCGGAGCCGGACCCGGACCCGGAGCCTCCTCCGGGTCCTCCTCTACCCACCTTGTCCGTGACCCCGGCCGAGGCGGTGGAAAGTTCGGGTGCGGTGGTGTTCGAGGTCCGCCTGAACCGGACGAGCGCCTCGGCGGTGACGGTCGACTACGCGAGTTCGGACGGTGACGGCGCCGGCGGTGCGAGAGCGGGCTCGGACTACACGGCGACGGCGGGCACGGTGACGTTCGCTCCCGGTTCACGGGCGGAGCAGATTGGCGTTCCGGTGACGGACGACGGACAGTACGAGGCGGCAGAGACGTTCACGCTGACGCTTCAGCGTCCCGTGAACGCAACGTTTCCCGACGGCGGTTCGTCGCTGCGGGTGCGGGGGACGATTCACGATGACGACGACGGTCCTCCGACGGCGGTCATGGAGTTGATGGGCGCGAGCTGCGACGCGGAGTTGTGCCGGGCGCGGACGGGTGAGCCGGTGGAGTTCGTCGACCTGAGTGCGGGGAAGGTCCTGTCCCGGCGTTGGGATTTCGGCGACGGGCGGACGTCTGGTCTTCGGCGGGTGGAGCAGTTCTGGTCCTCGCCGGGCTTCTACAAGGTCACGCTGTCGGTGAGCGGCGACGCGACGACGTCCACGGCGAGTCGGGTGTTCCTGGTCGAGGCCTCCCGGCCCCGTGGGGCGTGCGTTGCGGACCCGTTTACCCGTTGCCTTCAGGACTCGCGCTACGCGGTGACGGTCGAGTGGTGGACCGGTGGCGGCTTGCCTGCCTCGGGGAACGTCGTGCACGAGGGTACGAACGACTCCGCGCTGTTCTCGTTCTTCGGCGGCGGGAACTGGGAGGTGCTGATCAAGGTGTTGGACGGTTGCCCGCTGAACGGCCACGTGTGGGTGTTCGGTGCTTCGACGACGGACCTGGGGTACTTGATCCAGGTGACCGACACGGTCACCGGGGCGGTGAAGGAGTACGTCAACGAGGCGGGCCGTCCGGCGGCGGCAATCACCGACGCGACCGCGTTCGCGGGTAGTTGCGAACCCTGATCCGGAAAGGGGCTGGTCTCATTGCCCGGAGGGGGCACGGTGTACGTGAAGTCGTCGACGTTTCGCTTGGCAGTCGCCGGCCCCAGTTTGGGAAGAAGAGAGCGCTAGTCGCTCTACAGTCGCGATAGAGACCGCTCTGTGAGCACGGTTTTGGCGTTGCTTCGTTAGCGTCTCTGCATGACCAGCAGGGTGCCGGGCCTCGGCTTTGGACGTCGGCGCGCCCGGGGGCGGCGACGCCAGCCAGCAGAAGAAGAGCGCGAACGCGAGAGACTTCCAGCACGCGCCGGCCAGGGTGGAAAGGGGACCCGAAGACCGCGGCAGGCGGCGGCGGACCTTGACCGATCGCTCTGAGGGCCACTGCCGGTCCCTCGTGCCGCGCATCCTGGCCGTTGGCCTCCTGGCGGCGGCGTTGCAGGCGACCGGTCCGGCCGCGGCGCAGGACGCCGGGCCGTTGGGCGAGGCCCGTTTCGTCCGCGCGTACTTCGACGACATCCAGGTCGCCTACAAGGCGGTTCTGTCGATGGAGGTGGTCGAGAACGAGTATGAGGAGGGCTACCTGGTCGTGCTGGCGACCGAGCGCGACATCGAGGTCATGCGCGAGGCAGGCATGCGCATCGTCGAAGACGACGCGTACGAGGCGACGTACCTGTCCGCGGCGGCCGAAAGACCGGTCCGGGTCGACGCGGCGACGATTTCCGGTTTCTCGTGCTACCGCACGGTCGAGGAGACCTACGCCGCGGCTGAGGCGATCGTCGCCGCCCACCCGGGGCTGGCGACGTGGACTGACGTCGGGGACTCCTGGAAGAAGGTGCAGGACGGGGACAAGGGCTACGACCTGTACGTGCTGCGGCTGACGAACTCGGCGACTTCGGGCGAGAAGCCGGATCTCTTCGTGACGACGGCGATTCACGCGAGGGAGTACACGCCGGGCGAGTTCGGCATCCGGTTCGCCGAGTACGTCGCGGAGAGCTACGAGACCGACGCGGACGTCCGGTGGCTTCTCGACCACCACGAACTCCACATGATGCTGCAGGCGAACCCGGACGGCCGGAAGCGCGCCGAAGGCAGCAGTCGATACTGGCGGAAGAACCACAACACGGACCACTGCGGTTCCGGAAGCTGGCCGGGAGTCGATCTGAACCGCAACTTCAACTTCAAGTGGAACGAAGCCGGCACCAGCCCTTCGAAGTGCAGCCAGGTCTTCGCCGGTTCCGCGGCGGAGTCCGAGCCGGAGGCGCAAGCGGTCGCCGGGTACGCGAGGACGCTGTGGACCGACGCGCGAGGGCCGGACGACGACGACGCGGCGGCCGCCGATACCGAGGGCCTGTTCCTGGACATCCACAGCAAGGGCGGGCTCATGCTCTGGCCGTGGGGGCATACGAGCGACGCGGCGCCGAACGGGGCGGCGCTGCAGACGCTGGGCCGCAAACTGGCCTACCCCAGCGGATACAACCCGATGCAGGCCATCGGTTTGTATCCGACCACCGGCACGACCGAGGACTACATCTACGGGGCGTTGGGCCGCGCCGGCTTCACCTACGAACTGGGCAGGAACTTCCACGAGCGTTGCAGCTACTTCTGGTCCAGCATCCTGGACCAGAACCGTCGTTCGGTGCTGTATGGCTTCAAGGTGGCGCGGGCGCCGTACCAGCTTCCGAAGGGTCCGGACGCCGTCGACGTGAGCCTGAGCGGCACGGCGTCGACGACCGGCGTCACCGCGGGCACGAACGTCACCCTGACGGCGACCCTGGACGATACGCGTTACGAGAACCGCAACGGCGCCGAGGCGACTCAGAACATCGCGGCGGGCGAGTACTACGTCGACACGCCGCCGTGGGCGGCGGGCGCGACGGCAGTGGCGATGTCCGCGTCGGACGGGACGTTCGACGCGAAATCCGAGGGCGTGACGGCCACGGTCGACACGACGGGCTGGAGCGCGGGCCGCCACATCCTGTTCGTGCGAGGCAAGGACACGGACGACAACTGGGGGCCGGTGAGCGCGGTGTTCCTGTTCGTCGGCGAGGCGCCGCCGTCCGCGCCGTCTGCGCCCGATCTCACGCCCGGTCCGGGCCAGTTGACGGTCGGCTGGGCGGCGCCGTCGGCGAACGGTTCGGCGATCACGAAGTACCTGGTCCGCTACAAGCGGGCGGACCGCGACTTCGGCTGGGAGGTGTCGGACGCGGGCACGGCCCTGGAGCTGGTGTTGAGCGACAAGCACTCGAACCGCCGGCTGGACGTGCAGGTGCGCGCGGTGAACGGGGTGGGCGGCAGCCTGTGGTCGGATTCGGCGGAGGGGAAGCCCGAGAACCGCGCGGCGTCCGGCTCGCCGACGGTCGAGGGTCGGCCGCTGGTGGGTTCGGCGCTGACGGCGGTGACGGCGGGGATCACGGACCCGGACGGCCTGAGCGAAGACTCGTTCAGCTACCAGTGGGTGCGCGGGGGTCGCGACATCTCGGGCGCGACCGGTTCGACGTATGTGGCCCGGCCGGCGGACCGGGGAGCGAGGCTTCGCGTCGACGTGTCGTTCATGGACGACGGCGGCAACGATGAGGAGCGGGCCGGAACCGCCGGTGTCACCGTTGGCGAGTTGAGGGCGTTTCTCGACCGGGCTTCGATCTCGGAGAGTTCGGGCGCCGCGACGGTTCGGGTCGATACCGGCGGCGCGACGCTGACGGCAGATGAAACGGTGGACCTGGCGCTCGACGGCACGGCGACGCGGGGCTCGGACTACGAGATCAGCGTGGACCGGCTGACGGTGGGCGCCGTCGCGAGTTCGGCGTCGGCGGTGATCACGCCGTTGGACGACTTCGTTGACGAGGAAGACGAACGCATCGGGATCGCCGCTCGCTGGGAGGGCACGAACCTGGAGTGGGGTTCGTCGGGGCCGCCGGTGGTGGTCGTCTCGGTGCTGCTCGAGGACGACGACACGCGTGGCCTGTCGTTGTCGGCGTCGACGCTGCCGGTGACGGAGGGAGGCAGCGGGGACTACCGGGTGGAGCTGACTTCGGAGCCGGTCGGTTCGGTGACGGTGACGCCTTCGGTGCCTTCGGGCACGGACGTGTCTGCGAGTCCGTCGTCGTTGACGTTCACGTCTTCGGACTGGGACGTGTCGCAGGCGGTGACGGTGGAGGCGGCGGAGGACACGGATGCCGCGTCGGACGCGCCGGTTGTGATCGGTCACTCGGTGAGCGGGGGCGACTACGGTTCGGTGTCGGCGCCGTCGGTGACGGCGACGATCGTGGAGAACGACGCATCGGCGCTGTCGACGGTGGACGCGTCGGGTTCGGAGGGCGACGGTGAGCTGTCGTTCGAGGTGACGATCAGCGTGGCGGGGACTTCGGACGTTCTGGTGGACTACGCGACGTCGGACGTGTCTGCGCGTTCGGGTTCGGACTACACGTCGACATCGGGGACGCTGACGTTTCCCCAAGGATCCGCGTCCTCGGAGACGATCCGTGTGCCGCTGCTGGACGATGCTTCGGACGAGCCGGAGGAAGAGGAGACGTTCAGGCTGTCGCTCTCGAACGTGCGGAACGGTCTTCTGGCTGGGGGCGCTCCGTCGCTTCGGGTGACGGGGACGATTCGCGACGACGACGATCCGGCGGTCGCCGCGTCGTTCGGGAGTTCGAGCTACGCGGCGACGGAGGGGATTTCGGTGAGCGTGCGGGTGCGCCTGGACAAGGACCCGGAGCGGACGGTGACGTTGCCGCTCGAATCGACGCCGCGGGGCGGCGTGAGCCCGTCGGACTACGCGGGTGTGCCGTCGGAGGTGACGTTCGGTCCGGGCGAGCGGTCCGTGGAGTTCCTGTTCTCGGCGACGGACGACGGCGAGGACGACGACGGCGAGGCGGTGGAGCTGAACTTCGGCTCGTTCCTGCCGGACCGGGTGACGGCCGGGGCGGGCACGGTGCTGGCGATCCGGGACAACGACGGCGACTCCGGTCCAGGTCCAGGCCCCGGTCCAGGTCCAGGTCCCGGTCCAGGCCCCGGTCCCGGTCCCGGTCCCGGTCCGCCTCCTCCGGACCCGGAGCCGGACCCGGACCCGGAGCCTCCTCCGGGTCCTCCTCTACCCACCTTGTCCGTGACCCCGGCCGAGGCGGTGGAAAGTTCGGGTGCGGTGGTGTTCGAGGTCCGCCTGAACCGGACGAGCGCCTCGGCGGTGACGGTCGACTACGCGAGTTCGGACGGTGACGGCGCCGGCGGTGCGAGAGCGGGCTCGGACTACACGGCGACGGCGGGCACGGTGACGTTCGCTCCCGGTTCACGGGCGGAGCAGATTGGCGTTCCGGTGACGGACGACGGACAGTACGAGGCGGCAGAGACGTTCACGCTGACGCTTCAGCGTCCCGTGAACGCAACGTTTCCCGACGGCGGTTCGTCGCTGCGGGTGCGGGGGACGATTCACGATGACGACGACGGTCCTCCGACGGCGGTCATGGAGTTGATGGGCGCGAGCTGCGACGCGGAGTTGTGCCGGGCGCGGACGGGTGAGCCGGTGGAGTTCGTCGACCTGAGTGCGGGGAAGGTCCTGTCCCGGCGTTGGGATTTCGGCGACGGGCGGACGTCTGGTCTTCGGCGGGTGGAGCAGTTCTGGTCCTCGCCGGGCTTCTACAAGGTCACGCTGTCGGTGAGCGGCGACGCGACGACGTCCACGGCGAGTCGGGTGTTCCTGGTCGAGGCCTCCCGGCCCCGTGGGGCGTGCGTTGCGGACCCGTTTACCCGTTGCCTTCAGGACTCGCGCTACGCGGTGACGGTCGAGTGGTGGACCGGTGGCGGCTTGCCTGCCTCGGGGAACGTCGTGCACGAGGGTACGAACGACTCCGCGCTGTTCTCGTTCTTCGGCGGCGGGAACTGGGAGGTGCTGATCAAGGTGTTGGACGGTTGCCCGCTGAACGGCCACGTGTGGGTGTTCGGTGCTTCGACGACGGACCTGGGGTACTTGATCCAGGTGACCGACACGGTCACCGGGGCGGTGAAGGAGTACGTCAACGAGGCGGGCCGTCCGGCGGCGGCAATCACCGACGCGACCGCGTTCGCGGGTAGTTGCGAACCCTGATCCGGAAAGGGGCTGGTCTCATTGCCCGGAGGGGGCACGGTGTACGTGAAGTCGTCGACGTTTCGCTTGGCAGTCGCCGGCCCCAGTTTGGGAAGAAGAGAGCGCTAGTCGCTCTACAGTCGCGATAGAGACCGCTCTGTGAGCACGGTTTTGGCGTTGCTTCGTTAGCGTCTCTGCATGACCAGCAGGGTGCCGGGCCTCGGCTTTGGACGTCGGCGCGCCCGGGGGCGGCGACGCCAGCCAGCAGAAGAAGAGCGCGAACGCGAGAGACTTCCAGCACGCGCCGGCCAGGGTGGAAAGGGGACCCGAAGACCGCGGCAGGCGGCGGCGGACCTTGACCGATCGCTCTGAGGGCCACTGCCGGTCCCTCGTGCCGCGCATCCTGGCCGTTGGCCTCCTGGCGGCGGCGTTGCAGGCGACCGGTCCGGCCGCGGCGCAGGACGCCGGGCCGTTGGGCGAGGCCCGTTTCGTCCGCGCGTACTTCGACGACATCCAGGTCGCCTACAAGGCGGTTCTGTCGATGGAGGTGGTCGAGAACGAGTATGAGGAGGGCTACCTGGTCGTGCTGGCGACCGAGCGCGACATCGAGGTCATGCGCGAGGCAGGCATGCGCATCGTCGAAGACGACGCGTACGAGGCGACGTACCTGTCCGCGGCGGCCGAAAGACCGGTCCGGGTCGACGCGGCGACGATTTCCGGTTTCTCGTGCTACCGCACGGTCGAGGAGACCTACGCCGCGGCTGAGGCGATCGTCGCCGCCCACCCGGGGCTGGCGACGTGGACTGACGTCGGGGACTCCTGGAAGAAGGTGCAGGACGGGGACAAGGGCTACGACCTGTACGTGCTGCGGCTGACGAACTCGGCGACTTCGGGCGAGAAGCCGGATCTCTTCGTGACGACGGCGATTCACGCGAGGGAGTACACGCCGGGCGAGTTCGGCATCCGGTTCGCCGAGTACGTCGCGGAGAGCTACGAGACCGACGCGGACGTCCGGTGGCTTCTCGACCACCACGAACTCCACATGATGCTGCAGGCGAACCCGGACGGCCGGAAGCGCGCCGAAGGCAGCAGTCGATACTGGCGGAAGAACCACAACACGGACCACTGCGGTTCCGGAAGCTGGCCGGGAGTCGATCTGAACCGCAACTTCAACTTCAAGTGGAACGAAGCCGGCACCAGCCCTTCGAAGTGCAGCCAGGTCTTCGCCGGTTCCGCGGCGGAGTCCGAGCCGGAGGCGCAAGCGGTCGCCGGGTACGCGAGGACGCTGTGGACCGACGCGCGAGGGCCGGACGACGACGACGCGGCGGCCGCCGATACCGAGGGCCTGTTCCTGGACATCCACAGCAAGGGCGGGCTCATGCTCTGGCCGTGGGGGCATACGAGCGACGCGGCGCCGAACGGGGCGGCGCTGCAGACGCTGGGCCGCAAACTGGCCTACCCCAGCGGATACAACCCGATGCAGGCCATCGGTTTGTATCCGACCACCGGCACGACCGAGGACTACATCTACGGGGCGTTGGGCCGCGCCGGCTTCACCTACGAACTGGGCAGGAACTTCCACGAGCGTTGCAGCTACTTCTGGTCCAGCATCCTGGACCAGAACCGTCGTTCGGTGCTGTATGGCTTCAAGGTGGCGCGGGCGCCGTACCAGCTTCCGAAGGGTCCGGACGCCGTCGACGTGAGCCTGAGCGGCACGGCGTCGACGACCGGCGTCACCGCGGGCACGAACGTCACCCTGACGGCGACCCTGGACGATACGCGTTACGAGAACCGCAACGGCGCCGAGGCGACTCAGAACATCGCGGCGGGCGAGTACTACGTCGACACGCCGCCGTGGGCGGCGGGCGCGACGGCAGTGGCGATGTCCGCGTCGGACGGGACGTTCGACGCGAAATCCGAGGGCGTGACGGCCACGGTCGACACGACGGGCTGGAGCGCGGGCCGCCACATCCTGTTCGTGCGAGGCAAGGACACGGACGACAACTGGGGGCCGGTGAGCGCGGTGTTCCTGTTCGTCGGCGAGGCGCCGCCGTCCGCGCCGTCTGCGCCCGATCTCACGCCCGGTCCGGGCCAGTTGACGGTCGGCTGGGCGGCGCCGTCGGCGAACGGTTCGGCGATCACGAAGTACCTGGTCCGCTACAAGCGGGCGGACCGCGACTTCGGCTGGGAGGTGTCGGACGCGGGCACGGCCCTGGAGCTGGTGTTGAGCGACAAGCACTCGAACCGCCGGCTGGACGTGCAGGTGCGCGCGGTGAACGGGGTGGGCGGCAGCCTGTGGTCGGATTCGGCGGAGGGGAAGCCCGAGAACCGCGCGGCGTCCGGCTCGCCGACGGTCGAGGGTCGGCCGCTGGTGGGTTCGGCGCTGACGGCGGTGACGGCGGGGATCACGGACCCGGACGGCCTGAGCGAAGACTCGTTCAGCTACCAGTGGGTGCGCGGGGGTCGCGACATCTCGGGCGCGACCGGTTCGACGTATGTGGCCCGGCCGGCGGACCGGGGAGCGAGGCTTCGCGTCGACGTGTCGTTCATGGACGACGGCGGCAACGATGAGGAGCGGGCCGGAACCGCCGGTGTCACCGTTGGCGAGTTGAGGGCGTTTCTCGACCGGGCTTCGATCTCGGAGAGTTCGGGCGCCGCGACGGTTCGGGTCGATACCGGCGGCGCGACGCTGACGGCAGATGAAACGGTGGACCTGGCGCTCGACGGCACGGCGACGCGGGGCTCGGACTACGAGATCAGCGTGGACCGGCTGACGGTGGGCGCCGTCGCGAGTTCGGCGTCGGCGGTGATCACGCCGTTGGACGACTTCGTTGACGAGGAAGACGAACGCATCGGGATCGCCGCTCGCTGGGAGGGCACGAACCTGGAGTGGGGTTCGTCGGGGCCGCCGGTGGTGGTCGTCTCGGTGCTGCTCGAGGACGACGACACGCGTGGCCTGTCGTTGTCGGCGTCGACGCTGCCGGTGACGGAGGGAGGCAGCGGGGACTACCGGGTGGAGCTGACTTCGGAGCCGGTCGGTTCGGTGACGGTGACGCCTTCGGTGCCTTCGGGCACGGACGTGTCTGCGAGTCCGTCGTCGTTGACGTTCACGTCTTCGGACTGGGACGTGTCGCAGGCGGTGACGGTGGAGGCGGCGGAGGACACGGATGCCGCGTCGGACGCGCCGGTTGTGATCGGTCACTCGGTGAGCGGGGGCGACTACGGTTCGGTGTCGGCGCCGTCGGTGACGGCGACGATCGTGGAGAACGACGCATCGGCGCTGTCGACGGTGGACGCGTCGGGTTCGGAGGGCGACGGTGAGCTGTCGTTCGAGGTGACGATCAGCGTGGCGGGGACTTCGGACGTTCTGGTGGACTACGCGACGTCGGACGTGTCTGCGCGTTCGGGTTCGGACTACACGTCGACATCGGGGACGCTGACGTTTCCCCAAGGATCCGCGTCCTCGGAGACGATCCGTGTGCCGCTGCTGGACGATGCTTCGGACGAGCCGGAGGAAGAGGAGACGTTCAGGCTGTCGCTCTCGAACGTGCGGAACGGTCTTCTGGCTGGGGGCGCTCCGTCGCTTCGGGTGACGGGGACGATTCGCGACGACGACGATCCGGCGGTCGCCGCGTCGTTCGGGAGTTCGAGCTACGCGGCGACGGAGGGGATTTCGGTGAGCGTGCGGGTGCGCCTGGACAAGGACCCGGAGCGGACGGTGACGTTGCCGCTCGAATCGACGCCGCGGGGCGGCGTGAGCCCGTCGGACTACGCGGGTGTGCCGTCGGAGGTGACGTTCGGTCCGGGCGAGCGGTCCGTGGAGTTCCTGTTCTCGGCGACGGACGACGGCGAGGACGACGACGGCGAGGCGGTGGAGCTGAACTTCGGCTCGTTCCTGCCGGACCGGGTGACGGCCGGGGCGGGCACGGTGCTGGCGATCCGGGACAACGACGGCGACTCCGGTCCAGGTCCAGGCCCCGGTCCAGGTCCAGGTCCCGGTCCAGGCCCCGGTCCCGGTCCCGGTCCCGGTCCGCCTCCTCCGGACCCGGAGCCGGACCCGGACCCGGAGCCTCCTCCGGGTCCTCCTCTACCCACCTTGTCCGTGACCCCGGCCGAGGCGGTGGAAAGTTCGGGTGCGGTGGTGTTCGAGGTCCGCCTGAACCGGACGAGCGCCTCGGCGGTGACGGTCGACTACGCGAGTTCGGACGGTGACGGCGCCGGCGGTGCGAGAGCGGGCTCGGACTACACGGCGACGGCGGGCACGGTGACGTTCGCTCCCGGTTCACGGGCGGAGCAGATTGGCGTTCCGGTGACGGACGACGGACAGTACGAGGCGGCAGAGACGTTCACGCTGACGCTTCAGCGTCCCGTGAACGCAACGTTTCCCGACGGCGGTTCGTCGCTGCGGGTGCGGGGGACGATTCACGATGACGACGACGGTCCTCCGACGGCGGTCATGGAGTTGATGGGCGCGAGCTGCGACGCGGAGTTGTGCCGGGCGCGGACGGGTGAGCCGGTGGAGTTCGTCGACCTGAGTGCGGGGAAGGTCCTGTCCCGGCGTTGGGATTTCGGCGACGGGCGGACGTCTGGTCTTCGGCGGGTGGAGCAGTTCTGGTCCTCGCCGGGCTTCTACAAGGTCACGCTGTCGGTGAGCGGCGACGCGACGACGTCCACGGCGAGTCGGGTGTTCCTGGTCGAGGCCTCCCGGCCCCGTGGGGCGTGCGTTGCGGACCCGTTTACCCGTTGCCTTCAGGACTCGCGCTACGCGGTGACGGTCGAGTGGTGGACCGGTGGCGGCTTGCCTGCCTCGGGGAACGTCGTGCACGAGGGTACGAACGACTCCGCGCTGTTCTCGTTCTTCGGCGGCGGGAACTGGGAGGTGCTGATCAAGGTGTTGGACGGTTGCCCGCTGAACGGCCACGTGTGGGTGTTCGGTGCTTCGACGACGGACCTGGGGTACTTGATCCAGGTGACCGACACGGTCACCGGGGCGGTGAAGGAGTACGTCAACGAGGCGGGCCGTCCGGCGGCGGCAATCACCGACGCGACCGCGTTCGCGGGTAGTTGCGAACCCTGATCCGGAAAGGGGCTGGTCTCATTGCCCGGAGGGGGCACGGTGTACGTGAAGTCGTCGACGTTTCGCTTGGCAGTCGCCGGCCCCAGTTTGGGAAGAAGAGAGCGCTAGTCGCTCTACAGTCGCGATAGAGACCGCTCTGTGAGCACGGTTTTGGCGTTGCTTCGTTAGCGTCTCTGCATGACCAGCAGGGTGCCGGGCCTCGGCTTTGGACGTCGGCGCGCCCGGGGGCGGCGACGCCAGCCAGCAGAAGAAGAGCGCGAACGCGAGAGACTTCCAGCACGCGCCGGCCAGGGTGGAAAGGGGACCCGAAGACCGCGGCAGGCGGCGGCGGGTTCGTTCCGCCGCGCGCGGCGATCGTGACGGCCGCGGAGTGTTCGGACGGCCTGTGCCGGGCCGTGACGGGCGTGCCGGTGCGCTTCGAGGACGGCTCAACGAAGCCGGCACGGAGGCCGAGGTGATCGCGGACGCGGCGGCGTTCGCGGGTAGCTGCGGAGGCGGGCGATGAGCCCGCGCGACGTGCGCCGGGTGCGCCGATGCCCTCGCCGGCATCCGGCCCGAAGCGCCGGCTTCCGGACCTCCGCCGCGGTGTTCCTGGTGCTGGCCGCAAGCGCCACGGCGCAGCCGGCGCCGGAGGGGCCGCGAGACGTCCCGGCGGAACTGCGGGCGCTGACGGCCGAACTCGGGATGCCCGGAGAAGCGGCGACGCTGCGGACGCTCCCGATCCACGCTCCCACTTTGGCGGCCGCGGCCAGCGTGTCGGCCGCCTCGACGGCCGGCGTCGTCGGCCCGTTCCGCTTCGCCGATCCGTTCGCCGTCGACGCGACGCCCGGCGACCTCGGGGAGTGGCTGTCGTCGCCGGACGGCGGCACACGGGTGTGGCGGCTGCGCGTCGTGTCGGAGGGCGCCGTGTCCCTCAACTTGGGCTTCACACGTTACCGGATGCCGCCGGGCGGGCGGTTGTTCGTGCACACGCCGGGCTTCGGCGAGGTCCTCGGTCCGTACACCGAGGCGGACAACGAGTCCCACGGTCAGTTGTGGACGCCGATCCTGTCCGGCGGCG
Source organism: Thermoanaerobaculia bacterium (assembly GCA_965116955.1). GTDB lineage: Bacteria > Acidobacteriota > Thermoanaerobaculia > Multivoradales > Multivoraceae > Multivorans. The sequence goes on along the minus strand of OZ220742.1, from coordinate 4,445,020 downwards.
AGGCGGTGATCGTGGTGTCGGTGCCGGCGGAGCGCGCCGGCGAACTGGAACTCGAACTGGGCTCGGTGAACCGGGGCTTCCGCGATCCGGTGGGCGTCGAGGGCGGCAGCCACGGTTCCTGCAACGTCAACGTGGCGTGCAGCGCGGCCGACCCGTACCGTGACCAGGTGCGCAGTGTCGGGATGTACACCGTTTTTGGTCACAGCTCCTGCACGGGCGCTCTCCTCAACAGCACGGCTCACGACGCCACGCCGTACTTTCTCACCGCCAGGCATTGCCTTGCGGTGACCGGGTGGTACGGCAGCTATGAACGAGCCGCCCAGTCGCTGGTCGTGTACTGGAACTACGAGCAGTCGGCGTGCGAAGGGGGGACAGCGTCCAAAGACCAGTCTCAGTCGCGGGCGCGCGTTCGTGCCTGGCACGACGCAACCGACTTCATACTGCTCGAGTTGTACGACGTGCCTGCGGCCGAGCACAACGTGTACTACGCAGGCTGGTCCCGCTCGGGAGGAAGCCCCGGCTTCGTGGTTGGCATCCACCATCCGCAAGGACACGTCAAGTCGATCTCCACGACCAGCGGCGTGGACATCGTCGAGCTGGAAAGCGGCTACCCCCAGCGAAATCCCGACGGCGGCTGGTGGCGGGTTTCACGCTGGCTAACGGGCGCGACGGAGGGCGGTTCGTCGGGATCGCCGCTCTTCAATACCGGCGGCCGGGTGATCGGACATCTCTCCAGCGGCTCGGGGCAGTGCAGCAACCCCGGGGGAGACGATTTCTACGGGCGGTTGGGGAAGTCGTGGACGGGAGGCGGCAGGTCCGGCAACCGCCTGAGCGACTGGCTCGACCCGGGCGGCACCGGGGTAAGCGCAATCGACGGCCGCAACTGGAATCGCGCGCCGGAGGCGGTGGGGACGCTGGACGACCAGGCGCTGAAGTTCGTGTCGGGCGAGACGCCGGACTCGCTGGCCGTGGACGTTTCGTACGGCTTCCTCGACGTGGACGGCGACGATCTAACCTACGCCGCCTCGTCGTCGGCCGAGTCGGTTGTGATTGTGTCGGTGTCGGGTTCGACGCTGAGCTTGACGCCGGTCGCCGCGGGGACGGCGACGGTGACGATGACGGCAACGGACGCGGACGGCCTGAACGAGACGGCGTCACAGGAGTTCGCCGTGACGGTTGGCGGCAACTCGTCGCCTGAGGCGGTGGGCACGATCGCGGGGTTCACCTGGCCGATGCGGGACGGCGCCCGTGAAGTGGACGTTTCGGGCAAGTTCAGGGATTCCGACAGCGACACGCTGACGTACGCCTCGTCGTCGGACTCGTCGGTGGCGACGGTGAGCGTGAGCGGTTCGACGGTGAGGGTGACGCCGGTCGGGCCGGGCGTGACGACGGTGACGGTGACGGCGACGGACGCTGCCGGTTCGAACACGCGGGCGCGGCAGTGGTTCGAGGCGGTGGTGAATCGCGGCCCGGCGGTGGTGGGGGGGCCCTTGCCGGCGCTGTCGCTGCGGGTCGAGAACGGCGCCGAGGACGTGGACGCGTCGGCGGCTTTCGAGGATCCGGACGGCGACGACCTGACGTACTCGGCGTCGTCATCGGCGGAGTCGGTGGCGACGGTGAGCGTGAGCGGTGCGACGGTGGCGGTGACGCCGGTCTCCGGGGGCACGGCGACGGTGACGGTGACGGCTACGGACGTGGACGGCGCGAACCTGTCGGCAACGCGGACGTTCGAGGCGACGGTGGCGAACCGGCCGCCGGTGACCGTCGGTTCGCTGGAGGCGATGACGACGCGGGTGGGCGACGGCCGGGTCTACCGGTACGTGTCGTCGGCGTTCTCGGACCCGGACGGCGACGCGCTGAAGTACCGCGCGACATCGGCCGACCGGGCCGTGGCCCGGATCGGCAATTTCGATTCACGGATGTACGTGTGGGCGCGTTCGGCGGGGAGCACGACGGCGATCGTGACGGCGACGGACGTTACGGGTTCGAACACGGCGGCGGAGCAGCGGTTCGCGGTGGTGGTGCTGCCGGCTCGGGGCGTGGGCGTGGATCCGGTTTCGTTGTCGGTGGACGAGGGGAGTTCGGCCTCGTACGACGTGGTGCTGAAGGCGGAGCCTTCGGGTTCGGTGACCGTGACGCCTTCGGCGCCTTCGGGCACGGACGTGTCGGCGAGTCCGTCTTCGTTGACGTTCACCGCCACGGACTGGAACATCTCCCAGTCGGTGACGGTGGCGGCGGCGGAGGACACGGATGCGTCGTCGGACGCGCCGGTGGTGATCGGTCACTCGGTGAGCGGGGGCGACTACGGTTCGGTGTCGGCGCCGTCGGTGACGGCGACGATCGTGGAGAACGACGCGTCGGCGCTGTCGACGGTGGACGCGTCGGGTTCGGAGGGCGCCGGTGAGCTGTCGTTCGAGGTGACGATCAGCGTGGCGGGGACTTCGGACGTTCTGGTGGACTACGCGACGTCGGACGTGTCGGCGCGTGCTGGTTCGGACTACACGTCGGCTTCGGGGACGCTGACGTTTGCGCAGGGTTCGTCGTCTTCGCAGACGATCCGTGTGCCGCTGCTGGACGATGCTTCGGACGAGCCGGAGGAAGAGGAGACGTTCAGGCTGTCGCTCTCGAACGTGCGGAACGGTCTTCTGGCTGGGGGCGCTCCGTCGCTTCGGGTGACGGGGACGATTCGCGACGACGACGATCCGGCGGTGACGGCGTCGTTCGGGAGTTCGAGCTACGAGGCGACGGAGGGGAGTTCGGTGAGCGTCCAGGTGCGCCTTAACCGGGACCCTGAGCGGACGGTGACGTTGCCGCTCGAATCGACGCCGCGGGGCGGCGTGAGCCCGTCGGACTACGCGGGTGTGCCGTCGGAGGTGACGTTCGGTCCGGGCGAACGGACCGTGGAGTTCCTGTTCTCGGCGACGGACGACGGCGAGGACGACGACGGCGAGGCGGTGGAGCTGAACTTCGGCTCGTTCCTGCCGGACCGGGTGACGGCTGGGGCGGGCACGGTGCTGGCGATCCGGGACAACGACGGCGACTCCGGTCCAGGTCCAGGCCCCGGTCCAGGTCCAGGTCCCGGTCCAGGCCCCGGTCCCGGTCCCGGTCCCGGTCCGCCTCCTCCGGACCCGGAGCCGGACCCGGACCCGGAGCCTCCTCCGGGTCCCCCTCTACCCACCTTGTCCGTGACCCCGGCCGAGGCGGTGGAAAGTTCGGGTGCGGTGGTGTTCGAGGTCCGCCTGAACCGGACGAGCGCCTCGGCGGTGACGGTCGACTACGCGAGTTCGGACGGTGACGGCGCCGGCGGTGCGAGAGCGGGCTCGGACTACACGGCGACGGCGGGCACGCTGACGTTCGCTCCCGGTTCACGGGCGGAGCAGATTGGCGTTCCGGTGACGGACGACGGACAGTACGAGGCGGCAGAGACGTTCACGCTGACGCTTCAGCGTCCCGTGAACGCAACGTTTCCCGACGGCGGTTCGTCGCTGCGGGTGCGGGGGACGATTCACGATGACGACGACGGTCCTCCGACGGCGGTCATGGAGTTGATGGGCGCGAGCTGCGACGCGGAGTTGTGCCGGGCGCGGACGGGTGAGCCGGTGGAGTTCGTCGACCTGAGTGCGGGGAAGGTCCTGTCCCGGCGTTGGGATTTCGGCGACGGGCGGACGTCTGGTCTTCGGCGGGTGGAGCAGTTCTGGTCCTCGCCGGGCTTCTACAAGGTCACGCTGTCGGTGAGCGGCGACGCGACGACGTCCACGGCGAGTCGGGTGTTCCTGGTCGAGGCCTCCCGGCCCCGTGGGGCGTGCGTTGCGGACCCGTTTACCCGTTGCCTTCAGGACTCGCGCTACGCGGTGACGGTCGAGTGGTGGACCGGTGGCGGCTTGCCTGCCTCGGGGAACGTCGTGCACGAGGGTACGAACGACTCCGCGCTGTTCTCGTTCTTCGGCGGCGGGAACTGGGAGGTGCTGATCAAGGTGTTGGACGGTTGCTCGCTGAACGGCCACGTGTGGGTGTTCGGCGCTTCGACGACGGACCTGGGGTACTTGATCCAGGTGACCGACACGGTCACCGGGGCGGTGAAGGAGTACGTCAACGAGGCGGGCCGTCCGGCGGCGGCAATCACCGACGCGACCGCGTTCGCGGGTAGTTGCGAAGGCCGGCGGTGAGTCCAGCCGGTACACACGGGACGCGCCGGCATCCGGTGCGGAGGGCGGGCTTGCGGACCTCCGCCGCGCTGCTCCTGCTGCTCGCTTCCGGCGCGCAGGCGCAGCCGGCGCCGGACGTCTCGGCGGAGCTGCGGACTCTGACGGCCGGGTTCGGGCCGCCCGGGGAAGCCGCGACCCTGCGGACGCCCGTCATCGACGCATCGGGGCTGGCGAGCGCCTCGGCCGCCTCGGCGGCCGGCGGGATCGGCCCGTTCCGCTTCGCCGAGCCGTTCGCCGTCGGCGCGGCGCCCGGCGATCTCGGGGAGTGGCTGCCGTCGCCGGACGGCGGCACGTCGGTGTGGCGTCTCCGGATCGTGTCGGAGGGCGCGCTGTCGCTGAACCTCGGCTTCACGCGCTACCGGATGCCGCCGGGCGGGCGGTTGTTCGTGTACACGCCGGGGTTCGCGGAGGTGATCGGCCCGTACACGGAGGCGGACAACGAGTCGCACGGGGAGCTGTGGACGCCGATTCTCTCGGGCGGCGACCTGGTGATCGAGGCGGCGGTGCCGGTCGAGCGGATCGGCGAGCTGGAGCTCGAGATCGGCTCGATCAACCGTGGCTTCCGGGAGCTCGTTCCCGGCCGGGTGTCGCAGCCGAGTGGCGCGAGCTGTCCTGTCGACGTGGCGTGCTCGGCCGCCGACGACTACCGCGATCAGGTGCGGAGCGTCGGCTTGTACACCTCCAGCGGTACGTCTACCTGTACGGGCAGCCTGCTCAACAACACGTCGGGCGACGGGACGCCCTACTTTCTGACGGCTCGCCACTGCGGTTTCGACGAGGGCGATCATGAGGCGGTCGCGAGGTCGGTGGTGGTCTACTGGAACTACGAGAGCCCGACGTGCGGCGCGAGAGCCGAAGGGTCTCGCTCGCATGTTCAGTGGGGGGCGAAGTACCTCACCGGGAGCGGCGCCACCGACTACGTGCTGCTGGAGCTGGACGACCTGCCGGACGCGGCCCACAACGTCTTTCTCGCGGGTTGGGACCGTTCGGAAGCGGCGGTGGCTTCGGCGGTTCTCATCCACCATCCGGCGGGAGAAGTCAAGGCGATCAGCAGCGCGAACACGGTCACGTTCGGAACGTACGGAGACAACTACGTGTGGTGGCTGTGGGACAGGTGCGGGGTGGAGGGTGGATCGTCGGGATCTCCTCTCTTCGACGAGAACGGTCGTGTCATCAGCCAGCTCAGGGGCAGCGTCTCGCGCCTCGTCGACCCTGTGTGGCGCTGGCGCGGCGGACGGCTCGATCGGTCGTGGACGAGAGGGAGCGGCTCCGTCCTCGGCGACTGGCTGGATCCGGCCAAGTCAGGCGTCACCAGCATCGACGGCAAGAACGTGAGTTCTGCCCCGAAGGCGCTGGGGGACCTGGACGCCGTGGCGCTGAAGTTCGTGGCGAACGAGACGCCGGCGTCGCGGTCGGTGGACGTTGCGTACGGGTTCGTGGACCCGGACGGCGACGACCTGACGTACACCGCTTCGTCTTCGGCGGAATCGGTGGCGACGGTGTCGGTGTCGGGCTCGACGCTGACCCTGACGCCGGTCGCTGCGGGGACGGCGACGGTGACCGTGAAGGCGACGGACCCCGACGACCAATCGGCGTCGCAGGAATTGGGAGTGACGGTCGGGGACAACTGGTCGCCGGAGGCGGTGGGCGAGCTCGCGGGGATGGCTTTGCGGGTACCTGCCGGCGCCGAGACGGTGGACGTTGCGGACACCTTCCAGGACCCGGACGGCGACGACCTGACGTACGCCGCTTCGTCTTCGGCGGAGTCGGTGGCGACGGTGGGCGTGAACGGTTCGAAGGTGACGGTGACGCCAGTCTCGGGCGGCTTGGCGGCGGTCGACGTGACGGCGACCGACGCGGCCGGTTCGAACACGATGGCGCGGCGGCGGTTCGAGGTTATGGTGAACCGGAGGCCGCTGGCGGTCAGGGCCCTGCGGATGGAGCTGCGCATCGAGACAGGCGCCGAGACGGTGGACGTTGCGGACACCTTCCAGGACCCGGACGGCGATGACCTGACGTACGGCGCTTCGTCTTCGGCGGAGTCCGTGGCGACGGTGAGCGTGAGCGGTTCGACAGTGACGGTGACGCCGGTGGCGCCCGGGGTGGCGCCGGTGACGGTGACGGCGACGGACGTGGACGGGTCGAACCTGTCGGCGGAGCGGAGGTTCTATGCCAGGGTGGCGAACCGGCCGCCGGTCGCGGTGGGGACGATCGCGGCGGTCGCCCGGCGGATGCGCGACGGTCCGGTCGATCGGGACCTGGCGTCGGCGTTCTCGGATCCGGACGGGGATGACCTGACGTACGGCGCGTCGTCGTCGGACAGCTCGGTGGCGAGAGTGAGCGTGAGCGGTTCGACAGTGACGGTGACGCCGGCGGCGCCCGGGGTGGCGGCGGTGACGGCGACGGCCAAGGACGCGGCCGGCTCGAACACGACGGTGCGTCAGCAGTTCGAGGTCGTGGTGAACCGGCGTCCGGTGGCGGTCGCGGCGTTGCCGGCGCTGCCGCTTCGTATCGAAACCGGCGCCGAGACGGTGGATGTCTCGAGTGTCTTCGAGGATCCGGACGGGGACGACCTGACGTACGGCGCGTCGTCGTCGGCCGAGTCGGTGGCGACGGTGAGCACGAGCGGATCGACGGTGACGGTGACGCCGGTGGCGGCCGGCACGACGACGGTGACGGTGGCGGCGACGGACGTGGACGGTTCGAACCTGTCGGCGGAGCAGACGTTCAAGGCGACGGTCGCGAACCGGCCTCCCGTGACCGTCGGCTCGCTGCCGGAGTCGGTGCTGCGGGTGGGCGAAGGGACGTCCGCGGTGGCCGTTTCGGGGGCGTTCAACGACCCGGACGGGGATTCGCTGACTTACGGCGCGACGTCGGACGATCCGGGCGTGGCGAGCGTTCAGGTTTCGGGGTCGTCGGTGCGGTTGACGCCGGTGTCGGCGGGCAGCGCGACGGTGACGGTGACGGCGCGGGACGTCGGGGGTTCGAACACGGCGGCGGAGCAGCAGTTTGCCGTGCGGGTGCTGCCTGCGCGTGGCGTGGGCGTGGACCCGGTGTCGGTGTCGGTGGACGAGGGGAGTACGTCTTCGTACGACGTGGTGCTGAAGGCGGAGCCTTCGGGTTCGGTGACGGTGACGCCGTCCGTGCCGTCGGGTACGGACGTGTCGGCGAGTCCGTCTTCGTTGACGTTCACGTCGTCGGACTGGGACGTGTCGCAGGCGGTGACGGTGTCGGCGGCGGAGGACACGGATGCCGCGTCGGACGCGCTGGTGGCGATCCGTCACTCGGTGAGCGGGGGCGACTACGGTTCGGTGTCGGCGCCGTCGGTGACGGTGACGATCGTGGAGAACGACGCGTCGGCGCTGTCGACGGTGGACGCGTCGGGTTCGGAGGGCGACGGTGAGCTGTCGTTCGAGGTGACGATCAGCGTGGCGGGGACTTCGGACGTTCTGGTGGACTACGCGACGTCGGACGTGTCGGCGCGTTCGGGTTCGGACTACACGTCGGCGTCGGGGACGCTGACGTTTCCCCAGGGATCCGCGTCCTCGGAGACGATCCGTGTGCCGCTGCTGGACGATGCTTCGGACGAGCCGGAGGAAGAGGAGACGTTCAGGCTGACGCTCTCGAACGTGCGGAACGGTCTTCTGGCTGGGGGCGCTCCGTCTCTTCGGGTGACGGGGACGATTCGCGACGACGACGATCCGGCGGTCGCCGCGTCGTTCGGGAGTTCGAGCTATGCCGCGACGGAGGGGAGTTCGGTGAGCGTGCGGGTGCGCCTTAACCGGGACCCTGAGCGGACGGTGACGTTGCCGCTCGAATCGACGCCGCGTGGCGGCGTGAGCCCGTCGGACTACGCGGGTGTGCCGTCGGAGGTGACGTTCGGTCCGGGCGAACGGACCGTGGAGTTCCTGTTCTCGGCGACAGACGACGGCGAGGACGACGACGGCGAGGCGGTGGAGCTGAACTTCGGCTCGTTCCTGCCGGACCGGGTGACGGCCGGGGCGGGCACGGTGCTGGCGATCCGGGACAACGACGGCGACTCCGGTCCCGGTCCAGGTCCAGGTCCAGGTCCAGGCCCCGGTCCCGGTCCCGGTCCGCCTCCTCCGGAGCCGGAGCCGGACCCGGACCCGGACCCGGCCCCTCCTCCTGGTCCTCCTCTACCCACCTTGTCCGTGACCCCGGCCGAGGCGGTGGAAAGTTCGGGTGCGGTGGTGTTCGAGGTCCGCCTGAACCGGACGAGCGCCTCGGCGGTGACGGTCGACTACGCGAGTTCGGACGGTGACGGCGCCGGCGGTGCGAGAGCGGGCTCGGACTACACGGCGACGGCGGGCACGGTGACGTTCGCTCCCGGTTCACGGGCGGAGCAGATTCGCGTTCCGGTGACGGACGACGGACAGTACGAGGCGGCAGAGACGTTCACGCTGACGCTTCAGCGTCCCGTGAACGCAACGTTTCCCGGCGGTGGTTCGTCGCTGCGGGTGCGGGGGACGATTCACGATGACGACGACGGTCCTCCGACGGCGGTCATGGAGTTGATGGGCGCGACCTGCGACGCGGAGTTGTGCCGGGCGCGGACGGGTGAGCCGGTGGAGTTCGTCGACCTGAGTGCGGGGAAGGTCCTGTCCCGGCGTTGGGATTTCGGCGACGGGCGGACGTCTGGTCTTCGGCGGGTGGAGCAGTTCTGGTCCTCGCCGGGCTTCTACAAGGTCACGCTGTCGGTGAGCGGCGACGCGACGACGTCCACGGCGAGTCGGGTGTTCCTGGTCGAGGCGTCCCGGCCCCGTGGGGCGTGCGTTGCGGACCCGTTTACCCGTTGCCTTCAGGACTCGCGCTACGCGGTGACGGTCGAGTGGTGGACCGGTGGCGGCTCGCCTGCCTCGGGGAACGTCGTGCACGAGGGTACGAACGACTCCGCGCTGTTCTCGTTCTTCGGCGGCGGGAACTGGGAGGTGCTGATCAAGGTGTTGGACGGTTGCTCGCTGAACGGCCACGTGTGGGTGTTCGGTGCTTCGACGACGGACCTGGGGTACTTGATCCAGGTGACCGACACGGTCACCGGGGCGGTGAAGGAGTACGTCAACGAGGCGGGCCGTCCGGCGGCGGCAATCACCGACGCGACCGCGTTCGCGGGTAGTTGCGAAGGCCGGCGGTGAGTCCAGCCGGTACACACGGGACGCGCCGGCATCCGGCGCGGAGCTGCGGACTCTGACGGCCGGGTTCGTTCCGCCGCGCGCGGCGATCGTGACGGCCGCGGCGTGTTCCGACGGTCTGTGCCGGGCGGTGACGGGCGTGCCGGTGCGGTTCGAGGATGCAAGTACGGGCAGCGTGCAGCGTGCAGCGTCGGTGGTGGGAGTTCGGCGAGGGCTCGTCGGGCCGTCCGCGGCCCGCGCCGTCAGCGGGGCGAAGATAGGCCGCCAGACACCAGTTCGCGGCCCGCGGCGGCTGCGGACGCGGCGGGACACACCACCTGGAAGATCGCTTCCGCGATGGCGCCGTCCAGTTCCGCCGAGGAACCGACCCGAGGCAGGACGGGATTCAGCGGCATGCCCTGAACGTCGTTGGCGCCGGTCGCCCTCACCCGCAGTTTGACCGCATGTCGGTCGCCCTCCGCGGGACAGTACGAGTCCGAAGGCAAGATCAGCAGGTGGGCATCGCCGTTGTCCTGCCGTTGGGCGAGGCGACTCTCTATGTCCGCGCTCCCCAGCTCCGTTCCCGGGCGCGCATCCAGAACTTCGACCTGCCACTCGCCCACGAGCAGCGACGTTCCTCCCGCGGCCCGCCAGCCGAACTCCGGCGGGAACGGTGTCGAGTCACCGTACACGACGCTTCCCGTGCCGTTCAACCACAGCGAGACTCCCACGACCGTTCCTTCGCCGCTGCCGGGACGCACGATCCGGCCGCCCCGGATGGACGAGCGGCTACCGGCGACTCCGTAGGTGTGGACATCCACGATCGCGCCGCCGTTCCCCATCATGCAGCCCGAGTCACGGGTCTTCCAGGTCTCGTCTTCCTGCTTCACTGGACCGCAAGGCACGATGTCCTGCTCGGGCTGGGGAATCACATGCGGAAGAATGCCCACGCGGCCCGTGCTCAAGTGCGTCACGTAGGAAGCCGTTCCCGTCACGTTCGTCTCGAACAGGAAGCCGGGACCGGGATTGACGGGATGCACTTTCCGGTTCCCCAACACGCCCTTCGCCATCAATGGCGAGATCGCCGACCCTCTCTCGTCGTTGATCCAGTACCAGCCACCGTCGTCCACACCCCGAACTTCCAGAGTGCCGTCCGTGCCTTCCTCGCAAAACCAGTCGCCCGTTCCGAACAACAACGACACCAGACCATCGGGGTTCACGGCCAGGTCGTCCTCCACGTGCTTCGAGGTCGTCGTGCCGATGCAGGCGAGTGTCGCGTGTACGCCGCCGGTCGCGTTCAGGGCTCTGGCCACAAAGCCGCCGCCGTTCCGAACCAACGGAACTACGTGACACTCTTCCTCCGGGCACGCTGATGACACCGTCACCGTTTGAGCCCGAGCCAGGGTGCCGGACAATGCCGCCGTGCATGCCAGAGTGAGAGCCGTTGCCGCGGCCTGTTTCAACACGCGTCCGGGAAGAGCGCGTCCGGGAAGGGCGCGTTCGGGCGGGGGAGCATGAATCGTAACGTCCATGCCGGATAGGCTAGCGTCCCGGTGCGATTTTCTTGCGCACGAGACTCTCTCTTGTGCGAAAAGGACGATCATCGCGATCCCCCTCGCGGGCGGCGGCGAGCTGGACGAGAACGTCCTTTCCTCGACCACGCTGGCAGCGAGCTAACGGATCGTGGACTGGGAGTAGAGGCGGTTGCGCTTGACCGTACAGTACAGTCGATCGCGCATGCTGCGTCACCTCACGATCCGCAACTTCAAGCGCTTCGAGGAGGTCGAGATCGAGCTGGGCAGTGCCGTGGTGCTGATCGGTCCGAACAACTCGGGCAAGACCTCGGCGATGCAGGCGCTGGCGTTGTGGGACATCGGCCTGCGGCGCTGGCTCGAGCGGCGATCGGGCGGCAGCGCGCCCGAGAAGCGGCCGGGCGTGACGGTGAACCGCCGCGATCTGGTGTCGATACCCGTTCCCAACGCGAACCTGTTGTGGCGCGACCTGCACACGCGGCACGTGCACACGGTCGATGGCCGGCAACGGACGGACAACGTTTGTATCGACGTGGTCGTCGAGGGCACGAGTTCCGGGCCGGCGGCCGACGGCGACCCGGAGCAGGGCGCTTCCGGGGACGGAGGGGCCGGAGAGGCCGGTGAAGCCGGGCGCCGCTGGCGGTGCGGGCTCGAGTTCGACTACGCGAACCAGGAGTCCTTCTACTGCCGGCCGCTACGCCTCGAACGGGGCCCCTCCCCGCCGCGGATGCCGGTGCCCGACCAGGCGCGGGTGGTGAAGGTCGCCTACCTGCCGCCGATGTCGGGCATGGCGTCGGCGGAGACCCGCCTCGACCCGGGGTCGATCAACGTTCGAATCGGTGAGGGCCGCACGGCCGAGGTGCTGCGCAACCTGTGCTTTCGGATCCATGGCGAGAGCCCGGACGTCTGGGCCGACCTGAAGGAACGGATCGACCGGCTCTTCGGCGTCGAACTCGACGAGCCGCTCTACGTCGAGGAACGCGGCGAGATCACGATGCGGTACCGGGAACGGGGCATCTGGCTCGACCTCTCGTCCAGCGGCCGGGGCCTCCAGCAGACCCTGCTCATCCTCGCCTACCTGTACTCGAACCCGGGCGCCGTCCTGCTCCTCGATGAGCCGGACGCCCACCTGGAGATTCTCCGCCAGCGCGAGATCTACGCTCTCGTCCGCGAACTGGCGGTCGAGAACGGCAGCCAGATCGTGGCCGCCAGCCACTCCGAGGTGCTGCTCGCGGAAGCGGCCGGCACGGACACGGTGATCGCCTTCGTGGGCAAGCCGCACCGGATCGACGACGGCGGCAGCCAGGTGGCCAAGGCGCTGTCGCGGATCGGCTTCAACCAGTACCTCCAGGCGGAAACGGTCGGTTGGGTGCTCTATCTCGAGGGGTCGACGGATCTGGCGATCCTCAAGGCCTTCGCCCGGCGTCTTGGTCACGAGGCCGCCGCGACAGCGCTCGAGCGTCCCTTCGTCCAGTACGTCGGCGACCGGCTCTCGAGCGCCGAATTGCACTTCCACGGCCTCCGCGAAGCGTGTCCCGCCCTGCGCGGGATCGCGCTGCTCGACAAGCTGCCGGAGAAGGTGGGGGCGGACGACGGGCTGGAGCGGCAGGCTTGGCGGAAGCGGGAGATCGAGAACTACCTGTGCTCGCGGTCGGCGCTCGAGGGCTGGGCCGCCGACAGCGCCCGGCGAGAGGCGTCCGGCCCGCTGTTCGAGGAGGCCGAGGCGGAGCGCCGGGTCGAGGCGATGCGGGCCTCGATTCTGGAGGTCGAAGAGGCGTCGGCGAAGAGCGGCCGGCCCTCGCCGTGGGACGACGGCGCGAAGGCAAGCGCGGACCTCATGGCGCCGCTGTTCGAGGTCTACGCCCGCAGGCTCGGTCAGGCGAACCTGATGTCGAAAGCGAACTTCCACCGGCTGGCCGAGTTCGTGCCGGAAGACGAGATCGATCTGGAAGTGGTGGAGAAGCTGGACGCGATCGCGGGGGTCGCGGCGGCCGGCTCGTGAACGTGAACCGGCAACTGACTTGGGCAGCCTTGTCGGCGGCCGTCGCGGCCCTGGCGCTGCTCTCCTGTGCTCCGCGCGCGGCCGAGGGGCCCGCCGGTGACGGCGAGCCGCCGCCGCCGCGCCCCAACATCCTGTTTCTGTTCGCCGACGACCAGCGCGCCGACACGATCCGCGCCTGGGGCAACGAGCTGATCGACACCCCGAGCCTCGATCGCCTGGCAGCCGAGGGATGGAGCTTCCGCCGCAACTACGTGTTCGGCTCGAACAGCGGCGCCGTCTGCGTTCCAAGCCGGGCGATGGTGCTGACCGGCCGGAGCTGGATGCGCTCCCCGAACAGAATGGAGGGCGTCCCCACGCTGCCACGGCTGCTCGAGTCGGCGGGTTACCGGACGTTCATCACCGGCAAGTGGCACAACGGGGAGGAGGCGCTGCTCCGCGCCTTCGACAATGGCACGGCGATCTACCTCGGCGGCATGGCGGACCACACGCAAACCGAGGTGCAGGACATCGAGAACGGCGGCATGGTGCGCCGGCGGGTGGGGAAGAGCTTTTCCAGCGAGTTGTTCGCCGACACGGTCATCGAGTTCCTGGGGGAGCAGGCCGAGGCAACGGCGAGCGGTGAATCGGACCAGCCGTTCTTCGCCTATGTGCCCTTCACGGCGCCTCACGATCCGCGTCAGCCACCGCCTGAGTACCGGGAGCGCTACTACCAACGCAACCTGCCGCTTCCGCCGAACTACAAGCCGCAGCACCCCTTCGACAACGGCGCACTGATCCTGCGCGACGAGAACCTGGCAGCGTGGCCGCGCACCGAGGACGTGATCCGCGACCAGGTCGCCGAGTACTACGGCCTGATCACCCACCTCGACGAGCAGGTTGGACGCATCCTCGACGCCCTGGACGAGAACGGCCAGGCGGAGAACACGATCGTGGTCTACGCCGCCGATCACGGGCTCTCGGTCGGCAGCCACGGCCTGCTGGGCAAGCAGAACCTGTACGAACACTCCATGCGCTGCCCGCTGATCATCCGCGGCCCGGGCATCCCGCACGGCACGACCGACGCCTTCACCTACCTCTACGACCTGTTCCCGACCCTGCTCGCCCAGGGCGTCGTGGACGTGCCGCCCGGCATCGACGGCCGTGACCTGGCGCCCCTCTGGTCCGGCGGCGACCCGACCTGGCGCCGGAGCGTCTTCCTGCCGTACCGCGACGTCATGCGCGCCGTCCGCGACGACCGCTACAAGCTGATCGTGTATCCCAACGTCAACCACCGCCAGCTCTTCGATCTCGCCGAAGACCCCGACGAACTCGAGAACCTCATCGCCGATCCCGACCACGCGGAGACGGCGACCCGTCTCGATGCACTCCTCGAAGGCTGGCAGACCGCCATGGGCGACACCGTGCCGCTGTCCGTCGCCGATCCAGCTCCGTTACACCGCGACCTCACCGGCACCGACCGCGAACCCGACCGCTGGCAACCGGACTGGATCGTCGAGAAGTACTTCGACCAATGAGCCGGAAGTGCCGGATCGCCACCTACGCGGCGGCGCCGCACGGGAACGCCGACGTGTAGGACCTTGCGGTGTGTCGAAGTGCTTGCCCAACTCACCGAGGCCGAGCGCTCCGCGGTCGCGGCGACTATGGGCAATCCACCAGGTCGCCGTTGGAGAAACACAGGTACTGGGTGCGCTGGCCAAGACGACGGGTCCAGCGACCGTGGGCCCTGCCGTCCACGTAGGGGCCCTCACAAGACCTCCCGTCGGTCCATTGCGAGGTCCAGTGGCCGTGCTTCTTGCCGTTTCGTATCTCGCCGGTGCCGCGCTCCTTCCGGACCGTCCCAGTGATCGCACGGCGGCCAGTCCGAGGTCACGTTGAGGTGGCGTTCAGGTAGTCCAGCGCCTTGCCGGAGTAGTTGGCCACCACCAGCTCCACCCGCCAGACGTCGAGCGGCTGGCCCTCGTTCGGCTTCAGTTCCTCGTACTGCTCCGCCGTGTGGCGCTCCTCCCGGATGCGGCAGGTCGCGGCCCCGGGATGGATCGCCGTCGCCGTCGCCGACATCAGCACGCCGTCCTGGTTGTAGAAGGTCTCGGCTGCGGCCGGGCCGGCGGGCAGGAGCAGCAAGGCCGTGGCGACGCGGGCAGCTGAACGACTCATCGGGTTACCTCCGCCTTCCCCCGGAGCCTAAGTGCAGCGCGACTCAAGCGCTGCGGCGTGGCCGCCTGATCTGACCTCGTCGACGGAACGTAGCGGATCACGTTCTCCGGGCTCAAGGCTCGCAGCCCAGCGGAAGGGCGCCGATGTCGGCAACGGCCCTGGCGGGCCGGCCGGGTTCCTTCCGGTATTGCTTCACCAGGCCTGTCTGCGTGTCGCGCACCGTGAGGACGAACCCGACATCGGTAGCCGAAGCCGCGAACACCCAGTGGTGGTCGTTGTAGGAGCAACCGTCGAGCACCTTGACCAGCATTTCCCAGTTCCCCGGGGTGAAGAAGTAGAACAGACCCGAATCCGGAGTCCTAGCCCGTACCGTGGGTGCGGCACCCGAATCCTCCGGCGTCGACCATTCGGCCGACACCGCGTAGCGACCGCCCTGCAGGCACAGCGTCGTCGGCGTCTCCGTACACACGGCCTCTTCTTCCTCGGACGACTCCGTCGCCGGCCGGATCGCCTCTTGCACGATCGTTCCGTCCTCGTCCGTCCTGAGCACGCTCCCGTCAGGGGTCGACGCGTTTCCAGGCGGCGAGGCGCAGGCCCCTGCGAAGGCCGTGGCGTCGGTGATCGCGTCCGCCCTCATGCCCGGCTCGTTGCCGTACTCCCTGACCTCGCCCGTAACCGTGTCGGTCACCGTCACCAGGTAGCCAACGGTCGTCGCCGAGGCGCCGTACACCCACATGTGCCCGTTCACGGCACAACCGTCCAGCACCTTGATCAGGATCTCCCAGTTGTCCCGGTCGAAGAAGGTGAACAGGCCCGAGTCATTCGTGCCCCGAGGTACCACGGGGCCGTCGCCGCCGTCGCCGTTCGCCTTCCACCACTCCACGTTTACCGCGAAACGCGAATCCTGTAGGCACAGCGTCTCAGCGTCCCCGGAGCAGGTTCCCTGGGGCTCCGAGGCCTCGACCCGGAACACTCGGCTAGCCGTGGATGTCGTCTCGCCGTCGCTCACCGCCAGCGTCACCTCGTAGAAGCCGGCCGAAGGCCAGGAGTGCGAACCCGTGTGAAACCGTGAAGTCGTCCCGTCGCCGAAGTCCCAGAGCCGGGACAGCACCTTGCCGGTGCTCGTGTCGACGAACTTGACCGGCACGCCCGTGCGCGCGCTACACAGGTCGTCCTCGCACGCCGCACCGTCTACCTCGAAGTCGGCCGTCGGCGAACCGCCGTCGTCATCGTGGATCGTCCCCGCCACCCGCAGAACCGAACCGCCGTCGCCAAACGTCGCGTTCACCGGACGCCGAAGCACCAGCGTGAACGTCTCCGAATCCACCTCGTACAGCTCGTCGTTCAATACCGGCACCCGGATCCGCCCTGCCGTCGACCCCGGAGCCAACTCCAGCGTGCCCGCCGTCGCCGTGTAGTCCGAGCCCGCTTTCGCTCCGCCGTCGCCGTCCGAGGTCTCGTAGTCGACCGTCACCACCTCGCTGCTCGCCTTGCTCAGGCGGACCTCGAACACCGCCGACTCGTCGCTCTCCACCGCCTCCGTCGGGGGGACCGACAGGGTGGGAAGGCGTGGAGGCTCCGATTCCCGCTCGGTGGTGGCGTTGGCGAGGTTGGAGGGATTTCCCGTGCCGACGGAGTTGATCGCCAGGACCCGGTAGTAGCGCGTCGTGCCTGGCGAAAGCCCGGTGTGGGAGTACGTCGTGCCGGTGCTCCCGGTGTCGGCCACGAGGTCGGACCAGGTCTGGCCGTCGGGCGAGACCTCGATCCGGTAGCCGGTCACCGCCGCGCCCCCGTCGTTCGACGGGGCGATCCAGGAAAGGTCGATCCGGCTCTGGCCGGCCGACGTCGCCGACAGGCCCGTGGCAGCCCCGGGCACCGTGGCGAGTGGAGGCGGAGGCTCCGATTGCCGCTCGGTGGTGGCGCTGGCGGCGGCCGAGGGCCTTCCCGCGCCGGCGGAGTTGATCGCCGAGACACGGTAGTGGTACATCGTGCCGGCCGAGAGCCCGGTGTGGGAGTACGTCGTGCCGGTGCTCCCGGTGTTGGCCACCAGCGTGCGCCAACCGCTGCCGCCGCTGGACACGTCGATCCGGTAGCCGGTCACCGCCGAGCCCCCGTCGTCCGACGGAGCGGACCAGGAGAGGTCGATCCGGGTCCGGCCGGACGCCGTCGCGCTCAGGCCCGCAGGGGGATCGGGCGCCTCGGCCGTGCCGGTGGTGGCGCTGTCGACGGCCGAGGGGTTTCCCGTGCCGACGGAGTTGATCGCCGAGACCCGGTAGTGGCGGGTCGTGCCGGCCGAAAGCCCGGTGTGGGAGTACGTCGTGCCGGTGCTCCCGGTGTCGGCCGCGAGGTCGGACCAGGTCTGGCCGTCGGGCGCGACCTCGATCTTGTAGCCGGTCACCGCCGCGCCCCCGTCGCTCGACGGGGCGGACCAGGAGAGGTCGATCCGGGACCGGCCGGCCGCCGTCGCGCTCAGGCCCGTCGGTATCCCGGGCGCCGTGTCGGTGAGCGACGTGGTGGCGTTGACGACGCTGGAGGCGCTGCCGGTCCCGGCGGAGTTGATGGCCGAGACCCGGTAGTGGCGCGTGTCCTGGGCGGACAGCCCGGTGTGGGAGTAGACGGTGTCGGTGCTGCCGGTGTTCGCGACGCGGTCCGCCCAGGTGACGCCGGCGTCGTCGGAAACCTCGATCCTGTAGCCAGTGACGGCGGTGCCGCCGCTGTACGCCGGAGCGGTCCAGGAGAGGTCGATCCGGGACCGGCCGACCGCGCTGGCCATCAGGCCGCTGGGCGCGTCGGGGGCGACGGGCGCCACGGTGGAGTTGTTGGTCGGGTCGACGGTGAAGGTGGCGACGTCGTTGCCGGCCAGGTCCTGCATGGCCTCGGTGTCGTCGCCGGCGGTCGGGTCGGTGTAGGTAACCTGCACCGCCTGCCCCATCTTGACGGTCCTGCTGAAATCCAGCACGTACCGTCTGGGAGCGCCCACGCGGATCTGCTGCAACGGGACGGCCTCCCCGTCGGCGGTGACGGCGAAGGCGGACAGCGGAGGAACGTTGGCGGTCGTCGGGTCCACATTTTCGTTGAAGTTGAAACCGAGCTGGGTTCCAACGACGTTGACGGACGAGCTGGTCAGGGTCGGCGGAAAGGTGTCCGCGGGGGTGGTGGCGCTGGCGACGCCGGACGGGAGCCCCGTGCCCTGGCTGTTGATCGCCGAGACCCGGTAGTAGACGGTCTGGTTCGGCTGCCGCCCCGTATGGGAGTAGGTGGTGGCGGTGTCGCCGGTGTCGGCCACGAGGTTCCTCCAGGTGGTGCCGCTGCCTGAACCCTCGATCCTGTAGCCGCTGATCGCCGAGTCGCCGACATGGGCCGGGGCGGTCCAGGACAGGTCGATCTGCTTGTCCGTGACCGCCGTCGCGGTCAGGCCCGTCGGCATCCCGGGGGCCCCCGCAACGTTGGTGGTGGCCATGGCGATGTCGGAGACGGCGCCGGTCCCGACGGTGTTGATCGCCGAGACCCGGTAGTGGCGCGTCGTGCCGCCGGTCAGCCCGGTGTGGGAGTAGGTGGTGTCGGTGTTGCCGGTGGACGCGACCAGGTCCGTGAAGCTGGTGCCGTCGGTGGAAACCTCGATCTTGTAGCTGGTGACGGCGCTGCCGCCGTCGTATCCCGGGCTCCAGGAAAGGTCGATCTGGTTCGAGCCCATCGGGTCGGCCGTGAGGAACAAGGCCTTCTCGGGGACCACGGCGGCCACCGTGGAGTTGTTGGTCACGGTCTGGTCGGCGAACGTCGCCACGTCGTTGCCCACCGTGTCCTGCAGGGCCCTCGTGTCGTCGGCGGCCGTGGGATCGGTGTAGCTCACCCGCACCGTCTGTCCGCTCTTGATCGTCCTCGCGAGATTGACCGCCCTGAAGGTGCCGCTGGTACCGGCCCCAATCTCGAGGAGCGGGACGAAGAACCCGTCGGCGGTGACGCTGAAGGCGGTGAGCGCCGGCTCGTTGGCCAAGATCTGATCCATGGCCTCGCTGAATATGAGGTTGAGCCGGTTTCCGGCCGATGTAACGGCCGCCGAACTCACGGTCGGCGCGGTGGTGTCGCCGCGGGCGGTGGCGCGCACGGAGTCGGAGGCGGGCCCCGTCCCCTGCGTGTTGATCGCCGAGACCCGGTAGTGGCGGACGTCGTTGGCCGACAGCCCCGTGTGGTCGTAGCTGGTGGTGGTGCTGGCGGTGTTCGCCGCCAGGTCGGTCCAGGTGCTGCCGTCGGTGGACACCTCGATCTTGTAGCCGGTGATCGCCGAGGCGCCGGCGTAGGCCGGGGCGGTCCAGGACAGGTCGATCTGCGTCGCCGAAGACCCCGCCGCCGTCAGGCCCGTCGGCGGCCCGGGCTCGGGCGGCCGCAGGCTGACGGTGATCTTGTTGCCGACGTCGCCGCTGTCAATCACGGCGGAGTTGACCGCCCAATGGTAGTTGAAAACAGCAATATGGTAGGTGGCCGCGCTCAAGGCGAACGACTCGCTCCCGACCTGGAGCGTCCACCCGGATGCGGACGAGCTCGGCGTGGCCGTGAACCCGAAGTCAAGATCCTGAGGGCCCCTGCCGAAGAGCCGAGCGATCACATGCTCGGCGCCGTCGCGGTGGAAGGTCGTGTCGTCGAGACTCCCGCCAATACCGAAGGTATAGCCGTAGAGTCCACCGGTCAAGTCCCCGACCGTGACGCAGCTCGTCCAGAAGGCGCCGGCGGGCGCCTCGTCGCCGTCGCAGGCGGCAACGGGCTCCGGCAGTTCCAGGGCGACCGCGACGTCGGTGCCGAACGTCCAGCTCAGCCCGGTTCCGGACCAGGACCTGGCTTCCGCGACGGAGTCGTCGGCGTCCTCGAGCGGGAACCTGTCGCTGTCGAGGACCAGCACCAGGTTGTCGAAGGCGTCGGGAGGATCGGGGTCGAACGCGATGGTGAGCTCTCCATTCTGGTCGACGGCCAAACGGGTCACCGAATAGCTCACGCCGCCGAGCGTGAAGTCGTCGTCGGTCAGGCGGTTCGTGTTGCCGCAACCGATACTCGCCACGCCAACGTTGTAGCACCCGTGGTTCGCACCGGTGCCGCTGCCCGGTATCGCGAACCGTCTCGCGTTGAGATCGGCTTCCCAGACCGTTCTCTGGGCTTCCGCGGATGCCGACAGGCCGAGGGCCGCGGCGCAGGCGAGAACCGCCGCCAGCGCGCCCCACGGGCGGCGCCGCGGCGCCCTGCGGGCGACTCGACCTCCGGCCGGCGCGGCCGCGCCGGCATGGCTGGCAAGGGGGAGACGCCGAGGATCCGGGGCCGCGGCGGAAGCCGGACCGACGGACACAGCAGAAGGAGGCCGCGGGACGAAAGAAACCGAACGACAACCCATGTCGAGAAGACTACGGGCATGGTGCTAAACTGGCGCCAACACCGAGTCCTAGTTTGCGAACAAAGCGAGAAAACGGCCCGCTCGGGCTGCAGGTTGGGGGCCTGGGACCGGCGAGTTGCGACCCCCGGTGCCCCGACACCCCGGTCGACGTTCTCGCAAGGGCCGGTTGCCCCCTTGAGGAGGAGCCGTGCCTCAAGGGGCCGCCGCGCGAGGTTAGCACCGAGTAGGTGCTCTGCGGCGACGGATTCGCGGAAAAAGAGCACGTTTCTTCCCGGATTTCGCGCTGGAGTCGAACTGCGCCTCGTGTTCCAGCACACGACCCTGATCGTCATCTCTCGCCGCTCCCGTCTGGCTGTGAGCGTCCTGAGTGTATGGAACATGTGCGACAACCACGTGACGAGCGATGTCGCGCAAGCGACTGGGGGGCCAATCGCGGCAACGCCCGCGTTCACGCTGCCGAGCGGGTAGCGGGTAAGATGAGCCGGGTGGCGAGAAGAACCTGGTCGGCCGGTGCATGCGTTGCGGTGGCCGTGGTTGTTTCAGAGCCGGGCAGAGGCCACCAGCCTGGGATCGTCGTTGCACACGCATTCGCTTCGCGCGGTTTCCACCAGAACGTCCGTACGTGCGCCTTGAACTCCGTGGAGAACTGGGGTGCCAGCGACCACTGTCGACTACTGATCGAAGTCGACGGCTGAGGCCGTGCCGCCCGGGTCGACCGGGCCAGGTCTGTTGCTGAACTCGTAAGCCAGGCCGAGCAGTGCCACGCGCGGAGCGGCGTGCTGGAAGCGCTTGCGGGAGGTCAGAACCGAGGGCGTATCACGGCACCCTCGACCACGATGCCGGCGTTCGCTTCCAGATGCGTGCCGTCGCCCAGGAACTCCACGTACTTGAAGCCGCCGGCCGCGCGCACTGCAACTCCGTGCGCGAACGGAAGCGTGGCGTCGATGTCGTTGAACTCGGTGTTCTTCAGAACCGCGTAGTGCCCCGTCCCGTCGTTCAGCCAGGCCATCACGTTCGGGCCCACGCCGTACCACTGAGGAGCGATGTCCACCGTGCCGTCGCCGTTGAAGTCGAGGAAGCGGTGTTCCCAGTGCCAGCTTTCCGTGGCGGCCCACGCGCTGTTGCCGAGCCGCCGGACCGTCTCGTCGACGAATCCTCTCCCGCCTGTGTTCATGAGTAGCTGTACTCCGCGCACCCACGTTCCGAACCTGTAGCCGCCGAGCAGGATGTCGGGCTTGCCGTCCCCGTTGAAGTCGTGCACGGCCGCTGAAACCACCTGCGCGTTCCCCAAGGCGGTGAAGAACCCGGGCGTCGGCAGCAACGTCACGTTCTCGTCCGCGTAGAAGCCTCCTGCGCTCCCCCAGTACACAAAGGACTCGTGTGTCGAGTCACCGTTCGCGCCTGCAATCAGATCGACGTGACCGTCGCCGTCCAGGTCTTCAAGCACGACCGCCCAGGGCCGATGTTCGTCCAGGCTGTCCGGCAGTCTGCTCGTGTCCGCAACCAGATTCGCCTCGCCGTCGTTCATCAGGAAGTAGGGTCCGGGAATCCACTCGCCGAAGGCGTTCGCAACCAGGATGTCCGCATCGCCGTCGCGGTCGATGTCCCCAGCGGCAGCAGCGTGGGTGAAACCCGTGGTGTCGGGCGGAAGTCTGTCGGAGGCGTCGCGGTAACCGCCAGAGGTCGAAAGAAGCAGTTGGTTTTGCCAGCCGGGGAATGGGGGTTTGTCGTAACCGTGGTCGGCGATGAAGAAGTCGTTTCTGCCGTCGCCATCGAAGTCCGCCATGACCACTTCGCGAGGGTGTACACCGCGAGGACGATCTCCGGCGGCAACCTCGAAGGTGAAGTCACCATTGTTGAGGAGGATCACTCCCGACTCTGCCGCGACGGCCTCGAAGTGCCGGCCACCGGGAAGCATCACATCGTCGTCGCCGTCGCCGTCGAAGTCGGCCGCGAAGCTCCACGTGAAGCCGTCGTAGCTGATGTTGGTCTCCCAGACTCCGTACTCGACGGCTATTGAACCCGGCAAGGCCAGCGTAGGCGGCAACGGCCCGCAACTGTCGGGGAACGCTCTGCTCTCCGTGATGGCGGGCGCGGGCGGCCCCGGTGGCTTGTCATACGTCCATATCGCGCCGGTCGCGGTGTCCGTCACCGTGATGTCGAGCCCCAGGTCCGTGGCGGCGGCCGAGTACACCCAATAGTGGCCGTTGATCGCGCAACCGTCGAGCACCTTGATCAGCATCTCCCAGTTGTTCGGCTCGAAGAAGTAGAAGAGGCCGGAGTTGTTGGTGCCGCCGGGAACCGCACTGGCTAAGCCCTCGCCTCCGCCCGCTGTTGACCAATCAACCTTCACCTCGAAGCGACTGTCGGCCAAGCAGAGCGACGTGCCGCTGGTCAGACAGCCCGACTCCGATTCGCCAAGCAGCGAGACAGGCGCCAACTCCGTGCCGGGCGGACCCTGAAGCCTCCCAATCTGGGAAGTGATCGGCGACGACACGCCCGCCTCGCAGGCGCCGGGAAACGCCTTGTCGTCGGTGATCGCGGGGGCCGGCCGCCCGGGCTCGTTCCGATACACCTTGGCGTTGTCGTCAGTCGTCGTGTCCCTGACGCGGATCTGGTAGCCCAGGTCTGTCGTCGAAGCGCCGTAGACCCAGTGATGGCCGTTGACCGCGCAACCGTCCAGGACCTTGATCAGCACTTCCCAGTTGTCGGCATCGAAGAACCGGAACAGGCCGGAATCCCTGGTCGCCTTCGGAACCACCTTCGCGGCGCCTCTGTTGCCGTCGCCGGTCCACCAGTCGGCCTGCAGCTCGTAGCGGCCGTCGTGCAGACAAAGGGTCTCGGCGTCCGGTTCGCAGGCGCCGTCTGGCGCGAGAACACCACTCAGGATCACCTCTGGCCGCTCGTTCTCCGCCAGCCGAGGCTGTTGGGCGGCTGCAAGGCCAGCAGAGGCGATCAAGGCAACCGCGCTTACCCGACACGCCATACGGTTTCAGGCCGCCGTCTCGGCTCGCCGCGCTCTTGCCAGATCGTAGGTGCCCTGCATGCGCACCCAGTGCCCAGCGTCACTCCAGCCAAGCCGTTCCAAGGCCAATGCCAACCGAGGTGAAACGCCTGCCCGGCGATTGACGACGCGGGTCAAGTCCACGTCAACGGCCTCGGAGCCGTCGAATCCGGACACGACTCGCCAGTTGGCCGATACGCGGACACTCCAGAGGTGACCTCGATCCCCCTTCAACCGGTGGAGACGCCAGCCGGGGAGAGCCATGTGACTTGGATGGGTTGCTTCGTCCAAGGCAGTCAGGATTCGTATCCTCTGCGCACACTTGCTCCCCGCTCGACACACCGTAAGGTCTCCGGCGGGGTTGTTTTGGCCCATAGAGGATGAGCACCAGGCCTCCGGTCAAGCGTGCGGTCGTCTTCATCGACGGCCAGAACCTGTTCCACGCGGCCCGCGAAGCGTTCGGCTACACGTATCCCAACTTCGACGTCACAGCCCTTGCCAGGGAACTGTGCACGGGGCAGGGATGGAAGCTCGCTCAGGTACGTTTCTACACGGGGATCCCTGATGCAGGCGACAACGCTCGCCCTCGAGGGCGAGCTGGCTGGCCTGGATGCGCCGGAACAGCTCCTTGACGTCGTAACCGCAGTCAGCGGCCATCGCGTCCTTCACGGCCCAGAGTTCGCGGATCACCGGGTCGCCCGCCGGAAGGTTCTCGTTGTTGCGCATGCTTTAGGGCCCGGTGAACAGCAGCCGAGCGACCGTCACGGCGACCGCGAGCAAAGCACCCACGCCGCCCAGGATGCGCCACGTAAGCCGGAGCTCAAGCTCCGCCAGCTTCGCCTCCAAGCGGGAGATGTCCTCCTTCGTCGCTGTGCCTTCGGCGATCGCCACGCGGATCGTGGCCGTCACCGCCTCGGCCTGCTCCGAGGTCATGCCGGCGTCCTTCAGGGTCCGGGCCGCAGAGAGCGTGTCGAACGTCATCAGCGGATCGTACTACGTCTCCGGAGGTTCTGAGACTGCCTCGATCCACGGACGGGCCTCGATGTCGGCCGTTTCGGCGGAGTCCGGGCCGTGATCTTCGTCCAGGCCGAACCGTGCGCACACATCGGCCGGCGCCTGGACGGGGAGGCCGGGGACGATCGCCTGGTCGAGCGCCGCGGCGAAGCCAGCCTCGGGCGGCCCACCAGGAGGCGCGCACCGGCCTACCGGCGGAGCGCATCTCCCGCGATCTCGAGGGAGATGCGAACGATCAGGCGGCCCGGTCCGGGCTGGAGCGCGGTCGAACGATCGAACGTCGCGATCGCGCCCCAGCTTCCGCGACCACTCCCTTTCCCGCTGGCGCCGGGCTTCCGCCTCGCGCTGAGTCATGCGGACAGGGTCGGCGAATGCTACGTCGATCGCCGTTCCGGAGGCCCGAATCTCGACCCCTGATTTATCCGTGACCTCACCGGGGAGATCGACCGAATCAGGCCCCTTCGCGATCGGTCTTGCCGGCCTTCGAGGGCCTGGCGCCCCCTGAGAGACGGACGTACTCGCGATCGCGCTGGCGGAAGGTCGGCCTTCGTCGCCACGGTCTTCGCTCCGCTAGCCGATCAGCAAGGGCAGCAGCACGCCGCCCGCAGCGACTAGGAGGGCAACCGACGCGAGAGCGATCCCTACCGCCCACTTGACCAGCCGTACTTCAAGCGCCGACAGCGCTGCGTCCATGCCCGCCTGTTCGAGGGCCCGGACCGTCGCGAGCGTGTCGAACGCCGTCGTGCTCATGGTGCTAAGTGTACCGGAAACAACTGTCGAGACGTGACGGCTGGAGTTGCCCCGGTTTCGTGGACAGTCTGCGTTCAGGGAATCAAGCGGCTTCTCGGTAGCGCTTCTCGAAGTTGACGGGTGAGCGGTGTCCGATGCCGGAGTGCCGCCGATGGGGGTTGTACCGGCCCTCGATGTAGCGGAAGAGTTCTCTTCTGGCTTGGCCGCGGTCGCGGAAGGACGTGCGGTCGATGAGTTCGCATTCGAGGCTGGCGAAGAAACTCTCGGCCATGGCGTTGTCGAAGCAGTCGCCGGCCCTGCCCATCGAGGGCAGCACGCCGGCTTCGCGGCATCGTCGGCTGAAGGCCAGGGAGGTGTACTGGCTGCCTTGATCGGAGTGGTGGACGACTCCCCGCGGCCGGCGCTGCGAGAGCGCCATCTCCAGGGCGTCAAGGACCAGTTCGGTGCGCAAGTTGGAGGCCATCGACCAGCCCACGATCCGGCGGCTGAAGGCGTCGAGGACGATCGCCAGGTACAGGAAGCCCTGGCGGGTCGGGACGTAGGTTATGTCCGCCAGCCAGAGCGCTGGTGAATCTCCCGCACCTGCCGCAGCAAACCGTCATCCGACAGCGACCGCGCCGAGCGCCGTCGCCTGAGCCACGCATAGAACCCGCTCGAGGAGACACCGAGCACCCGGACCATCGTGGCGACGTGAAACTCCGCCTGGTGCGCCCTCATGAGCCGGAAGACCCCTTCGGTCCCGTCTCCCGGGCGAACCAGGCCGTTGCTTTTGCCAGGATCTCCCGCTCTTCGCGCAGCGCCGGAACTCTGCTGGGTACGGGGGTCTTGATCTCGGCATCGCGGATACCTCCTCCTACAAGGATCTGGTGTCCACGAAAACGGGTCAAGCTCACCTTGACCGTCTTTCGTGCGGTAGGACCGGCGGCGGCTTGAGCATCCGCCGTTGCTCGGCGCACACTGTCCAGCCCACGCTTCACTCGGGCCTGGCTGGCAGCGAGCCGTGCGTGCGGTTTCTTGTCTGACACCCCAGCGACGTTACAGGATTCCCTTCGGGGGCGGACAACCCTGTCGCTTCGGGCAAGCCAAGTCGCCAGCGCCCCCAACTCAGTGTCCCCACGGAGCTTGCGTTCTCCGAACGGGACCGCCCCGTGGTCGAGTGTGCGGTAGCTTGTCACGCGGGAGGCTTGCAGCCGTCGGCTGACGTGACGGATGTACAACTGGAGGTGGGCGAATGACAACGAGAATCGTGTGCTGGAACATCGCGGGACGCCAGAAACCCTGGGAGCAGCTAGTCGAGATGGAAACCGACGTTGCGCTGCTGCAGGAAGCCCTCACTCCGCTCAGTGGGATCGGTACTGTCGCGGCCGCGCGGGTCCACCCGAAGGACGACACCGAGCCCTTCGTCGTGGTGTCGATGTACGCCAGGTGGATGCGTCCAAACCCTTCTGTGAGGACCAACTTCAGGGTCGGCTATCCGGACGGTTCGGCGCACCGCATCATCTCGGACCTCTCCGCCTTCATCGGCAAGGTCGATGCGTCCTCGCACCGGATCATCGCGGCTGGCGACCTCAACAGTCGGAAAAGGCAGATAGGCAACTCGACTACGTGTTCGCTTCACGCGGCTTTCACGAGAGCATAAGAACCTGCGCCCTGAACTCTGTCGAGTGCTGGGGTGCAAGCGACCACTGTCGACTGCTGATCGAGGTCGACGGTTGAGGACACTGAGCCGGCTCGGCGTCGGCCTCCGTGCGCGGCGTGCGCCATCCTCCGCCGCAGTCCTTCCGAGCCTTCCCGCAGGGAGTGGTCGCGGAAGCTGGAGCGCTCGCCCAACTCACCGCGGCCGAGCGCTCCGCGCTCGCGGCGATTCATCGGCTCGAAGAGGAGGCCCTGACCGCGTACGAGCGGCTCAGGCGCAGCCGAGAATCAGGAGTCTCCGAAGTAGGAGCGGAAACCAGCTTTTCCCTACGGGCAAACCACCCGGTCGCCGTTGGAGTAGCAGACGTACGTCACGTTCCCGTCGGCCCAGTGCGTAGTCCAGCGGCCGTGCCTCTTGCCGTCCACGTAGGAGCTTTCTTCCACGGTCCCGGAGGACCCCCCGATCCAGTGGCCGTGCCTCTTGCCGTCCACGTAGGAGCCTTCTTCCACGATCCCGGAGGAGTTTCGCTCGGTCCAGTGGCCGTGCGCCTTCCCGTCCACGAAGGGGCCTTCCTGCACCTCCCCGTCGGTGTATCGCACGGTCCAGTGGCCGTTCTCCTTGCCGCCACTGTAGGAGCCTTCTGCTGCGGAGCCCTGAAACTCGTTCCCGTCGTCGCCGGTGTAGCTCCATGTCCGCTCACCCGTGCCGCTGGCCCGGCCGCCTGAGCAGCCGCCGGTCCAGGTGACGGTCTCGCGCCTCGGGTCGGCAACTGGCCTGAGGTAGTCAAGATGCCAGCCCGCAAGGAGGCCCTGGTTCCAGACGTAGCACCCTGGCTGGTTCGATAGCTCCATCCAGCACAACGATCCGACCGCCTTGCCGGCGCAGGTGTCCTCCAGCGGAATGCCGGCCGGTCGACCGTTTCTTCCCGCCAAAGGGGCTTCGGCAGGTCCCGCCGCCTCGCGTTCGGCAGCCGCCGTGGCCCTCCCCATGTCGGTGCTCTCCGGCCGGGTCTCCGCGGCAGCGCCCCCGGCAGGCGGAGAGGCCGCGAAGTCGTAGTCGATGTCCCATCGCCCCAGCGCCGGTTCCTCCTCGTGCCAGGCCAGCAAGAACGCCGTCTCCCGCACCTCCTCTCCCGGCTCCACGATCCCGACGTCCTGGATAGACATCAGGGGTCCCGTCCAGACGACCGGCGCGCCGTACCTGCCTTCCGGGCCGTGCCAGTGGTCGCAGGGCGGCCAGTCCGATTCCACGTTGAGGTGCGCGTTCAGGTAGTCCAGCGCCTTGCCGGAGTAGTTCGCCACCACGAGCTCCACTCGCCAGACGTTGAGCGGCTGGCCCTCGTTCGGCTTCAGCCTCTCGTACTGCTCCGCCGTGTGGCGCTCTTCCCGGACACGGCAGGTCGCGGCGCCGGGATCGATTACACGCGCCGACGCCGACAACTGCACGCCGTCCTCGTTGTAGAAGGTCTGGGCACCGGCCGGCCCGATGCCCAGACACAGCAACAAGGACAGCGACAAGGACGCGCAACTAGGCTGCATCGGTTGTTCTCCCAGGATGAAGAAGCTCACAGGGGTCCCACTCAAACGTCATTCTCTCAGAACCTCTCCCGAGGCTCTGAGAGGTCCCAAAGACAGCAACAACGGGCCGAAACCTGCGTCTCTGGTCCATTCCAATCGGCTCGTAGCCCCGCGGATTCCTCTCGCCTTCGAGATCACACGGTTTTCTTGCATCTCCACAGGACAGCGCAGACCGACTCCCCTGTGTCTTCCTCCTCCGCACATCGACAAGTAGGAGAGACTTGCCCGCCTGTCGTCCAACCTTCATCGGTCAATGCGTCTTGAAGCAGCGTGCGACTGGATACTCCTGGTGGATCGTCCAGATCTGGGAACGGCAGCGTCCGCACTGCTTCCACCTGCCACATTCCTAAGACGCCTCCACCGTCACAGGTCTCACCAGCTTCGGGAAGGCCCGCTTCGAGCTCTTGGCATGCTTGCAGGAGTTCGCTTGGTCCCACCGGATCGCTGAGTGCTATCCCCAAGGTGATGGAGTGAATGTTGATGGGTAGAGGCGAGGTCTTCGGTCCGCCGCCCTCATCGGACGACGAGCAACCCAGCAGAAATGCCAAGGGCGTCAGTACCCCTACGAGAGCCGCTGCTGCCCCAGTCAACTTCTTCATATCTCCTCCTCGGCGCCCCTTCCATCCTCGACCGCAGCCGGCTAGCGCCGTTAGTTCGGTGAGGAAGTCTTCAAGAGAGCCAGAAGCCTAGCTGCCGTTTACGAAGATACCGCTACCAACCGGCACGTAACCGTGAACAAAGAGAGAAACCAGCCCTAAGACTGGAGCCGGACGTCACGGACGTGCGGGTCCGTGAGTTGATCCGCGATGAATTGATCCGCCGTGTTCTGTTAGCCGTGTCGGCTCAAGTAGGAGTGGAGGCTTCTTGGCGAGCTCGAATACGCTGGAGAAGCTCCTTGACGACCTTGCGGCGTTGCGGCGTCTCTCCAGATTGCGCTCAGGGTGCCGCCGACGTTCTCGATCCAACTGGTGTCGGGGCCAACATCCCAACCGGCCTCGAATGCCCCCGTGACGGAGTGTCCGCCGTCAAAGAGCCGATGCAGATTGCCGTGTTCTCGCCCGGCGTTGTAGACGGCATCCATTGCCCGATCCCAAGCTGTCGGCGTCGACACCGTGGAGCCCGCTTGCAAGAGGTCCTTGAGCCACTGGGCGTCCAGCGCCGGCCACCAAGCCAGCGCCGCGCCGCCACCCGCGCGAAGCACGAACTTCGAGTCTCGGTGACGCGCGGCCAGGAACCGCATGACCGATTCGTTCGTCCCGCCCACAGAGCTTCTGGCGCGCCGTACCACGCCCTCAAGCGCATCGTTGGTTGTCTTCGACGTGGCTCGGCCGGCGTCCCGGAAGAAGCCGTGCGCAACCGAAGCTCCTTGCCCAACGACGTTGACCGTCTTCCGTGCGGCAGGAGCGGCAGCGGCTTGAGCATCCGCCGTTGCTCGGCGTACCCTGTCCAGCCCGCGCTTCACTCGGGCCTGACCCGCCGCGAGGCGTGCGGACGGCTTCTTGTCGGACATCCAGCGACGTTACCCGGTCCCCTTCGGGGGCCTACGGCCGCCTCGCTCGGGCAGACCAAACCGCCGCGACCGCGGCCAGGGTCGAGTCACTGCAAAGGGACGAGGAATGCGCCCCGCGCCGGCTTGACGGCCACTGAAGGTTACGGCCATACTCCTGGTATGGCCACCACGACAGTCAAGTCGACCTACTCACTCGATGTCGAGTCGGTGCGAGCGCTCGAGGAGCTGGCCCGTCGGCAGCAGGTTTCGAAGTCGGAGGCGTTGCGGCGAGCGATCCGGAACGAAGCTCGCCGGCAACCCGCCAAGGGTGAAGACGCTGTAGCGACTCTGGAGCAGCTTCAGGCGTCGTTGCACGCGCGCGATGTGGATCTCGAACAGTGGGCACGCGATGTGGAGTCCGGACGGCGGCGCGCAATGATCGTCGATTGCATGATCGGGGCGGCCGCGCTAGCGGACGACGCCCCTGTCGCAACGTCGAACAGAGGCGACTTCAGCCGGTTCGCGGCCGCCGGCCTGAAGCTGGCTTGAAGCAAGTCACGGCGCGAGGAGCCGCGTCGCGAGCCACACGTCAACCGCTGTAGAACCGAGGAGTCGGCGCATCCAGTGTTCTAGCGGGCGTCTTCGGCCTGCGCGCGCCCGCGGGCGCGGATGCCGGCGAGTCGCTCGCCGACTTCTTCGGGCTTGGGCGACTGGTACATGCGGTTGACCTCGACTTCGTAGTCCATCGCGTCGCCGAGGGTCAGGTCGAAGCCGCGGTCGATCATCCGCTTGTACTGGAACATCACGTCGCGCTGGCACGTCAGCATGTCGGTAGCCAGGGCGCGGCAGGTGGGGAGCAGCTCGTCCCGCGGCACGATGCGGTTGACCAGGCCCCACTCGCAGGCGCGTTCGGCCGACAAGTAGTTGCCGGTCAACGAGAGCTCCTTGGCCCGGCCGGGGCCGATGGCCCGTGACAGGCGCGCCGAAAGACCCCAGCCGGAGAGCAGGCCGACCCGGGCGTGCGTGTCGGCGAAGCGAGCCTCCGGGGCCGCGATCAGGAGGTCGCAGGAGAGGGCGATCTCGAAGCCGCCGGTCACCGCGATGCCGTTGATCGCGCCGATCACGGGTTGATGTAGCGAGCGGAGCAGCTTCGGCGGATCGGCGATCGCCCTGCGCTTCCGATCCGGATCGCTCATCTCCTTCAGGTCGAGGCCGGCGCAGAAGGCGCGGCCGGCGCCCGTCAGGATGACGACGCCGATCTCGTCGTCTCCGCGCAGGTCCTCGATCGCTCCGGCGAGGTCGTTGCGCAGCTCCTCCGAGAGGGCGTTCAGCACGCCCGGCCGGTTCAGCGTGAGGGTGGCGATGCCTTCGGACTTCTCTACCAGCAGGACCGGTTCCGACATGCTCGAACTCTCCCTGTTTCGTGGACGGGTGCGGCATCTTACGCGGTAACCTCTCGGAGTACCTGTGTGAAGGAGGCAGCGATGGGAAAAGGACTCGTTGATGCGGCGGACCTGACGCTGAATCGCCGGACCCTGCTGGCCGCGGCGGCAGGTGGCGCGGCCATGGCGATGGGGTGCGGACCGGGGTCGGAATCCGCCGGTTCCGCGCCGGCCGCCGTGAACGGCTGGACGCCGCCCGACGACGAGCGGCGGCGGGCCCTGGTGGCGACGGCGCGCTTCGGACCCAAGCAGGCCGTCCGCAGCGCCAACGGCCTGGCCATCTGCACCCATCCCCTGGCGTCCGCCGCCGCGGCGGACATGCTCGCACTGGGCGGCAACGCGTGCGACGGAGTGCTTGCGGCGAGCATCGCCCAGGCCGTCGTGGAGCCGCACATGACGACCCTGTCGGGCTGCCTGTCGATGCTCTACTACGACGCCGCCTCCGGCGACTACACCTACGTCAACGGCATGATGGCGGCGCCCCAGGCGGTGCCGGACGTGCGGAACATGGACGTGGCCGAGTTCGGGGCGCTGATGACGAAGACCGACGGCACGCTTTGTTTCGTGCCTGGGTTCTGGGGCGGCTTCGAGGCGGGACTTGAGCGCCACGGCCTGTTGCCGCGGGCCACCGTGATGGCGCCGGCCATCCACTACGCCCGCGACGGCTTCGAGATCCACCCCTTCCTGTGGGGCGAGATGTTCGTCGAGTCGGCGGTGCTGGGCCGGGAGCCGTTCAGTCGGGAGATCTACTTCAACGGCAGCACTTTGCGCGACATCGGCGACAAGCTGGTGCAGAGCGCCCTCGCCGACACGCTCGAGCGGCTTGCCGACGAGGGCGGCGACCACTTCTACCGAGGCGAGTTCGGCCGCCGGTACGCCGAAACGGTACAGGCCAGGGGCGGCCTGATCACTGCCGACGACATGGCGGCCTACGAGGCGTTCTGGGACGAGCCTGTCAAGGGCACCTACCGTGACTACGGCGTCGTCGGTTCGCCGGCGCCGGACTTCGGTGGCCAGGCCCTGGTCGAGATCATGAACATGGTCGAGCTGCTCGACCTCCAGCAGGCGGGCCCGGCGTTCGAGTCCGGCGAGACGACGCTGAAGATGATGCAGATCATCGGTCGGGTCTACGCCGATGCGGTGGGCGGCCGCTTCGACGGCACCCTGCCCGACGTCGAGCGGGCGATCTCGAAGGAGTACGCGGCGGAGCGGTTCGCGGCGCTCGAGGGCAAGCCGGCCAGCCCCAACGACCGGTACGAAGCCCTGGGCGTGGTGCCGCCGCCTCCGCCGGGCTCGAACCACGTCACGGTGGTCGACGCCGAAGGCAACGTCGCCACCGTGCTGCACTCGGTCATGTCGATGCCCTTCAGGACCGGCATCTACGTCGACGGCGTCTACGCCTGCGCCTCCGGCGTCCACCTCGGCTCCGGTCCGGTCGACCCGGGCGGACGGGCGCACGCCCGCATCTGCCCGAACATGTTCACGCGCGACGGCAAGCCGGTGCTCGCATCCGGCTCGCCGAGCGTGTCGCTGACCGAGAACATCGTCCAGAACACGACCAACCTGCTCGACTTCGGCCTCGACCTCGAGAGCTCGGTCCACAAGCCGCGGTTCGGCGGCTCGTCGATGAGCGTGCCCGGCGCCCTGATCGTGGAGGCCGACCTGGCCGGCAATCCGGTCGGACAACTGGAGAGTGCGGGCGCCACCGTCGAAGTGGTCAATCCCTGGAACTGGCTCTGCGGCTCCTTCGAAGGCGTCCTGATCGATGAAGACGGCGCCGTCGCCTGCGGCGACCCGAGACGGACCGCCCAGGCGGTCGCCGTTTGAGGCGAGTTCTTCGTCTCGCGCCGGCGCTACTCCTGGCGGCAAGCGGGGCCTCCGCCGGAGAGGTCACGGTCGCCGTGGCGGCGAACGCCGCCGAGGCAGTAGAGGCGCTCGCTGCCGACTTCGAGCAGCGGACCGGCCATCGGGTCACGGTCACCGTCGGCTCGACGGGCAAGCTCTACGCCCAGATCCTCCACGGCGCGCCCTTCGACCTCTTCCTCGCCGCGGACCAGGAGCGTCCGCGGCTGCTGGTGGAAGAGGGCCTGGCCGTCGAGGACTCCCGGCGGACCTACGCGATCGGACGGTTGGTGCTGTGGAGCTCCGATCCGACGCTTGAAGCCTCCGCCGAGACGCTGCGCGTGGGCTCCTTTCGCCGGCTTGCGATCGCGAACCCGGACCTCGCACCCTACGGCGCCGCGGCCAGGGACGCCCTGCGCGAACTTGGTCTGTGGGAGAGTCTCCGCTCGAGGATCGTGCTTGGCGAGAACGTGAGTCAGAGCTTCACCATGGCCGCCTCCGGCAACGCGGAACTTGGTTTCGTGGCACTTTCTTCGGTGCTGAGTCCCCGCAATGGGCGCGAGGGGAGCTACTGGGAGGTCCCGGCGAAACTCCACTCGCCCATCCGCCAGGACGTGGTCCTGCTCGAGCGCGGCGAAGGCAACGCGGCGGCCCGCGACTTCCACGCGTTCCTCGATACGCCGAAGGCACTAGAGACGATCGAATCGCTCGGCTTCGATATCGGTCGAGTCGTTGGGCGGCCCGACGGCCGTCAGCCCGGGGTGGGGCCGGAGGAGCCGGCCCAGGGGCCTGTCGGCAAGCGACTCCCGGGAAAGTCCATCCACCGATGACCCACCGGAGCGCAGCCGACCGGAGCGAGCGCCAACCTCCCAGTCTCCGAGAGAGCGCGAGCGTACCCAGGGCCGGCTCCTCCGGCTCCGCCCCGGGCGGATGCCTGCAACGCACCGACGCGCGAGCCCGCTGAGGACCGCGCACGATGGACCTGCCCGCACTCGGTCCGCTGTGGCTCAGCCTGCAGCTCGCGGCGTCGGCGACCGCGGTGCTCCTGGTTCTCGGGACGCCGCTTGCCTGGTGGTTGTCCGGCACCCGATCGCGGCTGAAGCCGGTGATCGAGGCCGTGACGGCGCTCCCCCTGGTGCTGCCGCCGACCGTGCTGGGCTTCTACCTGCTGCTGCTGATGAGCCCCCGGTCGTGGCTGGGCGGACTCTGGGTCGAGGTCACGGACACGACTCTCACGTTCTCGTTCACGGGCCTTTTGATCGCCTCCGTCGTCTACTCGTTGCCGTTCATGGTGCAGCCGCTCCAGGCCGCTTTCGAGTCGCTGGGCCGGGGTCCCCTGGAGGCCGCGGCCGCGCTTCGCGCCTCGCCGCTCGATGCGTTCCTGACGATCGCAGCGCCGCTCTCGCTGCGCGGGTTCCTGACCGCGGCGGTGCTGACCTTCGCCCACACGATCGGCGAGTTCGGTGTCGTGCTGATGGTCGGCGGGAACATCCCCGGAAAGACACGGGTCATCTCGATCGCCATCTACGAGCACGTCGAGACGCTGCGCTACGCGGAGGCGCACACGCTTGCCGCCGGTTTGCTGCTGTTCGCGTTCGTGGTGCTGGTGTTCGTCTACGTCTTCAACCGGAGGCTGCCGGTCCATGTCGCCTGACCGTGAGGACACAGGCCTCGAAATCGACGTTCAGGTCGGCTTCCGGAGCTTCGATCTCCAGGTTGAGCAGGCGATCCCGGCGGCCGGCGTGACCGCGGTGTTCGGCCCTTCGGGGAGCGGCAAGACGACCCTTCTTCGGTCCCTGCTCGGGTTCGAGGCGGGAAGCCGCGGCCGCATCGCCCTAAACGGCGAGGTGTGGCTCGACAGCGAAGCCGGAGTCGACGTGCCGCCGCATCGCCGCTCCGTCGGTTGCACGTTCCAGGATGGACGGTTATTCCCGCACTTGGATGTCGCCGGGAATCTGCGCTACGCCGAGCGACGAAGTGCCGGGACGAGCGCGGTGTCGATCACCCACGACGACGTCGTGGACGCCCTGGACCTGGAGCCGCTTCTCGACCGGCGGCCCCAGACCCTCTCGGGCGGCGAGCGCCAGCGGGCCGCCTTGGGACGGGCGCTGCTCAGCCGGCCGCGCCTGCTGCTGCTCGACGAGCCCCTGTCCGCTCTCGACCGGCGACGCAAGGCGGAGATCATGCCGTACCTGCTGGCGCTGCATCCGCGTTTCGGCATTCCGACCCTCTACGTCAGCCACGCGGTGGATGAGGTGGCGCTCCTGGCGGACCGCGTCCTGGTCCTTGCGGAAGGCAGGGTGCAGGCGTTCGGCGGCACGGTCGAAGTCCTCGAGCAGCTCGACCTGGCGCCGCTCACAGAGCGCTTCCAGGCCGCGGCGGTGCTCGAGGCGCGAGTCAGCGCCCACGACGACGAGTACCGCCTGACCTGGCTCGACCTCGATGGCCAGCGGCTCAGCGTGCCCAGGATCGAGCACCTCGCGGTCGGCGAGTCGGCCCGGTTGCTGGTGCGCTCCCGGGACGTCTCGCTCGCCACCGAACGGCCGTCGCCGACCAGCATCCGCAATGTGCTGTCGGGAGTCCTCGTCTCGCTGCATCAGGATGAGGCCACCGCGTTCGCCGAGGCCACGGTCGATCTCGGGTCGCACCGGCTGCGGGCGCGGATCACGCGAGCGTCGGCGTCCGAGCTGGGGCTCGCGGTCGGTTCGCCGGTCTTTGCGCTCCTCAAGAGCGTCAGCCTGGACACCCGGGCCGGCCGATAGCCGGCGACTCCGACCGAAATCGGCTGCGAACGTCTTCTCCGTCCGCGCGCCCGGGATCGCGTCGTCGGGCTGCCGGCGAAGGGGCAGGGTGGTAGGGTCGCGCGGTTGTAGCGGAGTAGCCGGTCGAGGTGTCGGTGCGGGTCGATCGGCTCGGCGAGCTTGAGTTGGAGATCGGCTCGGTCAACCGGGGCTTCCGGGATCTCGTGCCCGACCGGGTGTCGCAGCCGAGCCACCACAGTTGCCCTGTGGACACCGCGTGCTCGGCCGCCGACAACCACCGCGATCAGGTGCGGAGCGTCGGCTTGTACACCAACAGCGGCACCCGAAGCTGCACGGGCGCCCTGCTCAACAACACGTCGGGCGACGGGACGCCCTACTTTCTGACGGCTCGCCACTGCGGTTTCGACGACGGCGTGGTGGCTGTGGAACGGGTGCGGGGTGGAGTGGACTATGGCCCGAGGGCGCTGGAGGACCTGGACGACCTGGCGCTGAAGTTCGTCTCGGGCGAAACGCCGGACTCGCTCGCGGTGGACATCGCCTACGGGTTCGTGGACCCTGACGGCGACGATCTGACGTACGCCGCTTCGTCTTCGGCGGAGACGGTGGCGATGGTGTCGGTGTCGGACTCGACGCTGACGCTGACGCCGGTCGCCGTGGGGACGGCGACGGTGACGGCGACGGCGACCGACGTCCGCGGTTCGAACACGGCCGCGGAGCAGCGGTTCGCGGTGCGGGTGCTTCCGGCGCGCGCGGCGACGCTGGGCTACCGGATCGCGGTAGCGGACACGGCCACGGGGGCGGTGAAGGAGTACGTCAACGAGGCGGGCAGGGAGGCGGAGGTGATCGCGGACGTGGCGGCCTTCCGGGACGCGTGCCAAGTCCCGATCCCCTGATCTTCGCCTGAGAATGGCGCGGTAAAGGGATCCGGTCGCTTCTTTTTCGCGTACAGGTGTGATATAGGCCGGAGTTGGAAAACATTTCGTGTCCGGCCACGACTCCCGGCTGATCTACCGTGACGAGGAAGGCGGCAAGAGAAAGACGAGCGGTTCGTGTCCCGGTGTGACCGGCTGACGGCTGGCCACCGGTCCGGCGCGGACCTGCCGGTCCTGGCCGGCGCTCTCTTGATGGCCTTTGCGCCGGGAGGTACGGCCAGGGCGCAGCCGGCGGACGACCCGGCCGTCGAGCTTCCGGTCGCGCTGACGCAGGAGCTGGCGCCGCTAAGCGAGGTTCTGGCGCTCGATACGCCGCCGATGGCGGCGGCGCTGGCGGCGAGTCTCGCCGCGGCCGAGCCGGGGGGCGGTTTCCGTTTCGCCGAGCCGTTCGAGGTGGAGGCGGCCCCCCCGAGCCACGGTCGCTGGGAGTCGGCGGACGGTGGACGGACGGCCGTGTGGCGCCTGCGGATCGTTGCTCCCGGCGCGGTTTCGCTGAACCTGGGCTTCACGCGCTACCGGATGCCGCCGGGCGGACGCCTGTTCCTGTATGCGCCGGACGGCGGCGACGTGGTCGGTCCGTTCACGGAGGCGGACAACGAGCCGCACGGCGAGTTGTGGACTCCGATTCTCTCGGGCGGCGATGCGGTGGTCGAGGCGTCGGTTCCGGCCGAGAGCGCCGGGGAGCTCGAACTCGAGATCGGCTCGGTCAACCGGGGCTTCCGGGACTTCGGGAACGTCGTGTCCCAGAGCCATGAGGACTGCAACGTCAACGTGGCGTGCTCGGAGGCGGACGGCTACCGGGATCAGATTCGGAGCGTCGGGCTGCTCGTCATCAAGGGAATGTACGGTTGCTCGGGCGGTCTGCTCAACAACACCTCGCACGACGGAACGCCGTACTTGCTCACCGCAAGACACTGCGAGTTCAACGGACCGGACGCCGCGACGGTCGCAAGAACGGTCGTCGTCTACTGGAACTATCAGAGTTCGACGTGCGGAGGAACGAGCGGCAGCAGAAGGCACTATCAGACCGGAGCGCAGCTCCGGGCCTACAGAGGGCCGTACGACACGGCCCTGCTTGAGCTGGATGACCAGCCGGCTGCGGCTCACAACGTCTACTTTGCGGGCTGGGATCGTTCCGGAGCGGCCCTGAACTCCGGATTCATCGTCCATCATCCCGGCGCCCATCTCAAGTCGATCAGCAGGACGGACCAGCCGATCGTGCTGAGCGGGTGGGGCTCGGTGCAGCCGTGGCCGTGGGGCGAGCTGACCGGCGCTCTGAGAATCAAGGAGTGGAGCGTGGGCATCGCCGAGCCCGGGACTTCGGGAGCGCCCGCTTTCGATGCGAACGGGCGCGTCTTCGGGCACCTCACCGGCAGCTTTTCGACTTGCAGCGATCCGAGGAACTCCTGGGCCGCACGGTTGAGGAGGACGTGGCATGGAAGAGCTCCACCCGATCGAGGCGACGAGGAGTGCCGGGAATCGATCGAGAAGAATCGTCTCTGCGACTGGCTCGACCCGCTGGGCACGGGCGCAACGGTTCTGGATGGCCGCAACTGGAATCGCGCGCCGGAGGC
This sequence comes from Thermoanaerobaculia bacterium, assembly GCA_965116955.1. Classification (GTDB taxonomy): domain Bacteria; phylum Acidobacteriota; class Thermoanaerobaculia; order Multivoradales; family Multivoraceae; genus Multivorans. Next base: position 4,406,599 of record OZ220742.1, on the reverse strand, counting down.
AGTGGGATCGCTGGACGAGCAGGCGCTGAAGTTCGTGTCGGACGAGACGCCGGCCTCGCTGGCGGTCGACGTGTCGTACGGCTTCCTGGACCTGGACGGCGACGACCTGACGTACGCCGCCTCGTCCTCGGCCGAGTCGGTGGCGACGGTGTCGGTGTCGGGCTCGACGCTGACGTTGACGCCGGTCGCCGCGGGGACGGCGACGGTGACGGTGACGGCGACGGACGCGGACGGCCTGAACCGGACGGCGTCGCAGGAGCTGGCGGTCACGGTCGGCGGCAACGCGTCGCCGGAGGCGGTGGGGACGCTCGCGGCGGTCTCCCGGCGGATGCGCGACGGCGCCGCGGAGGTGGAGATCGCGGGGGCGTTCCGCGACGCGGACGGCGACGCGTTGACCTACGGCGTCTCGTCGTCCGACACGTCGGTGGCGACCGTGAGCCTGAGCGGCACGACCGTGACGGTGACGCCGGTGGCGCCCGGGGTGGCGACGGTGACGGCGACGGCGACGGACGCCCCCGGCTCGAACACGACGGCGCGTCAGCGGTTCGAGGTCGTGGTGAATCGGGGTCCGGTGGCGGTCCTGCGCGCCTTCCTGCCGCCACTGTCGCTGCGCGTCGAGGACGGCGCCGGGACGGTGGACGTGTCGGCCGCGTTCGCGGATCCGGACGGCGACGACCTGACCTACTCCGCGTCGTCTTCGGCGGAGTCGGTAGCGACGGTGAGCGTGAGCGGTTCGACGGTGACGGTGACGCCGTTCGCTGCCGGCACGACGACCGTGACGGTGACGGCGACGGACGTTGACGGCGCGAACCTGTCGGCGGTGCAGGCGTTCAAGGCGACGGTGGCGAACCAGTCTCCCGTGGCGATCGGCTCGCTGCCGGAGTCGGTGCTGCGGGTGGGCGAAGGGACGTCCGCGGTGGCCGTTTCGGGGGCGTTCAGCGACGCGGACGGGGATTCGCTGACGTACGGCGCGACCTCGGACGATCCGGCCGTGGCGAGCGTCCGGGTTTCGGGATCGTCGGTGCGGTTGACGCCGGTGTCGGCGGGCAGCGCGACGGTGACGGTGACGGCGACCGACGTCGCCGGTTCGAACACGGCGGCCGAGCAACGATTCGCGGCGCGGGTGCTGGGGGTGCGGGGCGTCGGCGTCGATCCGGTTTCGCTGAGAGTCGACGAAGGGGACTCGGCTTCGTACGACCTGGTACTTGAGGCGGAGCCGGTGGGTTCGGTGACGGTGACGCCGTCGGTGCCTTCGGGCACGGACGTGTCGGCGAGTCCGTCGTCGTTGACGTTCACGTCCTCGGACTGGGACGTGTCCCAGGCGGTGACGGTGGAGGCGGCGGAGGACGCGGATGCCGCGTCGGACGCGCCGGTGGTCATCCGTCACTCGGTGAGCGGTGGCGACTACGGTTCGGTGTCGGCGCCGTCGGTGACGGCGACGATCCTGGAGAACGACGCGTCGGCGCTGTCGACGGTGGACGCGTCGGGTTCGGAGGGCGCCGGGGAGCTGTCGTTCGAGGTGACGATCAGCGTGGCGGGGACTTCGGACGTTCTGGTGGACTACGCGACGTCGGACGTGTCGGCGCGTGCTGGTTCGGACTACACGTCGGCTTCGGGGACGCTGACGTTTGCGCAGGGTTCGTCGTCTTCGCAGACGATCCGTGTGCCGCTGCTGGACGATTCGGAGGACGAGTCGGAGGAGGAGACGTTCAGGCTGACGCTCTCGAACGTGCGGAACGGTCTTCTGGCTGGCGGCGCTCCGTCTCTTCGGGTGACGGGGACGATTCGCGACGACGACGATCCGGCGGTCGCCGCGTCGTTCGGGAGTTCGAGCTACGCGGCGACGGAGGGGAGTTCGGTGAGCGTGCGGGTGCGCCTGGACAAGGACCCTGAGCGGACGGTGACGTTGCCGCTCGAATCGACGCCGCGTGGCGGCGTGAGCCCGTCGGACTACGCGGGTGTGCCGTCGGAGGTGACGTTCGGTCCGGGCGAGCGGTCCGTGGAGTTCCTGTTCTCGGCGACGGACGACGGCGAGGACGACGACGGCGAGGCGGTGGAGCTGAACTTCGGCTCGTTCCTGCCGGACCGGGTGACGGCTGGGGCGGGCACGGTGCTGGCGATCCGGGACAACGACGGCGACTCCGGTCCAGGTCCAGGCCCCGGTCCAGGTCCAGGTCCCGGTCCCGGTCCCGGCCCCGGTCCGCCTCCTCCGGAGCCGGACCCGGACCCGGAGCCGGACCCGGACCCGGAGCCTCCTCCGGGTCCTCCTCTACCCACCTTGTCCGTGACCCCGGCCGAGGCGGTGGAAAGTTCGGGTGCGGTGGTGTTCGAGGTCCGCCTGAACCGGACGAGCGCCTCGGCGGTGACGGTCGACTACGCGAGTTCGGACGGTGACGGCGCCGGCGGTGCGAGAGCGGGCTCGGACTACACGGCGACGGCGGGCACGGTGACGTTCGCTCCCGGTTCACGGGCGGAGCAGATTGGCGTTCCGGTGACGGACGACGGACAGTACGAGGCGGCAGAGACGTTCACGCTGACGCTTCAGCGTCCCGTGAACGCAACGTTTCCCGACGGCGGTTCGTCGCTGCGGGTGCGGGGGACGATTCACGATGACGACGACGGTCCTCCGACGGCGGTCATGGAGTTGATGGGCGCGAGCTGCGACGCGGAGTTGTGCCGGGCGCGGACGGGTGAGCCGGTGGAGTTCGTCGACCTGAGTGCGGGGAAGGTCCTGTCCCGGCGTTGGGATTTCGGCGACGGGCGGACGTCTGGTCTTCGGCGGGTGGAGCAGTTCTGGTCCTCGCCGGGCTTCTACAAGGTCACGCTGTCGGTGAGCGGCGACGCGACGACGTCCACGGCGAGTCGGGTGTTCCTGGTCGAGGCCTCCCGGCCCCGTGGGGCGTGCGTTGCGGACCCGTTTACCCGTTGCCTTCAGGACTCGCGCTACGCGGTGACGGTCGAGTGGTGGACCGGTGGCGGCTTGCCTGCCTCGGGGAACGTCGTGCACGAGGGTACGAACGACTCCGCGCTGTTCTCGTTCTTCGGCGGCGGGAACTGGGAGGTGCTGATCAAGGTGTTGGACGGTTGCTCGCTGAACGGCCACGTGTGGGTGTTCGGCGCTTCGACGACGGACCTGGGGTACTTGATCCAGGTGACCGACACGGTCACCGGGGCGGTGAAGGAGTACGTCAACGAGGCGGGCCGTCCGGCGGCGGCAATCACCGACGCGACGGCCTTCCCCGCGGGCTGTTCGTGAATGGGAGTCCGGGCAAGCCTCGGGGAATCGCGATCGCGATCTGGAGTTCTGGCGCGCATCGGAGTCGGCATCGGCGACGCGGCGGATAGCCCTCCCGCGCATTCCCTGATCTCGGACTACGACGCATGCCCTGGTCACGGTCCGGATGCGCGCACTCGCCTCCTCCGTCCTGCTGTTCGTTCTGAACCTGATCGGTATGGGGCTCGGCTCGGCCAGTCCGAGTAGGCTCCGTTGGCCCCTTCCGCGGAGAAAGCACGATGAAGCAAACGACGAAGCTCGCCCGGAGGATGACCCTTTGCGTCCTTGCCTGCCTGACGGCATTGCCGCTCTTGGCCCAGGACCTGCCGGACGGCGTCACCAGGGTGGCGTCGGTTGAGGGAATCACGGAGTACCAGTTGGAGAACGGACTTCGATTCCTCCTGTTCCCCGACCAGAGCAAGCAGCAGGTCACGGTAAACATCACCTACCTGGTCGGCTCACGCCACGAGGGCTACGGCGAGACGGGGATGGCTCACCTGCTGGAACACCTGGTCTTCAAGGGAACGCCGAACCATCCGGACATTCCCGCCGAGCTGACCGAGCACGGCGCCTTCCCGAACGGAACGACCTGGTTCGACCGAACGAACTACTTCGAGACCTTCCCGGCGACGGACGAGAACCTGGAGTGGGCGCTCGACCTCGAGGCGGACCGGATGGTCAACTCCTTCATCTCGGCCGAGGACCTCGAGTCGGAGATGACCGTGGTGCGGAACGAGTGGGAGAGCGGCGAGAACCAGCCGATCGGCGTGCTGCGCAAGCGGGTCATGTCGGCCGCCTTCGACTGGCACAACTACGGCAACTCGACGATCGGCGCGCGGGCGGATCTCGAGAACGTGCCGATCGAGCGGTTGCAGGCCTTCTACCGGAAGTACTACCAGCCGGACAATGCGATCCTGGTGGTCGCCGGGCGGTTCGAAGTCGACCGGGCGCTCGAACTGGTGGCGGAGAAGTTCGGTCCCATTCCGCGTCCGGACCGCACCGGCGCGAACACGCTCTTCGATACCTACACCGCCGAGCCGGCGCAGGACGGCGAGCGGACGGTGACTCTGCGCCGGGTCGGCGACACGCAGCTCGTGATGGCCGTCTACCACGTGCCGCCCGGCGCCCACGAGCAGTACGCCGCGGTCGAGGTCCTCAGCCACATCCTGGGCGTCGAGCCGGCCGGGCGTCTGTACAAGAACCTGGTGGAACCCGGGTTGGCGGCGTCGGTCTTCGCGTCCGCTCTTCAGTTGAACGAACCGGGCGTACTGACGGCCAACGTGATGGTGAGGGAGGAGGACTCCCTGGAGGAGGCGGCGGAGGCGTTGTTCGCGACCCTCGACGAGATCGCCGCGGAACCGCCCACGGAAGAGGAGGTCGAGCGCGCCAAGAGGGACTACCTGTCGCGGATCGAACTCTCATTCAACAATCCGCAGGGCATCGCGCTTCAGCTCAGCGAGTGGGCTTCGATGGGCGACTGGCGGCTCTTCTTCCTGCACCGCGACCGCCTCGAGCAGGTGACGGCCGAAGGCGTCCACGAAGTCGCCCAGACCTACCTGCGGGATTCGAACCGCACGGTCGGGTACTTCCATCCGACGGACGAGACGCCGGAACGGGCCGAGATTCCCGAGCCGCCCGACATTGCGGCTCTGGTCGCGGACTACACGGGGCGCGAGGCAATCGCGGAGGGCGAGGCCTTCGACCCGACGCCGGCGAACATCGATCGCCGCACGCGGACCCTTGAACTCTCGAACGGCGTCAAGGTCGCGCTACTGGCGAAGCAGACCCGCGGCGAGTCGGTCAGTGTCAGCTTCGGCTTTCGCCACGGTACCGAGACGGCGTTGATGGGCCGCTCGACTGCCGGCGATCTGGCCGGTTCGATGCTCATGCGGGGCACGAAGAACCGGTCGAGACAGGAAATCAGTGACGAACTGGATCGTCTGAAGGCGCAGGGGAGTGTCGGCGGTGGCGCCCTGATCGCCAGTGGGTCGTTCACGACAGTGCGTGAGAACCTCGTCGCGGTGCTGCGTCTGGCGGCCGAGATCCTCCGCGAGCCGGCGTTCGACGCGAAGGAGTTCGATCTCCTGCGCGAGGAGCGCCTGGCCGGAATCGAGTCCCAGCGCTCCGAGCCGATGGCCCAGGTGCCGATGACGATGACCAGGCACTTCAACCGCTGGCCGGCCGACCATCCCAGGTACTCGCCAACTTTCGACGAGCAGATCGAGCGTCTCAACGCGGCGACCGTCGAGGAGGCGAGGGACTTCTGGGCGTCTTTCTACGGCGGCGAGGGTGGCACGATCGCGATCGTTGGAGACTTCGACCCGGACGAGGTCGCCGATGTGCTTGACGAGCTGTTCGGCGACTGGCGGGCTTCCGAGCCTTACGAACGGGTTGCCGACCCGTATCGCGAGGTCGAGACAGTGAGCATCGACCTCGAGACGCCGGACAAGACGAACGCGATGATGATGGCGGTCACGAGTTTCTCGATGCGTGACGACGACGAGGACTACCCGGCGCTGGTCATGGCGAACTACATGCTGGGCGGCGGGTTCCTGAGTTCGCGGCTGGCGACGAGGATTCGACAGGAGGAAGGCCTCTCGTACGGCGTCGGATCCCAGGTTGTGGCGCCGCCGATCGACGACAGCGCGATCTTCCTGACGTTCGCCATCTTCGCGCCTGAGAACGCGGACAAGGTGGTCACCGCCTTCCGCGACGAGGTGCGGAAGGCGCTGGAGGACGGGTTCACCGAAGAGGAGTTCGAGACCGCGAGGCGTGGCTACCTGGACTCGCAGCAGAACGGGCGCTCGCAGGACCGTGCAGTGGCCGGCATGTTGAACGGCAACCTGTTCTTCGGCCGGACGATGGCGTTCACGGCGGCCCGGGAGCAGGCGATCGCCGAACTCACGCTGGGCGAGGTCAACGAAGCGTTCGGTAAGGTCATCTCGCTCGACGACATCTCGATCTTCCGCGGCGGGGACTTCGCCAACAAATTGAACCAGTAGGCGGCTAGAGCGTAGCTACGAGGGCGGCGATCGACTCCGGGTTCTTGAGGGTTCCGACGTTGACCGCCGTCTCCGCCGGCTCCCCGGCGAGGATCCGCTTGATCGGCACCTCGAGCTTCTTGCCGGAGAGGGTCGTGGGTACTTCGGGGATTGCCCGGATCTCGTCCGGTCCGTGACGGGGCGAGAGCCGGGCGCGCAGGTGGCGGCGGATGCGGTCGGCGAGGGCCGAGTCGAGGGCGATGCCCTCTTCCAGGACGACGAATAGCCAGAGCTTGCCCTCGCGGTCCAGACTGCCCGTGTCGACGATCACGCAGTCCTCGACTTCCGGCAGCTCCGCGGCGGCGCGGTAGAACTCGGATGTGCCCATCCGCACGCCGCCCCGGTTCAGCGTCGAGTCGGAGCGGCCGTAGATGACGGAGCTGCCGTCTTCGTCGAGCTCGATCCAGTCGCCGTGGCGCCAGACGCCCGGCCAGTGGTCGAAGTAGCTGTCCCGGTAGCGCTCGCCTGACTCGTCGTTCCAGAAGAAGAGCGGCATGGACGGCAACGGCTCGGTGATGACGAGTTCGCCGACCTGCCCGGTGACTGGGTGGCCGTCCTCGTCGAACGCCTCGACCTTCGCTCCGAGCGAGCGGCACTGGATGCGGCCGCGCCGGACTGGTTGCAGGGGGTTCGGGCCGACGAAGCCGGTGCAGACGTCGGTACCGCCCGACAGCGAACCGAGCCAGACATCGGACGTCACGTGCTCGTAAACCCAGTCGAAGCCCTCCGCGGGTAGCGGCGCCCCGGTCGAGCCGACGGCGCGCAGGGTCTCGAAACCGAACTGTCTGCCGGGCTCGAGGCCCGCCGCCCGGCAGGCCATCAGGAAGGGAGCGCTGACGCCGAAGCAGGTCACGGCCTCCTCATCCGCCAGGCAGCAGAGCGCCATGAGGTCCGGCCAGCCTGGCGAGCCGTCGTAGAGAACGGCGGTCGCGCCGACGAGAAGCCCCGACACCAGGTAGTTCCACATCATCCAGCCGGTCGTCGTGTACCAGAAGAAGCGGTCGCCTGCGCCGAGATCGGTGTGCAGCGCCAGTTGCTTCAGGTGCTCGACGAGGATGCCGCCGTGACCCTGGACGATCGCCTTCGGCAGGCCCGTGGTGCCGGAGGAGTAGAGGATCCAGAGGGGGTGATCGAAGGGGACCGGCTCGAAGGCTGGTTCCGCGCTTTCCGCTGTCAGGTCGCGCCAAGCGAGGAGTCGCGGCGAGTCTGCGGCGGCCGCCGTCCCTCCGTTCGTTTCGTGCACTTGCTTGCCCGTTGGGGAAACGAGCACCCGCGCCTGAAGTGTCGGCAGCGAGTCGACGATGCGGTCGAGGTCGGCCTTGCGGTCGTACTCGCGGCCGTTGTAGGTGTAGCCGTCGACCGCGATCAGCACCTTCGGCTCGATCTGCCGGAAGCGGTCGAGCACGCTCTCGACCCCGAACTCGGGCGGACAGCTCGACCAGATCGCGCCCAGACTGGCGGTGGCCAGGAAGGCGATGACGGCTTCGGCATCGTTGGGAAGGTAGGCCACCACGCGGTCGCCGGCGGCGACGCCGAGTCGACGCAGGCCCGACCGCGTGGCCGCGACTTCGCGGCGCAGGTCGTCGCGGCTGAACTCTCGCCGGCCGCAGGGTGTCGGTGCGCCGGCCTTCTGGCCGGCATCCGGGCGATGAGTCTCGTTGCGGCAGATGAGCGCCGCTTCGCTACCGCCGCAGGCGAGCGCGTGCTCCGCGTAGTTCAGTTGGGCGCCGGGGAACCAGAGGGCGCCAGGCATCGCGCGGTTGGCGAGCACCCGCTCCGGCGGTGCGTGGAACCGAACTTTGAAGTAGTCGGCGATCGAACCCCAGAAGGCCTCGAGGTCGGTTACCGACCAGCGCCACAGGTCGTCGTAGCCGTCGAACCGCAGGCCACGCTCGGACTCCAGCCAGCGCAGATAGCGGGTCAGGTTGCAGTCGTCGACCTGCTCTTCGCCGGGGCGCCAGAGAATGTCCTGCCCCGTCACGTGGTTTTCCTCAAAGTCCGATGCCCGACGCTACGCTGTTGTAGCACCCACAAGACAAGGAGGCTAGACGATGAAGCACCTTCCGACGATTGCGCGCATTCTGCTGGGGCTGCTGTTCGTGTTCGGTGGCGTGACCGGCCTGTTCGAACTGGTGGAGCAGCCCGAGGTGGGGGAGGAGGCGGCGGCTTTCATGGGTGCGATCATGGACACGGGCTACCTGTGGCCGGTGATCAAGGTGACGGAGATCGTCTGCGGCGTTCTGCTGATCCTCGGCATGTTCGTGCCGCTGGCCCTCGTCGTGCTGGCGCCGGTCGCGCTCAACATCCTGCTCTTCCACGTCTTCCTGGAGCCTTCCGGTCTGGTATTCGGTTTCGTCCTGCTGGTGTTGGGCCTCTATACGGCCCACCAGCACCGGGAGAGCTTCAGCGGCGTTCTGAAGCGTAGAGCCTGACCGAGCTGATTCGGCGCCCGGTGGGCGCTATGAACCCGCGCCGACCGCGACGAGATGTCGGCGTGCCCGGAAGTAGATGACGCCGTCCGAGATGGCCGGTGTCGCCATCAGGGTCTCGCCCAGTTCGTTGACGGCGATCTCGTTCAGGTCGGGGCCCGGTTCGATCACATAGACGTCACCGACTTCACTGTTGAAGTAGATGCGGCCGCCGGCGGTCACCGCCGAAGCGCTGAAGCCGGAGGCGCCGCGGCCGAGGCGTTTCTGGTTCAGGCGTTCCCCGGTTCGCCAATCGACGACGGTCACGACGCCGTTGTCGTAGCAGAAGTAGGCGAGGTCGCCGACCACGATCGGCGTCTGCATGTAGTTCCCGAGCCGCTCGTGGAACCACGCCATCGCGTCGTGTTCGGGGTCCAGCTCACCCTTGGCGTCGGGATCAATCGCGTAGATCGGCTTCAACCGGCCATGGGCGTTCGTGATCAGGATGGGGCCGTCGCCGGCGCGGATCGGCGTCGGTACCGGGATGTCGCCGCCGCCCTCGAGACGCCAGAGTTCTTCGCCGGTGTCCAGGTCGTAGCCGCCGATGTGGTGGTAGCCATTCAGCACGACCTGCTGGCGGCCATCGGCCCGCCGAAAGACCGCGGGTGTGCTCCAGGTGGCGACCTCTTCCCTGGCCTTGCGCCAGATGTCCTCGCCGGTGGCTGCGTCCAGGACGGCGACGAAAGAGTCGCTGAGGATGTCCACCTGAACGACTACCCGGCCGTCGTGGACTATCGGCGAGCTGGCGAACCCCCACTCGTACGTGGGGAAGTCGTAGGGCCCCGAGTCGAGTACGCCGAACTGCCGGTTCCACAACGGATTGCCGTCCAGGTCGTACGCGTGAAGTCCTTCCGAGCCGAAGAAGGCGACGAGGACGTCGCCATCGGTCGCGGGCGTGGAGTTGGTGTGCGACGCCTTCGTGTGCCGCTTGATCGCGGGCGTACCATGGAATGCCGTTCGCTCCCACAGGAGGTCGCCGGTCCGCTTGTCGAAGGCCAGCACCTGGAAGCGCTGCGCCGGCTCGCCCTCGACCGGCGTACCGTCACCGTAGAGCCCGACCTTGAGCGACGCCTCGCCGCCGTCGGGAACCGCCGAGGTCAGGAAGAGGCGGTCCTCCCAGATGACCGGACTCGAGTGTCCGAGGCCGGGCACGGGCACTCGAAACAGAATGTTGTCGCCTGCCTCCACGTTCCAGGTCGCCGGCGGCGATCCGGTGCCGGCGCCGTCCGCGCCGTTGCCGCGGAAGGAGGGCCAGTTGTCCGAGGCGGCGACGGGGAGGGCCATCGCCACGGAGAGGGCGAGCGCGGCGGTCGCCGTGGTGATCGGTGTTCGGAGAGAAGCTCGCATGGTGGATTATGAGCCGGAGCCGATAGCGATCAGGTGACGCCGCGCCCGGAAGTAGATGACGCCGTCCGAGATCGCCGGCGTCGCCATCAGCGTCTCGCCGAGTTCGTTGACGGCCACTTCGTTGAGTTCTTCCCCGGCCTCTATGACATGGACATCGCCGTCCTCGCCGTTGAAGTAGATACGGCCGGCGGCCGCGACCGGCGAGGCGGTGAAGCCCGAGGCTCCGCGTCCGAGACGCTGCTGCGCCACCCGCTCGCCGCTCTTCCAGTCGAACACGGTGACGACGCCGTTGTCGAAGCCGAAGTACGCGAGGTCCCCGACCACGATCGGCGTCTGCATGTAGTTCCCGAGCCGCTCGTGGAACCAGAGCATCGCTTCGTGCTCGGGATCGATCCCGCCCGCGGCGTCCGGATCGATCGCGTAGACCGGACGCATCGGGCCGTGGGCGCTGGTAATGAGGATCGGACCATCGTCGCCGGCGCGGATGGGCGTCGGCACCGGAATGTCGCCGCCGCCTTCGAGCCGCCAGAGTTCCTTCCCGGTGTCGAAGTCGTAGCCGCCGATATGCTGGTAGCCGTTGACGACGATCTGGCGGCCTCCGTCGCTCCGTGGGAACACGGCGGGCGTGCTCCAGGTCGGAATCTCGTCGCGCCCGGTGCGCCAGATGTCCTCGCCGGTGGCCGCGTCGAGCGCCGCGAGGAAGGAGTCGCCCTGCACGTCGACCTGGATGATCACGCGGCCATCGTGGACCAGGGGCGAACTCGCAAAGCCCCACTGCGCCGTCCTGACCACGAAGTAGCCCGAGTCGAGTACGCCGAACTGCCGGTTCCACAGCGGGTTGCCGTCCAGGTCATAGGCGTGGAGCCCTTCGGAACCGAAGAAGACGACCAGGACCTGGCCGTCGGTGGCCGGCGTCGAGTTCGTGTGGGAGGCCTTCGTATGGCGCTTGATTGCCGGGTTGCCCTCGAACGCGGTTCGCTGCCAGAGCAGTTCGCCGCTTCGTTTGTCGTAGGCCAGGACCACGTAGCGCTGAGGCGGTTCACCCACGACGGGCGCGATGTCGCCGTACAGGCCGACCTTGAGCGAGGCCTCTTCACCCTCAGGCACGGATGAGGTCAGGAACAGCCGGTCGCCCCAGATCACGGGACTCGAGTGGCCGAGGCCGGGCACGGCGACGCGGAAGAGGACGTTCTCGCCGGTCTCCACGTTCCAGGTGGCCGGCGGCGTTCCGGTGCCGTTGCCGTCCGCGGCTTTGCCGCGGAAGGACGGCCAGTTGTCGAAGGCGGCGATCGGGACCGTGGTTGCGGCGACGAGTGCGGCCGCAGCCAGCAGGCGTCGAATCTTCAGGGCGGTGGCTTGCATCTTCATGACTGGAGTATCTTCGATCATCCTCAAGACTACGTCCACGCGAGATCAGGGTTTGTGGAGGCACTGAGATGAGTTCACCCATGAGCGTCTTCTGGGATCCGCGCTGCGAGGTGCACACGGTACCGAGGGGGTTCCCGGAGCGACCGGAGCGCCTGCAGTTGACACTTCCGTACCTGAGGGAGCGGGGCTGGGACCTGGTGGAAGCAGGTCAGGACGCAGGTGCCGGCGAAATGGCCGGCCAGGCCCGGCGGCTTGCGGCGCTCGTTCACGACCCGAAGTACATCGAGCGGATGGAGGCGGCGGTCGCCGCCGTTGCGGCCTCGGCGGCGAAAGGGGACTTCCCGCTTCGGCCGACGCGGATGCTCGACACGAACGACAACCCGCTTTCGCCCGGAACCGCCGACGCCGCCTGGGCGGCGGTCGACGCGGCGCTAGCGGCCGGCGACCACGTCATGCTGGGTGCCGGCCACCGGGCGATGAGCGTGACCCGGCCGCCCGGGCACCACTGCGAACGGGATCGGGCCATGGGCTTCTGCTACCTGAACCAGGTCGCGATCCTGGCCCAGGGCCTGATCGACGTGCACGGCGTCGAGCGCGTCGCGATCCTGGACTTCGACGTTCACCACGGCAACGGGACCCAGCACCTCTTCGACCACCGAGCCGACGTCGCCTACCTGAGCGTCCACCAGTACCCCTTTTACCCGGGCACCGGAGCCGCCAGCGAACGGGGGATTGGCGAAGGCGAGGGCATGACCGTGAACGCGCCGCTGCCAGCCGGCAGCGGCGACGAGGCCTACCGCGAGGTCATGGCCGACCTGCTCTTGCCGGCGGTCCGCTCGTTCGACCCGCACGTGCTGTTGGTGTCGGCCGGCTTCGACGCCTGGCGCAACGACCCGATCGCCGGCATGGCGCTGACCGAGGAGAGCTTTCACCGCTTCGGCGTCGACCTGGCCGAGCTGGCGGAGGAGGTATGCGATGGACGGCTCGTGTCCGTGCTCGAAGGCGGATACGACCTGACCGCGCTGCCGCGGTTGATCGACGTCTATCTCCGGGGCACCGTCGGCACCTCGTTGGATGCCTGAGGAATCTTCCGTCTGCCGGTGCGTTGTACGATGTGACACAGGAACGGAGGGGTCCCAGCGTTGAGAACCAAGCCGAGCTTCCCGATCAGGATACGCACCCGGAACGTCCAACTGAGCGATGACCTGAAACAGTCGATCGAGTCCGAGGCGGCGGCCCTGAAGCGCTTCAACTCCCGGATCGTGGACTGCGAAGTGACCGTTGGCGGCCCCGGCCAGCATCACCGGGGCGGCCTGACGTTCGACGTCGTCGTCAAGGTCGCCCTGCCGGGCCCGGACGTGGTGGTCCATCGCTCGGCCGCGGCGTCCATCCCGGTCGCCATCAACCAGTCGTTCGCCACCGCTCGCCGCCGCGTCAAGCGCCAGGCCCACCTCCGCCGCCGCCGTGTGCCCTTCAACCGCACCTCCGGCGTCGGCCGCCGCGGCCGGCCGCGCGGCGGCAACGGCCGCCGGGTGGCGCGGGCGTAGCGTCGGCGGCGCGGCGGCTCTAGCCGAGCACGATCTCCGCTGCTTGCCGTAGCTCGTCCTTGCTGCCGGCGCCGACCAGCAGGGTCGTTACGTCGCTGTCTTCGAAGGCCTGGAGGCGGTCCCTGATCCGGTCGGGTGGTCCGACGAGGGAGATCTCGTCGGCGAAGTCGTCGGGGACGGCGGCGACGGCCTCCTCTCGCTTGCCGGTCATGAAGAGTTCCTGGATGCGCAGGGACTCTTCCTCCCAGCCCATGCGGGCCATGAGTTCGCGGTGGAAGTTCCGGTTCTTCGCGCCCATCCCGCCGACGTAGAGGGCCAGGGACTGCTTGATCGGCAGGAGGGCTTCGGCGACGTCGTCGTGGACGCGGAGCCGGGCCCCGTAGGCGACCTCGAAGCCGTTGCCGCGGCCGGCGAGCGACTCGGCGTAGACCTCGGGCCGGTAGGGCGAGTAGTAGAGCGGCAGCCAGCCGCTGCAGAGTTCGGCGGCCAGGGCGACGTTCTTCGGCCCTTCGGCGCCGAGAAAGATGGGCAGATCGGAACGCAGCGGGTGGACGATCGAGCGGAGCGGCTTGCCCAGGCCCCAGGAACCCTCGCCGGTGTAGGGGAGCGGGTAGTGCTCGCTGTGCTGGGTCACCGGTTCCTCGCGGGCGAGGATCTGCTGGATGATCTCGATGTAGGCGCGAGTCCGGGACAGCGGTTTGCCGAAGGGCTGTCCATACCAGCCCTCGACGACCTGGGGTCCGGAGACGCCGAGACCCAGGATGACCCGGCCTTTCGACAGGTGATCGAGGGTCATCGCGTGCATCGCCGTCGACGCTGGCGTCCGCGCCGAGATCTGGGCGATGCCCGTGCCGAGACGTATCTTCGAAGTGTGCGCGCCGATCCAGGCCAGAGGCGTGAACACGTCGGAGCCCCACGCCTCCGCGGTGAAGACGCAGTCGTAGCCGAGCGTCTCCGCTTCGATCGCGACGTCGAGGAAGTCGGGGCGCGGTCCGGCGCCCCAGTAGCCGAGCTGAAGTCCGAGTTTGAGTGCCATGGGGGCCGGACCCTAGCAGCGCTTGATAGCTTGCGCGCGTGTCGCTGAAGGAGCAGTTCGACAGCCTCCGGCTCGGGGACCTGGAGGCCCGCACCGGATTCAAATGGAGCCGCTACACGGCGAACGGCAGCGGCATCCTGCCGGCCTGGGTGGCGGACATGGACTACCCCATCGCGGAGCCGATCCAGAGTGTGGTGCGCAATCTCGTCGAGACGTCCGACCTTGGCTACTGCGAGCCGCCCGAGATCGGCAATCTGCCGGAGATCTTCGGCCGGCGAATGGAGGAGCAGCTCGGCTGGACGGTAGAGCCGGAGCGGATCCGCTTCCTGGTCAACGCGCTCCAGGGTCTCGATCTCGCCGTCATCCTGGGTGCCGCGAAGGGCGAGGGGGTCGTGATCCAGACGCCGATCTACCCGCCCTTCCTCGAGGCGGTTTCCGGCGCCGGCAGGCGGCTGGTGGAGTCGCCGCTCCGGCGAGGGCCCCAATCCGGTTCCAGGCACACGCGGTTCGAGATGGACCTCGATCAGTTACGGGCGACGATCGACAGGGATACCCGCCTGTTCATGCTCTGCAATCCCCACAATCCGAGCGGCCGCGTCTGGACTCGAAGTGAACTGGAAGCAGTGGCGGAACTGGCGATCGAGCACGACCTGATCGTCCTGGCCGACGAGATTCACAATGAACTCGTGTTTCCGGGTCACCAGCACACCGTCTTCGAAACCCTGGGTCCCGAGGTGAAGGAACGGACGGTCACGATCACCTCGGCGACGAAGTCGTTCAACCTCGCGGGCCTCGAACTCGCGCTACTGGTGTTCGGCAGCGAGAGGCTCAAGAAGCGGTTCGACGAACTGCCGCACTTCGTTCTCGCGCATCCCGGCATTCTCGGAGTAGAGGCGGCGCGGGCAGCCTGGAGTCACGGCGGCCCCTGGCTGGAAGAAACGGTCGCCTATCTCGACGGGAACCGCGCCTTTCTGACGGACTTCTTCAACCGGCGCCTGCCCGGCATCGTGCATGGTCCGCAGGAGGCGACCTATCTCTACTGGCTCGACTGCCGCGGGCTCGATCTGCCGATGGCGGCGTCGCGGTTCTTCCTGAAGCGGGCGAAGGTGGCGCTCAACGATGGCGCGGAGTTCGGCCCGCCGGACTCGCCGCTCGGATTCGAGCGCTGTACGCGGCTCAACTTCGCCACCTCGCGGGCCATCCTCGAGGAGATCGTGGAGCGGATGGCGGCCGCGGTGGAGAACGCCTGAGGGAGACGGCCCAGGGACATGAAGCCCGACCGTCTGCCGGCCGCCGTCTACGCCCCGGGGGGGTTCCTCGGCGGTTGTCTGCTTGCCGGGCTCCTGGCACTGGGCGCGCCCGTGCCGGTCTCCGCGCAATCGTCGGCGAAGGCAGGCGGAGAACTCCCGGACCTCGAGTGCCTGCGCCTGATGCGCCGGGCGAGAATCGCGGAGCTGACCTCCAGACCCGTCTCCGAAGTCGAGTGGCTCAAGCGTGCTCGAGAGGAGTGCAATGAGCCGACGGCGGCACTGGTCGGCCTGCTTCGCGCCGACCGGCGCAACCCCCTGCCCGAAGAAGAGACGCAGGAGGTCCGGCGGGAACTGATCGCAGCCATCGACGATCCGGCTTCCGCGCCTCCGCCGGGGGTCCTGGAGTTCATCGCTCGCAGCGAGGAAGCGGACACGGCGGTGCTTCGTGCCGCCTTCGACCTCGTCGACCGGCTGCTGACGGATGGCGGTGTGAACCGGAAGCGACTACTGCGTCTCAAGGCGCTGCTGGACCAGCGCCTGGGCAGGCCCGCGGACGCGACCGTGGCGCTGGTCGAACTGCGAAGCCTCGAACCGGCAAGCGAGGAGATCGCCTGGGCGCTGTTGCGCCTGTTGATCCTTCAGCAGCGGTGGGACGCGGTCGCCGACCTGTTGGGCGAGATGGCGGGGGAGGGCGGCGCGTCCATCCGCCCGCTCCACGCGCGGGCGCTGGCCAGGGCCGGCCGTGTGGATGAGGCGAACAGGCAGCTCGAGCTCCTGGCGGAAGAGATCGATCCCTACGATGCCCTGGCCCGCGCCGACTACGCTGCCGACGTGCTGGCGGCGGCGTGGAATCTCCGGGACTCCGGCCGTTTCGCGGACGCGGAGTCGCTGTTCCGGCTCGCGGAAAGGCACGCTCCGGCAGTGAGCTGGGCCCGGGTCGAGGCAAGCGGAGCGCTGGTCCATCTCTATGGTACGGCCGAGGAGCGTGCCGCCTACGAGCAGGCCGCGGCGAATCGGTGGCAGTACGTCACGGATCCCCAGTCGCTGCTGAACGAGGGCGCCAACCAGTTGAGCGCCGGCAACTTCGACCAGGCCATCGAACTGTTGAAGCGTGCCTCGGAAGAGCTGGGGCACTTCGAGGCGGTCTGGTACAACCTCGGCTTCGCGGCCTATCGTGCCGAGCGCTGGGAAGAGGCGTTCGAGGCTCTCGACCGGGCCGCTGAGCTGAACGATCAGCGTGCCGACAACTTCTTCTTCAGCGGTCTGGCGCTGATCGAACTCGAGCGCTGGGGTGAGGCGATTCCGCGCCTCCTGCGGACGGTCGAACTCGATCCGAAGCGGCGGCTCGCCCACTACAACCTGTGGGTCTGCTACCGGGTGCTCGGCCGCGCGGAAGAGGCGGCTCGCCACCAGGCCGCGTACGACGAGCTGGGTGACCGGTAGCGGACCTACAGTCCCCGCACGTAGCGCTCGAATTCGGCCTGGATCTCCGCCGGCGTGGTTTGAAACACGGCCTCGAGGGCGTCCCGGCTGGGGTAGCCCTCGGCCAGGTAGAGCAGCATCCTGGCGAAGGACTGTCCGTTCTCCCAGTCTTCCCGGCCATGCTGCAGGAAGTGGGTCAGGAGCCAGGAGAAGCTGTAGTAGTGCTGCGCTCGCTCGCCGTAGAAGGTGTCGGTGGTGGCTTCCATCAGGTCGGCGATTTCGGGCGCCTCCCCTTTCCGCAGCGCGGACTGCGCCTCTTCCAGGTTCCAGGTCGTCAGGCTCTGCAACCGCACGGGCCCCCTGCCGCCGTGCGAGATCGCGTACCGTCCGCGATCGACCGCGCCCGGAATCAGTTGGCCGCGCTCGATCTTCGAGTTGCCGAAGTACTCCGCCATGCCCTCCTCGGCCCATCGCGGCAGGTCCGACCCCGGCCCCGTCAGGTAGGTATCGCTGAAGGCGTGAAACGCCTCATGGAGCATCGTGTGCAGCAGTTCATCGAAGTACCGGACCTCCTGGTGAAAAGCCAGGAGGCCCGGTGAGTGGTAGAAGCCGGCGCCGGGAAGCCGGCCCCCGAGTTCCTCCTGGAGTCGGCGGAGGCTGTCGCGGCTGCTGAACAGGTAGACGACGACCTTGAAACGGGCGGGTAGCGGCTCGATGTGCGGATCGAACAGTTCGTGGAGAACTCCGAACACCGCCTCCATGTTCCCGGCCAGGATGTCGACCGTCGACTCATCGGCCGCGTCGCTGATCAGGATGAAGCGGCCCGTTTCCCGTCGTCTCCTGTGCTCGCGGTCGATGTACTTCTCGGCGACTTCGATCGTCCGGTTCAGGATCCGGACCCGTTCAGCAAGAGTCGGCTCCGGCATCGGACTCGGGAGGGCTCCGGCCGACACCAGGACATCGAGTTGCGGATCGAAACGCCTGCGGGTCGGAGCGTTCCGCTCTTCTTCAGGGCTCTGGAACTTCATTCTCCACGACAGGGTGGAGGCGACGGCATTGCCATCACCGTCGCGGGCCGGGCCGTAGCGCCAGCCGCCGACGCTGCGCTCGACCTGGAACCGGAGGAGGTCGTCGAACTCGGACGCGGGCTCGATGGCGAGAACTTCGACCCGCGACACCGCCCCGGCGGCGTCGATCTCGACCCGGATCTCGACTTCCGGATCGATGCCGCTGCCGGCCAGCTCGTGCGGTACGAGGAGCTGGTGGCTGCGGATCGCTACTGGACCGGTGGCGATCCGCGCAGCCGGGTCCTGGGCAGCGGCTCCGCCGGCTGTCAGGAATCCAAGGGCGGCAATGGAGGCGAGCTTGCTGAAACGTCGGAGACGGGCCACTCCAGAATCCGGCGGGTGCCGGACGTCCCGTCGGCGCCGTCCAGGAGGGCCTGGGGGCCGCGCGTGGACGTATCCGGCAGGAACGAGCGCAGCCAGGCGGTGGCCACGACCTCGGCGATGCCGAGAATCTCGCCGCGGTTGGCGCGGGAATGCGCCGCCGCGGTCTCCACCAAGTCGATCAGATCGCGCTCGGCGTCTCCGGTGGGGAAGCCGAAGACCCCGCACAGACGCCCGGCCTCCTCGCTCTCCAGGGTGATGACGCGCGCGCCGACCAGGTCTCCCTCTTCCAGGGGATCCATCGCGGGATGGGGCTCGACCGGAACGCGCTCGCGGCTGGTCACCTCGTCGAGAGGGATCAGGTCTCCCTCCAGGCGTCCGATCCGGTAGAGCTGCAACGTGCTTCCGACCAGCGCTTCGAGCCACTGGCGCTCGGTGACCTCCAGCAGCAGGCCGCCTCGACCGAGCAGCTTCTCGGCGAAGCTGAAGGAGCGGCAGTCGCCCTCCTCGGCGTCGGGCTCGAAGCGTCCCTGGGCGAGGATGCAGCTCATCGCGTTGGCGAAGAAGGTGGACTGGTCGCGGCTGCTCCGAGCCTGGAGTTGCTCTTCCAGGTCGATTCGCTCCTGGTCGTCGAGGCCGATCAGGAACTGGTCCTCGATCGCCCATTCGACTTCCTCGCCGTAGCGCTCCAGCAGCCAGCCGCTAGCGCGTTCCACCGCGCGGTCGAGCGCGGAGACGCCTGCGGAGAGGGGAGCAACTTGCTGCTGTTCCATGCCAGGATGCTAACTGCGTTTCGTTGTAAATACCACAAAATGCGGAACTTAGCGAAATCGGCACGTGGTTCCCGAGTCCTGCCGACCTATGCGGAATCGGCGTTTTCCGGGTCTCCGTCGCCGTCGATCCTGCTGTAGGCCGTCCGGACGCAGTGGATCTTCAGGGCGTCCGGAGCGGTGGCGAGGAACCCCTGCCACTCGATCTCGGCGATCGCTTCCTCGGGACTCAGACCCTGTTCGTGGGCGGCGGACGCCTGATTCCAGAAGTCGGTCAGGAACTGCCTGAGGGCATCGACCTGGGCCATGTCGCTGAAGGTCGGGCCGTGGCCGGGAAGGATGAGATCGAACTCGAGAGCCTCGAAGCGGTCGAGGGTGTCGAGCCACTCGTCGACGTAGGCGTCGCCGATGTAGGCGGCGCCGGCGAGGACGAGGTCTCCGGTGAAGACGACCCGTTCGTTCGGCAGCAGGACGACGACGTCGCCGCCGGTGTGGCCGCGGCCGAGGTGGAGCAGCTCGATCGGCCGATCCCGGCCCTCGAACGTGCGGTGGATCGTCATCCGGCTGGTCAGCGTCACGTTCGGCGGCGTCGGCTCGGTTTCGCCGACCGCCACGTAGTGCGCCTCCTGGACCCGGATCGCGGTGAGCGCCTGGTCCTTCTCCTCGCCGTCCTCCATCGCGTCCGCCGCCTCCTTCATCGCGGCGATCTGGTTCGGAATGTTCCCGGTGAAGATGGAGGCGGTCGGCTGGCTCATTACGTCCGTCATCAGCATCGCGCGGGTGAACTCGTGGCCGACGATCGCGGTGTCTCCTGGAAACGCCTGGTTCCCGTGGGCGTGATCGAAGTGGTAGTGCGTGTTGACGAGATGGGTGACCGGCTTGTCCGTGACTTCGGCGATCGAGGCGAGCAGCGCCCGTGCCGCGGCCGGCGTGACGTGGGAGTCGACGACCAGGGCGTCCTCGTCCGTCACGACGAGCATCGCGTTGCTCTGCACGAAGATGGACCCCGTGCCGACGATGAAGTAGACGCCGGGCGCGACCTCCTCGAACGTGTGGGTGTCAGTCTCGATGACAGCGCCGGTCGACGTCTGGACGTCGCCGCCGCCGTCGCCCCCTCCGCAGCCGGTGAGGCCGAAGGCCAGGGCGGTGACGGCCAGGCAGGTCGTGGCGAGTCGGTGGGTCGGGCGCATGGGCGTTGCTCCTCTCCGTTTCGGTTCACCGGGAATCATAGAGCCTGTAGGACCGGATGAGCCGGTCTTCCGTGAAACGGAGGTCACAGCTCCAGCCGGCGCATCTGCCGCACGGCGTAGTCGCAGGCGCGCGCGGTGAGCGCCATGTAGGTGAGGCTCGGGTTCTGGCAGGCGGACGAGGCCATCGCGGCGCCGTCGGTGATGAACAGGTTCGGCACGTCCCAGGACTGGCACCAGCCGTTGAGGACGGAGGTCGCGGGATCCCGGCCCATCCGCGCCGTGCCCATCTCGTGGATGGCGAAGCCGGGCAGGGAGTTCCGGTTGAAGGTGCGGATGTTCCTGGCGCCGAGCGCTTCCAGCATCTCGGCGGCGCGGGTCTGGATGCTCTCGCGCATCGCCTCTTCGTTCTCGCCGTAGCTCATCGTGATCCGGGCCGCGGGGATGCCCCAGCGGTCCTCGAGCTCCGGGTCGATCGTCACGCGATTGTCGGGGTTCGGCAGGTTCTCGCCGAAGCCGCTGAAGTTGAGCCGCCAGGGAGCGAGCCCGCGCAGGCTCGCCTTGTAGTCGGCGCCGAAGCCCGGCTGGCCGATGCCGCCCTGCCACAGGGTTCCGCGGCGGGCGCCGCACTGGTAGCCGAATCCGCGCAGGAAGTCCTTCTCGCGGCTGGCCTCGGCACGGTCGCCGTCGAGGTTGACGAAGCGCGGCAGGTAGCAGGAGTTGGGCCGCCTGCCGAAGGTCGTCTTGTCTTCGAGGCCGTCCAGGTTCCCGTTCGCGCCGACCTGGAAGATGTGGTCCATCAGGTTGCGGCCGACCTGTCCGCTGGAGTTCGCGAGCCCTTCGGCGAAACGGGGCGTGGTCGAGTTCAGCAGGATGCGCGCTGACTCGATCGTCGACGCGCAGAGGAAGACGAGGCGGCCCCGTACCTCGATCGACTCCATCGAATCGGCGTCGATCAGGTGAACGCCGCTCACCCGGTCCGTCTCTTCGTCGTAGACGAGGTTGCGGACGACGCTGTTGGGACGCACGGTCAGACGGCCGGTCGCCTCGGCCGCCGGAAGCGTCGCGTTCAGGCTGGAGAAGTAGGACCGGCTGATGCAGCCGCGCCGGCATATGCCGCAGTAGTGGCAGGCGCGGCGGCCGAGGTGGTGCTTGGTGAGCACGGCGACCCGGGCCGGCGTGAACCGGCGCGTGCCGCCGAAGGCGCGGTCGAGGCCCTCGCGGACCCGCTCCTCCATGCAGCTCTGGGCGATCGGCGGCAGGAACTGGCCGTCCGGAAGCTGCGGCATGTTCTCCGGCTGGCCGGCGATGCCGACGAAGGACTCCACGTGGTCGTACCAGGGCGCGAGATCCCGGTAGCGGATCGGCCAGTCCGTGCCGTAGCCGTCGCGGGCGTTCGCCTCGAAGTCGAGATCGCTCCAGCGGTAGCTCTGGCGTCCCCACAGCAGGGACCGTCCGCCGACGATACGGGCCCGGATCCAGAGAAAGTCCTGGCCGCCGTCGCCGATCGAGTACGGGTTGTCGATGTCGTCGACGAAGAACTTCCCCGACCACTCGTCGCAGGCGGCGGCGCGGCTCTGGACCGGTTGGCGTTCGGCCTGGTGCTTGCGGTCGCGCAGCCCCCGGTACGGCATCTGCCAGGGCGGCGTGTGCTCGCTGTAGTCGCGCTCGGGGACCACCGGCGGGCCGGCCTCGAGCACCAGGGTCTCCAGGCCCTTCTCGGTCAGCTCCTTCGCCGCCCAGCCGCCGGTGATGCCGGAACCGATGACGATCGCGTCCCAGGTCTTTCGCTCGATGATCTGCACCATTCCTTTGGGTCTCCGGAGGGCTTCAGGCTTCCTCGATGTCGACGCAGGGATCCCAGCGCCCGGGAACGATGCGGTAGCCGAGTTCGGACTTCATGCCGGCCTCGGAGGTGTAGTAGCCGAAGAGGGTGAGCCACTTGACCAGGTCGAAGAAGGGCTGCTCGTGGAGCCGGTTCACGTTCCGCGAGAAGCCGCGGCCGTCTCGTTGGGCGATCGCTTCGTCCTGCGCTTCGGTCAGAAGTTCGTCCTGCGCCGGACCTTCGAGGTCGAGGAAGCCGGCTGCCTCGGGGTGACGTTCGCGGGCGCGGTCGTCGAAGCGGTCGAGTTCCGCGAGCAGATGATCCCTCGCCGCGTCCGGCAGCCAGCCGTCCAGCAGGCGATCGACGAAGGCCGGGATCCCGGCGTCTCCGGCGCCGGGCGTGTCGGTCGCCGGCAGGATCCGTTCGGCGATCGCGTCGAGTGTGCGCGCCTGATGTTCCGAGAGGACGGCGAGCGGTTGCGGTTCACCGCCGGTCGCCTGCTGCGGGTGCAGGTGCAGATGGGCGATATGTGGGTTCGCGAAGAGTTCCGCCGGCAGCAACGGCAGCGCGGCAGCGCCGCCGATCACCCGCAGGGCGCGTCGGCGTCCCAGAGTCTCAGCCGGTTCCTGGCCCGGAGAACGTGTCATCGCCGGTGATGCTAACCCTGCCGCCGCGCTTCGAGCTTCTTCTCGAAGCACAGGCTGTGCGGGTCGTACGCGTACTCGTTGTAGCAGGGGATCTGGACGTAGCCGAACGAGCGGTAGAGGCCGATCGCGGCCGGCTGGCGTTCGCCGGTCTCGAGCCGCAGGGACCTGTAGCCGAAGGCCGCCGCCCGGGCTTCGAGTTCCTCCAGGATGCGGCGTCCGAGGGCCTGCCCGCGGTACTCCGGGATCACGTACATCCGCTTGATCTCTGCCTGCTCGGCGCTCAGGCGGCGGAGCGCGCCACAGGCGACGGTCTCGCCCCCGGCGGTACGGCCGAGCAGCAGGCAGCAGCCGGGGGCGTCGAGCTTGTCCGGCTCGACGGAGTAGATGCTGTCCGCGGGATAGAGCTCGCCGAGTTCGCGGTCGAGCGCTTCGTGCAGGCGGGCAAAGGCGGGGTCGGCCGGATCGCCGGGTTCGATCCGGATGATGTCCGCGGTCACTGAAGTTCCGGAGCCTCGCGCAGCATCTGATCCCGCAGCGTCCGCTTGTGGATCTTCTCGGTGGCGCCTCGCGGCAACTGCTCGTCCTGCAGCCAGACGTAGCGCGGCACCTTGAAGCGGGCGAGATGCTCGCCGACGTGGGCTCGCACATCCGCGGCGTCGAGTTGCGTTCCGTACTTGGGCACGACGACCACGGCGAGTTCCTCGCCCAGCCGGTCGTCGGGAACGCCAAAGGCGGCCGCCTCGTAGACCGCGGGATGCTGGTAGACGACCCGCTCGATCTCGGCGCAGTAGATGTTCTCGCCGCCGCGGAGCACCATGTCCTTCTTGCGATCGCGGATGTAGAGGAAGCCGTCCTCGTCGATCTCGGCGATGTCGCCGGTGCGCAGCCAGCCGTTCTGGATCGTCTCGGCCGTCGCCTCCGGGCGGTTCCAGTAGCCGCGGATGTTCATCGACGACTTCATGATCAGCTCCCCCTGCTCACCGGACGGGAGCTCGTTGCCGTCGTCGTCGATGATCTTCAACTCGACGATCGGGCAGGGCTTGCCGCAACTGTCCGGCTTCTCGACCAGACCCTCGTCCGTGTTGCCGGCGCCGCCTGCGTTCGTCTCGGTCATTCCCCAGCCGAAGGACCAGTGCTTGTCCGGCATCAGGACCTGCAGGCGGTCCACCATGCCTCCAGGGATCGGCGCGCCGCCGCCGGAGACGGCGATCAGGCTCCGCAAGTCGCGCTCCTGGAGGGACGGCGACTGGAGCATCTCCCAGGTCATCGTGGGCACGCCGTTGAACGACGTGACGCGCTCCCGCTCGATCAGCTCCAGGCCGAGTTCCGGGTTCCACTTGTACATCATCACGATCTTGCGGCCGACGCCGAAGGAGGCGAGGAGGCCGGCATGGCTGCCGCTGACGTGGAACAGGGGCAGCGGCATCAGGATCGAGGGCTGGAACTCCGGGTTCTCCTCCGGTTCCTCGAGCAGGCCCATGGCGATCCGCTGCGCGCCGTAGTAGCCCCAACTGCCGATGCCGCTGAGGACGCCCCGGTGGGTGGAGACGGCGCCCTTCGGGAACCCGGTCGTGCCTGAAGTGAAGAGGATCGTCACGTCGTCATGGGGCCCGAGATCGACTTCGGGCATCGGCCGACCGGCCGCTTCACGCCAGACTTCCTCGAAGTCGTCCACGCCCTCGGGAAGCTCCTCTTCCCAGCGCACGCCGATGCTCCTGACGCCGAGCTCGGGCAGCTTGCTCGCCACCCGCTCGTAGCGCTGCTGGTCGAAGAAGGCGAGCCTGGCGCCGGAGTCCTTGAAGCCGTACTCCAGCTCCTCGCCCGACCACCAGCCGTTCAGCGAAACCGAGATCGCGCCGGACGACGTGATCGCCATGAAGGCGATGACCCACTCCGGGTAGTTCCGCATGCCGATCGCGACCCGGTCGCCCTTCTTCACGCCGTAGCGGTGGATCAACTGGTGAGCGATGGCGGCCGCCCGTTCGTAGGCCTCGTTGTAGGTCAGCCGGGTGTCCTGGAAGACCAGAAAGTCCTTGTTGCCGTGGTCCTGGCGGGCCTGGTCGTAGACGTCGCGCAGCGTCGGCGGCAGGTTCTTGAACACCTGGTAGTCGACCCCGCGCACGGTTTCCGTCACGAGTTCCCAGTCGGCGCCCGGTGCGGTCAGGTGGGCGACCGACTCGTCGTAGGTCATCTGGCCGTGGATCGGCTCGGTCTTCTTCTCGCTCATGTCGTTCATGCGCTCGCCGCCCGTTCCTTCTCGTAGGCCGCCCGTTCCTCCTCGTAGCCCTCGAAGGAGTGCTTGAGGGTCGCGTTGTTCAGAATCATCTCGGCCTTGGGCTCCTTCGATTCCGCGTCGAGAAAGGTCGTTCTGACCCAGTTCGACTCCGTGCGCCGGCTCTCGCTCAGGGCGACGATCTCGCGCTCGAGGAGGTAGTCCTGGCCGACAAAGAGAGGGCCGTCGATCATCCGGATCTGCTGGCCGGCGAACAGGCCCAGTGCCGGTCCCCGGGTGGGAAAGCCGGCTTGGCGGTTGGAGTAACCCGCGAGGACGCTGACCATCTCCAGCGGGATGATCGCGCGGCCCCAGGGCGATGAGGCGCCCTCGTCGGCCGTGTACCAGGGCGAGGGCTCCGTGATCCTGTCGAGCTTCTGATTCAGGCTGAAGGGATAGAGCTTGCCCATGTTCTGGTCGAAGTCCATCCGGACCTCTTCGAGTCCCTTGCCCTTCATTCCGACCTCGAGATCGCGGAGGATGACCAGTGGCCCCGGCGGCCGCAGACGGGCGATGCGGGTCGCGATCTCGGAGGACTCGATGTCGCCGCGGATCGAGGCGGTGCCGATCAACACCTCCGTGCCGTCCTCCTTCTCGGCGCGGATGCGGACCTGGGTCTGGCCATTCGCGGGCTGTTCGACGAGGGCCCGCACCTGCTCGCCCTCGACCACCATGTTCCGGTAGTGGGCGCTCAGGCAGCCGGTCTCGAACCACTCCTGCCCCCACAGGTCGTGAAGCAGAGGCACGAACTGGCTGAAGTGGGTCGGACCTTCGATCGGGCCGCCGGCCTGAAAGCCCATCTTCTCGGCCGTGGAGTCGTCATGGATGGACAGGTGGCCGCCGTACTCCTGCTCGGCGAGCATCTGTCTGGGGGTGCGCAGCGGTCCGCGGATGGTTGTCGGCGTGTCGAGAGCGTCAGCCATTCGGTTCTCCTCGGTTGGGAAGAGCGGAGTCTAGCCCGCGATACCCTGTGCGATGGCGCCGCGCACGGCGGCGCCGGCGCGCTTTCCGGAGACGGCGTCGACGGCCTGGAAGTCGAGGTCGCGGCCGCGTTCCACGTACTCGACCCAGTACGGGTAGCCGCACGGTTCGGAACGGAGCAGGCTGCCGCGTTCGCGGCGACGCTTGCCGCGAGCCGCCATCAGCAGCACGCGACCGGCGAAATCGGCGGCCCGCTCCTCCGCTTCGGCGGGTTGGAGCGCGGGCGGAAGGGTCGCCGGTCCCGGTGCGACTTCGAGACCGTCCAGCCGGATGTGCGCGGCCTGCCCGCTGAGTCGGCAGACGAGGACGGCAAGCTGTTCGCCCGGCCTGGCGTTGCTGCCGGGCGGGTGTGTTTCCGCGGCAGCCTCCAGCGTCTCGTAGACGACGAGCCAGTGGGGCAGGTACAGGAGTTCGAGCGCGACGGGCCGCCTGCTCCGGAGTCTTCGCAGGCGGCCGCCTGCCAGCCGCCGCCGTGCTTCGTCGCCGGCGATCTTCGGCGTGATCGCCGGCGCCGGCTGCGGCGGCTGGTTCAGCGTTTCCCCGTCCGTTTCGTGCGACCGCGGCTGCCGTAGATCATCAGAACAGCCGCCGCCAGCAGGAGAGCCGCCCCGGCGGCGGTGCTGAGCGCGAGGTCGATCGTCTCGGTGGCGGCGAAGCCGCCGACGAGAACCGGGATCGACAGTACCGCCAGGAAGACGCCCAGAATGCGGGCGGTGGAACGGTCGCGGTCGGTGTGGTCCGTGCTCATGGCGTTTCCGGTCGCGGTCGGTCTAAGCCAGCAGGAGATAGATCACGAGATAGGGCACGATGAACAGCGCCGCCCAGATCCGCAGGTCGCGCCACTTCGCGCGGTCGGGCGCGCCGCGGAGCACCCAGTCTCGGCTGAGTCGCCAGACGGCGGCCGCCGGCAGGATGAGGAGCAGGGCTACGGCGACACGGGCGCTCCAGAGGGGCAAGGCGCCCATCGCGGCGTTGATCGGCCCGAGGACGAACTCGAGGATCGTTCTCATGGCGTATCGCCCTCGTCCTGGAGCCGGGCGACCCGGCTCCGCAGCGCCGCCTGGACCGCCTCGTCGTTCCGCACCTCGCCCCAGACCAGGCCGCGCAGCCGCTCCGGCGACTCCGGCGGCGTCAGCCGGCTGACGATCCAGGTCACGCCGAGCGTGAACACGAAGGACCACCAGGCGACGAACAGAAACGGCTCCTCCGACGGGAACAACCCGTCCATGGCCGGGCTGTTGAGCAGCAGGCAGAGTCCCACGCCCGAGACCAGACCGGTGGCGCCGCCGTAACGGTTCGCTCCACGCCAGAGGATGCCGAGCAGGAGCACGGCGAGAGTCGGCCCCTGGATCAGCGAGAAGACGGTCTGGATCGCGTTGTAGATGTTGCTGAAGCGCTGCTCGATCTCGGGCGCGATGAAGGCGGCGACGAGCAGCAGCACGGCCGACAGGATGCGACCGAAGCGGAGTTCCGCGGCGGTCCCGAGCTCCGCGCGGCCCAGGCGCCGGCGCAGGCGACCGAGCAGGTCGCGGCTCCATAGTGTCGTCGCCGAGTTCAGGTTCGAGTCGACGCTTGACATGAGCGCCGCGAGAAAGGCCGCGAACATCAGGCCGCGCAGGCCCGGCGGCAGCAACTGGGCGATCAGGCTCGGCACCGCCTCGTCGGCGTTCTGCAGGTCGGGGACGATCAGGATCGCGGCCAGCCCCGGCAGCGCGACGAGCAGCGGGATGAACAGCTTCAGGAAACCGGCGAGGAGCACGCCGGCCTTCGCGTCCCACTCGCTGCGCGCTCCGAGCGCCCGCTGCACGATCGTCTGGTTGCCGGTGTAGTAGGCGATGGAGAGGACGATGCCGAGGCCCAGCACGATCCCGGTCCAGGGGAAGGGAGTCGCCGTGTCGTGCGGCAGGTAGAGCGAGAAGTGGTCGGCGTACTGGGCACCCTGGTTGAGGACGCCGTCCCGCAGCGCCGCCAGCCCGCCGACCTCGTAGAGAGCCCGCGCAACCAGGGCCGCGCCGCCCACGAACATGATGATGAGCTGCAGCACGTCGGTCATGACGACCGCGGCCAGGCCGCCGCTGATCGTGTAGATGCCGACGATGGCGGTGGTGATCCAGATGGAGAACTGCGGATCCCAGCCGAGCACCGTGCGCATGAGGAGCGCGGTGGCGTGGACCATGATCCCGAGGTTCAGCACCAGGATGACGCCCCAGGCCAGGGCCAGGAAGCTGCGCACGCCGCTGCCGTAGCGACGGCCCAGGAACTCCGGCACGGTGTAGACACCGCTGCGCCAGTAGAAGGGGACGATCAGGAAGGCGGCGATCAGCAGCGCCGGCATCGAGCCGAGCCAGTCGAAGTTGGCCTGGGCGAGTCCGTAGCGGTAGGTGCCTCCGGCGACGGCGATGAAGTCCGTGGCGCCGATGTCGCTGACCACGATCGACATGCCGATCGCCCAGAAGGGCAGGGCGCGGCCGGCGAGCAGGAAGTCGCCGCTCGTCTTCACGTAGCGGCTGAAGGTGGTGCCGATGACGAGGATCCCCGCCAGGTAGACGAGGACGATCGCGGTGTCGAGCCCGGAGAGGCCCCAGGTCACGATGCGTCCCCTTCCGCGGTCGCCGCGCCGATTGCGGTGGCCGTCTGGAGGTGCCTGAGACTCACTTCGATGTCGCGCTCCGGCGCTCCGTCGGTCTCGGCCGTTTCGTCCTGCTCGACGACGAACAGGCGCACACCGGCTTCGAGCGCGGCCTCCACGCAGCCGGCGATATCGACATCGCCCTCGCCGAGTGGCCGGAACCAGCGCTCCGAGGTTGCCTGCTCGGCCTTCCGCTCCTCGGGCAGGCCGGGGAGCAGGCCGTCCTTCAGATGGAGGAGGTGCGCCCGGTCGCCGAGTTCCCTGATCAGGGCCACGGGGTCGGCGCCGGCAAAGGCGGCCCAGTAGACGTCCAGCTCGAGTCCCCAGCCGTCGTGGGAGCGGCAGGAGACGAGCGTCCGCAGGCCGTCGCGGCCAAGCCTCCCCGGTTGGCCGTCGTCGAACGGGAGTAGCTCGAACTCGTGGTTGTGGTAGCCGAAGCGGAAGCCGCCGGCCCGGAACCGGTAGCTCAGCAGGTCGAGGCGGCGGCCGAGTTCCAGGTAGTGCGCGCGGCTGCCGTCTCCGCGCTGGTCGGCGTCGAGCCAGGGGCAGACGAGCACCTGGCAGTGGAGTGCGCGGTAGGTGTCCATCACGCCGGCCGGATCCGCCTCCAGGTCGGAGAGCGGCACGTGGGCCGCGAGGAGCCCGAGGCCGCGTTCCGAGAGAAGCCCGCGCAGGTCCTCGGCCGTGCGCCCCCGGAGACCGCCGAACCACTCGACCTCGCGGTAACCGGCCTCCGCCGTCTGATCGAGTGCGGCCTCGAGGTTCTGCTCGGCCTGGTGGCGGAGGGTGTAGAGCTGGAGCGCCACCCGCGGGGCGATGTCCGCGCCTTCCGTCAACGCGGCGGCTCCGCTGTCGCGGCGCCGGACGTTTCCTCGATCAGCTCGTGGTAGAGGCCGAAGTAGTACGGGAGAAGGAAGCTCGCGCCGTCGGCGAGGTAGCGTCCCTGGCCGCCATGGTCCAGGCGCCACGGGTCGTGGTTCCAGTGGTTGACGAAGCGCTCGTCGATCGGCAGCACGCGGCCGTCCAGCAGGTGGCCGCGAACGCCGCGGCGTTCCTCCTGGGTGCGCAGCAGCACCACGTCGAGCCGGTGGCTGTTCGACAGCGCCCAGTCGAAGCGGTCGAGCGGGTAGAGGACCAGGCTCTCGACCGCGTCGTCGAGCGGGTAGTCGGCGCGGCTGTAGGTCTCGTCGTCGAAGGCGTCGCGGTAGCCGTTGCCGTCGATGGCCGCGGCGTGGATGAAGTCGAACAGCGGATTCCGCTCCGGCTGCAGGACCTTCCAGTACTGGCGCAGCGAGTGAGCGACGACGCTCCGCACCGCCTCGTCCCGCTCGTACTTCAGGAGGTGGTAGTAGTTCATGAACGCCATCTCGTCGTCCGACTGGTTGCCCGTGCCGGGGCCGCTCTGGACCTTGGGGTTGCGCAGGTTCGCGAGGTAGGCGTGATCGTCGAGCAGACTGCGGGCGGCATCGGCGTAGCGCTGCCCGCGACGCGCCCCGGCCTCGGACCCCGTGTCGCTCATGTGCTCCGCGATCCGCAGGTAGGTCAGGTAGGAAAGCGAGTTGAGCCCCCGCTCCTCCCACCAGTCCTGGTCGTAGTTCAGTTGCTCGGGGCCGAAGACGGCCCAGCGGGTGCGCTGGCCGTCGTGGTCGACAAGGGCGCCGCCGTGGTCGATCAGGTGGTCGACGATCGCGAGCACCGTCTCGCGGACCTCGGCGCGTTCCGTTTCGGTGTCCGCGACCAGGTCGTAGTACAGGCCGTAGAAGAAGAAGTGGCCGTCCAGCTCGTCGGAGCTCGTGTCGCTCTTCCAGTACCACTTGCCGTCGGCGCTCGTGGGCCAGCGGGGATCGATCACCTTCCACAGGCCGTCCCGCTCTTCGCGGAACCGGCGGTCGCTCTCCACGCGGCCGGCGTTCGGGTCCGGGCCGTCGGCCGGCAGGATGGTGCGGGCGACGAAACCGGGCTCGGCCGGCGGCGTGCCGCCCTGGGTCACGAGTTGCAGGAAGCGCAGCGCCTCGAACACCTTGCGTGCGTTCTCGCGCGCTTCCGGCTCGCCGGTGACCGCCCAGCGCAGGCACTCGGCGGCGCCGTACATCGAGGTCCACAGGCCGTCGTTGTCGCTGTCGGACTGGCGGAACGCCGAGGTGTCGCCGGGTTGCTCGAGCGCCACGCCCAGGACGTAGCCGTACGGCATGCGCCGGTGAAGGCGATCGATCGCCTGGTGGAAGCGTTCCGCCTTCTGCCGCAAGGTCATCGGACGCAGGTGGATCGTGCCGGGCCCGGCGGCGGTTTCGATCTGCACGGTGCCGTCCCGGTCGACCTCGACTGACAGGACATGGTCGTGGGGTAGCCAGCGCCGCCCCTGCCGGTACTGCCAGCGCGGCGGGTCGTCCGGCGTGGCGCCGGGGATCAGATGGACGAGGCCGCGGGTCGTGCCCGCCCAGATCGAGCCGTCGGGGGACGCGGCGAGGCTGGTGAAGTCGTTCCAGGGAAGCCCGTCGCTCCGGTCGTAGAGCCGCCAGACGCCGCTGATCTCGTCGAGAGCGCCGAGGCCCTGAGGCGAGGCGAACCACAGCCGGCCGTCGTAATCGAACTCCACCGCCCGCACGTCGACCGGGGCCCAGCTCCGGTCGCCGTCGCGCGGCAGGAGGCGGCGCCAGACGGTGTCGGAGCCGTCCCGCAGGTAGACGCCGTCGGACGTGGCGGCCGCGACGCGGATCGCGGCATCCGTGATGACCTCGCGGACTTCGCCGGGGGCGTCGAGAGTCCCGGCCGGAGTCGGCACTGCGGTAGGTGGATCGTTCGCTTCGCCGGCCGGCGGCTCGTACTCCGCGACCTGCTGCTGGAAGGGCTCGACGGGGACCGGCAGTTCGGTCTGCGCCGCCAGGGCGAGCGGCGACAGAAGAAAGGTGAGGAGCGACGCTGCGAGAGGGTTCACCTGGCGAAGCCTAGCGCCGGCTGTGACTCGGCGTGCGAAGGCGGATGGTCCGCGCCCGGCTTCAGGCGCGGATGGTCCGCACACCGTAGAGCGGGAAGTGGCTGTCGCGGGTGACGACGGTGAGTCCCTCGGCCTGAGTCTGGGCGATCAGGAAGCGGTCGAACGGATCCTTGTGGTGCGGTGGTAGCCGGGCGGCCAACTCCGCGTGATGGAAGGTCAGCGGCAGATGGGAGAAGCCCTTCTCGTCGACCATCGCGGCCAGGTTGTCGGGCGCTTCCATCTGCCCTTTCAGTTGCTTGACCGTGATCTCCCAGGCCGTGATCGCGCTGACGAAGATCTGGTTTCGCGGATCTTCAATGGCGTCGCGGGACGCTGCCCTCAGTCTGTCGGTATCGGACAGGCACCACAGGAACGCATGGGTGTCGAGCAGCAGTCGCTCCACGGTCAGGTCTCGTCCGGGAAGATCTTCGGGTTCATGATCTGCTCGAAGAGTTCCTCGTCCGGCTCGTCGAAGTCCGGCGCCATCCA
Source organism: Thermoanaerobaculia bacterium (assembly GCA_965116955.1). Classification (GTDB taxonomy): domain Bacteria; phylum Acidobacteriota; class Thermoanaerobaculia; order Multivoradales; family Multivoraceae; genus Multivorans. The sequence continues at coordinate 4,374,684 of OZ220742.1, read as the reverse complement.
GATCTTCCCTTCCAGACCTCCCAGCTTCCGGGGTTCCAGCTTCTTCTCGCGGTAGGGCTCGAGCCGCAGGTAGGGCTCTCCCGCCTTGGCGATGACGACCTCCTCGCCCTCCCAGGCCAGCCTGCCCAGGCGCGAGAGCTGTGATTTCGCTTCGTGCATGTTCACCTTCATCCGTTCTCCCCTCCAGAGTTCGACCTGGCTAAGTCTGGCTAAGTCTGGCGCTGCCGTCAAGCTGGCGGGGCGGCTCGCATGGCAGAGTCGCCGCCATGGCCGACACGCGACTCCGGGTCCTCCGCGACGATGAGATCGAGGCCCTGCTCGACCTCCTGGACGGCTGGCCGTTTCCGGACGGACAGAGCGGACGGGTGTTCTTCCGGCGCTACATCGAACTCGACCCGACCTTCGAACCGCGGAACGTCTGGGTCGCGGACCAGGGCGGCGAGTTGGTCTCGTGCGTGCAGATCTTCCCGCGCCGGGTCCGGATCGGCGGCCGGGTGCTGCCCATGGGCGGCATCGGCAGCGTGTTCACCCGGCCGGACCACAGGCGCCGCGGCGTGGCCGGCGCTCTGCTCGAGCGGATGATCGACGCGATGCGTGAGAGAGGGATGGTGCTCTCGTACCTCCTCGCCGAGCGGCTGCGGTGGTACGGGCAGTACGGCTACCGGCCGTGGTCGCGCGGCTGGCGCACGCTGCACTGGCCGGGGGTTGGCGAGTCGCCGGCTGGCGGCGCGCGGCGCTACGACCCGGTGGCCGACGCGGGCGAGCTGGAGCGTCTCTGGAGCATCTACGCCGCCGGAGCCGCCGGCGCACCCCTGGACGGCGTCGTCGATCGCGGCTCCGTGGAGGATTGGCAGAGCAGCTTCCGGCTTGCAGGCACGCCGGGGGAGGACATCTGGATCGCGGACGGCGGAACTCACAGGGCGGCCTACCTGCGGGTCGCCGACTTCAACGGACGGCTGCGGGTCCTGGAGTGGGGCCGCGAGCAGGATGCGGCGCCGGCCTTGTGCGAGTTGCTGCGAGTCGCCATGGCCGGACGGAGCGTCGAATCGATCCGGATGCCCCTGATCCGTGACGATGCCCTGGAAGGCCTGCTGGCGGCCGCCGGCACCGGGATCGACACCCGGCCGGCCTGGAACGAAGTACCGGAGGAGGCGACGCCTCCCGCCACCTGGATGGTCCGTTGCCTGGACGACGACGCACTCGCCAGGCGGCTGGGTACGGCGAACAGGGGCGATCTCCTGGCCCGCTTCCTGCCGCCCGACCGGTTCGCCTTCTGGGAGGCGGACCGGTTCTAGGTCCGCTTCACGGAGTAGACCAAGCCGATCGTGCCCGTCTCCTTGTAGACGTCCTGCGCCTCGAGTTCCAGCTTGATCCGCGGCGCCGGTTCCGCGATCAGCGGAACGCCGCCGCCGAGAATCGTTGGAATCACCGCGACCTCCACCGTGTCGACCAGGCCCGCCTCGGCGAGGCTGCGAAACAGCGACCCGCCGCCGAACAGCCAGATGTCCTTCTTGCCGTCCTCCTCGCGCAGGGACTGGACGACCTCCTTCCAGTCGTCGCCGACGATCGTGATCTTCTTGTAGTCGGCCTGCCGGAGGGTGCGGGAGAACACGAAGGTCCGCGCGCCGGGCATCGAGCCCTGATCCTGGCCGCCGGTGCTCTCGAAGGTCTTCCGGCCGATCAGATAGGTGTCGAACTCGCCGTACAGCTCGGCGAAGTCGTAGTCGGGGTCGATGACGATCCAGTCCGCTTCGCCGTTGGGCCCGGCGATGTAGCCGTCCAGGCTCATGGCGACGCAGTAGCGAATTCTCCTCATGGCTGTTCGTCCCTTCCGCTAGTGTGCTCACGCCAGTAGCTTGACGCGCAGGACCGCGCCGAGCCTAATCCGTCGGGTTCCGCGGCTACACTCCGAACCGTGCAGGTTCTCGACCCCTCCTGGGAGGGCTCTCCGCCACAGCTCTCGCCGGCGCCTCGGCTGGAAGCGTTGGCTGGCGTCGATGTTGCCCTCCTCTCGAATGGCAAGGCCGGTGTGGCGCCGCTGTTCGACCATCTGGAGTCGCTGCTGCGGGAACGCTGGAAGGTAGCCGCCGTCGAGCGCGCGACGAAGGGGAACTACAGCGCACCGGCCGAGCCGGACCTCGTGCGCCGTCTCGCGAGGCGGCGCCTGGTCATCACCGGCGTCGGCGACTGAGGGAGTTGCTCGTCGTGCAGTCTGCACGACGCGGTGACCTTCGAGCGGGAAGGCGTACCGGCGGTCGGAGTGATGACGTCCGCTTTCGTCGACGGCGCCGAGCTGATGGGTCAGGCCTGCGGTGCGCCGGACTACCCGTTCGCGGTGATCGAGCATCCGATCAGCAGCGCGACCGACGCGGAGCTCCTGGAACGGGCGGGAGAGATCGTGAGGCAGGCGGAGGAACTGGTGCTTGCCGCGGCGCCGCGGGACCCGGCGTGAAGAGTTCGCGGCAGAGGACTGGCGTTGCGGCGGCGGCGCTTGCCACGCTGCTCGCGGCACCGGCGGCTGGCCAGGACGGCGTGGTGCTGGCCGAGTTCATCTTCAACGACGCGCCGCATCCCGAGTGCCACGCCTCGACGATCGCCGAGACGGCTTCCGGCGCTCTGGTCGCTGCCTGGTTCGGCGGGACGGCCGAGCGGAACGCGGACGTCGGCATCTGGTTCAGCCGGCTCGGCGCCGACGGCTGGACGCCCCCGGTCGAAGTCGCCAACGGGGTTCAGCCGGACGGCGGCCGCTACCCGACCTGGAACCCGGTCCTCTACCAGCCGCCTCGTGACGGCTCGCCGCTGCTCCTCTTCTTCAAGGTGGGGCCGAGCCCGCCGGAGTGGTGGGGGATGGTCATTGAATCGGAGGACGACGGTCGCACCTGGAGCAAGCCGCGGCGGCTTCCAGACGGCATTCTGGGACCCATCAAGAACAAGCCGATCACGCTGCCCGACGGCAGTCTGCTCGCCGGCTCAAGCATCGAGGACGCGCCCGAGCCTCCGGCCTGGCGCGCGCACTTCGAGCGTTCCCCCGATCTGGGCCGGACCTGGACCCGCACCGCACGGCTGGCCGGTAAGACGGAAGCTGGTGAGGACTTCTGGATCATCCAGCCGACGATCCTGATGCTCGGCGATGCGGAACTCCTGGCGCTGTTCCGATCCAAGCAGAGTCGCATCGCGGCGTCCCGCTCAGTGGACGAGGGCCGCACCTGGGGTCCGATCTACGCGACCGGCCTGCTCAATCCCGACGCCGGGGTCGATGGCCTCACGCTGACCGACGGCCGGCACCTCCTCGTCTACAACCACAAGGTGCGCGTCGACGGCGCCTGGGCCGGCTCCCGGTCGCGCCTGAACGTGGCGCTCTCGGACGACGGCGACACCTGGGACGCGGCGCTGATGCTGGAAGACCAGGACGGGGAGTACTCCTATCCGGCGGTCATCCAGGGTCGTGACGGCCTGGTCCATGTGACGTACACGCACCGGCGCACGCGCATTCGGCACCTGGTTCTCGACCCGGCTCTGCTGCCGCGGCATCCGATGGCCGGAGCCGAGTGGCCGGCGGAAGCGCCGGTCCTGCCTCCCGAGTGACCGCGGGCACCGATCTCGTCGTCTTCGTCGCCTACCTGGCGGCGGTTGTCGCGCCGGGCATCTCGCTCGCCAAACGGAGCGGAACGGCGCGGGGGTTCATGGTCGCCGGTGGAGCGCTCCCAGGCTGGGCGGTCGGCATGTCGATGTTCGGCACGTTCCTTTCCAGCAACACGTTCATCGGGGTCCCCGGCCAGGCGTACGGCGGCAACTGGAACGCGTTCGTCTTCTCGCTGTCCCTGCCGGTGGCGGCGTTCCTGGCGGCGCGCTGGTGGATCCCGTTCTATCGCGGCGGCGACGCGGTATCGGCGTACCACCACCTGGAGGCGCGGTTCGGCCGCTGGGCGCGGACCTACGCCGTTGCCTGCTACCTGCTGACCCAGTTCGCACGGGTCGGCTCGATCCTGTTCGGCGTCGCTCTGGCGATGAACGCCCTGACCGGCTGGCCGGTGGCCTGGATCATTCTGAGCACCGGCGTCGTCGTCACGGTCTACACCCTCGTCGGCGGCATCGAGGCAGTCATCTGGACCGACGTGATCCAGAGTGTCGTGCTGACGGTCGGCGCCCTGATCGTCGTCGGGCTGCTGATCGCGGATGCGCAGGGTGGGTTCGGCGGACTGCTTGAGGTGGCGCAGGCAGCGGAGAAGTTCTCCCTCGGCAGCTTTGCCTTCGAGTTCACGACCTCGACCTTCTGGGTCGTCCTGATCTACGGCCTGTTCATCAACTTCACGAACTTCGGCATCGACCAGAGCTACGTCCAGCGTTATCACGCGGCGGTGAGCGACCGTGCCGCGTCTCGCTCGGTATGGCTGGCGGCCGGCCTCTACCTGCCGGTTTCGGCCGTCTTCTTCTTCATCGGCACCGGGCTGTTCGTCGTCCTCCAGGGCCAGCCCGAGGCGGCCGGGCTCGCCGCCGATCAGGCCTTCCCGCACTACATCTCGACCCGGTTGCCGTCGGGCGCGGCGGGATTGCTGATCGCCGCGCTGTTCGCGGCGGCGATGAGCAGCATCGACACCTCGTTCAACAGCTCGGCCACGGTGTTCCTGTCGGACATCTACCGGACGTACATCCGGCCCGAGCGCGGCCCGGACGGCGGCGAGGCGGAGGACCTGAGTGTGCTGCGTCGTTCGACCGTCGTCATCGGCGTTCTCGGCACGGGCGCGGCGCTACTGATGATCGGCGCCGAGAGCCTGCTGGACGTCTGGTGGACGGTGTCGGGGATCTTCGCCGGCGGACTGCTGGGACTCTTCGCGCTCGACCGGCTGGCGCCGCGGGCCGGGCGAGCGGCGGCCCAGATCGGAGTGGCGGTGGGCGTGCTGGTCATCGTCTGGATGACGGTGTCGCCGCAGCTTGAGGGCGGCCTGGCCATGCTGCGCATTCCGCTGCACAGCTACATGATCACCGTCATCGGCACGCTCACGATCTTCGGTGTCGGTTTGCTGCTGGCCGGCCGGCGGCGGAGCCGTGGCGCTGCGATAGGGTGACGTCTGTTCGCGTACTCACCCGATGTCCGCTCCTGATTCTCCGCCGACTCCGCGCTCCAGCCATCCGCGCCGTCTGGCGGTCCTCCTGGCGGCCGCCTCCCTGCTACTCCTGTCGCTCGGCGGTTGCGACAACCGCGGCGATCTTCTGGGCGTCGAGCTCGTCGTCTTTACGCTCGGCGAGTGGTCGGGCACAGGGCCGCAGGGAGAGGAGTTCCGTTTCATCCTGGAACGCGACGACGACGATGTGAGGCTCGCCGCCTTCCTCGTCAACCTGCCGGGACTCGCGGACGCGGCCGTCGGCGAGCCGGAGGCCTGCGCGACTCTGGTCAACGCCTTCACCAGGTTCGGGAACTCCAACGCCAACATCCGGATCCGCGAGGCGGGCTTCCGGTTCCGCACGCCGAACGACGTCCGGGTCGACCAGGACGGTTTGATCGAGGCGGTGATCACCGGCTCGTTCGACTCTTCGGAGAGCGCGATGGTGGACGCGGAGATCGAGATCGACGCTACCCGCTTCCTGCCCTGCCGCATCGAAACGATGGTCAGTTGGCAGATGGAGCCGGTCGGTTCCTGAGCCGCGGGCGAGACAGGCGCGAGGCGGAGGCGGAGGATGTATCCCGGCAGGTACGCGCGCGAAACCCCGGACAAGCCGGCGGTCATCATGGCCGGAACCGGCGAGGCCGTCACCTACCTCGAACTCGACCGGCGGTCGAACCGGCTGGCGCAGCTCTGGTACGCGCAGGGGCTGCGGCCGCGCGACCACGTCGCGATCTTCATGGAGAACCATCCGCGGTACTTCGACGTCTACTGGGCGGCGATCCGGTCGGGCCTCTACCTGACCACCGTGAACCGCTACCTGACCGCCGAGGAGGCGGCGTACATCGTCAAGGACTGCGGGGCGCGGAGCATCGTCGCTTCGGCGAAGCTGGCCGAAGCGTGCGCCGAACTGACGGACCTGATCCCGACCTGTCCTGGCCGGCTGATCGTCGACGACGACGGATTGGGCATTCCGCCGGGCTGGGACGACTACGGTGAGGCGACAGCGGCGTTCCCGGCCGAGCCGCTCGCCGAGGAGCCACGCGGCAGCACGATGCTCTACAGCTCCGGCACGACCGGACGGCCCAAGGGCATCCTGCGGCCGCTCACCGGCCTGTCGGTCGAGGAGATGCCGGACCAGCGCTTCGAGGTGCTGACGAGTATCTACGGCATCGACGCCGACTCGATCTACCTGTCGCCGGCGCCCCTCTACCACGCGGCGCCGATCGGCTTCACCGCCGGGACGCAGACGCTCGGCGGCACGGTGGTCGTCATGGAGCGGTTCGACCCGGAGCTCTCGCTCAAGGCGATCGAGGACTACGGAATCACCGTCAGCCAGTGGGTGCCGACGATGTTCAGCCGCATGCTCAAGCTCCCCGAGGAGGCGCGCAGCCGCTACGACCTGTCGAGCCACCAGCGGGCGATCCACGCCGCCGCCCCCTGTCCGGTCGACGTCAAGCGCCGGATGATCGAGTGGTGGGGGCCGATCATCCTGGAGTACTACGCCGGCTCCGAGGGCAACGGCATGTGCGCGGTCGAAACGGAGGAATGGCTGAGGAAGCCGGGCACGGTCGGCCAGTGCCTGACGGCAACAGTTCACATCTGCGACGACGACGGCAAGGAATTGCCGGCGGGCGAACCGGGGACGATTTACTTCGAACCGCCCGAGGAGGCGGACCTGTTCGAGTACCACGGCGACCGGGAGAAGACCCTCGGCTCCCGCCACCCGGGCCATCCCCGCTGGAGCACGCTCGGCGACGTCGGCTACCTGGACGAGGACGGCTACGTCTTTCTCACCGACCGCAAGGCGTTCATGATCATCTCGGGCGGCGTCAACATCTATCCCCAGGAGATCGAGGACGCTCTCATCCTCCATCCGAAGGTGGCCGACGTGGCGGTGATCGGCGTGCCGAACGAGGACCTGGGCGAAGAGGTCAAGGCGGTTGTCCAGTTGATGCCGGGTTTCGAGGAGAGTGCGGACCTGGCCGAGGAGCTCCTGGCCTACGCGCGGGAGCGCGTCGCGCACTACAAGGCGCCGAAGTCGATCGACTTCGAGGAGCAGCTACCGCGGCTTCCGACCGGCAAGCTCTACAAGCGCCTGCTGCGCGACCGCTACTGGACGGGTCGTACGTCGCGGATCGTGTAGCTCGGCGTGGCGCATTCCAGGCTCGTCCCCGTTGCCGACGACCTGGCACGGGCAGTCGCTGCTCTCAGCTTTGGCCCGCCGGTCGCCCACGTCTACAACCCGCTGACTTACGCCCGCGCGGCCCATCGCGCGTACCTGGACCTGGCCGGAGATGGAGCAGGGAGGGTGGTGCTCGTCGGCATGAACCCGGGGCCCTGGGGCATGACCCAGACCGGCGTTCCCTTTGGTGAGGTGACGTATGTACGGGATTGGCTGGGGATCACAAGCGGCGTCCAACCCCCGGTCGAACAGCACCCGAAGCGACCGATTCTCGGCTTCGAGTGCCGGCGCAGGGAGGTCAGCGGCCGCCGCGTCTGGGGTTGGGCGGAGCGCCGATTCGGAACTCCGCGGGCGTTCTTCGATCGATTTCTGATCTGGAACTACTGTCCGCTGGCGTTCCTGTTGGAAGGCGGCGCGAACCTGACGCCGGACCGGCTACCGTCGCGTGAGAAGACACCATTGTTCGCTGCATGCGATCGGGCGTTGAGGAGGACGGTGGAGGCGTTGGAGGCGCGGCTCGTGGTCGGTGTCGGTGCTTTCGCGGAAGGCCGGGCGCGGCGTGCGCTCGGGGACCTCGACGTGCCGTTTGGCCGGATGCTCCATCCGAGCCCGGCCAGTCCGGCCGCGAACCGCGGTTGGGAAGAGCAGGCGGAACGGGATCTGCGAGGGCTGGGTGTGAAGTTCTAGCGTGGCTCGACTGTCGTGTCCTCGATCGCCAGGACCACGGCGTCGTGAATCGCCGGCCGGAGTCTGCGGATCGCGATGTTCTCGCGGGTCGGGTGGACGCGGTTGGTCAGCAGGACGACGATCAGCTCGAGTTCCGGGTCGATCCAGAGCGAGGTCCCCGTGAAGCCGGTGTGGCCGTAGGAGCGGGCCGAGAAGTAGCGGCCGGCGGAGCTGGGGTCGGACGGCGTGTCCCAGCCCAGCGCCCGGCTGCTGCCGGGCACGAGGTCCGCGCGGCGCGTGAACAGGGCAACCGTGTCGTCGTCCGCGAGCCGAAGGCCGCCGTAGGCGCCGCCGTTCAGCATCGTCTGGGCGAACGCGGCCACGTTTCGCGCGGTGCCGAACAGGCCGGCGTGGGGCGCGATGCCGCCCAGGGCATGAGTGTTCTCGTCGTGGACTTCGCCGTGGGGCAGACGGCCGCGCCAGGAGTCGAACTCGGTCGGAGCGATCCGTTTGCGCAGGGAATCCGCGGGCAGGTAGCCGGTGTCGGCCAGCCCCAGCGGACCGAGGATCTCGTCCTGGACCAGTTCGGCGAAACCCCGGCCCGAGTGGCGCTCCAGGATCTCTCCGAGAAGCAGCACGCCGAGGTCGGAGTAGATCGCCCGTTCGCGGGGCCCGACCTCCAGTTCGGTGGCGGCAATGTGTTCCAGGTAGCGCGCGCGGGCCTCGTCGCGGTCGAGCCCTTCCCCGAGCTCCCGGAACAGTTCGCTGCAGCAAGGCAGGCCGCTCGAGTGGGCGAGGAGGTCCCGCAGCGTTGCCCCGCCGACCGGCGACCCTTCGAGTTCCGGCAGGCGGGAGGCGGCGGTGGCGTCCAGGTCGAGCGCGCCGGACTCGACCCGGCGCATCATCAGGGTCGTCGTCGCGATGACCTTGGTCAGGGAGGCCAGATCGTAGATCGTCGATGGAGTGACGGCGCGGGCGTCGTCGTCGTAGGTCAGGCGGCCGGCGGTCTGTTCGAGGACGATCGTGCCGCGGCGGGCGACCACAAGCACGCCACCGGGCGTGACGCCGGCCGCGACAGCTTCCTCCAGCAGATCAGCGGCACGCTCCAGCCGAACGGCGTCGAAACCGGCCGTGTCGGGCGGAGCGGCGCGAAGCGCGGCGGCGGCCTGTGGCGGGTGGGCCGACATCGGTGGAGACAAGGGCGCCGTTGGTCGGGACGATTGACAGGCGGTGGTGGTCGCGAGCAGGAAGACGGCCGCCAGGAGCGGAGCGGACCGTGCGGTGGCGAGTCCCGGCACGGCTTCCATGGCGGGTGATGAAGGCAACGCGGCCAGAATAGGAGCTTGGACCGTCGAACGCAACGAAGGGACACGGTGGTGGCGGTTGCTATCCTGACGCCTTTCGTGGGAGTGAAGAGCAAGTTGGAGGAGGAGAGTCGGCGATGAGAGGTTCTCTGGCGTGGATCGTGTTGAGTGTGACGCTGGTCGCGGGATGTGGCTACGGCGGCGACAGCGAGGAAGCGGAACCGATGGCGGAGGAGGCGACGGAAGCGATGGAGAGTGACGGCACGGTGCTGCGCAACGACCCCGCAATGGATGACCTGGTGCCCGCCGACGCGGTGGTGGAGAAGGTGGCGGACGGCTTCACCTTCACCGAGGGCCCGGTATGGGTTCCCGGTGACCCCGACCGCCTGTACTTCAGCGACATCCCGGAGAACAAGGTCTACCGCTGGTCCGAAGGTGAGGGAGCGGTCGTGTTCCTCGATCCGGTCCTGCCCGACGACGCCGGCACCGGCGGCACAGGCGGATCGAACGGCCTGGCGCTTCACCCGGACGGCCGCCTCGTTCTCTGCGAGCACGGCAACCGCGTGGTGTCCGCGATGGCGCTGGAGGGCGAGCGGGTGAACCTGGCCGACCGTTACGACGGCAAGCGGCTCAACAGTCCGAACGACATCGTCTTTCACTCGAGCGGAGCCGCGTTCTTTACCGATCCGCCCTATGGCCTTCCGAACCAGTCCGAGAACAAGGAGCAGGACCACAACGGCATCTACCGGCTGGACCCGGACGGCACGGTGACCCTGCTCGAGACCGGCCAGACCCGTCCGAACGGCCTCGGCCTGTCGCCGGACGAGAAGACGCTCTACGTGGCGAACTCCGACGCGCCGCCCAACCGCTACTGGAAGAAGTACGCGGTGAACGACGACCTCACCCTGGGCGAAGGCGAGATGTTCTTCGACGCCAGCGGCATGGAGGCGCCCGGCGCGCCGGACGGTCTGGCCGTCGACACAGAAGGCAACGTCTTCGCGACCGGGCCGGGCGGCGTGATGGTCTTCGCGCCCGACGGCCGTCACCTGGGCACCATCGCGCCGGCCGAGCTGCCCGCGAATACCGCTTTCGGCGGCGACGGCAGCACGCTCTACATGACGGCGCGCTCCGGGCTCTATCGCGTCACCACGAGGACCCGGGGTCTCGTTTACCGGGGCGAGTGATTCACTCGTAGGCCGGCATGGGCCTTGGCGGCAGCTTCGGCCTTGCCGACTGGCTGATTCTGCTGGCGCTGTTCGCCGCCATCACGGTGATGGCGCGCTCGCTGTCGCGGCGGCAGAAGACCGAGCGCGATTACTTCGGCGGCGCCAGGAGCCTCCCCTGGTACGCCGTGGCGGCATCTTTGGTCGCGACCGAGATCAGCGCGGTCACCTACATCAGCCTGCCCTCGATCGTCCATCGGCCGGGCGGCGACCTGACCTACCTGCAGATCGGGCTGTTCGGCTACCTCGCCGCGCGGCTGCTGGTGGCGTGGCTGCTCGTCCCGGCCTACTACCGCTACGACGTGATGAGTCCGTACGACCTGATCGAGCGGCGGCTCGGCACCGCGGGAACCTCCGTACGACGGACGGCGACCGGCATGTTCTGGCTGGGAGGCGTTCTGGCCCAGTCGGCCCGGGTCTATCTGTCCGCGGTCGTTCTGGGCGTCCTGCTCCACCGGGAACTGGGATGGCTGGAACGGACGACTGGGGTGCCGCCCCACGTGGCGGCGGTGGCGGCGGTGGTTGTCCTCGCCGTGGTCTGGACCTGGCTCGGGGGCATCGCCGCCGTGGTCTGGACGGACGTCGTCCTCTTCCTGCTGTTCGTGGCCGGCGTCGCGGTCAGCCTCGGCGTCGTGGCGTGGGAACTCGAGGCGGGCATGGCGCCGGCGCTCGCCGCCGCGTGGAGCGAGGGGAAGTTCACGTTGTTCGACCTGTCGCCGTCCCTGACCGCTCCCTACACGCTCTGGGCCGCGCTGATCGGCGCCACGATTGGCGGCGTGGCCGCCTTCGGCACCGACCAGTTGATGGCGCAACGCCTCTTCTGTTGCCGCAGCGCGCGGGACGCTCAACTGGCGGTGGCGACCAGCGGGGTTTCCGTCCTCGTCTCCCTCTCGTTCGCTTTCGTCGGGATCGGTTTGTGGGCCTACTACGAGCAGGCGCCCCTCGCAGGGGTCGCGGCCGAGATCGTGGCCGAGCAGCCGGACCGGATCTTCGCCGTCTTCGCGGTCGAGGCGGTGGCGGTCGGCCTGAAGGCGCTCGTCGTCGCCGGCGCGCTGGCGGCGGCGGTGTCCAGCCTGGACTCGATCCTCGCGGCGCTCGCCCAGACGACGTCGGCGCTGCTTCGCTCGCACGCCCGCCCCGGCAACGGCGTGCGCCTGCCGCGGCTCCTCGTGCTTGGCTGGGGTCTGGTGCTCGGGCTGACTTCGCTCGCGATGGACACGGTGGCGGCCCGCTACGACGCGCTGCTCGACCTCGCCCTGGCGATGGCCGGATACACCGGGGGCGCGCTGCTGGCGGCGGTGGCTCTGGCCTTGGCGCCGTTCGGCCGCGACGGGCGGGGCTTCCTCTGGTCGGGGCCACTCTCGGCGCTCGCCGTGTTCGCCGCGGTCTGGCATCAGCCGGCGGCGGGCTGGATCTGCCTGGCCGCCGTCGTCGCGCTGCTTTGGACCTGGTTGCGCATGGACGGCCGCGGCCGCGTGGGCGCCAGCCTCTTCCTGGCCCTGGGCGCCGGCGGTGTGCTGGCCCTGTGGCGTTGGGCGGAGGGGCCCGGCGGCGAGGTTCTGGCCTGGCCGTGGTACGTGCCGCTGGGCGCTCTGGTGGCGTGGGTGTGGGGGCTGGGTTTGAGTGCTAGCGTCGAACGGTGGCCGACCCGGACGGAGCGACTCGCCGCGACGTGATGGCTGTCGTGGGCACTCTCGGCGCCGCGGCCGTGGCGGGAACGGCATGCGCCCGCTCGGACGGTGATCGGGACGCGCCGCCGGGAGCCGCGCCGACCGAGGTGGGCGGCTTCCAACTCGAAGAGGTGACGATCGCCGAACTGGGGCGGCAGATGGCCGAGGGGGAGCGGACGAGCCGGGAGATCACCGGGCTCTACCTCGCCCGCATCGAGGCCCTGGATCGCCAGGGTCCGGCGCTGCGCTCCGTCATCGAGACGAACCCGGACGCCCTCGAGATCGCGGGAGAACTCGACCATGAGCGGGCCGCCGGGAACGTGCGCGGCCCGCTGCACGGTGTTCCGATCCTGCTGAAGGACAACGTCGCCACCGCCGACCGGACGACGACCACCGCCGGTTCCCTGGCGCTGGAGGGGTCGATCCCGCCGCGGGATGCGTTCGTGGCGGCCCGACTCCGTCAGGCCGGGGCGGTGCTGCTCGGCAAGGCGAACCTGAGCGAGTGGGCCAACTTCCGCTCGAACCGGTCGAGCTCGGGCTGGAGCGCCCGCGGCGGGCAGTGCCGGAATCCCTACGTTCTCAGCCGGAATCCGTGCGGTTCGAGCTCCGGTTCGGGCGCCGCCACGTCCGCGAACCTCTGCGCCGCGGCGGTGGGCACCGAGACCGACGGCTCGATCATCTGTCCGTCGTCGGCGAACGGCCTGGTCGGAATCAAGCCGACCGTGGGCCTGGTCAGCCGGAGCGGCATCATTCCGATCTCCGCGGTGCAGGACACCGCCGGTCCGATGGCGCGTACGGTTGCCGACGCCGCGGCACTGCTCAGCGGCATGACGGGTCGGGATCCGCTGGACGAAGCCACCGCCCGTTCGCCGGTTCCCACCGAACTGACACGCCACCTCGGGGAGCCGGATGCCGCCGACCTGAGCAGCCTCCGGATCGGCATCGGCCGCCAGTTCTTCGACCGGGACGGCCGCGTCGACGCGGTCATGGAAGAGGCGATCGAGACCCTCAAGAGCCTGGGCGCCGAGATCGTCGACCCGGTCGAGATCGCCCATCGCCAGGAGGTCGGGCGGCACGAGTACGAGGCGATGCTCTACGAGTTCAAGGCCGGTCTGAACGAGTACCTGGCCGGACTGGGGGACGAAGCCCCGGCGAGAACGCTCGCGGACGTCATCGCGTTCAACGAGGCGCACGCGGAGCGCGAAATGCCGTACTTCGGCCAGGAGATCCTGATCGAAGCGGAAGCGAAGGGGCCGCTGACGGAGGCTGCCTACCGGACAGCGCGAGACGAGGCGAGCCGGCTGTCACGCGCGGAGGGCCTCGACGCGGCGCTCGGCCAGCATCGTCTCGACGCCATCCTGGGCCCGAGCGGCGGCCCGGCCTGGGTGACCGACCTGGTCCACGGCGACACCTTCTCGGTCGGCAGCTCCGGCGCTGCCGCGGTCGCTGGCTACCCGAACGTCACGGTCCCGGCCGGCCACGTTCACGGCCTGCCGGTCGGTGTCTCCTTCTTCGGCGCCGCCTGGAGCGAGCCGACGCTGATTCGCATCGCCTGGGCCTTCGAACAGGCGGCGCCGCACCGCCGGCCGCCACGGTTCCGCGCCACCGTGGACGAAGCCTGAACGCGCGCTAGGCCCGCATCGCGCGGTAGCACTTCCGCAGTTCGTCGACGAAGACGTCCGGCACCTCGAAGGCGGCGAAATGCCCGCCCTTCTCGAGCCGGTTCCAGTAGACGAGCTGGCGGTACCGTCGTTCCGCCCAGCGCCGGGAGGAGCGGAAGATCTCCTTGGGGAAGATGCTGCAGCCGACCGGGATCTCGACCGGATCACCACCGCCCTTGCCGAAGCTCTCCCAGTAGAGGCGCCCCGAAGAAGCGCCGCAGGCCGGCAGCCAGTACATCATCACGTTGTCGAGCAACTGGTCGCGCGTCAGCACGTTCTCCGGGTGGCCGTCGCAGTCCATCCAGGACCAGAACTTCTCGATGATCCAGGCTGCCTGGCCGGCCGGCGAGTCGACCAGGCCGTAGCCGAGGGTCTGCGGCCGGGTCGACTGCTGCTTGGAATAGCCGGAGTCCCAGTCCTGGTAGTGCTGGAGCCCGGCGAGCGCGTCCTTCTCGATGTCCGTCAGGTCGTCCATCGTGCTCCGGTCCACGCCCGAGGTCGGCATGTTCAGGTGGATGCCGTGGCAGTGCTCGTGGTCCTGGATCGCGATCGCCGTGCTCACCGCCGCGCCCCAGTCGCCGCCCTGGGCGAAGTACCACTCGTAGCCGAGTCGCGACATGAGTTCGGCCCAGGCGTCGGCGATCTTCTCGACGCTCCAGCCGGCACTGGTCGGTTTGTCCGAGAAGCCGAAGCCCGGCAGGGCGGGAACCACGAGGTGGAAGGCGTCCTCTTCCGAGCCGCCGTGAGCGGTCGGATCGAGTAATGGCTCAAGCACCTCGAGGAACTCGACGATCGAGCCCGGCCAGCCGTGGGTCATGACCAGCGGCGCCGCCCCCCGGTGCTTCGAGCGCAGGTGGAGGAAGTGGATGCCCAGCCCGTCGATCTCGGTCCTGAACTGGTCGAGATCGTTCAGGCGGCTCTCCAGGCGGCGCCAGTCGTAGGAGGATGCCCAGTACTCGCACACCTCCTTCGTGTAGGCGAGCGGGATGCCCTGGGTCCAGTCGTCGACCGTCTCGCGCTCGGGCCAGCGGGTGGCAGCCAGCCGGCGGCGAAGGTCGGTCAGTTCCTCTTCGTCGATCTCGATGCGGTAGGGCGTGATGTCGGTCATGCGCGGACGCTAGCACTCCCGTTTCCGGGACGCGTTCGGCCGTACGCCGTCAGAACCCGAGGCGGGCTCCGACGGAGACGGTCTCGATGTCGCCGCCGATCGACTCGAAGCGCCCGACGAGACTGAGACGGCCAAGGAGCTGGAACTCCGCGCCGACGCCGTAGACCAGGTCTTCTTCGTCCAGGTCGTCGAGGGCGACATCGAAGTCGTCCAGCGCGTCCTCCAGGTCGGCGCCCCACGACACGACGCCGATCTTCGCGAAGATGGAGATCCGGCTCGTGATCGGGTATTGGGGCACGATGGCCAGCGACAGGACGTTGATCTTGCCGCGAATCGGAATGTCGGAGCACGGCACGCCCTCGGCGCAGGGGCGGATCGCGCCGTCGACTTCCGACAGGTCGTGATAGGTGGCCTCCACGGCGAAGTTGTCGTTGAACTTGAAGCCGATTTCGTAGGCCTGCGAGTTTCCGTCGCCATCGAGGATCTGGTCGAGAGCATCGTCGGCGTTGACTTCGACATCCGTCCGGCCGAGGTGGAAGCCGACGTAGAACTCGCGTTCGGCGGCTGCCGGGGCCGCGGTCAGCAACATCGCGAACGCGAGAGCGCCGGGCGCCGCCGCGAGCAGGAAACGGGGCATCGAAGAACGGCGTTCCATCATCGTGGCCTCCCGGGAAGACGGCACGGAAGTCGTGCCGGGAAAGCATACAGGAATAGCTATAGCTCTGTTCAGCGGCGGGGCGCTCTTCTGTCGGATGGAATGCAGTAGCGTCGGCGGCCGATGAGCGATCCGGTGTGCCTGATCTCCGGCGTCGGCCCCGGCACCGGGGCTGCGCTCGCGCGGCGGTTCGCCTCCGGCGGCTACCGGGTGGCGATGCTGGCCCGCGACGAGGACCGGCTCCGCGCCCTGGAGACGGGGATCGGTGGCTCGCGCGGCTACGTCTGCGACGTCTCGGACCCTGAAGCCGTGCGCACGACCGTCGCTCGGGTCCGTGGCAATCTCGGCGCGCCCACCGTCCTCGTCCACAACGCCGTAAGCGGCGCCTTCGGCGACTTCCTGGAGATCGAGCCCGAGCAGCTGCGCGCGAACTTCGAGGTCAACGTGATGGGGCTCCTGTACCTGGCCCGCGCGCTGGCGCCGGCGATGATCGAAGCGGGGCGCGGCGCGATCATGGTCACCGGGAACACCTCCGCGCGCCGTGGCATGCCGCGCTTCGCCGGCTTCGCGCCGACCAAGGCGGGACAGCGCATCCTGGCGGAGTCGATGGCGCGGAGCCTGGGGCCCCAGGGCGTTCACGTCGCGTACTTCGTGATCGACGCGGTGATCGATCTGGAATGGACGCGGCGCCGGATGCCCGACCAGCCGGACGACTTCTTCATCAAGCCGGAAGCGATTGCGGAGAACGTCTGGTACGTGGCCCACCAGGATCCGTCGGCATGGAGTTTCGAGGTCGAACTCAGGCCCTACGGCGAGCGCTGGTAGCGGCCGGTCGGGTTGGACCGCCGTGGTAACTTGGACCGGCACATGACACGTTCTGCCCTGGCTCTCCTGAGCGCACTCCTGATCGTTCTTGGCGCCGCGGCCTGCGGTGGCGATAGCGCGGCGCCGGCGCCGGACGAGGCTCCTGAAGCTGACGTCGCGGCCTCCGCGGACGCTGAGGACGACGGTTGGGGACTCCGGAACGATCCCGTAGCGCAACGGGTCGAGCCGTTCCAGATTTTCGACAACCTCTACTACGTCGGCATCGAGTGGGTGTCGTCCTATCTCCTGGTGACGACGGACGGCCTGATCCTGATCGGCTCGCTGTACGGCGACTTCATCGACAACGTGACCGACGGCATCCGCGCCGTGGGATTCGATCCGTCGGACCTGAAGTACGTCCTGGTGACCCACGGCCACTTCGACCATGTCGGCGGGGCGGCGAGGTTCCAGGAGGCCTACGGCGCACGGGTCGGCATGACCGAGGCCGACTGGGAGCTGGCGGAACAGCCGCCGAGCGACCCCCGCTACGAGATCGACGTTCCGGTGCACGACATGGTGATCGCGGACGGCGACACCCTGCAGTTGGGCGACACGGAGATCCGCTTCTACGTCACTCCCGGTCACACCGAAGGCGTCCTCTCGATGGAGTTCCCGGTGCGTGACGGCGGGGAGGAGCACCGGGCGTTCGTCTTCGGGGGTGTGGGCCTGAACTTCGAGGGAGTCCACCGGACGAACCTCTACCTGGACAGCGTGGCCCGGATCCGGAGACTCGCCGGCGAGGAGGGGAATCCGGTCGAGGTCAACATCACGAACCACGCCGGGATGGGGCGGGTCTTCGAGCGTGCGGAGCAGTTGGCGTCGCGGGGGCCCTCGGATCCCCACCCCTTCGTCGATCCGCAGGGCTTTCTCGACTGGCTGGCGGAGCTGCAGCGAAACGCCGAGCACAAGCTGGTTGTCGAACGAGAGCTGGCCGGCGAGTAGGTGAAGAGCTTCGAGTTGATGCCGCGTTTTCAGAACGCGGTGGCGGGGTTCGATCTGTTTCACCGGGAGGACCCGGCAACGGCGACGATGGACGGCGAGCAGGTGCCGCGGGAACTGGCCTATTCGCGCCGGATGGCGGCGTGGGTCGAGCGGCTCGATCCGGAGGCCGGTGAGATCCTGCTGCTCGCGGCCCACTGCCAGCACCTGCGCCGTTTCAGCCTGCCGCGGACGGACTATCCCGAGGGACGCAAGGGCTACCTCGCCTGGCGGCGCGCGGCCGCGCTGGAACACGCCAGGCTTGCGGGCGCGGTGCTGCGCGATGCGGGCTACCGCCGGGAGCAGATGGAGCGGGTCCAGAACCTCGTGCTGAAGCGCGCGGGCCGGAGCGCGGCGGCGGAGGCGCAGACCCTGGAGGACGCGGCCTGCCTGGTGTTCCTGGAACACGACCTGGAGGCGCTGGCCGGCCGCTTGGGACCGGACAAGACGGTGGATGTGCTCACCAGGACCTGGCCCAAGATGTCGATCGCCGGCCGCGAAGCCGCGGCGGCTCTGGAGCTGGAGCCGGAGCTGCGGTCACTCGTCGAGCGCGCGCAGGCGGCCCGCCGCTCCTAGCCGGTCGAGAGGGTCAGCCGCTCGCGAGGCTCCCCGATCCGCTTCACCTCGACCGACGCATCGCCGTCACGGACGCCCGCTTCGACCAGCGCCCGCTGGAAGGTGCCGGCTAGCGCCAGGGCCGTCTGCTCGTCGGAGGGAAACAGCCGGTCGTTGACGCGCAACTCCAGCCTGTGGCGGTCGAAGACGACCCGGCCGCCCAGCTGGTCCTCGGCTTCGATCAGGTCGCAGGCGCGGTAGGCGCAGTCGAGCAGGGACCTCAGCCTGCGGTCGAGGCTGTCGATTCCCGCGAGCTCCGCGCCCGACTCGTGGCGCCGGCTGTAGAGCAGGCCCGGCTCGCCCCGGCTGAGGTCGTAGGCGTAGATCGCGTCGTGGCCAACGAGCAACACGCCCGGTCCTTCGTGGACGTGGCTGTAGTCGGCGACGTCGATCAGGAGTTCCGGAAGAGCGCGCTCGGTGATCCAGCGGTGGAAGACCGGGATGAACTCCTCTGCCTCCACGTCCGCGGCTTCTGCCGCCATCACCTTCAGGTCGAACTTGACCAGCGCGTCGAGGTCGGGGAGCTGTGCGCTTTCCCCCTCCGGAAGGTCAGCCGTCATCAGGCCACCCGGGCGGCCTGGATCTCTGAGATCCGCTGGTTGCAGGCGTGGGCCGCCTCGATGAACAACTGGGCTTCCTCGATCCGTCGATGCGCCTCCTCGCTGGAGTCGGTCTCGGCGTCGCCGTGGATACGGAACAGGTAGTTCGCGAACTTGGCCCCGGCGTACGGGTCGAAGAACAGTTCCGTGTCGTAGAAGCGGGTGCGGAACTCGCCGACGACCTCCTCCGGCGCGGTGCCGATGTCGATGTTCTCCGTCGTGATCAGCGCGCGCGCCGCCTGGAGCATCGCCGCGTATGCCTTCTCCGCGGCGGCTTCGGCGGCGCCCCGGTCGAGTTCGAGCAGGCCCTGGAAGACCTCGCGTTCGGCGGCGGAGAGGCCGAACTCGACCGCGGTCACGACTTCGCCGGCACACTCGCCGACACCGAGGTCGCCGATCGTGTACTCGCGCGGGTCGCCCCAGTCGGAGTAGAGAGTGCGGTCCTCGAGGTACGTGGGCAGCTTCGTCAGATCGTCGAGCAGTTGCCGGATGCGGGCTTTCCCGACCCGGGCGATGAAGCTCTGGAAGCTCTCGCCCTTCTCCCGCTCGGTCACGTACAGACCGGCGATCCGCTCGACCGCTTCGGGGATGCGCTTGGCCGGCACCGCGACCACGGCCAGCCCGTAGGAACCCGCGTTTTCGGTCCATTGGCCGCCGAGGATGACCTGGAAGTGGGGGATGGTGCGGCCGTCGCTCTTGCGGCTCACGCCGTAGAAGCCGATGTCGGCGACGTGGTGCTGGCCGCAGGAGTTGAAGCAGCCGGAAACCTTGATCCGGAGGTCCTTGACCGCTTCGTCGGCAAGCACGCCGGTCGTCTTGATGGAGGTGGCGATGCGCTTGCGCAGTTCGCCGGCGAGTCCGCGTGACGCCGAGATCCCCAGCTTGCAGGTGTCGGTGCCGGGGCAGGCGGTGACGTCGACGAGAGAGGAGGCGCCGGGCTCGCCCAGGCCTTGTTCCCGCAGTTCGGCGTAGAGCGGCGGCAGATCCGCCTCGCTGATGTTCCGGAGCAGGATGTTCTGCTCGACGGTGTTCCGCACGTGGCCGCCGTTGTACCGCCGCGTCGTATCGGCCAGCGCCCGCAACTGGGTCGAGGTCAGGTCGCCGAGAGGCAGGTTGATCGCCACCGCGACGTAGCCCTGCTGGCGCTGTCGCTGGACATTCGATCCCAGCCATTCGGCGAAGCCCTCGGGCCGCTGACCGGGCGACAGCGCTGCCGCCGGTCGAGTCGGCTCCTCGTCCGTGACGGAGAGGTCATCCAGATACGCACTCCAGCGGTCGTCGATTGGAAGGACCGCCAGCTCTTCGTCGACCAGGCGGGTGAACTCCTCGATTCCCAACTTGGCCACGAGGAACTTGACCCGTGCCCGTGCCCGGTTCCGTTTCTCGCCGAGCCGCCCGAAGACACGGCAGACGGCCTGGGCCAGAGGCAGGAGTTCGTCCTCGCGCACGAACTCGCGCAGGACCTTGGCCTGGTGGGGCACCGCGCCGAGGCCGCCCCCTACGTAGACCTTGAAGCCACGCTCCGCGCCACTGCTCGTGCCGTTGCCGGTCGGGCGGACCTGGGCCACCACACCGAGGTCGTGCATGTTGGCGAGTCCGCAGGCGTGCTGCGCGCAGCCGGAAAAGGCGATCTTGAACTTGCGGCCGAAGTCCTGGGCGTCTTTGTGCCCGAGCAGGAAGTGCGTCAGAGCGTGGGCGTAGGGCGAGACGTCGAATGGTTCGTCGCGGCAGACGCCGGCCAGTGGGCAGGCCGTCACGTTGCGCACCGAGTTGCCGCAGGCCTCCTGAGTCGTGATGTCGACCGCGGCCAGACGCCGCATGATGTCCGGCGTGTCGTCGATGTGGATGAAGTGGAGCTGGATGTCCTGGCGCGTCGTCACGTGCGCGATCCCGTCCGAGTACTCCTCGGCGAGGTCGGCGAGGACTTCCATCTGCTCGGCGTTCATGGCGCCGAACGGGATCTTGATCCGCAGCATGCCGGGGGCGTCCCACACCGTGTTCGGCCCCTTCGTCAGGTCGCCGCAGGGGTACTCGAGTGCTCTGCTTGCCGTGCCGTCGTGACGCTGGCCGTTGTCGTAGCGCTGGCCGTAGACGCCGCGTCGCAAGCGGGTCTCGGCAAAGACCTTGTCGTCGATCCTGCCCTGGCGCTTCTGGGCGATCTGGGTTTCGTAGATCTCGATCTGTTCATCGAGGTGGGGTGGAATCCAGTGCCCGAGTCGGGCCTTCCAGGAGATGGTTCGGTTCGCGGTTGACTGGCTCATGGCGTGTTCTCGTCAGGTCCTGTGGGCGAGGCGTTCAGCCTGGCTGCGGTGCGGCTCGTCGTATTCGTGACCATAATAGTCACATTAGTCAACATTCTACGCAAGACCGGCGACGAACGTTGCGCGCCGGGACAGGGGTTCGAGGGCGACCGCCCGTTCGGCGGACGATCCGGCTACATCAAATCGCTGAAGTGGACCGGCTTGGGGAAGTCGGCGGCTGCGGCGCGGATCTTCTCGCCGATCGTCGCCACGTCCCACGGTCCCTGGTCGTTCGGCCGGCTGGCGATCTCGAGCGACTGCCAGGCCAGGAGCGACACCTTGTTGCCGCCGACCGCGAAGATGCGGCCCGTGATGTCGGCGGCGTCGTCGGTGCACAGCCAGACAACGGCCGGCGACACCTTCTCGGGCGCCAGCGGCTCTGCGGTCGTCTCGGGCATGATGTCCTCAGTCAGGCGGGACCAGGCCGCGGGAGCGAGGAGGTTCACCGTCACGCCGTACTTGGCGCCCTCAAGCGCCAGGCAGCGCATGAAGCCGGCCATTCCGGCCTTGGCGGCGCCGTAGTTCGTCTGGCCGAAGTTGCCGAGCAGGCCGGAGGTCGAGCTGGTCATGATGATCCGGCCACCGGACTCCTGCTCGATCATCTGGTCGTAGGCGGCCTTCGTGACCAGGTAGGTGCCGCGCAGGTGGACGTCGAGGACGATGTCCCACAGCTCGTCGGTCATGTTCTTGAACGACTTGTCGCGCAGGATGCCGGCGTTGTTGATCGCGATGTCGAGCTTGCCGAACTCGTCGACGGCGCGCTGGACCATTGCCCGGGCGGCGTCGCCGTCCGAGACCGAGCCGTAGTCGGCGACGGCCTGAC
The DNA here is from genome assembly GCA_965116955.1 of Thermoanaerobaculia bacterium. Classification (GTDB taxonomy): domain Bacteria; phylum Acidobacteriota; class Thermoanaerobaculia; order Multivoradales; family Multivoraceae; genus Multivorans. The sequence continues at coordinate 4,352,931 of OZ220742.1, read as the reverse complement.
CGCCGGCGTCGCGGATCTCCTGGGCTACCTGGTCAGCCATCGTGGTGCCGGCGCCGGTGCCGTCCCGCGCTCCGCCCAGATCGTTGACCACGACCGCGGCCCCTTCCTGCGCCGCGAGCAACGCGTGAGTGCGGCCGAGGCCGCCGCCGGCGCCGGTAACGAGTGCGACCTTTCCATCGAGCAGACCCATGTTCTTATCCCCTTCTCTTCGTCGTCCGAGTCGGTTCGTTTCCGTCTTTTGGTCCTTGCCGAAGCGCGCGAAGTCTAGCCCGATTGGGCCTCGGTTGCTGCCGCCTCCGGCGTCGTCGGGGAGGAGGGTCCCTGCGGCCGCTCGCGCTGTCTTGGTGGATGGGAAGTCGGCGCTCGCTTCGGTCGGCTGCGCTGCGGGGGGTCGTTGGTCAGCGGGACGATCTCGGGAGACGCTTGCCTCCAGCCCGCAGGGACCCTCCTCCCCGACGACACCGGAGGCTGGATGTCACCGCTTACTCGGGCGCTCTTGGGAACTGGGCCCCCGGGTTGCGGTTCTCCAGTTCCATAGTGCTTGCCAGCTAGAGTGCCGCCAGAATGAGGACTGCAAGGCACGGGCGGTTCCTTCTTGCGACCGCCAGCTTGCTGGCGTTCTCGTCAGTGGGAGACGCTTCGACGCAGCAACACCACGACGAGCGGAGCGCGGCGGTGCTGCTGCGGCAGGCGAGTCTCCACGAGTCTCGTGGCGACTACGAGGCGGCCATCTCCGGCTACGACCGGGCGATCGAGGTCGAGCCGCGCAATTGGCAGCTCTATCTCCTCCGGGGATCGGCGCGGTTCAAGGCCGGGCAGATCGAGGCGTCGATCGAGGACTTCGACCAGGTCGTGGTTCTGGAGCCTTCACAGGACCCCTACCTGTGGCAGCGCGGCATCTCGTACTACTACGCCGGCCGCTTCGCCGATTGCCGGGGCCAGTTCGAGCGGCACCGGCTGGTCAATCCGAACGACGTGGAGAACGCGGTGTGGCACCTGCTCTGCGTCGCGGCCGAGGAGGGCCTGGAGGCTGCACAGGAGTCGATGTTGCCGGTCGGCCCGGATGCTCGCCGGCCGATGAAGGAGATCGACGCTCTGTTCCGGGGCAAGGGGAGCGTCGCCGAGGTCGAGGCCGCCGTGCGGGAAGAGGGTTCCGGCGCGCGCTTCTACGCCGATCTGTACCTGGGGCTCTACTACGAACTCGTGGGCGAGGAAGAGAAGGCCGCAGCCGCGATCGAGCGCGCCGCGTCCTTACCCAACCGCGGCTACATGGTCGAGGTGGCGCGGGTACACCGCGAGCTGAGTCCCTAGCCCGCCTCGCCCGCGATGGCCCACAGGTGACCGTCGGTACGGATGTACCAGACGCCGCCGACGAGGGCGGGCGAGGCGATCGTCCGTTCGCCGATCCGGTTGACGTGGAGAAGCTCGAAGTCCGGCCCTTCCTTGATGACGAAGGTCTCGCCGTTGTCGTTGGTGAAGAAGATCTTGCCGCCGAAGGCGACCGGCGCGGCGGAGAAGCCCTCGCGCATCCGCTCTCCCAGGCGTTCCTGCCAGAGGACCTCGCCGGTTTTCGCTTCGTAGACGGTGATCACGCTCGCCATGTCGTTGACCATGTAGAGGTAGTCGCCGACCAGCATCGGCGCGACGACGAAGGGCGAGCCCTTGGCCGCGCTCCAGACGATCCGGCTGTCCGTCACGTCGCCGTCGCCGCCGGGGCGGATCGCCAGGGTCGGGCCGGCGCGGCCGGAGGTGCTGAACAGGAGGTCGTGGCCGACCACCGGGCTCGGGATGACCTCGAAGGTCGTGCCGCCGGCGCGCCACAGCTCGCGGCCGTCCTCGGGCGCGTAGGCGATCACGTGATGCTGGCTGTTGACGACGATCTCGTCGCGCTCTTCGCCGTTATCCGTCGTCACCGAGATCGCTGCCGGCGAGCTCCAGCCGACCTGCGTGTCCCGTTCGGTGCGCCACAGCTCCTCGCCCGTACGGCGGTCGAAAGCGGCGATGAAGGACGCGGAACGCTGTTGCTCCTGGACGACGATCAGACGATCGCCGTGCAGCAGGGGTGACGAGGCGGTGCCGTGGAAGGCGTTCAACTCGCCGAAGGACTTGTGCCAGACGACCTCACCGCTGAAGTCGACGGCGAGAAGCCCGTGGTTGCCGAAGTAGGCGTAGACGCGCTCGCCGTCGGTGGTGGGTGTCGACGAGGCGTGGCCGTTCTTCGGGTAGGCGCGCTCCGGATTCGCGGCGGGCGCCGCGGTAGTCCAGAGGCTCTTACCGGTTGCCCGGTCGAAGGCGAGCACCGAGCGCTTGGCGCCGGCTGCCTCGGCGGTGGTCAGGAAGATGTGGTCGCCCCAGACGATCGGCGAGGAGTTGCCGTTGCCGGGGACGGCGACCTTCCAGCGCACGTTCTCCTCCGGCCCCCAGCGGTCGACGTAGCCGCTGCCCGCAACTTCGCCCTGGCCGCTCGGGCCGCGCCACTGCGGCCAGGTGGTGGCGGGGTCGGCATCGGCCGGCGTCATCCGCGCCAGCTCGTTGGCGGCGACAGAGCCAGCGGCGAGCCCTGCCAGGAGGAAGGCGGCGACGGAGAGTCGAGTAAGTGTCGTGGAAGTCATGGCGGAATGATAGAACCTGCCGCGAATCGGAACCCACCGGGAGCAGCATGGAAATGAGCGACACCTTTCGAGCGGTCGTCGTCGACAGGGTCGACGATCAGCACACGGCCGGCCCGCGCGACCTGACGCTGGGCGACCTGCCGGAACACGACGTGCTGGTCGACGTCGAGTACTCCACCCTGAACTACAAGGACGGACTGGCGATCACGGGCGCGGCGCCGATCTGCCGTTCGGTGCCGATGGTCTGCGGCGTCGACCTCGCGGGCACGGTGGCGGAGTCCGATTCGGACTCGTTCTCCCCGGGCGACCGCGTGCTGGTCAACGGTTACGGCCTGAGCGAGAGCCACTGGGGCGGCTACTCCCAGAAGGCGCGGATGAAGTCGGAATGGCTCGTGCCGGTGCCGGACGCCTTCACCAACCAGCAGGCGATGGCGATCGGCACCGCCGGGTACACGGCGATGCTGTGCGTGATGGCGCTGCAGGATCACGGGGTGACGCCGGAGAGTGGCGACGTCGTAGTGACCGGCGCCGCCGGTGGCGTGGGCTCGGTGGCGGTGGCGCTACTGGCGCGGGCCGGCTACCGGGTGATCGCCTCCACCGGCCGCGACGCCGAACACGACTATCTGCGCAGTCTGGGCGCCGCCGACTTCATCGCCCGCGACACGCTGGCCGCGAAGCCGCGGCCGATCGGCCGGGAGAGCTGGGCCGGCGCGGTCGACGTCGTCGGCTCGGCGACGCTGGCGAACCTGATCGCGCAGACCCGCTACGGCGGCTGCGTGGCCGCCTGCGGACTCGCTGGCGGCATGGACCTGCCGTCGAGCGTCTATCCCTTCATTCTGCGCGGCGTCGTTCTCGCTGGCGTCGATTCGGTCATGGCGCCCAAGGACCTGCGCCGGGAGGCCTGGCGGCGGCTGGCGGCGGAGCTGCCTGCCGACCTCTTGGCCGAGATGACGTCGGTCGAGCCGATGAGCCGGATCGAGGAACTGGCGGCCTCGATCCTTGCGGGCCAGACGCGCGGCAGGGTGGTCATCGACGTGAACGCCTAGATGCACGTCGGCGGGAACTGGGTGCGCCCGGGCGTCGTCTTCGCCCTGTGGCTGGTCGTTCCGGTTGCGGCGCCGGCCCAGGACAGCGAATGGCCCGTAACCACCGGCGACAAGGGCGGGCAGCGCTACTCGCCGCTCGACCAGATCGATGCGGGCAACGTCGGCGATCTCGAGATCGCCTGGCGCTGGTCGTCGCCCGACAACGATCGGGTGGCGGAGGATCGCCGGTTGCGCAGCCGCCGGATGCAACCCGGCGGCCACCAGGTCACGCCGATCAAGATCGGCGACCGCCTCTACGCGACCACCGGCCTCAGCCAGATCGCCGCGCTCGATCCGGCGACCGGCGAGACCGAGTGGGTCTACGATCCGGAGGCCTACGACGCCGGCCGTCCCACGAACCTCGGCTTCGTTCACCGGGGCGCCAGTTTCTGGCCGGGCAGGCCGGCCGCCGACGGCGCGGAGGCGGTACCGGCGCGACTCTTCTACGGCACCGGCGACGCCCGGCTTCTGGCGGTCGACCCGTTCACCGGCGAACCGGTCGGCAGCTTCGGCGACGGCAGGGCCGTCGACCTGACCGAGGGTCTGCGGCGCGAAGTCAGGCGGCGCCGCGCCTACGCCGTCAGCTCGCCGGTCATGGTCTGCCGCGACACGGTGATCGTGGGTGCTTCGATCTCGGATGCCCCGAACCACCCCGACGCGCCGCCCGGAGACGTCCGCGGCTTCGATCCGGTGACCGGCGAGTTGCGCTGGACGTTCCACTCGATTCCGCTGCCGGGGGAGTTCGGGCACGAGACCTGGGAGGACGACTCCTGGCAGTACACCGGCAACGCGAACGTGTGGACGCTGATCACCGCGGACGAGGAACTCGGGCTCGTCTACCTGCCGTTCGGGACGCCGACCAACGACTGGTACGGCGGCCACCGGCTGGGCGACAACCTGTTCGCCGAGAGCCTGGTGGCGCTCGACTGCGAGACCGGCGAGCGTAAGTGGCACTTCCAGGCGATCCGCCACGGCCTGTGGGACTACGACCTGGTGACGCCGCCCATCCTCGGCGAGATCGAGGTCGATCGCCGCCAGGTCAAGGTCGCGGCCCAGCTCAGCAAGCAGGGCTTCGTCTACGTCTTCGATGCCGAGAGCGGCGAGCCGGTGTGGCCGATCGAACAGCGGCCGGTGCCGCGGAGCACCGTTCCCGGCGAGCGCTCGGCGCCGGCCCAGCCGTTTCCGACCAAGCCTCCCGCGTACGAACGGCAGGGCATGCACGAGGGGCAGTTGCTCGACCTCACCCCGGAGATCCTGGAGCGGGCGAAGGAGATCCTGGAGCAGTACGACTACGGTCCGCTCTACACACCGCCTTCGCTGCGGGGGACCTGGCAGGTGCCCGGCTGGGGCGGCGGTGCGAGCTGGCCCGGCGGCGCTTTCGACCCGGAGACCGGCTGGCTCTACGTGCCGTCGTTCACGCGGCCGGTGGTGCTGACGATCAAGAAGCCGGATCCGAATCGGTCGTCCTTCGACTACATCGGTTCGATCCAGACCAGCCCGCCCGGCCCCTTCGGCCTGCCGATCGTCAAGCCGCCGTACGGCCGGATGACGGCCTACGACCTGAACCGCGGCGAGATCGAGTGGATGCGGCCGCTGGGACAGGGGCCGACCGGACACCCGGCGATCCGCGACCTGGGCCTGGAGCCGATGGGCTCGGGCTCGCGCGCCCACGTGCTGCTGACGCCGGAGCTGCTGTTCGTGGGGCTGGAGGCAACCGTCCATCCGGACGCCGAGATGGAGGCCGAGTCGATGGATCTCGAGTCCTCGGCCCTCGAGGAACTGGCCGTGGCGGACGAGGAGCAGGCGGCGATGCTCGCCGAGATCGCGGCGAGCCGCGACTGGCGCTTTGAACCGTCGACCTTCTCGGCAATGGACAAGACGACCGGCGAGACGGTGTGGTCGGTGGAGATCGAAGCCGGCGTCGGCGGGTCGCCGATGACCTACGTGCATGGGGGCCGCCAGTACGTGGTCCTGGCCGTGGGCGGCAGCGGCGCGCCGTCGGAGTTGATCGCGTTCGCGCTGCCGGGAGAAACAGGCTGAGTTTCGGCGCGTACAATCTCGCGGGTGCCTTTCCGCACCGAGCAACGAAGGAGAACGAAGATGTGGCGAGCTGGCGAACGGACGAACCGACGGCGCTTGGCGGCGGTTGCCGCCTGCGCGTTCCTGCTGGCATCGGTAGGGGGAGCGGCGATGGGCAGTGACCTGATGGATCGCGTGGAGCACGGCTACGCCGACTCGAACGGCGTGAAGATCCACTACGCCACGATCGGCGAAGGACCGCTGGTCGTGATGATCCACGGCTTCCCGGACTTCTGGTACTCGTGGCGGCACCAGATGGAGGAGCTGTCGAGCGACTTCCAGGTCGTCGCGATCGACCAGCGCGGCTACAACAAGAGCGACTCGCCCGACGGCGACGAGAACTACGACATGCGCTACCTGGTTGGCGACGTGGCGGCCGTGATCCGTCACCTCGGCCGCGACAAGGCGACGATCGTCGGCCATGACTGGGGCGGCGCGGTCGCCTGGCAGTTCGCGTTCCACGTGCCCCAGATGACCGAGCGGCTGATCATCCTGAACCTCCCGCACCCGAACGGCATGGGCCGGGAACTGGCGAACAACCAGGAGCAGCAGCAGAACAGCGGCTATGCCCGCAAGTTCCAGGAGGGCAGCCCCAGCGACCCGGACATCTTCTTCGGCATGCCGATGACGCCGCAGACGCTCTCCGGCTGGGTACGGGACCAGGAGGCGAGGAAGCACTACGTCGAGGCGTTCGAACGCTCCGACTTCGACGCCATGCTCGCCTACTACAAGCGGAACTACCCGCGCGAGGGCGGTGGCGGCATCGGCCAGGCGGAGGGCCAGGAAACGCCCCGCGTCGGCATGCCGGTGCTCCAGTTCCACGGCCTGGACGACACGGCGCTGCACTCGGACGGCCTGAACAACACCTGGGACTGGCTGGACAGCGACCTGACCCTCGTCACCGTGCCGGGCGCGAACCACTTCGTGCAGGAGGACGCGGCGGACCTCGTCTCGACGACGATGAAGTGGTGGCTGCTGTCGCGGGTGGAGTAGGAGCGGCCTCCGGGACTGGGTGCGCCGCCGGCGTCCCCGCCGGCATCCGTCCGTCCTACCAGCGCGGCCGCGTGCTGACGTAGGCCGGGTCGTCCGTCAGTTGGACGACCTGGCCGGTCTCGATCTCGATCTTCCAGATCTCCCAGTTCCCGGAGCGGTCCGACTCGAAGACGATCCAGCGGCCGTCGCGGGAGAACCAGGGGTGGCCGTCGTTGGCGTCGGACATGGTGAGGCGGAGCTGGTTCGAGCCGTCGATGTCGGCCAGGAGGATGTCGTCCGTCGGGCCGGTCCGGTTCGTCTGCCAGGCGATCGTTCGACCGTCGGGTGAGACGGCGGGGCGGCGATGGCGATGCTCGCGATCGGTGAGCGCGGTGTAGGTGCCCTGGCCGTAGCCGTCGAAGCGGATGGTCGCGATCTCCATCCGGCGCTCGCCGTCGACGCTGTCGCCTTCGGCCTGGAACAGGATGCCACGCCGGAGGCCGACGCCGTTGCCGACCCGGAGCGCCGTCGTACTCGCGGCGTCGAGCTGGCGGCGGTCGCTCAGCTCGAGGATCAGGCCCTGGTTGAAGCCGTCGCCGTCGGGACAGTTCCGCGCGTAGACGAGCTGCCGGGTGATCGGCGAGATGCTGGCGTGGTGAACGGCGCAGCCTTCGACTTCGCGCAGCACCTCGCGCTCGCCGGTCGCGAGATCTTCGCGGAAGATCCGGGCGCCGGCCTCGACGCCAGCGTCGGCGTCGGTGAACTCGGCGTAGACGACGCTCCTGAGGTCGAAGGTCAGGGACGGATGGTCCAGGTGCTGCGGAACGCCCTTGCGGACCAGGCGCACGCCGCTGCCGTCCCCTTCCATGATCCAGATGTCGGCGCCGCCGTAGAAGCCGGGAACGGTCGGCGTGGCGCCGGTGTTCGCGAAACGCTGGAAGACGATCGGCGCGGTGAACTCCGGGGCAGCCGCCGGTGGCGAAGCGCCGGGATCCTCAGCCGATGGAGGCGACCCGTTGGTGCCGCAGCCGAGCGCCGCCGCCGCGAGCGTCAGAGACGCGGCGACGGCGGCCGGCGAACGGCTCACTGCCCGGCGGGACCCGCCGGGGTCGCCGCCTTGGCGGCGCCACTGTCGGCGGCGACGTAGTCGATGAAGCCGATCAGCATCTCGTCCGTCGATTCGGCGCCCCAGGTGACGTTGACCGTCGGGTCCGGGTTGTGCGGGTTGTCGGCCGAGTTGTCGAACGAAGCCGAGACTTCGATCCGGGTCCCGGCCGGCAGGCGGAGCGGCTCGGCCAGGTCGTAGGACGTCTGCCAGTTGAAGTCGTAGCGGCTGACGCTCAACAGTTCCCTCTGCTCGCCGTTGGGCAGGAAGGCCGTGTAGCTCATCGACTTCCCGCGGTAGTGCATGTGGGGCGTGAACGAACGGACCACGACGTCCTCGTCGAAGACGTGGGTCGCCTGCGCCCGGTAGTCCGCTTCACCGGCGGGGATGTGGAACGTCGTGTTCAGGATCCAGAGGTTGACCAGCTCCCTTTCGACTTCCTCGGGCTCGGCGAACCAGAGGGCGACGCGGGTCCGGTCGGTCGCCGCCTTGCCGTTCGGGTGATAGTGGAAGTCGCCGAGCAGGTTCTGCCCCTTGGGCAGCAGGCGGCCGGTGCCGGGCGGGAAGTGTTGCGGCGCGAAGCCCGCGGCCCAGGCGCCGACCCAGCCTTCCTGACCGGGGTTGTCGTCGTCGCCCCGCCACAGGATGAAGTGGTGAAGCACCGAGCGATCGCCGGCCTGGACCTCGATCGCACGGATCCAGCGATCCTCTTCGAACCCGGTCCTGATCGGGATGTCGAGGAACTCGTCCGGTCCGTCGGCGGCGACCTCGTGGGGATCGAACTCGTACACCCAGTCCGGTTCGCCGAACGTCCACTCGCTGTCCTTCTCCGGCTCTTCGTAGACGGGCTCGTCGCCGTCGCCGCGGGGCGCGCCGTTCGCCGCCCAGCGGGTGATGGCCGCGATCTCGTCGTCGCTCAGGCTGATGTCGTTGGCCCACGGCCCGTAGCCCGGATCGGCGTCCCAGGGCGGCATGTCCCGGTTCTCGACCGCGCGGGCGATCGATCGCGCCCATGGCCGCGCCTCGCGGTAGGTGCGAAGCGACATTGGCGCGATCTCCTCCGGCTGGTGGCAGGAGGCGCAGTTCTCATGGAGGATCGGCGCGATGTCGTCGACGAAGGTGGGCTGGTCGATGTTCACGCCGGCGGCGATGGTTGGCGCCAGCAGGAGGACGGCCGCCGAGGCGGCAGCGAGGCGAATCAGGCGGGAGGCTCGGTCCATTTGGGTGCTCTCCGGGGACTGGTCGAAATGTGGTTCGGATTGTAGCCGGGACGCCCCCCCGCCCTCTTCCTGGCCGCTCCTATCCGGTCGGCAGGGTGGCCGGGGTCTCGTTCGCGGCCGGCGTGCCGACCATCTCGCCCGGTCCCATGTCCATTCGCAGGGTGCCGTCCTCCTGGATGGAACCCTTGAGCTGCATCGTGTTGCCGGGCGTCTGCGCGGTGGCGGTCACGTCGTTGCCGTCCCAGACGATGTCGACGATCGGCGCCGGCAGCACGAGGGTGCCGAACTGGACGAACCAGCCGCCGGGGACGCCGCCGCGGGGCAGGAGCATGGCGGTCGGCTCGGGTCCCTTGCCGGGCTGGCGTTGTACGTCGAAGCGCCACGCCTGGCCCGGATGGGTCTTGGCGAGCTCGGCCAGCTTCGCGAGCACCGGGCTGGCCGGTTTGGGACTGACGCCCTCGGCGGCCACGAAGTCGACGAATCCGATCAGCATTTCGTCGGTCGAGTCGGTGCCCCAGGTGACGTCGATCGTCGGGTCGGGGTTGTGAGGGTTGTCGGCCGAGTTGTCCCAGTGCGCGGTGACCTCGATTCGGGTGCCGGCCGGCAGGGCGACAGGTTCGACGAAGTTGTAGCCGGTCTGCCAGTTGAAGTCGTAGCGGCTGACGCTGAGCAGGTCCTTTTCGCCGCCGTCGGGCAGGTGCGCGGTGTACTTCATGTCCTTGCCGCGGTAGTGCATGTGGGGAGCCAGGGAGCGGATGACGACGTCCTCGGTGAAGACGTGGTTGGCGCGCGCCTGGTAGTTCGGGTCGCCGGCGGGGATCCTGAACGTGGAGTTCATGACCCAGAGATTGATCAACTCCTTCTCGACCTCCTCAGGCTCGGCGAACCAGATGCCGATGCGCGTCTTGTCGGTCGCGGCGGTGCCGTTCGGGTGGTAGTGGAAGTCGCCGAGCAGGTTCTGGCCCTTGGGCACCAGGCGCGCTGTGCCGGAAGGGAACTCGTTGGCCGTGGCACCGGCGGCCCAGGCGTCGATCCAGGCGTCCTGGACCTCGCCGCCCGGGGCGGCGCGCCAGAGGATGAAGTGGTGGACGACTTCGCGGTCGCCGGGCTGAACCTCGACGGCGCGAATCCAGCGGTCCTGATCCCAACCGGTGTCGACCGGGATGATGGCGAACTCGTCGGGTCCGTCGGCCGCGACCTTGAAGGGATCGAACTCGTAGACCCAGTCCGGTTCGCCGAAGGCCCACTCACCCTGACGGGCACTTGCCGGCGGTTCGTAGACGGGTTCGTCACCGTCGCCGCGGGGAGCGCCGCTACCGGCCCAGTTCGTGATCGCCTCGATCTCGGCGTCGCTCAGGGAGATGTCGTTCGTGAAGGGGCCGTAGCCCGGGTCGGCGTCCCAGGGCGGCATGTCGCGGTTCTCGACCGCCCGGGCGATCGAGCGCGCCCAGGGGCGCACCTCGCGGTAGGTGCGCAGCGACATCGGCGCTATCTCATCCGGCTGGTGGCAGGAAGCGCAGTTCTCGTGGAGGATCGGCGCGATGTCGTCGACGAACGTGGGCTGGTCCAGGTTCAGGGCGTGGCTCGCTGCGGGGATGGCGAGCACCGCGGCGGCGACGACCGTGGTCGCGGGGCGGAGCAGGGGAATCCGGTTCATATCCAGGTCCTTGAGAGCGGGTTGAGTCGTGTTCGTGGAAACACTGCGCCCGCCGGATGCGTTTACAGCTCAGGGCGTTGCACTCGGTGACCGCGATGGTTTCGACAGTACCCGACTATACGGCGCAAGGGGCTTCGGGTTGCGGCTGCGGGCCAGATCGCAGTGCTACGCTCGGCGGCATGTTTCCGGTTGGATCGATACGCAGGCGAGGCTTCTTTCCAACGGCGGTTCTCCTCGCGTCGAGCCTCTGGTTGGCCGACGGCCTGGGCGCCCAGAACGTGCTCTCCAGGGCGCTCCAGGAACGTGTTCAGGAGAATCCGCACACGACCGAAGCGGACGTCGAGGCCGGAGCCAAGGTGTTCCGCCGCAGTTGCTCGCTCTGCCACGGCGCGGACGGCACCGGTGGCGACGGCCCGGACCTGACGCGCGGCGTGTTCCGTCACGGCAGCAGCGATGCGGCACTGTTCCGCAACATCCTGACCGGCATCCCGAACACCGGCATGGGCGGCATCTACCAGCCGGACAAGTCGATCTGGCAGGTCGTGTCCTACGTGCGGTCGCTCAGCCGCGGCGGCGGCGAGGAAGAGGTGCCGGGCGATCCGCGACGTGGACGGATGCTGTACATGAGCCGCGGCTCCTGCTCCGACTGCCACCGCCTGAACGGCTCGGGCGGCCGGCTCGGTCCCGATCTGTCCGACCTGGGCTGGCGGCGGGCGCCGGACCACATCAGCGCATCGATTACCGATCCTTCCGCGGCGATGGACGCGGACTACCGGACGGTCGAGGTCAGGACGGACGACGGCAACGTCGTGCGCGGTCTGTTGCGGAACGAGGACCGCTTTTCGATCCAGCTCTTCGACGAGTTCGAGAACCTCAGGTCCTTCCAGAAGACGGATCTGGCAGCCATCGACAAACCGGAGGAGTCGTTGATGCCGCCCCTCGCCAGCTTCTTCCGCGGTCGGGATCTCGACGATCTCGTCGCTTACCTCTACTCACTGCGGCCGGAGTGACGATGACAAACACTGGGTGCGCCGGCATCCCCGCCGGCATCCGGCGCGCAGCGCCGGCTCTGAAGAGGCCGGTCGGCGCGGTCGCTTTCCTGGCGTTCCTGTTCGCGGCCACGGGCGCGTCCGCTCAGCGCGGGGTTTCCTACGAACAGTTGAAGGCGGCGTCGGACGACCCGGGCAACTGGCTCATGTACTCGGGTGAGTACAGCAGCCAGCGTTTCAGCCGCCTCGACGAGATCGACGGTTCGAACGCGGCGGACCTGGAGCTTCGCTGGGTTCGTCAGCTTCCCACACTCGGGCGCGTGGAAACGACGCCGCTGGTGATCGACGAAGTGATGTACGCGACGACGCCGGACAACGTCGTCATCGCGCTGGATGCCCGCACCGGCCAGCAGTACTGGTCCTACGCTCACGAGCTGCCGGATCAGCTCGCCCTCTGCTGCGGCAAGCAGAACCGGGGCGTTGCCGTTCGCGGCGACCGGCTCTACATGGGCACGATCGACGCGCACCTGATCTCCCTGGACGCCAAGACCGGCGCCGTGATCTGGGACACGGAGGTGGGCGAGCCGCGCAAGGGGCAGTCGATCACGGCGGCACCGATGATCGTCCGTGATCTCGTGATCACCGGGATCGGCGGCGGCGAGTACGGCATCCGGGGCTTCCTCGATGCCTACGACGCGGACACCGGCGAACTCCGCTGGCGTACCTACACGATCCCGGGACCGGGCGAACCCGGGAACGAGACCTGGGAGGGCGATTCCTGGAAGACGGGCGGTGCGCCGACCTGGATGACGGGCTCCTACGACCCCGAGCTCGATCTCCTTTACTGGGGCACGGGCAATCCGGGGCCGGACTGGAACGGCGAGGTCCGCGAGGGCGACAACCTGCACTCGGACTCCGTGCTGGCGATCCGTCCGGACACGGGCGAGATCGTCTGGGCCTTCCAGTTCACGCCCCACGACGTCCACGACTGGGACGCCTGCCAGGTTCCGATTCTGTTCGACGCCGAGTACCAGGGCGAGAAGCGCAAGCTGATGGCCTTCGCCAACCGGAACGCCTTCTTCTATCTGCTGGACCGCGAGACCGGAGAGTTCCTGTTCGCGCGCGAGTTCGCACGGCAAACCTGGGCCGAGGGGATCGACCAGGACACCGGCCGCCCGATCCGGGTGCCGAACATGTTCCCCAGCGAGGAGGGCACCCTCGTCGCGCCGACGATCGGCGGCGCCGCGAACTGGTTCTCGCCGACCTACAGCCCCGACACCGGCCTCTTCTACATCCAGGCCTACGACGCCGAGATGCTCTACTACATGGCCGAGGCCGAGTACGAAGAGGGTGAACTCTTCGTCGGCGGCTACGGCAAGCCGGCCGGACCCGGCGACCAGTACGTCAGCGCGGTGCGGGCGATCGATCCGCTGTCCGGCGACCGGAAGTGGGAGTACCACGTGCAGCCCCGGTCCACGTCCGGCCTCCTCGCCACGAAGGGCGGCCTGGTGTTCGGCGGCAGCGTGGCGGGCATCTTCTACGCCCTCGACGCCGAGACGGGCGAGGAACTCTGGCACCGTCGTCTTGGCGGCAACGTCTTCGCGGCGCCGATCAGCTACGAAGCGGGCGGTCAGCAGCACGTGACGATCGCCGCCGGCCGGGCGCTGTTCACGTTCGCGTTGCCCGCGGAGTAGGGACCCTTCCAGCCGGCGATGAAGGTCTTCCCGGAACTGCTGATCGAGGATCTGCGGGCGGAGATCGAGCCGGAGCGGCTGGGACGCCGGGCGGGAGAGCGTGGCATGCCGCCGCTGAACGCGACGGACGACCCCGGCCAGACGGAGATCGAAGAGTTCATCGAGGCGAAGAAGAACGACGCGGTGAGGATCCGCGACGAGCAGCTCGAGCAGGTCGACCGTCACCTCGATCAGCTCGACCAGGCGGTGCTCGCGGGAGACCTGGAGTCGGCGGCGCGCAAGGCCGCGACCGAGTTCAGGGAAGTCGAGCAGAGCGAACTGCAGGCGCTCAAGGCGAGCCTGCACGAGTTCGAGCGCAAACGGCGCGACTTCTTCGACTTCAAGCACCGCAACGGACTGGACCGCGAGCCGGACTACGTGAGCCAGCGGACCACGCTGTTGCTGGTGAGTCTGATCGTCCTGCTGTTCGTGATCGAGAGCGGGCTGAACGGCGCCTTTCTGGCGGTCGGCAGCGAGGGCGGTCTGGTTGGCGGATGGGGTCTGGCGTTGGGCTTCAGCGTCGTGAACCTCGTGCTGCCGGCTCTGTTCTTCGGCCCGGTCAGCCGCTACGTGAGCCACATCCAAGTGCTCCTGAAGGCCGTGGGAGTGCTGGCAATCCTGGGGTGGCTTGGAACCGCCCTCGTGCTGAACCTGGGGCTCGCGCACTTCCGGGATGCCTCGGCCGATCTGGTCGAGAACATCGGCGCCGAGGCGCTGAGCCGCTTCCAGGCTTCGCCCTTGGGGCTGCAAGACGCGGAATCGTGGCTTCTGTTCGTGCTCGGTTTCTTCTTCTCCGGCGTCGCCTTCTTCGACGGCCGCAAGCTATTCGGCGATTCCTATCCGGGCTACTCCCGGAAGCACCGCAAGATGGAGGACGCGCGGGCCGACTACGACGACCTCTGGCAGGACGTGGTGGAGCAGTTGCGCACCATCCGGGAAGACGGTCTGGACGCGATCGGACGAACGGCGCACCAGGCGAAGAGCCAGCCAGTCGAGCGGCGGCGCGCACTCGAGAGCGAGACCAAGCTGCTGGCCGGATTCGACGCCCATGTCGAACAGTTGCAGCGCTTCGGGACGATGCTGATCGAGGAGTACCGGGAGGCGAACCGCTCGGTGCGTTTCGACCGCGGTGTGCCCGAGGCGTACAGCAGGCCCTGGAGGATGGACCCGGCGGCGCCGCACCGGCGGCGCCGCGAGCCAGTTGCCGTTGAAGACGTGGATATGGACGGGTTGAACGAACAGTACGAGTCGGCGCTGGGCCGCGTACACGGGGAGTGGGAACAGACCCGGGCGCGGCTGGACCTCGAGGGCTCGATGTCCGATGCGGCGGAGCCCGTTCCTGCGGATGGCGGCGGCGCGTAGACGGCGGCGCCGCCGTTCGCGGCGGGGCGACCTTTCGCCGCGGGATCTGGCGATCGGCGGAGGCGTCGCGGTCGCCGCGCTCGTACTGCTGGTCGTGGGCGCGCGTCTGACGATCTTCGCCCCGAAGCCGCCGGATCGAAACCCCGAGACGGGTTGTCCAGAGGCCGGCCCCGCGGCCCTGACCGCGATCCTGATCGATGTGACGGACCAGATCGGTGCGATCAGCCGCGCCGACGTGCTTTCGCACCTCGACGAGTACATAGCAGGCAGCCGGGAGGACGAGATGGTCCTGGCCTACGAGGCGAAGCCGGTGGGGGACGAGATCGGGGCCCCGCTGCTCTCGGTCTGCCATCCCGGCGATCCCGACCAGGCCAGCGAGTGGACGGAGAACCCCCGGCTCATCCGGCGACGCCTGGAGGAGCGCTTCGAGCGGCCGCTCGATCGTCTCTTCGCCGAGTTGCTCGGCCGGGACGCGGCGCCGACCTCGCCGCTCATGGAGAGTGTGCAGAGTGTGGCGGTATCCGTGCTTGGCCGGTACGAGTACGCGGACCTTCCGAAACGTCTGATCCTGGTCTCCGACCTGATGCAGAACACCCGCAACCTCTCCTTCTTTCGCCAGGCGGTCGACTACGACGCCTTCGCCGCGACGAACGGCGCCGGCGCGCTGGGCACGGACCTGCGGGGAACCGCGGTCGAGGTCCTGTTCGTGCAGCGCGCCGCCCACCAGCGTCTGGACGGCACCCGCGGCCTGATCGACTTCTGGCAGCTGTGGATCGAAGACCAGGGAGGCACCCTGAACCGGGTCGTGCGTGTCGACGGCGTGAACTGATGCCCGTCGTACTGCGGCAACGGTCGACGGATGCCGAGCCGCGGAGCGGCCGCGGGCTGTTCCTGACCTTCTTCGTCGGCGGGGGCCTCCTCATCCTGCTGATGAAGTCGTTGACGGCGAGCCCGCTTCTGGCCGTGGTGCTGCCGGTCGTCCTGATGGGCAGCTACGCCTGCCTGCTCGTGGAGTGGCCGGAACTGCGGCCGAAGGTCGACTTCGCGGGCGACAACTTCTACTACCTGGGCTTCCTCTACACGCTGATCTCGCTGGCCATCTCGCTGTACCAGTTCAACACCGAGGGGGCGACCAGCTCCATCATCACGAACTTCGGCCTGGCGCTGACCAGCACGATCCTCGGCCTGGCCGGGCGCATCCTCCTGAACCAGCCGCAGGACGAGGAGGAGGCGGAAGCGAGGGCGCGTGAAGACCTGGCCCGGGCGAACCGCCGCCTGCGGGCCGAGATGGAGTACTCGATCGACGAGTTCCAGCAGTTCCGCGCGGAAGCGAAGCGGGTTTTCGAGCAGCTCGATCGGGGCGTGGGGGCCGCGGGCGCCGCGCTGGAACGGCAGCTCGAACACCTGGAGGGCGGCGCTGCCCGGTTTGGGGCGCTCCGGCAGCGGGTCGGCGAGGTCGATGAAGCCGCAGCCGGGGCGGTCCGCGACATTCAGGCGCAACGGGAGCGCTTCGTCTCCGAGTCGCAGGCTGTGAGCGATTCTCTTCAGCAACTGCTCGCGAACTTCCGCTCGGTCGACTTCCGGCGGGAGTTCATCGAGGAGTTGATCGAGCCGACGTCGGAGCAGTTCCGGGGATTGACGCGGGAGTTCCTGTCCGTCGCGGAGGGTCTGCGGCGCATCGAGGCGAGCCAGTTGCGGGTCATGGAGCAGAACCAGGGCGCGGTGGCGCGGTTGACGGAGATCCTCGACGAGAACCGCCGCTTCTCCCAGGCGAACGCACGCGCGGCAAACGGCTTCCGCAATGCGACCGACGCCCTGGTCTCGTTGCGGGCGCACATCGACCGGTACAGCGAGGGCACGCGGGCGGTCGCCGGCGAACTGGCGGCGGCGCGGCGGCAGTTGCACGACGCGCCGGAGCGGATGGAAGCGATGAACAGGGCGCTGCTGCGCATGGCGGACAGACTCGACACCGTCGCGGAGGAGAGTGGCCGGCGGCGCGAGTTGCAGCGCTGGGGTCTCTGATGACGGAGCGTGGCCGGACGTTCCCGCGCGGCCTCGTCCTCGGCCTGACGATGGCCGAGATCGCCATCCTGATCATCTTCGTCCTGCTGCTCGCCCTGGCGGCCCTGCTCGCGCGCGAGTCGGACAGGCGCCAGGACGCCGAGCGGGAACTCGTGCGCTTCGAGCAGATCGCCGCCCTGTTCGAGGAAGAGGCGCTGCCGGAGGACCCGGTGGCGCTCAAGGCAGCGCTGCGGGAGCGGGTGGATAAACACAGGGACGCCGACAGTTGGCGGGAGCTCGTGCGCGAGATCGAGACGACCCCGGGCGCGCTGCGGGAGATGGCCGAAGCGATGAACGCGGCCGCGCGCGCGGGCATGTCGCCGGCGGAGGTCCGGGAGGCGATCGAAAGCCGACAGGTCGGTGGCGGCTCGGACTATCCGAGCTGCTGGTACGACCGCGACGGCACGGTCGCCTACCTCTTCGATGTGGCTCTCCTGGCCAGTGGTTTCGTGGTGGACCTGGCTCGGGCTCCCCAGCATGAGGCCGAGCGCGCTCTGCTTCCCCTGGACCTCGTGCAGACCGGAAGCGTGGTCACCCAGGCCCAGTTCCTCCGCCAGACCCGTCCGGTGTACGAGTGGAGCGTCGAGCGGGGGTGCCGTTTCTTCGTCCGCGCCTTCGACCTGACGGCCGCCGACCAGAAGGACCTCTACAAGCGCCGGATGCGCGTGCTGGAGTCGCGGTTCTACAAGAACGCGAACCCGACCGGCGGCCTGCCGGCGGGCCTCCGCGCCGCGCGCTGAGAAGGCTACTTCGGATACTCGGCGAAGCAGGCGATGCTCTCGTCGAGTGCGCTCCACGGCGCCCTGGAGCCGACGAAGATGTTCACGGCCGGCTTGACCCCCGGGTCGGCGTCCAGCGAACCGGCCGGAATCTGCATCCCGCCGGGATCCCGGAGCCGGGGAACCAGGCTGCCGCAGTGCCGGCAGAAGGCGGTGCCCTTGATGTCCGCTTCCGGCATCTTGTAGTCCACGAGCGACTCGCTCCCGGTCAACCACCGGAATGCGTCCTCCGCGACGAAGACGAACGTGCCGTAAGCGGCGCTCGTCTGACGTCGGCACCTGGAGCAGTGGCAGTTCACCATGCGATCCGGTGGGCCGTCGAACTCGTAGGTGACGACGCCGCAGAGGCAGCTTCCCGACGTGGCGCCTGGCGTGGCGGCCTCCGGGACCGGCCGCTCGACTCCGGGCGGAGCACCCCAGTCGGGCGGGTACTCCTCGTACTGGGGCAGATCATCGGCGATCGTGTGCCAGGGCGCCTTCGAACCGGCGAAGATGTGCAGCGTGGGCCGGATGCCGGGGTCCCCGGCGACGCTGCCCATGGTGACGAGGGCGACCGGGCCACCTTCCGGGTTGGCCGGCACCGCGGCGCCGCAGCGCGGGCAGAAGTGGCGGAACCCGTGCTCTGACGACTGGTAGTGGACGATCTGCCCAGCCCCGCGGGTCCAGCGGAAGAGCTTCGGATCGACGGCGCCGAAGCTGGCGTAGGCCGAGCCGTGGAACTTCCTGCACACGGAGCAGTGGCAGTGGGCGATCTCCATCAGGTCGCCCTCGACCTCGAATGCGACATCTCCGCAGAGACAGGCGCCGGTGAGCATGTCTCAGCAATCCGTGCCGTGAGGTCGGTTTCCGGTCAACAGACTGTGGAAGTGCGTGTGTTGCCTCGTCGCGAAAGCCGGGCTCGGAGCCTGCGAGCGTACTCCGTTCACCTGCGCGGTGACCCGACTCGGCTACCAAGGCAGTGGCGCGCCTTCCCCGGGCAGACGCGAGGGCTGCCCGCAAGGGGCATTTGGAAGCTGCGCCGTCCCGAAAGTAGCACGCTACGGTAGGTTCCCTTCATGCGGCGTGGGGTTGTAGCGGCGGTCTGCCTGTGCAGTGTCTGCCTGCTGCCGCTGCCGGTCGCGGCCGCCGACGGCGCCGAGGACGCCCACGTCGTGGTCGCGTTCGCCGCCGAGCCGACCCAGATCGACCCCACCCGGACGTCGGCCGGCGTCGACCAGTACTTCATGGCGCTGTTCTACGAGCAGTTGCTGACGGCGGGGCCGGATCTAAGGCAGCGGAACTGGCTGGCCGAGTCCTGGCGGCTGTTCGAGCGCGACGGGGTGTGGCTGATCGGCGTCGAGTTGCGGCGGGGCGTCCGGTTCCACAACGGCGACGAACTGACGGCGCACGATCTCCGGTACAGCTACCTCCGCCAGCGGGATCCGGGCCTGTCGCGCCAGGCCGGGCGCTGGCGGCACGTGGCCGACGTGCGTGTGCTCGGCGACCACGAACTGGAGATCGTCTTCAAGGGGCTGCCGGACTCCGCGCTGCTGCCGCTCAACCTGGACCTCTGGGCGATCCCGCGCCGGTACTACGAAGAGGTCGGGAACGAAGGGGTGCAGGCGCACCCGATCGGCACCGGGCCCTGGAAGTTCGTGTCGCGCAGCGTGCGCGAGGAGATAGTTGTCGAACGGTTCGACGACTACTGGGACCCCGACTCGCTGCCGGGCATCCGCCGGCTGACGATCAAGATCATCCCCGAGGACACGACCCGTGTCGCCGCCTTCAAGACCGGCGCGGTCGACTGGATCGACGCGGTGCCTCCGGCCCAGGTCGCCGACTTCGAGCGCACGACCGGCGTGAAGGTCGCCTCGCTGCCGACCAGCAACAACCTGTTCCTCGCCTTGAACGCTCTCGACCCGCGAAGTCCGCTGGGAGATGTCCGCGTGCGACAGGCCGTGGCGCACGCGATCGACTTCGACGCGATCATTCGGTACATCCTCCACGGGCAGGGCATCCGGACGGTCCAGGTGACGCCGGGGGCGCCCGGACACGATCCCGCGCTGAAGCCGTACGTCTTCGATCCGGATCGCTCCCGGGAGCTGCTGCGGCAGGCCGGCTACGGCCGCGGCATCAACGTGAACTGCTACAACCTCACCACGCCGCGCGAGCCGTACCTCAAGGAAGTGGGCGAGGCGATGTTCGCCTACCTGACAGCCGCCGGCATCCGCTGCCGGATCGTTCAGCTCGAGTACGGCGCCTGGATCAACCTCGGCCGCCGGGACGCCCGTCCCGAGATGGACGGCATCGCGAGCTGGATGTGGGGCCACGGCGCCCTCGGCGATCCGACCGACCCGTGGGGTGGCCACCTCCACTCGTACGGCGATGGCTGGGGCTGGTACTCGTACCACGACGACCCGGAGCTGGACGAGATGGTCGAGACGTTGCGCGTGACGGTCGAGCCGGAGGAGAAGGAGGCGCTGATCCGCAAGATCGCCCGGCTCAAGCACGAGCGGGTGGCCGGCGGCGTGCCGACCTACCGGCCGCTCGTGACGCTGGCTTGGCGCGACACGCTGCGCTTCGAGCCCTGGCCACAGGCCAATTGGCGGATGATGCGGGACATCGGCCTGGCGGACGCGCCGGTCCCTTGAGCCAGGCGAAGCAATGCGCGCCTACCTGATCCGCCGTCTCTGGCAGGGCGCGGTGGCGGTGCTCGGCGCCCTCGTCATCGTCTTCGTGGCGCAGCGGCTGGCCGGCGATCCGGTCGCCCTGCTGTTGCCGATGGACGCTTCGGAAGAGGACTTCGCGGCGATGCGCGAGGCCCTCGGTCTCGACCGGCCGCTGCCGGTCCAGTTCCTCGTCTTCCTCCGCGATGCGTTCACCGGCGACTTCGGCGAGTCGTACCAGTGGCAGGCGCCGGCTATGCCGCTGCTGCTCGAGCGCCTGCCGGCGACCCTGGAACTGGCGCTGGCCGGTCTCGCCTTCGCGTTGCTCCTCGCCGTGCCCCTGGGCGTGATGTCCGCCGTCTACCGCGGCCGGTGGGTCGACCGTCTGGCGAAGGTGCTGGCGCTCCTGGGGCAGGCGATGCCGGGGTTCTGGGTCGGCCTCCTGCTCATCCTGTTCCTGGCCGTGAGGCTCCAGTGGCTGCCCGCCTTCGGCCGCGAGGGGCCGCTTCACCTCGTGCTGCCCGCGATCGCTCTCGGCTGGTACCCGGTCGCCGCGATGACGCGCACCCTCCGCTCGTCGATGCTCGACATCCTGGACAGCGACTACATCCGCACCGGCCGGGTGATGGGACTGCCCGAACGCACGGTCATCTGGCGCTACGCGCTGCGCAATGCCGCCGTGCCCCTGGCGACGATGATCGGCGTCTACTTCGCGAACATGCTCGGCGGCGCCTTCGTCATCGAGGTCGTGTTCGCCTGGCCGGGCGTCGGGCGGGCGGTGGTCGACGCCGTCTTCGCGCGCGACTTTCCGGTGGTGCAGGCCGGCGTGCTGCTGTCGGCGGTCATCTTCGTCGTCGTGAACCTGCTGGTCGACCTGAGCTACGGGCTGATCGATCCGAGGATCCGCCATGGCTGAGCGGCCCGCCGGGAACCCGGGAGGGGCGCGGGCGGTCCACGAGCGGCGGCTGCCCGTCGTCTCCTGCGCGGTCCTCGGCCTGGTCCTGCTGTGCGCCGTCGCGGGGCCGTGGTTCGCGCCCCACGAAGCCTCCGAGATCGCGCTTGCCGAGTCGATGACGCCGCCGTTCTGGCGGGCCGGCGGCAGCTTCGACTACCCGCTCGGAACGGACATGCTGGGACGCGACATCCTGAGCCGGATCATCGCCGGCGCCCGCGTCTCGGTGACGGTGGCGGTCTACGCCATCGCCCTCTCCGGCGGCATCGGCGCGGCGCTGGGCATCTCGGCGGGCTACTTCGGTGGCATCGCCGACGCCGTGATCTCGCGGCTGATCGACATCCAGATGTCGATCCCGGCGATCCCGCTCGCCATGCTGTTCGCCGCCGTGCTGCCGCCGGGCGAGGGCATGGTGATCACGATCATCGTGCTGACCTACTGGACCTGGTATGCGCGGATCGTCCGCGGCGAAGTGCTCAGCCTGCGTGAGCGGGACTTCATCACCGTGGCCCGAGTGGCCGGCATCTCCAACCCGATGATCCTGATCCGGCATCTGACCCCGAACGTCCTGAACACGCTGCTCGTGCTGGCCACGCTCCAGTTCGGCAGTGTGATCGTCTTCGAGGCGGGGCTGAGCTTCCTTGGGCTCGGCATCCAGCCGCCCCAGGTGTCGTGGGGCGGGATGCTTGCCGACGGCCGCAACTTCATCGAGGTCGCCTGGTGGCTGATCACGATGCCGGGTCTTGCGATCATGGCTTCGTGTCTGGCCTCGAACCTGTTGGGCGACTGGTTGCGGGACACGTTCGACCCGAAACGGCGGCTGACGTAGTGGGCCGTGTGAACGAAGCCGGACTGGAAGCCTGGGGCTGGACGCCTGACTTCGCCGAGTCCTGCGGCCGGTTCCTGGAGTCGGCGGTCTCGCCCGAGCATCTGTTCCCGGCGCGCGTGGTCTCGATTGCGCGCGGCGTGTTCCAGGTCGCCGCGGCGGAGGGTGAGATCGGCGCGCGCGTATTGAAGCGCGTGCGGACTTCGGACACTGGCGCGCCGGCGGTCGGCGACTGGGTGGTGGTGGAGTCTTCCTCCGTTCCGGGCGTCGACCCGAGGATCGTCCACGTGCTGGACCGGAGGAGCCGGCTGTCACGCAAGGCGGCGGGCGCGCGGACACAGGAGCAGGTCGTGGCGGCGAACGTCGACGCCGTGTTCCTGGTGATGGGCCTCGACGGTGATTTCAACCCCCGGCGCCTCGAGCGCTTCGTCGCCATGGTCAGGGAGAGCGGCGCCGAGCCCGTCGTCGTGCTGACCAAGGCGGACCTTTGCGCCGACCCGAAAACCAGTCGCGCGCAGGCCGAGCAGGCGGCGCCGGGAACGACGGTCGTCGCGGTCAACGCGCTCGCGGGCGAGAACCTGGAACCGCTCGCGGAGCATCTGGCGGCCGGCAGCACCGTGGCCATGGTGGGCTCCTCGGGCGCGGGTAAATCGACGCTGCTCAACGCGCTTTGCGGCGAGGTGGTGATGCACACCGCCCCGGTGAGGGAAAGCGACGACCGCGGTCGCCACACGACGACCCATCGTCGACTGGTTCAGTTGCCCGGTGGCGGTCTGTTGATCGACAACCCCGGAATCCGCGAGCTCCAGCTGTGGGCGGACGATGAGGGCAGCCTCGAGGAGACGTTCGACGACATCGAGGAACTCGCCCTCCGCTGCCGGTTCCGCGATTGCGGCCACGGCCGGGAGCCCGGCTGCGCGGTCCAGGCGGCGATCGGTGACGGCTCGCTCGACCCGGCCCGGCTTCGCAACTACAACGACCTCCTCGAAGAACAGCGCCGGCTTGACCAGCGCCGCGACGAAGCGTCCCGCCGCGCCGGGGAGCGAAAGCTGGGCGCCTTCTACAAGTCGGTCCAGCAGGCGAAGAAGAACCGCCGCTGGTAGCGCCGCCGGCTTGGCTACCAGGACGCGAAGCGCCGGCGCACGAGGGGCGCGGTCAGCGTGGACAGGGACTCCCTCTGCACGCCGTCCGCGTCGAAGTTGTCCGGCGCCAGCCAGCGCTCGTAGCGGGATCGCAGTTCTTCCCAGTCCCGGTCGATGATCGCGAACCACGCCGTGTCGCGGTTCCGTCCGCGGAAGATCGTGGCTTGCCGGAAGACGCCTTCGAAGGTGAAGCCGAGCCGCTCGGCGGCGGCGATGGAGGCCGCGTTCAGGCGGTCACACTTCCATTCGTAGCGGCGATAGCCGAGCTCGAAGGCGTTTCGCATCATCAATACCATCGCCTCCGTGGCGGCCGTGGTCCGCTGCATCCGAGGCGGATAGCAGATGTTCCCGACCTCGACCGAGCCCACGGCGGGGTTGGTCCGCAGATACGACGCGAGGCCGGCCGCTCGCCCGTCCGCCTCGTCCACGATGGCGAAGAAGAGCGGGTCTTCGCTTGCCGCCGCGGCTTCGGCCCATGCCCGGAGGTCGGCGCGTGCGGCGAACGGACCGTAGCTGAGATAGGTCCAGATCCGCCCTTCAACGTCGGCCGCGGTCACCTCGTACAGGTCTTCGGCGTGGCGCCTGGGATCCAGAGGCTCAACGCGACAGTGGCGTCCAGCAAGCGACCGGCGCGGAGGGAGCGGCGGGGCGGTCCAGGCGTCGAGGGCGCGCCCTACCGGCTGGCCGAGGGGATTCAAGGGCGACTGGCTCATCCGTCTGAGCGCTCGGACGGTCTTACCCAAACAACCCCTTCGCCGCCTTCGCCTCCGGCGCCATCAGAGCGGCGACGCAATAGGCGGCAAAGGAGATCGCCATCGCCGGGAACACCGCGTGCATGCCCTGGATGTCGAGCAGCATCCACAGTCCCAGCGTTGCGCCGCCGGCGGCGAACGAACACAAGGCCGCCGCGCCGTTGCCGCGGCGCCAGGTCAGGCCGAGGGCGAGCGAAGGCAGGAAGCAGGCGGCGTAGAGGGCCCCCGAGAACGACGTCAGCTCGACGATGCCGCCCGGCGGGTCGATGGCGAGCACGGCGGTGATGGCCGCGAACAGCACGACGCAGACACGGGTGTTGCGCACGGCGTGACGGTCGTCGGCCGGAACCAGCAGGCCGAGCAGGTCGCGCTGGAAGGTCGACGCCATGACGAGGAGGACGCTGTCGAGCGAGGACATGGCGGCGGACACCAGGGCGAGGAACAGGAGGGCCTGGACCACCGGCGGGAAGATCGCCGGGTCGCTCAGCATCATCGGGATGACCTGGTCGGTGTCGGCAATGCCCTGGCCGACGACGAAGTGGGCGTAGAGCCCGAGCGGCGCCAGCAGGCTGAACACGACGAGGAAGCTCAGGGTCGACACGACCAGGCCGCTCCTCGCGGCGCCCTCGGTCTCCAGGGCGTAGAACCGGGAGAGCTGCCGCGGCTCGACGATCAGTTTGACCGTGGAAGCGAAGACGACCCCGATCAGCATCCCCAACGGCTGCGCCGTATCCCAGCGGGCGAGCGAGCCGTCGCCGATCTGGGCCAGGTCGGCGAGCCGGCCGATTCCGCCGGCGGCTCGGGTGATGAGGAAGAACATGAGCGCCGCCGCCATCGTCATCAACAGGCCCTGGACGAAGTCGGTGCGCGCCACGGAGTGGAAGCCGCCGATCATCGTGTAGAGGCAGACGATCAGGACGACGACGAAGAGCGACAGGCCGTAGCTCAGGTCGAGTAGCTCGACAAGCAGCGAGCCGATGCCCTTGAACACCGCGGTCATGTACAGGAAGCTCGAGAAGATGACGATCAGGGCGGCGGCGAAGCGGGCGGGCCGGCTATTGAAGCGGAAGCCGATGTAGTCCGGGATCGTCACCGAGCCGAGGGTCTCGGTCACGCCGCGGAGGCGCGGCGCCAGCCATGCCCAGGCGACGAAGGAGAGGATGACCGCGGTGGGGATGATCAGCAGCCAGGCGATGCCGGAGCCGTATGCCCTGCCGGCGAAGCCGATGAAGCTGTTCGTGCTGGCGTAGGTGGCGAAGAAGGAGACGCCGAGGATGATGCCGCCGAGGGAGCGGCCGCCGACCAGGAAGTCGGCCAGGTCGCGGGTCCGGCGCTGGCCGATCAGGGCGTGGTGCACCAGGACGCCCGTGTAGAGGGCGAACAGGACGAGGATCAGCGCGTGTTCACGGAGCCACATGGGCGTTCGTCAGCCTCGATGCTCGCGCGGAGGAGTGGAGCGCGGCCGGGGGCGCCGGCTCACAGGCCCATCTGGTCCAGGTACCAGCCGTCGAACACCTGGATGCAGGCTTCGCTCTCTTCGAAGGCCGTGGGGCGGTAGCCGCGCGACGAGACGCCCAACTGGGTGCGCGCGCAGATCTCCCAGTCCTGGCTGTTGACGAGGTGCCAGAAGTCCACGGCGTCGCTTGGGTCGAAGTCGGGGGCCGCGACCGCCTCGGGGTCGAACAGCCACTCGCAGACGACTCGCGTGCGATCGGCGGCGATCGGCCAGAGAGTGTGGGTCACGACGTAGTCGCGGTGCAGGCTGATCAGCAGGTTGGGGTACACGTTGTAGTACTGAACCGAGGTCCGGTCGGAGACTTCGATCGCCGGAAGGTCGGGCCGGTTGCTGCGCCCGGTCGTCGTCATCGAGTTGCAGCCGTCGTTCAGTGTCATCGGACCGCCGACGAAGAAGCGGCCGGTCTCCAGGTTGCCGCCGTTCCGGTAGTCCGACACCCGGTTCAACTCCGGGTGGACGACGGCGCAGTGGTAGCACTCGTTGTAGTTCTCGCACAGGATCTTCCAGTTCGCCTGCGCCTCGTACTCGTGCCGGTCGCCGCGGACCAGCCGGCCGAGGGTGAACCGGGACAGGTCCGGCAGGTCGGCGGCGACTTCGGCGAGCGGCGGCCCGTCGGCCGCCAGGGACAGGAAGAAGAAGCCGTCCATCGCGTCGATCCGCACCGGCACCAGGCCGGCGCTTCCCGCGTCGAAGTCGTTCCCCATGTGCGGCGCGCCGACCAGCCGGCCGTCGAGGCCGTAGGTCCAGGCGTGGTAGGGGCACTGGAAGACCCTGGTCCGGCCGGCGCACTCGTCGACGACGCGCGACCCCCGGTGGCGGCAGACGTTGAAGAAGGCGGCCAGACCGGCTTCTGCCGCGGTCCGCACCACGATCACCGACTCGCCGCCGATCTCGCGGGTCACGAAGCGCCCCGGTTCGTCCAGTTCCTCGAGCCGTCCGCCGCACACCCACATGCGCGAGAAGATGCGCTCCATCTCGTCGTCGAAGACGGCGCGGTCGGTGTAGAGGCGGCCGTCCAGGGGCCGGGAAGCCTTGCGGGGCGTCATGGGCGAATCCTAGCGTTGTTGTTGTGCCATCATCCGGCCGTGCCGCGTCTCTTCCTGCTCGCCTTCCTGCTCGGCGCGTCCACCGCCCCCGTTGCGATCCACGCCCAGGAGGCCGAAGCGACGACGCCGCTTGAGGAGGAGCCGGTCACGGAATTCGACGAAGAGCTGGTGGTGGTCGGCAGCCGCGCACGGCCGCGGTCGGTGACCGAATCGTCCGTCCCGATCGACGCCATCCCGGTCGACGATGTCGTCAGCCAGGGCGCCAGCACGCTGGACTACCAGTTGCGGAACCTGGTGCCCTCGTTCAATGTCGCGACGCATCCGATCAGCGGCGCCGCGTCGCTGGTGCGACCGGCCAGCCTGCGGAACCTCGCCCACGACCACACGCTGGTGCTGGTGAACGGCAAGCGCCGGCACCGCTCGGCGATCCTGGTCTGGTTCGGGGGCGTGACCGACGGCACGCAGGGCCCGGATATCTCGACCATCCCGGCGACCGCGCTGCGCCAGGTCGAGGTGCTGCGCGACGGCGCCTCGGCGCAGTACGGCTCCGACGCGATCGCCGGAGTGATGAACTTCCTGCTCAAGGACGCTCCGTCGGGCGGCAGCCTGGAGGTCAAGAGCGGCGTCTACGGCGCGGGCGACGGCCAGTCCTACGCGATCGCCGGCGACGTAGGACTGCCGCTGGGGGAGAACGGCTTCGCCCATCTGAGCATGGAGTACGGCAATGCCGACCCGACCAGCCGCAGCGTGCAACGCGCCGACGCGGCGGCATTGATCGCCGCCGGCAACACGCACGTCCGCGACCCGGCGCAGATCTGGGGTGACTCGGAGTACGAGGACGACCTGAAGCTGTTCGGCAACTTCGGCAAGCTGCTGGCGAGCGGCGCGCAGGTCTACGGGCACGCCAACTACGCCGACAAGACGGCGACGCAGGGTTTCTACTACCGCAATCCGAACACGCGGGCCAACATCTTCAGCCTGGACGGCGGCCGCACGCTGCTCATCGGCGACGTCCTCGACGCGCAGGACGGCGTGCGGGACGGATCGGCGGGCTGTCCTACGGTGACGATCACCGACGACCGGCCGGACCAGGACGCGCTGGCGCAGGTCTTCGCCGATCCGAACTGCTTCTCCTTCCAGGAGATCGCTCCGGGCGGCTTCACGCCGTACTTCAGCGGCGTGATGACCGACATGTCGGCCGTGGCCGGGGTGCGCCGGAGCACGAAGAGCGGTTTCACCTGGGACGCCAGCGCCAGCTACGGCTCTCACGAGGCGGACTTCCTCCTGTTCAACACGGTGAACGCTTCGCTGGGGCCGGCGAGTCCGCGCGACTTCGATCCGGGCGTCTACCGGCAGGCCGAACTCAACCTGAACTTCGACGTCTCCTACGCGGTCTCCGAGCTCGTTCACCTGGCCGGGGGCGCCGAGTGGCGCGACGAGCGCTTCACCATCCGCTCCGGGGAGCTGCCGTCGTGGCAGGTGGGACCGTACGCGGCGCAGGGTTTCGTTTCCGGCTCCAACGGTTTCCCGGGATTCCCCGACTACACGGCCGGGACCTGGACCCGCGCCAACACCGCGGTGTACGGCGACCTGGAGTTGCGGGATCCAGACGGCCGATGGACGCTCGGCGGCGCGCTGCGATTCGAGTATTTCGACGTCTTCGGCGACACGACGAACGGGAAGCTCTCCGCCCGCTACGCGCTGACGGACACGGTCTCCCTGCGCGGCGGCGTCAGCACCGGCTTCCGGGCGCCGACGCCGGGTCAGCAGAACGTGTTCAACGTGCAGTCGACGATCAACCCGGAGACGCTCGATCTGGTTGACAGCGCCACCGTGCCGTCGACCTTCCGCGCCGCGCAGTTCCGCGGCGGCCAGCCGCTCGAACCCGAGACTTCGAGCAACGTGACGGCCGGGCTGGTGGTCGACACCGGGCCGTTCACGTTGACGGCGGACACCTACCACATCGACGTCGACCGGCGGCTCGCCCTGTCGCAGTTCTTCACGCTGGCCGACGAAGAGCGCGCCCTGCTGCTCTCGGAAGGCATCACCTCGGCGCGGACGCTGTCCTCGTTCCGGTTCTTCATCAACGACTTCTCGTCGCGCACCCGGGGGATCGACATCGTTTCGACCTGGACGCCGCTGGCGCTGGGCGGTAACACGGTGTTCAGCCTGGCGCTGAACCACACGGAGACGGAGATCACGAAGGACTCCGAACTGCTCGGTCCCGGCGACGTGCTCGCCCTGGAACGGGGCGTGCCGGAGACGCGGTGGAACCTGGCCGTTAGCCATGGCATAGGGCGGGTCGACCTGCTCGGACGCCTCCACTACTTCGGCTCGTGGGTCGACCACCTCGACGCCCGCTCCGTGCGCCGCGCCGATGCGCCGGTTCTCGGCGGGCGGTACATCCTCGACCTGGAGGTCAGCGTCCCCCTGGTGCCCGACACCACGCTTTCGATCGGTGGCCAGAACGTCTTCGACACGTTTTCGGACCGAATGGACCTGTTCGCCGCGCAGTTCGGCCTGCCCTACAGCCAGTTCACACCCTGGGGCCTGGGCGGCGGCTACTACTACGCTCGCCTCAACTACCGCTGGGGCAGATAGGAGCGGCGTTCGGTGCCGCGCCGGGCTCCGCAGGGAACGCAGGCCGTCCAGCGGGCGCTGGCCCTGCTCCGCTCATTCACGCCCGAGGCGCCGGAGCACCGCCTGTCGGAACTCGCGGCGGCGCACGGGCTCCATCCGTCGACGACGCATCGGTTGCTCGGCGTACTGGAGGCGGAGGGTCTGATCGGACGCAGTCCGGACAGCCAGGCCTACCGGTGGCTGCCGGGCGCCCACGGCGCCGGAGATGCCGGGCCGTCACCGCGACACAACGGCCTGCGGCCGCTCGAACCGTTGCGGACGCCGTTCCATCGCCGCACGGCGGCACTGTGCGAGAGCGAGGCTTGGCGCGACTGGTCGGGCTACACGTGCGTCGAAACCTACGAGCCGACGCCCGAGCGCGAGTACTGGGCGGTCCGTAACGCGGCCGCCCTGATCGACGTGTCGCCGCTGTTCAAGTACGAGATCGCGGGCGCGGACGCCGGGCGGTTGCTGGACCGGGTGATGACCCGGGACTTCTCGAAGAGCCGCACGGGCCGGGTGATGTACGCGTCCTGGTGCAACGAGGAGGGCCACCTGCTGCAGGACGGTAACGTGCAGCGCCTGGCGCCCGAGCGCTTTCTGGTCAGCGCGGCGGAACCCTGCCTGCGCT
Source organism: Thermoanaerobaculia bacterium (assembly GCA_965116955.1). Taxonomy (GTDB): domain Bacteria; phylum Acidobacteriota; class Thermoanaerobaculia; order Multivoradales; family Multivoraceae; genus Multivorans. The sequence continues at coordinate 4,323,148 of OZ220742.1, read as the reverse complement.
GGCTCGAGGACTGCGGCTGGGGCATGGACGTCGAGGTGCGGGACGTGTCGGAAGAGATCGGCGTGCTGGCGCTCCAGGGGCCGCGGGCGCGCGCGATAGCCGAGGCGGCCACGACGGGTATCGACTTCGGCGCGATGCGCTACTTCGATCTCGCGGCCGGCGAGGTCGGCTCAGGCGCCGGAGGCTGCCCGGTGACGGTGACCCGCACCGGCTACACGGGCGACCTCGGCTACGAGTTCTGGGTGGCCGCCGAGCACGCGGAGGCGCTGTGGGACGCTCTCGTCGAGGCCGGCCGGGATCACGGGCTGCTGCCCGCGGGGCTGCTTGTGCTCGACATGGTGCGGGTCGAAGCCGGCCTGGTGCTGATCGACGTGGACTACGTGTCCGCGGCGCACGCCGAGATCGAGGTGCTGAAGGTCACGCCGGCCGAGGCGGGACTCGGATTCACCGTCAAGCTCGACAAGCAGGCCGACTTCGTGGGCCGCCGCGCGCTCGAGCTGGAGCGTGACCGCGGACCGGCCTGGGCCATGGTCGGCCTCGAGGTCGACTGGTTCGAGCTGGAGCGGCTGTGGTCCGAGATCGACCTCCGCCCGCAGGTCGTGGGCCAGCCGGCGTGTCGGGAGCCGACGCCGGTGTTCGCGCCCGGAGGATGGCAGGTCGGCCAGTGCACGAGCCGGTTCTTCTCGCCATTGCTCAAGAAGTACATCGGCCTCGCCACCGTGCACGCGGACGCGGCCGCCCTGGGGACGGAACTCGATCTCGAGATCGCCGTCGGCTACGGCCGGCGCCGGGCACGGGCGCGAGTCGTCCGGCGGCCGTTCTTCAATCCGGCGCGCAAGACGGCGGTGGATCCGATGCCGGGAATCGACGGATGACCGATGCGATCGTTGTCGGCGCCGGCCACAACGGCCTGGTGGCCGCGGCCTACCTCGCCCGAGCCGGCCTCGACGTCGTTGTGCTGGAGTCCTCTCCCGAGATCGGCGGCGCCACGCGTAGCGAGGAGGCCTTCCCGGGCTTCCGGTTCAGCGTGTTCTCCTACCTCGTTTCGCTGTTGCGACCGGAGGTCATCCACGAACTCGACCTGGTGCGCCACGGCCTGTTCCTCGTTCCCACCGCGAGCACCCTGAACCCGCTGCCGGGGGGCGACTGCCTGTTCCGCGAGGCGGATCCGCAGCGGACCTACCGGCACATCGCCCGCCACTCGCGGCGCGATGCCGAGGCGCTGTTCGAGTACAAGCTCGAGATGCGCCGCATGGGCCACCTGATGTACCGGCTGCAGCGGGCGGCGCCCGACGAACTGGCCGCGGCGATCGGTGATCGCGTCGCCGAGAGCGCGGAGCACCTGGACGTCGAGGTGTCGGCCGAGGTCGCCGACATCGCGCGCTACTTCCTCGACCTGCCGGCGGCCCGGTTGCGCACCTTCGTGCAGATGCTGACGATGAGTTCCGCCGACTTCCTCGGCCAGTGGTTCGAGTCCGACGTGCTGAAGTCCGCGCTCTCGAGTTCCAGCATCATCGGCTCCATGCTGTCGCCCCGCACCCCGGGCTCGGCGTACGTGCTGCTGCACCACTACATGGGCGAGGTCGACGGGGTCTACCGGGAGTGGGGCTTCCAGAAGGGCGGCACCGGCGCGGTGGCGGCGACGATCGCCAGGGCGGCGCAAAGCCACGGCGCCGAGATCCGGACCCACAGCCCGGTGGCGCGCGTGCTGGCCAGTGACGGCCGGGCGGCCGGCGTGGTGCTGGCGAACGGCGACGAGTTGCGTGCCGGCGTCGTCCTGTCGTCGGCGGCGCCGCAGATCAGCCTCGGCCGCCTGCTCGACCCGGAGGACGTCCCCGGCGGCGCCGGCGCCGGACTCGTCGAACGGGCGGCGCGCTGGCAGAGCGGCGGTTGCGCCGGCAAGGTGAACCTCGCCATCTCCGGGCTGCCGCGCTTCGAGTGCATGCCGGCGCCCGGACCCCACCTCTCGGGCGGGATCACGATCGCCCCGGGTCTCGACTACGTAGACCGCGCCTACGACGACGCGAAGTACGGCGGCTTCTCGGAGCGGCCGTTCATCGACATGATCATCCCGTCCGTCCTCGATCCGGACATGGCCCCGCCGGGCAAGCATGTCCTGTCATGCTTCGTCCAGTACGCGCCGTACGAACTGGCGGCCGGCTCCTGGGACGACGGCCAGCGCGAGGCGTTCGGCGATGCTGTGGTGCGCACCCTCGCCGAGTACGCGCCCGGCATCGAGGACCAGATCCTGCACCGGCAGGTGCTCGTGCCGCCGGACATCGAGGCGATCGCCGGCATCCCGGGCGGCAACATCTTCCACGGCGAGTTGCGGCTGTCGCAGTTGTTCCTGCTGCGGCCCGACCCGGCCGCGGCGGCCTTCCGGACGCCGTTGCCCGGCTACTACCTCTGCGGCTCGTCGACGCAGTTCGGCGGCGGCATTTCCGGCGGCCCGGCCCGGTTGGCCGCGCTCCGGGTGCTGGACGATCTGCGCGATGCCGACGCGGCCGCCGTCGGCGGTGGGGAAACGCCTTGAACGGACGGGTAGCGATCGTCGGCGGCGGCCACAACGGACTGGTCGCCGCGGCGCTCCTGGCGCGTTCGGGGCGCGATGTCGTTCTGCTCGAGGCGCGCCCGGAGCTCGGCGGCCTGGCGTCCACGCGGGAGCTCATCCCCGGCCACCGGGTCGATGCGGGCAGCCACGACCTGGGGATGTTCCGCCGTTCCGTGATGGCGGAGCTGGAGCTTGGCGAGCATGGACTGGAGTTGATCGAAGCGCCCGCGGTAGCCGCGGTTCCGACGACTGCCGACTCGGGCGCCGTCGTGCTCTGGCCCGAGGTCGCGCGCACTGTGGAGGGGCTGGGCCGGGTCAGCCGCCGGGACGCGGCTGCCTGGCCCGGCTTCGTGTTCGAGCTGGCCGAGCGCGCGGCGGCGCTGGAGCCGCTTCTCTCCAGGCCGTTGGAGCTCGCCGACATGGGGGGTCTCCTCATCGCACCGGAAGTGCTGCGGGCGTTGTCCTCGCCGCTCGACGAGTCGCTGCGCGAGCGCTTCGAGAGTCCGTCGCTGCTGGCGGGTCTTTGCGGAGTGGCGCTCCCCGCGACCGGTCTGGGGCCCCGCGCCAACGGCACCGGCTGGCCGTTGCTCTACCACTGCGCTTTGGGCGGTTCCGACCGGTTGGCGCCGGTGGTGCGCGCGCAGGGCGGCGCCGGGGCTCTGGCCTCTGCCCTCGCCGCTTCGGCCGCGGCGTCGGGTGCGGAGATCCGGACCGGCTCTGCCGTCTCCCGAATTCTGGTGGATTCGGGCCGCGTCGCCGGCGTGCGGTTGGCGGGCGGCGAGCGGATCGAGGCCGGGGCCGTCATCTCGACCGGGACTCCATCCGTCACCTTCCTCGATCTGATCGGCGCGCCGCTCCTCGAACCGCGCTTCGTGCGGCGCTTGCTCAACGTGAAGTACCGCGGCGCCGCGGCGAGACTGGCCCTGTCGCTTGACGGGCTGCCGAAGTTCCGCGGGCTGGAGCGGCCGGCCCTGACCGGCCGGATCGTGCTGGCGGAGCAGCCGGACGACATCGAGCGGGCGGCCGACGCGGCGAAGTACGGCCGGCTGCCGGACCGTCCGTGGATCGAGGCGGCGTTGCCGACGGCGCTTGATCCGTCGCTCGCGCCCGCGGGCCGGCACCTGCTGCTGGCGACGGTTCACCACCTGCCGTTCGAGTTCGAGGGCGGCTGGGACGCGGGCCGTCCGGAGCTCCTGGCCCGGGTGGCGGCCGAACTCGAGCGGTGGGCGCCCGGCATCGGCGGCCTGGTCCGGGAGCACGCGCTGCTGTTGCCCACGGACTTCGAGGCCGACTACGGCGCTACCGCCGGCGGGCTCCATCACGGCGAGATGAACCCGTCCCAGAGCCTGTGGCTTCGACCGACGGCGTCGGCCTGGGCGGGCGAGCCGCTGCCCGTCGACGGCCTGTGGCTGGGCGGCGCCGGTTGCCATCCCGGCGGCGGTCTGACCGGCTTGCCGGGAATGATCGCTGCGGTATCCCTGCTCAGGCGATAGCCTCGCGCGACTCTTACCTGGAGATCATCGATGAAGAACTTCCTTCCCTTCGTGTTCGCGCTCGGCACGGCGCTCTGCTGGGGCCTCTACGGCCCGGTCCTCGGCAGGGCGCGTCTGGTGGACGAGTCCATGTCGCCGTTCAAGCCCTATGTCGGCATCGGCATCGCCTATCTCGTCATCGCGATCGTCGGCGGACTGATCGGCATGAGAGTGATGGGCGACAGCTTCGAACCGACCGGACCGTCGGGCATATGGGGTCTCTACGCCGGCACCCTCGGCGCGCTCGGAGCGCTCTCGCTGACGCTGGCCATGTTCAGCGGCGGGGCGCGGATTCCGTACGCCGTCATGCCGGTCGTGTTCGGCGGCGCGGTCACGGTGACCGCGCTTTTCACGCTGTACCGCGGCCGGGGCCAGCTCGAGGTGAGCCCTCTGCTCTGGGTCGGCATCGCCGGCATGCTGGTTTCGGTCATTCTGATCACGACGAACACGCCGCATCCCGGGCCGCCGGGCGGCGGCCACGGCGAGTCCACCGAGCACGCGGTCACGGCGGAAGACGCCGGCGGCGATAGCGGTCCGGCGGGCTAGCTACGCTCGCCGGCCGCCAAGCGCGACCCGGAGCGGCTTGACCATGTGGGTGCCGTAGCCGACGAGAAACAGCGCCGACGCGATCAGGTGCATCGCGATCCAGGTTTGCCGCCAGACATCGCCCACGGCGGTCTGGATCAGGTAGCCGGAGACGATCATCGGGGCGCAGCCCAGCAGCAGGGACAGGCCGCTCCGCCGGCGGTCGCGGACCCGGCGCCGGTAGTGCCGCCAGGCGTGGTCCCGCCAGATCAGGCCGACGGCGAAGACGAGCAGGGGCGCTGTCCACAGGTGCAGGTGCTGGACGTGCGGCTGCCAGGGATGGCCGACGACCGCGAACTCGTCGGCCGGCGCGGTGAAGTAGCGCATCCAGGCGTAGATGAGGCCCGTGCCGCCTACGAGGACGGTCGACGTGTGAACGGTCCAGGCGGTCAGGCGGTTCATGGCACTAGTTCGCCGTCCCGGAACGTGTTCTTCCGGAGCACCTGGTCGAGCGCGAGGATCCTCCGTACCGCGTCGGTTGTGGCGCGGGCGGTCAGGGTGGCGCCCGTTACCGCGTGGATCGACCGTTTCAGGCGCAGCCTCGAGTCGAGCCTCAGCCTGAGGAACTGGTCGTACCAGCTTCGGCGGGGGATGTACTCCTCCGGTTCGAGGAAGGACAGGACCTCCAGGCGCGCGACGTGGCCTTCGGCGTCCACCACGACCATCACCGTTTCGGCCAGGGTGCGGACCCGGTGGGCATCGAAGTAGGCGACGCCTCCGCAATCGGAGCGGTAGCGAACGACGAGCCGTGAGTCGATCCTGGCGCCGGCGAGATCGGCGGCGCGCCGTCGTTCGTCCTGCGTTAGATACCGGGTCTGGCGATCGACCTCGCAGCCTGGGAAGGCGAGTTCCAGCGCTTCGTCGCGGGTCAGGAACACGCCGCCGGCCGCGGGCTGCGGCACCCACAGCGAGAGCACGAGGGCGCCGGCTGCCGCGGCCGCGAGCGAGGCGCGGCGGCTGGTCGCGTCGAAGCTCACGACGTTGCGTCTCTGCCTCGCGGACCCCTAGAACAGGTAGCCCATGGCCAGGTTCCACTCGTCGAACCCGGTGCCGCCGGGGTTGGTCCAGTCCTGATAGCCGACCTTGAAGACCAGCCGGTCGATGGGTTGCCAGGCGGCGCCCCAGGTCAGGATCTCGCGATCGAAGATCGGGTCGCTCTCGAATCCGGCCGGCACGCGAACCTGGGTGTCGATCGCCTCGACCCGGACGAAGGGCGACAGCGAAGCTCGCCCGCCGCGACGGGCGAGCACGTCGTAGGCCAGCTCGACGTAGTGCCCCTCCAGCCGTTCGCCGATCGAGTCGCTGCCGGTGATGCCCAGAGCCGCGTTCAGGCGGGCCGCGTCGCCGACGTCGCCCTGTGTCCACAGGCCGCGCAACCGGAAGCCCCGGTGGCTCCAGTCGAAGTGGAAGTCGAGGATCTCGGTGCGGGCGTCGATCGTGGCGCCGGCGGGGTCGTGGAGTCCCTGGCCGGAGTTGCCGACGTAGGCGGAGACACCGACGATCAGTCCGGGCGTCGCGGTGTAGTCCAGTCGCCCGGTCCAGGCGAAGTCCTCGGCCTGGGCCTTGGCGCCCTTCTGGCGCCCGCCGCGGAGGCCATTGGACGTGAAGCCGGCGCCCTTCAGGCCGTTGACCACGTAGCTCCGGTAGGAGAAGGGCCCGACGTCGCCGAAGATGCCGGCGCCGTTCTCGCGCCAGGTACTGGGGATCAGGACCTGTTCCACGTAGGGGCGCTCCGCGCTCGGGAAGAGGGTTGGCTCGTGCAGTTCGTTGAGCCAGCCCATGGGGAGCAGCAGGATCCCCGTGCGGAAGTTCAACTGGGGCTTCCACAGGTAGTCGACGTACGCGAACTCGACCGAGGCGCTGCCGGATTTCGACGTCGAGGCGTGCTCGAACTCGATCTCCGAGTTGAACACCCACCGGTCGTCGAACTTGTAACCGACGTAGACGATGGCGCGCAGGAAGTCGATCGTGTCGGCAAAGCCGGTCGGTTCGCCGCCTTCGCGCTTGCTGGCGTAGCTCTCGAAGACCATCTCACCGTAGCCGCCGATCGACAGGCCTTCCTCCACGCGGTAGACCTTCGAGGCGGCGATGCCCAGGCCGTAGAGGCCTTCATCGGCTTCGGTTCCCTCGGCCGCCGCGGAGCCGAGGTTGAGCTTCTCGATTCCCTCGGCGAGGACTTCGATCTGTCGTTCCAGCTCGGTCACGCGCTCGTCAGGCGGCTGGGCGGCGAGTTCGGCGATGGCCCGGCGCAGGGTCTCGATCTGCTCCTCGAGCGTCGCGATGCGCTCCTCCGCGGAGTCCTGCGCGGCCGCGGTGCCGGCCGGCAGGACGAGGGCCGCCAATGCCACGAGCAGCACCAGCGGCCAGGTTCCGATCTTTCGAGCGTTCGTCTTCATTCGCTTCGCCCACCCTCCAGTTTCGCCAGTCGACGACGTTGCCTTTCGGCGAGTCCGGCGATAGTGGATCGTATTGGTCCTATTTGTCAAGGACCGGGCAGGCGCTGAGAATCGTGGCCGCTTCGCGGCCCGCTTTTCTGGCCGCCTCCGGCGCGCGTCTACCGGGGGTCAGAAGACCCCCGGCTACGGACCCGCGCACCGGTGCCGGCGTAAGGAGAGAGCTACTCGACGACGCGGGTGGCGTTCGCTTCCATGTCACCGAAGTCGCTGGCGAAACTGCCCGTGAGGCTGTCGCCGGCGACGGTGCCGGAGAACGTCAGGCTGAGCGACTGGCCGCCGGCGTCGATGTCCATGGTGAAGCCGAGCGTGCCGTCGTCGTTCCAGGTCACGTCGGCGAGTTCGACGTCACCCTGAGGCGAACTCATCGTTCCCATCAGGCCGCTGGCGTCGCCGGACACGATCAGCGTGGGTTCCTGGGTGCCGAGCGGAGTCTCGATCGTCATGTTCCACGAACCGACGGCGGCGGGCAGCGCCGGCGCGCCGTAGCCGCTGCAGGCGAACGTAAGCAGGGCGGCGACGAGGGCCAGGAGCAGGGTGTTGCGGAGTTTCCCAGTTTCGGGGGTCATGGTGGCCTTTCCGGTCCCCGTCGGGACCCGTGTCGTTCGAAGCGTTGTCTGGAGCGTCGGATCGCCCCGTAGTCAGGGTCGCGTAGGCGGCGAATGATAGCCGAGGAACGGGCTTTCTACTCGTTCTCCAACTGGCGGCGCATGTCGTCGAACATGGCGAGGTCGGCCAGCGATGGTTCCGGGTTGTGCAGGTCGAGGCTCGCGAGCGTGTCGCGCACGATGTCGGCGACCGCCCAGCGCATGTACGGCTTGCTGTCGGCGGGAATCGCGTACCACGGCGCGTGGCTCCTGGTGGTGGACCTGATCGCCTCGCCGTACGCGCTCATGTACTCGCTCCAGAAGCCCCGTTCGCGCACATCGCTGATCGCGAACTTCCAGTGCTTGTCCGGCCGGTCGAGCCGGCGCAGGAAGCGCGCCTTCTGCTCGTCGCGGGAGATGTTGAGGAAGAACTTGAGAATCACGGTGCCGTTGCGCGCCAGGTGCCGCTCGTGTTCGACGATCGACTCCATGCGTTGCTGCCACAGACCGTTCGGGTCCACGTGGGGCAGGTTCTGCTTCTGCAGCAGCTCGGGATGGACCCGCACCACCAGGACCTCCTCGTAGTAGCTGCGGTTGAAGACGCCGATGCGGCCGCGCTCGGGGAGGCTGCGGGCGGTGCGCCAGAGGAAGTCGTGATCGAGCTCTTCGCTGGAGGGTTGCTTGAAGTTGAACACCTGGCAGCCGGCCGGGTTGACGCCGGTGAGCAGGGCGTTGATCGTGCTGTCCTTGCCGGCGGCGTCCATGGCCTGGAAGAGGAGCAGCAGGGCGTAGCGGTTCTCCGCGTAGAGCAGCCTCTGAAGGCGGCTGATGTCGCGCACGGCTCGCCGCCGCAGCTTGCGCAGTTCGTTGTGGCGGGGAGCGTCTGGCGGCGGCGCCGTGGGCCACTGGCGGGGGTCGAAGCGCTTCGTGCTCTCGGGCACCAGGTAGCGCTGCGCCGGCTTGGCGGTCTCATTGAGAACGCCTTCGGAGTCGCCTGCAGCCATGAAGGAACGATGATGTCACAGGGCCCCGGCGGGCGGCGCTAGCGGGCGCTCGTCCTGGGCACGAAGGCCGCGAGTTCCTCGACTACGGCGGCGTACTCCGCCCGCGAAGCCAGGTTGGTCCACTCGTTCGGGTCGGCATCGTGGTCGTACAGCTCCTGGCCGCCGTCGTGGTACTCGATGTAGCGCCAGCGTTCCGTGCGGACGGAGTGGTTTCCGTAGCCGTAGGTCGTCAGTACCGGTCGCGGCCACTCCGACGCGGGGTTCTCGAGCAGGGGCACGAGGCTCTGGCCGTCCAGTCCGCTGCGGCCGGGGACTCCGGAAAGCTCGACCAGGGTGGGGTAGAGGTCGATCAGGCTGACCGGGCGTGGACTCGTGGCGCCACGCCGGGTTGCCGCCGGCGACGAGATGATGAGCGTCGTGCGGGTGGCCACCTCCCAGAGTGCGTGCTTCCGCCAGTGCTGCTTTTGGCCGAGATGCCAGCCGTGGTCGCCCCAGAGCACGACGATCGTGTTGCCGGCGTGCTCGCTCGCGTCCAGGGCGTCCAGCAGGCGGCCGACGTGGGCGTCGACGAAGCTGATCGTGGCCAGGTAGCTCTGCACCGCCCGGTGCCACTGGTCGTGCTTCAGGACCATGGCGTGGTCCTCGCCGTGCCTGCTGAAGTTGCGGGAGTCCGAGACCGCGTAGACCTCCGCCGCGAGTTTCTTCCCGAACGCGGGAAGGTCGTCCCGGTCGTCCTCCAGGGTCGCCGGCAGCTCGATCTCCTCGAGTGGGTGCAGGTCGAAGTACTTCCTCGGGACGTACCAGGGCAGGTGAGGCTTGGTGAAGCCGCAGGCCAGGAAGAAGGGCTTCTCGTGCGGCTTGTTCAGTTCGCCGATCGTCCAGTCCACGACCTTGACGTCGAACATCTCGGCGTCGTCCACGTCGAGTGGTCCCCAGGGCGCCCACGCGGACGCCGGGACGTGTTCCTGCCGTTCGCCGATCTGCCGGGCGCCCCTCGGCCGGGCGGGTGTGTAGTACTCGTCCCAGGAGTCCGGGTCACCGGCGGTTCTTCCGTGGAAGATCTTGCCGCCGCCCTGCGTGGAGTAGCCGTGCGCCTTCAGGTGCTGCATCAGGGTCACCGCGTCGGGCAACTTCTCGCGAAACCGCTCGCCGTTGCCGTAGACGCCGGACTTCGATGGCAGGACGCCCGACAGCAGACTGACGCGGGAGGGGTTGCAGAGGGGCGCGGGCGCATAGGCCCTGGTGAACGACACGCCGCGGCGCGCCAGGCGATCGATGTTCGGCGTGCTCGCCTGCGGGTGGCCGGCCAGGTGGCCGACCCAGTCGTTCAGGTCGTCGACGGCGATGAAGAGAATGTTGGGAGGCCGGTCCTGCGCGGGAGCGGGCGCGGCGACGAGCACCGACAGAGCGATGAGCGATGCAGCGACTGGGAACCTGTGCATGCTGCCTCCCGACGTTCGAGAACCCGCCCTACTATAGGGCTGGATCGAGCCGCTAGAGTCATGGCGTGAAGCAGACCCGTCGTACATTCCTGGCCTCTTCCGCTTCGATTCTGAGCGCGGCGGCGCTGTCCGCGAGACGTCCGCAGGCAGGCAGAGCGCCGAACATCCTGCTCTGCATCTCGGATGACCAGTCCTGGCTGCACACCGGCGCCGGAGGCGATCCCGTCGTGCGCACTCCGGGCTTCGACCGGGTGGCGACGGAGGGGGTCCTCTTCCCGCACGCCTTCTGCGACGCACCGACCTGCGGGCCCTCGCGGAGCGCGCTCGTAACCGGTCAGCCGATCTGGCGGCTCGAGGAGGCCGGGAACATCCACAGCACCCTTCCGGCGAAGTTCGCCACCTACACGGAGATGCTGGAACAGGTGGGCTACGCCATCGGCCACACCCTGAAGGGTTGGGGTCCGGGACGGCTGGAGCCGGGCGGCAGAACGCGGAACCCGGCCGGAGACAGGTTCGGGGGCTTCGAGGAGTTCCTCGATGCGCGGGATGGGGACCAGCCGTTCTGCTTCTGGCTCGGCAGCTACGACCCGCACCGTCCCTACACGGCGGGATCGGGGCAGGAGTCGGGCAAGGATCCGGCGAAGGTCGACGTCCCGCCGCACCTCCCGGACCATCCGATCGTGCGCGACGACATTCTCGACTACTACGTCGAGGTGGAGCGCTTCGACGGCAGGGTCGAGGCCGCGCTCGAGCTTCTCGAGCAGGCGGGGGAGCTCGAGAACACCCTGGTCGTCGTCACCAGCGATCACGGCATGCCGTTCCCGCGGGCCAAGGCCAGCCTGTACGACTACGGCAGCCGAGTGCCGCTGGCGGTTCGCTGGGGCGAGGCGATCCCCGGCGGTCGGGTCGTCGACGACTTCGTCAGCCTGAGCGACCTGGCTCCGACCTTCCTCGAGGCGGCCGGACTCGAGCCGGCCGCGGAGATGACGGCGGGCAGTCTGTTGCCGCTACTCACCACTTCGGCAGGCGGCCGCGTGGAGCCGGACCGCGACGCCGCCTTCATCGCGATGGAGCGGCACGACGGCTGCCGCCGCGGCGGCAAGGGCTATCCCTGCCGCGCGATTCGTACCGAGAGCCATCTCTACATCCGGAACTTCGAACCGACGCGTTGGCCTTCAGGCTCGCCGAACGCGAAGGACTGCGCCAGGGGCATCCGCTATGGCGAGATCGATTCGTCGCCGACCAAGACACTGATGATGGAGTCGCGAGACGAGCCCGGGATCGACCATCTGGCGGAGCTCTCCTTCGGGACACGGCCCGAGCACGAGCTCTACGACCTGCGAAGCGATCCGGGCCAGTTGAACAACCTCGCGAGCGACTCGTCGTCACGGCCGATCCTGGAGCAGTTGCGGGACCGCCTGATGAACCACCTCGCGGCGACCGGCGATCCTCGGGCCTTGGGCCTGCCCGCGCCCTGGGACTACTACCCCTACTACGGCCGGAGAGTGAACGAGGACTGGGAGGTCGACGCACCACCAGCATGACGGGGACGCCGGCGCACCCACCTCTGCCGCGCTAGAGTGGCCGAACCCACCTCAAGGAGAGACAGATGAGCAAAGTCGACTGGTACTACCACCGCAACGGCTGAACGAGCTGCAAGAGAACGTCCAAGTTGATGGACGCACGCGGCACGGAGATAGCGGACAGAACCCCGGCGAGCCGGAAGCTGGGGAGAGCCGACGCGGAGGCGCTACTCGCCGACGCGCAGACTCTCTACGTGGCCAAGGGCCGCAAGCACACGGAGCTGCCGGCCTCTGACCCGGCCGCGCCCGACCTGATGCTCGGCCCGACGGGCAACCTGCGGGCGCCGGTGGTCAGGGTGGGGCGGACGCTGATCGTGGGCTACCACGAAGAGGCGCTTACCCAGGCCCTCGGCTGATCAGTTGTAGCTCAGGGGCCTGACGTCCTCGGGGTCGTCGCCCTCGAACAGCAGGCGGCCGTCGACGAAGCGGGCGCTGGGCAGCGCGACCGCCAGCACCTCGCCCAACTGTTCGACGGCGTGGACCGTCAACGTCTCCAGCACGTCGGCGGGCAGGTCTTCCAGGTCGGCCTCGTTCTGCTTTGGCAGCACGATCTCCCGGATGCCGGCGCGTACGGCGCCCAGCACCTTCTCCTTGACGCCGCCGATGGGCAGCACGCGCCCGGAGAGCGTGATCTCTCCGGTCATCGCGATGCGCGCCTTCGCCGGCCGGCCGGAAAGCGCCGAGACCAGGGCGGCGGCCATCGTCACGCCGGCCGAGGGGCCGTCCTTGGGGATGGCCCCTGCCGGAACGTGGACGTGCACGTCGGTCTCGAAGCTCGCGGACGGAATCCGCAATGCCTCGGCGTTCGACTTGGCGTAGGTCCAGGCCGCCCGCGCCGACTCCTTCATCACGTCGCCGAGCTGGCCGGTGAGCTGGAGTTCGCCCTTGCCGCTCGTCGTCTCGACCTCGACGAACATGATGTCGCCGCCGACCGGCGTGTAGTACATGCCGGTGGCGACTCCGACCGCGTCCTGTTCGAGGGCGCGTTCCGGCCGTACGCGGGGGCGGCCCAGGAACTCCCGCACCTCGGCGGCGCCGACGTTCGTCGTCGCGATCTCTTCCCTGGCCTCGTCGGAGGCGTCGCCCGACTCGTCCGGCGTCGACGCCAGCTTGCGCGCCACCTTGCGCACCATGCGGCCGAGTTCCCGCTCCAGTTGCCGGACGCCGGCCTCGTGGGTGTAGTGGGAGATCACTTCGCCCAGCGCCTCCTCGCCGACCTCGATCTGGTCGGGCGACAGGCCGCCGTTGCGCACGGCCCGCGGCAGCAGGAACTGGCGGGCGATGCCGAGCTTCTCTCGCTCGGTGTAACCGGAGAACTCGACCGTCTCCATCCGGTCGCGCAGAGGCGCCGGGATGTTCTGGGTGAAGTTAGCGGTGGCGATGAACAGGACCTGACTGAGGTCGTAGGGGACGCCGAGATAGTGGTCGATGAAGGCGCTGTTCTGTGCCGGGTCGAGCACCTCGAGCAGGGCGGCCGAGGGGTCGCCCTGGAGCGACGCGCCGAGCTTGTCGACCTCGTCGAGCAGGAAAACGGGGTTCTTGACCCCGGCCTGCTTCATGCCGTGGAGGATGCGGCCGGGCATCGAGCCGACGTAGGTGCGCCGGTGGCCCCGGATGTCCGCCTCGTCACGAGCGCCGCCGAGCGAGACCCGGACGTACTCGCGGCCCATGGCGCGCGCGATGGACTTCGCGATCGACGTCTTGCCGACGCCGGGGGGGCCGGCGAACAGCAGGATCGGGCTACGGCCGGATTCGTCGGTGCGCGGGTCTTGTTCCGGCTCTTCGCGCCGTGCCCGCCGGTCGTGCATGACCCGCACCGCCAGGAACTCGAGGATGCGGTCCTTCACGTCGGCGAGGCCGTAGTGGTCCTCGTCCAGGATGCGGGCCGCGTCGGCGAGGTCGAGCCGTTCCTCGCTCAGCTCGCTCCAGGGCAGTTCGCACACCGTCTCGATGTAGGTGCGGATGACCTGGGACTCCATCGACTCGCGGCCCATGCGTTCCAGCCGCCGGAACTCGCGTTCGACTTCCTTGCGGGCCGCCGCCGGCAGTTCCAGCTCGTCGACGCGAGCCTTGAGTTCCTCGAGATCGTCCGCGCCGTCGTCGTCGCCGAGTTCCTTCCGAATCGCCTTCAACTGCTCGCGGAGGTACATCTCGCGCTGGCGGTCGCCGAGTTCCTCCTGGACCTGGGTGTTGATGTCCTCCTGGGCGTCGAGGACCTTGATTCGCCGCTGGACGAGCGTCAGGACGCGGCGCATCCGCTCCTCGACCGCCAGGGTCTCGAGCAGGGACTGGTGATCGTTGGCCGGGAGTTCGAGGTGACCCGCCACCAGGTCGGCGAGCCGGCCGGAGTCGGGGACCGCGCGCAGCGTCTTCGTGATGACGTCGCTCGGGATACCTGACCGGGCGCCCAGCTCGGCGGCGCGGTTGCGCAGTTCCTCGTCGAGGGCAACGAAGGCGAGGTCCTTCGGGTCGACCGGCAGCAGTTCCTCCGCCGGCGACACGGTGGCCACGAGGTGCTCCTCTTCCTCGTCGGTGCGCAGCAGGATGCCGCGGTGGAGTCCGACGACGACCGCCTGGGTGCCACGCAGGCCGTGCTGGAGCTGGACGACCCGGGCGACGACGCCGATCGTGTGCAGGCCGAGGGGGTCGACCTCCTCGCTCTTCTCGCGCTGGAGCAGGGCGAAGAACGTGCGCTCGGGATGCTCGGCGGCGGCCTGGATCGCGCTCAGCGTGTCGGCCCGTCCGATCTCCATGGGCATCGTGACGCCCGGGTAGACGACCATGTCGCGGAGGACGATGACGGGCAGCTCCGGCTTGGGCGCCTTCGCCCGCGTGGCCAGCGGCGCTTCGGGCACCGGCTCTTCCTCGGTCGGCGCGTTCGTTTCCGGCTCGTGGTTCTCGTGCCGGTCGTCGGGTTCAGTCATGAGTCGATTGCCTCGCGGTTCGGGGCGATTGTCGGTCCTGTGTCCGCCGGAACGGAGCCAGCGAAGGATCTTATTCCATTTCGCTTAGGTTGTACAGATCTTAGTGTTGCTTCATAAAGATCGGCGATCCAGCAACTCCTCCTTGCGGCGCCAGCGGTCGTTCAGCCACTTCGTCGCCTCCTCCGACTCCACTGTAGCTATCGGAATCGTCTCCCACGCCATCTCTACCAACCCCGCGGCGCCGCCGAGGAACTCCCAGAAGCTGCAGGGGCGCGGGTAGGTGAGCGTCAGGTCCACGATCGAGCCGCCGCCCGGAGCGAGCGCTTCGATCATGGCGGCGAGACCGCCGGCGCGGGGTGGCAGCAGGTGTTCGTATTGCGGAGCAATCCCGGACGCTGCGTGCCTGTCGCGGGCGTCGCGCCTGTTCGCATCCCGCTTGGCGACGGTAAAGCGCGTGCCCTCGGCGAACGAGAGGATGGCCGCGGGGGACTCGAGCAGGGCGGCGGCGGCTTCGGTCACCCGGCGGCGGTCGTCGCCGCGACGGGGCCGAGCGCCGGTCCCGCGCTGGGCGCGGCGACGGAGGACGGGGAAGTCGAAGGCAAGGATGATCAGGCCGACGATCGGCAGGTAGAGGAGTTCGCGCTTGCACAGGAACGTGACGATGGGACCGCGGGTGGCGATCAGACTCTGGACCAGGAAGATGTCGGCCCAGGACCGGTGGTTCGAGAGGACGATGTGAGGTCGTGTCGGGTCGAGGCTCAGTGCTTGGCCGCGCCAGCAGGCGCAGGAGATGCGCCGCAGCAGCACGTTGTCGACGCGCACGGCGGCGCGGTAGATGCGCGCGGCGGCTCGCCGGAACCACGGTCGCGTCCGCGGCGCCGCCTTGGCGGGCAGCAGGACAAGCAGCAGCAGCGCCCAGAAGGTGAGGTTCAGCGTGATGGCGGCGAGGCAGATCGCCGCCCTCAGGTGCTGCGGAGCCGTCAAGTCCTGCGCGGCGGCCAGGGCAGCAGCGTGTTCGTGCGGCGGACGTAGTCCCGGTAGCCGGAATCGTCACGCCATTTCCGGTTGGCCCGCGCCTCGAGCATGCGGACGCCGCTGATCCGGGTCAGGAGCAGCCAGACGAAGACTGGCGAAACCAGTGTCGCCAGTTGCCAGCCCTGGAGCGCCGGCGCCGCGATCACCGCGATACCGATCCAGAGCACGATCTCGCCGAAGTAGTTCGGGTGGCGCGACCAGGCCCAGAGCCCCGACGTGATGTAGCGGTCCCGGTTCCCGGGTACGGCTCGGAAGCGGGTCTTCTGGGCGTCGGCGGTCACCTCGACCGCGAAGCCGAGAATCCACAGGACCAGTCCGGCCGCGAGGGTCCAGTCCGGCGGCGTGCCTTCGCTCGCGAGCAGCGCCGCCAGCGCCGGGGCGGCGGTCAGCGACACCCAGAGGCCCTGCAGCGTCCAGGTCATCAGGAAGACGGGGAAGTTCGGCTTGATCTGGCGGAAGCGGCGATCCTCGCCGTCCCGGCGGACCCGCAGGAAGAGGAACGGACCAAGCCGCAACGCCCAGACCGCGATGGCCGCGGCGATGACGAGCGATCGCGGGTCGAAGCCGCCGCGGATCAACAGGGCGCCGGCGGTCAGGACCAGGAAGGTGATGCTCCCGGTGAGGTCGAAGAAGCGCTCCGTCTGGAGGAACCAGGCCGGGACGAACGCGATCCACTGGACGGTGAAGGCCGCCGCGACCACGACCGCGAAGGCCGGCACGCCGCCCACCTCCACGCCGCGACTGCCGCCGGCCGCCGCCATCAGCGCTCCGGCAACGAGCGCCCCGGCGATGCCCAGGTAGGGAAGGGACTTCGGCACGAAGGGAACCTAGCAGCCAACGCCGGGTGCGCGGGTCTTCTGACCCGCTGCCGCCGCAGGCGACCGGGAGAACGCGCCGGCCGGGAGGCCGGCGTCCGCCCTAGTACGGCATGTCGTCGTCGCCGAGTCCGAAGTGGTGTCCGAGTTCGTGCACCAGGGTGTCGCGCACCTCGCGCACGACGTCCGCCTCCGTGTTGCAGATCCAGAGGATCGGCAGGCGGTAGATCACGACCCGATCGGGCAGCGAGCTGTAGCCGCTGCCCCGTTCGTCGAGCGGCACGCCGTGGTAGAGACCCAGCAGATCGTCCTCCTCCGGGTCGAGTCCGACCAGGCGCAGGTCCTCCTCGCTCGGTTCCTCTTCCACGACCACGGCGACGTTGTCGATCAGCTCGGCGAACGCCGGCGGCAGCGTGTCCAGGGCACGCGACAGCAGGTACTCGAACCGCGGCAGGTCGACCTCGATCATGGGGCGGCTAGCCTGTCAGGCGTCGTCCCGGACTGCTAGGGTCCCGCCGGAAAGAGACCGAGCGCTTCAGTGACCGATCCCAGACGACGCCCCAACATGAGCGCCGATCCGCTGGCGCCGGGAGAAGCGGCCAGGAACGCCCTGACCCTTCACGAACTGGTCGTGGCCGCGCGACGCAACCTGGACGGCAACGTCTGGGACTACCTGGTTGGCGGCGCCGAGACCGAGACGAGCGTCAAGCGCAACCGGCAGGCGCTGGACTCCGTCGCCTTCCGGCCGCGCGTGCTGACCGACGTCTCGGAGGTCCGCGCCGGCGGGTCGCTGCTCGGCCACGACCTCCGCATTCCCGTGATCCTGGCACCGATCGGCTCGCTGCAACTGTTCGAAGAAGGCGGCGGCGCCACGGCGGGGAAGGCGGCCGAGGACTTCGGGATCATGAACTTCGTCAGTTCGGTGTGCCTGCCGGGACTCGAGGGTACGGCCGAAGCGTCCGACTCGGCCAAGGTGTACCAGCTCTACCTGGCCGACGACGAGGACTGGATGCGGGGATTGATCCGCCGGGCGGTCGCCGCCGGCTACAACGGCTTCTGCCTGACCGTCGACACCCAGGTCTACAGCCGTCGCGAGCGGGACCTGCTCAAGCGCTGGCGCCCGCCCTCGGTCGGCGAGGCGACCACCCGCGTCGCACCGCTCAACTACCAGGCCCGGATGACCTGGGACCTGGTCAAGCGGATCAAGGACGAGTTCGACATTCCGTTGATTCTCAAGGGCATCGCCACCGCGGAGGACGCGGGGCTGGCCTGCGAGCACGGCGTCGACGTCGTCTACGTGTCGAACCACGGCGGCCGCCAGCTCGACCACTGCCGCGGCACCCTCGACACCCTGCCGGAGGTCGTGAAGGAAGTCGACGGCCGCAGCGAGGTCGTCGTCGACGGCGGCTTCATGCGTGGCACGGACGTGGTCAAGGCCAGGGTTCTGGGCGCCGACGCGGTCGGCATCGGCCGCCTCGAGGCCATCGCCATGGCCGCCGGCGGCCGCGAAGGCGTCGTCCGCATGCTCAGGATCCTCGAGCACGAGACCGTCACCTGCCTGGGCCTGCTCGGCGTCACCGGCTGGGACGAACTCGACGCCTCCTACCTCCACCGCGCCCTGCCGGTCGATCCTCCGGACGTCCTCGGCGCCATTCCGTTCCTGGACCTGGACTACCCGTATCCCTGAGCGCGCGCCGCGCATGGAAGAAGCCCTGCTCCTGCGGCGGATACGGGAGGAGTTTCCCGACGTCACGTGGACGTCGCACCGGTACCTGACGCACGGTTGGGACCATGCCGTCCTGATCCTCGACGAGGCGCTCGTTTTCCGGGCTCCCAGGGCACAGGCGAACCGGGAGGCGCTGGCGAACGAAGCGAGGCTGCTTCGCTACCTACAGCCGAGAGTCGGCGTCGGCATTCCCGACTACGTCTACGAGTCCGCCGACGGCTCGTTCGCCGGCTACAGATTTCTCGCCGGCCAGGCGCTGGACGTCGCCACGTTCGGTCGGCTCTCCGCTGCGGCAAGGGAAGGGATAGCGGAACAGCTCGCCACGTTCCTCGCCGCGGTCCACGAGACCCCGAAGTCGGTCGCCCGCGAGTGCGGCGTGTCCGAGCAGGACCCGCGGAAGGACCACGAGGAACTCGTTCGTGACCTCGAAACGCTCGTGCTGCCGCGCCTCGCATCGCACGAGGTCGAGGTCATCCGTGCCTTCCTGACCGAGCTGGCCGCCGAAGTGAAACCGACCCGCCCGATGGCGCTCGTCCACGGCGATCTGGCCGGCGAGCACATCCTCTGGGACGCGGACCGGCAACGGGTCAACATCATCGACTTCAGCGACCGCTCCATCGGAGACCCCGCCCTCGACTTCAGCGGACTGCTCGCCAACGGGCGGCAGTTCGCCCAACGCGTCGTGGACCAGTATCGCGGACCGAAGGATGAGAGGCGGCTGTGCCGGGCACAGTTGTACTTTCGCCGGATGGCACTGGAGACCATGGCGTACGCGCTGAAGGGCTACCCGTGCACGTTCGAGGAAGGCTACGCGGAGTTCAGGGCGCGGTTCCGGGTGTAAGCGTCGCGCCCTCCCCGGCGGGCGGGTGCAACCCAGGATCCGGCGCGGTCGCTACCGCGTCGGGTCGTCGCTGATCTGGACCACCATCTTGCCGGTGTTCTCGCCGCGGAAGAGGCCCATGAACGCCTCCGGGGCGTTCTCGAGGCCGGAGACGATCGTTTCGCGGTAGACGACCTTGCCTTCCGCGATCCAGCCGGCAACGTCGCGGACGAAGTCGGCGCGGCGGTCCATGTGGTCGGAGACGATGAAGCCCTGCATCCTGAGGCGTTTCGGAATGATCGAGATGAGGGTCCGCGGTCCCGGGCGGGGCTCCTCGTCGTTGTAGTGGGCGATCATCCCGCACACCGGAATGCGGCCGAACATGTTCATGTGCAGCAGCACGGCCTCGAGCGTCGCTCCGCCGACGTTCTCGAAGTAGACGTCGACGCCGTCGGGGCAGGTCTCGCCCAGACAGTGGTTCAGGTCGTCGTGGTAGTCGAAGGCGGCGTCGTAGCCGAGGTCGGAGACCAGGTGGTCGACCTTGTCCTGCGATCCGGCGCTGCCGACCGCGCGGCAGCCCTTGATCCTCGCGATCTGCCCGACCAGGCTGCCGACCGCGCCCGCCGCGGCGGACACGAACACCGTCTCGCCTTCCTTCGGCTCGCCGAGGTCGAGCAGGCCGACGTAGGCGGTCATTCCCGGCATGCCGAGCACGCCGAGGAACGCGGACAGCGGCGCGCCGTGGGTGTCGAGCTTCTGCAGTTCCGTCGCGTGGGCGGCGAAGTGGCTGCGCCAGCCGAAGCGGCTCGATACCAGGTCGCCCGGCGAGAGGGCGTCCGTGTTCGACTCCTCGACGACCCCCACGGCGCCGCCGTCGAGCGCCTTGCCGATGGCGAATGGCGGCGTGTAGGACTTGATGTCCCGCATGCGGCCCCGCATGTACGGGTCGACCGACATGTAGACGTTGCGGACCAGCGCCTGGCCTTCGCCCGCGGCGGGCATTTCGGTTTCGGCGAGTTCGAAGTTCGCCGCCTCGGGTTCGCCGGCGGGGCGGGAAGCGAGGCGGATTTCCAGGCTGCGGTCGGACATCTTTCGTCGTGCTCCGGGAGGGGTCAGTCGATGATCGCCTGGTAGGCGAGGTTGCGGAACTCCGTGCCGTAGGTCAGGCCGGCGTGGGGGAGGATCTGGATCATGAACACGGCGACCATCTCCTCTTGCGGATCGATCCAGAAACGGGTGCCCGCGGCGCCGCCCCAACTGTAGTCGCCGGCGGAACCGAGGGCGCCGTTGATTCCCGGGCTCTCGGTGACGCGGAAGGTGAGGCCGAACCCGTCACCCGGCCCCATCAACCGGCCGACCCGCGGCATGTCGCCGATGTGGTCGGAAGACAGCAGCTCGACGGACTTCGGACTCAGCAACTGGCCGCCGTCGTAGCGGCCGCCGTCGAGCAGCATCTGGACCATCCGGTAGTAGTCGGTGGTGGTGGAGACGAGGCCCGCGCCGCCGTAGAAGATCTTCGGCTTCTTGAGGTAGGAGTCCTGCGGCGGCGCCTTGGAGCGCATGACCGTGCCGTCGCCCGCCTCGCGGTCGGGCGTGTAGAGCACGGCCAGCCGATCCTCGGTGCCGGGGCGGACGTAGAACGCGGTGTCCTTCATGCCCAGCGGCTTGAAGATCTCCTCTTCCAGGAAGACGTCGAAGGTCTGGCCGGAGATCACCTCGACCAGGCGGCCCAGCACGTCCATGCTGTAGCCGTATCGCCACACCGTGCCGGGGTGGTCGTGCAGCGGCGCCTGGCCCAGCTTGTCGACGAATTCCTCGAGGGTCTGGTCGCGGTTGCCGACCCCGAGTTCGGCGTAGTACATGCCGCCGCGCGCGTTGCGCGGACCGCCGTAGCTGATGCCGGCGCTGTGGGTCAGCAGGTCCTGGACCGTCATGTCGCGGTTCGCGGGAACGAGTGCCATGCTCGGGTCGCCGGTCCCCGGGTCGACGCTCCATTCGGTGACTTCCAGGTCGCCGAGTGCCGGAATCCAGCGCGAGGCGGGCGTCCGCAGCGGGAAGCCGTACTTCTCGTGGAGGATCATGACGGCGACGCCGGTCACTGCCTTGGACATCGAGTAGATGCGGAAGAGCGCGTCCTTCGGCATCGGCTCCTTCGTCTCGAGGTCACGGTAGCCGTAGGTGTTGAAGTACGCGATCTCGCCGCGGCGGGCGATCAGGCCGGTCGCGCCGGCGACCTTGCCCGCCTCGATGTAGCCGTTCATCGCCGCGTCGATGCGGGCGAGCCGTTCGGCCGAGAGGCCGACCTGCTCCGGCTTCGAGATCGTGACCTCCGGGTCGGCGGCTGCCAGCGGCGCCACGGTTGCCAGGGTCAGGGCGAGCAGCGCTGCGACCGCAGGCCGCCAGGGTGTGAGCATCCCTCGCATCATCGTCGTCTCCTCGTACGTGGGTCGTGAGGTGGGGGCCGATCGTACCGGAGCCTGGAATCCCGCTGCTACAGTGACGCGGAATCCAGATGCCGGTACCCATCCCACCGCTGCGCGAGGAGAACCTGCCCGAGCGCAAGCTCTCGTTCTGGCAGCTCGCCGGGCCGGGCGCGGTCATGATCGGCCTCGCCATCGGCGCCGGCGAACTCGCGGTCTGGCCCTGGGTGACGGCCAAGTTCGGCGCGGTCATGATCTGGGCGGCGGCGCTCGGCGTCTTCCTCCAGCTCTGGATCAACATCGAGATCGGCCGCTGGGCGGTGGTCACGGGCGAACACCCGTACACCTCCTACGCGCGGATGTCGATGGGAGTCATCTACGCCTTCCTGTCGCTCGGCTTCGTGGGGCTGTTCCTGCCGGGCTGGGCGCGGATGTCGGGAGCGGCGCTCAAGGCGCTCTTCTTCGGACCCGACGGCCCGGGTCCGGAGTGGTTCTGGACCGCCGTGACGTTCGGCCTGATCGCGCTCATCCTGTTCGGTCCCAAGCAGATGTACAAGGCGGTGGAACGGGCGATCGGCATCATGGTGCTGGTCATCACGATCGGCCTGATCTACGTCGCCTTCTCGGTCGGCACCTGGGACGCGATCAAGGAGATGGGCCGGGGACTCGTCAACTTCGGGCACATCGAACTCGACGACCAGTTCACCTTCGCCCGCTTCTTCGGCGCGGTCGTCTTCGCCGGCATCGGCGGCGCCGGCAACCTCTGGTACGCCTTCTACCTGCGGGACAAGAACATCGGCATGGGGGGCCGCATCCCGGTGCTGGCGAATCCGCTGCGCGTCCACAAGACGGCCGAAGTTCAGTCGGGCTACCGCTACCACGAGACCCCGGAGAACGCGAGCCGGTTCAGGCGCTGGATGCGCTACGTGATCCAGGACCAGGTCATCTTCTTCTGGCTGGGGAACACGTTCACGATGTTCCTGTTCATGTTCGGGGCGCTCACCGTCCTGCGCCCGGCCGGCATCGTCCCCGAGGAAGGCCAGATCGTCTGGGACATGTCGGTCATCCTGGAGACCAGCCTCGGCACGTTCGGCCGCTACGTGTTCCTGCTGATCGGCATGGCGGCGCTGTTCAGCTCCCAGCTCGGCGCCGTCGACGGCGGCGCCCGCACCTGGTCCTACCTGCTCGGCTCCATGTTCAAGTTCGGCCAGAAGCGCACCCAGAGCCAGTGGTACCTGACCTTCGCCGTCATGTTCATGGTCGCCGGCACCGCCTCGACCGCCTTCTTCGAGCTCTCGGGCGTCTCCGCGCTCGGCTTCATCTTCAACTCCGCCCTCCTGGGCGGCTTCGCGATGGCGGTCTACGTCCCGCTGACGCTCTACGTGAACCTGACGAAGCTGCCGAAGTCCGCCCGGCCGAAGGCGCTCAACATCGTGATGATGCTGATCGCGTCGGCGGTCTACGTGTCGTTCACCCTGTTCACGATCTGGGGCCTGATCTTCGGGTGATCAGGACCGGGAGCGCTCAGCCGGTGAACCGGAGCAGCGCCGCGCCCCAGTGGAAGCCGGCGCCGAAGGAGGTCAGCAGCACCAGGTCGCCCGGTGAGATGCGGCCCTTGGTGTGCGCTTCCCAGAGCGCCAGCGGAACCGATGCCGAGCCGGTGTTCCCATACTCCTGGAGGTTCGTGTAGACCTTCTCCATCGGCACGGACAGGTTCTTCGCGACCGCCTGGACGATGCGCAGGTTCGCCTGATGGGGCACGATCATGGCCACGTCCTCGAGCTTCGCGCCCACGGCTTCCAGAACGTCGAGGCCGACCTCCGACATGCGATGGACGGCGTGGCGGAACACCGCCCGGCCCTCCATGATCAGCTTCAGATGCTCTTCCTTCTGGGCGTACTCGAGGCTGAACGGCTTGCGGGTGCCGCCGATCTCCAGGGTCAGAATGCTCCACTGGCTGCCGTCGGTGCCGGTCCGGGCGCCGAGGATCTCCGCCATCTGCGGTCCGCGCTCGACGATCACGCCGGCCG
This sequence comes from Thermoanaerobaculia bacterium, assembly GCA_965116955.1. Lineage (GTDB taxonomy): Bacteria > Acidobacteriota > Thermoanaerobaculia > Multivoradales > Multivoraceae > Multivorans. The sequence goes on along the minus strand of OZ220742.1, from coordinate 4,299,641 downwards.
CGGCGTCGCCGAAGAGCACGCAGGTCTCCCGGATCTTCCAGCTCACCAGACGCGTGATCAGCTCGACCCCGATGACGAGCACCCGGCGGGTGCCGGTCAGCACCCGCGAACGCGCGACGTCCATCGCCTGCACGAAGCCGGCGCAGCCGCTGCCGCCCAGGTCGTAGGAAGGCACCTGGCGGGCGCCGAGCTTGCGCTGGACGAAGGAGGCCGTATCCGGGGTGTAGACCTCCGGCGTATCCGTGGCGACGATGATCTCGTCGATCTCTTCGGGGCCGATCCCGCGGCTCTCAAGCGCGGATCTGGCGGCGGCCGTTGCCATGTCGGCGGTGGACTCGTCCTCCGCGGCGACGCGGCGCCGGTGGATGCCGGTGCGCTCGACGATCCACTCGTCGGAGGTATCTACGTATTGGGTCCAGTCCTCGTTCGTCATCACTCGCTCCGGCACATAGCCGCCGAAGCCGCTGATTCCTACGGCCGTGTCCGTCAAAGGGGCCTTCCTCTCATTGCCAGAAGTGGCAGGGCGTGGCCGCACCGTACCACCGTCTGCGCGGGTTGTCCCTGCGGGGCCCCGGGCGCGTCGTTGGCGCCGCCGCCGTCTAGTCGTCGTCGCCCAGCAGTTCCGCGAGGACGTCGTCCGTGTCGGCGCCGCACACGGGCGGCGACCGCCGGTAGCTCACGGGCGTCTCGGACATCCTGATCGGGTTGGCGACGACCGGCACGCTGCCCTCTCCAGCCAGCGGATGCGGCATGTCGATCGTCATCCCGCGGGCCTCGGCCTGGTCTGATGCGAGCGCTTCGGCCAGGTCGTGGATCGGGCCGCCGGGAATGCCGCGAGCTTCCATGCCGGCCAGCACCTCGGCGCTGCCCAACTCGCGCACGAGGTCCGCCAGGCGGGCCACGAGTTCCTCGCGGTGGGCGAGCCGGCCGGCGTTCCTTTGGTAGCGCTTGTCCGCCGCCAATTCGGGGACGCCGAGCAGATCGCAGAACCGCTCAAACTGGGAGTCGTTGCCGACCGCGACGATCACGTGGCCGTCGGCGGTCTGGAAGACGCCGTAGGGGACGATGTTCGGGTGCTCGTTGCCGCGCCGCTCCGGCACTTCGCCGGAGATCAGGTAGTTCGATCCCTCGTTGACCAGCCAGGCCATCTGGGCGTCGACGAGGGCGACGTCGATGTGCTGGCCGCGGCCGGTCCGGTCGCGGTGCCGCAGCGCCGCCAGGATCGCGGTCGCCGCGTACATTCCGCACATGATGTCGGCGATGCCGACGCCGACCTTCATCGGTTCGCCGTCCGGCGCGCCGGTCAGGCTCATGATGCCGCCGTAGCCCTGCGCCAGCAGGTCGTAGCCGGCCCGGTGCGCGTTCGGTCCGGTCTGGCCGAAGCCGGTAATGGAGCAGTAGACGAGTCCCGGCAGGTCGTTCTTGAGGTCGTTGTAGCCGAGGCCGTACCGGCTGAGCGCGCCGACCTTGAAGTTCTCGATCAGAACACCGGAGCGGGCGGCGAGCCGGCGGACCAGGCCGGCGCCCTCGGCGGTCGCGAGATCGATCGCGACCGAACGCTTGTTCCGGTTGGCGCACAGGTAGTACGCGCTCTCGCTCGTGTCCTCGCCGTTCGCGTCCTTGACGAAGGGCGGCCCCCAGCCGCGCGTGTCGTCGCCGCGGCCGGGACGTTCGACCTTGATCACGTCCGCGCCCAGGTCGCCAAGCAGTTGGGTGCAGGTCGGCCCGGCGAGGATGCGGGTCAGGTCGAGGATTCGGAGTCCGTCGAGGGCGGGCATGGCTGCGGTGCGTCCGGCGGTCGGCGCCGGACGCGGACGGCAGGCGTAGCATACGATCCTCTCTCTATGCGGAACTTCGACGTGGTCGTGGTGGGAGCCGGCTTTGCGGGTCTCTACATGGTTCACCGTCTGCGCGGCCTCGGGTTCACGGTCCGGGCGTTCGAGGCCGGCGACGGGGTGGGGGGCACCTGGTACTGGAACCGGTATCCGGGCGCCCGCTGCGACGTGGAGAGCCTGGAGTACTCCTACCAGTTCTCGGAGGAACTGCAGCAGGAGTGGTCCTGGAGCGAGCGCTATGCGGGCCAGCCCGAGATTCTGCGCTACGCCAACCACGTGGCGGATCGTTTCGACCTGCGCCGCGACATCGAGTTCAACCGCCGCGTCGCCTCGGCCCGCTACGAGGAGGAGGATTCCCGCTGGCGGGTCGAAGTCGCGCCGCCGGACGGAGTCTCGGCAGGGCCCTTCGACGGTGGTGGCGCCGGTGGGAGCAACGGCAAGGATGCCGGGAACGAGACCGTCTACGCCCGCTACGTCGTGATGGCCACGGGTTGCCTGTCGGCGGCAAACCTGCCCGACTTCGCGGGCATCGACGACTTCGAGGGCGCGAAGTACCACACCGGCGCCTGGCCCCACGAAGACGTCGATTTCACCGGCCTCAGGGTCGGCGTCGTCGGTACCGGATCATCCGCCATCCAGGCCATTCCGGTGATCGCCGAAGAGGCGGCTCACCTCACCGTCTTTCAGCGTACGCCGAACTACTCGATTCCGGCCCAGAACGGCCCGATGGACCAGAACCGGGAGGCGGAGGTCAAGGCCGAGTACCCGGCCTTCCGGGCACGCAACCGACAGATGCCGGCCGGGCTCGGTGCCGACATGAACCCGATGAACGACGGGTTCGCGGAGGTGTCGCCGGAGGAGCGCCAGCGACGCCTGGAAGAGCGCTGGGAGTACGGCGGTTTCTCCTTCATGGCCTCCTTCGCCGACATGCTGATGAGCCAGGAGGCGAACGACGCCGCCGCCGGGTTCGTGCGCGAGAAGATCCGCGGCATCGTCGACGATCCCGAGGTCGCGGAGCTGCTGAGCCCGGGCAACGTGATCGGCTGCAAGCGGATCTGCCTGGACAGCGGCTACTTCGAGACGTTCAACCGGCCCAACGTCACTTTGGTCGACGTGAGCGCCGCGCCGATCGACAGGATCACGAAGTCCGGGCTCCGCAGCGGCGGCCGGGACTACGCGCTGGACGCGATCGTCTTCGCGACCGGCTTCGACGCGATGACCGGCGCGCTCGCCCGCATCGACATTCGGGGCCGCGGCGGGCGGACCCTGCGCTCGAAGTGGGAGGACGGCCCCCGCGCCTACCTCGGCCTGGGCGTGGCGGGGTTCCCCAACCTGTTCGTGATCACCGGTCCCGGGAGCCCGTCCGTGCTCTCCAACATGCTGCCGTCGATTGAGCAGCACGTGGACTGGATCGCCGACTGCATGGCCTGGATGCGGGATCGCGGCCACGCCGCGATCGAGGCGACCCCGGAGGCCGAGAACGAATGGGTCGCCCATGTCGGCGAGGTCGCCGGCGCGACTCTCTATCCCACGTGCAACTCCTGGTACCTGGGCGCCAACGTGCCGGGCAAGCCGCGAGTGTTCATGCCCTACCTGGGCTTTCCTCCCTATGTGGAGAAGTGCGACGCCGTCGCCGCCAACAACTATGAGGGGTTCGAACTGTCATGAGATGCAGAACCGGCCTCGTTTCCCGTTCCCTCGCTTCCTGCTTGATGGCGTCGCTGCTGGTCGCGGCGCCGGCCGTCACCGCTCAACAACAGGCTGAACCCGCGGCCGGCGTAATCCAGGAGACGGTCGATGTCGAGGTCGTGAACATCGACGTCCACGTCACGAATCGTCAGGGCGCGCCGGTCACCGGGCTCGAACTCGCCAACTTCCAGGTGCTCGAGAACGGCGAACGGGTCGAGCCGGTGAACTTCTACGAAGTCGTCCGGGAAGATCCGGACGCGACGGGGCCGATCTGGCTCGTGCTGTACTTCGATCAGCACAACATGCTGTCCGCGAACCGCGACCGGGCGCTCGCCGAGCTGGAGGTCGACCTGCCGACGGTGCTTGAGGATCGCCGGGTGCGGATCATGGTCGCCGCCCATGACCAGGAACCGCGGGTGATTCAGGGCTTCACCCGGAACTGGGGGGCGATCCGGGCCGCCCTGAACGGCCTGAAGGGCCAGGAGACGGTCGGCGACCAGAGGGACGGCCTCCGGCAGAGCGCTCAGCTCTCGGTCACGGACATCTTCCACCGGATGCGCAGCCGCGATCGGCTCGACCGCCAGAACGCGGGCCTCGCGATCGACGCCCTCCTGGGCGAAATGAGGACGTACGCCCGCGAGGTGTACAACGATTCGGAGGCCAGTTTCGAAGCGCTCGGGAACTTCGTGCGTACGCTGGCCTGGCTCGAGGGCCGCAAGGCGCTGGTGTTCGTGTCGGACGGCGTGGCGGAGCGACCCCTCGGTACCCTGATGGAGCACGTCCAGGACCTGCTCACCGGTGGCGCCAGCGACGCCGGCGCCCTGGTCGAGAGGGCGGGCGGCGGTCAGGCGGGCGGCGTGCCTGGCACGGGCGGCGTCTTCGACCGCGACGCGAGCATGGAAGTGGGGCGACTCCAGCAGGAGGTCGAGCAGTTCCGGGCGACCGCGACGATTCAGGCCATCGTCGCCGAAGCGAATACCTACGGCGTCACGCTGTTCGCGGCCAAGCCGCCGCCGGGCGACGCCGCAACGAGCGCCAGGCGATCCAAGGGGCGTGGCGCGTTGCTGGAGGTCTCGGACCGCCGGGAAGCGCTTCACAACCTGGCCGAGGGGACCGGCGGCTTCGGTCGCACCGGCGGCGGGAGTCTGACCGGCGTGCTGGCCCAGGCGGTCGGTGGCATGCAGTCGTACTACTCGCTCGGGCTCTCGTCGGCGAACAAGGTCGAGGGCGAGTTCACGTTGATCGAGGTGCGGGTGCGCGGAGTGAGGGGCGCCTCGGCCGACTACCGCAAGAGCTACGTCAAGAAGGGTGTCCGCTCGCGCATCTCGGAGCGGGCGCTGGCGGCGGCCTACGTCGGGGAGAGCGACAACCCGCACGGGATGGAGGTCAACGTCGACGCGATCATGCCCGTCGAAGGCCAGGACCTCTACGACGTGCAGATGTGGATCGAGTTTCCGATCAGGAGCGTAGAGCTGGTCGAGATCGACGGCGTTCACCGCTCCGCCACGCGGCTGGTCGTCGTGGCGATGGACGACGACGACGAGCTGACCGCGGCGCAGCACCTGGAGGTGCCGCTCGAGGTGCCCGCGGAGGCGCTCACGAAGGCCCTGGAAAGCCACTACCGGGCCGGCCTGAGAATCCGTCTGCCCGGCGGCCGCCACCGGATCGCGCTGGGACTCTGGGACCAGGCCGCCCGGTCGGGATCCGTTTTGACCGATGCCTTGACCGTGGGGGGATAGCGATGAAGAACCTGTTCGACGTTTCCGGCAAGGTGGCGGTGGTCACCGGCGGCTCCCGCGGCATCGGGGCGATGATCGCGCGCGGCTATGTCGAGAACGGTGTGCGCACCTACATCAGCTCGCGCAAGGCGCCGGTCTGCGACGCGATGGCCGAGGAACTGAGCGCCTACGGGGACTGCATCTCGCTGCCGAACGACCTGTCGACAATCGAGGGGGTCGAGCGCTTCCGCTCCGAGCTACGGGAACGCGAAGACAGGATCCACATCCTCGTCAACAACGCCGGCGCCGCCTGGGGAGCGCCGCTCGAGGAGTTTCCCGAGTCCGGTTGGGACAAGGTGATGGACATCAACCTGAAGGGCCCGTTCTACCTGACCGTCAAGCTGCTGCCCGAGCTGCGCGCCGCGGCAACGGAGGACGACCCGGCGCGGGTGATCAACATCGCCTCGATCGACGGTCTGCACGTGAACCCGCAGGAGCACTATCCCTACAGCGCCAGCAAGGCCGGGATGATTCACCTGACCCGAGCCCTCGCGCGCCGCCTCGCGCCCGAGGACATCACGGTGAACGCAGTCTGTCCGGGGCCGTTCGAGAGCAAGATGATGGAGTACAACCTCCAGAAGTTCGGCGACGAGATCCGCGCTCGCAACCCGCGCAAGCGGATCGGCACGCCGGAGGACATGGCCGGTGTCTCGATCTACCTCGCGTCCCGCGCCGCGGCCTACGTCACCGGCGCCGCCATCCCCGTCGACGGCGGCATCTTCGCGGTGAGCTGAGGGCTTCCCTCCGCGTCAGTCCTCGTCGCCGCCGAGGCTGCAGATGCCGTTGCCCTTGGCGGCGATGTAGAGGAACACGAAGCAGAAGAGAACGGCGGCTTCGCCCCGATTCACCAGCGGCAACAGATAGTGCCAGACGCCGGGGTCCTCGACCGGGCGGAACACGTGGCCGAGGAAGTAGGCGAAGGCCATCAGGCCGCTGGCGAGGAAGGCGACGGGGCGGGTGAACAGGCCGACCATGATCAGGGCGCCGCCGATCAGCTCGATGGGCCCGGCGATGTAGAGGATGAAGCTCGGGGCGCCTTCGGGAGTCGGCAGCGGGAAGCCCAGGAGTTTCTGCGCCCCGTGCCAGAGGAAGAGGAAGCCGGCGACGATCCGCATCGCGGCGTAGGTCTGGGGCTGGCAGTTCTTGAGCGAGTCGAGCATCGCGTTCCTCCCTGGCTGTTGTGGGGTAGGGCTAGCCTAGCGTCCCGTCCGAGGCGTCCAACGGCGACAGGAGGTTCTCGGCCCTGGTCGCGATCAGTAGCCGGTGGGGCCGATCCTTGATCAGGCTGCGCTCGAAGGGGACGATCCGGAACGCCCAGTTGCGCAGCGCCGGGAACTCCTCGAAGTTCCGGTGGATCGTGAAGATGCCGACGCTCCGGCGGTGCGAGATCGCCTCGAACTCGCTCCAGAAGTCCGCGAGCGACCAGTGGAAGCCGGCGGCGTAGAAGGAGTACACGAGGTCGTAGGGACCGGGCAGGACGTCCAGGCGGTGGTTCAGTTGGTGGGCGTCGAAGACGCGGAAGTTCGGGACGTCGTTGTACCTCAGCACCTGGCGCAGCGTCGCGAGATCGCCGCAGAAGGAACGGTCGGTGCGTTTCCCGCTGCGCGGGTAGTCGATGCGGGGACCGTCGCCGTCGTAGAGGTGGTACTCGGTGTCGTTCCAGTCGAGGGCGCGCCGGAAGAAGGCGGTCGACCGGCCCAGACCGCAGCCGACGTCGAGCGCCCTGGCGGGGCGAGGCATGGTGCGGAGCACGGGCTCCGCGGCGTCGAACTCGCCCCAGCAGGACCCGTTCTGGGTCAGTTCCCAGAACGACCGCGAGGACTCTCCGGGTTCGAGGTGGAACTGGGGCGACAGCCGGGAGATCGCCGCCACCATCTCCTCCGTCATCGGCGGCGAACGGAAGTGCCGTTCCCGGCCCCGGAACCGAGGATGGATGTCGGCCGCCGAGAGTTCGCGTCCGGTGCGCTTGCGCCACTCGGCGCGGAGCCGGGGCAGGAGGAAGGAGAGGTCCATGTGGAGGCAGAGGGTAGCTTCGCTTCGGGCCGAACAGATGCCGGCCAGAAGGCCGGCGCACCGACACTCGCTGCGACGGGTCTAGCGACGCACCCGGATCGGGAACGGCGGCTTCGCCGGTTCTGCCGGCGCATTCGTCTCCAGTTGCTCGAGAACGATCTCGATCGCCTTCTCAAGCTGCGGGTCGCGGCCGGCGATGATGTCCGCGGGCCACTGCTCGACGTCGATGTCGGGCGGCACGCCGACGTTCTCGACGACGAAGCCGTCCTCGGTCCAGATCGCCAGGTTCGGGGCGGTGACGAAGCCGCCGTCCATCAGGATGGGGAAGCCGAGGGTGCCGACCAGACCGCCCCAGGTCCTCTTGCCGACGAGCGGGCCGAGGCCGAGCTTGCGGAACATCCAGGGCAGCAGGTCGCCGCCGGAACCGGCGGTCTCGTCGATGATCATGACCTTCGGTCCCAGGATGGCCGCGCTGGGCGTACGGAAGTCGGCGCCGTAGCGGGTCGCCCAGTGGCTGATGTACGGGCGCCGCAGGTGGTCGATGTAGTAGTCCGCGACCTGGCCGCCGCCGTTGAAGCGCTCGTCGACGATCAGGGCCTGCTTGTGGACCTGCGGGAAGAAGTAGCGCTTGAAGTAGGTGTGACCGAGCGTGGTCGTGTTGGGCACGTAGACGTAGGCCACCCTGCCGTCGGTGGCCTCGTCGACCTTGGCCAGGTTGCCCTCGACCCACTCCCGGTTGCGGAGCGCCGACTCGTTGGGGATCGGGACCACCGACACGGTGCGTGAGCCCGAACCGTCCGCGTTCGGACCGACCGTGATGTCCGTGATCTTGCCGGCCGTGTTCTCGAAGCGCGCGAAGACGTTGTCGGAGGCGTCGAGGTCGACGCCGTTGACGGCAAGCAGGTACTCGCCGGCGGCAACGGAGACGCCCGGCTCGGTGAGCGGCGCCCGCAGTTCGGGGTTCCAGTTCAGGCCTCCCAGGACGTGGGCGAAGCGGTAGCGGCCGTCGACGATCTCGAAGTCGGCGCCGAGCAGGCCGCCGCCAACGCGCTCCGGGTCGGCTCGCCGGTCGCCGCCGCCGACTCGATGGTGGCCGACCGCGATCTCGCTGCACATCCAGCGCAGCACCTTGTTCAGGTCGGCGCGGGTGGCGACATCGGTCAGGAAGCCGCTGTACTTCTCGGCCATGGCCGGCCAGTCGGCGCCGTGCATGCCGGGGTCGTAGAAGTAGTCGCGGTTGATCCGCCAGACCTCGTCGTAGATCTGCCGCCACTCGGCGCGCGGATCGATGCGGACGGTCAGCTTGTCGACCGGAATCGCGCTCGCCCCGCGGTCGATCTTGCCGCCGGCGTTCGCAATGCCGAAGTCGTTCTGGCCGGCGTAGAGCAGCTTCTTGCCGTCGGCGCTCAGGGAGAAGCCGCCGACGCCGGAGAGCAGCACCGTTTCCTCGCGATCCTCCAGGTTGAAGAGAACGAGATCGCCGCCACCCCCGCCGAACCGGCCCGCGGGCTGCGAGCGGAGGTAGTAGAGCTTGCCCGCTTCGCCGGCTTCCAGGTTGCTGTAGCCGCCGGCCTGGACGGGGAGCGCGAGGATGCGCTGGTTCAGGCCCTCGAAGTCGATCTCGACTCGGGGCCCTTCGGCGTCTTCAGCGTCGCTGTCGGCTTCCGCTTCGGCCTCGGTGTCGTCGCCTTCCTCGGCCTCCGTCTCGCCTTCGGCGGACTCAACGGTCTCCTCGTCGCTCTCCGCGGCCAGCGGCGATTCGCCGTCCTGGCGCAGGACCGCGAGATAGATCGCGCTCGAGAGTTCCATGTCCGCGTTCGACATGGCGAACCAGTGCTTCACCGGCCCGGCGTCGGTCGAGGCGCGGAAGTACAGGTACTCGCCGCTCCGGTCGAAGACAGGTTCGCCGACCTCGCTCAGCCCGTCCGTCACCGGGTGGGACGTCTCTGCTTCCACGTCGTAGACGAACACCTGCTGCATGTAGGAGCGGGTGTTCAGGGTGTAGGCGACGTAGCGCGAATCCGGCGCCCAGGAGTGCCCGGGCCGGGGCGGGAACGAGGGGCCGTAGTAGTACTCGCTCGCCACCTTCGCCACGTCGCCGCTGTCGAGATCGATGACGAACAGCGACATCGAGTTGTCGACGTAGCTGATCTTCTCGCCGTCGGGGGACCACTCGGGGCCGTGGTAGAAGCCGTTGCCGCCGCGGTCGCCGCCCAGCTCGTAGCGGCGAATGTCGCCGTTCTGCTGGTCGCGGACGTGGAGTCCGTACTCGCCGCCCTGGTCCGAGAAGAAGGCGATGCTTCTGCCGTCGGGAGACCAGGACGGGTCGCGCTCGTGGACGCCGGGTGTCCGGGTCAGGTTGCGGGCGTCGCCCTTCTTCGCCGGCAGGGTCAGCACCTCGCCGCGGTACCCGAACGCGGCGCGGGCGCCCGTGGGAGAGATGGAAGCGCTGCGGATGTTCTCCGGCCCCTCGACCCAGCGGGGCCTGGTCTCGGTCAGGTCGGCTGCGGCGCCGATCCGCAGGCGCTGATGCCGGTCCGAGGCGGGATCGTAGACGTGCAGGTAGCCAGCCTGCTCGTAGATCACCGTGTCGGCGGATCCGGAGAGATCCTCGACGTGGAAGTCCTCGAACTCGGAATGCCGGACGATCTCGCCGCTGCCGGTGTCGAAGGAGTAGAGGTTGAACTCGCCGTCGCGGTCGGAGCGGAAGAAGACCCGGTTGCCGATCCACGTCGGGTTCGTGTCGTTGCAGCGGCCTTCGGGCTGGGGAATCGTCTGCACCGAGTGGTCCGCGGTGTCGTAGATCCAGATGCGCGACGTGGTGCCGCCGCGGTAGTTCTTCCACTGCTGGAAGCGCTCCGGCGTCGGGATGTAGGCGATGTGGCGGCCGTCGGGCGAGTAGCTGGCGCGCAGCCCGTGCGGGATCGGCAGCTTCGCCGGCAACCCGCCGTCAAGCGGCACGGTGAAGAGCTGGAAGTGGCGGTTCGTGAACATGCTGCGCTGCGAAGCGAACAGCACGGCCGAGCCGTCGACGGTGAAGCCCTGGACCAGATCGGCGCCGGGGTGCCAGGTGAGCCGCTTCGGCTCGCCGCCGGCGGCGGGCATGACGAAGACGTCGACGTTGCCGTCGTACTCGGCGCTGAACGCGACCAGCGTACCGTCGGGAGAGAAGCGGGGCCCGGTCTCCGTCCCCTCGTGGGACGTCAGCCGTCGCGCTCCGGCACCGTCGCGGCCGGCGATCCACAGGTCCCCGGCGTAGGCGAACGCCACATGGTCGGCGCTCACCGCGGGCTGGGACAGCAGCCTCGTGTCCGTGACGTCGGTCGCGTGAAGCGCGGGCGCCAGCGTGCAGGCCGCCATGGCGACGATGGCGGGGGTCAGGAAGCGGAGCCTGTTCGCGGTTGGATTCATGTCGGTCCCTCGCTGGTCGGGTCGTTCTGGCCGTTTTCGGCGGCTGGTACTCTGCCACGATGCGCAACAAGACAGTCGGTTCTCCTGATGCCGCCCGGATTCCGCGTCGGCAGTTCCTGGCCGGGGGCGCCGCGGCGGCAACGGCGCTTGCCTTCGGCGCGGTCCCAGGGGCTCCCGCCGCGCGTGCCGCGCAGCCTGCAGGGGGAGGCGCATTCCAGCTCAAGTACGCGCCGCACTTCGGGATGTTCCGCCACCACGCCGGCAACGACCACCTCGACCAGCTCCGCTTCATGCACGACGAGGGGTTTCGGGCCCTCGAGGACAACGGAATGGGCGGCCGCGAGCCGGCGCTCCAGGAGAAGATCGCCGCGGAGCTGGACCGCCTGGGGATGGAGATGGGCGTCTTCGTCGCCCACACCTCCTGGGGCGGAGTGAGCTTCGCTTCGGACGATGCCGCGGCCCGCGAGGCGATCGAGGCGGACATGAGGAAGGCGGTCGAGGTCGGGAAGAGGGTGAACGCGACGTGGTGCACCGTCGTCCCGGGTCAGCTCGACCCGGGCCTCGAGTGGGAGTACCAGACCGCGAACGTGATCGAGAACCTGAAGCGGGCCGCGGCGATCCTCGAGCCGGCGGGTCTGGTCGCGGTGCTCGAGCCGCTCAACCACTGGACGAACCACCCGGGCGTGTTCCTGACCGGGATCCCTCAGGCGTACCAGATTTGCAAGGCCGTCGGATCGCCCTCGGTGAAGATCCTCGACGACCTCTACCACCAGCAGATCACGGAGGGGAACCTGATCCCGAACCTCGACCGGGCCTGGGACGAGATCGCCTACATCCAGGTCGGCGACAACCCGGGCCGCAAGGAACCGACCACGGGCGAGATCAACTACCTCAACGTCTTCCGGCACCTGAAGAGCAAGGGCTTCGACGGCATCGTGGGCATGGAGCACGGGAACTCGAAGCCGGGCCGGGAGGGCGAACGGGCCGTGATCGACGCTTACCGGGAGTGCGACGCCTGAAGGCCGCAGCCTTCCTCCTCCGGTTCGGTGGCGTGCTTGCCGTCGCGGCACTCCCATGGCCGGGGACGGCCGAGGCGCAGCCGCGGACGCCCTGGGGCGAGCCGGACCTGCAGGGAATCTGGACCAGCGCCACCCTGACTCCGCTCGAACGCCCGGAGACGATGGCCGGTCGCGCGTCGCTGAGCGAGTCGGAGGCGTCTGAGCTGGAGCGGACCACGGTCGAGAGCCGCATCGCCGCCGATGGCACCTCGCGGCCCGGAAGCGTAGGCGGCTACAACCTGGTCTGGATGGACGCGTCGACCCGGGTGGACGCGGATCGCCGCACCTCGCTGATCGTCGATCCTCCGGACGGCCGGATCCCGTGGACGGCAGCGGCGCGCGAGGCGAGCAGGGTGGAGCTGGCGCGCTACGGCAACGGACCGTATCTGGACCACGCCGATCTCGACACCGGCGAACGCTGCATCACGGACGGCCTGCCGCTGATGGTTCCGATCCAGCCCTACAACATGAACTTCCTGATCCTGCAGACGCCGGACGCGGTGGTCATGCTGCACGAGATGTACCACGAACTCCGCATCGTGCCGCTGGATAACCGGCCGCGCCTGCCGGAGACGATCGGGCTCTGGCTGGGCGACTCCCGCGGCCGCTGGGAGGGGAACACCCTGGTCGTCGAGACGACGAACATCGCCGACAAGACGGACTACCACTGGAGCCGCCTGTGGCGGGCGTCGCGGCCGACCATGCGGCTCGTCGAGCGCTTCACGCGCATCGACGAGCGGACGATCGACTACCGGTTCACGGTCGAGGATCCGACGATGTTCACGGCCGCCTGGACAGTGTCGGCGCCGCTGACCAACGACCAGGCGTCACGGGGAGTGACCGTCGGCGGGCTGTTCGAGTTCGCCTGCCACGAGGGCAACCGGGCGGTCACGAACGTGCTGAGCGGCGCCCGGGCGGAAGAGGCCCGGGCCGCCGCTGAGGACTGAGATCGCCGAAAGGCTACTGGGCGACGCCGAAGGGCAGGACGCCCATCTGGTTGTCCCACATGACGACGATCGCGCCGCCGGCGTCGGAGACGTCGGAGAACAGGATCGTCATCTGGTCGAGCGAGAACTCCTCCGTCGAGGTCGTCATCGGCGCGCGGACGACATCGTGTTCCGGGTTGTAGCCGTAGGCGCCCCAGGTCAGGCCTTCCGCCATCTTGGCCCGGTCGAACTCCTCCATGTAGCCCTGCTTCGAGATGATCGCCGTCCAGGCGCCGTCCTTGAGGTCGATGAACAGGCTGTACTCGCCGGCCGGAACGGTGCTGCCGCCGATCATCAGGTCGGCCTCGGTGTTGATCCGGGTCGTCACGTTCGCGCCGGCACGCCAGACGGGGCCGCCCGCGAGAAGGGTTTGCCCGTACTCTTCGCCGGAGCCGAAGATGCCGCTCCGACCACGCAGGATCGGCCGGCTGTAGGTGATGTCGATCCAGGCGTCGCCGATCTGGGTCGAGGCGGCGCCTTCGGGGCTGGCGGGGCGGTCGCCCTGGGCCGCGGCGGGCGCGAAGCCGATCACCGCGAGGCACATGCTGAGGATGAGAACGCGGCAGGCAGTCTGTCGGTACATTGTCGCTGGGTCTCCTGAGGTTTTGGGGACTGCTGGTTCTTTCGCGAACGCGGACTCTAGCAGCCTCTACGGGCGTTGTAGCGCGCTTTGCCAGCGGAGTGTCGAGTAGTCTTCCATGGGCTTGGATGGGGCTTTCATGATGCGCTCGTTTCACAGCGTTCCGCTTCGCCGCCGGGCCGCCCGGAAAGCGGCGATCACCCTGGTCGCGTCCTTCGCCGCGGCCGCGTTCGCCGTCCCCGCCGCCGCCGCCGACACCGACTCGGTGGTCTTCAGCCGCGACGTGGCGCCGATCCTGATGCGCCACTGTGTCGGCTGCCATCGACCGGGCGAGATCGCGCCGATGTCCCTCCTGACCTACCGGGAGGCGCGGCCGTGGGCACGCTCGATCCGGCGCGTCGTCGTGAACGGTGAGATGCCGCCGTGGTTCGCGAATCCCGAGCACGGCGAGTGGGCGAACGACGCCCGGCTGAGCCAGGAGGAGATCGAGACGATCGTCGCCTGGGTCGATGGCGGCGCCGAGCCGGGCGATCCGGCGCTGATGCCCGAGCCGCCGCGGTTCAGGGATGGCTGGCAGGTGGGCGAGCCGGACTACGTGATCGAACTGCCGCCCGTAACCGTGCCGGCGAACGGGCCGGACCTGGTTCCCACACAGCTCGTGCGGCTGGACATCCCGGAGCGTCGCTGGGTGCGGGCCGTGGAGTTTCAGCCCGGCGAGCGCACCGTGAATCACCACCAGATCGTCTTCAGGGGCGGATTCAGCGGGACGGGTTCGCCTGGCGGCGAGGAGCGACAGGTCGGTGACCGGCAGCGTGGGGAAGCCGGCACCGTCGACGTGAACATCTTCGCGGTCTGGGCGGCCGGGGCCGCGCCGACCGTGTTCCCGGACGGCGCCGGGCGCTGGGTGGCCCCCGGGGAGTTGCTGATGATCAACCAGCACTACCATCCGAACGGCGACTCGGAACGTACCGACAGGACCCGGATCGGCCTCTACTTCGGCGAGGGTCCGCTGGAGATCGAGGTGGAGGCGATCTTCGCGAGCAGGATGGACTTCACCATCCCGGCCGGCGCCCCGGACCATCGAATCGTGACCCGCCACCAACTCGGGAACGACTCGCGGATCGTGGCCTACTTCCCGCACATGCACATGCGCGGCCGGGCGATGTCGTTCATCGCGGTCTACCCGGATGGCAGCCGCGAGATCCTCCTCGACGTGCCGGAGTACGACTTCGACTGGCAGCTCTTCTACTACCCGGATGCGCCGAAACTGCTGCCGGCAGGGAGCGTGGTCGAGGTCGTGGCGCGTTACGACAACTCGGCGGCGAACCCCGACAACCCGGATCCGACCCGCGATGTCGGCTTCGGCTTCAAGGCGACGGACGAGATGATGGTCGGCATCTTCGAGTTGATCGAGGTCGGTCAGGAGGAGAGCGCGGAGTCGGAGGCGACCGGCGGCGTATGAGCGGCGCCGGCGGCCCAACCGTCTGCCGGAAACGAGGCGACTTCGCCGCGTAGCTGACTTATAGTCGAGAGGCGATTCCTCGGAGCCTGACCGCGACATGCCTCTCCGCAAGTCCCATCTCTACTCCTCGCTCTGGAAGAGCTGCGACGAGCTCCGCAGCGGCATGGATGCTTAGGCGGATGGGCCTGCCGGCGTGAGCGAGCCGTTCGACTTCGAGCGCCTCGTCGAACTGTGTCGGCGTACGCATGAGGAAACGCGGCGCTCCGCCGCCCGCGCCGTAGACCGCTCGCTGGTCGTGCGGAACTGGCTGTTCGGTTGGTACATCGTGGAGTACGAGCAGCGCGGCTCGGATCGCGCCGAGTACGGCCGCCGACTCCTCTCGCGCATGGCGGACCGGCTGCGCCAGGCAGGAGTCAGGGGCGCTTCCGCCACGCGATTGAAGCTCTACCGGCAGTTCTACCGTCAGCGCGAGTCGATTGGTCCGACACTGTCGGGCCAGTTGCCGCTATCGGCATCGCCCGAAGACGCCGGCCGGATTGGTCCGACACCGTCGGACCAATCCGAATCCTCGCGAACCGCTTCCCTGGCGCAGGCCATGCTACGGCTCCATGCGGAGTTCTCGCTTGGTTGGTCCCACTACGTCACCCTGTTGACGGTAGCCAACACGGAAGCCCGCAGCTTCTACGAGATCGAGGCTGCCCAGAACGCCTGGAGCGTCCGCGAGCTCAAGCGCCAGCTCGACAGCTCGCTCTACGAGCGGCTCGCCTTGAGCCGCGACAAGCAGGAAGTTCGCCGTCTCGCCCGCGAAGGTCAGGCGGTGGAGAAGGCGTCGGACCTGATCAAGGACCCGGTGGTGCTGGAGTTCCTCGGCTTGGAGGAGAAGTCCGCCTACTCGGAGAGCGATCTGGAGTCCGCGATCATCGACCGGCTCCAGCAGTTCCTGCTGGAACTCGGCAAGGGCTTCCTGTTCGAGGCGCGCCAGAAGCGCTTCAGCTTCGATGACAGCCACTTCTTCGTCGATCTCGTCTTCTACAACCGGCTGTTGCGCTGCTACGTGCTGATCGACCTGAAGACCGGGAAGCTGACCCACCAGGACCTCGGCCAGATGCAGATGTACGTCAACTACTTCGACCGCCAGGTGAGGACCGACAACGAACTGCCGACGATCGGGATCCTCCTCTGCGACCGGAAGAACGACGCCGTGGTCGAGATGACGCTCCCCGACGACGCCAACATCTACGCGTCGAAGTACCAGCTGTACCTGCCGTCGCGGGAGGAACTTGCGGATCAGGTGGCGAGGGTTCGGCGGGAGGTGGAGGGGCGGGAAGAGACGGTGAAGCCCGCGTCGGCGGCGATGGCGGGATCGGGTGGCCCTACCCGGCGGCCTTCAGCTCACGGTGGAGGCCGTCCAGCTTCCTGAAGATGCCCTCGATCACGTTGGCTTTGTCGCTGAACAACGCTTCGGGACCGCCAGCGTGCAAGCTGTTGAAGGGTGCTTCATAGAGCGCATCCGGCTCCATCACGCCGCGGGCCGTGAGCTGGTCGATCACCATCTCGATGAACCGGATCTGGGGCGTGGTCAGGCTCCGGTTGGAGAGGAACTCAGAAAACGCCTCGTTGGCGGTGGCGCGGTCCATCCCGACCATGCTTCGGACGAAGTGGGCCAGAGAGGGGGCGTCGTGGCGGGCCAGCAGGGCGCTCAGCAGCTCGGGGTCGCCGTCTTCGCCGATCTCGATGAGTGTCCGTTCAAGGCTGCGGAGGTCGGCGTCCGTGAGTGGCTGATTCGTCCGCAAACGGTGGATCACGATGTGATCGAGATGGCCGGCCAGGTACTCCTGGACCTTCTTCTCGTACTCGGCTCCCGCCATCTTCGGCCAGAAGTGGTCGGTGCCCGCGCGCACGGAGAGGATGTCGTCCTCGAAGTCGGTGTAGACGACCTTGCGCGTCTTCTTGTCCAGGAAGGGCACCAGACCGCGCAGACGCAGGCGCAGATCCTCCAGATCGTCCAGGGAGACGCCTTCCCAGAAGGCGCTCTCCTGCGCTGAAGCCAGGTAGGCGAGCTGAGCCGCCACCGCGGGAATCGTGCGCTTCTCTTCGAGCAGCGCCGCGACCTCCACCACCCGTTGCCGGAGCCGCTCGAAAGTGCCCACGTCGCCCTCGGCGAAGGCGAGCTGCATCTTCAGCGCCGTGAGATCGAACAGGCGCGACTCGATGTCGTCGGTCTCGATCTCGCTGGGTAGCCCGGCAACCTTGTTCTGCAAGGTCTCTACGTCGGACGGCGTGAGCCGCTTCCACGATTCCCGCTGCTGGAAGCGCTCGACCGCTTCGAGCTGCATCCGCACGATGAAGTTCTCGCGGTTCATCGCCGCCACTTCGCCGTGCAGTTGCGTCGTCAATGCTCCGGCCAGCGCCGCCTGCGGGTCCAAGTCCGGCGTGGTCTGGATGCTAGTCAGCAACTGCACCCGAGAACGGAAGAGTCGGGTGCCGAGCGGAACATTGCCACCCGGCTCGATCCCCTCCGGTTGTTCGCGGAAGAAGTCGAAGTTGAAGCAGAAGTCGAAGACGCGAAAGTCTTGCTTGTCATCCCCGGGTCCGAACAGATCGGGGCAAAGTCGCGTGCCGCGCCCGATCATCTGCCAGAACTTGATCCGCGAGTAGACCGGCTTGAAGAAGACCAGGTTGGCGACCTCGGGCACGTCGATGCCGGTATCGAGCATGTCCACGGAGATCGCGATGTGCGGCGCCTTGTCCTTCCGCGAGAAGTCGTCGATCAGACTCTGCGGATACGTGGCGTAGTGATCGATGACGCGGGCAAAGTGCCCAGCGTACTGAGGGTAGTGGCGGTTGAACCGCTCCTCGATGAACTTCGCATGCTCGTGATTGCGCGCGAAGATGATCGTCTTGGCCAACCGGTCGCCACCGTCGACCGTGTGGCCGTGCTCCATGAGATGTTGGAGCACCTTGTCGACCGTGTCGCTGTTGAAGAGCCAATGGTTGATGGCGGACGCGTTGACCCGGTCCGGCAACCCGGCATCGCCTTCGTCGTCGCCCCAGTCGAGGCTCTCCCACTGCTCCTGCTCTTCCTTGCTGAGCGAGTCGTAGTCGATGCCCTCGCGCGGAAACCGGAGATCCACCTGCTGAACCTTTGGTGGTACGAGAAAGCCGTCCGTCACCGCGGTCGCCAGTTCGTACGCGTCGGTGGGCACGCCCGGCTCCAGGTCGAAGAGTTCGTAGGTGTTGCGGTCGACCTGATCCCGAGGGGTCGCGGTCAGGCCCACCAGCAGCGAATCGAAGTACCGAAAGATGGCCCCGTACTTCTGATACACCGAGCGGTGCGCCTCGTCGATGATCACGAGATCGAAATGCCCGACCCCGAATCGGGCCTCGGCGCCCGCCGTCTCGTTGATGAGCCCCATCATCGTCGGATAGGTGCAGACGTAGACCCGGCCCGCTTGATCCTTCTCGGTCAGCAGGTTCACAGGGCTCGATTCCGGCAGGTGGGCCTTGAACGCCCCCACCGCCTGGTTCACCAGCGAGATTCGGTCCGCCAGAAACAGCGCCCGCTTCACCCAGCCCGCCCGCTGCAGCAGGTCGACCAGCGCGATGGCCACGCGGGTCTTGCCGCTGCCGGTCGCCATCACCAGCAGCGCCTTGCGCCGCGCCTGTCCGAACTGCTCGCCGATGCTCCCAATGGCCCGCTTCTGGTAGTACCGATCGACGATGGCGTTCTTCACCCCCGTCACGTCCAGCGGCTCGCGGTGGGTTCGGCGATGGAGCAGTGACGCCAGCTCGTCCTTCTTGTAGAAGCCGGCGACGACTCGCGGGGCGTAGGCCTGGTCGTCCCAGAGCCAGGTCTCGTACCCGTTCGTGTAGAAGATGATCGGGCGCTGGCCGTGCATGGACTCCAGGCAGTCCGCGTAGAGCTTGGCCTGCTGTCGACCCACTGCCGGATCGACAGTGGTCTTTTTCGCCTCCACCACTGCCAGCGGTTTGCCATCCTCTCCCCACAGGACGTAATCGGCGTACCCGACCCCCGAGGCGTTCGGCATGCCGGTAACTTCGTACTCACGGTCCTGTTCCTGGTCGAGCGGCCAGCCGGCGCGCTGCAGGGCCAGATCGATAATCAGCCTGCGGGTAGTGCTCTCGTTCCAGTCATGAGTCTCGGGGACGGTCTCGTTCTCTGCCCTGATGGCGGCGAGCCGTTCTCGGAGTGCCTCCAACTCCCCTTGAATCTCCTTGCGCGCGTCCTCGGCTGCGTCCAGTTGGCCCTTGAGGGTGTCCAGCTCCTCGACGCTGGCTGGCGTGACGCTTGGTTCCAGTGTGGGGACAAGGGACTCGTCGAAGGTCTTCCCGTGAAGGCTCTCCGCCCCTTTCCGAAGATAGGTGCGGCCCGCCCAGTAGAGGACGTGCGCCAGCTCCCGGACGACGTCCAGCGCGTGCTCCGGCGTGGGCGTCTTGTTGCCGTGCACCGCCACGTTGCCCGCCTGCCGGATGTACTCCGCCTTCTGCCACACGACCTCGGGCACGATCGCACGGAAGGCGTGCTCGCTGAGGTAGGAGTCCAGGTTCGTGACCTTCGGTGGACTCAGAGTCCTCTCGACCTTGTAAACACGCTTGACCAGCCGCTCCAGCGCATGCCGTGCATGGAAGCAGGCGGCCCGCGGGTCGCCGTGGACGTGGCGCTCGGCGTAGCTCGCGCTCTCCGCCGCATGCGGAAACTCCTGCTTCAGGAACGCGAAGTTGGCGGAGATCTCCATGGAGCCTCAGAGGTCTCCCCGGAAGGCGCGGGATTGCAGGGAGGCGAAGAGGGTGTCGAGTTCGGCGAGGTGGGCGCGCTGGCTGGCCCTTTGGTTTTCGATGGATTCGACGATGGCGGCGAATCGATGCTGGTGGTCGAGAGGGGGGAGCCCGACCTTGAGTCCTTCGATCATCGTTCGATTGAGATTCGGCATTGTGACTCCCTGCGAGAGTCTCTCAAGGACGCGCTTCATCGACTCGCTGGACAATGTCCTCGCCAAGAAGAGCGATGTCAATTCGTCCGGATGAGGACGAATGAACAGTGACCCGGTGCCGCAGAGCATTCCCGCCTCAGCGTCAGAGACGATGGCACACCGACCCATCTTCCCCCGCCTCCCCATGACCACGTCACCGGTTTGAAGTCGATAGTTGCTGAGGGTCGAAGCCTTCTGCTCAGATACGGTCTGTTCACTTCCGACGTGAATCTGCCCGGAGACGATGTGCATGGGGTTAACCAGCGGAACACCATCGACTATGTAGTCTTCTTTGTGGAGAAGTGATCCAAATGGACCGATCTGAACCTTCGACTTCGTTCTCTTCAGCTCGCGGACCTCCCATCCCAAGGAATTGGTGGCCGGATCGCCGAACATGTCGTGGAAGGTGGATTGGAGAAGCGTGTCGAGCTGGGCGAGGGCCTCGCGGCGTTTGGCCCGCAAGGCGTCCGCCGCATCAAGAATCCCCGCAATCCGCTTCTGCTCGGTGAAGGGCGGGAGAGGGATTCTGAGCAGCTTCAGCTTGGCTTTGTTGAGTGTTTTTCCCTTGGCGGCTCGGTCCACAAGACGGTCGTAGTCGATCGAACCAAGTGCCCAGTACAGGTAGTCACGATGAGCCGCACTATGGTCGAGGATGTGAAGTGCCGCGATTGCCTCGTTGGTGAAGAGGTCGCAACCCGCGATGGCTCTCTTGCCAAGAGACAGTTTGAAGCTCAAGAGAAGTGTGCCGCGCGGAATGCGCTTTGATCTGCTCTTCGCTGCGCCGATTCGGGTAATCCTCTCGTTGGTCGTCGTGACGATCCGACCTGCCGCAAAGTCACTGATGGTGACCCAGGGCAGCTCTCCGCCCCAGTACTCGGGAACCGACCGCGACGGAGTCTTGCCAATCTGAATGTCGCAGATCTGCTGAAGCGGGACAGTCCTCATCGCAACAATCGCGCCAATTCCTCACGCCCCTCGGCGATCTCCTGCTCCATTTCCGCCAGTCGCTTCAGGATCTCCCCCGGCGGGTCGTACTCAAGCGCCTCGTACTCGACCTCCTTGTAGCGATTGATGGAGAGGTCGTAGTCGTAGCCCGCAATCTCGGCCTTTGGCACGAGGAAACTCTGATCCGTCCGCGCCCGGTTGCGCTCCTTCTCACGGTTCTGCCAGCGGGCGAGGATGTCGGGAAGGTCGCTGTTGTCCGGTTGCGGCGTACGCTTGTCGTCCAGAGAGTAGCCGTCCGCCCGCATGTCGTAGAACCAGACGTCGTCCGTCCCTCCGGAGTTGGTCTTGGTGAAGACCAGTATTGCGGTGGAGACGCCGGCGTAGGGTTTGAAGACGCCGGAGGGCATGGAGATGACGGCGTCGAGCTTCTGCTCCTCGACCAGAATCCTGCGCAGGGCCCTGTGCGCTTTGGTCGACCCGAAGAGTACGCCGTCGGGCACGATGACGGCGGCGCGGCCACCGGGCTGGAGCAGGCGCAGGAAGAGGGCGAGGAACAGCAGCTCGGTCTTCTTCGTCTTGACGACCTGCTGCAAGTCCCTGGCGGTGGACTCGTAGTCGAGACTGCCCGCAAACGGCGGATTGGCGAGGACGAGCGAGTACCGCTCGGCGTCGTCCCCGGCTGCCGCCAGGTCGATCTGGGCCAGCGAGTCCCTGTAGCGGATGTCCGGATTCTCGATGCCGTGCAGCAGCATGTTCATGCTGCCTATGCGCAGCATGGTGGTGTCGAAGTCGTAGCCGTGGAAGGTGCCCTCGTTGAACCGGCGGCGGGTCTGGGCGTCCTTGTAGATGCGGTCGCCGTGGTGCTCGACGAGATGGTCGGAGGCCGCGACGAGGAAACCGGCGGTGCCGCAAGCCGGATCGCAAATGACGTCTTTCGGAGTGGGTGCGGTCATGTCCACCATCAGCTTGATGATGTGGCGCGGCGTGCGGAACTGCCCGTTCTGCCCGGCGGTCGCGATCTTGCCGAGCATGTACTCGTACAGATCGCCCTTGGTGTCGCGGTCGGCCATGTCGATGGCGTCGAGTTGGTCGACCACGTTGGCCAGCACCCGCGCCGTGGGCATCATGAAGAGAGCGTCCTTCATGTGATGGGTGTAGGTGGATCCCTCGTCCGAGCCTTCCGTCTGGCCCATCGACTTGATGAAAGGGAACACCTCGTCACGCACCGTCTCGAACATCTGCTCCGGCGCAAGCTCCTTGAAACGCGACCAACGCAGCGCGTCCTGGCCGGCGAAGAACACCGGCTCCTCGATCGGTTTGCGGGTGCGGGCGGCCTTGCGCTCCTTGCGCGTGTGCAACTCGTCCAGTCGCTTGATGAACAGCAGGTAGGTGAGCTGCTCGATGACCGAGAGCGGGTTTGAGATTCCGCCGGACCACATGGTGTTCCAGATGGCGTCGACCTTGGACTTCAGCTCGCCGGTGATCACGTTTCGTTTCCGCTCCCGCTGGCTCAGCGCTCGCTGCCTCAAGCGGCAGCAGGCGCGGGGGCCAGTCATCTGGTGTTGGTGTTCCGACCGAGGTGTGGCTCGTTGATGCTCGCAGTGTACGGCAGCAGCTTCAAGCAGGGCCCGCCCGGAACCTCCATGTGGGGGCCATCGTGAGCTTGCTGGTAGCGTCGAACTCGCTGTGAGGGAGAGCGTAGGCGTCAACGGGATCGCGCACATCCAGTTGACGGTCCGGGACCCGGAGCGGTGCTTGCCGTTCTGGGAGCGGCTCTGCAACTTCCTGGAGATGAAGACTCTGATCCGGGGCGAGGACGTGCTGTACTGCATCGGCGGCCGGACCGGCATCCTGGTGCGCGCCGCGCCGCCGGACAAGCGGGACAGGCCATTCGACCAGGACCGTCCGGGGCTCCATCACCTCTGCTTCCGGGCCCGCAGCCGCGATGACGTCGACGCGATCTTCCGCTTCATTGAAGCTGAACTCGACGCGACCGTCGTCCACGGCCCGGAGGAGGGCGACCGGTTCGCGTCGGGCTACTACTCGATCCTCGTCGAGGACCCGGACGGCATCCGGGTCGAAGTGAACCACGTGCCGGGCAAGGGCCACTTCGGCGAGGGCGGTCGGCTGGGGCCGGGCGGGACGGGGGCGGCCACGACCTACGGCAACCACGGCCTGGGCGACTAGTTGAGGTCGATGACGTAGACGGTATTCGCGGCGTCGCCGGCGACCCAGGCGGTCTCACCGTCGGTGGCGATGCCGTTGAACAGCATCGTGTTCGGGAAGGCGCCGCTGGGCGGCACGTGCAGTTCGAGGTGGTAGGCGACTGTCGTCGACTCGCCGCTCGCCGGATCGACGGCGACGACCCGACCGGCACCGGCCTCGACGACGTAGATCGAACCGTTCGCGACGGCGAGGCCTTCCGGCTGGTCGAGGCCCTCGGCGACCGTCTCGACGCCATCGTCGCCAATGCGGAGCACGGTGCCCGCGAGGTTGTCGGAGACGTAGAGCGCGCCGTCCGCCGCGATCAGGCCGGCCGGTCCCGAGAGGCCCTCGGCCAGGACCCGCTTCTCCTCGGGGTTCCCGGGAGAGAAAGCGATCACGTTGCCGGCGCCCCACTGGCTGGCGACGATGTCGCCCTCGAACTGGATCGCGTCGATCGGGGCGGCGAGTTCGCCGAAGATCTGAACCAGGGCGTCGGCGGCCGGGTCCCAGAGCCGGACGGCATTGTCGAACCAGCTCGAGAGGATGAGCTTGCCGTCGTCCGCGGCATGGACCGACATCGACGTTCCGATGTCCGAGAAGCCGATCACGTCGCGCACGACGCCGAGTTCGTCGCCGGTCGCCGGGTCGAGTTGCCTCAGGGCGAAGAAATCGGCGACGACGAGCCGGGTCGCGTCGCCGCTGCCGATGAGCGCCAGGCCGCCGGGCATGTTCAGTCCGCCCTCGAGCACCGTGCGGTTCTCCTCGGGCGACAGGGCCTCCACGATGAAGCCGTCGGCGAAGCTGGAGATGAAGAGGCGGTCTTCCGCGTCGAAGGCGAAGTTGTCGAGCCCGGGCTGGACGCGGGCGACGACCTCCTTGCCGCCGTCGTCGCCCACCCGGACGACCTCGCCCCGGAGCGAGTCGAGGACGTGGAGGACGCCCTCGCTGTTGAACTTGACGGCGGCCGGCACCTCGAAGCCGCTGGCGACCGTCTCCAGCTCGCCGCTGTCGACGTCGACGCGGACGACCTCGCCGCGAAACCAGCGCGGGCCGTAGAGCCTGCCGTCGGCGGAACCCCAGTCCATGCCGTTCAGGCCGCAGCCGGGTCCGAGGTCGTCGCGAATCACCCGCGGCTCGGTCTCGCCCGCCGGGTCGAGTTCGAACAGGTTCGTGTCCATGAAGCACTGGGAGACGAACAGCCGGCCGTCGTCCGAGAAGGTGATCGGGTTGACGCCGACGCCCGGCGAGGCGACCACGCGGGTTTCGCCAGTGGGCGTTCGCATCGTCACGTCGCCGTTGCTGATGTCGGTCCAGTAGACCGAACCGTCGGGGCCGAAGGCCAGGTCGTCGGGCGACTGTGCTCCATCGTCGAGCCCCCAGTTGTCGAGGATCTCGCCGCTCTCCGGGTCGATTCTCGCCACCGCGGGGGTGACCACGGAAGTGAGATACAGGTCTCCGTCGGGCCCGAAGAGAATGCCGTTGATGCCGCGGAAGCTGGCGCTTTCACCGATCGTTCGGACGCTCTCGGCGCCCGCTTCCACCACGTCGGCGTCCGGGGAAGCGCACCCGGCCAGCAGGGTCAGGGCGGCAAGAGATGCGGTGGTGCAGGACAGTCGTAGAAACATCGTCGGCTCCTAGGTTGAGAGATAGCTCCTCAGTTGAGAAATGGCTCGAGGACCACGTAGCGGATGACGAATCCGACCAGGGCCAGTTCGACCAGGAAGATGGCCCAGATCCCGGCTCGGATCACCCGCCCGGGGCGAAGGCGCGGATCCATCCGCTTCTTCTGCAGCCAGAGCACGGCGCCGCTCTGAATCGGCAGCAGCATTCCGGCGACCAGCGAGCTGATCGTGATCAGCAGTCGCGGGTTCTGGATCCACATGTAGACGATGAAGCAGAAGATCGGGACGACCGCGCAGTAGCCCCGGATCCAGAATCTGCGGGCGGCCACGTTCCGCCGCTTCAGGTAGCCCAGCTCCATGATGTAGTCGGGGATGTAGCGGGCTTCGCCGCCGATGAACGAGAGCATCGTCGAGAACAGGATGCAGAAGGCGCCGACGCCGAACAGCCACAGCGACCAGGGGCCCAGGGTCTGGGTGAACATCCCGGAGAGCATGGAGATCGTCTCCAGGCCGTCGGGCTCCCTGCCGAGTTTCTTCAGCACGCCGGCGCCGAGCAGGTAGAAGGGCACGGTCGCGCAGGTCAGCAGGACCAGCGTGACCCAGACGTCCGTCTGCATGACCCTGATCCAGCCCCGGGCGCGCGTCTCCCACCCGGGTGCATCGCTGCGGCCGATGAAGTTCGGGTAGCCCTTCTCGACGCACCAGTACTGGTAGGCGGAGGTTTCCGCGGAGTTGACGCCCGTGTAGCCGTAGACCGCCATGGCGGCGACGATGAACTCGGGCGGGAAGCTGAACGTGAAGCCCGATGCGAGGTCGGCCCGCGTGACGGCGAACTCGGTGCCCTGCATCAGGATCGCGCAGACGAGCGTGGCGCCGGTGAAGACCAGGACCAGCGGCAGCATCACGTTCTCCAGGAGCCGGTAGGAGCCCGTGGTCAGGACGGCGATGGTGATCACGGCCAGCACTCCGGCGGCCAGGGTCGACGGCACCTCCGGGACCAGCAGGGTCAGAGCCTGGCCGGCGCCGCCGATGATGCCGCCCATGCCCAGCAGTCCGGGAACCAGGGCGATCAAGGCGATCGCGACGGCGAAGCTGACGTGGCCGCGGCCGATCCGGATCCGGAAGGGGAGGCGGTTCATCGCCCGCACGTAGGTATCGCCCGAAACCAGGGTGTACCGGGCGAACTCCGCCTGGATCAGGGACTTGATCCAGCAGGAAAGGAGCACCCACCAGAGCAGGACGAAGCCGGCCGCGGCGCCCAGCGTCGAAGTGAGGATCATCTCGCCCGAACCGACGATTGCACCGGAGATGACGACGCTCGGACCGAGATAGCGAAGCCGCGTTCGCCAGCCCGTTGCCGGCGGCATGGCGCCGCCCTCGCGGACGGTGTAGGGATCGGCCCTCTGTTCGACGTAAGTACTGGACGCCATTCAGTCGAGAAAGGGCCCAAGGACCACGTAGCGGATGACGAACCCCGCCAGGGCCAGTTCGATCAGGAAGATCGCCCAGATCCCGGCTCGGATTCCGGCGCCGGGGCGGATGCGCGGATCCATCCGCTTCTTCTGCAACCAGAGGACGGCGCCGCTCTGGATCGGCAGCAGCATGCCGATGACCAGCGAACTGATCGTGATCAGCAGCCTCGGATTCTGAATCCACATGTAGACAGCGAATGCGAAGACGGGGATCACTGTGCAGTAGCCGCGGATCCAGGACCTGCGCGCGGCCAGGTTCTGCCGCTTCATGTAGCCCAGCTCCATGATGTAGTCCGGGATGTAGCGGGCGCCGCCGGCGATCGAGGAGAGCAGGGTCGAGAACAGGATGCAGAAGGCGCCGACGCCGAACAGCCACAGCGACCAGGGTCCCAGGGTCTGGGTGAACATGTCCGACAGCATGGAGATCGTCTCCAGGCCGTCCGGCTCCTGGCCGAGTTTCTTGAGCACGCCGGCGCCGAGGACGTAGAAGGGCAGGGTGGCGCAGGTCAGCAGCACCAGGGTGACCCAGACGTCCGTCTGCATGACCTTGATCCAGCCCCGCGCGCGCTGTTCCCAGCCGGGAGACTCAGGCGGGCCGACGAAGTTCGGGTAGCCCTTCTCGACGCACCAGTACTGGTAGGCGGACGTCTCCGAGGAGTTGACTCCCGTGTAGCCGTAGACGGCGAGGGCAGCGACGAAATACTCGGGAGGGAAGCTGAACGTGAAGCCCGACGCGAGTTCGGCCCGAGTGACCGCGAACTCCGTGAACTGCATCAGGATCGCGCACACCAGCGTGGCCCCGGTGAAGATCATGACCAGCGCCAGCATCACGTTCTCCAGGATCTTGTAGGAGCCCGTGATCAGCAGGGCGATCGCGGCCACGCCAAGCACGCCGGCGGCCAGGGTGGAGGGGATCTCCGGTACCAGGAGCGTCATGGCCTGACCTGCGCCGCCCACGATGCCACCGAGGCCGAGAAGTCCCGGAACCAAGGCGATCAGGGCGATGGCGATCGGAAAACTGACATGCCCGCGGCCGAGCGGAATGCGGCCGGGGAGCCGGTTCATCGCCCGGATGTAGGTGTCGCCCGAGACCAGGATGTAGCGCGCGAACTCGGCCTGGATCAGCGACTTGATCCAGCAGGAGAGAAGCACCCACCAGAGTAGAACGAAGCCGGCCGAAGCCCCCAGAGCCGACGTGAGGATGATCTCGCCCGAACCGACGATCGAGCCGGAGACGACGACGCTGGGACCGAGATAGCGCAGCCGGCCGCGCCAGTTGGTCGGCGGCGGGGCGGCGCCACCCTCGCGGACGGTGTAGGGATCGCTCCGCGGAGAAGGAGAGTCACTCATTGGGGGAGAAGGCGCGACTCTATACCGGAGCGCCGCCCTGCCGACTTGGGCGACGCTGGTACGCTCGATGTGTCTCGCGCGCCGGCACTGACGCAGGTGCCCTGAGACAGCAGAGCGCAGGCGCGGAGACCCATTCAGGGAAAGGACCGGCGATGAGGGAACGACACTGCATTCGACGAGCCGTGACGCTCGGCGCCGTCGCCCTGCTTCTGGTGCTCGCCACTGCCGCGTTCGCCCATCTCAAGGTGTCGAACACGAGTCCCGAGGACGGCGCGACGCTGAGCGGCCCGGTGCGTACCCTGCGGGTCTGGTTCAACCAGGAACCGGACCTGCCTTTGAGCAAGCTGGAACTGACCGGCCCGAACGGTCCGCTGAGCGTCGAGGGCCTTCACACGATGGGCGAGAAGGACCTGATGGCCCGGGTTGCGGGGCGGATGCCGGACGGTTCGTACACCGCCAAGTGGCAGACCGCGGGCGACGACGGTCACGTCCTGACCGGCGAATGGACCTTCACGATCGACCGGGGCGGTCGCTGAGACGCTGGACGCGGATTCGTCACTGAGTTGGGAGATGGCCGGCCGTTGGGCCGTCTATCTGCCGCTGCTCCTGGTTTGCGGCGCGACCGGCATGCGCCTGCTGGAGGCGATGGGTCCAGGCGACCTGGCGGTTCGCGACCTGCGGATCGAACTGGCCCGACTCACGCTGCTGTCGTGCCTGCTGCTGGTGGCGGCCCTCCTGCTGCGCGCCGTGTTCCAGTCGATCGAGGTCTGGGGAGCGGGGGAGGCTTTCGCGCTCGACAACCTGCGGGCAGTCGCGCTTGAGAGCCGTTGGGGAGAACGCTGGCGCTGGCAGGCAGCCGCCGCGGTCGTGGCGACTCTTGGGTCCCTTGCGGCATACAGGATGCCTGTGCTTGGCCTGGCGATCACCGGGGCGGGAGCCCTTGGGCTGGCGGCGACGCTGCCGATGACCGGCCATGCGTTCGGCAATCCGCTTGCGTGGACGGCGCAGAGCATCCACGTGCTGGGCGCGGGTTTCTGGATCGGCACGTTGATCGTGATTCTCGTTCTACCGTTGATGGTGCCCGGGACATCGGTGGCGGAGGCGGCTTCGATGCGCCGGTTCTGGCTCGGCGCCTTCTGGCCGCTGGCGCTGGTCGCCGCGACGCTCCTGGTCCTGAGCGGGGTGGGTCTGGCGGTTCTCTACCTGCCGGCCTGGGACGCCCTCTGGACCGAGCCGTATGGCCGGATCCTGCTGGCGAAGATGGCCGGGAGTGTGTGTGTCCTGTTCCTAGGCGCGGTGAACCACCTCCGGATGAACTTCCGCCCCGATGCCCACACGGATCCGGTGCCGCTGACCGTCGCCCTCGAGGTCGCCTTCGCGCTGGTCGTGCTCGCGGCCACGGGGATGCTCACCAGCACCGCGCAGCCGCACATGCACTGACGCGCCCGGAGCGGTTGACCCGGCGAGGTTCTCTCTCTAGAAACTGATCCGGCTGCTCAACCCGATCGTGCGCGGCTGGTTCGTCAGGTAGCCGACGCGGGCGCGCGTGCCGCGTTCCTGGTCGAGCGCCAGCAGGGCCCGCTCATCGAGCGCGTTGTTGACGAAGAGCGCGATGTCCCAGCGCTCGTTCAGGAAGCCGAGTCGCAGGTTCAGGAGGTCGTAGGCCGGCAGCTCGGGATCGAAGCGGAAGATCGTCTCGGTCAGCGGTCCGCCGACCGGATTCGTTGCGGAGAGAGCCAGCAGGTCGACGGTGCCGAAGCCCGGGGCGTGATCGCCGATCTGGGTGAAGCGGGAACCGACGTGCTGGAACGCGGAGGAGAGGTAGCCGGCCCAATCGCCGGCCTCCCAGCGCCAGGTCGCGGCCACCGCGGCCTGGAACCTGGGCACCGTCGGCAGCCGGTTGCCCTTCTCGATGCCGGACACCACGCTGGTCGTCCCGTCGGCCGCGGTCGAGGTCAGGGTCGACCCGAGCTCGGAGTCCGCGTAGCTGGCGGAGATCGCGAAGTCGAAGACCGCCGAGGGCTGAGCCGTCAGCTCGAGTTCCAGGCCCGTACTGCGAGCGTTCGGAACGTTGAAGACGAGCCGGGAAGAGCAGGAACCGGCGGTGACGGTCGTCTGCAGGTTCGAGATGTCCATCGTGAACGCCGCGACATTGAACGTCCCGCGGCCGCCCATGATCGTGGACTTCGACCCGATCTCGACGTTCCAGAGTTCCTCGTCCTCCCAGGAGTCGCGGCCGCTGAAGGTCGCGAGATCCTCCGGGGTGCAGACGGGGACGTTCAGCGGGTCGTTGATGCCGCCGAGACGGAAGCCCTTGGAGACCTGGGCGTTGAGCTGCGTGTTCTCGGTCGCTTCGAAGCTGGCGATGAATCGCGGCGCGACGCCGTCGGCGCTCGTTTCGCCCTCGGTCGGCCCCGGGTCCGCGAACAGGCCGTCGAAGACCTGGCTGCGGGTCTCCTCGTAGTCGTACCAGCGCGCTCCGGCGGTCAGGTCGAGCCGCTCGCCGGCGGTCCAGGTGATCTCGAAGAAGGCCGCCGTCTGGTCGAACTCGTAGTTCAGGTCGGAGTAGAACAGCTCGTCGACGTCGGCCCCGAAAGCGCCCGCGGTGGGAATGCCGGTCATTGCCTGGAAGCCGGTGACCGGGAGACTCTGGCCGTATTTCCGTTCGCTGGTGCCATAGAAGAGGCCGAGCACCCAGTGGGTGTACTCGTCCCCGCTGGCCAGCCGGAGTTCCTGGGTGAGGCCGGTCGCGGTCGTGGCGTCGATCAGGGGCGCGTCCAGGGTGTAGACCGCTTCGGGGAGGCCGATCGTGGCGCCGGCGACGCTTGCGTAGAGGGCCGTCGAGTCGCGCACGACGAGCACGTCGCGGTCGGTGGCCGAGGTGATCGACGTGAAGTAGTAGCCGTCGGGGAGATCGACCACGACCTTGAGATCGGCGAGCAGGAACTCGTCGGTGTAGGGCTCCTCGAACTGGGTGAAGAGCTCGCGCTCGCCGAGATTCACGGCGGGCCGGGTCGTCGTGTAGGGGTTGGCCAGGATGTTGAAGTCGTCGATCCGGTTCCACCCGTCCATCTCGACTTCCTGGTAGAGGAGGCGCGGCGTGACCGTCACGTTCTCCGACGGCTCCAGGCGCAGCGCCCAGCGGGCGCCGGTGCGTTCGCCGGAGTTCACGTCCTCGTTCACGCTCAGGTCGGGCTGCACGGCGTCCATGAACCCGCCGAACGACGTGTGGTAGGCGGTGACCCGCATCGCCGAGGTGTCGCCCACCGGCACGTTGACCGCGACCTTGGCGCTGCCGCCCATGCCGCCGTCAGCGACCGAGTTGAGCGAGAACTCCCCGAAGCCGTCCGAGACTCCGAGCTCCGGCTGATTCGTGATGTAGCGGAGCGTGCCGGCGAGCGAGCCTGACCCGAACAGCGTGCCTTGGGGTCCTCGCAGCACCTCGACGCGGGACATGTCGAACAGGTCGATGTCCGGAGTGAACAGGGAAAGCGAGATGACGGACTCGTCGAGGTAGATGCCGACCTGCTCCTTGACGCCGGGCTGGTCGCGAACGATCTGCCCGGCTGCGACGCCGCGCATCGCGACCTGGCTCTGGCCGGGACCGAGGTTCTGCACCGTGAAGCCCGCGACGTTGGCCGCGATCTCTTCGAGGTTGCCGACGCCGCGGCTGCGCAGGACCTCCTCGCTGGGCGCCACGACGGAGAAGGGCACCTCCTGGAGGTTCTCTTCCCTCTTTCGTGCCGTAACGGTGATCTCCTCGGAGTAGGTCTGCCCGGGCATCGTCCGCTCTTCGTCCCCGCCGGGTTCCTGCGCCGCGGTCGGAGTGGCGACTCCGTACCAGAGGGCGGCCAGGGCGAGCGCCAGCGAGAGTTCTCGTGGGGTGGGTCGAGTCATGTCAGTGCCCTATACGGTAAACCGTCCGCTCGGGTTGAGTTCGGGTCGCCCAACGCTCCGTCAGGGCCGCAGGTGCGGCTCGAGCAGCTTGCCCCACTGGCTGTCGTACGGATGAACATGGTCGACCTCGACATCGCCGCGGTAGACGGGCCGACCGGAGTTGGCCCACTCGAAGATCGAGCCTTCCAGATTCCAGACCCGATCGAGAATGTCCGGGTCGTGTAACTGGATCAGGTCGGCGACCGCGGCCGAGGAACGGTAGCCGACGGAGCAGTAGAGGACGATCGGCCGATCGGGATCCGCGGCGGCGACCGCTTCGGCGACGTCCCCGCCCTGGGCGTGGATGGCTCCGGGCAGGTGGCTGACCTCGTACTCGAAGGGCTCCCGGACGTCGATCACCAGAGGTGGCGGCGCCTCCTCCAGCCGCCGGTCGAGCTCTTCGATGCTCATCTGGGGCACGCCGGGAAAGCTCGCCCGCACCAGCGCCTTGAGCTGGGACATCGTCGGCGAGCCGCAGGCCAGGGCCAGTAGCGCGGAGAGCAGCAGCGCTGCGATGCTCAGGATCCTCTGGTTGCGTCCGGACATGAGTGCGGGTCGCCTCCGACATTCGTGGCGCAGGCGAGACTCCATTATCATCACGGCCCCGGCTCTTGCATCCTGCCCTTCAAGGGTAGCCCGCCGTCGACGTGACCCAATGAAGGACTCCCTCGCAACCGTTCCGTCGAGCACGTATCTGGTTTCCGGATCGCGGCTGGCGGCGTGCGCGGCGGCCTGGTGCGGCCTGCACTGCGCGCTCACGCCGGTCCTGGTCGCGGTGGCGCCCGCGCTGGCGCTCTCCGAAGGAGTCGAGCGAGCCGTCTGGGTCGGAACCGTCCTTCTCGGCGCGGTGATGCTCGGGCTGGGTCCGGCCGGCAGGAACCGGGTCGTGATTCTCACCTTTGCCGGAGGGGCCGCGCTCTGGGCAGGCTCCCTCGCCGGCTGGCTCGAGCCGCTGCCCGAGATCGCGACGTCGGCCGCCGGCAGTCTCATCCTGGCAGGCGCCATGGTGCAGAGTGCCCGTGTCTGCCACGCCAGCGCGTGCGCGGTCTGCGCCGACGAGGAGCGCGCGGACCGGGAAGCCTGAGGACGACGGCCACGCCGCGCCCCGTCGTCACTCTCCGGCGGCGGCTCCGGTGGCTTCGGTAGAGGGCGCCCGCCCGGCGGGTTGGCCGACCATCTTCATCTCGAAGGGGCGTTCCGTGCCGGCGCCCATCGTGATCGTGCCGCGGAGCACTCCCTGCGCATCGAGTTCGCCGTCGATCACCGTCGTGATGGCCGATGCCTCGGGGGTGGGGAAGTGAGTCGTCACCCGCAGGCGGTCGCCGGACCAGGCGAAGTCGTCGAGAGTGATCGTGAACATCTGCAGGCCGGAGGCCAGGTAGAGGATGCCCTCGCCCTCGCGGGGCGTCCAGAAGGCGATCGGCAGAAATCCTTCGGCGAGGAAGGAGGCGTCCCGGGGGTGGCGGGAGATGAGTTTCGCCAGCTTGTCGACGTTGTCCTTCGGCCGGTGGTAGCCACCGTCCTTGCGGACGATCTCCATGAAACCGACGAACATCTCGTTGAACACGTCGCCGCGGTAGATGATCTCGCGCGCCGGGTCGGGGTTGGCCGGGTTGTCCTCCGAGTTGTCCCAGACCGCCGTGACCTCGATCCGGCTCGAGGCCGGCAGATCGATCGGTTCGGTGGGGTAGTAGAGCCACTGCCAGTTGTAGTCGTACTTCGGCACGTCGAGCAGGGTCTCGCTGGTCCCGTCGGCGTGAACGATGCGGTAGGTCATCGCCTTGCCGCGGACATGCATGTGCGGGCTGAAGGCGAGGATCTGCATGTCGTCGTCCGGCTGGAAGAAACCCTCCTCGGCGTGGTGACCAGCGCCCGGCGGAATGCGGATGCCGGTGTTCGCCACCGAGACGGTCGCCACCTCCTGCTCCAGTTCGCCTTCGCCGAAGTGAATGC
This sequence comes from Thermoanaerobaculia bacterium, assembly GCA_965116955.1. Classification (GTDB taxonomy): domain Bacteria; phylum Acidobacteriota; class Thermoanaerobaculia; order Multivoradales; family Multivoraceae; genus Multivorans. Next base: position 4,266,355 of record OZ220742.1, on the reverse strand, counting down.
CGATGCGGGTCACGTCGGACGTCGCTTCGCCGAACGGGTGGTAGTGGGAGTCCAGCGTGATCGTCGTACCCGGGCCCAGGACGCGGCCCGTGCCCTCGGGGAAGACGTAGGGCGGCATGCCCGCGGTCCAGATCCCGAACACGCCGCTGCCCCCGGCGCCCTCGCTCACCCTCTCGCCGGAGCCGATCGGGCCGCCGCTCTCGCGCCGCGGCGTCGTGTACGTGGCCTGGAAGTGATGCGTGGCGCGGCGGTCGCCGGGGAGGAACTCGATCGCCTGTACCCATCGCTCCTCATCCAGCTCGAGCGCGATGCGCTGCTTGGGGAAGAGGTCCGGGCCCTCGGCGGGCACGTCGACCCGGTCGAGCGTCAGCACGTAGTCCGGTTCGCCCAGCGTCCAGCCTTCGCGGAAGGTCGGCGCCGGCGGCAGGTCGGCAGGGTCGCCTTCGGGCGCGCCGCCCGCGGCCCAGTCGACGATAGTGGCGATCTGGTCGGCGGAGAGCGAGAGGTCGTTGCGGAACACGACGTGTTCCGACTCTGCGCTCCAGGGCGGCATGTCGCCGTTCCCGACCGCCCGCGCCATGCCGCGGGCCCAGGGCCGGGCTTCCCGGTAGGAGAGCAGGGACATGGGCGCCGCCTGGTTCGGGCGGTGGCACTGCACGCACTTCTCGAACAGGATGGGCGCCACGTCGCGGCTGAAGGTCGGCGTGCCGTCCGCGGCTGCCACGGTCGCGGTGAGCAGGAGGGTGCCGGCGACGAACGCCGCGAGCGGGTGCGGGCGGCGGTGAATCGGGGATCTCATGGGCGTGTCCGTCCCTGGAACTGGTGAGCTTGACGGGTGCGGTCAGTCTAGCAAGCGAGGGCTGAGTTCGCCCCGTGCGGTAGGCTCGACGGCGCTTCCCCAGAGGGTCCGTGGAGACGAAACGGAGGACACTCCATGCGCATCGATCGAGCCGCTCTAGCCATCTCCCTGTTCGCCGCTTCGGCGCTGCTGGTCGCAGTGCCGGCCATGGCGGCGGGTGAAGACGACATCCCGCGCACGGCCAGCGGCAAGCCCGACCTGACGGGCCGCTACAACATCGCGAGTTCGACGCCGTTCGAACGGCCGTCGGAGTTCGGCGACAAGCTCTTTCTCACCGTCGAGGAAGCCGAGGAGCTCATGGAGCGGAACCGCGCGGCGGTGGTCAGGTCCTACGCCGCCAGCGATCCGGAGCGGTCGGCGCCCCCGGCCGGCGGTGACGGCTCCCCCGGCGCCGCTGGCGCTGTCGGCGGCTACAACTCGTTCTGGACCGACCGCGGGAGCGCGCGCTTCGCCATCGACGGGAAGTTCCGGACCTCCATCCTGACCGATCCACCGGACGGCCGCATGCCCCCGCTCTCCGAGGCAGGGAAGGCGCGCCGTGCCGACCTGCACCCGTACGCTTACGAGAACACCGGCAGCGCCTGGTGGATCGAGACGGGCGACGATCCCTACGACGGCCCGGAGACGTTGTCGGTGCTCGATCGCTGCCTGTACCTCAGCGCGGCAGCCACCCCGGCCCGGCCGATCCTCTACAACAACCTGAAGACGATCACGCAGACCGAGGACCATGTGGTCATCCTGGTCGAGTGGATGCACTGGGCGAAGGTCGTGCGGCTGAACGCGGAGCACGTGCCGCCCGAGGTGAGGTCCCTGGGCGGCGACTCGATCGGCTGGTGGGAAGGCGACACCCTGGTGGTCGAGACGACGAACTTCCTCGACCGGCCCGGTGTTCCGCGCGAGGGACTCAAGGTGGTCGAGCGCTTCACCCGCCAGAGCGCGGACGGGCTGCTCTACGAGTTCACGGTGCACGACCCGGACTACACGGCGCCCTACGGCGGTGAGTTCCTCTGGCCGCAGACGGAGGAACTGAACTACGAATACGCCTGCCACGAAGGCAACTACGCGATGGGCAACATCCTTCGCGGCGCGCGACTGCTCGAGCGGGAGTACCTCGAGCAGAAGGGCCAGTCGGGCAGCACGGGTTCGGGGGACGAGTAGCCCCGGAGCGTTGATGGGGACGTTGTCCTACGCGGCCTGGGACCGCCTGCTGGCCGAGGTCGTCGCGGAGGACGGCAAGGTCGACTACGAGCGTCTGGCCGCGCGGCGGCCGTTGCTGGAGGAGTTCGTTGCCGAACTCGGCCAGGCGTCGCCGGACAGCCGCCCGGACCTGTTCGCGAGCGAGGAGGACGGGCTCGCCTACTGGATCAACGCCTACAACGCGTTCACCCTGCACGCGATCGCTGAGGAGTACCCGATCCGGTCCGTCTGGAAGACGCGCGACGGACAGTTCTTCCAGCGGCGGCGGCACATCGCCGGCGGTTCGGCGGTCAGCCTCGACGACATCGAGCATCAGATCCTCCGCTCGGACTACGCCGAGCCGCGCATCCACTTCGCGATCAACTGCGGCGCGAACGGTTGCCCGGCCGTGCGTCCCTCGGCGTACCGGGGCGAGGGTCTGCGCGACACGCTGCGTGAAGCGGCCGGGGCTTTCCTGGCGAACCGCTGGAACTGCCGTGTTGACCACGAAGCGGAGCGGATCTACGTTTCCCGCATCTTCCGGATGTACGCGGAGGACTTCGCCGGCGGAACGGGTACGCGCGAGGAGTACCGCCGCGGCGTGCTGGGTTTCGTGGCCGAGCACGCGGGCCTCGACCTGGAGCAGGTCGCCGGCTACGAGGTCGTCTACAACACGTACGACTGGGGTCTGAACGACACGCACCGCGATCCGAACATCGGCCCGATCACGTTTCATGAACCCGTGGAGCATTTCTCCGCGGCCGACGGCGAACTTCGCGAGCTCCATCTCTACGAGGGCAACTTCTGCAATCGGGACTGCTCCTGGTGCACGATCAACGGCTCGCCCGACGGCTGGTACCGCGCCTACACGCCGGAGGTGCTCGACCAGGCGCTTGACACGCTCGCTGCGGACGGCAACCTGAAGTTCTACGGCGGCGAGCCGACGCTGCATACGCGCGAGATCATCGATGCGATCCGATACGTCCGCGAGCGCGGTTTCACGGGCCTGGTCACCGTGTTCTCGAACGGCATCCAGGCGGAGAAGCTGATTTCGATCCTCGAGTCCGACCCGAAGAGCGAGGCGGTGCTCAACTACTCGATCTACCACGGCCGGGACGCGGATCCAATGCCGGTCTACGCCCGCGAGCGCCTGGAGGACTGGGCGCGCGCGAACCCGAACCGCATCTTCCAGGGCTACAAGGTGCTGTTCCACGCGGGCGCCGGCGCCGACCAGGAGTTCGCCCGCGACCGGGAGTCCGAGTACCACGGCATGGGCAACCGCTGCGTGCGCTGCTTCCCCGTGCTGACCACGAAGGGCCGGTTCCACGCCTGTCCGTTCGCCGCCGAGATCGACTCGCCCCACTTCGACCTTGGCGCCGTCCGCTCGGACTCGGCAACCGTGTTCGAGAACTACCGCAGGTTCCTGCGCTGGGTGGACGACGAACTCGATCCCGCGGCGGCGGCGAAGGGTGTCTCGAGCTGCGAGATGTGCCACAAGCACCTGGGCCAACTGCCGGTTCCCGAGTTCACGGCGGGTGAGAGTCCGGCGTAGAGCAGCATCGACGCTGCTCGCCCTGGCCGCGCTCGCCTACGGCGGTCTGTTCACAGCGAACTCCCTGGTCCGCGTGCGGACCTTCAGCGCGGACTCGATGAACTACGTCGATGTCGCGCGCCGGATAGCCGCCGGCGACGGGCTGGTGCAGTCGACCGGCGGCCTCAACCAGCCCTTCTACCTGTCAGGCGATCTCGACCTGCCGTCCGCCTTCACGGCGCAGCCGCCGGGCTATCCCCTGGTGATCGCCTTCCTGTCGCGGCTCGGCATGGACGCGCCGGACGCGGCGCTGGTCGTTTCAGCCCTGGCGTACGCCGCGATCCTGGTCCTGGTCTACCTGCTTGCGCGGCGGATCGGAGGTTCTGCGGCCGCGGCGATCGCACTCGGCACCGCGATCCTCTTCGTTCCGCTGACCCACTTCGGCCGAGCAGCCTTGAGCGAGTGCCTGGCCGTCGCTGTTGTGCTGGTGTTCTTCCTGCTTCTCGATCGATACCTCCAGGAGACGCCGGATCACGGCGACCGCGTGGCCTCGAGCGGCCTGCTGCCGCTGCTCGGTCTGGGTCTGCTCGCCGGCGCCGCCTTCAGCGTCCGCTACTCCCTGTGGCCGCTGCTGCTGATCGGCGTCGCGGTGCTCGGGTTCGACCGCGCCGGCGCAAGCCGCGGAGCGGCGAGGCTCTACAGCTCCGGCGCGTTTGCGGCCGGCGCTATGGGCCCCGTCGCCGCCGTCCTGGGCCGCAATCTGTACGTCGAAGGACACCTCCTCCCGGCAGCGATGCCCGCCGTGACGACGCTGCCCGAGAGCATGAGCCATGCGACGACGGCCGTACTCGGCGGCTGGCGTTCGACCGCGCTCGGCAACTGGCCGGACGCCGCGCTGCTCGCCGTTGTGCTCGGGCTTCTTGGCGCATTCGCGGTCCGGACAGCCAGGGACCCGGGCCGTTCCCGGCAGCCGGAGGGCTCCCGTCTGCCACTGCTCGTCGGCCTTTGGGCCGTTCTCTACCTCGCGGCCGTCGTCTGGCGCAGCACACAGGCCAATTTCGATCCAATCGGCGCTCGCCTGGCGTTGCCTGCGACCGTTCCCCTCGTGGTGGTGTTCGGAGCCCTCCTGGCAGGGGCTATGCCGTCGACTCGGCGATGGATCTGGTTTCCGCCTGCCGCTCTCGCTCTCTGCTCTGGAGCGGCGTTCGCGCGCGAGGCGATGCTCTGGTCGACAGGCCACGACGCCCGGGCCATCGAGTTCCGGAGCGAACGCCAGCAGTGGCTCCGCGACCACACCGGCCCTGGCGACCTCGTCATCGGCGGCGGCACGATGGACGTGCCGTTTCTCGTTCCCGGCAGCCATGCCATCTCCTACGCTGGCTTGCCCTACACGGAGGTCCTGACCTACCCCGACCTCGAACGCATCGCCGCTCGCCACTGCACCGACTTCGACCGCCTCCTCCTCGCCGTCCGCCCCACCATCCAACTCGGCGGCACGCGCTCCTACGAAGACCCCAGCGACTGGCTCGGCCCCTTCATCGCCGACGCCCGCGCCGGCCGCCACGAGCCGTACCCCCTACTCGCACCCGTAGCGGCGCTCAGCGAAGCCAGGATCTATCGGGTCACCTGCCCCTGACGGCCGGCGTCTCGGCGACGCCGGATGACCTGGCGCCGGCCCAGCGGTTGAAGCCGAGGTCGCCGCGGACGTCGGCGGTGCGCTCCAGCATCATCGCGTCGCTGGGGATGCCGGTGGAGTCGGCGACGCGGACGAGGCCGTTGAAGATGCCGATCGTGGCGGCGGCTTCGACGAACTTCGCCGGGCCCAGGCTTTCCAGCGCCCCGGCACGGGCGGTGTCCAGGTCGTCGGCGGCCCGGACGACTGCTTCCGCGAACGCGGTGAGGACAGTGCCGTCTTCGACGCCCCCGTCAGCGGCGTCCTCCACCGCGGCGCTCAGGTCGACCTCCGCTCCTACCGCCTGACTGCTCGCCCGGAGCAGCATGGTGTGGGCGGTCGTTCAGTAGAAGCACTGGTTGAGGGCCGAAACCCTCGCCGCGAGCAGCTCGACCTGGGGACGGGCGAGCGGACGGTGGTCCCAGACCATCTCCTCGAAGTCTGTGGCCGTCCCCGAGTACATGGCGACGACCATGCGAAAGAAGGTTCGCACGCCTTCCGGCACCAGGCTCAATGCCCGGGCCACGTTCGCCCGCTTCCAGTCGACGACCTGAACCGGCACCCAGGCGCCGATGTCGCCCATGCCCTCCGGGCGCTCGCTGGTTGGTTCGCCGGCCTCGGCTGCGGGCAAGGGCTCGTGCGTAATCCCCATCGCCTCGCAGAAAGCGTCGGCGGCGACCGTCGTGACGACCACGGAGGCGAGTTCAACGTAGCGCGCGTCACCGAGCTCCGCGATGATCCCCTCGGCCCATTCGCGGTCGAGGTGGGTCGGATCGGCGCCGATCTTCCGTGCCGCCTCGATTGCCTTCTCCGGCAGTGCCGTGCCCGGCTCGCCGCGGTTCCGGCTCCAGGGAGGCTCGTTGCGCTGAATCCGCTCGGCACGGCCGAGAGCGGCTATGGCCACGCGCTCCGGCCCCGTCCACCAGGTGCCGGGACGTCCGATGTCGGCCCACGACCTGCGCAGCGCGGTGACGATGTCCTCCCGGACGGGAACCGGAAAGCGGGAGTCGTCGAAGTTCATACGGCCCGACTCCGGATCCGCGTTCCCTGCGAGTGTGCTGCAAGCGGCGAGCGCGCCGTCGCCGCGGCGAGAGTGAGCGTAGTCGATCTGATCATCGGTTCTCCATTCCGGGGCCTCGCAGTGAGATGCGGCTGATGCCGACCCCCAGCTCCCGGTTGTCGTGCGTGTTCGGAACGTGTGTGTCGCTTGCCAGTGTCACGCTCAGCGAAGGCGGAGTCAACCGGCAGTCCTCCAGGTTGAACTCGCCGCTCCACGGCGCATGGATGTCCTCGTCGAAGATCAGGCAGTCGTCGACCGTGATGCTGAGCCGCTTTCTCTTGGCGGTCAGCGCCACGTCGATCTCCAGGACGGCCGGCGGAGTCTTCCGGTCGAAGGGAACGACCAGGCGCGCATCCCCACTGGTCCAGCGCAGGGGCGACGTGCCGACCCACTCCGGGCCGTGGAAGCCGGTCGCCCGGCCGCGCGAGAGCTCGAGGTCCGTTGGTCGAATCAGGTTCAGCGGCCGATCGGCATCCGGGACGGCGCTGGTGGCGGCCAGAGTGAAGCCGCTGCCTTTGGCGTGCTCCCGAACCTCCAGCACCTCCAGTGAGTTGACGCCTCGAACGAGGCGTTGGGGATCGATGATCGCCTCCCACATTCCCTTTCGGCCGGCCACCGGAAAAGGGTAGGGGCGCGTTATCGCCGCCACCCGGCCGTTCAACGCGACAGCCAGCGTCGGCGTCGGCTGGCCGTCAGGGCCCGCCACGGCGCCGGTGATGTGGGCCGGCAGAAAGTCGTCGTTCGGATCGAGATCCTGCAACATCGGCAACGGGTCCACGGTCACGTCCAGGTCGGCGGCGGACGCCGCCCGCATCGACTCGACCGCGCGGCCGATCAACTCGTCGTGGCGTCGCTCCGGTGTCGGCGTCGCCATCGGATCGCGGTCGTCCAGCCACTCGAACTTGGAGGATGCGCTCTCCTCAAGGGCGCCGAGCTGATCGCCCGGAACCTCCATCCGCCGGTTCGCGCCGGCGTGAAACAACACCTTGGACGGCCGCGGCTCGTGCCCCGGGTCGAGGACGTTCGAGCCGTCGGGCGACCACGGCAGGTCGATGCCGAGGGCCGCCGCCAGCGTCGGGACGATGTCGATCACTTCGACGTTGGCGTCGACGACCGAACCACGAACCTGGCCTGGCTTCTTGATGAACAGCGGCACCGCTGCGACGTCCGCGAAGGACGAGCGTGACGGCGCTCGGAACAAATGGCCGGGCCGGAGGCTGCAGCCGTGGTCCGCGGTGACGACGATCAGGGCATCGTCGTAGATGCCCACCTCTCGCAGGCGCGCGACCAGCCTGCCGAGCATCTCGTCGACGAAGCCGAGTTGCAGCAGATAGCGGTGGTGGTTGAGCGCCGCCGCCCATCGGTCCGCGTTCCACTTGTCCTTGCGCAGGCCGATGCTCCGCCGGTGAAAGGTGAACCGCTGACCCGTCGGCAGATAGATGAACGGTTCGTGAGGTAGCAGAACGTGGGCGAAGTGCAGCGTGGGCTTCGCGGCCTGGTCGATGCCGGCGATGAACCGGTCGAAGCTCTTCCTCCGGTCGCCGGCGCGCGCCTCTCGCCAGCGGTCGCCGGGCGAGTCGTCCGCCTCGTTGGCGGCGAAGTTCTTCCAGGACTGACTCACCGGGGGCAGCGGCGACGCCAGCTCTTCCGGAAGCACGACCGTCAGATAGGCGATGGTCAGATCCTGGAGGACGGCCGCGAGCAGCGGGCCGAGGCCGGCCGTCTCGGCCGGACAGAGCGGCTCCGGACAGAGTTGAGTCAGCGGTTCCTCGACGTGCAGCCGGTAGCGCCCGCCGAGCAGCGTGAACAGATTCGCCGGGTGGTCGGCCGCCGTTGGCAGGAGACCTTGCGACGGGCTCATTCCCGTCAGCAGGGCGGGCAGCGCGTGGGTCGTGTAGTTCGCCACCGCGGTCGCGTTCCGGAACCAGGTGGCGTCGTCGGCCAGTGCCGCAAAGTTGGGGAAGGTCGTACGGTCGATGTTGGCCTGTCGGTCGAGCAACGCACCCAGTTGAAACTGATCGAAGACCACGAAGACGACGGGCGGCGTGGCGGCGACTTGCACGCCTTCGATGGGTTTGATCTGGTTCGGCGGCGTCAGCACCCGTTTGACGCTCGGCTGGAACAGGAAGACGGTCGGCACGACGAGCACCGCCGAGCCCAGGAAGGTGGCGAAGGTCCTTGCCGGCGCGAGCCGGCGAATCGCGGCGGCCGCAGCGGTACCGACGAGCAGCGCCAGGGCCACCGACGGGTGCGCCGGAACGCCGGACCATTGCTTGAGGATGGTCAGAACGATCAGGCCGGCGAGGCCGCCGAGGAGGACGGTTTCGGCACGTCGACGCCAGTGCGCCCCGGCGACACCGATGGCATGGATGACCAGCAGGCAGGCGCCTGGTCCGCCGAGGCAGGCCAGCGCGACAAGGACCAGGATCAGGCCCGGCCGCGCGTCGTGTGCGACGAAGAACTCGGGGCTGCGCCCGATCAGGTCGAAGATCGGCTGCGCCACGGCAAGGCACCAGAGACCTGCGATGCGCAGGGCTCCGAATCGGCGTTCCCGCTCCGTCTCGGGCAGCGGGGGAGGCGCCGCGGTGCGCGCCCAGCGCGACAGCGTGGACCGCGCAGTTGTCGGCCTCAGGGGCTGCTGTCCCCGCCCGTCTTCTCCTCGTGACGCGCGCCGCTCAGCGTGTTGTAGACCGCCCAGTTGCCCTCGTGGCAGGCGTACTCGAACATCTCGTTGTCCGGATCGAAGTAGAGCGGGATGTTCACCGTCCACGTGTCCGTGTAATTGACCGGATCGTCGATCGTCACCGTCCAGTCCACGGTGTGTTCGTCGGCGCGGGTGAAACGCTCCACCGTGACGAGCTCCGTGCTGACCGGAATCCCCTTGATCCGGCCCTGGGAGCCGCTGGTGGCGATCCAGCCCTTGTCGGAGAAGTTCTTCGTCTCGACGACCAGGCTGTCGCCGTCCCAGTGGCCGCGGGAGTCGCCGTTCCAGAGGTGGAGGTCCTCGGGGATGCGCTCCCGGCCGTCAACCGGGATGAAGCGGACGTCGTTGATCATCTCGGAGTAGATGACGACGTACTCCGGCGTCTGGGCGATCCGGTAGTTGTTGTTGTAGCCGGCCGGGAACAGGTGTCCGGGGACGCCGCGCGTGATGCAGCGGTCCCAGACGCTCATGAACTCGTACGACTCGAACATCTTGACCAGGTTGTCGGCTCGCACCCGCTGCGCCGCGGGCCGCACCGGGACGCGGCCGTTCGGCGGATCGACGACCAGGGAGGTTCGCCGGCTGCCGACGATCTTCGTTCCGAGCTCCAGCCAGTGCAGGTTGTAGGCGCCGACGTTCTGGCCGGCCTCCGCCTTCTGCGCCGGCCGTTCGCCCCGGCTCTTGATCATCTCCTGGCGGGCGGCCTCGGCCTGGGCGACCTCTTCCTCGGTGAGGAAGGCCTTGTCGCCCATCTCGACGGGCCGCTCGAAGGGCGTCAGCGTGGTGTTCGTCCACAGGCCCTGGAGGTCGGGGTGGCCCCAGGGAGTGCGAGGCGTCTTCCAGTCGTCCGCCGCCAGAGCAGGCGCCGCGAGAAGTGCCGTCGCCACGGTGAGAGCGAGCGTGGTCCGTCCGATCATCGGTGACTTCCTCCGTCTGCGTTCGGTGCCTCTGTCTGCGTTGGGTGGCTGCGAGGTTATCAAGCGCGCCGCCGCCTCAGTCGTCGCCCATCAGCGCCTGCGCCCGTCGCCAGCGCTCGACGATCCGGTCCTCCCGCGCATAGTCGAAACGTCCCGTGCCCGCGGCGTAGAGATCCTTCTCGTCGGGCGGGTTGTCGTGCAGGTCGCGGCCCGTGGCGCGGGTCGCCGTCTCCGGATCGACCACGTCGCGGTAACCGAGCAGGTTGCGGGCCTTCGACATGTCGAGAAGCTGGTTGGACTTCTCCGCGAGCGGGAAGACGCCGCGGCAGAAGGGCGCCGGCACGCCGATCAGCTCCATCTCCGCGTCGAGTTCGTCGATGATGACCTCCGCCACGGCGCGGCAACTGATCACCCGTTCGTCGCCGGCGTTGAATGCCTCTCCCGCGGCTTCCGGACGGGTGGCGGCGAGGTAGACGAGCCGGGCGAGGTTCTCCGCGTAGCCGCGCTGGAAGTAGGTCACGCCGTCGTGGGGAAGGATCATGAAGCGCCGCTGGTCGAGAATGCGCCTGACCACTGCCCACTCGTGGTTCATCGGCGTGCGCGGGCCGTAGACGCCGGGGTAGCGCAGGATGACGACCTCGAAGTCGCCGCGTCCGTGCTGCTCGAGGAGCTGGTCCTCGCCGGCGGCCACCTTGCCGGTGTAGTTCTTCGCGTCGTACTGGCGGGGCGCGAACTCCGGTATCGGCAACGGAATGCGGCCCTCCGGTGTCGGCGGCTGCGAGCCCTTGTAGACGGGCTGACCGGTGATGCCGACGAGGCGCCTCGTTTTCCCGGCGAGTTCGTCGGCCAGCGTGCGCAGCCGGCCGTACATGCACACCGCGATGTCCCACTCGCGCGAGGCGAGCTTGGCGCGGATGTCGTCGCGGTCGCGGGCGTTGCCGAGGATGCGCTCCACCGGACCGTCGAAGTCGACGGGATGGCGGCCGGAGTGGAAGATCGAGACTTCGTTTCCCGCTCGGAGGAAGGTGTTGACGATCGGCGGGCCGGTGGGGCCGGTGCCGCCGACAACCAGAACTCTGCGCGCCGTCATGGCACCTTGTGCTGCGACGAAGCGCAGAGTTCTGGTGAGGTGGGGGATGGGGCCAAACCCCGACTCTGGAAGGGGTTTGGCGGCGCTAGTATGCGTGCCATGGGGCGGAGTGTACGCGGGTTGCCGGCGGGACTGGTGTTCCTGGCAGCGACCGCCGTGGGAGTCGGAGCGCAGCAGCAGGCGGAGGAACCGGCGCGAGTCTTCACGGTCGAGCAGGCGGAGCGCGGGCGGATCCTTTACGAGCAGATCTGCGTCGAGTGCCACCTCTCGAGTCTGGCCGGTGCGAACGAGGCGCCGCCCCTGCGCGGCGCCGACTTCCTCGACGCCTGGGGAGTCGGCGCCGCCGTCGATCTCGCCGAGACGATCCGGGTCACCATGCCGCCGGAGAACCGGAACTCCCTCAGTCCGCAGCAGAGTTACGACCTCGCCGCCTTCGTGCTCCAGCAGAACGGCGCCGCTGCCGGTGATGAGACGCCGGTTGTGGACAGCCCGGGTCTCGGCGCGACGGAGGAGGTCGTAACGCCGCCCGGGGAACGGGAGATCGAGAACTTCGAGCCGGTGACCGCCGAGATGCTGCTCGACCCGGACCCCGGCGATTGGCTGATGTTCAGGCGCACTTACGACGGCCAGGGCCACAGTCCGCTCGATCAGATCGATTCGGGCAACGTCGGTGAGCTTCGGCTGGCCTGGTCCTGGGCGATGGCCGACGGCGTCAACCAGCCGACGCCGCTCGTCTACGACGGCGTCATGTACCTGGCCAACCCGCGCAACATCATCCAGGCGCTGGAGGCCGACACCGGCACGCTGATCTGGGAGTACCAGCGGTCCCTCGAGGGCGATCTGGCCCGCGGCTTCAACCAGCTTCGCAACCTCGCGATCTGGGGTGACCTGATCTTCGTCGCCACCAAGGACGCCGCGATGCTGGCGCTCGACGCCCGGACCGGGCGGCCGCGCTGGGAGACGCGGATCGCGGATCCGGCGAAGGGCTACCGGAACACGAGCGGACCGATCGTGGTCGACGGGCTCGTGATCAACGGCATCAACGGTTGTATCCGCTACTACGAGGACAGTTGCTTCATCACCGCCCACGACGCGGAAACCGGCGAAGAGAGGTGGCGCACCTACACGATCGCCCGGCCGGGGGAGCCGGGAGGCGAAACCTGGGGCGATCTGTCGCTCATGTTGCGGGGCGGCGGCGACTCGTGGATTCCCGGCAGCTACGACCCGGAGCTCGAGTTGCTCTACTGGCCGGTGGCCCAGGCCAAGCCCTGGGTGCCGGCGAGCCGCGGTCTCACCATCGACCACGAGGTGCTCTACACGAACTCGACCCTGGCGATCCGTCCTGGCGACGGGGAGATCGTGTTCTACCGGCAGCACGTGCCCGGCGAGGCCCTCGACCTCGACGAGGCGTTCGAGCAGGTCCTGGTCGACCGCGGCGGCCGGCGGCTCCTGCTCACTTCCGGCAAGCACGGCATCCTGTGGAAGCTCGACCGTACGGACGGCTCGTTCGTGGCGTTGAAGGAGATGGTGTTCCAGAACGTCTTCGACCACATCGACCGCGAGACCGGCGAAGTTCGCTACCGCGAGGACATCGCCTCGGCCGGGATCGGGGAGTGGGTCTCGGTCTGTCCCAGCACGGCCGGAGGACACAACTGGCAGGCTTCCTCCTACAGTCCCGCGCAGGGGTTGCTGGTCGTGCCGCTGAGCCAGAGTTGCCTCGACATCTCCGGCCGCGAGCCGCGCTTCGAAGAGGGGGCGGGGGGCGAACGGGCAGACCGCAAGTGGTTCGAGATGCCCGGCACGGAAGGACGCCTCGGCAAGCTCGCGGCATACGACGTGGACACGATGGAGGAGGTCTGGAGCATCGAGCAGCGGCCGGCTTTCCTGACGGCGGCGCTGACGACGGGCGGCGGAGTCGTCTTCGCCGGGGATATCGACCGTCGTTTCCGGGCCTGGGACACGAGGACCGGCCGCGAACTCTGGGGCACCCGCCTGCCGACCTCGGTGCAGGGCTTTCCGGTCAGCTACGCTGCCTCTGGCGTTCAGTACGTGGCGGTGTCGACCGGACTCGGGGGTGGCAGTCCGCGTTTCGTCCCGGCCAGGGTCAGTCCGGAGATTCGTTATCCCCGCAGCGGCAACGGCCTGTTCGTCTTTCGCCTGCCGTAGTGATGTCGGTGCGCCGGCCTTCTGGCCGGCATCCGTCGTCCGTCGCAGCCAGCACCTTCGCTATAGTCCGCCATCATGAGAAAGCTCAGCTCGGCCGTGTCGCTGGCCGCAGTGCTGTTCCTTGCTGCGGCCGCCGTCGCGCAGTCGCAGGAGGGCGCCTACCAGGCGTCCAGGACGCCGGACGGCGATCCGGACCTCAACGGCATCTGGCAGGCGATGAACAGCGCGCACTGGGACCTCGAAGCTCACAGTGCGCGGCGTACGTCGGTTCCCCAGTTCGGTGCCTTTGGTGCGATCCCGGCTGGATTGAGTGTCGTCGAGGGCGGCAGCATCCCCTACCAGGACTGGGCGCTCGAGCAGCGCAACGCGAACCGGGCGGACTGGTTGAACCTGGACCCGGCCGTGAAGTGCTTCATGCCGGGGATTCCGCGCGCCACCTACATGCCGCTGCCGTTCCAGATCGTGCAGACGCCGAAGGCGGTCTTCTTCGCCTACGAGTGGGGCGGCAACAGCCGCGCGGTTCGTCTCGACCGCGCTGGCACACGGGCGGAGCTGCCGTCCTGGATGGGCTACTCGCTCGGTCACTGGGAGGGGGACACCCTGGTGGTCGAGGTCACCGACCAGGTGGCCGACACCTGGTTCGACGCCTCGGGCAACTTCCACAGCGAGGAACTGCGGGTCGTCGAGCGGTACACGCCCACGGGCCCGAACTCGATGCACTACGAGGCGACGATCACAGACCCGAACGTGTTCACCGAGCCCTGGACGATCAGCATGCCGCTCTATCGCCGGCTGGAAGACAACGCCCGCCTGCTCGAGTTCAAGTGCATTCCGCTCGGGGGAGAGGATGCGGCCTACGGTCATCTGCGCCGCGGGGCGACGCCGGAGTGAAAGGAGTCGAAGTCATGAAGCACCAACCGTTTGCTACGACCGTCTGTTTCTTTGCCGTGACGATTCTGCTGGCTGGCGCGGCAGGCGCGGAGGACGCGGAGCTGAAGACATCCTGGGGCGTTCCGGATCTTCAGGGCACCTGGGACTTCCGCTCGATCACGCCGCTCGAGCGGCCCGCCGCGTTCGGCGACAAGGCGACCCTGACCGCCGAAGAGGCAGCCGAGTGGGAAGAGCGACGACGCCAGGAGCGCGCAGCGCGGGCAACGTCAGGAGTACAGGACGTCGACCCCAGCCAGGGCGACGTCGACGTCGGTTACAACTCCTTCTGGCTTGATCTCGGCGACAAGGTCTCCGGCACGATGCGCACGTCCCTGATCGTCGACCCGCCGAACGGCCGCCTGCCGAAGATGACGGACGGGGCGATTCGCCGGGTGAACGAACGCTACGCGCTCTGGGGTCAGCCGCCCGCCGGCCCGGAAGAGCGCAACTCGTTCGAGCGCTGCATCGTCGGCTTCAACGCCGGACCGCCGATGAGCCCCGGCGCCTACAACAACATGATGGAGATCTTCCAGTCGCCGGGATACGTCGCGATCATGACCGAGATGATCAACGACCACCGGGTCATCCCGACCGACGGCCGGGAGCACGCCGACGACAGCATGCGCTTCTGGAAGGGCGACTCGTCAGGCGTCTGGGACGGTGACACGTTCGTCGTGACGACGAAGAACTACACCGAGCACACCGCCTTCCGCGGCACCGGCCCGAACCTGGTCCTGACCGAGCGCTTCACGCGCACCGGTCCCGACACCCTGCTCTACGAGTACACCGTCGATGACCCCGAGTCCTTCGAAGCGCCGTGGACGAGCGCACTCGAGATGCGGCGGAGTGACGACCCGGTTCTCGAGTACGCCTGCCACGAAGGCAACCGCGCGATGACCCTCATGCTCCGCGGCGCCCGCCACCGGGAGCAGCAGGGCACCGCCGAGGATGGCAAGGACTGGCTGGCGAGCTGGTACGGCGGCCAGAACCGAGTCGACGCCGCCCGGGAGGCGCTGGAGGCGGCGAAGGAGGAGCAGGACCAGTGACCGATTTCAACTTCTTCATCCTGCTGGCTGTGGCCTTCATCGGCCTGGAGGTTGTCGCCTCTTTCGGCGTCCTCGACGACAACGAGGAATCGAGCCAGGTTTCCGGCGACGGCTGATCTACTGCTCGGTCGGGTCGGCGCCGTCTCGCGGCGCGCCGGTGCCGGAAGAGCCCATGAACAGGCTGCGGCCGTCGGGGAGCTTCATGTCGCGGCCGCTGCCGCGGCAGTTCGGGGTGCAAAGCTGGTCCTTGCTCTGGTAGCCGCGGACGACGACTTCGGTGCCGGGCCGCAGCAGCGTGCGGGTCAGGCCGCGGCGCACGAGGGTGTTGGGCGTGCCGGCCTCGAGTTCCCAGGTCAGCGTCTCGCCGCTGTCCAGCGTGGTCTCGACGTGGACCCAGGCGTGGGGATTGATCCACTCGACCTTGGTGATGGTGCCTTCCACCTTGATCGGCAGGTTGGCGTCGAACTCTGCCGAGAAGGCGTGGTGAGCGGGGGAGGGGCCGGTCGCGCTCAGTGTCAGCGCGAGAATGGCCACGGGCAGGACTCGGTGGACTCTTCGGGACATCGCGAAACCTCCTGTTGGAGGGCATCTTAGTCCAGGAGACCGGGGCAACCTCCCAGTTGGGAGATCGGCGTGTATCCTTGTTGCCCAGCCCTTCATCCGCTCGGTGTTACGGTGGTCAGGTCGGCGCCGCTGTGGCTAGTGACGAGCGGACTCGACGCTTTCGCCCAAATCCAAGGAGGCGATATGCCCCGAAAACCGCTGTTGGCCGTCCCCATCTTCCTGCTGTCTCTGCTGCCCGTAGCGGCGTTCGCTGACGGCGAAGCGAGCGAAGCAGGGCCCGACCCCGGGGCGCCGCCGCTGTCTGAGGCCGTGGTTCTCCAGGAAGACGAGGATCACGACGACGACCACGAGGGCGAGGAACACGGCGACGAAGACGACGTCCTCGACTTCCACGCCCACGACGTAGTCGTCGTTACCGGCTCGGCGATCGAGGAACCGGCCGTCGACCTCCCCTACGCGGTCGAAGTGCTGAACCGCGAGGTCCAGAAGGAGCAGGGGTCGCTGCAGGCGGTCGATCTCATCAAGAACCTCACCGCGTCCTCCGGCGTCATCGGCGAGGCGAACAGTTGGTACAACGACCAGGGGACGGCGGTGCCCGAGAATGTCGCCAACGTGAACCTCCGGGGTCTCGGGGCCTCGCGGACCCTGGTCCTGCTCAACGGCCGGCGCCAGACGGCGCTGCCTGCTCGCCTCTTCGGCGGCCGCTTCGTCGACGTCAACGCCTTTCCCTCGCTCGCCATCGACCGCATCGAGGTGCTGAAGGAGGGCGCCGCCGCGATCTACGGTTCGGACGCCGTGGCCGGGGTCGCCAACTTCGTCACCCGCGACGAGTTCACCGGGTTCGAGGTCTCGCTCTCGCACGAGAGCATGGACGGAGCCGGCGACTCGACTGCCGGTGCGATCTGGGGCGGCAAGTTGGGCGGCTCGGACCATCACCTGGTCTTCTCACTCGAACGGGCGGAGCGTTCGCATCTCGGCGCCCGGGAACGGCCGTACACGCTTCAGGACCGTGCCACCGGCTGGTTCTGGGGTTGGTCGAACACCGGTAATCCGGGCATCTTCCTGCGCCCGAACCTCACCGGCGGCGAGAGCTCTTCCGCGTTCGTCGAGGAGCTGGCCCGGGCGCGCAACGGCGCGGCCGGCACCGACTACTTCGTCGATCCCGCGTGCAACGGTCTCGGCGGCTACGACCGCGGCTGGACCTGCGCCTTCCGGTATCAGCCGTGGGACAGCCTGATCGAGGCGACGGAGACGAACCGGTTCTTCGCCGAACTCAACGGGCCTCTTGCCGAGGGCACGACGTACCACGTGGAGGCGCTCTTCGCGGACTCGAACATCCCGAACTACGTGACCACGCCTTCGTTCCCGCCGGTGTCGCTGCTGGACGGCCTGCAGTTGATCTCGAACGACCACCCGGGTCGCACGGAGTTCTGCAACAGCTCCTTCGGCATGGGCGGATTCGCTTCGGGCGAGGACTGCCTGCAGGACGACTGGTATTTCTACGGTCGCCTGGTCGGCAACGCGGGTCCCGGGCGCGGTCTGGAGCGGGGTACGGAGACGACCCGCATCGCGGCCAACATCGAGCACGACCTGTCGATCGGCGGCAAGGCGGCGAACCTGGACGTCGGCGTGAACTACTCGCGTGCGACCGGCAACATGAACCACCCGGCGGAGTACGCGTACCGCAAGTTCCTGGCCTTCCGCGGCTTCGGCGGTCCGAACTGCGGTGTCGGCGTAGTGGCCGACGACACGAGCCCCTCGGGGATGCGGCTCGGCGATACCGGTTCGGCTCAGCCCGGCGCCGGCGACTGCCACTACTACAACCCGTTCGGCAACGGCGTCGAGTTCTCGGCCCAGCCGGGCGCGCCGTGGGAGAACAGTGCGAATCCGATGTACGTCGCGGGCCTGGAGAACAACCGGGCGATGCTCGACTGGATCAACGAACAGGTGAATGTCGAGAACGAGGCGGAACTCGTCGTCGCCGACGCGACGCTGTCGGGCAACTGGCTGCCGCAGAAGCTCGACTACGCGTTCGGTTACCAGTACCGCCAGGTCGACGTGAGCGCGATCCCGAACGCGGTCGGCAACTACGCGCTGAATCCCTGCGTCGTGCCGGGCGACCGGTCCTGCGTCGACCCGGCCACCGGCAGGCAGAGAGGTGCGCGGGCCGGCGCCTTCACCTTCACTTCGGGCTACTACCCGTACGGCGACTCCCAGGCGGTGCACCGGGCGTTCGGCGAGCTGTCCGTCAACGCGCTCCGGGGCGACATGCAGTTCGCCGCGAACTACGAGCTCCACGACGAGATCGACAGCTTCGATCCGAAGTTCTCGGGCCGCTGGACACTCTCCTCGGGTGAAGACCACGTGCTGTCGTTCCGCACCTCGGTCCAGACCACCTTCCGGGCCCCCTCGGTCGACGATCTGAACGAGGAGGTTCGCACCACCCTGGAGTACCTGAACACGGTCGGCGTCTACAAGGCGGTCGACGCGTTCGGCAGCCGGTCGCTGCTGCCGGAGCAGGCGTTCACCTACAACCTGGGCCTGGTGCTCTTCGCCTCGCCCGGTATCGACGTCACGCTGGACTACTGGAGCTACGACTTCGACGACGTGATCGCCCCGCTGCCGCAGCAGGAGGTCGTGCGGCTCTACGCCGAAGGCTACGGCGGCAACCAGGCGGCGCTCAACGCGGTGATGGGCCGCGTCGTCTGTCCTGGCGGCCTGGCCGACGGTTCCTGCGTTCCCGGCGACATCGAGAGGGTGCGGATCGACCTGATCAACTGGCCGGGCATCAAGACCTCGGGCTTCGACTTCCATCTGCACGGCCACGTGGACGCGGGCCCGGGGGAACTCTCCTTCGGCGTGGACAGCACGTACACGCAGAGCTACGAACTGAAGCAACTCGAGCTTGACGGCGTCGTCTACCGTGAGCAGAAGGACGTCGTCGGCCTGCTGAACCGCGATACGCCGATCGCGCCGCCACTGCCGGAGATGAAGACGCGGGCCTCGCTCGGCTACCGCTGGGGCGACTACAGTCTGATCGGTTGGGCCAACCACATCTCGTCCTACGAGGACAGCAACGTGGCCTGGACACCGCCCGAACTGCTGCCGATCGACGAGTGGCTGACGTTCGATCTGACCTTCCTGTGGCGTTTCCCGCGGCTCGGTTTCGATCTCGCCCTGTCGGCGATCAACCTGACCGACGAGGATCCGCCGCTCGTCTTCTTCGAGCAGTCTTTCGACGCCCTGACGGCGAACCCGAAGGGCCGTCGCCTGAAGGCGGTCATGACCTACCGCTTCGGCAACTAGCGCAGAAACTGGGTGCGCGGGTCTTCTGACCCGCTGCCGCCGAAGGCGTGTGGCCCCGGGTCTTCTGACCCGGGGTGAAGATCGCGCCGGCCGTCAGGCCGGCTCCGCCTGATGTCGGTAGGATGGCGGGGCATAGGCCCCCGCAGGAGACCTGTCGACGATGCCCAACACACCGTGCGCGGTGGGCGCCCTGGTGCTCGGTTTCCTGGCGTCGCCGGCCGCGGCACAGGAGGTCGGCGACCACTCGCAGGCGAAGCCCTCGTCGAGCGAAACCGCCGCCCGGGTACAGGCGGACATCGACGAGACTTCGCTCCGCTGGCTCGGCATCGCTCGGGTCCGGTACTCGATCCCCCTTGAGTTTTCGGCAGGCGGCGGAGCCGTCCTGGCCCGCATGCCGGCCAGCTACGACTGCGCCACCTTCTGCGAGTACCGGGGATTCGTCGCGCAGATCGAACCGGGTTCGGCGGGAGGGCAGCTCGGCCTCGGCTATGCGCGCGTGATCGCCACGCCGAAGCCGCGTTCCGCCTTCCTGAACAACGTATACGTCGGCTGGAGCGCTCGCGCCGTCCTGGTTCGTACCTGGGGTGATTCCGGACTCGATCCGGCCCGGCAGACGCTGGCCGGCTTCGAAGGGCAGTTCGCGCTGCCCCGGATCACGCTCAACCTGGGCGTCCTGCGGCGGATCAGCTCCGCCCATGAAGACGCCGACCGCTACGTCTACACCGCCGGCGTCGGCTGGGGTTTCTGATGGCGGGAGCGGCCCGACCGAAGTCCGTGCGTTTCGGGCTGGCCGCCCTGGTCGTGGCGTTGCTTCTCGCATTCGGCGGGGCTGCGGCCGCCCCGGGTCTCGAAACGGACCAGTTCTTCGCCTGGGGCCGCCATCTCGAGGACATGACCGAGGTGCTGAACGCACGGGTCAACCTGGAACTCGAGCGCCTGGTCGCCGAGCTGAATCGGGAGGGCCGGGACCGCCGGTGCCAGAAGGTACGGTTCCGGTTCTTCAAACGTCATCGCATGCTGTTCTTCGACGGCTTCGAGACCTGGTCGGTGAACTCGCCCCTGGTCAGCCGGTCGCCGTCGGGACCGGAAGAGATGCGGGAGTTCGAGCAGAAGTACATCTACGGCGGCACGTCGCCCCTGTTCGACACCGGCCGCTGGATGCCGCCGAGTCCGACGGTGGAGGTCGACGGGATACGGCTCGGTACGGACAAGCTCACGCACTTCCTGGGAACCGCCTGGTACTACCACCGCTGGTACCGAAAGGCCCGCGCCCGGGGCGCGACGTCCGCGGAAGCGGAGGATCGAGCCGTACATCGCGGTCTGCTGCATGAGATCACGATCCTCGGCAGGGCCGTCTCGGGCGTGCTGTCGCTGGGTGACCTGGAGGCGAACTACGAGGGCATGTGGTTCTACGAGCACCTGTGCGCCGGCGACGATCCGAACATCGTCTACGACGAGGGAGTGTGGCGCCTCCGCAGACCGTTCGACCTGCGCGACTACGTGACGCCGGAATGGGATGAGTCGTACCAGCCGAACATCTACGTGCGCCGGAAGTGGGGCAAGGTGAAGCCGCGGATGCTGGGATACTGTCCGATGCTCGAGCACCCGCAGGTGAGGGCGAGGCGCGAGACCTACGCGAAGAGGGACCGGGTCACGGAAACGGAGAAGCTGATCGATGAGATGGTCGCTGCGGGGAAACTGCCGGACCCTTCGGGGTTCTCGATCGAGAGCGTTTGCCGTGAAGCTGCGAACTGAGGCGCTGGTAGCGGCGGCGCTGCTGGCCCTGGCCTGCGGCGCGCCGACCGCTGAACCGGCCGCGGAGACCGCCGCCGCGGTCGAGCCGGCGCTCGAACGGATCGGTCTCGGTTCGTGCCTGAGGCAGGACCTGCCGCAGCCGATCTTCGACGCGATCCTCGAAGACGACTTCGAGCTCTTCGTCTTCCTCGGCGACAACGTCTACGGCGACGTCGAGTCAGAGGACCTGCGCGAGCTGCGGGACGCCTACGCCATGCAGGCCGAAGCCGATGGCTTCAGCCGGCTGCGCCAGACGGGAGTGCCGCTTGCCGCCACCTGGGACGACCACGACTACGGCGTGAACGACGGTGGCGCCGAGTTCTTCGGCCGCGAAGAGGCGCAGCGGATCTTCGAGGACTTCTGGGACGTGCCGGCGGACTCCGAGCGTGCCTCGCGCCCCGGGGTGTACGGCGCCGTGACCTACGGCCCGCCGGGCCAGCGGGTTCAGCTCATCCTGCTCGATACCCGGTACTTCCGCTCTGCCCTGAGGCCCACGGACGAGCGCGGTGCGCCGGGCAAGGAGCGCTATCTGCCGGATCCTGATCCGGAGAAGACGATGCTGGGCGAGGAGCAGTGGGCGTGGCTCGGTCAAGTGCTCCAGGAGGAGGCGGATCTGCGCATCCTGGCGTCGTCGATCCAGGTGATCGCGGACGGTCACGGGTACGAGGCGTGGCGGCATCTGCCGGCCGAGCGTGATCGCCTCTACGCTCTCCTGCGCCAGACGGGCGCGAATGGCGTGGTGATGATCTCCGGCGACCGGCACCGCGGCGGCATCTACCGTCAAGACGACGCTCTCGGCTACCCGCTTCTGGAGCTCACGGCCAGTTCGCTCAACTCGCCGTCGAGCAGCGGGGAGGAAGCGGGACCGTACCGGCTCGGCCCGACCTACCGGCCGGAGAACTACGGTGCGCTGTCCATCGACTGGGCTTCCGGCTCGGTGACGCTGGAAGTCCGCGGCATCGACGGCGATCCGGTTCTCGGAGAGACGCTGAGTCTGGATGACATGCGAGCGGAGTGAGAGGAGACAGCGAGATGACGACACAGGAGTTCGAGCCCCAGGAGATCAACGGCGTCTCGCGTCGCCAAGTGATCCACGCCCTGTCCCTCGCCGGTGCCGCCGGGCTGCTGGTCGGGTGCGCCGACGATGCGGCGGCGCCTGATTCCGCGGCAGATGCCGCTGCGGGACCGATGCCTGACGATCTCTGGCGCGCCGGTGCGAACGAACTCGCGGCGGCGATCCGCCGCGGCGAGGTCTCGAGCCTGGATGTCGTCGAGTCCCATCTGGCCCGCGTCGAGGCGGTGAACGGCCACCTCAACGCGGTCGTCCGCGTCCTGGCCGACGAGGCTCGCGCCGCCGCTCAGGCCGCCGACGAGGCGGTGGCGGCGGGCGCCGAGCTTGGTCCGCTGCACGGCGTGCCGATCTCGGTCAAGGACAACATCGCCGTCGCTGGCACCCCGACCACAAACGGCGTTCCGGCCAACGAGAACCTCATCGCGGAGAAGGACGATCTGATCGTCGCCCGGCTCAAGAATGCGGGCGCCATCGTCCTGACCCGGACGAACCTCCCCGATCTCGGACTCCGGGTCCATACGGACAGCTATCTCTACGGCCTGACACGGAACCCATGGGCTGCGGACCGCAACGTCGGCGGATCGAGCGGCGGCGAGGGCTCGGCGCTTGCGAGCGGCATGAGCTGCCTCGGGCTGGGCAACGACATCGGCGGCTCGCTCCGCATCCCGGCCCAGTGCAATGGCATCGCGTCGCTCAAGCCGACTCTGGGGCGGATAGCCAGTCCGGTCGTCGGCGAGCTGTCGGGCCAGTTGATGGCCGTGAACGGGCCCATGGCGCGTCGCGTCGCCGATCTCCGTACAGCCTACGAGCTGGTCGGGCGCTACCACAAGAGCGATCCCTGGTCGATGCCGGTTCCGCTCGACCTGGACCGTCCGGCCGAGCCGATCAAGGTCGCGCTCGTGCCCGAGCCCAGCGGCGGCTCGACCCACCCGGACGTGGCGGCTGGCGTGCGCGCCGCCGGCGAGGCGCTCGCGGCCGCGGGCTACGCGGTCGAGGAGATCGAACCGCCGCTGGCGGCCGAAGCGCGCCGGGCGTGGGAGGTCTTCCTCGGCTACGAGCTGCACCTGGCTCGGCAGGCGCTCGAAGAGATCATGTCGCCGGACGCCTACGAGTTCCTCATGCGGGGGCTCGAGGTGTTCGACGCCGAATCGCCCACCGAGTACGTCGGGATGTTCGCCCAGCGTCACCGCGTCGCCGCCGCCTGGCAGGAATTCCAGGAGGACTACCCGATCACGCTGGCTCCGATCATGACCCAGCCGCCCTTCGTCATCGGCTACGACCTGCAGGATCCCGGCGACGTACTGGACCAGATGCGGTTCGAGGTGGCGCTCAACCTGCTCGGCCTGCCCGCCGTCTGCGTGCCGACGGGCGTCGCCAACGGCCTGCCACAGGTCGTCGAGGTGATCGGCGGGCGCTACCGCGAGGGTCTCTGCCTCGAGGCGGCCCAGGCGATCGAGGACGCGCTCGGCATCGTCACGCCGATCGATCCCGTTGTGGCCTGAAGAGTGGCTCCCGGACGGCTTTTCGTTCCGAGCGGCGGCGTATCGTGCGCTGGACAGCCGGTCTTCCTACGAGTGCTTGTGGTCGGCGTGGCGTCGTCGCTTGCGTGAGTCGATGAATGCCCCTCCAAGGAGTTGGACAGCTCTGCAGCGGCAGGAGGGGAGCACTTTCATCGAGTGGCTAGAGGATCGCCAAGCGCTTCGCACCGGATTCAGGGCCTTGAAAGCCGCCTTGCGGTCGCTGCTGGAGGATTGGGTCCGCACGAAGGAGGACGTCGTCGACGTTTGGACCGCAGTTCCTTCCGTGATGGGGGGTTGCAACGATCAGGACACGTACCGAGAGCGCGGTGCCGCCCGCGCCTATGCCTGGCTTCACCTGCTTGACAGGTACGTTAGGACATGGCTCGCCCTGCAGTACCTCGTAGAGCAGTCGATTCTGCCGATGGGCAAGGAAGGCGTACGGATTCTTGATGTCGGCACGGGTCCCGGACCGTCTGCGTTCGCAGCCCACGACTTCTACGCCGCTATGGTCAGGTACGCTGAAGGCCGAGGAAGCGGGAGTTGGCGACAGCCTGCCCAACTGAAGTGCGTCGAGCTTGAGGGCGAGATGAACCACTTTCGTCACCACCTCGCCGAGCGCGTGTTCGTCGAGAATGCCGCGAGCGGTTGCCTCGACATCTGCGGCAACATCCCGGATTTTCGGTCGATCAGCCCGGTGCGAGAGCGCCGGGAGTTGAACCGGAACTTGCGCGACGCCTACGACGACTACTTCGACCCAGACTCGGGTGAGTGGGTCTCGGAGCAGAGCTATACGCCGGAAGAAGCGAACTACGTGGCCAATGCCCTACATCGGTATCGCCTCTTCACGTTCAGCAACTACTTCACGGAGCCATCGTCCGTCGATGTGTTCCGACAGAACCTCATCGACGTTCTCTCAGATGCCCATCCTGGGTCGGTGGTGCTTCTCATCGGAGGCAACTATCCGGAGATCTACCGCGACGTGGCCGGACTGGTGCGGCGTACAGGGTTTTCGCGCGAAGCAGAGAGTGGGACTGTGGCCTGTTCGGATGCTGGGATGGACAGCATGGTTCATGCGGAACAGGTCTGGTTCTATCGCCGGCTCCGATACATCGGCGGCGACCTTTCGGTGGAGAGCGACATCGCAAAGAAGCTGGTCAGGGAACTCGAAGATGAGAAGCCCTACAGATTCTCCGCGAGCGCCGTTCGCGCTTGGAGGAAGTAGCATCTCAAGGGGCCGCTTGGCAGGTTGGCGCCTGTGGGGTCCGCCTCGTCTAGCCGGCAGACGCGAGTTCACCTGTCGTCGACCGGCCCCGAGTAGAGGCACCGCAAGCCTCGGTGTACGATCAGCGGCGTCTTGGCACTCATGAAGTCCTATACGGACTGGCTCGACTTAAGAAGCGACTGCCAAAGGGTCTACCGGAAGTACGGCGACCCGACGTAGCGACACTGGACTTGGAGCAGAGGCCGCGGCGCTACGTCCCGAACCTCTGGAAAGAAAGGGAAACACATGGTGAGACGATTCGCAATGGTCGGCGTGGCACTACTGTGCCTAGCGCTGCCTGCATGGGCGAGTAGCACAGACTTCACTGTGCAGGGAACAGGGAGTAGCGACGTTGACCTGCCGTACGCGCTCACGGCAGGCGGATGGTCGGTAACGGCCACCGCGGAAGAGGACCAAGGGCGCTGGTGGATCAACCTCGTCTCGTGGGTTGACGGCGACACAGAGTTCTTCCTCGTTGAAGACGACGCTCTTCGCGGCAGCTTCCGGGTCGGCGACGGTATTGGTGACTTTGCGCCAGGGGACGCCTACTTGGACCCCAGCTCCCTCGAAGGTGTGTGGTCTGTTCGATTCCAGAA
The DNA here is from genome assembly GCA_965116955.1 of Thermoanaerobaculia bacterium. Classification (GTDB taxonomy): domain Bacteria; phylum Acidobacteriota; class Thermoanaerobaculia; order Multivoradales; family Multivoraceae; genus Multivorans. The sequence goes on along the minus strand of OZ220742.1, from coordinate 4,241,091 downwards.
AAGGGACGCACAGCCGCCGCCACCCGGCCCTGACAACTGTCCCGCGAACCGCGCCTGTCTCGGCAACGGCTTCACCGTCGGCATCGATTACCAGGATCCGAACTCCGGTCTGTGGGAGGAAGCCAAGCGGCAGTCCCACCTCACGCGCGACAGCGCCGTCTTCTACTTCTTCGACCCCAACAACGCCGAAGTCCTGGTCAAGGTACTGAACGGCTGCTCGATCAATCGGCGGTGGTGGCTCTACTCAGCCCCGGCCACCGATCTTGCGTATCGTGTCACCGTGTGGCCTCCCGGCGGTCAAGGTAACCGGTGGACCGCCGTGCGGGGCGTAGCAGCCAGTCATCCGGCCTTCACGGCCGTGTTGGCGATCACCGACATCGACGCCTTCCCGTGCAGTTAGGCACGCGCTTCTCCGCGAGCTCGTCACGCCCCGAGATTGGCGAGGCTAGCCCGCCAGCGTCTGGCCTACCGTTACAGTTCCCTATCGGCGGTCCCCGGAGCTTAGTGTCACCTTGACCTTCAGGCCGTTCAGATGAGTGTGGGGAAGATAGCCCTCGTGCTGGAGCCTTCCGACCACGATGCCCGGTGCAATGGAGAGGCGTTCGGCAAACGCGTTGACTTCGGCCTTGCTGCGGCCAAAGCCGGCCACGAAGCGGCTCCAGTGTCTTGGAGGCACGAGGAAATCCGCCGCCCACTGGTTTGCTTCCTGTTCCTGCGTTTCCTCCGACGAGAGTGCGTCTCCGTGGTTCACGTCGGAGCCGGTGAGGTGCCCTTCGACAAAGACCTGCTTCTTGGAGTGAAGGAGGATGTGGGCCGCTTCATGGAAGAAGCTGAACCAGAGGTGGTCGTCCGTGCGGTGACGAAGGCTCAACGCGATGACAGGCTTCTTTGGTGACAGCCACCATGTGGCGCCGCTGACGGCGGCCCGAGGCAAGGGTTCCACTTGCGCCAGTGCCACGCCCGCGCCGTTGCAGCAAGTCTTGACCTTCACCAGTGCCACTTCCGGATCTTCGACGGTGAAGCTGCGAATCTCCTGGAGGGCCGTCAAGAAGTCCTTGCGCTGATAGTCGGGGCATTCCTGCTTCTCCGCCTCGAGCTCTCCAAGCCGGAGCCAGGTTGCCAGCGTCTCAGGCGTACTCCTGAAGCTCGGCGAGTGCCGGTACGAGGCCTGCTCGGTCAGATGCCTAGCGTTCCAAGCTTGGACCGAAGCGACATTGAAGAATGCCAGAAGGCCACCGACCGTGTCCGCAGGCGACTTTGCCTTCGTTAAGTACCCTCGCTTGACGAGCTCTCGGGCGGGGAACGCCTTGGCCCAGGCGACCTCCGCCTCCCTGGCGGATACCTCCGCTTCGCGGGCCAAGCGCAGCCGGTAGTCGCGTTCCATGCCGAGCCAGATGCTCGCGTCCAGTCCCAAGATCTTCTCGAACTCGATTGCAGTCCTTGGTTCGATCGGCGCCTTGCCGGCCAGGACTTCGCTGATCAACTTCGGCGACCGTCCGCAGCGGCGCGCGAACTCGGCTTGGGAGAAGGCTCGAGCCTCGAGGTATTCCTCCAGCAGATAGCCGGGTGGAACAGCATGGTCGGGCCGGTAGGCGTTGGTTCCCGTGGCCATGTCTTTCTCCAGTTCAGTGGTAGTCGGTGATCTCAAGGACTTTGACGGCGGTGACTTGATCGATCGCGAGGCCACCGTCGGCACGTCTTGGAATCGGGTTGTGATCGGCGGTGAACACGAGCCGGTATGGGTGTCCCAGGTCTACAGCGAACGTGTCCTGCCGGTCGCCTCGTAGCAAGTGTCGCCGAACCGGCGGTGTGGTTGGAACCAGACTCAGGTTCTGGGCGTTCTTCAGCAGACTGAGGCGCACCTCAATCTTCCTTGCAAGCTTGCCGTAGGTCTTCTGGAGCTGGGCGTGTGAGTTGCACGTCTTCTGAAGCCGTTTCGTCTTGAACGTGACCTCCACGGCTCCTCCGTTACCCGATGGGTAACGGTAAAGGTCCGCGTAGCAGCTGTCAACCCCCAGATCGAATGACGTCTGGTCCAGCGACGTTTCTGGGGAACGGTGCTTGGACGCGGGGTGAGCCGGAGTCCTCGCGGTCTTCCTGTCGCCGGCGCCTCAGTGGATCTCTGCCGCCTCGCCCCAGGCGGCCTTCAGCTTGTCGAAGTCGAAGTCCGGTTGCTTGGCGGCGTCGATGATGACCCGCTCGCGCCGGGCGATCAGGTGGGCCGCCGCTTCGACCTGGTCGGCCACGTCGGCCGGGATGACGACGGCGCCGTGCTGGTCGGCGTGGATCAGGTCGCCGTCCGAGACGGCCATGCCGGCGACGGTCACCGGACCGCCGTAGTCGACCACGTGGACGAAGGCGTGTGACGGTCCGATGCGGCCGGCTAGGAGCTGGAACCCTTCGGCGACATCGTCGAGGTCGCGGATGCTGCCGTCCGTGATCACGCCGAGGCAGCCCAGGCCGCGGTGAATGTTCGAGTTCACCTCGCCCCAGAAGGCGCCGTAGCCGCGGGCGCCGTCGTCGAGGTCCTGAATGACCGTGATCGTCGGGCCTTCGCCGGAAGCCAGGTATTCGTAGTAACCGACGGAGGCGCGGCGCGCCTCCTTCGGATCCGCCGCGTTCGGGTGTTGGGCACGGATTCGGGCGGTTCGTGCGAAGCCGACGATCGGCGGCAGCTTCGGCTTCGCACAGACCAGCGGATCGACCGTGTAGCCGTGGCCGCGCCGTTTGGGCGCCACCACCTCCAGAGCGTTGCAGACGGTCGGCGTGTCGAGGGAACGGAGGGCGTCGAGAACGGCGGAAGAAGTCATGGCCGCGCAGTGTAGCTTGCATCGGCGTTGACGTGGTACGTGATCGCGTGTAATGTTGACATCGTCAACAACGCGGAGGAGAAAACCGTGAACGAGGAACTGAGCCGGTTCGTACGAGAAGCACTGTCGCGGGGCGCGAGCCGTGACGAGATCCAGGAGGCGCTGGCCGATGCGAGTTGGCGCCAGGCCGACATCGACAAGGCGCTCAGCGCCTGGGTGGACCGCGAGTTCGTGGCGCCGGTCCCGCGGCCGCGGCCCTACCTGGGGGCGCGCGAGGCGTTCCTCTACCTGGTGCTCTTCGCGGCGCTGTACACCGCGGCGATCAGTTTCGGCAACGTGATGTTCGTGCTGATCAACCGGGCCTTCGCGGATGTGGCGTTCACTCTGCCAGCCGCCGCTTCCGCCGAGATGCTGCGCTGGGGGCTGGCGTATCTCGTCATCTCCTTCCCGGCGTTCCTGCTGATTCAGCGGATGGTGCGGCGCACGCTGCGCGACGACCCGGACTTGCGCTCGTCTCGGATCAGGAAGTGGCTCACGTACCTGACGCTGTTCGTCGCCGCCGGTGTTCTGGCCGGCGACCTGATCGCACTGGTGTTCTTCGGCCTGGGCGGCGAACTGGCCGTGCGGTTCCTTCTCAAGGTCGGCGTCGTGGCGGCGATTGCCGGCAGCGTGTTCGGCTACTACTTCTGGGACCTCCGCCAGGATGACGTGGAAGTGGCCGAAGGCGGTCAGGCGCCGAAGCTGCCGACGGTCTTCGCCGGTGTGTCGGCGGTCGCCGTCCTGCTGGCGGTCGTGCTGGGACTGGCAGCGGTGGGTTCGCCCGGCAAGGCGCGCGAGCGCGGGCTGGACGTTGCACGCGTGGGCAATCTGCGCGACATCGTCCGGGGCGTCGACATCTACTGGGAGCGGAACGGCTCCCTGCCCGCGGGCCTGGAGTCGCTCAGTGGCGAGCGGGACATCGACATCGTGTCGATCGTCGATCCGGAAACCCGGGAGCCCTACACCTTCAGGGCTACGGGGGACAAGGCGTACGAACTCTGCGCGACGTTCAGCCTCGACGCGCCGACCGATCAGGCGTCGCTACGGATGTACCCCTACCGGGAGCGGTTCTGGAGGCACCCCGCCGGCTACCACTGCTTCGACCTCGAGGCGATCGAACCAGATGCTCGACGTTGGTGAGTGCCGGAATGCCGGCGCATCCAGTGTCTAGACCGCGACCTGGACCTGAACCCGCTCCGAGAGTCGCGCACCCAACAGGTGGGAGGCGTCCGCCACCATCTCGTGGAGGATCTCGCTGGCCGGGCGAGCCTTCTGCAGCATGCCGGAAGCCTGGCCGGCGGCGTTCATCAGCAGGTCGTCCCGTCCGGCGGTGCGGATGGAGTGGAGCAGGTCGCGGGTGAGCACGCCCTGGAGCCCCATCGGCAGCGCCCGGATGCCGCTCGCTTCCCAGGCCTGGATCAGCGGATTCGTGATGTTCCGCATCGTCTTGCCGCTGTAGAGACGGGTGACCACCGTGTCCTCGGTGGCGGCCTCCAGGATGCGCTGCTTCTGCAGTGCGGGCTGGTTCGCTTCGTTCGACACCAGGAAGGCGGTGCCGCACCAGGCGCCGATGGCGCCGGCGGCGATGACCGCTGCCAGGCCGCGGCCGTCGGCTACGCCGCCCGCCGCGACAACCGGGATCGGCGCTACCGCGTCCATGACCTGGGGCAGGAGCGCCAGGGTGCCAATCTTGCCGGTGTGGCCGCCGGCTTCCGTGCCCTGGGCGACGACGATGTCGGCACCGCCCTCAGCGACGCGGCGCGCTGCACGGGCGTTGCCGACAAGGGAGACGATCTTGATCCCGGCGTCCTTGAGCGCTCTTGAGAAGGGCGCCGGCGAACCGAGACCGGAGGCGAAAACCGGGATCTTCTCTTCCAGCAGGACTTCCATCTGGGCACCGGCGTAGCTCTTGCCCTCGGGCACAGTCCAACTCGGCGCCGGGGGCGGGGCTTCGAGCCACTCGATACCCAGGCTCTCGGCCATCTTCCTGAGTGCGTCGCGCGTTTCCGCCGGCACCAGGTCGCGGGTCGGCACCGTCGCCGAGGTTGGCCCGCTGCCCGCCTTCTCCAGGAAGTTCGAGGCCAGCAACAGATCCACGCCGAACGGCTTGTCCGTCTTCGCGCGCACCTTGTTGATCTCGGCCCGCAGGTCCTCGGGGCTGTAGGCAACGCCTCCGATGACACCCAGACCGCCGGCTTCCGACACGGCTGCTACCAGGTCCGCCCTGGCGACGGGTTCCGCGCCGCCCGCCACCGGTCCCATGCCGGCGGAGAACACGGGATACTCGATCCCCAGCATGTCGCAGAGTTCGGTGCGCAGGAAGGGACGGGACATGGCGGCTCCTCTCGGTCGCGGACCGTCGGGCCCAGGGGCGCCGAGGTCGGCTGCGGTGTGTATCAGTTGACGGTCGGGTTCGTGTTCGGCCCGCGAGTATACGCGTCCGACGTGCCGCTCAGAGCAGGTCGAGCTGGGGAATCCGGAGTTGGTTCGCGACGGCTTCTTCGACGACATCGAGCCAGCTCTCCCGACGCTCCGCATCGAGTACGAGGGTTCCTATGCGGCGGTCTTCCAGTTCGTTCCAGAGCCGGTCATCGATCTGCCGCCGGAAGGCAGGATCGACGGCGCGGACACCATCGGGTTGAACCTCGCTGTCGCGCAGGATCGGTACGTAGACCTTCAGGTCGTACGTCGTGCACCAGGACTCGATCAGAGCTTCCAGCGCCGGCTGGCGGCCACGAGCGACCAGAAGATAGACATAGTTGTCGAGGACGCTGCGGTCGCAGATCACGACCGGCGAACGGGCCTCGGCGGCCAGTTCGTCGGCGATCTGGGAATGGAGGATCCACGACTGGGCCTCCAGGGTCGTTCCCTCGTTGAGTGGCAGCGGGCACCGGCGTGCCACCTCGACCACGACGTCGAGGTTGATGTCGCGGCGTTTCAGGCGTGCCGCGAGGCCGTAGGCGAGGGTCGTCTTGCCGACGCCGTGGGTGCCGATGAAGGCCACTTTGAAGGGCATGGGCGGGTGCGACACTACAGCGATTCCCGGCTCGTGAGAGGATCTCCGGGTGCGCCCTTTCCGATTAGCCGCTGCCTTGATTCTGATGGTCGTGGCGTGTGGGCCGGGGCCCGATGAACAGCCGAGCGGCCCCTGGCCCGACCGCTCTCCGCGTCACGATGTCGTCGAAGAACTGCGGGCGGACTTGATGCGGCAGCGTTCGACCGCTGACGGCGGCGGCACGGCCACGGTCGAGGCCTTGAGGGGCCCGGCGGTCGCGGGCAGTCCGGGAAGCTGGCGGATCGTCTACAGGGCAGGGCCGGCGGGTGTAGCGGTCGGAGGAACGGTCCATCTCCAGGTGTCGCCGTTCTGGGGCTGGAGCACGCCGCAGACGGAACGTCCGCAAGCGCTGGGCTACACGACGATCGAGACGGCTGCCCCGGGCGTCGAACTCTCGGCCGAAACGCTGGATCAGCAGTTGCTCGCGATCGGCGTCGGCGGCCGACCGCTCGCGGCAGGAGACGAGATCGTGGTCACGTACGGGGCCGGCCCGGCGGGCGCGCTGGCCGACCGGTACGCCGAGCGTGAGTCGCGCTTCTGGGTCGCCGTCGACGGCGATGGCGACGGGGTGCGGCAGCTGATCGCGGAGTCGCCGGCCGTCGACGTGATGCCGGGGCCGCCGGCGCGGTTGCTGCTCCACCTGCCCTCGACCGCCCGGCCCCGCGACCGGGTCACGCTCACGGCGGCGCTGGTCGACGCGGCCGGGAACGGCTGGCCGGCGGCAGCCGGGACGCTGGAGCTTCGGTTGCCGGCCGGCGTCGACCTGGTCGACTCGAGCGCCGACTCCGCGGTCGGCGTGGAGCGGGTTGTCTCCCTGGCTCTCGCGGTGGAGGATCGAGGCCGGCTCGTCGTTCCGCTCCGGCTTTCCGGCGAGGCGGGCGGTGTGATGAGGGTGCGCGGTCGCGTCGAGGGCGTCGCGGTCGGGTCCGGCTTCGAAGCGGAAAGCAATCCGCTGGTCGTGGCGCCGGCCGGCCGGCGCATCCTGTGGGCCGATCTCCAGAACCACTCCGGCCTCTCCGACGGCTCGGCAACGCCGGACGATCTGCTGCGCTACGCGCGGGAAGTGGCCGCCCTCGACGCCGCGGCGGTGACCGACCACGACCACTGGGGCATGCGGTTCATGGACGGCGAGCCCTCGATCTGGCGGCGGACGCTGGATGCGGCCGAGCTCCGCAACGAACCGGGACGCTTCGTCGCGCTGGCCGGCTACGAGTGGACGAATTGGGTCGAGGGCCATCGCCACGTCGTCTTCTTCGAGCCGACGACCGAGGCCGTGGCGGGCCTGCTTCTCAGCGCGATCGACGAGCGGTACGACGAGCCGCAGGAACTGTGGGCCGGCCTGGAGGACGTGCGGGCGCTGACCTTCGCCCACCATTCGGCCGGGGCTCCGATTGCTACGGACTGGTCTTCGGCGCCGCCGGCGGGAGCCGAACCCGTTACGGAGATCGTGTCCGTTCACGGGTCGAGCGAGGCCGCCGACTCCCCGGGCATGGTCGTTCGGAACGCCTTGGCCGGGAACTTCGTGCGCGACGCTCTGGATCGAGGCTACGGGCTCGGATTCGTGGGCTCGAGCGACGGCCACGACGGGCATCCGGGCCTGGCCCACCTCGCGTCGCCGAGCGGCGGCGTGGCCGCGATCCTGAGTGACGAAGTCACCCGGGAGGGGATCTACGAGGCGCTGCTCGCGCGTCGGACCTATGCCACGAACGGCCCCCGGATCGTGGTCCGCGCGAGCTACGCGGGATGGCCCATCGGCGCCGACATTCCCGCCGACGAGGCTGCCGCGGGCGCGGTCGGCCCGATCGCCGGCGTGCCGCAGACGACCCTGGTCGTGCGGGCGATTGCACCGGGAGAGATTGCGCGGATCGAAGTGGTCAGCCGCCAGGGCGCGGCCGGCGCAGGCGCCTTGACGGGCGAGGCCCTCTGCGGGGAAGGTGAGCGGGAGTGCAATCTCACCGTGCCGCTGCCCGGGTTTCAGGCTGGCGGCTACCTCTATCTCCGCGTGGTCCAGGAAGACGGCGGCGCCGCCTGGACCAGCCCGTTCTTCTTTCGGTAAGGGGCCTACTCGGCCGCCTCTTCCTCCACGTGCACCATGATGTACTGCGACAGGCCCGGCTCGTCGAGCGTACGGTGCTCGCCATCGCCGATCTGGAGACACAGGTAGTGCTCGCCGGGGCTGAGCTCGAGCTCGATCGAGTCTGAGCCGTCTCCGAAGTGGATCCACGGGTCCGCGGTGGGGATCACGATGCCCGGCTCCAGGCACTCCCCGTCGATCGCGATGTGGTAGTGGCCCGCGCCCTCGTTGATCGCGCCGTCGCCCACCGGCTCGATGATGAAGTTCTCGGCCGCGAACTGCAAGTTGATCAAACTGGGGATCGTGGCGTGGTTCTCCAGCCCCACGAAGTAGACGCGCGGAGCGCCGTCATCGGCCGCTTCTTCGGCGTGGTCCATTTCGCCTTCCGCGTGGTCGTGGTCCGCGTGGTCGTCGGCGGTGCCGCCTCCGCACGCGCCAAGCGGGAGCAGCAACAGGGCTGCCACCAAAGTCAGGGAGTGGCGATTCTTGGCGAGGTCGAGGAGCATGTCCGTTCCTCCGTTAGTCCTAGGCGTGCGCGGTGGCGGTCGCGCGCAGGCCGAGCCCGGCAACGACCGCGAAGAGCAGGGCGAAGACCACGTTCGCGATACTCCCGTCGCCGCCCACCAGCCCCATTCCGGCAATGACCAGCAAGGCCACGGCGATGATGATCGAGAAGACGTTGCCCATCTTCTGGGCGTCTTCCTCGCTGCCGCCCATGCAGCCGACGCGGACCAGGAAGAAGGTCAGGACGGCGAAGAAGGCGAGGAGGTTCCACCAGGACCCGGCGGCGGCATCGACCATGGCCTGACTGGCCCACCAGCCGGCGCCGACGATGTACGCGATCGCAAACATGAAGTTCTTGAACATGGCGAACGGGAATGTAGCAGCTTGCGGCGTAGAACGCTACGCGTGAATCGACGGCTCCTAGTTGGCCGCCACCGCGTGCTCGAGCACCTCGGCGTACTTCTCGTACGCCGCCTGCCGGAGCTTGGGCAGGTGGGTGGTCGGGAAGAGATCGTCCGTGCCGGCGTACTCCCGCAGGAGCTGCTTCGCGACCGTGATCTTGTGGACCTCGGTCGGTCCGTCGGCCAGCGCCATGTGGAAGGAATCGACGACGCCGGCCGAGAAGGTCATCTCGTTCGAGACGCCGAGCGAACCGTGGATCATCAGCGCCCGTGAAAAGACGTCGAGGTAAACCTTCGGCATGACCGCCTTGACCGCCGAGATGTCCTTGCGGACCATCCGGTAGTCCTTGTACTTGTCGATCTTCCAGGCGGTCTGCAGCACGAACAGCCGGAACTGCTCGATCTGCGCCCAGGAGTCGGCGATCTTCTCCTGTACGAGCTGCTTCTGCGCCAGCAGTTCGCCCTGGGTCTCGCGGGAGAGGACGCGCTCGCACATCTGGTCGAAGGCGGTGCGGACCTTGGCGATCGTCCGCATCGCGTGGTGGATGCGGCCGCCGCCGAGGCGGGTCTGGGCGACCACGAAGCCCTGGCCGCGCTGGCCCAGCAGGTGGTCCTTGGGTATGCGCACGTCCGTGTAGCGGACGTAGCCGTGTGAGCCGTCCTCGTTGCCGGTGCCGACGGCGACGTTGCGGATGATCTCGACCCCCGGCGTGTCCTTCGGGACGAGGAACATGGACATCTTGTTGTAGGGCGGCGCGTCCGGATCGGTCACCACCATGACAATGAGGAAAGAGGCGTAGCGGGCATTCGAGGAGAACCACTTCTCGCCGTTGATCACCCACTCGTCTCCGTCGAGGACGGCGCGGGTCGTGAACACCTTCGGATCGGAGCCGCCGTGCGGCTCCGTCATCGAGTAGGCGGAGACCATCGTGTTGTCGAGCAGGGGTTGCAGGTAGCGGGCCTTCTGCTCGTCCGTGCCGTAGTGGGCGATGATCTCGGCGTTGCCCGAGTCCGGCGCCTGGCAGCCGAACACGATCGGCGCGTGCGGCGAGCGGCCGAGGATCTCGTTCATCAGCGCCAGCTTGACCTGACCGTAGCCCTGGCCGCCGAGGTCGGGACCGAGATGACAGGCCCAGAGCGCCCGCTTTTTCACTTCCTCCTGGAGCGGCGGGATCAGCTTCTGCCGCTTGGGACAGGACAGGTCGTAGGGGCTGCCGAGGACGAAGCGGAGCGGCTCGATCTCGTTCGTGACGAACTCGTCCATCCAATCCAGCTTGTCCTGAAATTCAGCGTCTGTTTCGAAGTCCCATGCCATTGTTGTTCTCCTCTAAGGGCCTTGTCTCTGAAGGCCGCATAGCGTACCGGATCGCCGCGTAGACTCGCCGGATGTTCATTAACAAGGCCGCCGGTGCAGGTCTCCTTCTGCTTCTGAACGCCGGCTGCGGCAGCGACCCCCACGCGGACGATCAGCAGCCGGTCGGCGAATGGCGCCACTACGCCGCCGACCGTGCCTCAACCAAGTACTCGCCGCTCGACCAGATCAACCGATCGAACGTCGACCAACTGCGCGAGGTCTGGCGGTGGACGTCGGTGGAAACCGAGGCCGACACGGAGCATCGCGGCGGCATGTACAAGAGCACGCCGCTCTACATCGACGGCACGCTCTACATCACGACGTCGCTCAGCCAGGTGGCGGCGATCGACCCGGGCACGGGCGAGACCCTCTGGGTGTACGACCCGAGGAGCTATGACGCCGGCCGCCCGGCCAACGCCGGCTTCCAGCACCGCGGACTCGAGTACTGGAGTGGCGAGATCGACGGCGAACCCGTGGAACGCCTGATCTACGCCGCCCACCACCGCCGCCTGATCTCGCTCGACCGTCTGACCGGCGAGCCGGACCCCGCGTTCGGCGACGGCGGCATGGTGAACACCGCCCTCGGCCTGGGCCGCGAGATTAGCGAGCGCCAATACACGCACTCGGCGCCGCCGATCGTCTGCGCCGATGTCATCGTGCTCGGCTCGGTCATCTCGGACGGCCCCCGCGGGCCGAAGATGCCGCCCGGCCACGTCCGCGGTTACGACGTGCGCACCGGCGAGCAGCGCTGGATCTTCCACACGATTCCGCGGCCCGGCGAGTTCGGCAACGACACCTGGCTCGACGGATCCTGGGAGTACTCCGGCAACACGAACGTGTGGACGATGATGAGCTGCGACGACGAACTCGGGTTCGTCTACCTGCCGGTGTCGACGCCGACGAACGACTGGTACGGCGGCCACCGGCGCGGCGACAACCTGTTCGCGGAGAGCCTGGTGGCCCTCGATGCCCGGACCGGCGAGCGCAAGTGGCACTTCCAGGCGGTTCGCCACGGTCTTTGGGACTACGACCTGGCCTCGGCCCCGAACCTGGTCGACATCACCGTGGACGGCCGGCGGATCAAGGCGGTCGCACAGGTCAGCAAGCAGGGAATCACCTACGTCTTCGACCGGGAGACGGGCGAGCCCGTGTGGCCGATCGACGAGCTTCCGGTGCCGCAGACGACGGTGCCCGGTGAATGGAGTTCGCCTACCCAGCCGATGCCGACGAAGCCCCTGCCCTTCGAGCGGCTCGGTTTCACCGAGGACGACCTGATCGACTTCACGCCGGAGCTTCGCGCCGAGGCGCTCGAGATCGCCGAGGACTACGTGCTGGGCCCCATCTACACGCCGCCGCTCGAGGTCAAGGAGGGCGGCAAGCTCGGCGTGCTGACGCTTCCCTCCGCCGCCGGAGGCGCGAACTGGCGGGGCGCCGCGGTCGATCCCGACGCCGGTGTCCTCTACGTGCCGTCGATGACCAAGGTGATGAGCTTCGGCGTGCGGCGCGCCGACGTTGCCCGCTCCGAGTTCCGTTACGTCGACGCCCTGGGCCTCCCGGAGGGGCCGCGCGGTCTTCCCCTGGTCAAGCCGCCCTACAGCCGGATCACCGCGATCGACCTGAACACCGGCGAGCACCTCTGGCAGGTCGCCCACGGTCCGGGGCCGAAGGACCACCCCGCGATCGCCCACCTCGACCTGCCAGACCTGGGCAGCGCTTCCCACGGCATCCTCTCGAACGGCGGTCTCGTGCTGACCAGGGACCTGATCTTCATCATCCAGGCCGACTACGACTCGAGCCGGATGACCTTCATGGGCGACGCCGGGCACATCCGCGCCTACGACAAGCGGGACGGTGCGAAGCTGTGGGAGCACCGGGTCGAGCCGACCCCGCACGGCACGCCGATGACCTACCTCCACGAAGGGCGGCAGTACGTGGCGTTTACCGTCGGTGCCGGCCGCGGGGAACAAAGTCCGGCCCTGGTGGCGTTGGCGCTGGAGTAAGCCTTGTAACAGGGAGGTCCAGCCCCATGACGCGGTGGAGTGCGCCCGCCGGCGCTGTCTTCGGTTCGTTGGTTCTCGTCTGCCTTGCCATCCTTCAGCCGCTCGGCGCACCCGGAGCGGCGCAGCAGGCGCCGGGGCCTGCGCCAGGTCAGATCGTCGTCCTGGGAGCGGACGGCCGGCCTGCGGACGAGGCATCGGTCACGGTGTTGCTGCCGGGGCGTGGTGGTGTCTCGCCGGCGGACGAGATCCTGGTTCGGAGCGGGACGGCGGACAACGGCGTAATCGCGAGCGCCGTGCCGCGCCTGCACGGCCTGACGCTGGTCGTGGATCATCCGACCCACCTGCCGTTCATTGGCCGCTACTCGAACCAGCCTCCACCGACTGAGATCCGGCTGCAAGCTGGGCGGACGGCGAAAGGGATCGTCCGGGAAGCCGCTGGCGGCCGTACGGTTTCGGGAGCAGCGGTCTGCACCGCTTGGAGCGCCGAGGGACTGCCCGACTGGTTTGGAACCCTGCGGCGCTGCGCGGAAAGCGATGAACGGGGCTCGTTCGAGCTGGCGGGTCTGCCCCCCGGCGACGTCCAGGCGACGGCCGACGCGCCCGGCTTCGAGACCGACTCCCGGACCATCGAGCAGGGGCGGCGGGCTTCGCGTGTCGTCTTCGAACTCGTGGCCCGAGAAGAGTCTGCCGCGGAGGCGTCTACTGCTCCAGCCGGCGCCGCCGAAGTGCGCGTCGAACTCGTTGGCGCCACCGGAGAGCCCATTCGCAACTTCACGCTACGGACCAACGCTGTCGGCCGGATGGGCGGCGCTTCCCATGATGTCGAGGATGCCGAGGGTCCGGTGCTCGTGCCGATCAGTTCCTCCTTCGCCGGCGACGCTGCGGTCGACCTCTCGTTCCGGGCCGAGAACTACCTTGAGTCTCCGCTGATCCGCGTCGCGCCGATCCCAGGCGATGAGATCGAACTCGGCCTGATCGCCCTCGACCCGGGGTCGGTCGTCCAGGGACGGCTGTTCGATGCGGTGGGGGCCGAACCCGCGGCGGGTTGCTTGGTTGAACTGCTTCCACCAGGTGCGGGAGCCGTCGCGGCCCTGATGTTGCGACAACGCCACGTCACGGTGTCCGATGCAGAAGGCCGGTATCTGTTCGGGGGCCTCCGCGCGGGCCGCTACCACCTGCGTCTGCAGTGCCCGGAGGTGCCGGTCACGGATCGGCTGATCGTGTTGGGCGCGAACGAACTCGCCGACCAGGGCGAATCGTGGCTGGATTCCGGCCGCCCGGTCGCTGTGCGGGTCACCGGGATCGACGGCGGGACGGTTCGCTTGCTGGACCGGTTCCGGGAGGTCGAGGCACCGATCATCCAGGCGACGTTGCAGGTGCCGCCGGAAGCGGAGGCGAGGCAGCGCGGTGGCGAGGACTCGAGGGTGCAAGCGGAGTTTCTCGCGACGCCCGACGTCTATCGACTGGAGGTCCTGGACGCTTCGGGCAGGCTTCGCGTTTCGCAGGAGGTGGCCATCCAGGAGGGACCAGCCGAGGTGCAGGCGATCGATGTGGCAGTAACGACCCGGGTCATCGAGAGCATCCTGGTCATGGACGGCCGCCCGGTGACCGGCGGCCACGTCTCGTTCAGCCGAGTGTTCGAGCCGTCGAGAAGTTCCGGGAAGCTCCAGATCGTCTCGCAACGGCCGGGCGGGTCCCGACAGCAGCGTGTGCTAGGCATCCCACCTCAGGCAGTAGGTGGGGCCGTAGGCCCGGACGGGGCCTTCGAGGTGGAAGGAGCATCGACCGACCTGCTGTGGATGACCTGGCGTGCCGATGGCGGCAACGTCGGCCGGTTGTGGCCCCAAGGCCCGCTGCCGCGGATGGACCTGGATGGTGTGCGCGTGACGGGCCAACTGCTCGATGTGGACGGCACGCCGGTGAGCGGCCAGGTATCCCTCATTGGTGACATTGGGCGCGGAGTCGCATACGGGGAGGCCGGCGACGACGGACGCTTCGAGTTGCCGCCGGCGCCCCCGGGCCCGTACCGGCTCAAGGCAGATGCGGGGGTTTCACCTACTCTCGTGCGGCAGGGAAGGAGCAGCAGGGCGGGTACGGTGGTCCAGGATCTCGTGCTCGGCACCGAGCCGCCGCCACACCAGGTGTTGCGCGTCGAAGATGCCGAGACAGGCGTACTCGAAGTCGAACTCCAGCGCACCGACGGCAGTCCGGCTGCCGGTGCGTGGCTTCACTTCGTCAACGCCTCTGGCGACATGGTCAACACCAGCCTGGCGTCGGCGGCCGGGCAGGCCAGTCGGAATCTGCCCGCCGGTGACATTTCGGTGGTCTGGAGTGATGGCGCAGCCTGTACGGGCGGTACCGGGTTGAACGTCGAGGCGGACCGTACTGCAACGGTGCGGGAGTCACTGCCGATCGGCCGTCTGCTCGAACTCCGCTGCCCGGCGCCCGAGTGCGGCGGCGAGCCCCTCTCCTTCCTCAGCGTAACGACCGAGGCCGGCGCGGAGATCGCGAGTCACCTGACCGGCGCCCGCGAAACTGTGCGTTTCTCCGACTCCGGCCGGCTCGGGCTCGGCTGCGTGACGCCCGGTGCCTACGAGGTTTCCTTCTGGGCCGCGGGCCGCCGCTGGGGCGCTGAGGTCAGCGTCGGGAGCAGAGGGAATCTGGAGGAGCCGGTGGTCGTGAACGGTCGGGCTGCGGGGCTCTAGCTTCCTGGCTTACGGCGCGCCGGCGAGCAGGGTTTGCAGCACCTGGGCAGGCCGGGCGAAGTCATTCGCCCCACCGAAGCGGCCGACCTCCCGGCCGTCGCGGTAGATGATCGCGGTTGGCAGGCCCGTCACTTCGTTGCCCTTGACTTCGGGGTCCTCCCAGCCGGCCGGGGGTGAGGCGAGTCCGTAGTACTCGAAGGTGAGGCTGGAGCCTGCTAGGCCGGCCTCGACTTCGAGCAGGTTGGGCAGCACCTGCTTGCAGACGCCGCACCAGGAGCCGAAGTAGACGCGCACGCGCGCCGGTTCGGTGTCGCGGAGCGCGGCCATGGCGGCGGCGTTCGGTTGGAAGGCGTCCATGCCGGCGCGATAGCCCGGCGAGTGCTCGAGCAACTCGCCCAGAGTGCGGTCGCCGACGAGGGGGGGCCGCGGGAGGATCTTCACATCGCGGCCCTCGATGGGCAGGACGATCGTGGTCTGGTCCGGTACGGCCTCGCCGACGTAGGACTTGTCCGGTTCGGCGACGACGTCGTAGCCGGCCCCCGACGCCAGTAGGTCGGAACTCTGGAGCCGGTCCACTGCCATGCTGCGGGCCCACAGCAGCACGGGTTCACCGAGGGAGTCGCTGAGGATCAGCATCGAAGCCGCCCGCTGCGAGAGGTAGAGCCTGGCGCCGGAATCGGTTTGCCCGTCGACCTCGAGGATGTAGTCGTCGATGGGAAGGAAGCCGCTCAGCACGGGATGCGCGATCTGGGCCGGAAGCTGCGCTGCGACGGCCACCAGCAGGGCTGGCAGAAGCCGGAGCGTTGACGTGATCCGTCTGGTCGTCACGGCGCGGGATCCTAGCGCGGATGCGGCTTCAGGCGACCCTGGAGCCGGCGGGCTCTTCGTCGAGCTGACGCTGGAGCTGCCTGGCGCGCGACCTGGCCGTGGCGACGGTGCGCTCCTTGACGTCCTCGTAACCGCGGATGGAGTCGGGGAGCTCGGCCAGTGCGACGACCAGCGGCGCGGAGTTCGCGTCGAGCCGTTCGAGGCCGCCTTGCACCAGGCCGCGGTACCAGTCGAACAACCCGCGCTCCAGGCGGCGGTGGCGGGTCGCTCCGAAGATGTCGAGCGCCGTGCCGCGAAGTCCGCGTACCGCGTACAGCAGCCGGAACAGCGAACGCGACCAGGCTCCCAGGCGGATCTTCCGCTTCCAGCCGAACCGGCGGAGGGTCGGCGGATGGAGCAGGACCTGGCGGGACAGCGAGCCGTCGTAGTCCCGGGAAACCTGGTCCCAGGTCGGGTCCTGGAGCCACAGGCGCGCGACTTCGTACTCGTCCTTGACTGCGAGCAGCTTGAAGCCGTAGCGGGCCGCCGCCTCGCGTACCGCGGTGTGGCCCGGCAGCTTCGATTCCTCCGCGTCCGCGACCTCGCCGACGAAGCCGAGATAGCGCTTGGCGAAGCTCGAACCGCCGTAGAGCAGCAGGTCGGCGACGCGGCCGGGCAGCAGACGGTCGAGTGATCCTCCGCGCGGCGCGCCGGCGAGCAGCCGCTCGAGTTCCGGCCTGAGCTTCGCCGCCCAGCGTTCGAGGCGCTCGCGGGCGGCGTCCACCGCCGCGGCCGCGGTCGGCGCCTCGGGCTCGGCGAGTCCCGCGGCGCGCCGGAACCGCTCGGGATCGGCGACGGACAGGCGGCCGTAGCGGAAGGCCTGGATGTTGTCCTCGACGGCGACGCCGTTCGCCACCAGCGCCTGCTCGATGAAGGGCGCCTGGAGCGGCAGCAGGCCCTGCTGGTAGGCCGCGCCGACCAGGAAGATGTTGCCGGTGACACTATTGCCGAGCAGGCGCTCGGTGGCGGCCTCGGCGTCCACGAAGTAGCTGCGGTCGCTGTCCGTGAACAGGGCGAGCCGCTTGCGCAGCTCGTCGAGCGGGGGCATCCGCGCGGCGCTGTCCGTGATCACCGCCGCCGGGCTGATGCCGGCGGTGTTGCCCACCACGGCCGTGGTCTCCTGCGAGAACCGCTTCAGGTTGTCGGGTGCGATCGTGGCCAGCAGATCGAAGGAGAGCGCCAGATCGGCCTCGCCGTTACCGAGCTTGTTGGCCCGGGGGATCGGCCCGCGGCTGAGCAGCAGATTCGACACGACGGCGCCGCCCTTCTGCGCCAGACCGGTCTGGTCGAGGTGGACGGCGTACCGGCCCTCCATCAGGGCCGCGGTGACGAGGATCGCGTCGACGGTCACCACGCCGGTGCCGCCGATGCCCACGAGCAGCGCCCGGAACGTGGCGTCGTCCGGCAGTTGACGGACCGGTTCCGGCGTCTCGTCCTCGGCGAGCGGGGCCGCGGCGGCGCGGCGGACCGGCTTCGTCCCGTCGCCCAGTTCGACCGTCATGAAGGCGGGACAGTCGCCCTCGATGCAGGAGTAGTCCAGGTTGCAGGACGACTGGTGGATCTGCGTCTTGCGTCCGTACTCCGTCTCGAGCGGCGCGACGGACAGGCAGTTCGACTTGGCCGCGCAGTCGCCGCAGCCCTCGCAGACCGCCGGGTTGATGTAGACCCGCTGCTTCGGCGTCTCTTGGATGCCGCGCTTGCGCTCGCGCCGCTTCTCGGCCGCGCACTGCTGGTCGTAGACGACGGCGGTCGGGCCCTTGATCGCCCGCAGTTCCTTGAGCACCTGGTCGTAGTCGCGCCGGTGCCGGATCTCGACGCCGTTGTCGTCCCGATGGGGGAAGCGCTCCAGGTCCTCGGTCACCAGGACGACCCGCTTCATGCCCTGGAGCTGAAGCTGCTTCGCGACACCCATCGAACTGAGCAGGCCGACCGCGTCCTGACCGCCCGTCATGGCGACGGCGGAGTTGTAGAGGATGCGGAAGGTCATGTGGAGGTCGGCGGCGATGCAGGCCTCGATCGCCTTGCTGGCGGAGTGGGCGTAGGTGCCGTCGCCGACGTTCTGGAACACGTGCTCCTGTTCGGTGAAGGGCGCCAGACCGATCCAGCAGGCGCCTTCGCCGCCCATCTGCGGCAGCCAGCTCACCCCGCGATCCATCCACATCGCCATCGCGTGACAGCCGATGCCGCCGCCGGCGACGTCCGACCCCTCGGGAAGCTGGGTCGACGTGTTGTGGGGACAGCCGCTGCAGAAGTAGGGCATCCGCGGCAGCGCGGCGGGCAGCTTCGTGGCCAGTTCGGCGGACTCGGCGCCGGCCCGCAGGTGCGCCAGCCTCTCGGCCGGCACGGCGTCCGGCAGCCGGTGCTCCAGGTAGGCGCCGAGGATCCGCGCCATGTCGTGGCCTTCGAGTTCCCCGTGCATGGGGAACAGCGTCTCGCCGGCGGGGGTCTCCTTGCCGCCGACCAGCGGCCGGTCGGGCAGGTTGTAGAGCACCTGGCGGATCTGGGTCTCGACGAAACCGCGCTTGTCTTCGACGACGATGATCTCTTCGAGGCCCTTAGCGAACTCACGCAGCCGCCGCGGCTCGATCGGCGCGATGCAGCCGAGCTTGAGCACCCGGATGCCATGGCGGTCGAGCGCTGCCTCGTCCAGTCCGAGCAGTTCGAGCGCCAGACGCAGGTCGCGGTAGGGCTTGCCGGCCGCGACCAGACCGATGCGGTCGCCCGGGCTGGCGCAGCGAATGCTGTCGAGGCCGTTGGCGTGGATGTAGGCCAGAGCGGCCGCGGTGCGCTCGGAGAAGATCTGCCGCTCGAGTTCGATCGAGTAAGGGGGCAGCAGCCGCATGTCGAGCTGCTTCTCGAACTGGCGGCCGCCGATCGTGAGGTCGGGGAGGACGGGCGGCGCCGTCCGCGGCAGGTCGACGACCGCGCCGCCGTCGGCGACGTTGGTCACGATCTTGATCCCGGTCCACAGGCCCGCGTACCGGGAGAGCGCGATCCCGTGCAGCCCGAGTTCCAGCACCTCGGCCGGGTCGCCCGGATACAGCACCGGGATCGAAAGGTCGAAGAGGCTGATCGTGCTGTCGCCGGGAATCGTCGAGCTCTTGCAGGCGGTGTCGTCGCCAGCCAGGACGAGGACGCCGCCGTGCTTGCCCGTGCCGATGAAGTTGCCGTGGCGAAACGCGTCGCCGGTGCGGTCGACGCCCGGCGTCTTGCCGTACCAGATGCCGACTACGCCGTCGAAGCGTTCGTGCGGAAAACGTTCCAGGAGCTGGGCGCCGTAGATCGCGGTCGCCGCCGTCTCCTCGTTGATCGCTGGTCGGCAGACCACGTCGTGATTCGCCAACAGCCTGTTCGCTCGCTGAAGCTGCTTGTCGTATTCGCCCAGCGGCGATCCGGGATAGCCGCTGATGAAGGCGCCAACCCGCAGACCGGCTTCCCGGTCGCGGCGGTGCTGGTCCATCGGTAGCCGGACGAGAGCCTGGACACCGGTGATTGCGACGCGGCCTTCAGTGAGCGTGTATTTGTCATCCAATGAGAAGGCCGTCATTACTCCCCAGTCTATCGCGGCCGCCGGCCGGTATGCGGCCTGCCGCTGTCGAGTCGTCAGCCGGCGCGGAACCGGGCGAACCAGTCCCGACCGGAGGTTGCGGGCCGCCCGCCGCCGATCGTTCGCTTGATCGCTCGGACGCCCTGTGGAGGATAACCGGCGATGGTCGCGGAAAGTTCCCGGGCGCGGTCGAGCACGGCGGCATCGTCGACGGTTTCGGCGGCGACGCCCATTGCGGCAAGCTCCGGTCCCGCGTAGCGACGGCCGACGATCGCCAGTCGGGACGCCACGCTCTCCGGGTGGCGCAACCGCAGCCAGGCCATGTTCATCGGTGCCGCCATGCCCATCTGGATCTCGCCGACGTGGAGGAAGGCCTGTTCGCCGGCAACCAGGACGTCGGCAGCGAGGGCCAGGGCCGAGCCGGCGTTGATCGCGAAGCGCTCCAGGGCCGCGACGATCGGCTTCGGGCAGTCGTAGAGCGCCGCGTGGACATCGAGCCAGAGGGCGCTGAAGTCCGGCATCCAGTCCGGCGGCGGGTCGGCCCGGAACTCGCCGAGGTCGAGGCCGGAGCAGAAGGCGCCGCCGGCGCCGCGGAGGAGCAGGACCGCGACCTCGTCGTCTTCGGTCGCCGCGACGATCTCCGCGTGCAGGCGTTGCGCCAGCGGGCCGGTCACCGCGTTTCTGCGGGCCGGCCGGTTCAGCACGATCTCGGCGACTCCGCCCTCGCGTGTCGCGAAGACCGGATCGTCGGACGGGGTCACGTCAATCGCCCTGGGCGTCGACGAACCAGTCGCCCGGGAGTTGCTGCCCTTCGTAGAGACGTCCCTGGAAGCGCCTCATGCCGTGCAGCCAGCGGTCAACGTCGGTCGCCTTGCGCCGGACGTACTCCGCGACTTCGGGGTGGGGCAGGACCCAGAAGCGCTCCTGGCGCACCGCGTCGATGCAGGCGTCGGCGGCCTGTTCGGCCGTGAGGACGCCATCGCCCGAGGCCACGCCGACGGACAGGCCCTGGCGGCGGTTCCGGTCGGGGCTGTTGGCGCCGATGTTCGTCTTCACCGCCTGCGGGCAGTGCACTGAGACCCGGATGCCCTGGTGGCCGTGGGTGATCGCGATCCACTCCGCCAGCGCCACCGCCGCGTGCTTGGTCAGCGAGTAGGCGAGCGAGCCGATCTGGGTCAGCAGGCCAGCCGCCGAGGCCGTACTCATGATGTACCCCTCTCCGCGCTCGATCATCGAGGGCAGGACGGCCCGCGCGGCGTAGACGTGGGACATCACGTGGACCTCCCACTGGTCGTTGATCTCCTTGTTGGGGACCTCGAGCCCGCCCATCGTCACGAAGCCGGCGTTCGACATGAAGAGATCGATCGGGCCGATGTTCGCCTGCGTCGCCGCGACCAGGTCGCGCACCGCGCCCTCGTCCGCCACGTCCAGCCCGACACCCGTGCCGCCGATCGCGTCGGCGACTTGCTTGGCCCCCGCCTCGTCGAGGTCGGCGACGATGACGTGCCGCGCGCCCTCGCGGTGAAACGCTTCCGCGAGCGCCTTCCCGATTCCGGAGGCGCCTCCGGTGACAACCATGATCCTGTTCGCGATATCCACTGTGGTTCTCCCTTGTGCGTTGACTGTGTCGTCTGCTTTCCGCTGAGCGGCGGCAATCCTACGACTTGATGTCGGGTGGCACTGACAGGCCGTGCCTTGACGCTGGATGCCTTACCGGAATAGCCTCCGCGGTAAGGGGATCGAGATGCTCGTGAAGATCACATCGAAGCGTCAGGTTACGTTTCCGGCGCGAGTACTCGACGCCCTCGGCGTGGGGCCTGGAGACCGGCTGGAGCTGATCGAAGGCGCAGATGGCTTTCGGCTACGCCCGCAGCGAATCCACCGCGAGCGCCTGGCGCCGCTTAGCGGCAAGCTGAGTAAGGGGCGCGGCCCATTCGACATGGAGACGTTCCGTTCGCAGAGGTATGACCCGGCGCTTCGGGATTGACACCTCGGTCCTGGTGCGTTTACTCACCGGGGAACCCAGGGAGGACTTCCTGGACTGCGTGGCCGGGCTGATCGCCCTCGTTGAGCACGAAGGCAGCGAGATTCTCGCGTCCAACCAGGTGATCGGCGAGGCGTACGTCGCCGTTCGCCATCACTACGGCGTGACGAAGAACGATGCCCGCGCCGGGCTGCTCGACGTTCTTCGCAGCGGACTCGTCTCGCCGCTCAACGGGCGCGCGGTGTTCGAGGCGCTGGAAGCGGGCGGCGGTCCCGGCTTGTTCGATCGCCTGATTGCGGACGACTACTCGCGTGCCGGGTTGGAGGTTCTGACCCTGGACCGCCGGATGGCGGACCTGGCCGGCGTGTCGCGTCTGAGCCTTCCCGCCCCCGGCGGCTGAGCACCGAGCGCGAGAGGTTTCTTCCAGGTCAGGTTCGATGCCGAGGACAAATGGGACGGCTACTCGGGCTGCAACTCGATCAGGAAGCCGCCGCGGCGTTCGCCCGGCACCAAGTCGAGGGGTACGCCGAACCCGTTGTAGCCTTGCCGTTGGACCATCAGAGAGGTCGCCTTTCGAGGAGCAAACTCGAGCCGGTACTCGCCGTTGGCGTTGCTCTGGGTGAACCCGGCCGGGATCCACGCCTCCTCGGCGCCCGGGGCGAGTTCCGCTTCGGGGTCCACGACAATGGCGATCAGGTTGACGCCGGCGAGGGGTTCCCGCGTGGCGGCGTCGATGACGGTCCCGGCCAGCACCGCCGGCGGGTTCAGGTCGACGAGGATGTCCTGGTCGGTCTGGAGCTCGACCTCTCGGGAGTGGGTGACGCCACTCGGTTCCGCGACCATCACCTTGTATGGGCCGGCCGCCAGGCCGTCGATACGGAACCGGCCCTGTTGATCGATCCGCGCTATGCGCCCCGGACCATACTGCCGGGTGCCTTCGAGCAGATAGACCT
The DNA here is from genome assembly GCA_965116955.1 of Thermoanaerobaculia bacterium. Taxonomy (GTDB): domain Bacteria; phylum Acidobacteriota; class Thermoanaerobaculia; order Multivoradales; family Multivoraceae; genus Multivorans. The sequence goes on along the minus strand of OZ220742.1, from coordinate 4,218,798 downwards.
CGGCGCCGGCGACAGGTTGGCCCTGGGATCGCACCTCGCCGGTCAGGGTGAAGCCGGGTTCGAAGTTCAACTCGACGAACGCCTCGCCTGGACCAGTTTCCAGCGTGACCACTCGTTCGACTCTGCGCCCGTCGCCTTCTTCTGCGCTGACGGTCCATTGGCCCGGTCCGAGATCGTTCACTTGGAAGCGGCCCTCGACGTTGGGTGTCGTCATACCGCCGAGGAGGCGTTCCTGCGCCGCACTCACGGAGATGCCGGCGAGTGCGTCGGAGGGCCGTCCGGTCACGACACCCCGCAGGGTGATGCCCCGGTGCAACACGAAGTCGACGCCGCCGACCGACCCGCCATCGACCCGCACCGGGAAACGGCCTGACGCGGCGCGTGCGTAGCCGTCCGCGTGGGCCCGCAGTTCGTACCTGCCGTTGTCCAGGCCGCCGATTCGGTAGTTGCCGCTCTGGTCGGTGACGGCCTCTAGCGGGAGCCTGGGAAGGACCTGTCGCTGGGCGTCGGCCAGTTCGTCCAGCGAAAGCGGCGGCTCGACGCGATGGGCCTCGACCCTTGCGAGCGCCAGCGCCGAACCGGCGGCGGTGCTGACGGTCCCGGAGATGTCCCAGCCAGGTTGTAACTTGACGTCGACTTCGTTCGTTCCACGCTCGATCGCGACTTCAGTCACACCGTCCCGGTAGTCCGGATGGCGGGCGACGATCCGTGCAGGACCCGAGGGAACCCGATGGACCTCGTAGGCACCGCCGGCGTCGGTTCCTGCGCCTTGGTGTGTGCGCGTTACCTGACCTGCCGGGCCGAGGGGCTGAACGAGCACTTCCGCACCGGCGACCGGCTCACCGTGCGGGTCCGTTACCACGCCGGCGAGCCGGGCCCGGGCGCGCAGGCGGAGTTCGATCTCGCGCTCTTCGCCGGACCGAAGCCGAATGGCGCCGATGTCTTCCGCCAACTGCTCGCCGGCGATGTCGACCGTCCAGGGTCCCGCTCCGAGAGCTTCGAAACGGAAGCGGCCGTCGCCGTCGGCCGTCGTTTCGTGTCCGGTCAAAGGAACTCTCCACGCCGTGCGGCTGAGTCCCGGGTTGCGGTCGAGTCTCAACCAGATGTACGCGTTGGCGACGCCCTCGCCGTCCGCATCGAGAACCCGGCCGACGAGTCTGGCCCCTTCGCCCAACTCGACCTCGATCAGGCCCCCGGCCTGCGGGCGCGCCGCGGCCATCTCGAACCGTTCGTAGCCTTCGGCCTCGACCACGAGGTCTACCGGTTCGGCACGCAGTCCAGCGATGCGAAACGTGCCGTCCGTTTCCGTCAGCGCGGTCCTGGTTTCCGGATCGAGAGGCCGACGATGGTCGATGTTGTTCTGGTGGGCCTTGACCTGGGCGCCGCTTACCGGGCGGCGCTGGAAGTCACGGACGACACCCTCGATCGCCGCGCCGACGTCGAGCGTGAGGGTACCCACGTCCTTCGTGCCCTCGCCCGGAGGCACCTCGAAAGCCGGCGCCTGGACCCTGACGTGTTCTGGATGGCTTGCGGTCAGTTCGTGACGTCCGGGCGGTGTGCCGGCGAACTCGAACACACCGCGGGCGTTGGTCGTGCTGGTCCTCCTGGCCGCGATGTTCTGCGAGTAGCCGCCGTCGCCGGTCACCGCGACCGGTAGCAGGGCGACTTCTGCGCCTGCAAGGGGAGTGCCCTGTGTGTCGGCGATGGTTCCCTGGACAAGCAGGCCGCGGGCGAGCACGACGCGAACGGGTTCTCGCGTCGTGCCTGCGGGCGCCGGCGGAATCGCGACGGTTTCTGGCGCGTAGCTGGTTGCCTCGGCGTGGAGACGGTAGGCGTGCCCGGACGCGGCGCCGGAGATGAAGAAGGACCCGTCGGCGGCCGAGGTCGCCCTCCAGGTTCCGGGGTCGATGCTCCGGCCGCCACTTCGGCCGGCCGGCTCGATCCACAGCGAGGCGCCCGCGATCGGCCGGCCGGCCGCGTCGACGACCTGACCGCGGAGGAGCGCCGCCGGCGCCAGCACGATGTCGACGCCGTCGGCGGACCCGAGTCGCTCGGCCGTCACCATGGCGCTGGTCGCCTGGTAGCCGTCGGCGGCGATGCCGACCTGCGCCCGACCTTCGTGGAGCCAGGTGCGCAGGACGAAGGCGCCGCCCGGGCCTGATCGCGTTTGCTCGCCGGGCCGGTGCCAGATCGTCGCACCCGAGACCGGGCGTCCGGTGCTTGCGTCGGTGACGCTACCGGCGATCTCGGCCGGCGGCCGGAGCCGGATCTCGACCTTCGCGGGGGCGGCGGCTTCGCTGGGCTCCGGGCCCAGGGGAGCGGTCCAGGCAAGTGATTGATCCTCGGCAATAGCTTGGTAGACGAGGCTCTGGTCCGACGTGAGGCCTACGGTCGCTTCGCCGCGTTCGTCGGTCAGCGCCAGTGGCACATCCTGGCTCTCGCCGACGGTGACCACGGCGCGGGGCGCCGGCCTGCCGTGCGGATTCAGCACGCGGACGGTGACGCCGGCCCCCGGTGTCAACTCGAAGACACCGCCACGGTCAGCGATGGGCCCCGCGCGCAGCCGGAACCCACGCGCCGAAACGAAGGCGTTCACTTCCGCGGTCGGCATCGAGAACGTGGCCACTCCGGCGGCGTCCGTGCGGGCGGCTGCGCGCCAGAAGCGCGGGTAGATCCGTTGCTGGGGCTGATTCCATCGCGGCCGCACATCGCCCGCTTCGGCGCGTTCCGAACGCCATAGGGCGGGGTCGGCAACAACCAGGGCGCCTTCGACGGGTTGGCCCTGGAGGTCCTTCGCGCCGACCGTCAGGGTGTACCAGTGGGGGACTTCGATGGGTGGCAGGACGATCGGTGCCGCCAGCGGCGCCAGGGTGTGGGACACCGGTCCCACGGCCACTTGGCGGCTATCGGTGGCTGCGCTCCCTGGCGGAGCGGAGATGTCCAGCCGGTAGGGCCCCACGGCCGGCGCGGTCAGCGTGAAGGCGCCGTCCGGGCCGGATCGGGTCGAGTCCACGGCTGCACTCAACCGGCCGGTCTCGCCAAGGTCGTCAAGCCGTCGCTCGTAGCGGCTCGGGTAGGGCCGCAGTTCGAGATCCAGACCCGCGGCCGGTGCGCCCTCCTCGTCGACCAGGGTTCCCGTGACGGTCAGTGCGGGACCGGGAGGCGGCTGCGCGTGCAGACGATCGGCGGTCAGTCCCGTCCAGGAACCAAGCGCCAGGCCCGCGCAAGCGGCGCCGAGCAGGATCTTCCGCATCGTGTCTTCTCCCCGGTTGTCGTAGCCCGAGCGCCACACGCAGCACTCTAGAGAGGCGATGCTAAGAACGCAGGACCCTAGGTTGCGGATTCCGGCCATGTTCGCTCAAGACCGGCCAGTTTCGGTCCTCCGGGATTCAACTCGAAGACCAGGTCCTCCCGGCGCTCGGCCGGCGCCAACTGCACTGCCATTCGCTGTTCCTCGAACCCGACGCTGTTGACCACCATGTGGTTGGCGCCGGGGGCTGGTTGCAGTTCGAAGCGTCCGTCGCCGGTGGTTCTGGCCATGCTGCCCGGCAGAGGCTGGTCGAGGCCAAGGTCGACCAGGGTGGCGACGAAGGCCTCGGCGAGCGGCTCCCCGGTTTCCGCGTTCACGACTCGTCCGGTCAGCTTCGCCTGCGCCTCCAGGTCGAGGCGCAGATGCCGGTTCTCGCGAAGCTCGATGCGCCGCCGGTAGGCCGCGCCGGTCGGAACGGCGATCATGGCGAAGTAGATGCCCGGTTGTAGCCCGGGGACCTCGAAGTGTCCTCTACGGTCCATATGGGACCATCGTGGCTGCGTGCCGCCCGCCCGGTTGAGCGCCAGAGTGCCGCCCACTACCGACCGTCCCGCGACGGTGATCTGGCCAGTAAGAAGCAATCCCGGCTCGAAGTGAAGCTCGACGACGGCGTCGTCTCCGGGCGAAAGAGCGACCGCCTGCTCGACGGTTTCACCGTGGATGTCCACGGCCGACACGATCCAGTCTCCCGGCGGCAGATTGCCGATCCGGTACTCGCCGGCTTTGGCGCTTTGGGCCTCGCGCAACGTGTTGCCCTGGACAGCGTGGACGCGGACGCCGGTGCGTGAAGCGCTGGTTACGCGGACGGTCACCCGTGCCTCGGGCAGGAGAACGATGTCGACGCCGGCCTCGGAGCGTTCGTCGAGCCGCACGGTTTCGTCGAACTCGCTCTCCGCGTAGCCCTCGGCGGAGGTGGTCAGTCGGTAGATGCCGGCGTTCAGCCCCTTCAAGCGATAGTCGCCGCTGGAGTCGGCCTGGGCCTCGACCATGCCGGACGTACCCGGCCACTCGTCAGCGAGAGGGTCGTCGGGAATCGCTGCAATCCAGGCGAGGGGGATGGCCTCGCCGCTGCTTGATCGGATCGATCCGGCGAGCTCCAGGCCCGACTCGAGCGCCAGCGAGACCTCGTTCGGCTCGGGGCCGATCGCGAACTCGTGCACCGTGTCTCGGTACTCGGCGTGGGTGACGACGAGGATCGCAGAGCCGTGTGGGAGCCCCGGGATCTCGAAGCGGCCCCGGGAGTCCGTCGTGGAGCCCCGGGAAGAGGCGGCCGACGAGGACGAAGGGCCGGGGGCTCCGGTACTGACGGTGATCGTGACTTCGGCGTCCGACAGGGGGCGCCCCTGATGGTCCGTGACCGTACCGGCAACCTGGACGCCCGAAACCCTGTCGAGATGGCCGAGGACGAGTTCGATCGTTCGGACTTCGTCTCCCTGCAGGCGAATGAGCCCGCTATGGGCCCCGCCTCCATGGCCCGCTTCGCCGACAGGTCCCGCGGCCGTGGCGAGCCAGGGGCCGGTGTCCAGGGACTCGAACCGGAAACGTCCCTCGGCGTCGGTCTGGACGTTCGCCGGTTTCGTCGTCAATTGGGAGGAGGACCTGGGTTCCACGTTCAGGAGGAGCACCATGGCGTCGGGAACCGCGACGCCCTTCGCGTCGACGACGCGGCCTTCGAGCGTGCCGGCGCCCTCCGGCTCGGCGTCGCGCGCACCATCAGCGTCGTCGGCAGGAGCCCTCACGTCGGGGCGGACGTGGTCGTACGTCATCACGATCGCGGCGCCCCGCCGGCCTGGAGGCGTAGGTTTCGGCATCTACCTGTCGGACGATCTTCGCTCTCTCCGCATCTCGACCCGGATCGGCTTGCGGCGATCGGCGGCCGCGTAGTGCTCCGGGCCAAGCGAGACTCGCTTGGTCTTGTAGCCCGCGGCGGCAATCCGGATCGCCGGCGGCACGTAGTCGGCCCGGGTCTTCAGTGTGAACTCACCACCAGGACGGGCCCAGACGAGTCGGTCTTGTCCGCGATCAGTTCCTTCGAGCCCGTCGTCGATCCAGATCGTTGCCAACTCGACTGGCTCGTCGGTCTCGGCGTCCACGACTTGTCCTCGAAGCTCGAAGGCGGGCCAGAGCCGGACTTCCACGATCTGCGGTCCGCCGTACGCCGGGCGTTCGCGCTTGACCCGCGCGGTGCGGGCGAAGGCGCCGTCCTCGGCTTCGATCTGGTAGGAGATCCCCTTTCTTCCGGCGAGCCCGACAGTCGCTTCACCGCGAGCGTTCGTGAGCGCGAGGGGAATGGCCTCGTACTCGCCGACGCGGATCACGGCTCGGGGGACGGGCGCCCCGTCGCGATTCAGAACCCGGAACGTGACGCCTTCGCCGCGCGTGAGCCTGAACGCCGCCCGGCCCCGGGACAGGTCATCGACGCTGAGGTTGAACCCGGGCGCCGAAACGGCGACGCTGGATTTGGCGGTAGGAAGAGAGAATCTCGCCATCCCCTCCTCGTTGGTGCGTGCGCTCGCGCGGCCGAAGGTCGGAGACGTCTTCTCCCTGTGCACCCAGGCCGATGGATCGGACCACTCCGAGGCCTGGACAAGGACCAGCGCTCCTTCGACCGGCTCGTCTTCCTCGTCCACGACCCCGATGACCAGGTGGTGCATCTTTGGAAGCTGGACTGGCGCGAGGGAGTTCGGCTTGACGCGCAGAACCCGTCGGAGGTAGACCGGAGCCACAACGGTCGGCGGATCGGTCCGCGGCGCGGCGGCCAGAACCTCGATCTGGTGGGGACCTGCCCGTAGAGCCGTCAGTTCGAAACGCCCCTCGGCATCGGTTCGGGTGCTGTCGACGGTCGGCACGGAATCGGCCACGCCGAGTTCCCGCAGCCGGCGCTCGTAGCTGCCCGGCACCGGGATCAGTTGCACTTCAAGACCGGCGGCCGGTCGCAGGTCCGGGCCGATGAGCCTTCCGGTTACGGTAGGCGCGGCGGACGATTGTTGCCCGTCGACCAGGCCGCCGGACGGGTCAAGCAGAGCCGGCGCTGAGAGCAGTGCCACGGTCAGCGTGGCCCCGACGCGGAACAGGCCGCGACGTGGTTGACGAACACGGCGCATGGTGGGTGCTTTCATGCGATGCGACTCCGGTTTCGGGAGCATGGGGCATGTCGGCTCGGCGACCCACCAGGTACTCTAGCGCGCCGCGGATGATCGCGGTCCCTGGCGAGCCGTGGGTACCGCCGGGATCGCTTGACGAAAAGCCTCGGATCTGTTCGTCTTCACGAACTGTTCACGGGGTGGCGGGCAGCGTCCCGGAGGAGCGAGACGAATGGCAAAGCACCGAACCAGTCTCTTGGTTGCCTTGGGCGTGGCCCTGATCGTGCCGCAGACGGCCCACGCCTACCTGGATCCGGCGTCGGGCAGCATGATCCTGCAGGCGGTGATTGGCGGCGTGGCGGCCGCGGCGCTCGCCCTCAAGTACTACTGGCATCGCATTCAGGCTTTCTTCGGCTTCGGCAGTACCGACGAACCCGAGTCCGAGTAGTGCGGGCCGGGGCTGCGAGCGAGTCCCAGGCCGAGCCTTCCTCCTTCCGCGATCCGGCGGGGCAGGTGATCGAGGGTCGGGACGGTCGCATTTTTCGAAGCGTCGCGCCGGCTGCCGTGGAGGAGTACCGCTTCGTACGGAACTGCGGCCTCGTCGACGCGCTGGTCGTCGAAGGGGGACTCGTGGCGGCGGAGGAAGTGGATCCGGTCGAGGTCGGCGTACTGCCCCCGGCCGGTGGCCTGGTCCTGGAGCACCCCCGCGTGCCGTTCATTTCCTACCCGTACGAGTGGCCTTTCTCGCTGCTGAAGGCGGCGGCGCTTCATCACCTGGAACTGCAGATCCGACTCCTCGACAGGGACATCTCGCTTTCGGATGCCAGCGCGTACAACGTGCAATTCAAGGGCGCCAAACCGGTGTTCATCGACTGGCTGTCGCTGCGGCGCTATCGTGAAGGTGAGTACTGGGAAGGCCACTCGCAGTTCTGCGAACAGTTCCTGAACCCCCTGCTGCTGGCGGCGGAGTTCGGCGTTCCTCACAACGCCTGGTATCGCGGGATGCAGGAGGGGATCCCGGCCCGCGAAGTCGCGGCCCTGCTGCCTCGACGCAAGCGCTGGTCGCCGAGGATGCAGGCCCATGTCCTGCTGCCTCTTCGCTTTGAACGGCGTGCCGGATCGCGCGGCGAAGCGGCGGAGCGCACCCGGAGACGTCCGCTGCCACGCAGCGCCTACCGCGGCCTTCTGACCCAGCTTCGCCGCTGGATCGAGAGCCTCGAGCCCAAGGGTACGGACACGACCTGGAGCGACTACTCACTGCTGACGAGCTACGACACGGGCGAAGCCTCGCGCAAGGCCGAGTCCGTGCGCTCCTTCATCGCCGAGGCGCCGCCCGAGCAACTGTTCGATCTCGGTTGCAACACGGGCGAGTTCTCCGCGGTCGCCCTGCAAGAGGGCGTTCGCGACGTGATCGGCTTCGATTCCGACTTCGGCGCGCTGGAGACAGCCTGCGCGCGCGCTCGCTCGGATCGCCTGCGCTTCCTGCCCCTCTACCAGGATCTGGCCAACCCGTCGCCCGACCAGGGTTGGTCGCAGACGGAGAGGCGCTCGCTGACACGTCGCTCGCGCAGCGCCGGCGCCCTGGTGGCGCTTGCCGTGCTCCACCATCTGGCCATTGGCCGCAACGTGCCGTTACCGCGGATCGCCTCCTGGCTCGTCTCCCTGGCGCCGCGCGGCCTGGTCGAGTTCGTTCCCCAGGGCGACCCGCGGGTAGACGACCTGCTCACGTTGCGCGGGGACCGTTTCGCCGACTACACGCCGGAGGCGTGGGAGGCGGCGCTGGAGCCGTATGCGGCGATTCGTCATGTGGAGACCGTGTCGGCGAGCGGGCGGAGGTTGTACACGTACGAGCGTCGGTGAGGCGGAGCGTCTGCTACCGGTTCGGAGCTTCGGGGGCCGCTGGCCGCAACCGGATCACCAGCCCATCCTGTTGCTGACCGGCACTGGCGTTCAATGGAATCTGGGTGTTCTCGTAGCCGTCTCGCGTCACCAGCAGCCTGTCGGCGTGCGCGCGCAGTTCGAGTTCGAACCTGCCGCCGTCGACGGCGAATGAGTACGAGGCGTCGGAGACCAGCGATTCGGGGTCCGTACCGCTGGCGAGCACGCTGATCGTGGCGGCGTCGGCGGCTATGAGCCGCGCCAAGTCGAGCGGCCGGCCGGTCTCGTCGTCGACAACGATCCCGGTGAGAGTGGCCAGAGCCGGCCCGAGTTCGATAAGGACGCCCTCCAGGTCCGTCTGCAGTTCGATCGATCGAAGTTCCGTGTCACTGAAGTCCGCCGCGCGAATAGCGAGTTGGTTCAGGCCGGGACTGAGACCTTCCAGCACGAAACGCCCCTGGTGGTCGGTCGTCGTGGACTGGCCGCTCCGTTCGCCGGGAGAAGAGGTCGCCAGCAGGGCGCCAGCGACGGGCGCGCCGCCATCCACCACCTGTCCGGCGAGGCGAAGGCCTCGTTCGAATGGCAGTTCCACGAAGACTTCGTTCGTCCCCCGCTCGATCGTCGCGGAACGCTCGACGCTTCGGGCCGACAACACGCCACCCCTCCTCGCGGTGACGCTCCACGTTCCTGGACCGACGCCTTCGATGACGAAGTTGCCCGCGGCGTCCGGCGTCGCCTCGCGCCGGCGGGTGTCCTGCCAGGCGCTGACCTCTACCTGCGCCAGGTCGGACGGCGTCAGTCCGGTGACGACGCCTGCGATGGAGGCTCCCGGTTCCAGCACGATCTCGATGCCGTCGACGGGGGCGTCGCCAAGCTCGATTGGCTGCGCGGGTCCGCCGTCGGCGTAGCCTGGCGACCGCGCCGTGATGTTGTAGCGGCCGGGCTCGAGGCCGGTAATGCGGAACGCACCGTTGTTGTCCGCAACCGTGTTTGTCTGGCGGAACTCGGTATCCGGCGAGAACTCCGTCGTTGCCTCGACGGTTGCCGGAGCCAGGGCAGAGCCGTCGCCCGATCGGACCGAGCCGCTGATCTCCAGTCCGGGGTGAAGCGCGACGCGCAGTTCGTTGGGACCAGGCGAGAGCTGCACCGGACGCAACGCGTCCCGGAGTTGCTCGTGCTCGACCTTGACGTCGGCGTTGCCAGGAGAGATGTCGACCTGGGTCCGTCCGCTGCCGTCGGTGCGGCCCCACCCCTGGAACCTGGCCTCGCCTTCGGGTCGGACCTGCACCACAGCGTCGGCGACGGGTTCGCCGGGCAACGTCGTTACGACAACCGTGAGTTGGTCTCGTGTGCCCAGGATGAGTTCGATCTCGTGGTGATCGCCCGTAGCCAACTCGATTCCGTCGACGTTCGCCGCCTCCTCCCGGTGGCTCGCTTCGGCCGACCAGGTGCCCGGTACGAGGTGCCCGAAGCTGAACCGGCCTTCCGCGTCCGTCGAGGCCCGGGGGAATGCCTCCTCCGGCTCCCAGAGGCGCGGATCACCGTCGACACGAAAGTCCCGCTCGACTACGAGTCGGACGAGCCCTCCGACAACGGCGTTCCCGCCGTTGTCGATGACGCGACCGTGGAGCGATGCCCCGGGGACGAGTTCGATCCGGACCGGAGCTTCGGTGCTGGCGCGGACTCCCGGCCGGACCAGCAACGAGTAACCGGTCGCCCGCACGGCGAGGTCGACGAAGTCGGAGGAGAGGCCGACCAGCCGGAAGCGGCCGTCGGCATCGGTTGTCGACTCCCTCTCCGCGGACCGGCTGGTCTGGTAGCGACCACGCGCCCTGATCGCGGCGCCTGCGACCGGTTGTCCGTCGGAACCCGTGACGATGCCGTGGACTCTCCGGCCGGCCGGCAGGGTGAAGCCGCCGAGGTCGAGGTCCGAGTCGCCTGCCGGAACGTCGATGTCCGAGGGCGAGCGCTCCGCGTACTCGGCGTGGGTGATCCGTATCTCGTACTTGCCTGGGGCCGCGGCGGGAAACGCGAACGCGCCGGTCCCGTCGGTCGTTGTGGCCATGGCCGGTGCGTCGAAACTGGACCGGAACTCGGCCTCGTCCAACGGCCAGAGCAACGCGACATGGGCGGCAGTCACGAGGCCTCCCTGGTCGTCAACGACCGTGCCGACGACGCGACGGCCCCTTTGCAGCACGAGTTGGACCGGCTCGATGGCTCGGTCCGACTCGAAGGGCGGCAGATCGACAAGCGTGTAGGCGTAGCCCGGTGCGTGGGCGGTCAGACGGTAGGTGTAGCCGTAGGCGGTCTCCTCCACGCGGAAGGTGCCGTCCGGGGCGGAGGTGGTAGGTGAGGGATCGATCGGGTAGCCGGGGATCACGGCGCCGGCGCGCGGAGTGGCCCAAATCTTTGCTCCCGCTACGGGTCGGGCCGAACTGTCCGTGACCAGGCCATGAATCGGAACCGAGGGCTCGAGCCCGATCCTCACTTCCTCCGGATTCCCGGCTTCGGAATCGCCGACGTCGGTCATTGCGGATCGATAGTGCGAGGCTGCTACGAGCAGCCGCATCCGGTGCCCGGCAGGCCGTGTGCCCAAGTCGAAGGTGCCGGTCGGTCCGCTGGAGTCGGCGGTCCCCGGGGAACTCTGGACCCAGACCGAGGCGCCCTGGATCGGGAGGCCCGAGGCGGTATCGACCACTCGACCGGGGATCCGGAGCGGGGCTTCGAGGCGAACCTGGACCGCTTGCTCCCCGGTGGCCGCGGCGGAGGCCGGCACCGGGACCTCGGCGTAAGCGCGGTCCGCGCGTTCAAGTCGCCAGTTCGCTTCCGAACCGCCCACAGGGCTGACGACCGCCTCGCCGTTGTCGTCGGTGACGGTAAGGGGCGCTCGTTGGCTGGCGGCGCGGATCAGAACGCCCGGCTCCAATCGGCCTTCGGGGCCGCGGACGCGAAGTCGGATTCCGGCGGAGCGCTCCAGGTGGAACACGGCACGGCCCGATTCCGTCCAGGCTTCCCCCAGGCCGAAGTCCTTCGCGTGGACGGCGACGTAGGCTTCCGCCGTCGGCATGAGGAGGCGTGCGATCCCATTCGCGTCGGTACGGGATGCGCGACGATGATAGGTGGGGTAGATCTGCTGAGCCTGCAGTCGTGAGCGTCTCCCGTCGCGCGCCTCGTTGCGTCTCTGGCTTTGCGCGCCGGCGTAGCCAGGTGATCTCCAGGCGTGCGGATCCGCGATGACCAGGGCGCCTCCGACGGGTTGGTCGTCCGCATCCAGCACGCGGACCGCGACGTTGTGGCGGTCCGGCATCTGGATCGGTTCGGCGACCTGGAACCCCTTGAGAGGAGTCAGCACGGCGTGGACAAGGGGTGCGGTCTCGGCCGGCTGGTCTGCCGGCCCCGGGGGCCAGACCTCGATCCGGTAAGGCCCGGCCAATGGCGCCGAAAGCGAGTACGAGCCGTCCGATCCGGAGACCGTACGGTCGACGGCCTCCGGCAGGGCGCCGGTTGCACCCAGCAAGTGGAGACCGACCTCGTAGTCGCTCGGGTAGGGCCGGAGGACGATCTCGACATCGGCGACGGGAGCGCCGCGTTCGTCGACGAGCGTGCCTGTCACGGTGTTGGGCCAGTCGGCTGGTTGCGCGGGAACCGGGCCGCCGCTGACCGCGATGAGGGTGAGGCACAGGACCACACCGAGCAAGCGCCTCTCCGACGATCTCGTGAGCCGGTGCATTCGTGGATTCTAGAGGCTGCGTGTTCTGGCAGCCCGTGCGATCAGTTCGGCCGGTGGTCGGCTCGACGTTGCAGTCGGGCCCGGCGCCTGACTACCGCTCCGGCGCGTCGGACGTGGCCGGTTGCATTCGGATGACCAGGCCCTCCTGGCGCTGGCCCGGAGGAACGCTCAGAGAAACGAGAGCGTCCTGGTAGCCCTCGCGCTCGACCCACAACTGCTCGGCGCCGGGCCCGAACCGGATCGTGAAGCGGCCCCCGTCCTCGCTCATCGCGTCTCCGGCTGAACCGAATCCCGAGTCGTCGTCTCTGAGGGCGGCGATCTTCTGCGAGCTGCCCGCCGTCAGCCAGGCGTAGGCGAGGGGTTGGCCGGTTACCCCATCGACGACGACGCCTTCGACCGAAGCCGGTTTCTGGAGGTCGATTCGCAGACCCTCCAGGTCAGACCGCAGGTCGATCGGTCGATGTTCCGCGCTTCCGGTCGCCTCCTCGATCCTCAGGTCGTAAGGGCCGGGGTCCAGGCCGCTCATCTCGAACCGGCCCAGGTGATCGGTCTGAGTCCACCGAGCCTCTTCGCCCTCCCGTGGAACGGCGCCCAGGGCTCCGCCGATCATTGGCTCGCCGCCCACGAACACCTGTCCGCTCAGGCGCAGGCCGCTCTCGAACGGTAGCTCGACGAACGCCTCGGGCGCCCCGGCGCCCAGCGTCACGGTCCGTTCGACGGCCCGCCCCCCGAAGGACTCGCCTTTGCGGGCGACGACCTTCCACTCCCCGGCCGCCACGTCCTCGAGCGCGAAGTTCCCCTCGCTGTCGGGCGCCGTGGTTTGCCATCGGGCCCGATTCGAGGCTTCGATTCGCACCTGGCTCAGTTCCGTGGAACCGAGTCCACTCACGATTCCGGCGATCGAGCCTCCCGGCTCGAGGACGATGTCGACGCCGTCCACGCTCTGTCCGTCCACGACGAAGGGTTGGGCGGGACCGTCGGCGGCGAAGCCGGGCGCTCGGCCGACGAGGAGGTACGTTCCCGGTTCGAGTCCTGAGATGCGGAACTGTCCCTGCCCATTCGACAGCGTCTTCACCGAGTCGCCGTGGCGGCGATACCGCACCGGCGTGTCGAGGTCGTCTTCCGAGTGGGCCTGGACGGTTGCGGCGGCCAGCGGCGTGCCGTCGGCCGACCGGACGGTGCCGGCGATCGTTCCGCCGGATCCGAGCTGGATCGCCAGTTCGTTGTTCCCGGATTCGAGAACGACCTTCCGCGAATCGTCCTGGTACTTCTGGTGTCTGGTATGTACGGTGGCCGGTCCGGGAGTAGTTCCGATCTGGGCACGCCCGCTGGCGTCAGTCCTGCCGTAGTCGCTGGAGTAGAGCCTTCGTTCGGGCTGGACGAGAACGTCCGCCTCGGACACGGGGTCGCCCCGGAAGGTGGTCACGGTAACCGTCAGGCGATTCCGGGCGCTCAACTGGAGTTCGACGACGCGCTCGGTTCCCGTGGTCAGTTCGATCGCTTCAAGTCGAGCCTTGGCGGCTCCGTCCTCTGCTTCGAGCGTCCAGGTGCCAGCGCCCACGTTCTCGAAGCGGAAGCGACCGTCTCTTCCCGTGCGTTTGAAGAAGTCCACCGAGGACCATCCTCCCAATCGCGTCAGCGTCTGCTCGTCGGGGTCGAGCCTGAGCGAGGCGCCGGCGGCCGGGTTCCCGGCGTCGTCCACGACGCGGCCCGAGAGAGTCGCGCCCGTCTGCAGTTCGATCAGGATCGGTTCGCCGGTATCCGGCCGGGCGCCACGCAAGGTCAGCGGTGCGAAGCCTTCCGCGCGAATGTCGAGATCGACCAGGTCGTGGGGAAGTCCGGCGAGGTGGAAGGTTCCGTCGAGATTCGTGGTGGTCGTTCGTTCCTGATCCCGGTCCGGGCCGTACCTGGAGAACTCCACCGTGGCGCCAGGGACCGGAAGACCTTCGGGGTCGCTGACCACGCCGTGGATCTTCCCGCCGGGCACCAGGGTGAACGAACCGAGATCGAAGGTCCCTTCGCCGCGCGGGACCTCGACTCTCCTGTTTCCGCCAGCTATGTACTCGGCGTGCACGATGCGCGCTTCGTACTCTCCGCTGCTGACGGGCGGAAGATGGAAGGCGCCCTGTTCGTCCGTCGTCGCGGGCTCGGTGGCGTCGAGCCGGTCGAAGAGGATGCGCCGGCCCGTTTCCGGCGGCCGGCGCAGCCTGACCTCGGCGGCCGCGACCGGAGCGCCGTCGGTGTCGACGACACGCCCCGAGGTGCGGCGTCCCTTGGTCAGGACGATCCGGAGCGGCGCCGCGGCGACGCCTCGCTCCAGGGGCGGGGCGTCGACGACGGTGCCCGGAAAGCCCTCAGCCCGCACCGTCAGCCGGTAGGGCCGATCGTACTCGGCGTCGGCGATGCGGAAGGCGCCGTTGGCGTCGGAGGCGGTCGTCAGCGAACCGCGCGGTCCCGCTCCCGGGCGCGAACCGTCGATCGATTCGGCCCGGATGGCCGCTCCCGCGACCGGTCGGTCGGCGCCGTCCCTGACCAGGCCGGACAAGGGCGCCGCCGGTTCCAGCAGGATCGACGCTTCGACGGGAGCGCCGCGTTCGTCGGCAGCGTCGACCCGGGCGGATAGATAGCCGCTGGCGTTTACCGACAGGGCCGTCCTGTTCCCGGTTGGTCGGGTACTCAGTTCGAAACCGCCCGCCGGGTCACTCGAGGTGGCGTGTCCGGGGAAGCTGACGGCCCACACCGTCGCGTTGTCGACGGGGATGCCCGACGCCGCGTCGGCGACTCGCCCGGGAACGCGCAATGCGGGTTCGAGACGGACCTGAACAACGTGCTCGCCGGTGGACGGCGCTCCCGCGACCGGCGAGGGCTGCGACGCCGAAGCCGAGGCAAGGGCATGGTCGGCCCGCTCGAACTGGTAGGTGGTTTCGACCTCGTCGTTGCTGCTGACCAGCGCCTCACCTTGCTCATCGGTCAGGGCCAGGGGCAGGCTGCTCCCGCCGCGCGTCCGGATCAGCACTCCGGGCGCCGGCGCGCCGTTCGGGTCCCGTACCCGAACCCGAACGCCGGCATCGCGGTTCAGACGGAAGGCGGCTCGACCGGCCTCGGTTCGTGCCGCGCCGATGGCGAAGCCCGGCGCCGAAGTGACGATCTCGGCTTCGACGGTCGGCATCAGGAACCGGGCGACGCCCTCCGTGTCCGTTCTCGCGGCGGCTCGATGGAACCTGGGATAGAGCCGCTGAGGCCGCTGACCCCGGCTCGCTCGTTCGTGGCGAGCGGACCGCAGGATCGTGGGAGTCGCCATGACCAGGGCCCCCACGATCGGCTGGTCGTCCGCATCCAGGACCCGCACGGCGACACGGTGGCGGTCCGGCAGCTCGTTCGGTTCCAGGACTCGTGAGGCAGAGAGCGGCGCCAGGTTCCCGTAGACGAGTGGCGCCACGGCGCCGTCAGGTTCCGCCGTCGCGGAAGGGCGGAGTTCCAGGCGGTACGGCCCGGGAACCGGCGCCGAAACCGAGAAAACGCCGTCGGCGTCCGAGCGGGTCGCGTCGACCGCCGCGGGCAGCGCGTCCGGGACGCCCAGTACGTCGAGGTCGAGTTCGAACCGGCTGGGATAGGGCCGAAGGACGACTTCGACGCCCGGGGCTGGGACGCCGCGTTCGTCCACGAGGGTGCCGCTGACCGTGAGCGGCCCCTGGGCTGCGGTCTGGGCCCAGAGCGGGCCGGTGGCGACCCCGGCCAGAGCGAGAAGAAGGGACAGTCGGACCACGATGGCCGGCAACATCCGGTTCATTTCAGGCATATCAGTGGCGCGCTTGCGCTTTTCCTACTGGTTCGGTTCCCCGGACGCCTCCGGCCGCATTTCAATGACCAGTCCCTCCCGGTGTTCGCCCGGCGCGATGCTCAAGGGAATCTGGACGCTCTCGTATCCGTCGCGGCTTATCCACACGTGGTCGGCGTTCTCGTGCAACTCGAGTTCGAACTCGCCTTCGGGCTGGCTGAACGAGGAACTGGTGCCGACGAACGATTCGCCGGTGGCTTCACCTGCCGCGATGATGTCGATCGTGGCCGCGTCCGCGGCGACCAGATGCGCAAGGTAGATCGGTTGGCCGGTTGCGGCATTGACGACAACGCCGGCGACCGTGGCGGCAGCCGGTTCCAGCTCAATGCGGACGCCTTCGAGGTCGCTCTGCAGGTCGATCGCCTGGTACTGCGTGCCACCGAAGTCCGGCCGGCTGATGCGCACGTGCGTACGACCGGGCTCGAGTCCTTCCAGCGAAAAGTAGCCCTCCCGATCAGTCCGAATGGACTGCCCGGCGATCCCCAGCCTCGCTCCGGCCAGTGGTTCGCCGTCTTCGAGCACCTGTCCGGACAGGCGAAGCCCGCGCTCGAATCGCAACTCGACGAAGGTCTCGTCGGCGGCTTGCTCGACGGTCACGTTCTCCGTGATTCTTCGCTCCGAGCCTGGCACGCCCCTGGTGGCGGTGACCCTCCATGTGCCGGGGCTGAGACCTTCCAGGGAGAAGTTCCCCTCGGTGTCCGGCGTTGCCTTCCGTGAGCGGGAGTCTTTCCACGCTCTGATCTCCACCTGGGCGAAGTCGGAGGGGCTCAGTCCCGACACGACGCCAGCGATGCGCGCCTCCGGCTGAAGCAGGATCTCCATGCCCTCGATGGCGTCGCGGTCGACCCGGATGGGCGTCTCGGGACCGCCATCGGCATGGCCGGGCGAGCGCGCGGTGATGATGTAGCTGCCGGGCTCGACGCCCGTGACGCGGAATGCGCCGTCCTGGTCAGAAACCGTGTTCAGTTGACGAAACTCGGTGTCGAAAGAGTGCTCCGTTACGGCTTCGATGGTCGCCAGCGCAAGGGGGGCGCCGTCGTGAGAGCGGACCGTGCCGGCGATTTCGGCGGTGGGATGGAGTTCGATGCGGAGCTCGTTGGCCCCCTTCGCCAGTTCCACCTTCCGTGATTCGTCGCCGAGTCGCTCGTGTTCCACCTCGACCGTCGCGGGTCCGGGGGAGATGTCGACCTGCGCTTCGCCGTTGCCGCCGGTCCAGCCGTAGCCGCTCAGCCTGGCCTCCCCGTCGGGCCGGACCAGGATGTTTGCGCCGGCAACGGGTTCGCCCGATGCGGTCGTGACGATCACGGTCAACCGGTCGGCAGTTCCCAGGACGAGTGCGATCTCGCGCTCGGCTCCCGGTGCCAGCTCGAATGCCTCGACCTTTGCCGCTTCGGCCCCGTTCCTCGCTTCGGCCGACCAGGAGCCGGACGGAACGTCATCGAATCGGAAGCGCCCTTCGGCGTCGGTGACTCGCCGGGGAAAGCTGTCTCTCGGCCCCCACAGGAGCGGGCTGCCGCCGGAACGTCGGTCGTGTTCGACCCTGAGTCTCACGGGCACACCGGCGGCCCTGTTCCCGCCTGCATCGACGACGCGGCCGGTAACGACCCCTCCGTGCAGGAGCTCGATCAGGACCGGGTCCTCGCTGTCGACGCGCACGCCCGGCCGAACGAGCAGCGGGTAGCCTGCCCCCCGTACGCCGAGGTCGACGAGATCGGTGGATAGGCCGTCGATCCTGAAGCGGCCGTCCGCGTCGGCTGTGGTCGTCCGGGCGGTGCTGCCGAATTGGTTCCGAGCCTGGGCCTTTATCCAGGCTCCGGCGACGGGCTCACCGTCGGCGCCGGCTACGACTCCGTGGATCGTTCCGCCGGACACGAAAGTCAGGACGCCGAGATCGAGGTCCCCGTCGCCGGCAGGAACGTCGATCTCCGTGGGTGGGCGGTCAGCGTACTCGGGATGACGAAGGCGCAAGGCGTAGTTACCCGGAGCCACGGCGGGGAGCACGAACGCGCCTTGTTCGTTCGTTGTGGTGGTTACGGCCGGAGCCTCGAAGGAGGACCTGAAGGCGGACTGGTCCAGGGGCCAGAGCAAGGACACCCTGCCAGCGGCCACCGGATTCCCGTCGGTGTCAATCGCTACGCCGTGAACCTGGCGGCCTCTGCCGAGCACCACGTGGACGGAGTCGATCGTTGTGCCGGGTTCGAGGGGCGGCAGGTCGAGGAACGCACTAGCGTAGCCGGCCGCCTGAACGATCAGGCGGTAGCTGTGGCCGTGGACGACCTCTTCCACGCGGAAGGAACCGTCGGCCGCCGAGGTGGCGGAGCCCATCCTGAGCGAGTTGAAGGGCGTAACCAGAGCGCCTTTGGGCTGGGCCCGAACTCTGGCGCCCTCAATCGCCGCACCGGAGGCATCGGTGACCAGGCCCCGGATGGGCGCCTCGGCGACGGATGAGTCGCCGCCTGGCTGGGCGGCGAGGGGGCCGGCCGCAAGCACGGCGATGCCGACGAACCCGAGGCACAGCAATAGCTGGGGCATGGCCAAGTGCAACCCGCACCCGCGATAGGTCATTCCAGGAGTCTAGGGGATGGTGTTCGCGTTCGTCCCGACCTCGAAAGCGGCCGCGATGCCGAGCGTGATGCGATCGCTGCCCCGGGCGGTCACGATCTGCAGGCCGACCGGCAGCCCGGACGGTCCGACGCCACACGGCACGGAGATCGCCGGGCAGCCGGTCACGGTGATCGAGTAGCAGGAGGCCATCCAGTCGGTGTAGCTCGACATCGGCTGCCCTTCGATCTCGACGGGGTAGGGCTGGTCGACGTCAAAGGGCAGCACCTGGACCGTCGGCAGCAGCAGGGCGTCGTAATGCTCGAAGAACTCGACCACGCGGCAGTGGAGGCGGGTGCGCTCCGCCTGGGCGGTCGCGATGTCCGGGCCAGCGAGCGCCAGACCGCGTTCGATCTCCTCGATCACGGTGTCCTTCATCTGTTCGCGGTGCTCAGGGAACAGCGGCCCCAGCTTGTCGGCGAACAGGTTGGCGCGCAGGGTGCGGAAGATGCTACCGGCGCCGGACAGGTCGGGCGCGGCTTCCTCGACCTCGGCACCCAGGTCCCGGAACACTGGAAGGGCCGCCTCGCAGACCTCGAGGACCTCGCGTTCGACCGGGTAGCGGCCGAGGTTGTCTGTCCAGGCGAGGCGGAGGCCGCGGAGATCAGCAGGTTCGACCGGGTGGAAGGGCGTAGCTGGCGAAGGCAGCGAGATGGGATCCCTCGGATCGGGCCCGGCGATGACCGAGAACAGAAGCGCCGCGTCGGCTACGCTTCTTCCCATCGGCCCGAGCACGGCGAGGTCGTCCCAGCCCTGCTCGGGCGGCACTCGGGGCACGCGGCCCGGCGTCGGCCGGAAGCCGACGACGCCGCAGAAGCTCGCCGGGTTGCGGAGCGAGCCGCCGAGGTCGCTGCCATCGGCGATCGGCAGCATGCCGCTGGCGAGGGCGGCCGCCGCGCCGCCGCTCGAGCCGCCGCAGGTGCGGTTCGGATCCCAGGGATTGCGGGTCTTGCCGAACACCGGGTTGAAGGTCTGCGAGCCTGCGCCGAACTCGGGCGTGTTCGTCTTGCCGACGACGACGGCCCCGGCGTCCCGGATCCGTTCGACGATCAGGGCGTCGAAGTCGGGTACGTTGTCCGCGAAGATCGGCGAGCCGAAGGTTGTACGGATGCCCTTCGTCGGCACCAGGTCCTTGACCGCGGTCGGCAGGCCGAGCAGGGGCTTTGCGGCGGCGGCTTGCGGGTCGTGGCGGCGGAGGTCATCGGCGGCTCGGGCCTGCTCGAACGCGTGGTCGCGGTCCAGCGTGCAGATCGCGTTGAGTTCGGGGTTTCGCCGGTCGATCCAGCCGAGGTGGGCTTCCAGAAGCTCGACCGCCGAAACCTCGCCGCGTGCCAGAAGCGCGGTGAGGTCGACGGCGGTGCGGGAGCATAGTTCGGGAGCCCCGGAGGCGGGCCGGAAGGCCCGCGCACCCAGAGCATTGCCGGCCGCATGGCTGCCAGGCCTTGCTGTCATCGAGGCGAGAGCGCTCGAGTTTCTGAGGTCCTCCCCGTCACTCGGCGCCGGTGCTTGCGCCGCCTCCACCGGTCACATGCTCGGCGAGGAAGTCCCGGATGACCCGGAAAATCTCCTGCTGCTCGTCGGGCGTGAAGTTGCCATGGCCCTTGCCGGGCACGGTGTGGATCCTGTTCACTACACCTGCCTCGTCCAGTTTGGCGTGCAGGTCGAGGGCGTGCTGGTAGGGCACGATGTTGTCGACGTCGCCGTGGATCGTCAGGATCGGCGGCAGTCCGGAGCGGACGTAGGTGAGCGGCGACACGCGTTTGGCGAGTTCCATGCGGTCGCTGCGGGAGCCCATCCAGGCGACCGCGTAGCTCTTCGCGTTGACGCCTTCGAGCAGGTCGCCGACATCGGTGATGCCGAACCAGTTGACGATGGCTGCGACCGGCATCTCGTACTCGTCGGCCGCGGCCCAGCCCGGACGGTCCGCGTCGCGGCCCGGGCAGAGCCGGTCCAGGCCGGCGGAGGCGGGCAGCATGCCCGTGGTCAGGGCCAGGTGGCCGCCGGCCGAAGCGCCGGTGACGACCAGGCGGGACGTGTCGATGTTGTAGTCCTCGGCGTTCTCGTAGATCCAGCGCAGCGCGCAACGGCAATCCTCGACGGCGCCGGGTGCCAGGGCATTGCGTCCCAGGCGGTACTCCACGTTGACCACCGCCCAGCCCATCTCCATGTAGGGGAGCCCGCGCAGCACGGTGGCTTCCTTCGTGCCGCCGACCCAGCCGCCGCCGTGGATGTAGATCAGGGTGGGTACCGGCCCCTCGCCGCGGGGGGTCATCACGTCGAGCTTCGACTCGTAGCCGTCGGCCGTCAGGTAGGTGATGTTAGGAGCGACGCGATAGCGGCTCATGATGTCGACCGTCACCGACTCGCCGTCCTGAGCGAAGGCGGGGACCGGCGGGGCGAACAGGAGCGCGGCGACGATGGCGGCGGCCGCGATGGTGGCGCTGCACGACGTTCGGGTGAGTCGAGTCACTTGGAGACCTCCCTTGAGCGGATCGGACGTGTCGAATGGTGGACGGTGAGTGTAGCGATCAGGCGACGATGCCGCGGCCACGGTAGGCGGCGATCTCGTCGGCGGAGAGCCCCAGGACATCGCTGAGGACGGTGTCGGTGTGCTCGCCGAGCAGGGGCGCCCGGCGCGGGCTGAGATCGTGGCCCGCGATACGGAACGGCGGTCCGACGAGTTCCAGGTCGCCCCACTCCGGGTGCTCGACGGTGGCGAACGATCCCCGGGTCCGCAGGTGCGAGTCGGCGTAGAGGTCCCGGGCATCGCGCGACGGAGCGGCGGCGACGCCGGCCCGCAGGAGCTCGCGGGCCATCCAGTCGCGGTCCCGCTCTCTGGTCCAGGCGCCGACGATCGCGTCGAGTTCCGTTTCGTTCCGCTTCCTGGCCGCCGCGGTCGCGAACCGGGAGTCCTCGGCCAGTTCGGGCCGGCCCATCGTCGCCGCGAGCCGGGCGAACTCCTCGTCGCCGTGAACCTCGATGGCGAGCCAGCGGTCGATGCCCCAGCAGCGATAGACGCCGTGCGGTGCCGAGCAGCGGTGCGAGTTGCCGGCACGTTCCGGGATCTCGCCGGTCATCTCGTACTCAAGCAGGACCTCGCCGAGGATCGAGCTGACGCCCTCGCACTGCGAGTAGTCGATGAACTGGCCTTCGCCGGTGCGGCCGCGGTGGTGCAGCGCGGCGACGATGGAGAAGGCGAGCGTGATCGCGTTCATCAGATCGACGTCGCCGCCGCTGTGGGTTGGGTGATCGTCGGGATAGCCCGAGATGTACGCGCCTCCGGCCACGCCCTGGTGGACCATCGCGTAGCCGAGGTACTCGGTTTCCGGACCGCCGTGGCCCCGGCCCGACGAAGAGGCGACGACCAGTCCCGGATTCGCCCGGCGCAGGTTCTCGTGGTCGAGGCCGAGCTTGACCATGGCGCCTGGACGCATGTTGTCGTAGATCACGTCGCACTCGCCCGCGAGGCGCAGGGCGAGTTCGCGGCCTTCCGCCTGGGACAGGTCGAGCGCCAGCGACCGCTTGTTCAGGTTCATCGTGTTGAACGCCATGCCGGCGTCCTGGCCGATCTTCTGGGGCGCCTCCTCCGCGCGCGGCCAGACCACCGAGCGGCGGGTCAGGTCGAGGCGTTTGGGTCCCTCGACCTTGATCACTTCGGCGCCCAGGGTCGACAGGAGGACGCCGGCGTAGGGACCGGCCCACACCCAGGCGAACTCGGCCACCCGGATGCCCTCGAGCGGGAGCCTGGAGTTGGCGGAGGCAGCGGGCGGAACGGCGCCGGCCGGACTTCCGTTGCGGGCTGTCGAGATCTCGGCGCGGACCTCGTTCGAATGCTCGCCGAGCAAGGGCGCCGGGCGCGAGACCCGCGGCCGCGATCCGGCCATCCGGTAGGGCCAGCCGGCGTAGCGGCGCTTCCCGGCCCGGGGGTGGTCCACCTCAACGAAGTAGTCGCGGGCCAGGTACTGCTGGTAGGCCATCACGTCCGCGGCGTCGTGGATCGGTCCGACCGGGATGCCCAGCCTGGCGGCCCGGTGGTAGAGGTCGTCGCGCTTCTGCTCGAGGGCCCAGGCGTCGACCTGGGGAGCGATGTCCATCAGGTGGTGGCTGCGGTAGGCCATGTCCTTCCACTCGTCGCCCTGGCACCACTCCGGATTGCCCATCAGTTCGCGGAAGAGCTCGAAGTGGTGATCGTCGAAGGCGTTCAGGATGACGTAGCCGTCGCTCGTCTTCAGCCTGCCCATTGCTGGTGGGCGATCCGGCACCCGTGACCAGGTCGTTTCGTGGTAGCGGGCGCTGGCCGCGAGGGGCGCCACCATGCTGATCATCACGTCCTGAATCGAGACGTCGACCCGGGTGCCGCCGCCGTGGCCGCGTTCGTAGAGCTGAGCGGCGACCGCCAGCGCGGTTATCAGGCCGGCGTGGTAGCCGGCCTGATGGCCGCCGAGGGCGACCGGCGCGCGGTCGATGTCGCGGGATCGGGCCGGCATCTGATTGACCAGTCCGCCACCGTGCATCAGCGTGAGTTCGCCGGCGGGCGCTCCCGAGCGGGGTCCCGAGAGGCCGTACGGCGTGACCGCCGCCACGATCAGATCCGGCGGTATCTCGATCGGCGGTTCGCGGTCGATAACCAGAGCGTCGGCGGTCCGGAGCAGGTCGTCGAGGGCCGCGCGCTCGTCCTCGTCGTTCAGGTCGAGGACGACCCCGCGTTTGCTCGTGTTGCAGTAGAGGAAGAGGGGCGAGCCTTCCGGGTCGGCGCCGTTTGCCCGGCGGGCGTGGTCGCCAGTGGGCGGTTCGACCTTGATGACGTCGGCGCCCAGGTCGGCAAGCAGCTTGCCGCAGTACGGGCCGGCGACGCCCTCCGCGAGCTCGACGATCCTGAGGCCCGTAAAGGGGGCCGGTTCCGGGGCGTTCGGTGGGGTCATCGGAGCTTGTACGCCTCCCTCGCGGAGCGCAGCCAGTCGTGCTGGTCGTTGTCGCCGAAGTAGTAGAAGACGGCGCCGTTCGGCAGCATGAGGACGCCGATGCCGCCGTAGCCGAGCATCTGGCGCACCCAGACCTGCTTGGTGCCGGTGCCGTCGGTGACCTGGATCTGCCGCGACCAGACGGAGTTGTTGTACTTGTTCGGGTGGCCGTTGTGAGCGGCGTCCAGACCGCGGTCGTTCTCGTCTTCCTGCATCGCGGCGGCCACCATGCCGGGATGGAGCACCTGCCGGTCACCGATCCGGCCGCGCCGGGCGTTCAGCAGGTCCGCGATCTTCAGGATGTCGTCCGGAGTCCAGAACATGCCGTAGCCGCCGAAGACGTAGCCGTCGGCCCGGTTGTCCGTGCGCAGCGACTGGAGAGCCCCGGCGGAGACGCCCAGCGGCCGGTAGACCTCCGTGGCCAGGAACTCCAGCAGGTCCGCGGGCTCCTTTGGCGACCCGCCTGCTTTCCGGCCCAGGTACCCGCTCATGGCCACGGACAGCAGAAACGCGTCCGTCGTGTGGTACACCCAGCGCTTGCCGGGCGGCTCCTTCGACGGGTAGGCGAGGGCCCCCCGCAGCTTGCGGTTCCGGTGCTCCGGCACGAAGAAGTTCAGTTCAGTGGTCGAGTTCTTCTCGTCGTCCTGGTTGCCCGTGTCCCAGTAGTGACCGGTGGCCATGTCGAGGGCGTGTCCGAAGGTCACCCCGTGGAAGCTGCCCCGGGGCGGCTTGGGCACGTAGTCCCTGAGTTCGAGTTCGGTCACCTCGAAGCCGTCCCGCTGCGCCAGCCGCATCAGCGCGACGGCGCCGACAGCGGTTTTGGCCGTGGAGTAGGAAGGCAGCCGGATCTGCTCGGGATACGGGTAGGCGCCGTGGCGCGTGTGCACCGGACCCTGGTAGTGGACCCCGCCGAAGGAGACGCCGAAGGCGGTGAGGTGCTCGCGGTCGAAGCCGCCGCCGAAGGCCTGCGGGTAGACCTGAGCGCGCGGGTAGTCGTCCCGAATCTGCTCGATCGGCCGGACCGGCAGCCGGGAGGCCGCTTCGGCGGCGTAGGCCTCGAGCACGGCGCCTGCCTCCGGCGGCTCGCCGGAGGTGAAGCGGGTTGGGCCCGCGTCCCAGAGGTCGAACTTGAAGTACTTGCAGGTCTCCTGGGTGACCTGGAATGCCGCTGGCGAGGTGGTGCTGCCGTCGAACAGGAAGGACACGACGCCGTGGTAGGCGCAGTTCTGGTTGCGTTCGACCAGGGTGACCGGCAACGAGGCCCGGCTCCTGCCGCCGTCGCCGTTCTCGCTCCAGATCCGGCCCGGCCCGACGATGACGTTCCAGTAGGCGTCGCCGGTGTAGCGGAGCGCGCGGTTGGCGGGCACGAGGTGGGAGCCGCTCTGGACCAGGACGACGTCGAGCCGGGGAATGCGGCGCAGGGCGGAGACGATCGGCGGCTCATCCGCCCGCAGGTAGGTGTCGTGGTGGACGGTCCAGGGGGCTCCGCTGCCGCCGAAGAGCTGCAGGGTGCCTTGCATCTCGTGGCGCGGCGGGGCGGCGTTCTCCGGCAAGGCGAAGGCCGCGTTGTCGACGGGAGTGGGGAGTTCGCCGGCCAGTAGCTGGGTCGCCGGCAGCAGCGTCCGCGCGACATCGCCGGAACCGGCGAGGGGGTCGCCGGGCAGGTCGTCGGCGGCCGCCGCGGGCGGGACGGCGGCCGCGCAGACGGTCCAGAACAGGGCCGCGAATCGCGTCATGGCGGCTGATGGTAGCTTGCCTGCGTCGCCCGGATGCGTCGCCTGCCATGTACGTCCACCTGATCGACGGCACCTACGAGCTCTTCCGCCACCACTTCGGCGCGCCGAGCTATCAGAACGAGGACGGGCTCGAGGTGGGGGCGGTGCGCGGCGTCGTCTTCTCCGTGCTCGGCATGTTCCGCGACGGCGCGACCCACGTGGCGGTGGCCACCGACCAGGTGATCGAGTCGTTTCGCAACGAGATGTGGCCCGGGTACAAGACCGGCGAGGGGATCGAGCCGGAGCTGCATGCTCAGTTCCCGGTGCTCGAGGAGGCCCTGGCCGCGCTCGGGGTCACGGTGTGGCCGATGGTCGAGCACGAGGCGGACGACGGGCTTGCCAGCGGCGCCGCGATGGCGGCCGCGGACGAGCGGGTCGTCGAGGTCCGCATCTGTACGCCGGACAAGGACCTCGCCCAGTGCGTCGACGCTGGGAGGGGCGGCAAGACGGTGCAGGTGGACCGCCGGCGCGGTCTGCGCTGGGAGGCAGACGGCATCCGCGAGAAGTTCGGGGTCGAGCCGGAGTCGATCCCGGACTACCTGGCGCTGGTCGGCGACAGTGCCGACGGTTTTCCGGGTCTCCGCGGTTGGGGCGCCAAGTCGACGGCGACGGTGCTCGCGCACTACGTCCACCTCGAGGACATCCCGGACGAGCCGTGGAAGTGGGCGGTCAAGGTGCGCGGACGGGACCGACTGGCGGCGACTCTGCGCGAGGAGCGAGAGTCGGCGGAGCTGTTCCGGGAGCTTGCGACCCTGGTCCGCGACGCGCCGGTCAGCGGTTCCGTCGACGAACTCCGCTGGCGGGGCCCGCGACCCGAGCTGGAGGCTGTGGCTGGACGGCTGGCCGCGCCCGGCCTGGTCCAGCAGGCGGAGCGGGCGGCGCAGGGCTAGGATCCGCTTCGTTGTGAAGCTGATCGACAAGCTGCGCTCGGCGATCGCCGAGGGGCGGCCCTTCTACTCCTTCGAGTACTTCCCGCCGAAGACGGAGGCCGGGATCGAGAACCTCTACGCGCGCATCGAGCGCATGGGGCGTCTTGAGCCGGCGTTCGTCGACGTCACCTGGGGCGCCGGAGGCAGCACGGCCGAGCTGACGTTCGAACTGGCGAACACGATCGAGAACGTGCTCGGCCTCGAAACGATGATGCACCTGACCTGCACCAACATGCCGCGGCGCCGGATCGCGGCGGTGCTGGACGACTGCCGCGCGCGCGGCATCGGCAACATCCTGGCGCTGCGGGGGGATCCGCCCCGCGGCCGCGGCGCCTGGTCGCCGATTGCCGACGGCTTCTCGCACGCCTCGGACCTGGTGCGGTTCATCCGCGAGGAGCATGGAGATCACTTCGGGATCTGCGTCGGCGGCTACCCGGAAGGCCACCCGGAGGCTCCCAGCCGGGAGCGCGATCTCGACCATCTCGCCGCCAAGGTGGCGACCGGAGCGGACTTCGTCATCACGCAGATGTTCTACGAACCGGAGCTGTACTTCCGCTTCCTGGAGGATTGCCGCGACCGCGGCATCGACTGTCCGGTCGTTCCCGGACTGGCGCCCATCAACGGCTACCAGTCCTTTCAGCGCATCACGGGCTTCGGCGCCAGTGCGCCGCCCGAGATCGTCAGCGAGATCGAGGCGCGGCGCTACCACGACGCGTCGGTGCGGGAGTACGGACAGGACCTCCTGACCGGCATCTGCCGCCGTCTGCTCGACGGTGGCGCCCCCGGGCTCCACTTCTACACCCTGAACCTCGAGCGATCGGTGCAGGTCATCCTGGACCGGCTGGGCATCGTGCCGGCGCGAGTCGAGCGGGTTCTTCCGTGGCGGAGCGCGACGGCCGTCGGGCGCCCCAAGGAGGATGTCCGCCCGATCTTCTGGGCCAACCGGCCGAAGAGCTATCTCGCCCGCACCCAGGACTGGGACGAGTTTCCGAACGGTCGCTGGGGCGATGCCGGTTCACCCGCGTTCGGCGATCTCGGTGATCACCATCTCGCGTTTCGCCCGATCAAGGCCGATGTCGCTCGTGAGCGTTGGGGGCGCGATTTGCGCTCGATCGACCAGGTGCGCGAGGTGTTCGCGGGGTTCTGCCGCGGCGATGTCGACGGGATCCCCTGGTACGACTGGCCGCTTGACCTGGAGAGTGAACCGCTGCGCAACGCACTGGTGCGCCTGAACCTGGCGGGGCTGCTCACGATCAACTCGCAGCCGCGGGTGAACGGCGCTCCGTCCGACGATCCCGCGGTCGGCTGGGGCGGCGCCGGAGGCCGCGTGTATCAGAAGGCGTACCTGGAGTTCTTCGTGGCGCCGGAGCAGGTGCCGCCGCTACTGGCTGCGCTGGACGGCAGACCGAGCCTGTCGTACCACGCGATCGACCGGTCCGGTGCGGCCTCCAGCAACTGCGACACGGTCAACGCGGTGACCTGGGGCGTGTTCCCGGGTGAGGAGGTTCGCCAGCCGACGATCGTCGACCCGCGCTCGTTCGAGGTCTGGAAGGACGAGGCCTTCGACCTGTGGCTGTCCTCCTGGGCGGCGGTGTACGAAGAGAACAGCGAATCGCGCCGCCTGCTCCAGGACATCCACGACACGTACTTCCTGGTCAACGTGGTCGACAACGACTACGTTGACGGCGACCTCCTCGGCTACCTGCTCGAAGCGGTCGCCGACGCGGACGATTGCCGGCGCGTGGAACTCTGAGGTCGTCCGCTCAGGCCGACGAACCGCCGTCCATGACGATCGTCGCGCCGGTCACGTAGCTGCCCATCTTCGACGCCAGGAACACGGCAGCGCCCGCGATCTCGTTCGGCTGCGCGTGCCGGCCGACCGGCGTCCGGCTGGCGATCGCCTGTCGCTTCTCCTCCGAGTCGACGAGGACGCTCGCGAAGTAGGTCTCGACCACGCCGGGCGCGATCGCGTTGACGCGGATGCCGTACTGGCCGAGTTCCTTGGCCCAGCCGCGGGTCATGTTGAGCACGGCCGCCTTGCTCAGGGCGTAGGTCAGCTCGTTCGGGCCGGGCCGCAGCCCGGCGATCGAGGCGACGCTGATCACGTTGCCCGAGCCCTGCTGCTTCATCAGCCGAGCCGCCTGCTGGATGTGGACGAAGTAGCCCTTCAGATTGACTTCCAGGGTCTTGTCGAAGGCCCACTCCGGCATGTCGATGGCGGGTCCGAAGTATGGGTTCGTGGCGGCGTTGTTGACCAGGATGTCGAGCCGGCCGAACTCGCTTTCGATGCGCTCGAACAGGCCAGCGATTTGCTCCACGTTGCCCGCGTGGCAGGCGATCGGTACCGCCTTGCCGCCGTCGGCCTCGATCGACTCGGCGACCTTGTCGAGCCCCTCCTGCTTCCGCGACGCGAGGATCACGGTGGCGCCCTGCTCGGCGAAGCCGCGCGCGATGGCCTCGCCGATGCCGCGAGAGGCGCCGGTGACGAGGGCGATCTGGTCGGTGAGGCTGAAGTCGAGGATGGGCATGGGCGGAGCCTCCTTGGGCCGTACAGGTTCTGGGTGGGCGCGTGAGCATACGACGGTCGGCGCAGCCTCGCACGGCTGCTAGCGTCGCGCGGCCGTGGCCGATCCTCCCTGCTCCAACCTGCGCGTGATCGAGATTGCCGGTTCGCCGGCGGGCGCCTATGCGGGGCGGCTGCTGGCTGTCTGTGGCGCGGAGGTGTTGCGGCTCGAGCCGCCCGAAGGCGATCCGTGGCGGCAGGTCGGCGAACAGTGGAACGGTGTCGGGGCGGAGTACGCCTGCCTGAACGTCGGCAAGCGTGCGGCGCGGCTGCGGCCGAGCGAAGACGGTGGGCGGGCGCAGATCCTGGAGCTGATCGAGAGCGACGGCGTGGACATCGTGATCGAGAGTGCTGCACCGGCGCCGCTCGAACCGTTGATCGACGAGTCCGACGCGCCGCAGACCGTGCTGTTGCGAATCTCTCCGTTCGGTCTGGGCGCCGGGGCCCGCAGCGCCTGGGGCGACGCCGGCCCGCCGCGCTCGAACGGGTTCACGGACGATGCATGGTCCGGCCACCTCTACCTGAACGGCGCTCCGGACCGGGAGCCCATCGCCCGGCCGGGACTGCACTCGGCGTGTCAGGCGGGCGCGCACGCGGTGATCGGCGGTATGGCCGCCCTGCTGGCTCGGCCGGCGATCGGTCGCGGCCAGACTGTCGATGTGTCCCACGTCGAGGCGCTGGCCGCTCTTCACCAGTACACGACGGTGATGTGGGCGCAGGCCGGGTACATCCTCGGCCGGGTCGGCAACTCCCAGGGCGGGCCGTGGCATCCGGTCGGTGTCCACCGCTGCAGGGACGGCTACGTGGCGTTGTCGATACCGAGCCGGGAGATGCTCGAGCCCTTCCTCGAGGCGGCGGGCCTGGCTCACCTCCTGGAAGACCCGCGCTTCGCCGAGGATGCCGAACGGGCGGAGCACCGGGAGGAGTTCGACCGGGCGATCGATCCGTGGATGATGGCCCACACCGAGGCCGAAATCATCGAGCTGGGCGAGCGGGTCCGCGTGCCGATCGGACCGGTGATCGACGCGTTGGAGGTGCTGGGCGATCCGCAGTTTCGGGCCCGCGGTTTCTTCGTGCCGATCGACGGCGACGGCGGGCCCCTTGTTCCGCGCGGGCCGTTCCTGCTGAACGGCAAGGCGGCCGCGCAGGTCATCGATTCCTCGGTCGCCGGAACAGCTCCTGCTCTGGACGGTGCTGTCGGTTGGCTGGCGCGGAAACCGAACGCTGGCGGTTCTTCGCGGCGTTCCGCGTTGAATGGCGGGCCGCTCCATGGCTTCCGCGTCCTGGATCTCACCCGGGTCTGGGCGGGCCCGTTGGCGATGCGGATTCTGGGGGATCTTGGCGCGGATGTGATCAAGGTCGAAGCCGCCTGGGCGCGGGGGCCGGCGACCCAGTCGGCGAGGATCGCCCGTCTCACCCGTCTGTACCCGGAGAACGACGCCGGCGACCACCCGTTCAATCGCAATGCCGCGTTCAACAAGATGAACCGGAACAAGCGGTCCGTGACCCTTGAGTTGGGCGAGCCGGAGGCCCGGCGCGTCTTCGAGGCACTGGTCGAGCGTGCGGACGTCGTCTGCGACAACTTCAGCCCGCGGGTCATGCCCAAGCTCGGATTCGACCCGGCTCGGTTGCGGGAGATCAACCCAGGCGTGATCGCCGTCTCGATGCCCGGTTTCGGGAACTCGGGTCCCTACCGGGACCGGCTTGCCTTCGGTCCTTTGATCGAGTCCACGATGGGACTCACGTCCGCGATTGGCTACCGGGACGGAGATCCCCACCGGTCGGGCATCGCTTGGCCGGATCCGATGACGGCTCTGCATACGGCCGCCGGAACCCTGGCCATGCTGTACGGCCGGTCACAGTCGCCGAAGGGACGTGGCGGCACTGTCGAGACGCCGATGGTCGAGGCGATGGCGACGATGTTCGGGGATCACATCCTGGCGGCGCAGCTTCGCGGTGCGGCCGAACCGCGCCGCGGCAATCGACATCCACAGCGGGCGCCCCAGGGTTGCTACCCGTGCGTTGGCGACGACCGGTGGATCGCGATCAGTGTCGCGAGCGACCGGGAGTGGCGGGTGCTCTGCGGCATCGCCGGCCTGGCGCCGGGATTCGCTTCGCTCTCGCTCAGAGAGCGGCAAGCAGACGAGGACCGGATCGACGACCTGCTGGCGGCGTGGACCCGCGGCCGCGAACGCGACGAGTTGGTCGCGCGGCTTTGCCGCGCCGGCGTCACGGTGGCGCCGGTCGCCGACGCCCGCGACCTGGCGGAAGACTCGTTTCTCGAAACGCGGGGCTTCTGGGCCGAAGTCGATCATCCGGAAGTCGGCCGCCGCCGCTACCCGGGTCTGCCGGTCCACATGAGCGCTACGCCCGCGACCTACCGGCGCGGCGCCCCCTGTCTGGGCGAGCACAACCGGGAGGTGCTGGTCGAGGTCCTGGGCTTCGACGATGCGCGGGTCGACGAGCTGGAACGCGCCGGGGTCCTTCGCGACACGCCACCGGACGGCGCGACCGGCCGCGGCATCAGGAAGAGCTAAGGCTGCGGTCAGGATTGGCTGCCAGTCGGCGGCTAGGGTGATTCATCGTTTCTGCAGACGGACACTCCCTGGCGACCAGACTCCTACGTGCCCACGACCAGCGAGGCGTCAACCGCGCGGCAGCCGCTCTGGGCGAAGGTCGTCGACCACACACGCTGCATCGGCTGCCATGCATGCACGACCGCGTGCAAGTCCGAGAACGAGGTGCCGCTGTCGGTCACGCGCACCTACGTGAAGTCGGTCGAGGTGGGCCGCTACCCGCGCGCCCGCCGCGCGTTTCAGGTCACCGGCTGCAACCAGTGTGAGGACGCGCCCTGCGTCGCGGCCTGTCCGACCGCCGCGATGTACCGTCGGGACGACGGCATCGTCGACTTCGACAAGTCGTCCTGCATCGGCTGCAAGGCGTGCATCGCGGCGTGTCCGTACGACGCGATCTTCATCAATCCGGACGACCACTCGGCCGAGAAGTGCAACTTCTGCGCGCACCGAGTCGACATCGGCCTGGAACCGGCGTGCGTCGTCGTGTGTCCGACCGAGGCGCTGATCGTGGGCGACATGAACGATCCGCTCTCCGAGGTCTCCAGGATCGTCCATCAGGAACCTGTCACGGTGCGCCGGCCGGAGAAGGAGACCCGGCCGAAGGTTTTCTACAAGGGCGCGGATCGCGCAACGCTGGATCCACTTGCCGCTCGGCAACCCGAGGGCGGTCTGTTCATGTGGAGCGAGCAGGACGACGGAACCGGAAAGGTGCCGTCCGGCAACACCGGCCCGCGAAACAGTTCCGCGGCGGCGCTGCTCAGCTACGACGTCCCGCACGAGATCCCGTGGGACTTCCGGGTGAGTCTCTACACCTTCACCAAGTCGATCGCCGCCGGGGCCTACCTGGTGCCGCTGCTGCTGGCGGTCGCGGGGATGGTCCCCTGGACATCGCCGGCGTGGACGCTCGTCGGGCCCTTGGTGGCGCTGGCCTTTCTGGTGCTGACCGGAGCTCTCCTGGTATGGGATCTGGAGCACCCTAAGCGCTTCTGGATGGTGCTCGCGAAACCGCAGTGGGGCAGTTGGCTGGTGCGTGGCGGCTTCGCGATCACCGCGTACGGCACGCTGTTGGTCGGCCACGTCGGCGTGGTTGCGGCAGGCCGGCCCGGTTGGACGCAGGCACTGGCGTGGGCCGGAGGCCCGCTCGCTGTCGCCGTCGCCGTCTACACCGCGTACCTTCTGGCCCAGGCACGCGCGCGCGATCTCTGGCAGAGCCCGCTCCTGCCTCCGCACTTCCTCGTCCAGGCGCTGCTGGCGGGGTCGGGCGCCTTGATTCTGGCTGACCGTGCCGTCGGCGAGGGTCTGGGGCTCGGCGCCGGAGTCGTGTGGATCTTCCTGGCCTCGCTGGCCGTTCATGTCGCCCTGGCTCTCGGCGAGGCGACGATGACGCACGCGACGGCCCACGCCGCCCTGGCTGCCCGGAGCATGCTTCGCGGCCGGTATGCCGCCCCCTACTGGACCGGCTTCGTCCTCGCCGTGGTCGCGCTGCTGCTGGTCGGCATGGGTGCGCCTCTCGGCGTGGCCGCGGGACTCCTGGGCCTTCTGCTCTACGAGCACGCCTACCTGCAGGCCGGCCAGTCAGTGCCCCTCTCCTGAAGGGACTCGTGGTCGAACGGGGCAACCTGGAGCGCCTGGAACGGGTGGTCTCTGCGGCGAGGGCCGACGCCGAATCCCGGGGCGAGACCTTCTACCCCGGCGCCAGCCGCGTTCACCTCGCGTCCTATCCGCCGAAGGAGCG
Organism: Thermoanaerobaculia bacterium; assembly: GCA_965116955.1. Taxonomy (GTDB): domain Bacteria; phylum Acidobacteriota; class Thermoanaerobaculia; order Multivoradales; family Multivoraceae; genus Multivorans. The sequence goes on along the minus strand of OZ220742.1, from coordinate 4,185,819 downwards.
TTGGAACGACTGGGTCGAGCTGGATTCCAGGGCATGGCCGGAGCGCGTCGAGAAACGCTACATGCTGGTCCGGACCACGTGCTTCAACTGCGAGTCCGCGTGCGGGCTCCTGGCCTACGTCGACCGCGACACGCTGCAGGTGCGCAAGTTCGAGGGCAACCCCGAGCACCCGGGGTCACGCGGCCGCAACTGCGCCAAGGGTCCGGCCACGCTCAACCAGATCACCGATCCCGACCGGATCCTCCATCCGCTGAAGCGGGCCGGCCGGCGTGGAGAAGGGAAGTGGGAGCGTGTCTCGTGGGACGACGCGCTCGACGACATCGCCGCCCGCATCCGCAAGGCGCTGGAGGAAGACCGGCACAACGAGGTCATGTACCACGTCGGCCGTCCGGGCGAGGACGGCTTCACCGAGCGCATGCTCGCGGCCTGGGGCGTCGACGGGCACAACTCGCACACGAACGTGTGTTCGAGCGGCGCCCGCGCCGGGTTCCACTGGTGGATGGGAATGGACCGCCCCAGCCCGGATCACGCCAACGCCAGGGTCATCGTCCTCGTCAGCAGCCACCTCGAAACCGGGCACTACTTCAACCCCCACGCGCAACGCATCATGGAGGGCAAGCAGAAGGGCGGCAAACTGATCGTCCTCGACACGCGCCTGTCGAACACCGCAACCCATGCCGACCACTGGCTGTCGCCTTACCCCGGGTCCGAAGCCGCCATCTTCCTGGCGATCGCCAACTGGATGATCCGGGAGGGCCGGTACGACCGCGAGTTCGTGCGCCGGTGGTGGAACTGGCCGGACTTCCTGGCGGCGCGGGGCGAAGCCGGCGCGCCGTTCGAGCGCTTCGAGGACTTGCTGCGCGAGATGTACGACGAGTACACCTTCGAGTGCGCGGCGAGCGAGTCGGGGATCGATGCCGATGAGCTGCGCGAGGTCGCGGAGCTGATCTCGACCGCCGGCACGCGCCTGGCCACCCACAACTGGCGCAGCGCCAGCGCCGGGAACCTCGGCGGTTGGCAGGTTTCCCGCACCCTCACGCTGCTGGGCGCGCTGCTCGGCGCCCTGGCCACCGAAGGCGGCACCTTCCCCAATGCCTGGAACAAGTTCGTGCCGAAGCCGCCGCGCCTTCCGAGCCGGCATCCGCGGCAGTGGAACGAAGTGCAGTGGCCTCGGGAGTATCCACTGGCGCTGAACGAGATGTCGTTCCTGATGCCTCACCTGATGCGCGAGCAGGACGCCCACCTCGAGGTCTACTTCACGCGCGTTCACAACCCGGTGTGGACCAACCCGGACGGCTTCAGTTGGATCGAGATGCTGAGCGATGCGCGCCGAATCGGTCTGCACGTGGCGTTGACGCCGACCTGGAACGAAACGGCCTACTTCGCCGACTACGTCCTGCCGATGGGTCATTCCTCGGAGCGGCACGATCTCACCTCGTACGAGCAGTACGACGGCCAGTGGCTCGGCTTTCGCCAGCCCGTGTTGAGGGCGGCCCGGGAGCGCCTGGGAGAAGGGGTCGCCGACACGCGCGAGGCGAATCCCGGCGACGTGTGGGAGGAGAACGAGTTCTGGATCGAGCTCACCTGGCGGATCGATCCCGACGGCGCGCTGGGGATCCGCGAGTTCTTCGAGTCGGTCGAACGTCCGGGCGAGAAGATGACCGTCGACGAGTACTACGGCTGGATCTTCGCGAACACGGTGCCCGGTCTGCCTGAAGTCGCTGCGCGGGAGGGGTTGTCGCCCCTGGCGTACATGCGCCGCTACGGCGCCTTCGAGGTCGCGAGGAAGGTCGGGAGGGTGTTCGAGCAGAGCGTTCCGGAGGGCGAGCTAGCGGATGTTCACGTCGACGCCCGCGACCGCGTCTACACGCGGGCGCCGGTTCCGCCGAGCCCGCAGGCGCAGGGAGGAACCGCGCTCGAGCCGGATGAAGACGGCCGCCGCCGGGTCGGTGTGGTCGTCGACGGCGAGATGCTCCGCGGCTGGCCGACGCCTTCGGGAAAGCTGGAGTTCTGGTCGAACACCCTGGCCGAGTGGGGATGGCCAGAGTTGGCGGCGCCCACCTATATCAAGAGCCACGTGCATCCGAGCCGCCTCAAGGCTGGCCGGATGCCGTTGATCTCGACCTTCAGGCTTCCTGTACAGATCCACACGCGGAGCGCGAACTCGAAGTGGCTCGACGAGATCGCGCACACGAACCCGCTCTGGATCCACCCGGCCGATGCCGAACGCCTGGACATCGGCGGCACCGGCAGCCTGGTCCGGGTCACGACCGACCTCGGCTACTTCGTGGTCAGGGCGTGGATCACGGAGGGTATTCGCCCCGGTGTCGTTGCCTGCAGCCACCACATGGGCCGCTGGAAGCCGGAGGGGCAGCCGGGCCAGCGCCTCGGCATGATGACCGTCGCGCTCGGCCACAGCGGCTCGGAGTGGTCGCTTGCGCCGAAGCAGGGCGGCGGTCCGTTTCAATCGGAGGATCCGGACACGCTCCGGGTCTGGTGGACCGATGTCGGCGTGCATCAGAACCTGACTCACGCGGTGCATCCGGACCCGGTCTCCGGGCAGCACTGCTGGCACCAGGCCGTGAGCGTTACGCCGGCCGCGCCGGGCGACCGGCGCGGCGACATTTCGGTCGACACGGACCGCTCGCGGGCGCAGTTCGAGCGGTGGCTGGGACTGGTGCGGCCAGCCGACAGGAGCTCTCCGGGCGGGATGCGGCGCCCCTGGTGGATGCTGCGTCCGGTCCGGCCGGCGCGCGAGGCCTACCGGTTCTAGGAGCTTGCGGCTGTAGGCACGCGATGACTTCGGTCGAGCTACTGCGCGCCCTGTCCATCTTCGTTGAACCGCTGGAACGCGAACACGCACGGGTCGCCGGTCTGCTCGGCCTGGGTGACGGCATCGATGGCTCGGCGTACGCGGAGCTCTTCGTCTTCCAGTTGTCGCCGTACGCCTCGATCTACCTGGGCTCCGAGGGCTGGATGGGCGGCGAGGCACGAGAACGGATCGCCGGTTTCTGGCGCGCGGTGGGCCGGACGCCTCCGGCCGAGCCGGATCACCTCGGCCTCCTGGTCAGCCTGTACGCCTCGCTGGGCGAGGAGCAGGGGCAAGCGGCCGGTCCGGGCGCCGCTCTCGCCGCGGAGGCGCGACGGGCACTCTTGCACGAGCACCTCGCGCCGTGGGTCTTCGCGTATCTCGACCACGTCGAAGAACTGGCGGTGGGTGGCTACAGGCGTTGGTCGGTGTTGCTCCGGGAGACGCTGGCGCAGGAAGCCGGACGTGTCGAGCCGGCGGCGGTACTGCCCGCTCACCTGCGCGCGGCACCCGGGCTTGCCGACCCGCGGGCGGAGGGTGGTCCCGCCTTCCTCGACGCGTTGCTTGCTCCCGTGCGCTCCGGCGTCATCCTGACCCGGGCCGCGCTCGGCAAGGCGGCGCGCACACTCGGCCTGGGCCTCCGTGCCGGCGAGCGGCGGTTCGCCCTCGAAGGCCTGCTGGGGCAGGACGCGCGGGCGACTCTCGGCGCGTTGGCCGCCCTCGCTACGTGCGAAGAACTCGCTCACCGGCGGCGCGTCGGTTTGCTGGGCGAGACGGCCCGATTCCTGGCGCGGAGAGCCGGGAACACGGCCCGGCTCCTGGACGAGCTGGCGGCGGAGAGTGCCGGCGGCAAGCCTGTAGGCCGGTAGTCTCGTGCGCGGAGGTCAGACTGAGAGGTCCCGAGGAAAAGGAGATGCGTCGCGTGGCCGCTGAAGGGGGAGATGAGCCCCAGCAGAGAGAACTCGACTACGTTCTCGAGGCCTGCCTCTACGTGGACGATCTGGACGCGGCCGAGGCCTTCTACACGGAAATCCTGGGACTCACCCTCCACTCGAAGCTCGAAGGGAGGCACGTCTTCTTCCGCTGCGGAAACCAGATGGTTCTGCTCTTCAACCCGGAGGCGACTTCCGACCCGGACTTGACCCCGCGGGGTCTCGGGCTCCACGGAGCCCATGGCCCCGGCCATCTTGCGTTCGGGGTGTCGGAGGATGAGATCGACCTATGGCGTGCTCATCTCGAGAGCCACGGCGTCGAAGTCGAGCAGGAGATCGACTGGGGCGGCAGCCGGGGACGATCGATCTACTTTCGCGATCCGGACGGAAACAGCCTGGAGTTCGCGACGTCCGCGTTGTGGGGGTTGAGCGAACCGCCTGGCCGCTAGGGATCGAAGGAAGGGTGGTTCGCCACCGGCAGGTGGGGGGCGTTGCCGGACGGTTTGCGCAGACTCAGCTCCTCGAACAGCAGGTCGGGGATCGAGACCGATACGACCTCGCCCAGACCGAGTGCACTGAATGCGCCCGCCAGGAAGGACGGGATCAACCCACCGGCGGGTGTGTGGGGGAAGCTGTAGACGGTCGACGTGTCGGACACGGCCACGATGTCGCGGAACGCCGCTTCGGTCACGGCCACCAGTTCCGCCCTGGGGATCAGTTCCTCCCTGCCGTCCGGGAAGACCTTGTAGGCGACGCTGGTGTTGCCCAGCCCCGGGCCTGCCTGGGATCCCGAGCGCAGGAGGCTCAGGGCGGCCCCCGGACCGTCCCCGGACTCGGGTTTGCCCATGCGGCGTACGACGATTCCGTAGTCCGCACCGCGTTCTTCGACCAGCAGCATGAACTCGGCGAGTAGCTCTTCGCGGTTCATGCCGCGGTTCGAGGCGACGATCAGGTTGCTCGGCGCCGGACCTTCTCCGCGTCGGTTTGCGGTGCTCTTCTCGATTCCCGGAACCGGATTGCGGGACGTGAGCAGTGACCTCAGGATGCCGTTCTCGACCAGGGCCTTCGATCTTGCCGCGACGCCGTCGTCGTCGACCGGATAGCCGCCGAGGAAGCCGTCGCCATCGGCGGAGGGGTCGTCGTGGATGTTGAGGAATCGCGGCAGAATCCTGGCCCCGATCCGGTCGAGGAAGGGGTTGCGGCTTTGTTGCAGCATGCGCGCGAAGTTCGGTTCGGCATCGGGCACCCGGTTGCCCAGCAGTCTGGGCACCAGCACCTGAGCGAACAACTCGGCGGCGGCCTGACCCTCGAAGAGCACGGGGCCGCTATAGCGATCGAGTGCCTCGGCGGAACGCCGAGCGGTCAGGTTGGCGCCCATGGCGGCGACGCGCGATTCGAGGTCGTCCCGGTCGCCGATGTCGTCCCAGGAACGGCCCCGGGCCGCAACGGAGTCGTTCAGAACCGTGCCGTCCGTGGCCTGGGTGTGCGCCTCGACGACGATCGAAGCGGTGGGGTCGGACCGGATGAAAGCGGACCCCTCGCTGTTCAGGTAGTAGGTGCGGCGGTTGCCGGCCGAGGCCGAGACGTTCGAACTGAAGATCTCCGGCAGGTCCCGGAACGCGGCGGACAAGTCCCGGGCGAGTTCTTCGAGCGCCGTCCGGGGTGGAAGGTCGGGATCGGCCTGGTCGAAGTGCGTGAACGGCTCCTCCGTCGAGAAGTCGGCGATGTCCTCGGCCCGCGTTTCGTTCTGGAGCACGGCGCGCTTCTCGGCCAGCGACTCCAGTGCGGCTTTGTAGGCCTGGTCCGTGGCGAGCCAGATCTGCCGACGGATCTCGCGGTAGTCGTTCTCCAGCGGCAGAAAGCCCCCCATCGCAAAGCTCGACGGGAAGAGGGACATCGAACCGAAGTTCGTGTTGTCGAAGGACGGATCGCCAATGCGCACTTCGACGCTCAGTCGCCTGCTCTTGTCTTCCGAACTCGACACCAGTGCCCCGAAGCTCCCCGCGGCGGTCAACTGTTCGGTTTCCCGCACGGTGTACGCGAGGAAATAGGGCTTCTCGAGCCCTTCCAGCTCGAGTTGCTCGGTGCTGCGCGCCAGCTCGTCGCGCATCGCCTGCATGATGACGTTGAGTTCGGCTTCTTCCTGTGCGTTCGCCGTGGGGAGCAGGACGAGGGGGAGAGCCACGAACGCGGCCACGAGAGGCGCCGGCGCTGCCACCGATCTTCGGTTTTGCAAGGACAGACGCATGGCTAGATGTCTCCCACTGGCGCGGGCAGGATGGGTGGTCGGTCCTGGGACTTTTCCTTCTTCTGCACCTCGATCTGGGATACCAGAACCGACGGTGCGGCCGCCGAGACCGGCACCATGCCCGACTCGGCTCCGCAGAAGCCATTGAACACACCGATCTGGTCATCGGCCGCGACCACGCGGCTGAACGTCGTGAGCGGTGTGCCGATCAGGTCGACGCCGCGAACCAGTTCCTCGCGGCCGTCCGGGTAGACGCGGTAGACGAGCAGTGGCGACACGTTGAACGAGTTGGGAATCATCCGTCCAGTGAACGTGAAGCCGCCCTGGATCTCCTCGATGCGAAGCCCGAAGGGTCTCTCCGTGGCCTCGATCGCTTCGACGAATCTCTCCTTCAACTCTTCGCTCGTCAGCGGATCGGTTACTTCGACGATCAGGTTCGACTGTCTGGACACGGGCTTGCGACCGGGCTGCTTGCGGCCGTGGCCGTTGGAGTTCGGGAAACCGTCGATGGGCGAGCGGGACATGAGGAAGTTCTTGAGGATCCCCTTGTCGATCGCGGTCACCCGTTGAGCGGCAACTCCCTGGTTGTCGTAGCGATAGCTGCCGACCAGGTCGGAGGGCCCGTAGGTCCTGATCGTCGGATCGAAGTGGACGGAGAAGCTCTCCGGCAGGACGCGCTGGTTCAGTTGTTCGCGGAAGGTCTGGCTGTCGTCGGCTTCCTTCAGGCGATGACCCTCGAGCCGGTGTCCCAGGATCTCGTGGAAGAAGACGCCGCTGGCTTCGCCGGACAGGATCGCCGGACCGGTGTAGGGCTCCACGAGCGGGGCTTCGCGGAGCGCCAGGAGGATCTCGATCATCTTCCCGACGTCCCGCTCGACCGTCTCGTCGTCGGGCAGGCCGTCGAGCGTGAAGGAGCTGTAGCTCTTGTAAAGCGGCAGTTCCATGCCGTCGTCGGCCTTCGTCATGGCCGAGACGAAGAGGCGGTACCTGGTTTCCGAGGTCTGGATTCTGGAACCCTCGCTGTTGACGAACCAGCGGGTGTCCGTGCCGGCGGTGAGCGATGCCGAGGCCCGCAGGAACTCACTGTGTTCGGCGAACGGCGCCGAGTAGCGCCTGACCCTGTCTTCCCAGTCGACGCGGTCGTACTCGACGGGCCGCGGCTCGTCGACGCCCGTGGACGGGTCTTCGCGGGAGAAGTCATCGGACTGGTCCTCGGCCTCGACCTGCACGTTCGTCTTCACCTGGGTGAGCTGTTCCAGGGCGCGTTTGTACTGCTTGTCGGTCTCGCTCCACAGGATGCTCCGAATCGCTGCCGTGTCGTCGTCGACGGGAATCCGGGTGCGGCCGGTTCGAAGGAAGGAGAGCGAGCCGAAGGTGTCGCGGATGGGTCGGGTGTTGTCCAGGGAGTAGTCGCCGACGCGGAGGTCGATGTCGAGCAGTCGCTCGTGACTCTCGTCGCTATTGGTGAGAGCGCCGAACGAAGCGCCGACGGACACGCTCCGGCTCTCCGAGATCTCGTAGCTCAGAAAATACGGCGGGGTCTCCTCCTCGCCGAGCAGTTCCATCGAGCGGTCGAGTTCCGCCTTCATCGCGTCGAGAACGGTTGATTGGCCGGCCGCCGGCGACGCCGCGAGGACGACGCCGCATAGGCTGATCAGGAGGCGCCGCGGGAGCAGCCTGCTCAAGCCGCGGCGGCCTTCACGCTTCCACTGAACTTCGGACATACCCACGCCTCCCCTCGTTAGTGGGTCCGGTTGTTTGTACGGAGCTGGCTAGCCGCCCGTTTGCTCTTCGGCTTCCCTCTCTTCAAGGCGCGCGCCGCGCAGCGTATTCCCGAGGGAGTAGTTCCCCTCGTGGCAGGCGTACTCGTAGAGCTTGTCGTCGGTCGCGGGCCAGGTGTACTCGACGGTGTAGGGCGCTTCCCAGTCGCCGTTCTCGACCGTGAACCGGTAGAGGACGGTTTCCCCGTCCTGGAACGAGAAGCGCTCGACGACGCGCTGGTCGGCCGGTGGCGAGGGGTCGCCGTAGAGGGCGAAGGTCACCCAGTTCTCCTCCTGGAAGTTCGTCGTCTCGACGACCAGGGTGTCGCCCTCCCACCAGGCCACGGAATCGCCGGCGCGTGAGCGGTACCCGGGCGGCGCGTGGCGGGCGGCCTCCCGGGACGGGCTGATCGGGATGATCCGCGCGTAGTGCATCCACTCGATCAGGATCATCAGGTGAGTGTCGGTCTGCACGACCGTCTTCACGTTGTTGTAGAACTTGGGATAGATCGGGATCGTTCCCTCGAGCGAGAAGATGCAGCGGTCGGCGATCGACAGCGACTCCGGGTCGTCGTATGGGCCGACCTCGCGGTCGCGCCACCACGCCCTGCCCTGGTTCTGGAGGAAGAACCCGTAGACGCCGTCCCGGCGGGCCTTGCCGCGTTCGGTCAGCGGCGGGAACCGGCCGTTCGGCGGGTCGACGATCAGGGACGTGCGGTACCTGCCGCCGACCTTGACCGCCGAGGTGCCGCGATCCATGAAGAAGTAGTTGTAGCCGCCGACGCTGGCGCCCGACGCCGGTGCGCTCCGGTTCGGGTCGCTGGCCCGGGACGTGAGATCGACACGGGCCGCCTCCTGCGACCGGATCCGCTCGGCCTCTTCCTCGGTCAGGTGCAGGCGATCGCCCAACTCCGGGCTGCGCTCGATCGGCGTCAGGGTGCTGATGTCGTAGTTGCCGGACAAGTCGGGCTTGCCGTCCGGGGTTCTGGGAATCTCATCCGCCGTGGCCACCGCGCCGACTGCGATCGTCAGGGCGAGGCCCCAACCGATGTGGGCTGGCGACCGGCCACTCATGGCGCGCCACTGCTCGCCGACTCGACTCGCCTCTCCTCGAAGCGCGCGCCGCGCAGCGTGTTTCCGGTCGCGTAGTTGCCCTCGTGGCAGGCGAACTCGTACAGCTTGGCGTCAGTGGCCGGCCAAGTGTACTCGCCGCTGTAGGGCGCTTCCCAGTCTCCGCTCTCGAGGGTGAACTGATAGAGCAGCGTGTCCGGATCCTGGAAGGAGAAGCGTTCGATCACATGCTGGTCGGCGGGTGGCGACGGCTCGCGGAACAGGGTCGTCGCGATCCAGTTCTCTTCCAGGAAGTTCGTCGTGTCGATGACGAGCGTGTCGCCTTCCCACCAGGCGACCGAGTCGCCGGCGCGGGAACGGATGCTGTCCGGGAGGTGCATCGCCGCCTCCCGGGACGGGCTGATCGGGATGATTCGCGCGTAGTGCATCCACTCGATCAGGATGACGAGGTGGGTGTCGGTCTGGACGATCGTCTTGATGTTGTTGTAGCTCTTCGAGTAGATGGGGATGGTCGCTTCGAGCGAGAAGACGCAGCGGTCGGCGATCGAGAGCGACTCGGGGCCGTCGTAGGGGCCAACTTCGCGGTCGCGCCACCAGGCCGGTCCGGTGTTCTTCTTCGAGAAGCCGTAGAGCCCGTCCCGGCGTGCCTTGCCGCGTTCGGTCAACGGCGGGAACCGGCCGTTCGGCGGGTCGGTAAGCACCGACGTGCGGTACTTGCCGCCGACCTTGACCGCCGACGTGCCCCGATCCATGAAGAAGTAGTTGTAGGCGCCGATGTTGCCGCCGACGGGCGGGGCGGTCCGGTCCGGGTCGCTGGCCCGCGACCTGGTTTCGATGTTACGTGCCTCGCGGAGCCGGATCTCCTCGGCCTCGGCTTCCGTCAGGGTCAGGCGTTCTCCGAGTTCGGGACTGCGCTGGATGGGCGTCAGTGTGCTGATGTCGTAGTTGCCGGAGAAGTCCGGTTTCCCACCCGGTGTTCTGGGGATGTCGTCCGCGGCTGCGGCGCCGGCACAGGCGAGCGACGCGACGAGAACGAAGGCGATGCGAGTCCGGCCGTTGATGCTCATCCAACTCCTCCCTGGCTTGACGCTGTGAGTGTAGCCCGGGGGCTAGTTCGCCGGCACGTACCAGATCGGCGACGACCAGGCCCGTTCCTGGAGCGTCGCCGGCAGGTCCGGCCGCGGTTCGACACCGGCTCGCAGCGCATCCCAGGTCGACCAGCGGCAGGTGGGGTTCTCAAGCACGCGGACGTAGTAGAGGGCGTGGCCCGCCGGGTCGAAGCCGGGGTCCCGCCACAGCGCGCTGAGTTCCGCGGCGCCGGCGTTCTGCGGGAAGCTGCAGTCGGAGAGATCGACGGTGGCGCCGTTGTCGGGACAGCGCGGCGGGCTGCCGGACGGAACGGCGTTGCCGGAGCAGGCGACGTCGACGATCCGTTCACGGCCCTCGCCGTCCTCGACCCAGCCCTTGACGATCTGCAGGCGCTGGAGCGGCGCGCTGTCCTTGTCGCGCACGGCCCAGACCAGGAAGCGCGGGCTGCGACCGGCGGCGGCGAGCAGGTCGCCACCCATCGGCACGCCGCCCTCGTAGGCCTTCTCGATCATCTCCGGGTCCGACGCTAAGTCGTCCGGGTAGTCGTAGCCGGCGAAGAAGCGGATGCGAACCCGCGGTCCGGTGGTGGCGAAGGTCTCCTTGCGGCGCAGGGCATCGTAGATCGCGTCGCGGGTGTTCTGCTCGGCCCAGACCCCGGTGAGGCCGGAGGCGCTGTAGTAGCGGTTGTTGTTGCGCGCGTACCTCCGGTCGGGAGCGGCCGCAGGGTCGAGCGGTACCGAACCGCGGCGCTCGGGCGTGCCGTCGCCGCTGCCGATCTTGCCGTGGAAGTTGGACTCAGTGGTCGTTCCGCCCGCGTTGTGGGAGTCCGTCGACCCGATCAGGCCGAAGCGGAAGGGGTTGAAGCCACGCGTCTCCTCGAGCGCGAGGCCGTTCAGGTAGGCCTCGCGGACGTAGCCGCCGGGCGCCTGGCTGGGCAGCGTGGTGCCCACGCGGAAGGCGTAGATCTCGAAGTCGGCCCACTCGTCGTTCGGCGAGAGCAGGGGGTGAGTGTCCGACGTGCCCTTGATCTGGGTGACCTCGACCAGCGGCTCGTTGCGGTTTCGCTGCTCCGCGTAGGCGGCGTCGAGGTCGCCGCCGTCGAACCGCTCGAGCCGGAACATCTGACCGTTGCTGCCGTTCGAGTTGTGCGGGATGGCGAGCGCCTCGAAGCCCTCGGCGCGGCGCGCGTCCAGCCAGCGCCAGAGGTCCTCGGGGTCGTGCGAGTCGTTGGCGGTGAAGGGCCGCGGCGGCGCGGCGCCGCCCCTGAAGATGACGTTGCGATGCAGGTTGCCGCGATCGTCCGAGAAGGCCGTGTACTCGTAGCCGATGAAGGTGGTGAAGCTGCCGGGATCGTTGTGCCGTTCGGCGGCGTCGACGATCTCCTGCCAGGCGCTGCGTCCGTCGCCGGTATCGGAGGGCCGGGGCGCTTTCGACGGATCGCCGCCCGGGCCGATGGCGGCGAAGAACGGGTTCTCCGGGTCGTCGATGGCCGGCATGTCCGCCAGGAAGGCGCCGTGATCGGTCACCGCCAGGAAGTCGAGCGGGCCGGTCCGGAGCTGGAAGCGGAAGCCGTTCGTGTGCTGGATCGGTTCGCCGCGGGCGAACCGGTACGCCCGCTCCGGGTCCGTGCGGACGCCGAAGAGGTAGGCGTCGTAGGAGTAGCCCGTGTGGACGTGGAGGTCGCCGAAGTAGGCGTTCCTATGGGGGTTTGGCGGGGCGGTGTTCTCCGTGGCGGCGAGGAGCCCCGGGACCAGGGCTGCGCAGCTGAGGAGCGCCGTCTTCGGCAAAGCCCCTACCCGCCGGGTACGTACCAGATCGGTGACGACCAGGCGCGCTCCTGGATCGTCGACGGCATGTCGGGATTCGGCTCGACGCCGGCGCGGATCGCGTCCCAGGTCGACCAGCGGCAGGTTGGGTTCTCCAGCGCGCGGACGTAGTAGACGGCGTGCTTCGCGGCGTCGAAGTCCGGGTCGGTCCACAGGGCCGAGAGTTCGGCGGCGCCCAGATCCTGCGAGATGCTGCAGTCCGTCAGATCGACGCTGGCGCCGTTGTCGGGACAGCGGAGCGGGTCGCCGGACGGGATGGCGCCGTCGGCGCAGGCGACGTCAACGACCTGTTCGCGCGGTTCTCCGTCCTCCACCCAGCCCTTGACCATCTGCAGGCGCTGGAGCGGGGCGCTGTCCGCGTCGCGGGCCGCCCAGATCAGGAAGCGCGGGCTCCTGCCTTCGTCCGCCACCAGGTCGCCGCCCATCGGAACGCCCCCGTCGTAGGCGGCGGCGATCATCTCCGGGTCGGAGGTCAGGTCGTCGGTGTAGTGGTAGCCCGCGAAGAAGCGGATCCGCATCCGCGGGCCGCTGGTGGCGAAGGTCTCCTTGCGCCGGAAGGCGTCGTAGATCGAGTCGCGGGTGTTCTCCTCGGCCCAGACACCGGCCAGACCCGAGCCGCCCCAGTACTTGAAGCTGTTCTGTGCGTACCGTTCGCCGCCTTCGGTGGGCTCGTCGAGCGGCACCGAGCCGCGGCCCTGGCCGGTGCCGTCGCCGACGCCGACCTTGCCGTGGAAGTTGTCCTCCTCCGGCGTGCCGCCCGAGTTGTGGGTGTCGGTCGCGCCGATCATGCCGAAGCGGAACGGGTTGAAACCCTGGGTTTCCTGAAGCACGAGACCGTTCACATAGGCCTCGCGGACGTAGCTGCCCTTGGGTTCGCTGTAGAGCGTGGTGGCGATCCGGTAGGGGAAGATCTCGAACTCGCCCCACTCGTCGTTCGGCGACAGCAGCGGGTGAGTCTCCGAGGTGCCCTTGACCTGCGTCATCTCCACCAGGGGCTCGTTGCGCATCCGCAGTTCGGCGTACTCGGCGTCGAGGGGTTCGCCGCCCACCGTCTCCAGTTTGAACATGTGGCCGTTGCTGCCGTTCGAGTTGTGCGGAATGGCGAGACCCTCGATGTTGGCGTCGCGCAGGCCGTCGAGCCAGCGCCAGAGGTCTTCGGGATTGCGTGAATCGGTCGAGGCGAACGGCTTGGGCGGCACGTTGCTGCCTTTGAAGATGACGTTGCGGTGCAGGTTGCCGCGGTCATCGGACGAGGTCGTGTACTCGTAGCCGATGAAGGTCGTGAAGTTGCCCGGGTCGTTGTGGGCCTCCGCGGCATCGATGATCGCCTGCCATGCGGTGCGGGCGGCATGGTCGACCGCGTCCGCGGGCAGCTCGGCGAACTCGCCGTTGCGTAGCCCCTGGATGGCGCGGGCGAAGCCGCCGCCGCCTCGGAGATCCGCTCCGAGAGTCGTGTCGTAGAGAGCGCTCTCGGTGTCGTCCATTGCCGGCATCGCGCCCAGGTACATGCCGTGGTCGGTCACGGCCTGGAAGTCGAAGGCTCCGCTCTGGAGCTGGAGCTGCTGGCCGCTCGGATGGGGGATCGCCTCGCCCTTGGCGAAGCGATAGGCGTCGTCGGGATTCGTCCGGGTCTGAAACAGGTAGGCGTCGAACGAGAACCGCGTGTGGACGTGCAGGTCGCCGAAGTAGGCGTCCCGGAGCGGATTGGGCGCCGGCGCTTCGCCGGTCGCGGACGCGCCGCCGCCGGTGTCGTCGCTGCCTCCGGTGGAGCAGCCGAGGAGGGCGAGCGAGAGGATGGCGATGGCCGCGAGGACCGAGGCAGTCTGGCGCATGACGATCTCCTAAGGGGGATTGCGCCTAGATTAGCGCGTATGGAGCTCCACGGCGGCGCCGCGCAGCATGACCGCGAACACGCGGTAGCGCTCGCCGAACGAAGCGTCGGACTCGCCGGGAACCGCGCCCCTGAAGCCGGCGCGCAGCAAAGCCGGATTGCCGAAGCGCTCGGCGATGTCGGGCCGCTCCTGGTTGAGCCCGAGGTTGGTCAGGAAGTGGCTGTCCCGGTAGATGACGATCTGGCGCGGCCGTTCACCTCGCGTGGCGTCCACCGCCCATCCTTCGATCTCGACCTGATCTCCCGACACGAGGAGGCTCAGCTCTCCGTCATAGCCGTCGCCAGGTCGCCGCACGGGCATGCGGCGGCCGTCGGTGGTCGGCAGGGTCTCGAGATTCCCGGGTTCCAACTCGAGGGGCAGGTAGGAAAAGCGGAGGCGGCTGGCGACGCCGCGCCGCGACACGGCGTAGGCGAGGACGCCTTCGCGCTCGACGAGTTCCCGGTCGGCCGGAGAGCGGAACGCGAAGCCGCTGTTCTCGAAGGGCGGTCCGTACAGGGCGGCGAGATCGGGCCGCCGGTGGACGCCGGGCTGGTGAGCCGTCAACTCGCCGCCGACGAACAGGAGGACCGCTTCGACGCCACGGGGATCCGGCGGTTCGTCGCGGATGTAGCCGCTGACCACGAAGTCGGCGGCGCCCTCGGTTGGCCCGGCGCCGCGTCGTGGCAGCACGGCATCGAGAGCGCCGTCGAAGCCGGTGGGGGGAGGAACTACCGGGATGCGGCTCGGAGGTACGGCTTCGCCTTCGACAAGGCGGTAGCGGAGCACGGCCTCCACGTGGCCGGCGGCGCTTCGGGCGACGTCATACCGGTACTCACGCCCTTCGACGGGTGGAGGGGAGCCGGGTCCGATCAGCGAGTGGAGGCTCCACTCCTGTCCATGGTCGAACTCCTCGATCCGTTCGTAGCCGAGGTTCGCGGGGAAGCCGGCGCCTTCGCGTGGATCCCGGACACCATAGTTGTCGGCCCGCAGCAGCAGCAGGTCCGGCAGGAACCTCTCGGTGGCGACGCGGCGCGGCACGTCGTACCGAAGGCCGGGCGTGACCAGGCCGCCCCGATCGACGATGCGCAGTCCGCTGACCCAGCCGATGTGGCCGATTTCGCGGACCAGAACAGACGTGCTTGGGGGGTAGCGCTCTGCGAGCCATTCTCCGATGTCCTCGAGGCCTTGCTGGCGCTCGGTCGGTTCGGCGCGGTGTGCGATCTGCTGGGACGTGTTGCGCACCACGGGCAGCGTGAGCGCGAGTACCGGAATCACCGCGAGCAGCGCGGAGGCGAGCGGCCGTCGGAGGAGGACGCGGACCGTGGTGGGCAGACCATCCACTGCCCGGCGGCAGAGTCGGCCCGCCGCACCGAGACTGGCATGGACGCCCAGTGCGAGCAGGACTGCGCCGAGGATGTTCAGCGTGTAGTAGTGCCACGTGTAGCCCGGCAGCGATCCGATCGCGGCGTAGCCGAGAAGGGCGCCGAGCGGGAAGGCGATCAGCGGCCAAAGGTCGGCCCGGCGGCGCAGCAGCGCCGTACTTCCGACGAGCAGAAGCCCGAGGAGGAGCAGTGGCCCGGCGATCGAGTGCGCCAGCGAGGGGCTGTATGCCGCCAGGAGACTGTTGCCCGCCTCGGCGTAGGCTTCTCGCACCAGACCCAGATAGCGCCAAGCGGAGGTGATGCTCTCGCCTTCCTTCGCTCCCAGCGTTCTTGGCAGGACGTTGCCGTAGTAGGCAAGCGCGAAGAGGAGCCATGGCAACGCCGTAGCCAGCGCCGCCACCGCCTGACGCACGGGTGGCTTGCGTTCGCGCACCCAGCCGTGTGAGAGCAGCATGGCCGCGAGCAGGGCACCCTCCGGCCTGGTCAGGAACAGCAGCGCGGATGTGACCGAGGCGGCAGTGGCGCGACCGCCCAGGTGCAGGTCGAGCGCCAGCAGGAAGAGCAGGGCGAAGAGGTGGATCTCCATCCCCACATAGAGGTAGTTGTAGACGACAGCCGGATTGAAGGTGACCAGAGCGACCGCCAGAGGTGCGGCGGCTCCGGCTCCGAGGCGAACCAGCAGTCTGGCCGCGAGCGCGGCCGTGCCCAGCATGCAGAGCAGGCCGAATCCGTTCTGCCATGCCGCCGCTTCGTCTCCGCCGAGGACCACGAACACGCTGCTCAGCACTGTGAACAGCGGGGTCGTGAAGCCCATCACCCGCTCGCCGGCGTTGTAGACGAGGCCGTCGCCCTCCGCCAGATTGCGGGCGTAGCGGAGGACGATCAACTGGTCCTCGAAGCGCAGCCGCAGGGCGAGGTTGGGGATCAGGCGGGCGGCGAACCAGACCGCGAAGACGCCGAAGACGGCCCACGCGCCGAGGACGGTCAGGCGCCGCTGTCGCGCCGACAGTTCTGGCGACCGGGAGTCGCCCGCATCACGCCCCGGCGCAGCCATCGTCATGACGGCGACCGCTAGTCAACCGTTTCCGGTGCCGCGCGCAGCGGCAACTCGACCGCGAAGCCACTGAGTGTCAGAGCGAAGACTCGGTGGTGTTCGGAGAACGTCGTCGGCTCGGGAGCACCCGGTACGGTGCCTCGGAACCCGGTGCGCAGCAGCCGGGGGTCATCATGGTGTCTGACGACATCCGGCCGCGGGCGGTTCGCGCCCAGGTTCCGCAGGAACTTGCCGTCGCGGTAGATGACGATCTGGCGGGGGCGTTCACCGTGTTCGACGTCGGCGGCCCAGCCCTCGATCCGTGTACGTTTCCCGGGTCTGCCAATCAGGTCGATCGCGCCTTCAACGCCGTTTCCGGTTTGACGGATTGGAAGTCGGCGGCCGTCGCTGATCGGCAAGATCTCGACTCCATCCCGGCCGAACTCGAGTGGCGCGTAGAAGAACCGTAGTCGGGAAGCGATGCCGCGGCGGGAGACCGCGTAGGCGACGATGCCCTCGCGGCGGATTGCGTCGATGACTTCGCCAGCAGCTTCGGAATCGAGCCCGGCGCCGGGACGGGACTTCTGAGTGAAGCCGGAAAAGACGTGTTCCAGCCCAAAGCGATCCGCCACGCTGGGCCGCTCGTACTGGGGCGAACCGATCCAGTATTGGCGTCCGGCGAGAAACGCGACCACTTCCTGGACGCTCCCGGGCTCGGTGAGGTCGACCGCCCAACCGTGCACGTTGGCAGTTTCCCGGTGGCTGCCCTCGAGGTAGCCGATCAGGCCGGGGTCGTTTCGGACCACGGGGATCCGTTCCACATCGGCGGAGAGTGCGCTCCGGGACCCACGCAGGAGTGCGTCGCCCTCGCCAGGTTCACCCCAGGACAGATCGTAGACGAAGCCCAGGGGGCGTTCCACGTGCTCGAGTTCGAGGGCCTTGTCGCGTTCTGAGATGAGGAACACGTCTACTTGATTCAATCCCGGCAGGAACAGGTGTTCCGGCAGGAGAGCCGCGATGCGGATATCGCCGCTGCTCGTCTGGTGGGGACGAACGGAGGTTGCGACGACACCGTTCAGGGCCACGGCGACAGCGCGCTCGAGAAGGGACTCCGGTCCCTTGAGAGTCCCTTGGGCGAGCGCCGGCAGTGAAGCGCGTTCGGGATCGACGTGATCCCAGAGAGCCGGGAGTTCCATCTCGATGCTGACCTCACCGTCTCGACGCGGAAACTCCGAGATCCTCCGGCCGTGAAGACCGGGCACGGCGCCGATCGCCGCTGGATCATTCGTTTCGCCGAGCAGGGCCGCCTGCTCCGCGAGCCGTTCTCGTCGCCAGGGCTCGCGGTCGACGGGCAACGTCACACTAGCGGCGTACTTTCCGACCAGGGCGGGTGTCCCGGTGTCCTCAAACGGAGGAACCGGAATCGTCTCGGCTCCCGCGAGTTCGAGGATTCGCGGCGTCAGACCGACGAGAGAAGTAACGCTGTTGTCGGTCTCCGCCTGACGCTGTAGTGGGGCCTTGATGATCAGGGGAACCGCGGCGAGATCAAGAGGCTGATAGCCGGAAGCGTCGTCGACCTCGAGCAGGCGCCGCGATCTGCCGGGCTGGAAGGCCACGCCGTGATCCGCCGTGATCACGAGTACGCTCCGGTCGAAGAGGCCAGCGGACTCGAGCTTCTCGATCAGCTCGCCGATCAGTTGATCGACGAACTCCACTTGCAGCAGATAGCGCTTTTGGTGGTGGCGCACCGGCCAGGAGTCAGTCGTCCACAACTCCCGCTCGAGTCCGTGGACGCGGGTCCGGGTGACGCGGTACGTTCGGCCGGAAGGCAAGTACTCCCAGGGAAGGTGGGGCAGCAGAGTGTGCAGGAAGTAGAAACCTGGACGCTGGGCTTGCGGGCGGATCGAGTCGCCAAGGCGGCGGAACTCGGCTGCGCGGTCGATCTCTCGAAGGTGGCGCAGGGCCCGCCTGACAGGCTCATCGGTAGGTGTTCTTTCCTGTTCTGAGGCCAGGTCCTGTCCGAAGGCGCTCCAGGTCTGGGTAACGTCGGGCAAGCGTTCGGTCCAC
This sequence comes from Thermoanaerobaculia bacterium, assembly GCA_965116955.1. Lineage (GTDB taxonomy): Bacteria > Acidobacteriota > Thermoanaerobaculia > Multivoradales > Multivoraceae > Multivorans. Next base: position 4,167,731 of record OZ220742.1, on the reverse strand, counting down.
ACCGCTGGCAGCGTCAGGTTGAGCCAGACGACCGTGAGATCGGAGATCAGGAGCCCGAAGCGTTCCCGGAAAGCGGGCTGTGGCTCGGCCAGGAGGTTCAGCCCGGGCGGGCAGAGCGAGGTGATCGGCTCGATGGCGAAGATGTCGTGACTGGGGGCGAGGATCGTGAACAGGTTGATGGGTTGCTCGGTGAGAGTGGGAAGCCGGCCCTGCTCGGTCGCCTGCCCGGTCAACATTGCAGGCACCGCGAGCTCGGACACGTCGGCGGCGGCCGTCGCGTTCGGATACCAGGTGGCCCGGTCGGCCAGGCGCGCCAGGTTGGGCAGCCGTTCGCGGTCGATCGATCCCTCGGCGTCGAGGATCGAGGTCAGCGACCACTCATCGAAGATCACCAGGACGACCGGCGCGCGGGCGCCGGTGTCGCCAAGATCGGCCGGGATCGCTTCGTTGGGGTTGGCCGCGCTCTGGCGAACCCGACCGTCGAGCACAAGAAGTGCCGGTACCAGAATCGCGGCGACGGACAACAGCAGGGCGAACGAGCGGACGCCACGGAATCGGATGTAGGCCCAGCCCACGGCGGCGCCGGCGGCCAGCGCAAGCATCGCTGCCAGGGCCGCGGGGAGATTGCGGATCGCCTGCAGGGCGACTAACGCGACGAGCAGACCTACGGGAGCTGCAATCGCCGGTCGCATCCAGGATGGGCGAAGGAACCGAAGTGCGGCGCCGGGCGTCGAGAGCACCAGCGTCGGGACGACAGCGACCACCACGACCAGAGCCAGAAGGTCGCCCATGTAGAGGTTGCGGATAGCGAAGAACTCGGGGGCCCGTCGCAGCACGTCGTAGACCGGCTGGGCGAAGGCAAGGCTGCTCAGGCCGGCAATGGAGAGGATGCCGGAGAGGAGGCTCTGGCGCGACTCATTCTGGCCAGAGCCGGACTTGGCTTCCGAGGATGAGGGGCCGTTTGGTTCCTCGGACTGCTCTGGTCCGGGGGCAGCCAGGTCGCGCTCCGACATGGAGGGCGATGCTATCTGTTGGCCTGGCGCAGCACCCTGTGCCCTTTGCGTGCGGTGGTGGCGCTCTCTCTTCGGCTGCGTGACTGCTAGCCTGCCTTCGTCATGGCGGCTACAGCGCCGGAGAACCACCGCGACACGACCCACCCGGTCGACATCGGCGGCGTGGTCGTCGGCGGAGGCGCGCCGGTGGTCGTCCAGTCGATGACGAGCACCGACACCGCGGACGTCGAGGCGACGACGGCCCAGGCGCTGGCGCTCGCGGAGGCCGGCTCCGAACTGGTGCGGGTAACCGTGAACGTCGATGCTGCCGCCGTCGCCGTGCCGGAAATCCGCGCCCGCCTCGACGCCGAGGGCTGCGACGTGCCCCTGGTCGGTGACTTCCACTACAACGGTCATGTCCTCCTGGAGCGCCATCCGGCCTGCGCGCAGGCGCTGGCGAAGCTGCGGATCAATCCCGGCAACGTCGGCCGTGGCGGACGGCGGGATCCCCAGTTCGCGGCGATCTGCGAAGTGGCGCGGCGGCTCGGCAAGCCGGTCCGGATCGGCGTGAACGGCGGGTCGCTCGATCAGGACCTGCTGGTCTCGAAGATGGAGGAGAACACGGAACGCGACCTCGGCAGGACGTCGGAGGAGATCGTCGGCGAGTGCATGGTCCTGTCGGCTCTCCGTTCGACCGAACTGGCGCTCGACTGCGGCCTGAGGGAGGAGCAGATCGTCATCTCGTGCAAGATGTCCTCGCCCCGGGACCTGATCGCCGTCTACCGCGATCTGGCGAGCCGCACAAGGCAGCCGCTTCACCTTGGCCTGACCGAGGCCGGCATGGGCCTCAAGGGCCTGGTCTGGTCGTCGTCGGCCATGTCCGTTCTGCTGACGGAGGGCATCGGCGACACGATCCGGACGTCCCTGACTCCGCGACCGGGCGGCGATCGCCGCGAAGAGGTTCACGCCTGCCGCGAGCTGCTCCAGGCGCTGGGACTCCGCGCGTTCGCGCCAAGCGTCACCGCCTGTCCCGGTTGCGGCCGCACGACGAGCACGACCTTCCAGGAGCTGGCGCTCCAGGTCGAGGACTTCATCGACGCGAACATGCCCGAATGGCGCCGTCGCTACGAGGGCGTCGAGGAACTGAAACTCGCCGTCATGGGCTGCGTCGTGAACGGCCCGGGGGAGTCGAAGGCCGCGGACATCGGCATCTCGCTGCCCGGCACCGGCGAAGCGCCGACCTGCCCGGTCTACGTCGACGGCCGGCAGTTCACGACGCTCCGCGGCACCGCGGCGGAACTGTCGGAACAGTTCACCCGGATCGTCGGGGAGTACGTGGAGAGCCGGTATCCGGCCAAGGCGTAGGCGGTTCGGCGGGCTGTCGCCGGCCCCTACTCCGGTAGATCGCGGAACTCGGGGCTTCGAAGCCAGTCCCTGGCGAAGCGCTCCGTGATCTCGTCCATCGCGGCCTGGGATCTTGGGTAGCGGCCCTTGTCGTCGGTGTCTTCGATCCAGCCTGCCAGCGCTACGCGCATCTCGTTCAGCACGCCGGCATGGGCGGGGTCGTCGGCCAGGTTGACCACTTCGTCCGGGTCGTTCTCGAGATCGTAGAGCTCTTCGGCCACGCGTGGTCCGTAGGGCGCGGCCTGGGCGGGAGTCAGCTTGCCTTCCTCGGCCAGCCGACGGATCGTCAGGAAACTGCTGTCGGCCGGATCGCGAGCAAGGTCGATCATCTCGCGGTGGCCCCAGTTGATGAGCGGCCGGTCCAGCATGAAGTTCCTGATGTAGTGGAAGCGCGGCCCGACGACCGATCGGACCCGGTCGATGACGTTCGACATGCGGTCGGCCGAGGTAAACACGTAGTCGCGGTGGTAGTCCGGGCCGAAAATGTCCTTCGCGTCCATGAACTCCGGCACGTCGAGGCCGGCGAGGGCCAGCGACGTGGCCGCGACGTCCATCAGGCTGACGAGATCGCTCCGTCGCGTGCCGGGCTTCACGACCTCCGGTAGCCCCGGAGCGACGACGATCAGCGGAATCCTCAGGCCCTCGTCGTAGGAGAACTCCTTGCTTCGGGGCAGGTCCGAGCCGTGGTCCGAGAAGAGCACGAGGACGGTGCTGTCCCAGAGTCCGTCGGCCTTCAACTCCGCTACCAGCTCGCCCACCTGGTGGTCGGTGCGCAGGATCGAGTTGTAGTGGTCGGCGATGTGCCGGCGCGCCTGGGGAATGTCGGGATACTGCGCCGGCACTGGCACATCCGCCGGCTCCACGGGCTTGCGGCCAAGCGCCTTCACTTCCCCGGCGATGTCCGCGACGGCCTTGCCGCCGGCTACCTTCGTCTGGCCGAAGAACGGCTTGCCTTGGGGTACATCGCGCCAGTGTCCACCGACCTGCGGGCCCTTCCAGGACGGGATCACCGACGGCTCGGGGCCGATCGTGTAGAGCTTCGTGCGGTCGTAGGTGAAGTTGAAGTCGTCCTTGCTGGCGTTGTAGGTCTCGTAGCCGGCGGCGCGGAACAGCTCGGGAACGGTCACGACCCCTTCCGGCAGCGGGATCCGGTAGCCGGGCACCCGCCCCGAACGATGGTCGTGCGCCCCGATCCGAATGGCGTAGCTGCCGGTGATCAGCGAAGAGCGGGTCGGGCTGCACACCGGCGTCGGCGCGTATGCCCGTTCGAACAGCACGCCCTGTCGCGCCAGCGCGTCGATGTTGGGCGTGTCGACGAGGTCGTGCCCGTAGCTCGAGTACCAGGGCGACTGGTCGTCGATGTCGATCCAGAGGACGTTGGGTCGGGCGGTGGGTTGTTGAGCCGCCGCGGTCCCCGCGAGCAACGCAAGCAGAAGCGGGAAGATCACTTGGCCAGACGGCCGTCCAGCGCGAGCTCAGCCGCGATGCCCTGCATCGCCGCCAGCACGTTGCCGGCGTGCTGCCAGAGTTCGAGCTCGCCGTCGAAGCACTCGCGGCTGAAGTCGGCGGTGACTTCCTCGACGTGCTCCCGGTCGACGCCGGCGGCGAAGGCGCGCTGCTTCCAGCGCTTGCGGACGGACTTGAGCGGCACGTCGCGCACGTCCTTGCTGGGGCGGATGAGCGCGGCGGCGCTGATGAGCCCCGTGATCTCGTCGCAGGCCAGCAGCGCGTAGTCGCGCGCGGTCTCCCGCTCGACGCCGGTGCCCTCCGTGTTGTGGGAGAGGATCGTGCGGATGACGTCCTCGTCGAGACCGCGCTCGCGGAGGATCGCCGCGCCGTCGGCCGGGTGTTGTTCGAGGGTCGGGTGGATTTCCCAGTCGAAGTCGTGGAGCAGGCCGGCGAGGCCCCAGGAGTCCGGGTCGCCGCCGAGCTGTTCGGCGTACCAGCGCATCGCCGCCTCGACCGCCAGCATGTGCTTCTGCAGTCCCGGAGCCTTCACGAACTCCTGTACCGTCTGCCAGGCTGCTTCTCGGTCCATCCCTCTCGCCCTTTCGTCTCAGGTGGCCGGCGATTGTACGCGCTTGCCGTAGCTACAATCGCTGCGCCATGACGATGGGCGGAGGACCTTACGCGCGCAGGATCAGCTTCGGCGGTCTGTCGGGTCCGCACGCGCGCGATCTGCTGCTGCTCGTCGGGGTGCTGTTCGTCACGTTCTCGATGCAGTTCCTGCAGGGGCTGGCCATCGTGCCGGAGTTGATGCGGCTGTCGAGTTCCGTTTGGCAGCAGGGGATGGTCTGGCAACTCGTGACCTATCCGGCCGCGGGTTGGGGCGCACCGTCGATCTGGTTCCTGGTGAGCCTCCTGATCTTCTACATGTTCGCCAACGACGTGCGCTGGGCTCTCGGCAGGCAGCGGTTCTGGAACCTGCTCTGGATGGCGGCCGGCGTCGCGGCGGTGGCGGCCTGCCTGGTCCAGTTGCTGGCAGGCGGCGCCGGTCCGAACGCCTTCAGGCTGATGCAAGGCCAGCAGATGCTGCTGGCGATCGCGATCACCGGGTTCGCCGTCATCCGGCGCGATGCGACGATCATGCTGTTCTTCGTGCTGCCGATCAGGGCGCACTGGTTCATCTGGATCGAGATCGCGTTTGCCTGGATCGGCTTCCTGGCCACCTCCGACTTCGCCGGCTTCATCGGCATCTGCACCGCGGTCGGGACCGTCGTCGCGCTGCTCCGGCCGGGACGCACCAAGGGCCTGATGCGGGAGTCGCGCCTGCGCCTCGAACGCTGGTACATCCGCCAGAAGCTGAACCGGGGCCGTCGCCGCTTCCGCGTCGTCCCCGGCGGCAAGAAGCCGAAGGACGACGATCGCGTCCACCGCGGACCCTGGGTCAACTGAAGGCGGCTTTCGTCCTCCGCTTCATCAACCGGAAGGCGAGCAGGACCGCCAGCGCGGCCAGCACGTAGTGCCACCAGGCCGGTTGCGCGGGCAGGGCGATCTGCTCGACGCGGGCGCTGCCCAGGGCGAGGGCGTTGTGCAGGGCGTGCCAGGCCATGGCGGGGTAGATCGAGCCGGAACGAAGGACGGCGATGACCAGGAGCACGCCCAGTAGGGAGGTTCCCGGAATGCGGAACAGGTCGACGTGGAAGAAGCCGAAGGCGATGCCCGCGACCAGCACGAGCTGGACGGGTCGGAGCCGGCTCTTCAGACCGTGAAGCAGGACGCCGCGGAAGGCGACCTCCTCGAAGATGCCGGGCAGGATGGCGAAGAAGAAGAGCATCTGCCAGAGCGGGAGGTCCGCGCCGAACGCCTCGGCCATCGCTTCGATCCACGCTTCCGGAATCGGCATCGCCAGGCTGGCGAGGCGGACGACGCCGTCGGCGAGCACGAGACCCGCGGGGGCGCCGATCAGAACGCCGAGCCAGGCTCCGGGCGGCGGCGCCCGCAGGGACAGCGTCTCCCGCGCGGGCAGGCGGTAGCGGGCGATCATCAGCCACGCCGCGGCGCCGAAGATGCCCATGTTGATCACGATCAACAGACGACTGTCGATGCCGCCTCCGATGTTCAGTTGCCAGACCAGGAGCAGCGCCCAGAGAACCGCGAACCAGCGCCCGACCCGGCGCGGGAAGAGCGCCGGGCCGCCGGCGAGGTCGGCGGCGTCGAGTTCGCTGGCAGTGATCAGCTTCTCCGCCGAGAGCGTGCGCACCGAGGCGCGGGCGAGCAGGGCGGCGGCGCCGCCGGTGACCGCCCAGGCGGCGGCGAGGAGCGGCCAGTCGTACTGGCCGGTCAGGATCTCCCTGGCCGCGACGCCGAGGTTCGCGATCGGCAGCAGGACGATCGCGCTGCGCAGCTCGACGCCGGGCAGGACGGGAATCGCCGCAACGGCCATGGCGACGAGCATCACGGGCGCGAACAGCAATTGCGCTTCCTTGTACGTCTTCGACCGGCCGGAGACGAGCAGCAGGCTGCTCGACAGCAGCACCGCGGCCGGGGCGTAGAGCAGGAGCAGCAGCAGGCCGGCGCCGACCGGAATGACCAGTTGCAGGCCGGCGGGCGGCGCGATCAGGTCGAGCTGCATCCAGACGACGATGTTGGCGATGTTGAGCACGCTGGTGGCGAAGGCGACCGCGAGGATCGACAGGTTCTTCGCGGTGACGATCTCGACCCGGCTGGCCGCCGTGGTCAGCAGGGTTTCGAGCGTGCCGCGCTCCTTCTCGCCGGCGAGCGCGTCCGTGGCCACGATCGAGCCGCCCGCGAGCATCATCATCACGATGATCGCGGTCAGGAGGCGTCCCAGCAGCAGTCCCGAGGTCTGTTCCTCGGTGGCGGTTTCGATCCGCTCGAGCGGCAGCAGGTCGTCTGGCGCCGATTCGAAGCCGGCCGCCGCGAGCCGTTGTTCGCGGACCTCGGTTCGGGTGCGCTCGAGTGCCCGCCTCAGGAACCCCTCGGCGGAGTCCGAGGCGTCGAGATCGGCGCGGTGCGAGAGGACGATGCGCGGTGCCGGTAGGTCTTCGTCGCCTCCGGCCTCCCAGGCCACGTGAACGTGGAGCCGCTCCTCGTCGAGCGCGGCCGCGACGTCGTCCGGGGCGTCGACTCGCTCGAAGCGAACCGTCGGTCCGTCCGTGGGTCCGGCGGCGTTGGTCCGGCCGTCGTCGCCGACGACGGCCAGAGCCCGCTCGAGCCACATCCGTGCGCCGGCGGCGTCCGCGAGGTTCGCTGCTTCGTCGGCCACGGCGTAGGTGTAGGTGCGGCTCTCGATCCGTTCCTGCCGGCGCTCCGTGGTCAGCGAGGTCAGGAACCACATCAGCGGCCACAGGACGAGCGGCAGGCCGATCGCGAACACGAGCACCCGCGGATTGCGGGCGAGCTGGCGCAGGTCGTTGACGACCAGCGCGGCGACGGTCCGGCGGTTCATCGCGGCTCCGCCCTAGGCCATCGTGTCGTTGCCGGTGACGTAGTGGACGAAGATGTCCTCGAGGTAGTGCTGGGATGTCGCCGTCCTTAGCCCCTCGAGGTCGTCGCAGGCGCGGATCCGCCCCTTGTCGATGATCGCGATCCGGTCGCAGAGGCGCTCGGCTTCGCTCATGATGTGGGTCGAGAACAGGATCGCCTTGCCGTCCTCGCGCAGTTCCTGGATCGCCTTCTGCAGGTCGAGGGCGTTCAGCACGTCGAGTCCGACCGTCGGCTCGTCGAAGATGAGCACCGGCGGATCGTGGACGACGGTGCGGGCGATCGACACCTTCTGCTTCATGCCGCTCGAGAGCTTCTCGATGCGCGCCCCGGCGTAGTCGCCGAGGCCGAAGCGTTCGATCATCTCCTCGACCCGGCTGCTCGTGCGCTCGGCCGGGTACTTGTTGACGCGGGCGAACAGGGTCAGCGTCTCGCGGGCCGTGAGCCGGGGGTAGAGCGCGGTGCTTGCGGAGTAGAAGCCGAGATTGCGGCGCACCTCGACCGGGTCGGCGGCGACGTCGTGTCCGAGCACGCGGGCGGTTCCGGCAGTCGGTTGCAGCACGGTCGAGATCATCCTGAGCGTCGTCGTCTTGCCGGCGCCGTTGGCGCCGAGCAGGCCGAAGATCTCGGAGCCGCGGCACTCGAAGTTCACTTCCTGGACCGCCTTGACCTCGCCTCGGGACTGATCGAAGAAGCTCTTGGAAAGGCCCTGGACCTCGACCTGGACTGTGCTCACGCTTAACCTCCCGATGGACGCCAGTGCTGGCGCAGGAACTGGAACAGGTTGCCCTCGAAGGAGCCGGTGGCGATCTCCTCGACCCGCAGGATGCGGGAGGCAAGCCACAGGCAGGCCGCGATGGCGGCGGCGTTCGCCAGGACGGTGATGCCGAGCTGCAGCCAGAGCACGTTGCCGGCGATCGCCTGGCGCAGCAGCAGCACGACGTTGACCACCGGGATGCCGGCCAGCGCCGGCGTGAACTCCATGCTCGGGTCGTTCAACACCATGACCGGGAGGATGACCAGCAGGATCACCGGCGTGACCATGGACTGGCCTTCCTTGAAGGTGCGGGCGAAGGCGGCGAGGATCATCATCGCGGCGGCGATCAGGGCGCCCAGCAGGACGGCGGTCAGGAGCAGCACCGGCAGCGAGGTCAGAGGCAGCTCGAAGGCGAAGCCGCTTCCGCCTCCGCCCCCCATCCGGGCAAGGAGCGGCCCGAGGAAGGAGCGGAAGGAGACGACCATGGCGGCCGCGTTGAGGGCGCCGGCGACAAGGCCCATCGTGGCCACGTAGAGGTACTTCGCGGTGACGACGTGGATGCGCCGCGTCGCGAGCGTGCTCGTGGTCTCCCAGGTGTTCCGCTCGCGCTCGCCGGCCGTCGAGTCGATGGCCGGGTAGACGCAGCCGTTCGCGATCATGATGACGAAGAACAGCGGGATCATCATCCCCATCAGGAACTGGCCCATCTGGCGACCGGTCGCGAGGTTGTTCGAGCGCACGTCGAAGACCTGCCACTCGGCGCCGTCGAGGCCGTGCCGTTCGGCAATCCGGTCCAGCCACGCCGAGCGTTCCTCATCCAGTGCGCGCTCCAGGCGGCCCCGCGCCGTCTGCGACTGGTCGCTCGAGCCGTTGCTCAGCAGCGTGACCTCGGCGTTGGCCGGAGGGTCGCCCATGGCCTCGAAGATCAGGGCGGCGTCGAGTTCAGAGGCTCTCAGGCGATCCTCGACATCCTCGCGGTAGGCGGCGACGGCGCCGGCCGGCGGCGCGTCGACCTCCGTGATCTCGACCTGCCCTTCCTCCTCCTCGAGCCGTTCGAGCAGACCGCGATGCTCCGCCGGCAGACCCGCGATCTCGACCCGCGAGGCGAAGCTCTCGAAGCGCGCCGTGACGAAGAGGATGCCCGAGAACATGACCCACGTCATCAGCGGGTACATCAACAGCGGAATCAGGATTCCGTTGATGAGGACCGCGCGCTCCCGCAGCGCGGCGCGCAGTTCGCTCAGATAGAGCAGACGAATGGCGGTCCAGTCCATCAGGAAGGCCGGGGCGCTCGAAGTATAGGAAGAGCCGGAGGCCGGTATCTTCTACGGAGGAATCGGGCTTAGGGGTTTCAGGCCCGCTGCGCGGCCTCCCAGGCCAGGCCCGCGGTCCGGGGCACGGACTCGCCGACTTCCCTGGCGTGTGCGCTGGCGGCGGTGCCGTCCCGCACCCTGCCGGCGATGCCCTGGGCGATGCCGGCGCTGCGGAACAGGTTGTAGGCGAGGTAGAAGTTCCAGTGCGCGATGCCGTCGCGGCCGGTCCGCCGGCAGTAGGCGTCGCGGTACTCCTCGAGGCTCGGGATGCCGATCGCCTCCAGGTCGCGGCCCTTGAGTCCGCCCTTGTCCTTCGGAATCTCCCACTGCATCGTGTGGTAGCTGAAGTCGGCGAGCGGATGACCGAGCGTGCCGAGTTCCCAGTCGAGGATGGCGATCACCTCGGCCCGCTCCGGGTGCAGGATCATGTTGTCGAGCCGGAAGTCGCCGTGGACGATCGTCGTCTCGTCGCCGTCCGGGATGTTCGCCGGCAGCCACTCGATCAGCGCGTTCATCGCCGGGATGTCCCGGGTCTCCGAGGCCAGGTACTGCTTCGTCCAGCGGTGGATCTGGCGCGCGAAGTAGTTCCCGGGCTTGCCGTAGGTCTCAAGCCCCACGGCCTCGTAGTCGACCTGGTGCAGCCTGGCCAGGGTCCTGTTCATCGCGTCGTAGATCGCGAACCGCTCGGCCGGTTCCATGCCCGGCAGCAGCGCCTCCCAGAGAATCCGGCCCTTGACGTGCTCCATGACGAAGAACATCGTGCCGACGATCGACTCGTCGGTGCACAGGCAGTAGGTGCGCGGCACCGGCACGTTCGTGTCGCGGAGCGCCGTCATCACCCTGTACTCGCGGTCCACCGCGTGCGCCGACGGCAGCAGCTTGCCCGGCGGCTTGCGGCGCAGCACGTAGCTCTTGCCGCCGGCCTCGAGCAGGTAGGTCGGGCAGGACTGGCCGCCCTTGAACTGCTGGACCTGGAGGTCGCCCGAGAACCCCTCGACGTGTTCTTCCAGGTAGCGCTGCAGCGGCGCCGGGTCGAAGCTGAGCCGCTCCGCTACCTCCCGGGTGCCCGAGAACTTCTCCTGGCGGCTCTCCGTCATCGGCGGCGCATGTTAGCGCGGACAAAGCAAACCAGTCAGGTACGATTCCACGTTCGCACCACGCCCACACACAGGCGGAAGGAGGTCTTCGTGCTTGTTCGACGCGCCCACGAGCAAACCAGAATGCCGGCAGATGACCAAGCCCTGAAGATGCGAAGACTCTTCTACTTGGGAGGAGTCGCCGTCTTGGCGTTGGCTGCCGGGTTCGTGTTTGCGCAGCCACCAGCGGCTAGAGAAGCTCCTTCACTCCCTTGCGCTGCCGAAGCGGCCTTCCTGGCTGATGTGATGACGCTGCGCCAGCATGGGGGCTGGGCACGCCAACTGGGAGCGAGCCGCGAATTGTCGAACGCAGCGCGGGCTGCTCTACGGCGTTGCGCCGAGGACCAAGGTTGGATCGAGCCCTCCGCCGGACAGTAGGCGCCCTTTGTAGCAAGGCGACAAAGAGACCGGCGGCAACTCGCCCTGAACTACTCGCAACTGCATAGGCTTCGACCGCTCAACTCGACAGGGGAGAGTTGCCCTCATTCGGGTTTCGTCGGTCCGACGCAGGTCTCCCCGTGCTCGGCGACTGCCCGCACGAAGTCCGCGATCGGATCCAAGGCGCCGTGGTCGAGATCCCAGTAGCCTTGGCGCGCTGCCACACCGACATCGCTGCCGGGCCGTTGCCGGGTCGAGAGATAGGCATGTGCGCACGCCTTGGCAGACTCTTGGCGCAGTTCTCCAGCGTCGGCGGCGCAGGCCATGAAGTCGGCGATGCAGGCAGCGATCGGCTGGCCAGCGAACGTCCTGCAGAGAACGGTCTCCAGCATGCCCGGACCGTTCAGCGGCACGATGAGAACGCCCAGTCCAGGTTTCGCGGTTCCCGCCTGACCTCCGGTGAGGATACCCGCCTCGGCAGGGGGTTCGCCGACGTAGTCCTGAATGGCGTGGCAGACACTCTCGAAGGCGGCCGCGGGATCGTCGTCGGCATCGCGCAGGACGCCTAGGCTGGACACGCGGTGGAAGTTTGGGCTTCGGACGAAGCCCGCGAGGAACTTCCTCAGGTTGTCGACGCCCTCAAAGGTCTGGACCTGAACGGCGCCGAGCGAGCGTCTCTTGATCAGCGCCTCGATGAAACCTCGGTCGCTCTTACCCTCAACCAGAAGTTGGGCCTCCGAGTGGATCTGAACCTGGCTCGACGCGCGATTCGACGACTCGCTCAACGGACTTCGATTCCGTTCTCCAAAGCGCCTTCCAGTGCTTCTGTTGGGTAGTCGACGATGGGCTGTGAAGCGACGTCGGGTTGGAGGCGGTAGAGCCGTAGCCCGTCACCGATCATGGCAGAGGCCGCCTGCACGCACTCGAAGCTGTGGGTCGTGGCGAACACCTGCGTTCTTGCTCTCACCGCGGCTTCGTCGACAGCACGCCAAACGCCCGGCAGAACACTGTGGTGTATGCCGTTCTCTATCTCGTCCACGAGGACCACGCCTCCGGGCGAGTCCGCGATAGCGAGAATCAGCCGCGCCACCCTAGACATGCCCTCGCCCATCAAGCCGAGAGGCAACAGTTCAGGCAGGCCGATGTCTCCACAGAGGATGCTCCTCCCGCTCGCTGAGTTGACCTCGATCTGCTCCAGTCGGGGCTCGATGATCCTGAGGGCGTCGAGCAGGACATCTCCCTGTTTCCGAACGCGCAATCGGCTGTAACGGCCCGCGTCTTCCTCCGCGTTGCCGGTCTTCGATGTGAGAATGCTGCAGAGGAGCGGTGCGTCAGTGGGGGGAGGCTGCATCTCGAAGCCGTTAGGGGTACACTTCACCTCAACCTCCTGCTGTGGTGCTGAGTCCCGCTCGAATGAAAGGTTGAGGCTGACGTGCTGCAGGTCTTCTTCGGCGTGCTGCGGCGGTTCCAGAGGCAGGCGTGTCGTCACACTGTCGCGCAGCGACAGAGATACCTTCACGCGCCCGAAGTCCGAGTGGCGTCCTTCGATCACCACGGGGTCAGCTGTATCCAGGTTCGGAAACAGTGGGCCGAAGAGGGCATTGGCGACCTGACGGACCGTTCCAGAAGCGGCCAAACCCCTGATTCTGTTGAGACGAAGAGGGAGCTCGCCGTTAGCACCCCCGGATACAAGGAGGAGTGCCTCCAGGAGCGCTGTCTTCCCAGAGTTGTTGGCCCCGGTCAGCAGGTTGAGCCTCCTCAACCCGTCGACGTGGACGTCACGAAAGAGTCGGAATCGATGAATCGTTATGTGTTCGTACATGTTCGTACGTGGTCTGGACACCAGTTCATGCGCAACCGTAGCGTTACTCACCGCTGAGGCAGGGAATTCCGGTCGTGTAGGCTATCGGAACAGCGGGTGAGATTCGGCGAAACCGAAGGCCCGTTTGGTTGGGCCGTCGCACGGTTACCTCATAGTTCCGGTCAGTGGCGGCCGAACCGTACACCCACCAGTGCCCGTTGATGGCGCAGCCGTTCAGAACTTTGACTAGGAGTTCAGGGTTGTTCGGGTCAAAAAACCAGAAGAGGGCGGCTGTATCGGGGAGGTTCGCCTCCTTGAGTACGGTGGCAGCCTTCCAGTAACCCTCATAGTAGTCCACGTTTACCCAGAACTTCGCTTGGTTCAAGCAAGCTCGGGTGGCTGGGCATGTGTCGTGCGAGGGTGGAGGTTCTGGGGCTTCAGGGTCCGGCGTCTCGCAGGCACTGTCGTTCGGACAGTCCTCGGGTGGAGAAGGAGGATCAGGGAGCAGTGGCGTACCATCCTTCGTGAAGCGGACGCTCCAAAGCACGTCGGGTTGGATTTGCCGGGGCAGAAGAAGTGCTTCGCCAGCGGCCACGTCGCGGCCGACGTGGATTCGAGTGCGGTTGTCAATGCCGCGCACGATACGGCAATGTCGCACTCTGTCCGAGCTCAGGTAGAAGTCGCCACCCGCTACGTAGACGCCGAACGGCCTACCGTCCTTGTAGGTTTGTAGGTCGACCCGCCACATTCCTTCAGTTAGTGGCGCCGGCAGGGCGACCTCAAGCGGCGACCCCCTACCATGAACCACGAACGTGTCCCCGTCCTTCGCAGGAGGTTTAGGTGTGCCGTCTTTCGTGAATCTGAGAGTCCATCGCCAGTTCGGGTCGGCGGAAGGGTCGGGCGAGTTGACTAGCGAACCTCGCACCTGTACTTGGGCTGCACCGGCGGGGAAATCCCGTACTCCGACAGTGAACGTGCCTCCAAGATGAGCTTCGGTCCGAGTAAGGCCTTCGGTGAGTCTGTGGACCTTCGACTCGATAGCGAAGCGTGGTTCAGGTTCTGAACAGCGTTGGCTGGTGGGGAGATAAGGGGAGAGGTCACGCGACTCATTGAAGCTCTCGAGTTCAGCAAACCACTGCCCATCCGTAAGGGGTTGCGGCAGGTCAACAGGCCCGGCCCCCGCACCGTCTACCGTGAACGTCTGGCCCGACAGTGCCGAGGCGATGAGGAAAGTGTGGATCAGGAGGAGGGAAGATAGTCTCATCCCCGGTAGCGCTTCCCGATAGGTCTTCTTCCCATGGTCGCTGCGGGCGCTAGTCAGCTTCGTCGTAGCGTGACTTGAAGGTCCCATCCGGTTTGGCGTCAGGTTTGCCGCAGGATTTCAGCCGGTTTGGCTCAGCGTACTACAGGCGCTCGGCCGGATCTGGCTGTAGCAGTCGCGACGCGAGGACGTGATCTCGGAACACCCGGAGGTTCTTCAGGTCGTGGAAGTACGCTCGGTTGAAAGTCATGACGCTGGCTCAGTCACGGAACTTCAGCTACTTCGCCGGCAGATACACCTCGCCGCCGGCCTCGCGGAACTCGCCGGCCTTCTCCTTGAGCCCGGCCTCCAGAGCGTCCGCGTCTTCCAGCCCCTTCTCCGCGGCGTAGTCGCGGATCTGCTGGGTGATCTCCATCGAGCAGAACTTGGGGCCGCACATGGAGCAGAAGTGCGCGACTTTGGCCCCTTCCTGGGGCAGGGTCTCGTCGTGGAAGGCGCGGGCGCGTTCCGGGTCGAGCGAGAGGTTGAACTGGTCCTCCCAGCGGAACTCGAAGCGGGCCTTGGAGACGGCGTTGTCGCGGGCCTGGGCGCCGGGGTGGCCCTTGGCCAGATCGGCGGCGTGGGCGGCGATCTTGTACGTGATGACGCCTTCGCGGACGTCCTCGCGGTTGGGCAGGCCGAGGTGCTCCTTGGGCGTGACGTAGCAGAGCATCGCGGTGCCGAACCAGCCGATCATCGCGGCGCCGATGCCGGAGGTGATGTGGTCGTAGCCGGGGGCGATGTCGGTGGTCAGCGGCCCGAGCGTGTAGAAGGGCGCCTCCTCGCACCACTCGAGCTGCTTGTCCATGTTCTCCTTGATCATGTGCATCGGCACGTGACCGGGACCCTCGTTCATCACCTGGACGTCGAAGTCCCAGGCGCGCCGGGTCAGTTCGCCCTGGGTCCTGAGTTCGGCGAACTGGGCCTCGTCGTTGGCGTCCTCGATCGAGCCCGGGCGGAGCCCGTCGCCAATCGAGAAGGAGACGTCGTAGGTGGCCATGATCTCGCAGATCTCGTCCCAGTGGGTGTAGAGGAAGCTCTCCTGGTGGTGGGAGAGGCACCACTTGGCCATGATCGAGCCGCCCCGGCTGACGATTCCGGTGCGCCGCTTCGCCGTCAGCGGCACGTAGCGAAGCAGCACGCCGGCGTGGATCGTGAAGTAGTCGACGCCCTGTTCCGCCTGCTCGATCAGGGTGTCGCGGAACATCTCCCAGGTCAGCTCCTCGGGCCGGCCGTCGACCTTCTCCAGGGCCTGGTAGATCGGCACGGTGCCGATGGGCACCGGCGAGTTGCGCAGGATCCACTCCCGCGTCTCGTGGATGTTGCGGCCGGTGGAGAGGTCCATCACCGTGTCGGCGCCCCAGCGGATCGCCCACACCATCTTCTCGACCTCCTCCTCGATCGACGAGGTGACGGCCGAGTTGCCGATGTTCGCGTTGACCTTGACCAGAAAGTTGCGGCCGATCGCCATCGGCTCGAGTTCCGGGTGGTTGATGTTCGCCGGGATGATCGCGCGGCCTCGGGCGACCTCGGCGCGCACGAACTCGGGCGTGATCGTCGTCGGAATCGCGGCGCCGAAGCTCTCGCCGGCGTGCTGGGCCGCGATCTCGTCGGCGATGGACTCGCGGCGCTGGTTCTCACGGATGGCGATGTACTCCATCTCCGGCGTGATCTCGCCGCGCTTCGCATAGTGCATCTGGGTGACGCGGCTGCCGGCTCGGGCGCGTAGCGGCCGGCGCCCGGCGGTGAAGCGGACGTGGTCGAGCCGGGGGTTGGCGGCTCGCTCCCGTCCGTAGCTGGAGGAGACGTGGTCCAGTTCCTCGACGTCACGACGCGCCTGGATCCAGGATCGGCGGATCGGCTCCAGACCGCGCCGCACGTCGATCTCGACGGCCGGGTCCGTGTAGGGCCCCGATGTGTCGTAGACAACGACCGGCGGATTGTGCTCCTTCGGTCCCAGCGCGGTCAGGCCGCCCGCGGCGGACGGGCCCGCGCCGGCGGTCGTCGGCGACTGGCTGATCTCGCGCATCGGGACACGGATCGAGGGGTCCGATCCCTCGACGTAGACCTTGCGCGAGTTGGGGAGGGGATCGCGGCTCAGCAGGGGAGCCGCGCTCTGCGGGATTCGGTCGGCGATCGTCATGGCTGCATTCCCTACGTCGGTGTCAACCGTTTCAGGTTCGAAGGCTCCCGTGCACAGGCCCGTCGGCCAGCACGATCTCAGGCTGTCGTTTCAGCCGCACCCAGCGTGCGGGCCACGATAGCAGCCGTTGCGCTTTTCACGGGTCGGCAGGCGCCGTACGGCGGCGGCCAGCCCGGTCGGGCGAATAGAATCGGGGCGCTTCGGTGCGCATCGAGATGGACATGGATCCCACCAACAGGCTCAGGACGGACCCGGCCCGCCACGACGTCGACCCGGCCGAGACGGCCGAGTGGCTGGAGGCCCTGGACGCGGTGATGGACCGCGAGGGTCCGGAGCGCGCGCACTTTCTGCTCGAGACCCTGGTGGACAAGGCTCGGAGATCCGGCGCCTACCTGCCCTACAAGGCGACCACCGCCTACCTGAACACGATCCCGGTGCAGGCGCAGGAACCGTTGCCGGGCGACGCGGACATCGAGTGGCGGATTCGCAGCATCGTCCGCTGGAACGCGATGGCGATGGTGGTCCGGGCGAACCACGACTACGAGGGACTGGGCGGGCACATCGCGTCCTTCGCCTCCGCCGCCACCCTCTACGACGTCGGCTTCAACCACTTCTTCCACGCCCCGTCGGAGCAGCACGGCGGTGACCTGGTCATGGTCCAGGGGCACTCTTCGCCGGGCATCTACGCGCGCGCCTTTCTCGAGGGCCGGCTGAGCGAGGAGGAACTGCTCCGTTTCCGGCGCGAGGCGCGGCCGGGCGGACTTTCCTCCTACCCGCACCCGTGGTTGATGCCGAGCTTCTGGCAGTACCCGACCGTGTCCATGGGTCTCGGCCCGTTGATGGCGATCTTTCAGGCCCGCTTCATGAAGTACCTGCACAACCGCGGCCTGGTCGACACCGAGGGGCGCAAGGTGTGGGCCTTCATGGGCGACGGCGAGATGGACGAGCCCGAGTCCATGGGATCGATCTCGCTGGCCTCGCGCGAGAACCTCGACAACCTGATCTTCGTCGTCAACTGCAACCTGCAGCGGCTCGACGGCCCGGTGCGCGGCAACGGCAAGATCATCCAGGAGCTCGAGGCGGTGTTTCGCGGCGCCGGCTGGAACGTGATCAAGCTGGTCTGGGGCTCCTACTGGGATCCGCTGCTCGCCCGCGACCGTCATGGGCTGCTGCGACGGCGCATGGAGGAGGCGGTCGACGGCGAGTACCAGGCCTACAAGGCGAGCCAGGACGGCGGCTTCGTGCGCGAGCACTTCTTCGGCAAGTACCCGGAGCTGAAGGCGATGGTCGCCCACCTGACCGACGAGGACATCTGGCGCCTGAACCGGGGCGGACACGACCCGCACAAGATCTACGCGGCCTACGCGGCGGCGATGAAGCACACCGGGCAGCCCACCGTCATCCTGGCGAAGACGGTCAAGGGCTACGGCATGGGCGAAGCCGGCGAGGGGATGAACATCACCCACCAGCAGAAGAAGATGGGCTTGCGGGCGCTGATGGGTTTCCGCGACCGGCTCGACATCCCCGTTTCCGACGAGGAACTCGAGGAGACCCCCTTCTACCGACCGCCTGACGACAGTCCGGAGGTCCGCTACCTGAAGGAACGCCGCGAGGCCCTGGGCGGCTACCTGCCGGCGCGGAACGTCGAGGCCGTGCCGCTCGAGGTGCCCGAACTCTCCGCCTTCGATGCCCTGCTGCGGTCCAGCCGGGGCCGCGAGTTCTCGACCACGATGGCGTTCGTGCGGCTGCTGACCCTGCTCACCAGGGACCCGGCGATCCGCAACCGCCTGGTGCCGATCGTCGCCGACGAGGCACGCACTTTCGGCATGGAAGGGATGTTCCGGCAGCTTGGCATCTACGCCCCCACCGGCCAGCTCTACGAGCCGGTCGACGCCCACAAGATCGCGCCGTACAAGGAAGCCCGGGACGGTCAGATTCTCCAGGAGGGGATCAACGAGGCGGGCGCCCTCTGCTCCTGGATGGCGGCGGGCACCTCGGCCGCGAACCACGGGTTCCACATGATCCCGTTCTTCATCTTCTACTCGATGTTCGGGTTCCAGCGGGTCGGCGACCTGATCTGGGCCGCCGCCGACATGCAGGCGCGGGGCTTCCTGATCGGCGGCACCTCCGGGCGGACAACGCTGAACGGCGAGGGTCTGCAGCACCAGGACGGGCACAGCCAACTGGCCGCGTCGACGGTGCCGAACTGCGTCTCCTACGACCCGACCTACGCCTACGAACTCGCCGTGATCCTCCAGGACGGACTGCGCCGGATGTACGCGGACGGCGAACCGGTCTTCTACTACCTGACGACGCTGAACGAGAACTACGAGCACCCCAGAATGCCCGAGGGCGCCGAGGAGGGCATTCGGCGGGGCCTGTACCGGCTCCGACCCGGTTCGCGGCACCGGAAGCGCGCCACCCTGCTCGGCTCGGGAGCGATCCTGCGCGAGGCGGAGGCGGCCGCCGAGATGCTGGAGGAGGACTGGAAGGTCTCCGCCGAGGTGTGGTCGGCGACCAGCTTCAACCGGCTGCGGCGCGATGGGCTGGAAGTGGAGCGCTGGAACCGCCTCCACCCGGGCGAGGAGAAGAGAGTGTCCTACGTCCGGCAGTGCCTGACCGGCCGTGGCGGCGTGACGGTGGCCGCGAGCGACTACATGAAGGTCTACACCGACCAGATCCGGGCCTTCGTTCCGGGCCCGTACCGGACTCTCGGCACCGACGGCTTCGGCCGCAGCGACACCCGCGAGGAGTTGCGAGCCTTCTTCGAGGTCGACCGCCGGCACATCGTGGTGGCGGCGCTGGCCTCGCTGGCCGAGAACGGCGACATCGAGTCCGGCGCGCCGGCGAAGGCGATCGCCGCCTACGGCATCGACCCGAACGCACCGAACCCGGCCACCGCGTGAGCGAGACGCTCTCCGTCGTCGTCCCCGACATCGGCGACTTCGATCAGGTCGACGTGGTCGAGGTCCTGGTCGCGGTGGGCGACGAGGTTTCCGTCGACCAGTCCCTCATCACCCTCGAGAGCGACAAGGCCTCGATGGAGGTGCCGTCTCCGGCAGCCGGCCGGGTAGTCGGGATCGCGGTCGAACTCGGCGGCCAGGTGGGCGAGGGCGACCTGATCCTGACGATCGAAGCGGCGGCCGCGCCGGCGGAACCACCGGAAGCGGCGGCCGGACCGTCCGACGAGCCGGCGCCCACCGGCGCGGAAGCGCCTGCGCCCGCGCCGGCTCCGATGCCCCGTCCGTCGCCGTCGCGGCGGCGGCCGCCACCGCCGGCCGGCACGGGTCCCGCCCCCTCGACCAGTCCGCCGCACGCCAGCCCGGCAGTGCGGCGGTTCGCCCGCCTGCTCGGCGTCGACCTGACCAGGGTTTCCGGCAGCGGCGCCAAGGGGCGGATCCTGCGCGAGGACGTCGAGGCCTTCGTCAAGGACGCGATGATGGGCCGCGGCTCGCAGGTTGCGGGCGCGGGCATCCCGCCGGTTCCGGAGATCGACTTCTCGAAGTTCGGCCCGGTCGAGTCGAAGCCGCTCAGCCGCATCCGCAAGCTCTCGGCGGCAAGCCTCCACCGGAGCTGGCTCAACGTGCCGCACGTGACCCAGCACGACGAGGCGGACATCACGGAGCTTGAGACGTTCCGCCGCGCACACCTGGACGAAGCGCGCGAACGCGGCGTCCGGCTCACCCTGCTTGCCTTCCTGATGAAGGCGGTGGCGGCGTCGCTGGCCGAGTTCCCGGAGATGAACTCCTCGCTGGCACCCGATGGAGAGTCGCTGACCCTCAAGCGCTACTTCCACCTGGGCGTGGCCGTGGACACGCCGGACGGTCTGGTCGTGCCGGTGGTTCGCGACGTCGACCGGAAGAGCGTGTACGAGCTGGCGGGCGAACTGGGCGAGGTCAGCGGCCGCGCGCGGGAGCGCAAGCTCCGTCCGGCCGACATCCAGGGGGCGACCTTCACGATCTCGAGCCTGGGCGGCATCGGCGGCACCGCCTTCACGCCGATCGTCAACGCGCCGGAGGTCGGCATCCTGGGCGTCTCGCGCGCCGTCAGGCGGCCGGTCTACATCGGCGCCGGCCTGGCGCCGCGGCTCATGCTGCCGGTCTCGCTGTCGTACGACCACCGGGTGATCGACGGCGCTTACGCGGTGCGCTTCACGACTCACCTCTGCGCCGCGCTCGCCGACATCCGCCGGGTCGTGCTTTGACCGAACCGATCCGCATCGTCGTCCCGGACATCGGCGACTTCGACTCCGTCGACGTGGTCGAGGTGCTCGTGTCACCCGGCGAGCACGTGGATGTCGAGGCGGGACTGATCACGCTCGAGAGCGACAAGGCGTCGATGGAGGTGCCGTCGACGCACAGCGGCGTCGTCCTGGAAGTCGCTGTGTCGCTGGGCGACAAGGTGTCGGAGGGAGACCTGATCGCTGTCCTCGACCCCGGCGACGAGTCGCACCCCGACCAGCGGGCCGAGAGGCCGCGGCATCCGCATGCACCGCCGGAGACGCCCGGAGCGCTGCCCGGCGCGGACGCGGCGCCTGAACGTCCGGCGCCTGAACGCACGGCGACGGAGCAGGCGCCGCCGGTCGAGGCGGCGACTCCCTCGCCATCTTCCGCGCCGGCGGACGTGGACGCCGAGGTCCTCGTCCTGGGCGCCGGTCCCGGCGGCTACACCGCGGCCTTCCGCGCCGCCGACCTGGGCCGCCGGGTCGTGCTAGTGGAACCGCACGCCAACCTCGGCGGCGTGTGCCTCAACGTCGGCTGTATTCCGTCGAAGGCCCTGCTTCATGCCGCTCGGGTGGTGGACGAGGCGGCGGAGTTCGCGGCTCACGGCATCGACTTCGGCGCGCCCGCCATCGACCGGGGCAAGTTGGGCCGCTGGAAGGACGGCGTCGTCGGTCGCCTGACCGGCGGACTGGCGCAGCTTGCGGAGCGGCGCAAGGTGGGGGTCGTGCGCGGGCACGGGCGCTTCACCGGTCCCCACGAAGTCGCGGTCGAGGACGGCGATGGAGGCACCCGCACGTTGAGCTTCGGACAGGCGATCGTCGCGGTCGGCTCGCGGCCGGCGATGATCCCCGGTCTGCCGGAGGGCGATCCGCGGGTCTGGGACTCGACCGATGCCCTGGAACTCGACCCGGAGTTCGAGCCGGGCGGGCGGTTGCTGGTGATCGGCGGCGGCATCATCGGCCTGGAGATGGCGACGGTGTACGCCGCCCTGGGTTACCGGGTGACCGTCGTCGAGTTGCTGCCGGAACTGCTCACGGGTGTCGACCGGGACCTGGTGCGGCCCCTGCAGCGACGGCTGGGCGCCCGTCTCGAGAACGTTCACCTGGCGACGCAGGTCACCGCCGTGAAGGCGCAGAAGAACGGACTCATGGTTTCGATGGAGGGCGAGAACGCGCCCGCTTCCGGCCTGTTCGGCCGCGTCCTGGTCGCGGTCGGCCGGCGTCCGAACAGCGACCGTTTCGGCGCCGAGGCCGCCGGTGTCCACGTCGACGAGCGAGGCTTCGTGCCGGTCGACGACCAGCAGCGCACGAACGTGCCGCACATCTTCGCGATCGGCGACCTGGTACCCGGGCCGATGCTCGCGCACAAGGCGACCCACGAGGGCAAGGTCGCGGCCGAGGTGGCGGCGGGGGAGAAGAGCGGCTTCGAGGCACGGGTCATCCCGTCGGTCGCCTACACCGACCCGGAGGTGGCCTGGGTTGGCCTGACCGAGACCGAAGCGCGCGAGAATGGCACAACCTACGAGAAGGCCACGTTCCCATGGGGCGCCTCCGGCCGCGCCCTGACGCTGGGGAGACCCGAAGGTCTGACCAAGCTGCTCTTCGATCCGGGCACGGGCCGGGTGGTTGGCGCCGGCATCGTCGGCGTCAACGCCGGCGACCTGATCGCCGAGGCGGCCCTGGCGATCGAGATGAACGCCGACGCTGCAGACCTGGCGCTGACCGTCCACCCGCACCCGACGCTCTCCGAGACGGTCGCCTTCGCCGCCGAGGCGTACGAGGGGACGATCACCGATCTCTACCTGCCACGGCGCGGGAAGCGGTGACGCCGCGGTCGACGTGAGCCGCCTCGACAAATGGCTGCAGGTATCGCGGATGTTCCGCGCGCGCTCCAGGGCGACCGCGGCCTGCGCCGCCGGCCGCGTCACGGTCAACGGCCAGCAGGCGAAGGCGCACCGTCAACTCAAGGTCGGCGACCGGATCGAGTTCAGGATCCGGGACTGGAAGCGGATCCTCGTCGTACGGGAACTGAGAGACAAACCGCTGCCGAAGGCCGAGGCGCCGCGTCTCTACGAGGATCTGAGCCCGCCGAAGCCGGAGCCGCGGAAGCGCGATCCCTTCCTGGTCCCGGAGCCGGCACGAAGACGCCGTGGCGCCGGCCGCCCGACCAAGCGGGACCGGCGGCTGATCGACCGCCTGCGTTGACGCGGCGGCGCGTCGCCGGGTTACAGTTCGGCCACCATGCTCACCAGATCGTCGTTTCCCCGTTACGCAGCAGGTTTCGTCGTCGTCAGCCTCCTGGTCACGTTGGTGGCCGCCTGCACCGGTCCGCTGCCGGAGCGCTCCACCGGTCCCTCGGGCCCGGCCTACGACCCTGCCACGGACCCGCTGGTCAACCCGCCGACGCTGACCGAGCCGTACCCGTTCGATCGGCCGGAGGTCGTGGCGCGGGACGACACGCTGGTGCGCTACATGCTCGGCGATCCGCGCACGCTGAACCCGATCTTCGCGATCTTCTGGGAGGACTACTACCTCTCGGGCGCGCTCTTCCAGGCGCTGACGACGCGCAACGCGGACATGACGACGGTGTGGAACCAGACGATGGTCGAGGAGGGCGTGGTCGCGGACGACTGGATGAGCGCCCGGGTGCGGGTCCGGCCGGGGTTGACCTGGCACGACGGCAGGCCGTGGACGATGCACGACCTGAAGTTCACGTACGACATGGTGGCCTCGGACGACGTGCCCGCCGCGATGTACAAGCACGACGTCGACCAGGTCGAGCGGATCGACGTGATCGATGATCTCACCGTCGAGTTCCACTTCAAGGACGCCCTGGTCACGAACATGCTGGCGATGCGCGTGCCGCCGATTCCGCGGCACATCTGGAACAACGCGGAGGAGCTCGCGAACGATCCGACCATGCGGAGCAGCGAGTACTTCAACCACTACGCCCGGGAGGAGGTCATCGGTTCGGGGCCCTACAGGTTCGTGTCCTGGACGCTGACCGACAAGATCGTCGTCGAGCGCTGGGACGACTTCCCGGACGCGGCCCGGATCGCCCCCTTCAAGAGGGTGATCTACCGGCCCCAGAGCGACCGCAACCTCGGTCTGCTGCTGTTCAAGAAGGGAGAGCTGGACGAGTACTGGTTCACGCCGCAGCAGTTCGCCACCCAGAGCAACGACGAGGAGTTCGAGAGGTTCGGCGTCAAGGGCTGGGCGCCGGCGCGGCGGATTTCCAGGATCGGCTGGAACCAAGACGGCAGCAACCCGTTCTTCACCGATGTCCGGGTGCGGCGGGCGATGACCCACGCCTACGACATGAAGCGGGTGATCCGGGACGTCGCCTACGGCGTCTACCTCGAGACGGATCAGCTCTGGGACAAGGACCACATGGGCTACAACCCGGACGTGCCGAAGTACCCGTTCGACCTGGAGCGCGCCGGTCAACTGCTCGACGAGGCCGGCTGGCTGCCGGACCCCGACGACGGCTGGCGCTACAAGGAGATCGACGGCGAGAAGGTCAAGTTCTCGTTCGAGCTGGAGATCGCCCAGACCTTCGCCGACGCGGTCAAGATGGCCGATATCTACCGCGAGGACCTGCGCAGCATCGGCGTCGAGCTGACGCTTCGCCAGTTCGAGAACGCAACCCACGAGCAGCACCTGCTGGAGCACGAGTTCCAGGCTCACGCGGACGCCGACGAGGTGACGACCGATCCGGATCAGTGGACGATCCGGCTCCACTCGACGAGCTACGACAACGCCCGCAACTACGTCGGCTACAGGAGCGACCGGGTCGACGATCTGCTGGAGCGGGGCCGGCGCGAGTTCGACCCCGAGGCCCGCGCCGCGATCTACCGCGAGCTGGCCTACGTCGTCGCTGAGGACCAGCCGTTCACGATGATGTGGAACTACGCCGAGATCCGGGCCTTCAGCAAGCGCCTCCGCGGCATCGAGTTCGCGCCCTCCGGCGTCTTCCTGTTCCAGCCGACTCCGCCGCCGGGCAGCGACTGGTGGACCAGCCCAGGCTGGTGGACGCACCGCGACGACGTCGCCGCGTACGCCTCCGGCGGCTAGACGTTCCGCTACACCCGCCCGCAGAGGGCTCAGGGGGAGGGGTCCCAGTCGGCCGTTCGCGCTTTCTCGGAAGTTGGTGGGCTGGCGCTCACTGCGCTTCACTCGCTCCGGTCATGCGTCGGTCGCTGGGAAGGCGTCGGGCGTCGCTCGTTCAGAGCCCGCTGGGCCCCCTCCCCCTGAGCCCTCCGCGGGCTGGACGCTGTCGGCTTGGTCGCATGCTTGAGAGTCGGCGAACCCGGAGGAGATTCTGCAAGTCGCGATGTGTGCCTTGCGTTAGATGCTTGAGTAGTGCAGACTTCGGGAATGAATGCACAACATCCAACTCGCTTGCCGGAATCGACGATTACTTCCCGGGGCCAGACGACCCTTCCCAAGCAGGTGCGCGAAGCGCTTGAGCTGAAGGCGGGGGACAAGGTGCGCTACTTCATCTACGAGGGAGAAGTGCGCATCGCGCCCGTGCGGCCGATCGAGCGACTGTTCGGAATCCTGAAGTACGACGGACCCCCGGTGAGCCTGGAAGACATCGACCGTGGAATCGCGGAGGGAGCGTGTCGCAGTGCTCTCGGTGACGACTGGGAACCCGACGTGCCGGAGGGTCAGGATCGCCCTGCGACGGCCGGAGGACGTGGCGGGTGATCGCACTTGATACGAACGTCCTCCTTCGTTTCCTTGTGCCTGACCGGAGGGGCCAGGTGGAGGCCGCTCGAAGGCTGCTGGTGGAGGAAATGTCGGTCGGTCGGCCTGGGTTCATTTCCCGGGAGGTGACTCTGGAGTTGGCGTGGGTGCTGAAGAGCAGCTACGGATTCACACGGGAGCAGATCGCAACGGCGATGAACGATTTGCTTGTTTCGGCCTTCCTGGAGGTCGAGGCGGCTGAGGATGTGGCCGAGTCGGCGCGGGAGTATCGTCGCGGCGGCGCCGACTTCGCTGACCGGATGATCGCGGCCGCGGCTCGACGGGCTGGGGCGGTGCCGCTCTACACCTTCGACCGGAAGGCGGCGCGGCTACCGGGTGTCACTCTGGTGGAGTCTGGCTAGCCCGCTTCTCGTTGGTCCGCGCGTACTCGAGGATGTTCAGCAGGCCGTAGTTGCCCTCGTGGCAGGCGTACTCGAAGATCGCCTGGTCCGACCTCTTCATCTCGACGCGGGCGCTCCAGCGACGCTCGAAGGACTCCGGGTCGTCGATCGTGTACTCGTAGAGGAGGGTCGTTTCGTCGAAGCGGGTGAAGCGTTCGGTCAGGAGCATGTTGCCGCCTGAACCGGCGAAGCTGATGCGGGGATCGAAGTTGCGGGTCTCGACGACCAGGGTTTCGCCGTCCCAGTAGCCGCGTGAATCGCCCTTGAACTGGCGCAGGTGCTCCGGGAGGCGCGGCTGGTCGTCGAGGGGGACGATCCGGGTGTCGTGGACCATCTCGTTGAGCAGCGCCACGGTGTTCGGCGTCACCAGGATCAGCACGTTGTTGTTGTAGCCGCCCGGGTTCATCGGCGGGCCGGCGTTGAAGCCCATCAGGCAGCGTTCCCAGAGGTTGCGGTCCTCAGGGCCGGCCGGCGGGCTGGCGCGCAGGTCGCGCCGTTCCTGGGCGCGGCGCCGGCCGTCTTCGGTCATCGGCGGGATGCGGCCGTTCGGCGGATCGAAGATCAGCGAGGTGCGGCGGGACTCCTGCACGTGGCGCCCGTGGTCGAGCCAGTACGGCGCGTGGACGCTCGGGCTGCGCTTCTGGGCCTCGGCGCGGCGCGCGATCGTGTCGCGTTCGAACTGGGCCGCTTCCTCGACCGTGAAGTACTCCTTCTCGGCGTGCGCGGTCGGTCGCTGGAGCGGGGTGGCGGTAGCGAAGTCCCAGAGCCCGTCGATGTCGCCGGGCGGGGTCCAGTTCGAGCCGGCCTGGGCGCAGAGCGGCGGGGCGGCCGATGCCGTCAGGAGCAGGACGACCGGCGCGAACAGGCTGCTCGGCTTCTTGGTGGGGGACACCGTGATTCAGGATAGCGCCTGGCTTGCCGCCGTCAACCACTGTTGGCTAGCCTCCGGCTCCATGCCGCAACCGCTCACCCTCGTCATCGGCAACAAGAACTACTCGTCCTGGTCGCTCCGGCCGTGGGGCCTGATGACCGAACTCGGCATCCCGTTCTCTGAACGGATGCTGAAGTTCGACTCGGAGGACTGGGAAGCGAACATCGACCGGCTGTCTCCTACGTGCCTCGTGCCGGTGCTCTGGGAGGGCAAGCCGGGCAGCGGCTTCGCCACCTTCGACACCTCGGCGATCGTCGAGCGGTTGGCCGACCTCTACCCGGATCGCGGCGTCTGGCCGGCGGATCGCGGGCCCGGGCTCGGGCGCGTTCGCTGGTCGCCAACTTCCACTCCGGCTACCCGGCGTTGCGCTCGGCCATGCCGATGAACATCCGCTCGCACCATCCAGGCAAGGGCCACGAACCGGAAGTCATAACCGAGATCGAACGGCTGACCGCCTTCTGGCGCGCCACGCGGGCAGAGTTCGGCTCGCGGAGCCCGTACCTCTTCGGCAACTTCTCGGCCGCGGACGCCTACTTTCTGCCGGTCGCGTCACGGTTCGCCACCTACGATCCTCCGCTGGACCGCGAAGCCCAGGACTACTGCCGTGCCCTGCTGGACACGATGGCGATGCGGGAATGGAGCCGGGCGGCCCGGTTGGAGACGGAGTTCGTGCCCGAGGACGAACCCTACGCCGACCCTCCCTGAGTTTGCCGTCAGAGACTCGATTGCGAGAGGGCCGTGTCCAGTTCAAGCACGAGGGCGACGACCAGGTCGTGAAGGTGGTTCATCGCGCCTTCACTGACGTGTTCGATGGTGTCTCTGCTCGAGTGAATGATCCGGAAGACCTCGGGCAGGAAGCCCTCGCGGAGTCCGGACTCGGCGCCCGCGTTCAGGGCGAGCCACATCTGATGCGACGCCGTGGCATCGTTCATGGCGAGCGAGACGTTGGGGATGCCCGCGGCCTGAAAAGGGCGATCGTCGCTTGGGGGATAACGGGGGAAACTCATGCACGTGATCTCGCTCGCGGCGCAGGCGACGCGCAGGCTGCGGTAGACCGCGTCGTTGCCCTCGTGGGACGTCGGTCCGTACATCAGCGTGCCGTCGCCGACGACCACGTCGACGTTGACCATGGCGGCGACGCGGGCGGCGTCTTCCGCCTGCACGTACGCCTGAGAGCCGAGGAGCCCGGCTTCCTCGAGGTCGAAGAGAACGACGCGGACGCGGTGACTCAATTCGTGTCGTCGCAGAGTCTCCGCGACCCTGGTCAGGACGACCGAGGCGGCGCCGTTGTCCACGGCGCCGCCAACCACCGTGCCGTCCTGCAGCCGGATCACGTCGTAGTGGGCACCGATGACGATGTCGCGAGGCCCTTCACCGACCGTGGCGATCAGGTTCTTCCCCGTTGCTCGCGGTTGCCGTTCACTCGCCGTAGCCGGGAACTCCTGTACTTCAGGATCGAGCCCCCGCTCTCGAAACAGGCGAAGCAGTTCGGCTCCGCGATCGACCGTCTCGCGGCCGACGATCCGACCCAGATCGTCCAGCATGCCGGTCAGCGGGCCTTGCCGCGGTTCCGCCGGCACCGGCGGGCTTTCCGGCGGTTCCGGGGCGGCGATGTTCGAGCACGCCGGCGCCAGGCACGCGCAAAGGGCGAGGCATGCCAACCGGTGGTGGCGAGTGCGGCGGCCGCCGCGGTTCGCTGCGGTCGTCAGAACCTCCCGTCTCGTGCGCGTCACGCGCCCTCGCCCACGATCACCTCGACCTGGTCCTGCGGCGCGTAGAAGTAAGAGCCCGGCCGGAAGTCGTAACCGAGGTCGCCGAGCAGGCGGCGCTGCCGCGGCGTGCAGCGCGCCAGGACCTCCGGCGAGGGCTCCGGGTCGTAGGTGCGCAGGAACAACTGGCAGTAGTTGTAGAGGATCGTCTTGCGGGCGCGCGGCGACGCGTTGACGGACGGGCCGTGCCAGAGCGAGTGCTGAAAGAGGATGCAGTCGCCGGCCTTGCCCTTGAGCTGGACCGCGCCCGGCGTTTTCGGCCCCGGCGCCGGGTAGGGGCGGTCGGGGAAGGGACGCATGTGGCTGCCGGGGAAGACGGTGAAGTTGCCGGAGTCCTCCTCCGTAATGTCGGAGAGCAGGTACATCCCCTTCATCGCCAGCGGCAGGCTGGTTTCGGTGACCCGGATGCGGCGGAGCGCCTCGCCACCGTCGGTGTGGGTGTAGCCGGGCCAGCGCGGGTTCGACGGACGAACGATCGCCTGGGTCATGCTGAGCACCACGTAGGGGCCCATGATGTCCGTGATCAGGTCGAAGACGGGTGACGCGTCCATCAGGTCGAGGAAGGCCTGGTCGTAGTGGAGCAGAACCCGGCGGTCCATGAAGCCCTCCGGGTCGCGGTCGACGGCGTGGTCGAGCCAGGCGTAGTGGCCGAGCGGCCCGTCAGGGTTGGGTTCCCAGCCGGGGAGCTGGCGGACACGGTCCAGTTCGGCGTCGAAGAAGGCGACTTGCTCAGGTGACAGCGCCTGTTCGACGCGGATGTAGCCGTCGATGGCCCACTGTTCGCGCTGGGCCTGGGTCAGTTTCTGCATGCCGGTTGCCTCCTGCTGCGGGCCGGGTGGGCTGTCTGGGCCCGTATCGGTTGCTTCGATTGTGTTGCCTGAGAGTATGCCGGCTCGGCCGCGGCGGTCACTCGTCGGTGGTGTCGGCGCCGCCGGCTCGTTTCGCGGCTTCCTCCGCGTTGCGCGCGCGCTCCGCAGCGCCCGGGTGGCTGGATAGCCAGTCCAGAGGGCTGCCACCGGCGCGTTCGTCCGCCTCTCGGCCAGCACCGCTGAGTCGTCCCACGATGTCGCTGAGTCTGGTCGGCGGAATCCCGGCGCTGAGCAGATAGTCGAAGGCGAATCGATCGGCGTCCCGTTCGAAGGAGCGCGAATAGCGCTGGGCCAGCAACCGATCCGGTCCCAGGATGGAGAGTGTGGCGACCGAAACGTCGCCGGTGAACGCCGTCCACAGAACGAGCATCGAGGACGTCTGGGCCACTCTTCGCATCACGTGGCGGCCCGACACGTGCCCGAGTTCGTGGGCGAGAACGGCGATGATCTCCTCGTCGTCCTCGGCTAGTTCGACCAGTCGGTCCGTGAGGACGACGGTACCGCCCGGCAGGGCGAAGGCGTTGGGAGCCCCGACGGAGTGGAACCGGAGGTCGGCGTTCTCGATTCCAGTCTCCCTGCACATTTGCTCGAAGGCGGCCAGGAGTTCGTTGCGACGGTTCGGCGGGAGTTCGGATGGCTCGAGAAACCGAAACTGCTCGAACAGGGTCAGGAGGTTGTCGCCGATGACCGCTTCCACTTCCGGTGGCGTTGCAGCGACGGCGACCGTGGCGACGGCCGGCGCGCCCCACTCGCTGAACGAGTAGAGGATCGCCGCGGTGACCGCCAGGGCGGCCGCTGCGCCCCGCCAGGTGCTGTCCAGCCGATGGCGCAGGCGCCCGAAGCGATCGGCTCGCGGTTCGGCGTCAGGGCGGATGCGCGCACATGCGGCGTCCAGAGCGTCATTGTCCTGAACTTCGCACACGCCGCCGTCCGGCAGGTGGATGTAGCGCGGCGTGTTGGCGACGCGACCGGGTATCCGGACATTCTCGTGGGCGACGAGTTCGTCCAGCCCCTCACATGCGATCACGAGTCCGCCTCGAGTCGTGAGGGCGAGAGTGGCGGCACGGCGCCGCGAGGTGCGCCCGTCGTAGTAGCGACAGGGAATCCCGGTCAAATGCCGATCTCCAGTCCGAACTCGCCGGCGGCCTCGGCGCCGGTCGCGGCCACGCTTTGCGTTTCGGCCGCCTCGAACATCCGTTCGGTGTCTGTCTGGATGACGGAGAACTGGCCCACGACGTACCGAAGCACCCGAATGCGGGCGAAGGGAATGAACAGGCCGAACGTGCCGATGATCAGGGCGGCGTTGCTCGTGTACAGCCACAGCATCTTCGGGAAGGAGAGCGCCAGGCTGAAGGTGTCCTTGCCCAGCCGTGTGTTGTCCCACCGGTAGCTGAGCAGGCGGGTGCGCAAGTAGGCCAGAATGAAAAAGGTGACCGTAGCGGCAATGGTGAAGAGACCAACGAAAACTACAACTAGGTAGGGGTCACCTGGACCTCCTGGTTCAGATGTGGCAATCCTGCTTGTCGCGTTCGCCACGCCGATGACGGTGAAGAAACCGCCGATGTACAGGACGCCGACGACAACAGCGGTGAGTACGTACATCCCGTAGTAGGGCCGGGGTTTGCCGGCGAAGCTGAACGGCTCGGCGCCGAAACGGGATTCCTCGACCAGGAAACGGTCGCGCCCGAAGACCGTGAAAGGTCTCGCGAGGCCCAGGGTCGCGATCGACGCGGCCCAGGACAACGGATACCAAACCGCGGCGTCCCAGTACTTGCCTCGAAAGTCGAGGGCGATTCCGCGATGCCTGGAGTTGCGCATCTGGAAGGACCGGGCGCGGACGACGACCCATGGCACCAGCGGCATCAGGGCGAGAAGCACCGCGTAGTAGTAGACGATGGAGAAGAGTTGGGCGGCCCAGAGCAGCACCAGGACGGTGGCAACGAGGATCCGTCCACGCAGGATGGCAACCGGGTTCGCGGTGTAGTCGAAAGCGTCGTCGCCAAGCCAGACGTTGCCGTACAGATAGCGCCGCGCCCGCACCTTCGCCCAGGCCGAGTAGATGCCCAGGGTCAGGAGCGTCAGGGCGACATTGACGATCCAGATGCGGAAGTACTCCCGGCCGTCGCCGGTGAAACGTAGTTGCCGGGTCTGGGAAGAGGGTTCAGTGCCGCTCTGGCTGGGCGGCTCCAGCGGCGACGCAGGCGACTCGGTGCCCGGATCGACTGCCCCAGCGTCGTCGTTCATCCCGCGCAGATTACTAGCTGGGGTTCGGGGGGCGCCGCCTTCGCCAGCCGACAACCGCCGGCGGGCTCGTCCGTCCACCGCAACTCCTTTGTTTTCAGAAGTTGCGGGGAATCTCCAAACGGGTATGCTGGTCCCCGTGGCCGCTTTCCGCAACGCCTTTCGCCAGTCCGGTTCGGGGTATCATGCCGGCACAGTTTGGGGCAGCGAGCCGCCCTGGCGCCCACCGGCGGAACTCGCGTTGGACAGCCAGCGGAGGATGAGATGAAGGGATCTGCACCGATCGGCTCGGCGGCTCGTACACGGATGGCTCGCTGCGTGATCGTTCTGGCGGTTGTCCTGGCGGCGGCGCCTGCCTGGAGCCAGGAGGAGGCCGAGCCCAGCGAACTCGACCGCGTTCTCGCCGCCCACTTCGAGGCGCGCGGCGGGCTTGAGCGCCTGCGCGCGGTCACCGCTGTACGCGGCGCCGCCACGATGAGCATGCAGGGAATGGAGGCGCTGTTCACGGTGCTTCTGCGGGCGCCGAACCAGGTGCGGATGGACGGCGACTTCGGCGGCATGGCCCTGATTCGGGCCTTCGACGGCGAGCAGGCCTGGGGTCAGCAGCCGGGGGACCTGAAGCCGGTCCTGCTCGAGGGAGAACTGGCGGCCGTCGCGGCGGCGGACGCCGACGTCAGCGTGCAGGGCCTGGTCGACCTCGAAGAGCGCGGCTACCGGATCGAACTCGCCGGCCGCGAGGAGATCGAGAGCGGCGAGGCCTGGAAGCTCCTGGTCACCGCGCCGAGCGGCGTCGTCCAGCAGGTCTTCATCGGGGTCGAAGACGGCCTGGAGAGGAAGAGGGTCGCGCCGGTGGATCTCGGCTTCGGCCTGCAGGAGACGGCGACCCTGTTCGAGGACTTCCGCGAGGTCGACGGCCTGGTGATCGCCCATCGCCACACGATGATCAGTCCGATGGGGGAGATGCCACTCCAGTTCGAGTCCTTCGAGATCAATCCGGAGCTCGACCCCGACGTCTTCTTCATGCCGGGCCAGACCGCCGACGCGGCGCTCGGCCTGGACGAGGTGTTGGCGCGCTACGGAAGCGCCCGTGGCGGTGCCGCCGCCGAAGTGGAGACGTTGAGCGCGGTCGGCACCGCGGTCCTGCTCGGCTTCGAGGTGCCGATGAAGGCGGCATTCGCCCGTCCGAGTTCCTTCCGCATCGACATCGACCTGCAGGGACTGACGATGATCCTTGCCTACGACGGCGACACGCCGTGGACCCTGTCGCCGATGCAGGGCGTCGTCGAACCCGCGCCGCTGGCCCCGGAGACGGTCGGAGCGGCGGAACTGCTCGGCGAGTTTCTGTGGGGGCTACTGGCGAGCAGGGAGGAGGGTGGTCTGGAGGTGTCGTTCGGCGGTATCGGGAAGGTTGCTCGCGACGAGACATACCGGCTCGAGATCGTGACCGCGGGGGGCGAGGAGCGCACGCTTCACCTGGGCGGCGAGGACTTTCTTGAGCGCCAGGTCGTCTTCGACGGGGCGCTGCTGGGTTCCACGGGAGAGATCGCCGTGACGCTCGGCGACTACATGGACGCCGGCGGGCTCATGGTGCCGGGAACGATCCGGATCGCGGTTGAAGGCCAGGTTGCCGCCGAGTTGAGGATCCGGGAGGCCGACACCAACGCGGACATCGACGCCGCATCGTTTACCATGCCCGCTCCCGCCGACCCGGAGACGCCGGGTCCGGCCGCCTAGGAGCCTGCGCATGCCGAATCTGACTAGCGCCTCGATCACGCGAACACCGGCTGGACCCGTTCGCGGCCGCTTCCTCCTCGCCTTTGCTTTCACCCTGGCGGTGACCGCCTCCGCGGTGTTTGCCGGGTCGGGAGTGGACGACGCCGACAGTACCGAGCCGGTCGAGGACCCCGCCCTGGCCGAGACGATTGTCGTCACCGCCTCCCGGGCGGAACAGGAGCTTGGCCAGGTGACGTCCAGCGTGTCCGTGCTCTCCGGCGACGAACTCCGGGCCAGCGCCTCCCTGGCGCTCGACGACACGATGCGCCGGGTGCCCGGTTTCAGCCTGTTCCGCCGCAACAGCTCGATGGTCGCCCATC
Organism: Thermoanaerobaculia bacterium; assembly: GCA_965116955.1. GTDB lineage: Bacteria > Acidobacteriota > Thermoanaerobaculia > Multivoradales > Multivoraceae > Multivorans. Next base: position 4,134,285 of record OZ220742.1, on the reverse strand, counting down.
CGACCAGCCAGGGCGTCTCGCTTCGCGGCATCGGACCGAGCGGCGTCAGCCGGACACTCGTGCTGCTCGACGGTCTGCCGCTCAACGATCCGTTCGGCGGCTGGATCTACTGGGGACGGGTCGGCCGCGAGAGCCTGGACCGGATCGAGGTCGTGCGCGGCGGCGGCTCGAGCCTCTGGGGCAACTCCGCCCTGGGCGGCGTGATCCACCTGGTCACGGCGACTCCGCCGGAATCGGGTCCCGGGTTGAGCCTCTCGGCGCTCGCCGGCGACCACGGCGTGCTGTCCGGCGACGCCTGGTTCGGGCAGGGGTTCGAGAACGCGTCGTTGACCCTGTCGGCGAGGAGCTTCGACATGGACGGCTACCCGGTCGTGCGTGACGATCAGCGCGGGCCGATCGACGTCGACGCGTTCTCCGAGCAGACCAGCGTCGGCGGCCGGCTGACGTTCTCCGCCGGCGAGTCGGTGCAGATCGCCATCGGCGGCGACAACCTCTCCGAAGACCGCGGCAACGGCACGCCGCTCACCGGCAACGACACGGACCTGACGTCGTTCCGCTTGAGCGCGGACGTGGTGAGCGGCCGGGGCGATACCTGGACCGTCCGCGGCTTCACCCACGAGCAGGAGTTCGCCAGCCGGTTCAGCGCCCAGCAGGTCGACCGGTCGTCCGAGCGGCCGGCCCTCGACCAGTTCCTGGTCGACTCCGAGGCCACCGGCCTCGGTGCGCAGTGGGAGGGCGAAGTCGGAGCCGGCCTGTGGATCGCCGGCGCCGAGTGGCGCAGCGTCGACGGCGCGACGAACGAGGACTTCTTCTACACGACGCAGTTCAACCGGCGTCGCATGGCGGGCGGGGACCAGTCGATCACGGGCGCCTACGTGCAGCGCCGGGCCGAGTTCGGGGAGCGTCTGACGCTCGAACTCGGGGCGCGCATCGATCGCTGGCAGACGGGTTCGGGCAGCCGGCTGGAGATCAACAAGGCCGACGGCTCGATCCGCCGCGACGACATGTTCGAGGATCGGGAGGAGACGGCGGCGTCGCCGCGGATCGGTTTCCTCTACGCCCTCGACCTGGGCTGGAGTCTGCGCGGCTCGGTCTACGCGTCGTTCCGGGCGCCGACCGTCAACGAGCTGTACCGCCCGTTCCGGGTCCGCAACGACATCACGGAGGCGAACGAGACGCTCGAACCGGAGCGGCTCTCCGGCATCGAGTTCGGCGCCGTCCGCTACCAGGGTGGCTCGCGGCTGTCTCTGAACGCCTTCGTCAACCGGGTCGAGAACCCGATCGCCAATGTGACGCTCGCTTCGATTCCGAGCAGCCGCTTCTTCGCGCCGTGCGGCTTCGTTCCCGGCGGCGGCTCCTGCCGGCAGCGGCTGAACCTGGACCGCACCCGCATCCAGGGCCTCGAGGCGGAGTTCCGCCAGCGGCTCGGCGACGACTGGCGGCTCGATGTGTCCTACCTCTACAGCAAGGCCGAGGTCGACAGCGCGGTCGAGTTCCCGGAACTCGAGGGGAAACGGCTGGCGCAGACGCCCGAGCAGTCGGCGAGCCTCGGCCTCGAGTACTCGAATCCCGAGGTGCTCCAGGCGCGGCTTGGACTCCGGTTCGTAGGCGAGCAGTACGAGGACGACTTGAACACGAGACCGCTGTCCAGCTTCGCCGTCGTGGACCTGAGTGCCGCCCGGGCGCTCAGCAGCCGCTGGCACGTCTTCGCCGGTTTCGAGAACCTGCTCGACGAGGAGGTGCAGGTCGGCATCTCCGGCACCGGTCTGGTCACGATCGGCGCCCCCCGCATGGTGCACGTGGGAGTGCGCCACGTTCTGAACCCCTGAACTGAAGAAAGGAATCGTGGCGAAGCGAGTCACAGCCGAGACCCTCTCCCGTCGCCAGCGGGAGATCTCGGTTTCGGAGTTCTTCGCCAAGAACCGGCACCTGCTCGGTTTCGATTCGCTTCGCAAGGCGCTGCTGACGACGGTCAAGGAGGCGGTCGACAACTCGCTCGACGCCTGCGAGGAGGCGGGCATCCTGCCCGAGATCCGGGTCGAGCTAGAAGCGGCCGAAGGGAACAACCGGTACGTCGTACGAGTGACCGACAACGGCCCGGGGATCGTCGAGACGCAGGCGCCGAAGATCTTCGGGCAACTGCTCTACGGCTCGAAGTTCCACAGCCTGAAGCAGAGCCGCGGCCAGCAGGGGATCGGCATCTCGGCGGCGGCGATGTATGGCCAGTTGACGACCGGCAAGCCGGTGTCGATCGTGTCGCGGACCGGGCCCCGGTCGCCCGCCTACGCGATGCAGGTCGTCATCGACACGAACACGAACAAGCCGAAGGCGGTCGGGAAGAAAAAACTCGACGACTGGGATCTCGATCACGGCACCCGCGTCGAGCTGGAACTCGAGGCCCAGTACACGAAGGGCCGGCAGTCGGTCGAGGAGTTCCTGCACCAGGTGGCGGTGGCCAACCCCCACGCGACGCTGCACTACAGGGATCCGCACGGCGAAGAGACGGACTACGTCCGTGGCGTCCAGTCGAACCCGGCGGCTCCTCGCGAGATCAAGCCGCACCCGCACGGCGTCGAGCTCGGCGTGCTGATGAAGATGCTCCAGTCGACCCGGCACGCGACGATCAGCCAGTGCCTGTCCCGGGACTTCAGCCGGGTGTCGCCGCAGATGGCGGTGGGACTCGCGAAGCGGGCGGGGATCGATCCGAAGGCGCGTCCGAACACGGTCGTGCGCAAGGCCGCCGACCAGCTCTACCAGGCGCTGAACGACTCCTCGACCCGCATCCGGCCGCCCTCGACCGACTGCCTTTCGCCGATCGGCGTGCAGGAGCTGCTGGCCGGTCTGACCAGGGGCGTCCGGGCGGAGTTCTATGGCGTCGAGACGCGTCGGCCGGCCGTCTACCGCGGCAATCCGTTCCAGGTCGAGGTCGGTCTGGCCTGGGGCGGCGATCTGCCCGCCGACGACCTGGCGAAGGTGTTGCGGTTCGCGAACCGCGTCCCGCTCCAGTACCTCGCCGGCTCCTGCTGCATCACCAAGGCGGTGATGGACGTCTCCTGGCGCAACTACGGCTTGACCCAGTCGCGCGGCGCGCTGCCCTCGGGTCCGCTGATCGTGCTGGTGCATCTCGCCTCGGTCTGGGTTCCCTTCAGTTCCGAGAGCAAGGTGGCGGTGGCGGACTACGACGAGATCCGCAAGGAGATCAAGCTCGCGGTGCAGACCTGCGGACGCCGGCTCGGGCAGTACGTCAAGCGCAAGGCGCGGGCCAGGAGCGAGGCCCGTCGCCGCGAGGTGTTCAACCTGTACATCGAGGAGGTCGTCAACTCGGTGGAGGCGATCACCGGCAAGGACCAGAAGCTGTTCCGCGATCGACTGCTCGCGATCAGCCGAAAGAAGACGGAGCTGGCGGGAATGCTCGAGGAGCAGGAAGCCTCCAGCGACGAACTGGAAGCCTGCGAGAACGTCCTCGTCGTCGATCCGAACGCGGAACCGCCCGCTGCCGAAGACGTCGAAGCGGCGGCCCCTGAGCATCTGCCGCCGCCGCTTCCCGCGGAAGCCGAGCGCGATCCCGGGTCCCAGTTGGAGCTCGTATGACGGCTGACCGGCTGAAGATCCCTGCCAGTCTCGACGCGAAGGCCAAGATCGAGCACCTGGCGAAGAAGACGATCGCGATGGCGCGTCGCGAGGTCGACCCCTACGTCGACATTCCGTCGCGCACGCTCTCGAACGTCACCTTCTCGAAGCGCAAGAAGATCATCGAGATGGGCGACGCGACCCAGCGCCGGTCGCTCTTCAACCTGAACCAGGCGCGCAAGTACATGCAGACCCTGCTGGTCGCCCGCGGCTGCTCCCAGCTCCTCGACGAGCAGAAGACGACGAGCATCCGCGACCTCTACTACATGAGCAAGCACACCCTGGCCGACGGCAAGGAGAACACCTTCGAGGGTCAGGAGGAGTCGGACCCGATCATCGAGGACCTGGAGGTCACCCTGGGCGCGCTGCGCGAGGAGCTCCACCTTTTCGCGGCCAAGCGCGGCTCGGTCGTCGGCCCGCTGACCCTGGTCGACGCCGGCGACGTGATCGACTTGTCCCGGATGGGCTCAGGGGGCTGGTCGGTGCCCGGGATCGTCGAGCCGGACACGATCCGCTTCGTCGGCCACGGCGCGAAGTTCATCCTCCTGGTGGAGAAGGAGGCGGTCTGGGCGCGGCTCAACGAGGACAAGTTCTGGAAGCGGCACAACTGCATTCTCGTGACTGGTCAGGGACAACCGCCGCGCGGGGTACGGCGCCTTCTCTACCGCATGGTCCACGAGCTGGATCTGCCGCTGTACGTCTTCGTCGACAACGACCCCTGGGGCTACTACATCCACTCCGTGGTCAAGCAGGGCTCCATCGGCCTCGCCTTCGAGTCGAAGCGCATGGCCGTCCCCAAGGCGCGCTTCATCGGCCTCTCCAGTTTCGACCCCGCCGCCTACGACCTCTCCGAAGACGTCAGCATCCGGCTGAACGACCAGGACCGTTCCCGCGCCAAGGAGATCCTGAACTACGAGTGGTTCAAGGCCAGGGCCTGGCAGAAAGAGATCAAGAACATGCTCCGCACCGGCGTCAAGTGGGAACTGGAGGCCCTCTCCAGCAAGGGACTCTCCTTCGTCACCGAAGAGTTCCTGCCGAAGAAGATCGCCGACCGCGACTGGATCTAGCGCCGCCCTACCACTCCCCCAGCTCGACCTCCGGCGTCTCCGGCAACTCCTCCGCCAGCAGCCAGCGCGCAAACAGAACGCCCTCGTTGTAGCCGGCGGTGCTGATCCAGTTCTTCGGGGCCTCCCGGTGGCTCAGGTAGACGACGTAGCTGCCGTCCGGCTCGGCGACGGCGCTCTGCTTGTTGACGCACACCGGGAAGTCCTCGTAGTTCATCGACTGCATCAGGTAGTTCCACGTCTGGAGGCCCCAGTAGCAGGCTTCCGGTGACCGGAAACGCACCTTCAGGTACTCGTGCTCCTGCAGCCGGAAGCGGCAGAAGCAGTAGATGTTGTCGACGGTCCCCCAGCCGCCTTGCTCCGGGTCGAACTCCCAGGGCTCGCAGAACTCGTTGAACGGGAGGTGGACCGGCAGCGGGGCGATCCAGGTCGTGCACATGAAGAACATCGCCATGCTGCGGATGCGCCGCGCCAGTTCGGCGTCGTCCAGCGGCAGCGCGGGCGGCTGCGGCGAAGCGTTCTCGATGCTGAGGATGCTCTCTTTCGACGACGCGCGGTCGAGGAAGTACTCGCGGGTGAAGAGCGACACCGAATCGGGCTCGATCCGGAACTCGTTCGGCCCCTGCGGTTCGGGCGTCAGCTTGATCTCGAACGACCCGTCGTCCTCGAACGCGATGTCGCGGTGGTTGACGTTCAGCGTCACCCGGTCCGCCAGTTCGCCGTTGGGGTCTCCGCCGTAGAGGCAGAAGCTCAGGTAGCAACTGCCGAAGTGCCGCCCGCGGATGACGTACTCCTGGTCGCCGCGCACCTGCGAGAAGTAGTAGACCGAGTCCACGTTGTCGCCGTAGAGCTTGCGGGTTCCGTCGGTGAGCCGCACGAGTCGGGGCCGCAAGGGATCGTTGTGGAGGTAGAAGTCGACGGTTATCTGCATCAGGTGGAACAGGTGCTGGTAGCCGTCCACGTGGCCCTGGTGGTCGAGTTCCTTCTCGGGGTCGAGGAACGTCTGCTCCGCGTTGCGGATCACGTCCAGGAACTCGTGCAGCGCCTGCCGACTCTCGAAGTCGCTGTCGCTCATCGCTGTGTCTCCAGGAAGTTGAGATAGTGGGCGTACTCTCTCTCGATCTCGGCCCGTGTCGTGCCCATCTGGTCCAGCGAGTACTCGTGGACGCCGTGCTTGCCCCGGCGCTCCTGCTGCAGGAATCGCTCCATGCGGCGCCGGTCCTCCGGCCGGAGGTTCCAGCCGAAGCGGGCGTAGATCGCGTCGACGACCGACATCTGGTCCTTGACGAAGTCGTCGAAGAAGACGTCGACCATCTGTTCCTCGCGGTCGAGCTCCCGCCGGTCCTGCAGGAACCGGGCGAAGTAGTCCGCCCATGTCAGGAGTTGCTCACGCGCTGTTCGCGGCGTGTCCTCGTGGTCCGAATAGAACGACCGCATCGACGAGATCAGGCTCCCAACCGACGGCACGACGTCGACCGGGTGACGGTGGGTCACGATCACCCGGGCGTCGGGATAGACCTCGAACAGAGCCCGCAGCCGCATCAGGTGGACGGGCGACTTCAGCAGCCAGCGACGGGAGGGAACGCCGCCCGACTGCAGGAACTGGAGGAAGCGCCGGTGCCAGCGCAGATTCTCGACTTGATCCACCTTCGCGAACCAGTCGAGGTACTCCGGAAGCCAGGCCATGGCGACGTACTGGAAGCTCGTGAAGTTGAGCGCCGTGATGCCGATGCACTCCTGCGGCGAGTCGGCGGTCATGTAGTGCTTGCGCCTGAAGTCGGGAACGAGCCGGAAGATCTGGTCGAACTCCTTGCGCACCGTCTCGATCCGATCGTTGTCCTGGTAGTCGTCCGGATTCGGCGCCGGGTGGGGCAGGAGGCACTCCCAGGACCGGGGCGCCCGATGATCCCGATCCAGGTGCAGCAGGGCGTGGAGGATCGTCGTCCCGCTCCGGGGCATGCCGACGATGAAGACGGGCGCCTGGACCTGTTCGTCTTCGATTCCGGGGTGTTCAGCGAGCGCCCGCTCGACCAGGGACCGCGAGTCCGCCGAGCGCTGCACCGTGCCGCGCGCGGCGAGCCGTCCGAACGTACTCAGCCGCGCGTGCGTTTCGAGCCCGTGGACGAGGTGCTCGAGCCCCTCAAGGAACATCGGGTCACGCAGCTCGAACCCGCTGGCCTGCCGCGCCTTCTCCAGGATCCCCTCGGGCGTCAGCCGGAAGGGCTTCAACCCGCATCGGCGGGCAACCGCTCCGACACGGTTGACGGCCTTGAGCGCGACCGGCTGCCGGATCCGGATCGACGGGTTCGCCAAGCTCAGGTCAGCTTCTTCAGCTTGGCGGCGATCGACATGTCGCCCTTGACCTTGATCTTCCCCGAAGCCACCGCCATGAACGGCTTGATCTCCTTGCGCTGCAGCTTGCCGAAGGTGTCGATCGACATCCGCACCGTGCAGTCCGACTCGACCTCCTGGCCGGACACCTTGGAGACGACGTTCGCCTCGCCCGTCCCGTCGATCAGCATCTGCTCCTCGTCCAGCAGGAAGAGCAGCCTCTTCCCGAGGGGATCGATACCCCCCGCCTTCACCGCCATATCGGCAACGAACTCATCGATCGTCATCACAAGCTCCTGGTCGTCGGACGCGCGAACCCTAACCCACGCTGAACCGGCGTCGCTGGTTAGTCCAGAGCGGCCGCAGCAGGAAACGCCATCACCACGTCCCGCGTCATGTCCCAGCGGTCGAAGCCCTGGCGTCCCCAGTCGAGGCCGCGGCGGACGATGACGAGGTCGTGGGAGGGGACGATGACGACGTACTGGCCGCGGTTGCCGGCGGTGGAGTAGGCGTCCCTGGGGACGTCCTTGCGTTCGTCCGGGACGAGCCAGAACTGACCGCCGTAGAAGTTGCCGCGGTCGGCGGTCGAGGGGGCCGGGGTGCGGACGAAGTCGATCCACTCCTTGGAGAGGAGGCGTTCGCCGTTCCAGAGGCCCTCCTGGAGGTAGAGGAGGCCGAAGCGGGCCAGGTCGCGGGCGCTGGTGTAGACCTGACTGCTGAGGATGAAGTCGCCGAAGCGGTCGGTGCTGAGCAGGGTGTTCCTCATGCCGATGGGGTCGAGCAGGCGCATGCGGGGGAACTCGTGGTACTTCTTCTCGCTGCCGAGGGCGCGCTTCATCGCGTAGACGGCGAGCAGGGTGTCGTAGTTCTCGTAGTCCCAGTTCGCGCCCGGCTCTCGGATCAGGGCGCGGCGCCGGGCGCCTTCGACGGAGCTGGCGCCGGCCCAGTAGGACATGCCGGAGCCGACGGCGTACTCCTGGCCGCCGTTGTCCACTGTCTGCAGGCCGCTCGACATGTTGAGCGCATGACGCAGCGTGATCGCGGAGCGCGGGTCGGTCTCCGCCGCGGCGGCTTCCTGGGGGAGGAAGTCGAAGCCGAGCGGCTCGTCGAGCGACAGCTTGCCGTCGTCGACCAGCATGCCGATGAGCGTCGAGGCGATGCTCTTCGCCGTCGACCAGGTGCGGGTGCGCGTCGTCATGTCGACGCCGTCCGCGTAGCGCTCGTGGACGATGTCGCCGCGATGGACCACGAGCAGGCTGAGCGTGACCTGCTGCGGCGACTCGCGGTCGAAGGCCCAGTCGGAGGCGGCCTGGAGCGCGGCCACGTCGACGTCGGGCGGCAGCGAGATCGGACCGGTCTTGTCGCCGTCCGGCCAGGGGATCTTCGCCGCGTCGCCGGCCGGTGGCTGCATCTCGATGGCCGGCAGACCGTCGATGTCGTCCAGCGTCTGGTCGGGGGCCAGGACGACGCAGCCGATTCCCTCGCGGAAGGCGGCCCGCATCTTCGGCACGCCGTGGCCCGAGCCGATCGTCACCGCCCTGCGTTCCCAATCGACCTTGTAGTCGCCGCCTTCCGCCGTCCCGACGGGCTCCGGCAGGTAGGCCAGTTCCTGCGCGAACACCTGCTCGAGGGTCCGGTTCGAGGTGAACAGTCCGTTGCACATGAAGATCGCCTGCTGGCCCAGGCGGACCATCTGCCGCTGCGGCTGCCAGTAGTCGTAGGTCTCCTCCTGCTGGGCGGCGGCGGGGAGAGCGGTCAGCAGGATGGAGGCGACCAGAGCGAGACGCAGGGACTTCATGGGTTGGGATCCTCCTTCAGCTCAAAGTAGCAGCACCGTCGGGAGCGCCCAGCCAGTACAGGTTCTGGCGGCCCCCGGGTCCGTCGGAACGGTAGCGGGCGACTTCGGCCAGCGGCAGGTTGGCGACGAGGCGGTCGAGTTCCGGCGCGCCGGTGTGATGGCAGTAGCGGCGCGCGTCCGAGTCGCCCGGACCCCAGCGCAGCAGGTGATCTCCGGGTTCGAGTTCCGCGGGGTCGACGTCTGCTTCCGAGGCCCAGTCGAGCCGGCGGCGCTCGAACCCGGGGTCGTCGGCGAACTGCCAGCAGGTGAGGGCGAGGAGGCCGTCAGGCGCCACGGCCGATGCGGCGCGTTCCAGGGTGCGGCGGCGCGTCTCGAAGCCGGGAAGATGGTGGAGGACGCCGAAGAGCGCGACGAGGTGGTACGCCGCTTCGTCCAGCGGGCACTCCTCGATGTCGGCGACCTGGAAGCTGATGTGGTCGAGGCCGGCGGAGCCTGAGACGGCGGCCTCGACGAGTTCCCGGCTCAGGTCGATGCCGAGGTACGAAACTGGCCGCCCGTGGCGAAGGCGGGGATTCCGCTCCAGGAAGAGGGCGAAGCGGCCGTTGCCGCAACCGAGATCAAGGACACAGAGGGGCCGGTCGGTGGTTTGTGCGGTGGCCTGAACGACCCGCCGCCATCCCGGCCAGCCGCCGGGGTGTCGCGTGCGGTCGAAGTCCGCCGCGTGGCGGCTGTAGAAGTCGCGGTTGATCCGGCGGAGGGCGGCTTGCGTTGTCGGTTCCATGCGGAAGGGGAGGTTGGCCGCATCGCCTCGCCGCTTCGCGGCGTCGGCCCGGATGCCGGCGGGGACGCCGGCGCATCCAGTGGGCTAGTGCGAACCCAGGCTGAGTCCGCCGTCGACGGCGAGCAGGGCTCCGGTGATCCAGTCGTTCGCCGGGTCGCAGAGAAAGGCGACGGCACGGGCGAGGTCGTCCGGTTCGCCGACGCGGCCCAGCGGCACCTCGTCCCCGAAGCCGTCGAGGAAGGCGTCGGCCTCGTCCGGCGGCATGATCGTCTCGAAGATCGGCGTGCGCACGACGCCGGGAAGCACCGCGTTGACGCGAATCCGGTCGCCGGCGAGTTCGGCCGCGAGGCTGCGGGTCAACGCGTCGACGCCGGCCTTGGCGGCGGTGTAGACGGAGCAGTTGGCGAGCGGCGATTGGGTAAGAGACGAGGAGATGTTGACGATCGAGGCGCCGCCGCGACCTGCGCGGAGATGCGGTATGGCCGCGCGAGTCGTGAACAGCACGCCCTTCAAGTCGACGTCGACGACCAAGTCGACCGGGTCGGCCCCGGCTTCGTCGCCCTCGGCCGCGAGCGGACCGGCGCGGTAGACGCCGGCGCAGTTGACCAGGATGTTCAGCCCGCCGAGTTCGCGTGCCGCTCCGTCCACCATCTCGCGCGCGCCGTCCGCACTCGAGACGTCGCCGGCGACGGCCACGGCGCGCAGGCCGGGTACCCGCAGGTCGGCGGCGGCTGCTTTGACCACGTCTTTCCGGCGTCCGCCGAGGGCGACGCTGGCGCCGCCCCGGGCGAGGGCGCGGCCGATCGCCCGTCCGATGCCGCTGCCGCCGCCCGTGACCAGGGCGGTCCGCCCCTCGAACCGTGTTCCGGTGGCGGTCTCGCCGACTGTTGTCGTCATCGCTCCGTTGCCTCTGGTTGTCCGGTGCCGCCGTAGTAGGTTCCCGTCATGGCGGCGACAATAGCCCCGAAGCGTTTCTCGTTCGAGCCCGAAGAGCACGCGGCGGAGCTCGACGCGATCATCGGCGCCATCGAGAGCGCGTCACGCTTCGAGGAGCGTGATCTCGACGATCTGCTGCGCCGCCACCCGAAGGACGGCAGGGGATTCTTCTCGAAGAGCGAGTTGATCCGCGGCTACCGGGCGCTCCGACCCGGTTCGGCGGGCGAGCAGGCCTTCGTCGACCGGGTGCGGATGAAGCCGGTCCGCACCCGGAGCGGTGTCGCGCCGGTGACCGTGCTGACCAAGCCCTTTCCCTGCCCGGGCCGCTGCATCTTCTGCCCCAGCGACGTGCGGATGCCGAAGAGCTACCTGTCGTCCGAGCCCGGCGCCCAGCGGGCCGCCGAGCACCAGTTCGACCCCTACCGGCAGACCCTCTCCCGCCTTCGTTCCTACCGCCACACCGGGCATCCGGTCGACAAGGTGGAGTTGATCGTCCTCGGCGGCACCTGGTCGAGCTACCCGGAGGGCTACCGGGTCTGGTTCATCCTGCGCTGTTTCCAGGCGATGAATGAGTTCTTCGACATGCCGTCCGGGCCGGCGGCGGATCCACTTCTGGCCTTCGCTCCGGCGGTGGACTTTCGGCAGCTCGAGGAGACGGTGCAGGGCGCGGAGGTCGACTCGTCGGCCGCGGCAACCGGCCGCAACTACAACCAGGTCGTTTCCGACTGGACCGCCGCCCATCCGCGGGCGGCAGCCGAGGCACGCGAGCAGAACGCTGCCTGGGCCGGCCTGCTGGCGGCGCAGCGGGTGAACGAGACCGCGCCGGTACGCTGCGTTGGGCTGTCGCTCGAGACCCGGCCCGACCGGCTGGACGCGGCGGAGGCGCTGCGCATGCGGCGGCTCGGGGCGACCAAGGTCCAGATCGGCATCCAGAGCATGGACGACGAGGTCCTGGCGCTCAACGGTCGCGGCCACGACACGGCCCGGTCGCGGCGCGCCGTGCGTCTTCTGCGCCAGGCGGGCTTCAAGATCCAGGCGCACTGGATGCCGAATCTCCACGGTTCCACCCCGGCGAAGGACCGGGACGACTTCGACCGCCTGTTCGCGGATCCCGACATCCGCCCGGACGAACTCAAGGTGTATCCGTGCTCCCTCATCGAGAGCGCCGAACTCATGGCGTACTACCGCCGCGGCGAGTGGCGTCCCTACGAGGCGGACGAGTTGCTCGAGGTGCTTCTCCACAGCCTTGGCGCCGCGCCACGTTACTGCCGGCTGACGCGGGTGATCCGGGACATCCCGGGTACCGACATCGTGACCGGGAACAAGACGACCAACCTGCGTCAGGTGGCCGAGGCCGAAGCATCGGCACGCGGGGTCCGCTGCCGGGACATCCGCGCCCGCGAGGTCGGCGGTCGCCCGGTCGATCCACGCCGGCTTCGCCTTCAGCGCACGGACTACGAGGCGTCGGGCGGCCGGGAGATCTTCCTCGAGTTCGTGACCGCGGAGGACCGGATCGCGGGGTTCCTGCGGCTTCGACTACCTGCGCCGGGCGGCACCGGTGCGCTTCCGATCCCGGAGCTGGCCGACGAGGCGATTGTCCGCGAGGTTCACGTCTATGGAGCGGTCGTCGGCCTGGGCAATCGGGAGAAGGGACGGTCGCAGCACGTCGGCCTCGGCCGGCGGCTGATCGCCGAGGCGCTGGACGTCGCCGCTGGCGCGGGATTCCGTCAGGTAGCCGTCATCTCCTCGGTCGGCACCCGCGAGTACTACCGCCGGCTCGGCTTCGAGGACGGCGAGCTGTACCAGCACCGGTCGGCGCGGATGCCGCTGGAGGCGCCGTCGTGAGCGCGCTGACGACCGACCTCTACCAATTGACGATGGCCCAGGGATATTGGCGGCACGGCCGCCACCTGGACCGGGCCAGCTTCTACCTGTCCATTCGCAACACCCCGTTCGACGGAGGCTTCGCCGTCGCGGCGGGCCTGGAGCAGGTGGTGGAGTTCCTCCTCGGCCTTCGCTTCGAGCCTGGGGACGTGGAGTACCTGCGAAGCCTCGCGGGGAGCGACGGCCGAGCCCTGTTCGCTCGTGACTTCCTGGAGGTGCTGCCGACGCTCGACCTCTCCGTCTCGCTCGCGGCCGTCCCGGAAGGCACGGCCGTCTTCGCGACGGAACCGCTGCTGCGGATCGAGGCGCCGCTGCTGGTGGGCCAGTTGATCGAGACGCCTGTTCTCAACATCTTCAACTTCCAGACGCTGGTGGCGACGAAGGCGGCCCGGCTTTGCCACATCGCCGCGCCGGGTCAGCCGGTGCTGGAGTTCGGTCTGCGACGGGCGCAGGGCTTCGACGGGGGCTTGAGCGCGAGCCGCGCCGCCTATCTTGGCGGCTGCATCGCGACCTCGAACGTCGAGGCGGGCCAGCGCTTCGGGATTCCGGTGAGGGGCACTCACGCCCACAGTTGGGTCCAGGCCTTCGACTCGGAGCCCGAGGCGTTCGACGCGTTCGCCGAGACGATGCCGAACAACTGCGTCCTCCTGGTCGACACCTACGATGTCGAACGGGGGATCGAGCACGCGATCGCCACCGCGCGGGTGCTCGAGGGACGCGGCCAGCGGCTGCTCGGCATCCGCCTGGACTCCGGCGACCCGCTGTCGCAGAGCCAGGCGGCACGGCGGCGGCTCAACGAGGCGGGGCTCGAGGACGTCGCCATCGTGGTCAGCGACAACCTGGACGAGAAGAAGATCGAGGAGCTGCGGCGGGACGGCGCGGCGATCGACATCTGGGGCGTGGGCACAGCGCTGGTCACGGCGGCGGGTGCGGGCGCGCTGGGAGGCGTGTACAAGCTGTCGGCGATCCGGCGGAGCGGCGAGGAGGCGTGGCGGCCGGTGTTCAAGTTCGGCGCCGGGGTCGGCAAGGCCTCCCTGCCGGGACGCTTGCAGGTGCGGCGCTACCGCGACGCGGCCGGCGCCCTGGAGCGGGACGTGATCCACGCGCTCGACGAGGGCGGGAAGGCCGCCGGCCTCGACGATTTCGGCGGCCATGATCTGCTCGTGCCGGTGCTGGAGGACGGCCGGCTGATCGAGCCGCTGCCGTCCCTCGACGCCGCTCGCGAGACGGCGGGACGCGAGGTGGCTTCACTGCCGCCGGCGTTGCAGGACCTCGAGGCGCACGGGCCGGCGCCGGTCGAGGTGACGGCGAGCCTGATGGAGCAGTGCGACCGGCTGGCGGCCTCGCACGCGCCGCCCGCCCGCTCGGCCTGAACCCCGGGAAACGGCGCTTCCGCGGCCGGTCGTTCATAATCCCGCATGGCCGCAAGGTTAGACAGGTCAGCAGTTCGGCGTTTCGACGACCTCTACGAGCACGGGTTCGCGCGGGTCGCGGCGTGTCTGCCGCAGGTCGAGATCGCCGATCCGGCAACGAACCTGGAGCGCACTCTCGACCTGGCCCGGAGTGCGGACCGGGATGGCGCCGTCGCCGCCGTCTTCCCCGAACTCAACCTGAGCGGCTACTCGCTGGACGACCTGTTCCACCAGTCCGCGGTGCTCGATGGATCGCGCGCGGCGCTGCTGGCTCTGGCGGAGGCCTCCCGGGAACTGCGCCCTGTGCTGATCGTCGGTTTGCCGCTTGAGGCGGACGGCGCGGTGTTCAACGTCGCCGCGGTGGTGCATGGCGGCCGGATTGCCGGTGTCGTGCCCAAGGTCTACCTGCCGAACTATCGCGAGTACTACGAGAAGCGCTACTTCGCCGCCGCCGAGTCGCGGCGGTCGGACTTCGTCTCCCTGGGCGACGAGGACGTGCCCTTCGGCGAGGATCTTCTGTTCGATGTGGGCCCTGTCCCGGGCTTCCGCTTCCACGTCGAGATCTGCGAGGACCTGTGGTCGCCGCTGCCGCCGAGCACCCGGGGCGCCATGGCGGGAGCAACCGTGCTCTTCAACCTGTCGGCGAGCAACGTGACGATCGGCAAGGCGGACTACCGGCGGCTGCTGTGCGCGTCGCAGTCGGGCCGGTCGATCGCCGCCTACGTCTACGCTGGAGCGGGCGCCGGAGAGTCGACGACCGACCTGGCCTGGGACAGCCACGGACTGATCTGTGAGAACGGGGAGCGGCTGGCCGAGTCCGAGCGCTTCAGCCAGGAGCCGCAGACGATCGCCGCCGACATCGACCTCGAGCGGCTCTCGCAGGAGCGGTTGCGAATGTCGACATTCCGGGACGCGGTGCGCCGGGAATCCTATGCCGGTGAGTTCCGGCAGGTAGCGGTGACGGTGGAGCGGCCATCGGCCCCCGTGAAGCTACGGCGCGAGATCCCGCGCCTGCCTTACGTGCCGGCGGACAGCGCGGAGCGGGACGAGCGCTGTGCGGAGGCCTTCGACATTCAGGTCTCCGGGCTCGTTCAGCGTCTGCGGGCCACCGGTCTCGAGAAGGTGGTCATCGGCGTCTCCGGCGGACTCGACTCGAGCCACGCCCTCATCGTCTGCGTGCGGGCCTTCGCGCGGCTCGGGCTGCCGGCGTCGAACATCCTCGCCTACACGCTGCCGGGCTTTGGCACCTCGACGCGAACCTACGAAAACGCGAACCGGTTGATGGAGGCGCTTGGCGTGACCGCGTCCGAGATCGACATCCGGCCGGCGAGCGAAGAGATGCTGAAGGCGATCGAACATCCGTATGGGCGTGGCGAGCGCGGCGACGGCGTCTACGACGCGACCTTCGAGAACGTCCAGGCCGGCGAGCGCACCGCCCACCTGTTCCGGCTCGCGAACCTCCACCGGGGCCTGGTCATCGGCACCGGCGACCTCTCGGAGCTGGCGCTGGGCTGGTGCACCTACGGCGTCGGCGACCAGATGGCCCACTACAGCGTGAACTCGTCCGTGCCGAAGACCCTGATCCAGCACCTGATCCGCTGGGAGGTCGAGCGTGGCGAGTTCGGTGTGGCTGCCAGCGAGACCCTGCAGTCGATCGTCGACACGGAGATCTCGCCGGAGCTGGTGCCGCCGGAGGATGGCGGGGAGGACGGCAACGGCGAGCCGGCGCAGTCGACCGAGGAGGCGATCGGGCCGTTCGAACTCCAGGACTTCCACCTTTACTACCTGAGCCGCTACGGCTACCGGCCGAGCCGGGTCGCCTATCTGGCCCACCAGGCCTGGGGAGACCGGGACCGCGGCGCCTGGCTCGACACGATTCCCGAAGCCGAACGCGGCGAGTACTCGCTGGCCGAGATCAAGCACTGGCTGGAGATCTTCCTGGTCCGCTTCTTCGGCACCAGCCAGTTCAAGCGGTCGGCGCTGCCGAACGGACCCAAGGTCGGTTCGGGCGGGTCGTTGTCGCCGCGCGGCGACTGGCGGGCCCCGTCGGACGGCAATCCGGTGGTGTGGCTCGAGGAGCTGCGGCGCAACGTGCCGTAGGCGGGGCGGCGTCTTCTGGGCCCTCCGCGGGCTGGATGGCGTCGCCAAGCGCTTCTCCGCCTGACGCTGGTTACGGTCTCAGTCCCAGTCGGAAGCGTCGTCTTCTGAGCTCGCGATGTGGACGCCGGCCTTCCGCCAGCGCTTCACTGCCGCGTCTACCTCGGGCGTGAAGTCCGCCACGAACTTCCCGGCGCTCGCCGGATCGGGCACGGCGACGGCCGACATGCAGTCGGCGAGGACATGCAGCCGGTTTGTCGGGACGTCACGGGACTGCATCTCGGCCAGCAGGTCGTCGACAGTGCTGCGCACACAGTGGCTCGCGGCCTGACCGGCGACGATTACGGCGTCGGCTTCGAGCAGCCGGTCGATCAGTTCTTCGTTGCGCTGATCGAGCTGCTCGCCGTCGTGGTGAACGAGCACTTCCGGCGAGAGCAGGGAGTAGAACTCGGTGAGAGGGTTCGTGCCCTTGATCAGGATCGGCGTTTCGGCATTGCGGGCGTAGCTGAAGAACAGCCGCGCTTCCTGCACCGCGCCGACCAGGCCGTGACCCTCGCTGCCGAGGAAGCAGTGCGGCGGCCACAAGTAGAGGCGGTACCTCCCGGTCGCCTCGAGCCGGCGGCAGTAGTCCAAAGCCTGGCGTCGCAGCCAGTCGTAGCTGCCGTCGCCGAACCAGCCAGCCAGGGCGGGGTTGGGCGCCGCTTCGGCGGCTTCGACCTCGGACGCGAGCACTTCGCGGTAGCTGTCGAGCTGTTTGCCGGAAGCGTCCACCCAGAACGAAGAGAAGAAGATCTGCTGCGGTGTGTGGCTGTCGAGGCTGGATGCGATCTCGGTCAGGTTGCCGAGGTTGCGGTAGATGAAGCGGACGACGCGATCGGTGTCCTCGATCGCGCCGCGGCCGGATCGCCCGCCCACGTAGAGCGCGCCCTCGGGCAGGCAGAAGTCCCGCTGCTCGTCGACGAGCAGGAGGATGCGGCGGGTTGCGTCGGACGTCGCCGGGGTGAGGTTGTGGCGGCTTCGCCACTCGGCGGCCGCGGCCGCGACCCGGTTCGGGTCGGGGTTGTATGACCAGTCGCCGCTCCGGTACGGATCGCTGTCGGGACCGGTGCCGGCGGGCAGGGGTAGCAGTGTCATGTCGAGCGGAACGCTAGCAAGCTGCGGGCATGCGTCGGCCGGGCACCGGCTGGACTGCTACTCTCGCGGCCCTCCACGAAAACGGCCACAGAATGGCCCCCAAAAGCGAACAGGAGCAGGCAAGTGAGCTACGAGTTTCTCCAGGTCGAGAAGAACGATCACGTCTGGGAAGTGACCCTCAACCGGCCGGAGCGCATGAACGCGATCCACCCGCCGACGAGCCAGGAGCTCGACTCGGTGTTCAACGATTTCGCGGCCGACGACGACGCCTGGGTGGCGATCCTCACCGGCGCGGGCGACCGCGCCTTCTCGGCCGGCAACGACCTGAAGTATCAGGCCGAGCACGGCAGCAAGGTCGTGCGCGCCGGGATGAAGGGCGTGCGCGGCGGTTTCGGCGGCATCACGGCCCGTTTCGACCTGCACAAGCCGATGATCGCGGCGGTCAACGGCTTCGCGCTCGGCGGCGGATTCGAGCTGGTGCTCGCCTGCGACATCATCATCGCCTCCGAGAAGGCGACCTTCGGGCTGCCCGAGCCCCGGGTCGGCCTGATGGCGGGAGCGCTGGGCGTGCACCGCCTGCCGCGGCAGATCCCCTACCACCAGGCGATGGGCATGCTGCTGACCGGCCGTCACATTACGCCGCAGGAGGCGAAGGAACTGGGAATCGTCAACGAGGTCTGCGCCCACGACGAGCTGCTCGACCGGGCCCGGTCCTGGGCGGCGCAGATCCTGGAGTGCGCGCCGCTGTCGGTGCGCGCCAGCAAGGAGGCGGCGAACAAGGGCCTCGGCATGGCGCTCGAGCAGGCGGCGGGTTCGATCTTCCCGTGGACGGCGCAGATGAACCAGTCGGAGGACCTGATCGAGGGTCCGAAGGCGTTCGCCGAGAAGCGGCCGCCGAACTGGAAGGGCCGGTAGGCCGCGCCGGAGCGGTCCAATGGAGATCGAAGGCAAGGTCGCCGTCGTCACCGGCTCGTCGTCCGGCGTCGGCGAGGCGACGGCCGAACGGCTGGCGAGTCTCGGCGCCTCGGTGGTCGTCAACTACCACAGCGGCGCCGAAGCCGCGGAACGGATCGTCGGCGGCATCCGGGAAGCGGGCGGCAACGCCGTCGCCGTCCAGGCCGACATGCGCAAGGACGCCGACTGCCGGCGGCTCATCGCGTCGGCGGTCGATGCCTTCGGCGCGCTGCACATCCTGGTCAACAACGCGGGGATGACCCATTTCATCGCGCACGACGACCTCGAAGGCGTGACCGACGAGGTCTGGGACGACATCCTCGGCGCCAACCTGCGCGGCGTGTTCAACTGCACGCGGGCGGCCGCGCCGCACATGAAGGCGGCGGGAGAGGGCGCGGTGGTCAACGTCGCTTCGATCGCCGGGATCGGCGGCGGCGGCAGCAGCATCCCGTATGCCGCGTCGAAGGCCGCGGTCATCGTGATGACGAAGTCGCTGGCGCGCGTGCTCGGCCCCGAGATCCGGGTCAACACGATCGCCCCCGGCTTCATCGAGGGCCGCTGGCTGCGCGGCGGGCTCGGCGACGAGACCTACGACCAGGCGCAGCAGCGGGTGAGCGCGGGGTCGCCGCTCAAGGGCGTGGCGACTCCCGAAACCTGCGCCGACGCGATCCTCGCCCTGATCGAGCGCAACGTCTTCGTCACCGGCCACACGGTGACCGTCGACGGCGGCTGGAGCCTGTAGGCCCGGCTACTCGGCCATCCGGCTGTCGGTGCGCCGGCCTTCTGGCCGGCAACGGCGCGAGGCCGCGAAGCGGCGAGCGCAAGACTCTTGCTACCCGCCGCGCAGCGTTTCCCGCTGCACCGTCAACGCCTCGATTCGTTCGCGGTCGACCTCCACGCCGAGGCCCGGACTCTCGGGCACGTCCACCCAGCCGTCGGCGTCCATGGTCCATTCCGGCGACACGATGTCGCGCGCCCAGTACCGATGGCTGGGACTCACGTCGCCCGGGATCGTGAAGTTCGGCAGGGAGGCCAGGGCGACGTTGTAGGCGCGGCCGATGCCGCTTTCCAGCATGCCGCCGCACCAGACCGGGATGCCGTTCGCTTCGCACAGGTCGTGGATCGCCTTCGACGCCGTGAACCCGGCGACCCGGCCCGGTTTGATGTTGACGATCCGGCCGGCGCGGAGCCGGATCATGTCCTCGGCGCGGGCGATGTTCGTGATCGATTCGTCGAGGCAGATCGGGGTCTGCATACGACGCTGAAGTTCGGCGTGGCGGGCCACGTCGTCCCAGGCCAGGGGCTGTTCGACCATCACCAGGTCGAGGTCGTCGAGCTGGACGAGGTGGTCGGCGTCGGCGAGGGTGTAGGCGTTGTTCGCGTCTGCCATCAACGGCGCGTCCGGCCCGAGCCGGTCGCGGACGGTGTGCAGGTAGTCGAGGTCCTGGCCGGGCTTGATCTTCAGCTTGATCTTCCGATAGCCCTCGCCTAACGCCTTTTCGGCCTTGTCGGCGAGTTCGTCTGGGGAACTCTGGATGCCGATCGAGATGCCGGTGCCGATCCGTTTCCGGGTGCCGCCGAGCAGGGACGAGAGGCTCTGGTTCGCCTTCGTCGCCGCCAGGGCCCAGGCCCCCATCTCGATCGCGGCCTGGGCCATCTCGTGGCCGCGAAGATCTTCCGACAGGGCCGCGGCTACTTCGGCGGGCGTCTCGAAGCGCCGCCCCAGCACGCGCGGCGCCAGCCATTCGCGGATCGCCAGGGTCGCGGTGTCGATGCTCTCGGGCGAGTAGTTCGGGAAGTCCCCGGCGACGCACTCGGACCAGGTCGAGGCGCCGTCGGCATCGACCAGCTCCAGCAGCAGGATGCGGCGGGTCGTCGTCACGCCGGACGAGATGCGGAACGGCTCGACCAGGGGCAGTTGGATCTCGCGCAGAATGATCGAGTCGATCTGAAGGCTCATGGCGTCTCCGTTCCCTCGAGCTTCTCGAGCCGGTAGTAGTAGCGCCGGTCCAGGACACTGGGTGCGCCGGCGTCCCCGCCGGCATCCGGTTCCGGGTCCGTGCACCAGGTGAACCCGGTCACCTCGTAGCCTGCCTCCAGGCGCCCCTGGAATTGCGCCCGGGTGCGGCGCCGCCAGGCGGAGGCGTCCTCAGGCACGGAGCGCAGGAGGGCGCCGATGTTCGGCGGCACCTCGACCCAGGCGGTTCCGGGCAGCGTCTCGTCGACGGGGAAGGGAGGCATGTCCCGGGTCGGCCCGGTCGACGGGCCTCGTTCCATCAGGCGTTCGACCCGCTCGCTCCCGATCGCCCAGGCGACGATGAAGCGGTCCGTGCCCAGCCCGCTGTGCAGGATGCTGCCCGTGTCCTCGCCGTACATGTCCTCGACGTACTCGACCGGCAGCGCACCCAGCCGGTTCAGGTTCAGATTCGCGTTCCGGGCGACCAGGGGATCGTAGGTCCAGTACACCGTCTCGACCTCGAGTTCCAGAAGGAGTTCGCGCTGAAACGCCTTGAGTTCGCGACCCAGCCCGAGGCCGCGGGCGTCCCGCGTCACCGCCAGCATGTGGGACCAGTGGGCGCGCTGCCCGAAGCGGAAGCCGCTCATGCCGTAGATGAAGCCCAGCATTCGGCCGGCTTCGTCGAATGCGCCGGCGACCACGCCGCCCATCTTCTGGGAGATCTTCAGCATCGGCGGCGGCACCGCGTCGTCGAAGCTGTCGCCCCAGGTCTGCCGCTGGAGCTCGACGATCGCCGCGTAGTCCGCGTCGGAAGTCGCGTTGCGAAGCTCGATGCCGGAGGCCAGCCGCCTGCGCATGGTGGGCGATGGTACAGCGGCACAAGACGCGGCGATGCGAGCGGAGCGCTCTGGCCGCCGGCGCCGCCGGTTGACGGTTGGCCGTGTTCAGTCTAGTCTGAGACTAGTTAGAACGATGCGGCCCGGGAAGGAGCGCGGTTCCATGTCTGAAGTCGGGGTGTTTGAGGCGAAGACCCACCTGCCGCGTCTGCTGAAACGCGTGCAGGCCGGCGAGCGGTTCGTCATCACGCGGCACGAGCGGCCAATCGCCGAACTGATTCCCTACCGAAGCGCCGACAGGGACCAGGTACGCACGGCGATCGAGAACCTGAGGGAGTTGCGCAAGTCACACAGTTTGGGCGGACTGTCGATTCGCGAGCTGATCGAGGAGGGGCGCCGCTACTGATGGCGTTCGTGCTGGACGCTTCGATGACCCTGGCCTGGGTCTTCCCGGACGAGGCGACGGAGGCGACCGACCGGCTGCTGGAGTCGTTGCTGGAACGTCAGGTCTACGCGCCAGGCCTCTGGCCCATCGAGGTGGCGAACGCCTTTCTGGCGGCGACGCGCCGGCGCCGATTCGAGGCGAGCAGGTGGCCGTGGATTCGGCACTCCCTTGACGCTCTCCCCATCGCGGTTGAGCCCGTGGACCCGGCGCGTGTCGGGAGCGTCGTCATCGAACTCGCGCATGATCGCGGAATCTCCGTGTACGACGCGATGTACCTGGAGCTGGCGCTGCGAATGGGGCTGCCGTTGGCCACTCTCGACGAACGACTTGCGGCCGAAGCACGGGCCGTGGGCGTGGAGGCGCTGGGAGAGTGACGGAGCGTCGAAAGAAGTTCCTCCGGTTCGCCTATCCGTTTCTCGGCGTGTTCTGGCTCTGGTTCGGTTGGTCTGCCACGGGGTCGTCTGACCCGAGGGTGATGTGGGCAGGCCTTCTCGCAGGCGTCGTGCATCTGGCTGCCGCTGTCCAGTTCGAGTGGAAGATCAGGCGGGAGAAGCGGTTGTCGGAGTTGCATGAGGAGTTGGGCGACGACAGCAGTGCAGGTCACTGGTGGGCGGGAGGCGAACCTCGACGGGATGTGGAACGTGGGGTGACTACCCGATCCGCGGAGAGCATCCCGACGGGCGGCAAGAGGGGGCTGCCCGCCTTGATCCTGACCGTGGTCCGTCTTCGGGCGCTTGCCGGGTGGCGCAAGGCCTTGACTGAGAAGTCGAAGCTGGTGTTCGGCGCCGTGTTGGGCGGCTTCCTGATTGTGAACTACACATTCAGCCTGAACAGGGTGAAGGAGGCACCGTTCGAGAACGTGCCGGTGGACATGCTGTTCGTCTTGATAGCCCTCTTCGTTCTGGCGACGGTGTTCCAGGTGGCGCCGGTGGCTCAGTGGTTCAGTCGGCATCAGGGGGCGAGGTTCGGGCTCGCGGTCGGGCGGCGCACGGCGCTTGCTGTGGGCACCGGTCTCGTCGGCCTGCCGATGGTCTTCGTGCTACTGAACGAGTCGCTGGCGCTCGTGTTCTCGGGGAGGGGCTGGCCCCGCGGCGCGGAATGGGCGTTCGAGGGCATGGATTGTGGCGGCGCCGTGTGCGCACTCGTCGCGGCCGGCCCGGCGGGGGCGGTCATGATGGCCGGGCGGGGCCGCAGGCGCTGGCTCGGGATCGCCCTGGGGATCCTGTTGCTTGGAGTGCTCGGAGCGAGCGCGGTGGAGCCGTTGTGGGCCGGCGAGGCGTTGTGGGCGGGCGCTGCCGTCAGCGGCGGCCGGCTCGCATTGCTGCTGGCGTTTGTGACCGGAGCTTTCGCGCTGGAGCAGCGGAGCCCGGACGACCGCGGCGCGAAGACGAAGAAGCGTCGTGGCCTGTCGGCCGTGAAGAAACCGGGCAGAGAACGGCGTGCGGCCGCCGTCGGACGGGCGCCGGCGGGTGTGTGGTCGCGACCGATCTTCGTCGTCGCGCTGGCGGAGGCGCGGATGATGCTCCGCTTCCGGCAGGTGCGCGTGAACCTGGTTGTCAGTTGGATCATGCCGCTGTTCATGGCGGTCATGCTGAGAGGCGACGAATTGCCTGACGGCGGCGGTCAGTTCGCCTTGTGGACGGCAGTCGGTCTCGCGGCGTTCCTGAGTGTCTTCTGGATCGCGTTCTTCGCCAACCTGCTGGGGTTCACAGCCGACGGCGCCCGGCGGCTATCGATGTCGGCGGAGAAGGCCCTTGCCGCCTGCGTGCCCGGCAAGGTGCTGGGCGCTCTCGGTGTGGTCGGCGTTCTGGTGTTGGCGCAGACAGCATTGGTGAGTGTGGTGCTGGCTGACCAGATACCACCGGCCGACCGGGCGATGCCGTTCCTCGTGGCCGCCTTCTCGCTGCTCGGGTTGACCGGCGGCGGGACAATCGTTTCGATCTGGCTGCCCAGAAAACCGAAGCTCCACGAGCAACGCGACTTCTACTGCAGCGTGCTGGCGATGGTGGCGTTGTTGTGCTGGTGGTTGGTTCAGTCGGCGATCTTCGGTGGTGCGGTGGTGGCTGCGCGGCTGCTCGGCGGCCCCGGACTAGCCATGATGACGATGACGGTGTTGCTGCTGTTCGCGGCAGCGGGATGCGGGGCCCTGGTGGTCTCGTTGGCCAGGGGTGACTGGCTGCGACGCCGGTTGCGGGAATGGGCGGTGGCGGTATGACGACGATGCTGTGGCTCGACTCGGTCGACAAGTCCTACGGCGAGCTGGAAGTCCTGCGCTCCGTGAACCTCGAGATCGGGTCTGGCGTGCAGTGCCTGGTCGGGAGGAATGGCGCCGGAAAGACGACCCTGATGCGCCTTGGCCTCGGGCTGACCGAGCCGAATGACGGCACCGTACGGATCTTCGGGTTCGATCCCCGCATCCATCCCCAGATCATGGCCCGCGTCGGCATCCTGCTCGAGGAAGACGAGCTGTTCGACTTCCTCAGGCCGCTTGAGTTCCTCGACTACTGCGCCGCGTTGTACGGTCTGGACGCCGGCGAGGCCCGTGCGCGCGCCGTCGATCTCCTGGAGGCTCTCGAAGTGCCCGCGTCAGGCCGCCTCTGCCATCAACTCTCGACCGGCAACCGCCGGCAACTGGCCCTGGCCGCGGCGCTACTGCACGAGCCGGAACTGCTGATCCTCGATGAGCCGTTCAACGGTCTGGACCCTGTGGCGGTAGCGCGGCTGTGCCGGATGCTCCGGGACTTCGCCGCCGACGGCCGGGGAGTACTGCTGTCGTCCCACCGCCTCGAACTGGTCGAGGAGATCGCGGACCAGGTCTACTTCGTGGCCGACTGTGCAGTGACGCCCTGGTCACCGGAACGAGTCAAGGCCTGGTACGAAGAGTTGAGGGTCGTCGGTGCCGGCGAGCGGCCGCGGGACGCGTTGACCGGCTGAGCTACCCGACCTCCGCTTCCTGGAACGCCCGTGCCCGGAACAGGAAGTCGATGATGTTCCCTTCGTGGGGCTGGAGCCAGTTGAGCTGAATCGTCGGCACCGGGCCGAGGTTCAGGCGGTCGACGTGGGTGGCGTCGATCAGTTGGCGCCGCCAGCGCTCGTCGTTCGTGATCGCGCTGCAGACCAGGGTGTCGCCGATGGCGCTCAGCATCTTCGCTTGCGGGCACTCGACGACGGAGACGAAGGGGAACATGTACTCGACGTTCGCCGCCTCGATGTCCGCGTCGGCGCAGTGGAGCACGGTCGGCAACAGGTAGTCGCAGCGCTCGCGCTCGTCGAGCCGGCCGTTGCCGCGGATCTCGGACGTCAGGTCGCGGACGCCGGGAACGTCGACCTGGGCGTCGATCATGCCGTTGATCGCCTTCGCCATGCCGGGCACGGTGAAGGCGGCGAGCGGCGATTCGGGGTCGTCGGCTGGCTTCGGCAGGACCGGCGCCAGTCGCTCAGCCAGCGCCTGGGCGATCTCCTCCGTGTGGCGCGAGGCCCAGACGCCGGAACAGGAGATGCAGCTCCGGCCGCTGTTGACCAGCACGCTGTCGACCATCACGTCCAGGTACTTCTCCCAGTCGTCGACGACGTCGTCGCCGAGCAGGATCTTGCTGAAGCCGGGGCCGTGCGGCTGTACCCGGGGATCGTTCTGATAGCGGGCGACGGTATCCGCGCCGCCGAAGATCATGCTGCGGGAACAGGAGGCGAGGACGGCGGCGCCGATGTCGCCTTCGCCCGGGTAGATCGAGATGGCCTCGCGGGGCACCCCGGCCTGGGCGAAGGCCTCGGTCATCCGGTAGGGCGTCCACGGCTCCTGGGGTCCGGGCTTGAAGACCAGGCCGACCTGAAGCGGGATGACCGGCATCCACAGCGTGTGCACGCCCGGCGAGTTGGAGGGCAGCACCAGGCCGATCACCGGCGCCTGCGCCTGGTAGCTGACCGGCACGCCGCGCTCCTCGATGCCGTGGCCGCGGGCCAGGATGTCGAGGTCGAGGCCGCGGGTCAGCGCCTCCAGCACTTCGCCCATGTTCGTCAGCACGAAGTGGTTCTTGTCCATGTTCGCCCGGCACATGTGCTCGGGCAGACCGGTCGTTGCCGACTGGTAGTGGACGAAGTCCTCCGGGGTCTGGCTGCCGCTGCCGAGGGGCAGGTCGGCGTTCAGGTAGAGGTCGGCGGCCTCGATCACCATCGAGATGAGCTCGCTGGACGGGATCTCGCGCAGGATGTCGCGGGCGCGCTGGGCGCGGCGCATGTCGCGCTGGACCAGGCCGGGGTTGGTCTGGTGCAGCGTGGCCAGCTCTTCGCCGGTCTCGAAGTGGACGATCGTCGCCTTCTCGAGCGACTCGTAGGGCTTGCCCCAACGAATGGCGGGGATGTCGATCATGGTGGGTACCTGTACGCGGCCGGGTGGGTGGCCGGAGGGTGAATCGGGCGTCTGAAGCGGCGGAATCGTAGCACCGGGCTGCTAGCCTTCGCCGGCCATGGAGGACCGTCGCACCGTTCTGAAATCGGCCCTGGCGCTGGGTTTGGGTGTGCGCGGCCTGAACGTGCTGCACGCGCAATCCGACGATCCGCGAAAGGTCAGGCCTCAGGAAGGCGACCATTTCGTGTTCGCGTTCGGGCCGCGCCAGGGCGAGACGGTCCGGGTGGGCGACGTTCCGCTGGCCAGCGAGCAGCTCATCTGCTACGCGATGGACCCGGCATCCGGCGCCGTGCGTGACGGCTCGCGGTTGAACCAGGTGCTGCTGCTGCGCTTCGAGCCGGAGTCGCTGGCGCCGGAGACGCGGGAAGCGTCGGCTGACGGCGTCGTGGCCTACTCGGGCATCTGCCCGCACACGGGCTGCGACATCGAGGACTGGTCGGAGGAGGCGGAGTTCCTGGTCTGCTCCTGCCACGATTCGGAGTTCGACCCGCGGGACGCGGCGGAGGTGATCTCCGGTCCGGCGCCGCGGCGGTTGCCGTCGCTGCCGCTTCGCTCGGAGGACGGCGTGCTGGTGGCGGCCGGCGGCTTCAGCGCCACGATCCGCTTCGAGAGGGAGTTCTGACGATGATGGATCGGCAAGCAGTGCTTCGACGGACGGTCGCCCTCCTCGTTCTCGGTGCCGCGGTGGCGCCGGCGATCGGCCAGGAACGCGCCTACCGTCCCGTAACCCAGGAGCGCCTGCTCGCGCCGGAGCCGGAGAACTGGCTGATGTACCGGCGCACGTACGACGGCTGGGGCTACAGCCCGCTCGACGGGATCGACACCTCGAACGTCGCCTCTCTGGCACCGGTCTGGACGTTCTCGACCAGCATCAACGAGGGCCACCAGGCGCCGCCGATCGTCAACGACGGCACGCTGTTCATCACCACGCCGGGGAGCCGCGTGCTGGCGCTCGACGCGCGGTCGGGCGAACTGCTGTGGCGTTTCGTTCCGGAGCTTCCCGAGGACTTGCAGCAGATGCACCCGACCAACCGCGGCGTCGCGCTGTGGGGCGATCGGGTCTACGTCGCCACGGTCGACGCGCGGCTCTTCGCGCTCGACGCGCGGACGGGAAGGGTGGCCTGGGAGACGGCGGTCGAGGACTACGCCCGCGGCTACTACATGACCCTCGCGCCCCTGGCCGTCGAGGGCACGGTGATGGTCGGTGTCTCCGGCGGCGAGTGGGGCATCCGCGGTTTCGTCGCCGCCTACGACGCGGACAGCGGCGACGAACTCTGGAAGACGTACACGATCCCCGGCCCTGGCGAGCCAGGCCATGACAGTTGGCCCGGCGACACCTGGCGGACCGGCGGCGTGCCGGTCTGGGTCACCGGCACCTACGACCCGGAACTGCGGCTGACCTACTGGGGGACCGGGAATGGCGGCCCGTGGACGGGTGATGCCCGCCCGGGCGACAACCTGTACGCAACGTCCGTGCTGGCGCTCGACGTCGACACCGGCGAGTTGAAGGCGCATCACCAGTACCACTGGAACGACAGTTGGGACTGGGACGAGGTCGACCCACCGATGCTGATCGACGTGGAGCGCGGCGGCTCGACCCGCAAGGCGCTCGTCCATCCGGGACGGAACGCCTATCTCTGGGTGCTCGAGCGGAGCGCCGATGCGATCGACTTCCTCGACGCCACGCGCTTCGTCCACCAGGACGTGTTCACATCGATCGACCCGGAGACCGGCCGGCCGGAGTACGACCCGGAGAAGACGCCCGCGACGGGAGCGGGAGTCGTGTTCTGTCCGTCGTGGTCGGGCGGCAAGAACTGGCCTCCGGCCGCCTGGAGTCCGGACACGAAGCTGCTCTACATTCCGGCCAACGAGAACACCTGTTCCTACCTCGAGGGGGTCGAGGAGGATTACCGGCCCGGGCGGACCTTCATGGGCATGGAGGGGAGGTTCGTGTCGCGGGAGGGCGCCGAGCACTACGGCGAGCTCCAGGCCTGGAACCTCGACACCCGGGAGAAGGTGTGGACCGTCGAGTTCGAGCGCAAGCTCTGGGGTCCGGTGCTGACGACCGGCGGCGGTCTCGTCTTCATGGGCGGCACGAGCGACCGCTACTTCCGGGCGTTCGACGCGGCCACGGGAGAGCTCCTGTGGCGACAACGGACGAACTCAGGCGTCAGCGGCGTACCCACGTCCTTCGAGGTCGACGGCGTGCAGTACATCGCCGTCCAGTCGGGCTGGGGCGTCGACGCGCAGCGCGGGACGAACCACCTGGACGGCGCGATCGGTACTCGGACCTACGTCCCGCAGGGCGGCGTGCTCTGGGTCTTCTCGCTGCCTGACTAGCGGTTCTGCCCGGGGGAATCGCCGCGGCGGCCGGTGCTGTAGTCTGCCGCCCCCCAAGCCCAGGATCACGGCAAGTCGCCGATCACAGCAGGACCTAAGCCCGATTGGAGTTCGCAGATGGAAGTCGCCAGCGCTGACGCCCGAGCCCAGGCCCGGGAACGACTCGATGCCCACGTCCGGGACATGATGGAGTGGCACTTCAACCCGGAAACCGGAACGCCGTTCTGGCTGGACTTCGCCTCGAAGCTCGACTTCGACCCGCGCAGCGACGTCGCCTGCTACGCGGACCTGCGCAAGTTCCCGCCGTTCGAGGACGAGTGGCTTCGCGGCGGACCGGTGCGGCGCTGGGTGCCGAAGGCGATGGCCGACGACCCGATCTACGTGTTCGAGACCGGCGGCACGACGGGCATTCCGAAGAGCCGGGTGGCGCTCAACGACTTCCGCACCGACTACGAGCTGTTCAGCGCCAGCCTGCCGGACGAGCACTTCCCGCCGGGGAGCAACTGGCTGATGCTGGGGCCGTCGGGCCCGCGCCGTCTGCGTCTGGCGGTGGAGCACCTCTGCCAGTACCGCGGCGGCATCTGCTTCTGCGTCGACCTCGACCCGCGCTGGGTGATCAAGCTGATCAAGAAGGGCTGGATGGAGCACCTGGAGGCCTACAAGGACCACGTGATCGACCAGGCGCTGGCGGTGCTCTCGGCCGGTCACGATATCCAGGCCATGTTCGCGACGCCGAAGCTGCTCGAGTCCCTCTGCCTGGCGCTCGAGGACCGCGGTCAGACCCTCGCCGACACGGGGATCAAGGGGATCTTCTCCGGCGGCACGGAGTTCACGCCCCAATGGACCCGCTTCGCGGTCGAGGAACTCCTCGACGGCGTCTACATGACGCCCACCTACGGCAACACCCTGATGGGCCTGGCCGCCTCGCGGCCGGTCACGGCGGCCGACGGCTACACGATCGCCTACTACGCGCCCCAGCCGCGAGCCGTGCTCGAGGTCGTCGACCCCGACGATCCTGACCAGGTCGTCGACTACGGCGCCACAGGTCGGGTCCGCCTAACGACGCTGACCCGCGAGTTCTTCGTGCCCGGTTTTCTCGAGCGCGACGAGGGCGAGCGGGAGCAGCCCTACGTCGACTATCCCTGGGACGGCGTCAGCGGCGTACGGCCGTTCGCGAGGCTGGCGTCGGCGACGACGGTTGGCGTGTACTAGTGTGCCGGCGTGCGGTGGCTTGGCCGGTCAGCGGTCCAGATAAGTCACAGCACCTTCCTGAACGCGCCGGCCGCGCTGATCGTGGCGATCCACGGACCGATCCGCTCTTTCTCGACGATGGTCTCGATCTTCGGCCAAGCGATCATGATCGCCCGTAACATTCGCAAGCGGTCGGCGCGCCGATCGGTAAGCACGAGGAGTCGCGCGTCGGCCGAACGTATGGCCGCCACTTCCGAAGCTCGGTGCCGGATCCCCTTGTCCTTGGTGACCAGGACACGCCCGAGTTCGGTCTGTTCCGCGATCCACGTTTCGTCCGGGACTCTTCGCTGAGCCGGGTAGTGATCGTCGTGAGAGAGGGCGTGTACGCGCACGGCTCGCAGAGCCTCTGGCACGGCCTTGCCGATCGAGCGGTCGAAGAAGAACGTCAGGCAGGGGTCATCCTCGGGGTCAACCGGCATCGGAGATCACTCGCCTCGTAGCTGGGACGGACTACGCGGCCAGTCTGGCCGCTCGTTCCCAGGCCACGGCAATCTCCACCTCGGACCTCTTCAGTGAGAAGTCTCCGGCAATGGCGTCGAGCCCCTCGCCGGCCTCCAGGCGTTCAAACAGGACGTCAGTTCGGACCCCGGAGCCCGCGACAACCGGCAGGCCCCAGCCGAAGCGCGGGTCCAGCATGACGTCGTGTCGATCATCGAGCCAGAGCCTCGAAGGGTCCCCCTGATCGTCGAAGACGAGCGATTGGAAGTGCTCCTGGACCGCCTCCGGCCAAGTCAGCTGACCGCCGCCCGTGACGTCCAGGAGCATCGGCGCATCGCCGGCCTCTTCCTGCAGTTCGATGAACAGGGCCTTCCCGTCAGTCTCGAAGTCGGGCTTCAGGAGCGGCCGCTCGAACCCGGACAGATGCTCGCTGACGAAGTCCAGCGCGAGGCGGACTCGTTGCATGGACACACCCCTTCGGCGATACGCATCGAGGAAGCGTGCTTCGACGACGTTGAAGAAGCTGAGGATGAGCGGAGTGTCGGCACCTCCGTCGGCAGCCAGCACGGGAGGCTTGCCGGTGGGCCATCCGCAGAACCAGGTCCGCAGCGTAGGAGTGGGCATACCGATGATCTTCGCGGCCTCCGCGAGAGGGTAGCGGGGTTCAATGCCGTGCTGCATGGAAGTGCTTCTCTTCGTTGGTCGCTCTCGCTGAGCGTGGGACGGCGGCTGGCGAGAGGCGGGACCAACATAGCAGACCGGCTATGAGCGAGCCGCTCGACCCGCGGTGATCGTCACTGAAGAGCTAGCGCGCGGCCCGGTTCCGGTAGAGCACCGGGTCCACCACCTCGGCCATGGCCCTTTCGTCCAAGCCGTCGACGAGGCCAGCGATTCGCGTGGCCGCCGCCTCGGGGTCCCGCAGCGCTTCGCCGTAGTTGATCTCGACCCACTCGAATTGCGGCGCCTTCCGAAGCAGATAGTTCACCCGCCAGAGCTGGTCGTGCCAGAGTTCCATCATCCTCTCGTCCGGCGTGTCGTCCGTCTCGCCCCGGCGGTCCAGCATCTTGCGCTGCGAGGCGAGCACTTCGCCGAGGTCACGCCGCATCAGGATGACCTGGTAGTTCAGGTTCGGGGGCAGGTCCTTCAGCAGGAAGGAGATGACCTTGACGGCCCGTCCCTTCGAAGCTCGCAGCCATGACTTGTCCGGCTCGTTGGCCAGGTCCTTGACCCGCTCGTCTTCGTAGTAACCGCGGGGGTTGTCCTCGTCGGCCTCCCGCTCGCCGTCGGTCACGATCTCCATGCCGCCGGCCTCGAGCATTTTCATCGCCATCGAGGTACCGGAACGGGGGAGACCGGATACGACGACGATCGGCCGGCCGTAGCGGAGACGGCGCCAGGATGTTCGCAGGTTCATCGCGGCGGCATGCTAGCTGCCATCGGTCCGGTGCCTGCCCCGCCGCAACAAGTCAGGAGTGCGTCTGGGGGAACGTCATACCGCGATCAGTGGATCAGCGCCGCGATGGGCGAAGCTGCGGTCCTCGGTCGGGCGTTCACTCAGCATGGCAACTCAACGACCTTCGTAGCCGATGTCGCGAATCTCCTCCCACGAGAGGCGCGCCAACGGGTTGGGGCCTTCTGGGTTGCCGTAGCGGAGATCCGCCATTCGGTAGGGCCGTTCACGTCTCGGGACGACCCAGATCCAGCCTTCGCGGCGAGCCAGGTCTTGATCTTCCGGCCCGGGCGCTCGCCCGGTGATGAAGTCCTCGGCGGCGAGGACGCAGACTGCGGCGTCCAGGGTGTCCGCGTTGCGGTGGAGTTCGCTGGCCTGAGAGTCCCGGATTGTCATCCACTGACGCTCGAGGCCCTTGACGATCTCGCGGCGCTCGTCCTGTTGGCCGGCCTTCTTGTAGCCGGCGTCCCGGATTCCATATGCCTTGAGCGTCGCCGCGGGATACACCTCTATGGCAGCCGGTCCCTTTGTGTCGGGTGTCCAGGCAAGCGGAACAGGTGTGCCGATGGCCTCGCTCAGCTTGCTCAGGAGATCCAGAGCGGCGTGAGCTGTCCGGGCGATGAGGTCTGCGCCGACCTCCAGCGGTTTCTTCCCGGTGGCGTGTTGAACGAAGTCGTCAGTCCTTCGCCGGAACATGCTGTCGGCTGACGTCGCGAGGACCTTGCCGGCTTCGTGGGACTTCAGAGCCTCCTGCAAGGGTGCCGGCCATCCCAGCGGTGCATCGACGGCGATCAGCGTGGCTTCACTGGCTTCGGCCACCCACTTCGAGAGAACGTCGAGGAAAGGCCTGCTCCGATTCCATGTGCGTTCCAGTCGAACGCGGCCGCCCTCCCTGGTCGCCAGGATCAGGCCCTTCTTGGCGTCCTTTGTCGCGAAGTCGACTCCGATGATCCGTGAGAAACCGGTCTCGGGACCGGGGTTCGTCTTGAGATCTCGCCGGTACCCTTCCTGTCGCTGGTTTGTCGCGGGTTCTGCCATCTGCCGCGGAAGCTCGATCGGATCAAGGGGGCAAGGGGAAGACTAGCTTGCAGCCACGGGATCGCAGACAGAGCCTTGGTATGCTCCGCGGCGTTTCGCGGGCCGCCGTCCTGCTGCGCTCTGGCGGCGCCAACCTTGGGAGAAACCGTTGCCGGCTCAGCGTCTCGTAACCGCCGCGCTGGCGCTACTTGCGGCGCTCTTCGCCGCGGCGCCGGCGGCCGCCTACATCGGTCCGGGGGCGGGCTTCGCGCTGATGTCGTCGTTCCTGGTGCTGCTGGCGACGGTGGCGCTGGCGTTCCTCTCGCTGCTCGCATGGCCGGTGCGGACGCTGTGGCGGGTCGTGCGGCGCAAGAAGCCGCCGAAGGCGCACGTCAGGCGGCTCGTCTTCGTTGGACTCGACGGTCAGGATCCCCGCTTGACGGAGAGGATGATGGAGGACGGCAAGCTCCCCAACTTCCAGCGGCTTAGCGACCAGGGGAGCTACCGCCGGATCGCCAG
Source organism: Thermoanaerobaculia bacterium (assembly GCA_965116955.1). Taxonomy (GTDB): domain Bacteria; phylum Acidobacteriota; class Thermoanaerobaculia; order Multivoradales; family Multivoraceae; genus Multivorans. Next base: position 4,101,606 of record OZ220742.1, on the reverse strand, counting down.
CACGTATCCCGCGCTGTCTCCGGTTGCCTGGTCGACCTTCGCGACCGGCGCCAATCCGGGCAAGCACAACATCTTCGATTTCCTGGACCGCGACCTGCGGAGCTACCTGCCGAAGCTGTCCTCGGCGCACATCGGGCGGGTCGAGCGCTTCCTGAAGCTGGGCAAGTGGAAGATCCCGCTGCAGAAGCCGGAGATCCGCATGCTGCGGCGGTCGAAGCCGTTCTGGACCGTGCTCGGCGAGCGCAACGTCTGGAGCACAGTGCTGCGGGTGCCGATCACGTTTCCCCCGGACCGGTTCTACGGTGCGCAACTGGCGGCGATGTGCGTTCCGGACCTGGTGGGCAGCCAGGGCACCTTCCTCCTCTACACGACGCGTCCGGCGACCGGCGCGATCCGGGAGGGTGGATTGCGGGTGCCGCTGAGTTCCAACGGTTCCGGCCCCGATCACTTCGACTGCGTGGTCGAAGGGCCGGAGAACAGCTTCCTGGAGGGCGATCCGCCGCCTCCTCTCCGCGTGCCGATGACGGTGGAGGTCGACCGCAAGGCCGCGTCCGCGACGGTCAGCGTGGCGGGGGAGACGGTGGAACTCAAGCAGGGACAACTCTCCGACTGGGTGCGCCTCGAGTTCCGGGCGGCGCCCGGGATCAAGGTGCACGGCCTGACCCGGATGCTGCTGACGGAGGCCGCCGAGCACACGTCCCTCTACCTGACCGCGATCCACATCGACCCCGAGAAGCCGGCGATGCCGATCTCGCACCCGTCCTACTACGCCCCCTACCTGGCCAAGCGGGTCGGCGACTTTGCGACGCTCGGCCTCGCCGAGGACACGACGGCGCTGAACGAGGGCGTGACCGACGACGCGACCTTCCTCAGGCAGTCCTACGACATCGACCGCGAGCGTGAGGAGATGTTCTTCGCCGCGCTCGAGCGGCTGCGAAAGGGCTCGCTGACCTGCGTCTTCGACGCCACGGACCGCATCCAGCACATGTTCTGGCGCTACATGGAGGATGAACACCCGGCGGCGAACGGCCGCAAGACGGGCAGGCAGCGTCGGACGATCGAAGAGCACTACCGGCACAACGACGCCCTGGTCGGTCGGGTGATGGAGAAGCTGGGCGACGACGATCTGCTGATCGTGCTCTCCGACCACGGCTTCGCCTCCTTCCGGCGCGGCGTGAACCTGAATCGCTGGCTGCTCGACCATGGCTACCTGGTCCTTCGCGACGACGCCGACGGCACGGAGGAGTGGCTGGAGGGCGTGGACTGGTCGCGGACGCGGGCGTACTCGCTCGGCCTGGCCGGCGTGTTTCTCAATCTCAAGGGCCGCGAGGCCTCCGGCATCGTGGAGCCGGGCGAAGAGGCGAGGGCGCTCAAGCGTGAGCTCATCGCGGCCTGGAAGGAACTGCGCGACGAGGAGCGGGGCGTGGTCGGCGTCAACGAGGCCTTCGACGCGGAGGACCTGTACACCGGTCCCTACAAGGGCAACGCCCCCGATCTGATCGTGGGCTACAACGACGGCTACCGCGTGTCCTGGGACTGCGCGGTCGGCGTGGTCGCGGGCCCGGTATTCGCCGACAACACGAAGGCCTGGAGCGGCGACCACTGCGTCGACCCGCGGCTGGTTCCGGGCATCTTCTTCAGCAGCCGCCCGGTCGACCGCGACGACCTGTCGCTCCTCGACATGGCGCCCACCGCGCTGTCCCTGTTCGGCGTCGACAAGCCGGATTACATGGAGGGCGAGTCGGTGTTCGATCCGGCGAGCTTCGAGGGCGCGGCGGCGTGAAGCGGCCGCGTCTGGCAACGGCGGCCCTGGTCTCGATCGTCCTGGCGATCGGCTGCGGCGGTGGTGGGGTCGGCCCGTCCGAGGGGCCGAAGGTCATCGTGCTGGGCTTCGACGGCGTGGACCCCGAACTCACCCGGCAGTTGATCGACGACGGGAGGCTGCCGAACTTCGCCCGGCTCGAGGCCATGGGCGGTTTCACCCGGCTGGAGACGACGATTCCGCCGCACAGCCCGGTCGCCTGGTCGAGCTTCGTTACCGGTATGGACCCGGGCGGACACGGCATCTTCGACTTCCTGCACCGGGATCCGGAGACGATGATCCCGTACTCGTCGACGGCCGCGGCGTCCTCCGGCGGACGCTTCGTGGAGGTGGGACCCTGGCAGTTCCCGCTCACCAGCGGCGACTACGAGCAGTTCCGGCACGGTACGCCGTTCTGGGAGGTGCTGGAGGAGCACGGCGTGCGCACGACGGTGGTGCGCATGCCGGCGAACTTCCCGGTCTCGGGCACCGCGAGCCGCGAACTCTCGGGCATGGGCACGAGCGACCTCCTCGGCACGGACGGCACCTTCACCTTCTACACCTCGGAGCTGTTCGCCGACCGGGACGTCAGCGGCGGCGACATCGTCGAACTCGACATCTACGACAACGTGGTCGAGGCCGAGTTGCTCGGACCCGACAACCCGCTGCTGCGTGAGCCGGTCAAGCTGACCGCGCCGTTCACCGTCTACCTCGATCCGGAGACGGAGAGTGCCAAGATCGAGCTCGGCGACCAGCAGATCGTGCTTCGGGTCGGCGAGTGGAGCGACTGGCTGGAGGTCGACTTCGAGATGATGCCGACCCAGCACCTGCGCGGTATCTGCCGGATGTACCTGCGCGCGCTCGAGCCGGAGTTCGAGCTCTACGTCAGCCCGATCGACCACGACCCGATGTCGCCCGCGGCGCCGATCTCGACGCCGCCCGACTTCGCGGCCGAGCTGGCGGAGGCGGTCGACCGCTTCTACACGGAGGGAATGCCCGAGGACACGAAGACCCTGACCGAGGGCGTCTTCACCCCGGAGGAGTTCCTGGCCCAGGCGAAGATCGCCGGCGACGAGGTCGCCGAGCAGTACGGCTACGTGCTGGACCGGTACCTCGAGCAGGAGGGCGGCTTCCTGTTCTACTACTTCGGCAACGTGGACCAGATCGGTCATGTCCGCTGGCGGTCGCGCGATCCGGAGCACCCCGCGTACGACCCGGCAGCCGACGCCGTGCACGAAGACCTGATTCCGACCCTCTACGAGGGACTCGACGAGATCGTCGGGCAGACGCTGGACCGGCTCGAGACCGAAGCGGGCCTCGGCGACGGCGACGCGGACGAGCCGCTGCTGATCGTCATGTCGGACCACGGTTTCGCCTCCTGGCGTCGCGCCTTCCACCTGAACGCCTGGCTGGCCGAGAACGGCTATCTGACGGCGAGAAGCCCGGATCCCTACGCCGACGAGGGTTTCCTGCTGAATGTCGATTGGGACGGGACCCGGGCCTACGGGATCGGCTTCTCCGGTCTCTACGTCAACCTGCGCGGCCGCGAGCGCGACGGCACGGTGACGGCGGCGGAGCGCCTCGACCTGGTGCGCGAGCTGAAGGAGGAACTGCTGGCGGTCGTCGACCCGGAGACGGGCGAACCCGCGATCACGGAAGTCCACCTTCGCGAGGACTACGCCTTCCAGGACCGGACGGCGATCGGTCCCGATCTGGTCGTCGGCTACGCGAAGGGCTACCGCGGGGCGACGGAGTCGGCGTCGGGCGAGGTCGTGGGTGAGGTGTTCAGCGACAACGACAGCGCCTGGAGCGGCGACCACATGATGGACCACCGGACCGTGCCGGGGGTGCTGCTGGTCAGCCGTCCGCTCGGCCGCCCCGCCCGGGGCATCGTCGACCTGGCGGCCTCGATCCTGGCCGAGTACGGCGTGGAAGAGTTCCCGCCGCTGGCGGGCGGCGCGGCGACGGGCTCGCCCTGAACCGGGTCGGACGACCGCTAACGCAAGGAGGACGAGGATGTTCGGTGGCGGCAAGGTCAAGCTCGACAAGGAACTCATCGCGCGGGTGAAGCGCTACAGCGACATCGCGGGCTACTCGTCCGTCGAGGAGTTCATCACCCACGCCCTGGAGAAGGAGCTGGCCAAGCTCGAAGGCGCCGAGTCGAGGGAGGAGATCGAGAAGCGGCTCCGCGGCCTGGGGTACATCTCCTAGCGCCGCAAGAGCGTCGTCGATGTCCCTTCTGAACGCCGCCCTCCGCGCCGTCTTCGACCTGGCGCTCCGGCCCTTCGCGGCCCTGCCCCCGATCGTGCCGGTGGCCATCGTGGCGCTGGTGTCGGGCATCTTCGCGCTGCTCGTCTACCGCTGGACGTCGAACCAGGAGGCAATCGCCGCGGTCAAGCGGCGGCTGTTCGGCCACCTGCTGGAGGTGCGGCTCTTCAACGACGACCTGCGGGCGGTGCTGGCGGCCCAGCTTCGGCTGCTGCGCGAGAACCTGACCTACCTGCGGCTGAACCTGGTTCCGCTCCTGTGGATGATCGTGCCCTTCATGCTGCTGATCGCGCAGTTGCAGTTCCACTACGGCTACGACGGGCTCGAAGTGGGCGAGCGGACGCTGCTCGTCGTCGACCTCGCGCCGGAGCCGGCGGCAGCAGGCGGGGACGAAGCCGCGCCGCGCCCGACGATCGAGCTGGAGGCGCCGGCCGGCGTCGCGGTGGAGACGGCCGGCGTCTGGGTGCCGAGCCTGCACCAGGTCGTATGGCGGCTGCGGGCGGACGAACCCGGGCGGCACGAGCTCGTCGTGCGCGCGGACGGCGAGGCGTTCACGAAGAGCCTCTTCGTCGCGGATCCGGAGGCCGGCGCGCGGTGGGTGCGCCGATCCCCGACCAGGCGCCGGGCGGCGATTCTCGACCAGCTGCTCTACCCGGCGGAGCCTTCGCTGCCGCGCGGCGGACCGCTCGAACGGATCGACGTGCGGTACGGCACCGCCGCGATCTCGTTCTTCGGGCTGTTCGACATTCACTGGCTGATCGCCTTCCTGATCCTGTCCCTCGCGTTCGCGTTCGCGCTGCGGAACCGCTTCGGCGTCACCCTGTGACCGCGCCGTCGATCGACGTCGTCATCCCCGCCTACAACGAGGAGGAGTCGATCGGTCTGGTGCTCGCCGACATTCCGGCCGGCGTCGTGCGCCGCGTCGTCGTCGCCGACAACAACTCCGGTGACGCGACGGCGGTGCGGGCGCGCGAAGCCGGGGCGGAGGTCGTGCCCGCGCCGGTCCAGGGTTACGGCAGCGCATGTCTGGCGGCGCTTGATCATGTGCACCGGACCGGTCCGCCGGACATCGTCGTGTTCCTGGACGCGGACTACTCGGATCATCCTGACGAGATGCCACGCCTCGTGGCGCCGATCGCAAGCGGCGAGGCGGACCTGGTCATCGGCTCGCGGGTGCTGGGAGAGGCCGAGCCCGGCGCCCTGCTGCCGCAGGCGCGCTGGGGCAACCGGTTCGCCTGCCTGCTCGTGCGCCTGCTCTACGGCCACCGCTATACCGACCTGGGGCCGTTCCGCGCCGTTTCGTGGCATGCGCTCGAGTCGCTCGGCATGCGGGATCCGGACTTTGGCTGGACGGCCGAGATGCAGGTCAAGGCGTTGCGGCGGGGTCTGCGGGTGGTCGAGACGCCGGTCAGCTACCGTCGTCGGACGGGCGTTTCGAAGATCACCGGCACGGTCTCGGGCACCGTGCGCGCCGGCTGGAAGATCGTCATCACCGTTCTCCGCTACAGTCGCGGGCCGATATGAACGGGATGACGGGTACCGCCGTGAACGCCGCCGGTGGGGAAGTGCCGGCCAGCGAGATCGAAGTCGAGGTCCGCTACAAGGAGACGGACCAGATGGGAGTGGTCCACCACTCGAACTACCTCGTGTGGTTCGAGCTCGCCCGCACGCATCACTGCCGCGTGGCGGGCATGGCCTACCGGAAAATCGAGGACGAGGGCTACTGGCTGATGGTCACCGGAGTCCAGTTGAAGTACCGGGGCGGCGCCCGCTACGGCGACAGGGTCCGCGTCGTCTGCTGGCTCGATCGGCTGAAGAGCCGCGCGATGAGCTTCGCCTACCGGGTGGAGGTCGACGAGCGGGTCCTGGTCGAAGGCCGGACCGACCACGTCTGGGTCGACAAGACGTCCGGCAACCACTGCCGGATGCCGGAAGTCGTCGTCCCGATCTTCCGCTCGATGGAGAACTAGCGCCCCGAAACGCCTCGCAGGCTCGGTGTTTCGGCCCATCCCGTCCGCACGGCGGAGCCAGCGTCCCGAACTTGCTTCGCTGCGTTCTGCGGCGCAGGCTCCTAGAAGCAGGCGTAGCCGCCGTCGATCACGAACTCGTCGCCGGTGTGGTAGCTCGACGCCCTGCTCGCCAGATAGACGGCGATGCCGCTGAAGTCCTCGCCGACACCCCAGCGGCGCACCGGGACCCGTCGCAGGACCTTGGTCTGGAACGCTTCCGTGTTGATCGCCCGCTCGGTCATGGCGGTGGCGATCCAGCCGGGCAGGACCGAGTTGACCCGGATGCCGTGCCGCGCGTGCTCGACCGCCAGGCCGCGCACCATCGCGTTGAGCCCGGCCTTGGTCGACGCGTAGTGCTCGCTGCGCGGCGCGCCGAAGACCGCCGAGAGGCTGCTGGTCGCGACCAGGGAGCCGCCCTCGCCGCGCTCGACCATGTGCCGGATCGCCTGCTGGAAGGTCTGGAAGACGCCCTCCATGTTGACCTGGAAGATCCGCCGCCACTCCTCCATCGACATGTCGATGAACGGCGTGCCGCGGCCGCCGATTCCGGCGTTGGCGAAGCAGGAATCGACCTTGCCCAGCAGCTCGACCGTCCGTGCGAACGAGGCCGCCACCGCGTCGGCGTCGCCGACGTCGCAGCGCAGGGCCTCCACCCGCGTGCCGTGGCGCGCCAACTGCTCCCGCGCGTTCGCGTTCTTCTCCTCGTTCGTGCCCCAGATGCAGACGTCGGCGCCGGCCTGCGCGAGTCCCTCGGCAAAGCCGAGGCCGATTCCGGAGTTGCCGCCGGTGACGAGAGCCACCGTTCCGCTCAGGTCGAATGCGTCGTAGGCCAAGGTCGTTCTCCCTTTCTTCCGTCCCGTCCGTTGTTCGTCGATGCGGCGCGGAGCATAGCGCCGTCGGGCGGTCCCCGGCTCAGCCGAACCAGAGCCGGACGGCGAACAGGATGACGGTGACGGTGACCACGCGCTGGACCCAGGCGTGACCCTTGAGCACGGTGAGCCGCACGCCCAGCCAGCCGCCGGCCATGTTCCCGACCGCGAGGGCGAGGCCGAAGCTCCAGTCGACCCGGCCGGAGAGCGCGAACAGGAGCAGCGACAGACCGGTGAAGCAGAGGATGCTGAGCACCTTCACCGCGTTGCCGCGCACCAGGTCCAGGCCTGCCAGCGAGGTCGCGGCGAGTATGAAGAAGCCGACCCCGGCCTGGACAAAGCCGCCGTAGATGCCGACGCCGAAGAAGCCGAGCGCGAGGAGGCCCACCCGGAGCGTCGCTGGTTGCTCTTCGGGTTCTGCTCGCCGCGAGATCAGCGTCCAGAGGGTTACCACGACCATCAGGGCCGCCAGCACCCGGCGGAAAGCGTCGTCGCTGATGAGGAGAGCTGCCCAGGCGCCCAGGCCGGCGCCGGCGGTTGCCGGCAACGCCGCCCACAGGATCGCCCGCCGGTCGAGCACGCCGTGGCGGTGGAAGCCCCAGGACGCAACGACGTTCTGGAGCAGGATCGCGACCCGGTTCGTGCCATTGGCGACCCCGGGCGGGAGTCCGAAGAAGATGAGGATCGGCAGCGTGAGGAACGAACCGCCGCCCGCGACGACGTTCAACGCGCCGGCGACCAGGCCGGCGAGGGCGAGCGCGGGGTAGACGATCGCCGACTCGTTCACGACGAGGAGGTTAGCGCTCCGAAGATAGACTCCGAAATGATGGCCGATCAGACGACGCCGAGCCGCGGCTCCAGCAACTCGTCGCTGTTCTCCTTCCTGGGCGGCCTGCGCTTCCCGCAACTGTTCGTCGTCCTCGCGGTCGTCTTCCTCATCGACCTGTTCATTCCTGACGTTCTTCCCTTCGTCGACGAGTTGATCCTGGGGCTTCTCACCCTGATGACCGGCACCTGGCGCGATCGTCGCCGCCCGCCGGAGAAGAACGTGACGCCGCCGGAGACGTCTGGATGACGATCGGCCGGCTCCTGCTGGCGCTGGCGATGGTCTTCACGGTCGTCGCTCCGGTGCCGGCCCAGGAGTGGAGCGGCAACAACGGTTTTCAGGTGGTGGTCACGGATGACGCCGGGCAGCCCTTGCCGGGGGTCACGGTCATGGCGTTTCTGGCCGAGCCCGATCGTTCGGGCGGACCGCCGCCGCTGCTGACCGACGCGTCCGGGGTGGCGGAAGTCAGCGGTCTCTCGGCGGGCGAGTGGCAGGTCGAACTGCGGCGTGAGGGGTTCATGATCGTGAGTTCCTACCTGAGGCTGGAAGACGGGAAGCGACCGCAGGTCGGGTTCACATCACGCCAGCGCACCGGCCCGTTCTGGGCGCCGATGAACGTCGGCTACTCGAGCCTGGGTATCGACACATCGGCGGTCAGCGCGGGCTCGGCGCGGGCAATGACACGGGCTCAGCGGCGGGCCGAGCGACGCGCGGAGCAGCGGGCGCGCCGGCTGCGACGGGAGAACGTGGCGCGGGTCGTGGAACCTCCGCCAGAGTCCCCGGAGCCGCCGGAGGCGTCCGTGGAGGAGCCGGCGCAAACGGCCGTGGCTGAGGCCGAACCCGAGCCGCGGGAACCAGCGCCGGCACCCGCGGAGACAGCGGCGGCCCAGCCGGCGGCTGTGGCAGAGCAGCCGGCGGTGGAGCCGCCGGTGGAGAAGCGCCCCGCGGTTGCTGCGCCCGAACCCGAACCCGAACCTGAACCTGAACCCGAACCGGTTGTCGTCCGCCTGCTCCCGAACCGCACTCTGCTACGCGCCGGCGCCTGCCCCGAGTGCGGGCCCGGCGAGTGGTCGGTGGCGAGCAACTGGCCGGCCGAGCCGAGGACGAGCGGAACGGTCGCCTGCGCCGCCGATCTCGCCGAGCGGATGGAGCGGGTGGCGAAGATCGTCGAAGAGTCGTTGCCAGTCGACTTCCGGGTCTACGCCGGGTCGCTCGCCGATCCCGCCGGCAACGACGTCCTGCGGTTGCTGCCGGATGAGGTTCGCAGCGAAGTGCAGGAGCTGTTGCTGCCCATCCTCGAACCGGAACGGTCCTGCCAGGTGTTGGGCATCTTTCTGCCCGAAGGGGCGCGGTTCATCGGCTTCCAGTACGAGGCCGCGGATCTGGAGAGCCGGGGCAGTTGCCTGCCGGAGCAGCCGTGCGAAATCGACGAGGCCGCCTGGAGGGGCAACCCGTCGATCCATCGCCACGATCACGGCACCTTCATCTACGGGGTGTTCGAGAACCAGTCCCCGGAGCGCCGGCGGGAAGCGAACTTCAAGGTGTACTTCCGCCCTCCGCGCGGCTGGCTGCCGCCTCGCTGATCGCCCGTCTCCTGCGCTAGTCTCGGCGCAGCCATTCCCTCGCAAGGAGAGCCACCATGCCGTCTCGCGGAAACGTCCCTGGCCTGATCGTCTTCCTGGTACTGCTGTCGCTTCTCGCTGCGCCCGTTGTTGCGGCCGCGGACGACGATGTCCGACGCACGGCGAGTGGCCGGCCGGACCTGTCTGGCAACTACGACGTCGCCAACCTGACCCCGTTCGAACGGGATCCCCGCCTCGGCGACAAGCAGTTCATGACCGCGGAAGAGGCGGAGCGGATCGCCGCGGGGATGGCGGCGGCCAGCGCAGGCGCCAACGCGGTCAGCGACCCGGACCGTGAGGCGCCGCCGCCGGGCGGCGACGGATCCGCCGGCGCGGCCGGCGCGGTCGGCGGCTACAACTTCTTCTGGCTCGACTTCGGCAACCAGGCGTATCCGATCGATGGCCAGTACCGGACGTCGGTCCTCATCGATCCTCCGAACGGCCGCATGCCCGAACTGACCGAGGCCGGCAAGGCGCGGCGGGCCAGGGTGAACCCGTACCTCTACAGGAACACCGGCGACGCCTGGTGGATCGAGGCCGGAGACGACCCCTACGACGGTCCCGAGACGCTGACGCCCGGAGACCGCTGCATCTACACCGGCGTCGCCACGACGCCGGTCCGTTCACTGCCCTACAACAACCTGAAGACGATCACGCAGACCGACGATCACGTCGTCATTCTGGTCGAGTGGATGCACTGGGCCAAGGTCGTCCGCCTGAACGCCGAGCACCCGCCGGCCGAGTACCGCTCGATGGGTGGCGACTCGATCGGCTGGTGGGAAGGCGACACCCTGGTCGTCGAGACGACCAACTTCCTCGACAGCCAGAGCGACCCGCGCGACGGCCTGAAGGTCATCGAGCGCTTCAGCCGCCACGGTGACAGAGACCTGCTCTACGGGTTCACCGTCCACGACACGGACTACGCCGCGCCCTACAGCGGGGAACTCATCTGGCCGGGAACCGACGACCTCCTCTACGAGTACGCCTGCCACGAAGGCAACTACGCCATGGGCAACATCCTCCGCGGCGCCCGGCTGCTTGAGAAGGAGTACTACGAGAAGAAGGACCAGGGCGCGAGCACAGGGTCCGGCAGCGAGTAGCCGCTTACTGCAGCGAGAAGTTGACGGTCAGGTTGATGTAGACGGGGACCGGTTCGCCGTTCAGGGTGGCGGGTTCGTAGCGCCATTCCTGGACGACCTGGACGGCGGACTCGGTGAGACCTTCCGGCAGGCCCTTGAGCACCTTGACGTAGCCGACGTTGCCCACGGTATCGACGACGGCCTGCAGGATGACGACGCCCTGGATGCGTGCCTGACGCGCCTCTTCGGTGTAGTTGGGCAGCGGAGCGTAGGTCTTCTTGGGGGGCAGGACATCGCCTTCGACCCACATCGTGCCGGGCGGTCCGGCGGGCGACGGGGCTTCGGGAAGGTCGAACAGGACGTCGGCGATGCCGTCGATTTCCAGTTGCGGCGCCTCGAAGAGCTGTTCCCGGATCAGCGGCTCGGGTTCGTCGGGAGTCGGGTCGGGAATCGGAATCTTCTTCGTCCTGCGCTGGGGAATGGGCTCCGCCTTGGCGGGTGGCGGCGGCTTGAAGCGCACGGCCTGGACGACGAACGCCTTCGGTGACTGCGCGGCCTGGAGCGCCCGCGGTCTCATGCTGGGGAAGCTGATGACGAACAGCAGCGCGTGGAAGGCGATCGTCGCGATAACGGCGATTCGCAGCGGCGTCCTGTTCTCGGGCTCCAACTCATATGGCGATCCGCCGAGATGGAGGGAACCGGGCGCGAACTTCGATCCGGCGGTCTTGCGTCGCTCGAGCTTGAAGGCCATGGTGGTAGCGGTTACAACGCGCCGGGTAGCGTTTCGCTTCCAAGATTCTACGCGTTGGGCAGCAACTCACGGGCGAGTGCCGCGCCGAGGGTTGGACACCGGTAGGAGAAGCCGGTCTCCTGCAGAACCCTGGGGGCGACTCGGGCGCTGGCAAGCAGCGTCTCCCGGGCCATCTCACCGAAGGCCAGGCGAAGAGCTGGCGCAGGCACCGGGAGCAGAGCCGGACGCCGCAGCGTGGCGGCGATGGCCCCGGTCAGATGCGAGTTCGTGACCTGTTCCGGAGCGACGAGGTTCACGGGTCCCCGGATGTCGCGCTCCATCACGTGCCGGATCGCGGCCACGGCGTCGTCGATGTGGATCCAGGGGAACCACTGCCGTCCCGATCCGAGCCGGCCGCCAACGCCCAGCCGGAACGGCGGCAGCATCCTGGCGAGGGCGCCCCCACGCGCAGAGAGTACGACCCCGAACCGAAGGACCGCGACGCGTTCGCAAACCGCGTCCGCCGTCCGGGCGGCGGCCTCCCACTCCCGGCATACCGAGGCGAGGAAGCCGGCCCCGGACGCCGAGTCCTCTTCCAGGAGTTCGTAGCCCCGGTCGCCGTAGTAGCCGACAGCGGAGGCGCAGACGAAGACCCGCGGCGGCTTCTCGAGCCGGTTCAGCGACTCGACCAGCCGCCGGGTCGCGGGGCCGCGGGAGGCGCTGATCCTGCTTCGGCGCGCGGCGGTCCAGCGGCCGGCCGCGACGTTCTCGCCCGCGAGGTGAACCAGGACATCGAGCCCGGACGCGGCCTCCGAAGCCGCCAGACCGTTCTCAGGCCGCCACTCGAGTTCGGCCGACCCGGACGGCCTGCCGCGCACCAGCCGATGGCAACGACTACCGTCGGCTTCCAGGCTGCGGACGAGGGCGCTGCCGATGAGTCCCGAGGCGCCGCTCAGGGCCACGTTCATCACACCAAGGTAACAGTCACGGCGAGCGACGGTATTCTCGCGGGCGCCGTGCCCGCGCCGCCGACGCCGCCGACGAACCGCCGCCTGGCGGCCATGCTCCGCCGCATCCGGCGGCACCTGGAGGGTTCGGAACTGCCGATCGTGACCCTGATCGCGGAGACCGAGCGCGATCCCTTCAAGGTGCTGGTCTCGACGATCCTGAGCGCGCGGACCAAGGACGACGCGACGGCGGGTGCGACGAGGCGGTTGTTCGAGGCGGCGTCGACGCCGGAAGCGATCGGCAACCTGCCGCTCGAGCAACTGCAGCGGCTCATCTTCCCGGTCGGCTTCTACCGCACGAAGGCGAAGAACCTGAAGCTCGCGATGACCGTGTTGCGCGAGCGCTTCGGCGGTGAGGTGCCCAGGACGGTCGAGGAGCTGGTCGAACTCCCCGGCGTCGGCCGGAAGACGGCGAACCTGGTCGTCACCGAGGGGTTTCGCCGCCCCGGTATCTGCGTCGACACCCACGTGCACCGGATCACGAACCTCTGGGGATACGTGGACACGAAGACGCCGCTCGAGACGGAAATGGCGCTGCGAGCGAAGCTGCCGCGCAGCCAGTGGATCGGCCTGAACAAGACCCTGGTCAGCTTCGGGCAGAAGCTGTGCCTGCCGGTGAGCCCCTGGTGTTCCCGCTGTCCGGTCGAGGAGTGGTGTCCCAAACTCGGGGTTGGGCGGAGCCGCTGACCCCTACGAGCCGCCCGCCTGGTCTTCGATCGACCACAGCCGTTCCCACTCGTTGAGCAGACTGCTGTCGACGCGCGTCAGCAGGGCGTGGAAGTAGCCGAGCTGGTCGAACACAGCGTCCGTCTTGAACCGGTCCGGAACGCCGCGACTCAGGACCTTGAACAGCCGGCTGAGGTAGCGGAGCACGACGCCCTCGGACCGCTGCAGGTCGTAGCGCCTGACGAACTCGTTGAAGCTGAGGGAGTCTTCGCAGACCTCCCGGCCGACCCGCTTCGGTCGGATCGAGTCGCCGCGCACCCACGGATGGGAACGCCGGAACTGGTCGAAGGTCGGTTCGATCAGGTCGACCAGGGGGCGTGGATGAGTGACCTCCCGCAGCCGTTCCATCCGTTCCTCGAAGGGCACGCGCTTTGCCTTGAGCCGTGCCGCGAGTTCATCCCGCAGTTTGGCCGCCTGACGCCGGAGCACGATCCCGGGATCCTCCAGGATCGCCTCGACCAGACTGAGCAGGTCCAGGGCGTAGTCCGGGTCCCGGGGGTCGAGCAGTTCCAGGGTCGAGACGAGGTAGAGCGACAGGTTCTGGTGCATCGAGAACTCGATCTGCAGTTCCCGGTCGGCCTCGACAACGTAGCCGCCGCCGGGCCGCGCCGCCATTCGCAGGATGCCGGCGCGATGCAGCGCCCGCACGAGTTCGGCCGACTGGCCGATCAGACGGTTCCTCGTCGCGACGGGTTCGTGACAGGCGGCGATCAACCGTCGCAGTGAGGCGAAGTTCGGATGGCGGCCGCCGTTGCGGGACGACTCGTCGGCCTGGATGAGGTCTAGCACCATACCGTGACGGAGCCGGAAGCGGGACTCCAGGGTCTCGGGCCGGCTCGTCGTCAGGCGCTCGAAGGTGCGCTCGTTCCAGGGTACGAAGCCGCGCGGCGGCCGCTTGCGGGCCTGCCTGCGGCCGCGCCCGCGCGGTGAGGCTCTCGCCTTCAGACTCCGGCGCCGGTTCTCGATCTCGTGCGCCGGCGCCTGACAGACCACCCAGCCGAGTTCATCGAACCCCTTGCGGCCGGCGCGGCCGGCAATCTGCTGAAAGTCCCGTACCTTGAGGATCGTGTCCTTCTCGCCGTCGAACTTGCAGAGCTGGCTGAAGAGGACGGTTCGGATCGGCACGTTGACGCCGACGCCCAGCGTGTCCGTGCCGGCGATCACCTTGAGGAGCCCCGACTGCGCCAGTTTCTCGACCAGCAACCGGTACTTCGGCAGCAACCCCGCGTGGTGGACGCCGATGCCGAAGCCGAGGAAGCGCCGCATCTCCTTGCCGTAGGCCGTGTCGAAGCGGAAATCGCCGATCTCCCTGAAGATCGCCTTTTTCTCCTCACGCGAACAGAGTCTCAGGCTGGTCAGGCTCTGGGCGAGTCGCGCGCAGTCCTGCTGGGTGAAGTTGACGACGTAGATCGGCGCCTTGCCGGCGCTCGCGAGCTCCTCGATCGTGACGTGCAGCGGCGTCTCGCGGTACTCGTACTCGAGCGGCACCGGTCGATCCCTGCCGCTGACGAGTGCCACCGGGCGATCCGTCGCGCGCTCCAGGGCCTCACTGATCGGCGCCATGTTGCCGAGCGTCGCCGACATCAGGAGGAAGGTCGTGTCGGGAAGCGTGATCAGGGGCACCTGCCACGACACGCCGCGCTCCGGGTCCGCGTAGAAGTGGAACTCGTCCATCACCACGTAGTCGACGGGCAGGTCCGCGCCCCGCCGTAGCGCCATGTTGGCGAGCACCTCGGCGGTGCAGCAGACGATCGGCGCCTTCGGGTTGATGCTGGCGTCGCCCGTCAGCATGCCCACCCGTTCGGCGCCGAACTCGTTGCACATGCGGAAGAACTGCTCGGAAGCCAGGGCCTTGACCGGCGCCGTGTAGAAGCTGGTCCTGCCCTCGCACAGGCCCTTCCACAGCATCGCCATCGCGACCAGCGACTTGCCCGAGCCCGTCGGGGTATCGAGGACCACGTGACGGCCGGCCATCACTTCGAGCAGCGCCTGCTCCTGGGCCGGAAACAGTTCGAAGCCGAGCCCGGCCACCCAGTCGAGGAAACGCTCGAGGATGACGTCGGGTGAGATCGCTCCCGGGGTTTCGGGCAACCGATCGGCCAGGCTAGCGCCAGTCACCTGTGTAGCCTAGGGGGCTGTGGTTCGGGAACGCAACGGCGCCTCGGTGCAGCCGCCCGCGATCGTGCTGGTCGGTCCGCAAATGGGCGAGAACGTCGGCGCCGCGGCGCGGGCGATGCTGAACTGCGGGTTGACGGAACTGCGACTGGTTTCGCCTCGCGACGGCTGGCCGAACGAGCGGGCGCAGGCGATGGCGACCGGCGCCTCGCGCGACGTCATCGACCGGGCCCGGGTCTTCGGGAGCACCGCGGCGGCGGTCGCGGACCTGCACCACGTGTACGCCACGACTGCGCGCCGCCGCGACATGCTCAAGCCGGAGATCGGGCCGCGGGACCTGGCCTCCGAGATCAGAGGCCATGCCGCGGAGGGGCTGCGATCCGGAGTGCTGTTCGGTCCGGAGCGGACGGGTCTCGACAACGACGATGTTGCTCTGGCCTCGCACATCGTCCACATACCGCTGAATCCCGGGTACTCGTCACTCAATCTGGCCCAGGCGGTACTGCTGGTGGCCTACGCCTGGTTCGAGGCGGAGTCCGGCGCCACGGCGCCGCGCGAGCGGACTTCGGCGACGGCGCCGGCGACATCGGCGCAGCTCGTGAACCTGTTCGAGCACCTGGAGCAGGAACTCGACGCGTCCGGCTTCCTCCGCGTGGTGGAGAAGCGTGGCATCATGGTTCGCAACCTGAGGAGCATCCTCCACCGCGCCGAGCTTCGTGAACACGAGGTGCGGGCGCTGCACGGCGTGGTCAGTTCATTGGCAGGCCGGCGTAAGGACGGCGGACCGGTGCGGCAGCCGACCCTCTCAGCCGGGGCGGTCGGGGAAGATGGCGAACCTGGATCGGGTTGAACCGGACGATGAAACTGCGCAGCCAACTCATCCTCGCCTTTCTGGTGCTGGCGGTGCTGCCGCTGGCCGGAATCGTCGGCTACACGTACGTTTCCTCGGCAAGGGCGTTCCGGGCCGCCGTCGAGGCGGAGTCGCTCGAGGTGACGAGGCAGATATCGGTCGGTCTTCTCCGGACCAGGGACGATGTCGAGGGGTACATGCGGAGGCTTGGCACGATGCTGCCCTTCGACGATCCCCAGTACGCCGACCCGGAGGCCCTCGTGGAGTTTCTCTGGAGCACCATGGGCGATGGCGCGGACTTCGTCGATGGGCTCGAACTCGTTCCCGCACTCACGCTGGAGCGGGAATCGGGCGCCGAGTCGGGCCGGAATCCCGGTAGCGGAGGTCCCGGTCCACGGGGGCTGCGCGGGATGGAGGGCCGGCGCGTCTTCTGGTCGCGGAGGGGCGATCCGGAGCGTCTGCCGGCCGGGGGCCGCCCGGGCGAACGACTCATGGTTGAACGGGGTGAAGCGGAGGACGGGGAGGCGGATCTCGAGTGGGCGCGCAGGGCGCGTGATTGGGCCTCACGGGTCTTCGGCGGGCCGGTCTCTACTCCAGTCCACCGGGACGGCGATGTCGTGGCGCACCTGGAAGCCGCGATCCGGCCCGAGAACCTGATGCGGAATGTCCTGCGGCGGATTCCCCGCAGCGGCGGCGCGGTGCCGTTCGCGCTGGACGCGGAGGGCGAGATCTTTACCTCCGAGCCGGAGGAACGGGAACTCCTCGAAGAAGTGCACTGCGCCGGCGACGAACCGCTCCTCGACGCGCTCGCCGCGGGGCACGAAGACCTTTGCCAGGGCATGAGCGAATGGGTGGTCGCCACGCAGGCCGCGGCGGGAGGCCAGTTGATCTACGGCATCGTGCGTCCGATCGGCC
This sequence comes from Thermoanaerobaculia bacterium, assembly GCA_965116955.1. Classification (GTDB taxonomy): domain Bacteria; phylum Acidobacteriota; class Thermoanaerobaculia; order Multivoradales; family Multivoraceae; genus Multivorans. Next base: position 4,084,789 of record OZ220742.1, on the reverse strand, counting down.
CGTCGCTGGCCGAGATGAGGAACGCATCCCTACGCAACCTGGGCGTCGGCGTGGGCATCCTCAGCCTCTCGCTGCTGGCGGTGGCGCCGCTGTCGAACAGCCTGACGCGCAGGCTCAGCCATCTGACCAGGCAGGTCGACCGGCTGGCCCGCGGCGACGCCGCGGCCCGGGCCCGACTCGGCGGCCGGGACGAGGTCGGCAAACTGGGCGAAGCGTTCAACCGCATGGCCCGCGACCAGGAGAAGAGCCGGCAGCAGTTGCTCGAACAGGAAAGGTACCGGCGGCAGCAGGAGGTCGATCGGCGCCTTCTCGAGGCGGAGAACGAGCGGCAGACCAGCGAACTGGAGGAGGCGCGGAGGTTCCAGCTCTCGCTGCTGCCCGCTGCCCTCCCTGAGCATCCCGACCTGGAGATTGCCGCCTTCCTGCGCACCGCCTCGGAGGTCGGAGGCGACTACTACGACTTCAGCCGGCTCCGGCCGGACGGTTCGCTCACCATCGCGGTCGGCGACGCGACCGGCCACGGCGCCCGCGCGGGGACGATGGTGACGGTGGTGAAGTCGCTGCTGTCGTCGGCGGACATGGGCCACTTCCGCTCGGTCAGCGGCACGGCCTCGCCGGCGCCCGCGGCGCACGGCGCTCCCGCATTGCTCGACCTGGCCGACTTCCTGTCCCACGCGACAGCGACGATCCGGTCGATGAACCTGGGGCGGCGAGCGATGGCCCTGCTGCTGGCGCGCTACCGGGACGGGGCGCTCGACTTGGCTTCGGCCGGCATGCCGCCGGTGCTCGTTAGCCGCTCGCCGGCGGGCGAGGTCGAGGAGATCATGGCGTCCGGCGTGCCGCTCGGCACTCTGGCGAACGCGTCCTACGAGAATCGCCGGGTGCGGCTTGAACCCGGCGACGCGGCGCTGCTGATGAGCGACGGGTTGCCCGAGATGCTGCAGGTGGACGGCGAGCCGGTTGGTTACCCCGCGGTAGCGGAGCGCTGGCGGGAGGTCGGCCAGCGTTCGGCCGAGGACGCGGTGGCGGAGTTCGAGCGCTGGGTGGAAGAACTGTCACCTCAGGGAGTCCCGGCCGACGACGTGACCTTCGTGGTGGTCAGACGCCGGCCGCCGGAATGACATCGGAAAGCCGGAAACCGGTGTAGAATCAACGGTTACCGTGGCGACCCCGGCAGTTACTTCGATGAATCCAGAGGCTGCATCCGCTGAAGATCCGATCGAGCCGTCGACCGGGACGGTTCCGGTCGAACCGTTGGAGGCGGCTGAACCACTGGAGGCGGAGGGGGACCCGCCCGCGAAGCGGCAGGTGCCGGCCATCGTGCCGGGTCTCGCCGAGCACTACATCAACCGGGAGCTGAGTTGGCTGCACTTCAACAGTCGGGTTCTCGACGAGGCTCGCGATTCCCGGCATCCGCTGCTCGAGCGGGTCAAGTTCCTGTCGATCTACGGCAGCAACCTGGACGAGTTCTTCATGGTTCGCGTCGCGGGTCTGGTGCGGCAGCTCGAACGAGGCGCGCTGGAAGCGCCGCCGGACGGAATGACGCCGTCCGAGCAGTTGGCCGGCGTCCGCTCCCAGCTCGAGCGCGAACGCCGGCTTGTCTATGGCTGCTGGCATGACGACCTGCTGCCCAAACTGAACGAAGCGGGGATCAAGATCGTCTCGTACGACTCCCTTTCGGCCAAGAAGAAACGCAAGCTGCGGGCGTACTTCAAGCGCGACATCTTTCCCGTCCTGACGCCGCTCGCCTTCGACCCCAGCCATCCCTTCCCCCACGTCTCGAATCTCAGTCTGAACCTCGCGGTCGTCATCGACGACGGCAACCAGGTCGAGCGCTTCGCCAGGGTCAAGGTGCCCCAGGTGCTGCCGCGGCTGGTGCTGGCGCCGGGCAGTGGCCGGGATGAACTCGGCCTGGAGTCGGGACGGGGCAGGTTCGTCTGGATGGAAGAGCTGATCGCCGCCAATCTCGACTTGCTCTTCCCCGGCATGAAGATCGCGGCCGCCTATACCTTCCGCGTCACCCGCGACGCCGACCTCGACATCGAGGAGGACGAGGCGAGCGACCTGCTGACCGCGATCGTGGAGGTCGTTGGACAACGGCACTTCGGCTCCGTCGTTCGCCTGGAAGTGCACGAGGACATGCCGAAGCGGATTCGTACCCTGCTCGTGCAGAACATGGGGCTGGCGCCGTTCCAGGTCGACACGCTGCCATCGCCGCTCGGCCTGGCCGACCTGGGCGAGATCGCCTTCCTCGACGTGCCCGAACTCCGCGACAGCACAATCCGTCCCGTGCGCCATGCAGCGCTCAGGAGCGACGAATCGCTGTTCGAGGCGATCCGTCGGCGCGACCACCTTCTGTACCACCCCTACGACAGTTTCTCTCCCGTCGTGCGGCTGCTGCGGGAGGCGGCGGCCGATCCCGACGTGATCGCGATCAAGCAGACGCTCTACCGTGTCGGGGCCAACTCGCCCGTGGTGGAGGCCCTGATGGAGGCGCGGGAAAAGGGCAAGCAGGTCTCGGTCCTGGTCGAGTTGAAGGCGCGCTTCGACGAGACGTACAACATCGGTTGGGCCCGGGCACTGGAAGCAGCCGGCGTTCACGTGGTGTACGGCGTGATGGGGCTCAAGACCCACGCCAAGATGTGTCTCGTGGTACGGCGCGAGGCGGGCAAGCTGCACTCCTACGCGCACCTCGCTACCGGCAACTACAACCCGGTGACGGCTCGCATCTACACGGACATCGGGATCCTGACCGACGACGCCGAGATCGCCTCGGACGTGGCCAAGCTGTTCAACGCAATCACCGGGTACGCCCGCGAGGAGCGCTACAGCCGCCTGCTCGTCGCGCCGCACCAGATGCGACGGGAGCTCATTCGGCGGATCGACCGGGAGATCGAGGGCCACCGGCTGCGCGGTGACGGCCGTCTGATCTTCAAGATGAACTCGCTGGTCGACCGCGAGTGCATCGACGCGCTGTACCGCGCCTCTCAGGCCGGGGTCGAGGTGCTGCTGCAGGTGCGTGGGATCTGCTGCCTGCGTCCGGGGGTGCCGGGTCTGTCCGAGAACATCTCGGTGACCTCGATCGTTGGCCGGTTCCTGGAGCACTCGCGGCTGTACTACTTCCGGAACGGCGGCGACGAGGAGCTGTTCACCGGCAGCGCCGATCTGATGCCCCGCAACCTGAACGGCCGCGTCGAACTGCTGTGTCCGATCCTGGATCCGGACCTGCGGCAGGCGGCGCTCCGGGACATTCTGGCGCCGCACCTCGCCGACACGGCGAACTGCCGGCGTCTGGAGTCGGACGGCAGCTACACGCGCGTCGAGCCGGCGGCCGGCTCGGAGCCGCTCGATTCCCAGCGCGCACTGCTCCGGGGCAGCCACGGCTGGCACCTGGAATAGCGGCCGGCTTCGGCCGCCTCGTCAGTCGACGTCGGCGAAGCTGGGGGTCCGTTTCTCCATGTTGGCCATCACCGCCTCGACCTGATTCGGTGAACCGATCAGGCTGACCTGCAGCCGCTCCTCGGTTTCGAGGCCTTCACGGACGCTGGCCGTCGGGGCGGTGTCGAGCACCTGCTTGGCGGCGCGGATCGCGTGCGGCGAGTTGCCGGCGATCTCGCGCGCAAGGGCGAGGGCATCGTCGAGCGGCTGCTCGGACAGCCGGGTGGCGAGGCCGAGTTCCGCGGCCTCGACGCCGCTGATCACGCGGCCGGTGAAGGTCAGTTCCTTGGCGATGTCGGAGCGCACCAGGTGTTGCAGCAACTGGGGTCCGGCCATGTCGGGAATCAGACCCCAGACGATCTCGCGCACCGAGAGCCGGGCTTCCGGGTGGACGACGCGGAGATCGGCGCCCAGCGCGATCTGGAAGCCGCCGCCGTAGGCCACGCCGTGGACCGCCGCGATCACGGGAACGGGCATCGAATGCCAGCCCCAGGCCGCGAACTGGGCGCGGTTGGCGGGGTTCTCGTCGGTCCGCTGGACCAGCTCGCGTGTCGAGGATTGTCCGTCGCCGCCCTGCTGCATGGCGCGGAAGCTGCCGAAGTCGAGGCCGGCGCAGAAGGCACGGCCGTTGCCGGAGAGCACGACGGCGCGGACGGACGAATCCTCGGCCAGCTCGCGGGCGGTGCTGCCCAGGGCGTCGAACATCGCGCCGTCCAGCGCGTTCAGCTTGTCCGCGCGGTCGAGGCGTACGTCGGCGACGCCGGCTTCGATGTCAACGGTGAGGCGGGGGCGGGCGGCTACATCGGTCATGGCGATCTCCGGATACGTCGTGGGTTCGAGGGGCGAGAGCGTACCGCAGCCTACGCCTCGGCCCAGGCTCGGGATCTTTCGACCGCCCGCTGCCAGCCGGAGGCGAGGCGGCGTCGCTCCGCGGGTGTCGATTGCGGCTTGAACTCGCGATCGAGCGCCCAGTTGTTCGTCACGTCGGCCTGGTCGCTCCAGAAGCCGACGGCCAGCCCGGCGAGGTAGGCGGCGCCGAGAGCGGTGGTTTCCGGGACGACCGGCCGCTGCACGCGCTTGCCGAGCAGGTCCGCCTGAAACTGCATCAGGGTGTCGTTGACCGCGGCGCCGCCGTCGACCCGGAGTTCGCGCATACGCGAACCGGCGTCGGCCTCCATGGCGCGGACGACGTCGAGGCTCTGGTACGCCATCGACTCGACCGTGGCTCTGGCCACGTGGCCGGCGGTGGTCGAACGTTCGAGTCCGATGAGCAGGCCCCGGGCGTAGGGATCCCAGTGCGGCGCGCCGAGGCCGACGAAGGCCGGGACCAGGTACACGCCGCCGCTGTCCGGCTCGCTTGCGGCCAGTTCCTCGATCTGCTCCGAACGGTCGATGAGTCCCAGCCCGTCGCGCAGCCACTGGACGGCTGCGCCGCCGACGAACACCGACCCCTCCAGGCAGTACGTCGGTTTGCCGCCCCGCATCCAGCCGACGGTGGTGAGGAGGCCGTTCTTCGACGACACGGCGCGACTGCCGGTGTTCATCAGGATGAAGCAGCCGGTGCCGTAGGTGTTCTTCACCATTCCGCGCCGGAAGCAGCCCTGCCCGAAGGTGGCCGCCTGCTGGTCGCCGGCGACCCCGGCGATCGGAATCCGCCGCCCGAACAGGCGCCGGTCCGTCCGCCCGAAGTCGCCGCTCGAATCCCGCACCTCGGGAAGCATGGCGCGAGGCACGCGCAGGATGCCGAGCAACTCGTCGTCCCAGTCCAGGTTGTGGATGTCGAACAGCAGGGTGCGCGAAGCGTTGCTCGCGTCCGTGGCGTGGACTTCGCCGCCGGTCAGGCGCCAGAGCAGGAACGTGTCGATCGTGCCGGCGAGGATCTCGCCGCGGCGGGCGCGGGCGCGGAGCTTGTGCTTGTCGAGCAGGTACGCGAGCTTCGTGCCCGAGAAGTACGGATCGAGCACCAGGCCGGTTCTCTTGCGAAACAGATCCTCGTGTCCCTGCTGCTTCAGCCGCTCGCAGAGCGGAGCCGTGATGCGGCTCTGCCAGACGATCGCGTTGTCGATCGGCTTGCCGCTGTCGCGCTCCCACAGCACGACGGTCTCCCGCTGATTCGCGATGCCGATGGCGGCGATGTCGGCGGCGGAGGCGGAAGCACCCCGGATGGCGGCGCGGGCGGTGGCGAGCTGGGTCTTCCAGATCGCTTCGGGATCGTGCTCGACGTGTCCGGGCGACGGGTAGATCTGGGGGAACTCCCGTTGCGCCGAAGCGGCGGAGGTGCCCTTGTGCTCGAAGAGGATGGAGCGGCTGGAAGTGGTGCCCTGGTCGAGGGCGAGAACGTAGCTCATGGTTGTTGCGGCTTACCAGCCGAGACCGCGAAAGGCCAGGGCGCCGAGCACTCCGCCGGCGAGCGGTCCGGCCACCGGTACCCAGGCGTAGCCCCAGTCGGAGCCGCCCTTCCCCGGGATCGGCAGGACCGCGTGGGCGATGCGGGGGCCCAGATCGCGCGCCGGGTTGATGGCGTAGCCGGTGGGACCGCCCAGCGAGAGCCCGATTCCCCAGACCAGGAAGCCGACGAGGAGAGGGTTGATGCCGGTGGCGAACACCGCCGACAGGTCGATCTCGCCGGCGAGTTCGGAGGCGTTGGCGGCGATGGCCAGCACGCCGAAGACCAGGACGGCGGTGCCGACGATCTCGGTCAGGAAGTTGGCGCCGCGGCGGCGAGGAATCTCCGGAGCGGTGCAGAAGACCCCGAGCTTTGCCGCCTGATCGGTCGTGACCGCCCAGTGGGGACGGTAGGTGAGGTAGACGACGACCGCGCCGGCGAAGGCGCCGAGTAGCTGCGCGCCGACGTAGGTCGGCAACAGGGCGGTTTCGAGTTCGCCGATCGACCACAGGCCGACGCTGACGGCCGGGTTGATGTGGGCGCCGCTGATCCGGCCGACGGAGTAGACGGCGAGCGCCACGGCGAGGCCCCAGCCCGTCGTGATCACGATCCAGCCGCCGTCGTTTCCCTTGGTCCGGGTGAGGACCACGTTGGCCACGACGCCGTCGCCCAGGATGATCAGGAGAGCGGTGCCGACCAGCTCGGCGACGAAGATGTCCATTCGGGTCTCCTCTTGTTCTGCGGCGCGGCACCGGAGAATACACTTCGTTTCCGGTTCGCCCCGAGGGCAGGAGGAGAAGTTGACGATGGACCAGTGGAAGAACCCGTTCTCGAGACAGACCTTCGCCTTCCTGCGCGAACTCGCGGAGAACAACGAGCGCGACTGGTTCAAGGCCAATGGCGAGCGCTACGAAGACGTCGTGCGCGAGCCGGCGCTGCAGTTCATCAGCGACTTCGGGACCCGGATCGACGAGGTTTCGAGCCACTTTCTGGCGGTGCCGAAGAAGGTCGGCGGCTCCCTGTTCCGCATCCACCGGGACGTGCGGTTCTCTCGCGACAAGCGGCCCTACAAGACTCACCTCGGCATTCACTTCCGCCACGAGCAGCATCGCGACGCGCATGCGCCCGGCTTCTACCTCCACATCGAACCCGGCAGCGTGTTCATGGGCGGCGGGATGTGGCGGCCCCACCCGGAGGCGCTGCGGGCGATCCGGCAGCAGATCGTGGGCGACGCGGACGGCTGGGCCGAGGTCACCAGGAGTCCGGGGCTCGGCGGGGAGCTCGAGCTGGGCGGTGAGAGTCTGAAGCGGGCGCCGCGGGGGTTCGATGCGGATCATCCCCGAATCGACGACATCAAGCGCAAGTCCTTCATGGCCGTCGCGCGTCTGAATCAGACCCGCCTGCTCGGCGCCGGCTTCCTGGACGAGTTCACGGGACTCTGCGTCGCCGCCTCGCCGCTGATGCGGTTCGTGTGCCGGGCGACCGGCGTGCCTTACTAGCTCGCCTTTGTCTGGCGGCTGTCGACGGCCGCCGACAGGTTCTCGAAGGTGACTCCGAGGCGTTCGGCGGTGAGCGCGGCGAGGGAGGTCCGGGCGACGCCGCCGTTGAACTGGTAGGTGCTCCGGCGGGCGTCGTCGAGTTCCACCTGGAGAAACTCCAGGCCCAGCTCGTGGTGATTCTCCTCGAGGGATCGGGCGTGGTCGAGGAAGTGAGTCGTGACGTAGGCCACCGGATCGACGCGTCGGAGCAACTGCAGGACCAGGGTGAAGACCTCGATGCCTTCTGACGGGTTGGTGCCCGAGCAGAGTTCGTCCAGGATGACCATCGAGCCGTGCTCCATCTCCTCGAACAGGGTGCGGATGCGCACGAGTTCCCTCCCCAGGCGGCCCTCAACCTGGTCCGCGCTTTCGCGTTCGATCAGGGAGACGAAGAGTCCGTTCTGCACACGCAGGCGGCCCCGGGCGCACGGTGCGTAGAGGCCCGACTGGGCGAGTAGCTGCGCGAGCGCGATGGCCTGGATCAGCCGCGTCTTGCCGCCCGAGTTGGGCCCGGTCACGACCGTGATCGGCACGCTGCCGGCGGTGCTCACGGTGCAGGGGACGGGCGCCTGTTCCTGGTGCAGCAGCAGCGGGTTCCAGAGGTCCTCGCAGACGAAGGCGGGGCCGGTGTCGTGGTCGGGCAGGAGCTCGGGGATACACATCGCGAGGCCGCGTTCCGCGGCGCGGTCCCTCAACGCGCGCACCGCCAGGTAGAGCTCCATCTGGCCGAGCAACTGGATCAGCGGGATCAGGGCTGGCGACAGGGAGACGTAGACCCGCTCGATCACCCGGTTCAGGAGCTCCCGGTTCGTCATCGAGTAGCCGCCGATCCCCAACCTCAGCCGGTCCCGGAAGCGCCTGATCGGCCGCGTCCAGAAGCGGTTGTCGCTGCACTCGTCGAGGGAACGCACCTCGACCCGCCGGATCCGGCCGTCCCCGCCCAGGGCGATATCGAGGTTCAGGTGGGCGAGCTGGTCCTCGTAGTCCAGCAGGGCGGCGAGGGTCTTGTACTCCTCCGTATCGTGGATCGCGGTCGCCCCCTCGTGGAGGCGTCTGAGGCCGGAACGGGCGGAACCGAACCGGTCGTGCATCAGGTCGATGACGAGGCGACTCTGCTTCAGGATGTCCAGGTTGTGGGCCGCTGTGTCGACGATACGGTGATATCGGGGCGTGCGGTGAAGCGACAGGAGGGCGAACAGCTCGCGGTAGAGCTGTTTGGCCGACGCCAGGATCTCTTCGTTCTCGTCCATCTCGCGCAGGATCGACTGCCGGAACTCGATCGTGCGCAGATCGGTCGGCGTAGCGGACAGCGCGCGCCGGAGAAAGCGCTCGTTGATCGGGTACTGGACGCCGTCCATCGCGATCTCGAAGCTCTCCGCGATCAGGCGGTCGATGAACAGGTCCTGCTCGAAGAACTCCGGCCGCCAGGTGGTGGGCGGCGTCTCCGCCTCGGCCATCAGGTCGTGGAACTCGGTGCCGATCTCGCGGCCGAGAATGGCCAGGCCGAGCAGGTCCGACAGGGCCTCCCGGTCGATGCCGAGGAAGGGCTCCCGGTTCAGGAGATCCGGGATGGGGATCATGGTGGTTAGCGGCGCAGCGGAGAGCGGCGGCGGCGCTCGTTGAGCGACCGCATTTCACGGTAAGGGGACACTCCCTCGACTTCGCGGCGAGGCAGGGGGTGCCCGAGCGCTAGCTCGATCTGACGGACGATCGGCTTGTCGAGCCAGGTGCCGATGGACGACACGACCCCTTCGGCGGCGCCGCGGGCGGTGCGGCCGGCGCGGTGGATGTAGTCCTCGGCGGTGTCGGGAAGGTCGTAGTTCAGGATGTGCTCGATGCCCTGGACGTCGATGCCGCGGGCCGCGATGTTCGTCGCCACCAGGATGCGATGACGACCGGCGCGGAAACTCTCCAGAGCGTCGACCCGGTGCTTCTGCGAGCGGTCCGAGTGGATGCGCGCGACGCTGTGCCGTCCCCGCTCCAGCACCCGGCACAGCCACTCGGCGTCGGACCGGCGTTTGGTGAAGACGAGGGTCGAGCCGGGGACCGAGTCGAGCAGCGCCAGGGCGCAGCTCTTCTTGTTTTTCTCGTCCACCAGGTAGAGCCGGTGTTCGATTCCGGACGCGGCGCCGCGGGGCGCCAGGTCGATCCGGAGCGGGTCGTCCATGTAGCGCTGGGCCAGACGTTCGATCGGGGGCGGCATGGTGGCCGAGAACAGCATCGTGTGCCGCTTGCTGGGCACCTGGGTCACGATCCGCTGCACCTGGGGCATGAAGCCGAGGTCGAGCATGTGGTCGGCTTCGTCCAGCACGAGTTCCTCGACGTTGCGAAGGCTCACCGTGCCGCGTTCGGTGTGGTCCAGGAGTCGCCCGGGCGTTGCGACCAGAACGTCGGGGTCCCGGCGCAACTGGTCGAACTGGGGTCCGATCTTCACGCCTCCGATCAGGCAGGCCGAGGTGATGCGCAACCGGCTCTTGCGGAAGACGTCGAGGAAGGCCTTGGTCTGCAGGGCGATCTCGCGCGTCGGGCAGACGACGAGCGCGCGCACGCCCTTGCCCCGGCCGAGCCGCTGGATGATCGGCAGGACGAAGGCGGCCGTCTTGCCGGAGCCGGTTTCGGCTAGGCCGATCAGGTCCTTGCCGGCGACCGCGTCGGGGATCACGTCGGCCTGGATCGGCGTCGGATGCTCGAAGCCGATCTCGGCGAGTACCTCCAGGATCTCCGGATTCAGCCCGAGGCTGCCGAAGTCCCGGTCGGTCGTCTCGACGTGGTGCTGGGGTATCGCCGGCTCTGCAGATGATGCACCGGCGTCGTTCGGGGCGCTTGTACCGTTCGCCACGGTGGCCATCATACCAGTGCTCCCGGCGCCTGTAAGTGTTTGTTGGTCAACGGTTTCACGGCCGCGAAGGTCACTGGCGGCGACGAAGACCGAGTCGCTGCAGGAAGCCGCGCCGCGCAGGTGTGAGCTGTTTGGGCGGGTCGGCGCTCCTGGCGACGCGGCCGCCGCGGTCGGTCGCCTCGGCCCAGAGCTGGAGGCTCCGGCCTCCGTGCTCGGCCTGCGAAACCGTCGTCTCGAAGGCGATCTCGGCGGTGCTCCCGTGGTCCGCACCGTTCGCGGCGGGCGGCGCCTCGGCGTGGACCGACCGAAGTGCCACTTCGACGACGTCGCCTTCCCCTTCGCGGTCGAACCAGCGCCAGAAGAGACGCACCGAAACCACCTCGTAGTCGTCCCGGGCGCGAACCAGCAGCACCAGATCCTCGCGACCGTCGTACTCGACCTGGTCCAGGCTCGAACCGTCCGCGGCCAGTATCTCGACGACGGGGCCTCCCTGGTCGAGGTCGTCCAGCAGCAGCTTGAGGGTGGACTCCACCTGGGCCAGGCGACGACGGTTCTCAGGTGTCCGTTTCATGGCGGCGAGAAGCTCCAGAGCCTCGTGCGGTCGTTGCCGGCCCAGCACCTCGATCTCGCGGATGGCGGCGTCCAGGTCGCTCCGTCGCTGGAACACCGCTTCGATGGAAGCCAACCTGGCGTCGACGGAAGGGGCCTCCCTTGCCGCGTCGCCGCGAAGCGATCTGAGTTCCAGCAGCAGCGTTCGGGCCTCTTCCAGGCGATTGGCCGCCATCAACCGCCCGGCCGTGTCCTCGATCGCCTCGGCGGCGCGGTCCTCGAAGGCGAGGCCGGCCGCGAATCCCGGATGGCGCCGGCCGAAGTCCTGGGCCAGTCGGAGCGCCGCCAGCCGGTCGCTGCCCAGCAGTCCCTCGATCGCGTCGACCTCCGCGGTCAACCGTCGCGCGTCGTCGATGTGGCGGGATGCCTGCGGGTCGCGGCGGAGGGCGATCATCCGCTCGCGCGAAAGGGAGCTCAGGGCGCGGCGAAGACGGTCGAGGTCGGCGTCCTCGAATCCGGCTTCGAACTCCAGGGCGGCCTGCAGGACCGGGTCGTTCCCGAGGCGCTCCAGCATCGCGTTCATCGTCTCGCGATGTTCGGGCAACAGCTCCCCGGCGGCCGGACTGGCGTCGAAGCCGAGCATCAGGCGCTGCGCCTCGCGGAGTTTTCCCTGGGCCATCAGGTCGAGCGCATCGCTGAGTTCCCGCGGCAGGGGGGGCGGCGGCTCGGGCTCCGGGCGGGTTGGCAGGGGAGCCGGAACGCCGCGGGATGCGTCGTCGGAGGCGGCGGGGACATTGTCCGGCGCCGCCCACCGCAGGACCAGCAGAGCCGCCACGACACCGATCGCGGCCGCCGCCAGGATCTGCCTCGGGCGCGTTGCCGGAGTGGTTTCGGGTGACGGCATTTGGCGATCCTAGTTGTTGATAGGTTCCGGGGTGCTTGTAGCTAGCGTGTACGGACTCATTGCGCGAAGACCGTTCGGAGGGCCTCAGAATGCCGAAGAGACTCCTTGTCCCGCTCCTGTTCATCCCGCTGCTCGTGCTGGCGTTCCCCGCTCTGGCCCAGGATCCGGGCCCCGCCAACGTCGGCGCCGACCTGCGCGGCGGCGACGTGACCGGCGCGGTCGGCGGCCGGGACAACACGCGCGTGTTCGGCACGATTCTCGACTCCAGCGGGAACCCGCTGCCGGATGTGGACATCTGGTTCCAGAACGACAACATGCCCGCGCCGAGGCTGCGCGCCAAGGGCCGGAAGACCGGTACCTACCTCCTGCGCAACATGGGCCGGATCTTCAGTCGGGACGACTACGAGGGGATCACCGTTCGGGTCACCTTCGAGCGCAACGGCTTCCGTTCGGTCATAGCGCGCGTCGCGGTCCAGCGGGACGGATCCCAGCAGCTCTATCCGATCCTCTTCCGGGAGGGCGAGTCGATGGAGCCGGAGGGCATCCGCACGGTGCTCGCGGGGAGGGTTCAGAACAACCGCGGCAAGCCGGTCAAGGGCGGCGGCGAGGTCACGATCACGTCAGGTGACGGCAGCTTCCAGGCGAGCGGTCCGATCGAGAAGAACGGCGAGTTCGCGATCGTGCTCTGGGACGCTCCGGACCGGGTGAACGCGTCCTTCAAGATGAAGAAGGGCGGCGTCCGCGACGACATCATCGAACTGAAGCCGTCACCCCAGGCCGACGTGGTCGTGGCCCAGTTCTACTACCCGCAGATGTAGGCGGCGACCTACCAGCGAGGCCGGCGTTCCTCGCGCGGGCGTGCTTCGTTGACGCGGAGGGTGCGACCGCCGAACTGCTGCCGGTCCAGAGCGGAAATGGCCTCCTGGCCTCCGGACGCCATCTCGACGAAGCCGAAGCCCCGCGGCCGGCCCGTTTCACGGTCGTTGATCAGCGAAACCTCGTTCACGTCGCCATGAGCCTGGAACAGAGCGCGAACCGCCTCTTCCGTTGTGTCGAAGGGGAGGTTCCCCACATAGATTCTCGTTGCCATCTGCTGCTCCTGTTCTCGGCCTTGGGGTTCCACTGTGGATCCACGCACGAGAACGACAGGCACATCCTGGTTCGCCGCGTGAGCTCTGCACCCACTGCCTAATGGCGGGACGCTAGCACAAAGGCGTCCCTAACCGCTCCCGCGCAGGTCCTCGTAGTAGGCGTCGAAGGCGTCCAGCCGATCCTTGAGCAGGCCCTGGATGACGCCGATCTCGTCGCCCAGTTCAAGGACGCCGTCGGCGTCCGGATCGTAGACGGGCCAGTCGGGCAGACCGTCGCCGTTGGGATCGCCGGTGGCCGCGAAGTTCACCCAGTAGTTCGCCATCGTGTCCGCGAGCGCCCTGTCGGTCGCGTCCCAGGCGTGGTTGAAGGGGCCGATGTCGTCCCTCATCTCGCCGCTGCGGTGGAGGTTGTCGAAGGCGTAGGCGATCTCCGCCGCGTGGTAGGAGCCGTAAGTGTCGGCCTCGTCCCATGGCGGCACGCGGGAGAAGAAGTACATGCGCACGGGTCGTTGTCCGGTGCGGTTCTGCAGCCTGGCCCAGGCCCGCATCTGCCAGGCGAAGAACTGGTCGGCGGTGTTCTCGTAGGCGGCGACACGGGCCTGCTCGTCGTTCTCGGCGGGGTAGACCGCGAACATCGCGTCGGCATGCTCGCCATAGGTGTCCGCCAGCAACTGGCGGTAGTCGGCGACGGTCGTTCCGGCGGCGCCGGCGAACAGGGCGGTCCCCTCGTCGCTGTTGAAGCCCACGATCGTGTCGACATCGTTCTGGTCGCCGGCGGCGAACAGATCGTAGACGTCCCGCGGAAACACGTGGCCGTCGCTGACGCCGACGAAGCCAAGCGCCTCGGACGCACTGGCAGCTTCGTAGACCTCCTCGACAGTGGCGGCGCGCATTTCCGCGAGGTCGCCGGCGCCGAGGCGCTCAGCGACACGAGCACCCTCGGACTCCGCGTCTCCAAGCTGCGGCATGGGCCAGAAGATGCCGCCGCTGTGGCCGATCGCCCGATGGAAGAGGCCGGCCGCCAGGGGTGTCGCGGTCAGGTAGTTGACGCTCCAGGAGCCCGCCGACTCGCCGAAGATCGTGACCCGGCCCGGGTCTCCGCCGAAGGCGGCGATGTTCGTCTGCACCCACCTAAGCGCCGCGATCTGGTCCAGGATGCCGTAGTTCCCCGAGGCTTCCGACTCGGTTTCGGCCGAGAGTTCCGCGTGAGCCAGGAAGCCCATCGGTCCGAGCCGGTAGTTGATCGTCACCAGCACGGCGCCGCGCTCGGCCAGGCTCTCCCCGTCGTAGAGCAGAGTGCTGCCCGAGCCGGTCTGAAGGCCGCCTCCGTGGATCCACACCATGACTGGAAGAGCTGCTTCGGCGTGTTCGGCGCCGGTCCAGACGTTCAGGTAGAGACAGTCCTCGCTGCGCTCGATCTCGCCCGTCTCGTAGAAGGAACCGGGTGGGGAGAGTGGCTGCCAGCAGGAGGCGGAGAACTCCGTGGCGTCACGGCTGCCCTCCCAGGCGACGGCCGGCTGGGGCGGCCGCCAGCGGAGGTCGCCGACCGGCGGCGCTGCGAAGGGGATGCCGGCGAACTTGAGGACTCCGGACTCGAGTGCCTGGCCCTCGACCGCGCCGAGTTCCGTGGTCACGGTCGTGGTCAGGGGCTCGAGTTGCTCGCCGCCGCAGGCCAGCGTCAGCGCGAGGCCGACCCCCAGGATCGCTCCGCCGGCGCGGTGGGTTGTCGCTTTGGTCGACATCGTTTCAGTCCTCCCTGCCTGGGGCGTTGTGTCGGGTTTCCGGATCGCTGGCCGGCTCCGGCTGAAACCGCAGGGCCACGCCGTTGTTGCAGTAGCGCAGGCCGGTTGGCGCCGGCCCGTCGCTGAAGACATGGCCCTGGTGTCCGCCGCAGCGGGAGCAGTGGTACTCGGTTCGGGGGACGATCAGCTTGAAGTCCCGCTTCGTGTCGACGGCGCCGGCGATGGGCTCGAAGAAACTGGGCCAGCCCGTGCCGCTGTCGAACTTCGCATCCGACCGGAACAGCTCGGCGCCGCAGCCGGCGCAGAGGAAGACGCCGCTTCGGCACTCATGGTTGAGCACCGAGGTGAAGGGGCGTTCGGTTGCCTCCCGCCGCAGAACCCGGAACTCCTCGTCGCCAAGCCTTGCCCGCCATTCGGTTTCAGGGAGGTCGAGCCGGCCGCTCGCTCGGCGATCCTCGGTCGTCATGCAGCGGGCATCCTATCTTGCGTCAGAATGGGCACCATGACGACACGACGACCGCCGGTGGACCACATCGTTCGTACGCGCGACCTCTACTCGAGTCTGGGCCACGATCCCTATCGATGGGTGCGCAACGATGGCCCCCCTCCCTGGACCTGGCTGGCGAAGCCCCTCCGGGAGTGCCGGGTGGGGCTGGTGGGCTCCGGTGGCGTGTATCGGACGGGTCAGGTCGCCTTCCATCATCGGGACGACATCTCGCTGCGTGTGATCGATACGTCGATCTCCGTCTCTGACCTACGGACGAGCCACTTCGCCTACGACCAGACCGACGCCCGCACCGACCCGAACGTCGTCTTCCCACTCGACGCGCTGCGCACGCTCGTGGCCGAGGGCGTGATCGGCGAACTGTCGCCGCGGGCCTACGCCTTCATGGGAGGGATCTACTCGGCGCGCCGCGTTCGGGATGTCGTGGCGCCGGAGATCAGCCGCCGTCTCGCCGAGGACCAGGTCGACCTGGCGCTGCTGGTCCCTGTGTGACCGGTCTGCCATCAGTCCGTGGGACTGATAGCGCGTCGGGTCGAGGCGGACGGGATTCCGACCACGTCGCTGACTTCCGCTCTCTCGATCACCCGCTCGGTCAATCCTCCGCGCGCCGTCTTCCTCGACTATCCCCTCGGTCACACGGCGGGGAAGGCGAAGGACCCGGCGCTGCAGCGGGAGATCGTCGTCGCCGCGCTTGCGGCCGTGGACGAGCTGGAGCAGCCGGGCGCCGTGAAGATGCTGCCGCACCGCTGGTCGGACGACGACGACTGGAAGCGCGACACGATGCTGAACGGCGACACCCGCAGCCATCGGTCGAGCAGCCCCGAGTACCAGTGCGAAGCCGACCGCGCGCTTGCGGCGGCCGCGGGAGACTGTCCGACCTGCGTCTTTCTGTGAGGTCGGGCGCAGAGCGTCGCCTGAGCGAAGGTGGCGCCGGGCGGTACGACACGCTCGCACCACCCGGCGCCGAACGGGTCCGTGCCTTGCCCCTTTGTGGCACGAGCCCGTTCATATGTACGAACAGAAACGGCCGGAGTTCGATCCGGATTCCCGATTCTCGCCGTCGGAGGGCGGCCAGGGGCCTGACCTCTGTCTGACGGGAATCTGACCGGAGCCCCCAGCGCCCCTGCCAGCTCCTTCAGAACGGCTTGTACAGCGACAGGTAGGCAGCGACCGCCGCCAGCAGCGGCAGGATGACGACCAGCGGTTTGGCCAGAGCCTGGTTGCGATAGGGCAGCGTGAGCGCGGCTCCGAAGCACAACCAGATCATCAGCTTCAGCCAGGCCCAGCCCGGAAGGCTGCCACCGAGCATGCCGAAACCGGCCACGACGCTCAGGACCAGGCCGATTCCGTGCATGGCGGCGAGCAGGCCGTGCAGTTGGTTGTCCTCCCTGCGACCGCCGTTCGCGGCGTGAACCGCTACGCCGCCCGCGGCGGCGAGCACCATGACCGCTCCCAGCACGTGCAGGAGCTTGTAGACCGTGTAGGGCACTCTCGGGTCGGATCCTCCCCATGTTGGTGGGGCGTCTGGCTGTTAGCGTATCGCCAATGCCGCCGCTCGAGCGAATCGACGACTGGGACGACTTCGTTGCCGAGCTCTATCCGGCGCCGGCGGAATCGGGCGGTAGACGGCGAGAGGACTACCGGGACTTCGAGGCGCCGCCCCGCGACACGGTCCGCGAGTTCTACCGGCTGAACCACCGTCACCAGACTTGGGACTTCGTCCAGGACAAGAAGGCGGAATACCTCACGCTCGACCGGGCTGAGCTCCCGGCGTGGGAGGCGCTCGAGTTCCTGAACACCCTGGTGGACGACTCGGACCCGGATCTGGACCTCTCCCAGCTCGACCATCTGCTGCAGACGGCCGAGGCGATCCGGGCCGACGGCCACCCGGACTGGTTCGTGCTGGCCGGACTGGTACACGACCTGGGCAAGGTACTCTGCCTGTGGGGCGAGCCGCAGTGGGCCGTAGTCGGCGACACCTTCCCTGTCGGCTGCGCGTTCTCGGACCGGATCGTCTACCCGGAGCTGTTCGAGGGCAATCCGGACACGGCGAATCCGACCTACTCGACACCTCTCGGGGTCTACGAACCGGGTTGCGGCCTGGATCAGGTTCACCTGTCCTGGGGGCACGACGAGTACCTCTACCAGGTGCTCAACGACTACCTGCCGGAACCGGCCCTCTACATGATCCGCTACCACTCCTTCTACGCCTGTCACCGCGAAGGCGCCTACCGGGAGCTGATGAACGACCGTGACCGCGAGATGTTCGCCTGGGTACGGCTCTTCAACGGCTACGACCTGTACTCCAAGAGCGATCGCCCGCCGGATGCCGCCGAACTGCGGCCGTACTACCAGGGGCTGATCGACCGGTACCTGCCGGCGAAGCTGAACCTGTAGCTTGGCCGGCGGCTACTCGAACCGCATCAGCGCCGCGACGGCGAGGATGAGCATCGCGACGACGTAGAGCTTGACCATCGCGGGCAGGATGAACCGCAGCCAGCGCTGGTAGGGGATGCGCGCCAGGAGCAGCATGCCCATGAGCAGGGCATTCGTGGGCACGATCAGGTTCATCAACCCGTCGCCGAGCTGGTAGGCGAGCACGGAGGTCTCGCGGCCGACGCCGGTGAGGTCGGCGAGCGGCGCCATGATCGGCATCGTCACGTAGGCCTGGCCGCTGCCCGAGGGGATCAGGAAGTTGCAGACGCTCTGCACCAGGAGCATGCCCCAGGCCGCGACGACCGCGGCTCCCGAGCCCAGCGCCTCCGCTTTCGCCAGCAGCGAGGCGATGCCGTGGATCACGGTGTCGATGACCCGGGCGTCCGAGAGCACCACCTCGATCGTGCGGGCGAAGCCGATCAGCAGGGCGGTCCCGGTCAGTTCGGCGGCGCCGCTGGTGAAGGCTCTGGCGGTCCGGTTCGCCGACACCCGGCCCAGGACGGCCGAGACGAGCGTCACGCCCAGGAAGAGCGCCGCGAGTTCGACCAGGTACCAGCCGTGCACGTTGACGCCCCAGATGAAGACGCCGATCATCGCGGCGAAGGCGCCCAGGATGCCGAGCCGGGCCGGCGTGAGATCGGCGGCGCTCAGTTCGTGTCCGCCGCCCGAGTAGTCGATGTCACGCACCAGGCTCCGTTCCGGGTCGTCTTCGATGCGGCGCGCGTAGCGCAGGATGTGGTGGATCCCGATCACCAGCATGACCGCCAGCAGCGCCCAGCGCAGCCCGAAGCCGGTGCTGGGGTCCTGGCCGGCGATGTCCTTGGCGATCATCACGGTGAAGGGGTTGATCGCCGCGGTGCCGTAGCCGATCCCGGCGCCGAGGTAGACCATGCCGAGGGCGACCACGGCGTCCATCTTGAGCGCGATGCACATGGCGACCAGGATCGGAACGAAGGGCATGTACTCCTCGGCCATGCCGATCGTCGACGAGCCGACCGCGAACAGCGTCGTCATGCCGCCGACGAGCAGGATCGGCCGCCCTCCAAGGGTCTTGATCGCCGCGCCGATCGCGGCGTCGATCGCGCCGGTGGCGCGAATGACCCCGATCGCGCCGCCGACCAGGAAGACGAAGAAGATGATCTCGGCCGCGGCTTCGAGTCCGCGCGGCACCTTGGTCAGGGCGGCGTGCCAGGGCAGGGGCGCCGCTTCCACCGCGTGGTAGGTGCCGGCCAGCACCTGGCGGCCGTCACGTTCGTACTCGCCGGCCGGCAGCAGGTAGGTGGCGACCTGCGCCGCCACGATCATGGCGAAGATCAGCACCAGGGCCTCCGGAAACCGGCTTGGGCTGCTGGTCGTCATGACCGTTGTCGCCGGCAGGGCGTCAATTCGCGTGGCGGCGGCTGCGGGCTTCTCGCCGCTGCTGCTGGCGGCTCTCGATGTTGGCGATCGAATCGTCCGGAACGGCCTCGATCAGGCGCCGGGTGTACTCCTCGCGGGGTGTCATGTAGATCGCCTCGGACGGTCCCTGTTCCACGATCCTGCCGTCGAGCATCACAGCCATCATGTCGGACATGAACTTGACCACGGACAGGTCGTGGCTGATGAAGATGTAGGTCAGGTCGCGCTCCTCCTGCAGGTCCTTGAGCAGGTTCAGCACCTGCGCCTGCACCGAAACGTCGAGCGCGGACACGGACTCGTCGCAGATGATCAGTTTCGGCTGGACCGCGAGCGCGCGGGCCACCGATATCCGCTGGCGCTGGCCGCCGGAGAACTCGTGGGGGTAGCGCCGCAGGTGGCCAGCCTCCATACCGACCTCTTCCAGCAGGCGGGCGGCCCGGTCGCGGCGATCGCTCCGGTTCTCGCCGATCTTGTGGATCGCCATGGCTTCGCTGAGCATCGACTCGACGGTCATGCGCGGGTTCAGCGACGAATAGGGATCCTGGAGGATGATCTGCATCTTCCCGCGCAGGGACCTGAGGCGGCTCGCCGGGATCGTGGTCACGTCCTGGTCCTCGAACCGGACCGTTCCGCCGGTGATGTCGATCAGCCTCAGCAGCGCCAGCCCCGTCGTCGTCTTGCCGCAGCCTGATTCTCCGACCAGTCCCAGAGTCTGCCCCGGGTAGACGTCGAAGGAGATGCCGTCGACGGCCTTGACGTCGCCAACCTGCCGGCGCAGGAAGCCGCTCTTGATCGGGTAGTAGACCTTCAGATCGCGAACCCGCAGCAAGGGTTCGGTGCCGCCCGCGACCTGGTCGCCGGGTCCGGGGTTCTCGGCATAGCCCAGGTCCTCGAGCGCGCCCTGCGGGTGCAACAGCCGTCCCCGTCCGCGCCCGACGAGTTCGTCGAGGGACTCCGGCGTCAGTTCGCGCTCGGTGATCCGGATCTCGCCTCCGTCGCCGTCGTCGTCCACGTCCATGAAGTCGGCGACCGTTGGCAGGCGGCGGAAGTCGCGGTCGAGGTGCGGCCGGCAGGCGAGCAACCCCTTCGTATAGGGGTGTCGGGGATTGCTGAATACGTCGGTCACCGCGCCGCGCTCGACGATCCGGCCCCGAAACATGACGGCGATCCGGTCGGCGATCTCGGCGATCACGCCCAGGTCGTGGCTGATGAACAGGATGGACATGCCGCGCTCGTCGCGCAGCCGGCGGATCAGGTCGAGGATCTGGGCCTGGATCGTGACGTCCAGGGCCGTCGTCGGCTCATCGGCGATCAACAGCTTCGGGTTGCAGGACAGCGCCATGGCGATCATCACGCGCTGCTTCTGACCGCCCGACATCTCGTGCGGGTAGGTGTCGATCCGGCGCTCGGGTTCCGGGATGCCGACCTCTTCGAAGAGTTCGATCGTGCGCCGGCGCGCCTGCTTCCGGTTCATGCCGAGATGGACGCGAAGCGCTTCGGCCACCTGGTCGCCGACCCGGAACACGGGGTTGAGCGACGTGCCCGGCTCCTGAAAGATCATCCCGATGTCCTTGCCGCGCAAGTCCCGCATCTCGCGGTTGGGAAGATGGACCAGATCGCGGCCGAAGTAGGCGATCTCGCCGGTCTCGATGTTCGCCGTGCTCTCGAGCAGCCGCATCACCGAAAGCGAAGTCACCGACTTGCCCGAGCCGGACTCGCCGACGAGGCCGAGCGTTTCGCCCTCCCTGATCACCAGGTCGATGTCGTCGACCGCGCGAACGGTTTCGTGCTTGCCGCGGAAGTAGGTCCGCAGCTCGCGGATCTGAAGCAGCGGTTGAGCCGCGGCCGGCGACGAAGGCACACCGGTTTCGGTCATCGGCGTGACTCTATCCGGCCCCTCCGGGTTGCGTGTCAGAATCCGGCGTTCAGTCGGTCAGGATGTCCAGGGAGGTTGGAGCGATGGGGAAAGGGATCGTGAGGCGCGCGTTGGCCGGGGCCGTCGCGGTCGCGCTCGTCTTCGCGTTCGGTGCCTGCGGCGGCACGGACGAAGGCAGCGGCAGCGGCAGCGTCACGCGGGGAACGATCGGCTTCTCGGCGATGACGCTCAAGAACCCGTTCTTCAAGATCATCGCCGACAGTCTGACCGCCGAGGCGGAGCGCCACGGCTTCGATGTCGTGGTTACCGATGCCGAGCGGGACGTGAACCGGCAGTCGCAGCAGGTCGACAACTTCCTGGCCTCCGGCGTCGCCGCGATCGTGCTGAACCCGGTGGACCGGATCGCCATCGGCCCCGCGGTGAGGCGGGCGAACGAAGCCGGCGTACCGGTGTTCACGTCCGACCTCCAGGCCGTCGCCGAGGGTGTGGAGATCGCCGGTCATGTCGGCACGGACAACTACCAGGGCGGGCTGCTGGCCGGCGAGGCGATGATCGAGGCGCTCGGTGAGGCCGGCGGTGAGGTGCTGGTGCTGCACTTCAAGCAGGCCAACTCCTGCGTCCTGCGGGTGGACGGCTTCCGCCATGCGATCGGGGAGTACAACCGGGATCGGACCGAGGGCCGGATCGAGATCGTGGCCGAACTCGAGGGCGGCGGCCTGCGCGACGAGGGCTACCGGGCGATGGCGGACGGCATCCAGGCGTATCCGGACCTCGCCGGCGTGTTCGCGATCAACGATCCCTCGGCGTTGGGCGCGCGCACCGCGCTTGAGCAGGCGGGACGCGCGGACCAGGTCAGGATCGTCGGCTTCGACGGTGAGATCGCGGGCCGGCAGGCGATCCGGGACGGCAAGATCTACGCCGATCCGATCCAGTACCCGGATCGGATGGGCGTCATGACGGTCCAGAACATCGTGCGCTACCTCGACGGCGAGGACTTCGAGCGCGTCCACCTGATCCCGACGGAGCTCTACCGGCAGGCCGACGCCGAGCAGGACGAGACGCTCGACTGAGGCGCGCGTCGCCCGGCGGTCACTTGCTCGAACTTCACCGGATCAGCAAGCGCTACCCGGGCGTTCAGGCGCTCTCCGGCGTCAGTCTGGCGGTGGGCTCCGGAGAGGTGCTGGGCCTGGTCGGCGAGAACGGCGCCGGCAAGAGCACTCTGATCCGGATCGTCTCGGGCGCTGAGCGGCCGGACGGCGGCGGGATCGAGTTGGAGGGCGAAGCCGTGGCGTTCTGGTCGCCCGCGGACGCGCGCGAACGAGGAATCGCGGTGATCCACCAGGAACTCAGCCTGGTGCCGCAGATGAGCGTGCGCGAGAACCTCTTTCTCGGCGCCGGCTGGTCCCGGCGGGGGATCCTGAGCCGGCGCTGGGAAGAGCGGGAGGCGCGGCGACTGCTCGGCCTGCTGGAGATGGATGTCGATCCCGAGGCCCGTTGCTCGGAGCTGTCGCTCGGCGCCCGCCAGGCGGTCGAGGTGGCGAAGGCGCTGGCGCTCGAACCCCGGCTGTTGATCCTGGACGAGCCGACGGCGGCGCTGTCGCCGCGCGAGGCGCGGGCATTGCTGCGCCAGGTGCGGGGAGTGGCGGACCGCGGAGCGGCCGCGATCTACATCAGCCACCGGCTCGAGGAGATCGAGGCGGTCGCCGACCGGGTCGCCGTGCTGCGCGACGGCGAACTCGTGCACAGTATCGACCGGCGCGGGCCGACCGGCGGCGGCGATGGTCGCCTTCCTCTCGATCGTGACGAGTTGATCGAGGCGATGGTCGGCCGCAGCCTCAGCATGGAGTTTCCCGCTCGACTCCCGCAGGCAATCGGTGAGCCGCGGCTCGAAGTCCGGGGGCTGTCGGCCGGACGCCGGGTCCGCGACGTGTCGTTCGACATCCGTCGCGGCGAGGTTCTGGGCCTCGCCGGCCTGGTTGGCGCCGGCCGGACCGAAGTGGCCCGGCTGATCTCCGGCGTCACGGCCTCGGACCGCGGCGAGGTGCGGCTCGACGGCAGGCGGCTCGAACTCCGGTCGCCGCGGCAGGCGATCAGGAGCGGCATCTGCCTGCTGCCGGAGGATCGCAGGGGCCAGGGCCTGGTGCTGAGTCGGAGCGCGCGGGACAACTTCGCGCTTCCCAATCTGGACCGCTTCCGGCGCCTGGGTGGCCTGATCGACCGCCGACGGGAGGGACGCGCCTTCAGCCGGTGGAGGGAGCAACTCGACATCCGGCTTGCCCGGCCCGGCCAGCAGGTGGCGACGTTGTCGGGCGGCAACCAGCAGAAGGTCGTGATCGCCAGGTGGCTCGAACGCGGCGCCAGGGTCGTTCTTTGCGACGAGCCGACCCGGGGCATCGACGTCGGGGCGCGTTACGAGATCTACGAGTGGATCCGCCGCATCGCGTCGGAAGGAAAGTCCGTGCTCCTGATCAGCTCGGAACTGGAGGAGGTTCTCGGCATGAGCGACCGGGTGCTGGTCATGCACGAAGGGCGCATCCGGGGTGAGATCCCGGATCCGGCGAGTGCCGATCCGGCCGGCGTGTTGAGGATCGCGGCGGGGATCGGCGTCTCGGAGGAGCCGTCCGTTGCCTGAGGAGACGGCCGTGTCCGCCGCGGGCCGATGGCGTCGCCGGTCGCTGGATCTCCTGGGCCGGAACCTCTCGGTCGTCGTGCTGCTTCTTCTCTGCCTGATTTCGAGCGCGGCGACCTGGCGCGAGCAGAACCCGATCACGAGTCGTTCGGGCGGCGCGGTCGCTCGCCAGGTGCTGGAGGCGTGTCCGGCGCAGTGCTCGGTTCTCATCGTCACGCGGGACACGGAGGCCGACCGCGTGTTCGCGCGGGTGATCGAGCAGGGCCTCGACGCTGCCGGCGTCCGGATCGCCGGCCGTGTGTTCGGCCAGCCGCGCGACGTGCGGCTCGAGCTGGAGCGGATCGCCGGGGCCGGAGGTTCCCTCGATGCGATCGCGACCCACCGGATCGCCTCCGAGTGGGGGCCGGTGCGAACTGCCGGAGTGCGCGTGTTCGCGCCGGGGAGCTACTACTGGCCGACGTTCCTGACTGCCCGCAACCTGCTCAACGTCGTGAACCAGAACGCGGACATCGCGATCATCGCGCTCGGCATGACCCTGGTCATCCTCACCGCGGGCATCGATCTCTCGGTCGGCAGCCTGCTGGCGCTGGCCGGCGTGATCGCGGCGGTGACGGCTCAGGAGTGGTTCGGGGGCGCCGCTGCCTCGCCCGCCGGGCTCCTGGCGGCCATGCTTCTGGGTGTCGCGGCCGCGGCGCTGGGCGGTCTCCTCAGCGGGACCATGGTCACCGCGTTCCGGGTACCGCCGTTCGTCGCCACGCTGGGCCTGATGATGCTGGCCCGCGGCCTGGTGCTGATCCTCGCCGTCGGTCATCAGCGGCGCCTGGTGGGTGGCGGCGCGGAGGGAACGCCCGAGGCGGTGCGGGTCGATGCGGCGGCCTTCGCCTGGCTCGGCAACGGCGCCGTGCTCGGCGTGCCGAATCCGGTCGTGCTGATGCTCGTCCTGTTCGTGGCCGCCCACCTGCTGATGACGCGGACCATGTTCGGACGCTACGTCTACGCCGTCGGCGGCAACGTCGAGGCGGCGCGCCTGTCCGGCGTGCCGGTGACCGCGGTGCTGCTCGCCGTCTACTGCCTGTGCGGGGCGTTCGCCGGCCTGGCGGGGATCGTCGACGCCTCGCGATTCGAGGGCGGACGGCCCAACGCCGGAGAGCTCTACGAACTCCAGGTGATCGCAGCCGTGGTCGTCGGCGGCGCGAGCCTGGCGGGCGGCCGCGGCCGGATCGCGGGGACGCTGATCGGTGCGATGATCATCGCCGTCATCCAGAACGGCCTGAACATCGCCGGCGTCGCGTCCTACGAGCAGAAGGTCGTGTTCGGAGCCCTGATCCTCGCCGCGGTGCTGCTCGACCGGCTTCAGCCGAAGATTGTCTCCAGGCGGGCCCGCATGACCCGGGGATCGACCTCGACCCCGGTCCAGTAGCGGATCCCGCTCACTCCCTGGTTGACGAGCATGCCGAGTCCGTCGAGCACGGTGCAGCCGCGTGCCGCGCCCGCCTCGAGCAGGCGGGTTCTCGGTGGGTTGGGGATCACATCGGCGACTACCATCGCGGATCGGAGAGAGTCGAGGTTGAGCGGCAACTCTGCGTCCACGTCCGGGAACAGGCCGATCGAGGTGGCGTTGATCGCCACGTCGACCTCCGCGGTCAGCCCGTAGACGCCGCGCCAGTGCTCGAACCGGGCCCGGGTCGCCGTGTGGCCGGTGATGTGCCGTGCCAGTTCTTCGCCCCGTTCGCGGGTGCGGTTGACGATCGTGATTTCGGCTGCTCCCGCCAGCGCGAGTTCGACCGCGATCGCCCGCGCGGCGCCGCCGGCGCCGAAGATCGCGACTCGCTTGCCGGCCGCCGGCGTCACTTCCTCGAGTGAGCGGAGGAAGCCCTTGCCATCCGTGTTCTCGCCGATGAAGCGACCGTCTCCGCCGCGGACGACGCAGTTCACCGCGCCGATCAGACGGGCCGACTCGCCCAGGCTGTCGAGGTGCTCGATCACCGCGACCTTGTGGGGAAGCGAACAGTTGAATCCGGCCCAGCCCATGGCGCGAGCGCCTGCTACGGCCTCCGCCAGCCGGTCCGCCGGCACCTCGCAGTTCAGGTAGCGCCAGTGCAGGTTGTGGTGCCGAAACGCCGCCTCGACCATCTCGACGGTCGGATTCTCGGCGGCTGGGTCGGCAAAGGACCCGACGATGTTCGGGAGGAAGTTCAATGGTGTCGTCTCTCAGATGTCATTCAGAAGGTGCGCCGCGATGTTCTTGGCAGGGCCGATACCGCGAGGATGGCCGACGCAGAAGATGAGTTCGAAGAGCACGGAGCCCTTCGAGTTCCTGAGTTCCGCCGTGTCAGCGAGGAGCCGCCGGCCGAAGATCTCCGAGAGACGTTCCCGGTAGATGCGGGTCAGGCCAGAGATGCCCGGGGTTCGCGTCGTGTCTGCGGATCCCCAGAGATTCTGTTGGCGGTCCGGCCGGTAGAGGCCTCGCCAGCTATCGCCTCCGTACACAAGGTCGAGGCGCTCGACCCACTTCTGCGAGATCTCGTCGGGTTCGCGTGACCGTGGCAGGAGGCGAGCGACGGCGCTTACGGGAAAGAGAATCCAGGTGTCGAAGCACTCGAGGCTCGCGACATGAGCCAGCGTGCTCATGGCAACTTCAGTCGCGAATGGATCGAGGAAGAGCACGCCCCGGACGTTGGATGCGGGCCTGAGCCCCTTCAGGTAGGAGTTTGCCTCCGCGTTCTCGGTCTGGACGGTGCGTCGTGGGTACTCGGACCCAAGGCGCTCCAGTTGATGGCAGCGACTCTCGTTCTTCTCGATGAAGACCAGCCGATCGAACGGCCGATCCCGCACCTCCAAGGCCCTCCGCGCTGAACCTGCCAGAAACTCCTCCGTGCCGTCCTCTGATGCTCTCAACTGGACATCGCCGGTACCGGCGAACGCGTCGATGTACCAGAGTTGAAAGGCCTGGTTCTTGAGAGCAGTCGTGTACGCGTTTAGGTACCGCTGCAGGATGTCCAGCTTCTCCTTCGTCCATGTTCCGCCAAAGCCCTCGCCGCGGCGACTCCTCGACCGTGCCATCCGGTTCTGAAGCCTCGTCTACTGCCGTTCAGTTCGCGGGAAACTCGTCGTACGTCCTGCCCCTCAGTAGCCGTCCGTTGACGTGCTTGCGGACTCCTCCCCACTGTTTGAAGAAGAAGGGAACGCCGTCTCGGCGGCACTGCTTCAGGACGCCCAGGACCCACTCTTCCTGCATCGGACGGGCTCCGGGCCCGCTCTCGCCGCCGGCGATGACCCAGTCGATGGAGCTGAGGTCGAAGTCGCCCAGGTCCTCAAGGAGGGGTTCTATGGAGGCGAAGCGGACGACGGCGGGCGTTTCGCGGAGGGCGTCCAGTCTCGGCAACCCTTGACGGCGGTTCTCCACGCTGACCCCGAACCAGACATTGGGCAACTCTCCCATCCAGGAGAGCCCGCCGTTCAAGAGACCGCGCATGCGGTCGTGGCGCTTCGTGAGCACCTGGTAGGTGTGTCGTCGGGCGTCCTTCATCACCCGACCCACCTCTGCGATGTAGGCCTCTGGCACCTGCGGGTGGAAGAGGTCGCTCATCGAGTTCACGAAGACTCGTCTGGGCCTGCGCCAGCGTCGGGGCTGGTCCAGCTTGTTCGGTGCCAACCGAAGGTCGAAGCCATCCTCGAAGGGGTGCCCAGGCACGCCGCGGAAGCGCTCGGTGAATCGCTCCGCGTAGCAGTGGGCGCAGCCTGCGCTCACCTTCGTGCAACCGAGCACGGGGTTCCAGGTGGCGTCGGTCCACTCGATCGTGCTGTTGTCGGCCATCGCGTCTCCGGTGCCGTCAGGTGGGGTCGTCGGCAGTGACCAGAACGATAAGCGGAAGTGAGGCGAAAATCAAGCGGAAACGGAAGGCGTTTCGCCTGGGCTGGAGCCGGCACCGGGAGCGTCGGCGTCGTTCAGGTACTCTGAATGTCCAACCAAGTCACCACGCAACGAGGGGGGCGGAATGGCCAGACACTTCGCACTCGCGCTTCTGATCCTGACGGTAGCTGCCTGTGGCGGTGGGGAGCCCACCGATTCTGGTGCCGGCCAGGTAGAGGAAACGGCAGATACTGCACCGACTCATCTGGGCGGCTGCATCCTGCTCGACCCGAAGGGAGACGTCCCCGAGGACGTGTACCAGCACGGCGATGTGGTCGCCACCGACGCCATGCCCCCATTCACCAAGGAACTGCAGGTGTACGGGCTCAAGCTCGCCGCCCGGGACGACATCTCGGACGACTTCATGCGACTGGTCGCGAAGACGATCGCCGAGTCGTTTCCGCGGGATGCCGGCCTCGACGCCGATCTCCAGCGCGAACTGCTCGCGAACCACTATCGCTACAACGCCCTGATCCCGGTGCCGCTGGGGCGCGACTACAGCTTCATGGACGAGGCCGACGAGGCGTGGGCGGCGATTGAGCGTGACAACTCGGTGTGCGACATCATCATGCAGGACGTGCGCGAAGGCCAGGTGATGGAGGTGGTCGAGCACATCCTCCACTACGTGACGGACATCGGCCTGCACTACACGTTTCCGGATGTCTGGGGCATCTCCGGGGACTCGGAACTTGCCCGCGCGATGGCGAAGGCCGGGGAGGAGGGCTACTACCAGCTAGACCAGTATCTCGATTTCGAGGACGAGGAGGTCCGTTTCCGGGTCCAGATGCAGGAGTTCGCGTACTGGTTCATCTCTACGGCCTGGAACCTCCAGGCGCCCTACGGCCCCGTGTGGGAGGAGGAATGGACGATCCGCGACCAGGAGGAGCTCCGGGAGAAGCTGCCCGCGATGTATGCGGCGTACGAGGAGACCGCGGCACGGGTGATGGTCGCTCCCAGCCTGGCGACTCTGCAGGAGATCGGTCCGACCCGGGCCGAGGAACGGGGAAACTGAGCCTCGTTCCAGGCGCGCTGGAATAGCGCCCGGAACCGGCCAAGTTACACGTTGCCGGTCCTTTACCGCCCACAGGCGGGTAGAGTAGGCGGTTCGCATGACGATTCTGCTCCAGAGTCAGGCGGAGCCTTCACGAGGCGACGTCGACCCGCTGTTCCGCGAGGCGGAGCAGCGGGCTCGGGCGTTCTCCCTGTTTCCGGATGCCGATGACAGGCAGGTCGGTGACGGCGGCGCGCGCATCTCGGGATTGATCTCCGAGCGGCGCATCCGCCAGACGCTCAAGCGACTCGCCAGGCTGGAGGTCGACGAGTACATTCGCCGAACGGTTGCGCCGGCCGAGGATCCGGGCCGCGTCGGTACCGGCGCGGTGCTCGCCGCGACGAGCTGGGAGCTGGTTGAAGAGCGCAACCATGGCCCGCTCTACGCTGCCGTGTTCGAGACCGGGATCGAGGGCCACAGGCGGCGGTTCGGCGTGCTGGCGCAGGAACGCTCGGTGCAGAACGGCGTGTGGATGCCGGAGCACCACGAGCTCGCGGTCGAGGTGATCCGCTCCTTCGCCCGCCGGGCTCTGCCCGTCGTTGCGTTCATGGACACACCCGGGGCGGACGCCGGCGAGGAGGCGAACCGCGGCAACCAGGCTCACGCGATCTCGCGGCTGATCGCCGAGATGGCACAGCTTCACGTGCCGACGGTCGGCGTCGTGCTCGGCAACGGCTACTCCGGCGGCGCGATTCCGCTCGCCACGACGAACGTCCTGCTGTCGGTGCGCGACGGCGTGTTCAACACGATCCAGCCACGCGGACTGGCGAACATCGTGCGCCGCTACGACCTGTCCTGGGAAGAGTGCGCGAAGGCGGTCGGCGTCTCGGCCTACGAGCTCTACGAGCAGGGCTATCTCGATGGCGTGATCGACTTCGTTCCCGGCGAGGGGGGTGACCGGCTGGCCTGTTTCGAGGCCGCCGTAACCTCGTCCATCGCCCTCGTGGAACAGCGGGCGAAGCTCTTCGTGCGCGACGAACCGGCGGTGTTCGAGCACTACCGCCGCAACACGCGCCGCTACGTCGACCCCTCCCGCAGCCTTTCCGTACTCGAGGAGTTCGCCCGCCTGTCGCGCCTGCACAGCCCGGCGGAGCAGGCGAACGTGTTCGGCGTCGCGTTCCGATACCTGCGCTACCTGGGGCTGCGACGTCGTCTCACCTCGACGACGGTGTCCGGCTACGGCCGCCTGGCCGCGGCCGAGGTGCCGGCCGGAGCGGCCAGGGCGCGCCGGGAGAGGCAGCGCCGGCTCTCGTTCGAACGCTGGCTCGAGAACCCGCTGGCGGTTCGTTACGACGACGTTCTGAGCCGGACCTACAAGCGCTACGCGGCCGCTCGCGACTCGCTGCACGAAGGTCGGGGCCGGCTCGCGTCTTTCCTGCTCGGCAGCCGCGAGTACCACTTCAACCGTGCCCGGGCCGAACTGCTGCTGGAGTACGGCTTCCATCTGTACAACCAGTGGAAGGACGGGGCGGAGGACAACTTCGGGCGCCTGCTCGCCGTCATGCGGACGGTTGAGGACGAGGGGATCGAAGGAGGGAACCCGGCCTCCGACTCGGGCGACGTTTCCCAGGCCGCCGACCTCACGGTGCTGGACGTGATTCTCCAGCCGCAACTCCTGCGGCTGTTCCGCCGCGAGTGCGAGAACTTCATCTGTTTCGATCGGCTGTACGACCACATCTTCCTGCACCTGCGCGAGATCGCCAGCGAAGCGCGCGAGGAGAACGTGATCGCGCGCGAGTCGGTTCACCTGCTGCTGCGCCACTCGCTGAACGCGGCGATGGGGGAGCTGACGGCGGGGCTCGAGGGGGACGACGCGGAGGAGGCCGAGGCCCGTCTGCGCAGGCAGTTCCGTTCCTGGTTGCGCCACTTCTCCCGGCACCCGCGGCGCGGCCGGCTGCTCAAGGCGGTGGCCGAGTGGAAGCGGCTCCAGATGCCACGGATCTCCGAGCCGCTCTTCGGCCTGGTGACGTTCCTGTTCGAGCGCCTGCTGCCGAACTTCTACGAGGACGAGCAGGGGATCCGCGGCTACGACGGTCGCATCTCACCCCGCAACATCGGCATCAAGGACTTCTGGAACCGTCTCGACGCGGCCTACCGCGACCTGCTGCTCGAGGACGTGCTGGCCGAGCAAAAGCGGAACACGCCGCGCCGGCCCCAGGCGATCCTCGATCGCTTCTTCTACGACGTTCAGGAGATCGAGGCGGACCGGATGACCGCCGATCCGGTGAGCTTCCCGGGACTGCGGGTGTCGATCGAGCGGGCGCTCGAGCAGGGAGTCACGCCTTGCGGGACGGTGGCGGCTCTGGCCCGGATCCGGACCGGCGCCCAAACCGACGGCGAGGACGCCGGCGCCGCGGGGAACCGGGTCGGGGTCCTGGTATCCAACCTCGCGTTCCAGGCCGGCTCCTTCGACATGGCGAGCGCGGAGAAGTTTTGCAAGCTCCTGCTCCGCTGCGCGGAGGAACGCCTGCCTGTCGTCTGTTTCGTCTCCTCTGGCGGCATGCTGACCAAGGAAGGCGCCGGCGCCCTGTTCTCGATGTCGATCGTCAACGACCGGATCACCCGCTTTATCCGGGACAACGACCTGCCGGTGATCTGCTTCGGCTACGGCGACTGCACCGGCGGCGCCCAGGCCAGCCTGGTCACCCATCCCCTGGTCCAGACCTACTACTTCTCGGGCACGAACATGCCGTTCGCCGGGCAGATCGTCGTTCCCTCCCACCTGCCGATGGCATCAACCCTCTCGAACTACCTGAGCGAGGTCGAGGGCTCGATGCACGGGCTCGTCGAGCATCCGTTCGGCGAGGAACTCGATGAGCAGCTACGCCAGGTCGATTCGCAGATTCCGGTCCCGGAGGACACCGTCGGCGCCGTTCTGCGCAGGCTGCTCCAGGAGGAACGACGCGTCGAGTTCCTGACCGCCCGCCGGCGGCGGCGGGAAGAGGCGGAGGTCCACGAGCCCGCGCCTCCGGTGGCTCCGCGCCAGGTGCAGCGGGCGCTGATCCACGCGCGGGGTTGCACCGCGGTGAAGCTCGTGCGGGTCGCGCAGCGGGCCGGCATCGAAGTGATCCTGGTGCAGTCCGATCCGGACGTCGACTCGCCGGCGGCAACGATGCTGCGCGAGCGCGACACGCTGGTTTGCATCGGCGGCAGCACTCCGGACGAGAGCTACCTGAACGCCCACTCGGTGATCCGCATCGCTGAGCGGGAAGGGGCCGACGCGCTCCATCCGGGAATCGGATTCCTGTCCGAGAGCGCGTCCTTCGCCGACCTTTGCCGGAGTCACGGGCTGAACTTCATCGGCCCGACCGGCGATGCGATGCGGCGGATGGGCAACAAGTCGAACGCGATCAAGACCGCTGTGCAGGTCGGCGTGCCCGTGGTGCCCGGCAGCGAGGGCATCCTGACCGACGCGGACACGGCGCTCGCGGTCGCCGAGTCGATCGGCTTCCCCGTCATGCTCAAGGCGGTTCATGGCGGCGGCGGCAAGGGCATTCGGCGGGTGGACCGGGCGGAGGAGTTCCGGGAAGCGTTCGCCCAGATTCGCGTTGAGGCCGAGAGCGCCTTCGGCAACGCGGACTGCTATCTCGAAAAGTGCGTCGTGTCGCTGCGTCATGTCGAGGTGCAGGTGCTCTGCGACCAGCACGGCACGGTTCGCGTGGTGGGTCTGCGCGACTGCAGCGTGCAGCGGAACAACCAGAAGCTGATCGAGGAGTCGGGGTCGACGGCGTTGCCGGAGGCGCTGCGCGACGAGAGCTTCCGCTACGCCGCGGCGATCGCCGCGGAGATCGGCTATGTCGGCGCGGGCACCGTGGAGTTCATCTTCGACCTCGAGGACCAGAAGCTCTACTTCATGGAGATGAACACGCGGCTTCAGGTGGAGCACCCGGTGACCGAGGCGGTCAGCGGCACGGACATCGTCAAGGCCCAGTTCGAGGTTGCCGGCGGGGCGAGAATCGCCGACGAGCCGCTCGCGGAGGACGGCTACGCGATGGAGGTCCGGATCAACGCGGAGCGGGCCTCCGTCTCGACGGACGGGATCGATCTCCTGCCCTCGCCCGGGACGGTGACCCGCTGCGACTTCCCGGAGCGCGCGGACATCGACGTGCTGGCGACGATCGATACGGGCGCCGTCGTGTCGCCGTACTACGACAGCCTGGTCGCGCAGGTCGTGTGCCACGGAAGGGATCGCGCGGACACGATCGATCGCCTCATCTCCTACCTGGAAGAGGTCGCCATCGAGGGCGTGTGCACGAACCTGCCGTTGCTCCGCCGCGTCCTGGGCGACGAGCAGTTCCGGTCGGGCGACTACGACACGCGCTACCTCACCGCTTTCCTCGACCGCATCTCCGGCGACGAACTGGTGGACGAGGTCGAGCGCTTCGCTGGCGTCGGGCGAAACGCCGACCGCGCCGACATCGAGATCGAGGGCAGCGACGAGCTCAAGGTCAAGGCGCCGTCCGGCGGTCTCTTCTACGCCGCGGCCTCTCCGAACGATCCGCCGTTCGTCCGCGTGGGCGACGTGGTGAGCCGGGAGAAGACGCTGTGCCTGATCGAGGCGATGAAGCTGTTCAGGCCGGTGTCGCTCGCGTCCCTGGACACCGGCGCCGAGCTGTTCTCCGGCCATTCCCGATACGAGGTGATGCGCGTCAACGCGGCGAACGGCCAGGTCGTGAACCAGGGCGACCTGCTCTTCGTCGTGAGGCCGGCGGAAGGCTGACCGGCAGCTTGCGGTGGGCGGGCCACATGTCGGGAACGCTCTCGGCCGGGAGGTCCGGGTGCTGAACCGCTTCTTCCGTCTCGACCAGCACCAGACAACGGTCAGGAGAGAGGTCGCCGCAGGCGTCACGACTTACCTGACGATGGCCTACGTCGCCGTCGTCAACCCGCAGATCCTCAGCGAGGCGGGCATGGACCGAGGGGCGGTCTTCGTTGCCACCTGTCTCGCCGCGGCGATCGCCTGCGCCGCCATGGGTCTGTACGCGAACTACCCGATCGCGCTGGCGCCGGGGATGGGGATCAACGCCTACTTCACGTACGGCGTCGTGCTGGGGATGGGGCACCCCTGGCAGGTCGCGCTGGGAGCGCTGTTCATCTCCGGCGTCTGCTTCGTTCTCATCTCGGTGTTTCCTGTCCGCGCCTGGATCGTGAACGCCTTCCCGCGCTCCCTCAAGATGGCGACGGCCGCGGGCATCGGCTTCTTCCTCGCCCTCATCGCGATGCGGAACGCCGGCATGGTCGTCACCAACGAGGCGACACTGGTCGGACTCGGCGACGCGACGTCCTGGGGCGTCATCCTGGCAATCGTCGGCCTGGTGTTGATCGCGGCGCTCGACGCCCTGAAGAAGGCGGGCGCCGTGCTGATCGGCATCCTCGCCGTGACCCTGATCGGCATTCTCGTCGGCGAAGCGAGCTGGCAGGGAGCGGTATCGGCGGTTCCGTCGCTGGCCCCCACGTTCGGAGAGCTGAAGATCGGCGCCGCCTTCGACGCGGCCTTCATCGGGATCATCTTCGCCTTCCTGTTCACGGATCTGTTCGACACCTCGGGGACTCTGATCGCGGTCTCGAAGCAGGGAAACCTGCTCGACGGGGACGGCAACCTGCCGCGGCTGAGGCAGGCCGTCATCGTCGATTCCGGCGCTTCCGTGCTCGGGTCGGTTCTGGGCACTTCCTCGGTAACGAGCTACATCGAGAGCGCCGCCGGCGTGAAGGCGGGCGGACGCACCGGCCTGACCTCCGTCACGGTCGGGGCGCTGTTCCTGCTGACCCTCTTCCTGTCGCCGCTGGCGGCGACGATCCCTCCGTTCGCGACGGCGGCCGCCCTGCTCTTCGTCGCCAGCGTGATGATCCGCAACATGATCGAGATCGACTGGAGCGATGCGACCGAGTACGTGCCGGCGGTCGTGCTGGCGGTGACGATCCCGTTCAGCTTCTCGATCGCCCACGGCATCGCGGCCGGTTTCATCACGTACACGGCGATCAAGCTGCTGGCCGGCCGATTCGGTCAACTGCGTCCGGCAGTGGCGGTTCTGGCGGTCGTGTTCATCATCAAGATCGCCCTTCTGGGCACCTGACCAGGGAGACGATATGGAACGGGTGTGTGTGGAGCTGGCCGCCCGCTGGATGCGCGGCGTGCTGCTGTGCGCTTCTGCTCTGTTTGCGGCCATGCCACTGTCGGCGCAGGCCTCCGGCCTGTGCGAAACGGACGACAGCTACCGGGCTCTGGACTTCCTGCTCGGCGAATGGCGCCTGGTGTCCGGCGGGGAGACGGTTGGCAGCAGCCGGGTGGAGAAGTTGGAGGACGGCTGCCTGATCGCGGAGACATGGTCCTTCGTCGACGGCAGGTCTGGCCGCACCTACAGTTCCTTCGATCCGGCCGCCAGGGCGTGGCGGCGGTTCAGCGTCTCGAACGGCGGGGTCGTCGTACGATCGGACGGCTCGGTTGACGGGGAAGAGCTGGTGTTCGACGGCGAGTACGTTGCCCCGGATGGACGGAGTTCGAGTTGGCGGGAGCGGCTGAGCCTCGAAGTCGACGGACGGATCGCCCGGAGCGCCGGCACGTCGCGGCGCGCCGGCCGCCGCGACCGCCCTTCGACGGTGCTGTTCGAGGGGCACTACGTTCCCGCCGGCTACTCCGATCCGCGGTCCCCGCGTCCGGTCGAAACGGCCGTGGAACCGGCCGTGCCGCCGGACCCGCCTGCGCGGGTAGCGGTGGAACCGGTTCCGCCCGCGCCTCCACCCGCACCGCCGGCCGCTGCGCCGGCCGCGGGCGACGTGACGCCCGGCTCCGCCCGCGCAGTCGATGCGGCGGCGATCGAACGCATCGCCATGGCGTCGCCCATGGTGCTCCGCGTGCCGCTGGGGGCGGTCGAGTCGCTTCCCGAAGGGTACGGCTGGATCACCCGCGACACCGCTCCCTACCTTTGCGAAGGGGTGACGATCGAGGGTGTACAGGTCGAACGCCGCGAGCGCCGCGGCCGTGTCGAGCTCCACGTGGAGTTGGCCGTCCACGGCGGCCGGGCCGCCCGGCGGGTCAACGTCGCCGTCGACCTTCGGCGGGCCGGTCGCCCGGACGACGACGCCCCGGTCGCCTCTGGCGCTACCGCGGGCCGGGTCGGCCGCAACATCCCCGAGCAGATCGAGCATGGCTCGGTGGCGTTCGAACTGCCGCTGTCGATGGAAGCCGCTGCCTTCGACGAGATCGTCGCCGACGCGGAGCGGCCAGAGCTCGTCATCACGCTGACGGTCGGCAGGTGAGCTTCAGCGCGGGCGCTGGAGGCGAGCGCTCCCTCGATCCGCGCAAGGCGGCGCCGGAGCCGATCGGGTGACTTCGAGCGCGAGCGCCCCCGGCGAAAGCGCTTCGGCGCCGGTCCCGTTCCGCCGGCTCTACGGCCTGGGGCGGCCGTACGCGCGGCCTCTCGTCCTTGGCACCGTCCTGCTGCTCCTGGGCACGGGCGTCTTCGTGCTCGTGCCCATGCAGACCGGCGACCTCGTGGACACGGCCATCGAGGCGGACCTGGAGGGCAGGCTGGGCCGGATCGTCGCGTCCCTGGTCGGCCTGTTCGCGGTCCTTGCCGTGCTGACGTACTTCCAGACGTGGTTTCTTGGCGCCGCGGGCGCGCGCTTGCTGCGCGACCTGCGGCGCCGGCTGTTCGGCCATCTCGTCGGCCTGTCGGTCGACTTCTACGACCGCCGGCGCGTCGGCGAACTCCTTTCGCGCATGGCTTCGGACCTGACGGTCGTTCAGAACGCCCTGACCGAGCAGATACCGTCCGGGCTTCAGGCCGCGGTGCGATTCGTCGCCGTCCTCGCCATCCTGCTCGTTCTGCATACCCGCCTGACCGCGGTCGCTCTCCTGGTGGTGCCGCCGGTCGTGCTGTTCGCCATCTTCTACGGCCGGAGGCTGGAGCGGGTGGCGCAGGAGGAGCGCGACGCGGTCGCCGAGACGACCGCCTGGGCGGAGGAGGCGCTTGCGGGGATCCGCACCGTGCAGGCGTTCTCGGCGGAGGACCAGGCTCGCGGCCGGTACCGGTCGCGGCTCGCGGACCTGTTGGGCGTCCAGCTTCACAACGTGCGGTTGTACGGCGGGTTCAGCGCTCTGATGACGTTCTTCGGCTTTACCGCCTTCGCGCTCGTGTTGGGGTACGGCGGCAGCCTCATGCTGGACGGGTCGCTCTCGGCCGGCAAGCTGACCTCGTTTCTGCTCTACACCTTCTCGATCGGGACGTCGGTCGGCCAGTTGGGGGCGTTGTACGCCGGCTACAAGCGGCTGCGCGGGTCGAGCGCGCGGGTGTTCGAGTTGCTCGACCAGCAGTCCGCGATCGTCGATCCGCCCAAGCCGGTAAAGCTGGCCGGGAACGCGGCCGGGCTGAGCGTCCGGTCGGTCGGCTTTTGCTACGAGGGAGAGGAGCAGCCGGCGCTCACCGACGTCTCGCTCGAGATCGCTCCGGGCGAGCTGGTGGCCCTGGTCGGCCCGTCCGGTTCGGGGAAGAGCACGCTCTTCGGTCTGCTGCTTCGTTTCTACGAAGCGCAGCAGGGGGAGATCCCTGATCGACGGCCGGCCGCTTCGCGACGTCGCGCTGGCCGATCTGCGGCGCCGCATGGCCCTGGTGCCCCAGGACATCTTCCTGTTCTCGGGCTCCGTGGCCGAGAACATCCGGCTGGCCAGGCCGGACGCGGGCGACGACGAGGTGCGGGCGGCCGCCGAGGCGGCGGGCGCGGCGTCGTTCATCGAACGCCTGGACGAGGGCTTCGAAACCGAGGTCGGCGAGCGCGGCGTGCGGCTCTCGGCCGGCCAGCGGCAGCGGGTCGCGATCGCGCGGGCGTTTCTGCGCGACCCGCGGATCCTGCTGCTGGACGAGGCGACGAGCTCTCTCGATCCGGACTCCGAGGCGACAGTCCAGCGGGCGATCGAGCAGTTGCTCGAGGGCAGGACGACGATCGTTATCGCCCACCGCCTGGCCACCGCGCGGCGGGCGGGGCGCATCCACGTCCTGGACCAGGGCCGGCTAGTGGCCGCCGGCAGCCACGAGGAACTGTACGAGGCGAACGAGCTGTACCGTCGCTACTGGTTGCTCCAGAGCCTGGAAAGGCAACAGCCGCCCGCGCCGAGCCAGTCGGCGGCGGGCGGCTGAGGTAGTTCGAACGCTGGGACTTGAGCTAGAAGCTCTGGCCCCAGGCGTAGTTGAAGCGGACGTAGTAGTAGGCCCCGTTGAAACCGAACGGTGAGAACTGCCCGTACCGGTTGCCGACTCCGTCGGCGGCGCCGGGGTTGTCTTCCGGATAGGTGTTCAGCAGGTTCTGGACGCCGATGGCGATCGACGTTGAGTTCGGCAGCGGGAAGCCGAGTTCGACGTCGAGCAGGAACTCGCCGCTGTAGTCCGGGTACACCGGCGCGTTGTTCCGGCCGAGGAGGTTCTGCGCGTCCTCACTGTCCCACCAGCCGTCGAAGTAGTTCACACGGGCCATCAGGTTCCAGTTCTCGGCGCCGTGGTTCATCGACACGTTGTAGCGGAACTTCGGCAGACCCTGTTCGATCGTGGCGATGCGGAACGGGCCGACCGTGTCGGGGTTGTGGTCCGTGACTTCCGTGTCGGTGTAGTTGAACACGAGGCTGAAGCTCGTGTCGCCGCCGAGCTCCGGCGGCGTCCAGGTGCCGACCACGTCCAGACCCTGCGTCTTGGTGGCGAAGTCGTTGACGAAGAACCGGAAGTTCTTCAGGTTCCGCGCCTCGACGAAACCGCCGGAGAGCAACTGCTCGATCTCCGCGTCGGTCACGCAGTTCGGTTCCTGGATCAGGGCGCACTGGCGGAACGTCTCGGAAACGGCGAGGCGGTCGTCCACGTCGATGTTGAAGATGTCCGCCGTCAGTGTGAACTCGCCCCGGTCGATGACCAGGCCGGCGGAAATGTTGACCGCCTCCTCCGGCTGGAGATCCTCGCCGCCTCGCAGCGCCGCCGGCAACGAGGTCGAAGGCACGGTGCCGCTGTTGGACAGGCCGCCGGTCTCGGGATCGAAGGCCGTCGTCACGTTGAACGCGTTCTGCTGACCGGGCGTCGGCGCGCGGAAGCCGGTGCTGGCGGCGGCGCGCAACGACACGACATCGGACACCTGCCGCCGGCCGGAGACCTTCGCGTTGATCGTGTTGCCGAAACCGTCGAAGTCCTCGACCCGCAGCGCGGCGGTGAAGGTCCCCCTGTCGTCCGGCGCGTCGATCTCGAGGTCGCCGTAGATGGCGACGTTCGCCCGGTCCCAGGTACCCGAGTTCTCGGGCCGGTAGCCGTTGAAGCCGTTCGAGCCGGAGCCGAATCCCTGGGCGGCGTAGGGGCCGATCGTCCAGGACGCTTCGTCCCCGGCGCCGATACGGAACTGCTCGTTGCGCCACTCGAGGCCCGCGGCGAGACTCATGTTGTCGCGCACGGGGTAGGTGATGTCGAAGTTGACGTTCGTGTCCGTCTGCTCGTAGATGCCGGGGTTGAACGATGTCGGGGTGTCATAGCCGATTGAAGCGTTCACCGTGTTGTAGATGAACTGGTCGACTTCGCTGCTGCCGACGTTGACGCTGAGGTCCCAGGTCATGCCGCTGTCCAGATATCCGCGGACGCCGGCGACGATCGAGGAATCCGTCAGGTCGCCTCCGAACTGCGGCGTGAAGCCGCCGGGGAAGCGGTTGTAGAGGGTGAAGCAGTTCGGGTTCGCTTCGATGGCGGCGAGGGCGGCCGGGTCGGGGGCCGTGCCGTTATCGCCGGCCGACACGACCGGAAGCGCCGGACAGCCGCCGGCGCCGGCGACGCCGGTGCTGGCCCAAAGCCGGTCGCCGACCAGGATGGAACCGCCGCCGTCGTTGCTGAACACGCCGGAGCGCGTGTGCGGGTTGCGGAAGTAGAAGCCGCCCGTGGTCGTGCGCGTGGCGTAGTTCGCGTGCCCGTAGAACTGCGTGCCGTTGTTGAAGAGCGTGCCGAAGTTGGCGAACACCTTGATGTCGTCCTCGAGCAGGGGCGAGCCCCAGACCTGCGCCGGGTCTCTCACCATGCTGTTGCCTCCGCGGATGACCCGCAACGCGTCGTTTCGCTGGACGCTGCGGCTCGTCGGGTCGGCGGCGCCGTACTCCATGCTCAGGTTGAAGAAGCCGTTGTCGCCCATCGGCATGCCGAAGTTCGCGGCGACTGCGTAGGACATGCCCTTTTCACCGGCGAAGGTGTACTGGCCGCCGAAGCCGGCGCTGGATCCGGGGTTCGAGTCCTGGAACTGGCCGGTACGGATCTCCACGCTGCCGCCGGAACTCGCGTCCTTGAGCTGGAAGTTGAGCACGCCGGCGATGGCGTCGGAACCGTACTGCGCCGAGGCGCCGTCGCGGAGGACTTCGACCTGCCGCAGCGCGATGGCCGGTATGACGGAGATGTCCGGCCCCTGGGAGCCGTCGGAGATGCCGTTGCCGAGCCAGGCGATGACCGCGGCGCGGTGGCGGCGCTTGCCGTTGACGAGGACCAGCGTGTGGTCCGGCGCCAGGCCGCGGAGGTTGGCCGGCCGAATCAGGGTCGCGGCGTCGCTGATCGGCTGGGTGCCGACGTTGTAGGACGGAACGACGGTGCGGATCCGGTTCGTCAGGTCGTTGTTGCCCTG
Source organism: Thermoanaerobaculia bacterium (assembly GCA_965116955.1). Classification (GTDB taxonomy): domain Bacteria; phylum Acidobacteriota; class Thermoanaerobaculia; order Multivoradales; family Multivoraceae; genus Multivorans. Next base: position 4,044,872 of record OZ220742.1, on the reverse strand, counting down.
ACTTACCAGTTCGACCTCGGGAATGACGTCGACCGGCACGGGCGATGCGGTGACGGTGCGTCCCTCCGTCCGGGTGCCGACGACGACGATCGTCTCTTCGAACTCCTGCGGTTCTTCGGCCTCGGACTCGTCCTGGTTGTCCCCTTCCTGCGCCACAACTGGAACGGCCAGGCAGAGCGCCAGGAACAGGACCAGCAGGTACGACAGGCGGAGGGGCTCGACTTCAGGTTTCCTCATGGGAAGTGCTCCTTTGTTCGATTGCACGTCGACCGCGCCAGAGACTACAACACACGGAGGCGGTCGGAACAACGGATTCCTGGTGGTTTGTGTCCCTTCGCGGCCATGCATAGACTTCGCCGCCGCTCCGCCGCGGTGCGGCCTGCCGCATTCGGCGCGACAGTCCCTGTCCGACTGGCCTGGAGTAGAAGAGAAGAATGCACAACCCGCCCCCGCTCAGACGGCTCCGTTCGGGACGGAACCCAACCGCTGAGTCGATCTTCGGCCTGATGCTGACCGCGGCGGTGGCCATCGTCCTGGCGGCTGCGCCCGTCACCGCCCAGGAAGAGGAATCCGGAGACAACGAGGAAGGCGAGATCGCCGCCTTCGGCGAGGAGATCGTCGTCGTCGGCACCCGTGGCGAGGGTCGGTCGGTTGCCGAGTCGATGGTGCCGGTCGACGTGCTGGCCGGCGTTGACCTCCTGTCCCAGGGCGACACGGACGTGGCGAACCTGATCCGGAACCTCGCCCCCTCCTACAACGTGAGCATGCAGCCGATCAGCGACGCTTCGTCGATCGTCCGGCCGGCCTACCTTCGGAATCTGGCGCCCGACCACACCCTGGTGCTGGTCAACGGCAAGCGCCGCCACCGCGCCGCGGTGATCCACTGGCACGGAGACGCCGTCTCGATCGGCGCCCAGGGGCCGGACCTCGCGGTCATCCCGGCCATCGCGCTGCGTCAGGTCGAGGTGCTCCGCGACGGGGCCTCGGCCCAGTACGGATCCGACGCCATCGCCGGCGTGATGAACTTCCTGCTGAAGGACGCAAGTTCGGGCGGTTCGGTCGAGGTTCGCAGCGGTTCGTACGGCGAGGGCGACGGCGACCTGTTCACGGCCGCCGCGAACCTCGGCCTGCCGCTGGGTGGCAACGGCTTCTTCAACCTCAGCGTGGAGTACGGAAGCACGGATCCGACGGACCGGTCGATCCAGCGCCGGGATGCCGCGAACCTGATCGCCGCCGGCAACACGCACGTTCGACAGCCCAGGGCGCAGATCTGGGGTTCGCCCGAGGTGTCGGACGACATGAAGCTGTTCCTGAACTTCGGTCACCTGTTCGAGAGCAGCGGCCGCCAGTTCTACGGTCACGCGAACTACGCCAGCAAGACGGTGAACGGCGGCTTCTTCTTCCGCAACCCGAACACCCGCGGCGGCGTGTTCAGCAACGACGGTGGCAGCACCCTGCTGATCGGCGATCTGCTCGACGCCCGGGACGGCGTGCTCGACGGCTCCGCGGGCTGCCCGACCGTGGGCGTGACCAGCCACGTGCCGGACCCGATCGCGCTCGGCCGCGTGTTCGACGATCCGAACTGCTTCTCCTACCAGGAGTTCTTCCCCGGCGGTTTCACGCCGAACTTCGGCGGTGACAACGAGGACATGAGCATCGTGGCGGGACTCCGCGGGGCCACCTCCGGCGGCATCGGTTGGGATCTGAGCGTCAGCACGGGAGAGAACTCCGTCGACCACAACATCAGCAACACGGTCAACGCGTCGCTCGGTCCGGACTCGCCCACCAGCTTCTCGCTCGGGACCTACACCCAGAGGGAGACGAACCTCAACTTCGACCTGACCTACGCGGTGTCCGAGCGCGTCAACCTGGCCGGCGGCGTGGAGTGGAGAAACGAGGAGTTCGAGATCGGCCGTGGCCAGCCCGAGTCGTACCGGATCGGTCCGCTGGCCGCCCAGGGCTTCAGTTCCGGGTCGAACGGCTTCCCCGGCTTCAGCGACATCGCGGCCGGAAAGTGGGGCCGCTCGAACTACGCCGCCTACGGCGACATCGAGATCAACGACCCGGACCGCCGCTGGATGCTGGGCGCCGCCGTCCGGTTCGAGGACTTCGAGGACTTCGGCACCACGATGAACAGCAAGATCGCGGGCCGCTACCAGGTCACGGAGAGGCTGGCGCTGCGCAGCAGTCTGAGCAGCGGCTTCCGGGCGCCGACGCCGGGCCAGCAGAACGCGTTCAACGTGCAGACGCAGTTCGATCCGGGCATCCAGGACCTGGTGAACAACGGCACCATTCCGTCCACCTCCGCGGTAGCTGCATTGAGGGGCGGCGAGCCTCTGGAGCCGGAGACGTCGCTCAACTTCGCGGTCGGCGCGGTGATCGAGAACGGACCGTTCGCGATGACCTTCGACGTCTTCCGCATCGACGTGGAGGATCGAATCGCGGTTACCCAGAATTTCCAGTTGACGCCGGAAGAGGCGGCCGCCCTGGTCGCCGAAGGGGTGACGAGCGCCGCGAACCTGCGGAACTTCCGGTTCTTCGCCAACGACTTCGACACGGAGTCCGTGGGCGCCGACCTGGTGCTCACGGTGACGCCGGAGTCGATGGGCGGCCGCACCAGCTTCGCCGCGCTGGCCAACCTGACCCGTACGGACGTCGTCCGCGCCAACCCGGTCACGTTCGGCGAGCGCCGGATCCGGGATCTCGAGCAGGCGCTGCCGGAGAGCCGGTACAGCGTCACCGCGAAACACCGTTCGGCCGGCGACCGGGTGCGCTACCTGGCTCGGCTGAACTACTTCGATCGCTGGTTCGACCGCGACAACAACGAGAGCTACCCCGGAGAGAACACCCTCGACCTGGAGGTCGGCTTCCGACTGCGCGACGGTCTGCGCTGGGTGTTCGGCGGGACCAACGTGCTGGACACGTATCCCGAGGAGAACTCGTTCGCGTTGAGCGTCGGCGAGTTGTACAGCGAACGGACGCCCTGGGGATTCAACGGCGCTTTCTGGTACTCGCGACTGACCTACAGCTTCGGCGACTCCTTCTAGCTGGAAGGCGGCGCTGCTACCGTCCGGGGTACGGAATGGGCAGTGCTGAGAGCCTGGGGTTGGAACGACTGCCGGCGTGCTTCCGGCTGACGTGGCAACGGGCCGTGCTCTGGGCGCTCCTGCTCGCGCTGGCGGCCGGCGCAGCCATCTTCGATCCGTCGGACTGGCCCTACACGGTGGGCGACGAGGGCGTCTACGCGATGCAGGCCCAGAGCCTGGCCTTCGACCTCGACCGGCGCTACGAAGAAGCCGACTTCCGGCGCTTCCAGCGGTTGACGGGCAAGGTGCCCGACCCGCTGATCCTCCAGACCGTCGACGACGGGGCCACGCTCGTCTACGCCAAGCCGGCCTTCTACTCGCTCTACCTCGCGCCCTTCGTCCGACTCTCGCCCCAGCGGGGACCGATCCTCGCGAACCTGGTGCTGTTTCTCCTGGCCGCGCTTCTGCTCGACTGCCTGCTGGCGGCCCGGATCGGCGCCGACGGGCCGCTGGTGGCGGCGTTCCTGCTCTTCTTCTCGGTCACCTTCGGCCATGTGTTCTGGGTCCACGCGGACCTCTTCTACCTGGTGGTCACGGCGCTGGGGCTCTGCTGTCTGGATCCCTGGATGGAGGGCAGGGAGCTTCCCGCGGCGCGGCTAGTGGCCGGGGGCGCCCTTCTGGCGGTGGCCGGGGCCGGCCGGCCGTTCTACCTGGCGGTGCTGGCGGCGGTGCTCCTGGCGACGTCGCCGACGTTGCGCAAGGCATGGGGCCTTCGGGCGGCCGCGCTCGCCGTGGGGGGCGCGATCCTGCTGCTTGCCGGCTCGGCGTGGTTTCACCGGGCGAGCGGCGGCGCGTGGACTCCCTACGTGAGCGAACGGCAGGGATTCAGCAGCGCCACGGGTTATCCGGACGTGGACTTCGAGCGGCAACGCTGGCCCGAGTTGCTGTCCGTGCGCGGCGACGCGTCCTGGGCCCGCGAGGGCTTCCTGCTGCCCGACCTCGACGTGGCGCTGCTCGGCCACAACGTGGTGTACGCGTTGATCGGTCGGAGCATCGGCATCGTTCCGTACTTCCTGCCACTGCTCCTTGCCTGCGCCTGCCTGCGGCGCGGATCACGACGGCGATGGCTGGTTCTCGGCATCGCCATCGGCTTCCTGGCCTTCGTGATCAAGAATCCCTACAACTTCTATGGCGGAGCGGGAGCGATCGCCAACCGGTGGTTCCTGCCCCTGTATGCGGCCTGCTGGTTCCTGATCGAGCGGCCGCCCTCGAGGCGTTGGCTCGCGGCGATGTCCGTCGTGGCGGCACTGTTCGTCCTGCCCCTGTGGCGGACGGCGGCCTCCTTCCCGCTGGAGATCGATCGCGAGCACGGCGCGCGGCGTTTGCGCTACGTATCGGCGGTCGCGAAGGGCATCCTGCCGCTCGAGACGTCCCAGATTCACCTCGGGTCGGCGCCTGCCGACATCCAGCACGACGACCTGCGCGTCCGGCTGATCGGCAACGGCGTCTGGCCTCACGGTCCCGACGGACTCCGCTACCGGCCGTCCGCTGACGGCGAACTGCTGGTCGGTTCGCCGGTGCGGCTTGCCCGTTTGACGGTGATCCTGGCGCCTGTCGATGAGGGCGTGGGCCAGACGACGACGCGCCATGTCCTCGAGCGGCCGGCCCGGATCGCCCGGCACCGCTACTGGTACGGCGGGATTCCGCTGAACTACTACCGCCTGCGCCTGCCCGAGATGTCGGGAGGCGACCGGGAGGTCACCCTGACGCCGGAGTTCGACTGGCGGTGATCAGGGGGTGCTCGCCTGCGGGTGTTGGTAGTCTGACGTCGTGAACAGGGCTGCATGGAACGGAATCGGAGGGGGCGTACGGTGGACGGTTCCGGTGCTGGCCGTCGCCGCTCTGGCCGCGGCCGCGTCGGCGCAGGATCCGTGCATCGACTGCCACGCCGCCCAGGAACTCGACGAGGTGGCACAGGTCCACCTGCGGCAGTTCCGCGACTCGGCTCACGCCTCGGCCGGCGTTTCCTGCGCGGACTGTCATGGCGGCAACACGTCGACGTTCGTGGAGTTGCGGGCACACAAGGGGGTGCTCAACAGCGCCCACCGCGACAGCCCGACGAACCACTGGAACCTGCCGCAGACCTGCGGCCGCTGCCACGACGCCGAGTACCGGGCGCTGCAGCAGAGCGCCCACTACGCGCTGCTCGAGCGCCAGATCCGTGCCGCTCCGACGTGCATGACCTGCCACGGCAGTCTGGCGGCGCAGTCGCTGGGCGTCGAAGGCGGGCTCCAGGCGCATTGCAACCGCTGTCACGGCCCGGACGCCGACCACGATGAGATCGGCATTCCGGGTGAAGCAGGCCAGGAAGCGCTGGCGCGGGGCGGTCGCAACCTGGCGCGGCTTCGCGCTCTGGGCCAAGAGCGGGCGGAAGTGAGTCGCGCCGTCCTGCGGCTCAGGGACCCCTCGAAGCGCCATGAGGCGGCCGACGCCCTGTTCGCGATCAACGGTTCGTGGGACGAGGCGATCGAGGCCGGCCACGCCTTCCACTGGTCGGACTGGGAGGGCGCGCTCGAAGCGATGGCGAGCGCCATCGCCGAGCTCAGGTTGGCGATGGCATCCAGCAAGTGACCCGGGTCCTCTGACCCGGGAAAGAGAGAGCGCCGGCCGTCAGGCCGGCTCGTCTTGGCGGGACGCCTCTTCGCGGTCCGCTTCCCGAAGCGAGCGCATCAGCGACACCGCCATCAGCGCTCCGACGACGAGGAGGGGTAGCGAGACGACCAGGGTGGCCGACTGAATGACCCGCAACTGGTCGTTGCCGCCCTCCTGGCCGATGAACATCAGCGTGACCGGCAGAATGCCGACCGCGACGGCCCAGAACAGGCGATGCCACCGGGCCGGATGGGTTCCTTCGGGCAGGTTGCGGGTGGCCGACGCCGCCAGACAGTAGGACGCGGAATCGTAGGTCGTGGCGATGAAGACGATCGCCACGAGCGCGAAGACGGTGAGAACGAGGGGCCCGAGCGGCAGGAAGCCGATGCTCTGGGCGATCGCGGTCTCGGTGCCGGCGTGAGCGGCGATGTCGCGCACGGGAAGCGCTCCCGACAGGTCCAGGTGCATGCTGTAGTTGCCGAGCACGGCGTAGAACAGAGCGCAACCGAGCGTGCCCAGGACCAGCATGCCGAGGATCAGTTGCCGCACGGTCCGGCCGCGGGAGATGCGGGTCACGAACAGGCCCATGAAGGGTCCGTAGGCGATCCACCAGGCCCAGTAGAAGACGGTCATGTCCTCGATGAAGCCGGTGCGCGCTACCGGGTCCGTCCAGGTGTTCAGCCGGACGAAGTTCTCGAGCATCAAACCGATGGAGTTGGTGCCGCTGCGGAGAAGGAAGTTCGTCGGACCGACGATCAGAATGAAGGCGAGCAGGACGATCGCGGCGAGGACCGAGCCGTCGGAGAGCGGCTTGATGCCCCGTTCGAGTCCGAGGTAGACGCTGGCCGCGAACAGGGTGACGCAGACGAGCAGGATCGTCACCTGAAGACCGAAGGTCTGTTCGATGCCCAGGACTTCGCTGATGCAGGCGGCGACCATCGGCGTTCCCAGTCCGAGCGAGGTGCCCGTGCCGCCGACCAGCGCCAGGATGAACAGGACGTCGACGACCCGGGCGGGGGCGCGGTCGTAACCGTCGCGGCCGATCAGCGCGTGCAGGCCGGTGCTCAGGCGCAGCACCGGGGCGTGCTGGCGGTAGTAGGGAATGGCGATCGCCACCGCCGGGAAGCCGTACAGCGCCCAGGCCGAGATGCCCCAGTGAAAGATGCCGTAGGTCGCTGCCCACTCGACCGCTTCAGTGGAGTTCGGGGGAAGTTCGAAGGGCGGGTTGTCGAGGTAGGTCACCCATTCGATCGTCGACCAGTAGAGGAGTCCGGCGCCGATTCCGGCGCAGAAGAGCATCGCCATCCAACTGAAGATGTTGAACTCCGGCCGGCTGTCTTCGTGGCCGAGTCGTCGCTTGCCGTGGTGGCTGAAGGCGAGCCAGACCAGGAACACGGTGACCGCCAGCGTCGCCCACTGGTAGATGAGGCCGAAGCGCTCCGTCAGGGACTCGTAGGCCTGGACCACCAGGGCGCCGCCAGCCTGGGGCGCGAGCGCGAGGGGAGCGCAGACCAGCGCGATCAGCCCGACGCTGACGCCGAAGGCGGTGCGGTCGATGCGGGGTGGGCGAGGAGCCACGCGGTCAGCCGGTGACCGGCAAGGCCGCGGCGAGATTCCTCAGCGCAAGTTCCACGGTGTCGACCGCTAGCAGGTACTCGTTCAGATCCAGGTGCTCGTTCGGTGTGTGGTCGAGTGTACTGTCCCCCGGTCCGTAGGCAAGGATGGGGCAGCGCCACACCGGCCAGACGATGTTCATGTCGCAGGTGCCGGTCTTGACGACGAACTTCGGCGCGACCTCCGGGCCGCCGACCGCGCGGATAGCGGCGAGGAACGCGCGGACCAGGGGCGAGTGCCGGTCGGCCCGGACCCCGATCTCGTAGCCGCGCAGGCTGAGTTCCAGGCCGGCGTGTCCCTGCTCGCAGCGAATCGTGCCGATCGCGCGCTCCGGGTCGAGGTCGGAGAACAGCGGCCCGTCGATGTCCGCCGCCGCTGAACCGAACCACTGCGTCAGTTCGTCGACCAGTGCGGCGACGTCGAAGTCGACGGGGAGCCTCAGGCCGTAGTCGGCGCGAACGGTGTCGTAGAGACCGTCGCTGGTGGTCCCGATGGAGCGCAGGCTGGGCAGCACCCGCTCGAAGGGTGTCCGGCCGCCGTGGAGCTCGGCTACCTGCTCCAGGCGCCGCCAGAGGTCGAACGCCGTGATGCCGACGCCGACCTCCGGGCCGGCCGTATGGCTGCTTGGACGCCGGGCCAGCAGGTCGATCAGCAGGCGTCCCTTGTAGCCGAGCGTCACCCGGTGCCAGTGGCTGGGTTCGCCGATGATGCAGAAGTCGGGCGCCGGTTCGTCGCGGCCGTTCAGCCGCTTCAGCAGGAAGTGGGCGCCGCGGGAACTCGCCGCCTCCTCCTCCGTCGCGCCGGCGACGATCACTCGCAGGTCGTGGGCGCGGGCCCAGTCTCCGCCGAGTCGCGCCGCCGCCGCCACGAAGCTGGCGAGCGGCCCCTTCGCGTCGACTGAACCCCTGCCATGCAGGATGCCGTGCGGCGATCCGTCGTCTTCGATCCGGACCGGGATGTTCCCCGGCACGGTGTCGATGTGCCCGAGCAGGACGACCAGGCGGGAGGCCGCGGGGTCGCCCAGTTCGCCAACGGCGTTCAGCGCGCCGTCGACGTGGCAGCGTTCGAGGCCGCGCGCGGCCATCTCGTCGGCCAGCCAGCCGCTGGCCGCCGCTTCGTGCCGGGACAACGACGGCACCGCGACGAGTCCTCGCACCAGCTCGATCTCGGCGAGGCGCCGTTCGGTGTCGACGGTCCCGGCGTTCACGTTCATTCCGCTCCGAGCACGGCCTGGATGGCCTCGGCGCCGCGCTCGAGCTCCTCGTCCGTGACGATCAGCGGCGGCAGCAGGCGGATGACGTTCGGACCCGCGGGCAGGGCCAGGATCCGGTGTTCAGTCGCGAGGCGGGCGATGTGGCGACCCGCGCGTTCGCGCAGCACGATTCCGATCATCAGGCCGCGTCCCCGCACTTCCCGCACGCGCGGATTCGACGAGAAGCGGCTCCTGAGCGAGTCGGCGAAGCGGGCGCCTGTCGTCGCCGCCCTTTCCGGCAGATCGAGACGCCCGAGCGTCTCGATCACGGCGAGGCCGACCGCGCAGGCAAGCGGGTTGCCGCCGTATGTCGAGCCGTGGCTGCCGGGGCGGAGCGCCTCGGCGACCCGGTCGCCGTAGGCGATCGCTCCGAGCGGGAAGCCGCTGCCGATGCCCTTCGCCATCGCCATCAGGTCGGGCTCGAGTCCGGGCGTGTGCCGATGGGCGAACCACCGGCCGCAACGGCCGAAGCCGGTCTGCACTTCGTCGAGGATGAGCAGGGCGCCGTGTCGGTCGCAGGCGCGGCGCGCGGCGAGGAGAAGTTCGTCACTCAGGACATTGACGCCGCCTTCGCCCTGCACGGGTTCGAGGACGACCGCGGCCGTCTCTTCGGAGACCGCCTGTTCGATCGCTTCGGCGTCGGGCTGAACGAAGATGGCATCGTGAAGCAAGCCGTCGTAGGGCCTGCGGGCGGCGGGGTTCCAGGTCATCGCCAATGCGCCCAGGGTGCGGCCGTGGAAGCTGTTCCGGAGCGCTATGGTCCGGCTCCTTCCCGTGGCCAGCGCCGCGAACTTGAGCGCGCCCTCGACGGCTTCCGTGCCGCTGTTGCACAGGAACACGCGGTCGAGCGTCGCGGGCAGGATGGCGGCCAGCGCCTCGACGTAGTCCGCCCGGACGGCGCTCGACACGTTGAGCGGGCAGAAGGTGAGCCGATCCGCCTGGTTCCTGATGGCCTCGACGATGGCCGGGTGGTTGTAGCCGAGGCAGCAGACGCCGTAGCCGGCGGTCAGGTCAAGGTAGCGGTCGCCGTTCTCCGCGATCAGTTCGCAGCCTTCGCCGCCGACGATCGGCGGCGTGGGCCGGCGCGGCGCCCAGGTCCCGAGACGGCGGTCCTCGGCGCCGGCTGTCGCTGCGCCGGCTCTCCGGCCTTCATCCGCCGCGCTACCGCTCATCGCGAGTCCTCCTGCCGGTTCGCCGGCCTGACGACGACGTGAGTGCCCGCGCCGTCGAGGGCCGCCCGCACCGGCCGTTCGACCCGGCCGTCGGCGAAGATGACCCGGCCAGCCCCACCACGGAGCGCCTCGGCGGCGCCGAGCACCTTCTTCTTCATCCGGTCTTCGGCCGCGGCCGCCAGGGGTTCGAGTCCGGAGTCGGGGGCGGCGCCGGAGAGCGCGTCGCGGGCGACCTCGAAGCGGGGAATCAGGGAGTCCTCGTCGGGGAAGTCGGCAAGCAGTCCCCGCGCGCCGGAGAGATAGACGAGGGTGGAGGCGCCCAGAGCCGTCGCAACGGCGGCGGCGGCGCGATCCCCGTCCACGTTCACGGCCTCGCCGTCGAAGGAGGCGCCGGGGGGCGTCAGCACCGGCAGGTAACCGCCGCCAAGCAGCAGGCGCAGGAGTTCACCGTTGACCTTCTCGACGGTGCCGGTCCAGTCGTCGCGCAGCACCATGCGCCGGCCGCCGTGCCGGATGCGCAGCCTGTCCTTGCGGCGCCCTTCGAACAGCCGGCCGTCGAGCCCGGACAGCCCGACCGCTGCGATGCCCTGGCGCTGCAGGAGTTCGACCCAGCGCTTGTTCAGCAGCCCGCAGTAGACCATCTCGAAGATCTCGAGGGTGCGGCGGTCCGTCCGGCGGCTGCTATAGCCGCTCTCGCTGGTCACGAACTGCGGCGGGTGTCCCAGTTGCTCGGCGACCTCGTTCGTCGTCTCCGCGCCGCCGTGAACCAGGACCACGGGCCGGCCGGCTCGCCACAGGGAACCGACATCGCCGGCGATGGCTTCGAGGTCGAGCGCCTTGCCGCCGCCGGCCTTGATCACGAGCGGTCCGCCGGGGTTGTCTGGGCTGGTTTCGGCCATGCTCTTGGTGCCTAGACGGGGTGAAGTCCGAGGAAGTCGAGGCCCCGGGTCTCTTCGTATCCGCACATCAGGTTGGCGCACTGGACCGCGTTGCCGGCCGCGCCCTTCATCAGGTTGTCGATGGCGCAGATGACGACCAGGCGGCTGGTCCTCGGATCGAGATCGAAACCGACCTCGGCGTGATTGCTGCCGGCGAGGATCTTCGGTTCGGGGTAGCGGTGAATGCCGCGCCGGTCCTTGACCAGGCGCACGAAGGGGTGCTGCCGGCAGAAGGAGCGGTAGGTCCGGAAGAGCTCCCGCTCGGCGGCTCTCCTGTCCGTCGCGCCGGCAAGAAAGAGGTGACTGGTGGCCAGGACGCCGCGCACCATCTCGACCGCGGTCACGGAGAGGTGGACGTTGCCTCTGACGTCGACGCCGCGGCTCGCGAACGCCTGTTCGACCTCGGCGGTGTGCCGGTGGCCCGTCGGCCGGAAGCTGCGCACCACGCCCGACCGCTCGGGGTGGTGGGAGGCATCGGACGACGAGGCGCCGCCCTCGCTGCTGCCGACCTTCAGTTCGGTGACGATTCCCCGGCTCCAGTCGACGAGATCGTCTTCCCGGGGCCCGGACTCGAGCAGGGGAAGCAGACCGAGCAGGGTAGCGGTCGCGTTGCATCCCACGCCGCTCGCACGGGCGGCGCCGGCCATCGCCTCGCGGTTCAGCTCGGGCAGGCCGTACACGAAGCGGTCGAGCCACCCCGGCGCGGGATGAGGATCTCCGTACCAGTCTTCCCACGCCTCGGCCGACCGAAGCCGGAAGTCGGCCGATAGATCGACGACCTTCGGCGCGAGTTCGGAATAGAGGTCGATGTCCCTGGCGGCGTTGCCGTGCGGCAGGCAGAGGAAGAGCAGGTCGCAGCGCTCGAGTTCGTCCAGGGTCGAGAAGCGCAGATCGGTATGACCCCGCAGGTTCGGGTGGGTGAAGTGAACGAAGGAGCCGGCCAGCCGGCGTGACGTGACCTGCCCGATCTCGAACCCGGGGTGGCCGAGCAGCAGCCGCAGCAACTCGCCGCCGGCATAGCCGGATCCGCCCACGATCGATGCGCGAACAGTCACAGCGCCTGGGCCTCGTCCCAGCCCACGGTGCCCACCCGCTCGACGAAGTCGATCATGCGCGCGGGGATGTCCACGCCGGTGGGGGCGATCGAGTTGCGGAACTCCATCGTGTGGTTGACTTCCAGCACCAGCAGACCGTGTTCGGGGTCCTCCACCAGGTCGACCGCCAACAGGCCCCCGCCGACGGCGCGGGCGGCTCGCCGGCAGAGGTCGTCGATCTGCGGCGTGACCGGGCAGTTCTCGGTGGAGGCGCCGCGCGCGGTGTTGGTGATCCAGTGCGGCGCCCGGCGGTAGATCGCGCAGAGGGTGCGGCCGCCGGCGACGAACGCGCGGATGTCCCGCTCCGGCTTGTCGACGTAGCGCTGCAGGTAGAAGATGGAGTGCTGGTAGGAGCCGAGCGTGCTCTTGTGTTCGAGCAGCGCCTCGGCGGCGTCGCGGTCATTGATGCGCGCCACCAGGCGGCCCCAGGATCCGACGGTCGGCTTCATCACGACCGGATAGCCGAGTTCCTCGATCGCGAGCAGGGCCGCCTCCGGCGTCGAGGCCACCCGGGTTGCGGGTGTCGGCAGCGAGGCCGCCTGGAGCAGGCTCGAGGTGCGGACCTTGTCGCCGCAGTTCTCGATCACGCAGGCGGGGTTGACTGTGGCCACGCCGCGGTCGGCCAGGACGCGCAGGTTGGTCAGGGCCCGGCTGTAGCTGAGCGAACGGTCGAAGACGACATCGAAGTCGAAGGACGGCTCGAGCGCGCTGCTGCCGCCGAGCGCGAGGACGACCCCGCGGTCGTCGATCAGCTCGACGTCGGCCGGCCGACGCTCGAGTTCGGCGAAGAGCAGCTTCTCTTCGGGCCGGACCCGGCTGTAGAGGACTCCGATGCGCATCGTTCGCGGCTCCGCTACTCGCCCCAGTCTTCTTCTTCTTCCGGCGCGAGTTCCAGGGCGACCGGGTCGAGTTCGATGACTTCGAGGTCGACGCCGCAGCCGGCGCACTGGACGATCTCATGCTGCATCACGGCCTCGAGCCTCACGGACTCGAAGCACTCGGGGCACTCGCTGTCGGCGTCGACGGTCTGGAGCTCCATTGCGATGTCTCCTCGGTTGGGTTTCGCTTCCAGAAAAGAAAAGCCGGCTCATCCTTCTGGATGGCCGGCCTCTAGGAGAAGATGCGTTCTCGATCTACCAGGTCACCCAGGATCCTGTCCCGGACGCTTCGCGCCGCGGCAGTGACCCTTGACGAGGGGGGCGGTCGAGGCGGAGGTGGAGGGAGCGCGCATCTTGCGGTTCGGCGTTGAACGGGCGCAGAGGGTAAGGAATCGGTACCGTGCTGTCAAGCGCGGGGCTCCCGCCCGTCATCCGTTCGCTGCACGGGCGCATCGGCCTCTTTCCAGGCCGTGAAGCCGCCGCCGATGTGGGACACGGGCGCGAGCCCCATGTCCTGAACCGCCTTCGTCGCGAGCGCGGAGCGCCAGCCGCTGGCACAGTGGAAGATGAACTCCCGGTCGTCGCCGAAGACATCCTTGAAGTAAGGGCTGTCCGGATCCACCCAGAACTCGACCATGCCCCGGGGGGCGTGGAAGGAGCCGGGGATGAAGCCCTCGCGGGCCCGCTCACGGATGTCGCGCAGATCGACGATGAGTGCTCCGGCCTGCTGGCGCTCGAGCGCCGCCGCGACCGTGACCGTCTCGACCGCTGCGTCGGCCTCGGCGACGAGTTGCCGGACTCCCCTGGTGATCGGCACTGCCGTCAGTCCACTTTCCGGATCGTGTCGCCGACTCGCGCCGTTCCCGGCTCGACCACGCGGGCGTAGATGCCGCGCAGGTGCCGCGACCTGCCCTCGGGTGTGGCGGTGAACTTGAGCGCCTCCAGACCGAAGCGTTGCCGGTACTTGCTGCAGCCGGTGTGGGGAAGGGCCGTGACCTCGATGGTCGCGTCGCCGATGCGGAGCCGCGTGCCCGGCGGCAGATTGCTCTCGCTCAGGTCGAGGTCGACGTAGAGCTGGTCGCCAGCCAGTGGCCAGCGGTCGCGGCTGCCCGCGATGAGGTTGGCGAAACGGGAGTTGGTCAGCGTCAGTTGCGCATCCGGGTCGGGGGTTCCGTCCTCGGTGACGTAGCCCTTGCGGCGGTCCCAGGTGTCGCCCTCCAGACCTGCCTCGAAGGTGAGCCGACCTTCGTCGATCACCTCGCGGTGGTCGACTCCGGGCCGCCGGACGATCATCTCCAGCGTGCCGCCGTCGGCGGGGGAGGCCAGGACGTGGCCGAAGCCGGCCTCCAGGTCCGCCTCGGTGAGGTGGACGGGCTCGGGAGTGGTTTCAAGGTCAGCGCACACTGAACTCTCTCCTGATGTAGGAACCGTTGCCGCCGTTCTCGTCCCAGAGACCGATCGCCACCCGGTGGCTGCCGCGCGGAATCGGGTACTCGAAGCTGACGGCGAAGAACTGGTCCTGGGCCTCCGCCCAGTCCCGGTCGGGGATGGCCAGGGGCAGGACGATGTGGCTCGGCGCCAACTGCTCGCCGTCCTCGGTGAGAACGACGGCGACCACGCGGACCTGGTCGGTGCGTTCGCCCGCCTGCTCGATCATGACGAGCTTGTCGAGGGGCACGGAGACGGTGAAGTCGACATCGTAGAAGCCACCGCCGCCGGTGTCCCACTGGATGCTGTCGATGTGGAGTCCGTGGGGGTTCTCCGTCCACCCCAGAAGGAGGGCGCCGACCGTCCGCTCGGCCAGCCGCTCGCGGAGAGACCGCGCCACGTAGCTCGTCCGGTGGCGCAGCCGCAGGCTCCGCGGCCGGGGCCGGACGCGCACCTCGTGGATCGAGCCCTCCACGAACTCGTCGAGGACGTAGCCGAGCGAGTAGTAGGAGCGGAGATCCGCCGCCACCTGGTCGAAGAAAGCCCCCACGTTACGGCCGGAAACCCAGGCGCGGCCGCCGGTGTCGTGGGCGAGGCCGTTCAGCACGCCGCGGAGGTCGGAGAGGTAGGTGAGCTTCTGCTGGTCGGATACCCGTTCGGACAGCGCCGCCGCGGCGACTTCGACCTCCGGCGGCTTGAAAGCATAGAACGAGACGCGGTGGGAGTTCGCGAGAGCGGCCAGGCCGGTGTAGCGGGCACTGAGATCGAAGTTGGACAGATCCTGCTGGAAGGAGGTCGCCGTGAGGGCCGCGGTGCCCTGGATGTTCGAGTTCCTCGTGTAGAGGTTGTTCGGGGCGTCGAAGCCCTCGGGCCCGTCGACTTCGCGGTTCTGCATCAGCTCGATGCCGGTTTCTTCCCGGCGACCGGCCACCCGTTTCTGTACGTTCTGGAGGAGGCGGTCGAACGGCCGCGCCGCGAAACCGTCGCTGATCAGGAAGAAGGCCTTGCGCCCGGGCACCAGGGCCAGCGACTCGACGACATCCTCGATCGCGTCGGCGGTGCGGGCGCTGTCCTGGTGCATCACGCGCGCGTAGGCGAGCAACTCGGCCAGCGTCGCGCGCAGGGCGCCGATGCTGCCGGCCGACTCCTGCCGCCGCGCGTTCAGTTGGTCCATCAACTGCAGGAAGCTCTCCTGAGACCTGCGCTTGAGGCCCTGAGCTTCCGTGAAGACCTGGTGTGCGGCTTCGGCCCGATTCAACCCCTGGGCGAGGGCGATGTAGTCCGTCGTCAGGTCCTGGAGCAACCTCAGCTCACCGTCGAAGGCGACCACCATCGCGAAGACGGGAACGTCCCGGCCCTCGGTTTCCAGCTGGCCGCGGGCGAAGTCCTTGATCTGGTCCATGACCGCGGAGCGGCTGGCAACCGAAAGATGCGTGTTGTCGAAGAAGAACGCGATCGACAGCGGCTCATGCACGAGTTCCGGGTCCGGGTCGCCGGCGCCGCCGCCGCGGCTGAAGTAGCTGAGTTCGACCGGCGCGCCGTTGTCGAAGACGCGGAAGTTCTGGCGCGACAGGTCATACGCCGGACGCCCGCTACGGTCCGTGGCGACGACGTCGACATTGACGACGGTCACTTCGACCACGTCGCTCAGTTCGCCGAGACCCCGGCCAAGAGGGGCCTCCTGCCCGGCTTCAGCGGACGTCGCCGGGCCCGGCGGGGTTCCGAGGGCCAGGACTGTGCCGAGCAGAATCGCTCCGATCATCGTGTCGTCCTTCAGAGTGGCTACGGTGTGTGCCGCTCCAGGAAGGCCCTCACCTCGGCCGCCGCGGCGGCCGCTGCCTGTTCGCTCTTCCAGTCGAGAATCATCTCGTTGTTGGGCGAAAGAGCGGCGATCTCCTCGGCAATTGGCCGGGGATGGTAGGCGTCGTCGCCGGCCAGAATCAGGAGCGGCGTCTCGATTCCGGCCACGAAGTCGCGGTCCACGTTGAAGGTGAAGTCACCGCCGTACATCCGCTCGCGGAACGGAGGCAGCGCTTCGGTAGACACGTCGTCCCGATGCTCGAGCAGGGCGTCGGCCCAGGTGTCGAACATGGCGTAGAACAGGTCCTGGTTCTCGTGATGGCCGATCGGGTTCTGGAGCACGGCGGCGCTCACCCGGGATGCATCGGTCTGGAGCACGCCCAGGCAGTAGGAAGAGCCGATGCAGCCGCCCATCAGGTGACAACGCTCGATGCCCAGGTGATCGAGCAGCGCGAGGTGGTCCTCCGTATACGAATGCCAGCCGTCCGCGGCAGTCACCGGCGCGGTGGATCCGCCGGCGTTGCGCTGGTCCATCGAGATGACCCGGAACGACCCCGAGAGCGCCTCGCGCGGATCGAACGGGCTCGTTGCCCAGATGTCGGCGGCCGAGCGCATGCCGCCCGGCGCGAAGAGCAGCACCGGGAAGCCCTCGCCGGCTTCCCACCACCGGATTCGCGTATCGCCCCGTTCGAAGACCGGCATGGAGCTAGCGTACCAGCGGAATGCCTGCCGAAGACTTCGGTGGATCGTGAAGTAGATGGAACCTCGCCGGCCGATCGTGCGTAGAGTGCAGCAGGGAGGAACGACTTGATGGAACATGACGAGATGACCGACGACACCTCTTCCTCTGCAGGCTCCGACGCCGAATCGTCGACATCCGCCGGCCCGCCGGAACCGCCGGCGCAGCCGCCGGAGCCGCCGGCTGAAGACGCCGGCCCCGGCCTGGCCGGTCAGATCGCCGCCGGCGTGGCTCTCATCGTGCTGGGCGGCGTTCTGCTGTTTCTCGAGCGCCTCGATAGCGAAGCCCATGTGCACCTGCTGTTCGTCCTGATCGGGGGCATCTTCGTCGCGGGCTACCTGTACAAGCGGGCGTTCGGATTGCTCATTCCCGGAGCGCTGCTCCTGGGGATCGGAGGCGGCCTGGCCTTCGAGGATCTTCACTCCGCCCCATTCGTCGACGGCGAGAACGTCGGTCTGGGCCTGGGCCTGGGGTTCATTCTGATCTATGTCGTCTCCCTCCTGTACGAGCGGCAGAACCGCTGGTGGCCCCTGATCCCCGGCGGGTTCCTCGTCATCGCGAGCCTTCCGGACTTCGTCTGGGTGGACGACGTCCTCGACTTCTGGCCGGTTGCCGTCATGGCCGTCGGCGTTCTCCTGCTCTTCCGCGCCGTGACGTCGCGTCAGAGCGAAGGAGAAACCCGGCGAGCCGACCCCTGACAGGCGGCTCCTTCCAGGTCGTTGGCGGATAACATCCGCCGCCACGACGACGAGGAGGAAGCTGCTTTGGGCGTAGAACTGACGAAGGACTCGATCGATCTCGGCATCGTGGTGCGCGACGTGGAGGCGTCGCTTCACTTCTACCGGGACATTCTGGGGCTCGAGGATCAGGGCGAGATGCCGATGCCGGGCGGCACGATGCACCGCCTGCTCTGCGGCACGAGCCTGATCAAGCTCGTCTCGCTGTCGAGACAGCCGGAGGCCGAGGCGCCGCCGGGAGGCATCGGAGGAGCGACGGGATACCGCTACTGGACGCTTTCGGTCTCGAACCTGGACGAGGCGACGGCCCAGGCGGAGGAGGCGGGACGCAAGGTCGTCATCTCGCCGCGCGAGATCCGTCCCGGCATCAAGATCTCGATGATCGAGGACCCGGACGGCAACTGGGTCGAACTGCTGCAGGTCGACTGACGGGCCGCGGAGTCTTGGCGCTTACGGGAAGAGAAGCCGTTCGCCTGGAACCGCGCCGGCGGGGCCGGCCGCCCTGGGCGGCGATCGCGGCGGTCCTCGTTGCGGCCCTGGTCGCCGCCGGAGCGGTGCTGTGGATCCGCGTCGGCCCGGAGCCCGTCGTCACGATCAGGTCCGACCTGCCCGGGATCGGCCCCAGGACCGTCGTGACCTCGGCGGCGGAGGCCGGCGGCCGCGGTCTCGGTTCGATCCGGGCGGAGCTGATTCAGGACGGGGAGCCGGTGCTGCTCGAAGAGAGGGCGCACCGGCCGCCCGGACCGTTCTCGCTCGGAGGCGAGCCGGTCGCCCAAGCGACGCTGGAGGTCGAGGTGGGCAGGGAGTCGACGCCAGATCTGGTCGAGGGCGAGGCCACGGTGAGAGTCACGGTTGAGCGCCCCGGAACCTGGCTGCGCCGGCCGCGGCCCAGGGTGGCCGAACTCACTCTGCCGGTCCGGTTCCGCCCGCCGGAGCTGAGCTCGGTGAGGGTGACGGCGACGCCCACGCAGTCGGGCAGCGGCGTCCTGCGCTACCTCGTCGGCGACGGCGCGACGGAGAGCGGCGTCGAGGTTGACGGCTACCGGTTCCCTGGTCATCCGCTCCCGGGCGGGGGTCCCGGGGAACGCTTCGCGCTCTTCGGCGTTCCCTACGACAGCGCCGATGCCTCGTCCTTCCGGCTGGTCGCGCGCGACGAACTTGGCAACGAGGCGAGCGTGCGGTTCCTCGGCGAGGTGGAGCCGTCGCCACTGCGGTCTTCGACCATCCGGCTCAGCGACGGATTCATGGCGCGCGTGGTACCGGCGATCATGTCCCGCACGCCGGAACTCGAAGACCGGGGCAGCCTGCTCGACAACTACCTCATGCTGAACGGGGAGTTGCGGCGGATGAACGCCGAACGCATGGTCGAGATCGCGGCCGACTCGGCGCCGCGTCAGCTCTGGAGCGGACCGTTCCGGCAGATGCGGAACACGCAGGTGATGGACCAGTTCGCGACCCGCAGGCAGTACCTGTACGAGGGCCGGGTCGTCGACACGCAGGACCATCTCGGCTTCGATCTCGCCTCGCGCGTTCAGGACGACGTTCCGGCTGCCAACTCGGGTGTCGTCGTGCTGGCGGAGTACTTCGGCATCTACGGCAACACCGTGATCGTCGATCACGGCTACGGCCTGCAGACCCTGTACTCGCACCTGTCCCGGATCGACGTCGAGGTGGGCCGGGAAGTCGAGGCCGGCCGGCGCCTGGGCCTGAGCGGCCAGACCGGGCTCGCCGGTGGCGATCATCTCCACTTCGCCGTGCTCCTCGGCGGCCTGCCG
The DNA here is from genome assembly GCA_965116955.1 of Thermoanaerobaculia bacterium. Classification (GTDB taxonomy): domain Bacteria; phylum Acidobacteriota; class Thermoanaerobaculia; order Multivoradales; family Multivoraceae; genus Multivorans. The sequence continues at coordinate 4,025,767 of OZ220742.1, read as the reverse complement.
GTCAATCCCCTGGAGTGGTTCGACGCCAGATGGATCCGGGACCACGTTGGCACGGTGTTGCCGCTGGAGGGCAGCTGACGCGGACCAAAGTGGTAGGGTGTTACAAGTTTCTGAGGCGAGTTCCAGTCAGCCCGGTGCCCGGCGTCCGAAGGGGAAGAGGAATGAAGCAGAATCGCATTGCGGTCGCGGTGTTGCCGTTCGCCCTGCTCGTGCCGGCCCTCGCAGCCCAGGAGACCTCGCAGGCGGCCGCTTTCTACGAGGGCGTGGCGCCGCTAGTCGACCGGTCCTGCATCCGCTGCCACGGCAACCGGACCGCGACGCCGCTCAGCATCACCCGCCTGAGCCACGATCTGACGGACGCGAAGACGTTCCGCACCTGGCAGCGCATTCACGACCGGTTGAAGAACGGCGAGATGCCGCCGCCCGAGGCGCCGAAGCCCGAAGCGGAGTTGATCGAGGCGGCGCTGGCGTCGCTCAATGGCGCGCTGGTGGAGGCCAATCTGGCCGCCCGCGGCGGCCAGCGGGTTCCGCTGCGTCGGCTCACGAGGCTCGAGTACGCCTACACGATCCAGGATCTGCTCCAGATCGAGGAAGCAGTCGCGATGGAACTGAGTCAGTCGTTGCCGGCGGAGGCCGACTCCGGCGGATTCGACACTGTGGCGGCGAACCAGAGCATGTCGCCTCTGCACGTCCGCGGCTATCTCGAAGTGGCGGATAGGGCACTCGACGAGGCGATCAAGATCGGTCCCCGGCCGGCCACCGGGCGTCGCGAGATCGCCTACGGCGATTCGCAGTACCTCACCTTCATGAGCAAGGCGGAGATTCTGGGCGGCGGGATCACCAAGATGCTGGACGAAGCCGCGGTCATGTTCGTCGATGGCGGCTCGACGTACCTCATGCACAGCGAGACCGAGGGGTACAACGTGCCCTACGCCGGCCGCTATCGCGCCACGCTCGAGGGCTGGCCGTATCAGCCCAGAGGACCGTTGACCCTGACCGTGTACCGGGGGTCGAAGCAGGCGGCCGCCGCCTCGCTCGACGAACTGATCGCCTACTGGGACCTGGTCGGCGAGGACCCGCGGACGGTGCAGTTCGAGACCTTCCTGCGGCCGGGCGAGCTCCTCGCCCCGTCGATCGCCGAGGCGGATCCGCCGCCGGGCGAGTACTTCGACTACTACCCCCCGGACAGGAACGTCGAGAACTACAAGGGCGAGGGGATCGCGCTCCGCTCGCTGACGATCGAGGGTCCGCTGTTCGAATCCTGGCCGCCGCCGAGCGCCCGCAAGCTGCTGGTCGGCGTGGACTTCGACGATGCGGGCGAGGTCGTTCTCACGAAGACGCCGTATCAGCACGTCGTCGACATCGTCGCCGGGTTCGGGCCGCGGGCCTTCCGGCGCCCGCTCGCCGAAGATGAGCTCGAGGCCTACGCGAGCCTGGCCCAGCCGCTGCTGGAGGACGGCCGGCCGTTCATCGAAGCGGTGCGCATTCCGCTCCGCGCCATCCTGAGCGCTCCGCCCTTCCTGTTCCAGACCGGCGATCCGGGCCGGCTGGACGATCACGCGCTGGCGTCCCGTCTGTCCTACTTCCTGTGGCGCAGCCTGCCGGACGACGAGCTGCTCGCCAGTGCGGACGACGGCAGCCTGTCCGACCCGGAAGTCCTGGCGGCTCAGGTCGAGCGGCTGCTGGACGATCCCAGGTCGGAGCGGTTCGTCAAGGACTTCGCGGGCCAGGCGTTCCGCCTCTACGAGATGAAGGCGACGAACCCCGACTCCGGGCTCTATCCCGAGTACGACGATCGCCTGGGACAGGCGATGACTCAGGAGACGCAACTGTTCCTGGCCGAGCTGATCGCCGGGGACCACGGCGTGGGCAACCTGATCGACGCCGACTTCACGTTCCTCAACCGGCGTCTGGCCGAGCACTACGGCGTGCCGGGCGTAGAGGGCCAGTACATGCGCAAGGTGACGCTGCCGCCTGGCAGCGTCCGCGGCGGGCTGATCACGCAGGCCAGCATCCACAAGATCACCGCCAACGGCACGATCACGTCGCCGATTCCGCGCGGCAACTTCGTGCTGGCGAATCTGCTCGGCCAGCCGGCGCCGCCGCCGCCCGAGAGCGTCGAGGCCCTGGAGCCGGATACCCGCGGCGCCACCACGGTCCGGGAGCAGTTGGCGAAGCACCGCAACGAGCCCGTCTGCAACAGTTGCCACCGGGTGATCGACCCGCCGGGCTTCGCGCTCGAGTCCTTCGACGTGATCGGCGGCCTCCGTACGCACTATCGGATGGCTGGCGGCGAGGGAACGACTCCGGAGGGGTACACCTATCCGATGCCGTACAAGCAGGGGCCCCCGGTCGACGCCACCGGCGTGACGGCCGACGGCGAGCCCTTCGCCGGGATCGAGGAATACAAGGCGTTGCTCGGCAGGGACGTGGAGCAGGTGGCGCGTCACCTGGTGTCCCAGCTCCTCGTCTACTCGACCGGCGCCGAGATCGAGTTCGCGGACCGGGACGGCGTCGAGGATGTCGTGGCGAAGCTGAGCGACGACGGGTTCCCGTTCCGGACCATGATTCACGAGGTCGCGAACAGCGAACTCTTCAGGACGAGGTAGCGATGAACCTGACCAAGCCGCTGGACCGGCGAACTTTCCTCCGCGCTTCCGGCGTGGCCCTGGCGTTGCCGATGCTCGAGTCGATGACCCCGAGGCTGGCCCACGCCGCGGCCGCAGGGCCGAGGCGCATGGTCAACATCTGCAACACGCTCGGCCTCTACAAGGAGGCCTGGTTCCCGAAGACCGCCGGCGCGGCCTGGGAGACGACCGAGTACCTCTCCCTGCTCGAGAAGCACCGCGACAACTTCACCCTGTTCTCCGGGTTCTCGCACGAGGAGCAGACCGGACGCCAGCCGCACAACTCGGAGATCACCTTCCTGACCGCGGCCCGGCGGCCCGGCCTGGACGGCTTCCGCAACACGATCTCGCTGGACCAGGTGGCCGCCAACCACCTCGGCTACACCACCCGGTTCCCGTCCGTCGTGCTCGGCACCGCGGCGCCTCAGAGCCAGTCCTACACCAGGAGCGGCGCCATGGTGCCGGCCGAAACCAGTCCGGCGAACCTGTTCCGCCAGTTGTTCCTGCAGGGGACGCCCGAGGAAGTCGCGCGCGAGAAGCAGAGCCTGAACGACGGAGGCAGCATCCTGGACCGGCTCAAGTCGCAGACTTCGGCGCTGCGGCGGCGGGTGAGCATGGCCGACCAGGTGAAGCTGGATTCCTACTTCGACGCGGTGCGGACCGCCGAACTCGACCTCGCCGAGGTCAAGGCCTGGCAGCAGAAGCCGAAGCCGGTTGTCGACGCGGAACCGCCTGTCGACATTCCGTCGCGCAACGACCTGATCGGTCGCATCAAGCTGATGTTCCGGATGATCCCCCTGATCCTGGAGACCGACTCGTCACGGGTGATCAGCCTGATGATCCAGGATCATGGCGTGGTGATCGATGTGCCCGGCGTCAACTTCGACCAGCACAGCCTGTCGCACCACGGCCAGGATCCGGCGAAGATCGCACAGCTCAAGAAGATCGAGACCGAGATCGTCGAGAGCTTCGACGAACTGCTGGTCGATCTGGGCGAGCGCGGCGACGGCAACGGCTCGCTGCTCGACCAGACGATGGTCCTGTTCGGCAGCAACCTGGGCAACGCGAACTCGCACGAGCCGAAGGACCTGCCGATCCTGCTCGCCGGCGGCGGCTTCAGCCACGGCCAGCACGTCGTCCACGAAGGCGGGCACAACGCGCCGCTCTGCAACCTCTACGTGACGATGCTGCAGTCGATGGGCGTTGAGACGGATGCCTTCGGGCAGAGCTCCAGCGCCCTGACCTGGGCTTAGCGGGCCGATCGCGCCTGTCGCAGGCGCTCGACTTCAGCGCTCTCGAGGCCGGCGAGATGGCCGGCACTGCGCTGCACCTTCAGCACGGCTTCGACGATGTCGTCGACGTCGGCCTCCGTGCCTAGCAGGAGTTGGTGGGGCAGCCAGACGGACTCTCGGTACGCGGCGCCCTCGGCGTTCGGACAGTCCGTTGCCGGCGCGGCGGCTAGCGCGGCGCACCACGCCGGGTAGCGGGCAGGGTCGGGGCGAAGCAGCTCGCTCACGGGAAGCGACTCGTAGAAACGGCCGTCGGCCGGCACGCCTTCGGCTTCGAGAGCGGCGACGAAGACGTCCCGGTCAATGCCGGCGAAGGCTTCGCTGTCGAAGCGGAACACGAACTGGTAGATGGCCTGGGTCGTCACGCGGTCGTCGATTCGGAGATTATCGAGCCCGTCGATCGCCTCGATCGCGGCGCGCAGGTGCCGGGCGTTGACGGCGCGGATCTCGTGCTGGCGATCGAGCCGCTCGAGCTGGACCTCCAGGATCGCCGCCTGTAGATCCGTCATCCGGTAGTTGTGGCCGATGACAGGGACCGGCTCCGCGGCCTCCGGGCGCTGTCGTCCGCAGTTGACCAGGGCGTGGAGTCGGTCGAGTACGGTGTCGTCCGATGTCGTCACGATGCCGCCCTCGCCGGCCGTCATCAGCTTCGAGCTCTGGAAGCTGAAGGAACCGGCATCGCCCCAGGAGCCGACGCCGCGGCCGCGCCAGCGGGCGCCGTGGGCGTGGGCGCAGTCCTCGAGCACGGCGAGTCCGTGCTTCCCGGCGAGCGACCCGATCGCGTCGAGGTCGGCGATCGTCATCGCCAGGTGGACCGGCACGATCGCCTGGGTGCGCTCGGTGACCAGCGCCGCAGCCGCATCGACGTCGATGCACCAGGTCTCCGGGTCGATGTCGGCGAACACGGGCACGCAGCCCGCGAAGAGGGCGGCCGAGGCGGTCGCCTCGAACGTGTAGGCCGGCACGATGACCTCGGCGCCCGGTTCCACGCCCATCGCCTGGTGTGCGACCTCCAGCGAGACCGTGCCGTTCGCCACGCACAGGGCGTGCTCGCTGTCGTGGCGCTCGGCGAAGGCGACCGCGAACGCGGCGGAGCGCTCGTTCGGCAGCGGAAAGCCGCCCCAGTCGCCGTCCCGTAGTGCCGCGAGGACGGCCCGTTCCTCTTCCGGTCCGCGCGCCGGCCACCGCGGCCAGGGGTCGGTGCGAACTGGAGTACCGCCCAACAGGGCGAGCTTGGTGGAAGATCCGCGGCCGGCCACGCGGCGACGCTACCAGCGGGCGAAGGAGGTCTGTGTGCCGTGCCTGGTCACGGAGTCGCTGGCGTACCGGACGCCGAAGGCCGCGGCCTCGCGGCTGTCGGAGGTCGCAAGCAGGGCCGCGGCGAAGGCGCCGTTGAAGGCGTCGCCGGCACCGGTCGTGTCGACCGCGTCGACCTGCGGCGCGGGGATCAACTCCGGCGGCGAGTCCGGCGTCGCGACCAGGACGCCGGCCGGGCCCAGGGTCAGGATCGCGCCGCGGTAACCGAGCCTGAGCAGCTCCGTCGCGGCGTCCGGGGCGCTGCCGGCATCGATCCGCTCGCCGGCGCGGCCGAGCAGCACCGCGCACTCGACCTCGTTCGGCGTCACCCAGTCGACGTGGCGGGGATCGAGTCCCGGGTCGCTCGCCTCGTCGATCGGCGCCGGGTTCCAGATCACCGGTACGCCGGCGCTGTGAGCGCGTTCGACGGCGCTCCGGACACCGTCGGCCGGGGTTTCGTTCTGGATCAGGAGCAGCCCCGCCTCCTCGATCGGCGCCGCGGTCAGCGCGTCCGCGGTCAGCCGGCTGTTCGCCCCCGGTGAGTTCATGATCCGGTTGTCGCCGCTCTCCGCCTCGACCCAGACCGCGGACAGCCCCGTGTGGATGTCGTCGAGCACCAGCAGATAGCGGGTGTCCATGCCGTCTTCCTCGAAGACCCGCCGTTGAGCCGCGGCGTGGGCGTCGTTGCCGACCGCGCCGCCGAAGAGAACGGCCGGTGCGGCGTCGCCGAGCCCGCCCCGGCAGCGAACGGCCGCCACGGCCTGGTTCGCGCCCTTGCCGCCGCAGGACTCGAACAGCTCAGCCCCGGAGATCGTTTCGCCCTGCCGGGGCAGGCGCGGATGCCGGAAGATCAGGTCGTAGTTGACCGAGCCGATGACGAGCAGGGGACCGGTCAAGGGCTCAACCGGTGTCCCAGCGCAGGTTCCTGGCGCCGATCGTGAAGGCGACGACCCCGATGGCCACCAGAACGGCGCACGGCAGCAGCATCTCGCTCAGGGTGAAGCCGCGCCAGATCGCGCCCTCGTAGGCCATCAATGTCCACTTCATCGGGCTGATGTTGCCGAGGGTCTGCATCCACTCCGGCATCAGGAACAGGGGCACCATGCCGCCGCCCAGCATGGTGAAGGGGAGCGCGATGCCCCAGCCGACGCCGGCGGCCGCCTGTTCCGTCTTGCCGATCACGCTCAGGACCATCATGATGCCGCAGAAGCAGATCGAACCGCAGAGAAGGGCCAGAACGAGCAGCGGATAGGAAGTCGGCGTCACGTCGAACACGGTGATCCCGAGCGTGATCAGGGCAGAGCTCGTGAACAGAGTCGCGCCGAGGCAGGCCAGCCCCTTGGCCGCGAGGAGCTGACGGGCCGTGATCGGCGCCACCAGCAGCCGCATCAGCGTGCCGCGGCTCCGCTCGATGGCGATCGACATGCTGAAGGACACGGAGCCGCCGATCAGGGTCCAGAGCATGGCTTGCGCGAAGGAGGTGGCGTAGGAGTTGGTGGGTCCGCGTCTCTGCGCCTGGACCTGGGTCTGTTCGATCTCGAGTGGCGGGCCGAATCCGCCGGTCGCGCCCGCGGTGACCGAGCCCAGGCCGGCTTCGTCGATCAGCACCGGAATGCGCGGGATCTGGTCGAGAACGGTCAGGAGGTCGTCGCGGGCGGTCGAGGGAGGGCTGAACTGCTCGATCAGACGCCGGTTCTGCTCGTTCGTCGCGGACATGCGGGAGGGATCGCCCATGAACGCCTGCAGTTCGGCGCCGGCCGCTTCGAGCAGAACGCCACGGACCATCCCGGCAGCGGCGAATTGTGTGGGGTCGACGCTCATCTCGGCTTCGGGCGTCGCCACGAAGGGGTTGTCCAGGGCGGCTCCGAACCCGGGCTTCAAGGTGACCATCACGGCGGTCCGGCCCCGGCGCACCTGCTCCAGTCCCTGGTCGCCGGGAATCCGCTCGACAGCGAGTCCGCCGGCCGCCTCGAGCCGCCCGATGAAGCGCTCCGAACCGGCGGTCCTGTCCTCGTCTACGAGAACGATCGGAATGCTCGCCGGTCCGCGGCTCAGGCCGGCGAACATGGCGCCGAAGAAGATCGCCATCATCAACGGGAAGAAGATCGTGAAGAAGAAGCCCAGCTTGTCCCGGAAGAGGATGTGGATGTCCTTCGCGGCCATGGCGACGATCTTGCTCACGGTGTTCTCCTGGCGGCTCTAGTCCCGCAGCGCCCTGCCGGTGAGGTTGAGGAAGACCGTTTCCAGATCCGGCGGCAGGTACTGGAAGTGATCCACCGCCTGCCGGGCCTGGAGTGCGGCGAGCGTGCCGAGCGGATCGGTCGTCTCGTGTCGTGACTCGCCGTCGCCGGTCCGGACGACCAGGTTGCCGGGGCCGCCGTGGGCCTCGATCAGTGCCGGCACCGTGTCGAGCGCCATCAGCCGGCCCCGGTCGATGATCGCGACCCGGTCGCAGAGCCGCTGCGCCTCTTCCATGTAGTGCGTCGTGTAGACGACCTGCTTGTCTTGGTCCCGAAGCTGTTCGACGCGATCGAAGATCGCGTTCCTCGATTGAGGATCGACGCCGACGGTCGGTTCGTCGAGCAGCACGAGCTCCGGGTCGTGGATGATCGCGACGGCCAGGTTCAGCCGCCGCTTCATGCCGCCGGAGTACTTGGAGACCACCTTCTTCCTGACGTCCACGAGATCGGCGAAGTCGAGGCAGGCGGCGACCCTTTCTTCCAGGTCGGATCCCCGCAGACCGTGAAGGCGGCCGAAGAAGCGCAGGTTGTCGGCGCCGCTGATCTGCTCGTAGAGGGCGATGGACTGCGGCGCCAGGCCCAGCGACCTGCGGTTCTCCGCGTCGCGCGGGTTCCGGTCGAAAGCCTCGTCCGTGAAGCGGACCACGCCTTCGTCCGGTTCGAGCAGGCCGACCGCCATGTTGATCGCCGTCGTCTTGCCGGCGCCGTTGGGCCCCAGCAGCCCGAACACCTCGCCGGCCTCCAGTTCGAAGGACAGGTCGTCGACCGCGCGCAGGTCGCCGAAGGACTTGCTGACATGGTCGAACACGAGCATTGGCTGTCAGGTTGCTGTTACGCAGCGCCGCGGCGCTTGTTGCGCGGAACCGTGACGGCGGCTCGGCCGGGGGCGCGTGGCGGCGCCGTCAGATGGCGAGCGTATCGCCCGGCGCCATGACCTTGACTTCGACCCCTGCGGGAGCGAAGTCGGCGGGGTCCTGCGCGATCGGTGGCCACGTGTCGTAGTGGATCGGGATCGCGACCGGCGCGCCGATCAGTTCGGCCGCCTTCGTCGCCAGCTCCGGTCCCATCGTGAAGCGGTCCCCGATCGGAACGCAGGCGGCGTCCGGCCTGTAGATTTCGCCGATCAGCTTCATGTCGCCGAACAGGCCGGTGTCGCCGCAGTGGTAGACGGTCTTGCCGCCCATGTGGACGACGAGCCCGCAGGGCATGCCCATGTAGCGGCCCTCGTAGGACGAGGAGTGGAAGGCATGGGTGAACGCGACCCAGCCGAACCCGGTGTCGATGCGGCCCCCCGGGTTGCCGGGGTTCACGTTGTCGTGCCCCTGCTCCTGCAGGTAGTTGCACATCTCGAACGCGGCGATCACGTTCGCGTTGTTGGCCTGGGCGATGGCCAGGGTGTCGCCGAAGTGGTCCGCGTGGCCGTGCGTCAGGGCGATCGCGTCGCACTGCACGTCGCCGGCCGCCATCGTCGCCACCGGGTTGCCGGTGAGGAAGGGGTCGACCGCGAGCGTGTGGTCGCCGGCGCTCATCAGGAAGCCGGAGTGGCCGAGGAAGCTGAGTTCGAGGGTCATGGCGTGATTCCTCCCTTGGGAGCGTCGCTCGTTCGACGGGCCGCGGCGTCCTTTCCGGCTCTACTCCGCCTGTTCGGCGGGCAGATGGACGACCAGACCGTCCAGTTCGTCGGTCACTTTGATCTGGCAGCTCAGGCGGCTCGTGGGGCGCACGTCGATGCCGTACTCGAGCGTGAACTCCTCCTCGTCGTGGCGGGGACCGACCGCCTTGACCCAGGCCTCGTCGATGTAGACGTGGCAGGTGCTGCAGGAGCAGTTGCCGCCGCAGGCCGCGACGATTCCGTCGACGTCGTTGTCGACCGCGCACTCCATGACGGAGTCTCCGACCGGCGCGTCGACCACGCGCGAGCCGCCGTCCTGGTCGATGTAGGTGATCTTCGGCATCTGGACCGTCCGTGTCGTCGTTCGGGGCTGCCGGCCGTCGGGGCCGGGCGGGGAGTCTATTCGACCGGCCGGCCGGTCAGTCGACGAACCGTTCCGCGATCCAGGTTCCGATCAGGTCGAGAACTTCCGGCGCCATCGTCTCTTCGATCCGGGCGTACTCGCTGGGGGATCCGGTACCCGCGGTCTGGAACAGGTGGTTCATGTCGGCAAAGCGGCGAATCGTGACGTCCTCGTTGCCCGACGCGGCGAGCGCGGCTTCCATGGCGGACTGGTTCTGATCGGCGTCGACCTGGGTGTCCTTGCCGCCGAACAGGGCCAGCGTCGGCACGGCGAGCCCTCCCAGGGCGGGCCGCGGGTCGTAGCGGATGAAGAAACGGAACCAAGGGCTGAGGTTCGATTCGACTGCGGCGGTCACGGCTGTTTCCAGCGCCTCGCCGCTCAGTTGCGCCGTCTCCGGCGAGGCGGCCAACTGCTCGATGACGACCTCGCGCAGGGCGGCCTCCGCCTCCTGTGGCGGTATCCCGGAACCGATGATCTCGAGCGCCCGATCCTGAAGGGCCGCCAGTTCCTCGATCATCTGCGCGGGAGCGCCGTTCGCCGCCGCGATCCTGCGGAGCTGCTGGCGCAGGAGGTCGCCGCCGGGCACTCCCGGCCCGGCCAGCAGCACGGCGTACGCGATCGTTCCCGGCTCGACCCGGTTGAGCGCTAGCGGAGCGACGAGACCGCCCTCGGAGATGCCGATCAGGCCGACCCGTTCCGGGTCGACCCGGCCGTGACCGCGCAGGAAGCGCACACCGGCAAGAACGTCGGCCGCCTTGTCCCGGGATGTCGATTGCCACGTGCTGCCGGTCGAGCCGCCGACGCCGCGGTCGTCGACCCGGAGCACGGCGATGCCGAGCCGGGTCAGGTGGTCGGCGAGCACCAGGAAGGGCTTGTGACCCGCGAGTTCGAGATTGCGATTCAGGGCGCCGCTGCCGGAGATCAGGAGCGCCGCGGGGACCTGGTCGTCGCCCGGCGGCAGCGTCAGCGTGCCGGCGATCTTCACGTCGCCGTTCCGGTACTCGACCTCCTCGGCTTCGTAGGGGAAGGGCGGCTTCGGTTCCTGCGGGCGCGACAGCGTCTCGACCTCGACCGCCTCGCGGCCGAGCCGGAAGGGGAGCCGGGCCGGTCCCTGGCTGAACTCGCCGATGATCTCGCCGCCGGCAAGCGTGCCCTCGAAGGTGGGATCGCCTGGCACGCCGCTGATCGTGAAGCGGACGGCGCCGCTGCCCACGTCCACGCTGACGTCCGACAGGGGAAGGCCCTTGGCGCCCTGCGCAGGGATGTCGATCGTTCCCGACCAGGCGCCGTCGGTTTCGGCCAGGTCCACCATGACGACGAGGGGCTGGCCCGGAGCCTCGATCGAACCCTCCCAGTGCCCGGAGGCATTGTCCGTCTGGGCAGCCAGCGGTATTGGGGTAGCCAGTAGTGACGCGACGGCGACAGGCACGGCTGTCTTCAGGAACCGCCAGATTGGGGCTGCGGTCATATGGGGCGCTCCTTTCGGTTGTCGGAATCGTAGACGCTCTGGAAGCGCTTCAGGTTGCAAGTCCCGGACGTGCTAAGGCGACTCCTCGATGCGGTACAAGTGGGTTCCCGTACGGATGAAGAAGGCGCCGTCGGAGACCGCGATCGAGGCGAGGGTCGAGCCGTCGAGTTCGTTGCTGGCCAGTTGCTCGAACATGAGGCCGGGCTTGATAGCGGTCGTGACTCCCTCTTCGCTCTGGAAGTAGATCCGCCCGCCGGCATGAATCGGCGAGGCGGAGTGATTCCCGCCCAGCCGGTGCTGCCAGCGGATCTCGCCGGTGAGAGCGTCGATGCAGGTGGCGATCCCGCTGTCGGTGACGGTGTAGAGCTCGTCGCCGACCAGGATCGGCGACACCGTGAGCGGAGCGCCGCGGCGGAGCCGCCAGACGACCTCCGAGTCGGTCACGTCGCCCTTGCCGGTCGGCCGCACGGCGAGCAGCACCGGCTCGTTGAAGCCGGTCGAGAGGTAGACGAGCCCATGACCGTACACCGGGCGGGAGACGTTGGAGAAGCCCCCCGGGTACTCGACCCGCCAGATCTCGCGGCCGGTCGCCGGCTCGTGCGCCGAGGCGCGGAAGGCGCTGACGTTGACGATCTGCCTGGTGTCGCCGACCTCGATCGCGAGCGGCGTGGAGTAGGCCTGCGAGATCGGCGAAGGTCGCACGGAGCGCCATCGCTCCTCGCCGGTTTCGGCGTCCACGGCGACCAGGAAGGCGGTGTCGTAGCCGTCGATGCTGACGATCAGAAGTCCGTCGTGCAGGATCGGCGAGCCGCCGTTCCCATGCTGCGACGTGTAGGGGAACCGGGTGCGCCACAGGACCTCGCCGCGCTTGTCGCCGGCGACCGCGACTGCCGCCGTCCCCTGGGCGCCGAAGTGGACGTGGATCCTCTCGCCGTCGGGATCGATCACCGGCGTCGGCGAGGCGAAGCTGTTCTTCTGGTTCAGGAGGGTCGTGTCGGAGATGTTGAACACTTCGACATCCGCAACGGTGTCGCCCGACCTGGCGTCGTAGGCGAGCAGGCGGAGCGACGTTCCCGTCTCGTGGTCGGTAACCGCCGTCGTCAGCCAGACCAGATCGCCGGCGATCACCGGCGACGACCATCCGCGACCGGGGACCGCCGTCTTCCAGGCGACGTTCTCCGTTTCACTCCACGTGAGCGGCACCGACGCGTCCGGCGCGTGCCCCTGGCCGCTTGGACCGCGGAACTGCGGCCACTCGGAGGCACCGGCGTCGACCGCCGCCAGAACCAGAAGGGCCAATAGAGGAACCGGATTGGCCGCCCCGCGTCGTGGCGGCGGCTGGTTCGTTCTTGCTTCCCGAAACGACATGAACTTAGTCAGACACGAAGCCTCGCCGGTCCAACGCTACAACGCCCTGTCTCGGCGGAAGGGTGCGTCGCATGGGCCCAGACTCTCAGTGGCAGCGTGGGACACTGTGATGCCGAGCGATCGTCGCGACTAAGATCACGCACGACGGGGAGGTTTCAGGTTCGAGAGCCGGGATTCACTGATGACTGAAGCGAACGAACTGCCGATCGGTGGAGAGGCAGAGCGGATTCACCCTCATGTGGAAGCCTCCGCTGAGGATGTCGTGGCTTTCTGCCGGCGCTGGGAGGTGGGCGAAATGGCGCTCTTCGGGTCTGTCCTCAGGGAGGATTTCAACCCGGATAGTGACATCGACGTGCTAGTCCGATTCGCCAGTGAGCCAACACCCGGCTTGTTCGGACTCGTTCGCATGGAGGATGAACTCGCCGGGCTGTTCGGCCGGCCAGTGGACCTGTTGACTCGCGACGCAATCGAGAACAGCAGGAACTACATTCGTCGGCGGGCGATTCTCGACTCCCTGCAGGTCGTGTATGCCGCGTGAAGAAGAGGCCCTCCTGCTGGACATGCTGGAGTCTGCGCGCGACGCGGTCGCCTTCGCGGAAGGGCTGGAGTATCGGGACTTCGTTGAGGATCGCAGAAGCCAGCTCGCCATCCTCAAGGCGGTCGAGATCGTTGGTGAGGCTGCTTCTCGTGTGTCTGCGGATACCAGAAACGCCCATCCGGCGATTCCCTGGCGAGAAATCACTGGCATGAGAAACCGCCTTGTCCACGCCTACTTTGGGATCGACCTGCGCCAAGTGTGGGACACCGTTAGGGACGACATCCCTTCGCTGATCAACGAGCTGGAACCGTTGGTGCCGCCAAGCGCCGGCTAGCTGGAGCCGGGGGAGCACCCTTATGAGGGCGCGTCGACCGGGCCTAGCCGAGAGGTGTGGCAGCAGCCTCCCGGTGCACAACGCTGTGGATCGTCTCCGCCACTCGCTCGGGGTCCTCATGTTCCCAGAAGCGTAGAACTCTCCATCCGGCCTGGCGTAACTCCTGGTCGTGCCGGCGATCTCGGGCCACGTTTGCGGCGAGCTTCGCGCGCCACCATGCTGCGTTCGCCGAGGGCATCGATCCATGAGTGGGGCAACCATGCCAGAAGCAGCCATCCAGAAACACAGCGATTCGGCCGCGCGGAAAGACGACATCGGGTCGTGCCCGGGTGACGCCGGGGATACGCCGGTCGACGAAGTAGCGGAGTCCGAATCCATGTAGCCTGCGTCTGACGGCCAACTCAAAGGGAGTGTCGCGGCGCCTGGTGTTTCGCATGCGCCGGGCGACGGCGTTGGAGCTGGGCTGTGGAGTGTCTGTGGCCACGGGTCGCGGTCGAACCGTTAGCCCGGGGATGTGTGCGATGGACTCTCCAGGGGCAGGGCGGCCCCGAGCGCCGATAGCGCGGCCAGATATCCAAGAGGCATTGGCACCGCGTCGCCGATCCACTTACCGAGTTTGTGTCTGGTTGGGGGGGCGCTCGGATCGAGCACGAAGCGGTAGGTGTCGGGAAAGCCCTGCAGACGCGCAGCCTCTCGGGGCGTAAGGGTGCGCGGACGGGTCGGATGGATGAAGCGTCCCCGCCCGGGAGACATGAAGCCGGTAGTGATCGTCGGGGCCGGGCGTTGCCTATCCATCCTGCCGTAGACGGCTTGGTAGGTCGTCCCGTCCCGGTGACAGGTCGGGCGCTCGGAGGGCGGTAGGTCGAGTTTGTCGTGCTTGAACAGGAACTCGATGCGGGCGGCGTTCTCCTCACTGATCCGGCTTAGTGTCGTCATCGGGTCGGCGTTCGACGTACAGTTCTCAAGGTCGGCGATCGCCCACCACACGGGGCGAGCCGGGGCGCTGAACTCCTCAGCGAGGAGCTTCAGCGGCACCGGGGCACCGGGCCGGCGGGCCACCATGAAGTAGCGTTGCCGCGTCTGTGGCCAACCCAGTTCGTCCGCGGCGAGGACTCCCGCGTCGACCCGGTAGCCGGCATCCTCGAACAGGCGCCGAGCCGAGTCGACGACTCCATCCCGGTCGTGGACGACAGCCGGTACGTTCTCGATCGCAACGGCTTGTGCGTCCGCTGCGATTGCGAACGCTGGGACCGTCAGGAAGAGCCTGTTGCGCCGATCATCGCGCCGGCTCCGATTGTTCAGGTTGGAGTGTCCCTGGCAGGGTGGTCCAGCGGTGACGAGATCGACTCCGTGAACCGCCGCCAGTAAGGAGGAGTCGAGGAGCTCCGGCGGATACGCGAACCGGGCGCTCTCGCCGCAGCCGCGGATGCGGAAGTCGACTAGGGAAGTGACGGAGCGAGGCCACGCGATGGTGGTCCGGTGATTCGCTGAGAACACGGCGAGCGCCCCTTCGTCGACGTCCGCTGCGAGTTCGTTCACAACGGTGTGCCCCGTCTCGGCGGCTAGCTGCCGAACACCAAGGGCGAAACCGCCCGCACCGCAGAAGAGATCGACCGTACGAACTACGCGGTCCCCAGCTGTCGACGAGGTCTGGGGCATCACTCCGGAGAGATAGCTGCGAAGCCACCTGCCTGCAAGGTCTGGTTCGGCCGCCGAAGAGTCGCAGTGGCTTTGAGGGGAAGGGCCAATCCGAGAATCGAAGTCGCTGCGCGGAAGGACGATCCGGCGGACTAGCTCGCCGCCCTCGCCTTCGATGAACCGCGCTCGTGTGCGGTGCTTGTCTGCTGAGTTCAGCGCCGACCCCTCCTCGCTGGGAGATTCCGAGACCCGTACCTGGTCCGTTGGTCCTTCCTCATGCTGAACCATGCACGGCGCCGCGGCACTTGCTGGCGGCTGTTGCGCAACCCGAGGTTGCCCGCCGGCATCGTCAGACAACGGCGCCTGGCGTTCGGCGGTTCGGCTCATGGCTCCGGTCGTCCTCCTTCGGTGCCTTCGTCCGGGTTGCGCTGAACGATCTGGGCGAGTTCTTCGAGCAGTTCTGCTGCCTCGGTCTCGTCATACTCGTTCAACTGGACGTTCGTCCAGGTCCGGTTTATCGCCTTCGCGAACTCGCGCAGTGGCTCCGTGCTCATGCGCTCACGCTCTTGGCGACGGACGAACGCGCGGACGAGGGCCGGCGCGGTGCCAGTGCGAACCCGGATAACGTGGCTTCGCCAGAAGTCCGTTGCGGTTGAGAGAACGTACGCGAGCTGACCCTCGTCACTGGGTCGGGCCTCGTTCATGCCAATCGCGACAGCCCGAAGGTACATCCGCGTAAGGACGGACTCGGTGGGCTTGATTGCGTCCACGTACTTGATCGCCTTCTCGGTGTTGTCGGGTCCGTTGAACGCGTTGGGCTCGCGCCATCGGATCACGTCCCAGAAGTGGCGAAGCGCGAGATAGCGCCAGAAACCGGCGTCGTCGAGCACCGCAGGATCGACGTGGTTGAGCGCTTGGTGGAGCCTGATCGCTAGCCTGCCTTCCGTTCGGTCGCGATCCTTCGACTCCGCAGTTTCGATCTGTCGCTTCATCCAGTCGGCCGCAGCCCGGATTTCGCCCCAATCGACTACATGGTCCCCTGTGCCTTGGTCCACTCCCTGAACAGATGGTTCCCGCCTGCCGAGAAGGTCCTTTACCAGCTCTCGACAACGTGACTCGCTCAGACTCTTGTACCTCACTTGCTGCCCTCGGTTACGGAATCGATGTACGTCTTTCCGAGACCGATCTGGTGTTCGAATCGGGCCAGAACCTTGTTCGGATCGTCGCGGACTTCAGCTAGGAGCATCGCCGGATCCCCCTTCTTCCCGGCCGCGACCGTGAGCATGCGCCCTAGAAGGGAGTTTCTGACGTCCTGCCATGGGGGCAACGCGCTCTCTGGGAGTAGCTTGGAGGACGCACGCTGAACGATGGCGGCCACGAAGTCCTGGACCAGTTGCAACTGAGCCATGTGCGCCATCGGCGTGCCACTCCAGTGATGGATCCGGCTGAGAAGCTCCTCGTCGACGTAGAAGTCTGGCTCCTCCGTGTCCCGGTATGGGAGGAGAGGGTCGTGGTCGCCCAAGCGTACGTAGCGCATCGTTGACGGTGGCAGATCAAGTTCAAGGCGTGTTTCCGCGTCGAGAGCCTTCGGACTGAAGAGCTGGCCGAACCAGTCCGTGTCGAGCGAGAACTCGGTTCGAGCGAGGCATGTTCCCTTGCGCCAAGGCCGAAGTGGTCGCCGGGCCCTATCCTTCGTCAGAACGAGCAGGACCCGGACGCGCGCGCCCCGGTGGCGGGCCGAGACGAGCAGGTTGGCGTCCAACGCTGAGATTGGTTCGAGTGCGCCGAGGCCATCGAGTGGTACCCGGAGCGCTTCCGACGTCAACCTCAGGTAGCGGGTCTGAACGAGAACTACGAGCGCCACGTCCGCTGGTCCGAGATTCGCCTCGCTCAGGCCCTTGACGATCGTGCGACGGAAGCGCGTCTGGTCGGTTGCCCAGACGATGCGCACGTCGCGACCCCTGAAGTCGTCGCTGTCGACGACGATTCTCCGGCCCGCAGGGCAGTTCCGGTCGCCGAAGTGAAGGACGCTACCTTCAAAGACGGACTGTAGTGCTGGTGGCACGTCGAACGGCGGTACGATGCGTAGCTCACGACTCATCGCGAGTCTCCGAGGAGTCCGTTGAGCCCGAATGCGGTCGCCTTTCCTCAGGGATAGGGTCAGCTCGCACTTCCAAGCGCCCAGACCAGTCGCTCAGGATCGGCTCGGTCCGGAAGCGAAACGGCATCGGCTCACCCCGATGGAGCACGCCGACGTACTTTCTGCTTGCTCCGTTGCCAGCGGCTACGAATCCAACGGGCGGCTCAACCGCAACGTCCACCGAGTCCTTGCCGGCTTGGCCGTCCTCGAGCAACGGGAAGCGGATCTCGACCTCAATGAGAGCGGAGTCTTCCTTCGCGTGTTCGCTCAGGCCGACTTCGGCCTTGCCGGTGACAAGGTGGCGGTCGAGTCGCTTTGTTTCCTCTAGTCTTGGCCCGTCCGTGAAGCGGATACTCACCGGCCGCTTTGTCGGTGGCGGTCCGCTCGGGGTGGAGCCGCCAAGGAGCTTCCTCATCTCACGCTGGAACAGCTTGAGCTGGTAGGTTTCTGCGGGTTTGGGCGGCGGCTTGAGTTCCTTCCGGAAAGCGTTGACCTTCTGCTTCACTCGCCTAGTGATTGAGGCAGCTAGGGCGAAGGCGTGAACTGGCCCTTCTCCGTCCGGTTCGGTCTGCCACGCGTCATGCCCCTTCGGTTCGGTTTGGCGTAGGGTGTCGTTCGTGCTGTCGTCCGCGACGAAGACACCGCGGACGAAGGGGGCACTTTGGCCTACTTCTAGGTACTCCACGACCATCCGTGGCTTGCGCATCAGTGCGACGAGACTCCTGTGGTTCACACCCTCTTCCCCTCGGGTGTTGCGTGCGAAGGTCCATCCGTCCGGATCGGCGGCAAGGCCAAGGATGCCGTCGGGGATGCTGTCGGGACCCGGCTTGCCCGGGCTGCCGTGGAGCGTGTAACGCTTGCGACGAGCTTCGGGCGCCGCCTGAATCTGGCTGGCGATCTCGTACGCCTCGTGGAACGAGGCGAGTGCCGGATCACTCTTGGGCCTGGGGATTCGCACGCGGCCGTCGGCTCCTTCAATCTCGACGTGGAAGTTGACATCGTGGTTGTCCTGGTCGAGTGCTGGCCACCAGGAACGGCAGATTGCCTTCTCCAGGTCGTACTGATTGACAGCGGGTTCTACCAGGAGCAGGGACGTCCCCCACGCATTCGGATCAGCCGGATCCCGGCGGTCGAAACCGAAGAGCTCAGCCACTTCGTCGGCTTGCTCGTTCTCAAACGGTCGTGCGGAGCTACCGTGCGCGGCGCCGAAACGCGCGAAACCGGTGAAGTCGCTGGCACCGAGGCTGTGCTGGCCCCAGTAGGTCATGCCCAGGAGACGCCGGGTCACGCCTGGATCGTCAAGTCGCTCGCCGAAGCAGGTGTAGGCGATGACGGTGCGGATCTTTGAACCGGCAATGAGCCCCGCCTTGCCGTAGCCGTAGGAACCGCCCTGGCCTTGGTTCTTCGGAGTGAAGCCGACGGAGAGAAGTGCGAGGTAGAGCTTCGACTGGGCGCCTCGCCACGGACCGTACATGCCGGTCGTGCCGGTTTCCTCAACCAGGAGTTGGGTGAGTGGCGTGGCGCTGTTTGTGTCGTCGAAGCAGTGGTGCGGTCCGCTGAGGCCAAGGGCCGAACGGTCGCCTACGTTGTCTGCCCGGCGCTTGAGTTCCGCTAGGCTGAGGAGTCTAAAGAGCCTCTGTTTCTCGTCGCGTACCGCGCTCCGATAGCGAAACCGAATCTCGAACTCGGGTGGCCCAGAAGTCCTGGAGGACTCTCGTCGCTCTAGAGCCGAGTCCCAGGCATTTTGGATCACCTCACGAGCCAGAACGGTTGCGGCCCGCGGTGGAGCGCCTTCGGCGAACAGTCCTGGCTCCTTCACGGGATCGTTTCTGAACAACTTCGCGAGGTCGCCCGCGGCGCCGGCGTGGTTGGGGTCGGTTTCTTCCCACAACCAGCGCGGTGTGGGTAGCTCAGCGGTCATGTCAGGGGCATCCTCCGTTTGGGCAGGGGATCATAGACTAGGTGAGATCTTCGGTCTTGGCGTCGCTCACGACAGCTTCGATCGCCGCTCCGTTCCTCAGCCTGTCTCCTCCCCGACGTCCCCGCACTCCTTCCACCGAAAGCACGACGTGACATGGTCGTTGACCATGCCCACGGCCTGCATGAAGGCGTAGCAGATGGTCGGGCCCACGAAGCGGAAGCCGAGTTTCCTGAGGGCCTTGCTCATGGCTTCGGAGGCCGGGGTCGAGGCGGGGATGTCCTCGAGTCCGCGCCGGTCGTTGACGACAGGCGCGCCGCCGCTGAAGTCCCACAAGAAAGCCGAGGGATCCACGCCCGACTCCCGCAGGTCCAGCCACGCCTGTGCGTTGCCGACCGCCGCCCGTACCTTGAGGCGGTTTCGCACGATGCCCGGATCCTCCAGGAGTGAAGCGATCTTCTGCTGGTCGTAGCGAGCGACGCGTTCCGGGTCGAACCCGTCGAACGCCCGCCGGTACGCCTCGCGCTTCCTGAGGATCGTGTACCAGCTCAGGCCGGCCTGGGCACCCTCCAGCACGAGCATCTCGAAGAGGCGGCGGTCGTCGTAGACCGGGACGCCCCACTCCTCGTCGTGGTATGCGAGGTAGAGAGGGTCCTCGTTTACCCAGCCGCAGCGTGTCCGGGCTGTCACTACGGGTAGTAGCCGCGAATCGTCCGCGCCTTGGCGCCTCTCTGATCGACGACCACTTCGACCCGGCGGAAGGCATCGGAGGGCGCGGTGCTCGAGGACTGGTAGGCCAGGAAGTACTTCGAGCGCAGCTCGAGGCCGATCTGGTCGTAGACGGCGGCGAGTTGGCTTGTGTTCTCCACGAAGAAGGCGCGGCCGCCGGTCTCCAGCGCCAACTGCTCCAGCACCTTCTTCGGGCTTTCCTTCGCCTTCTTCGGCAGCGCCAGGCCGATCGCATAGATGGCCGCCTCGGAACGGCGGGCGTACTCCAGGGCGTCGTCGAGGTCGTATCGGCTGTGTTCGTCGACGCCGTCGGAAAGCAGCAGCACGGCGCGCTGGCCGGGCAGGCCGTTCAGGTGGTACAGGGTGAAGATGAGGCTGTCGTAGAGCGCCGTGCCCCGCTCGGCGCGGAGCCCCATCAGGCCCTTGGCGAACTCGATCCGGTCGCGGGTGAAGGGCGACGCGAGGTGCGGCCGGTCGTTGAAGGTGACGATCGAGAGTTCGTCGCGCTCGGTGATCACTTGCTGGAAGAAGTCGGCGGCGGCCTTGACGGACTCCGCGAGGCGTTCCTCCATCGAGGCCGAGACATCGAGCAGGATGGTGCCGACGAGCGGCGTGTCGTCGACCCGCTCGAAGCGGAGGATTTCCTGGGCCACCCCGTCTTCCAGCACCTGGAAGGCGTCCTGGCCGAGGTCGAGCAGCGGCCGCCGGTCGCGGTCGTCGACCGTCGTATAGAGCTCGACGAAGTCGACCTGGACTTCTTCGAGGGTCGCCGGCCCGTTGATGATCGCGGTGTCCTCGACGAAGGCCGCCGGGCCTTCGGCGTCGAGCAGCTTGCCGACGATCCGGATGATCGCGAGTTCCCGGCCGCCGGGCAGTTCGACCGGGACGGTGAAGGGCTCCTCGTAGAGCGTCGCCACCTGATCCGCGTTGCGGAAGACCTGGAGCTCCTCCAGGCTGCGGCCCTCGGGGACGGTTACCTGCGCGCGCAGGCGGACGCTCTTGCTGTACTGGTTGCCGGGGATCGGCTCGATGATCCGAACGTCGAAACGGTGCGGCGAACCGTTGATGAGAAAGGAGTCGCTGGCGATCTGGTTGCCTTCGAGGTCGAACGCGATCGCCCGCAGCATCTGGCTGCGGGGAAGCTCGCCCAGCCGCACGTCGACGCTGTAGGGCGCCCGCTTGGTCGTGAACAGGTCCTTGTCGTCCAGCGTGAAGCGGACCTTGTCGACCGGGCCGGTGACCGCCGTGTCGAAGCGCAGGTAGCCCGACACGAGTTCGCCGCCCGGCGCGATGATCCGGATCGTCGGCTCGCCGGAGGCCAGCGAACGGTTCGCCTCGGCGAAGATCGGCTCCAGGTCGGCCTCCGTCCAGCCCGGGGCCTCCTCGACCCTTGGCACCTCCAACGCTTCGGCGTGGCGCCAGACCGCGTCGCCGTTCAGGTCGTCGACTCGCAGGATCAGCTTGTACTCGCCGGGCCGCAGGTAGCGCTGGGCGACGAGGGGCATGGCCGGCGGCGTTTCGCCGGTCGTCTCGCCGCCTTCGACCGGGAACTCGAACCGGTAGCGGAAGCTCTCGAACAGGCGGTCGGCGCCGGTGTCCGCGTCCGCCCGCAGAACCTCTCCGATCAGCTCGAAGGCGTAGGAGCGGGCGCCGGCGAGGTCGGCGAGGGCGGCGCCTTCCGGCTCGACCTGCACCAGGGTCTGGACCACGGTCCGGCTCTCCTTGCGGCCCGGGAAGGAGAGGTCGAGGGCGGCGGCCAATTGCGGCGCGCCCGAGGGCAGGTCGGTCGAGTAGGACTCGAAGGTGCGCAGCCACTCGTCGGACGGCGCTTCGATCGGCTCTAGCTTCTCGCCGATCATCCGCTCGTAGAAGAAGCCGAGCATGCCGCCCCAGTCGTTCAGGATCTGGATGATCCGGAGCGCGTACCCGAGTTCCTCCTCCTTGCAGCCGGCGCCGAGGTCCTCCCTGCGGAGACCGCCGATTCCGGCGCCCGGCAGGTCGAGCCGGCCGCCCGGCTGGAGGGCCGAGATGCTGAGCTCCTCGCTCGGGTACCACGCCCGCCATGGACCAACGCCGAGCCGGCGGTAGAAGATGACCGCGTACTGGTCGTGCCGGAGCCGGCGGGAGAAGATCGCGCCCATCACCTGGCTCAAGTCCTCGAAACCGTAGAACCAGGCCTCGATGCTCGTTGCCGAGCGCCTGGGACAGATTTCCACGTGGACGCCGGGCGGCCCGTTCAGCAGGTAGTAGCGCGCCCGCTCGTCATCCGTGTTCTCGAACAACTGGCGGACCATGGACAGTCGCTCGAACCAGTGCTCTCTGAACTCGTTGCGCGCGGTGTCCGGGTAGGGATCGCGCGCCTTCCAGAACTCCGCGATGAAGGCGTCCCGCTGGTAGTCCTGGGACAGGCAGAGGAACGAGTGGATTTCCTCGTCGCTCAGCAGCAGGGCGACTTCCTCGGTCCATTGGCGGTGCTGGGACGGCAGGCTCTCGACCGCGGGCTGGCGGCCGTCCTGGCAGGGCGGACGCTTCTTCTTCGCTGCCGAGGCCGTGCCGCCCGCGAGAAGCAACGCCGCGGCTGCGATGAGAAAGGCTCGGATGAGGACGCGGCTGCGCACGGTGGTTCGCCTCAGGGGCAGGGCGTCCTAGTCTACGCCTCCTGCTCAGGGTCGGTAGGTAAAGGCCTGCGGGCCGACCGGCACCGACTCCGCGACCAGGTTGGCCCAACGGCAGAGGATCGGCCGCGTCTCGCGCGGGTCGATGATCTCCTCGATCTCGAAGTACTCCGCCGACCTGAACGGCGAGCGGACGCGGTTCAGGCGCTCCTTGATCCGGTCCAGGTGAGCGTCGTAGTCCTCGGCTTCGGCGAGTTCCGCCTTGTAGGCGACCTCG
This sequence comes from Thermoanaerobaculia bacterium, assembly GCA_965116955.1. Classification (GTDB taxonomy): domain Bacteria; phylum Acidobacteriota; class Thermoanaerobaculia; order Multivoradales; family Multivoraceae; genus Multivorans. Next base: position 4,003,275 of record OZ220742.1, on the reverse strand, counting down.
ATGCCGCCCTCGATCGGCAGCGAACCCCAGTCACCGGAAGGCCAGGCGTAGCGGAAGTGGTGACTGCCCGGCTTGTGGTTGGCGCCGCCGGCGACGCCGAACGCCTTGCGGATCACCACGCAGCAGAACGGCGTCGTGCACTGTCCCAGCGCCGCCAGGACCTGAGAGCCGAAGCGGATCGTGGCGGTGTGCTCGGACTCGCGGCCGATCAGGAATCCGGGGCAGTCCTCAAGGTGGAGCAGGGGCAGGTGGAAGGTCGATGCCAGGTCGATCAGCCGGGAAAGTTTGCGGCAGGAGTCAGCGTCCCAGCCACCGCCGTAGACGTTCACGTCCTCGGCGAAGACCGCGATCGGCCAGCCGTCGAGGCGCGCCAGGCCGGTGATGATCGATCGACCCCAGTCGCGGCCGATCTCGAAGAAGGAGCCGCGATCCACGATCCGCCCGAGCAGCTCGCGCATCCGGTAGGTCCGCTTCGGGTCGCGCGGCACGAAGTCGACCAGTTCCGGGTCGCGCCGCTGCGGGTCGTCGTCGCGCTCCGACTCGGGCAGCCGCGGCGGCAGTTGATCGACGTTCGTCGGCAGGTAGGAGAGGAACCGGCGGGCGCGGTCGAAGGCCTCGGCCTCCGTGTCCACCGCGTCGTCGATCGCTCCGTTCGCGGTGTGGATGCGGGCGTGGCCGAGTTCTTCCTTGGGCACCACGCCGCCGCCTGCCCACTCGACCAGGGCCGGACCGGCGATCATCATCTGGGCCGTGTCGCGGACGATGACCGAGTAGTGGGCGGTGCATACCCGGGCGGCACCGATCCCGGCCACGGAGCCGAGCGCCAGGGACACGGATGGGGCGACCGCCAGGTGCCGGACGACGACCTCCCAGCTTCGAAGCTCCGGTATGTAGGTGCGGCCCGCCATCTCGATCGTTTTGACCGAGCCGCCGCCGCCCATGCCGTCGACCAGGCGCACGTGCGGGAGCTTCATCTCGAGCGCCAGACCTTCCGACCGCGTTCGCTTGGCGGGGATCGAAGCGTCGGCGGAGCCGCCGCGTACCGTGAAATCGTCGCCGGAGACGATCGCCGGCCGCCCGTCGATCTCGGCTGTCCCGAAGACGAAGTTCGAGGGCTTGAACGACTTGAGTTCGCCGTCCTCCGTGTACTCCGCGCGGCCTGCGATCTCGCCGATCTCGTGGAAGCTGCCGGCGTCGATCATCGCGTCGATGCGCTCGCGGACGGTCAGCTTGCCGAAGTGGTGCTGGCGCTCGACCTTGTCCGGGCCTCCCATCTCCCGCGCCAGCTCACGGCGGCGCTTCAGTTCGTCGATCTCGGGCCGCCAGCTCACACCGTCCTCCTCATTCCGATTCGCTCCGGTCTTCCATGCGCCGCAGCAGCGCGCGCAGGTCGCGCTCCATCTGCGGCAGGCGGTTCAGGACCGCCTCGATGCGCAACTGCCGCGACTTCGGCCGGGCCGGATCGCCGTAGAGCACGGCGCCCGCCGGCACGTCGCGGTAGCTGATCGTGTTGCCGCCGAGCATCGCGCCATCGCCGACCGTCACGCCGTCCGCGGCGCCGGCGCCTCCGGCGAGGACGACGCCGTCGCCGAGCCTGGCGCCGCCCGCCGTCTTGGCCAGGGGCAGGATCAGGCAGTGCTCGCCGACGATCGTGTTGTGGGCGATGTGGACCAGGTCGCCGAGCTTGGAGCCGCGGCCAATCACCGTCGCGTCGAGCGCCGCCCGGTCGATCGTGACCTGGGAGCCGATCTCGACGTCGTCCCCGATCGTCACGGTGCCGACCTGGGGGATCTTGATGTGGCGTCCCTCCCGCTGCAGGTAGCCGTAGCCGTCGCAGCCGATCACCGTGCCGCCGTGGACGACGACGCGGTCGCCGATCGTCACGTCCTCCATGACGACGACGTTCGGAAACAGGACGGAATCGCTGCCGACCCGGCTCCGCGGCCCGACGCAGGCGTTCGCGTGGAGCACGGTGCGCTCGCCGATCTCGGCCTGGTCGCGAACGGTGACGCCGGCGCCGATCGAGACGTCGGCGCCGAGGGAGGCGCTTTCGGCAACGACGGCGGACGGGTGAACGCCCGCGTTCTCGCGCCGGCGTTGCCGGTCGATGTGCTGAAGGACGACGACGAAGGCGGCGAAGGGATCGCCGACGACGATCTGGTGGGCAGCCAGCCGGGGCGTTGCCTCCGGCACGACGAGCGCGCCGGCGCGGGTGTTCGCCGCCTTCAGCGTCCGTTCGTCCTTGGTGAAGGACAGCTGGTCCGGCCCGGCCTGTTCCAGGGAAGCGACCGAGCGGCACAGGAAGCCACCGTCGCCGTGCAACTCGGAACCGACGCCCGCGTCGGCGAGCAGGCCGCGCACCTCGTCGAGCGTCTTCTCCAGTCGTGGCATGAGGACGCCCGGACGAAGCTCCGGTTCAGGGATCGAGGCGGTAGACGCTCCGCGCCGTGTCGCGGAAGAGCGCCGCCTTCTCGTCGTCCGAGAAGTCCGCCACGATGCGCTGGAAGGAGTTCCAGAGCAGCGTGTAGGCGCCGCCGGCGCGGTCGACGGGGAAGTTCGACTCGAACATGCAGCGGTCGACGCCGAAGCGGTCGATGCAGTGGAGGTAGTACGGCCGGTGGGCCTCCGCCGTCTCGGCCGAGGAGGGCGGCGCGTCCTGCTTGTGCCAGCCGAAGCCGCAGATCTTCATCGGCAGCCCGCCGAGCTTGACGACGACGTTCTCGCAGCGTGCGAGCTCGGTGATCGACTTGCGCCAGGCCGCCTCGACCTCGCGCCGCCGGTCCCGGTACGGCCCGATGCCGAGCGGCCCGCCGACGTGGTCGAGAATGATCTGCGTGTCCGGAAAGGAGTGGGCGAGGTCGGTCAGTTCATCGATCTGCGGGTGGTAGAGCCAGGCGTCGAAGCTCAGGTCGAGCGGTCCCAGGCAGGCGAAGCCGCTCCGGAAGTCCGAGCGCAGCAGCATGCTGGGCGGCGGCTTCGAGTGGGAGACGCGGATGTCGGGGCTGGGATCGTAGGCGGCGGAGTGGCGGATGCCGCGGAAGCGGCCGCCGCCGGCCTCGATGTGGGCTTCCAGCACGGCCCTCGCGCCATCGCCCAGGAGCATGTTCGCGTGGCTGACGATGCCGGCGATCGAAGCGCCCGCGTCATCGCTTCGTTCGGCCACTTCGAGGACGAACTCCGTCTCGCCCACGACCCGCATCTCCTCGGGGCCGTCCTCGCGGTAGCCCGATGCGCACTCGACGAAGACGGTGGAGGTCACGTTGTGGCCGGCGCCGGTGTCGCCGTGGAGTTCCTCCAGCATGTACCGCGACTCCGGGTAGTCCCAGAGATGGTGATGGGGGTCGCAGATCTCCTGATCCGGGTCGATCGGCTCTTCCCGGGTGCGGGCCAGCCAGGCGGCTTCCTGTTCGTTCATGCGCGTGATTCCTACATTCACGAAGACGGGAGGGGTTCCATGGCCCATCCAGCGGTTGCGGGTGTCAGGAGTTGTCCTTGCGGGTCCGGATCTCGCCGAAGACCTCGGCGTCCGTGGCGCCGGCCATCCCGAGCTGCGCGCGGATTCCCGCGTCGTCCGGCCGCAGGAAGGGGTTGGTCCGCTTCTCGACGCCCAGGTTCGAGGGCACCGTGGGCTTGCCGTTCCGCCTCAGTTCCTCGATTTCGGCGACCCGCTCCATCAACTCCTCGTTGTCGGGGTCGACGGTGACCGCGAAGTGCGCGTTCGAGAGGGTGTACTCGTGGCCGCAGTGGACGATTGCTTCGTCGGGCAGGTCGCGCAGCTTGGCGAGGGACTCCCACATCTGCTCCATCGTGCCCTCGAACACCCGGCCGCAGCCCAGGGCGAAGAGCGTGTCGGCGCAGAAGAGCGCCCGGTCGTCCTCGAACCAGTAGGTGATGTGCCCCGTGGTGTGCCCGGGCGTATCGAAGATCTGTGCCTCGGCTTCGCCAAGCTGGAAGCGATCGCCCTCGCGCACCAGGAGGTCGAGCCCCGGAATGCGGTGTTGGTCGGCCGCGGGGCCGACCACCTGGCAGCCGTACTTCTCCTTCAGTGCGGGCACCGCGGCGATGTGGTCCATGTGGTGGTGGGTGATGATGATCCAGTCGATGCCGTGACCCCCGGCCTCGAGTGCCGCCTCGATCGGACCCGTTTCCGGCGGATCGACGACCGCCGTCTTGCCGCTCCCCGTGTCGTGCAGGACGTAGGAGTAGTTGTCGCTGAGGACGGGGATCGTCTGGATCTCGAGCACGGGATTCTCCGGCGGAGGGTTGGACGCATCCGGGTGCGTCGGAGGACTGCGAGAAGGCGGACGGGACTATATCCGCCGCTCCCGCGCCACCGTCTGGTTCAACTCGACGCCGAGGCCGGGGCCGCCCGGCACGGCGATCGAGCCGTTCTCGAAGCGTTCCGGCGGATCGACCAGGTCGCCGCGCCAGGCCGCTTCGCCCCACTGCATCTCGAGGATCTCGAAGTTCGGCAGGCCGGCGCAGAGCTGGGCGGAGGCGGCGGTGGCGACGGGGCCGCTCGGGTTGTGCGGCGATACGGCGATGCCGTCGAGCTCGGCGACGGCGGCGATCTTGCGGGCCTCGAGGAGCCCGCCGCAGTGCTTGACGTCGGGCATGATCACGTCGACCGCCTGCTCCCGGCACAGCGGGCCGAAGCCCTCGATTCCGAACAGGAACTCGCCGCCGGCCATGCGCTGCTCGATGGCGCGTTCGATCGCCGCGGTGGCCGCGACATCCGTTGGCGCGACCGGTTCCTCGTACCAGGCGAGGTCCTGGGGTTCGAGCCGGCGCGCCACATCGATCGCCAGGTCGACGTCGAAGAAGCTGTGGCAGTCGATCAGGATGTCCACGTCGGGACCGACCGCCTCGCGGATCGCCTCGACGCAGGCCACGCCCAGATCGGCTGCCGCGGCAACCTCGGAGGCGGGCGTGTCGAGCGGTGGGAAGCCGTCGAAGGGAGCGGCCTTGATGGCCTTGAAACCACCCGCCACGGCGGTGCGGGCATTGGCGGCGAAGCCCTCGGGCGTACGTTCGCGGGTGGCGCGGTTGATGTTCGCGTAGGCGGGCAGGCGATTCCGGAGCTTGCCTCCGGTCAGTTCATGAACAGGGGCATCGAGCGCCTTCCCGACGAGGTCCCAGAGCGCCTGTTCGATGGCCGAGAACGCTGTGGCCGCGAAGATGTCGCCGATAGCGGCGTGCTCGCGTCCGGCCGCGCGGTACGCCTCGATGTCGAACGGCGAGCGGCCGCGGGCGGCCTCGAAGGCCTCGCCCAGAGCCGGTAGTTCGCGCCGCCTGCCGAGAGAACACTCGCCGAGTCCCGACAGGCCGAGGTTGGTGTGCAGCCGAAGGAACATCCAGGTCGTCCGCTCCGTCACCCGCACCCACGTGAACTCCATGTCCTCGACTCTCAGTTTCCCCTCGGCGACGCCGCTCGGCTGGATGGCGAGACCGGGCGAGGCGGCGAGGGGCACTGCCGCTGCTCCCGCCGCCGCGATCGCCTGCCTGCGTGTGAGTGGCGGCGCTCCCGCCCGCGTGCTCGTCATCGCTCCGAGCAACGGTAGCAGCGGCGGTTCCGGGACTTGCCCGGGAGATTCAGCCGCAGTCCAGGCTGTTCGAGCGCACGTACGCGATGACCTGCCAGATCGTCTCCTCGGGGATCTTCCCCTCGAAGGGGAGCATCTCCGTGTCCGGCACGCCCTGGTTGATCACGCGGTAGAGGTCGGCATCCGTGTTGCCGTGGTCCCAGTCGCAGTCGAAGAGGTTCGGCGCGTCCTTGGTGACGCCTGGGGTCGTCGAGTGGCAGTAGCCGGTGCAGACGGCGCGGAACATGCGCCGGCCGGCGGTGATCGCGGCGGGATCCTCGAGGTAGGCGGCGACCGGCGATGAAGCGGCTTCCGGTTCGGCGGAAGCGGACGGGACGTCTGCCGCGGCCGGCGTCTCCGGCGCGGCGGGGGACGCTGCCGTTGCTGCTGCTGTCGTGGCGTCGGCGGTGGCCGTGGCGGCGGGCTCCTCGGGCGCCGGTCCGCCGCCGGTGGCGCAGGCCGCCAGCAGCACCGTCAGGGCCAGGACGATCAGCGAGGAGTAGCGAGCCTGCACGGCAGGCATTTCGTTGGTGTTGGGCGGTTCGCTCTTGGTGATCAGGGCGTTGCTCCTCGGAGTTCAGGGCCCGCCGATGCCCAGCGCGCGGATCGCTTCCGGCGAGGACACGGTGGGGAAGGGTTCAATGCGAAAGATGCCATAGCGCGCGGCCAGCCGCGCCAGAGTGCCGTCGCGACGCAGGTCCTCGAGTACGCGCGTGATTTCGTCACCGAGCGCGTCGCCGGCGCGCACGGCGGCGTGTTCGTTGAAGCGGAGGCCTGGAGGCGGCTCGAAGGTGGTCACCGGATCCTTGCCCAGGCTGGCCAGGGCCGGGCCGAAGATCAACGCCGCGGCGGCCCGGCCGTCGTCCACGGCGCCGACGACGTCGGCCGCGCTCGGTTGCGAGGTCCAGTCCAGCCCCGCCGCCTGGGCGGCAAAGTGGGCGAGCGACTGCAGCCGCACCGCCACCTTGCGGCCCGCCACCGTTGCCGGCAGGCCGGTCCAGTCCAGGTCCTCCGCGGCCGGCATGTAGATCTCGAAGGCAGCCGCGTAGTAGGGCGGGCTGAGGTCGATCGCTCCCGCGAGCCGTCCAAGCGCGAGCCGGCCGGGTACGGAGGGCGCGAGGTCACACTCGTGTTCCAGGAGCGCCTCGAACGGAAGATCCGTGTCGTCGATTTCGGAGTAGGGCGGAGCCGTCGGCCGCCAGACCGGAACGAAGTCGAGACCGAGCCGCTCGGCGGCTTCCCGGAACAGATCGTGGTCGAAGCCGCTGCCGTCCGCGCGGTGGGCGCGGGGCAGGTCGTCCTCGAGCAGGCAGACGCGCAGGTCCTCGGCCTGCGCGATGCCGACCGCCACCAACAGGGCGAGCGCGCCGGCCGCGGGCGTCCGCCGCCTCGCTGCCGACACCACCGCCATCACGAATCGAGTTCGAAGACGAGCAGCACGCTGCCTTCGGGCAGCGACGGTGCCGTGCCGACCGTGGTCTGGACGATGCCGCCGCCGCCGGAGCCGACGGCGAGGTAGGTCTTGCCCTCGTACTCGTAGGCAATCGGGTGGCTGCGGATGCCGGAGCCGGTCTGGTAGCGCCAGACTTCCTCGCCGGTCTCGGCGTCGAAGCCGAGGAGGTGGCCGGAGGCGTTGCCGGTGACGACCAGACCGCCGGCGGTGCTGAGCACGCCCGCGAGCATCGGCACGGGATCGCGGTAGCTCCACTTCGTCTCGCCGGTGCTGACGTCGATCGCCGACAGGTGCCCGTAGGACTTGCCTTCGACCGTGTCGCTCGGAATCGGCTCGCCGCCGAAGAACGGAATGCCCTCGACGAAAACGACGACTCCCTTGCGGAACATCATGCAGCTCTCGATCGTCGGCACGTAGGCGAGGCCGGTCTCCGGACTGTAGGCGCCGGCGTAGGCGGCGTTGTTGCCGCCGGCGAGGCCGGGGCAGACCCGCTGGGTCGGTTCGTCGGCCGGCTTCATCACCGGGTCGACGACCGGCCGGCCGTTCTCGTCCAGCGTCGCCCAGTTCAGTTGATGGACGTACTGGCTGGCGTGCAGGAAGCCGCCGTCGCGGCGGTCGAGGACGTAGAAGTAGCCGTTCCGGTTGGCCTGGACCAGGGCCGGAATCGTCTGCTCGTTGACCTGGACGTCGACCAGCCACACCTCGGAGTTCCCGTCGTAGTCCCAGACGTCGTGGGGCGTGAACTGGAAGTACCACTTCCGTTCACCCGTCTTGATGTCGACCGCAATCACGCTGTCGCTGTACAGGTTGTCGCCGAGCCGGGTGTCGCCGTTCCAGTCGGGCGACGGGTTGCCGGTGGTCCAGAACAGGGTCTGCGTCGCCGGATCGTAGCTGCCGGTGGCCCAGGTGGCGGCGCCGCCGGTCTTGTACGACTCGCCCGCCCACGTCTCCACGCCGGGCTCGCCCGCCTCGGGCACCGTGTAGTGGCGCCAGAGCAGCTCGCCTGTCTCCAGGTCGTAGCCGTCGAAGAAACCCCGGACGCCGTACTCGCCGCCGCCGATGCCGATGACCGCCACGCCCTCCGCGATGAGCGGCGCCGACGTGATCGAGAAGCCCTTGGCGTACGGGATGACCTCGGTGTCCCAGGCGAGTTCGCCGGTCTTGCGGTCGAAGGCGAGCAACCGGGCGTCGAGGGTGCCCATGACGACCAGGTCCCCGCCGATACCAACGCCGCGGTTCACCGGCCCGCAGCAGATGCGCAGGTCGGAGGGGTTCTGGTGGTCGTAGCGCCAGAGCAGGGTGCCGTCGGCGGCGTCGTAGGCGAGCAGACGGTTCATCGAGGACGTCAGGTAGAGCACCCCGTCGTAGACCACGGGTGAGGATTCGAGCTGACTCGAGACGCCGGTCTGGGCGACCCAGGCGACGCGGAGGTCGGAGACGCTCTCGGGCGTCAGCTCGGTGATCGGCGAGTGGCGCCAGCTCGCGTAGTTGCCCCCGTAGTGGAGCCAGGATTCGCGCGTCGGCGCCGCCTCGAGCAGCGACTGGTCGACCGGCCCGGCGCCGTCGCCGACCGCGGTCGCCGCCGGCCAGTGGTGCTGGGGCTCGGCCGGGACGCCCTCCTCCTGGGCCGCGAGCGGAAGGGTCACGAGCAGCAGAGCGAGAACGCCGGTCGTGGCGTACAGGCCCGGTTTCCTGGCGGCAAGATCGGTGAATGGCATGGGCAATCTCCTGAGACGTTCCAGGCGTCGCGACGGGTGCCTGGAGAAGCTGTTCGTGCGGGCGGCGAATGATACCGTGCGGCCCGTTTCGTGTGCCTGAGAAGACCCGCGCAACCAGTGAGGAGAAGCCCGAGATGACGGACGACGACAGCGGCACGCAGTCACTCTACGGCCGGCTCGACCCGGAACAGGTCGGCGCCTTCGCTCTGAAGGTCTGGCAGTTCAAGCAGGGCGAGCTGGTCTCCCTGATGATTCACCTCGGCGACCGGCTGGGCATCTACCGCACGCTGCAGGGCCTGGGTCCGGTGAGCCCGGCGGAGCTGGCCGAAGCCAGCGGGCTCAAGGAGCGCTGGTTGCGCGAGTGGCTGCACGGCCAGGCGGCCGCCGGACTGCTCGACTACCACGCCGCCGAGAACGGCGGCGAGCCGCGCTTCGAGCTCAACGGCGTAGCCGCGGCGGTGCTCGCCGACGAGGAGAACTCCGTGGCCTTTGCCGCCGGCGCGTTCGGCTATCCGCCCGACCACGACGTGATCGACGGAACGGCCGAGGCGTTCAGGACCGGAATCGGCCTGTCCTACCAGCAGCTCGGGCCCTGCGCCGCGCATCGCACCGAGCGGATGCTCGGTCCCTGGACCCGGCAGGCGCTGGTGCCGCGGATCGTTCCGGCCCTCGACGGCGTCGAGGACCGGCTGCGGGCCGGGATCGACGTCATCGACGTCGGCTGTGGCGGTGGCGTGGCGCTGCTGTCCCTTGCCCGGGCCTTTCCGGAGTCGCGTTTCACCGGGTACGACCCGTCCGCCCACGCGATCGACATCGCCCGGGAGCGCACCCGGGAAGCGGGCGTCACGAACGTCGACTGGAAGATCGCCCGCGGCGAGGATCTCCCCCAGACACCGAGCTTCGACCTGGTTGTGACCTTCGACTGCATCCACGACATGACCCGGCCGGACCGCGTCATCGCCGCCATCCGCGGCGCCATCCGGGACGACGGCACCTGGCTGATCAAGGACATCCGCAGCAGCCCGCGGTTCGAGGACAACATGCGCAACCCGATGCTGGCGCTGCTCTACGGCTTCTCCGTCTCCGCTTGCATGTCGTCGGCCCTGTCCGAGCCGGACGGCATGGGTCTGGGGACGCTGGGGTTCAACCCGGTCGTGGCGGAGCGGATGGTGCGGGAAGCCGGCTTCACGCGCTTCCAGATGCACGACTTCGACGACCCGGCCAACCTGTACTACGAAGTCCGGCCCTGATCGCCGGCTAGTGCCAGCGCAGGTCGACGCGGTCGATCGCTACTCCGTTCGCCGGCATCGCGTCGCCGCGTGGGACCTCGAGGACGAGTTGAGCGCCCGCTGGCCATGGTGCCGGCGCCACCGTCAGGGTCTGCCAGCCGTCATCGTCACCTGCGGCGAAGGTCAGGCGGCCGAGTTCCCGGCCGTCGGCATGGGCCAACAGGGTCACGGGCGCCTCGCGGTTCCTGATCGGCCGTAGAACGACCGCAATCTCCACCTGGTCGCCGCCCGGGACCACCGCCGCTTCGGCGCGGCTTCCTTCGGGAAGCACCCACGCTTCGGGGTAGCGCGTGCGGTCCAGCGTCCAGCGCTCCGGCTCCTGGTTGCCTCCGGTTCGATGAACCGCCGCGCTCTCGATCTCCAGGCGCCGCGTAGGCAGCGACTCCGCGAGCACCGGCAGGGCAGCCAGGAACAGGAGTGGGACGCCGGCGCACGCCGCGGCCACGCTCCTCCGGCGTACTCGCGCCGCGAGGAGGGCCACGGCGACCGCGAGCGCCGGCAGGAGCCAGGTCGCCAGCCGGGCCCGGGTGGCCGACGGCAGCAGGCGGGCCAGGTCGAGACCGGTCCGTGCTTCCAGGTGATGGAGGAAGTGGTGACGGCCGTCGGCCAGGTTGTAGGTCCATCCCGGTTCCACGACGAACAGGACGGTCAGCGCGCCCGAGAGCAGCGCCAGTACCAGGGCGAGGGCGACGATGCCGGCCGCGGGCGAGCGGACCGCTGAACCCACGGCGCCCTGGCGCCCGAGGTCCGGCCTCCGCTCGAACAGGGGCACCAGAAGCAGGGCGAGGAACGGAAGAACGACGAGGCCATAGCGGAACGGAGGCGACCAGCCGCCGTACCACTCGCGGCGGGAGGCGACCAGGAGCAGCGTGGGTACGGCGATCAGCGCGACCTCGAACAGGAGCCGCCGGTTGCGCCTGAAGCTGGCGACGGCGCCGGGGAACAGGAGCAGCCAGATCGGCGCGCAGGCGATGAGTCCGTAGGCGAGGTCGAAGAACAGGCCGTTGAGACCGAGCGCGAGCGTCGAGGCCGGTTGCCGGTAGACCTCGAGTTCGCCCCATGAGTGCATGCCGAGCACGGTGCCGAACACGGCGCGGTTCGACCACAGGACCAGGAGGGCGGACGGTACGCCGACGGCCGCCAGCACCAGGAGTCCGCGGCGTCGCCGGGCCGGGTCCAGGCGCAGCACGAAGATCAGCGCGAGCGCGACGCTGATCAGGGCGAGCCGGAGCTTGATCGCGGGAAGGACCGCCAGCGACAGGGCGAGGAGAGCCCATGTGCTCCATTCGGCCCGTCCCGTTCCGGTCGCCGGACTCTCGTTGTCGCCGGTGAGGCGGTCGATGGACCGGAACGCGGCCACCGCGAGGACAACGGCGGCGACCTCGGCCCAGATCTGCTGGCTGTAGATCAGGAACGGCGCGGCGAAGCTGAAGATCGCGTAGGCGGCAAGGCGCGCCCGGGCGTCCGGACTGAACGCGGTGAGATCGAGCAGCAGCCAGGCCCCCAGGGCGGCCAGTGCCGCGATGACGACCATCGCGCCCGCCCTGCCGCCAAGCCGGTAGGCGGGAGCCATGACCGCCTGCAGTACGGCGCCGTGACGCGAGCGGATGGTCCCGTCGCCGGTCTCGGGATCGCCGGGTTGCGGCCCGATCGCGCGCGGCATGAACGCGAGCGAGTCCTGGTCCCGGTAGTTGTTCGCGAGGTCGAGGTCGAAGTCGTAGGCGATGCTGTGCGTGGTGAGGAGGAACCAGGGTTCGTCACCGTCAGGAGCCCGCTCGTGGATCGACCAGGGGATCAGGGCGAGGTAGACGCCGAAGGGAAGCAGCAGGAAGACCAGCGGCGGCCGGCGAGCGCCGACGGCGCGCTCGAGCAGGGGCTCGAGGGCCAGCACGCGGCTTGTGACGTAGAGCAGGGCGGCGGCCACTGCTCCCGCCATCGCGGCGGGTTGCCAGGCGGCGATGCCCAGAAGCGGCGCGGCGAGCGTGATCGCCGCGAGAACGACGGCCGCCCCCAGCGCCCAGGCATCGATTCCGCGGCGGACCATCCTCGCCGCAGTGTACCGGCGGCTGGCCCTGTTAGGCGCCGCCGTTGAGCGCCTGGAGCACCCTGGGCGGCGTCATCGGCAGCTCCGTCGGCCGCGCGCCGCAGGCGTCGGCGATCGCGTTGGCGATGGCGGCCGCGGTGGGGACGACCGGCGGCTCCCCGACTCCGCGGGCGCCGAAGGGTCCGTGGTCCGATGGCACCTCGACCAGGACCGTCTCGAGCTCGGCCGGACTCTGGGCGGAGTGGGGCAGGGCGTAGTCGTTCAGGGTTGCCGTCAGGAGCTGGCCGTCCTCGCTGTAGGCCATCTCCTCGTAGAGCGCCCAGCCGATGCCCTGCAGGGCGCCGCCCATCATCTGGCCCTCGACCGCGGCCGGGTTGATCGCCCGGCCGCAGTCCTGGATGACGACGACCCGGTCGACGTCGACCCGTCCGGTCTCCCGGTCGACGCGCACCTCCGCGAGCTGGGCGCAGAAGCCCGGCGCCTGGCTGGTCTGGGCGTGGCGGCCGTGGCCGAAGACGGGCGCCTGCCGGCCGCCGAACCGCATCGTCCTCTGGGCGATCTTGCGGAGTGGAATCGACTTGTCGGGCGAGCCCTTGACCTGGACGGCGCCGTCGACGATCTCGAGGTCCTCGGGGTCCGCTTCAAAGGTCTCGGCCGCGAGTTCCAGGGTCTGGCGGCGCGCCTCCTGGGCCGCCTGGATGACGGGCGGGCCGACCGTGTAGATCGTCTTGCTGCCGCCCGAGGCTCCGGCGTACGGTCCCGACGACGTGTCGCCGGTGGCGACCGTGACCTTGTCCGGGTCGAGGCCGAAGGCCTCGGCCGCCATGAGCGCCATGCTGGTGTTCGTGCCGTTGATGTCGGCCGTGCTGATGTGGACCTTGAGCGTGCCGTCCGTCTGCAACGCGCAGGCGGCGGAAGCCGGCTCCGTGCCGCCGGGCCAGGCGCCGAGCGCGATGCCGACGCCCCGTCCCTCGGCGCGCGCCTGCTCGCGATTCTGCCAGGCCGGGTGATCGCGAAGAGCTTCCAGGACCTGCCGCTGGCCCATTCCGGCCCAGGGCATGCCCGACGCCATCGGGGTTCCCTTCTCCGAAGCGTTCTTCATCCGGAACTCGACCGGATCCAGGTCGAGTTCGCGAGCGAGCTGATCGAGGACGGTCTCGACGACGAACGCCGCCTGGGGAGCGAGCGGCGCGCGATAGGCGCCGACCGACGGCTTGTTCGTCGTGACCTCGAAGCCGCCCACGGCCTGGTTCGGGGTCTGGTACGAGCTTCCCAGCAGGGTTCCGGCAAGGGCGGTCATCGACGAGGGGAAGCAGCCGCAGTCGATCGCCAGATCGGCCTCGAGCGCGGTGAGTTCTCCGCTCCGTTTCGCTCCGGCCCGAATTGTGATCCGGGTCGAAGGCGCGGGAGTCGCCGCCAGCATCTCCTCGGTCCGGGTCATCACCAGGCGGACGGGTCGCTGGTGCTGAACCGCGGCGAGCGCGAGGAGGGGCTCGTACAGCACGAACTTGGCGCCGAATCCGCCGCCGACGGGAGTGCCGATCACCTTGACCTGGTCCTGCGGCATGCCGAGCACGCCCGCGATCGCGTCCCGAATGAAGAAGGGCGCCTGGGTGGAGCTGTAGACGGTCATTCCGTTCCCCATTGGGTCCGGGTCGATCAGGGAGGCGTGGGGCTCGATGTAGGACTGGTGGACGGACGCCGTGCGGAAGACCCGTTCGACGACCGCGTCCGCCTCGGCGTAGCCGCGCTCGAGATCGCCGCGCTCGAAGCGCATCCTGTTCGTCACGTTGGGCGAGGAGGTGACTGCCTCTTCTCCCTCCGACACGTCGCCGGCTCCATGTGCGGCCGCCTCCTCCGACTGGCCCGGGAGGCCGTCGGGCCAGACCGCGGGGGCGTCGAGCGCCTCCGCCTGTTCGATCGTCACGACGGCATCGAGAGGCCGGTAGTCGACGGCGACGGCATCCGCGGCGTCCGCGGCCGCCGCCTCGTTCTCCGCGAGAACGAGCGCGACCGGGTGGCCGACGAAGATGGCCCGCTCGCGGGCCAGAAGGAGGGTCGCCCGGTTGCTCGGCGGCAGCGGGGGAAGGTCGGCGGCGGTGATGACCGCGGCCACCCCGGGCAGCGTCTCGGCGGCGGCGGTGTCGATGCCCAGCACTTCGGCGTGGGCATGAGGGCTTGTGACCAGGCGGGCGTGGAGGAGCCCGGGCCGGTCGAGATCGCCGCAGAAGCGGAGCGAACCCTTGACCTTGGGCGCGCCCTCGAGGAGCTTGGTGGGGGTGCCGATCGCTGTCATGTGCTGTCTCCGCCTGTGGGGAAGGTGAGCCGGGGGTCAGGTTTGTGGAGTGAGCGATTGTTACGGAACTGGGCCGCCAGGGGAAGGGGCGGCGTCGACAAGAGAAGAGCCCCGAGGGCTGACGCGCCTCGGGGCTCCGGTGACGCTCTCGGACCGCGGTCTGCGCGGCTCGGCTGAGCGTTGTTGGCCGATGGGATGGCGTGGGATTGCTTCCCGGAGGAGATGTCCTACGCCTGGTAGGGGTTTCCTAGGGAGCCGCCACCTCCATCAAGCCGCATCTGCAGTACTCCACTAGACCACCTCCTTTCCGGGCTAATCCACAAATCGGCGGGTCCCACCCCGCCCGGCCGCGGGATCGCCCCGAATGACCCCGGGACCGCCGCCACGCCTCATGACGCTGCGGAACGACATGGCCCGATGCTGCTCGATTCTTGAGGGGGTTGTCAAACCCCCTTGTTTTCAGCAGCTTAGGACGGGCCGCCGATCTCGAACCGCTCAGGTCGAGCCCGTCTCGGCCGGCTGCGGCTTGTCGCCTCCGCCTCCTTCAGCGGCTCGCGACCGTCTCGGCCGCCGGCGTCGTCGCCGCCGCCTGCCGGGACGCGCCGCGCCGTTGCCGCTCGACGCCGCATCGGCCTTGTCGCCCTGGGCGGCCTTGTCCGAGCCGGGAGAATCGATGCCGGGCACCTTGATCGCATCGGTACCGGCTCCGTCCTCGGTGGAGCCGGCGCCGTTGCTGCCCGTGGCCGCGCCCTTCGCCGCGGGTGCCTTCTCCTTCGGCTTGGGCTTCGCCTTTGCCTTCACCTTGCGAGCGGCCTTCGACCGGCGTCTCCGTCCGCCTCTGCGCCGGCGCTTCTTCGGCGCTTCCGGCGCGGCCTCTTCGACCGGAACGGGTTCGTCTTCCGGTTCTCCCTCCGTATCGCCGATCGACGGAGTGGCCAGCATCTCCTGCTCCAGCTTCTTCTCTTTCGCCTCTTCCCGCTCGCGTTTCTTGACGTCTGCCAGGTCGCGGGCGAGCCAATTGATCTCCGGCTCCTGGCCGTGAAGATGAGGCTGTGCCGAAATCTCGATCTCGAGTTCGAACTCCTGGCCCAGCTTGACCAGCGCCTCGCGATGCCGGTTCTGGAGGAAGTCGGCGAGTTCCGGTTGCATCGCGATGCGCACTCCCCGCATGTAGCCGGCGGCGCCGTGGGACTCGATGTTGCGCAGCAGGCGCAGCGCGATCAGGTCCGGGCTGGCGACCCGGCCGGTGCCTCCGCAGTTGGGGCAGTCCCCGTGGGTGCGCATCTGCAGGGCCTGGTGGATCCGCTGGCGGTTGATCTCGAGCAGCCCGTTGGCGCTGATCCGGCTGACCGTGAAGCGGGCCTTGTCCGGCTTCATCGCGTCCTTCATCGCCTTCTCGACCTTGCGGCGGTTGCGGGGACTTCGCATGTCGATGAAATCGACGACGATCAGGCCGCCGATGTCGCGGAGCCGGAGCTGCCGGCCGACTTCCGCGGCGGCCTCGACGTTGGTGCCGACCGCGGTTTCCTCCTGGCTCGCCCCCTTCTTCGAGCGTCCCGAGTTCACGTCGATGGCGGTCAGCGCTTCGGTGGGATCGATCACGATGGAGCCGCCCGAAGGCAGATCGGCCCTGCGCTCGAAGATGTTCTGGATCTGGGGCTCGAGGTCGTACACCGAGAACAGCGGCCTGCGACCCGTGTAGCGGTTGAGGACCGTCTTGCTGCGCGGCATGAAGGCCCGCATGTACTGCTCGGCGCGCCCGTGGGCGGTGTCCTCGTCGACCAGGACTTCCTGGATCGAGCTGTCGAGATAGTCGCGCAGCCCCTGCAGGACGATGTCCTGATCGCTGTAGAGAAGTCTGGTCCCCTTGGAGTCGCGGGCGTCGCGGGAGATGCGCTTCCATAGCCGGAGCAGCGCGTTCATGTCGCGGTTGAGCGCGGTCTTGGTCTGCCCGAGGGCGTTCGTGCGGACGATGACGCCGCCGCCGTCGGGGACCGGCAACGATTCGGCCATCGCCTTCAGCTTCAGGCGGACCTCCTCGGTGTCGACCTTCCGGGACACGCCGCAGGTCTTGTCGAACGGCGAGAGCACAAGGTAGCGCCCGGCCAGGCTGAGGTTCGTCGTCAGCGCCGCGCCCTTGTTGCCTTCCGGCTCGCGGGTCACCTGCACGACGATGGGCCGGCCGCGGACGAGCACGTCCTCGATCTTCGGCCGCTTGGACTTCGGGGCCGCCTGATAGTAGGCATCCGGCACGACGTCCTGGATGGCAAGGAAGCCGTGCTTCGGAGCGCCGTAGTCGATGAAGGCGGCGTTCAGGCTCGGCTCAATGTTCGCGATCTTGCCGTAGTAGATGTTCCCGCGGGTCAGCCCCCGCTCGGCGATGTCGATCTTCAGATCTTCGAGCACCGAGTCGTTGGCGATGGCGATGCGGAGTTCGGTGGAACTCCGCGCGTTGATGAGCATTCTTCGGGTCACAAAGTCTCCGGGGGACGGCGGATGCGCCGTCGGTTGAATCGGTGGGGACGACTCCGGCCACGCGGGCGTCAGGGCGCGGCGCGACTCCCCGAAGGGAGCCAGCGGGCCGGCGGCCCAGGGTTCGCAGCAGATGGAACTGCGCGACCGGGCGCTCGAGCCGGGTCGTCGTCGAAGGCGGCGGGGGTAACGTAGAGTTCACAACGAACTGTTGGAGCGGCCCTCGGGCGACGCGAGTCGTCTCACGCGAGTTTCCTCAGAGTGGACGAACTGTCGGAAAGGGAAAGGCTGAAGCCAAGCGCTGACTCGTGTCGAGTTGCGCGACGCGTGCCGATTGAGGCCAGAGCCGCCGCCGTGGCTAAGGATAGCAGTTTCCAGCACTTGGGGCTTCGAACAGCGTCTGGCTGTCCATGAGACCGATTCACGGTGATGTCCGCGGCCTTCGCGCCGCGCAGCGGGGAGCGCTCGAACGGACCTACCGGCGGAAGGTGAGTCCGGACCAGGTCGTCTCGACGGAACTGGCGCGTCATCTGTGCGCGCTCTCGCGTGAGATCGGCCGCCAGGTAGGCGTGCTGCTGACCCGCGACGGCGCGGTCAGCAAGGTGATCGTCGGCGACGCCCGTCAGCTCGAGATCCCCGACATCGGTCGGCTGAGGGGCGGTCCCGGACGCTTCCGGCGACTGCGCCTGGTGCATACGCACCTGCGAGGCGAGGGCCTCTCGACGGACGATCTGAACGACCTGGCGTTGCTCCGGCTCGACCTGGTCGCCGTGGTGCAGGCCGAGGCGGACGGCTCCGACGGTGCGATCGAGGTCGCGTACCTGGCGCCTTCAGCGGCGGGTGCGGTGGCGCCGAAGGCCGTGGGCGACGACGGAGCAGGGGCCGACGCACCCTTCCTGCGGGTCGAGGCGCCGCGGGTCTACGAGCTGGACCTGGACTTCGCGGCCACCATTCGCGAAGTCGAGCGCGAGTTCGGCCGCTACCGCGGCGGCCGCGAAGCGACGAAGGAGCGGGCGCTGGTGATCGGCGTGCGGCCGGAGGACGATCACTTCGCGGAGACGGTCGAACTGGTCCGTTCGGCGGGCGTCGAGGTCGCGGGGAAGCTCAGGCAGCGCCGGTCACGCGTTCATCCGAGGACGGTGGTCGGGAAGGGCAAACTGACCGACATCGTCCTGCAGAGCATGCGCGCGGGCGCCGAGGTGGCGATCTTCGACATCGACCTGAAGCCGGCTCAGGCCCGGGCGTTCGAGGACGCGACCGGCCTCAAGGCGATCGACCGTACTCAGCTCATCCTGGACGTGTTCGCGCAACGGGCGCGTTCCCGCGACGGCAAGCTCCAGGTCGAGCTGGCGCAGTTACGTTACTCGCTGCCGCGGCTGACGGAGAAGGACGCGGGCCTGTCGCGGCTGACGGGCGGCATCGGCGGTCGAGGCCCCGGCGAGACGGTCCTGGAAGTGGGCCGGCGACGGCTCCGCGACCGGATCCGCAACCTGGAGCGGCAGGTCGAGAAGCTCTCCAGACAGCGGGACGTGGCCCGCAGCCGCCGGCGCGACCGTCGCGTGCCCGTTCTCTCCCTGATCGGCTACACGAACGCGGGCAAGAGCACGCTGCTCAACGCCTTGACCCGGAGCGAGGTCGAGACCGCCGGCAAGCTCTTCGTCACGCTCGACCCGACGAGTCGGCGCATCCGCTTCCCGCGCGAGGGCGAAGTCGTCATCACCGACACGGTCGGCTTCATCGCGGAACTGCCTCCCGATCTCGTCCGGGCGTTCCGCGCCACGCTGGAGGAACTCGGGGACGCGGATCTGCTGCTCCACGTGGTCGACGCGGCGGATCAGGGGTGGCGGACGAAGGTGGAAGCGGTGGAGCGGCTGATCGAGGAGCTGTCGCTCAACTCGAAGCCCCTCCTCGTCGTGCTGAACAAGTGCGACCTGGTGACGGAGGAGCATGCGAGGCAGATGGCCGGCCAGCTCGACGCGGTCGCGGTCAGCGCGCGCACGCGGGCCGGTTTCGGCCGGCTCATCGACTGTGCCGAGGAGGCGATGGGGCGGGCCGCGCCGCTCCTGCCGGGGTCCCGGTCGGGTCGCGGAGCGGCCGCCGCCCGCTGATACGATCGAACTCGCCATGAAGTGCTGTCCCGGGCTTCAGAGGATCGGTTGGAGAGCGCTCGCAGTGCTCCTCCTGGCCGGCACGGCGGCTTTGCTCGTGCATTCCATCGCGACGCCGGCGGCCGCCTCCGACCCGTCGCCGGACCGCCCCGACTTCGAGGGTTGGTACGAGGGTGCCGCCGGCCTGGCGGAGGCGCTCGAGATTCAGCAGCGCGACCGCCTGCCGCTGTTCCTGTACATCTACACGGACTGGTGCCCGTACTGTCAGCAGTTCGAGCGCGAACTGCTGACCGATTCCGACGTAGACAGCTACCTCGACGCCGTGCTGGCGGTGCGTCTCAACCCGGAGTCCGGCGGCCGTGAGAGCCAGTTGGCGCAGCGGTTCGGCGTGCGTGGCTACCCGACTCTCGTGATGTACAGCGCCGACGGCACGACGGCCTCGTACGTCGAACGGATGGAGATGGTCGACGGTTCGCCGCGGCTGATGAGCGGGAGGACCTTCCTGCGAGTCCTCGACGAGGCCGCCAACAGGTAGGCGGACTTCGGTTTGCCCTTAGGGCGGCGACGCGCTCGTACAATGAGGCGATGAGCAAGGGCAGCGAAACGCGGCCGGCCAGGGTCATCGTGTACTACGACGGTGACTGCGCCCTTTGCAACTGGTCCGTCGCGCGGTGCCTGGCCCGCGGAGTGCCGCCGGGGGTTCGCTTTGCCGCCCAGGACGGTGAGTCGTTCCAGCGGCTGACGGCCGGCCGGCCCGATCTTGCGGAGCTGGACAGCATGGTGCTCTGGATTCTGCCGGCGACGGACGCAGGCGCTGCTTCGGAATCGCCCCTGCCGGGCGAGATCAAGGTCCGCAGCGAGGCCGTGCTCTGGTTGGCGGCGCGCTTGAACGGTCCGGAGCGCTGGTTCGCCTTGCTTGCGCGGATCGTGCCGAGAGCCGTTCTGGACTGGTGCTACCGGATCCTGGCTCGGAACCGCCAGCAGGTCGGCCGCCGGCTGGCCGAGTGTCCCGTGCCAACGCCGGAGCAGCGGCGCTACTTCGTGGCGTGAGCACGGCCCGGGGAGCGCCCCCGAGCCTGGCGGACAGCCTTCCCCGCGACATCAGAGTCGCGGCGCACGCAATCGGCCGGCTGGAGGAGCTGATCGAGGAGGCTCGGCAGCTCGGCTTCAGCCTGCCGGCCGCCCTCGAAGGCGCCATCGAGAAACGGCGGCGGGAGTACCTTGCCGGCCGGATCAGCGCCGGTCGCGCGCTTAGGCAGTTGCTCGGGCCCGCTGCTTCGGAGGTCGAGATCGTCGGCGACGACGACGATGTCCCCCGGTGGCCGGAGGGCGTGGTCGGCTCGATCTCCCACGGCGCCGGCTTCGGCTTCGCCGCCGTTGCGGCGGCGGACCGGTACCGGGGGCTCGGCGTCGATGTCGAACGCGTCGTGTCGGCACAACAGGCCGGGCGCCTCGGCGCAAGGGTGCTGAACGAGCGCGAGATGAGTCTCCGGCAGGACGGCGCCGGCGACCTGACCGAGGCGGAGATGTTCACCCTCGCGTTCTCGGCCAAGGAGAGCGCGTACAAGGCCCTGTTTCCCCGGTACCGGCAGGTTCTCGGGTTCTCGGACGTCGAGCTGGAACGGCGCGACGGCGAGGAGGCCGGCGGGCACGGTCGGCTCAGGCTTCGAGCAGGGCTCGAGCCGGACGGGAGCGGCGTGGCGGGGGCGCTGGTGGGCTGGTACGCACTCTCGGACAGGGAGGCCAACGCGAACTCCGAGGACGCGCCTCGCGTGTGGACCCTGGTGGTGGCGGAGCGGGCCGGCGGGGAGCCTGCTTCGTAGAGGCGCAGGCGGGAGTCCGCCTCACGGCGTCAGCCGCCGCTGTCGACCGGTACGTCCAGCCAGGAGCCATCGTCGCCGCCGCGGTGGATCGTCACGGTCGGCGCGTCGACGCCTTCGGGGTCCGGGTAGAGCGCATGGTTGGCGGCGTCGGCTCCGGCGATCGTCAGCCGCAGGCGGTGGCCTTCGTCGATCGTGATCGCCGTTCCCATCAGGTCGATCAGGAGCTCGGCCGGTCCGTCGGGCAGCGGCTCGACATCCTCCCGGTTGCCGCGGTGGAACGGCAGATCGAAGTCGTTCCACGGCGCCTCGGCGACAGCCCGGTAGGAGGCGCGCAGCGCTCCCTCGGTGACGTAGTGCGAGCGGCCCTCCGCGTCGACCTCCTCGAGGTAAACGAAGAAGTCGCCGTCATCGTGGGTCGAGGTGACGGAAAGGCGCAGCACCGGGTAACCCGTGATCGTCATCGCTTCGGCCATCGGTTCCGTCGTGTAGGTGAGGGCCTTGCCGTTCTCGGCTGAGCGCTCGTCGAAGAAGGTGGCGCCTGGGCGGTCCTGGCGCCGGGAGCCGTGGCCGTTCATCCACCGCGAGAACGAGCCCATGGCCGAGGTGTAGTCGACTGTGTACTCGTTGTGGCCAGTCTCGCCGGCAGCTTCGTCGAGCACGCCGCCGGCGGCGAGCTGGAATCGCCGCATGGCGAGGCCCGCGGGTGGCCAGACGTCGGTCCCGATCCAGGTGGACCCGTCTTCGGACCGCTCCTCGTCCAGGCTGAGTTCGACCGCCGGGTCGTCGGGGAGGGTGTGGTTTCCCTCCATGACGTAGTAGTGGACCGGCGGCTCGTCCATCACGCCGGTCTCGATTCCCTTGAGCCAGTGGTCGTACCAGCGCAGGAACTCGGCCGTGTGGACGTCGCCGCCGTAACCGCCGCTGTGGACCCAGGGGCCGATGACCATCTTCTGGGGCGTGACCTCGAGGCTGGCGTAGAGCATCGGCTGCTGGGACGTGTAGATGTCGTACCAGCCGACCAGGTGGTAGATCGCGACGCCCGACGCGTCGATCGCCTCCAGGTCGTCGATCGTCGCGATGCTGTTCCAGTCCGCGCGGGCGGTCTCCGTTTCGTGGACCCAGTCGCGGAACGCGGCGGACTCGGTGCCGACCAGGTCCTGAGCCCAGAGGTTGGCCGCGTGTTCTGCGACCGCGGCGTCGCGGAGCGCGCCGTCCGGATCCTCGTCGACCGGAGCGGGCGCCGTCGAGAGATCGGCGGCCTTCGTGCCGGCGCCCCAGGTGTCGATGAACTCGTTCTTGTAGGTGCCGCCGCGGAAGACGAAGTCGTAGGCGACGGGGCCCGCCATCTCCGGGAAGATCGCCTTGAGCGCGGGCGGCGCCTGGGTCGCGGCCTGGTACTGGGTCATCCCGGGGTAGGAGCGTCCCTGCATGCCGACGTTGCCGTCCGACCACGGCTGAGCGGCGATCCACTCGATGATGTGGTACGAGTCGGCGGTTTCCTCGAGCGAGAAGGCGCCGTTGTGGACTCCGAAGGAAGCGCCGGTGCCGCGGGCGTCGGCGACCGCGACGGTGTAGCCGCGGTGCAGCACGTGCTGGAGGATCGGATCCTGTCCGCCCTGGGAAACGACCCTGGATTCGCCGTCCTCGTCCTGGACCACCCGGGCACGGGTGTACCGGGTGTAGTGGAGGATCGTGGGCAGCGGCTCCGACGCCTCGACGCCGCCGGCCGTTGGGATGAAGTAGTCGACCGAGACGCGCACGCCATCGGGCATCGGCACGTAGACGGAGTAGCGGTTGGCGCCGTCGTAGGTCGCTTCCCGCGTGTAGGCGCCGAAGCCGGCGTGCTCGTCGCCGATCGGAAGGTCGCCGCCGGCCGGCGCGCAGGCGAGCGCCGCGGCGAGGAGCGGAACGGACCCGAGTGAGCAGAGCGTCAGACTGTTGATCTTCGTCTTCATCGTGTTACTCCTGGGTGGGCAGCCTGTACGCGATCAGCTCGAACGCCGCGCCGCGGCCGCCGAGCGCGAACACGAGGTACTGCCGGCCTCGATGCAGGAAAGTGACGGGACTGCCGTCGGTGTGTGCGGGCAACGCGATCTCACCGACGAGCTCGCCGGTCGCCTTGTCGAACGCGCGCAATGCCGGCGTCTCTATCCGCCAGTCGTCGCGTCCGGCGCCCTCGGCCGCCGCCTCCCGGTCGATTCCGCGAAAGGCGAGCGACCGGCCGGAGGTCACGAACAGCAGCGTCTTCGTCGCCACGACGTGGCCGCGGGCGCCCGAGCCGAGGGCGGGCACGTCGAGCCCGGCAAGTGCCGGATGGCGGCGTGGGCCGTCGCCCAGGGGCACGGTCCAGGCGATCTCGCCGCTGTTCATGTCGTAGGCGGTGATCCGGGAGTAGGGCGGCTTGACCAGCGGCAGGCCGCGTGGACCGCGGACATCGCTGGTGATGCGGCCGACGTAGTCGAAGGACGAACGGCTCGGGTCCGGCTTGCGAAGCGTGTTCACCACGGGCCAGGTGAAGGACGGCACGTAGAGCATGCCGGTTTCGGGGTCGAAGGCGCCGCCGGGCCAGCTCGCTCCGCCGCCGTAGCCGGGCATCAGAAACGTGCCGCGCTCGGTGGGCGGCGTGAACATCGGCCCGTACTGGTAGCGGGACAGGATGGCCATCGCCTCGCCGCGGAGTTCCGGCGTGAAGTCGATCAGATCGTCCGGGCCGATGCCCTGACGCTCGAAGGCCGGCGGCCGGGTGGGGAAGGGCTGGGTCGGCGAAGTCCGCTCGCCGACGATGCCCGTCTGCGGCACTTCGCGCTCCAGGATCGGCCACACCGGTTCCCCGGTGCCGGCATCGAAGACGTAGAGGAAACCCTGCTTGGAGAGCTGCATCGCCGCCCGGATGGCGCGCCCCTGGACCTCGATGTCGCCGATGATCGCCGGCGTCGGCAGGTCGTAGTCCCACAGGCCGTGGTGGACCGTCTGGAAGTGCCAGCGCCGCTCACCGGTCTCGCAGTCGACCGCGACCAGCGACTCGGCGTAGAGGTTGTCGCCCAGGCGGTGTCCGCCGTACCAGTCGTTGGTCGGCGTGCCGAACGGCAGGTAGGCGAGCCCGAGTTCCGGGTCGGCGCTCATCAGGGTCCAGACGTTCGTGTTGCCGCTGACCTTCCACGATCCGCCCTCCCAGGTATCGCGCCCGGGTTCGCCCTCCTGCGGAATCGAATGGAACGTCCAGAGCTGCTCACCGGTGCGGACGTCGAATCCGCGGACATCGCCCGGCGCCGCTTCCGGCGCGCGGGGACCGTCCGAGATCGAAGACCCGACGATCGCGACGTCGCGGCACAGGGTGACGGGCGAGCTGACGCTGTAGACCCGGCGCGAGACCCCACGGCGCAGGCCCAGGGTGAGGTCCACGCTGCCGCCGTCCCCGAACGTGGCGATGGGTTCGCCGCTCAGCGTGTCCACCGCGCGCAGGAAAGAGTCGCCTCCCGCCCAGATCAGCCGTCCGCCCTCGCCGGGCAGGTCCGGATCCTTCCAGTACGCGGCGCCTCGGTGGGTGAAGCCGAGATTCGTCGGCCGGCCGTGAACGTAGGCCCGTGGGTCGTAGGTCCACAGACTCGTCCCCTGCTCGATGTCGATGGCCGCGATCTGCCCGTAGCCGGTCGTCACGTAGAGCCGGTCGCCGATCTTGATCGGAATCGCCTCGTGATTCCGCGGCACCATGCGCCGCCCCGTCGTTGCGCCATCTCCGGTCATCAACTCGTTGTCCGGCGACGACCACCGCCAGGCGACTTCGAGCTCCCCGAAGTTGTCCCGGTCGATCTGTCCAAGCGGCGCGTACCGCTGACTCGCGTTGTTGCCGGTCACGACGGACCAGTCGGTGTCTGCTGGCTCCTGGCCCCATCCGGCGACCGCTACCGCGAGCGCCATCGCCAGTCCTACGGGCAGGCAAGTCCGACGCCGGCAACGGCCCTGTCCAAGCATCGCGGAACAGTAGCAGCGTGGTTCGGCCGCTGGGACCCTCACCCTCTGTGGCCCGGGAGCAGGCGGGTGAGTCCGACGCCGACCCGCCCGCCGTCAGCCGCTGAGCCGCCCGCCGGCGGCGGCCGTCTCCCGCAACAGCGACGCGGCCTGCCACTGGTCGGCATCGAAGCGGGCGGCGTAGTCGTCCAGGATGTCGACGATGCGGTCGAGGCCGAACTCGTCGGCCCAGAACATGGGGCCGCCGCGATAGACCGGCCAGCCGTAGCCGTTGATCCAGATGACGTCGATGTCGCTGGCCCGCAGCGCGATGCCTTCTTCGAGGATCTTCGCTCCCTCGTTGACGGAGGAGAGCAGGCAGCGGTTCAGGATCTCCTCATCTCCGATCTCGCGCTGCTCGATGCCCAGCCGCCCCGCTAGTTCCCGGGCGAGGTCCATGACCTCCGGGTCCGGGGCGGCGGCCCGCGTCGCCGGATCGTAGACGTAGTAACCGCGCCCCGTCTTCTGGCCGCGGCGGTCGCGCTCGCAGAGCATCTCGCGCAACGTGCTGGACGAGGAGGTCTCCGCGTTCCAGCCGACGTCCAGGCCGGCCAGATCACTCATGCGGAACGGACCCATCGGCATGCCGAAGTCGTAGAGGACCCGGTCGATGTCCCAGGGCAGGGCGCCTTCCAGCACCAGCCGGTCGGCCTGCAGGCGGCGCTGGAACAGCATCCGGTTGCCGACGAAACCGTGGCAGACGCCGACCAGGGCCGGCACCTTGCCGATCGTCCGGGAGATCGACATCGCCGTGGCGATCGCGTCGGGCGCGGACTTCTCTCCGCGCACGACCTCCACCAGCTTCATGATGTTCGCCGGGCTGAAGAAGTGCATGCCGACGACGTCCTCGGGCCGGCCGGTGACGCCGCCGATCTCGTTGACGTCCAGGTAGGAAGTGTTCGTGGCCAGCAGCGCGCCGGATCTTGTGATCCGGTCGAGCCGGCCGAAGACGTGCTTCTTCAACTCCATGTCCTCGAACACCGCTTCGATCACGAGATCGCACTCGGCGAACGCGTCCTGGTCCGTGCCGCCACGGAAGAGCGCCATCCGTTCCTCGACCTGCTCGGTCGTGAAGCGTCCTCGTGCGGCACTGCGCTCGTAGTTGCTCCGCACTGTGGCCAGGCCGCGGTCGAGCGCGTCCCGGTTCTGCTCGACGATCGAGACCGGGAACCCCGCGTTGGCGAAGGCCATGGAGATGCCGCCGCCCATCGTGCCGGCGCCGAGCACGCCGACGCGGCGAATGTCCCGGACCGGCGTGTCGACCGGGATGTCGGGGATCTTGCGCGCCGCGCGCTCGGCGAAGAAGTAGTAGCGCTGCGCCCGCGACTGCGGGTCCGCGTGAAGCGTCCGCGACAGTTCGGCCTCGCGCGCGAGTCCCTCGTCGAACGACAGCTCGACCGCGGCCTCGACGCACTGAATGCAGACCTCGGGGGCGTTGAAGCCCCGGGTTCTGCGCGCGATCCGGCGCCGGAAGTCGCTGAAGATCTCCGGGTTCTCGCGCAGCACTTCGCGGTGGCTCTCGACGTCCCGCACTCTCGGCAGGCCCCGTCCCTCGGCCACGGCGCGGAGAGCGAAGCGGATCGCGCCGGCTTCGAGGCCGCCTTCCTCTTCGCTGTCGACCACGGCGTCGATCAATCCCAGGTCGAGCGCTTCGGCGGCGGTGATGTGCTCGCCGCTGGTGATCATCTCGAGCGCCCGCGGCACGCCGACCAGGCGGGGAAGCCGCTGCGTGCCGCCGCCACCCGGCAGGATGCCGAGCTTGACTTCGGGCAGGCCCAGCCGCGCGTTGCTGTCGGCGACTCGGAAGTGGCACGCCATCGCCATCTCGAGCCCGCCGCCCAGCGCGGTGCCGTGAATCGCCGCGACGAACGGCTTGGGCGACTTCTCGATCATCCGCCGGACCTCGTTCGTGTCCGGAGGGAGCCGCGGCTTGCCGAATTCACGGATGTCGGCACCGGCGATGAAGGTCCTGCCCCGGCAGACCAGAACCGCCGCCTGCATCTCAGGGTCGTCGGCCACCGCCGGAACGGCCGCGGCAAGGCCCTCGCGCACGTGCTGGCTCAGGGCGTTGACCGGCGGATTGTCGATCCAGATCGCTCCGGCGACTCCGCGCCCCGGTTCTTCCCGGCGTTCGACGGCTACGGATTGGCTCAACTGCATCGCTTCGTTCTCCATAGGACAGGCGCGGGAGGATACCCGCCCGTATACTCCTGGCTCCGCCGATCCAGGAGATAGAACGATGTCGAGATGCAGTCCGGGCCGTCTTCTGATGCCGACGTTCCTGATCCTGCTGGTCGCCGGAGCGGCGCCAGCGGAGGAGTGGGCCGTACCTCGCAACGCCGACGGCCACCCCGACTTCCAGGGCATCTGGGCCAACAACAGCGCCACGCCGCTCGAGCGGCCGAAGGCCTTCGGCGAGAAGGCGACCTTGACCGACGAGGAGCTCGCCGATCTCAAGCGCCGACTCGACGAGATCAGGGAGGGTTCCCAGGCCGGCGACCTGCTGGGCGACTACCTGATCCAGCGGGTACTGGAGGATCCCGAGTTCCGCGGCTTCGACCAGGTCACCGGCAACTACAACTCCTTCTGGCTCGTCGACCGGGAGCTCGACAACCGCACGTCACTAGTGATCGATCCGCCGGACGGCCGCATTCCGGCCCTGACCGAGCAGGCGATGGAACGGATGCGGGCCGCCGTGGCCTACGGCGACGAGGTGCCCGCCGGTCCCGAGGACATGACGCTCGGCGTGCGTTGCATCACGTTCGGCGTGCCCAACACCCTGGCCGGTTACAACAGCTACTTCCAGTTCTTCCAGACCGCGGACCACGTCGCGATCCTCCAGGAGCTGATCCACGACGTGCGGATCATTCCGCTGGCAGAACGAGCGTCGCTGCCCGACGACCTGCGGCTCTGGCACGGCGGCTCGCGAGGCTGGTTCGAGGACGACTCGCTCGTCGTCGAGACGACGAACTACTCTGCCGGCGGCGGCGCGAGTGGTAGAGCGACCGATGGTCTCAAGGTGGTCGAGCGCTTCACGCGCACCGGCCCGGAGACGATCGAGTGGGAGATCACCTACGAGGACGAGGCGACCTGGGTGCGTCCCTGGACGATGATGATCAGACTTGCCCGCACCGAGGATCCGATCTTCGAGTACGCCTGCCACGAGGGAAACTACGGCCTGACGAACATCCTGTCGGGCGCCCGCACCCAGGAGCGCGAGGCGGCCGCGACCGGCGGCGAGTAGGGGCGCCAGCACGGCTTGTTGGGTGCGTCCGACTAGTTGATTGCCTCGACGGGTACCGCGCTTCGCAGTTTGAGGTCCCGGCGCGTCATCCGGACACTGCGCTCGATCGCCGCGCCATGCGCTTGGTCCGTGTAGTAGGTCAGAACATGCTGGTGTCGCAAGTCATCTTCGATCTGGTCGAAGACCTGCTCGATCCGCTCCGTCCAGGGGTGCGTGTCTGATGAAAGGTCGATCTGGAAGAGGCGCCCCCCCGTTTGCCGGCTGATGTTCCGAAGCCGCTTCCGGTGCATCACGCGCCCGAGGCCTCTCGAGACCCTTCGTTTTCCAGCCCCTCCGTCCAGTTCGATGAAGTAGATCGGAAGACCCAGGCGCAACGCAAAGGCGCTGGACTGCTTCGGCCTTGATCGGCTGTGCTGGTCGATGCCGTCGGTAACGACGACCAGGGCACGTCGACCGGGCTCCCTGCCGTACTGGAGCAACGAGAAGAGAAGCGCGTCGTTCAGTGCAGTGCCCACTCTAGGAGCGAGTACTCCCAGGCGGCCTGCCAGCAATCTCTTATTCCCGGTCAGCGGTGACGCGAGCCGCACGGTGCCGGCAAAGTCGACCACGAAGGCGCGGTCGCCCGGTGACAGGGCGGCATCCAGGAAACCGACGGACACGTCGTTCACCTGTCGCCAGATAGGCGCGATGCTGTCGGACGTGTCAGTGGCCAGGCCGAGCACCAGGGAGACATCCTGGGCGGTGTGGAGGTCCTGCACTGGACGCCTGATACCACCCTCCTCGATCTCAAAGTCTCCGGGCTCGAGGTCGCGGACGGGATTCCCGTCACGGTCGGTCACCAGCACCTGGAGCTGGATCAACTGGATGTCGATTTCGTCCTGATACTCCGCACCCTGGAGGAGCTGGGCATCTTCCGACTCGCGGCCGTTGGAGAGCGTCGCCACAACGCGGACGAAGTCGTCTCTGGACGCGTACTCCATCAGGGCATCGACCGGGATCGTGCGGGGATCGCCGGGCGGCGCGTCTTCCCCGAAGTGGGACACGGTCTCGGCCAGGCGCTCGCCGCGAAAGAAGGCGACCTGTTCAAGTTTCGCGGACCGTGGCAGCGAAACGTCCGCCTCGATCCGTACGGTGTCGTATTCGGACTGCTGCAGGCGTCGCATCGTCTTGATGCGGATGCCGAATGGTACGTCCGGCTCATTGAGGATCAGCCGGTCGATGCCGAGAAGCTGGCCCAGCACGTCGTAGCCACGGACCTCGAGCATCTGTTTCCTGGGCGGGTGGACGAGGTCGATGTGGCCGGTGTACGGCTTCTTCCGGACGCGTTGAATCAGCTCGCCGTCGAGGAAAAGGTCGACAGCGCTGATCAGCGGATGGATGATCAGGGTCTGGATCTCGACTCTGCCGCTGAACGGCTGAACGTAACCACGGGTCGGCGGCATGATGTGGATCATCTTCCGCTCCGCGCGCGTCTGGAAGTCGGGTGTCGCGTCCTGGGCGAGGGCAGGCCTCTTGCCGGAGGGCATCGGCGCCAGTGCGACCACGGCCGCGAGGGCCAATCCGGGGCAGAACGGCGCCGAAGTCCGCACCCGCTTCCCCGTCGTTCTATTCGATCCCTGGCAGCGGCACGGCGCTGCGGAGTCTCAACCCGCGGCGGGTGACCCGGATCTCCGGTTCGACCGGCTTGCCGGGAGGCTGGTTGGTGTAGTACGTCAGAACGTGCTGATGGCGCAGGTCCTCTTCGATCTGGCGGAAGACCTGCTCGATCGGTTCGGCCCACCAGCGCGTGTCGCCGTGGAGTTCCAGGTGGAAGAGGCGTCCTCCCGTCGCTTCGGCGATGCGCTGGAGCCGCTCGCGGTTGCGACGAATGGCGGCGGCTCCCGGGTCGCCCGCGCGGGAGTTGTCGAGCTCGATGAAGTAGATCGGCAGGCCCAGCCGCTCTGCGAACTCGCTGGACTGCTCAGGGCGGGAACGGCTGTGCTCATCGGCGCCGTCTGTGATGACGATCAGCGCCCGACGGCCGGGCTCGCCGCGGTACTGGAGGAGAGAAAACAGGAGTCCGTCGTTCAGGGCGGTGCCGCCCATCGGGATCAGGTAGTCGAGCCGCTCGGACAGCAGCGGTCCGTTTCCGGTCAGCGGCTGAATGAGACGCACCGTGTGGTCGAAATCGACGAGGAAGGCGCGGTCATCCGTACCAACCGCGGTTTCCAGGAACTCTCGGGCGATGTACTTCAGCCGACCCCACGTGGGCAGCATGCTGTCCGAGGAGTCGATCGCGAGTCCCAGGACGAGGGGCACGTCGTAGGAGGTGTGAACGGCCACCGCGGGGCTGCTGCGGCTGTTCTCGCGTATCTCGAAGTCGTCGGGCGAGAGCCCGCTCACCGGGCTTTCGTCGTGATCCGTGACCAGGACCTGGAACTGGACAAGCTGGACGTCGA
This sequence comes from Thermoanaerobaculia bacterium, assembly GCA_965116955.1. Classification (GTDB taxonomy): domain Bacteria; phylum Acidobacteriota; class Thermoanaerobaculia; order Multivoradales; family Multivoraceae; genus Multivorans. The sequence goes on along the minus strand of OZ220742.1, from coordinate 3,972,800 downwards.
TCTCGCTCTGGTAGTCGGCGCCTTGGAGGAGTTGCGCATCCTCCCGTTCGCGGCCGTCGGCGAGCCTCGCCACGACGCGGATGAAGTCGTCGCTCCGGCCGGCCTGGATCTGCGTCTCGACCGGGATGAGGCGCGCGGCGCCGGGGGCCGCCTGTTCGCCGAAGCCATGCACCGCTTCGACGAGCACGTCGCTACGGTGGAACTCGACCCGCTCCAGGGTCGCGGCGTGCGGTAGCGACACGGAGGCCGCTACGCGGATCGCGGCGTCTTGCCCGGCGTCCGAGTCGCGCATCTCCGCGATGCGGACGGCGAAGGGACGGTCGAACTGGTTGAGGGTCAACTCGTCGCTGCCGAGGTACGCTCTGTCCTGACCGTAGGCCCGGACTTCGAGGATCTGCTCGCGCGGCGGCGTGGCCAGCCGGACGCGGGCCTTGAAGGGCCGCTTCCGGACTCGTCGGGTTGGACGGCCATCGACGAAGAACTCGACCTCGAGGATGTTCGGGTCGATGATCAGCGTCTGAATCTCGATCCGGCCGCTGAGCATCTCGCCGTACCTTCGCGCGGGGGGCACGATACGGATCGCCGCCCCTGGTCCGGTCACCCAGGAGTCCGGGTCGGGCGCGACCTCCGGCCGCTCGTAGACCGTGTCGATCTGGAACGAGGGTAGATCGCGGGCTTCCAGGTCCGTCCATCGGACGAGCCACTCGCCGTCGCGCAGGAAGGTCTCGACCTGCCGTACGCCCGAAGTGGTGATCTCGATCCTGAGTGTTTCGCCTGCCTCGAGAACACGCCCCCTGACGCCGCCGCCAAGGCGGCGTTGATCGCCGTCGAAGGGAAGGATGACCATGCCGCCGACGCCGTCGCGGAGAATCAGTTCGTGGTCCCTGACCCGGATCATCAGCGTGCCGAACCGGTCGGCGACGGACCGCGCGATCTCGCGCATCCTCAAGGTGTCGTCGCCCGAGGCCAGGCCTTCGACCTTGCGTGCCGGATTCTCGCTGTAGGAGTCGTTCCTGACCCACGGACCGAGGAGTTCGGCGAGCTGGATGCCCTGGGGGACGCCGGGATTCCGGGGAGACGGGTCGTGCTGCGCATGGATGACCCTCGGCGACGGCAGGTAGACCGCCAGCGCCAGCGCCGCCGCGGCCGTGCCCTTGGCAGTTCGGGGCCACTTTGCCCCGTTTCGCCTACTCGATCGCGTCGAGCGGCAGCGCACTCCGCACCCTGAGCCCTCGTTGGGTCATCCGGACTTCCGGCTCGACCGCCGAGCCGAACGGACGCTCGCTGTAGTACGTCAGGACGTACTGGCGGCGCAACTCTTCCTCGATGTGGTCGAACACACTGGCCATCTGGTCGACTGACTCGATCTGGAACAGGCGGCCGCCGGTCGGCCCGGTGATCAGCCGCATGCTGTTGCGGAGGTTCGCGTCCTCCATCGTCGTTGGGCCGAAGCCGAGGGAGCGCATGGCGACGACGTAGACGGGCACTCCCAGGCGCTTCCCGAAGTCGATCGCCCGGGTGGGATTCGCGGTGCTGCCGAAGTCGAAACCGTCCGTCACCACGACCAGGGCGCGGCGACCGGGCGCATCGCCGTACTGAAGCAGGGAGAAGAGGATCGCGTCGTAGAGGGCGGTGGTGCCCTGCGGGAAGAGCCGTTCGAGGCCGCGAGCCAGCGTCGGTTTGCTGCCGGTCAGCGGCTCCACTAGGCGCAGGGTGGAGTCGAAGTCGACCAGGAACGCCTGGTCGCGCCAGGTCAGGGCACCGTTCAGGAACGCCCCGGCGATCGCCTTCGTCTGCTGCCAGATCCACTCCATGCTGCCCGAGGAATCGATCGCGAGGCCCAGGGACAGGGGTACGTCGTTCGAGACGTAGAGCTGCTCCACCTGGCGTGGTTTGCCGTCTTCCCGTACCTCGAAGTCCTCGGGGCTGAGGCCGCCGACCGGCTGGCCGCGGCGGTCGACGACGAGGACCTGAAGCTGAACGAGCTGGACGTCGATCTCGTCGCTGAACTCGGCGCCCTGGAGCAACTCGACGTCCTCAAGTTGTCGGCCGTCCCCAAGGCGAGCGACGACCCGGACGAAATCCTGTGGCAAGGCGCCCGAAGTGGGCACATCGGCGGCAACGTTCCGCACGCCGGTCGGTCCAGCTTCACCCGTGAAGTCGTCATAGGCGGCGATCAGCCGTTCCGTGAGGTAGAACTCGACGCGCTCGAGGGTCTCGGAGCGGGGAACCGAGACGCCGGCCTCGACGCGGACTGCTGGTCCACTCTCGATCTCGGCGGGCGCGATTCTGGAGATGCGGACGGCGAAGGGCGGGTCAAGCCGGTTCAGAACGATCTGGTCCGCGCCGGCGTAAGCGCCCCGGGCGCTGGTCGCCCTGACCTCGATCGTCTGCTCGCGGGGCGGATCGGCAAGCCTGATCCGCGCCTCGAAGGGGGGTGTCGTCACGCGGGCGGCCCGCTCGCCGTCGAGCAGGAACTCGACAACGGCGATCTGCGGGTCGATCGTTAGGGTCTGGATCAGGACGCGGCCGGTAAGCAGTTCCCGGTAGCCGCGCTCGGGCGGAAGGATGCGGATCGTCGCGGGACGCGCGCTGCGGCCGGCGTCGGTGCGATCGGAGCGCCGGCGCGTGTTCCCTCCCCGGACCGGCGGCAGGAAGTCGGCCTTGTCGAAGCCGTCCTCGTCTGACTCCACTCCGACGTCGGGGGCTCGGGTGGCGGGTGCTACGACCGGGACCGCGGGAGCGTCGCCGGAGCGCTCGAAGACCGTGCGGAACGAGAGGTCGGCGAACCGACCGCCCTGGAGGTCGGTGACGAGCACGAGGTGCTCTCCCTCGAGATAGAAGGTCTCGATCCGTTGACGCCCCTGGGAGGCGGTTTCGATCTCAAGCGATTCGCCGACGATGCGCGCGCGGCTGCGGCCGCCGAAGCCGTCGGCGATGTCGCGCCCGTCAAGGTAGAGGATGCGGTCTTCGCGCTTCGCGTTCCGGACCAGGAGCTGGGGGTCGTCGATCTGGATCAGCAGCACGTCGAGCCGTTCCGCGAGGTCTCGCGCCATCTCGCGCATTCCCGCCGGGCCGTCCTGAGTGCCGCCCGGCTGTCTGCCGCCGCGGCCGCCGCCGAATCCGCCACGGCCTGAGCCGCCCGTGCGTCCGCTGCCGGGGTTCGCACCCGGTGATCGGCCCGGGCCGCCGCCGAAGGTCTGCCCGTAGGTTTCCTCGAGCTTCTCGATCGGATCCTCGCTCAGCCTCTCATCCCGGACCCAGATGCCCGGGATGGCGGCGACCGGGTCGTCGACCACGGTGGCGGCCGACGTCTGCTGTGGAGCGGCCTCCTGGGCGAGGGCCGGGGCCGTGGCGGGTGCCCAGAGAAGAAGGCCGAGGACAGCGGCCGCGAACGGAGCCGTTCGGAACCCGTCGTGGCGCAGTCGGAGGCGCCGGATGTCATCGCTCGTGGTCACTTCGCCAGCCGTCCCCTGTTCCAATCCTTGCAGGAAACAGGCCAGGCTCCACTATGCCGCCAGTAGGTCACGTACCCCCTTGAGTACACACACGGCTCCCAGGGCCAGGATCACCGGGCCGGTGACCCGCCGGAACTGACCGTCGTCGAATCGATCGAGCAGGCGTGTTCCGATCCGCGCGCCGGCGACGGCGAACGCCATTCCGCCGGCGATCAGCCAGGGGGAGAGCTCGTTGTCGGGCATTTCCGGCAGCACGGTGCGGGACACCCAGACGTAGTAGCCGATCTTGAGGAGATGACCGACGGTCTGGGTGAACGCCTTGGTGGCGACGATGGTTCGCCGGTCGACCTTCGTCTCGAGGTAGAACGCGTCGAGCAGCGGGCCTGATGCGCCGGCGAGAAGCTGCGCGCCGGTCACGGTCAGGCCGCAGAGCGCGGCCGTGTGCCGGTTGCGGACGTCGAGTCCCCGCAGAGCCGGCAGTAGCCGGGCAACCCAGGGGAAGCTGCCGACAACGATCAGGACCAGCGCCGGGTCGGGCACGAAGGCGATCGCCACGAACAGCAGCACGGCGAGCGTGGCGCCGATGCCGTACCACGGCAGCACGGACCACATCATGCGGTCACGGAGGAACAGGAACCGGGCGCCGTTTGACGTCGCCTGCACGGCGCCGTGCAGGATCATCGCTCCGGTCACCGGCAGGACGCTCGCCAGCACGGCCATCAGGATCAGGCCGCCGGCCATGCCGAGCACGCCGGAGATGACGGCGGTGACGAGCACCGTCACCAGGATCGCGGCGGCGGTCATCGAAGCGCTTCGCCTCGGCGGCGGGCTAGTCGACTCGGTCGAGCGGCAGGACGCTCTTGACGGTCATCCCGTTGCGCAGAGCCTGTACGCTCGGCTCGATCGCGACCCCGACGGGGCGCCCGGAGTAGTAGGTCAGCACGTGCTGGCGGCGGAGGTCGTCCCTGACCTGGTCGAACACCTCCCTGGCGCTGCGCAGGAAGTCGGATGGCGCCAGCTCCGGGTCGATCCTGAACAGCCGCCCGCCGCTTTGTTCGGCCTGCCGCCGCATGCGAAGGACGTGGTCCTGGGATCGGGCGGTTCGCAGGATCTGCGCGCCGCCACTCTCGCCGTCCGCGTCGTCATTGCTGGCGAGGGCGACCCGGTCCCTGCCGAGGTCGATGAAGTAGATCGGAATGCCCGTCCGCTCCGCAAAGTTCGCGGCCTGTTCCGGTTCGGAACGGCTGTCGATATCCATTCCGTCCGTTACGACGACCAGTGCTCGCCTGCCGGGTTCATTCGCGTACTGCACCAGGGCGAAGAGGATGCCGTCGTTCAAGGCCGTACCGCCGTTCGGCACCAGCCGCTCCAGCCGGGTGCGCAGCTTCGTCGTGCTGCCGGTGGCACGCTGAAGCAGCCGGATGCTCTCGTCGAAGTCGACCAGGAAAGCCCTATCCTCGGCCGTCAGCGAGGTTTGCAGGAACACTTCGGCCACCGATTTGATGTGATTCCAAAGCGGTTTCATGCTGGCCGAGGAGTCGATGGCCATGCCCAGGACCAAGGGCACCTCGCCCGCTTGCTGCACGTTCTCGACCGGCTTTCGCTTGCCGTCCTCCACGATCCCGAAGTCGGCCGTCGTCAGTCCGCCGACCGGCGCTCCATCGGCATCGACGACGAGGACCTGGAGATGGACCAGTTGGACGTCGATCTCGCCTTTGAACGTGACCCCCTCGAGGAGTTGCGCGTCTTCCAGTTCGCGGCCATCCGCGAGGTTCGCCGTAACGCTGACATAGTCCTGCGGCGACAGGTCGGGCGTCCGCAGGTTTCCCCTGACGGTCCTGAAGCCGCCCGTGGAGCCGTACTCCGCCAGGTTGTCCACGGTTTCGGTCAACTGCTCGTTGCGGTAGAAATCGACGCGCTCGAGCAGTGCGCCTCTCGGCACGGCGACTCTGGCGTCGATCCGGGTCAGGGAGCCATCGGGGCCTTGCGGCGTGACCGCGACAATCCGGACGCCGAACGCGGGGTCGAGGCGATTCAGTACGGCGCGGTCCTCGCCGATGAAGGCGCCCCGGACGCTGTAGGCGCGTACCGCCAGCGTCTGTTCGCGCGGTGGCTGGCCAAGCGTGAGATGCGTGCGGAAGGGAGGTTTGCGGACCCGCTTTCGCCTCCGGCCGTCCAGGAAGAACTCCACGCTGCCGATCGTCCCGTCGACGATCAGGGTTTCGACCTCCACGCGCCCCGAGAGCAGCTCGCGGTGGCCGCGCCCGGGAGGCACGATGCGTATCGCCGCTGGCCGGGCAAACCTGCTGGCGTCGTCGGCCGGAAGGGTCTCCGCCGGCGGAGCGTCGCCGTGGCGCTCGTAGACGGTGAGAAACCTCAGGTTGGGGAACCTCTCGCTCTGGATCTCGATGACGCGGTGCAGTTGCCCGGCCTGCAGGTAGAAGGTCTCGACCAGGAGCCAGCCCGGCCTCACCGTTTCGATTTCGAGGATCCCCGGGAGGACGCTGGCGCGGTGCCGGTTTCCGTATTGGTCGGTGACTGTCGAGCCGTCTGCCGGGAACATGAGGACCTCGAACTCGGCGTTTCGGAGACGAACCTGACCCTCCCCGGCATCGATCCGCAGGTGGCCCAGGCGTCGGGCCATACTCGCCGACAGGGCGATCAATGTGGCGGACGTCCGGTTCGGGTCCCGCCAAAGGCCGGCCGTCTTCTGGATCGGGTCCTCGCTGACGCTCTCGTTCCGGATCCATCCGCCTTCGAGCTCGGCGATGGAGGGGGCTACGGTTGCGGCCTCACCCGGAACGGACGCAGCCTTCGTCTGCTCCGCCTGCTGCGCGGTCGCCGGAGACGCGAGGAACAGGAGAATCGCGACCGGGCCGACCGGCGTTACTGGTGAGATTCTTGGGGCCATCGGCAGTCTCTGCTCCTACTCGATTCCCTGGAGGGGCAGGACGCTCCTCAACAAGGCGTCTTTCCTGAGACTCCGCACATCGGGCTCGATTCCCTGGCCGGTTGGCGAGTTGCTGTAGTAGGTCAGCACGAGCTGGCGCCGCAGGTCCTCGTCGATCCGTTCGAACACCTGCCGCAACGCCTTGGCCATCTCGGACGCAGGCAGGCTGGGGTGGACTCGAAACACGCGGCCGCCCGTGCGCCTGCCGAGCTTCCGTACCAGGCCGCGAGGTGGCTCGGCCCAGCCGACGGCGATGAAGTAGATGGGGATCCCGACGCGTTCCGCGAAGTCGGTGACCTGCGCCCTCTTCGTCCGGCTGTGCCTGTCGTCCCCGTCAGTCACGACGATCAGGGCGCGGCGTCCGGGTTCATGGCGGAACTGCAGGAGCGAGAACAGGAGCCCGTCGTTGATCGCCGTGCCGCCCTCGGCAAGAAGGCGTCCAAGCCGGACCGCCAGCAGAGACCGATCACCTGTCGTTGGCTGCAGGAGCCGTACCGTATCGTCGAAGTCGACCAGGAACGCTCGATCGTCCGCCTCCAGCGCACCCGCCATGAACTTCCTGACGACGGTATGCAACTGCCGCCAGACGAGTCGCATGCTCTCCGAGGAGTCCAGTGCGACGCCGAGAACAAGAGGCACGTCGTTCGAGACATGCAGGCGCTCGACCGGGAGCCGCTCGCCGTTCTCGCGGACCTCGAAGTCGTCCGGCTGCAGGTCGCTCAGCGGGTTGCCGTCCCGGTCGACCACGAGGATCTGGAGCTGGATCAATTGGACGTCGATCTCGCTGCTGTACTGCGCTGTTCGCGGGACTTTGGCGTCTTCCCGTTCACGGCCATCGGCGAGGTGAGCGGCGACCCGGACGAACTCGTCGGGGGCTACGCCCTCGACGAGCGCTTCGACCCGGATCGTGCGCGACTCGTCGTGACGCTCCCTCCAGTCCGGACGGTCGAACGAGGCGATGCGCCGTTCGCCGCCGTAGAAGTCGACGCTCGCCAGAGCGGCCCCCTGCGGCACGGAGATGCGAGCCTTTACGCGGACATCCGAAGTGCCCTCTTGCTCGAGCGGACGCAAGTCCGTAATGCGGATCGCGAAGGGCAGGTCCAGCCCGTTCAACACGATTCGGTCGGAGCCGAAGCGGTTGCCCGCGGCGCCGTAGCCGCGGACTTCGAGCGTCTGCGCGCGCGGCGGATCCTCGAGCCGGACCAGAGCCTTGAACGGCGGTTTTCTGGACTGCTTGACCCGCTTCCCGTCGAGGAGGAAGTCGACCGTGTCAATCAGCGGATCGATGACGAGCGCCTGGGCCTCGACAGGGCCGGTCAGGAACTCGCGATGTTTGCGTCGTGGCGGCACGATCCGGACTGCCGCCTGGGTTTCCGGCGCGATCTGCCCGATCCCGGGAGCGTCCGCCGGCACCGACTTGTCCCCGGTGAAGTCGTAGACCGTGTAGAAGTTCAGGTCGACGACGGCCAGGTTCTGCGACTCGGTCACCTGGATGAGGCGGTCGCCGGACCGCTGATACGTTTCGCGCCAGAGCCACGGCCAATCGCCTCCCTTGGTAACGACCTCGAGCGAAGCCCCGGCAAGGTAGCCGCTGGTCCTGTTGCCGCCGGCGTCTGGATGTGCCCTCCCGTCGAATGGCAGACTGAGGAGTTCTCCCGCCGCGTTCCGGATCGTGACGCGCCCGCCATCCGCCCGGATGGAGAGGCGTCGACGTTGTTCGAGGAGCGACTGCGCGAAGTTCCGCAGAACCTCCGGAACGTCGCTGAGGTCTCCGAACACGGCGACGAGCCGGCCGATCGGCTCTTCGCTGAGCTGCGCATTGCGGACCCAGACGCCTTCAAGTCCGGCGAGAGTTGCCGCATCGGCACCCAAACCTGCCGCTCCCTGCGCAGGCAGGTCCTGGGCATCGGTGGGTGAACCGTGCGCCGTCCACAGGACGAGGGCGAGGAGAGTCGCTCCGAGCCCTCCTCGCAAGCGCTCTCGACTTGGTGTTTCGGTACTCGGGGCCATTGGTCGAACCGGAGACTAGCGGTGTGAGACTGGCGCGAAGTCTGCACTTGTGGTTGCAACCTGGAGGCCGGCTCTCCCGAGTCGGCCGTTCGCAAGGAACTCCGTGGGGGCGATGTCACGCCTCCGCTGGTCGTCCGGGGAGCGTCGGCGTTTCTGGACGCCACCGTCCCCTGACGGGGGCACCGGCCTGTATTCTCTGACACTTCCCATGAAGACATACATCCTGCGCCGGTTGCTGGCGATGGTGCCGACGCTGTTCTTCGCCAGCCTGATCGTCTTCGTGTCGATGCGGGTGATCCCGGGCGACGTGATCGACCTGATGCTGGCGCAGAACGATGTCTCGACCAGCCTGGACCGGGAGGCGCTGGAGGCGGCGATGGGCCTCGACCAGCCGATGGTCACCCAGTACGTGCGCTGGGCGGGCAACGCGCTGAGCGGCGACCTGGGTCAGTCGCTCTGGCGGAGCACGCCGGTCCTGGAGCAGATCCTGGAACGATTGCCGGTGACGTTCGAGCTGGGCCTGCTGGCCCTGGTCATCGCGCTGTCCGTCGCGGTGCCGGTCGGCATCCTCTCGGCGACGCGCCAGGACTCGGCGGTCGACTACACGGCGCGCTCGTTCTCCCTCCTGATGCTGGCGATCCCGGGCTTCTGGCTCGGCACCCTGGTCATGGTGTTTCCGTCGGTCTGGTGGCGCTGGGCGCCGGAGCTCGAGTACACGCCGTTCCTCGTCGATCCGATCGCGAACCTGAGGCACCTGCTGGTCCCGGCGATCCTGCTCGGCCTCTCCCTGTCCGCGGTGACGATGCGGATGACCCGGACGATGATGCTCGAGGTGATGCGCCAGGACTACGTGCGCACGGCCCGCGCCAAGGGGCTGCGGGAGCGGGCGGTCGTCGTCCAGCACGCGCTGAAGAACGGTCTGATCCCGGTCGTGACCCTGATCGGGCTGCAGGCGCCGCTGCTAATCGGCGGCACCGTCGTGATGGAGCAGATCTTCGTCATTCCGGGCATGGGGCTGTTGCTGCTCGAGGGCGTCTACGAGCGGGACTACCCGGTGATCTCGGGCGTCTTCCTGGTCGTCGGCGTCGCGGTGCTCTTGATCAACCTGCTCGTCGACCTGAGCTACGGCTGGCTCGATCCCAAGGTGCGCTACGGATGATCGCGTCGTGACCACCGTCGCCGCGGCCGCTCCGGACGCCCTGCCGGTGCGCGACCACTCGCGCTGGTGGCGCTTCACGGTCCGCCTGTTCCGGACCAAGCCGCTGGGCGCCGCGGGCGCGGTGGTCTTCGCGATCTTCCTGTTCTCGGGCATCTTCGCCGGCGTGCTCGCTCCCTACGGCATCAACGAGACCGACCTGGCGCATCGCCTCGAGCCGCCGTCCCGGGAGTTCCTGCTCGGCACCGACCACCTGGGCCGCGACCTGTTTTCGCGGGTCCTGATGGGCGCCCGCCTGTCGATGATCGTCGGCTTCTGCGCGGCCGCCCTGGCGACCGTTGTATCGATCCTGATCGGCGTTCTCTCGGGCTACCTTGGCGGCTGGTTCGACATGCTCACGCAGCGGGTGGTCGACGCCTGGATGACGTTCCCCGACCTGGTGCTCCTGATCGTCATCGTGTCGGTGGTCGGCCCGGGGATCACGCAGATCGTGATCATCCTTGGTCTGCTCTACGGCATCGCCGGATCCCGCATCGTGCGCGGTGCGGTGACCTCGGTGCGCGAGCACGTCTACACCCACGCCGCGCAGTCGGTCGGCGCCGGGACCTTCCACATTCTCCGGCGGCACATCCTGCCCAACGTGATGCCGGTCGTCATCGTGCTGTTCACCACCCGGGTCGGCGCCGTCATCCTGTCGGAGGCGGCGCTTTCGTTTCTGGGCCTGGGGGTGCCGCCGCCGGCACCGACGTGGGGAGGGATGCTCTCCGGCGACGGCCGCACCTACCTGTACCTGGGGCCGTGGCTGGCGCTGGCGCCCGGTATCTGCCTGACAGTCGTCGTCTACGCCGCGAACGTCTTCGGCGACGCCTTGCGCGACCTGCTCGACCCACGGATGAGAGGAACCTGACGTCATGCGACAACCACTTCCCCTGGTCGGCTCGGTGGCCCTCATCCTTTTTTTCGGTGCGTGCGCGGACGCGCCCCCCGCCCGTTCCCCGTCGCCGGCCGGCGGCACCGACATGGGCGCCGACCTCTCCTTTGAGCCCGGCCCGGCGCCGGTGGAGGCACCCCGCTACGGCGGCGAGCTGAACGTCGGCACGGTCTACGTCACCCTGTCGGCGCTGTCCTGGGACACGACGGACTGGAACTGGAAGCAGAACCACGACACGGGGATGCTCTACGAGCAACTCTTCGTCGCCGATCTCGACCAGGCCGCCGTCCGGGGCGGCGATCAGCGCTTCGTCTCCGAGGCCTACCTGTCCGCGGAGACGATCCGCGGCGAAGTCGCCGCGAGCTGGGAATGGGAAGACCCGCTGACCCTGGTGATCGAGGTCCGGCGCGGCATGATGTTCCCGGGCAAGCCCGGCGTGATGGAGGTGCGGGAGCTGGACGCCCACGATGTCGTGTTCAGCTACGAGCGCCTGCGCGACAGCCCGAAGGCGATCCCGACCTACTTCGACCACATCGACCGCGTCGTGGCCAGGGACGATCACACGGTCGCCTTCGAGTTCGGCGAATTCAACGCCGAGTGGGACTACCGCTTCGGCTACGGCTACTTCTCGGGCATCGTGCCCCGGGAACTGGCCAACGTCGACGCCAAGGACTGGCGAAACGTCACCGGCACCGGTCCGTTCGCCCTGGAGCGATTCATTCCCGGCAACTCGCAGACCTACGTCCGCAGGCCGGACTACTGGGACCGGGCCACGGTCGGCGGCGAGACCTACGAGATCCCGTTCATCGACAGGCTCACCTACCGCACGATCAAGGACGAGGCCACCTATCTGACCGCCATTCGCACGGGCAAGCTGGACATCCTCGAGTACATCCGGTGGATCGCCGTCGACCACCTGAAGAAAACGACCCCCGAGCTGCGCTGGTCGCGGTGGCTGTCGACCGGCGGCACCTTCATGGTCATGCGGGTCGACCAGGAGCCGTTCGACGACGTGCGAGTGCGGCGGGCGATGAACCTGGCGGTCAACCAGCGCGAGATCGTCGACCTGTTCTTCGGCGGCAACGCCGAGCTGTTCGCTTACCCGCAGCACCCCACGTTCGAGGGCTACTTCGAGCCGCTCGAGGCGATGCCGCCGTCCGTGCAGGAACTGTTCGAGTACAAGCCCGAGAAGGCGCGCCGCCTGCTCGCCGAGGCGGGCTACCCCGACGGCTTCACGTTCAGGATGCAGGTGTCGGCCAACAACGCGATGCGGATGGAACTGGCGCCGCTGCTCGCGAGCTACCTGGACCGGGTCGGCGTGACCATCGAGATCGAGGTGGTGGAGTACGCGGCCTACCTGTCGATGATGACCACCCGTACCCACGGTCCCGGCTACCTGATGGCCAGCGGCCACGTGAACCCGACGACCACGCTGCGCAAGAACTTCGTCACCGGCCAGACCTGGAACCCGTCGATGTGGTCCGACCCGGAACTCGACCGCCGCATCCACGAGATGTTCCTGACCCGCGACGAGGCCGAACGGCAGCGGATCGTCAAGCAGATCACGAAGGAGATGCTGGACGAGGCGCCCTACCTCTGGCTGCCCGTGCCGTACATCTACACCGCCTGGTGGCCGTGGGTGAAGAACTACGGCGGTGAGTTGCGGGCCGGGGCCGTGCGCCCGGGTCCGATCTACGCGCGGCTCTGGATCGACCAGGAGATGAAGCGGGAGATGGGCTTCTGAGCGCCGCGGCGCCGCCCCTGCTGCGGGTCGAGGACCTCGACGTCGCCTTCCGCTCCGGCTTCGGCGACCGGCCGCCGGTGCGCGCGGTGAACTCGGTCTCCTTCGAGGTCGGGGCCGGCGAGACGCTGGCGATCGTGGGGGAGAGCGGTTCCGGCAAGAGCGTCACCGCGCTCTCGATCCTGCGCCTGATCCCGGACCCGGGCCGGATCGAGAACGGTCGGATCCTGTTCGAGGGCCAAGACCTGCTGACTGTCGATGAGACCGGCATCCGGGCGGTTCGGGGCAACCGGATCGCGATGATCTTCCAGGAGCCGATGTCCTCGCTCAATCCGGTGCTCACGATCGGCCGCCAGGTTGCCGAGCCCTTGCGCCTTCACCGAAGGCTCAAGCGGAGCGAGGCTCTCGATCAGGCGGTGGACCTGCTCAGGTCGGTCGCCATTCCGGATGCGGAGAAGCGGCTCGGCGACTACCCGCACCAGTTCTCGGGCGGCATGCGCCAGCGGGTGATGATCGCGATGGCCCTGGCGTGCCACCCGCGCCTCCTGATCGCCGACGAACCGACCACCGCCCTCGACGTCACGGTGCAGGCGCAGATCCTCGAACTGCTCAAGGAACGTACCCGGGAGACCGACTCGGCGCTCATCCTGATCACCCACGACCTCGGCGTGGTGGCCCGCTACGCCGACCGGGTGGCGGTCATGTACGGCGGCCGGATCGTCGAGAGCGGGCCGGCCGCGGCGCTCTACGCGGATCCGCGGCATCCCTACACCCAGGGGCTCCTGCGCTCGGTGCCGCGGCTCGAGAGCGACATCGGCGGTCGCCTGGAGTCGATCGAAGGTCAGCCGCCGGATCTGTCGGCGCTGCCCGCCGGCTGCGCCTTCGAGCCGCGCTGCCCCCACGCTCATGAGCGCTGTCTGGGGGCGCCGCCGCCGCTCGTCACGCATGGCCCTGCCCGGGCCTGGGCCTGCTACGGAGCCGAAGAGGAGCCGGCGGCCTGACGGCGCCGATACCGCGCACATGACCAGGTCGGACGGTGCCGTGGGGACCTCGGCGTCCCAGTCCTCACGTGGTAGTGAGGTGCTGTTGCGGGTCGAGGACCTGAAGGTCCACTTTCCGGTCACGGAGGGCGTGCTCGTGCGACGACGGGTCGGCTCCGTCAAGGCGGTTGACGGAGTGTCGTTCGAACTCCGGCGCGGTGAGACGTTCGGCCTGGTGGGGGAGAGCGGCTGCGGCAAATCGACGACCGCGCTCGCGATCCTCCGCATGCTCGAACCGACCGCCGGCCGGATCGTGTTCGGCGGCGAGGACGTGACCACTCGCAGCCAGAAGCAGTTGCGGGGAGTCAGGCGGCGGATGCAGATGGTCTTCCAGGACCCGTTCGGCTCGCTCAACCCCCGCATGCGGGTCGGAGAGATCGTCGGCGAGCCGCTCAAGGTCCACGGCCTGGCCGGCGACCGCCGGCGCTACCGCGCGCGGGTGGCGGAGCTGCTCGACCTGGTGGGCCTGCTGCCGGCGATGGCGAACCGTTACCCGCACCAGTTCTCGGGCGGACAGCGGCAGCGCATCGGCATCGCCCGCGCCCTGGCGCTCGAGCCCGATCTGGTGATCTGCGACGAGGCGGTGTCGGCGCTCGACGTCTCGATCCAGGCGCAGGTGCTCAATCTCCTGATGGACCTGCAGCGGAAACTCGGCCTGACCTACCTGTTCATCGCCCACGACCTGTCCGTGGTGCGCCACATCAGCGACCGGATCGGGGTGATGTACCTGGGGCGGATCGTCGAGATCACGACGCGGGACGAACTGTTCGAACGCCCTCGCCACCCGTACACGGAGGCGTTGCTCGCATCCGTGCCGACGCCGGACCCCGTGATCGAGGCGGCGCGGCCGCACCGGCTGATCGCCGGCGAGGTGCCGAGCGTCCGCGAGCCGCCTCCGGGCTGTGCCTTCCATCCGCGCTGCCCGAAGGTGCTCGGCCACTGCGATCGGGTGGTGCCCCTGCTCGAAGCGGTCGGCCCGGCTCGGGTCGCCTGCCACCTGTACGGCGACGCGTCGCCGCCCCCGGCGGCGCCGGTCAGGCCCGGGGAGCTGGCGACTTGACCGTTTCGCCCGGATCGCGACGGAAGTTCTACGGCTGGCCGATGGTCGGCATCGGCTTCCTGACCTACGGTCTGGGCATCGCTCCGGCGTACTACGGCCTGGGCATCTTCGCGTCATCGTTGATCGCCGATCTGGAACTGACCCGCCAGCAGATCGGCCAGATGTTCGGGGCGTTCACGTTCACCTATGGCCTGGTCAGTCCGGTCGCGGCGGCCGTCATCCGTCGTTGGGGCATCCGGGCCACGGTGACCGCGGGTGCGCTGTGCGCCGCCAGCGGCTTCTGGGTGGTGAGCGAAGCCTCGGGCGCGACCGAGCTCTACCTCGGCTACTCGCTCGTCGGCGGCATCGGGATCGGTTTCTCGACGCTGCTGCCGGCCCAGACGATTCCGATCTTCTGGTTTCGCAAGTACCGGGCGCGGGCGACGGCGCTCATCCTGTCGGGCGCCGCGATCGTCGGCTTTCTATGGCAGCCGGCGGCCGGGCTCGTGGTCGAGTCGTGGGACTGGCGCGTCGGCTGGCAGATCGTCACCGGGATCTCCCTGCTCGTCGCGGCGATTGCCGTGCTGTTCGTCCGGAACCAGCCGAGCGACATCGGTCAGCGCCGTGACGGACTGCCGCCGGCCGAGGTTGACGGTCCGGACCCCGCCGTGCCGGGTCATCCGGTGGAGGCACGGCTGGCGGTGAGCGGCGCGGAAGCGGCCGGCGCGTCGGCGCCGAAGGGCGCCCTGATGTGGGCCCTGCGCACACCCCAGTTCTGGATCGCCACCTTCGCGACGGCGGCGAACACCGTGCCGTGGCGAGTCGTGTCCGCTCACGGCGGCCTTCACCTGGAAGACCTCGGTTTCACGACGCTCGCCGCATCGGCCATCCTGGGCGTGCGGGTCGGCGCCAGCCTGTTCGGCCGGTTGTCCGGCTCGCTCGGAGACTTCATGTCGCCGATGCGGGTCCTCGCGCTGGCCCTGCTGGTCAACGCGGTCGCTCTGTCGGTTTTCGTGTCGGCGGACACCGCGGTCGTGGCGTATCCCTGCGTTGTCGCGATCGGCGTGGCCTACGGCCTTGCCTACACCAGCGAAGTGGTCGTGTTCGGCCTGTTCTTCGGGCGGGCGGCGTTCGTCGGCACCACCGGCGTCCGGATCGGCCTGATCGGCGTCATCGGCGCTCTCGGGCCGGTCCTTGCCGGCGCCGCGGCGGATCGAACGGGTTCCTATGCGGGAACGCTCTGGAGCCTCGCCGCCCTGGCGGTTCTGGGCGCGGCGTCGATCTGGTTCTGCCGGCCGCCGGACCGGCCGTCGTTCGTGGGCGAACCGCAAGCCGGCGGGTACACTGGTTCGGATTCCACAGAGGAGAACTGACATGGGCAAGCAGAGGATGCCGATCGCCTTCTTCGCCGTGGCCGCCCTGGCTTCGTCGCCGCTTGTCGCGCAGGCGGGAGCATCCGACCTGGAGCGGACGCCCTGGGGAGCGCCCGACCTCCGCGGGGTCTGGGACTTCCGGACGATCACGCCGCTCGAGCGTCCCGAGGAGCTCGGCGAGCAGGAGCGCTTCGGCAGCGCGGAGGCCGCCGCCGAGTTCGAGCAGCGGACGCTGGCGCGCCGGAACAAGGACCGCCGGACCGGTGACGGTCTTTCCGCCCAGGCCGACGTCGCGAACGCCTACAACCAGTTCTGGTGGGACTACGGGGACAAGCTGACCGAGGACCGGCGGACGTCACTCATCGTCGACCCTCCGGACGGGCGGATACCCGAGCTGACCGACGCGGCGAAGCAACGGGTCGCGGAGCGCCTCGCGGCGCGTCGCCGGCCGGCGCACGGCCCGGAGGACCGGGGCGTTGCCGAACGCTGCATCCTGGGTTTCAACGCCGGACCGCCGATGAGCCCGAGCGCCTACAACAACAACGTCCAGATCTTCCAGACGGAAGACACGGTCGTGCTCCTGGTCGAGATGGTCCACGACTCGCGGGTCGTGCCGCTCGACGGGCGGCCGACGCTGCCGGAAGACGTCCGGCAATGGCGGGGCGACGCACGGGGGCGCTGGGAAGGCGACACGCTGGTCGTCGAGACGACGAACTTCACCGACCAGACCAGTTTCCGGGGTTCGGGCCCGAATATGCGTCTGACCGAGAGGTTCACGCGGGTGGGGGAGGACCGGCTCGTCTACGAGTACACGATCGACGATTCGGAGTCCTTCGCGGGTCCCTGGACGGCGGTCATTCCGATGAGCAGGAATCCGTTGCCGATGTTCGAGTACGCCTGCCACGAGGGGAACTACGGCATGCTGAACCTGCTGCGCGGCGCCCGGGCGGAGGACGCGGAAGCCGAGGCGGCGGCCAGGGCGGAGACCTCGGGCGGTTGACCGCGGCCTTCGGCCCGCTCGCTTTACCTTGACGATCGTCACTGTCGGCCTGCTCCATCCGGGAACGATGGGCGTCACCGTCGGCGCGGCGGTGCGCGAGTCCGTCCGGGTCGTATGGGCTTCCGAGGGGCGCAGCGCCGAAACCCGGGCTCGGGCCGAAGGCGCCGGGTTCGACGATCTGGGTACGCTCGAAGCCGTGACCGTGGCGGCCGACACCGTGCTCTCGGTCTGCCCTCCGCACGGGGCTCTGGCGCTTGCCGGGGCGGTCGCCGCGACCGGTTTCGACGGCCTCTATCTCGATGCGAACGCGGTGTCGCCCGCCACGGCGCTCGAGATCGCGGGAGCAGCGGCGGCGGGCGGGGCGCGGTTCGTGGACGGCGGCATCGTCGGGCCGCCGGCGGTCCTGCCGGGGACCACGCGACTCTATCTCTCGGGAGACGCCGCCGCGGAACTGGTGGCTCTCTTCGAGGGCTCCGCGCTCGAGGCGATCGATCTCGATGCGGAAGCCGGCGCCGCCTCGGCGCTCAAGATGTGCTACGCGGGCTTCACGAAGGGCAGCGCGGCCCTGCTGCTTTCGCTTCGGGCAGCCGCGAGCGCCTACGGAGTGGAGGAGGGTCTGCTCGGGGAGTGGAGCCGCTCCCAGCCGGGACTGGAGAAGCGAAGCGTGCGTGCGGCCGCCACCGCGGCTCCCAAGGCATGGCGCTTCGCCGGCGAAATGGAGGAGATCGCCTCGACTCTCGAGGCGGCGGGGTTGCCGGACGGATTCCACCGGGCGGCGGCGGAGGCCTACGTGCGGCTCGCCGGCTTTCGAGGGGAGCCGGAGGGTGTGTCGGTCGACGATGTCGTCGCGGCCCTGCTGCATCCAGCCGAACGAAAGAGGGCGGCCTCGAAAGGCCGCCCTGACTCGTTCCGCAGGTTGTCGACCTGAAGGGTCGATCGCCTACATCATGCCGCCCATGCCGCCCATGTCGGGCGGCGCGGGCGGAGCGTCCGGCTTCTCTTCCTTGATCTCGGAGACGAGAGCCTCCGTGGTCAGCATGAGGCCGGCGATCGACGCGGCGTTCTGCAGCGCCGTCGTGGTGACCTTGGCCGGGTCGATGACACCGGCGGCGATCAGGTCCTCCATCTCGCCGTTGGCCGCGTTGTAGCCGACCGAACCGGTCTGCGCCTTCGCGTCGCGGACGATGACCGAGCCCTCGACTCCGGCGTTCTCGGCGATCTGGCGGGTCGGCTCCTCGAGCGCGCGCTTGACGATCGAGATGCCGATGCCCACGTCGCCGTTCTCGCTCAGCCCGGCGACCGCTTCGATCGCGCGCAGCAGGGCCACGCCGCCGCCCGGCACGACGCCTTCCTCGACGGCGGCCTTGGTCGCGTGCATCGCGTCCTCGACCCGAGCCTTCTTCTCCTTCATCTCGGTCTCGGTCGCGGCGCCCACCCGGATCACGGCAACGCCGCCGACCAGCTTCGCCAGCCGCTCCTGGAGCTTCTCGCGGTCGTAGTCGGAGGTCGTCTCCTCGATCTGGTTGCGGATCTGCTTGACCCGGCCGGCGATCGCGGCCTGGCGGCCGGTGTCGCCCGACTCGGTGACGATCGTCGTGTCGTCCTTGGAGAGGACGACCTTCTTCGCCTCGCCGAGGTCCTGCCACTGGACGTTCTCCAGCTTGATCCCGAGGTCCTCGGTGATCACGCGGCCGCCGGTGAGGATCGCGATGTCCTCGAGCATCGCCTTGCGGCGATCACCGAAGCCCGGCGCCTTGACCGCGGCCGCCTGCAGCGTGCCGCGCAGCTTGTTGACGACCAGGGTGGCCAGCGCTTCGCCCTCGATGTCCTCGGCGACGATCAGCATCGGCTTGCCCTGCTTGGCGACCTGTTCGAGGACGGGCAGCAGGTCCTTCATCGAGCTGATCTTCTTCTCGTGCAGGAGCACGACGCAGTTCTCGAGCACGCACTCCATGCGGTCGGCGTCGCTCACGAAGTAGGGCGACAGGTAACCGCGGTCGAACTGCATGCCCTCGACCACCTCGAGCTCGGTCGCCAGGCCCTTGGCCTCCTCGACCGTGATCACGCCGTCCTTGCCGACCTTGTCCATCGCCTCGGCGATGATCTGGCCGATCTCGGCGTCGTTGTTCGCCGAGATCGTGCCGACGTTGGCGATCTCCTCGCTGTCCTTCACGTCCTTGGCGAGGGCGTGGATGGCGTTGACGGCGGAGCCCACCGCGACCTCGATGCCGCGCTTCAGCTCCATCGGGTTGGCGCCGGCGGTCACGTTCTTCGCGCCCTCGCGCAGGATCGCCTGCGCCAGGACCGTCGCGGTGGTGGTGCCGTCACCGGCAACGTCGGAGGTCTTCGAGGCCACCTCGCGCACCATCTGCGCGCCCATGTTCTCGAGGCCGTCCTTCAGTTCGATCTCCTTGGCGACGGTGACGCCGTCCTTGGTGATCGTGGGGGAGCCGAACGACTTCTCGAGGACGACGTTGCGGCCCTTGGGGCCGAGCGTCACCTTGACCGCGTCGGCGAGCTTGTTGACTCCGCGCAGGACCGCGCCGCGCGCGTCCTCGGAGTAGACGATCTGCTTTGCCATGAATCTGCTCTCCAGTTCCGGTCTATCCGACGACCGCGAAGATGTCTTCTTCGCGCACGATGACGACGTCTTCGTCGCCGATCTTGAACTCGTTGCCAGAGTACTTACTGATCAGCACCCGGTCACCAACGCTGACGTCGAGCGCGGAGCGCCCACCGTTCTCCTGCAGCTTGCCGGGGCCGACGGCGACGACCTCGGCCTCCTGCGGCTTTTCCTTCGCAGCGTCCGGGATGATGATGCCTCCCCGGATCTGCTCCTCCTCCTCGAGCCTCTTGACGAGTACCCGGTCATGAAGCGGACGTACACTCACCAGCGATCTCCTCCTGTTGGGTTGGTGTCGATGGATGTGGTCTTCGTGGTGGGAGCGAAGGGGCTGTTAGCACTCGCTCCTTGCGAGTGCTAACAATAGAGACACGCCGGCCCGCATGTCAACCGTCCAGGACATTCGGCTGCGCGGCCGCCCCCGCGCCCCAGGCGGTAGAGTCTGCCGGTCCCGCTGACACGGTCTCGGGTGCAGGGACCGGAAAGGAGACTCGCCTGTGATCTGGCCTGAACGAAGCAGTGCCCCTCGGGAAGGAAGAAGGGGCGGCGCGGCCGCGGTTCGGATCGGCCTGTTCGCCGCGCTGGCGGCGACGCTCGCCTGGCCCGCCGTCGGCGCGGCCCAGAGCGCGCCGACCGCCGCCGCCGTGCCCGTCGAGGAGTTCGAACTCGACAACGGCATGCGCTTTCTGCTCGTGAGCCGCCCGGAACTGACGACGGTGGCCGCGGCGTGGGTGGCTCACGTCGGTTCCGCCAACGAGCGGCCGGGGATCACCGGCCTGGCCCACTTCTTCGAGCACATGATGTTCAAGGGCACGCACACGATCGGCACGAAGGACATCGAGCGCGACCTCGAGATCATCGCGGAGCAGGAGGCGGTCCAGGAGAAGATCCGCGCCGAACTGCGTGAGCAGCGGCGGCGGTACCGGCTGGGCGAGATCGACGATCCGTACGATCCCGCCCACCGCACCGACACCCTCAACGCCCTGCGCGCCGAGTTCCAGGAGCTCGTGGAGGAGCAGCGCGAGCTGATGGTCAAGGACGAGCTGGACAAGGTCTACACGGACGGCGGCGGCACGAGCCTGAACGCCTTCACCAGCAACGACTTCACGGTCTACATCAACCAGTTGCCGGCGAACCGGCTGGAACTCTGGTTCTGGCTCGAGTCGGACCGGCTGCTGAATCCGGTGTTTCGGGAGTTCTACGCCGAGCGCGACGTGGTCTACGAGGAACGGCGCCTGCGCACCGAGTCGACGCCGACCGGACGCTACGACGAGCAGGCGGACGCGATGTTCTGGCAGTCCCATCCGTACAGTTGGCCGGTCATCGGCTGGGCCTCCGACCTGGAGGTGATCAGCAAGTCCCAGGCCGACGAGTTCTTCGCCACCTACTACGCGCCGAACAACCTGAGCGGGGTGCTCGTAGGCAACTTCGATCCGGCCGAAGTGCGGGAACTGGCGGAGCGCTACTTCGGCCGCCTGGCGCGCGCCGAACGGCCGGCGCCGGACGTCGTCACTCTCGAGGCCGAGCAACTGGCCGAGAAGCGGATGACGGGCGAGTGCGACTGCCAGCCCCAGCTCCAGGTCCGCTACCACGCCGTGCCGTTCGGCCACGGCGACGGCTACGCGCTCGACGTCGTCGCGGGAGTCCTGAACGGCCGCACCGGGCGTCTCTACGAGCAGATCGTGGAGGGCGCCGAACTCGCGTCCAGCGCCAGCGCCTTCTACGAGGCGAGGAAGTACGCCGGCGTCTTCAACCTGCGCGCCGAAACGAAGGGAGACGCCACGCCCGAGCAGCTCCTGGCCGCCTGGGACGGGATCGTCGCGGAACTGATCGCCGAGCCGGTGCCGGAGGACGAACTGGCCAAGGTCAAGAACCGGGTGTCGGCCGACACCTACCGGCAACTCCGCGATCCGTTCTTCCTGATGATCCAGTTGGCGATCATGGATGCTCTGGGCGATTGGCGGTATCTCAACACGGTGGCGGAACGCACGAACGAGGTCACGGCGGAGGACGTGCAGCGCGTGGCGGCGCAGTACTTCGAACCGTCGAAGCGGCTCGTCAGCCTGTACTACCGCAAGGAGGGAACCGAAGCGACGGAGACGCCGGCCGAGCTGGAAGCCCTGCCGCCGGAGGTGCGGACGGCCCTCATGTCCCAGGCCGAGGCGATCGCCCAGATCGAGGATCCGGCCCAACTGGAGATGGTGCTTCAGCAGATGGACGCCCAGGCCGCCCAGGTGCCGGAAGAGATGCGCCCGGCGCTCGACTGGATGCGCGGCGTGATCGAGGATCGGCTGGCCGCGCTGCAGGACGAACTTCCGGAAGAAGACGAGGGAGGTGAGCAGTGAGCGGACGCATCCTTGTGAGAGTTCTGGTTCTCGTTGCTCTCTGTCTCGGCGCGGCGTCGTCGGCGGGTGCCCAGGGCAGCGCCGAGATCGTCGCGCACCCGAGCGAGCTGACCTACGGTCCGCTCGACTTCGAGCTGCCGGACGCGAACGGTTTTCGCCACGAGCTGGCGGGGGGCGTGCCCGCCTACCTGGTGCCGGACCGCTCGCTGCCCCTGGTCGACATCAGGGTGCGGTTTCGCATCGGCTCCTGGCTGGAGCCGGTCGAGCAGACCGGGCTGGCCGCCCTGACCGGCGAGCTGATGCGGACGGGAGGCGCCGGCGAACTGGAGGCGAAGGCCTTCGACGAGGCGGTCGAGGCGGTTGCCGGCAACTTCTCGGCGTTCATCGGCAGCACCAGCGCCGGCATGTCGATGAACTGCCTGTCCACTGTGCTCGACGAGTGTCTCGACCTGTTCTTCTCCATGCTCACCGAGCCCCGCTTCGACGGCGACCGGCTGGAACTGGCGAAGGAGAACGAGCTGGAGAGCCTCAAGCAGCGCAACGACGATCCGGTCGATGTCGCGGGCCGGGAGGGCCAGTGGCTGCTCTACGGTCCGGACCACGTGGAATCGCGGTTCGTCACCGCGGCCTCGCTGGACGCGGTCGGGCGCGACGACCTGGTGGCGTTTCACCGGCGTTACGTCCATCCCGGCCACATGGTCGTGGCCGCCGCCGGCGACTTCGACAGCGACGAACTCGCTGCCAAGCTCTCGGCGCTGCTCGGCCGCTTCGAGGAACAGGGCCGCGACCAGGCGCCCTGGCCGCCCCAGGCGGCGGCGTACGATCCCGCGCCCGGCGTCTACGTGGCGCAGCAGGACATTCCGCAGGGGCGGGTGCATATCGGTCACCGCACGTTCCAGCGCGAGGACTGGGGTCATCCCGACCACTTCGCGCTGGCGATGATGGACGGGGTGCTTGGCAATGGCGGCTTCACCACCCGCTTGATGAAGCGGATCCGTTCGGATGAGGGGCTGGCCTACGGCGCCTACTCCAACTTCGGCATCGGCAGTTACTGGCCGGGAAACCTCAGTGTCTCCTTCCAGTCGAAGAGCGAGACGGTCGCCTTCGCGGCGAAGATCGCGCTCGAGGAGGTCGACCGGATGCGAACGGAACTCGTCCCGGAGGACGAACTCCAGACGGTCAAGGCGGCGGCGATCGAGACCTTCCCGAGCAACTTCGAATCGGCCGAGGCCATCGCTTCCATCTTTGCCCAGGACGAGTTCCTGGGCCGTCCCCACGACTACTGGCGGACCTACCGCGAGAACGTGGAGGCGGTGACGCCGGAAGACGTCAAGCGCGTGGCGGAGCGGCACCTTCTGCCCGACAGGCTGGTCATGCTGATCGTCGGCGACTGGGAGGCGATCGAGCCGGGCGACGCCGACGGCCGCGCCACGATGGCCGAGGTGGCGGAGAAGATCGGCGGCGGCGTCACGATGCTGCCGGCGCGGGACCCTGTGAGTCTGGAAACGGTGGGCCAGTGAAGCCCGGCGCAGCGGCCGGGGCGGCCTGATCCTGATGCTGGCCGCGCTCGACCGGTTCCTGGAAACCGCCGTCGGCTACGCCTGGGGCATGCCTCTGGTCGTGCTCCTGATCGGCTCGGGCGCGTTCTTCTGCCTCTACGTACGCCTGCGGCCGCTGCTCCACATGGGGCACGCGACCGCGGTGACCCTCGGGAAGTACGACTCGCCCGACGATCCGGGGCACATCAGCCACTTCCAGGCCCTGTCGACGGCGCTGGCGGCCACGATCGGGGTCGGCAACATCGGCGGCGTCGCGATCGCGGTCACCCAGGGCGGCGCGGGCGCGGTGTTCTGGATGTGGGTGGCGGCTGTCGTCGGCATGGGCACCAAGTTCTTCTCCTGCACGCTGTCGCAGATCTACCGAGGCCGGGACGAACGGGGCGCCCTTCTCGGCGGCACGATGTACACGATCGAACTCGGTCTCGGGAAGAAGTTCCGGCCCCTGGCGATCATGTTCTGCACCTTCGGCCTGTTCGGCTGCCTGCCGATGTTCCAGAGCAACCAGGTGGCGGAGCTCCTCAACGCCCAGTTCGGCCTCGATCCGATCCTGACCGGAGTGGGCTGCGTGGCTCTGGTGGCTCTGGTGGCGTTCGGCGGCGTCGAACGGATCGGCGCGGTGACGGGACGGTTCGTACCGGTCATGTGCGTCCTGTACCTGGGCATGGCGCTCTGCGTCCTGTTCGTGCGCGCGGACATCGCGGTGGAGGTGTTCGGCCGCATCTTCCGCGAGGCCTTCACCGGCACCGCCGCGGCCGGCGGCGCGATGGGGATCGGCTTTCAGCAGGCGATGATGATCGGCGTCCGCCGCGCCGCCTTCTCGAACGAGGCCGGTCTCGGGACGGCGCCGCTCGCGCACGGCGCGGCGAGAACGAACGAACCCGTTCGCGAGGGCCTGGTGGCGATGCTCGGCCCGTTCATCGACACGATCGTCGTCTGCTCTCTCACCGCCTTCGTCATCCTCTCCAGCGGCCTCGAGACCGTCGGCGAGATCACCGGCGTTTCGCTCACGGCAGACTCCGTCGAGAGTGCGCTCGGTACGCCCGGCCGCGCGCTGCTGGTCCTGATCGTGATGATGTTCGCGATCTCGACGATGGTCAGCTACTCGTACTACGGCAAGCGCTGTTTCGCCTATCTGTTCGGCGCCAAGCGCGACGGCCTCTACACGTGGCTCTACCTTCTGGGCATCTTCGTCGGCGCAATCTTCGCTGCCAGCACGGTGGTCAACCTGATCGACACCGCCCTGGCCCTGATGGCGGTACCCAACCTGATCGCGACGCTGCTCCTGGCGCCGAAGGTAAAGGCGGCGGCGACCGACTACTTCGACCGGCTGCGGGCGGAGCGAAGGGGTTCTTGAACGCGCCGGCGGCCGGTGCGGTGGAAGGAACGGCGGTTGCTGTAGCGGTCTGTCTGGCGGTCGCTGTCGCTCCGGCGCTGGCGACGGACCCATGTGATGCCGATTCCGGGGCGCTAGGTCAAGAGAGTCTCGGTGGCAGTCCCTTGACCTGGGACCTGCCGGCGGTGGGCAAGTGGCGCGTGTCGAGACGTGAAGCAGCGGGCCGCATCCGGGAGGGCTGCGGTCTCGGTGTGATCGAGGCGCCTTTGAGCGCGGTGCGGGATGTCATCGACGCGGCGGCCGAGTTCGACGAGTTCATGCCGCGCGTCATCGAGTCCGACGTCGAACCGGTCTCCCCAGGCGTCTACCTGAACCGGCAGATCCTGGACATGCCGTTTCCGGTCGAGGATCGGCGCTACACGGTTCGGGTAGAGACCGGGGCCGTCGAGACCGGTGCCGGCACCGGCTGGCAGGCCCGCTGGACGTACGTCAAGGGTTCCGGAAACGTGCGGGAGAGCAGGGGCTCCTGGACGTTGATTCCGCTTGATTCCGAGCGGACCGGCGTCGTCTACCGTGTGCTGACCGACCCGGGCGGCCGCCTCCCGGCCTGGATCGTGGACTACACGGCGCCGCGCGCGCTGCGGCGCGTGCTGGCCGCGGTACGGGGCCGGGTGTTGTCGCGTGAGTGAGCGGAACGCCGGCGCGCCCGGTTTGAGCACGTCGCCGGCTAGTTCGCGCCGCCCAGCACGATCACCACGTTCTGGCCGCCGAAGCCGAAGGCGTTGACGAGCGCCACTCCCGTGGGGTGGGCGCGGGCCCGGTTCGGGACGTAGTCGAGGTCGCAGTCCGGATCGGGCCGGTCGAGGTTGATCGTCGGCGGGATCGTCCCTTCCTCGATCGTCTTGACCGCCGCCAGGGCCGAAACTGCTCCGGCGGCGCCGAGCATGTGGCCGACCTGCGACTTGGTGGCCGTGACCGCGACTTCCGGGGCCCGGTCGGCGAGTGCCTTCTTGATCGCCAGCGTCTCCGCCACGTCGCCGAGCGGCGTGGCGGTGCCGTGGGCGAAGACGGCGTCGACCTCGCCGGGGTCGGTGCGGCTCGATTCGAGGGCCCTGCTCATCGCGGCCGCCGCTCCCGACCCGTCGGGACGGGGGGCGGTCAGATGGTGGGCGTCGGCGGTGACGGCGCCACCCCGGACCTCGGCGTAGACCCTGGCGCCTCGTTGCTCCGCGTGGCGCTCGGTTTCGACGACGAAGGCGACACCTCCCTCGCCGAACACGAAACCGTCACGATCGGCGTCGAACGGCCGGCTTGCGGCCCTCGGGTCGTCGTTGCGGGTCGAGAGGGCCTGCAGGCGCGAGAAGGTGGCGATGATCAGCGGCGTGATGCCCGCTTCGGTGCCGCCGGCGACGACGGCGTCGACTTCGCCGGAGCGCAGGAGCCGGTAGGCCTCGAGCAGCGCGTAGTTGCCGCTGGCGCAGGCCAGGGTCGAGGTCGTGGTCGGCCCGGTCAGCCCGAGCTCGATCGAGATCAGGCAGGACACGGCGTTCGGCATCACGTCCGTGACCAGGAAGGGATTGGCCTGCTGCGGCCCCCGCGCGACCAGCCGACGAGTGCCGGTCTCCATGCTTCCCAGGCCGCCGCCGCCGGTGTTGAAGGTGATGCCGCAGCGGTGCGCGGTGGCGGGTTCGATGGCGAGTTCCGCGTCGGCGACCGCCTGTTTGGCGGAAGCCACGGCGAAGTGGGTCGCGCGCGCGAGGCGTCGAGCCGCCTTGCCCTCCAGCCACTCCCTGGCCTCGAAGTCGCGGACCTCGCAGGCGATCTTCACCTTGAATCCGTCGGTGTCGAACGCGGTGATCGGCCCGGCGCCGGAGTCGCCGGCCTTCATCCGGCGCCAGAAGGTGTCCACGTCGTTGCCGACAGGGGTCACCGCGCCGAGTCCGGTGATCACGATCCGGCCGTTGTCCGTCGCGGGCATCGCGCGAGGATAGCGCCGCTGCCTGCGCTACGCTCGCCGTTCGCCATTCAGGAGCCCTGAGCAGGGAGTCGAGTATGAGTCGAGAGCCCGTCCTTCGGTTCGCAGCGGCCGCCGCGGCACTTCTGGCCGCCGTCGGGCCGGCCTTGCACGCGCAGTCCGGGGAGGACTTCGTCCCCGTCACCGACGCGATGCTGGAGGATCCCGCTCCCGGCGACTGGCTGCACTGGCGCCGGACGCAGAACGGCTGGGCCTACAGCCCGCTGGAGCAGATCGACCGGAGCAACGTCGGCGAGTTGACCCTCGCCTGGTCGCGCGGACTGGAGGAGGGCAGCCAGCAGGGGACGCCGATCGTCTACGACGGCGTCATGTACTACCCGAATCCGAGCAGCGTCACCCAAGCGATCGACGCCGCGACCGGCGATCTCCTCTGGGAATACAGGCGGCCGATCCCGAGGGACATCGCCACCTACGTCGGTGGCCTGGAGACGGTCAACCGGAGTCTCGCCATCTACGGCGGTCTCATCATCGACACCGCGAACGACGGCTACGTCTACGCTCTGGACGCGTTGACCGGCGAACTGGCCTGGGAGACCCAGATCGTCGACTACGAGGAGGACCCGGCGAGGCACTCGACCGGACCGATCATCGCCGCCGGCCGCGTGATCTCGGGACGAAGCTGCCGGCCGCACCGGGGCCCCGAGGCGTGCTTCATCGCCGCCCACGACGCGGCGACGGGCGAGGAACTCTGGCGCCGGCCTCTGATTCCGGGGCCGGGAGAGCCGGGCAACGAGACCTGGGGCGACCTGCCGTTCGAGAACCGGCACCACGTCGGATCCTGGATGGCCCCGAGCTACGACCCCGACCTCGAACTGCTGATCGCCGGCACCTCGGTCACGTCGCCGGCGCCGAAGTTCCTGCTCGGCGGCCACGAGAAGCGGCACCTGTACCACAACAGCACCCTGGCGCTCGAGGTCGCGACCGGCGAGGTGCGCTGGTACTACCAGCACCTGAACGACCACTGGGACCTGGACCATCCCTTCGAGCGGTTGCTGGTCGACACGGCCGTCGCGCCCGACGCGGAGGCCGTCGCGTGGCGGAACCCGCGGATCGAAGCGGGAGAGACGCGGAGGGTCGTCACCGGCGTCCCGGGCAAGACCGGTCTCGTCTACACCCTCGACCGCGAGACGGGAGAGTTCCTGTGGGCGCGGCCGACGGTGCCGCAGAACGTGATCGAGCGGATCGACGGCGAAACGGGCGCCGTGGTCGAGAACGCGGAAGTCGTCTTCACCGAGCTGGAACAGGAGCGGCTCATCTGCCCCTCGCTCCTCGGCGGCAAGGATTGGGAGGCCGGCGCCTACAGTCCGCTGACGAACACGATGTACTACCCGCTTCGGAACCTCTGCTCCCAGATGACGACTCGTGTGGGCCGCGGCGCCATGCACTACGCCCTCGTCAACGAAACCCGGTTCGCGCCCGGAAAGGAGACGCTCGGCACGGTCTATGCGATCTCCGCCGAGACGGGTGAGACGCTGTGGCTCCACGAGCGGCTGGCGGTGACGATGTCGCTCGTCGCAACCGGAGGCGGCCTCGTCTTCGGCGGCGACGTGGGCGGCCGCTTCTGGGCCCTGGATCAGGAGACCGGCGAGGTGCTCTGGGAGATCAACCTCGGCTCCTCGGTAACCGGATTCCCGGTCAGCTACGAAGTGGACGGCCGCCAGTACGTGGCCGTCGGCACCGGCGCCGAGGGCGGGTCGACCTCGACCTACCGGAGGCTGACGTCGGAACTCCGGCCGAGTTCGAACAACACGCTGTTCGTGTTCGCGCTGCCGTGACGACGGCAGGTTGGGTTACGCTCGTCCCGTCCACCAACAGCGCGTGCCAGGAGGTCGAGAATGAAGACCCGAGCCCTCTCCCTGTGTGCAGCCGCGAGCCTGCTCCTCGTGCCGTGCCTCGTCGCTGAGGACATCCCGCGCACGCCGAGCGGCAAGCCGGACTTCTCGGGCAACTACGACGTCTCCTTCCTGACGCCGCTGGAGCGAGACCCCGGGTTCGGCGACCGGCAGTACTTCACCGAAGAGGAGGCGAAGGCGATCGCCGACGGCATGGCGGCATCCAACGCCCGCGATCAGGAAGTGCGCGAGCCCGACCGCGGCGTGATCGCCGGCCGGTCCGAGGAGGGTTACCGGGGCGTCGGCGCTTACAACGCGTTCTGGCTCGATCGCGGCACGGCGGCCTTCAAGGTCGACGGCAAGTACCGGACTTCCGTGCTCACCGATCCGCCGAACGGCCGCCTTCCGTCGCGGACCGAGGAGGGGCAGGCGCGCTTCGACACGCTGCCGCCGTTCGGCTACGAGAACACGGGCACGGCCTGGTGGCTCGAGAACGGCGACGATCCCTACGACGGGCCGGAGTCGCTAACGCTCGGCAATCGCTGCGTCTTCCACCAGGGCTCGACGATGCCGATCGGCCCAAGGGCGTACAACAACCTGAAGACGATCATCCAGACGGACACTCACGTCGTCATCCTGATCGAGTGGATGCACTGGGCCCGGATCATCCGTCTGGACGGTGAGCACCCGCCGGACGACTACCGCTCCTACGCCGGCGACTCGGTCGGCCGGTGGGAGGGCGACACCCTGGTCATCGAGACGACGAACCTCCTGGGCGACTGGGGTTTCCACCGGAAGGGCGCCCGGGTCGTGGAGCGTCTGAGCCATCTCGACGAGCACAACCTGTTCTACGAGTACACGGTCAACGATCCGGAGTTCACGGCGCCCTACAGCGGCTCGCTGCCGTGGCCGCGCACCGATGACCAGCTCTACGAGTTCGCCTGCCACGAGGGGAACTACTCGATGGGAAACACGCTCCGCGGCGCCCGCTACCTGGAGCAGCAGCACCTCGAGGAGCACGGTCGGTAAGCGATCCGCGGCGTGCCTTCGTTCGACGCCTGGGCCGGGGTTGACCCCATGCGCCTAAGGTGACAGGGTTCGCGCATTCTGCCCGGACAACCCGGCGTTCTGCCGAAGAGGAGTATGGCCAACGTCATGAAACTCGGAACTAGCGTGTCTTCTCGAACTGCCGTGGCCGTGGTCGCGGTTCTCGCATTGACGGTAGCGCCGCTTGCGGCCCAGGACTTCGAGCCGAACCGGCTGTCGGACGGCAAACCCGATCTGAACGGCATCTGGCAGGCCCTGAACGAGGCGAACTACGACCTCGAGTTGCACATGGCGCGGGCCGCCATGCAGTTGCGCGAGGGTCCGCACGGTCCGCTCCCCGCGGCCGAGGTTCTCAACTTCGGCGCGGTCGGCTCCGTACCGCCGGGCATGGGCGTGATCAAGGGCGGCGGGAAGATCCCGTACACGGACGCGGCCCGGGCGCTGAAGATGGAGAACATGGCGAACTGGTCCACGCGCGACCAGGAAGTCTTCTGCTACCTGCCGGGCGTGCCGCGGGCGACCTACATGCCGCAGCCGTTCCAGATCTTCCACAGCGAGAACGCGATCTTCATCGCCTACCAGTACGCCGGCGCGGTCCGGGACATCTACCTGGAGGATCCGAAGCCGGCCCAGGTCGACAGTTGGATGGGCATGTCCTACGGCCGCTGGGACGTCGACACCCTGGTCGTTGACGTCAACGGTCTGCTGGCCAAGGACTGCGCCGAGCGCCCGGAAGACATGCCCGGCTGCGGCGGCTGGCTCGATCGCTCGGGCAACCACTACAGCAACCAGTTGCGGGTCGAGGAGCGCTACACGCTGTCCGGCCCCAACCACATTCACTACGAGGCGACGCTGACGGACCCGCAGACGTACACGGAACCGTGGACGATCGAGATGCCGCTTTACCGGCGGATGGAGCCGAACGCCCGGCTGATGGACTTCCGCTGCGTCGAGTTCGTGGAAGAGCTCATGTACGGCGAGTACCGTCGCAACCCGCTGCCGCGGATGAAGCTGGTCGACTAGCGGCAGGAGTTCCGGCGCGGCACGGTGCCGCCCGGTGGAAGGAACTGAGCCGATGCTCGATCGCAGGTTGATCGCGTTTGCCGTTGTCGTCGCGGTGGCCGCTGCTCCTTTGGCAGCGGCGAGCGACGAGGAGATTCCACGGACTCCCTCCGGTCGCCCGGACATCTCCGGCCACTACGACGTCGGCACGCTGACGCCGCTGGCGCGGCCGCGGGCCTTCGGCGACAACCTCTACCTGACCAGGGAAGAGGCCGACAGGATCGCGGAGGAAGAGCGCAAGCGGATGCAGGCGGAGGCCCAGGTCAGCGATCCCGACCGGGAAGCGCCCCCCGAGGGAGGCGACGGTTCACCCGGGGCGGCCGGCAACGTCGGCGGCTACAACGCGTTCTGGATCGATCGGGGTACTGACGTCTTCGAGGTGGACGGCAAGTTCCGCACGTCGATCATCATCGACCCGAAGAACGGCCGTCACCCGCCGCTGACCGAGGCGGCCCGGGAACGCTTCGCCGCTCGACGGGGCTTCTTCCGCGCCAACACCGGGGAGGCCTGGTGGCTTGAGCGCGAAGGGCCCGGCCCCTACGACGATCCGGAGTTGCGGCCGCTGGCGGAACGCTGCCTGCTCGGCTTCAGTTCGACTGGTGGACCGCCCATGCTGCCGGCGCTCTACAACAACCTGAAACGGATCGTTCAGACCGAGGACCACGTGATGATCCTGGTCGAGATGGTCCACGACGCCCGCGTCGTCCGCATCGGCGAGGAGCACGTGCCGGCGTCGGAGCGGCGTTGGATGGGCGACTCGATCGGATGGTGGGAAGGCGACACGCTGATCGTCGACACGACGAACTTCGCGGACAGGCCGGCGCTCCGGTCGGCGACCCGCGATCTGCACGTCGTCGAGCGGTTCACGCCGATGGGCGCGGATCACCTGCGCTACGAGTTCACGGTCGAGGATCCGAACGTGTGGACGGCGCCGTGGAGCGGTGAGTACACCTGGCCCCGCAGCGACGCCCTCCTCTATGAGTACGCCTGCCACGAGGGCAACTACGCTCTCGGTAACATCATGCGCGGTGCCCGCCTGCTGGAGGATGACGCCCTGGCGGCAGCGGGCGCGGCAGATTCCGGAGAATGACATCGAGCCGATCCTTGCTAGAGTCGGCTTTCCCCACTTACACCACAACCGAGGAGTGAGAGACAGCCATGAGTAAGCGAGCCATGATCATCACGGGGATCAGCTTCGCCGTCGCGGCCATCGCGGTTACGGTGCCCCTTGCGGCGCACCACGCTTTCGGCGCCGAGTTCGATCCCAACCGTCCGTTGCTGCTGAAGGGCCCGGTCGTCAAGGTCGAGTGGGTCAATCCGCACACCTGGATTCACATGGAGCACACCGAGGAAGACGGCACGAAGCACGTCTGGATGGTCGAGGGCGGCACGCCCAACACCCTGCTGCGCCGTGGCCTCTCCCGGGATGACCTGACTGCCGGGACGGTCATCATCGTTGATGGCTACCAGAGCAAGGACCGCTCACGGCGAGCGAACGGCCGTGACGTGACTTTTGAAGACGGCAGCAAGATCTTCATGGGTTCCTCCGGTACCGGCGCGCCGCGCGACGGCCGCGACCCGACGGAGCCGCCTCGGTAAACCACTGGGTGCGCGGGTCGTCTGACCCGCATCCGGCGCGTAGCGCCGGCTTCCGGGAGTGCGGGTGATGCCCCTCTCTCGGAAGCCGCGTGCCCGCCGTCAACCTTCCCGACGCCTCAGGCGCGCCGCGTGCCGCCTGAGGCGTTTTGCCGCCGGGGCGAGTGAAGAGGCGGAGGAGAACAGCCCCCCGAGCAGCAGGACGATCACGACGATGTCCCACAGGGGGCGCCGGTTGTAGAAGCCGGGAAAGTCGAGCCGGTGCAGGCCCCTGTAGAGCCAGCGGTCGAGCCGGCTCTGCCGAGTTTCGCGTTGGACGATGCGTCCGCGTGCCGGGTCGAGATAGAGCCAGGTGACGGCCGGGTCGTCGAAGCGCACGCGCAGCACCGGCAGGGGAAGGAGACGGTACCGGCGATCGTCGTAGTAGGCGTCGTACTCATCGAGCGCGGTCGCGTCGACGACGGTCGCCTCCGGCATTGCCGCGGCCGCGGCGGCCAGGAGCTCGGGCTGGCCGAACCGCCTTGGAGTTCCGTCCTCGAGTGAGACGAGCCGGTGCTCGAAGGGCTGAACGGCCGACAGGAAGGCGAGGGGACCGCTCGCGTAGGAATTCCCATAGGACAGCCCGCCGCCAGGAGGCCGGTACGCCAGGACGAGAGGTTCGCCGGCGAACTGGAGGAGTTCGACTTCGCGAGGTGGGAACGACTCCGAGATCGACCCGATTGTGGTACGGATCGAGGCGAGATCGAGCTTGTCAACTGCCGTTGTTCCGCCAGCCACGGCGGCCTGCTGTCCGGGACTCGTCGCCCTCCCGGCCTGCCAGCCGAACGGGTCCATCGACAGGGCGCCGCTCAGCACCCAGGTGAAGGCGGTGGCGCCGAACGCCAGCCCGCTGTAGTGGTGCCAGCGCATGACGCCCCGGTACGGTGATCGTTTCCGTCTGATCCGCATCAGCCCTGTGACCAGACCGGAGAGCGTCAGCACGCAACCCAGGCCCGCCGTCCAGACGATCAACTGGTACCAGAACGCCGTGTGGGTCCGGACGGGGGTGAAGTAGAGCCAGTGAAAGACGGCGCCCGCGGTGCCCCAGAAGCGGGATCCGGCCGTGGTGATCATGACCACCTCGGCGGTGCGGTCCGAGACGTAGATCACGTCGCTGC
The DNA here is from genome assembly GCA_965116955.1 of Thermoanaerobaculia bacterium. Classification (GTDB taxonomy): domain Bacteria; phylum Acidobacteriota; class Thermoanaerobaculia; order Multivoradales; family Multivoraceae; genus Multivorans. The sequence continues at coordinate 3,939,513 of OZ220742.1, read as the reverse complement.
CCGCGCGGACGCGGTGGAGCGGCAGCAGGTCCTGTATCTGCAGGGACCACTGGTCGGGACGGGTGAGGTACGCGTCGTATCGGAGAGAGGCTTCCGCCGGCGGCGCCGAGAGGTCGCTCCCGGCGACGTAGGAGGAGGCGATCCCGAGCGCCTGCCCTTCGGACACCTGGAGCAGCGGGCTGCCCGAGTCCGCGTACACGGCTGTCCAGCCACGCGCCGTGCGGAGCCGGTAGACCGGCCGCTCGCCGGCCATGCCGAGCCGGATCTGGACCGCGGCAGGATCGTCGGAGTCCAGACGCGCCGCCGCCGCGGCCGCCGCCGGGCCGACCTCTACGGCGTCGAGATCGAGCGCCGGCAGCCGGCTCAGCCGTTCGCCCGGGTCGAGTGCCGGCATCCGCGCGTACATCATGACCAGGGCCGAGGCGAACCAGACCACGAACAGCAGGTTGCCGGCGATGCCCAGCCAGCGGTGGAGCAGAGTCAGGGCGCGCCGCAACGCGGTCGGACCTACTGCCGGAACTGGTTCGGGTCGTTGGCCCAGTACTGTGCGTGGCAGCCGGAGCAGGCGAAGTAGACCTGTTCGCCGGTGTCGAACACGCCCTGGACGTCGCGCGCGTCGGCCGCCTGCATCGCGGCGTCGCCGGCGTCGATGAGATCCCGGCTCCAGGCGATCCAGTCCTCGTCGTCCACCTTCCGGCGGTCCATCATCAACAGGTTGCCCGACTCGGCGACCGTGACCGCGGCGTTGCGGACGAGGAACCACTCCTCGTCCGTCTGAGGCTCGATCTTCTCCTCACCCTCGGCGCTGATGATCCAGCCGACCGAAGCCCAGAGGTGATCGGCGGCCGGTTCCATCACCGATGCCATCAACAGCCTCGTGCCGGCGACCTCGCGGAAGGGCGGCCCGGTCTCTTCGGCGGCGCAGGATGCGAGCGCCATCGCCGCGAGGACGACGGCCAGGGCCGGGAATCTACGCGGGCCACTCATGACGGGCGGGGAGTCTAGCGGACGCCCATCGCTCAAACCGCCGTCCTCCAGACGTCACCGTGGGCGGTGATCCGCACCGCGGTGGGCGACGCCCAGTGCGTACCGACGACCGTGATGCCGGTGTCGCTGAACCGCTCGCAGAAGCTGCGCCGGGCGGCGATCGCGGCGTCGCGGTCGATGTCCGCGATCGAGCACCAGTCCGGGTGGGCGCACTGGCAGGGGTGGTGCATCACGTCCCCGGAGATCACGCCTTCCTCGCTGCCGGAGGAGACGGCGATGCTGCAGTGCCCCGGGGTGTGGCCGGGAGTGGGGAAGAACTGGAGCTCGGGGTTGATCCGGTGGTCGCAGTCGACGAGGTCGACCAGGCCGGCCTCGAAAACCGGCGCCACGGAGTCGCCGAAGACGTCGCCCCAGTTGGCTTCCCCCTCGTCCCGCCAGTACTCGAACTCGGGCCGCGCCATGACGTAGCGGGCGTTGGGGAAGGTGGGCACCCACTCACCGTCCACCTTCATCGTGTTCCAGCCGACATGGTCGATGTGGAGATGCGTGCAGACGACCAGGTCGACCTGCTCGCGGGGGAAGCCGGCGTCGCGGATCTCCTGGAGGAACGGACCGTCGAGCTCGTTCCAGGCCGGCAGGGCGCGCTTCTTGTCGTTGCCGACGCAGGTGTCGACGACGATCTTGAGCCCCTTCGACTCGATCAGGAAGGCCTGGATGATCATCTTCAGCCGTTCGCCGTTCGGCGTCACGAAGTGCGGTTCGAGCCAGTCGAGGTCGGGCGCCAGGTTCTCCGGCGTCGCGTCCGGCAGCAGAAAGGAAGCCGGTACCGGATAGTCGATCTCGATGATCGGGGTGATCGATACGTCGCCGATCTTGATGCCCATGCGCTGTTCCTTCCCCGCCCGTCAGCGGGTGAGCCAGGCGAACTTCTGCGGCTTGCGCTGCGCCTTCGGATCGATCAGCACGTTGACCAGCGCCGGCCGGTCGGAGGCGAGGGCCTTGTCGAGGGTCGGCCCGAGGTCGGCGACCTTCTCGACGCAGTAGCCCACGCCGCCGAAGGCCTCGATCACGCGCTCGTAGCGGGCGCCCAGGGTGTACGTGGACGTCGGCAGCGGCTTGCCCGGGATGTACTCGCTGACGCCGCCGCCGATGCCGTTGTTGTTGATGACGACGAAGGTGATCGGCATGTCGTAGCGGCAGGCCACCTCGACCTCCATGCCGGAGAAGCCGAACGCGGAATCGCCCTGGACGCAGATCGTGCGCCGGTCCGGATGGACCACGGCGGCCGCGATCGCGAGTCCGGTGCCGACGCCCATCGTGCCGAAGGTGCCGGCGTCGAGCCGCTTGCGCGGCTCCATGTTCGGCAGCACCGTGCGCGAGATGTCCATCGTGTTGGCGCCTTCGGCGATCAGCATGTCCTGCGGCTCCAGGCGATCGGCGATCTCCCGCAGGGCGCGGTAGTAGCCCATCGGTTCGCTGTCGTCCTCGAGCATCGCCTGGACCGCGGCCTGGTTCTGGCTCGCGCTCTCGCGCAGTTGGCCCAGCCACTCGTTGTCGGCCGACAGGCTGAAGGGTTCGGTGTCGAGCGCTTCGTTCAACTGCGCGGTCACCGCCCGCGCGTCGCCGACCATGCCGACCTCGGTCGGTACGTTGGTGCCGATCTCCTCCGCGTTGAGGTCGATCTGGAGCACCCGTACGCCCTTCTTGAAGCGTGGCGGCAGACCGAAGTGGAGGATCCAGTTGAGCCGGGCGCCGATCAGCAGGACGACGTCGGCGTTCTGCAGCGCGAACGAGCGCGCCGGCGAGATCAGGTGGGGATCGTCGTCGGAGACGACGCCCTTGCCCATCGGTGTCGGCAGCACGGGCAGGTTCGTGCGCTGGACGAACTTGCGCACCTCCCCTTCCGCGCGGGCGTAGGCCGCACCCTTGCCGACGATGACCAGAGGGTTCTTCGCCTCGCGCATAACCGCCACGGCACGCTCGACGTCCCTCGGATCAGCGAGTGAGGTCGGCGGCTCCGGGCAGCGCGGGGGTTGCTCGACGTCGTCCTCGTCGATCTGGGCGGTCAGGACATCGTTCGTGAGGTTCAGGTAGGAGGCGCCGGGCCGGCCGTAGATCGACGTGCGGACCGCCTGCTCGACGTAGAACGGCGCCCGGTGAGCGGCATCGATCTCGGCCGAGTACTTCGAGAACGGACGCGCCGCCTCGACCTGGGGGCACTCCTGGAAGGCGCCCTGGCCGTTCTGGTAGCGGTCGTTGGCGCCGCCGAGCAGCACCATCGGCCAGCAGTTCTTCTCCGCGTTGGCGAGCCCCGCGATGCCGTGCACCATGCCCGGGCCCGACACGGCTAGGCAGGCTCCGGGACGGCCGGTCAGGTAGCCGACCGCGCCGGCCGCGTAGCTTGCCGCCTGTTCGTTGCGGAAGCCGTAGTACTGGATTCCCGCCTGCTGGGCGGCGTGGGCGACCCCGTAGACGGGGAAGCCGACGATGCCGAACATGTAGTCGACGCCCTGCTGCTTCAGGCTCTGGGCGATCAGGGCGGCGCCGGTGGTCGTCGTCATCTCGTAGTGGTCTCCTGGCCGCCGCCGCCGGGCGTGGGCACAGCGCCCAGCACACCGTCCGCGCGCAGCCGGTCGATTTCAGGTTGGGAGAGGTTCAGTTCGCCGGCGAGGACGCTGTCCGTATGGCGGCCGAGCAGCGGCGCCGCCTCGATCTCGACCTGGCTGTCGCTGAGATTCATCGGGGAGCCGAGGACCCGGACCGGCCCCCGGATCTCGTGCTCGACCGTGCGGACGAAGCCGCGCTCTGTGAGGTGCGGGTCCGAAAACAGGTCGAGCGTGTCGAGCACGGCGCTCGCCGGCACCCCGGCCGCGCCGAGGATCGCCATCGCTTCGTGCTTGGTGTAGCGGCCGGTCCACTCGGCGATCGCTTCGAACAGTTCGTCGCTGTTCTCATGCCGCAGCTTCGGCGTCGCATAGCGCTGGTCGTCCAGCAGGTCCCGGCGTCCGATCGCGTTGCAAAGCGCCTTCCACATCCGGTCGTTGACCACCAGCATGTAGACGTAGTCGTTGGCGCCGAACGGCTTGCACGGGTAGAGGTTCATCATGGCGCCGCGGCCGGAGCCGGTGCGCGGGGCGGCCTTCTCGCCGAACTCGCCGCCCATCGCGATCGCCGTGCGCATGAACCAGGTCACCCCTTCCTGCATCGACATCTCGACCAGTTGACCCTTGCCGGTGCGCAGCTTGCTGGCGTGCGCGGCGCACAGCGACAGCGCCATCAGCACACCGGTGCCGCAGTCGCCGATCGTCGTGCCGGGGCGAAGCGGCGGCCCGTCGGTCGCGCCCGTGATCGACATCGAGCCGCCGGCGGCCTGGGCCACCGGGTCGAAGCACTTGTAGTCGCTGTAGGGCCCGCTGTTGCCGAAGCCCTTGATCCGGCCGTAGATCACTTCGGGGTGGACCTCGCGCACCGAGTCGTAGTCGAGGCGCAGCTTCTCGACCACGCCGGGACCGAAGTTCTCGACCAGGATGTCGAAGCGCGGGGCCAGCTTCAGCAGCAGGCCGCGGCCCTCGTCCGAGGCGAGATTGATCGCGATGCTGCGCTTGTTGCTGTTCCAGTTGAGGAAGTACTCGGAGTCGTCCGTGCTGCGTCCACCGGCCAGCCCGCGCCCCGGATCGCCGGTGCCGGGGCGTTCCACCTTGACCACGTCGGCGCCCAGCCAGGCCAGAGCCTGGGTACACGAAGTTCCGGCTTCGTACTGCGTCAGATCGAGAATGCGCAGACCGTCGAGTGCTGGCATGGTTGGCCCTCCTGGCTGTGCGTTGCGGGCGCAACGATAACCCGGTTTCCGGCCGGGCGCGGACGCGCCCGGGAGGCGGCGGAGAGCGGACGATAGGCTCCGGCGCAACTTCGAAAGGGCTCTCGGATGCAGGTCGCAGGACGTGGTCAAGTTGTCGGCAGGACCGGTTGACGCCGCGGCGTCAAGACCGCAGCCAACCGTCCACGGCGTCAGGATGGACGCGCAGACCCGCTGTGCCCATTATCACGGCCCGACCGACGTGATCGCCATGCGATTCAGGTGCTGCGGCGAGTGGTTTCCATGCATCGACTGCCACCGGGAGCTGACCAGCCATGACGTGGAGGTCTGGCCGCTGGCCGAGCGCGACCGGGAGGCGGTTCTATGTGGAGTCTGCGGCTGCAGGCTCACGATCACCGAGTACCTGGGATGCGATGCGACTTGCCCGGGCTGCGGCGCGGCGTTCAACCCCGGGTGCTCGAGCCACTGGCACTTCTACTTCGAGATGGCAGAGTCCGGCCCATGATCGACGCCGACGTCCACATCCCCAACCCGCGCCTGAAGGACCTGTTCCCGCTGCTGCCGGGGCACTGGGTCGAGCACTTCAACAACACGATGGACAAGGGCGCCTCGCAGGAGTACTACCCGCCCAAGTCGCCCGTCAGCGGTCGCCGCGGTGGACTCGAGGAGCTTCGTGAAGCGGTCTTCGAGCAGGGTGGCGCGGAGGTGGCGATCTCGAGTTGCCTCTACGCGGTCGACAGCATCCACAATCCGGACGTGGCCGCGGTACTGGCGACGGCCACGAACGACTGGCAGGCAGCTGAGTGGCTGGAGCGCGAACCCCGACTGCGCGGTTCGGTCGTCGTGCCGTTCGGGCTGCCGGCCGCGGCGGCCGAGGAAGTCGAGCGCTGTGCGGACCGGCCCGGCTTCGTCCAGGTGCTGATTCCGGTGCGTACCGAGCACTCGCTGGGAAGCCGGCACTACCACCCGCTGTGGAAGACGATCGAAGAGAGCGGTCTGGTGGCGGCGATCCACTTCGGCGGCGCGCCGGTTACGCCGCCGACGCCGACCGGCTGGCCGTCGTTCTTCCTGGAGGAGTACACGGCAATGGCGCAGGTGTTCGCCACGCAACTGACGAGCATGATCGTCGAAGGCGTGTTCGACGCCTGCCCCGGCTTGCGGGTCGTGTTCCTGGAATCCGGCTTCACCTGGATCCCGTCCCATCTCTGGCGCATGGACAAGGAGTGGCGGAATCTGCGGCGGCTGGTGCCCTGGGTCCGCCGTCCGCCCTCCGACTACTTCCGCGAGCACGTCCGGGTCGGCATCCAGCCCCTCGATGCGCCGCCCGACCCGGCGCACCTGTGCCAGGTCGTGGATCAGCTGGGCTCGGAAGACCTGCTTCTGTACGCCAGCGACTATCCGCATGTCCACGCCTGCGACGCGGGGGATCTTCTGCTGCGCCTGCTGCCGGAGTCGCTAGGGCGTAAGATCAGGTCCGAGAACGCGCGCAGCTTCTACCGTCTTTCGGAAGGAGGGTAGCCATGACAGTCACCCTGCTCGATCCGTCGCCCGAACCCTCGGTGCTGAAGGCCGGGGCGGAGCCCGAACGGCCGCCGATCATCGACTGCGACTTCCACAACGAGCTGGACTCGATCAAGGACCTGTACCCGTACCTGGCGAAGCGCTGGCGAGACCACCTCGAGACGTTCGGCATCCGCCATCCGAACAGCGGCTATTACCCGCGTTTCATGGATCACCGCGAGGAAGCCCGGCCACCGTCCGGGCGCACCCCCGGTTCGGAAGTCGGCTTCGCCCGCGAGGACTTTCTCGATCCCTACAACGTCGAGTACGCCATTCTGAACCCGCTGTCCCCGGTCAGTTCGACGCTCGACCTGGACCTCGGTGCGGCGCTCGCTACCGCCGCCAACGATTGGCAGATTGCCGAGTGGCTCGATCCGGAGCCGCGGCTGCGGGCCTCCGTCGTCGTCACGCCGCAGGACCCGGTCGCCGCGGCGGCCGAGATCCGGCGCTGCGGCGCCGACGGGCGCTTCGCCCAGGTGCTGTTCATGGGCCGGCTGCAGGAACCGATGGGCCGCCGCAGGCACTGGCCGATCTACGAGGCCTGCGTCGAGACGGGGATGCACGTCGCGTCCCACGCGTTCGGCGCCTATGGCCATCCGATCACCGGCGGCGGCCACGCCTCGTACTACATCGAGGATCACACCAGCCCGCCCCAGGCGGTACAGGCGAACATCACGAGCATGGTCACGGAAGGCGTGTTCGACCGCTTCCCGAGCCTGCGGATGATCTCGGTCGAGAACGGCTTCGCCTGGCTGCCGCCGCTGATGTGGCGGCTCGACGCCGCCTGGAGTCTGCTGCGCGACGAGGCGCCGCACCTCAAGCGGTTGCCGTCCGAGGTGATCGCCGAGCACGTCTACGTGACGACCCAGCCGATCGAGGAGCCGCCGAGACGCCAGGACTTCCTGGCCCTGATCGAGCACTTCGGCGACCTTCGGAGTCACATCCTGCTGGCCAGCGACTATCCGCACTGGGACGGCGACAACCCCGACGTCGTACTGCCCTCGGGGCTCGACGAGGAACTCGTCAAGGACATCCAGTGCGAAAACGCCCGGGCCCTCTACGGGCTGTAGGGGCGCTTCCGCGGGTGGTGTCGGCGCCGGCGGCTCCCGCATGAAGTACGTCGTCGCCGAGGCCTCCGAGATCGATTCGGGCGAGCGCAAGATCGTCACGGTCGCCGGCCGTTCGATCGGCGTCTTCAACCTGGACGGCGAGTTCTTCGCGCTCCGCAACCGCTGCCCGCACCAGGGCGGCAAACTATGCGAAGGCAAGCTCTGGGGCGTGATCCGCTCCGACCACCCCGGCGATTTCGAGTACCGCCCGAGCCGCGAGATCCTCTGCTGCCCCTGGCACGGCTGGGAGTTCCACGTCCGCACCGGCCAGTCCTGGTGCGCCCCGGAGCGTCTGCGGGTGCGTCGCTACGAGGTCGAAACCGTGGCCGGCGAGGAGATCGCCGAGGCCGCCGATACCGAGGCGGCACCGGCGGACGACCCCGACGCCCCGGCCCCGGGCATGGTCAAGGGTCCGTACACGGCCGAGACTTACCAGGTCACACGGGAGGGCGAGTACCTGGTCGTGGAGCTTCCGGGATCGCGCGCAGCGGGTGAAACGGACAAAGTCCAGCGGGTGAAACGGACAGACTCCAGCGGGTTAAACGGCCGCCCTCATCTCTACCCAGGCTGAGCGCGAATGCGTGGCGCGGCCCTCGCTCGTGCCCTGCAGGCCTGCGCTAGCCTCGACGGCACTCGGTTCTCTCTCCGCACAAGGAGCACGAACGATGCCTGTGACGATCCCGATCACCGCGCTGTATGCCGGCGTGTTCGTCGTCATCCTCGTATGCCTGACTACCCGGATCGGCGTGCTGCGCGCCAGGACCGGGATTTCACTGCTCGATGGCGGCAACGAGCAGGTGGCGGTCGAAATGCGCCGGCACGGCAACTTCATCGAGCATGTGCCCATCCTTCTGTTGCTGATGGCGATCGTCGAGATCAATGGCGCCCAACCCGTTTTCCTGCATGTCGTCGGCGTGGCGCTAGTGATCTTCCGCATCGCACATCCTCTTGGCTTGCACTACGGCCGCGTGCAGACGCCGCTACGCCTGGTCGGCGCCGCGGGAACGTCGTTGGTCACCGTTGCTCTCGGCGCGGTCGCACTTTGGCAAGGCGCTCAGACGCTCTTGGAAGCGCCGACGATCTGAACGTGAGGGCGCAGGTCAGCGGGCCTGCCTGGCAGGTCGCTACGTCTGCGGCCGAATGTCGAACGCCACGGCCTCGCGATCGTTGCGCACCAGCAGGATGCCCTCGGCGATCGCGGGGTTGTTCCAGGTGCGTCCCGAGACGGCTGGCAGCGCGGCGACTTCCTGGTGGCTTTCGGGCGTGGCTCGGACCAGAACGAGCTGACCCCGTTCCGTCGTGATCAGCAGGTGGCCCGAGGCGAGCAGAAGCTGGCCGTGGCCGTAGCGTCCGCCCTTCCACATGCGGTCGCCGGTCTCGGCGTCGACGCAGGCCAGAATGCCATTGTCCAGGCCGTAGACGTAGCCGTCGTGGAACACGGAGGTCGAGAAGGTGTTCTTCATCCGGTTGTTGAACCAGACCTCGCTCACCGACGCGGTGTTCGCTTCGAGGTCGGCGTCGACTTCGAGCACCGACGCGCCGTAGCCGTAGCCGGACGACACGAAGATGCGGTTCGGCGCCACCTGGAGCGGTTGCGCGGCGTTGATGCCGTTCATCGTTGCCCAGGGCCGGCTCCAGTAGGTCTCGCTGCCGTCAGTGGCGATCCCCGTGACCTGATCGGCGCCGATCAGGACGATCTGGGAAAGGCCGTCCAGCGTGAAGACCGCCGGCGCGGTGTAGGCGCCCTGGGCGTCGAGTGCCCGCCAGCGAATCGCGCCGGTGTCGAGTCCGTAGGCGATCACGGCGCCGTTCGGGCCGCCGGGCGCGGTGAGGACCGCTCCGTCCAGAATCGCCGGTGACGCCGCCATGCCCCAGGTCAGGTTCGCGGCGCCCGAGTCCTCGAGGATGTTCGTGCGCCAGATCGAAGCGCCGGTCGCGGCGTCGAGCGCCTGCAGTTCGCCGGTGGCGCCGAGCGCGACCAGGGTGCCGTCGTACAGGGCCGGGGTGGCGCGGGGTCCGTCGCCGCCCATGCTCTCCTGGAAACGGGCGTCCCAGCTCACGCTCCAGCGTTCCGCGCCGGTCAGCAGGTCGTAGGCGGCGACGACCTCCTGTTCCCGCCGCTGCTCGATCGTGTAGGCGAGGCCATCGCCGACGACGAAGGACGCGTAGCCGCCGCCGACCGGGATGCGCCAGAGCTCCGGCGGGCCTTCGTTCGGCCAGGCTGTGTTGATCGGCTGGGGATAGCGGCCGTCCATGTGGAGGCCGCGGTAGAAGGGCCAGGAGCCGGACGACGACGTCGCGGCGGCCGGCTCGGCTTCGGGAACGGCGGCGTGGCCGATCTCCTCGACCACCGTCTCGCGCGGTGCCGGACTGACAGCGGGCGCGACATCCGCGCTCTGTTCACGGTGCCTCTCGATCGCCCGGTAGTGGCGACCCTCGTCGTGAAAGTCGAGTTGCGGCATCAAGCCGCCCGTGATCTGGAGGTGCATCCCCGTCGTCAGGTTCAGCACGAGCGCCATACCGGCGAGCGCGGCCACGGAGATGCCGGTCCACTTCAGGAAGGCGAGGAAGCGGCTTCGTTTCCTGGTCTTGGTCATTGCTGGCATCCTATTCCCTGGCGGTGTGGACGTCGCTGCTACTCTGCCGCCCTTCTGTGAAGGCCCCCACGGTCCATCTCTGCTTCCTGCCGGCGGCTCTGCCGGAAGCGGCCGAGCACCTCCGTTCCGAGGTTCGGGAGCTGCTCGAAGAGACGCACGCCGCGGGCGTCTGGTTACAGGACGGACTTTCCTGGTGGGGCCGCAACCCGGCGCTCAGCCGCGCGCTCGGCCAGGCCAGCTTCATCGGCATGACCTGGCCACGCCAGTACGGCGGCTCCGAGCGGAGCTACCTGGAGCGCTACGTGGTGACCGAGGAGCTGCTGGCGGCGGGGGCGCCGACCGCCTTCCACTGGTTCGCGGACCGCCAGATCGGCCCGAGCATCCTGCGCTACGGCACGGAGGAGCAGAAGCAGCGCTTCCTGCCGCCAATCGCCCGCGGCGAACTCTCGTTCGCCGTCGGCATGAGCGAGCCCGACTCCGGCTCCGACCTGGCCTCGATCCGCACCCGCGCCGAGCGGACTGCCGGCGGCTGGCGCCTCAACGGCTCGAAGATCTGGACCTCCTACGCGCACGAGGCCGAGTACTGCGTCGCCCTGGTGCGCACGGAACCGAAGTCCGACAAGCGGCACGCCGGCATGAGCCAGGTCATCGTCGATCTGAAGAACTCGAACGGGATCACGGTGCGGCCGATCATCGACCTCCCGGGCCGCCACGACTTCAACGAGGTCTTCTTCGAGGACACGTTCGTGCCGGACGACTGCCTGCTCGGGAATCCCGGCGACGGCTGGGCGCAAGTGATGTCCGAGCTGGCCTACGAGCGGAGCGGTCCGGAGCGCTTCCTGACGAACTTCCATCTGCTGCGCACGCTGGTCGATGCGCTGGCTGCGAGCGCGTCGCCGGCGGCGCAGCGCGAGGTCGGGCTGCTCGTCAGCAGGCTCTGGGCGCTGCGCGCGGCTTCGGTTTCGGTCGCCGCGGCACTCGAGGCCGGGGAGACGCCGAACGTGGAGTCGGCCCTGGTCAAGGACCTGGGCACCAACTTCCAGCAGGAAGTGCCGGAGAGCGTCCGCCGCGTTGTGGCCGATGAAGGACTCTCGGACGGAGCCCTTCTCGACATCCTGCAGCAGGTCATCCTGGCCGCGCCCTCGTACACGATCCAGGGTGGCGCGACGGAGATCCTCCGCGGCATCGTCGCCCGGGGATTGAGGCTGCGATGAGCGAGATGAGGCAGCTCCTCCTGGATACGGCCGTGCGCCTTTTCGAGGCGGCGTCGGAGGACGAAGTCTTCGAGGCGGTCGAGGAAGGCCGTTTCCCGGAGAGCCACTGGCGGGCGATCGAGGAGAACGGCCTGGTCGACATGCTCCTGCCCGAGGAGGCCGGGGGCGCCGGAGTCGACTTCGGCGACGCGATGGCCGTGGCGCGGACGGCCGGCGCCTTTGCGCTGCCGTTGCCCCTTGTCGAAACGATGATCGGCAGGCGGCTGCTCGCAGACGCCGGACTCGAAGCGCCGTCCGGTCCGCTGGGGCTCGTTGCCGGTGCCGGCGTTGCAGATGTGCTCTGGCCGGACGAGATCGCTGCCTTGGTCATCGCCGGCGGAGAAGTCGGGGTGGGCTCGTTCGCAGCCGGCGAGATCGACTTCGAGCGCGGCACGAACAACGCCGGCGAACCGATGGGGCGCTTGGGAGAGTTGCCGGCGGTCCCTTCGGGGCATTCGATCGGCCCGGGTTCGGGACCGTCCCCCTCGGTCCTGATGGCCGCCGCGCGCAGCGCGATGATCGCTGGCGCAATGGAACGCGTTCTCGATCTGACGATCGAACACGTACAAGCCCGGGTCCAGTTCGGACGCCCCCTGGGCCGCTTCCAGGCGGTTCAGCAGATGGTCGCGGTGATGGCGAGCCACGCGGCCGTGGTCGGCGTCGCGGCTGACACCGCGATCGCCGCGGTCGAAGCGACGCTCTCAGACGACGGCGGCGATGCCACGTTCGCGGCCGCCTGCGCCAAAGCCCGCGCGAGCGAGGCTTGCCACGAAGTCACCCGCATTGCGCACCAGCTCCACGGCGCGATCGGCTACACGCGCGAGCACGATCTACACCGTTTCACTCGCCGGCTCTGGACCTGGCGGGACGCCGACGGGGACGAGGGCTACTGGCAGCAGCGAGTCGGCGAGATGGCGATTCAAGCTGGCGGCGAAGGCCTGTGGCCGCTTCTGGCCGCTCGGTAGTCGATGGCCACGGGCGGTAGGCTCCGTCTTTCTCAAGTGCAGTAGACACAGGGAGAAGAGGATGGACGCGCCGAACGGGAACGGGCCGTACGTGGGCAAGCGGTTGAGCAGCGGGACCTTCGTCGTCGACGACGCGGTGCTCGCCGACTACTACGGCGGCCTGGAACTCGAACCGCCGACTTCCGGCCTGCTGCCGTCGACGATCGCGAGCGGCCCGGACGGCGACTACTTCCGCGAGATCGCGTTCGCGAACCAGACCGGGCATCTCTGGATGCGGGAGGAATGGGCGCTTTCGGCGCCGATGGAGGCGGACACCGTCTACAGCGTCGAGGGCGACATCTGCGACATCTACGACCGGCGCAACCGCGTTGTCGTCGACTATCGGGTCCGGCTCAGGGACGGCGACGGCCGGCAGGTCCTGGAGACCCACCATCACCAGAGCTTCCTGCGCGACCAGGAGTACACCGGGGACGTCGACCTGCGCGATCCGCGAAAGAAGCCAGGGGCGCGACGCTTCGACGTGCCGGAGGGTGAACGGTTCGGCGGCCTGGAGCGCACGATCTCACTCGAGATGTGCGGCCAGTTCTTTCACGGCAACGCCAACTACCACACCAACAAGGAGGCGTCCCGCGAGCTGGGCTTCGAGGATGTCGTCGTCGGCGGCCGGATGACGATGGGTTACGTCGGCCACGTTCTCGAAGAGCGCTTCGGCGAGGCATGGTGGCGGAGCGGCTCCTTCGACCTCAAGTTCACGAACCCGGTCTGGCCCGGGGACACGATCACCGTCCATGGCGTCGTGACCGGCCCGGACCCGGATGATCCCGAACGCACCGCGGCCTTCGTCTGGATCGCCAAGGCCGACGGCACCGTGGCGCTCATCGCCCGTGCCGGCGTCGCGGCCTGACCTCGACACCTCTCCCTGGAGAAGCATCACATGACACCCCGACTCCTCGCCCTCGCTCTGCCGCTCCTCCTGGTTGCCGCGGCACCGCTTGCCGCCAACGACACCGGCCGCGACTGCCGCGGCCTGGTCGCCCTGACCGACCTCGACCACGCGATCGAGCCGGGGATGCGGGTCGCGGCTTCGGAACGGGCACCGGCCCACTGCCGCGTCCGCGGCGTCGTCAACCGGGCGATTCGCTTCGAGGTGACGCTTCCCGACGACTGGAACGGCCGGATGATGTTCAGCACGGTCGGCGGCGCCGCGGGCTTCATCGGCGACACGACGAGCCTGCTCGGCCGCGGTTTCGCGATGGCCTCGACCGACACCGGCCACGAAGGCCAGGACCGCGACTACGTGCGGCAGCCCGAGGCCCTGCTCGACTACGCCTACCGTGGGGTCCACCTCGCGACCGCGGCGGCGAAGCGGGTGATCCAGCGCTACTACGGACGCGAGATCGACTACTCCTACGTCAAGGGCTGCTCGAACGGCGGCCGCGCGGCGATGCTCGAGGCCACACGCTTTCCCGACGACTACGACGGCGTCCTGGCCGGAGCGCCGGCCTTCCGTTTCCAGGAGTTCGTGCCCTGGATGATCGGCGGGGCGCGCCTGCAGGCGAAGCATCCCCTGACCGCGGAGTCGTTCCAGTTGCTCGGCAAGGCGTCCCGTGAGGCGTGCGACACGCTGGACGGAGTCGAGGACGGCGTGATCGACGACCCGACGAAGTGCACCGCCGACGTCTTCGATCTGAACGCCCTGCAGTGCCCGCCGGACTCGACGGAGAACTGCCTCACCGCGGGCCAGCTCCAGACCGCCCGCTACATGTACGGGGACGTCGTCGACGCGCACGGCAACGTCTTGTCGCCGGGCGTGCCGCCGGGCGCCGAAGACGCCGGCGACTGGGCGGCCTGGATGCTGCCGACCGCCCGGCGCGGTGCGCCGGATCAGTCGTTGATCGACGGCATGGACGTGCTGCTTGAGGCCCTGATGCGCTTCGAGCCGGACTTCGATGTCGAGACCTTCGACCCGGTCGCCGACCGTGATCTGCTCGCAGCCGCCACCGCGCCGCTCGACGTGCTGACCGCTGATCTATCGGCCTTTCGGGCCCGCGGCGGCAAGCTGCTCATGTACCAGGGCTGGAACGACTATCCGCTCCGCCCGCGGCGAGCGATCGACTATCTGCACGACGTGGAGAAGGAGAGCGGCGGCGCGGACGAAGCGGGCGAGTTCTTCCGCCTGTTCATGGTCCCCGGCATGGTCCACTGCGCCCGCGGCCCCGGGGCCTGGGTCGCCGACTACGTCGACCCGCTGGTGGCCTGGACGGAGAAGGGCGTCGCGCCCGAGCGGATCGAGGCCAGCCGGCCGGGACCGGAGCCGGCGTTCACGCGCCCGCTCTGCGCCTGGCCGGAGGCGGCGAAGTACAACGGCGAGGGCGACGTGAACGCCGCGGCGAACTGGAGTTGCCGCTAGCCGCCGTCGGGGCACAAGGGGAGGAACTCGATATGAAGACCCGCCAATGGACCGTTACTCCGCCAACTCTCGCGCTCGCCGCCGTCATCGTCGGCTGCGGCCCGGGTCCCGACACGGGCGGAGATTCGGCGCCCGCGCCGCCCCCGCCCAACGTCATCGTCATCCTCGCCGACGACCTGGGCTACGGCGACATCGGTGCCAACGGATCGACCGTCATCTCGACCCCGCACATCGACGAACTGGCGGCGACCGGGGTCCGGCTGACCGACGGCTACGTTTCGGCGGCGGTCTGCAGTCCGATGCGGGCGGGCCTTTTCACGGGCCGCTACCAGAACCGATTCGGCTACGAGTACAACCCGACGGCGAACTACGAGCGGAACGCCGACGCCGAACTGGGATTGCCCGAAGACGAGACGACGCTCGGCGACATGATGCGGGAGGCCGGCTACGTGACCGGTCTGGTGGGGAAGTGGCACCTTGGCTTCCGCGAGCAGTACCACCCGCTGAAGCGCGGCTTCGACGAGTTCTTCGGTCATCTGGGCGGCGGCACGAGCTATCTCGACCCCAACGACCCGGATGGTCATAGCTGGCCGCGGAGGCAGCCCGCCGCGACGGAGCCGAACGCGATCCGGCCGGCGCCGGTTACCGGTGATCGCGGCGAGGGTCCGCGGGCCATCCTTGACGGCTACGAGGTCGTGGAGGTCGACGAGTACCTGACCGACGTGTTCGCCGACCGTGCCGTCTCATTCATCGAGCGGCACGCCGGCGAGCCCTTCTTCCTGATGCTGGCGCCGAACGCGCCTCACACGCCGATTCAGGCCACGAGCAAGTACGTTGACCGCTACGCGCACATCGAGGAAGAAGGTGCACGTATCTACGCGGCCATGGTGTCGTCGGTCGACGACATGGTCGGCCGCGTCACCGCGACGCTTAGGGAGCACGGGCTCGAAGAGAACACGCTCGTCGTGTTCATCTCCGACAACGGCTGCATCAACTACATGCCGGCGGTCATCTGCACGAACTCGCCGCTGTCGGGCGGCAAGCGCTATCACCTGGACGGCGGCATCCGGGTGCCGTACCTGGTCAAGTGGCCGGCGGGCCTGCCTCGGGGCGAGGTATACAGCCGGCCCGCGAGCGTCCTCGACCTGTACGCGACGTTTGCCGCGGCGGCCGGGTCGGACGCGGGTACCGAGGACAGCGTCAACCTCCTGCCGTACCTGCGCGGCGAGATGGAGGAGCCGCCGCACGAGTACCTCTACTGGCGGTCCCTGCCGAACGCGGCCGTCCGCTCGGGCAAGTGGAAGCTCTGGCGGGTCGACCTGACAGACCAGGACCCGGCCTCCGTGCTCAGCCGCGGCGGCCGTTTGCTACCGGAG
Organism: Thermoanaerobaculia bacterium; assembly: GCA_965116955.1. Classification (GTDB taxonomy): domain Bacteria; phylum Acidobacteriota; class Thermoanaerobaculia; order Multivoradales; family Multivoraceae; genus Multivorans. Next base: position 3,923,439 of record OZ220742.1, on the reverse strand, counting down.
GAAGACTATCCACCGGTGTCGGTCCACGGCCAGATCACCGTGCTCCACGACCTCGAGGCGGACGTCGGCGAGCAGGAGAACGTGGCCGACCTGCACCCCGAAGTGGTCGAACGCCTCCAGGCGGCCCTGGCGGCCTGGGAGGCGGAACTGGCCGAGCCGATGTGGGTCAGCAAGCGGTCCACACTCGCCGAACTGCACGGTCAGGCGATTCAGCTCTACTTCTGAGGGCGGTCGCTATCATCCGCGCCAAAACGAAAGGACAGACCATGCACGACATCGCGATTCGTAACGGCCGCATCATCGACGGCACCGGCGCCCCGGAGTTCCAGGGCGACATCGCCATCGACGGTGCTGCGATCACCAGCGTCAACGGGGGCGTCGGCAAGGCGCGCCGGGAGATCGACGCCGAGGGCAAGCTGGTCGTCCCCGGCTGGATCGACATCCACACTCACTTCGACGCCCAGGTGTCCTGGGACCCGTACCTGACGCCGTCCTGCTGGAACGGTGTGACGACGATCGTCATGGGCAACTGCGGTGTCGGCTTCGCGCCCGTGAAGCCGAAGGACCGGGACTGGCTGCTCGACCTGATGGATGCGGTCGAGGACATCCCGGCGATCGCGATGTCGGCCGGCATGGAGTGGAAGTGGGAGACCTTCCCCGAGTACCTCGACGCGATCGACGGCAAGCCGCGGATCATGGACGTGATCACCCAGGTGCCCCATTGCGCGCTCCGCACCTACGTGATGGGGGAGCGCGGCGCCGAGGATGTCCACCCGACGGATGACGAGCTGGCCGAGATGGAGCGTCTCGTGCGCGAGAGCATCCGGGCGGGCGCCTTCGGCGTCTCGTCGAACCGGCTGCTGGCGCATCGCACGAAGGAAGGCGAGATGATCCCGGGCACCTTCGCCCGCTATCCGGAGCTCGAGGCGATCGCCAACGGCATGAGCGAGGCCGGCGGCGGCGTGTTCCAGTTCGTCGGGCCGTTCGAGCGCGAGTGGTTGCTCGGCCTCGGCGGCAAGGACGGGATCACGGTGACCTATCTCTCGGGCGAGGCGGCGCAGGAAGGGCTGACCGCGCTCGAGGAGCGTCGCTACAAGGGGATCCGGGTTTTCCCGCAGATCCGCGGCCGCGGGACGACGGTGCTGATGAACCTGGAGGGGTCGCTGCACCCCTACGTCCTGAACTACGCCTTCCGCGAACTCGTCGGCCATCTGCCGATGCCGGAGCGGCTCGAGCGGATGCGCGATCCGGAAGTGAGGGCGAAGATCCTCGCCAGCGACTGGGACATGACGAACGACGCCCGGCGCAACAGCCCGGAGGATGTCGATCATCCGTTCCTGGTCGACGCGACGCCGGGCAGCCTGCTGCCGGGACTGCTGGAGTTGATGCACTCCCAGCCGGAAGCCGTCTACGTGCTCGGCGATCCCCCGAACTACGAGCCGGACGAGGAGGCGAGCGTCGCGACCTACGCGAAGCGGCACGGCCTGACCGGGCCGGAGGCGTTCTACGACCTGCTGACCGAAGGCGACGGCAGCACGCTGCTGCTGTTCTACCTGGACGGCTACTCGAAGCGGAACTTCGACTACATGGCCGGCCTGATGCGTCATCCGCTGACGTGCAACGGCCTGAGCGACGCCGGCGCCCACGTTGGCGCGGTCAGCGACGCGCACATGCCGAGCTGGAACCTCGCATTCTGGGGACGCGATCGCACCCGCGGCGACCGGATCGAGCTGGAGACGATCGTCCACAAGCAGACCGGCGCCAACGCGGCGCTGTACGGCCTGTCCGACCGCGGCGTTCTGGAGCCGGGCAAGCGCGCCGACATCAGCGTGATCGACTTCGACCGCCTGTCGTCCGAGGCGCCCTACCTCGTCTATGACCTGCCCGAGAACGCGAAGCGCTACATGCAACGCCCGCAGGGCTACGACGCCACCATCTGCGCCGGCGAAGTCGTCCTCGAGAACGACGAGGTCACCGGCGCGCTGCCGGGACGGCTCGTCCGCAGCCGTCCGGCCGCGTAGCCCCTTGTCGGTGCGCCGGCCCTCTGGCCGGCATCCGGCGAGCCGCGAAGCGGCGATGTCGGCCCTACTGTCTCTCGGTGTACCTTTCTCCAGCCTCAACGGCGACGGGCAGGCGGTTCCGCGGAGTCGCCAGTGGGCAGGTGGCGAACTCGGTGAAGACACAGGGCGGGTTGTAGGCCCTGTTGAAGTCCAGGATCGTGGTGCCGTCCTCGCCGGGCAGGTCGGCGGCGAGGTAGCGGCCGGCGGGGTAGGTCGTGTCGCCGGTCGTGCCGTCGGCGAAGACGATCATGAATCCGTCGTCGGAGCGGTAGGCCTCGAGGGATAGCGATCCTCCCCGAGCCTCGAACTCCAGAGTGCCGGGGACGGTCGGTTCCCAGCCGAGACCTTCGACCACGGTCGGTACCCGGATCGTCCGCGGTTCCGGGTAGGGCTCGAAACGGGCCTCGAGGCGCCAGGTCGGGTCTGCGGGGTAGGACTCGATGCCGGCGAATGCCGCGACGGCAGGATGGTCGTAGTCGCGCAGCCGGACTCCCAGCCGGTCCATGCGCCGGATCACGGTCCAGGCCAGGGAGCCGGACGTGAGGAGGGTGGCCTCTTCCTCCTGATCGTCGGCGAGGAGGATCTCGGTGACGCGTGATTCACCGAGGAAGACATCGACTCCCGGTTCGGTCTTGAAGGTGACCGTGCCGTTCTCGACCAGGAACTCGCCGAGCTTCGCCTGCGCTGAGTCTTCGGGTGCTACGAGGTCGTTGTCCGCCGCGGAGCCGAAGCTGTTGGGGCCTTCCTTCAGCCAGTACAGCCCCGCGAGATTGAGCCAACCGGTCGGGCCCTTGAGGTCCGCCACCCGTTCGGCACGCCACGCGGCAATGGCGCTCTCGTATCGGCCAGGTTCCGACTCCTCGCCCGTTACCGGCTGGGCGAGGATTACCGCGGCCACCAGCAGCATCCGGATTCGATGGTCGGTCTCCGCCACTTTCCCAGATCCTAGGACCCCGCGCTGAAGGAACCCAGGATGTACGGTTCATTGAACTACCAGACCGCGATGCGCACATTCTGCGATTCGGCCGACTGTTAGACTGCCGTTCGTATCCCGGTACCCGGATTCAGGTCTTCAGCCCGGAGTTGGAGATTGCGTGACCCACGACCCAGTCGGAGTTGTCGCCCGCGGGCGATTCGTGCGGCTGCGCTGTGCCTTGCGCTCTTCCTTGCGCTCGCCGGGGCAACCGCGGCGACCGGGCCGCCCGCGACGCCTGCGGCTGCTCCGGCGTTCGACGCCGACGCGCCGCACCGCGCCCTCATCTCGCGGCACTGCCTGGGTTGTCACAACAACCGGCTCAGGACCGCCGGGCTCGAGCTCGACGCCCTGGTCGAACAGCACGAGAATCTCGACCGCGCGACCTGGGAGAAGGTCGCCCGCAAGCTGCGCGCGCGCCAGATGCCGCCGCCGGGCCGGCGCCGTCCGGACGAGAGCGCGTACCGAGAGGCTCTGTCGTCGCTCGAAGGCGAACTCGACCGGATAGCCGCCGAGGCACCCGACCCGGGCCGTACGGAGACCTTCCGCCGGCTCAACCGCACCGAGTACCACAACGCGGTGCGCGATCTACTCGCCCTGGAGGTCGACGTCGCTTCGCTGTTGCCTGCGGACTCGGCGAGCTACGGCTTCGACAACGTGACGGTCGGCGATCTCTCGCCGACCCTGCTGGAGCGCTACGTCGGCGCGGCGGAGAAGATCAGCCGGCTGGCGGTCGGCCGCTCGTACGCCGAACCGGTCGGCATCACATTCCGGACGGATCCCGATCTGACCCAGGAGAAGCACGTCGAGGGTCTGCCGATCGGCACCCGGGGCGGTCTGCTCGCGACCTGGAACTTCCCGGCGGACGGGGTCTACGAGTTCTCGATCCGGCTCGCACGCGACCGCAACGAGCACGTCGAGGGTCTGCGCGAGCCGCACGATCTGGAACTCCTGATCGACCGGGAACAAATCGAGACGTTCACCGTGGCGCCGCCGGATCTGATGAGCGACGTGGCGCTGAACTACCAGCCGTCGCAGGACGATGTCGACGATCACCTGGTCGTGCGAGTCCCGGTCACGGCGGGGCCGCACGACGTCGGCGTCACCTTCCCGGCCCGGCCCTGGGTGCTGCTCGAGACGGCGCGGCAGCCCTACGAGTCGCATTTCAACTACTACCGCCACCCCCGGGTGCAGCCGGCCATCTTCTCCGTCTCGATTGTCGGGCCGTACCTGCCGCTCGGTGCGGGCGACACGCCGAGCCGCCAGCGGATCTTCGTCTGCCAGCCGCAGAACGTCGCCGAGGAGGACCCCTGCGCGCGGGAGATCCTGGCCGACGTGATGCGCCGCGCCTACCGGCGGCCGGTGACCGGCGAGGACGTGAGCGGGCCCTTCGCGCTGTACGAGCAGGCCAGGGCCGAGCACGGCTTCGAGGCCGGCATCGAAATGGGTTTGGCGGCGGTGCTGGTCAGCCCCGAGTTCCTGTTCCGCATCGAACAGGAGCCGGCTGGCGTGGAGCCCGGGGCGCCCTACCGCGTGAGCGACGTGGAGCTCGCGTCGCGGCTCGCCTTCTTCCTGTGGAGCAGCATCCCGGACGACGAACTGCTGGAACTTGCGTCGGCCGGCCGACTGAGCGAGCCGGCTGTGCTCGAGCGCCAGGTCGAGCGCATGCTCGCCGACCCGCGGGCCGGGAACCTGGTCACCAACTTCGCCGCCCAGTGGCTCCATCTGCGCAACCTGGATGGCGTCACCCCCGACAAGCGTCTGTTCCCGGACTTCGACGACAATCTGCGGCAGGCCATGCGCCGCGAGACGGAGCTGTTCGTCGGCAGCATCCTGCGGGAGGACCGCAGCGCTCTCGATCTCGTGCGGGCGGACTACACCTTCCTCAACGAGCGGCTGGCGAAGCACTACGGCATTCCGCACGTGTACGGCAGCCGCTTTCGGCGGGTGGAGCTCGACGACGACAGCGTGCGCGGCGGTCTGCTGCGCCACGGCAGCATCCTGACCGTGACCTCGTTCGCCACCCGCACGTCGCCGGTCGTGCGGGGCAACTGGGTGCTGGGCAACCTGCTTGGCGTGCCGCCGCCTCCGCCGCCGCCCGACGTGCCGGACCTGCCGGAGGCGAAGATCGTCGCCAAGGAACTGCCGATGCGTGAACGGCTCTCGGCCCATCGCGACAACCCGGCCTGCTCGGGCTGCCACCGTCTGATGGACCCGGTCGGCTTCGCGCTCGAGAACTACGACGCGATCGGCCGCTGGCGGACGGTCGACGCGGGCTTCCCGATCGACGCTTCCGGCGAGCTGTGGGACGGCACCGCCCTGGGCGGCGTCAGGGAGCTCGAGTCGGCGATGCTGGCGCGGCCCGAGCTGTTCCTGACCACCCTGACCGAGAAGCTGCTGGTGTTCGGCACCGGCCGCGGCGTGACCGCGACCGACGCCCCCGCCGTGCGCGCGATCCTGCGCCGCGCGGAGGCCGACGACTACCGACTGTCGTCCCTGATTCAGGCCGTTGTCGCCAGCGATCCCTTCCAGATGAGGAGAGCATCGTCATGATCCTGACCAAGAAGTCGCTACCGCGGCGGACCTTCCTGCGCGGCATGGGCGCGGCGATCGCGCTGCCCCTGCTCGACGCGATGGTGCCGTCTATGACCGCCTGGGCGAAGACGGCGGCGAAGCCGGTGCGGCGGCTGGGCTTCGTCTACATCCCGATGGGCTCCGACATCACGCGCTGGCGGCCGGCCGGCGGCAGCGGGGCGCTCGGTGAGCTCTCGCCGTCGCTCAGTCCCCTGGAGACCTTCCGGAAGCAGATCTCGGTGATCAGCAACCTGGAACTGAAGAACGCCTATCCCGGAACCCACGCCACCTCGAACGCAGCCTTCCTGAGCGCGGCGAAGGCGAAATGGACCGAGAGCACGGACTACTACCTCGGCACGACGGTCGATCAGATCGCCGCCCAGCAGATGGGCCAGGAGACCCAGTTGCCGTCGCTCGAACTGGCGATGGACCTGATGGACATGGTCGGCCAGTGCGACAACGGCTACGCCTGCGTGTACCAGAACAACCTCTCCTGGTCGTCGCCGACGACGCCGCTGCCGGCCGAGGCCCATCCCCGGATCGTGTTCGAGCGGCTGTTCGGCGAGGGCGGCACGGCGGCCGAACGGCGCGAGGGGCTCCAGCGCAAGGCCAGCCTGCTCGACTGGGTGCACGAGGACATCACCCGGCTCCAGGGCATGCTCGGCCCCGGCGACCGGGTCAAGGTCAGCGAGTATCTCGACTCGGTGCGGGAAGTCGAGCGGCGGATCCAGAAGGCGGAGGCCCAGTCCGACGAAGGCGCTTTGCCCGATGTCGACCGCCCGGCCGGCGTGCCCGCCGCGTACGCGGACCACGCCCGGTTGATGTTCGATCTCCAGGTGCTGGCGCTGCAGGCCGACGTGACCCGGGTCATCACCTTCCAACTCGCCCGCGAGTCGAGCAACCGGACCTATCCCGAGATCGGCGTGCCCGATCCGCACCATCCGACTTCCCACCACGGCAACGATCCCGAGAAGGTGGCGAAGCTGGCGAAGATCAACCAGTTCCACGTCTCGCTGTTCGCGTACTTCCTCGAGAAGCTGGCCGCGGTGCCGGAGGGCGACGGCAATCTGCTCGACAACTCGCTCTACCTCTACGGCAGCGGCATGGGCAACCCGAACGTCCACGACCACGTCAACCTGCCGATCGTCGTCGCCGGCGGCGGCGGAGGCACCGTCCGCGGCGGCCAGCACATCGTCTACGACGAACCGGCGCCGATGGCCAACCTGCACCTGACGCTGCTCGACAGCGTCGGCGTGCGGCTCGACTCCTTCGCCGACAGCACCGGCCGGATCGACACCCTGGCCGAGCCGGTCCACCTGGCGGGCTGAGCCGAAGTGAACAAAGCACGTACACGGTTGCCCCCCTGTCGGTGCGCCGGCCTTCTGGCCGGCATCCGACCGTCAGGTCGGAATCCGCTCCGGGTCGCCGCTGTGGCCTTCTTCCTGGCCGTGCCGGCAACCGCCACCACCAACGCCCCATTGGCCGACGCCGCCGAACGCCTCGACACCGTCACCGTAGAGCGCCTCCTGGCGGCGTCTCCGGACCCCGATGCCGTCAACGCCGCCCAGGTCGACGGCATGACCGCCCTCCACTGGGCCGTGTACCACGACCGCGCCAAACTCGTCCGTCTCCTGCTCGACGCCGGCGCCGACGCCTCCGCCGCGAACCGCTACGGCGTCATCCCGCTGTCCCTGGCCTGCGCCAACGGCACCTTCGAGATCGTCGAGGCGCTCCTGGCCGCGGGCGCCGATCCCAACGCCGTGCTCGCAGGCGGCGAGACGGTGTTCATGACCGCGGCGCGGACCGGCCGGATCGACGTCGTCGAAGCGCTCTACGAGGCCGGCGCCGACGTCCACTTCCGCGAACCGAGCCGGGGCCAGACGGCGCTCATGTGGGCGGCCGCCGAGGGGAACCTGGAGGTCGTCGAACTGCTGCTCGAGGTGGGCGCCGATCCGAACGCGACGCTCGACTCCGGCTTCACCCCGTTGCTGTTCGCGGTCCGCGAAGGCCGGATCGACGTGATGGAGGCCCTGCTGCGGGCCGGCGTCGACGTGAACGCGCCCACGCCGGGCAAGCCGGTGAAGCGGGACCGTCCGCTGCCGGGCGGCCGCTCCGTCCGCCCCGGATCGACGCCGTTGCTGGTCGCGGTCACCAACGGCCACTTCGAACTGGCGGCACGGCTTCTCGACGCGGGCGCCGACCCGAACGCGGCCCATACCGGCTACACGGCGCTTCACATGCTGGCGCGGGTGCGCAAACCGGGTGCCGGCGACAACAACCCGCGGCCCGACGGCTCGGGATCGATGGACGGCCTCGACTTCGTTCGCGACATGGTGGAGCACGGCGCCGATCTCGAGGCCCGGATGAGGGTGAGGGCTCGCCTGAACAACACGAGCTACAACGAACTGGGGGCGACGCCGTTCGTGCTCGCGGCGCTCGTCGCTGACGCGGATCTGATGCGAACGTTTGCCGAACTCGGCGCCGACCCGCTGACCCGGACGGACGACGGCTCGACGGCGCTGATGGCCGCCGCCGGTCTTGGCACCCGGTCACCCGGCGAGGACGCCGGCACCGAGGAAGAGGTGCTCGAGGCCGTCCAGCTCGCACTCGATCTCGGTGCCGACATCAACGCGATCAATGACAACGGCGAAACGCCGATGCACGGTGCCGCGTACAAGAACCTGCCGCGGGTTGTCCACCTGCTGGCCGACAACGGTGCCGACCTCGGGGTCTGGAACCAGCGGAACAAGTACGGCTGGACCCCGCTGACGATCGCGCGCGGCTATCGCTTCGGCAACTTCAAGCCGTCCCCGGTCACCGTCGCCGCCATCGAGACGATCATGCTCGGCGAAGGCGTGCGACCGCCCACCGAAGAGGAAGAGGACGCCAAGGCGGTCGACATCTACGCCAAGCCGGCGCCGAAGCCGGCAGTCGATGAGACGAAGAAAGACGAAGCGAAGAAGCCTCCGGCGAACTGAGCGGTCTTGTATGGAACTGGCCGCACTCCCGCTCGCCGGCGCCGCCACCCTCGTCTGCGCGGTCGCCCTCCCGGCCCAGGAGCAGCCGTGGCCGGTTCGCAACGACATCGCCCGGGCCGGCGAGGAGTTCCTCGTCCTCCGCCACCAGAAGCTCCAGAAAGGCGCCCACGAGCGCTTCTTCGAGCTGAGCCGCGACGGTGTCTGGCCGATCTTCGAGAAGATCGGTAGCCGCGTCGTGGGACAGTGGCAAGTGGTCCACCCGGACGGCGGCGGCAGCGCCGACTTCGACGAGGGCTACCGCCTTGCCCGCTACCGCAGCTACAACCACTGGGCGGCCACGCGCGGGTCGGATCGGCTCGGTGGAAACGGCGAGGACTGGCAGGCGTTTCGCGAGGCGATCGCTGCCCGGAACGAACTGCTGCTGGACTCGGACGGCCCGATCTACCTGGTCGGGGACATGGCGCCCGGCGGGCCGTACTACATGCCCGGTCTGGACGAGGAGTACGAGATCGCCGAGTCGGAAGGCGACGCTGATGGCGCCGCCGAACTCCCGGTGCGGAGCGCCCGGGCCCAGCGCGGCGAGGAGATCGTCACGCTGCGCCACTTCCGCATCCGCAAGGGGACCTTCGAGGAGTTCGGTCGGCTGAGCCGCGAAGGCGTCTGGCCGTACTTCGAGAAGAACGGCGCGCGGATCGTCGGGCAGTGGCGGCGGGTCTATCCGACGCCCGAGGGGCTCGATCGCAGTGGAACCGAAGTCGGTGCAACGGAGAACGCCGACTTCGACGAGGTCTACATGATGGCCCGCTACGCCAGCTATGAGCACTGGCGGGCGACCCGGCCCGCCGTCATGGCACGGCTGGGCGGCAACGGCCCGGACTACGAGGCCTGCGTCGAAGCGCTGGAGCGCCGGCGCGACCTGACACTCGACACGTCGGTGCGGTTCCTTCGCGGTCACTTCTACGGCAGCCCGCCGGTCTACCTGCCGCCGCTCGACGAAACGTACCGCCGCGTCCGCTAGCGGGACGAATCCGAGTCGAGAGCAAGAACCGAGGTGCAATGCTGCGCCGGTCGTACGAGGATTCTCTCTATGGCACGTAGTCGCCCGAACGAGCGTCCTCTCGCTGAACGGCATGCGGAAGTCGTGGCGGCGGCCTGCCGCGCGATCGAGACGGCGGTGGAGCCCCCGGACCTCGACGCGCTGGCGCAGACCGCCGGTATGAGCCGGTACCACTTCCACCGGGTCTTCAAGAGGGTCACGGGCGTGACGCCGCGGGCATACGTCGCCGGCAATCGGGGCGATCGGGTCCGCGAGGCGCTGGGGACCTCCCGAAGCGTGACCGATGCGATCTACGACGCCGGCTTCAACTCGAGCGGGCGGTTCTACGCGGCCTCGGCCGAGCTGCTCGGCATGGCGCCCTCGACGTTCCGGCGCGGCGGTGCGGGAGAGACGATCCGGTTCGCGGTGGGCGAGTGCTCCCTGGGTTCCATTCTCGTCGCGGCGACGGAGAAGGGAATCTGCACCATCGCGCTGGGCGACGAGCCCGGCTCCCTGGTGCGGGAGCTGGAGGACCGCTTCCCGAAGGCGGAACTCGCCGGGGGCGAGCCGGAGTTCGAGTCGTTGGTGGCTCGGGTGGTCGGCCTGGTCGAGGCGCCGGCCGTCGGCCACGACCTGCCGCTCGACATCCGCGGGACGGCGTTCCAGCAGCGGGTCTGGCAGGCGCTCCGGGAGATTCCGGTGGGTGAGACGGTGAGCTACAGCCGGATCGCCTCTGTCATCGGATCGCCGAAGGCTTCCCGGGCAGTCGCGAGCGCATGCGCCGCCAACCCGCTCGCCGTGGCGATTCCCTGCCACCGGGTGGTTCGCAGCGACGGCGCACCCGGTGGCTACCGCTGGGGGGTGGAGCGAAAGCAGGCCCTGCTCGCCCGCGAAGCCTCATCGCGAGCGCCGGGGAAGACCGGGCGCTAGAGTCCGATTCGCGGGACGTACTCGTGCGCCGGATCAGATCGACACTCGTCATCCTGCCGCTCCTGCTTGCCGTCACGGCAGCCGCGGCCACGGCGACGGACCGGCCGAACGTGATCTTCATCCTCGCCGATGACCTCGGCTACGGAGACCTCGGCTCTTACGGCCAGCAGGTGATCCGGACGCCCAGTCTGGACCGCATGGCGACGGAGGGGATCCGCTTCACGCAGTTCTACGCGGGAGCGACGGTGTGCGCGCCTTCCCGCAGCGTGCTGATGACGGGCCAGCACACGGGGCGCACCCATGTCCGCGGCAACGCCAGGGGAACCGCTCAGTCGCTTCGCGACGAGGACGTCACCGTCGCGGAGGTGCTCCAGTCCGCCGGCTACGCCACCGGCCTGTTCGGCAAGTGGGGCCTCGGCGAAGTCGGCATGGAAGGCCACCCGCTCAGCCAGGGCTTCAACGCGTTCCTCGGCTACCTCAACCAGGTTCACGCCCACAACTACTACCCGGAGTTCCTGTGGCGGGGTCTGGAGAAGGTCCCGCTCAGGAACAAGGTCGAGAGGACGCCGCGCCCCTATGGCGGCTTCGAGGGCGGCTGGGCGACGGAGCGCAACGAGTACTCCCACGACCTGATCATGCGCGAGGCGCTGGCATGGGTGGAGGAGCAGAAGGACGCACCCTTCTTTCTCTACCTCGCCCTGACGATTCCGCACGCCAACAACGAAGCCACGCGGGCCGTCGGCGACGGGGCGGAGGTGCCGGAGTACGGCGTCTACGAGGCGGAGGACTGGCCAAACCCCGACAAGGGTCAGGCGGCCATGATTACCCGCATGGACAGGGATGTGGGCACGCTGCTCCGACGGCTCGCGGAGCTGGGGATCGCCGAGAAGACGCTGGTCATGTTCTCGTCGGACAACGGGCCGCACAACGAGTCGAACCACGATCTGCTCCGGTTCAACCCGTCCGGCAAACTGCGGGGCATCAAGCGGGACCTCTACGACGGCGGCATCCGTGTGCCCTTTCTCGCCTGGTGGCCGGGGACGATCGCGCCCGGACAGGTCTCGGACCACATCGCCTACTTCGGCGACCTGATGGCGACGGTCGCTGAACTCGTGGACGTTGAGGCGCCGTCGAAGATCGACTCGATCAGCTTTCTGCCGACGTTGCGGGGACGCGCCGCCGATCAGAAGACGCACGACTACCTCTACTGGGAGTTCTATGAAGCCGGGTCATCGCAGGCAGTTCGGATGGGGCAGTGGAAGGGTGTCCGCAGGCCGATGCTGATGGGCCGCCTCGAGCTCTACGATGTCTTGCGGGACGAGGGCGAACGGTACGACGTGGCCCGGAACTACCCGGCCGTCGTCGAGGAGATCGAGGGCCTCATGGAGGAGGCCCATGTGCCTCACCCAAACTGGCAGCCGCCGGGCAGATAGCGGGCTGCTAGGGTGCCCCGCGTGAAATCCACGCTGTACACGCCAATCGTCGCCGCCTGCCTCGCGCTGGCGGCGACCGCCGCGCTGAGCGCTCAGGAGAGGAAGCCCGTGGACGTCTCGACACTCGGACCGCAAGTGGGAGAACGGGTCCCCGACTTCGCCCTTCCCGACCAGCACGGACGGAACCGGACGCTCGATTCGATCATGGGCGAGAGGGGGGCGATGATCCTCTTCCACCGTTCGGCCGACTGGTGACCGTACTGCAAGGCGCAGCTCGTGGAGCTGCAGGAACGCTTCGAAGAGTTGCAGGCGGAAGGGCTGGGCGTCGCCGCGATCAGCTACGACTCGGAGGAGGTGCTGGCGGCTTTCGCGGAGCGCCACGGCATCCGGGACGTACCGCTGCTGTCCGATGACGATTCCGCGGCGATCCGGGCCTTCGGCATCTACAACCACGTCGCCGAGGAGGGGCTCGGCCCAAACGCCGAAGACCCGGGCGTGAAGGCCGATGTGCTGCGGTACGTCGCGGTCTTCGGCGCGCTGCCGATCGCTGTCGGCACGCCCTTTCCGGGGACGTTCGTCGTCGACCGCCAGGGGCGGGTGACCGCGCGCTTCTTCGAGGAGTTCTACCGCGAGCGGAACACCGCCGCGAACATGATGCTGAAGCTCGGCACGCCGATCTCCGGCATCGCGGGCTCCAGCGGCGAGACAGCGCATCTCGAGATCAACGCCACGCAGAGCGATCCCGCGATCACGGTCGGCAGCCGCTTCCACCTGGCACTCGACGTTACGCCCAGGCCCGGCATGCACGTCTACGCGCCCGGGGCCGACGAAGGCGGGTACCGGGTCATCGGCCTGACGCTCGATCTTCCCAGCTTCCTGAGGCTTCTGCCGACCGACTATCCAGAGTCGGAGATCTACTACTTCGAGCCACTCGACGAGCGGGTACCCGTCTACCAGAAGCCGTTCCGCCTGGTGCAGGAAGTCGTCGTGGAGGGCGACCAGGAGTCCTCGGCCCAGCTTGCCGAGATCGACGCGTTGACGCTCACCGGGCGCCTGGACTACCAGGCCTGCGACGACAGGATCTGCTACGACCCCGCATCGGTGCCGCTGACCTGGACGCTGACCGTGGCGCCGCTCGACCGGCAGCGGGCGCTCGCGGCGGGTCAGTAGAGCCTCGATGGAGCTATGTTGCTAGAGTAGTTGGCCTTAGAGGCGGGCGAGTTGACTGGGAGGTCGACCCTGGGCGCCCTGACCGCCGGTGCGTGTCATTCCGAAGAGGAACGCTGGGCCCATGATCTCGAAACCGGATCGACCTCTGCTGAGTCCACACGATGAACTGCCGCCTTTCCCCGAGGGCTGGTACTTCGTAGCCAGCCGCGACGCGATTCAGCGCGAGAAGCTGATCGAGAAGACCTGGATGGGGGAGGAGATCGTCGCCTGGTGCGACGACGGGGGCCGGATCTGCGTGGCCGATGCCTTCTGTCCGCATCTGGGGTCCCACATGGGACCGACGGTGGGCGGCGTCGTGCGCGACGGTTGCCTCGTCTGTCCGTTCCACGGGTTCACGTTCGATTCGACCGGCCGGTGCGTCGCCACTCCGAACGCCCCGGCGCCGAGCGCCGCGAAGCTGAAGGTCTACGCAACCAGGGAGGTCCTGGGCATGGTCTTCGCCTGGTGGGGATACGCGGGCAGGCCGGCCCACTGGCATCTGCCCGAGGATCCGCTCGCCGGGCCGAAGTGGAGCGAACTGCGGTCCTGCGTGCTGCGTTTCCGCGGCCATCCCCAGGAAACGACGGAGAACTCCGTGGACATAGAACATCTGGGCTACACGCATGGCTACAGCGATGTGCGCCCGGTTGGTTCGACGCTGGTCCAGGGCGCCTACCTGAAGAGCTGCTTCGACTTCAAGGCGGTTCGAAGGGTCGCGGGCATCGTGGACGTGGTTTCGGAGATCTCGGCGGTGGCCCACGTCCACGGGCTCGGTTACTCCTTCGTCGAGTTCCACGAGAAGACGATCGGCATGGATTCGAGATTGTGGGTGCTCGCGACACCCGTGGACGGCACGGTAGTGGATCTGACCCTGGTCAGCCAGGTACGTGAGATCCGGAAGCCGGGGCGGTTCCTCATGGGCTTCGGGTTCCTGCCCGTGAGCCTGCGCCACCGGCTGATGAATCGCCTTGTCCTGCGGGAAGAGAGACAGTTCGTCCAGCAGGACGTCGTGATCTGGGAGAGGAAGCGCTACCAGGCTCCGCCCCGGCTAAGCCAGGCCGACGGCCCTGTCGGCAGATACCGCCAGTACTCCCGGCAGTTCTATCCGGAACTCGAATCCCAGCGCAGGCCGGCCCTGAGCGTCGTCTGAGACGACGAGCGCGTTCGTAGTCAGGCTCTCGCCTTCCGGAACCTCCAGCCGTGGAGGATCCGCCCGTAGTGGTTGAAGGCCCGCCGGGCGCCCGGGTCGTCGAACGGGTAGTCCGCGCCGAGTTGCCTGGCGGCGGCCATACCGGTCACGAAGCAGGTCTCCTGGCTGTTGACCAGCGTGTGCGCTCCGCAGTGCCACGTCCGTCTCCTGCCTTGAATGAACTGGAACAGGGGGACGAGAAGGGCGATGTGCCGCACGTCGTGAACGACGTGCTGGAACCACTGCCGGTGGACGATCTTGCTCTCGTCGATCTTGCTGATCGGGTTGTAGGTCACCAGACAGGGCTTGTCCGACCCGTGAGCCCACGGCTGCTGGTTGTGCATGATGTAGGTGATCTCGTAGTTGTCCGGCCGGACGCCGTACTGCTCGATGTGGTTGCTCCGCGTCTCGAGCGGCCTGACCTCGTTGTCGGGAAGAACCGAGGAGTCGCTGTGCACGATCGTGTGATTGTGCAGTTCGCTCTCGTAGCGAATGGAGGAGAGGAGGTAGCGCTCCAGCATCGTCGGACGGTCGAGCATCATCAGCGTCTGGTTCGCGTTGCAGGCGAAGATGACGTCGTCGAACGTCTCCCGGACACCGTCCTGGTCCTCGACCACCACGTCGGACGCCTCCCGGTACACCTTGCGCACCGGACGTCCGAGGCAGACGCGGTCCCGGAAGCCGGCCGACAGCGCTTCGTAGATCCGCCGGGTCCCCTGGTCCCAGGTCCTCATGGGCGTGGCGCGCTCGATGTCGAAGAACTCGAGATAGCGGGCGAACAGCGCGGCCGGCATGTCGAAGACGTTCGTCGCCATCAGGAAGTTGACGAACATCGGTTTCAGGACCTTGTACCGGAAGTCTCCGGAGAGACCGCACAGATTCAGCACCGTGCCCATGCTGATGTAGTTGTAGGGGTTGAGGGCGTTCAGCACTCTGGAGCGGGCCCTGGTCAGAAAGGCGAACCGCTTGATCCTCTTCAGGACACGCTGGAACTTCTCGATCTCGTCCTGAAGGTCCCGTCGTATGTCCGAATCGAAGTCGTGGGCATAGACGCCGTCACCGTACCGGACGCTGTAGCTGAAACGGGTCTCGAGCAGTTCGATGCCGAACTGCTCGAGCAGCAGCACGACGTGGTCGTAGACCGAGGGAATGCAGGCCGTGACGGAGATGTCGAACGGGATGGAGCTGCCGTCGTCCTGCGGCATGTCGGCGGTCACCGCGTTACCGCCGAGCCGGTCCTGCGCCTCGTACAGGAGGAAGTCGAAGCGGTCAGGGTTCTGGCTGAGGGCCCAGGCGGCGCCGAGGCCGGACATGCCTCCGCCGACGATCGCTATGCGCCGCGCCACGGGATCGTCTCCTAAGCCTGCCCGGCTGGCGCCGGGCGAGACGAGGGCGTCAGGCGGGTACTTCCCGAAGTTGTTCGACGATCCGGAACTTCAGCTTCGCGCGAGGCTTCATGTTCGGAATGGGACTGAACTGAAGCCGGTAGTCCTTGGGAACGACTTCGAACCTGAAGTGGCGGGCGATCATCAGGACGTTGACGGCCAGTTGCAGCTCCGTCTGCCGGAAGCCGAGACACCTGTGGGTGCCCAGGCCGTAGGGCGCGTAACCGGCACTGCGGTGCTCCGCCCGATCCGGCAGGTAGCGGTCGATGTCGAAGGAGTGAGGATCCGGGAAGACATCCTCCATGTAGTGCGGCGCGGTCGAAGCGATGAAGAGCCTTGAACCGACCGGGATCTCGTAGCCCTCGATCACGCACGCGTTCATCACGTTCCGGATCGCCATGGGGACGACGGGGTACATCCTGAGCGTTTCCATGAGGAAACGATGCGTGACGTCGATCGTGGAGGGGTTGATGGCCTGACCGTCCGGGTCGCCGTTCTCGAAGAGTGCGTCGGCTTCGGCGCGGATCTGCTCCCGCAGGTCCGGCTGCGTCGCCATGCCGTAGAGCGCAAAGCTGATCGCGTCGCCCACGTAGACGCTGGCGACCAGCGCCGCGGAGAGCTGGAAGCGCAGCATGGTCTCTGGCACGAACTGCGGGTCGCTTGCGTGGAGTCCGAGCCAGTCGTCCGCCAGATCGCGCGGTTGGTCCATCCGCTGCGCCGGAGTATGTGAAGTCTGGATGCGCTCCAGGAGCCTGTCGACGGTCCTGGCCTTTCGCTTCATGCCGGGCGTCTTCATCATCATCTTGGGCAGGGCTCGCATGATGTGAACGGCCAGGGCGCGCTCTTTGTAGGAGACGAGGTCGTCGATGAGATCCTGCGAATCCACTCCGACGAAGAGGGGGGAGAGGTGTGCGTTGACCAGGAGACGGCACGACCGGGCCGGTATGAGATCACCAACCTCCCAGTTCGCAAGGTATGTTCGGATGTAGCCGTAGAGTTGATCGAGCTGCCCGGCGAGCCTGCCGCGGGAGAATCCGGGCGACATGGCCTTGCGGAGTCGAAAATGATCCGCACCGTCCAGGGAAGGCAGGACGCCGGACGCCCCGTAGATCTTCTCGAAGTCGTTGAAGTAGTCCTTCGTTCTCAGGTACGTGCGCCCGCGCTTGTTGACCCACTGATTCACTTCGGTCCCCGCCAGGCAGATCATGCGCTCGCCGATGGGTGGGCGGAGCTCGAAGACGGGTCCGAACTCCTGGGCAAGACTGGCGAAGAGGGCGGGAATGTTGCCGTCGCGGGCGTACTTGTTGCGCAGCAACTTCCGGAATGGAATGCTCGGCATCTTCTTCGTCAGAGCGGAGTGCCGGCGGATCGGCTCCGCGATGTTCTGGGCGACCGCTTCGGCGATGGAACGCCCGATCAGGTCCATCTTGCAGACCAGTTCGACCCGTTCCTCGACCTCTTCGTCGATCTGGAAGATGAAGCGCAGAACGCCGCAGGCGTTGACGATGGAGAGAACGATGATGTCTCGCGGATCGGGGATCTCGTCGTTGAAGATGACGTTGGCGATCCGGTCCCGAATGAACTGGATCGCCGTGCCTTCCTCGGACTGGTCGAGCGCGTCCGCCTGCCAGCCGGTTCGCGGGAGGGTCCAGAAGTCGCCGTCGTGATGCTGGAGGATGTTCCGCTCCACCAGGCGGTCAAGGGTGAGGTCGATAGTGTCCTCGGCCTGTGGCGCGAGCCGTTCGATCCAGTAGCGGGCCGTCCGCTGGTCCGGCGCCTGGGCGAGCTCCCCCAGGATCGGATCGAGAGCCGGGTCCCCGGTCTCCGTGGCGTCGACGAGATAGAGAGCTTCCGGGTCCGTGTCGATGCGCGACTGCAGGGAGAGCTCGGCAAGGACCGCGCCGGCGACGGCGCAGTGCAGGTGCCAGCCGGGGACCTGATGGAAGTAGCCGTTCTCCTCGTTGAGGAGCATCAGGATCAACTCGTCCGTGAGAGTCAGCCCCTGGCTCGTGGAGGTCGCGGGGGTGGGAGTCATGAGTGAATCTTACCGGGACTTCTCAGGCCCGAAGGGGTTTGCGGGCCAGGAAACAGTACAGCGGCGTGAAGATGCCGGTCTTGCCGCCCGCGACGTAAGCCTCCGCGGTTCGATCAAGAAGTCGCACCACCTCCGCCGAGCCGTTCGGAAGGAGCCGCAGTACCTCGGCCAACTTCGACCCCGCGATGAACGCCTTGCGGCCCCAGGGAAGCCTGCGCACCATGTTCCCCAGCGTCCCGTGGCGACTCTCCATGGGCCGATACCAGGGCGTGGAGGGCCCTTCCCGGACGTCCCAATCGCTCCCCTCGATGACCTCGAATCCCGCCCGTTCGAGAGCGTGATTCACCTCCCCGAACGTGGCGATGTCGTGGAGCGCAATACCGCGCATGAGGTTCCGCTTGATGGTCCGGTGCCGGTCGTTCCGCGGGTCGAACCGGTCCGTCAGGCACATCTCCTGCCCCCAGAACAGGGCGCCCGGCTTCAGCACGCGGAGTATCTCCGCGAAAGCGCGTTGCTTGTCCTGCGCATGGCACGTCGACTCGATGGCGTATCCCCCGTCGAAGCTGTCGGCCTCGATGGCGCTCATGTCTGCGAAGCTGCACTTTCTCAAATCGGTCATGTGCTCCAGCCCCGCCTCGGCGTTCAACCTCTTCGCTTCCGCCAACTGGATCTCATTGATGTTGATTCCCACGACCCTGACATCCGCTTCACGAGCGACGCGGCGCATGGGGCCGCCGACTCCGCAACCGACGTCGACCACCTTCATGCCCTGTTGCAGCTCCAACTGGGAGATGATGGCCCGCTGGTGCCGGACCTTGGACTCCTCGAGGCTTTCGTCAGGCGTGAGGGGCGCAAAGTGCAGGGATTCGCCCCAGCCAAACACCATGAAGCCGTTGCAAAGCTCGTAGTAGTCCCTTACCGTTTCCGCGTGGTCGTAGGCGCCCGTGCCCGAAGCCTCCGATGCTGCGCGGTCAAGCCAGCCATCGAAGTGCCGGACTCGATGCGCGACGCCCGGGCCCGTGTGCGCATCTTTCAGCGCTTTCGGAAGTCTTCCCAGTCGCACTAGCGCGCGCTCATCGGTTATCGCGCAGCCGCAGCCGACGCTTCTTGTCCGGCGTTCGCAAGCGAAGAACTCCGCGCCGGCATGAAGCGCGGATGCAACGTGCAGAGCGCCGGAACAACCATCATGAGTATGGCCGTGAGGAAGACAATGCCGAAACCGAGAGACGCGGCAAACGGAATCAGGAACTGGGCCTGAATGGCGCGCTCCAGGATCAGCGGAGTGAAGCCCAGGAACGTGGTCAATGAAGTGAGCATGATCGGACGAAAGCGGCCCTTGGCGCCTTCGACTATCGCGGTTCTCCGCGGGGCGCCTTCCCGGAGCTTCTGATCGATGAAGTCGATCATGACCAGGGAGTCATTCACGATGACCCCGCTTAGACCGAAGATCCCCATGAAGGACACGGCGCTCAGGGCCACTCCCAGGATCCAGTGACCCAGGATCACGCCGATGAACCCGAAGGGAATCACGGCCATGATGATGAAGGGCTTCGTGTAGGAACGGAGCGGGATGGCGAGGAGCGCGAAGATCATGATCAGGGCGATGGCGAACCCGCGGTACAGCGCGTCGATCGACTCCAGTTGTTGCTGCTGTTCGCCCCCGAACGTGTATGTCAGGTCCGGGTGCTCCGCGGTCAGGTCCGCGAGGATCGAACCGGCCAGGATCTCGTTGGCTTCGTTGCCGGAGATCACCGAGGCGTCCACGTCCGCGGTGACGGTGACGACACGCTGGCCGTCCCTGCGCCGGATGGCCGACGGGGACACGCCCTGGCTCAGCGAGGCCACACTGACGATCGGCACCTCGTCCCCGCCCGGCGTGCGGAGGAGGTAGCCTTCGATGTCGGTAATCGAACTCCGCTCTTCCGCGGGCAGCCGGACGTAGGCTCGTACCTCTTCCCGACCGCGCTGCACCCGGGCGGCTTCCGCGCCGAAGAACGCGGCTCTCGCCTGTCCGGCCAACTCCTGCACGGTGAGACCGAGGGTCCGCGCTTCGGGCCGCAACTCCAGCCGAACCTCCGGGATGCCCGGGGTGTGATCCGACCGTATGTCGTAGACGCCTCCCACGCTGCGGAGTCCGTCGACCACCGAGTCGGCGATTTGGGCGAGGCGCTCCGGGTCCGGATGGGACAGTACGGCCTCGACCGGGTTCCCCAGGGTGAAGATCTCGCCGCTGAAGGTGGTGCCGCGCACGTAGGGCAGCACACCGACCTCCTCGCGCCACGCCTGCACGACTTCGCCGGTGGAGATCCGTCTCTGCTGCGCGGCGAGCAGCTTGAACTCGATGGTGGCGATGTTGGCCTGCGGATTGAGCGTGGGCTGCGGGTTGAGGCCACCCTCGGTTCTCGATCCCAGTCCGACGGTCGCCGTGACGCCGGTCAGCAGCGGTGGCGCGTCCGCGGGCCGGCCGCGAGAGAGTCGTTCGATGGCCCGGTGGCCCGCGGCCTCCAGCTCCCGCGCCACTTCGTACGTTCTCGCAGCGGTGGTCCCGTCTGGCATCTCCAACACGACCGAGGCAATATCACCCTCCACGTCGTCCGCCAGCGTGGTGGGGACGATTCCCGCGGGCACCAGGGAGATGCTCAGGACGAGCAGGCCAACGGCGCCCGACATCGTCACCCCGGGCCGGGCCGTGGCGAACCGCAACGCCCGGTCCAGGGGCCCCTGCACGAACCGCTGGAACTGGGCGTCGACACCACTCTGGAGTCGTGAGAAGAACCGGTCGAAGGCATTGCCCGGCACCCATTCCGGACCGGGCAGGTGGGAGAGGTGGTTGGGCAGGACGAACAGCGATTCCACCAGCGAGACCAGCAGCATGGCGATGATGATGATCGGCAGAGCCCGCCATACGTCGCCGACGCCGCCCGGAATGAACAGCAACGGGACGAAGGCCACGGCGGAAGTCAGGACCGCGAACGTCAGCGGCGCCTTGATCCGCCGGACGCCGCGAATGGCGGCCGCCACCCCGGCGGTTCCCCGACTGCGTTCGTACTGAATGTGCTCGGCCACCACGATGGCGTCGTCGACGACGATCCCGATGGCCAGGACGAAGGAGAAGAGGCTGATCGTATTGATCGCCACGTCGAGTGCCATCATGACGGCGAGGGCGCCTACACCCGAAACGACGAGACCCACGGCAACCCACAGGGCAAGCCGGACCTGGAGAAACAGGCTGAGTGCGACCAGCACCAGCAACAGACCCAGGATCCCGTTCTTCAGAAGAAGATCGGCGCGCTCCTCGTAGGCTTGGGATTCGTCGTTCCACATGGTGATGCCCACGCCGTCCGGTAAAGCCGGGATCACCTCGTTCGCCAGGTGCTCGCGAACCGTCCTGGCCACAGCCATCACCTGCTCGCCACCGGCCTTGTAGACTTCGACGAACACGGCGGGCCGGTCTTGATGGCGGACGATCAGGTCTGCCTCCTGGAACCCGTCGCGGACCTCGGCGATGTCGCCGAGGCGCACGAGCGTGCCGTCGCGGCCGCTGAGCAGGACGATCTCCTCGAAGTCCTGCTGGTCGTAGTTCTGCCCGAGGGTCCGTACTCGAACCTGCGATTCCCGGGTATCTATGCTGCCCGCCGACAAGTCGAGCGAACTGCGGCGGACCGCGCGGGCAATGTCGGTAAGCGTGAGTCCCAGGGCCCGCAGCCGGTGAAGCGGCACCTCGATGGAAATCTCGTAGTCCCGGACCCCGCTGACCTCGACCTGGGAAACGGAGGGTAGGGCCGTGAGGTCGTCCTCCACCCGATGCGCCAGTTCCTTCAGCGAGCGCTCGGAGATGTCGCCGTGGACGATGAGCCGAATGAGGCTGAAGCGGTTGTCCATCTCCCGGAACTGGGGGCGTTCGGCGCCGGCCGGGAAGGAGTGGATACGGTTGACGGCGGATTCCACGTCGTCCAGGGCCCGATCCATGTCCGTACCGGAGTCCATCTGGACGCGCACGGAGGCGATGCCCGGAGCCGCCACGGACTTGACCGCCTGCACGTCATCGAGTCCGCTGACCTGGTCCTCGATCTTGACGACGATCGACTCCTCGATCTCCTCCGGCGTGGCGCCGGGATAGGCCATCGAGATTTCGACGTGGTAGAAGGGGGTGATGGGCCAGGCTTCCCGCTCGAGGCCGGTCAGGGACACGAGCCCGGCCGCAACGATGCCCATCATCAAGAGATTGGCCGCGATGCCATTGCTCGCCATGTAGGCGAGGGGTCCGGGCCGTTCGCCGTGGCTGCTGCCGTCGTTGGAAGTCACTTGCGTTCCATGAGTTTACCGCGACGGCGGCGCCTCGACCGGCGCTATCCGAGCGCGGCCGTCCAGAACGTCATCATGTCCTCGTGGAACGCCCGCGCCTGGTCGCCGGCGGTGCCGATTCGGGCGCCCCGGCGGCCGTAGGGCGACTTGACCTGGTAGATCATCGCGTCGCGTTCGGTGAAGCCCGGATCGGCCTCGCCGGTCACCGGATGCACGAAGGCGCCGTCGTTGCCGACGTAGATCGTCGGAGACCCCGGGCTGACGGATGCCTCGGGGACCAGTTCCACCGGCGTGTCGCGGTCGAAGCTGTGGTGCGTGTCGGGAAAGAGCCGGAAGCTGGCATCGCATCCGCAGAGGGTCATCGCGTGCATGTGGGCCTGGACCTGAAGCGGCAGGCACCACTCGTCCAGGTCGCCGATGACGGAGCGCACGACGGTGCGGCCGACGTCCGGCCGCAGGAACTGGAAGCCCGACCACGGGTAGGCGGCGTAGACGGCGGCGAGTTCGGGTGCCCGGTCGGGGCCGACCAGCGGCGCCAGGCAGGCCGCGGACAGCACGGCCGACCCGCCGCGGCTGTGACCCTGGGCGCCGATCCGCGCGCCGTCGATGTCGGCTCGCCGGACCAGGACCGCGGCGGCCGCGAGCACGTCCCAGGCGCTGGCGGCGAACGAGTACTGCGCCTGGTTGGCGACGGTGGAGGTCACGCCGCGCGTGCCGAACGGGTCGATCACGCAGCAGGCGATTCCGGCCTCCGTGAGCAGGTCCGCCTTGGCGACGTGCGACGGCGCGACCCCCAGGCTTCCCGGCACGACGATCACGACCGGCCATGGTCCCTCTCCGGGCGGCAGGAAGAGGCTGCCGAGGATCTCCGTGGCCGGCATGGCGTCCGGCTCGGAGATCGCCTGGTGGAAACTCATGGGATCGGCGGTCGGGATGCGGATCGTCTCGCCGGCGATGCCGTTCCCGAGAACCACCGGTCCGTCCGTCAGGCTGACCGTCGCGCTGCTGTCGCTCACTGGCACTTGACCGCCTCCTTCGCCACCCTGGCTGTTGAGGCCAGCGAGCTTACGTTCTCGCCGGCGGCGCCGTCCCGACGTTCCCTGCAACGCCGTTGTAAGATCACACCACCCAGCAGGGAGACAGGCCACGCACCAGGTAAGACCAGCGCTGATCGCGTCGGTGGCGCTGCTGATCTCGGGCTTCGTCCCGGGCGGCGCCGGTGCCGGTTCATTCGAAGCGGAGGTTGCGCCGCTGTTCGAGGCGTCCTGCCTGAAGTGCCATGTCGGGACGGAGACGACGCCGCTCGACCTGACCGCCCTCGGCGGAGATCTGGCCGACCGGGAGACCTTCCGGCTGTGGGAGCGCATCTTCGACCGCGTCACCGAAGGCGAGATGCCGCCGCCCGGTACCCGAAGGCCGGCGCAGCGCATCGTCGACTCGGCGCTCGACTCCCTGAGAGCCGCGCTGCTCGAAGCGAACCGGGCCGAGCGCGCCGGGCAACGGACGCCGCTCCGGCGCCTCACCAGGCTGGAGTACGAGTACACGATCCAGGACCTGCTGGGGATCGACCCCGACGTCGCCGCGAGCCTGGCCAACGACCTGCCGGAAGAGACGGACACCGGCGGTTTCGATGTCGTGGCCGAGAACCAGGGCATCTCGCCGCTTCACGTGCGCAGTTACCTGACGGCCGCGGCCGGCGCGCTCGACGAGGCGCTCAGGACCGGCCCGCGGCCTGAGACCCGAACCGTCGAGATCGACTACTCGAAGTCGCCCTATCTGACCGGGAACTCGGTCGGCGAGTACCTGGGCGCCGGCATCGTCAAGATGGTCGACGACGCCGCGGTCATGTTCTTCGAGGGCGGCTCGACCTACACTTTCCACAGCATGACCGAGGGCTTCCTCGTCGACATGCCGGGCCGCTACCGGGTGGCGATCGACGCCTACCCCTACCAGGCGACGTCGCCGATCACGCTCACCCTCTTCCACGGCAACCAGCAGGGAGTCGCGACCGCGGCCCTGAACAGCCTGATCGGCTCGTTCGACCTGGTGGACCCCGAAGGCCGGGTCGTCGAAGTCACTCCTTACCTCCGGCCGCGCGACCTGATCGCTCCCTCGCTCGCCGACGCCTACCGGCCGCCGGACGACAAGGTGTCGTACTTCGCGCCGGAGCGCAACGTCCGGGACTACCCGTGGGAGGGCATCGCTTTCCGGACGATGACGATCGAGGGGCCGCTCTTCGACGACTGGCCGCCGCGCAGCGCGCGGGAACTGCTCGCCGGCATCGAGTTCGACGAGGCTGGCGAACCCGTGCTCACCAAGGACGCCCACGAGCACGTCGTCGATGTCGTGGCGGGCTTCGGGCCGCGCGCCTTCCGGCGGCCGCTCACGGAGAGCGAGCTCGAAACCTACGCGGCCCTGGCGAAGCCCGCCCTCGAAGACGGACTGCCGTTCGTCGAGGCCGTCCGCGAGCCGCTACGGGCGATGCTGGTCGCTCCGGCCTTCGTCTACCACGTGGCGGGCCGGGGAACACTGGACGACTTCCAGGTCGCGACGCGGCTCTCCTATCTGCTCTGGCGTTCGATGCCGGACCGGGAACTCTTCGATCTGGCGGCCTCCGGCCGGCTGTCGGAGGACGACGTGCTGGCAGGCCAGGTCGACCGGATGCTCGACGACCCGAAGAGCGAGCGGTTCATCGAGGACTTCGCCGGCCAGGCGTTCCGGCTCTACGAGATGAACGCGACGACGCCCGACAAGGCGCTCTATCCCGAGTACGACAGCCGGCTGGGACAGGCGATGGTTCGTGAGACGCGACTCTTCCTGGCGGAGCTCGTGGCGCACGACCTCAGCGTCGGCAACCTGATCGACTCCGACTTCACCTTCCTCAATCGACGCCTCGCCGAGCACTACGGCATCGAGGGCGTTACCGGCCAGCAGATGCGCAAGGTCGCCATCCCCGAGGACAGTCCCCGTGGCGGCCTGCTGACCCAGGCGAGCATCCACAAGATCACCGCCAACGGCACGACGACCTCGCCGGTGCCGCGCGGCAACTTCGTGCTGGCGAATCTGCTGGGACAGCCGGCGCCTCCGCCGCCCGCCGGCGTGGAGGGCCTGGAGCCGGACACCCGGGGCGCTGTGACGATTCGCGAGCAGCTCGACAGGCACCGCACCGACACGGTCTGCAACAGTTGCCACCGCAACATCGATCCGCCGGGCTTCGCGCTGGAGTCCTTCGACCCGATCGGCGGCTTCCGCGAGGCGTACCGCATTCCGGGCGAGGAGGGCGCCGGCGGCTATCGCGAAGGCCTTCCGGTCGACGTGACCGGCGTCACCCCGCAGGGACAGGTCTTCGTCGGCATCGAGGAGTACAAGAAATTGCTGTTCGGCAACGAGCTCGACCAGGTGGCGCGCCACGTCGCGTCCCAGTTGATCGCCTTCGCCACAGGGGCCCCGGTCGAGTTCGCGGACCGTCAAGCGGTGGAGGACATCCTTGGTGAGCTCGCCGAGGACGGCTACCCCCTGCGCAGCATGATTCGGGAGGTCGTGAAGAGCGATCTCTTCGCCAACCTGTAGGTACTCGACATGTACAGAACCATCGACAGACGCACCTTCCTGCGCGCCTCGGGCGTTGCGCTGGCCCTGCCGCTGCTCGAGACGATGCAACCGTCGCTGCTTCGTGCCGCCGCCACCAGAGCGCCACGCCGGATGGTCAACATCTGCAACACCCTGGGGATCTACCCGGAAGCGTGGTTGCCGAAGCAGACCGGCGTCGCCTACGAGACGACCGAGTACCTGAAGATCATCGACAAGCACCGCGAGCACTATTCGCTGTTCTCGAACTACTCGCACGAGGACCAGACCGGTCGCCAGCCCCACAACTCCGAGGTCACCTTCCTGACCGCGGCCAGGGGCCCTGGCCGCGACGGGTTCAAGAACTCGATCTCGGTCGACCAGGCGGCGGCCAACCATCTCGGCTACGTGACCCGCTTCCCGTCGGTCACCCTGGGGACCGCGAGCGGGCAGAGCCAGTCCTACACGGCCAACGGCGTGATGATCCCCGCCGAGATCAGCCCGGCCCGTCTGTTCAGGAAGATGTTCCTCGCCGGCGAGCCGGAGGAGGTCGAGCGCGAGTCACGCAATCTGGCCAGCGGCGGCAGCATTCTCGATCGCGTCAAGGCCGAGGCCTCGGCGCTCCGCCGTCGCGTGAGTTCGGCCGATCAGGTGCGGCTCGACGCCTACTACGCCGCGGTGCGCACGGCCGAGCAGGAACTGAACGAGGCCGGCGCCTGGCTCAAGCGGCCGAAGCCGGTGGTCGTGGAGGACCAGCCCGCGGACATCCCGGACAAGGCCGACCTGATCGGCCGCATCCGGCTGCTCTTCAACATGGTTCCACTGATCCTCGAGACGGACTCGTCCCGCGTGATCAGCATCATGATCCAGGATCACGGCGTCGTGCCGCAGGTCCAGGGTGTGAACGGCTCCCATCACAACCTGTCCCATCACGGTCAGGACGAGGCCAAGATCGCCCAGCTCAAGAAGATCGAGGCCCGGATCATCGGTCAGTTGGACGGTCTGCTGACACAGCTCCGGGAACGCGGCGACAGCCACGGCCCGCTGCTCGAATCGACGACCGTTCTGTTCGGTTCCAACCTGGGCAACGCGAACTCGCACGAGCCGAAGCACCTGCCGATCCTCGTCGCCGGCGGCGGTCTCAGCCACGGCAAGCACCACCGCCACGAGGGCGATCACGACGCGCCGCTCAGCAACCTGTTCGTGACGCTGTTGCAGGCGATGGGCGTGGAGACGGACCGGTTCGGCCAGAGCACCGGCTCGCTGACCTGGTCGTAGCGTCGCCGAACACTGCTGGAAGGGTCGTTTGGAGCAGCGCCCGCCGCTTCACGGCGTCCGCGTCCTTGAACTGGCCGACGGCGTCGCCGCGGCCTACTGCGCGCGGCAGTTCGCGCTCTGGGGCGCCGACGTCGTCGTGCTGGAGCGCGAGGGCGGCTCGCGGCTTCGTCGAATGGGGCCGCGTGGCGGGGAAGGGGCTGCCAGGGAGTCGCTTCTCTGGGAGTTCGTCGCCGCGAACAAGAGGGCGATGTCGCTGTCCTCCGCGTGTCCCGACGAGGACGCGCTGCTGGACCTGCTGCGGCGTGCCGATGTTGTCGTCACCGACTGGGCCGACGCCGATCTGGAGCGCTGGGGCCTTACGCTGGACGGTCTGCGGGAGCGGCTCCCGGGACTCGTTCTCGTGTCGGTCTCGCCGTTCGGCCTGAACGGCCCCTATGCCGGCCTCGTCGGTTCGGAGTTGGTGGTGCAGGCTCTGTCGGGTTATGCCGGACTGAACGGTGAGAAGCGGCGAGCACCGCTCAAGGCGCCCGGCCACATCATCGGCTACACCTGCGGCGTCGGCGCCTTCGTCGCGGCGCTCGCGGCTCTGATTGCGCGCCTCGACGGCGGACGAGGCCGCTTCGTCGAAGTGTCCGAGATGGAGACCCTGACCTCCATCCTGCCGCTGCTGCGGATCGAGTACACCGGCGTGCATCCCGAGCGTGACGGGGGTCCCTCGACCGGTGTGCGGGCGCATCGCTGCCGCGACGGATGGGTGACATTCGTCCCGCCGCCCGAGGACCAGCTCGGCGACTACGGCGCGGCGCTGGGCGTCGAAGACGGGGAGTGGCCGCAGGCCGTGGAGGGTGAGGACCCCGTGGCGCGCATCCGGCGGTTGCTTCCGTTCCTGGCTGACCCCGTTGGCGAAAAGACGACGGACGAGGTGTTCCACGGTCTCCTGAAGCGGAAGATCGTCTGCGGGAAGGTAGTGAATCCGGTCGACCTGCTCGCCGAGGAGCATCTCGCTGCCCGTGGTTTCTTCCGGACCCTTGACCATCCGCGGCTTGGGAAGCTCCCGTTCGCTGGTCCTGCGGCGCGGTTCGGACGGACGGATGCCGTGGCGCCGGTGCAGGCTCCGGCAGTCCCTCGCCAGGCGGATCCGTTGGCGTCGCTCGATTGGCAGCCGGTCGAGCCGCCGCCTGGGACGGGGGAGGAAGACGAGTCGCTGCCGCTGGCCGACGTCGAGATCGTCGACCTGACCCAGGCCTGGATCGGCCCCTTCGCCACGATGCTCCTGGCCGACCTCGGTGCCCGCGTGGTCAAGATCGAGTCCCACCGCCGGCCGGACGTCTGGCGGCGATGGCTGGCGAGTCCGGTGCCGATGGTGAACCCGCCTCCCGGCCTCGTGAACTCCAGCCCGAACTACAACAGCGTCAACCGGAACAAGCGATCCCTCTGCCTGGACCTCAAGACCGAAGAGGGCAAGGACCTGCTCCGACGGCTGGCCGCCGGCGCCGACGTGGTGATGGAGAACTTCACGCCGCGCGTTATGGAGCGTTTCGGACTCGAGTGGCCGGAACTCTCGGCGGAGAACCCGGGGCTGGTCATGACCCACTGGTCCGGCTTCGGCAAGACCGGACCGCTGAGCGACTACAAGGCGAATGGAACCTCGATCGAGGCGCTCGCCGGCTGGGACTGGCTCCACCGCTATCCCGGCGGCGATCCGATGGTCATGGGCTTCTACCAGGCGGACGCGATCACCGGCATGCAGATGGCGGCGACCACCCTGGTCGCGCTCTTCCACAGCCGGCGTACCGGTGAGGGACAGTCGATCGACGGCAGCATGATCGAAGCAGCGGTCGGCTACCTCGGCGAAGTGCTTCTCGATGCCGCTCGGCGCGGGGAGCAGACGCCGCCGGGCAACGGCGCCCTGGATCTCGCGCCGCACGGTGTCTACCCGTGCGCCGGCGACGATCGCTGGATCGCCGTGGCGGTCGAGTCCGATGAAATGTGGCGTCGGCTGGTGGCCGTCTCAGGTTCCCGGCCCCTTTCGGATCCGGCGTTCGACCGGCACGCCGACCGCATCGCCAACGCGGAGAAACTCGACGAGGCGATCGCCGGGTGGACCGGCACCCAGCGGGCCGAGCACCTGATGGAGCGTCTCCAGGCCGCCGGTATCGCCGCCGGCGTCGTGCGCACGACCGCCGAACTCATGGCGTGCCCTCATCTGGAACAGCGGCGCTGGTTCCGCAGGATCGAGCACGCGGACGTGGGCGAGCACCGCTACGCCGGCCATCCCTGGCGGATCGACGGTCTGCTGGAACGCTCCGACCTGCCGCCGCCCCGGCTCGGCGAGCACAGTCGCGAGCTGCTGCGGGAACGCCTCGGTCTTGACGATGATGAGATCGACGCCCTCTTCGACTCCGGCGTCACCGGGGCCGTGCTGAGCTAGCACCCCGAGTGTCGGTGCGCCGGCCTTCTGGCCGGCATCCGCCGCGACGCTCGCTACGGCCTGTAGCTCGGCCCCGTCGCCGGCCCGAGGAGTTCCGCGGCCACAACTCTGCGCGCGTCGCGCACAAAGTCCACCAGCAGTGGACGTGTGTCGCGCGGGTCGATGATCTCCTCGACGCCGAAGGCGTGGGCGTTGCGAAACGGCGAGGAGATGGCGAAGAGCCGCGCTTCGATCTCTGCCCGCTTGGCCTCCGGCTCCTGGGCTGCCTCGATCTCGCGCTTGTAGGCGATCGCGGTGCCGCCCTGGATGTGCATCGAGCCACCGTGAGCCGAAGGCCAGGCGTAGCGGCGGTAGAAGCCCTGGCCGCGCCAGTGGAGGCCGCCGGCGACTCCGTAGAGCTGGCGGACAACGAAGCAGATGTACGGTGTCCGGCTCGAGTTGAGCGCCGTCACGACGCGGGCGCCGGCTCTCACGATGCCCAGGCGCTCCTGCGCGGGGCCGACGGAGAAGCCGGGTTCGTCGGCGAAGTAGACGAGCGGCAGGTGGAAGGTCTCGCAGAGCTCCAGCAGCC
Source organism: Thermoanaerobaculia bacterium (assembly GCA_965116955.1). Classification (GTDB taxonomy): domain Bacteria; phylum Acidobacteriota; class Thermoanaerobaculia; order Multivoradales; family Multivoraceae; genus Multivorans. The sequence continues at coordinate 3,893,485 of OZ220742.1, read as the reverse complement.
GGAGCATCTTCTCGCCGGCCGCGATGTCCATCGAGCCGCCGTTGAACCGTGGATCGTTGCTCATGACCCCGCAGGGGATGCCGTCGACGCGGGCGAGGCCGGTGACGCGGGCCTGGCCGTAGAGCGGCCCGATCTCGAAGAAACTGCCTTCGTCGACGACCGCCTCGATGATCGCGTGAGGATCGTAGGTTCGGCGGCGGTCCTGCGGCACGACGGACAGCAGCGATTCGGCGCGCCGGTCCGGATCGTCGTCCGGCGTCCGCTCCGGCGGCGCTTTCCAGACGCTCGATGGCAGGTACGAGAGGAACCGGCGCACCTGGGCGATCGCGTCGGCCTCGTCCTTGGCGAGGTTCATGACGACGCCGTTCCTGATCTGGGTGCGCTCGTCGCCCAGTTCTTCCTTCGAGATGCGCTGGCCGGTCGCCTGCTCAACCACCTTCGGGCCGCCGACGAACACCTGGCTCGTGCCCTTGACCATGACGCTGAAGTGGCAGAGACACGCCTGCACGGCCGGCAGGCCGGCGACCGAGCCCAGGACGGCCGAGACCACCGGAACCGCCTGCAGGAGATGGGTCGACACGTCGGTGCCTGCGCCGCCGGGCAGGTACGTCCTGCCGATCTGCTCGAAGGTCTTCACGCTGCCGCCGGTCGCATCGAGAAGCCGGACGAACGGGAGCCGGCTGCGCAGCGCGAACTGCTCGGCGAAGCGGCTCTTGTTGCCGATGTTCGCGTCCGAGGCGCCGCCGCGGATCGTGAAGTCACCGCCGGAGAAGGCGACCTTGCGGCCGTCGATCCGCACCGTGCCGACGACCATGTTGGAGGGCTTGAGCGCCGCCACGGAGCCGTCTTCCCAGGTCGCCGTGCCGGCTAGCGCGCCGATCTCGTGGAAGGTCCCCGGATCCGCGAGCAGATCGACGCGCTCCCGCACCGTCAGCTTGCCGCGGCCGTGCTGAAACGCGACGGAGTCGGCGCCGCCCATCTGCTCGGCCATGCGGCGCTGCCGTGCGATCTCCTTGACGTCGTCGTTCCAGGTCATCGGTTTCTCCGGTTTGGGCTTGGGGCGGGATTCTCTCATTCCGGTGTGCGTGTAGGGGCGACGTAGGGTGGTGAGGGCGGTCGACGAGTGTTGATTTTTCAACATGTGTCGGCTAGCGTGTCGCAGCGATGACGAGCGAGGTTCCTCAACTCAGCCGGCGGGAGCGCGAGGTCATGGACATCCTCCATGAACTCGGCGCAGCAACGAGTGTTCAGATACGCACTCGGATGGCGGAAGCGCCGAGCGACTCGGCAGTTCGGTCCGTGCTTCGGATCCTGCTGAAGAAAGGGCACTTGTGCGTTCGCCCGGATGGCGTCCGCTACGTGTACACGCCAAGCGTTCCCCCCGCGCGGGCGCGCCGTTCGGCCCTCCGGCATGTGGTCAGGACGTTCTTCGGCGGTTCGGTGGAAGGCGCGGTGGCTACGCTCTTGGACTTGGACGACGCGAACCTCGCGCCGGACGAGCGAAGGCGGTTGCGCGACCTGATCGATCGGGCATCCCGCGACGGCCGATGACCGAGTTCTCCGCGGCCGTGGAGTCGGCGTACTTGGTCGATCTCGTCGTTCGGGCGACGATCCTGCTGGGCGTCTCGCTCGCTCTACAACGGCTGCTCCGAAGGTGGCCCGCGACGACTCGCCATCGCCTCTGGACCTTGACATTCGTACTTCTGCTTGCCCTGCCTGGGTTCCGGCTGTTCGGACCGTCTTGGGACATGTCGCTCTATCCCGATGGGCCGCTGCCGGGCGACCTTGCCCGCCGACCTGACGTCCCCGCTACCTTGGTTCTGGCCGACCCGGGGCGAGTTGCAACATCGCTTGCATCCTTGGTCACCGTGTCCGATTCCGGTGCGGTGGGATCGGGGGTGCCTCCGCTCCGGCCTTGGGCTCGGTGGGTGCTCGGGTTCTGGGCGGCTGGCTGCGGGGCGGCACTGGTTTCTCTCTGTATCGCAGCTCGGCGGTTCTCTAGACTCGTCGAGGCAGGGCAACTCGTGGAAGATGAAGCTTGGCTTCGGCAGTTGCGCGTCTTGCGGGGGCGGCTGTCCGTTCGCGCCAAGGTGCGGCTCGTCGTCACAGAGGAGACCGTGACACCCATGACCGGGGGCGTGTGTCGTCCGGTTATCTTGCTTCCGACCTCGGCGACCGATTGGTCTGAGGCCCGTCGCCACGCTGTTTTGGCCCATGAGTTGGCCCATGTGCGGAGGCGCGACGCTCTGCGCCAATGGCTTGGCCGCCTCGCCTTGGCGGTTTACTGGTTCCATCCTCTGAGTTGGGTCGCGTCGCACTTGGCGACGGCGCGACGCGAAGAGGCGTGCGACGAGGAAGTGCTGGCCGTCGGCACCCGGCCGTCGGACTACGCGGGGCACCTTCTTTCGCTGGCGGAGAACGGGTCCCAGGGCCGGCCGGCCTTGTCGCTGCCGATGGCACGGCGGTCACAGTTGGAGAGGAGAATCCGGGCCATCCTGAGTCCCTGCCGGCCGCGTCCTCAGACGCTTGTCGTTGCCGCCGCCCTAGTAGCCGCCGCAGTGGGCGGAGTGTCGGTTTCGATCGCTAACCCGACTCTCTCAGAGCCGGGTGTGGTTGACGAGGTAGCTGGTGTCCATGCGGCGGCGTTGCAGTGTGCGCCTGCATCTTCCGCCGATGAGCTTTCTAGCTTGGGCTTCACGCAGGGGCTCGGCGAGGTACTGGTTTGCACCACCCAGGGTGAAACGGTGGCTACCTTCAGCAGCGCCATCCGTTCGGTCGAACCCGATGCGTGGGCGGCGCTGGAGAGCGAGGTACGTAAGCAACTAGAGGGACAGATCGCAGCCTCTCCCTGATGAGACTCCTTTACCTTTTGCCCCGATGCCTGAAGGAACCCGAGGAACGTCAACCCGCCCAGGAACGCCGTCTCTTCGAACTCTGAACGCTGGCTGGGTGCATGATGCCAGTGGTCCGGGCGTTTTCGGCAAGTTCACGGGGGACGACGGTCTTGCAGCCGGCCTCTTGGACCAACGTCAGGTTGGACTGATCGGCCTTGACTGCAGTGGCGTGATCGTTGAGTCGAACGACCGCGGCCGGGAGATTCTCGGTCAAGAGGGCGGTCTCCGCGACCAGAACGGGCGTCTCCGGGCTCAGCGGTCCGAGGACGTGGAAGCTCTGGAGAGCCTCCTGGAGTTGGTGCTCGCCGGTGGCACTGACGGCAGCGCAGGTGGTCGGACAGCCGTCGGTCGTTGGCCGGAGCAGCGACCCTTGACGGTGTACGTAACGAGTGTCGACTGCGGTCAGGCCGACGTAGCCGCTGTCGTGGTGGTTGTGGACCCTTGGCAGCCGACCCGGTTGAGTCCGGAGCAAGTCGCTGCGTCCCTTCGACTGACTCCGGCCGAGAGCCGTGTGGCGGTCGCGCTGGCCGAAGGTCTTACGACGGGCCAGATCGCCGAAGCCACTGGCCGGACGGTTCCTACGGTTCGTTCGCTCGTACAAAGGACGCTTGAGAAGACGTTTTGCTCAAGGCAGGCGGATCTTGTTCGGTTGGTGCTCTTGAGTTCCCACCTCCCTGTTGTACAACGGGAGTAGTGGGACTCTAGGTGCGCCGCGATGCGCTCTTCGTCCATCCTGGCCATACAGTTGAGCTCCAGCGGTCGTTCCTGAGCGTGGGCACGGAGCCCGGCGCCATGCTCCGCTAGCCACATGGGTGGTACAACAGGGGCCATCACTTCCCGGACTCCCGCACCCTCTCTCGGATCTCGTGACGGTGGAGGTGTGCGAGTTGTCCGCCCGGACGACTGGTCCGGGCGCCGCGTAGTCCCGGAGCACGCCTGGTGACCCTCGTCCTGCATTTGCAGGGGTGCGTCCGCCAGTAGCACAGGTTGCTTCGGGTTAGTCACCATGAAGTCCTGTCCGGAAGGATGTTCGTTTTCTCCCACTTGGTCCCGAAGGAGGTTGCTGAATGAGAAACGCCGTCTGGTTCGTTGCGGCCCTGTTTGCGTTTGTTGGCAATGGCGTGTTCGCGCCCGATGCTGAGGCTCAGATCATCATCATCGGGGGCTGCACCGACTACGAGAACTCCCGCCCCGATCCCGGCCTCGGCTCCTGTGCATACACCGGAGGAGGCTGTCGAGAGTGCGCTGTCGTGATCATCGTGTACAACGAGCAGGAGCACATGTGCGTTTCGGGCCCGGAGGGTACTGAATCGTGCCGACGTGGAGGCGATGTCGTTGGTGCTGAACTGGTTACAGGCCTACGGGAGCTGTCCGATCCCGCCGACCTCTTTGGAGCACGCGAGAATGTCGCGACTCCTGCCTCCGACGTGCTTCTTACCAGACGGTGCAAGCCTTCCAGCCTCTTCGAGGCTTTCGACCCGAGACGACATCCAGCTCCTGCTAGCCCGGGGATGTACGCCGCGCCGAAGGAACTGGCGAGGCCGCCGGTCTTGGCACGGGCATCCGTAGCACCAGCACTTTGAAGCCCATCGCCCGGAGCCTTCGACCGCTACCGACTCTCCTGGGCGCAGTGCTTGGATTAGCTTTGGCTGCCACCGTGTTGTCGGCCACGGTGCGCGATGGCGTGCAGGGTCCCACGCTCCAAGTCCTACGCGAACTCGCTTTGCCCGAAGACGTTTCCGAAGCTAGTGATGTTCGCTGGCTGGCGGACGACCGTATGCTCGTGGGCGTCGGTGGTCAAGGCGTCTACTCTTGGAAGATCGCCGCCAACGAGGCGGAACTCGTGGCGACGCTTGCGGGGACCGGCTTGGTAGGAATGGGCCGGTATCAGGATTACAGTCGGCTGGGAGGAGCAACTGCCAACGACGAGGTTTCCTTTGGGGGCCGCTTGTTCGGTGTCTACCGGCGGGACGCTGCCGAGGTTTCCTTGCTCAAGCGAATGGAGAGTGTGGAAGACGTTGACCGGCAGGGCAATCGCACGGCCGTTCTTGGGCTGGCTCGCGCGAAGCAAGGCGATGCTGTCTGGGAGGACTACATTGCGTGGCTCCTGGACGACCAAGGGGGCGCAAAAGGCCTGTTGCCCAGCCGCGACGGCGGAAAAGGCTTGGACTACTGCGGCTTCGCCGAGCTTGGTGTCATCCGATTCCTGAGTGCCGGGGCACTACTCGTGATCCCGGGAGCGGAACCCGGCGTCTTCCTCTACGATTCCGACGGGACGCTTCGTGAGAGTTTGGACGCGAGCACCTTCTTCGCGGACGAAGGTTGTGGCGTAACTGAGGTTGGCCAAGCGACTTTGCTTGGGCAGGCCCCCCGGGGAGACGCTTGGCTCTCACGACGGCGCTTGATCGACGAGGTAGTGGGCGACGATCAGGGCAACGTCTTCTTTTTCGTTCGGCACGTACCAGATCCTGCGCCACCGCCTGAACCTGTGGCCGCGCCTACCGACAGTCCCGGAACCGTGAGCCGGATCACTGTCATTGATGGCTCGTCCGGAGAAGCCACTCAGATCATCGGCGGCACGAGCGCGGAGGAGATAGTGGCTCGCCTTAGAGAGCGCGGCGTTGTGCCGCAGGACACGCCGGTGACCGTCGAAGACGAGAACTTCTTGGATGAGATAGTCAACGCGACCGACGAGAGCTCATCTCCCCAAGGCAGAGTGTGTTGGGATCTCGTTCACGTGACCACGGAGGCCCTCGAAGCCGCTTCATTGCGACCGTGCGCTATCGAGTCGAATCTGCTCGACACGCGCCTTCGTGCGGACCTACGAGGAGACCAGGCGGTCGTGCTGCTGCGGGGCCCGTTGGGACCCGCTACGAGAGACGCTCGGGTGCTGGAGGTCAGCCTCGGTGCTCCATCGAAGTGAATCGACGGGGAGTGCCCCGGCCCGCTTGGCGGTCGTCATCGTCCACCCTCTGTTGTTGCTCGGTGTTGTGCTGGCCGCACCGAGCCGCGGTAGCGAACCGGTCGACTACGTGTGTCTCGATAGTGACCGGCGGTCCTGGTCCTTGGAGTCACTCGGCGACACGCGTCCGTTGACTGTCCGACAGGAGTTCGAGGCCCGGGGAGGCCACGAACTGAGCCACTGCTGGGCGTGGAATCGAAGCTGCGCGCCGCAGCGAGTCGGCCCTGATGAGGACTTCGGCTCGACCTGCGCGTCCACACGGCATTCGTCGCTCGCCATCCTCCTGGCTCTTCCGGAGTCACTTGCAGAGGACGAAGCGTCGCAGAAGTTCGCTGTGTCGGCCGCACCAGCGGCGATGTGGCGTGACGTACCGCGGAGTCTTCTGCCCACGTTCGTTTCTAGGGGACCGTCAGTCACTGTGCCTCGCACCGTCGAACCATGGCGCGTACAGGTCGTCGGAGCCAGCAGAGCCACGGCATGGACAGATGTCTCCGCTGAGCAGGCGAGTGTTGCGCTTACGCTACAGCCTGCGGTCGAGCATGAATTCCTCGTCACTGCCGATGCCGTGCCTCTCCCTGGCGCTCGGCTCTCTGCGGTGCGGCCCAGTCGCCGCGGGATGCAGTATCCGACTGAGCTTCTCGCCTTTGAGGCAGCCGGCCCCGAAGGCAGAATCCACGTTGTTCTGCCGGAGACGGCACAGCCTCCGTCTATCGTCGCAAGCGTGACACGAGCAGCCCAGGCATTCCCTCGGCTGAACGAGATTCCGGCAACCGTCGAACTTGGACGTGGCCTCGTCGTTAGCGGCCAAACGGTAGACAGCGCCGATGAACCGATACCCGATGCCAGGCTCTCCGGAGTTTCCTGGGTGCCAAACGGCTTCGGCCTCATGCAACGCCACGAGGCTGTAGCGGGGCCGGACGGACGGTTCGCGGTCAGCGGATTCGCTGCTAGCGACGCCTTTCTGCGCATTAGTACGAGCGATTTCGAGCACTCGGAGAGGCTCGCGCTTACCGGCTCGGTTGATCTCGGTCGCGTCGTCCTCGTTCCGGCGGAACGGATTTGGATTCGGGTAGTTGACCACGGCACAGCGGAACCGATCCGCAATGCCAATGTGCAGATCACTGGCGGCGCTTGGGAAATGACCAACGCTGTCGGAGTCGTTGAGGTCAGACCGAGCTTGGGGCGTACCCTTCTTGTTCAGAAGGACGGGTACCTGGTCTCACAGCTTGAGTTGCCACGCCAAGCCGGGGCGAAGCCCGACGAGCCCTTCGAGGTCAGAATCCAGGCGTCGTTCAATGTGCATGGGATGTACGTTGCCGCCGACGGCATTAGTCCAGCGACGGGCGGCCGGGTCACCGCACACCGTGTCGGCACCGGTCAGAGCCGATTCGGCTTGATTCGCCTAGACGGCACGTTTTCGCTCGACTTGGAGGCAGGCACGTACGGTCTGGAACTCGTCGCGGGCAACGCCGGCCAGCGGCGGATTCAGGTCGCGGGCTCCGCCGGTGAACGGCGCGACCTAGGTGTCGTGGCCGCTCCGTTGTCGGCCTGGGTTTCGGGCCATGTAGTCAGTTCAGAGTATGCGCCGGTGCACGAAGCTTCGGTCTATCACGTCCAGCCATCTGAAACCGGCGCGCTCATGGCGTGGGCCATGGGCGAGTACGCCACTGTAACGACCGACTCAGACGGCTACTTCGAACTCCACGGTCTCGAGCCGGGGGCGACGACACTGCGTATCGAGGCTTCGGGGTTCGCCCCGATGGAGGCCACGGTAAAAGCCCGAGCGACCGAGTGGATCGACGCGGGGACCCTTGAACTGTCCCGTGGTCGCCGTGTGCTGGTTCGCTCCGATGTCGACGAGGGCCTTGTGACGCTTGATCCAGGCGGAACCGGCAACAGACGAGACCAGATGCAGGCCACCCTGAGGGGCGGCAGAGCGAGAATCGAGACGGTGCCTGCAGGTACTTTCCGAGTCCGTGTTTTCGAGGAAGGCGCGTTGGTCTGCGAACGCGATGTCGAGAACGGAAACGGGAACGAGACGCTTCGCTGCGACCGGGACGTCGTGCGGGTTTCCGGTCGAGTGACCATTGATGGGGTTCCCGCTGACGGATCGCTGCTGTGGCGCCAGGTTGTACCCGACGAACTGCCGGGGGGTGTTGTTCATACGCTAGGCCGTCCTCTTCCGAGAACGCAGATCGTCGGAGGTCCCGCCCAAGAACGCCAAGCAGCCTTGGATGCGGGCGGGTACTACGGGCTGGACAAGGTTACTCCCGGCCGATGGGAGGTAATCTGGGCATCCCTCGGAAGCGGGTCGCAGGAGGTTCGCGAAGTAACTGTCCCCTCAGGTTCAAACTCGGAAATCACACTCGACTTTGAGTACGCGGGCGTGTCGATTTGGGGAACGGTAGCGACATCGGACGGCAAACCCGCCTATCCGGCCACCATCGACATCTTCCCGCAACGATCACCGGTGGTAACAGACCGCGATGGCCGATTCCAGTTACTCGGCTTGGAGCCATCCGTCTACCAGGTCCGGGCACGGTTGCGTGAGCTTCGCTCCCGTGTCGAGTCCGTCGACCTCAGGAACTTCGGCGACCGAGAGCGTATTCACCTGATCCTCGACCGGACTCCCGCGAACGAGGAACTGAGGATCAACACGCGCGCCGGAAACGGCTTCTGCTTCGTCGAAATGCGGCAGGGGTCCCTAAAGGTAAAGCGTCTCGAGGCCGGCCAGGCACTCGTGAAGATCGAACCGCCCTTGGCGGAGATGGTCAGGATCGCCTGCATTGCGGACGGGCACTGGGCTCTCACAGATTGGCAGAGTCTAGAAACCGCTTTGGACCAAGGCGTGCGCTTGGACCCCCTCGAGTCAACCTCGGCGATCACGTTACTCGGTGACAGCGCTGCAGCGGTCGAGATCGCTGGTCCCGGAGGTTGGAATCTGGGACGGCTCCGACAGTGGTTTGGTGCACCTTCCACGTTTAGGGCGGGCGAAACAGCGAACAACCTTCCGGTCGGCGAGTACGTCCTGAAGTTCATGGGCCAGATGCAGACGGTCCGGACCGAGCGTCGACGGGCCACCGAGGTCGACCTCGGGGAACTGTGAATCCGCGCCATAGCCTCGCCGCGCACCGCGAAGAGAGACCAGAAGCTCTGAGGAGCCGGCTGAACCTGCCCGAGGAAGGGATCTTCACAAGGATCTGAGGGATGAGCCCCATGGAAGACCAGGAACGACAAGAGCTGATTGACGCCATCGAGGCGCTCAGCAAACTGAAGCCGAGTGACTATGTGAGAACTGACGAGCTTGGACTGAAGATGGACTTCCAAGATGCCTTATCAAGGCTCGAGGACATCCGCTCGCTGTTCCTTAAGCTCGCGGAGTCCGACCTCCGCTTGGCCGCGGACAGACAAGCCAACCACCTGCTCTCAGCTACGCGAAATCTCAAGCACACGATCACTCAGATCTCTGAGTTTGACGTGACTGCGCCGGACGCGGTTGGTCAGCGAGACAATCTGTTGACAGAAGTGTCTCGCCTCTACCTCGATGCTCTACAAGCTAGCGGGCCCATCATCGCTCTATCGTTTGCTTGGAGCGGCGGCGGCGACTTGGCCGAGATGCGCCGGGAGGCGCGCGAGAGAAACGCGGAGATGAACGCCATGATGGAGAAAGCTAGCGCGCAGCTAGCGGCCCGCATGGCACAGGCCGATTCTGTGGTCGATACGCTCAGGGATCGGGCTGCCGAAGGGGGCGTTGTCGAATACGCTGTGTTGTTCGAGACGGCAGCGAATGACTTCGCGGTGGACAAGGACAACTGGCTGAAGCGCGCTAGGGAAGTGGCCATCGGCGGCGGCGCGCTGGCGCTAATCAACGTTGCCGCTGTCGTCGTGGCGATTTACAAGAACTGGCTGGACGATCCCGGTGCGGCCATCCAGGTTGCTGTCGCGAAGCTCGTGCTCTTTAGCTTCGTGTACTACGTGTTGGTCTGGCTTGTCAGGATGTATCGGGCAGCTGCCCACAACGAGGTCGTGAACCGGCATCGGTGCCGGGCCATGCGTAGCTTCGAGAAGTTCGTGGCGGCCACCAAGGACGAGCAGACCAAGCAAGCTGTCTTGCTTCGCGCGACGGAGTCCATTTTCGTTCACCAGTCCTCGGGACTGACACCAGAGCCGCGACGAGAAACCGGTGCTTCACAGTGGTTGGAGATCGTCCGGGGAGTCTCTCCTTCGGCGGGCGATTCGAACTAGGACTCGTCGCTCCGACCCAAGGTGGAGCCGGCCCGGAGTCCAAGGACGCCGGGGCATTCGGCTTGGGGCGTCAAAGTCCCGGTCTGTCTCGGCTCAGACTGCTTTCGCGCTTCGGCTGTGATGACTCGTGCTGCACTTGAGGCCGCACTGATGGCAAATGGCGCGGACAAAGCTGACGACCTGAAGGGGAGGATCAAGAAGGATGGACGGGAAGCTGCGCCAGCGGCTAGTCGACATAGCTGGTGATTTTGGCTAGTCGGCAACCATGCCGCCCGTCGCTTCTGCGAGACGTGGAGCCGAGAGGAAGCCGGGGAAGTGTTCTTGTTTCTTGGTGAAGTGCTTAGGGAGTTGCATGAGACTCCGCAGTGCTTGGCGGCTTTGGGGAAGATGCGGTCCAAGCGGGCCAGTGGTTCCGCCAAGGTGTAAGTCTGGCTAGCGGGGTATGTGATCCCCTTCGCGAGTGGGCGGACCGGGTTGCATCGAGCTCCGTCGCGGCTTGCTAGCGGGGCTGTTCCTCACCCTTGCGTTCACGGCCGCCGCGGCGAGCGCGGGGAACAACGCGACGCTCGTGTCGTAGTTCGGGGTGCCGTCCGCGATGCACCCGGGTGACGCGGCGACGGTGGCGGTGAAGCGTATCGATCGCCTTGCCGCTCAGCCATATGTAGTGCGGTTCGTCCTCGTGCCCGACTGGAAGCTCCCCATCGCCCTCGGCGCCACGGGGGTGCAGTGACCATCACGCCGCTGACGCCCCAGTCGGGGCCAACCGAAGTCCAGGGAGTACGCGGCGACCGCGGGATGTTGAGTGTCTTGCCCTGCATTTGTAGGGGTGCGTTTGCGGGTTGTGTTTCTCGCTCTGAGACATCCATGATCCAGCAGTCTAGAAGTGCGAAGACTAATCCGACTTCATTGCCCCCAGTTTGCTGGACGTGGCCCGACATAGCGCGTGCCGCCCTACTCTTGGCTGGGCACTGACAGGATCCTGTAGTGAGGACCGCAGAGTGCACGAGGAGCCGTTGCCGAGGCCACGCTTCTCCACGCTGACCGCTCTTGTCGTGACGGGCACTTTACTCAGTGCTCCCGCGCTTCCTCGCGGTGGCGGGCTGAACAGCGCGGGGTGTCACCACGACTATGTGAATGGCGGCTATCACTGCTACTGGAGCGGCGACGACGGAACCTCGATCGACCGCGATGTTGTGCTTGCGGTCCTGTTCTCCGGTGGCGTCGTCTACTCCATAGAGGACCGCGGCGGCCGCTCGACGGTCAGAGTCAGGTAGCCATGGAACGGGCGAGCTACGCGACACCACTTTGGCCCGTCCTTCATAGGAGTTCTCATCTGGAGTCGGTGGACCGTTGGTCTGCCTTTGCGAGTTCAGCTACACTCCCCGGCTTCTTCGTTCTTGGTGGTTCAAGATAGGGGGGTGAACGTGCCAGCCAAGCGAGTTGCGCTGTCCATAGACGAGTTGCACTTCGACCAAGGGAATCTGCGCGTGGGTCTGTCCGAGTCGACCTCGCTCATGTCGCTGTTCGGGTTCAACGAGGCGCACCTTCGGAATCTCGCGAGGAGCATCGCAGAAGAGGGCCTTGATCCAGGCGACAGCTTTTACGTCGTTTCGTCTCCGGAGGGGGGATACAAGGTGCTTGACGGCAACCGGCGATTGGCGGCTCTGCGGGTGTTGACCGACCCCTCGGTTCTTGAGGGTGAAGACGTGTCGGAGGCGACGCAGAAGACCCTTCGTGCTCTTGCAGCCGGGTTTAGTCCAGCCAACGTCGAGCCACTCTCAGGTGTGGAGTTTCCAGGTGAGGAATCTGCCGCCCCGTGGATTCGGCGCCGGCACACTGGAGAAATGAACGGCGAGGGCAGAGTTCAGTGGAAGACACTAGGTGTACAGCGGGCTTCTGGGATCGACACGACGATTGACATTGCGGACTTCGTGGCTCGGAACGCAGGCTTCCCTCGAGAGAAGCGGCTGAAGTTCGAGGCGGCCCTGGCCGGAGGGAAGGCAACAACGCTTCGGCGTGTCGTCGAGTCGACACGCGGCCAGGAGTTTCTCGGAATCAGTACGGAGAAGGTCGGCGACAGGATCACGCCGCTTCTTGCAGCCGACGTCAAGCGAGTCCTTCGAGTGCTAGTCCACATCGTCGATGATCTTCTGGGAGCTACTGCCAGAAGTTGTGGATCCGGTGATGTAGATCAGGCGGCGTATCCTCCTGGGTGTTCAACGAAACGCCCGGTTGGATGCCGGGAGAAAGGACACGCCGCCCATGCTCAAGATACTCGAAGCCGCTCCGGAGGGGAATGCCCCGTCGACTCTCGACGAGTTTGCCCGCGAAGGCGCTCGGCGGATGCTGGTGGAAGCCTTGGAGGCGGAAGTCTCCGAGTACGTGGAGAGACACCGCGCGGCGCGCGGCGAGGACGGCAGGGCTCTGGTGGTGCGCAACGGCCGTGGGCGGCCGCGGCAGGTGACGACCGGCGCCGGGACGGTCCAGGTGCAGGCGCCACGGGTCAATGACCGGAGGTCGGGTCACCGTTTCACCAGTTCGATCCTGCCGCCGTACATGCGCCGCTCGCCGAAGGTGTCGGAGGTGCTGCCGGTGCTGTATCTGCGCGGCCTGTCCACGGGTGACTTCAAGGAGGCGCTTGAGGCCCTTTTGGGCGAGAAGGCATCCGGTCTGTCGGCGTCCAGCATCGCGCGGATGACCGGGGCCTGGGAGGAGGAGTACCGCTCCTTCAGGCAACGGGACCTGAGCGAGGAGGACTACGTGTACGTGTGGGCCGACGGCATCCACTTCCGGGTGCGCCTGGAGGATGACCGCCTATGCACCCTGGTCCTTTTGGGCGTACGGTCTGACGGGACCAAGGAGCTGATCGCGGTCGAGGACGGCTACCGGGAGAGCGCGGAGAGCTGGTCGAGCGTGCTGCGTGATCTGAAGCGCCGCGGGATGCGTGCGCCGGTGCTGGCCATTGGCGACGGCGCATTGGGCCTCTGGCGGGCGGTGCGCGACGTCTGGCCTGAGACCAGGGAGCAGCGCTGCTGGGTGCATCGTCTGGCTCGAGTGCTCGACAAGCTGCCGAAGCGGCTCCAGGCGAAGGCGAAGCGGGCCTTGCACGAGATCATGTACGCGGAGTGCCGCGAGGACGCCGAAGCCTCCATCGAACGCTTCGCTGAGGACTACGGCGCCAAGTACCCCAAGGCGGTCGAGTCACTGCAAAGGGACGAGGACTGCCTGCTCAGTTTCTTCGACTTCCCGGCCGAGCATTGGCAGCACCTGCGCACCACCAATGCGATCGAATCGACGTTTGCCACGGTCAGGCTCCGTCAGCGGGTCACCAAGGGCGCCGGCTCACGGACCAAGGCCCTGCTGATGGCCTTCAAGCTGCTCGAAATGGCACAGAAACGCTGGAGACGGGTCACCGCACCGCACCTCGTCGCCTCGGTCAGAGAAGGAGTACCATTCACCAACGGAACTCAGGTCAGGAACGCTGCCTGATCGAATCGCCGATCCACAACTTTCGGCAATACCTCATCTTCTGGACGACAAGGCCAACACCAGAACCCTGCACAGTAACGCCCAGATCGACGACTACTTCTCGGCCCTGCCAGCCGACATGCATCCCTCGCCGGGAGAACTCAAGGCCTACGAGAAGCGTCCTTTCAAGAACGTGACCTTCGCCACGCCGCCTCCGAAGAGACCACCGCCTCCCAAACCGCACATTGGGAAGAAGCCCGCTGAACGGCCTCGGACAAAGCTCGCTCCTCCCGAGCACGAGTTCGACACCTCTGCGTCTACGAAGTTCGCCAGCTTGGTTCGGGAGGCCGAAGGACTGAGCATTCTGCGCTACCCACTGGCTGGCGCCTTCCTGCTGCGGACGATCGTAGAACTGGCCGTCAACCGCTATGTAAGAAGTGAGGGGCTGCCGCCAGGAAACAAGCTGGCGGGAAGGGCGGAGGCCGCCGCGAAGCACATGGTCGGCGCGGGACTGCTCGACAAATCGGAACTCCGGGTGTTTCGACTCCGCTTCCTCAGTCCGCAGTCGCCGTGTTCGATTCAGTCGCTAAACGGGTTCGTTCACCAAGAACGCGCTTTACCGACAGCGGACGATCTACGGCCCGCTTGGGAAGCGGCGGTGCCGCTGCTTATCGCCGTCTACGGTAGGTTGGTGTGATCCGGCATACGGAGTCTGCTGTTGTAGAACATCAGCTCACGGCCGCGGCGATTGTACTGAGAGGCACTGTACGGCAGTTCGTAGGACTGGCACCGCGCGAAGCCGTAGAGGTTGCGGATCTCGTCAACGTCGTCGTAGGACACGATCCAGTTCAACTCGGGGCGGTCCCTCAGTACACGCGCTAGCCTGCGGTGGGCCTCTGAACCGAACAAGTCGGGGTACAGGAGTCGGCCCTTCTCAAAGTACGGAGGGTCAGCGTAGATAAGATCGTCTTCGGCGAACGAGCGAAACCGGAGAAACTCTAGGGCGTCTTCGTGAGCAACTTCGATGCTGTCCGCGTGTGCGGCGATGTCCTCGATTCTGTCGATCAGCGTCTGGCGGGTGAACCGGGCGTCTAGGCGGTACTTGCCGTTCTGCTTCTGTCCGCCGATCACACCACCGCCGAGGATGCCAGACCGGTTCGTTCGATTGAGGTAGAAGCACGAGAATCCGATATCGAATTCCGAACTGTCATGCGGCCACTCGTAGATGGCCTTCTGGCGGTGCCATTCATCGATCGTCAGCGGTGTGTCGGCTATTCGCTGCGTGAGTTCGTCTGTGTGCGCGAGCATGCTCCTCCAGAACGCGATGAGATGCGGACTGATGTCGTTGACGAGGACGCGGCTGACCACGCCCTTGATGAGCAACTCCCATGCGATGCCAGCGCCACCGGCGAAGGGTTCGACGTACCGGCCACCTGTCAAGTCGTTGTGGTCGACGACGGCGGCCATGAATCTCGCCCGTTTGCCCTTTCCCCCAGGATAGCGGAGCGGCGAGTAGTGCCCCGTGTTCGGTGTTCTTCGCTGCAAGACGCGGGTACATTACCGTCCGTCCGACGGTTTGGCCAGTGTGTTCCTGCGTCGCGGCCCGACACGAGGGCACTGGTCTGCGAGGCAGGACTCGAACCTGCAGTCTCATGGTCCCGAACCAGGCGCTGGAGCAGACTCAGCTACTCGCAGGTGCGGCCATCGGGGTCGACCGTACGCTCGATCCGACGCTGTAGAACCGTGTTGAGCGCGACTGCCGTCAGCGAGACGCCGACCACGTCTGCCCGTCAGAGCCTCGCAGTTCCTTCAGCATCCGCTCAACGGTGAGGCGGACGGCGTCCAGCACCTCGAGGTCGCGCCGAACGAGTTCATGCTCAGCACGGTGCTGACGTTCGGGTTCGCCAGCTCTCGGTGTGCATGCGGAGGGAGAACGCCCCCGTCAACGTGCTGGTGGACTTCGACGACGGCAAGGGCCGGGACGCCGACTTCGCAGACGCCCACTTGGTGGCTGTGTCCACCGGGAGCTGGGAGTGCCGGGCCGTAACGAAGTGCATCCCCTGCTCGGTGGGCGCAGTCAGGATCCGGGCCGTCCGAAACGGCGCCAACCTGGGCGACGCCTGGTTCGACCGGATCGAGTTGAAGCGGATTGCCGCCTGCACCGAAGAGCCGGGGATCTCGCCGCCTTGACGAAGCTAGGGCGATCGCGGAGGTTCGCCTTTGCGGTTCTCGCTAGCCGCGAGGCTCGATCTGATCCCGGGGCCGGCTCTCACTGTCAGAGTGCAGGTTGAGCGGCCTTCCCTGCATCTGTAGGGGTGCATTTGCGGGTTGCGTACTTGCTCTGGGGCAACCAACATAAGACCTTGCCGCTTGATGGCGAGTGCTCAGAGCCGCAGTTGATGGAGACAGCCCACGCAGTCACGGTCACTCTGACCCAGTCCTCTCGGGCGGCGTCCGAGAGGCCGGTGAGAGGTTGGCACTCGTGCCCGTATCCGCACTGATGGAGACAATCATCGAGGGGATTCGTGACCGGCGGGTCCTGCTCGTGGACTACACGGTTCCACGCGGTTTCCGCCGAGTGGAACCCCATGCTTGCGGTCTCAGTCAGCGCGGTAACGAGGTGGTGCGAGTCTTCCAGACTAGCGGGCCGAGCCGATCCGGTCGGCGAGTGGACTACTGGAAGCTAATGAGACTGGACCGCATCTGCGAGCTTGAAGTGCTCGACGACACGTTCGATCTGCCCCGGCCTGGCTACAAGCCCGGGGACGAGCACATGATTAGGATCTTCGCTGACTTCGACATGACGGACCTTCCTGAGAGGAGTCGAGGACCCAAAGCCCGTTCGAAGCGCTCCGAAGCCGGGGGGCGTTTGCCAAGGCCGTGGTCACAAGGATGAAAGATCGCGACTCCTGGGTCTTCCACGCAGCGGCTGTGCACACCAAGGAGTCGTGCGTACTCGAGACCTTTCCGCAATAGTGCAACGCCCGCCGCAACGATCTACAGAAAGGACTCCTCCAGCAACAAGAACCTGCCGGCTACGAGCACGATGCCGACCAACAACAGAACCTGGCCGCAGCTTCGCGGCAGGTCCCATGCCCGGGGGATCGGGTGCTTGTCGGCGATGCTCAAGCCGAGCCGCTACAGCGCCTACGACTCCATGAGTCGGCGGCGCGTTAACCACTACGCCGACGAGTTCACTGGTGAACGAAGCCAGCGAGAGCTTTGATGCTCTCGACCGCGTGGCCGAAGTCGTCCTGGAAAGGAGGGAGGATCTGAGCTGGAAGGACAACTCGGGCGCCGAACTGGGCTCCTGCCGCGAGTACGTCTTCCGGATCTTCGCCTGCAACCACCGCGGGTACTCCAGGGCGTCCGCGCGCGTCGGCTCATGCCGGGCGGATGAGGAACGCTCTGCCTGCCTGCCTGCAGGACTCGCTCTTCCAGGTGTAAGGTGAACTGGTGGAACGCCGATGGCGAGGCAGGGGCGGCCGGCTCGCGGAGGACCGCACCGACGACTCGGGCATGTTCCAGCCTTCGACCCCGAGAACTGGGAGATCCTCGTCAAGGTGCTGGACGGCTGTCGGACCAACGGGCGATTCTGGGTGCTGGGCGCTTCGACGACCAATCTGGGATACCGGGTCCAGGTCACCGACACGGTGACCGGCGATTCGCGGTCGTACGAGAACGAGCCGGGCCAATCGGCCCCGGCGATCGTCGATACGGATGCCTTCTCCCCGCCTTGCGGCGGCGGCAGTGGAGGGCATTGAGGTGTCGGCGTCGGAAAGTCATGGTGCGCGGAGTGGGATGTGAGGGACGTAACTGTCGCTTCAAGAGTGCCTGCGGGAGGCCGGCGCGCAACGCTGCTGTGCGTCTCGTTCGTCGCGTTGCTGGCGCCGGCCTCGGCGGCCAAGGCGCAGCGGCTCTTGACGCTCGTGTCGGGCGCCGAAGCGGCGGCATCTGTGGGCGGCTTTGGCCCTTCGATCGGGCCGGTGCCGACCGCCGTGCAGGTGGACCTGGACCTGCTGCGGAGCGCGCCGGCGCGGCTTGAAGTGCCGACGCCGGAGGGCGACGTTCTGTCCGCGGAACGAAGCGTGTTCGAGGACCGCGGCGGCGGCGACCTCATGTGGTCCGGCGGTCAGCCGGGTGCGGGCTACGACACGGTCGTGCTGACGGTGGAGGGCGGGCGGCTGGTGGGCCGGTTCGGGGCGGCGGGCGGCGGCGTGTACCAGATCCACGCGGAGCGTGACGGCCGCGGCGGCATGGCGCCGATCGTCGGTCTGCAGCCGGACAGTCCTGTGCCGTTCTGCGGAGTGGAGGCGGGCGCGGAGCACTTCCACTACGGGCTTGCCCACGTCGCGTCGGACGCCCCTCCCGCGGATCCTCCCAAACGCGTGAGCAATCCTCAGGGCCACGACCGTCTGGACATCCTGGTGGCCTACACGGCGACGGCGGCCGAGAACTGGGCCTATCTCGGCGGGCCCGTGGCGGCGATCCGTCACGCCGTGGACGTCCTGAAGATGGTCTTCCGGAACAACCGGATCGAGGTCGAGCCGCACGTGGTGCACATCGCGCAGGCGTCGGCGGCTCTGGACCGGGCTGGGCGGGACGTGGGCTTTCACCTTGACCGATCGCCCCTGCGGCACGCGTGGCGCCTCGATGGAGACCTGCTACGCCTGCACCACGAGTACCGGGCGGACCTCCTGCACCTCTTCACGGGCGAGCCCACAGACCTGTTGGGCGCCTGCGGCATCCACTCGCAGGCGGGCGACCCGGCCCGACCACACCGGCCCAGGTACTTCACGATGGACGGCTGGACCACGAACCACCCTCTTCACTGCTGGGACTACACCCTCACCTTCGTGCACGAGGTCGGCCACGGTCTCGGCGCCCGCCACGATCCGCCCAACGCCAGCGGGCGGCCGTGGAGACCGTACGCCTTCGGCCACACGGACCTGGAGGTCATGCCGAGCCTCGGCACGGTGATGAGCTACCGGGGCCAGCGCGAGCCGATCTTCTCCACGCCCCGGATCCGGCCCCACGGTGCGATTCTCGGCATCGCAGACGCGCGGGACAACGAGCGGATGCTGCAGGAATCCGTTCACGTCGCGGTGCGCTACGACGACCATTTGCTGCCGCCGGGCCTCCCGGCGCAGCCGACCGACCTTCGGGTCCGGTTCGACGGCGTCGCCGCGCACCTCACATGGCGCAATCAGGCGGCGGACGCGGATGGTTACGAAGTGCAGTACGGGTTCACGAGCGGTCTACACCGGCTCCAGATCGTCGAGGACGGCACCGAAGCGGTTCTCCCCCTCCGGCTCACGGAACCGGGGACACACTACGAGTTCTTTGTCAGAGCGACGAGAGGCGATGTACGGTCCTTACCCAGCCACCGGGTCCTGATGGTAATCCCCGGCGACCCGATCGCGGCGCCGTCGGACGTCTCGGTTGCGGTTGGCCCAGACGGCGATTCCATCGATATCCAGTGGACGGACAACTCGGACGACGAGTCGGGCTTCGACGTGCAGCTTCTCGAGGATGGTGACCCGATTCATCGTGAGCGGGTGCCCGCGGACAGCGGGCGTGCCCGGTTCTGGGGTTCCTGGGTGCATGCTCAAGGTGGCGCGGAGTACGGTGTGCGGGTGTTCGCCTACAACTCGTCGGGCTACTCCGCGAGCAGCGAGGTAGCGACCTTCCGGTGGGAGTCCTCGGACGTGCCGGGGCCGCTCACCGGTGTCTCCGTTCGGCCCACCGGGCCCACTTCGGTACGCGTCGCCTGGAGGGCCCAACCGGGGGCTGCCGGGTACACCGTCTGGGCGTTGCTTCGAAACTGGAAGGCCGAGCGTGAGCGGCGGACTCATGGCGAAGCAGTCAGCACATGGGTGGACTTCGAGGGCCTCCCCCGCGGCGGCCGCTACTCCTTCCACATTCTCCCCTACAGGGGTACGCGCCACAGGGCCAATCTGACTCTGGGTGAGCGCGGCACGGGTCCGCGGGCGCCTTCGGACGTTGCCTGGGTGCTTGAAGGCAATCGGGTGCGCCTGAGCTGGAAGGACAACTCGAACGACGAGCTGGGCTTCGAAGTCCAGCGCGGCCTGCTCACAGGTACGGGCCGCGTCGCCGGAGTTCGGGGACCCACCTGGGAAAGGCTGCTCACGGTGCCCGCGGACACGGAGTCGGCCGTCGCCGTCGGGGATGTCCTGGCTAACGCCGAGCACGGGTACGTCTTCCGGGTTTTCGCCTACAACGACCGCGGGTACTCCAGGGCGTCGGCACGCAGCGGTTCCTGCCGGGCGGACGAGGAAGCGCTCTGCCTGCAGGACTCGCGCTTCCATGTGACGGTGAACTGGTGGACGGCGGACGGCGAGCGTGGGGTCGGCCGGGCTGTGCAGGAGGGCACCGACGACTCGGGCCTGTTCCAGTTCTTCGGCCCCGACAACTGGGAGATCCTGATCAAGGTGCTGGACGGCTGCCGGATCAACGGGCGGATGTGGGTGCTGGCTGCTTCGACGACGGACCTCGGATACCACATCAACGTGGTCGACACGATCGCCCACGAGTCGCGGTCGTACCGGAACGAGCCGGGCCGGCCGGCGCCGGCGATCGTCGACACGAAGGCGTTCTCCGTGGCCTGCGTCGACGGGGCTGTGCCTTGATGTCTTCGGAGTCGCGCTGCGGGGTGTGAGGTGAGGGACGCGACTTTCGGTTCGAGAGTGCTTGCCGGCCGTCGACGCGCGGCGTTGTTGTGCGTCTCGGTGGTCTCGTTGCTGGCGTCGGCGTCGGCGGTTCAGGCGCAACGGCTTCTGACGCTCGTGCCGGGCGTCGGACAAGCGGCATCGGTGGGGGGCCTGGGCCCTGCGATCGGTCCGGTGCCGACCGCCGTGCAGGTGGACCTGGACCTGCTGCGCAGCGCGCCGGCGCGGCTCGAGGTGCCGACGCCGGAGGGCGGCGTCCTGTCCGCGCAACGAAGCGTGTTCGAGAACCGCGGCGGCGGCGACCTGATGTGGTCCGGCGGCCAGCCCGGCGCGGGCTACGACACGGTGGTGCTGACGGTGGAGGGCGGCCGTCTGGTGGGCCGGTTCGGGGCCGCGGGCGGCGGGGCGTACCAGATTCACGCGGCGCGCGACGGCCGGGGCGGCATGGCGCCGCTCGGCGGTCCGGTTCTTGAGGAGTGGTGCGGCGTGGAGGCGGATGCGGGAGACGGTCATGAGGGTCACGCCCATCTCCATGCCGAGGCGTTGGCGGATCCTCCCAAACGCGTGAGCAATCCTCAGGGCCACGACCGTCTGGACATCCTGGTGGCCTACACGGCGACGGCGGCCGAGAACTGGGCCTATCTCGGCGGGCCCGTGGCGGCGATCCGTCACGCCGTGGACGTCCTGAAGATGGTCTTCCGGAACAACCGGATCGAGGTCGAGCCGCGCCTGGTGCACATCGCGCAGGCGTCGGCGGCTCTGGACCGGGCTGGGCGGGACGTGGGCTTTCACCTGGACCGATCGCCCCTGCGGCATGCGTGGCGCCTCGATGGAGACCTGCTACGCCTGCACCACGAGTACCGGGCGGACCTCCTGCACCTCTTCACGGGCGAGCCCACAGACCTGTTGGGCGCCTGCGGCATCCACTCGCAGGCGGGCGACCCGGCCCGACCACACCGGCCCAGGTACTTCACGATGGACGGCTGGACCACGAACCACCCTCTTCACTGCTGGGACTACGCCCTCACCTTCGTGCACGAGGTCGGCCACGGTCTCGGCGCCCACCACGATCCGCCCAACGCCAGCGGGTGGACGTGGAGACCGTACGCCTTCGGCCACACGGACCTGGAGGTCATGCCGAGCCTCGGCACGGTGATGAGCTACCGGGGCCAGCGCGAGCCGATCTTCTCCACGCCTCGGATCCGGCCCCACGGCGCGATTCTCGGCATCGCGGACGCGCGGGACAACGAGCGGATGCTGCAGGAATCCGTTCACGTCGCGGTGCGCTACGACGACCACCTGCTGCCGCCGGACATCCCGGCGCCGCCGAGCGACCTTCGGGTCCGGTTCGACGGCGTCGCCGCGCACCTCACATGGCGAAACAACGCGCCGGACGCGGACGGGCACGAGGTGACGTACTTTCGGTCCACCGGTGGCGGACGTGAGGTCAAGATTGCCGGGGCCCGGTCCAAGGCGGTTCTTCCCCTTGAACTCACGGAGCCCGGGGTACACTACAAGTTCTTTGTCAGAGCGACAAGGGGCGATGCCCGGTCCTTGCGCAGCAACGGTGTCCTGACGGTAATCCCCGGCGAACCGATCGCGGCGCCGTCGGACGTGTCGGTTGTGGTCGAGCAGGGTGGCGACTTCATCGATATCCAGTGGACGGACAACTCGGACGACGAGTCGGGCTTCGATGTGCAGCTTCTTCAGGATGGCGACGTGATTCACCGGGAGCGGGTGCCAGCGGACAGCGAGCGTGACCGAATCTGGGAAGACTTGGTGGGGGCCAAGCAGGGGGCCGAGTACGGAGTACGGGTGTTCGCCTACAACTCGTCGGGCTACTCCGAGAGCAGCGGGGTGGCGGCCTTCCGGTGGGAGCCCTCGGATGGGCCGGGGCCGGTCACCGGCCTCTCCGTCCGGGCCACCGGGCCCACTTCGGTACGCGTCGCCTGGAACGCGACGACTTCCGAGTACCACGTCCACGCGTCGCTTCGGAACTGGCAGAGCCGAAGAATGATTCGGCGGTCTGCAGGCGACGGAGATAGATTGTGGATGGACTTCGAGGGCCTGGCCCGCGGCGGTCGCTACGGCTTCTATATCGCACCCACTTTTGGTATGCCCCTCCGCGTCAGTCTGGCTCTGGGCGAGCGCGGCACGGGCCCGCGGGCGCCCTCGGACGTTACCTGGGTGTTTGAAGGCAATCGGGTGCGCTTGAGCTGGAAGGACAACTCGAACGACGAGCTGGGCTTCGAGGTTCAGCGCGGCCTGCTCACAGGTACGGGCCTCGTCGCCGGAGTTCGGGGCCCCACCTGGCAGAGGCTGCTCACGGTCCCCGCGGACACGGAATCGGCCGTCTCCCCCGTTCTGCCTACCACCGCGAACGGGCGCGTTTTCCGGGTCTTCGCCTACAATGACCGCGGGCACTCCAGGGCGTCGGCACGCAGCAGCGGTTCCTGCCTGGCGGGCGAGGAAGCGCTCTGCCTGCAGGACTCGCGCTTCCACGTGACGGTGAACTGGTGGACGGCGGACGGCGAGCGAGGGGTCGGCCGGGCCGTGCAGGAGGGCACGGACGACTCGGGCCTGTTCCAGTTCTTCGGTCCCGAGAACTGGGAGATCCTGATCAAGGTGCTGGACGGCTGCCGGATCAACGGGCGGATGTGGGTGCTGGCTGCTTCGACGACGGACCTCGGATACCGGATCAACGTGATCGACACGATCGCCCACGAGTCGCGGTCGTACCGGAACGAGCCCGGCCAGCCTGCGCCGGCGATCGTCGACACGAAGGCCTTCTCCGTGGCCTGCGTCGACGGCGCGGGGCCTTAAGCTGCAATCTCACCCCTGCGTTTGCAGGGGTGAGATTGCACATTGCGCCTCTTCGCTCCGGGGCCGCAGCATCCCGTCCCCATGCGAGACAGGAATTCGGGCTCTCGAGGTCTTGGCGTCTGGTTGGCGTCGGGGCTGTTCCTCCCACTGGCGTTCACGGCCGGCGCTGCGAGCGCCGGGGACAACGCGGCGTTCGTGTCGTACACCGGGGTGCCGTCAGCGATGCATCCGGGCGACACCGCGACGGTGACGGTGAAGATGAAGAACACCGGCACGACGACGTGGAGGACGTCGGTCGAGACGGAGAACGACGGTTCGACCCAGACGACGACGCGGACCACCTACTCGTTGAAAGCGCTTGGCCACGGTTGGAGCGCCACCTCTCGGGTGGTTTCGGGAAGCGTGGCGCCGAACGCGACAGTCGCCTTCAGCTTCACGATCACGGCGCCGGCGACGACGACGAAGCGCAACTACGTCTTTCAGTGGCAGATGGCGCGTGACGAGGTCGTCACGGAGAGACCGATTCACGCGAGGTCGCCGGGGACTTTCGGCGCAGCGACGGCGAGGCAGACGATCCAGGTCGGGCCGGACATGGCGCCGTCCTTCGGGAACGCGACGGTCGATGACCAGGAGTGGACGCGGCGCGTGCCAATCGCGCCGGTGGTGCTGCCGGTGGCAACCGGCGGCAACGGGCCGTTGTCGTATGCGCTGACCTGCTCTCTGCCGAACGGCGTGAGGTTCAAGTCGTCGACCAGGACGATCAGCGGCACCCCGGCCAGGTTGTGGGCTGAGACGACGTGCACATGGAAGGTGACGGACGCGGACGACAACACGGCGGCCGGCGACGCGGACACGTTGACGTTCACCGTCGAGGTGGTACCGCCGGACACGGCGCCGGAGTTCAGCGATACGTTCGGTGATCAGGAGTGGAGAGTCGGTGATTCGATCTCGCGGACGCTGCCGGCCGCGGAGGGCGGCAACGGGGCGTTGACCTACACGCTGTCGCCGGATGAGCCAGACGGTCTGACGTTCTACCCGTCGACGCGGCTGCTGTCGGGCACGCCGACGGCGGTGCAGGACGAGACGTACACGTACACCGTGACGGACGCCGACGGCAACACCGCCGCAAGCGACGCGGACTCGTTGACGTTCACGATTGTGGTGGGACCGGAGGACACGCGGCCGGAGTTCGACGAGACGGTCAGGAACCAGACTTGGTTGAGAGGCTCGAGGTACACGCTTCCCCTGCCGTCGGCGACGGGCGGCAACGCGCCGTTGACCTACACGCTGTCACCGGACCCGCCTCGCGGCGTGAGCTTCAACGATTCCACGCTGACGCTGTCGGGCACGCCGACGGCGGTGCAGAGTGCGACACGCTACAAGTACACGGTGTCGGACTCGGACGACAACACCACGGACAGCGACACGGACGAGTTGGAGTTCACGATCACGGTCGTGGAGCCGGCTCTGGTGTTGAGCACGTCGCGGCTGACGGTCGACGAGGGCGGCAGCGGTGAGTTCACGGTGAAGCTGGTGGCGCCGCCGACGGGAACGGTCACGGTGTCGGTGACGAGCGCCGAAGCCGATGAAGCGACGGCGAGTCCGGCGAGCCTGACCTTCACGGCGGACAACTTCGACGAAGCGCAGACGGTGACGGTTGGAGGCGTGGAGGACGACCTTGACTTCGACGACGAGACGACGAGCATCGATCTGAGCGCGCGCGGCGGCGGCTACAACGGCGTGTCGGCGTCGGTGGACGTGACGGTGAGAGACAACGACACGGACACGGCGCCATCGTTCGGGAACGAGGAGATCCATGACATCACACTGACTCAGGATCTGACGATCGGGCCGTTTGCGCTGCCGCAGGCGACCGGCGGCAATGGGACGTTGTCCTACTCGTTGTCGCCGAGGCTGCCTGACGGGCTGAGCTTCAACAGTTCGACACGCCAGTTGTCCGGCACGCCGACGGCGACACAGAGTGCGAAGACGTATACGTACACGGTCACGGACGCGGACAGCAACACTTCGACGAGCGACAAGGACACGTTGACGTTCACGATCACGATCGTGGAGCCGGACACGGAACCGTCGTTCGGCGACCAGAGGATCCTGAACCAGACTTGGACGAGAGGCACGGCGATTCAGGGCGGTGCGTTACCTCGGGCGAGCGGCGGCAACGGGGACCTGACGTACACGCTGTCGCCGTCTCCGCCCGCCGGCGTGAGGTTCACTGCGTCGACGCGGACCCTCTCGGGCACGCCGACGGCGACGCAGGTGGCAACGGAGTACACGTACACGGTGACGGACGCGGACGGCAACACCGCCGCGAGCGACTCGGCCACCTTGGTGTTCACGATCACGGTTGCGGCGCCGGACACGGCGCCGGCGTTCAGCGGCATGGCCGATGACCTGGAGTGGGTGCAGGACACGGCGGTTGGCTCGGTTGCGTTGCCCGAGGCGACGGGCGGCAACGGTGACTTGACGTACACGCTGTCGCCGTCTCCGCCCGCCGGCGTGACGTTCAGCGCGTCGACGCGGACCCTCTCGGGCACGCCGACGGCGACTCAGGTGGCAACGGAGTACACGTACACGGTGACGGACGCGGACGGCAACACCGCCGCGAGCGACTCGGCCACCTTGGTGTTCACGATCACGGTTGCGGCGCCGGACACGGCGCCGGCGTTCAGCGGCATGGCCGATGACCTGGAGTGGGTGCAGGACACGGCGGTTGGCTCGGTTGCGTTGCCCGAGGCGACGGGCGGCAACGGGGAGTTGACCTACTCGCTGGCTGGAGACCTGCCGGCAGGTGTGACGTTCGACGCCCTGACGCGGACCCTCTCGGGCACGCCGACGGCGACGCAGGATGCGACGACATACACGTACACGGTGACGGACGCGGACGACAACACCGCCGCGAGCGACTCGGACAGCCTGGAGTTCACGATCACGGTGGAGGAGGCCGACACGGCGCCGGCGTTCAGCGGCATGGCCGATGACCTGGAGTGGGTGCAGGACACGGCGGTTGGCTCGGTTGCGTTGCCCGAGGCGACGGGCGGCAACGGTGACTTGACGTACACGCTGTCGCCGTCTCCGCCCGCCGGCGTGACGTTCAGCGCGTCGACGCGGACCCTCTCGGGCACGCCGACGGAGAGGCAGGTGGCAACGGAGTACACGTACACGGTGACGGACTCGGACGACAACACCGCCGCGAGCGACTCGGCCACCTTGGAGTTCACGATCGCGGTCGCGGAGGCGGATACTGCGCCGTCGTTCGGAAACGAGACGATCGACGACCTGATCCTGACCCGGAACCAGGCGATGCCGGCGACGACGCTGCCCGAGGCGACGGGCGGCAACGGCAACCTGACCTACTCGCTGGCCGGCGACCTGCCGGCGGGCGTGACGTTCGACGCCCTGACGCGCACCCTGTCGGGCACGCCGACGGAGAGGCAGGCGGAAGTGGAGTACACGTACACGGCTACGGACTCCGACGACAACACGGCGGCCGGCGACGCGGCTTCTCTCTCGTTCACGATCGAGGTGGGCGGCATGGGGTCGGACGGCGCGTCGTTCGTGTCGTACGCGAACGTGCCCTCGACGATGACCGCCGGTTCGATGGCGACGGTGACGGTGCGGATGCGGAACACGGGCACGACGACATGGACGTCGGCGGACGGCTATCAGTTGGGTTCGCGGCGTCCGCTGGACAACGTGACCTGGGGCCTGAGCCGGGTTTCGCTGCCGCAGGATGTGGCGCCGAACGCCACGGTCGACTTCACGTTCGCGATCACTGCGCCGGCCGAGGCCGGGAGCTACAAGTTCAGTTGGCGGATGGTCCGCGGTGCGAGCGGCTGGTTCGGCCGCAAGGCGGACTTGCTGGACATCGCGGTGGAGGCGGCCGCAGCGCTGTCGTTCGGCGAGTCGAGGATCCTCGCGCAGACGTGGGTCAAGGATGCCGCGATCGATCCGCTGGCGTTGCCGGAAGCGACGGGCGGGAGCGGCGGATTGGCCTACTCGCTGACCGGAACCCTGCCCGCGGGCGTGACGTTCGACGCTTCCACCCGCACGCTGTCGGGAACGCCGACGCGGAGGCAGGAGGCGACCGAGTACATGTACACGGCGACGGACTCGGACGGCGAGTCCGCGTCGCTCTCGTTCACCATCGCGGTCGCCGGCAAGGCGTCGGACGATGCGTCGTTCGCGTCGTACATCGACGTGCCCTCGACGATGGCGGCGGGTTCGTCCGCGACGGTGACGGTGCGGATGCTGAACACCGGCACGACGACGTGGACATCGTCGGACAGCTACCAGTTGGGTTCGCAGCGTCCGCAGGACAATGTGACGTGGGGGCTGAGCCGGGTTTCCCTGCCGTCGGACGTGGCGCCGAACGCGACGGTCGACTTCACGTTCGCGATCACGGCGCCGGCGACGGTCGAGGGGCACAACTTCCGTTGGCGCATGCTTCGAGGCACGGACGGCTGGTTCGGCGACAAGACGGAGCTTGTCGAGATCACGGTGGAGGCGGACGAGTCGCCGTCGTTCGGCACGTCGACGATCGCCAACCGGACGTGGGTGAAGGACACGGCGATCGACGTGTTGACGCTGCCGGCGGCGACGGGCGGCAACGGCGAGTTGACCTACTCCCTGGCCGGCGACCTGCCGTCGGGGGTGACCTATGACGGCTCGACGCGGACGCTCTCGGGCACGCCGGCGAAGAAGCAGGCGGCCGTGGAGTACACCTACACGGTGACGGACCTGGACGGCGACGCCGCTTCGCTCCAGTTCACGATCGAAGTGGCCGGCAAGGCGAGGGACGATGCGTCGTTCGTGTCGTACGCGGGCTTGCCGTCGAAGATGGCCGCCGGCGGCACGGCGACGGTGACGGTGCGGATGCTGAACACGGGGACGACGACGTGGACGTCGTCGGAGAGCTACCAGTTGGGTTCGCAGCGCCCGCAGGACAACGAGACGTGGGGTCTGAGCCGGGTTGCCCTGGCATCGGACACGGCGCCGAACGCGACGGCCGACTTCACGTTCTCGATCACGGCGCCGGCCAAGGTCAAGGGGCACAACTTCCGCTGGCGCATGCTTCGCGGCACCGACGGCTGGTTCGGCGACAAGACCGAAACGGTGGTGATCGAGGTGGAGGACCCGTCGTTCGGCGACGCGACGGTTGCCGACCAGACGTGGGTGAAGAACGCGCCGATCGCTGCCTTGACGCTGCCCGAGGCGAGCGGCAGCGGCGGCGCGCTGACCTACGCGCTGTCGCCTTCGCTGCCCGCCGGGGTGACGTTCACCGAAGCGACCCGGATGGTGTCGGGGACGCCGACGGCGGTGCAGGAGGCGACGGAGTACACGTACACGGCGACGGATATCGACGACAACGTCGCGACGCTCAGGTTCTCGATCGAGGTGGAGGAGGCGTCGACGGACGACGCGGCCTTCGTGTCGTTCTCGGGGGTGCCCTCGAAGATGGCCGCCGGCGGCACGGCGACGGTGACCGTGACGATGGAAAACACCGGCACGACGACGTGGACGTCGTCGGCGGGTTACGAGTTGGGTTCGCAGAGTCCGGACGACAACGACACCTGGGGGCTGAGCCGGGTCGCCCTGCCTTCGGACGTGGCGCCGAACGGGACGGCGGCCTTCACCTTCACGATCACGGCGCCGGAGACGACGGGCGACCAGACGTTCGCGTGGCGGATGGTTCGCACCGCGACCTGGTTCGGGGCCGGCACGGGAAGCGCGACGATCACCGTGGAGGACCCGTCCTTCGGCGACGGGGCGATTCCGGACCAGGCGTGGGTGCAGGACACGGCGATCGACACGGTGACGCTACCCGCGGCGAGCGGAGGCGACGGGGCGCTGACCTACACGCTGACGCCTTCCCCGCCCGACGGGGTGACGTTCACGGCTTCGACGCGGACGTTGTCGGGAACTCCGACGGCAGCGCAGAACGCGGCGGAGTACACCTACACCGCGACCGACGCGGAGGGCGGCACGGCGACGCTGAAGTTCGAGATCGAGGTGGCGGCGGTGGCGACGGACGACGCGGCCTTCGTTTCGTTCTCGGGTGTGCCGTCGAAGATGGCCGCCGGCGGCACGGCGACGGTGACCGTGACGATGCGGAACACGGGCACGACGACGTGGACGTCGTCGCAGGTCTACGAGCTGGGTTCGCAGAGCCCGAACGACAACGAGACGTGGGGCCTGAACCGGGTATCCTTGCCTTCGGACGTGCTGCCCGACGCGACGGCGGCCTTCACGTTCACGATCACGGCTCCGGAGACGACGGGAGACCTCACGTTCGCGTGGCGGATGGTGCTGGGTTCGAGCGGCTGGTTCGGGGCCGCCGCCAGCGCGACGATCACGGTGGAAGACCCGTCGTTCGGCGACGCGGCGATCGCCGATCAGACGTGGGTGCGGAATGTGGCGATCGATGCGTTGACGCTGCCCGCGGCGAGCGGCGGCGACGGGGCGCTGACCTATGCGCTGACGCCTTCCCTTCCGGACGGCGTGACGTTCGACGGCACGACGCGGACGGTGTCGGGTACGCCGACGGCAGTACAGGAGGCGACGGACTACAGCTACACCGCCACGGACGCGGACGGGGACAAGGCGACGCTTTCGTTCTCGATCACGGTGAGCCAGGCGGCGTCGTCCTCATCGTCGTCGGCCTGGGCGCTTCCCCCTTCGACATCCACCGGCGTCTTCGACATGTTCGAGTACTGGCTGCTGCCGCGCGGCAACGCAGTCAAGCTGCAGGCCCGCCTTCAGGACGGCCGCATCGCGCCGGCCGCGGGTTCGCACTGGGTGCGTTCCTTCTGGCGCGGAGAGCTGTGGGGGAGGAAGATGGCTCTGCTGGGCGACCCGGGGGGCGAGCGCTACGACATCTTCGAGGAGGTCGAGGACGGTCTCGACTACTGGGGCACGTTCGAAGGTGGCGCCGCAGGCGTCGAAGCTCGCCCGAGCACGTCGCTCGACCGCCCGTTCCGCTGGATGAACCGCTTCATGGCGGCGGGTGACATCCTGGAGGCCCCCGTGACCGGCCGCTTGCTGTCGGGCCGCACGCGCAATCAGGCGAGCGTCGTGGAAACGACGATGCGGCTCGAAGTCTCGGCGCATCATGCCGCGTTCGAGGTTCCCGCGGTCGACGGCCTGACCTTCGAGGACGTGCTGGAGGTGCGCTTCTGGCCGGACGTCGAGCGAGCGGAGGCTCACGACACGTTCTACCTGGCGCGAGGCTTCGGCGCGGTCTACATGGTTCGGTCGGCGGTGACGGCGCCGGGAGGCGTGGTCGAGTGGTGGGCGGCCGAGAAGGCCCTGACGCCGGTTGCTTCTTCCGCGCCGTCGGTGCCGTGGTTCGATCCGTTCTCGCCGGGCTGGCCGAAGACGGCGGTGTTGAACGGCAACCTGGAAGATGCCGCAAGCGGAGGCGAAGGCGGGCAGGTCAGGAGTTCCGGGGTGCCCGGCTGGACGGCCGATTCGAGCGACGCGGTGATCGCACGGCCGCCTTCGGGACTCGACGCGGGCGCTTGGAGCATGCTGCTTCGCGGGAGCGAAGGCGGGGGCGACAGCGCGCCTGACGTGGCGCTCAGCGAGGACTGGATTCCGGTCGAAGGCGGGACGTACCAGCTCTCGGCGTGCATGCTGCGGGAGAACGCCGGCGACAACGTGCTGGTGGACTTCGACGACGGCAGGGGCCGGGACGCCGACTTCGCCGACGCCCACCTAGTGGCGCTGTCGACCGGGACCTGGGAGTGCCGGGCGGTGACGAAGTGCATTCCCGGCCCGGTGGGGGCGGTCAGGATCCGGGCCGTTCGCGACGGCGCGAACCTGGGCGACGCCTGGTTCGACCGGATCGAGTTGAAGCGGATTGCCGCCTGCGCGGAGTAGGCGGGAGTTCGCAGTTCTGGCGGACCGGGAACAGCCCATCCCGCGAATTGGGCCAATGCCCATCCAAGTGACTCCGGGGCCGATCGCGCCTGCCTGAGCACCCCCCCCTGCATTTGCAGGGGTGCGTTTGTGGGTTGCGTGTTTCGCTTCTGCGCATCCAACATGAGCGCCTCAAGAGTTCAAGTACGAACCGATCCGACTTCGTTGCCCCTAGTTGTCCGGATGTGGCCCGACACGGCGTGTGCGTGCCTTCTCGGCTGGGTGTCGATAGAAGCCCGGAGTGAGGACCGTCGCATTTGCACGCACAGCCCCTGCCAAAGCCACGCATCGCCTCCCTGACCGCCTTCGTTCTGACGGGCACTCTGCTGAGCGCCCCGGCGCTTCCCCATGGCGGCGGCCTGAACAGCGCGGGGTGCCACAACGACTACGTGAATGGGGGCTATCACTGCCACCGGGGTAGTGATGACGAAACCTCGATCGACAGCGATGTTGTGCTGTCGGTCCTGCTCGCCGGAGGCATTGTCTACCTGGTTCACAAGCTCAAGAAGAACAAGAAGAAGCAGCGGGACCCGACTCTGTCGCTCCGCAGCCTGGGCTCGCCTCGAAGCGTGGAGGCTCCCAGGCATGAGGCGTTTCGCCTCGGCCTCATGCCCGTCACGAACAGCCGGGGGCGGGTTGATGGCGTCGGGTTTCAGCTCCGGTTGAGGTTCTAGGAGCCGGGGACGTGGAAACGAAATCCCATGCGCGGCTCGGACTCCCGGCACTGATCCTCGCAGCGATCGCTCTGCCAGTAGACGCTGAGTGGTCGGTCGAAGGTTCTTCGGCCAACGCTATTGCGCAGGCGGTTGGCCTGGACGGCCGGATTCGGATCGTTGTGGCCTGTTCCGGGAGCAACCAGACCGTAACCCTCAGGCTGGCCGGCGACGCCGCCTTCGCGGAAGGCGACGTAGAGACCCGGTGGGACGACGGCTCGACAGAGAAGTACAGCTTTCGGGATGAGGCCGGGGCCCTGAGGGGATCGTCCACGTCGGCTGGAATCAGGGGCTTCCTCGAGAAACTGAGTCAACGTCGCAGTGTGCGGCTGCAGGCCATCAACGCGCTAGGCGAGGAGGCAACGGACAGCATCAGCCTGACTGGATCGGCCCGTGCGCTCGACGCCCTGCCATGCAGCCCGTCGGTTCGTCAGGCGGCGCGCCGGGCGCCGAGCCGCAGCGATGCCGAGATTCGCCGCATCCTGGTCAGACAGTCGGTTTCCCGGTACTCGGGAAGCTGTCCTTGCCCGTACAACACCGACCGAGCAGGCAGGCGCTGCGGGCGTCGCAGTGCCTACAGCCGGCCTGGAGGTGCTTCGCCTCTTTGCTATCCGGGAGACGTCAGTGATGCGGCCGTTGAAGCCTACCGGTCTAGAACGGAACCGTAGGCGCCCATGGCTCACAGCGACCGCCCGGTCAGATGGTGAATGACGCATGGAAGCTACACTAGAGACCTGCTGTGCCTGAGAACGGATCCGCTACACGAATTCGCCAGCCTGAGCGTGTGTGGGCGCGCCGCGCTGTGAAGTTCGTAGTGTCCCTGGCGACCTTGGTCGTGCTTGGGGGCCTCGCTTGGACGGCAGCTGAACTTCTCTTTGAGAGTCTCCCAGATAACGACGCTGTTCTGGACCGCTTAAGTGTTGTAGTGGGGACCGTGTTCGGCGTCAC
Organism: Thermoanaerobaculia bacterium; assembly: GCA_965116955.1. Lineage (GTDB taxonomy): Bacteria > Acidobacteriota > Thermoanaerobaculia > Multivoradales > Multivoraceae > Multivorans. Next base: position 3,860,805 of record OZ220742.1, on the reverse strand, counting down.
CATCAGTCTCATCAAGCGAATCGCCGCGGCTCTTGGAGCATTGAGCAGGTGGATAGTGGGGAGTGGTTGGAGCGGATTCCTGACAAACGTCGTGGCGTTCACCGTCACGCTGCCACTTGCCCTCTTTTCCGTGGTCCTGTCTGCGACCCTCCTCGTGTGCATAGTGTCCGAAGAACCTCGGCCCGTCGACACTACGCTTCGGGAAGAGCTGAAGAACGCCATGACGGAGCACGGTTACACAATGGAGCGCGCCCGCCTGCTCGACAACCTTGCGATGTTAGAGCCCCCGATCACGGAGGCTCTTGAGGACCGGTTCAGGTTCCCGATCTTGTTTGAGAGGGGACAACTGGAGAGAGGCGGCGAGGGAGGCTTATCGTTTCCCGAAGACCTTTCGGACGTGCGGTTTTCGGCAGGGCTGAAGTACGCGCAGGTTCAGGACCGCGATTTGATCAGGGAGCTGGTGAGAGGCTTGGCGCCCTGTGGTGCGGAAGGAGGTAGGCCCGTAAGACTGCGGGTGGAAGGCTACGCTAGTTCGGAGCCGTTCGAGGGCGCGGAAGCGGAAGTGTCGCGCCGCCTGAACCTCCATCTCGCCAACGAGCGGCGCCGAGCGGTCGAAGGGGACCTGCGTGTCGAGATTCGCAGGCAAGGCGTGGGAGGTGCGATTGAGCTTGACGAAGTACGTGACTACACCGAGACTTCGGAGATGGAGCGGTATCGGCAGTTCAATGACCGTCCAAGCGACAGTCCGAGGAGGGGCAACTACCAGCAGGACGTCTTCACCCGCGCCGCGCATGTTCGGGTTCTTGACCTTGCTGCGTGCTCCTACGAAGGAGGGTGAGGTGGTGTGAGCCACCCGTGGATGTCGAGGCCGATACGCCGACGGGACCAGGTGCGCTGAGCCGTCGGTTCACGACCGGAGGGCTCGGTCGCCAATGGGCGGTCTCATGGACACCGTTCACCCGGAGGCCTCGATCGCCGGGACTTCGTTGGGGAGACGGACTGAGAAGGGCCGGCCGTAGAGCCTCTGTCCGCGTGCGACAGCTCTCCGCTGTGCTGGCTGGCCGCCCTCATTGGGGCAGCGGCGGCGGCCACCGCATGTGCAGAGTGGTGCAATGCTGAGTCGCTGGCGGGAAGGACCAGAATCAGGAACGGGAGCTATGCTCCTGGTCGCCGCCGTTCTCGCAGAGCGCCGGAGCAACGCTGGGAGCGTATTCAAGGGAAGGGCTGTTGCCGTCGCCCTGAGATCGCCCTGAAGCCGAAGCGGAGCCACCTTGAGTTGGCCATGAGCCTTGTCTTGTGCGTCCGTTTGTGCGAGCATCCGCACATGGCAACGAACCTCGCGATCGATCCCGAACTCCTGGAAAGAGCCCTCGAAGTCAGCGGCGAGAAGACGAAGACGGCTGCCGTGACCGCGGCCCTCCGGGAGTTCCTCGCCCGGAGAGAACAGGCCGGCATTCTCGATTTGTTCGGAACCCTGGAGTGGGACGAAACCTACGACTACAAGCAGGAGCGATCGAGAACGCTGAAGTCGCCTGGGGTCGACCAGGCCTAACGCCGAAGCTGCCGGCGCATGAACTTCCTAGTGGACACGAGCGTCTGGTCGCTGGCTCTGCGCCGAACTGAACCTGGAACCGAGAGAGAGGTGGCACGACTGCGCGAAGCGCTCTTCGCGCGAGAGTCGATCTACACCACGGGGCTGATCCTGCAGGAGTTGCTGCAGGGGTTCCGGGGCCCTCGCCAGCGCGACGCGATCCTGCGGCGTTTCTCCGCGCTGCCAACGATCGCGCCCGACCGCGACGACCACATCGAGGCAGCCGAGGTACGCAACCGCTGCCGACGGGGCGGCGTGCAACTCGGAACGATCGATGCCCTCCTGGCTCGGCTCGCGATTCGGCACGAGTTGGTCTTGTTGAGCACGGACCAGGACTTCCGTCACGCGGTCGCGCATGTGCCGCTGAAGGTGTGGAGTTCGTGAGAACGGCTTCAGGGGCCGGCTGGTAGCCTGCCCACACCATGCCAAGACACGCTGTTGTTCCAGTTCTCGCAGTCTTGGCGATCGCCCTCCTCGCGGCCTGTGGTGCTGCTAGCGAGCCCGTAGACCCCGCCGACCTGGCGATCGTCGGCGCCCAGCTCATCGACGGCACCGGCGGCGACGTAGTCGCCGACGCGGTCATCCTGATCGACGACGGTCGCGTGCGCGCGGCCGGCCCGAGCGACGTCGTCGAGGTGCCCGAGGGCACCGAGATCGTCGACGCCGCCGGCAAGACGGTGATCCCCGGCCTCGTCGACCTGCACGCCCACTACGGCGGCCCAGTGGAGGCCACGGAGCAGGCGCTGCGGTCGCAGCTCTACTACGGCGTCACCACGACTCGCAGCATCGGCTCGGACCCCCCGGACAAGGTGGCCCTGATGCTCGAGGCGAACGCCGGGCGCCCGGACCTGCCGCGGGCGTTCACCGCCGGGCTCGGCTTCTCCTACCCGGGCGGCTTCAACTCCAGCTTCCCGCACACGCCTACGACGCCGGAGGAGGCGCGAGCCCAGGTCCGCGAGCAGGCGGCCCTCGGCGTCCACTTCACGAAGATGTGGATCAACGAGGTCGCCGAACCCGGCCTGAAGATCCCGCCCGAGATCCGTGCCGCGATCGTCGACGAGTCTCACAAGAACGGGCTCATCCCGGTCGCCCACATCAACGAAGAGGCGGACGGCGTCCAGCTCCTCGAGGTCGGCCTGAACGAGTTCATGCACACCACGGTCCGGACGTTCGGGCCGGGCGGCGGCGTGCCGATGGAGGACCCGGTGCCCAGCCAGGCGTTCCTCGACCTGTGCCTGGAGAAGGACTGCGGCTTCGCGCCGACCCTGTCGATCGTCCAGAACAACTGGCACTTCGCCGAGCAGCCCGAGCTTCTGGACGATCCGGAGCTGCGGGCGGTGATGAACCCGCGGGTGCTGGAGCGGTGGAGCGACGAGGAGACGCGCGCCGCCGTTCTCGCGGCGGACGGCTTCGAGGGGCGCAAGCTCTCCTTCCGGCACATGCAGGACTTCGTCAAGACGCTCCACGACCACGGCATCCAGGTGGCGCTCGGCACCGACAGCGGCACGCCGAACGTGCCCATGGGATGGGGCACGCACCACGAACTCGAGCTGTACGTCGAGGCCGGACTGACGCCGATGGAGACGCTTGTTGCCGCCACGGCTACCGGGGCCGGTCGGTTGCCCCCGGTGGGCGAAGCTGACTTCGGGACGCTCACCGCCGGCATGAGCGCCGACCTGATCGTGCTGAACGCCGATCCGCTGGCCGACATCCGCAACACGCTGCAGATCGACCGCGTCATGCTGCGCGGCGAGTGGGTGGACCGCGACGCGCTGCTGCCGTCAGAGTAGGGCGACGCTGCTCCGTTGCTCCCTGGCGCTCGTCGCCGCGTTCTCGTCCGGCGTCGCCATCGGTCAGGAGGAGTCGGGCAGGCCGACCCGGACGGCGGTCGTCACGGCCGTGTCGGATCCGATCCTCCTCGACGGCGTTCTGGACGAACCGGCGTGGCAATCGTCGCCGCGGATCGGCGACCTGGTGCAGCGCATCCCGACGGAGGGCGCCGAGCCGAGCGAGCGAACGGAGGTCACCCTGCTGCGCGACGCGGACCATCTCTACATCGGCGTGATGTGCCATGACTCCGAGCCGGACCGCGTTCTCGCGTCCCAGATGGCCCGCGACGCCTCGCTCAGGCCGGACGACTACGTTCAGTTCCTGCTCGATACCTTTCGCGACCAGAGCAACGCCTACTACTTCTCGACGAACCCGAACGGCGCCCTGGTCGACGGTCTCGTGTTCGCGAACGGCGAAACGAACGAGGACTGGGACGCCATCTGGAACGTCGCGACGCGGCGCTCGGACCAGGGCTGGAGCGCGGAGTTCGCCATCCCCTTCAAGAGCCTGAACTTCCCGCCGGACGGCACGGTCTGGGGGTTCAACTTCAGCCGGAACATCCAGCGGAAGTTCGAGGAGACGCGCTGGGCGGGCGCCCGTTTCGACACGCAGTTCTTCCAGGTGTCGGAGGCGGGGGAGATCACGGGCCTCGGGGGCCTGGAGCAGGGGCTCAGCCTGGACATCCGGCCGTTCGTCGCGGGGCGCTGGGATCACAGCGCCGGCAGCGGGGAGGACAGCCTGCGCGGCAAGCCCGGACTCGATCTCTTCTACAACGTGACGCCCAACCTGAAGCTGACGGCCACGTTCAACACCGACTTCGGCGAGACCGAAGTCGACGCGCGCCAGATCAACCTGACCCGCTTCTCGATCTTCTTTCCCGAGAAGCGATCCTTCTTTCTGCAGGATGCCGGCGTTTTCAACTTCGCGACCACCGGAGTCAGCCAGCCGGGCGGCATCCCCAGTACGGGAGCGGAGATCTTCCCCTTCTTCAGTCGCCGGATCGGTCTGCTGCGAGGCCGGGAAGTGCCGCTCGACTACGGGCTGAAGTTGACTGGCCGGGTGGGCAGGACCGAGGTCGGCGTGCTCAACGTCGGCACGCGCGACACCTCGTTCGCCCCTGACCAGAGCCTGTTCGTCGGACGGGTGCGGCAGAACTTCTGGCAGCAGTCCTACGTCGGCGCGCTCGTCACCAGCGGCAACCAGGCGGTCGCGAGGGACGCCACCACGATGGGGGTGGATCTCCGCCTGGCCACCTCCGACGTGCTGGGCAGCGGCCGGAACTTCGTCTTCAACGCCTGGGGCCTGGAGAGCGACAACGAGGGCCCTTCCGGGGAGGGGACTGGCAAGAACGATGCGTCCTTTGGCTTCGCGGCCGCGTTCCCGAACGACCGGTACGACGCCCAGGTGCAGTGGCGCGAGATCCAGGAGAACTTCGATCCAGCGCTCGGGTTCGTTCAGCGCCGCAACGTGCAGATGCTGCGGCTGGGCGCCAGCTTCAACCCGCGGCCGAAGAACCAGTGGCTGGGCATCCAGCAGATGTACCACGACGTCTTCTACACGGAGTTCAAGCGGCTCGACAACGGCCTGATCGAGAGCCGGAACTTCTACTTCACGATCGTCGACTGGCACTTCCAGTCGGGCGACTCGCTGCACAGCCTGTTCGACGTGAACCCGACCTACGAGCGGCTGTTCGAGCCGTTCGAGATCTCTCCCGGCGTGGTTCTGCCGCCGGGCGAGTACGACTTCACGCCGCTCCGGATCTTCTTCACTTCGGCGCAGAAGCGCAGGCTCCAGGGGAGCTTCGGAGTCACCTTCGGCAGCTTCTGGTCGGGAGACGCGGAGACCTACAGTGCGAGCCTGCGGTACTCCGCGCCGCCACGGCTGACGATCAGCGTGAACACGAGGCAGACCTTCGCGCGGCTGCCGCAGGGCGACTTCGTCGCCAGGATTCACCGGGCCGAGTTCAACTACGCCGTCTCGCCCAGGCTGTCGTTCGCGAACGTCCTGCAGTTCGACAACCGCTCGGGTAACCTCGGCTTCCAGGGCCGGGTGCGCTGGACCCTCGAGCCGGGTAACGACCTGTTCTTCATCTTCGGTCAGGGCTGGGTGCAGGAGGTGGGCGAGCGCGGAACCGACTTCCGGCAACAGGACTCGAGGCTGGCTGTGAAGGCGCAGTACACCTTCCGCCTGTGACAGCATGCCGTCATGAGCATTCTGACCATTCTGATTCTGGCGGGTCTGGTCCTTCTCGCCGTCATCTTCGGCGCGTCGCTGATCGGGACCTTCAACAAGCTGGTGACGCTGAAGAACCGCTACCAGAACGCGTTCGCGCAGATCGAGGTCCAGCTCAAGCGGCGCTACGACCTGATCCCGAACATGGTCGAGGTGGCGAAGGGCTACATGAGTCACGAGCGGGAAACCCTCGAGGCGGTGATCGAGGCGCGCAACATGGCGGCCGGCGGGCTGGAGCAGGCGGCCGCGAACCCGGGCGACGCCGCCGCGATCCAGGGTCTGGCTTCGGCGGAAGGCGTCCTCACCGGCACGCTGGGCCGCCTGTTCGCCCTGGCTGAGGCCTACCCGGATCTGAAGGCCAACCAGAACATGATGCAGGTCAGCGAGGAATTGCGCTCGACCGAGAACAAGGTCGCCTTCGCGCGCCAGGCCTTCAACGACGCGGTGACCACGTACAACACGTTCAAGCAGAGGTTCCCGGCCGTCATGGTCGCAGGGATGTTCGGCCACGGCCAGGACGCGACGCTGCTCGAGTTCGACAGCGAGGCGATCGCCGAAGCACCGCAGATTTCGTTCGAGTAGTCAGGATTCCCCGGTCAAGGGCGGCGGCACGATGGCCACCGACTTCTTTCAGCAGCAGGACGCGGCCCGGAGGAGCACCGGGCGTCTGGTGGTGCTCTTCGGGCTGGCGATCCTGGCGATCGTGGCGTCGATCTGGGTGTTGCTCGCCGCGATCACCGGCTACTTCGGGCGGGATCCCGAAACCAACGCGATCGACTGGACTGCGTTCGGCGACGATCCCCGCCTGCTGATCGTGGCCTTCGTCGGCGCTCTGGCGGTCATCGGCGGCGGAAGCCTGTACAAGATCGCGCAACTTCGCGGGGGCGGCCGCGTGGTCGCCGAACAACTGGGCGGCCGGCTCGTGAACGGCGACACCTCGGACCCGGTCGAGCGCAGGCTGCTCAACGTCGTCGAGGAGATGGCGATCGCTTCCGGCACGTCGACGCCGCCGGTCTACATGATGGACGCAGAGACGGGCATCAACGCGTTCGCGGCCGGCTTCGCGCCGCAGGACGCGGTGATCGGCGTCACCCGCGGGGCTGCCACGACGCTCGACCGCGACGAGCTCCAGGGCGTGATCGCGCACGAGTTCAGCCACATCCTGAATGGCGACATGCGCCTCAACATCCGCCTGATGGGTCTGCTGCACGGGATCTTCGTGATCGGGATGATCGGCTACTTCATCCTGAGGATGTCCTTCTACACGGGCGGCGGGCGATCGAGAGACAGCAAGGGCGCCATGCCGATTCTCGCTCTCGGCGCCGGTCTCGCGTTCGTCGGTTTCGCCGGCACGTTCTTCGGCAACCTGATCAAGGCCGCCGTCAGCCGGCAGCGCGAGTTCCTCGCCGACTCCTCGGCGGTGCAGTTCACTCGCCACCCCGGCGGAATCGCCGGCGCGCTCAAGAAGATCGGCGGCTTCGTGACCGGCTCGCAGGTGGAGAACCCGAACGCGCCGCAAGCGAGTCACATGTTCTTCGGCCGCGCGACCTCGGGGTTCAGCGCGATGTTCTCGACCCATCCGCCGCTCGCGGAGCGCATCAAACGCATCGATCCGTCCTGGGACGGCGGGTTTCCGAAGTTGGCGCCGCAGGTCGTTGACGCTCTGGCGGCGGCCACGGCGCCGGCGATTGCGGGGTTTGCGGATGCGGAGGCCGAGGGCCCGACTGGTTCGGACATGGAAGCGGCCGTTGGCCAGGTCGGCCAGCCGACCTCCGCGCACATCGCCTACGCGGGAGCGTTGTTCGACCGGCTGCCCGAAGCTCTGGTCGCCGCCGCGCACGAGCCCTACGGCGCCCGTGCGCTGATCTACGCGCTGCTGCTCGACCGCGACGAAGGGCCGAGGCGGTTGCAGCTTGCCCACCTCGAAGCAGCGGCCGATGACGGCGTCTACGAGGAGACCGTCAAGCTCGCCCGACTGGTTGACCGCCTCGACCCGACCATGCGCCTGCCTCTGGTCGAAATCGCTCTCCCGGCGCTCTGCGCCTTGACCCCGTGGCAGTACGAGCTGTTCCGGAAGAACCTGCTCGAACTCGTCGAAGCGGACGAGATGCTGGACCTCTTCGAGTGGTCGCTCCAGCGGATCCTGCTCCGGGACATGCAGGGGCGCTTTGGCCGCTCAGGCCCGGAGCGGGTGCGGCACCGCTCCCTGAGGGCGGTGCGATCGCCGTTGACGGTGATGCTGTCGGTGCTGGCCTATGTGGGGAATCGCGACCCTGGCGCGGCCGCGCACGCGTTCGGCGAGGCATGGCAGGGGCTCGCGCTTCCGGAGACGGGTCTTCTCGGGCACGAGGGATGCGGTTTCGGCGCACTCGATGAGGCCCTGGCGGAACTCGACCACGCCGCGCCCATGGTGAAGAAACGCGTGCTCGAAGCGGCGGTCGCCTGCATCACCGCCGACCGGCAGGTCACCGTCGAGGAAGCCGAGCTGCTGCGTGCGGTGTCGGCGTCGATCAGTTGCCCGATGCCGCCGATCCTCACGCCTCCCGGATCCACCTGATCAACTCCCGCGGGCTGGGCCGGTTGCCCTGACTGAGGATGCCGACCTTGTAGATCCTGCCCGCCACCCAGGCGGCGCCCCAGACGGTCAGCGTCATCAGCACGATCGAGACGGCGACCATCCAGGCGGGTACGTCCCCCATCACGGCCCGGGGGTACATCATGATGGGGCTGAAGAAGGGGAACAGGGCCACCCAGTTCATCCACTGCATGCTGTTTCCCTGGAAGGTCATCATCTGAAGCATGAACGGAATGATGATCAGGAAGATGAGGGGCGCCTGGGTCTGGCCGGCTTCCTGCAGGTTCCTGCACATGGCGCCGACCGCGGCGAACAGGCTGGAGTAGAGGAAGTAGCCGAGCAGGAAGAAGACGACGAGCAGCAGGACGGCGCCGGGGCCCGGCAGGTACTCCCGGAACTGCGCCAGTTCTTCGAAGTCCGAGGCGGCGGCGATCAGGCTGGGCAAGGCGAGGCCGGCCAGCAGAGCCACGCACGCGATCCAGATCGCCACCTGGGTGAGCCCGACGGCTCCGACTCCGACGATCTTGCCCAGCATGAGCTGCCAGGGTCGCAGCGATGAGATCACCAGCTCGACAACCCGGCTCTGCTTCTCCTCGAGGACGGACTGCAGCGTCTGGGCGCCGTAGGCGAGCATCATGATGTAGAGGATGATGCCGCCGGCGATGCCGGTGATCATTCCGGTGATCCGTTCGGCCTCGGCCTCCTCTGCTTCCTCCTCGTCGAGGCCCACCGGTTCGTACTCCATCGAGCCGCCCTCGAAGAGCCGTCGCACCGATTCGCCGTCCTCGAGCTGACCGAGACGCAGGTCGACGACCTCCTCGACGATGGCCGAGCGCATCAACTGGGAGCGCACTCCACCCGGCGGTTCCTTCGACCGGTAGGCGAACACGGCTTCGCTGGCCGTCGTGTCGTCGAGGACGATGTAGGCCTCGAGTTCTTCGTCCAGCACCTGCTGATCCAGCTCCTCGGTGCCGGTCCCCGGGGCCGCGAGTTCCACGTCGTATCCGGCCTGATCCAGAGCTTGCTGGACGCGTTCGCCGAGCTGTCCGTTCAAATCGATCAGGGCGATCTGCCGCTCCGACTGCTCGGAGAGGACCGCCACGAAGCCGACCACCGCCATGATGCCGATGATGAGCAGCGGCATGCCCAGGGTCGAGAGGATGAACGCCCTCGTCTTGACGCGCTCCACGTACTCGCGGCGGATCACCGACCAGACCTGCTTCATGACGCACCTCCCGTCTGTGAAGAGGCATCGTCTTCGGCTGGTTCTCCGGCGTGTCGGACGAAGATCTCGTGCAGCCGGGGTTCGAGCAACTCGAACCTGCGCAGTCTGACTCCTTCCGCCACGACCCGGGCCAGAATCTCGTCTGGGAGCACACCGTCTTGCGGCGTCAGGTGGAGCGCGTCGCCGGCCTCTTCGACCTCCGACACGCCGGGCCAGGTGGCGACCGGGGGAGCCTCGCCTTCGAACTCCACCGCGACGACGCCCGAGCGCTCGCGCCGCTTCAGCTCCTTCAGGTCGTCGTCGAGCACCTTGCGCGATCGCGAGATGAGGCAGACCCGCTCGCAGAGCCGCTCCGCCTGCTCCATCAGATGAGTGGAGAAGAGGATCGTCTTGCCGCGCTCCCGCTCTTCGAGGACGATCTCCTCCAGCACGTCCTGGTTGATGGGATCGAGCCCGCTGAAGGGCTCGTCCAGGATGAGCAGCTCCGGATCGTGGAGCACCGTCGAGATGAACTGCACCTTCTGCTGCATCCCCTTCGACAGCGCCTGCACCTTCTTGGACGCCCATTCGCTGAGCCCCAGACGCTCGAGCCATTCCTCGGCCCGGGCGCGGGCCAGGGACCGTGCGACGCCGCGGATCTCACCGAAGAAGACGAGCTGTTCGAGCACCTTCATCTTCTCGTAGACGCCGCGCTCCTCGGGCAGGTAGCCGACCCGGCTGCGCCGGGCGAAGTCGGGGGCGCCGCCGAAGAGCTCCACCGAGCCACCGTCGGGGAGGAGGATGCCCATCATCATGCGGATGGTTGTCGTCTTGCCCGAGCCGTTGGGGCCCAGCAGGCCGTAGATCGTGCCGGGCTCGATCGCGAGATCGAAGTCGTCGACCGCGGTGTGGGCGCCGAACGTCTTGCGGACGCCCGAGAGGCGTACAACGGTTCCGTTCTGAGTCATCTGGGCCTACTCCGTTCGCGGGGCGGAGAGAGGATAGTCGATCGCGCGCGGCCGATAGAGTCGGGCACCATTTCCACAGCCTGTGCACGACGGAACGGAGGACGCAACATGAAAAGATCACGACGCGACGCCGTCGCGACGGCGAACTTGGCCATCGCCGCTCTGGCCTTCGCGACGATGGCGGCGCCAGCCCTTGCCGAGGAGATTCGCCCGGGTGTGTACCGAACTCCAGACGCCCGGTTCGAGAACCTGCCGGACTTCGACTTCGAGCCGCACTATGTGGAGATCGATGGTTACCGCGTCCACTACCTGGACGAGGGGCCGGCCGATGGCGAAGTGGTCCTGCTGCTCCACGGCGAGCCGACCTGGGCGTACCTGTTCCGGAAGATGATCCCCGTTCTCGTTGAAGCGGGCCATCGCTGCATCGTGCCCGATCTGATCGGCTTCGGGCGTTCGGACAAGCCGGCGAGCATGGACACCCACACCTACAAGTTCCACGTCGACGCGATGACCAAGCTGGTCGAGGCGCTCGACCTGCGGCAGGCGACGTTCTTCGGCCAGGACTGGGGGAGCCTGATCGGCTTACGAGTCGTGGCCGAGAACGAGGAGCGCTTCGCCCGGGTCGTCCTGTCCAACGCCGGCCTGCCGGTCGGCAGGGCGGCCGGTCCGGAGGACTTTCCGGAAGGCAGCGCCTTCATCCGGTGGAAGCGGAGGAACCAGGCGATGATCGATGCCGGCGACATTCCCACCGGTCGCTTGCTCGCGACGAACACCGGCGACGCGTCGATCGCGGCCGCCTACGATGCGCCGTTCCCCGAGCCGGCCTACAAGGCAGGCGCGCTGATCATGCCGCAACGGGTGCCGGTCTTCGCCGACGATCCGGCCAACGAAGCGAACCGCAAGGCCTGGGAGGTCTTCGAACGCTGGGAGAAGCCGTTCCTGACGGCTTACGGAGACCGCGACCCGATCACGCGTGGCGGCGAGGTGCCGTTCCAGCGGCGAGTCCCCGGCGCCCAGGGCCAGCCGCACGTGAAGGTCGAAGGCGCGGGCCACTTCATCCAGGAGACGCACGGCGAAGAGCTGGCGGGCATCATCAACGAGTTCATCGCCGCGAATCCGGTGGAGTAGGCGAGTAGTCGAGATCGGCCGGATGGCAGTTGCGGTGGTCCGGCTCCGGATCGACCGGGAAGCCCTTCGCGGCGATCGTGGTGCGGCCCTGGACGAGCGCCTTGGCGACGCGGTGCATCCCGTCCATCACCCGACCGTCCATGCCCAGGATGATCGGGTGTGCCAGGTCCGTCGCCTCGATCAGCGCCATGTGCTCGACGACGGACCGGACCGTCGGCCGGAAGTGATCGCGATCGAACCAGTAGATTTGGTCGATCTCGGCGATGTCGGCGAGCGGCACGTCTTCGACGGGCAGGTCGGCGCTCAGGTCGATCAGGCGGCGGACGTCCCAGGCCTTCTGGCCGTCCTCATCGGGCATGAAGTGGTACTGGCGCCGCATGCCCGCAGGCTATCGGGCTCGTGAAGCTCCTCGGATCGGGCGCGCTATGCTCGCCGGCCTCTGTTGACAGTGAGTCTGATGCTCGGAAAGGAGCTTGGGATGTCGAAGTGGACTGCTCGGGCCTTGGTGTTTGCGGTGTTGTCGTGCGTGAGCGTCCCGGTGATGGCGGGAGACGAGACGTCCGACGCTTCGTTGGGGCTGGTAGCCATCAACGTGGCGGACCTCGAGCGATCCGAGAAGTACTACGCCGAGGTGTTGGGCTTCACTCGTGCCTGGCAGTACCCGCCGGACTCGGACGATCCGATCGAGATCGGTCTGGTGGCCCCCGGCGGCGGAGCGGGCCTCGCACTGGCGCACCTGAACGACGATCCGCTCCCTGAGGGCAAGGGCAGCTACGGCCGAATCATCGTCAACACGGCGAACGCCAAAGCGCTGGCGAAGAAGGCCGAGGCGGCTGGTTCCGAACTCCGTTGGGTCACGATCCCAGGCGACAACCCGCCGACGATCGTCTTCTTTCGCGATCCGGACGGCTACGAGATCGAGCTGTACCAGGCGGCGTCGCCGTAGAGCCGGGCGTGAGCCCCGGTGAAGGCGGCTCCAGTTCGCGCGCTCAGGATCGGCTCGTCACCAGGACGATCGTGAACGTCACGAACGCCAACGCCACGAGGATCCCCGCGAACCCGAGGCAGAAGACGACGAAGCGCGCGATCAGACCGACCCACCCGCCGCCGTACACGCGGCGGAGCGCCACCAGGAGGTAGAAGAGCGAGACGATCGCCACCAGGCTGACCACGATTGGATGAGCGATGCCCTCCCCAGTCAACAGGGGTACTCCGATGACTGAGAGAAAGGTCCCGTAGTGGCAGCCGAAGGCAAGGTGCTCCTGCAAGTACCGCCGCCAGTAGACGAGTTTGAGCATCAGCATGATTGCGACCGGACTGAGCAGGTTCGCGATGGGGTAGATCGTGTCCATCCGCCGGTTGAAGCGGGCCTGATAGGCGGGGTCTCGCAGGTCGGCGCCAAGCACCTCTTCCAGCGCCGCGATGTCCTCTTCGGTTTGGTTGGCGAGAAGCGCGCCGAGATCGGAGACGCCGAGAAGGCTCATCACCGCGAGGACCACGGCACTGGCCGCGATGTAGAGGCGGACCGGCGAGGTGTACGCCAGCCGCCGCCCGGCCACGTACTCGGCGGTCAGGCGTCCCGGCGAGAAGAAGAGCCGCGGCAGCGTCCGCAGCAGCCGGATGTCGAGGACGGCAACCTGGCGGCCGAGGTCCCTCAGCCAGTGATGTAGGGGCCGAAGAGGAGGCCGGTTCTTCGCGCCGCACTGTGAGCAGAACTTGCCCGAGAGAGGCCCGCCGCACTCAAGGCAGAGTGCTTCTGGCCCTTCGCTGGAATCGGGTCCTGCTTCCGTCACGTCGCTGCACCATCATGCCAGACGGCCAGACATCGGCGGCCTTGCCGAACCAGCTACGTGTAGCTACCTTCGGTCCATGAGATCCGTAGACCTCAAGACGCTGAACAGAAAGCTCGGCGAGTACGTCCGCATCGCCGCTGCCGGAGAGACCGTGCTGGTGACGAACCGCGGCCGGGTCGTTGCCGAACTCAGGCCGCCTCGGGCCGACCGAAGCCCGAGGGTGGCCGAGGCGACTCGAGCCGAGATGATCAGGGAGGGCATTCTGACGCCGCGCGCGATCGAGCCGGGAACGCATCCGCTGCCGAAGCCGAAGCCGATCATGACTTTCGAGGAAGGCATGAAGCTCCTCGACGAAGCCAGAAGCGACCGGTTTTGATCTAGGTCGACAGTCGATCTTCAGGAGGAGCCCGCAGCCAACGGCGGCTAAGCAGCCCCCGGGGCCGCGATCGCGATCAAGCCGTCGAGGTCAGAGATCACAGGCAGGTCGGTATCCGGCACCTTGCCGTAGCGGGAGATGACGATTCCCTTCATGCCGATCTTCTCGGCGGCCGCCACGTTCACGGGGCGATCGTCGACGAATGCCAGGTGCTTAGGCGGAATGCCGATCTCCTCCACAGCCACCCGGTAGATGCGCTCGCACGGCTTGCTGTTTCCGACCAGAGCCGAGATGACGAAGGCGTCGAAGTAGCTTCGGAGGCCCATGGTACGGAACCTCCGGTCGAGGGAGGGCCAGTTGTCGGAGACGACTCCCATGCGGAAGCCAGCGCTCTTGAGCCGTTGCAGTACCCGCACGGTATCCGGAAAGGGCTCCATGCCTACGTCCTCCTCGAAGGGCCGAAGAATGTCGGCGATGAGGTCCTCAGTCGGGTTTGAGATCCCGAGTGCCAGGAGGATGAGGCCGTAGGCCGTGTGGAACTGGTCGCGTTCGATGTCCTCCGTGACGGCCAGGGCGTGGTGGTCGTTGAGGTAGCCAAGCCCGACGCTAAGCGCGTCGTCGAAACGGTCCATGTTCGCGCCGGTGACGCCTCGAGCCCTAAAGGCGTCTGCGAAGTGCTGTTTCGGGAACCACTCGCCTGCTCTCGGTCTGACGAGCGTGTCGCCCGAGTCGAACAGGATGCCCCGGATCTGCCTCAAGTCACCGGAGCCTGATGATGTTGCCGGTGACTGTCCGGCCGGCATCGGCGCACAGCCAGACAATGACCTCGGCGACTTCTTCCGGCGTTGCAATGTGGTGATGTTCCAGGTCTCTCGCCACGAACTCCCGGACTTCGTCCGTGATCCAACCGGTGTCGGTGACCGGAGGGTAGACGACGTTGGCCGTTACACCGTCCCCGGCCATCTCGGCCGCGGCCGAGAGCGTGTAGCTGATCAACGCGGCCTTGCCAGCTCCGTACGAGACCTCGCCGGGGAACTGGCGGCCCTCGCCGGAGGTGAGAGCCACGATCCTTCCCCAACTGGCTCTTCGAGCACGATGTCGTGTGATGAACTCCGCCATCAGCAGCGCGCCGGCTCGAGCGTCGACGTGCAGCTGGCTGTTGATCGTCTCTTCGTCGACGAGTTGACCCTGGCGGCCGACGGCGTCGGCGCGGTCCGGGGAGAAGCTGTCTTTCCGCCAACCGCTTGCGTTGTGGACGAGGACTGAAACCGGTCCCAGGCTCCGTTCAGCTTCATCCATCAGCTCAGCCGGGGTCGCGGGGTTTGCCAGGTCGGCTTCAATGGAACAGCAGCGTCTTCCGGTCGCTTGCGCGGCCGCGGCGACCACCGACCCATCTGTCGAGCGGGCCTGGTTGAACGAGTCAGCCTTGTCCGGGTCGCCCGTCCTCAAGTAGGCAGCGACTACATCGGCGCCGCGTTCCGCTAGCGCCACGGCCGTCGCCGCGCCGATTCCGTGGTTGGCGCCGGTAACCAGAGCGACCCTGCCTTGTAGCGTCCTGGTCTGAGGCATAGCGAAGCTAAGTTCGCCTCTGCCGCCTGCGGCGTCAACCCTTGATGCACAGATGCAGTATCGTTATGCTCTGCACACCATGAGGACGACGATTTCCCTTGAAGACAGACTGGCCATGCAGGTCCGTCGCGAAGCGTCGCTCCGGGGAGTCAGCGTGAGCCGCTTCATCGCGACGGTCCTGGACGATGCGCTCAAGCGGACGGAGCCCCAGGAGGCGCCGGCGTTTCGGCTGGTGACGGTCGGCGGCGATGGTCCGCGTCCGGGGTTTGACGTGGACCGTCCACGCGCGTTCGAGGTCGAAGAAGACGAGGCGCACTTCGTGCCTCTGCGTCGCTGACGGATGCCCATGACGTGCTGCTTCCGGACGTCAACGTACTGATCTACGCGCATCGGGAAGACTCGAGTCAGGACCATCCTCAGTACGCGGAGTGGCTTTTTCGGCTGGCGACGGGTCCGGAGCCCTTCGCGCTGTCGGTCCTGGTTCTTGCCGGCTTCCTGCGGATCGTCACCAATGGCCGCATCTTTGCGCCGCCAAGTACGCTCGACGAGGCGTTCGCCTTCGTTGGCGAACTGGTCGCGAGGCCCAACGCGCGGGTGATCGGCCCCGGCCCGAATCATCTCGCGATTCTCGAGCGGCTCTGTCGACAGGCGGATGCGAGGGGAAAGCTGTTGGCGGATGCCCAGCATGCGGCGGTGGCCATGGAGCATGGCTGCACGATCGTCTCGACGGACGCCGACTTCGACCGCTTCGCCGGGTTGCGCTGGTTGCACCCGCTTCGCCGGTAGACGAACGACCTCAGGTTCACTGGTCGATCGTCGACGAACGCGTGTCTGTGGCTCAGCCGGAGTTCCGATCTGTTAGTCGGCCTGCAGTTCTCTGCCGATCTCCAGGACGCGGTCCAAGATCTGCATGATGTCGTCCTCGGTGGTTCGCGTGTTCAGCACGCAGAACCTCAGTGAGAACCGGTCGCCGAGCCGCGTCGAGGCGATCATGGCGAATCCCGACTGGACGATGCGGTCCTGGATCTGGTGGTTCAGCTCGTCGAGGCGTTCACCGGAAACGGTTGGCCTCTCGGCAAGGCCTCGGTAGCGAAAGCAGACGACCCCCAGACTCGGGGGCGCGAGAAGCTCCAGTTCGTCCTCGCCTGCGATCCGGTCCGCTGCGCTCGTGGCGATGCCGATCGCCCCGGCGATGGCTTGCCGGTGCGCGGCCAGGCCGTAGCGCTGGATCGACAGCCATACGCGCAGCGCGCGAAACGCGCGGGTGAGCTGGAGCCCGCGGTTGCAGAAGTTCACCTGCTGGCTGCCGAGGTCGGTGTCCTGCATGTAGTCGGGCAGGATGCGGAAGGCGGACTCCAGACGACTGACGTCGCGGGCCATGAGGCAACCCGTCTCGAAAGGCTGCATGAGCCACTTGTGCGGGTCGAGCGTCACGCTGTTCGCCAGTTCGAGGCCCTGGAGCAGAGGCCGGGTTTCCGGATCGAGGACGGCGAAGCCGCCGTACGCGGCGTCGACGTGGTTCCAGAGCCCTTCCGCCCGAGCGATCTCCGCCAGCTCCACCAGGGGATCGATGGCGCCGGTGTTCGTCGTGCCGGCATTCGCGACGAGGCAGAACGGTTCCAGACCCGCCTCGCGGTCTCGACGGACGGCTTCCAGCAGGGTCGCCGGAACGATCCGGAACTCACTGTCGGTGGCGAGGACTCGTATCCGGGCCGGGTCGACTCCAGCGATCCGCGCGGCGCGCCCCACCGAGCCGTGAGCCTGGTCGGAGATGTAGACCACGCCGCGCCGCGGGTTGCCGGCGGCCTCGCGCGCCGCGACGACGGCCAGCAGATTGGCGGCCGATCCGCCGCTCGTGAACAGGCCGCCCGCGCCTTCCGGGTAGCCCAGCCAATCGCGAAACCAGTCGGTGACCGTGAGCTCGATCTGGGAAGGTCCCGCGGACGCCAGCCAGGTTCCCTGGAAGACGTTGTAGCCGCTGATCAGGAAGCTGGCCAGCACGGAGGCCCAGGAGGGGCTGGCGGGCACGAAGGCAAGGAAGCGCGGATGGTCGATCCGGGCCGCGAGCGGCATCACGTCGCCAACGACGGTCTCGAGCAGCGGATCGAGATCCCGCCCCTCCTCGGGAGGAGGTCCATCGAGCAATGCCTCGGTGACCTCCCGTGGCGCCGTCTGGAACGCCTTGTCGTCCCGGAGTTCGCTCAGGCGCTCGACGATGGCGTCGACCACGCGGTAGCCGGACCGGCGCATCTCCTCGCGGTCTTCGAGGATGGACATGTGTTGGTAGTAGCCGAAGTCCTCAGCGCGGAGCGAGTCTGACCACGCCGTCCGCGATCAGGTCTCCCGCTGCGACGTCAGCTCGATCTGCTTGTAGCCGCCCGCCCGCCGGAAGTGGAGGATCAGGTAGAGGAAGCCGAGCGCCATGAACACGGGTATGGCCGCGGTGATCCGCAGAGCCGTCTGGCCGCCGTGGAAGGACGCGTCGCGCACGGCCTGCTCGTCAGGCGGCAGGGTGATGCTGAAGTCCTTCGCCTTCTCCATGACCGGGCCGGCCTTGCTGCCGTCGAGGCCCTGGACGGGGGCGAAGAACAGGAAGCTGTTGGTGCCCTGGGCCTTGTACTCCTCGTACACGGCGGGCGCTTTCGCCTGCAGGTCCTGCGAGGCGTGGCGGTCCTGGAGGTAGCCGATGCCCGGGCCGCCCAGCAATCCGGCCGAGAGCATGCCGACGCCGCCGACGGCGCCGAGCGTCAGGGCGCCGCCGCGCGGGAAGCGTTCCGAGACGACGGCCAGCATGGTCGGCCAGAAGAAGGCCTTGCCGGCGCCGTAGATCGTGGCGGCGATCATGACGGTGACCGCGCCCGCCAGCGAACCGAGCGAGTAGAGGCCGATGGCGGCGACGACGGCGCTCACGAACAGCAGCCCGAGCGGATTGATCCGGTGGACGATCGGACCGGCGAAGAAGCGCAGCACGAACATCAGGATGGACGTGTAGAGCAGGATGAACAGCCCCTTGCCGCCGAGCACGGTGTCCATGATGTTGACGATCCAACTGTCCGTACCGAGCTCGACGTAGCCGATGCAGACGTGGAGCACCAGGAGGAAGAGCAGCATGGGCGCCGCGAACTCCTTGACCATGTCGATGAACTTGACGCCGGCGGCGGCCGCCTCGGACTCGGGGAACTTCTCCTTCACCATCATCAGGACGTAGATGAGGGTCGGAACGAGATAGAGCGCGAGGACGATCTCCCAGCGCACGCGGCCGATCAGACCGATCCCCAGGAGCGAACCGCAGATCAGGCCGGCGGGCCAGCCGGCGTGCAGGATGTTGAGGTAGTGGGTCTTCTCCTTGCGGTACAGGGTCGCGACCAGCGGGTTGATGACCGCTTCGCAGATGCCGTTGGCGACCGCGAAGATGAAGACGCCCCAGAACAGGCAGAAGTAGGCCCCGGCGCGGGCAAAGTCCGGGTTCGTTTCGATCGATCCGTTGTAGACGAAGGTGGCCGCGACGGCCACGAGGACGGACAGCACGTGCAGGACGCCCGCGCCCAGCAGGAACGGCTTGTAGCCGTACCGGTCGAGGAAGGCGCTGGCCACGAGGATGACGAGTCCGAAGCCGACGAAGCCGCCGCCGGTGATCTGCCCGAGTTCCGTCTGGGTGAAGCCGAACGCCGTGCCCCACTCCAGGAGGAGGCCGCCCCGGACCGCCGTGCCAAGGCCGGCGACCAGGATGGTGAGGAAGCTCGCGATCAGTAGCTTGGTCTTGTTCATTGGCCCTCCTGAAGCCGGTCCGATGGTTGGGGTCCTATGGTCCTAGGGTGAAGCCGGGTAGCGGGACGATCTCGCCGCCCTTCGTGGCGGATTCGTGGGCGCAGATGCCGACGCAGGTCCAGTTGGCGCTGGTGACCGCGTTCGGCCACGGGTCGCGGCCCTCGTGGAGCGCGCTCAGGAACTCGTGGACGAGATGCGGGTGGGAGCCGCCGTGGCCGCCGCCCTGGATGAACGAGAGGTGCTCGGCGTCGTGGATCTCCTGCGGCAGGGTGAAGTGCCGGATCTCCTCCGGCAGGAGGTGCGCGTAGTCCGGCACCTCGATCTTCTCCGGGATCTCGTGCTCGGGCTTCTTCGCCGTGTGCAGGACGTGCGGCTCGTCCTCGATCAGCGTCCACTCGAAGCTCTTCTTCGTGCCGTAGACGTCGAAGCTCTCGCGGTACTGCCGGGCGACGTCGTAGAGGAAGCGCCAGATGTGGGCGACCAGGTCGCTGTCCTTGACCTTGATGTGGCAGGTCTCGATGGCGAAGCGGTTGCCCGACTTCTCGGCGATGTCGTCGCGGACGACGCCCGAGCCGAAGCAGCTCACGTACTCGGCCAGCCCGTCGACCAGCCCCAGGCAGGGGCTGACGACGTGGGTCGCGTAGTGCATCGGGATCATCCGTTCCCAGTAGGACGGCCAGCCGTCCATGTCCTGCGGGTGCGAGGCCGCCAGGTGCTGGATGTCGCCGAGTTCGCCCTTCTCGTGCAGCTCCTTGATGAACAGGAACTCGCGGCTGTAGACGACCGTCTCGGCCATCATGTACCTGAGGCCCGTCTCCGCGACCTTCTCGACGATCTTGCGGCAGTCGTCGACGGTGGTCGCCATCGGCACCGTGCACATGACGTGCTTGCCGGCATCGAGCGCGGCGAGCGACATCCAGGCGTGGTCCGGGATCGGCGTGTTGATGTGGACGTAGTCGACGTCCGGATCGGCGAGCACGTCGTCGTAGTCCGTGTAGCGCCGCTCGATCCCGAACTGGTCGCCGACCTTGTTGAGTTCCGCTTCGTCGCGGCGGCAGATCGCGTGGACGTTGGCGCCGGAACAGGCCTGGTAGATGGGGATGAACTCGGCGCCGAAGCCGAGGCCGATCATCGCGACGTTCGTCATGTCCGTTCCTCGGGGCTCAGGGGCCCTGAGGGCTCGTCGCTTCCTGCGCGGTCATCAGGTACGCCACCAGGTTCGTCACTTCATCGTCCGTGTACGGATCGAGCAGTCCCTCCGGCATCATCGAGAGCGGGAAGTAATCGAACGACTGGATGTCCGACTGGGCGATGACGACCTCGTCCTGGCCGACGACGCGCAGGGTCATGGAGCGGGGGCTCTTGGTGGCGACTGTGCCGGAGTAGGTACGGCCGTCCCGGGTGGTCACCATCAGGGTCTGGTAGACGTCCTGGATGTCGCCGCTCGGGTCGAGGATGTTCGTCAGCAGGTAGTCGAGTTCCGTGCGGTTCGAACCGGTGAGGTCGGGCCCGATCAGGCCGCCTTCGCCGAACATCTGGTGGCACACGGCGCAGAGCTCGGTGAACATCTGCTCGCCGCGAGCGGTGTCGGCCGCCGCGATCGCCTCGTCGCTCAGGATCGTCGTGTACTTCGCGATGGCCGCGGCCTTCTCGCTCGAGACACGGGTGATCGGTCCCCAGACCTCGAGAAAGCCGCTGCCGACGACGCGGTGGAGCTGGCGGGCGACGTAGGCCGGCACGTCGCGCCGGGGGACGCCTTCCTTCTCGATCGCCCCCATCAGGATCCGGCCATAGATGGGGCGGGAGGAGAGGGTCTGGACGGCGGCGAGCTTCTCGTCCGTGTTGAAGGTCTCGTAGCGACCCATCAGCAGCAGTCCCATTTCCCAGCCTCCGTCGAACGCGGCGAAGGCGCGGATGGCGGCAACCCGGAGCTCCGGTTCGTCCAGCAGGGCCGGGAGACGCTCGAAGAGGGCCTGGTGCTGCTGGTCGGCGAGGCCCTGGATGGCCCGCCGCCGATCTTCGGGCGGCGCGCTCTGGTCGTCGAGGGTCGCGAGGAACTGCCGCGCGACCTCGACGCCACCGAACTGCTGTTCGACCTCGAGGGCGAGATCGGCGACGTTGCGGTCGCGCTTCAGCCGGCCGTAGACCCGTTCCCAGTTGTCGGGCGGCTCGGCGTAGACCTGACCCTCGAGTCCGGCCAGCATGCCCCGGAGCAGGGCCGGCCGGGCCTCTGACCGGTCGTCGAGCGAGGTGACGAGGAACCCGAGCTCGTCCGCGTCGACCGCGCGGCGCGCGATGTTCTCCGTGAGCATCGGGATCTGCGAGGTCCTCGCGAGCCGCAGGGCGCGCTTCGGGTCCTCAGGCACCAGGGGCTCGATGCCGAACCAGATCATCTTCGGGATGTTGTGGTCGTCGGCGTCGTCGCCCTTCATCACCAGGTGCTCGGCGATGGACCAGCGGATGTCGTGCTCGACGCGCTGGAGGGCCGCCGCGAGGTAGAGGCGGACGATCGGCGAGGTGTCCCGGTCCGCCAGTTCGATGAACTTCTCCGTTGCGGCGGCCGGCGCGTCGTGGTCCTCGGTCAGGAGCTGGATCGCCCAGGCGCGGACGTGCTGGTCCTGGTCGGCGAGGGCTTCGGTCAACTGGCCGGGTGTCAAGCCGCCGGTGACGTGGAGCGCCCACATCGCCCGCAGGCGCAGGTCGCCGTCCGGGTTCGACGCGAACATCTCGTGCAGCGCCTCGTGGACCGGGGCATCGACTTCGCCCTTGACCGCCCGTCCCTGCAGGACGACCCGCGCCCGCCGCGCGTGCCAGGCGCTCTTCGAGAGTTGCAGCTCGACGAGTTGCTCGTTCGACATCGTCTTGACGTCGTCGTAGCGGCCCTCCCAGTCGTCCGCCAGGGACTGCTCGGGCGTGATGCGGAAGATCCGTCCGGTTTCCTTGTGCTGGACGTCGTTGCCGCAGATGTCCGCGTCGTGCCAGTCGAGGACGTAGACGTCGCCGCCCGGCCCGATCTCCATGCTGAAGCCGACCCACTGCTTGTTGTTGGCCAGCAGGAAGTCCTCGCCGTGGTGCGCGACGAAGCCGGAGCCCTTCGGCTCGAGTTCGTCGGAGAGCACCGCGTGCTCGTGGATGTTCGCCATGAAGAGCCGTCCGTGGTGCTCCTCGGGGAAGGCGTCCGAGAGGTAGACGCGGGCGCCACCGTGCGCGGAGCGGTGCCGGTGGTTGACGATCGTGCGGATGTCCCCGTAGACGTACGGGTTGAAGTGGCTGCCGCCCTGGCGGTGGTAGATGCCGCCGGGGACGACGTGGAACAGGTGGGGGATCACGCAGGCGGTGATGAAGATCTGACCCTTCGCGTCGTAGTCGATGCCCCACGGGTTGCTGAAGCCGTGCGCCACGACCTCGAAGCGGTCCTTCGTCGGGTGATAGCGCCAGACGCCGCCGTTGATGTCGACGCCGTCGTACTCGAACAGGTCATCGGGGAAGGGATCGTTGTGGCCGTAGATCGTCTCCTCGGGTCCCGGCTTGCGGATCCTGGAGGGCGTCGCGAACCCTTCGAGTCCGTAGAGCCAGCCGTCGGGCCCCCAATGGAAGCTGTTGATCGTCTCGTGACGGTCGCGGATGCCCCAGCCGGTCAGCAGGATCTCGGCGTCGTCCATGTCGGCCACGTCGTCGCCGTCGCGGTCGGGGAGGAAGAGCAGGTGGGGCGGCGCGCCGACGAAGACGCCGTCGAAGCCGACCGCCAGCGCTGCCGGGAAGGGGATGCCCTCCGCGAAGACCTTCTTGCTGTCGGCGGCGCCGTCGCGGTCCGTGTCCTCCAGGATCAGGATGCGGCTGTCGCCCGAGCCGGAGAAGCCGCGGCCGCGGGTCTCGTAGTCGCGGTTCTCGGCGATCCACATGCGGCCGCGATCGTCCCAGGCGAAGGCCATGGGCTGGGTGATCATGGGCTCCGAGGCCCAGGCGTTGACCTTGAACCCGTCGCGCACGGTCATCGCATCGACCGCCTCTTCCGGGGTCAGGAACTTCTCCTGCTTCGCTTCCTGCTGGGCGATGCCCCAGAGCGACGCCGTGGAGAAGGAGCCCTCGGCGGCCCCGGTGTAGTCCTCCCAGTCCTCCGTCAGTTCGAGATCGTTCAGCTCGCCGGTGTAGACGATGAGGCGGTGGCGGATGACCTCGGTCGTGCCCTCGGGGATGTGCCAGTCGCCCATCCGTGACCGTGCCGGACCGACGCCGAGCTGGCCGTCGACCCGCCAGGTCTGGGGGTAGCCGGCGTTCATCGGGTGGTCGAAGATGGCGACGTGCAGGAAGTCGTCGCGTCCCTCGACCTGCATGCCGACGTCGACCCACATCGCGCGCTGGCCTTCGGCCTGCTGGTTGCGTTGCCGTGCCGCGTTGACGGCTTCTCCCTGGATGCCCTGTTTCCAGGGCATGCGCAGGAACATGCCGCCGTAGGACATCTCGTTGATCGAGACGTCGGTGTGCGCCTCGCCGGCCCATTCGAGATCCAGGATGAAGCGGTCTTCCTCGGCCCGCATGGACCAGTTCTGGGTCTCGGTCATGAAGGCGTTGCCTTCGGCGTCCAGCATGCCGTAGACCGTCTGCCACTGCACTTCGGTCCCGGACTCGGTCACCACGGAAGCCGAATCGCGGCGCCAGTAGTCGCCGCCCGGGTTGTGGAAGTAGTCGCGGCCGACGGCCCTTGCGATGTCCTCCGGCTTGTCGCGGCGGTAGAACCACTGGCGGAGCGTGTCCGCGTCCATCGGCTCGCCGTTGACCCGGGTGAAGCCCCAGTAGAGCCCGGTCTGGTGGGGGTGGTGGCCCGGGCTGTACTCCGTCGCCAGACCCTTGCCGTCCGGCGCGACGATCGGGTGCAGGAAGGGCCGGTGTTCCGCGCCGGCGTTCTGGGTGACGATCGGTTCGTCCTCGCCTTCCCGGTAGATCGAGATCGAGCCGGTTTCCTCGTCCTGGACGGCTCGTAGCGGCACGGTGCTCGCGGTTTCTTCCGCGGCCGCTTCCCCTGCGCCCGTGCCCTGCGTGCAACCGGCGACCAGCGCCGCGAGGACCAGTAGAACGATTGGTACCAATGCCGGCGCGGCCGGAACTCTCATCCGCCTTCCTCCCTCGATCCCTGAACCTGTCGTGGAGACAAGGGCGCATCCTATCGTCCCGCCAGGAGCTGGCGGGGCAAGCCGATGAGGCTGGGCTACACTCCGGGATCATGTCCACGACGACGTGCATCGTGAAGCTCGGGGCCGACGGTGGAATCCAGGTGCCGCAGGGTCTGTTGAGAGCCGCGGATCTCGGCGAGAAGGTGAGAGTCCGTGCCGAGCCCGGCCGGCTCGTCGTGACGGCTGCTGAGGCGGGCCAGGAGGCTCGTAGCAGTTGGACCGATGCCGCACGGGAGATGCGAGCGGCGGGAGACGACCGGCTTCTAGATCCTCCTCAGGCCACTTCCTTCGACGATCGGGAGTGGGAGTGGTAGCTCGTTGGCGAGCATGGAGCGAGGCGAAGTCCATCTCGCCAGGTTGAGTCCCACCACTGGCAGTGAGATCAGGAAGACGCGGCCCTGCCTGATCGTCTCGCCGGACGTGTGCGGCGCCTTGGGCGGCTGGAGGCTCAGACCGTTGTGGATGCACTCCGGACGCTAAGGGTCATGTTCGCCGAGTAGTGGGAACGCACGTATGGAGAAACGCCGAGTCGCCAGCCGGGAGTCCACCTACACCGCTGTCGTAGAACGCTGTCCCGACACCGGTTTGTACGTTGGCTACGTACCGGGCCTGCCCGGCGCTCAGAGTCAGGCCGAGACGCTTGAAGAACTCAACGCGAATCTCCGTGAGGTCATCAGTCTGATCCTCGAGAACGGACCTCCTCCGATCACGGCCGAGTTCGTCGGCACACAAGTCGTTGTCGTATAGGGCAGCAAGTCGCTGGCTACGACCCTGGGCTCGGGAAGTAGTACTTCATCTCGTCGAAGTCGATCGTCCACGAGCCCTTGGGCCAGAGGTACTGGTGCGAGATCAGGACGTCCGCCATGAAGCCGGAACGCCAGAAGAAGTCACTCTCGACGAAGACGTTGCCGAGCGCTTGGGCCGGGCCGCTGGGCAGGCCGTCGAGGCCGTGGGACTCGATCGGGGCCCAGTAGTAGGGCGTGCCCTCGATCTCGGTCTTCTCGAGGTCGAGGAACTCGACGGTCTCCTCGACGATGACGAGCGGCATGCTCGCGGCCAGGCCCGAATCCAGGAAGTAGTTCATTCCCGGGTGGCCGTTCAGGCTGCCCTTCGCGAACATGAGGTGGGTGCTCGTCATGTAGAAGGGCGCTTCGACCGGCGGCGTGTCGCCGAAGGTCTCCATGACTTCGGCGAGGGCCTCGGCGCTTCGCTCGCGAAAGGTGATGCGGCGGTTGTCGTAGTCGACGGTGGTCAGGAACTGCTTGAGGATCTGCGTGGTGAGCACGCCGTCGGAGATCTGGCCGAGGGCCTTCCAGGTCGCGCCGATGACCGGCACGTTGGAGAGCGTCACCTCGCCCATCGTGACGGTGGAAGCGACGCCTAGCGGTTCCTCGACGGTCTCGCCCCCGGTGTAGGCGTAGCGGGCTTCGCGGTTGGCGAGGGTCGGCAGGCCGAGGCGATCGTAGATGCCCCTGTCGAGGTAGAGCCGGTCGCCGCCGGTGTCGAGGATCAGGTTGACCGCTTCGCCGTCGATCTCCAGCGTCACCAGGGGCAGGGCGCCGGGCTGGGTGATGTCGTTCGTCATCGGCAGGTGGGCGATTCGCTCGTCGCCGGTCCATTCGACGCCGTAGGGCTCGCCCTCGAAGGCCTGCATGAACGTGAGCAGGCTCGCCGGCCCTTCTGTCGTGTCCGGCGCGGGAAGCTCCCGGGCCCTCGCGTAGTCGTTGGTCTGGTAGTGGGCCAGGGTCAGTCCGCGGAGGGCCTGCGCGTGGATGTCCGAGCCCTCGTCAGCGAGTTCGCGAAGCCGATCGTTCAGGGTCATGGCCCGCTCGTAGTCGCCCAGTAGATATGCCGTTCTGGCCGCGAACCCCAGGTCGCCGGCGTGGCATGTGGTCGTCGTGCCCAAGGGCGCGATGACCTCGTCGGCCTCCCAGATGTCGCCCAACTTGAACAGCACCTCGGCGTAGGCACGGCGGGCCTCGTCGTTGGCGGAGTCCGCCTCGAAGGCCTGCCGGCGTGGTCCTAGGGCCGCTTCGACTTCTCCCCGGAGCCTGGGGTGCCACTCCTCCACGTCGGTACCGGTGAGCTCGCCGCAGGAAAGGGAGTCGCCGCGACAGCTCCAGGCCGTCAGCCCGGTTGCCAACGCGACCATCGTGGCCATGAGCCGTGCAACGTTCCTCATGAGCTACATTCTCCGGGCTGTTTTCGTCGCGATTCTACGATCCGTCCCGACCAAAGGGGAGCCGCGCATGACCGATGTCGCCTTAGCCGATCCGGACCTGCACATGGGCGAAGAGCCCATCCTTCGCGAGGCGACCTTCAACCCCAAGGTGCGCACCTACTGGTTGCTGACGGGCGCGTTCGTGTTGACCGCCAGCATCGTCGGGATCCCCCTTCTCATCTTCTGGTTTCCCATCGGCTACGTCCTGACGGGCCGTTACCTGGAGCGCGTTCGCTGCGTGCTGACCGAGAAGAACCTCCACGTCGCGCGGGGCGTCCTGGTTCGGCAGGAGAAGACGGTTCCCCTGGACAAGATCACGGATCTGGCCATGTCCCACGGGCCGATCATGCGGTCCCTGGGCCTGCGCGGCTTGTCGGTGGAGACGGCCGGCCAGTCCGGTCCGGGCAGTCTGATCAAACTGGTCGGCATCGAGGGGACCGAGGAGTTCCGGGCGGCCGTGCTGGCGCAGCGCGAGCGGGTCGGAGGAGCGGGAGGAGGGGCACCCGCACCTGCGGCAGCCGCGGGCGCGGAGGGTGAGGCCAACGTGGAATCGGCGAAGCTGCTGACCGAGATCAGGGACTCGCTGCTGCGGATCGAGAAGCGGTTGGGCGACGGCAGCGGAGGATAGGGTGCCGCCCGACCGGCGCGTTGCCGGAAGGAACCCACGATCCCGGAGCCAGCCCATGACCGAGAACCGCCAGATCATCATCGACTCGCTGCCGACGGACCGGCTCGAGCCCGGCAACTACGCGCTGCGGACCGTCGAGGCGCCCGCGCCGGGCGATTGCGAGGTGCTGTGCCGCACGCTGGCGATCACGATCGGCGCCGGCCAGCGGGCGGGTCTCCAGGGCAGCGCGAGCTACGCCGGGGCGCCGCGTGCCGGCATCGTTATGAGCGGCACGGCGGTGGCCCGCGTCGAGGCGTCGAACGACGCTGCGGTTCCGGCGGGCTCGCTCGTCGTTTGCCCGGCCGGCTGGCAGGACTACTCGGTCCACGCGGCGGCGAAAGTACGCATCGTCGATGAGAGCCACGTCGGCGGCGATCCGGCGCATCATCTCGGCGTCTACGGCACGAACGGGCTGACGGCGTACTTCGGGCTGTTCGACGTCGGCGAGCCGAAGGAAGGGCAGACCGTGCTCGTCTCGGCGGCCGCCGGCTCGGTCGGCCACCTGGTCGGCCAGATGGCGAAGATCGCCGGTTGCCGCGTCGTCGGCGTCGCCGGCGGCGAGGCGAAGTGTCGCTTGCTCACCGAGGAACTCGGCTTCGACGCCGCCGTCGACTACAAGAGCCCGAACTTCCGGGGTGATTTCAAGGAGGCGACGCCCGATCGAATCGACATCTACTTCGACAACACCGGCGGCGAAGTCCTGGGCAGCGCGCTGCGGCGGATGAAGATCGGCGGCCGGATCGTCTGCTGCGGGGTCGTCTCCCAGTACGACACGTCGAAGCCGGCGCCGGGGCCGTTCGGCGTCCCGGGTCTCCTGATCAACTTCCGCGTTCGCATGGAGGGCTTCCTCGTCTTCGACTACGCGAAGCGCTATCCGGAGGCCTGGACCCGCATGCGCGAATGGGTCGAGGGCGGCAGGCTGGTCCCGAAGCAGGACGTCTTCGAAGGCCTGGAGAAGGCGCCGGAGGCGTTCGTCGACCTGCTGGCCGGCGGCAACGTGGGCACGCGGATCGTAAGGGTCGCCTCGTGATGGCAGGAGAAGAGCGATGAACCGAGCTACAAGCTGGATTCTGGCGCTTGGCGCCGCATTGGCCTTCGGGTGCGCGGGCAGCCCGGCGAGCGAGAGCGCCGCCAACGGCGACCCGTCGCCCGTGGCGCTCCTCGAGCAGGCCCGCGCCATCCACGAACGCGTGCTGGTCCTCGACGCCCACGCGGACACCGAGCTGCCGGACGCGCCGTCGCCCTACGTCGGCGACGACGGACTGTCCCAGGTCGACCCGGCCAAGCTCCACGCCGGTGGCGTCGACGCGGTCGTGATGTCCGTCGCGGTCGGCTCCGGGCCGCGGACGCCCGAAGGCTACGCCGCGGCGCGATCGAGGGCGGACCAGGAGGTCGCGGCGGTGCTCGAGCTGGCGGCGGACCCCGCCAACAACGCGGTGGTAGCCCGGTCGGCCGACGAGATCGTCGCGGCCCACGAGCAGGGCGAAGTGGCCCTCGTTCTCGGCTTCCAGAACGCCATGATCCTCGGCACGGACGTCTCGGCGCTGAACGACTTCTACGAAGCCGGAGCGCGCGTGTTCGCGCTCACCCACCTGGGCAACAACGACTTCGCCGACTCGTCGCGCCCGGTGTTCGACGCGGCGACGGGGACCCACGAAGCGGCCGAGCACGGCGGGCTGTCCGACCTGGGGGTCGCGGCCATCGAACGGATCAATGCTCTTGGGGGAGTCGTCGACGTGTCCCAGTTGTCGCGGGACGCGGCCCTCCAGGTGCTCGAAGTCTCGACGGCGCCGGTCATCGCGAGTCACTCCAACGCCAGGCAGCTCACCGACGTCAGCCGAAACCTGAGCGACGAAGAGATCGACGGCATCGGCGAGATCGGCGGCGTGATTCACGTCTGCCCGTTCCGGGGCTACCTCTACGACTCGGCCGATGCGGCGCTGGACGAGGCGATCCGGGAGGCGCGGCGCAAGGCCGGCGTCCTGGAGGACTACCTCTATCCCTTCGAGCTGTACTGGGAGATCGACGATCCCGCCGCCAGGTCCGCCTTCACGCAGTCGATCAGCGACCTCCTCGGCCCGGGCAGCGTGGATGCCATGCTCGACCATCTCGACTACATCGTCGAACGGATCGGCGTGGACCACGTCGGCATCGGGTCCGACTTCAACCACGGCGGCGGCGTCGAGGAGTTCGCGGACGCCAGCGAGGCCCTGGGCGTGACCGTCGGCCTGCTGGAGCGCGGCTACAGCGAGGAGGACGTCGGCAAGATCTGGGGCGGCAACTTCCTGCGGGTCCTGCGGGCGGCCGAGGCCGGGAAGAGCTCTGCTGAGTAGGTGGCCGGCCAGCCGGGAGTGGCGTACACTAGAAACATCGATCTCATACCGAATCGGAGGTCCCGAGTAATGAAGCGCACCCTGAGCTTGCTGTCGGCAGCCGTCCTCCTTCTCGTTCTTGCCCCGGCCCTTGCGGCCCAGGACGACGGGATTCCGCGAACGGCGAGTGGCCGGCCCGATCTGAACGGAACCTACGACGCCGCTACGTTGACGCCGCTCGAGCGACCGGTGCATCTCGGCGAGCGTGCCTATCTCACGCCGGAAGAAGCGGCGGAGATCGCCGAGGAGGAACGCGCGATCCAGGAGGGCGCGGTCCAGCGGTCGGACGCGAACCGCGATGCGCCGCCCGAGGGTGGCGCCAAGGTGGTCGGCCTGGAACACACCGCCGGCGGCGGCAACGAGTTCGGCGCCGGCAACGTGGGCGGTTACAACCTGTTCTGGATCGACCGGGGAACCGACACCTACCGGGTCGACGGCCAGATCCCGACCTCGATCATCATCGATCCGCCGAACGGTCGGATGCCGTCCATGACGGAGGCGGCGCAGGCGCGCTTGAGGGCCGCTCTCTCCGGCATCATCCGCCCCAACGACGGCACCGCCTGGTGGGTCGAGCAAGACGGACCGGGTCCCTATGACGGCCCCGAGTCGCTCCCCACGAGCGAGCGCTGCCTCGCCGGCTTCACCGGCGCCGCGCCGACGCTCCCCAGTCTGTACAACAACTACAAGCGGATCGCGCAGACCGAGACGCACGTGGTCATCCTGCTCGAAATGATCCACGACGCCCGCGTCGTGCGCCTCGACTCCGAGCACCCGGCTCCCGAGGTCACGAGCTGGCTGGGTGACTCGATCGGCTGGTGGGAAGGCGACACCCTCGTCGTCGACACGACGAACTTCCGGCCGGGCCGAGGGGGCTTCCGGGGCGGATCGCAGAACACCCACGTCGTCGAGCGCTTCTCCGTGCAGCACGATGGCAACGTGATCTACAACTTCACCGTCGAGGACGACACGGTCTGGACCGCTCCGTGGACCGGCGAGTACCTGTGGAAGGCCGCCGACGGCCTCGTCTACGAGTACGCCTGCCACGAAGGCAACTACTCGATGGGCGGCACCCTCCGTGGCGCCCGTCTCCTCGAGTCGGAGGCCCTGAGCGGCGCGAGCACCGGCGCCGAGTAGGACGACGGCAGCGTCGATTCCACCCGCCCGCCCAGGGTCCGGGGGGAGGGGTCCCAGCGGTCGTTCGCGCTTTCTCGGAAGTGGGGAGGGCTGCGCTCACTTCACTCCGCTCGCTTCGGTAGGTCGTTGGTTTCCGGGCTGGTGTTGGAAGTCGCTCGCTCCGAGCCCGCTGGGACCCTTCCCCCCGGACCCTGGGCGGGCTGGAGGGCGTCGGCACTGGCACGACCTTTCGATCGGAGTCGCGGCCTATCTCCGGGTGCGCGGGTCTTCTGACCCGCACGCGGCGGCACCGTCCGGTTGGTCTCGGCATAGGGTCGCGCCGTGCCGACTGTCGGTGCGCCGGCCTTCTGGCCGGCATCGGGTTGGCCGCGAGAGCATCGAAGTCGAAGTTGACGGCTGACCAACTGGCTTGGATCACGAGACGGCGACTCTGTGGGCACATCGCGGGAGGCGCCGGGACTGAACGAGGGAACAGATGAAACCGAAAACGCCCTTCACACTGAAGAAGTTCGCCGTAGGTCAGCGGGATTCAGCTTGTTCGAGGCTCGCCGACGAGAAGTGCGGCAAGGACGGTCCGATGGGCTGTGCTTGTGGTTCGAAGATGGCTCCCAACGGCTCGGTGATGAGAGCGCTCGACGACTTCGGGCGGGAGCGGCTGTCGAAGCACTACTTCATGCGGGACTTTCTGTACTCAGAGGTGGCAGCGGCTCACGGCATCGCCAATGTTCCCGACGACGCGGAGCTGGCCGTCAAGGTGGGGAAGGCGCTTTGCCGGAACCTCCTGGAGCCGCTCCGGCACATCTTCGGCCACGTCACGATTCGCTCGGCCTTTCGCAGCGCCAACGTGAACGGCTTCTGCAACTGCCACAACATGAACTGCTCCTCGAACAAGGCGAGCTACGCGAACCACATCTGGGACCACAAGGACGGCGACGGCTTCATGGGCGCGACGGCCTGCATCGTCATCCCTTGGTTCGTCGACTGGATGAACGAGGGAGAGGGCCGGGACTGGCGCGTCCTGGCGTGGTTCATCCACAACCATCTGCCGTACTCGGAGATGGTGTTCTTCGTCGAGCACGCGGCGGTCAATCTCACGTGGCGCGGAGACCCCGACGATCCAGGACAGCACAAGAATGTCCGCGACTGCGACGGCAGTCACGGCAGCATCTCATGGCGGTCGGAGCCCAGGCGCGATGTCAAGAGCTTCCAGGAGCCGAAGGGGCTGTTGATCAAGAATGGAGAGTGGAAGGGGCCCGCTCCGGAGAACCACTACGAGGACTGCATCCGTGATCTCGCCGGCGAGCGGCCCCCCATCTCCGACTATCTGAGAGCGCTACGCGACACGAAACGCGAGGAGGACAAGCGGTTTCAGGACCTCGTTGCGAGCTGGAAGGCGCAGAAGCCAAGGATCTCCTTCGACAGGTGGCGTAGCGAGGAGGTCCTTGCCATCAGGAAGGCCTGGAAGGATGAGAACAAGGGCACCGCTTCGTTCGACGAGAAGGAACGTTGGGACGAGCAACGTCAGGCCGAAGATGCCGGTCCGTGACTAGCTTGAGACTAGTCGGAGCCGTCTGCCCGTTGTGAGCGACGTGACCTTGTTCGAAGAGCTTCAGGACCGCTGCCGCGGCCTCATGGTCGGACTCGGCGTCGGCAACGTCCTCGGTGTGCCCCAGGAAAGTTGGCCACGTCACCTGGTTGAGGCTTCCTACCCGGACGGTATTCGTGAGATCGAACTCGAACCCGGCGAGCCCGACGACGACGATCTGGCGCAGGCGATCATCCTCGGCGAGGCAGCGATCGAGGCTGGGGCCGACGATCTCGACGTTGAGAAGATCGGCCGGCGATTCTGGGAGTGGGCCGAGGAGAACGGCCGCGGAATCGGGATTCAGACAGCAGATGTTCTGTCTCGCATCGGCGGTGCCATTCCTCGTTGTGCTCGCGGGGGTGGAGTTCGAGCGCGAGTGCCGACCGGCCAGTCGGCACTAGAGGCGGCGCGGCGGGTCTGGGAGGAGTCAGGCCGATACTCCGCGGGCAACGGTGCTGTGATGCGGTGCTCGCCGCTCGCCATCCGGTGGCTACGGGATGACGTTGGCCTTGCCAGGAACACCGCGCTGAGCGTTGTCACGACTCATGCAGACCCGCGCTGCATCTGGTCCTCCATTCTGGTCAACGTCGCGGTCGCCATGTCGCTCAGGGGCGAGGACGTGGTGGTTTTGGAAGCCCTGAAGCGAACTTGCCGCGCGGCTAGGGAACTCTGCGACTCCCTGGAGGTCCTCGGAATCGCAGGGACAGTGCCGGAAACCGTCGTGGATGCGTGCTCGATCGCCGGCGGTATCGCTCCTGCGGATGTGGCTCTTGACGGTCACGAGATGGGCTACACCCTGAAGGCCATGCAGGTCGCCCTGTGGTGCGCGACCCAGGCCTCCGGTTTCGAGGAGGCGCTGGTGGCGGTCATCAGTGCCGGCGGAGATACGGATACGAACGGCGCGATCGGCGGTGCGGTGCTCGGAGCCCGATTCGGGCTGAAGGCGATTCCGGACCGCTGGCGCGAGCGGCTGGTGGAGATCAGGCGGGGCAGGGAGCCGTTGGAAGTGCTCGCTGACCGGTGCGTTGCAGCTAGCGGATGAGTTGTGCTGAACCGGCTAATCCCGCGGCCGTCATGGCTTGGGCGAGCGTCCTGTCCGCGGTTGCTAGCGGGCAGTCGAGCTGTTGTGCCAGCGCTGCGTAGACGGCGTCGTAGACCGTCAGGTCCAGAGCGAAGCCCAGGGTCCGGGCTGGGCGTGTGAGTTCAGCCAGTGGCGTGAGCACGAGAGGTACCGCGGCCAGAGCCTGGAAAGCTGTGTCGGCCTCCGATCGTGTCAGGATGCCGCGACGAGCCTTCGCCCAGAGTACGTTCGCCGCCTCCAGGAGCATGAAGTCGGGGGCGTGCAGGACGTCCGTGTCCAGAAGTTCGCTCGCGGCGGCGGTGCCTTCCTCTTCGAGGACCCACTTCAGGGCGGCACTGGCGTCAACGACGACGCGTTGGAGCGGCACGACGGGTCAGCCGGCGATGTCGTGGGCTCTTCCGTCCCGCAGTTTCCGAACCAGTTGCTCGACGGGTTCATCGTCGTCGTGCGCTATCGCTGCACGGACGGCGTCGAGGCGCGCCCGTGTCGCTTCGCGGTCGACCCCGACGGCCATCGCGAGTGAGCGGCGAGCTTCTTCCTCGGTTGATCGGCCGGCAGCCGCTGCTCTGCGTCGCAATGCCTGCACGACCGCTTCGTCGACGTTGCGGATAGTAAGCTGACCCATGAGCAAGGAGGCTACAATGACAGCGCCTACATTGCAATCACGGTTGGCGGTCGATGGGATCGACGTCGATTGCGTTTGGCCGCGGGGGTAGCAGGAATCGGAGTGCAGCAATGAGAGTCCTGAAGATCATCGGAATCGCCGCGCTCGGCCTTGTTCTGGCGCTGGCCTGTGCGGTCGGCCTGTTCTTCGCCACTGCCGGCGTCGACAGGCCGGAGGGCCAGGCGAGTCGCGAGGTGCTCGCGCGGGGGCCCTACCAGATCAAGAAGCTGGACACCACCTTCGTCGACCGGAGCCGCCCGACGCAGGCGAACAACGAGTTCGCCGGTTCGGACCAGCGGCGGCTCGTGACGTCGATCAGCTATCCGACGAATCCGAACGCGCGCGGAGTTGCCCGGGAGGGCCGGCCGGCGAACGGCTTTCCGTTGATCGTCTACAGCCACGGCTTCATGTCCGACCGCTCGGAAGGCCGCTACCTGGCGTTGCACTTCGCCAGGCACGGTTACTTCTTCGTTGCCGCCGACTATCCGCTGACCAACTTCGCGAGTCCGGGCGGGCCGCGGTTCGAGGACGTGGTTCACCAGCCGGGCGACGTGCGCTTTCTGATCGACAGGTTGCTGCGCTGGAACGACGACCCGGCTCACGAGTTCTTCGGGGCCATCGACCCCGAGCGCATCGGCGTGATGGGCCTGTCTCTCGGCGGTATGACGAGCACGCTTGCCGCCTTTCATCCGGAGTTCCGGGACGATCGGGTCGCGGCTGCCGTCTCGATCGCTGGACCCAGCGTCATGTTCACGCCCGCCTTCTTCGAGACGGCCGAAGTGCCGTTCCTGATGATCGCCGGCGACGCCGACGCCATCGTGCCGTACCCGGAGAACGCGGCCTCGCTGCCGGCGCGAGCGCCGCGCAGCGGGCTGGTCACGTTGCGGCATGGCTCCCATGTGGGTTTCGCCGACATCGCCCGCTACACCTCCCGCTGGTCCAGGCACGGCGACTCGCTGGCGTGCGGCGCCCTCATGGGTGCGGTGGCGGAAGACGCCAACCTCGGCGATGTGGCCGGGCTGGGGGGACTGGAACAGGGAGTGGACCCCGGCCAGGCCAGCGCGCCGTGCGATCCCCTCCCGACAGTGCGAGGGATGCGGCCGGCTCGCCAGCAGATGCTGACGATCCTTGCCGCCTTCTCGTTCTTCGAGAGCCGGTTCGCCGAGGACGCCGCGGACCGCAAGAGCGCGGCCGACTATCTCGCCACGGGACTGGCCGCGGAGAACGACGATGTGACGGTGCGACTACCGGAAGCTCGTCGCTCAGGCTGACGACGTAGCGGTTAGCGAGCCGCCCCGACCAGGGCGAGCAACTCGTCGACTTCCTTTGGCACAGCCGCACTCAGGATCTCCGGTTCGCCCTCGGTGATCAGCACCGTGTCCTCGATGCGGATGTGGATGTTCCGTTCGGGGATCTCGATGATCGGCTCGACGGCGATCACCATGCCCGGCTCGAAGGGCAGGGAACCGTCGCCGACGTCGTGGACCGAGAGGCCGACGAAGTGGCCGGCGCCGTGGGCCGGCTTGTCCTCGAAGCCCCAGCGGTCGTAGATCTCGCGGCAGATCGCGCTGGTCTCACGCCGGGTGACGCCAGGGCGCATGGCGGCGATGATCGCTTTCTGGGCTTCCAGCACGGCGCGGTAGGCGCGCTCCTGGACCTCGTCGAACTTGCCCGTGACCGGCCAGGTGCGGGTGATGTCCATCGTCATGTAGGCGAAGGAGGCGCCGTAGTCCATGACGACGAGGTCTCCGTCCTCGAGCTGCCGGTCGTTCTTCACCCAGTGCCAGATCAGGCCGTTGGGACCTGAGCCGACGATGGCCGGGTAGGCCTCCATCTCGGCGCCGTGCTTCAGGAAGACGTGCTTGGCCGCGGCTTCCAGCTCGTACTCCCAGCCGCCGACTCTCGTGGCGCGGACCGCCGCGGCGATGCCGTCGGCGCTCATCTTGCCGGCGCGGCGGAGGATCTCGATTTCCCGCGGTGTCTTGATCATCCGCAGCCGATCGAGGTGCGGCGTCAGGTCGCGCAGCTCGGCGTAGGGGTAGCGGCTGCGGATCGTCGCGATCTGGTGAGCCTGCTCGGTCGGCTGGCCGCCCCAGGGGTTCTGCTCGCGACGGCCGAGGTAGAGGCCCTTCTCGTTGCGGGCGAGGTCGAGTTCGTCGCGCTCCCCCAGGCGCATCCAGAGACGCTTCCCGGCCTCTCCCGGCATGCGGCCGCGGCGCCGTGCCAGGTGCTCGGGCAGGTAGGCGAGATGGTCGACCTCGAAGCCGCTGCCCTTGGCCAGATCGGGGGCATAGAGCCAGTTCGGTCCGTCGATGAACTTCTCCCGGTCGCCCTGGTGGGGCAGGTAGAGACGCGCCTCGCAGCCATCGACCTCGAGCAGGAGGACGGCGTTCCGGCCCTCGTACCCGGTCAGGTAGAAGAAGTCGTGGTCCTGACGGAAGCGGGCGCCGTAGCGGGGCATCGTCTCGGCGAAAAGGAGCACCGCGCCGCCGTCGAGACGTTCACAGAGCCGCGCTCGCCGCTCGGCGAACTCTTCAGGCGAGTAGGTGGCTCGCTGGGCCGCCGCCACACTGGCGACGAAGAAAACCGAGAGAAACAGCGCCGCAGAAGAGCATTTCTTGGCGATTTCGACTGTGTGAGTCATTTTCTCGGAGAAAATCAGGGTCCTTTCTAGTTTTTTCCTCCGCCACCGATCGCGACGGCTCGCGTTTTCTCGAACGGAGAGAAGAAATCGTTCCCTTTGTCGTCGATCACGATGAAGGCGGGGAAGTTCTCGACCTCGATCTGCCAGATGGCCTCCATGCCGAGATCCTCGAACTCGCGTAGCTCGACCTTGCGGATGCTCTGTTCGGCGAGTGCCGCCGCCGGGCCGCCGATCGAGCCGAGATAGAAGCCGCCGTGCTCCTCGCAGGCCCGGCGGACCTGGGGCGAGCGGTTGCCCTTGGCCAGCATGACCATGCTGCCGCCGTGGCTCTGGAACAGGTCGACGTAGGGGTCCATGCGTCCGGCGGTCGTCGGTCCGAACGAGCCGGACGCCTTGCCTTCGGGCTTCTTCGCGGGGCCGGCGTAGTAGACCGGCTGGTCCTTGAAGTACTGAGGAAGGTCCTGCCCCGAGTCGAGGAGTTCCTTGAGCCGGGCGTGGGCGATGTCCCGGGCGACGACCATGGGGCCCGTGAGCGCCAGCCGCGTGGCGACCGGGTACTTCGACAACTCGGCCCGGATCTCGTCCATCGGCCGGTTCAGGTCGATGGCGACGACCTGGCCGCTGAGTTCGTCCTCGTCGATCTCGGGCAGGTACTTCGCGGGGTTCTCCTCGAGCTGCTCCAGGAACACCCCGTCGCGGTTGATCCGCCCCAGGATCTGGCGGTCGGCCGAGCAGGACACGCCCAGGCCGACCGGCAGCGAAGCGCCGTGCCGCGGCAGGCGGATGACCCGTACGTCGTGGGCGAAGTACTTGCCGCCGAACTGGGCGCCGATGCCGATCCGGGTGCAGAGCTCGAAGACCTGCTGCTCCATCTCGAGATCCCGGAAGGCGCGGCCGCGGTCGTTGCCGCTGGTCGGCAGGTCGTCCAGGGCGTGGCAGGTCGCCAGCTTCAGCGTCTTCATCGTCGCCTCGGCCGAGGTGCCGCCGACGACCAGGGCGATGTGGTAGGGCGGGCAGGCCGACGTGCCGAGTGTGCGCAGCTTCTCGTCGACGAAGTTCATCAGCGAGATCGGGTTCAGGATCGCCTTCGTCTCCTGGTACAGGAAGCACTTGTTCGCCGAACCGCCGCCCTTGGCGACGAACAGGAAGCGGTACTCGTCGCCGCGCGCCGCGTAGAGGTCGACCTGGGCGGGCAGGTTGGTGCCGGTGTTCTTCTCCTCGTACATCGAGAGCGGCGCCATCTGGGAGTACCGGAGGTTGCGCTCCTGGTAGGCGTCGAAGATGCCGCGGCAGAGTTCCTCCTCGTCGTCGAAGTCGGTGTAGACGTCCTGGCCCTTGTAGCCGAGGACGATCGCAGTGCCGGTGTCCTGGCAACCGGGGAGCACCCGGCCGGCCGCGATGTTCGCGTTCTTGAGCAGCTCCATCGCCACGAAGCGGTCGTTCGCGGACGATTCCGGATCGTCGAGGACACGGCGCAACTGCTCCAGATGGCTGGCCCGCAGCAGGTGGGCGATGTCGTCCATCGCGTCGCGGGCGATGAGCCGCAGCGCCTCGGGATCGATGTGCAGGATCTCGCGGCCGCCGGCGGACTCGACGTGGACGAGGTCCGAGGTCAGGAGGCGGTACTCCGGCTCGTCGCCGCGGTGTTCGAACATGTGCTGGTGGTGGAAGTCAGTCATGGCTGCCCTTGAGTCTGCGCGACGGACGACCGCGAAGCAAGTTGGGCCGGTGACCCGCTGCTAGTCTGCCTGCTTGACCGTGCGGTCCCCCGTCCTCGTTCTCTTCCTGGCCGGCGTCGGCGCGGGGGCGTGCGGGTACACGTATCCTCCGCCCGAGATTCCCGAAGAGATGGCTGCCCTGCTCGAGACTGTGCAAGTGACCCGGCGCCCGTGGGGCGAGATTGACGGCAGGGAGGTCGAGATCTTCCGTCTCGCGTCGCGAACGGGGCTGCGGGCCGAGATCGCCGAACTCGGCGGCGCGATCGTGTCCCTGACGGCTCAGGGCCGCGACGGCGAGTTCGCCGACGTTGTGCTCGGCTTCGACGACCCCGGTTCGTACCTTGCGGACACGAACCCCTACTTCGGCGCCGTCGTCGGGCGCTATGCGAATCGCATCGCCGGGGGCCGCTTCACGCTCGACGGCGAGACCTACGTCCTGCCCCGGAACGACGGGAAGAACAGCCTCCACGGCGGCATCCGGGGGCTCAGCCGCGTCGTCTGGGAGGGCGAGCCGTTCGAGAACAGCGACGGGGCGGGCGTCGTGCTCCGGTACCGGAGTCCCGATGGCGAGGAAGGCTACCCGGGCAACGTGGACTTTCGCGTGCGCTACCTGTTGACGTCGGTCGGCGACCTTCGCATCGAAGCGGAGGCGGTGACCGACGAACCCACCGTCGTCAACCTGTCCTTCCACTCGTACTTCAACCTCAAGGGCGAGGGCGAGGGCGACATCCTGGATCACGAACTCCTGCTCAACAGCGAGCGGTACACGCCGGTGGACGGCACGTTGATTCCGACTGGCGAGATCGCGTCCACTGAAGGCACGCCGATGGACTTTCGCACCGCGGCCGCGATCGGTGACCGGATCGACGACGACTTCGACCAGCTTCGTTTCGGCGGCGGCTACGACCACAACTGGGTGCTGCGGTCGGCGGAGGATGGCGGCGAGATGCGTGTGGCGGCCACCGTCGTTGAACCGACGAGCGGCAGGAAGCTGGTCGTCAAGACGACGGCCCCGGGGCTGCAGGTCTACACCGGCAACTTCCTCGACGGCACGCTGGTCGGCAAGGGCGGCCGGCCGTACATACATCGTGGCGGCTTCTGCCTCGAAACCCAGCACTTTCCAGACTCTCCGAACCAGCCCGGTTTCCCGAGTACAGTGCTCCGTCCAGGTGAAACCTATCGGCAAGTCACCGAGTACCGGTTCATGACGGGCGGGTCCATGTTGGGACTGGAGTAGCGGGGAGGCGCTTCGGCGTAACGCCTAGGCCCGAAACCATCGGTTCCGCGTCGCGTAGACCAGAACCATAGAATGCGCGGCATGGAACGAACGGCCGGCGGCGCCAGTCCGCCGAAGCCAGCGGTGCACCGGTGAGCACGCCGGCCAGCCAGGGCGACGGGTCCCAAAGCCCGCCGCCGCGGCCGGATCTGTCGATCCTGCGCGACGACGACGAGTACGAATACCGTCCCCGGCGCGGACGCTTCATCAAGTGGGGAATCCTCCTGCTTCTCGCTGCTGCGGCGGTCTTTGCCGCGTATCGCCTGCCGCCCGACCAGTACGTGCCCTTCCTCATGCCGGAGGTCGAGACGACGACGGTCCAGCGCCAGACCGCGGAGCAGGCGTCCACGGTGCTCACCGCGACCGGCTACACCTATGCGCGGGTGCGCGCCGCCGTGGGGGCGAAGATCACCGGCCGGATCACCGAACTCCATGTCGACGAGGGAGACTCAGTCGCGTTGGGAGACTTGATCGCTGTGCTCGACAGCGAGGACCTGGAGGCCGCCGTTCGCCGGGCCGAGGCGGCCCTCCTCGAATCGACGGCGCGCCTCGCGGACGCGTTGCGCGAGGAGAATCGCCAGCGCCGAGTCGTGGAGGCGGGCGTGGCTCCGAGCGCCGACCTTGACGCGGCGATCACGACGCTCCAGGTGGCAAGGGCGCAGGTGGGCACCGCGCGCGCCAGCCTCGACTCGGTCCGCGCGCAGTTGGAGTACACGGTGATCCGCTCGCCGGTCGACGGCGTGGTCATCGAGCGTACGGTCGAGGTGGGGGAGATGGTGGCGCCCGGCGGATTCACCAGCCAGCAGTCGACCGGCGCGCTGGTGCGGATCGCCGATCCGACCTCGCTCGAGGTCGAGGCGGACATCAACGAGAGTTTCATCGCCCGGATCCAGCTCGGCCAGCCGGCGACGATCAAGGTTGACGCCGTACCGGACCACGAGTACCACGGCACGCTACGGCAGATCG
Organism: Thermoanaerobaculia bacterium; assembly: GCA_965116955.1. Lineage (GTDB taxonomy): Bacteria > Acidobacteriota > Thermoanaerobaculia > Multivoradales > Multivoraceae > Multivorans. The sequence goes on along the minus strand of OZ220742.1, from coordinate 3,820,272 downwards.
TGCCGACCGCCGACCGGCAGCGCGCCGTGGTCCAGGTCAAGGTCACGATCGACGACCGCGACGGGCGCCTGGTGCCGGACATGAGTTGCAGCGTCACCTTCCTGCAGGAGGGCGTCGACGAGACCGTGCTCCAGGCGGAACCGAAGATCCTGGTCGCGGCGGAGGCGGTGGCGAACGACGGCGGCGGCGACTACGTCCTGCTCCTGCGCGACGGCCAACTGGAGCGGGCGCCGATCGAACTCGGCCTGGAGCAGGACGGCAACCAGTTCGAGGTGTTGTCGGGGCTTCGCGGCGGCGAGGTCGTTGTCCGTCAGCCGACTCCGGAACTCACACCGGGCCTGCGCGTACGCGAGGCCTCCTAGAACAGCGGATAGAGAGATCCAACGAGGGAGCTGATAGATGGCTGAAACCGTCGTCCAGATGCGCGACGTGACGAAGAACTACCGGCGTGACGCCTTCGAACTGAAGGTGCTCCAGGGCATCACCCTGAACGTCGAGGCGGGCGACTACGTCGCCCTGATGGGCCCGTCCGGTTCCGGCAAGAGCACGCTGCTGAACCTGCTCGCCGGCATCGACCAGCCGAGCGGCGGGGACCTGATCGTCGCCGGCGAGCAGGTGAGCCGGATGAACGAGAGCAGGCTCGCCAGGTGGCGCCAGCGCCACATCGGCTTCATCTTTCAGTTCTACAACCTGATCCCGGTGCTCACCGCCTACGAGAACGTGGAACTGCCGCTGACGCTCCGGCGCGGGTCAAGGGCGGCGCGCAAGCGGCGGGTCGAGACCGCGCTCTCGGTGGTCGGCCTGCAGAACCGGATGAAGCACTATCCGCGACAGCTCTCGGGTGGCCAGGAGCAGCGCGTGGCGATCGCCCGGGCCATCGTCACCGACCCGACCCTGCTGCTCGCCGACGAGCCGACCGGCGATCTCGATGCGGACTCGGGACGGGAGATCCTCGACCTCCTCGGTCAACTGAACGAGCAGTTCAACAAGACGATTCTCATGGTGACCCACGACCCGAACGCGGCCGCGAGGGCGAAGCGCCTGGTGCGGCTCGACAAGGGACAACTGGTGTCGGGCGACGCGGGAGCTGAAGCATGATCAAGCTGATTCGACGCAATCTGCTGCGCAACAAGCGCCGCACCTTCCTGACGATGGCCAGCCTGGCGATGGCGCTGTTCATCCTGTCTCTCCTGGGCGTCGTCAACGATGCGATGAGCTTCGCCGACGAGTCCGAGATCCCCGACCGGCTGGTCGTGCGCAACGCGATCTCGCTGACGTTCCCGCTGCCCGAGGCGTACGAGCAGCGGCTGCGGACGATCGACAACGTGACCGCGGTGACGCCGCAGAACTGGTTCCAGGGCGTCTACAAAGACCAGCGGCCCGAGAACTTCTTCCCTCGCTTTACGGTGGATCCGGAGACGTTCCGGAGCGTCTTCTACGACTACACCTGGAACGAGGAGGAGTGGGAGGCGTTCGCGGAGCAGCGCACCGCCTTCGCCGCCGGCCGCGAGCTGACCGAGATCCAGGGGTGGTCGCTCGGCGACACGATCACGATCAAGGGCGACATCTATCCGATCGACGTGGAACTCCAGTTGCGTGCGATCTTCGACTACGACGAACCGGGACAGGAGCGGCAGATCTTCTTCCACCGGCGCTACGTCGAGGAGGCGATGGGGAATCCCGGCCAGAACGGCACCTACTGGCTGCGGCTCGACGATCCGAACGCGGCGCCCGCGGTGATCGCCGCCGCCGAAGCGATGTTCGAGAACTCGGACAACCAGGTGCGGGCCGAGACCGCCGAGGCGTTCGCCGCTTCGTTTACGGAGATGCTGGGCAACATCCAGTTCTTCTTCACCATGATCGGGCTCGCGATCGTCATCTCCATCTTCCTGATCACCGCGAACACGATGGCGATGGCGGCGCGCGAGCGGACCACGGAGGTCTCCGTGCTCCGCACGCTGGGCTTCCGGCGCAACCAGGTGCTCGGCATGGTGATCGGCGAGTCCCTGGCGGTCGGCGTGCTGGGCTCCGCGCTCGGTCTCGGCTTCACGGCGGTCGCCATTCGGGGCGCGACGCCGTTCCTGGAACAGATGGGCTTCGGCTTCGGCGGCTTCGCGCTTGATACGCAGGTGCTGGTGACCGCGGTCACGATCGGCATCTCGGTCGGGTTGCTGAGCGGCGTCTTCCCGGCGGTCGCGGCGGCACGGCTCAAGATCGTCGACGGACTGAGGCGGCTGTGACGGTGGCCGGCATGCGCGAGGAGACGGCATGATCCCGATCAAGTACACGTATCGCAACCTGTTCGAGCGCCGCGGCGTGGCGTTCATGACGCTGGCCTCGATCGGCTTCGTCGTCCTGGTCTACATCGGCGTGCTCGCTCTCGCCGGTGGCCTGAGGGCCGCGTTCGCGGACACCGGGGACCCCTCGGTCGTCATCGTGATGAGGGACGGCACCCGCGCCGAGATGGAGAGTTCCTACGCGCAGGAGAGCCACCGCCTGCTGACCGCGATGCCCGGCATCGAGCGAACGGCCGAAGGCGCGGTGATGGCCTCCGGCGAAACGGTCACGATCCAGATCTTCAAGCGCGTCGACGGCACCGAGACGAACGTGATGGTCCGCGGCGTCGAGCCTGGAGCGTTCGCCATCCGGCCGGGCTTCGAGATCACCGAGGGCCGGGTCTTCGAGCCGGGCCGCGGCGAGATCATCGTCGGACGCAGCCTGGCGGGTCGGCTCGGTCTGCGGGTCGGCGATGAGCGCAAGATGGGCCGGAACACCTTCCGGGTGGTCGGCACGTTCGCCGGCGTGGGTGCGCACGGCTCGGAGATCTGGGGCGACTACCGCGATCTGGGCGATTCGTTTCGTCGCAGCGGCTACTACTCGTCGACCCGGCTCCAGGCCGCGTCGCCGGCCGCGGCGGGCGATCTGATCGAGACGGTCAAGGCCGACCAGCGCCTGCAGGTGCAGGCCCTGACGGAGCCCGAGTACTACGAACTCCAGTCGGAAACCTCGTCGGGCCAGTTCATCATCCTCGGCAACGTACTGGCCGTGCTGATGGCGATCGGCGCCTGCTTCGCCGCCGCGAACACGATGTACGCGCAGGTCGCCGCCCGCGCCCGCGAGATCGGCACCCTTCGGGCCCTTGGCTTCAAGCGGCGTTCGATCATGGGCAGCTTCTTTCTGGAGGCGGTGCTGCTCGGTGTGATCGCCGGCGGCTTCGGCGCCCTGCTTGCCCTGCCGCTCAACGCGATCCAGACCGGCACGATGAACCAGGTGACGTTCAGCGAGATCACGTTTCAACTGCGGACTACGCCGTTCGCCATGTTCTCCGGCATCTTCCTGGCGACCATCACCGGTGTCCTCGGCGGCCTGCTCCCCGCCTTCGGCGCGTCGCGGCAGAAGATCACGGACCTCCTCCGCGAAGCGTAAACACCGGGTGCGCCGGTCGGTGCGCGGGTCTTCTGACCCGCTGCCGCCGTAGGCGGCGTCAAGAACGTCGCCGGCCAGAGGCCGGCGTCCGCATGGTTCCGGGCGTTTCCGCACACGTCGGTGTGTAACCTAGACGGATCGTGCTCCGCCTTTCGGTCCGTCTCTCCCAGGCGTCCCTTTTGGTCGCGGCGGCGCTCCTTGTCGGCGCGTGCGCCGAGTCATCGACGCCGGCCGTCCCGGGCTCAGCGTCGCTCCCCAACATCGTCCTGATCGTCCCCGACGACCTGGGACGCCGCGACGTCAGTTTCCACGGCGGCGAGATCGCGACGCCGAACATCGACCGGATCGCCGCCGAGGGCGTGCGCCTCGAGCGGTTCTACAGCGCGCCGGTCTGTTCACCGACGCGAGCCGGCTTGATGACGGGCCGCTATCCGATCCGCTTCGGCCTGATGCGGGCGGTCATCGCGCCCTGGCGCGACTACGGCATGGATACCTCGGAGGTCACCCTGCCGGAAGTGCTCGCCAGGGCCGGTTACGACCACCGCGGCATCTTCGGCAAGTGGCACCTCGGCCACTTCGATCGCAAGTACCACCCGCTGCGCCGCGGCTTCACCGAGTTCGTGGGCCACAACACGGCGGTCGACTACTTCACGAAAGAGCGGGAGGGCGAGCGCGACTGGAGCCATGACTACGAGTCGGTCGACGAAGAGGGGTACGTGACGGACCTCCTCGCGGACCACGCGGTGCGGTTCATCGATCGCCACGCCGGAGGCGAGGCGCCGTTCCTGCTCTACGTCCCGTTCAGCGCACCGCACTCGCCGATTCAGGCGAAGGAGGAGGATCTGCCGCTGTATGCCGACCTGGACCCGCTCGAGCCGCCGCGGGGCTGGGAGGAATCGACCGCCGGACGGCCCCTGGCTGCGGACGAGCGGCGGCTACGGAACCGCCGGATCCATGGCGCGATGGTCCACTCGCTCGATGAGGGCGTCGGCCGCATCCTCGACGCGATCGACGGTCACGGCATCGCGGACAACACGCTCGTCCTGTTCTTCAGCGACAACGGCGGCTCGGTGGGCATCGGCGACAACGGTCCCTACCGCGGCGCCAAGGGCAGCGTGTTCGAGGGCGGCACCCGGGTTGCCGCGGCAGCGCGCTGGCCGGCGGGGAACATCGAGGGCGGTGGGCAGATCGAGGCGCCGGTGTCCTACGTGGACGTGCTGCCGACGTTGATGGGGATCGCGGGTGTCGACGATCACGGCGGCAAGCCGATCGACGGTGTTGACGTCGGCGACGTCCTGACGGGTGAGGTAGAGGCAAGCCCTGAGCGGGATCTCTACTCCTTCATCGCCCAGCTCGACCCGGAGCGGGAGCAGGTCTCCGTGACCGAGGGCGAGTGGAAGCTGGTCGTCGTCGGGCCGCCGCTGGTCCGGGAGGACGCGGTGGACGCGTCGCGGATGATGCTGTTCCGGCTGGCTGAGGATCCGCTCGAGGAGCAGGACGTGGCGTCGGAACACCCGGACGTCGTAGCCCGCCTGCTCGAGAAGGCCGCCGACTTCCGGGCGCTGCAGCCACCGAATCCGGTGGCGCCGTTCTTTGCGGGCCGTGAAGGCTTCAGGCCGCCACCGAACTGGCAGTTCCCGGACGCCTGATGGGTCCTTCCAGGCAGTGGTGGCTGATTGCGGTGGCGCTGGCGGCCGCCTGCGCTCCCGCGCCGGATACAGGCGAGCGCGCCGCGGAGTCGCCGAAGCGGCCGAACATCCTCCTCATCCTGATCGACGATCTTGGCTTCGAAGCCATCGGCGCCTACGGCGGCGCGTCCTACGAGACGCCGAACATCGATCGACTGGCCGCGGACGGGGTCCGCTTTGCGCACGCCTACTCGACGCCGCTGTGCGCGCCCTCACGACTCAAGCTGATGACCGGGAGATACAACAGCCGTAACTACACGGAGTGGGGTGTCCTGCCACCGGACGAAGTGACCGTCGCCAACCTCCTCCAGGACACGGGCTACGCCACCTTCATGGCCGGCAAGTGGCAGATGTCGGGCTTCGAACAGGTCTGGGCGCCGGGGAAGGACTGCTGCGAGGGCCAGGGGCAGACGCCGGAGGAGGCCGGCTTCGACGACTATCTCGTGTGGCACTACCACGAGAAGGGAGAGCGCTACGCCGATCCGCTGCTGTGGGGCCCCGGTGGCGAAGGCGGGATCCACGAGGGCGAGTACGGTCCCGACCTGTTCGTGGACTTTCTGCTGGACCGGATCGAATCGCAGGTCGCAGAGGACTCGGAACGGCCGTTCTTCGCGTACTACCCGATGGCTCTGGTCCACGCCCCGTTCGTGCCGACGCCGGACAGCGGGGACTGGACCGCAAACCGCAAGGCCCAGGACCCGGCCTACTTCGGGGACATGGTCGCCTACACGGACAAGCTGATCGGCCGGTTGGTCGCGGGGTTCGAAGGACTGGGAGTTCGCGACAACACGTTGCTCCTCCTGACCGCCGACAACGGCACGCCCAGTCAGATCACCAGCACGCTGCAGGATGGCACCGTGATCCCCGGCGGCAAGGGCGGGACGATCGACTACGGCAGCCACGTTCCCTTCATCGCGTCCTGGCCGGCCGGGATCGAGGGTGGTCGAGTGACCGACGCACTGGTCGACTTCAGCGATTTCCTGCCCTCGGTGGTGGAGGCGGCGGGGGCCGTGCTACCGGACGACCGGGTCATCGACGGCAGGAGTTTCCTTCCCGTGCTGCGGGGCGAAGCGGACTCCACCCGCGACTGGGTCTTCACCGACTTCCGGCCGCGCTTCCTGAACATCCCGGAAGTGACCTTCGTGCACGATCGTCGCTACAAGCTGTACGACGACGGCCGGTTCTTCGATTTCGAGGACGACGTGCGGGAACAGAGTCCCCTGGCCCCCGACGACCTGACGGAAGAGGCAGCCGCGGCCATGGCCAGACTGCGCGCCGCGATGGTGAAGACCCGGCTTCCACACATCGTCCTGATCGTCCCGGACGACCTGGGCCGGCATGACGTCAGCTTCCATGGCGGCGACATCACGACACCGAACATCGACCGGATTGCTGCCGAGGGGGTGCTGATCGAACGCTTCTACACAGCGCCGATCTGCTCGCCGACGCGAGCCGGACTGATGACGGGGCGCTATCCCATCCGCTATGGGCTGATGCGGAACGTCATCGCACCCTGGCAGGACTTCGGGCTGGACACGGAGGAAGTCACGCTTCCCGAGGTGCTTGCCGCCGCGGGCTACGAGCACCGCGCCGTCTTCGGCAAGTGGCATCTGGGCCACGTCCGTCGGGAGCACCACCCGCTGCAGCGCGGTTTCACGGAGTTCGTCGGGCACAACACGTCGATCGACTACTTCACGAAGGAGCGGTTCGGCGAAACCGACTGGTTTCACGGCTACGAGCCCGCCTCCGAGGAGGGCTACGTTACGGACCTGGTGGCTGAGCATGCGGTCGGGTTCATCAACCGGCACGCGAGCGGCGACGCGCCGTTCTTCCTCTACGTTCCGTTCAACGCGGCCCACTCCCCGCTGCAGGCGAAGGAGCAGGACCTGCCACGGTACGCTCACCTTGACGCCGTCGAGCCGCCCCGCAGTTGGGAGGAGGTCACCGCCGGCTGGCCTCTGCCGCCTTGAGGAGCAGCGCCGAGAAGATCGTCGCGTCCACGCCGCGATGGTCCACGCGCTTGACGAGGGTGTGGGCCGCATTCTCCGGGCGCTCGACGATCGCGGCATCGCGGAGAACACTCTCGTCCTCTTCTTCAGCGACAACGGCGGCGGCCTCGGCGCCGCTGACAACGGGCCCTACCGGGGCACGAAGAGCACCGTCTTCGAGGGCGGCACGCGCGTGGCCGCGGCGGCGCGCTGGCCGGCAGGGGGCATCTCGGGCGGCGGCCTCGTGACGGCGCCGGTGGCCTACATCGACGTCCTGCCGACGCTGATGGACATCGCGGGCCTGAACGATCGCGGCGGCAAGGAGCTCGACGGCCGGAACGTCCGCGACGTCCTGGCCGGCGCGGACCTGGACGGACCGGAGCGCGACCTGTACTCCTTCGTCGGCCAGAAGAACCCGGAGCGCGAGCAAGTGTCGGTGATGTCGGGCGCCTGGAAGCTCGTCGTCATCGGCCCGCCGCTCGACCGACCCGGATCGGCGCGGGCGTCCGAGCAGCACCTCTACCGGATCGAGGAGGATCCCTTCGAAGAACGGAATCTGGCTGCGGATCATCCGGACGTGGCGGCGCGTCTCCTCCGAAAGGCCCGAGTGTTCCGCGCCCTGCAACCGCCGAACCCGGTGGAGTCCTTCGGCGTGGGCATGGAGGGGTTCGAGCCGCCGCCGAACTGGCAGTTCCCGGGGGCCGACGCCACCGAATCGGTAGGATCCTAAGCATGCGTTCAAGTCACTGTGTTTGCGTCGGCGTCGCCCTGCTGCTCGGCGGCTGCGCGGGTCCGGCAGCGGACGAAGTTCCAGCGGCGGCCGCGCTGCCGGATGGCGATCCCGGCGCCCCGTTTCACGGCGCCTGGGAGCTCACCTCGATCGTTCGCTACTCGGGGGACGGCGAGGAGCTGTCGCGCAACGAGTCGTCGACGGGCTTCATCATGTACGACCCTGCCGGAACGATGGGTGTCGTCATCCAGGGCGCCGACCGTGCGCCCTACGCGGGTGACGAGGCGACCCCAGAGGAGATCCTGGCCGCTTACCGGTCGTACACGTCCTACTTCGGCGGCTTCTCGGTGGACCCGGAGGCGGGGACCGTCACCCACCACCTGCGGGCGAGCATGAACCCGAACGCCGCGGGCGCGGACTACGTGCGGAAGTACGAATTCGCGGATGACGCGCTGACGCTTCAACCACCCGCCGGCGCTGACGGTGGAACGGTCCGCCTGACCTGGCGGAAGCTGCCACAACTCTCCGAGCTCACCGCGGAACACGGGCGTTTCGTGGGCTTCTGGCACTTCGGCCGGTTGGAGCGGCGTGACGATGCCGGAGAGGAGCTCCCCGTGGAAACGACCTGGGTGGATGGCTTCATCGTCTACACCGCCTCCGGCCATATGGCCGTTCACCTCGTCCGACCGGACCGCCAGGCCTTCGCCGGTGGAGGGCCCACGCCCGAAGAGGCCGCGGCCGCGATTCGCAGTTACATCAGCTACTTCGGTCCGTACACGATCCACGGGGACGAAGGCTTCATCGTCCACCACCGCTTGGGCTGCTGGTACCCGAGCTGCATGGACACTGACGCGCAGCGTTTCTACGAGTTCGGCGATCGAACGCTGACCCTCATGCCGCCCGCCAGAACGGTCGACGGCAGAATGGTCCAGGACTCGCTGGTCTGGGAGCGGCTCAGCGAGTAAGGGCTTCCATTCCTGGGCGCGCCGGCGGCGCGATCCCCGAACCGCGACCAGCTACACCAAGGGGAAGCTAGGCCGGCCGCGGTTCGGTGGCGTGGCCGTTCTATTGTCGGCGCTAGGTGGGTTCGACCGGGTTGGCTTCGCGACGGTTCCGGCGCGCCTTCCAGTGATCGGCGATTGCACTCACGATGAGTCCTCCACTGGCCAACTCGATGGCCGCCAACAGGACTATGCCGGAAACAACGATTAGCGCGTTCATGCAAAGTACTCGTTGCAGATTTCGAGCAGGCCGAGGTGCATTCCCAAAGTCAGAACAGATCCAAGCATCAACGGTACTCCTACTGGGGCGTTTCCCGTTACCGTCAGGATAGCACCGATAGCCCATCGTAGGGCTGAGCTGATGGCGCTTCCCGTTTGCGCTCCCTCTACGGCAGCGCAGGCTCCGGACATGATCTGGTCCTTCAAGTAGTTCCGCATTAGCTCGCCTGTTTCCGATGGATGCGTGATTTCCGGCGCAGGCGACCCGCCGAGGTCGCCGCTTAGCGGATTCTGCGTCGCGTCGTTGCCGCTTGACTGGTTGTCGTCACAGCTTTGGGTGCTGGACGCAACACACTCGTCGTCAGCAAATCCCGCAGCCGGCGTCCCGGCGGTCAGTAGCCCGAAGATCAGCACGATCAACAGCGCGCTGCGGAGCCAACTGTCTTTCCTCATTGGAGGACCTCCTGTTGTGGAGGACCTCCTGTTGTGGAGGACCTCCTGTTGTGGAGGACCTCCTGTTGTGGAGGACCTCCTGTTGTGGAGGACCTCCTGTTGTGGAGGACCTCCTGTTGTGGAGGACCTCCTGTTGTTAGTTTGATGTTGCTAGCACAGACCGTTCCGAGAGTCAAACCGAGGTCTTTCGCTCAATTCACTCATTCTGCGACTCGGTAGTCGCCGACACAGCTATGAGAGGAGCGGTCTTCTCAACCCGGGTTCCCGAGGCTGCGGCGCGGCGGCCTATGCGCTCCTCGCGATCTTCCGGCGCAGCCAGTCGATCAGCACACGGTTGGTCTCTTCCGGCTTCTCCTGCTGCGTCCAGTGGCCGCAGTCCGCGACCGTGTACTTCTCGAGGTCGTCAATGAAGTCCTCCATGCCGTCGGCGGAGGAGGGGCGCAGGATGACGTCGTTCTCGGCGCCGATGTACAGGCACGGCACCTCGATCTCCCACTTCGCGTTCTCGATGCCCGGGAAGGGGCGACCGGCCATGCGGTACCAGTTCAGGCCGCCGGTGAAGCCGGTGATCTCGAAGGTCTCCGTGAAGTAGTCCAGGGCCTCCTCGGACAGGAAGACCTCGCCGGGATAGTCGTCGCGGTCGAGCATCCGGAGCAGGTCCATCTGCCGTTCCGGTGAGTCCGGCGGCATCGCCTTGAACGCGTCGACGTCCCAGATGTAGCCGCGTCGCAGGAGCATCTCGAAGGACTTGCGCACGTCGGCGGACAGGGCCTTCTCGGCGCGGCCGGGCACCTGGAACTGGACCGTGTAGTAGTTCTCGGACCGGACGATCAGCGGCTCCTCGGTCGGTTGCCGGCGCGGCATGCCGGGAGGCCGCCCGCCCGGCGTGTTGACGCCGACGATGCCGAGGCAGCGGTCCGGGTGCAGCCGCGCCATCATCCAGACGACCCCGCCGCCCCAGTCGTGGCCGACGAAGACGGCCTTGTCGATCTCGAGCGCGTCGAGCATTCCCGCCATGTCGTCGCAGAGGTGCTTCAGGCTGTACTCCGCCACGTCCTCCGGCCGGTCGGTCAGGCCGTATCCGCGTTGATCGGGAGCGATGGCTCTGAAACCCGCCTCGGCGAGCGCCGGGAGCTGGAAGCGCCAGGAGAAGGCGAGTTCGGGAAAGCCGTGGCAGAGGACGACGGGAATACCTGCTCCCTGCTCGTAGACCGCCATGCGGATGCCGTTCGTCTCGATGAACCTGGGCGCCGGCATGCCAGGGGCGGGTCGGACCTCGGCGCCGCGGGCGAGCCCGGGCAGCGCCAGAGCGCCGGCCAGGGCGCCGGTCGTCTGCAGGAAGCTGCGGCGGGTCAGGGCGGAGCGGATCAGGGCGTGAGACGGGATCATCGGAACCTCCGGAATCTGAACGGAGTGACGTGCGTTTCTCGGGTGCCCGGAGTATGGCCGAACCGGGAGAAAGAGAGAAAGGCGTACAATAGGCGCGATGCGCACCGCGTTCAGGCTTGCGGGTTCGTTCCTGGCGCTTGCCGTTCTGGCGGCGCCGGTGGCTGGACTGTGCGCCTCGCTCGTCGGCATCGAGGATCCCTGCACCATGCAGGAGTCCCACGAGGCCGCGTCCTGCGGGCACGCCGAGATGGTGATGACGGGCTGTTGCAGCGCGGAGTCCGTCGATCCTCCGGCCGAAGGGATCCTCCCGGGGGCCGCCGGCGACATCGATCCGCCCGCCCTGGCCGGGACCGGGCTGGACGCGCCTGAACGCTGTGGCCTCGAGGCCGTGGTGCTTGCCTGCGACGGAGACCCGCCGCCCGCTGTCCCGCGCTACAGGCTGTACTCGGCCCTGTTGCTCTGATCCTCCGCTGAAGCGAGTCGGAGCGGTCGCCCCCGAAAGCGGGCGGCCGCGGAGAACACGTTTCCGCGGAGGAGTCAGATGGTTCGACATACGCCTTGCCTGCTCGCCGCCGTCCTGCTGACGGTCGCCTGGGCAGGAACATCGACGGCCGAAACAGGCCAACCGGACGGGCCGAGCACCGCTCGGGATCGGGCGTCGGCGGACCGGGTTGCCCGGGGAATCGCTGACGACGCGCTGCGCGCGCTCGTCGAGGAGGTGCTGGAGCGGAATCCGGGTCTTCGGGCCGGTTTCGCCAGGGCGCGGGCCGCCGCGCAGAAAGCGCCGCAGGTCGCCTCGCTGCCCGACCCGACTGCGGAGGCGACCGCCTTTCTCGCCCCGCCGGAAACCCGGGTCGGGCCGCAGCGGCTCATGCTCGGCTACAGCCAGCCGTTGCCGTGGCTGCCCAAGCTCGACCTGCGGGAGGAAGCGGCGGTTCACGGCGCCGTTGCTCTGGAGCACGGCGTCCAGGCGGACCGGCTGCGTCTGGTCACCGAAGTCAGGCGGCTCTACCACGAGCTGGCGTTCCTCGACCGTTCGAGGGAGACGGCCGAGACCTTCCTCGAGCATCTCGTCCAGCACGAGGAAGTCGCCCAGGCCCGGTACGCGACCGGCGTGGGATCGACGCAGGCCGTGCTCAAGCTGCAGGCCGAGATCACGCGCGCCGAGCAGGCGCTCGTTGACCTGGACCTCGGTGAAGCAGCCCTGCGCGCACGGCTCAATTCGTTGCGCGACCGTCCGGCCGCCACGCCGGTCGCCAGAGGTTCCCTCCCCGCGGCGATCGAGGAAGCCGCGCTGGAGGCCGGGAACCTCGCGGCTCTGGCGCGATCGTCGCGGCCCGAGCTGCGCGCGGCGGAGGCCGGGTTCGCCCGGGCCGAAACGCTGGAGGATCTGGCCCGGATGGCCTCCAAGCCCGACTTCAGCGTCGGCGTCACCTACACGCTCGTGACCCCGCGCGACGACGAGGCCGCCCGCCTGCTGGCCCCGGCCGGCAACGGGAACGACGTGTTCGGCGTACGCGGCGGCGTCACGTTGCCGCTGCGCCGCCGCAGCCGCGCGGCGGCGGTACAGGAGGCGCTCGACCTACGCTCCCAGGCCGTCGATGAACGGCGCGCCGCGGAACTGACCGTCGAGGCGGAGGTGGGCGACCTGACACAGCGACTGCCGCTCGCCTGGCGGCGGCTGCGGCTGCTCGAGGACCTGCTGGTCGTGCAGGCGGAGGAGGCGCTGGAGTCGGCGGAGGCCGGGTACATCGCCGGCTCACTCAACACGCTCGACCTGTTCGACGCCGAGCACGTCCTGTTCGAGGCGCAAACGGCGACGGATCGGGCAAGGGCGGACTACCTGATCGGCCTCGCGGAACTGGAAGGAGCCGTCGGCAGGCCGCTGGCGGCCGCGGAGAGGGGAGGGACACAGAGATGACGGACAGCGCGAACGGATTCGGCGGAGCTCTCGGGGTCTGGCTGCGCGGCGTGGCCTGGGTGGTCGGGAGCTTCGCCGCCTTCTTCCTCCTCTTCTTCGACCCCCTGGACGTCCATCCGGCCGACTCCTGGCTGCAGCGCACCGTCGGCTACCACGCAGGGCCGATGACTGCGGCCACAGGGACCGGGGAGGCTACGTCCTCCGCCAGCGAGCGGGAGATCGTCTTGTACCGGAATCCGATGGATCCGACGATCACTTCGCCCGTGCCGGCGAAGGACGAGATGGGGATGGACTACGTGCCCGTCTACGCCGACGAGGCGGAGCGGGCGCTCGGCGCCGGCACGACGGTGTCGATCGACCCGGCCGTGGTCCAGAACATGAACGTCCGTACGGAAACGGCGACCCGGCGCGACCTGCGTCACGAGATCCGGACCGTCGGCTACCTGGAGTACGACCAGGAACGGATGGTCACGGTGACGACGAAGTACGACGGTTGGGTCGAGAAGGTCCATGTCAACTACGTGGGCGAGCCGGTGGCCGAGGGCGCCGGCCTGTTCGAGGTCTACTCGCCCGAACTGGTCCAGACCGAGCAGGAACTCCTGTCGGCGATCCGCTACGCGGGCCGCTTCCGCGATGCTCCCGACGACGCCCGGCTGCGGGCCGAGGCCCTGGTCGACGCGGCGCGGGCGCGGCTCGCGTTCTGGGACATCTCTCCGGCCCAGATCGCGCGTCTCGAGGAGACCGGCGAGATCTTCCGGACCCTGACGGTTACGGCGCCGGCCGGCGGCCTGGTCATGAAGCGGATGCCGGGTCTGGAGGGGATGGCGGTAACGCCCGGAATGGAGGCGTACCACATCGCCGACATCACCTCGCTGTGGCTTTCGGTCGAGGTCTTCGAGGACCAGGTGGTCTGGATCCGTCCAGGCGCCGAGGCGGAGGTGACGTTCACCTACTTCCCGGGCGAGACGATCCGCGGCACGGTCGAGTTCATCGAGCCGGAGCTCTCGGAGCGCACCCGCACGCTGACGGTGAAGATCGCGGTGCCGAATCCGGACGGCCGGCTGCGCAAAGGGATGTTCGCGACCGTCGTGTTCGACCCGGTTCTCGTGCCAGGGGCCCTGACCATCCCGACTGAATCCGTGCTGCGGACCGGTCGGCGGAGCGTGGTCATCGTGGCCCAGGGCGGTGGCCGTTTCGAGCCCCGCGAGGTGGAGCTGGGCCAGACGTCGGGCGGACTGGCCGAGGTCCGTTCCGGAGTTGCCGCGGGGGACGAGGTCGTGACGTCGTCGCAGTTCCTGCTCGACTCGGAGTCCAGGCTGCGGGCGGCGGTCCAGCAGATGCTGAACGCGGCCTCGGCGTCGGAAGGTGCAGCCCACGGGCACGAGGGCCACGACATGAGTCACGAGGGCCACGACATGGGCGGGACGGACCACGACACGGGCCACGAGGGTCACGCGGCGGCCGAACCGGAGGAGGCGGTCGATCCGCACGAGGGCCACGGGAACCACGGACGCTGATCCGATGCTGAACCGGATCATCGAATGGTCTCTCCGCAACCAGTTACTGGTTGCCGGGGGGCTGGTGGTGGCCGTGGCGGCCGGGATCTGGTCGGTGCGGACGACGCGCATCGACGCGATTCCGGACCTCTCGGACGTGCAGGTCATCCTGTTCACCGAGTTCCCGGGCCAGGCGCCGCAGGTGGTCGAGGACCAGGTGACCTACCCGATCACCTCGACGATGCTCTCGGTGCCCTACGCCAAGGTGGTCCGCGGCTACTCCTTCTTCGGTTTCTCCTTCGTCTACGTCATCTTCGAGGACGGCACGGATCTCTACTGGGCGCGTTCTCGGGTGCTCGAATCGGTGGCGGGGCTCGAAGGCCGTCTGCCGCCGGGGGTCTCGCCGCAGCTCGGGCCGGACGCCACCGGCGTCGGCTGGGCCTTCATGTACGTACTGAACTCGGATTCCCGGTCCTTGGCGGAACTTCGCTCGCTCCAGGACTGGTATCTGAAGTACGGCCTGCTGACCGTCGAGGGGGTTTCGGAGGTCGCCTCGATCGGCGGCTTCGTGCGCCAGTACCAGGTCGAAGTGGACCCGGTTCGCCTGCGCGCCTACGGCCTTTCCCTGCCCGTCGTCCGCCAGGCGATCGAGGAGTCGAACGCCGACGTGGGCGGCCGGCTGATCGAGATGGCCGAGCGGGAGTACATGGTCCGCGGGCGAGGCTACATCCAGGAGCTGCGGGACCTGGAGACGATCGTCCTGGAATCCGGTCCGGGCGGGGTGCCGGTCCTGCTCCGGGACGTCGCGAACGTGACGATCGGGCCGGAGATGCGCCGGGGTCTGGCCGACTGGAACGGTGAGGGAGAGACGGTCGGCGGCATCGTCG
This sequence comes from Thermoanaerobaculia bacterium, assembly GCA_965116955.1. Lineage (GTDB taxonomy): Bacteria > Acidobacteriota > Thermoanaerobaculia > Multivoradales > Multivoraceae > Multivorans. The sequence continues at coordinate 3,805,074 of OZ220742.1, read as the reverse complement.
TCGTGCGTTCCGGCGCCGACACCCGGGCGACGATCGAGCGTGTCAAGGAGCGTCTGGTCGAACTCGGCGGCGGCATGCCGGACGACGTCGAGATCTCCGTCGCCTACGACCGCAGCGGCCTGATCGAGCGGTCCATCGCGACGCTGACGGACACGCTGGTCGTGGAGTCGATCGTCGTAGCCGTCGTCTGCCTGATCTTCCTGTTTCACATCCGGTCGGCGCTGGTGGCGATCCTGCCGATTCCGATCTCCGTGCTGCTGGCCTTCATCGTCATGCGGGCCCAGGGACTCGGCTCGAACATCATGTCGCTGGGCGGCATCGCGATCTCGATCGGCGTGCTGGTCGACGCTTCCATCGTGATGGTCGAGAACGTGCACCGTCACATCGAGGAGGACGTCGAGGCGGGCGGCAGGCGTTCCCGTTTCGACCTCGTTCTGCGCGCGGCGCAGGAGGTCGGGCCGACCCTGTTCTTCTCGCTGCTGGTCGTCACCGTGTCCTTCCTGCCCGTGTTCACGCTCGAGGCTCAGGAAGGCCGGCTGTTCAAGCCGCTCGCCCTGACGAAGACGTACTCGATGGCGATGGCCTCGATCGTTGCGGTGACCGTGGTGCCGGTGCTCATGTTCTGGCTCGTGCGCGGACGGATCGTCCGGGCTCATCACATGGGCCGCTCCGAGCGACTCGCCGATCTCCCCATCCACGTCCTGGTGCCCCGGCTGCTGCGCATCGTCTACCGGCCGCTGGTCCGGGGAGCGGTGCGGCTGCGCTGGCTCGTCATCGTGCTGATGCTCGCCGTGCTGGGTTCGAGCCTCGTGCCGCTCAAGCGGATCGGCTCCGAGTTCATGCCGCCGCTGTGGGAGGGCGATCTGCTCTACATGCCGACGACCCTGCCCGGCGTGTCGATCACGAAGGCCAGGGAGATCGTCCAGCAGACGGACCGGATCATCCGCAGCTTCCCGGAAGTGGAGACCGTGTTCGGCAAGGTGGGCCGGGCGGAGACGGCGACCGATCCAGCGCCGCTCTCGATGCTGGAGACGACGATCGTGCTGAAGGACCAGGACGAGTGGCGTCCCGGCCTGACCCCGGACGACCTGATCGCCGAGCTCGACCGGGCGCTCCAGTTCCCGGGCGTCACCAACTCCTGGACGATGCCGATCAAGACCCGGATCGACATGCTGTCCACCGGGATCAAGACGCCGGTCGGGATCAAGCTCGGCGGCCCGGACCTGCAGACCCTGGAGCAACTCGCGGAACAGGTCGAGGCGGTGGTCAAGCCGCTTCCGGGCACGCTGACCGCCTACGCCGAACGGGTGATGGGCGGCGCCTACCTCGACTTCGACATCGACCGGGAGGCGGCCGCGCGCTTCGGTCTGCGGATCGCGGACATCCAGGACACGATCCAGTCGGCGGTCGGCGGCATGAACGTCTCCTGGACCGTGGAGGGCCTGGAGCGTTACCCGATCAACCTGCGCTATCCGCGGGAACTGCGGGACGATCCGGAGGCCCTGGAGCAGATCCTGGTGACAGCGCCCAGCGGCGCCCAGGTGCCGCTGGGCCAGGTTGCGGCTATCGAGTTTCGGGACGGACCGCCCGGAATCAAGTCGGAGGGCGCCAGGCCGAACGCCTGGGTCTACGTCGACCTGGAGACTAGCGACATCGGCGGCTGGATCCGCCGCGCCCGCGAGGAGGTCGCAGACAAGGTGGCGCTACCGCCGGGCTACACGCTCGTGTGGTCGGGGCAGTACGAGTACATGGAGCGGGCGCGCGACCGGTTCCTGCTGATCGTGCCGCTCACCTTCGTGCTGACCTTTGCGCTGCTTTACCTGAGCACGCGCTCGGTGATCAAGACGGCGTTCATCGTCTCGGCCGTGCCGTTCTCGCTCGTCGGTTCGGTCTGGCTGCTCGATCAGCTCAACTACAACTGGTCGGTCGCCGTGTGGGTAGGGATGATCGCCCTGGCGGGACTCGCGGCGGAGACCGGATCCGTGATGCTGCTCTACCTCGACCTGGTCTACAACGAGCGGAAGGGCGCCGGTGTGATGAACACCCTGCGCGACCTGCGGGAAGCCGTGACCGAGGCCGCCGTTCGGCGGGTGCGGCCGATCACGATGACCGTGCTGACGACCTTCGTCGCCCTCGTGCCCATCCTGTGGTCGACCGGCACCGGCGCCGACGTGATGAAGCGGATCGCCGCGCCGATGGTCGGCGGGCTGGTGACGGTGTTTCTCGGGGTGACGTTCGTGTTTCCGGCGATGTACTTCGTGTGGCGGTCGTTTGGTCTGGAGAAGAAGGCAGCCTCGACGTCCCTGGAGTGATCTCCCCGCGGACGAGTCGGACGCGATCGATGGTCGGGAATCGCGTTCGTCCTCGAAGTCGGCGGTCCAGGAGGGCGAGCGTCGCGAGAAGCTGCTTCTGGACCTCACCGGCGAGTTCCTTGAGACTGCCGCCCTCGATGACCTGTGTGTTGGCCAGGCGGTCGCCAAGGCGGAAGCCCTGAGGATCCCGAGCCAGGAGGATGGTTTCCCAGACGAGCGCCACCACGTTCAGGCCAGGCACGAGGAGGATGGCGTTGCGAGACAGGGAGCGACTGGGGCCGATTGGAGTGCCGCCGTCGAGGCGTACCACCGTCAAACCGAACAGGAGCTTGCCGAGGCTACGGCCGCCGAGACTGTCTCGGAGACCCGTGTAGAGGGCTCCCAGGAGGAGGATCTGCAAGTTGCCGCTTCGCGCTGCCTGCAAGGCGGTGACTAGACAGATCGAGCCGTCCGCCAGACTGGCGAGCAGCCTTCGCCTCGTTTCTGCCTTGGGGTACGGGGAAGCCACGGAAGGCAGGTGCCGGTGCGCCAGCGGCAGAGTGACGAGGCCGAAAACAAACGAAACCGCTATGGCCGACAGAAGGACGGGCTCCGAGAGGTAGTCCTGAGGAGCGTTCACTTTGCGGGATCAGAGGGGCTCGATCAACTGGGCGTCATCGTTCTTGTAGTTGCCGACCCGTGTCGAGACCGGGAAGAGCTCGAGTCCGCCAGCGTAGGTCTCAAGCTGCTCGCTCAGAGAATCCGGATCTCGTCGCGGACCGTCGAGCCACTGCTCGTACGGCGGTTGGGCAATGACCGGCATCCGATCGTGGATCGCTGCGATTGGCTTGCTGGCGGGGCACGTGAGGATCGTGCAGGTGAGACCGTCGGGAGTGCGGTTCCAGACACCGGCGAAGCCGAAGGGGCCGCCGCCGGGCATCCGGATGTAGTGGGGAAGGCGGGAGCCGTCCGGCTGGGGCTGCCACTCGTACCAGCCGTCGGCGACGACGAGACAGCGTCGGCGGCTAAGCAGGGTCCGGAACCTGGGTGCCTCCACCGCGGTGTCGTCGCGGAGGTTGATCTGGGGACCGCCGCGCTTTCTCGGGAATCCCCAACGCATCGCGCCGAGCGCGCGGCAGCCATCATGGTCCAGGCCGATAACGGCCACGTCCTGGGTCGGCGCGATGTTGTAGCGGGGCTCCAGGTCCGGCAGCTCGTCCAGCTCGAAGTGCGCGGCGACGGATCGCGCTTTTGAGCGGAGCGTGTAGCGGCCGCACATGGGATCAGATGATACGGCCCGCTCGACGCCGAACCCGAGGCCGGACCGTGCTGGCCGGCTCGAAGTAGCCGATGATACCGAGTCGCGTTATCATCGCGCCGTGATCAGGAGCTTCCGCGACAAGGAGAGCGAGAAGCTCTTCCGTCGGGAGAGGAGCCGTGCGGTACCAGGGAGCCTGACGAAGGCTGCACTGCGGAAGCTGCTGATCGTGGACGCCGCCGAGAATCTCGAGGATCTGAGAGTGCCGCCCGGGAATCGACTGGAGAAGCTCAAGGGTGACCGAGCAGGCCAACACAGCATCCGCATCAACGATCGGTACCGGATCTGTTTCTCATGGACGGACGGCGGTGCCGAGGCCGTCGAGATCGTCGACTACCACTAGGAGAGCATGATGGCGAAGAAAGTGCTGGAGCCGATCCACCCGGGCCGGATTCTCCTCCGGGAGTTCCTCGAGCCCCTTGGCCTGAGCCAGTACCGGCTCGCCAAGGGAATCAGTGTGCCTCCCCGCCGAATCAACGAGATCGTTCACGGAAAGCGGTCCGTGACGGCGGATACGGCGCTTCGTCTTTCACGCTTCTTCGGTACGAGCGATCGGTTCTGGCTCAATCTCCAGACGCGTTTCGATCTCGAAGTGGAGAGGGATCGCCTGGGGGAGTTGCTCGAAACGCAGGTCGAAGTGCTCGCTGAGGCTGGCTAGTGAAACGGTCCAACCCGACGCCAGGATCGCTAGCCGCTCGCTTGAGGGCTTGTGTTCCCATGCACCCGATCTCGAACGTGACAAGTGCCTTCGTCGGCCTCCTGCTTGGTGGTGCGGTCTGCTTCGCGGTTCAGGATGTTCCCCCGATTCCCGGCGATGGCGAGATTCGCCAGATCCTGGTGAACCGGATCGACGAACAGAAGCGGAGCGTCGGCATCGTGGTCGGCGTCGTCGGACCGGATGGCCGGCGGGTGGTCGCCCACGGTCAGCTTGCGACCGACAGCCCGACCGCGGTGAATGGCGACACAGTGTTTGAGATCGGCTCGATCACCAAGGTGTTCACGGCGATCCTGCTGGCGGACCTGGCGGGGGAGGGCGTCCTCGAGCTCGAGATGCCGGTGCAGCGCCTGTTAGGGCCGGACGTCACGGTTCCCGTGCGGAACGGCGCGGAGATCACGTTGCTGCACCTGACGACGCACAGCTCGGGACTGCCGCGCATGCCGGACAACTTCCGGCCGGCCGATGCGGGGAACCCCTACGCCGATTACACGGTCGCTCAGCTCTACGAGTTCCTGGCGTCTCACGAGCTGGGGCGCGACATCGGCGAGGCGGTCGAGTACTCGAATCTTGGCACCGGTCTCCTGGGACACGCTCTCGCTCTGAGTCAGGAAACGGACTACGAGAGTTTGGTGTCTACGCGGCTTCTCGAGCCTCTCGGGATGTCGGACACCTCGATCACCCTGTCGCCGTCCCAGCGGGAACGGCTGGCCATTGGCCACAGCGTGCAGCTCCGTCCAGTCGCGAACTGGGATCTTCCGACTCTTGCCGGCGCCGGGGCGTTGCGTTCGACGGTGAATGACATGTTGACCTTCGTCGAGGCGAACCTCGGCTCGGGCGAGTCGCCGTTGCAGGAGGAGATGGCGGAGACCCATCGGTCACGCCGTGACTTCCCGGCGCCCGGCATGCGAATCGGCCTCGGCTGGGTCATCCGCGGCGGGCACGGCCGCCACCTCCACTGGCACAACGGCGGTACCGGCGGCTACCGCTCGTTTCTCGGCTTCGATCTGGAGTCGCGGACCGGCGTCGTCGTGCTGTCGAACTCCGGCGACAGCGTCGACGACCTCGGATTCCACCTGCTGGACTCGCGTTACCGGCTCGTCGTACCCCCGGCGCTGCGGACCGCGGTCGAGGTCGATCCGGCGATCTACGACGACTATGCAGGTCGCTATCAGCTCGCCGAGAACGTCGTCTTCACGGTGACCCGCCAGGGCGACCGGCTGTTCGTCCAGCTCACCGGGCAGCCGCGATTCGAGGTGTTCCCGGAGTCCGGGACGAAGTACTTCTACCGCGTCGTGGATGCGCAGATCACGTTCGGGCGAAGCGACGACGGCGCCGTCGACCATCTGGTGCTGCACCAGAACGACATGGATCAGCGGGCCGAGCGGATCGCCGACCCGGATTGAGTGTGGTGCCGGCGACGCGCCGGCGCCCCGGCGGCTAACTGGCGAGAACGGCCTCCACGATCAGCTCCCGGACCGCGTCGACGTCGGTGTCCCAGACGATGTCGCTGGTGGGGACTTCGTGTGGGCCGATCGCCTCGATCAGGGCCGCCGGCCGGAGGTCGGCCACGGTCATGCCGCGTGTGATCTCGCCGCGCACCTCGACTGCGATCGGATGGCGCGAACGCTCGAACAGATGGGGATGCGTTACCGCGATGACGGCCGTCGCGTCGTGCAGGGGAACGGCGGACTGTCCGACGTACTGCCGGAAACGGTCGCGTAGAAAGTCGGTGACATCGGCGGCGAGGTCGGCTGCCGGTGTTCCGGCGGCGCGCATCCGCGCGGTCTCCTCAGCGCCGAAGACGACCTTGCTCGTCACGTCGAGGCCGACCATCGTCACCGGGGCGGCCTTCTCGAAGACGACGGCCGCGGCCTCCGGGTCGGCCCAGACGTTGAACTCGGCGACGGACGTGATGTTGCCGGCGCTCGCGCTGCCGCCCATGATCGTCAGGGCGGCGAGATGGCGGCGGAGATCGGGATCCCGCTTGAGCGCCACCGCGACGTTGGTCAGTGGACCGATCGCCAGGAGATGCAGGTCGTCGACGGAGCGGGCGGTGTCGCAGAGGTAGGCAACCGCGTCGTCCGAGGCTTCGGAGCGGTCCAGGTCGGGGAGAACTGCGTCGCCCAGACCGGTTTCGCCGTGAATCCGGCTGCCGTCTACCGGCGTGCCGGCGAGCGCTAGCCCCGCGCCCCGGTGAACCGGCACGTCGAGACCGGCAATCTGGGCGACGACCAGCGCATTCCGGGTCGTGCGGTTGATCCCGACGTTGCCCGCGACGGTCGTGATGCCGACGAGGTCGGCACCGTGTGCCGCGACGAGGATCGCGACTGCGTCGTCGAGTCCGGGATCGCAGTCGAGGAGGAGCTTCACAAGGCTACTGCTCGCCCTTCAACTCCAACGCCTTCGAGATGACGAACTGGTGGATCGCGGTCGTCGCCTCCTCGTCGAAGAGCTCGGCGTAGCCGGGCATGCCGAGCGGCAGCAGGCCGTCCTGGACGATGGCCATGAAGTCGTCGTGGACCGCGGGGGACATGAAGCGCAGGTCGGGTGAAGCGGAGGCGACGATCGAGGTTTGGCCGAGGCCGCGGTGGCAGAGGGCGCAGTGCTCGTGGTAGAGCGTGTTGCCGTGCTCGAGGGTGGCTTCATCCGCGGTTAGCGGCGGTTGCTCGGGGATGGAGAAGTCGCGCGCCGGCGGCTCGGCGAGGGTGGCTTCGCCGTCCAGCGAGAAGACGAGCAGCTCGCCGGGCCGGTCGTAGCCCCTGCCGCCGCCGACCATCGTAGCGACGTACTGCGTGCCGCCCTCCGTGTAGCTGATGATCGACGAGGAGAACTGGCCGTAGGCGTTGAACTCCCACAGCTTCTCGCCTGTGTCCTTGTCGTAGGCGTTGAAGTCGCCGCCACCGCCGCAGTGGAAGAGCAAACCGGTCGTCGTGGCCAGAACACCGCCGTTGAACGCCGAAGCCAGGCGGTTCTCCCAGACCTTCTCGCCGGTAAGCGGGTCGAAGGCGACGAGGAAACCCCTGTCCTCCGGGCGCGGACCTGCGTCCCGTTCCAGCTTCGCGCGGTAGGCGCCGCTAGCGACGCCGAGGCTCAGGCCCCACGGCCGGATCGTGTAGGTCCCCGTCTCCACGAACTCCTCGGGAAGGGCGTAGAAGTTCGCGTAGTCGTGGTAGTAGAAGTACATGACGCCCTTGTCCTCGTCCCAGGACATGGGCTCCCAGTTGTGGGCGCCGGCGTTGGCTGGCGTGATCCACTGGGGCTTCTCCTCGAACACGACGTCGGGGTTCTCGATCGGTCGCCCGGTTTCCATGTCGACGTGGGTCGCCCAGTCGATCCTGTCCGTGTAGGGGTGGGCGCGGAGGAGTTCGCCGGTCTCGCGGTCGATGACGTAGAAGAAGCCGTTCTTGGGCGCCTGGAGCAGGACCTTGCGCTCGACGCCGTCGACGGTCAGTTCGCCGAGGGTGATGTCCATCGCCGAGCTGTAGTCCCAGTTGTCGCCGGGAACCGTCTGGTAGTACCACGCCATCTCGGCGGTGTCCGCGTCGACCGCCACGATGGCGGTCAGGAAGAGGTCGTCGCCGCCGCCGGGTGAGCGGACCTGGCGCGACCAGGGCGCGCCGTTGCCGACGCCGATGTAGAGCAGGTTCAGCTCCTCGTCGTAGACGAGCGAGTTCCAGGCGGTGCCGCCGCCGCCCATCTTCCACCACTCGCCGCCCCAGGTCTTGGCCGCCATCTCCATCTCGGGGTGCTCGAACGGCTGGGACGGATCGCCGGGGACGAGGTAGAAGCGCCAGGCGAGCTCGCCGGTCTCGGCGTCGTAGGCGGAGACGTAGCCGCGCCGCTTGCCGCTCTCGGAGCTGCCCTGGCCGATGAACACCTTGCCCCCGGCGGCGCGCGGGGCGCCGGTGATGTTGAACCGGCCGAGCGCCGAGGGATGCCAGGTATCGACGTCCCAGACCTCCTCGCCGGTCGCCGCGTCGACGGCCACCAGCCGGCCGTCGAACAGGGCGACGTAGACCTTGCCCCTGTAGACCGCGACGCCGCGGTTCGCCACCCCGCCGCAGCAGGAGTACTTGACGTAGGTGCGGTCCGTCTGCGGGTCGTGGGTCCAGATCTCCTCGCCGGTGGCGGGGTCGAGCGCATAGATCACGCCCCAGCCGTTCGTCGCGTACATCACGCCGTCAACGACCAGCGGCGTACCCTGCATTCGCTCGGAGCGGCCGCCGATCGGCTTGGACCAGGCGAGCTTCAGATCCCCGACGTTCTCGCGCGTGATCTGGTCGAGGGTGGAGAAGCGCTGCTCCTTGTAGGTCTGGCCGTAGGTCAGCCAGCTCCCGGGCTCGTCATCGGCCGCGCGCATGATGCGCTCGTCGTCGACGTTGCCGGTGGTCGGGGCTACGTCGGCGTCCCCGCCGCTGTCGCCGCAGGCGGCCGCCAGAAGCACAAGGAGAACGGGGGCAAACGCTGCCCACCGTGACGTTGTGGTCGCTTCGCTCATCTTGAAATCCCTCGGAGGTTCGCCGGGCAACCTAACACCTAGTAGGCGTCGCCGCGGGGGAGAATCGCGTAGACGTGGAGGACCCTAGCCTCGCGATCAGGTGTCATGAGGATCCGCCAACCGCCGACGCGGGTGCGATAGTCGCCCTTGAGTGTTCCGCGAAGAGGGCGGACGCGAGGGTGGCTCAGTGGCTGATCGGAGCTTTGGAGATCAAGCAGTGCCGTCTTGAGACGCTGCCGAGTGGTTGCGTCGAGCCTCAGGTACTGCTTCTCCGCTGACGGATGGACATCAATCCGCCAGTTCATCCAGGCTCTTGCCAGGGACGCCTGACTCGACCTCCTTCTTGCCGCGCTCGATCGCCTCCACCCACTCGGGGCGGGACAGGAGGTCGAGCGTCTCCTTGTGGCGTTCGATGTACTCATCGATCAGGTCGGAGAGGATCACCTTCATCTCGGTCCTCTCGATACCCGCGATGATCTTCAGGATGTCCCGTTTCTCGGCCGGGATTCTCACGGTCGCTGTAGCCATGCCGATCTCCTTGCCTGGTTCACTAGTAGCCTAGGCGCTTGAGCGCCTAGGATCAACTGCAGGGTCGGCGGCTACGGCTCACTCGCCGGCCCGGTACCAGATCGGCGAGGTCCAGGCTCGCTCCTGGATTCGCCAGGGCTGATCGGGATCGGCGCATGCGGCCGGCCGTTCGTCTTCGGGCAGGGCCGCGCACTGGAGCGCGTTCCAGCGGCAGCTCGGGTTCTCGAGCACACGGGCGTAGTAGACGGCCGAGCGGGACGGATCGAACTCGGGATCGGTCCACGTGGCGCACAGGGACGCGGCGCCGTCGCCGCTTCGTTCGCAGCTCGACCGGGACACGTCGGCTCCGTTGTCCGGGTCGCCGGCGACATCGAAGACACGCTCGTGAAACAGGCCGTCGTCGCCGACCCAGCCCTTGATGATCTGGAGCCGCTGCAGGGGCGTGCCCGGATGTTCGGCGGTCCCGAGGTCCGCGATGGCCGATACGAACAATGTCGGCGCCTGGGATCCGTCGCTGTCCGGGAGCACGTTGCCCATCGGCACCGCCGTCTCGTAGGCCTCGGCGATCATGTCGGCGCTTGAGCAGAGGTCGGGCAGGTCCCAGCCGCCGAACAGCCGCGCCCTGATCCGCACGCCGCTGGTGCCGAAGGTCTCCTTGCGCAGCATCGCGTCGAACAGCGAGTCCCTGGAGTTCTCCTCGGCCCAGACGCCGATCAGGCCGCCGGGATTCCGGAGGCGGTGCGGTGCGTAGGCGGGCGTCGTGAGCCGTTTCTCGAGGTCCGAGTCGACGTTGGCGTTCTGGCCCTGGTAGTCGTACTCGTCCGTGTCGCCCGGGAGGCCGTTGTGGCCGTCGGTCGAGGCGGTGATCCCGAACTGCATCGGGTTGACGCCCAGGCGCTCCTCCTGTGCCATGCCCTCGATCAGCGCGTAGCGGACGAAGTCGAGCCGCGACTGGCAGCCCTGGCCGCGCAGCCCGCCGGTGCCGGTGCCGTCCTCGCAGTCGGGCGGGCGCTCGCCGTCGATGTAGCGGACCTTCTCGAAGTCGCAGAACTCGTCCTCTCCGCCTACAACGCCCCACATCCCGCGCCGGCACTCCGAGTCGCCCTTCGCTTGCATGATCTCGACCAGGGCGTCCATCTCGGCCTGAAGGCTCGCCTGCGCCCGCTGTTCGTCGATCGGAACGCCACCCCAGTCCAGGGTGAACATCTGCCCGTTCGAGATGTTCGGGTTGTGCGGGATGGTGAGCGCCTGACAGCCGGTGCCGGTGTCGTTGCAGCGGCTCTTGAGCCGGGCCCAGAGGTCGAGCGGCTGCTCGGCGTCCATCCAGGAGATGGGCAACTCCGGCGCGATCTCGTTACGCAGGATGACGTTGCGATGCACCTTGGACAGGCCCGGACTCCGCGTGTACTCCCAGCCGTGGAACGTCGTGAAGGAGCAGTCGCTCGACCGGTCGTAGTGCTGTTCCGCGGCGGCCTGGGTCGTGCCCCAGGCGGTGAGCAGGCCCTGACGGCAGACGCTTGTGTCCTCACCGCAGAGTCCCGGCACCCGGCCGGTGATCCGGTGGTCCAGCCAGGCCGCGCGTTCCTCGGCGGTGCTCCCCGGCCGCATGCCGCGGCAGGCCGGCTCGTCGTAGAGCGGTGAGGACGGGTCGGTACAGATGGAGACCTCGCCCAGCCACTCGGAGTGGTCGGTGACGGCCGCGAAGTCGAGGGGCCGAACGAGCTGGGCGATGCGCGTCGGTTGTCCCGCGTCGTCGAGCGGACCGAGTCCGAGCGCTTCTCCTCGGGCGAAGCGGTAGGCGTCGTCAGGGGTCTGGAAGCCTCCCCGCCCGAGGGCATCGAGTGAGAAGGCCGTGTGGGTGTGCAGGTCGCCGAAGAACGCCTGGCGCAGCGGATCGTTGTGGGCGCACGGCTGCCGTGGAACAGGCTCGTTCGGCTCGGCCGGTGCGCTGGCTGGGCTCCACTCCTGCGTGACGTAGGGCGGAACCCTGGTCGGGGTGTTCCCGTCCCCGTTCGAGTCGTCGTCCGGGCCGCATCCCAGCGCGGCGACGACCGCGAGGCATGCTGTGAGGCGCCGCGTCACTCCTCGGCTCCGACCCATTCGTCGGTGGGGCCGACCAGGGCGAAGTGACCGGGCGCGCTGCGGCCGCCGTCCTCGGTCGCCGTCGTGCCGACGCCGAGGTAGACCCCCTCGTCCAGCTTCCGGATTTCGTCGACCAGGGTCGTGTCGTTGAACGCGCCGTAGTCCATGATGTACGAGGGGTTGCCGTCGATGAGGGACGGACCCATGCGGGTCGCGAACCGCCCATTCCGGACGATCGTGCGGTCTGCGAAGCGCCAGCGGTTGTAGCCCTCGCCTTCGGTCTCGGTCAGGGGCCGGTATGCCTTGCCCAGCCAGTAGCCGCGGACCGAGCCCTCGTCGTACATGAAGCCGGAGGTGCGCGCCTGGCGCTCGGCGTCGCCGGCGTTCGGGATGACTCCCTGGTAGTGGCCGTCAAGTTCCGCCATGTCGGCGGCGGGGAGGGTCTTCCACAGAGCAACCGTGCTCTCGTGATCGAGCGCCAGCAACCGCTCCATGGTCCACGCGCCCTTCGCGCTCAGTGGAAAGCTCGCGTTCTCCGAAGGCGCTTCGGCGACGACGTCGGCGTCCGTCGCTTCGGCCTGCGGCGAGCAGGCAACGAATGCGAGCGCCAGAAGAGCGACCGCGGCGAGGACGAGAAACCGGTGCAGCCTCATAGGGGACACCTCCTCGATCAGTGGGAAAGCTGCCAGGAAGCTACCACGCGGCCTGTCGAGTCGAGGTGGAGCCGACGAGCGGATTTGAACCGCTGACCTGCTGATTACGAATCAGCTGCTCTGCCACTGAGCTACGTCGGCACGACCGGGTGAGACTCGCCGGTCTCAGCGCGAGGACGCCGGAGTGTAGCAGCGCGCGGTTCCGGCATGAGCGCGCCCCTCCGTGATAGTCCTGCCGAGCCGATGACGGTCCAACAGTTTTCCCGAGCGCGGGGGCCGTCGCCGGGCCGCGGCGGTCTGGCGGGCCTCTTCAGCGAACGCCAGTTCCGCTGGCTCTACATCTCGAACACGACGTTCTTCCTCGCCATGCAGGGCCAGTTGGTCGTGCGCGCGTGGTTGGTGTTCTCGATCACGGGCCGGGAGCTGGCGCTCGGGTTGGTCACCCTGATGGTTGCCCTGGCCATGCTGAGCCTGGGGCCGGTGGGAGGCGTCGTCGCGGATCGATTCGAGCGGCGGTCGCTGGTGGTGGCCGGTCAGACCACGGTCGTGCTGGCCGAGCTCGTCGTTCTGTCGCTGCTCCTGAGCGGCCGGCTGGAGTTCTGGCACATCCTGGTTCAGGTCGCGTTCGTCGGCGCCGTCTTCCCGTTCGTGATGCCGGCCCGCAACGCGATCATCGCGAACGTGGTCGGCCGCAGCCGGCTGACCGGCGCGATGGCGCTCACGATGACCGCGATGAACGTCACGCGCGTCGTGGGGCCGGCGGTGGCCGGGGCTTTGATCGGGGCCGCCGGCGTGACGGTGGCCTACTCGACCAACGTCGCGCTCTATGGCCTGGCCCTGGCAGGGATGATGGCGGTGGACCGGGCGCCGGCGGCGAATCGCGCGGAGAGCTCCCTGCTGGAGAACATGGCCGAGGGCTTCCGCTACGTACGCGAGCATCGTCTGGTCCTGGTGCTCCTGTTCTTCGGCCTGGTGCCGATGTTCCTGGTCATGCCGTTCCAGACCCTTCTGGTCGTGTTCGCCGAGGAGATCTGGGAAGTCGGGCCGCGCGGCTTCGGCCTGTTGAGCGGCGCGGCCGGCGTCGGCGGCGTGGTGGGAGCGGCTTTCGTGGCCTGGCGCAGCAACGCGAGCAGGCGCCTTCGGCTGATGATGATCAGCGTGTTCGCGTTCGGTCTGCTGATGATGGGTTTCGCGCTCAGCCCCTGGTTCTGGCTCGGTCTGCCCCTGTTGCTCGCGGGCAGCGCCTTCCAGGCGATCTACACGACCCTGAACAACACCGCGATTCATGTGCTGATCCCGGACTCGGTGCGCGGCCGGGTTTCCGGCTTTCTGACCATGTCGTTCTCGCTGCCGATGCTGGGCGCGGTGCCGATCAGCGCGCTCGCCGAGGTCTGGGGGGCACCCCTCTCGGTGGGGCTGGCCTCGCTGCTAGCGGTCGTGGTGGCAGTCGTGTTCTACCTCGCCAGTCCCGACCTGCGACGAATGGACCTGTCGATCGTGAAGGCGTTTCGCGAGGCGATCGTGGCCGACTCGGACCGCGCCACCCGGGTTGCTGACCGCAAGGAGCGAGCAGGGGGAGGAATCGGATGCTGATCACGATCTCGAGACAGTACGCCTCTGGCGGCACGCAGGTGGCGAAGCTGGTGGCGGATGGGCTTGGATGGCAGCTCGTCGGCAACGCGCTGATCGACGAAGTTGCGCGCCGGGCCGGTATCCCGCCGGAAGAGGTCCAGGCGCGGGAGGACAGGCCTCCGAGCTTCGTCGAGCGCCTCGCCCGCGTCGCCAGCGCCCAGCTTCCGGACCTGTTCCTGCCCGCGCCCCCGATCGGTCAGCCGATCGGCGAGGGCAACCTGGTTCGCGTCACTCGCAGCGTCGTTTGCGAGATCGCGGCCCAGGGCCACTGTGTCTTCGTCGGCCGCGCCTCGGCGGCGGTGCTGGCGTGGCGCGAGGATGCGCTCCATGCACGGCTCGTGGCGGGCGCCGAGTTCCGGCGCCGGGTCGCCATCGGGGTCATGGGAGTGCCGGAGAAAGACGCTGCCGCGGTCGTCGAGCGACGCGATGCGAACCGTATCCGCTATCACCGGGAGTACTACGCCCGGAACTGCGACGATCCGCGCCACTACGACCTGGTCCTGAACACGGAGCGGCTCGGCTTTCCGGGCGCCGCGGACCAGATCGTGCATCGAGCCCGGGCGCTCGGCTGGGCGGATTGATCCGACGGTACGCTCTCCGGGCGACTCCATGGAGAACCAGAGACAGGAGCGGACATGACGCGATCCACGAGAGTCCTTCTTTCCCTGTGTGCGGCCGGCCTGGTGGTGCCGGGAGTTGCCGCCGAGGAGAACGCCGTCGAGACGGAAACGCACCGCTTCGAGGAAGTGGCCGACGGGGTTTACTTCGTCTCGGGGACCGGAGCCATGGTCACGAGAAGCAACGCCATGGTGGTGGTCACCGAAGAGGACGTGCTGGTCGTCGATTCCCACATCACGCCGGCCGCGGCGCGCGCCTTGATCGAGGGCATCGAGCGGATCACGGACAAGCCGGTCCGAACCCTGGTCAACACCCACTTCCACTACGACCACTCTCACGGCAACCAGGCGTTCGGGCCTGATGTCCGGGTCGTCGGACACGAGTACACCCGCCACAAGATGGCCACGGCGCCGCTCGAGGAGCACACGTTCAAGGGATCCTCGGAGCGGGACAAGCAGGCGCTCGAGGAGTTGCGCGCCGCCCTGGAAACGGCTTCAGACGGGGAACGGGAGGACCTGGAGACGCAGATCAGCATCCAGGCGGCCCACGTCGAGTCGACGGCCGAGATCGACCCGGTACCCCCGAACACGACGCTGGCGGAGAAGATGAGCTTCTTCAGCGGCGGCCGGGAGATCCAGCTCCACTTCCTCGGACGCGCCCACACCGGCGGCGACGTCGTCGTCTACCTGCCGGCGGAGCGGCTGGTGTTCACCGGCGACATGATGCTCGGCGGGCCGCCCTGGCCCGGAGACGGCTGGGTCAACGAGTGGCCGGCCACCCTGGAGCGGCTGAAGCAGCTCGACTTCGACCTCATCCTGCCGGGTCACGGTCCCTACTTCCGCGACCGGGAATTGATCGACCATGTCCAGGCTTTCCACCGGGAGCTGTGGGATGTCGTTTCGGGGCTTCACGCCGAGGGCGTCCCGGCGGAGGATGCGGTGGAGCGGATCGACCTCTCCCACCACGCCGGGAACCTGCCGCCGGCCCGCGTTCGCGTCGACCTCCGCGGAGTGCAGAGGATGTACATGGTGCTCGAGGGGACGGCCAACTAGCGGCCTGACCCCTCGCCCGGTCCCCAGGCCGGCGCCGTCTACCAGGTGTCGATGTACGGCCGCTTCTTGCCGGTCCGCGGAGGCGGCGGAGGCAGCCGTTTCATGCTCTCCACGATCCAGGAGCGGGTCTCCGCCGGGTCGATCACGTCGTCGAGCCCGCCGCCGGCGGCGGCGTTGACGGCCTTGGCGCGATCGTACGAGGCTTCGACCCGCCGCTCGAACTCGAGCCGCCGTTCCTCGGGGTCCTCGATCGCGGCCAGCTCCTTCCGGTAGCCGAGCTTGACCGCTCCCTCGATGTTCATGCCGGCGAACTCGGCTGTCGGCCAGCCGACAGTGAAGAAGCCAACTAGCGCACTCGCGCCACACATCGCCTGCACGCCCAATCCGTAGGCCTTGCGCACGACGACGCCGAACAGGGGCACCGAGAGGTTGGCGCCGGTGTTGAACATGCGCGCGCAGTGGCGGACCAGGGCGGTCTTCTCGTGGTCCGGGCCGACCATGATTCCCGGGCAGTCCATCAGGCTGAGTACCGGGATGTCGAAGGCGTCGCAGAGTTGGAGGAAGCGGGCGCCCTTGTCGGACCCGTCCGAGTCGATCGCGCCGGCCAGGTGGTGCGGGTTGTTCGCGATGACGCCCATCGGCCTGCCCTCGACGCGGATCAGGGCCGTGATCACCCCGATCCCGAACTTCGGCCGGATCTCCAGCACGGAGCCGACGTCGGCGATCGTGTGGACGATCTCCTGCATATCGTAGAGGCGGAGCCGGTTCTCCGGCACCACGTGGCGGAGCGGTCGCTGGTCATGGGCCTCCCAGTCGGAGGTCGGTCCCTGGAAGTAGGAGAGGTACTTCTTCGCCACGTCGACCGCTTCTTCCTCGTCCTCGACCAGGATGTCGACGACGCCGTTCGGCACCTGGAAGGACATCGGACCGACCTCTTCCGGGGTGTAGACGCCGAGGCCGCCGCCTTCGATCATGGCCGGCCCGCCCATGGCGATGGTCGAGGCCTCGGTGGCGATGATCACGTCGCAGCAGGCGAGCAGGGCCGTGTTGCCGGCGAAGCAGCGGCCGTTGTTCACGCCGACCAGGGGAATGAGCCCCGAGAGCTTGGAGAACTGCGTGAAGGTGTAGGTGTCGAAGGCGACCCGCGGTCCCGTGTAGTCGTCGCCCGGCCGGCCGCCGCCGCCCTCGGTGAAGAAGACGAGCGGCAGCATGTAGCGGTTCGCCAGGTCGAACAGGCGGTCCTGTTTGTAGTGGTTGCGCCCGCCCTGCGTGCCGGCGAGGACGGTGTAGTCGTACGAGAGCACCATCGCACGCGACTTCTCGTCGTCGAACAGGTCGCCGTTGATCGAGGCGGTGCCGGCGACCACGCCGTCGGCGGGCGTGTACTGTCGCAGCTTCTCGTCGCTGAACTTCTGGTGCTGGCGGGCCACGATCAGCGGCCAGTACTCCTTGAACGAGCCGGCGTCGACGAGTTGCTCGATGTTCTCGCGCGGCGTCCGGAAGCCGAAGCGGCGCCGCCGGGCAACGGCGTCCGGACGGTTCTCGTCCAGGGTGTAGGCGTGGCGGCGGATGTTCTCTTCCAGGTCCGGCCGGATGTAGTCCGGATCGATCTCGACGGCGGCGTCCGCCGCTTCGCCGCCCTCGGCCCCCTCCACGAGGACGAGGGGATAGCCCTCCCGGATCGTGTCGCCGGCGGCCATCGTGACCCGGAGCACCGTGCCGCTCGTGTCGGAGCGGAGCACGTGCTCCATCTTCATCGCCTCGATCACGGCCACCTGCTGGCCCCTCAGGACCTCGTCGCCTTCCTCGACGTCGATACTGACGATCGTGCCCTGGATCGGAGCGGCGATGCCGGTGGCTCCTCCGGTGTCTACGGCCGGGAGGGGCAAGCCGCCGGCGTCGTCCGTCCGTTCAGCCTGAGCGGCCTTGGTTTCCTGGTCGTAGGCGAACAGGGCCAGGGGATCGGCGGTATCGACGCGGGCGCCGGCGAAGCCGCTGTCACGGGCGCTGCTCTCGGCGGCGGGGGTGTCGCCGCCGGCGGCAGGATCGGCGGCCGGGACGAAGCGGGGCCTGCGGCCGTTGCCGGCCGCCGCCGCCAGCTCCCCGGCGTTGTCGTCCAGCCAGCGGGTGTAGAGGCGACCCGCCTCGAAGTCCGGATGGGCGAGGACGCTCTGGAGCCAGGGAATGTTCGTGGAAGGTCCGCCGATGCGGAACTCGTCGAGGGCCCGGGAGGCGCGCTTGACGGCGGCGGCGAAGTCGTCCGAGGGCGAGTGCGCGATCACTTTCGCGAGCAGCGAGTCGAACGCGGGGTTCGGCTCGTAGCCGGCGTAGCCGCAGCCGTCGATTCGCACGCCGGGACCGCTTGGCGGCTCGTAGGCGGCGAGGACGCCGGATGAGGGCCGCACGTTGCCGTCCGCGTCCAGGGTCTCCAGGTTGACGCGGGCCTGGATCGCGAAGCCGCGCGTACGGCGGGCGTCCGGGTCGTCGAGTCCGAGATCCGCGAGCGATTCGCCGCGGGCCACCCGCAGTTGCGCCTGCACCAGGTCCACGCCGGTGACGGCCTCGGTCACCGTGTGCTCGACCTGGAGGCGCGCGTTCGTTTCGATGAAGGCGAAGCGCCCGGTGGCGCCGTTGTCACCGCCGGCGCCGTCGCCGGCATCGACCAGGAACTCGAAGGTCCCGAGACTGCTGTACTTCGCGGCGTCGCCCAGGCGCAGCGCCGCATCGATGATCGCCTGGCGGAGGTCGGATCCCAGGTTCGGCGCCGGGGCCGTCTCGACGACCTTCTGGTGCCGGCGCTGGGCGCTGCACTCGCGCTCGCCGAAATCGATCAGGCCGCCGACCTCGTCGCCGAGAAGCTGGACCTCGATGTGACGGGCACGCGGGATGAGCTCCTCGACGTAGAGACCGCCGTTGCCGAAGGCGCGTTCGGCCTCGGACCCGCAGCGTTCGTAGGCCTGGTCGATGTCGCCGGCCGCGGCGACGATGCGAGCCCCGCGTCCGCCGCCGCCGGCGAGTGCCTTGATGATCATCGCTCCGCCGTCGCCGAGGGCGGCGAAGAACTCGCGTGTCTCCTCCAGGGTCGTCGTGCGGTCCGTGCCCCGCAGCACAGGTACGTCGGCGGCGCTCGCGGCCGTGCGCGCCCGCCCCTTGTCGCCGAACAGTTCGAGAACCTCCGGTCGCGGGCCGACGAAGGTGATGCCGGCCTCCGCGCAGGCGGCGGCGAAGTCGGCATTCTCGGCCAGGAAGCCGTAGCCCGGGTGGATCGCGTCACAGTTGGCCTGGACGGCTTTGGCCACCACGTCCTCGATGTCGAGATAGGCCCGCACTCCGCGTCCGCCAAGCGCAACGGCTTCATCGGCGATCCGCAGGTGGAGTCCGTTGGCGTCGTCCTCGGAATGGATGGCGACCGTGGCGATGCCCAGATCCATCGCCGCGCGGGCGATTCGTACCGAGATCTCGCCGCGGTTGGCGATCAGGAGGCGCTGCATGGGGCGGGGATTATAGAAGGGAGTGCTGGCGCTCCGGTTCGGGTTCCGGCTCGTCGGCGTCGGCGGCCGCGGGTCCGACTGTGGTTCCCGCCTGTAGCGGGAGACCGTCCGGGCCGAGTTCGATCAGGCGATGGCGCGGATCGCCCACGAGGCGCCGCGCGGCCCACTGTCTGACCTCTTCCTCCTGGCTGAACACGACGATCTGCCGTTCGTCGCTCAGAGCGAGGAGGAGATCAAGGAAGCGGCTCGTGCGGTCGGTGTCCGAGTGCACGGTGGCGTCGTCGAGGAACAGGGGCGCGGACTCCTTCTTGTCGCCGAGCGCTTCGGCGAGTCCGATGCGAAGTAGCAGGTAGGTCTGGTCGACGGTGCCGTGTGACAGCTCGGTGGCCGAGCGGTAGACACCGTCTTCGACCGCGAGCTGCACTTCCATGCCCTCTTCCGGGTCGATGCGCACCGCAGAGTAGCGGCTGGCGGTGACCAGGCTCAGCCGCTTTTCCAGCGCTTCGCGCAGGTCCGGCGCGAGCATGCGATGGACTTCGTCCTGGGCTGCTTCCAGATGTCCCCTGGTCTTGTCGAGGATGTCGCCTGCCCGCCTCAGGAGGTCGACTTCGCGGTCTGCGGCGGCCTGCTCCTCCTCGAGTTCGGCGAGGGAGGGGAGGTCCGCGTCGGCCGCGAGCTGAACTTCATGCCGGTTGACTTCGATACGCGCGTTGACGGCGTCGGCGCGGGCCTCGACCAGCTTCCGTTCCAGTGCGTCGCCGTCCAGCCCTTCGGCTTCGACTGTCTCCTGCGGTCCACCATCCGTGGCCAGTCCTATCCGCTTCGCTGCCGAGTCGCGCCGGGCCGCGAGACTCTGGCGATCGCTGCCGTCGAGGAGGCGCTGGAGGCGTTCCCAGTCGCTTCGCCGGGATCGTAGTTGGAGGTGACGATCCTGTAACCATCGGACGGCCCAGGCCTCGGGATCCTCTTCCGAGTCGCCGGGGAATCCGGCCGCCTCGAGTGCGGCTCGGAAGCGCTGCTCCGACCTTCCGCGGCTAGCCGCGATCCGTTCGGCCTCACGCCGGGCTTCCAGGCGGGCCGCCAGCGCTTCGCGTCGACCGGTACCGGCCGCCAGCTCGGCATTGCGGCGGCAGTGCTGCTCGTAGCGATCGAGCAGGCCGGCGACGGGTGAGTCCGGATCCTCCACACCGCGGCCGCCGAGTGCGGCGCGGAGGGCGGCTTCGGCTGTCGTCTCGGCGCTACGCGCCGCTTCAATCCGGCTTAGCCAGAGGGCTTGCTCGCGGCCCCAGGCTTCTCGCTCCCCGAGGGCCGCGAGGGCGGTCCGCACGGCATCCGCGTCGGCTTCGAGCCCGAACTCCGAGAGTTCGTTGCGGGCCGCTTCCAGCAGGCGTTCCCTGCGCTTGCGCTTTCGCCTGAGATCCCTCAGATCCGCCTTGGCGTCGGCCAGATCCATGCTCCGGGAAGCCTGTTCGTGCGAAGGGGGAGGTGGCGGCAGGCGCAGCCGTCTTTGCGCGCTGTAGATGAGGAGGGAGCTGGCGAGCGCGAGCAGGCCACCGGCAATGCCGAATGGGCGAGGAAGAAGGTCGATGAACGCCAGCGCGACGAGAAGACTGCCCACGGTCCCGCCGACCCAGGGCCACCGGCCAAGTCCGACAGCCGCCTCGAGCTGACGGCCCGGTTCCTCCAACTCGTCACGAAGCACCGCGACTCGTTGTTCCGCTTCGTCGAGGGACTCGGCGGGTGGCAGTTCCAGGACTTCCAGTGCGCGCCTCACGGCTGCCTCGTCGGACTTCGAGATGACCGTTTCCGGAGGCTCGCCGGGTCCCAGTTGTTCACGCAGGGTGCGGGCTTCGGTGGCCGCGCGCCAGGTCCTCGCGGCTCGGGTCACCTCCGGGGCCACTTCGCTGTCTCCTTCCGGCGCCTCGGGCAGACCGGCCAGTTGCTCCTCGATCTCCTCCGCGCTGGGGCCGGCGCTCTCGGGCGGCGCCTTGGGACGCCATCGATACTCCTCGGCGGCGGCGCTCAGTTCCCCGGCGGTTTCGGCGTCGCTTTCTTCGCCGGGCGGCGGCGGAGCGCCGTCCGGGAACTTCGGTGTCAGGCCGTCGACTTCGGCCAGCCGGGTCTCCAGCCGCCCCAGCTCCCGTTCGGCATGTACCCCCTCCCACGCCTGGACAAGGGCCTTGGCGCTCCGGGCCCAATCGCGGGCCGCCATCAGTTCGTTCTCCAGGCTTGTGCGTAGCTTGTGGCGGCTCCTGCCGTTCTCCAGGGTTACGCGGGCAGCGGCTACGCGGTCGATGGACCGTTGCAGCGGCTTCGTGGAGTTCCGGCGCTCCAGGCCGATCTCCTCGCTGGCGTACTCCCTCAGTGAGCGGAGGGCTTCGACGGCGGTGGCGGCGCCTCCCGCCGAGGCGGCGGCCCGCTGGAGTTCCTCCTTGAGCGCGGATGCCTCGTCACCCTTCCTCTCGCTCTTCTGGCGCAGTCTCTGGATGTCGCCCTGGCCGATGACCAGGGTCGACGGCATGACCTGGCGGTTCAGGCCGAGGAACCGTGAGCCGTCGATGCTGCCGCTGTAGATGATCTCGTCGCCGATTGGGCGTCCGGTGTCGGCGTCGTGGGCGACGCTCTCCTTCGTGTCGAGGTCGCGTTGCTGGATCTCGATCCGTCGCCCGTCGTCGAGCTGGAACTTGATCGTGGCGCGCCACTGACCGCCGCTCCAGGGCTTGTACTGGCGCTCGAACTCACGCTCTTCCAGGGTGTTGGCGCCACGGCCGCGGCGCCGGCCGCAGAGGCCGGCGAAGATTGCCTGCAGCCAGGTCGACTTGCCGGCCTCGTTGTCGCCATGGATGACGGTCATTCCGGGCGCCAGGTCGAGTTCGCCGTTGAGCTTCCCGAACTCATGCGCGCGGACCCGGTGGATCTTCACGTAGCCTCTCCGTTGTCCGGGTGTTCGCCCTGGGATGCCCCCATGCGGAGTTCGTCGATCACGGCGAGGTCGTCGCGACCATCGAGTGCGCGGAGGCCGGCGAGAAGCACGAGCCGCTCGGTCTCCGGGTCCAGGTCGTCTTCGCGCACTCGCTGCACGAACATGCCGCGAACCGTGGGTTCCTGCTCGATCTGCTCCAGGTCGTAGGGCGGAGCCAGACCGGAAACGTCGACCAGGACCTGTTCGATTCCGTCGGGCAGGTCGAACGAGCCGGTCGTGAAGTCGTCCTCGTGCAGGTGAAGGTCGTTCGGCTCGCCGGTCAGCCGGATGCGAGCGGCGCCGGCCAGTCCGGAGAGTGCGTCACGGACCCGGTCCCGGGCCTGGCTCGCGTTCTCGACCTCCGTCAGATCGACGCTCAAGGTGTGAAGGGCTGGAGGCCGTGGATCGAGCCGGCGGAGCGTCACGCGTCCGTCCTCGATCTCCAGCATCACGGCGTTGCCGTAGGCCTCGTTGAACTTGAGCCGCTCCAGGGAACCGAGCCGGGTCCAGGTCGGGCGGTCGGCCGGTTTGTGGGAGTGGCCGACGACGGCGTGGTCGAAGCCGGCCGCGGCTATCTGGTCGCTTTCGAACGGGGCATGCCGGTACTGGCCCTGGAACGCGGCGTTCCGTTCCTCGCCGTGGAACACGGCGATGTGAATGCCCGCGCCCTCGACCTGGAATCCGTCGTCGAAGAAGCCGGGCGTGTCCGCGGGCTTGCGATGCGCGGCGCCCCAGACGGTCACGCCGTCGGCGAGCGGCTTCGATGTGAAGCGCGTCTCGCTGAAGATGTGGACGTTGTCCGGCCAGTCGTTCCGCCGGTACGGGCTCTCCGTGTCCGCGTAGTCGTGGTTGCCGGGAGCGGCGAAGACCTGGAGGCCCGATCGCTCGAAGGTCCGGCGCAGGAACTCGACCGAGTCCGGCGAGACGAGCTCGTGCTCGAAGAGGTCGCCGCCGATCAACACGGCGGCCGCGCCCTCCCGGCCGGCCTGCTCGAACGCCCAGGTCACGCCGTCGCGCAGCCGCTGGCGCTGCCGGCGTGCGACCTCCCGGCTGGCCCAGCCGAACTTCGAGTCCAGGTGAACGTCGCTGAAGGCGAGGAGCTTCACGCCCTGGGCCTTCCGGACGGGGCGCTAGCGGCGCCGGCGGTGGACGTCACTCCTCGAGAACTGTGGGCCAATTCTGGTCGGCCTGCTCGATGTTCCGGTCGCGGTCCTCGAGCCACTGCCTCATGACCCTCTTGTTGTAGTTCAGGTAGAGCTTGCCGGCCACGACCGTGAACGCGTCCGGATCGGTGGGGGCCGTGTAGTTGCGGCTCACCGCCCAGGCGCAGTAGCCGCCGTACTGGGGCGCGTACTTCTCCGGATCCTCGGAGAACAGGTCCCGGTTCCGGGCGCTTGCGAAACGCCAGTCGGCGCCCTGCCAGCCGAGCGTGAAGTCCTTGTCGCCTTTGACCGCTTTCCCTTCCGTGAAGTAGGCGACCGGGTCGTAGCCGCGGATGGCCAGGTTGCCGCGGCTAGTGAAGACGGGGTCCTTTTCGGCGGCAGCGGCCGGAATCGCGGCCAGTGCGACGCCGACGATGAATGCGGCGAGGGCCGTCTCGCGAGCGAATCGGGACAGACGACCGCGGTGCTGTGGGGTAGACATCAGGCGAGTCCTCCTCAGGCGAGTCTATTCAGTCGCCGTGCCGGTCTTCTGGATTCGGACGGCCGAGCGGCGGCGGGCGGCGCCGTCTCGCGGATAGTGTCTGCCGCGGGCCATGCGTCGTCTTCCCATGTTCATCCCGGTCGGCCTGGCGGCGGCTCTCTCGGCGTGTGGCGAGGTGGACGGCGGCACGGACCTGTCGGCGGCGGTATCTCCTGCGGAGCCGATCTTCGTCGAGCGTGCTTCCGAGGCCGGCCTCGACTTCGTTCACCAGAGCGGCGCGACCGGCGAGTACAACTACCCCGAACTCCTGGTGGGAGGAGCAGCGCTGCTCGACATCGACGACGACGGCCTGCTCGACGTCTACCTGGTCCAGAGCGGTCCGGTTCCCGGATCGGCAGGGAACGCCGCGTCCGGACCGGCAGCCGGCGGCCCGGCCGCCGACCGGCCCGGCAACCGCCTCTATCGGAATCTGGGCGACGGCACGTTCGAGGACGTGACGGACGCGGCGGGCGTCGGCGACACGGGCTACGGCGCGGGCGCCACCTCGGCCGACTACGACCGGGATGGCCTGGTCGACCTCTACGTGACGAACGTCGGCCCGAACCGGCTCTACCGCAACCTGGGGGACGGCGTCTTCGAGGACGTGACCGAGCGCGCCGGCGTCGGCGATCCGGCCTGGTCTTCCAGCAGTGTCTTCTTCGACTACGACGGCGATCTGGACCTGGACCTCTTCGTCGCCAACTACGTGGTCTGGAGCGCGGACCGGGAGCGCCCCTGCCTCGGACCCAACGGCCTCCGCAACTACTGCAACCCGGCGGAGTATCCGCCGGCACCCGATACGCTCTACCGCAACGATGGCGGCGGCCGTTTCACCGACGTGACCGAAGCCGCCGGGATCCGTTCGGTCGCCGGGCCCGGGCTGGGCGTTGTCGCGGCGGATCTCGACGGCGACGGTCTGGTCGATCTGTACGTCGCCAACGACCAGGCGGCCAACCACCTTTGGCTGAATCGGGGCGACGGCACGTTCCGGGAGGACGCGCTGGCGCGGGGGGCGGCGCTCAACGAACTCGGACAGCCCGAAGCCGGTATGGGGATTGCCGTCGCCGACCCGGACGGCGACGGCGACCTCGACCTGTTCCTGACCCACCTGAGCGGCGAAACGAACACCTTCTACCGCAACGACGGCGGCGGCTTCTTCAGCGACGAGACGGACGGACTGCGTCTCGGCGGCGTGAGCCAGCCGTACACCGGCTTCGGCACCTCCTGGTTCGACTACGACGGCGACGGCGTCCTCGATCTCTTCATCGCCAACGGCAAGGTGACGCCGGGAGATACCGCCGCCTTCGACTACCGCGAGCCGAACCAGTTGCTGCGCGGCCTGCGTTCCGGCGGCTACGAGGACGTTTCGGGCAGGGCCGGCGCCGCCCTTGAACTGCTCGAGGTGAGCCGCGGCGCGGCGTTCGGCGACGTGGACAACGACGGCGACGTGGACATCGTGGTCGCGAACAACGAGGGGCCGGCGCGGCTGCTCCGGAACGAAGTAGGGAACGCTCGCTCCTGGCTGATCGTCGACCTCTGCGGCGGCGGGGTCTTCGACCGTTCCGCCATCGGCTCGCGCGTCACCGTCCGCGGGGGAGGCAGAAGCTGGACCAGGGACGCGCGGCCGGCGCAGAGCTTCGCCGTTGCCAACGATCCAAGGGTTCACTTCGCGTTCGGCGACGTTCCAGGCGTCGACCACATCAAGGTGAATTGGTCGCACGGCGGAGTCACCGAACGGTCGGGGGTGCCGGTGAACAGCATCCTGCGTCTGCTCGCACCCGGCGGTACCGCACCGGCGGAAGGAGTCTGCCGTGACGCGGAGTGACGCCGCCATCGTCTTCCTGGGGTTCGTCCTCGGCTGTAGCGACCCGGGAGCCGTCGTTCCCGACGAACCAGAGCCCGCGACGACCGCCGAGATCCCCCGCCTCTCCAACCTCTCCGAACTCGACCCGGGTTTCGCCACGGCCGTCCGGGACGCCCTCGCGGTCGCCGACCGCGATCCATCGAGCGGCGCGGCCGTCGGCGCCCTGGGCCGCCTCTACCAGGCGCACCGCTACGTCGACCAGGCCCGGCAGTGCTACGAGCGAGCCGAGCAGCTCGACCCGTCGACGCCCGACTGGCCGTACTACCTGGGTTTTCTCGCCGCGGGCCGCGGCGCTCACGACGAAGCGGCGCGCCTGTTCGAGCGGACCCTGGAGCTCCGTCCGTCGTACTGGGCGGCGCGCGTCCGGCTTGGTGACGCGCTGCTGGCCGCCGGTGACGCGGACGGAGCGGAGGACGCGTTCCGCGCGGCGCGGGCCGCATCACCCGGCACGCCCTGGGGCGAGCTCGGGCTGGGCAAGACGGCCCGGCGCCGAGGCCAGCCGGAGGTCGCGGCCGAGCATCTGCGCACGGCCCTGGCACTGGACCCGGCCCATCGGGAGACCCGTTACCTGCTGGCGATGACAGAGCGGCAGCTCGGCAACCCGGAGCGTGCCGGGGAGCTGCTCGCCGACCTGGAGGACGCGGAGATCTCGAGCCTCGACGACCCGATGCTGGAGGCCGTGTTCGAGCTGGTGCGGGACACGCAGACCATGATCCGGACCGCCAACCAGCGGCTGGCGGAAGGGAACCACCTCGCCGCGGAACGTCTCTACCGCGAGGTCCTGCGTCTCGATCCCGACTCCTACGACGCACACCTCAACCTGGGCGTGCTCCACGGGCTGGCCGACCGCAACCAGGAGGCCGTCCTGGCGCTGGAACGGGCGATCGAAACTGACCCGGACCGCGCCGACGCCTACGCGCTTCTCACGATCGCCTACATCAAGACGGGGCGAGCCGAAGAAGGTCTGCGTCAGTTGGAAAAGGCGCTGGAGATCGACCCGAACCATCCCCGGGCGCGTGAGATTTTCCACAGCTTGGGCGGCAACCTGGAACAACTGCGCTAGCATCTCTTGTTTGGCCCCACTAGGACGGCTCTTGCGCCGCCTGGTCAACGATGCGCCGGAGCTGTCCTGGTGAGACTCCAGGTCGCTTTCTGCGCGAGAGTTTCGTTGAGGTGGTGACCCCGGGGTTGAACGGGCAGCCAGGAGTTTCCAGGCTCGGCGGTGCGCTCGGCTTGATCGGGCTTTCACAAGCAGACGGGAGAATGCCCGACGCGGCCGGAAGTGACCGGTACGCGATTGGGAGTGTCCGGTCCCTTCGGTAGAAGACAGTCGTCTCTTTGCACCTCGCTGCTCGCCGGGTCGAGAAGTAGGTCGACCAAGAGAGGGGAACACATGGATTCGAGTTTCGAGCGCGCGGCGTTGCGCGTAGCGGTGGGGTGCGTGTTGGCGCTTGGCGGTGTGGGTGTCGCGTTCGGCCAAATCGTGATCACGGAGCTGATGCCGAATCCGAACGCCGTCGCCGATGCGCGCGGCGAGTGGTTCGAGCTGTACAACGCGGGCACCGAAAAGGTGGACATCCAGGGTTGGAAGATCAGAGACGTATCCAGCTCGAACGTGCATACGCTCCCGAGTACGGTGTTCGAGGTTGAGCCGGGTGCCTACGTCCTGTTTGCCGAGGAATCGACGAACAATGGGGGGCTTCCTACGGCGGACTACGACTATTCGGGGATCACGCTCGGCAATAGCGGCACTGACGGCGTGACCATCCTGAACTCAATGGACGAGGTGCAGGACACCGTCTCCTACACGGCTTCGTGGCCGTGGGGCAACGGTGAATCGATGTCTTTCAAGGACCCGACCGTCACCAATCCCGCGACCGCCAACGACAGCTCCGACAACTGGTGCACGGAAACGACTACTTACGGTGACGGCGATAAGGGAACTCCGGGCATGGCCAGCGTCTGTGGATCGGCCAAAACCCCTTTCACCGGTGCGATCTACGAGATCCAGGGCAGTGGTGCGGAGCCTGAAGAAGCGAAACTGGGCGCTGTTGCGACGACGAACGACAACATCGTCACCGCGTTGGCGACCAACGGCTTCTTCATCCAGACGCCGACGGCGGACAGCGACGGCGATGCCGATACGTCAGATGGCATCTTCGTTCTTTATGACGGTTCGCTGTCCATCAGCGTCGGCGATCAGGTCGACGTGGCCGGCGAAGTAGAGGAGTTCTTCGGCTTCACGCGAATCAACGCGACGACGTCGGTTACTGATGCCTCGGTGACGATCGACGCCAGCAACCAGACGTTGCCGGCCCCGGTCCAGTTCAACGCGACCGTCCCCTCGCCGAACCCTGCGAGTCCGAGCTGCGCGATCGAGTTCGAGTGCTACGAGGGCATGCGGATCCGGCTCGCCACCGGGACGGTGAGCTCCCCGAGCCAGAGGTTTGGCGGCGACCCGCTCGCAGAGATGTACATCACCCCGACGTCGCTGCGAGCGTTTCGGGAGAAAGGGGTCGAGTACCCCGGCTTGACGTCCGAACCTGCGATTCCCGTGTGGGACGGCAATCCGGAGTTGTTCGAACTCGACCCCGACCGACTGGGGCTCGAGAACGTGTCCTGGGTGCCGGGAACCACGTTCAGCGCTACAGGTGTATTGGGCTACGAGTTCGGCGGCTACGAGCTCTGGCCGACGGAACTGACCGCCTTGAACGTTGTGTCGTCCCTGCCGCACCCGGTGCGCCAGAGGAAAGCGGGTGAAGTAACGGTAGCGTCGGTCAACATGCTGATGTTGAACGACGGCTCGCTTACTTACGGGAGCAAGCGCGACAAGCTGGCTCTTTACATCCGCAACGTACTGCGCTCGCCGGACGTCATCGGCGTGCAGGAAGTGGAGACGATCACTGCACTCAGAGGTCTCTCCGACGAGATTCGGAGTGGCGACTCAAACGTGAGCTACACAGCCTACTTGGAAGTAGGGAACAGAGTACCCGGCATCAATGTCGGTTTCCTCGTGCGCTCCGGAGTTACTGTCGACTCGGTGACTCAGCTCAACAAGGAGGAGACGTTCGTCGATCCTTCCAACAACATGACCGTTCGCCTCCACGACCGCCCGCCGCTGCGGTTGGATGCGGCCGTCCAGGGCATCGAGTTCTCGGTGATCGTGGTCCACAACCGGTCGCTTATAGGCATCGACGATGACTCTGACGGCGACAGGGTACGCAAGAAGCGGTTCGAGCAGGCCCAATCCGTGGCTCGCCTGGCTCAGTCGCTCCAGGACAGGAAGCTGATCATCGTGGGCGACTTCAACGCGTACCAGTTCACGGACGGCTACGTGGACGTCATCGGTCAGATAACCGGCGACGTGACCGCGAGCGAGAACCTGGTCTCCGGGCCGGATCTCGTCGATCCCAACCTGACGAACCTGATCGATCGCGTTCCGGAGGCGCAGCGCTATTCATACTCCTTCGGGAACAGCGCCCAGGTACTCGACCACGCGCTCGTCAACGAGACGATGGTCGGGAGTGTCCTGGACATCCAGTACGCCCGCGGGAACGTGGACGCTCGGGCTGCGGACCGGACCGTTCCGGACTCACCCCTCGGCGCATCCGATCACGACGGCTTCGTGGTCTACCTCTCGGCGCCTGGGCGTCCCGCAGTCGGCAATCCAGTTGACCCGGGTGGCGGCGGAGGTCCGATCGTGCCCGATCCCGAACCCGAGCCCGAACCCGAACCCGAGCCCGAACCCGAGCCCGAGCCCGAGGCGCAGATGAGCCTTGATGCGTCGAGCGAGATCGTCTCTGAGAACATGGTTCGCTATGGCGTAAGCGTCGAAAACCACGGCCCCGATGACGCCCCGAACGTGGTCGTCACGAGTTCGCTGACGGCGGCCGACGGCAGGTTCAAGACCTCGACATTCGGCTGCGACGAAGATCCGGCGGGCGTGCCGGCCTGCAGTCTGGGCACGGTCGAGGTCGGAGACTCGGAGTCGTTCACCATCGACGTCGAGATCGATGCGGCGGGCGCGAACTCGCTGAGCTACACGGGTAGGGCCGAAAGCGATGCGGTGGATCTTGGCGGCGAGAAAGACGAGGGGGACGAGGAAGAGCCAACGGAGATAACGCTGACCCTGGGTCGGCCCGAGGCGCCCTCGCACCTGGAGGCCACCGCGCTCAACGGAACGGAGATCGAACTCCGGTGGCGCGACAACTCGGATCGGGAGACCGGATTCGATGTCTTCCTGCAGGGACCGGGCGACTCCAAGCTGCGGATGATCGGGACGGCACCGGCGAACACGACGTCGATAGTCGTTGCCGAGTTGGTGCCAAGCATCACCTACAACTTCGCCGTGGAGGCGCGGAATGGGGCTCTTCGCTCTGAGCGCACACAGAAGGCGACGGCGACCACATGGGTCGTGGATGCGGCCCGCTGTGGCGAAGACGACGCTTTGTGCGTCGGGGTCTTCCAGGTGGAGGTCGAGTGGGACGACGGCAAGGGTCGGATGGGCCGGGGCTTGGCCGAGCGGTTGACGGCCGATGCCGGAGACTTCTGGTTCTTTCAGCCGAAGAACATCGAGTTGGTGGTCAAAGTGCTGGACGGCTGTGCGATCAACGACCACTACTGGGTCTATGCCGCCGGTTTGACGGATGTCGGGGTGACGATGACGGTGCGGGATCTGCGTACTGGCGTCGAGAAGAGCTGGACGAACCCTCCCGGCACGCGGTTCAGGCCGATCACGGACCCCGAGGCGTTCGCAACCTGCGACGACGCCTCGAGCGTGAAACGCGGGACCCGCGTTGTGCTTAGCGGCGCCCCGCAGGGCCGGGCCAGGGAGCTCTACGCGGCCGCCTTGAGCACTGCCGACCTGATCGACTCGGCCAGCAGCGCCTGTGCTGCGGACGAGGCGAGCCTCTGCCTCCTGGGTTCCCGCTTCGAGGTGCGGGCCGACTGGGAGGCGGGTGGACGAAACGGCGCCGCCGCCGCCATGCCACGCACCGCGGACACCGGGATGTTCTGGTTCTTCAGTTCGGACAACGTCGAACTGGTGGTCAAGGTGCTCGACGGTTGCCGGGAGAACGGTTACCGATGGGTGCTCATGGGCGGCTTGACCGACGTTGGCGTGGAGGTCACCGTGACCGACAGCGAGTCCAGCAAGGCAAGGATGTACCGCAGCTTTGAGGGGACGCCGTTCCCCGCGATGTTCGACGTGACAGCCTTTGCCTGCGATGCGGGACAGTGAGTCGCGGTGGTTGGTGGCCGGTCTCCTCGTGGCCTCGGCCTTCCCGGCGACGGGGTTCGGGCAGGCAGCGGTCCACGAGATCCACGAGATCCAGGGCCGCGGACTGTCCAGTCGGCTGGAGGACATGACGGTCACGACGAACGACAACGTCGTCACCGCCGTCGGAGCCGGTGGCTTCTTCATCCAGACTCCGTCCGCGCGCAGCGACAACGATGCCGACACGTCGGACGGCGTCTTCGTCCTCCACAGCGGGACGCCCTCGGTCAACGTCGGTGACCGGGTTGACGTTACCGGTGAGGTCGAGGAGTTCTTCCGCTTCACGCGGATCGACACGACGGTCGACGGTGGCTCTGTGAGTGTCGACGCCAGCAACCAGCCGTTGCCGGCGCCGGTGGAGTTCAACGCCTCTCGACCGTCGCCAAACCCCGCGCGTCCGAGTTGCCGGAGGGAGTACGAGTGCTACGAGGGCATGCGCATCCGGATCGCGACCGGAACGGTCTCCAGCGGCAGCCAGCACTTCAGCTCGGACCCGGTCGCCGAGATGTACGTCACGGCGACTTCTTCGCGCGGCTTCCGCGAGCCCGGCATCGCGTATCCGGGGAGACCGGGTCTTCCGGTCTGGGACGGGAATCCCGAGGTGTTCGAACTCGATCCGGACAAGCTCGGCTTGCCGAACGTGTCCTGGGTTCCGGGGACGACGTTCACGGCAACGGGCGTGCTCGGCTACGAGTTCAGCGGCTACGAGATCTGGCCGACCGAACTGACGCTTCGGTCCCGGGCCGCCCCACTGCCGCGCGCGGTGCGCGCGAAGGCGCCAGACGAGATCACGGTAGCGTCACAGAACCTGTTGAACCTGCGCGGGAGCGCCGGTTCGGCCAAGCTGGGCAAATTGTCGCGCCTGATCCGGGAGGTTCTGGGTGCGCCCGACATCGTCGCCGTGCAGGAGGTGTCCGGCCACGCCGCGCTGCAGAACCTGGCCGCGCGCATCCGCAGCGACGACTCGAACGTGCGCTACAGCGCCCATGTCGAAGCGCCCGGAACGTCCTCGGCCGTGGGCTTCCTCGTGCGCTCGGCAGTGACGGTCGGCCGGGTGACCGAACACGGCCGGAGCGAGACGTTCACGGATCCCCGGGACGGAAGTTCCGACCGGCTTCACGACCGGCCGCCCCTCGTGCTCGAGGCGGCAGCGGGCGGCCTGGCGTTCTCGGTGGTGGCGGTCCACAACCGCTCGCTGATCGACGTCGACGACTCTGGTCGAGGGGAGTGGGTCCGCACCAAGCGCCTGGAGCAGGCGCAGTCCGTGGCTCGCCTTGTCGAGTCGCTTCAGGATGCGAACACGATCGTCCTGGGCGACTTCAACGCCTTCCAGTTCACTGACGGCTACGTCGACGTCGTGGGCCAGATCAGGGGACGGATCACGCCGGGCGACAACCTGATGTCCGGTCCCGACCTCGTCACCAGGGACCTGTGCAACCTGATCGACCGCGTGCCGGCCGCCGAGAGGTACTCGTTCGTCTTTGACGGCAACGCGCAGGCACTCGACCATGCGCTGGTGAACCAGTCGCTGGAACGGCACGTCGTGGGTATCGAGTACGCCCGCGGCAACGCGGACGCCGCGGAGGGCAACGAAGACGATGCGACGACCGCGCTCTACGCCGCGGATCACGATGGCTTCGTCGTGTACCTCTCGCCCGACGCCAAGCCGCCGGTGAATCCGTCGCCGTGCGAGGCCTCGGCGGCCAAACCGGATCCAGACCCGGATCCAGACCCGGATCCAGATCCCGACCCCGACCCCGACCCAGGCCCGCCGCCGGACCTGGCCGAGTGCACTGATGACGATGTCCTGTGCGTGGGGCAGTTCGACGTCCAGGTCGACTGGCGTACGTCCGACGGCAGGACCGGACGCGGTGTTGCCTACAAGTTGACCGCCGAGAGCGGGTACTTCTGGTTCTTCGATGCGGCGAACATCGAGATGGTCGTGAAGGTGTTGGACGGTTGCGCGATCAACGGTCACTTCTGGGTCTTCGCCGCCGGTCTCACGGACGTGGAAGTGACGACCACGGTTCGCGACCGGCGGAACGGCGCCCTCAAGAGGTGGGTAAGTCCCCTGGGCCGCCTGTTCGAGCCGATCAGGGATACCGAGACGTTCGACTTCTGCGATTCCCCGCCGCTCGGGTCCTACTCCGGCGTGTACCAGATCGGCGACGTGTAGGCGCGCTGCTGAGTGATCATCGGGATCTCCTCCGGCGGATCCTCAACGCCGAAGTACTTCGCGTCGTAGGCGGTCCAGCGCGGTGTCGGGATCTCGATCACGCGGGCGTAGTAGAAGGCCGCCTCGGCGGAGTCGAAGTCCGGGTCGCGCCAGACGGCGGTGAGTTCGGTGGCGCCGATCGTGTTCTCCCAGGACGCGTTGGCGATGTCGACGGTGGAGCCGACGGCCGCCGCCTTGCCGTCCGGACCGACTTCGCGGCCGTCGGAGAGGGCGACCTCGTGGACCTGCTCGCGGAGCCCGCCTCCGGCGTCCATCCAGCCCTTGACGATCTGGATCCGGTCGAGGTTGGCGCCGTCGGGGTCTCTCAAGGCGCCGACCAGGAACACGGGACTGCGATCGGCGCCCGGCCCCGGCGGAAGATCGGCTCCCATCGGCACGCCGCGCGAGTAGCCGATCGATGCGGCGTCGGAGCGGTTCGCGTCGCCGTCCTGGAAGTCCCAGCCGCCGAAGAACCGGACGACGATCCGCGGCCCGGTGGTGGCGTAGACCTCCCGCCGCTTCATCGCGGCGAAGATCGCCTCGCGGCTGTTCCGTTCGGCCCACACCGCGGCGTAGCCCGAGGCCGAGGTCTCCCAGTTGAGCGGTGACGGCCAGGCGCCGACCATGGGCTCCAGCATGCGGGTCGGCGAGGGGAAGGTCGACGAGTACTTGCCCCAGAAGTTGTCGCTGTCGGCGGTGGCTAGGGAAGTATGGGTGTCGGTGCTGCCGATCAGCCCGAACTTGAATGGATTGACTCCCAGGTCGGCTCGGAGCCTGAGCCCGCGCTTCAGGCCCGACCGAGCGTACTCGCCTTCCTTGAGCTCGCCCATGCTCTCGGGGCCCCACGTCTGCCGGCAGCAGGGGTGGTCGCCCGGATCGGTGGTTTGACCTGCCCAACTGCTCCAGGTCTCGAAGTCCGCGAACTCGTCGGTGGGGGAGAGTACGGGGTGGGTCTCGCTGTCGCCCTTGATCTGGGTCACCTCGTAGAGGGGCTCCCAGCGTTGCCGGGTGCGGGCATAGGCCGCGGTCAGGGCTTCGCCCTCGAAGTTCTCCAACCCGAACATCTCGCCGTTGCTCATGTTGCCGTTGTGGGGGATCGCCAGCACCTGGCCGCCGGTCGTCTGCTCGTAGCGGGCCAGGAACCGCCACAGGTCCTCCGGGTTCCGGCTGTCGAAGGCGCTGAAGGGGACGATCGTGCCGGTCTTCGAGTAGTCGTCGCGGAAGACGACGACCCGGTGGAGGTTGCCGAAGGTCTGCCGGTAGGAGCCGATCGAGGTCCACTCGTAGCCGGCGAAGGCGGTGAAGCGGCCGGGCTCGTTGTACTGGTCGGCGAGGGCGGCGACGCGCTGCCAGACCGTCTGCCGGTAGGGCGCGCTGACAGCGCGGCCGGTGGCGCTGACCTCCCTGTTGAAAGCCCGCCGCTCGGCGTCGGTACCCAGTCGGTCGCGCACTTCGAGCCAGGCTTCGCGGAGCTGGCGGCCGATCGCCTCGGCCAGCAGGGCCGGGTCCCCGGACTGGACGCTGAAGCTGACGCCCAGGTTCTCGGCGTGATCGGCGATGACCAGGAAGTCGAGCGGCCGGCGCAGGCGGACCGGCATGCGGTTTCGCCCTTCGACCACTTCGCCGCGCGCGAACCG
This sequence comes from Thermoanaerobaculia bacterium, assembly GCA_965116955.1. Taxonomy (GTDB): domain Bacteria; phylum Acidobacteriota; class Thermoanaerobaculia; order Multivoradales; family Multivoraceae; genus Multivorans. The sequence continues at coordinate 3,770,557 of OZ220742.1, read as the reverse complement.
GTAGGCGATGCTCGGGTCCGCGTCGTTCGTTCCGACCATGTTCGCGTCGCCCGAGGAGAAGCTGGTGTGGACGTGGGTGTCGCCCCAGAACACCTGGGTGGGGTGGTCTGTGGCGGCCGCGGGCGAGTAGGTGTCGGGAGCCTGAGCCAGGAGCAGGACCGGGAAGGGCAAGGATGCCAGCAGGCAGCACGCGACGGGTTTCGGCCTCATCGTTCGATGTCCTTTCGGGGTAGGGAAGCGGCAGCATAGTCCGAGACGGCCAGCCGCTATCATCGCGCGGCTTCATGAGGGGAGGCGGAACGTGTTGAAGGTGGTCCAGTTGGGTGAGAAGTGCGGACTCCGGGTGTCGGAGCTGTGCCTGGGAACGATGAACTTCGGCGAACCGGGTCGGGGACACCAGGGCGACTGGACGCTCGACATCGACGCCTCGCGGCCGATCTTCCAGGCCGCGATCGAGCGCGGGCTCTTCTACTTCGACTGCGCGGACATCTACGGCATCGGCGCCTGCGAGCGGGTCGTCGGAGCGCTCCTGCGCGAGCTGCTGCCGCGGGATGAGTACGTGATCGCGACCAAGGTGTCCATGCCGATGGGTCGGTCGCCGAACCAGGGCGGGCTGTCCCGCAAGCACATCATGGAGGGGGTCGACGGCTGTCTGCAGCGGCTGGGCCTCGACTACATCGACCAGTTGATCATTCACCGCCATCCGCACGGGATTCCGGGCCAGGTCCAGGCGCCGATCGAGGAGACGCTGGAGGCGCTGCACGACGTAGTGAAGGGCGGCAAGGCCCTCTACCTGGGCGCGTCGTCCATGTTCGCGTGGCAGTTCACGGAGCTCCAGATGACGGCGCGGCAGAACGGCTGGACCGAGTTCGTCTCGATGCAGAACCACTACAACCTCGTCTACCGCGAGGAGGAGCGGGAGATGAACCCGTACTGCGCCCGGACGGGCGTGGCGCTGACGCCGTGGTCGCCGCTGGCGCGGGGCATCCTCACCGGCTCCTACAGGGGCAGCTTCGACGAGGGCGGCACGGATCGCTCGAAGGGTGGCGACCGGGTCCGCACCGAGATGCTCTACGGCGGCGCCGCCACCTTCGACATCGCCGACCGGGTGGTCGAGGTGGCCGGGAAGTACGGCCGCACGCCGGCCCAGATCTCGCTCGCCTGGCTGGTCAACAAGCCCGAGGTCACGTCGCCCGTCGTCGGGGTGTCGAAGATCTCCCAGATCGAGCAGCTCGTCGAGGCGACGACGATCGAACTCGATGCGGAGGACATCGCCTACCTGGAGGAGTTGTACCAGCCGGTGGAGAACCTGCTGTCGCGCGGTCATTCCTGAGGGTTCATGGCCTGCTGCCGGGGCCCAGCCGCTATCATCTGCGGCGACCTTGAAGCATCGCGTTCATCCAGGAAGCTGCACGGCGGCCGCGATCGCCTGCTGCATCGCCCTGCCCGTCGCTGCCATCGGCGCGCCGGTCGATAGCGCCGGCCACGCCTGGGTCGGCGACCTGGCGCCGCTGGCCGGGTCGGACTTCGGCTACGAGCAGGCGGCGCATCTGCTGGAGCGGGCCGGTTTCGGCGGCACGCCGGCGGAGATCGAGGAACTCGTTTCGCTCGGGCTGGAGAGCGCGGTCGCCCGGCTCGTGGACTACGAGGCGATCGACGACTCGGCGCTCGCGCCGTTCGACGAATCGGGGATCTGGGACCCCGGCATGGATCCGTTCCCGCCCAGCCGGGCGGCGGCGGTGCGGCGGGCACGGCGGCACGGCCGGGCACTCGGCGTCGACGTCCTTCCTGAGGGTTCGTCGCGACCGATCCAGCCGGTGGTCGACAAGTTCTTCTACGGGCTTCGCAGCAACGTGCTGGAGACGCGGCGGCTGGCGCTGTGGTGGGCCGACCGGATGGTGGTGACCCCGCGGCCGCTCGAAGAGAAGATGACCCTCTTCTGGCACGACCACTTCGCGACCTCCGAGGTGAAGGTGCGCGACGCCCGGAAGATGCACCTGCAGAACCGGACCCTGCGCAGCCATGCCACGGCGGACTTCAAGAGCCTGGTGCTGGCGGTCATGCGCGATCCGGCGATGCTGGTCTACCTCGACAACCGGGAGAACGTGAAGGACCACCCGAACGAGAACTTCGGCCGCGAGCTGCTCGAGCTGTTCACGATGGGGGTCGGCAACTACACCGAGCAGGACATCCGCGAGGCGTCGCGGGCTTTCACCGGCTGGACGAACGACGTGCTCGACTACCGGTTCGACGAAGAGCTTCACGACGACGGCCCGAAGACCTTTCTGGGCCGCGAGGGCAACCTGGGCGGCGAGGAAGTGCTCGACATCATCCTCGAGGAGCCGGCGACAGGTGAATTCCTCGCCGGCAAGGTCTACCGCTACCTGGTGCGGGAGGATCTCGACCCGGCCCTTCACGTCGAACTGGGACGTCGCCTGCGCGAATCCGGTTACGAACTGAAGGCGTTGCTGCGGACGATCCTCTCGTCGCGGGACTTCTACAGCCCGCCGTCGGTCGCCACCCAGATCAAGAGCCCGGTCGCGCTGTTCGTGTCGACCTACCGCAAGCTCGGCGTGCCGAGGGCGCCCACGGTGCCCGACATGAACAGCCTCGCGGGCCGCCTGGGCCAGCAACTGCTCTACCCGCCGAACGTGGCCGGCTGGGCGGGCGGACGGACCTGGATCACGCCGGCGACCCTGCTGGAGCGCGGCAACGCGATGCGCTCGGTCCTCTTTCCGCCGGCGCTCGGGGAGTTCGGCCATCCGGACCGGCGGATGCCCGGGATCTACCGCCAGGTCGGCGAACGGCTGGCGCGCGGCATGACGATCACGGCGGCGACGAAGCAGGGCGACGCCGCGTCCAATACGCTGGCCGACGCGGACGAGGAGTACAACACCCGTTACGGCGGCTATCGCGGCTACGTGGTGGCCTACGAACGGGTCAAACTCGTGCCGCGCCACGTCCTCGACGTCGACTTGCGGGCCATGGTGCTGGCGGCCGGCGCCACCGACGCCGAGGGAGCGGTCGATCACCTCGTGCACCGGTTCCTGCGCGTTCCTCTGACCGATCAGGGACGCGCGGCGTTGGTACGGCACCTGGAGCGCGAGCTGGACTCGACCGACCTGGAGGCGCAAGCCCCGGGCGCGTCCGGGAAAGTCGAGGAAGCGCTACGCTCGACGCTCTACCTCGTCTTCAGTTCGCCCGAGTATCAGTTGGGCTGAGGAGTTCCCCTATGGCTGAACGACTACCCTGCGGCTGTTCGCGGCGCGACTTCCTGCACCGCGGCCTCCTTGGACTCGGCGTCGCCGCCGGTCTGCCGGCGGTTCTCGGCCGCACGTCCGCGGCGCTCGCGCTCGAGGAACTGCGGTCCGGGGTCTCCGACGCGTCGGGACGCACCCTGGTCGTGGTGGAACTCTCCGGGGGCAACGACGGGCTGAACACCGTCATCCCGTTCCGGAACGACGAGTACTACCGGGTGCGCCCCAACCTGGGCATCCGCCCGAAGCGGGCGATCGCGCTCACCGAGGATGCCGGGTTCCATCCGTCATTGGTCGGCATGGAGGGCCTCTACAAGGACGGGAACCTGGCGGTGGTCGAGGGCTGCGGCTACCCGAACCCGAGCCTGTCCCACTTCTCGTCGATGGGCTTCTGGCACACCGGTGTGCCGAACGGCGGCGAGGCGCTCGGCTGGCTCGGCCGTCTGGCGGACGATCACGGGCCGGACGGCACGCCGAACTACATCGTCAACGTGGCCAGCTCGCAGTCCCTGGCGGTCCGCGCCGCCCGGCACTCGCCGCTGGTGTTCGACGACCCGGGCCGCCTCCGGCGCCAGGGCACGCCGGGCGAGAAACAGGCGCTCGGCCGGTTCGGCACGGACGAGGCGAGCGGCAACGACGCGCTCGACTTCCTGCGCGGCACGGCCGCCAACGCCGCTTCCAGCGCGGCGCTCGTGCGCGACGCCTGGTCCGGCTACCGCACGCCGGTCGACTACGGCATCGGCGGCCTCGGCGCCGACCTGCGCAAGGTCGCGGCCCTGATCGAGGCCGAGTTGCCCACCCGCATCTACTACGTGAGCTTCCGCGGCAACTCCTTCGACACCCACGTCCACCAGGCCGACACTCACGCCCGGCTGCTGATGTACATGTCCGACGCGGTCGCGGGCTTCCTGCGCGACGTTGACCGGATCGGTCGCGCCGACGACGTGGCGGTGCTCATGTTCACCGAGTTCGGCCGGCGGGTGGAGGAGAACGCGAGCCTCGGCACCGACCACGGCACCGCGGGCCCGATGTTCGTCGCCGGCAAGGGCGTGGCGGGCGGCTTCTACGGCGACACGCCGAGCCTCACCGACCTCGACGACGGCAACCTGAAGATGACGACCGATTTCCGGCGCGTCTACGCGTCGATGATCGAGGGCTGGATGGGGATGGACGACGCCTCCGCCGTCCTCAAGGGCGAGTTCCCGGCGCTGCCGGTTTTCGGTCCTACCTAGGGCCTACCGGATCTCGACGTAGCGGGCCAGCCGCTCGACTTCGTCGTCGTCGACGTACTTGCCGATCTCGCGGCGGAATTGGGACATCGCTTCGTAGGGACGGTACTCCTCGAACTCATGCCGCATGCGGCGGCCCACGCCGGGGATGCTCAGGATGTCCTCGCCCGACGCCGTGTTCAGATCGATGCGGACGTAGACGTACTGGGCGAGGCGTGCCACCTCGTCGTCGTCGACGTACTTGCCGATCTCCCGGTGGAACTGGGCCAGCGCCGTGTAGGGCCGGTACTCCTCGAACTCATGCGTCATGCGGCGGCCGACCCCGGGGATCAGGCCGATCTCCTCGGAGGTCGCGTCGTTGAGGTCGATGGGCACCCAGAGAGCGCCGTAGATCGCGTCGTACTGGTCGTCGGCGACGTGGGCGGAGATCACGGCGTGGAGGTCGGCTGGGCGGAGGAACGGGCGGCCGTCCACGATGGCGGCGACCGCGTCGCCGTCGATTCCGTCGACTGCGGAGAGTTCTTCCTCGCTGGCGAGGTTTGCGTTGAGGAGACCCTCGGTGGCTCCGACCTGCGCTGCGGAAGGCAGGGCGGCGAGGAACAGGACTGTGACAGTCCACATTAGGGCCGAGCGCTTCATCTGCTGCTTCATCCTCTTGTTGCTTCTCGCTAGCTGTGTGGAGCGGCAAGGTCCGCCGCGTCGCGGTCTTCCGGCGTGGTGGCGGACCTGCCGGCCGCGGGGTGCTGGAGGCAAACGAGTATACCGAGCAGGCCAAGCGAGATCATCGCACCGGGCGCCAGGGTTGGCATGGCGCCGCCGAGACTCTCCGTGACGAGTTCGAGCCCGCTGGAGTTCGGGTGGAGCTCCTGCTCGAACTCGACGTTCGACTGGAAGTGGAAGTAAACGCCCAGCAGTCCTGCCGGAACGTAGGCCGCCAGCAGGATCCGGAACGTCCGAACTGCCCCGTGGGAAGGTCGGACCGCCAGCCGGACGCCCGCGGCCGTACCGGCGACGATGAGCACCAACGGGATCCACTGCCTCCAGTCCTCGTAGTGGTCCAGCAGGTACAACTCCGCCAGCAGTCCCACCGCTCCGAAGAGCAGGATGTACAGCAGGTACCGCCGCCAGGCTTCGATCACGGCGCCGACGCGGCCTGCTCGTCCGCGAGCATGTTGCGGCGGTGCAGGACGTAGGCCTTGAGCAGGGCGACGTCGTCGCGGTCGAGTACCGGCGCGAAGCTGGGCATGCCGAGGTCGACGAGGGCGCCTTCGAGCAGGGCCGCTTCGTAGGAGTCGAAGACCCGCTGTGACGACTGCCGCAGGTCCGGCGTGACGCCGCCGGAGACGGCGCCGTAGCCGTGGCAGACGAGGCAGTACTGGTTGAACAGCCGGCGGCCGGCGTCGATGTCCTCCGCCTCTGCGCCGTGGTCGACCCGGGTGACCCGGATCTCGCGGCGTTCCTGCCGCTCGATCGGCCGGCCGGTGGCGCCCAGGGCGTAGACGACGATCCGGCCCTCGGACTCGACCGCCTGCCGGGCCGAGCGGCTGCCGACGATGCCGAAGGCGCCGCCCCAGCCGGACATGACCGCGATGTACTGGGTGCCACCGCTCTCAAACGTGATCGGCGGCGCGATGACGCCGCTGCCGGTGTAGCTCTCCCAGAGCTTCTCGCCGTCGTCGGCGCGGTACGCGGTCAACTGGCCGAAAGGCGTGCCCTGGAAGACGAGGTTGCCGGCGGTGGCCAGCGTGCCGCCCGACCACGGCATCGTGTACTGGGCCCGCCAGACCTCGCGCTGGGCGACCGGATCCCAGGCCAGGAGGTGGCCGGAGAGCAGGGCCGGCGGCGCGTCCTCGGCCAGCATCTGACCCGATAGGCCGGTGGCGTCGACGATCGCCTGGGGGATGTCCTCGGGAGATGCCGCGCGCACTCCCAGGTTCCACTGCCCCGGGGTGTACTCGTAGTCGGGATCCGGGACGTAGAAGTTCCCCATCTCCATCGCCGGGATGTAGACGAGGCCGGTCTTCGGGCTGAACGCCATCGGGTGCCAGTTGTGGCCGCCGAGGGGCCCCGGCGAGACGTTGACGGTCTGGTCGGTGTAGCGCGCTCCCGCGAGTTCGACGGGCCGGCCGCTGGCGAGGTCGACGTGGCTGGCCCAGGTGACGGTGACGAACTCCTCGGCCGCGATCAGCTCGCCGGTGCGGCGATCGAGGACGTAGAAGAAGCCGTTCTTCGGCGCCTGCATGAGGACCTGGCGCACCCGGCCGTCGATCGGCAGTTCGGCGAGCATGATCGGCTGGGTGGCGGTGTAGTCCCAGGTGTCGCCGGGCGTGGTCTGGTAGTGCCAGACGTACTCGCCGGTGTCGGGGCGGAGCGCCACGATCGACGACAGGAACAGGTTGTCGCCGCCGTCGGGGCTGCGCAGGTTGCGGTCCCAGGGAGCGCCGTTGCCGACGCCGATGTAGAGCAGGTCGAGTTCGGGGTCGTAGACGATCGAGTCCCATACCGTGCCGCCACCGCCGCCGGTCCACCACTCGCCGGTCCAGGTCTCGGCGGCCATCCGCATCGCCTCGTTCTCGAAGCCGTCCGCCGGGTTGCCCGGCACGGTGTAGAAACGCCAGGCGCGCTCGCCGGTCTCCGCGTCATAGGCGTCGACGTAGCCGCGCACACCGTACTCGGCGCCGCTGTTGCCGATGATCACCTTGCCCTTGGCGATTCTCGGCGCGCCGGTGATCGTGTACATCGAGTCTTCGGGGATCGTCATCGTCGACCAGGCGAGTTCTCCGGTCTCGGCGTCGATGGCGATCAGCCGGCCGTCGAGCGTGGCGGAGATCACCTTCCCCCGGTAGAGGGCGGCGCCGCGGTTCACGGCGTCGCAGCAGGTCTTCATCGCGATCGAGCGCGGCACCTCCGGGTCGTAGGTCCACAGCGGCTCGCCGGTGACCGCGTCGAGGGCGTAGATGACGTTCCAGGCGCCGGTCGCGTACATCACGCCGTCGACGATCAGCGGAGTGGCCTCGAGGCCGCGCTTCGTGTTCGTTTCCTGGACCCAGGCGATGCCGAGCTGGTCCACGTTGCCGTCGTTGATCTGGTCGAGCACGCTGTAGCGCTGCTCCTTGTAGGTGCCGCCGTAGGTCAGCCAGTCGGCGGTGCGGCCGGCGGCGCCGATCAGCGCGGCGTCGTCGACCGCGTAGGCGGCTTCTGCGCGGCGGGGCGGCGGCTGGGCGGATCCGGCGGTGGCCAGAAGGAGCGCGGCGAGTGTGGCGATCGGAGCGTGGAGCTTCATGACTTCGGTTCCTCTGCGGCGGCAGGCAGGGCGAGCACGACGAGCTCGGGGGGCGTGCCGCCGCCGCCGATGCCGAACCGGCCGCCGCCGGTAGCGACGGCCAGGTACTGCCGCCCGTCGTGTTCGTAGCTAATGAGGTTCGAGTTCGGAGTGCCCGGCAACTGGATTCCACCGAGGTACTCGCCGGTTTCCTTGTCGTAGACGCTGATCTCCGGCGGTACGTCGGGTTCCTCGGCCTCGGGGTCGCCGGAGTGCTCTCTGGTCGCCGTGACGAACAGCAGCGTGGGGGTGACCAGGGGCGCCGCGGTGTGAGTGGCGACCCCGAGCCGGCCGAGTTCAAGGTGGGCGATGGCTGGATGGTTCACCGGACCGACGCCGTGCGGGACCATCCAGAGGTGTTCGCCGGTGTTCAGATCGATCGCCGTGATCCGCCCGTATGGCGGCTTGACGAGGGGCAGTCCACGCGGCCCCTCCACGGTCTGGTACCAGCGATCCGGCACGAAGTTCAGGTCGGAGCGGTTCGGGTCCGGCCTGGTCAGGGAGACGCTGGCCGCGCGGGTGTGCGAGACGACGTACAGGATCCCGGTTTCGGGATCGACCGCGGCGCCGGTCCAGTTCGCACCGCCGCCGTCGGCCGGTATCTGGATTGTCGCCTTGCCCGCCTCCTCGAAGCGGGGCGGCGTGTAGAGCGGCACCAGGTCGTAGTCGGCCGCGATCTCGATCGCCTCGGCGCGGAGCTCGGGCGTCCAGTCGATCAGGTCGTCCTCGGTAATCCCCTGGCGATCGAAGGCCGCCGGCCTGGTGGGGAAGGGCTGGGTTGGCGCGGCACGCTCACCCGGTACGTCGCTCGGCGGCACCTCGCGTTCCTCGATCTCCCACACCGGCTTGCCGGCCACCCGGTCGAAGACGAAGGCGAAGGCCTGCTTGGTGACCTGGACCACGCCCCGCACACGCTCGCCCTCCACCGTCGCCTCGAACAGGTTGGGCGCCGTCGGCGGGTCGTAGTCCCAGAGGCCGTGGTGGACGAACTGGTAGTGCCACTGGCGCTCACCGGTCTCGCAGTCGACCGCGACGATGCTCTCGGCGTAGAGATTGTCACCGAGCCGGTGGCCGCCGTAGAGATCGTTGGTCGGCGTGCCGACCGGCAGGTAGGCGGTGCCGGACTCCTCGTCGACAGCGATCATCGACCACACGTTCGTGTTGCCGCTGTACCGCCACGACTCCTCCTCCCAGGTCTCGACCCCGAGTTCGTCGTTCTGCGGGATCGTGTGGAAGACCCAGGCGAGATCGCCGGTCGGGATGTCGTAGGCGCGCACGAAACCGGGCGGCGCCTCCTTGTGCGTGGCGAAGTCGGCCACGATCGAGCCGACGATCACCGTGTTGCCGCAGATTGCCGGCGGCGAGCTGTGCGTCGTCAGGCGCTCCATCACCTCGCGGCCCAGGTGCGGCGTCATCTCGACTGCGCCGCCGTCGCCGAAGTCTGGATCGGGCTCTCCGGTGGCGGCGTCGAGGGAGACCAGCCGTCGGTCGTGGGTGGGAATCAGTACCCGCTCGCGTTCTCCGTCCGTCCACCAGGCGACTCCGCGGTGGTGGAAGCCGAGGTTCGCGGGCCTGCCGGCGCGCCAGCTCTCCGGGTCGTAGGTCCAGAGCGTCTCGCCGGTCCCGGCATCGATCGCGGCGACCTGGCTGAGCGAGGTCGAGACGAAGATCCTGCCGTCGATCTCGAGCGGAATCGCCTTGAACTGGCCGCGTCGCACGCTGCTCGGGACTTCAGTGTCGGCGGCGACCGACCGCCAGCGCCAGACGACCTCCACGTCCCGGAAGTTGTCGCGGTCGATCTGGTCGAGCGTGGAGTACTTGCTGTTGCCGGGATCCCCGCCGAAAGCCGGCCAGTCGCCGGAGGCTCCGTCCTGGGCCGTGAGCGGCAAACCGGCGGCCGCCGCGAGTGCCAGGCAGGCGGCAGCGAAGGACGAAGTGGATCGTCGGGTCAGGACAGCAGCCCGATCAGCCGGGCGTAGACCGAGACACTGGTCCACATGCCGATCGAGAGGAAGCCGACCACCTTCGGCCAGTGCCCGAGCGTTCCTTCTTCGGCCAGGGCGACCCGGCGGCGGATCGTGAAGTTGAAGAGCAGACCGATGACGATGATCTGCATCTTCCACCAGAAGAACGGGCTGTAGTACTGCTTGAGCGCCGTGGACAGGACCTGGGGCGCGCCGGTCACGAACAGGGCGACGAAGCTCCAGATCATCCAGCGGTCCATCTCGCGCGCGAGCCGGTTGAGAGGCGTCTTGATCAGGCCGCGGCCGAGCAGCCGCATGTCGACCACCAGGACGGCCCCGGCGAAGGCAACGAGCGCGACCAGGTGAGCGCACTGGATGATCGGCGACGCCCAGGTCTCCTCCAGCATCCAGGCGCTGAAGGGCAGGCCCTGCATCCACTCGAAGAAGGACTGCAACATGGGACGATCCTCCGCGGCCTCCTCAGGCGCCGATGTTCAGGTTGTTCCACCAGCCGGGCATCAGGCCGCTGTAGGCCATCATCCGTCCGGTGATCACGACGGCCGCCCACAACACCAGGGACACGACGCCGGCCAGCCTTGCGTTCAGCGGGATCTCCCGGCCCTGGTCCCAGGCCTGGACCGACTTGTAGGTCGCGTAGTGGAACCAGAACATGTTGATGCCGGCGACCACCATCAGCGCCATCTTGGCCCAGAAGTAGAAGTTGCCGTAGTAGCGCATCGGCTGGCTGTAGAGCAGAAGGCCGCCGGTGATCAGGTTGATGCCGTAGCCGGTCAGCGCCCACGGGAAGAGGCGGGTCGGGATGTTGGAAACCGGCACCTTCCTGAGCGTCAGCCCGACCAGGCGCATGTCCCAGTACGCGATGAGGCCGGCGAACAGGCACATGCTGACGACGTGGATCGTCAGCATGGTCGGGTACGCGTTCAGCGACTCCCGCAGCGCGATGCTGCTGGGAAGCGCGTCGACCCACTCGAAGAGGCTACGCATGAGGTTCGATTGCCTGCCCGGCTGCCGGTGGGATGGGAGCTGTCCGGCGCCGCGTCAGCGTTACCGGCGGCAGCGGTCCTGGTACTTGCGGTAGACCGCGTGGCAGTCCTCGCAGGCGCCAGCGAGGTTGTTCGTCAGCTCGCTGACCTTTTCCTGATCCTCCTCGTGCGCCGCGGCGTAGATCTGCTTGGCGACTTCGGTCAACTGCCTGGCCCACTTCTGGTAGTCCTCGTTCGCCACCGGCGCGTCGCGGCCGTTCTCGCATTTGCGCTCGGCGTTCATGATCAGCGGCTCGACCTCGGCCAGGGCCAGTGCCGCCTGCTGGGGGACCTGCCAGCCGGTGTAGATGCCGGAGAACAGAGCTGACGCGGAGCGATCGTCCTCGCTGCCCGGTTCGGGCGGGGTGCCGGGGTCCGTCGTCTGGACGTCGAAGAGGAAGTTGGAGTTCGGGAACAGGATGGCGCGCATCAGTTCGGCCAGGTTGCCGACCGGTTCCTCGTTGTCCGAGGCGGCGACCGGCGCGGCGACGATGGACGAGCAGGCGGTCAGGACAACGGCGGCTGCCACAACAGCGGCCAGGTTCTTCGAACGCATATCCGGAATCTCCTTCACCCTTTGGGGGCACTCGTGGGACTGTCTGCGGCGGGTTCGAGCCCGCGCGAGTGTAACTCAGAGACCGGGCGGCCCGCCGGCACGTTTCCTAGTCGTCCGAGCCCTCGTTCGCGGGTGTCCGGCCGGGTTCAACATTGGTCGTCGTGGCGATCAGCCACTGCATGTCCAGCCCCGCGGTGCGGTGGACCGAGAACTCGGCCACGCGCGGGTCGCGGATGATACGGAGGAACTCGGCCCGCGAGGGGTACTCCATCAGAGCGACCGCGTGGAAGTACTCGTCCGTGTCGCCGATCACCATCGAATCGACCCGGCCGGACCAGATCAGCCGGGCGCCCTGGGAGGTGACCCACTGGACCATCTGGGCGCCGTACCTCCCGTAGGCCTCTTCGCCCGTGAGGCCCTCGTCGGGGGCGTCGGCCTCCTTCTTGAACCGCAGCAGGTTGACCATGACGACCGGCCCCTCGGCCGGTCCCTCCAGGAGTTCCTGGATCTGTTCGGGTTCGGGAGCGATCTGGGCCATGGCGCCTCCTGCGGCCAGCGTGGCCACGGTGAAGGAGATGAACGTAGCGGCTGAAAGGGATCGGATCATGACAGGCTCCTTTCGGGTGGAACGTAGGGCGGCTCTAGCGGACCGCCATGGGCTGGAACTTCATGTAGGTGAGCGACCGCCACAGCCACTCCAGCGGTCCGAAGCGGTAGCGCGCGAGCCACCAGGGCGACCAGGCCAACTGCAGCGCCCAGATCGCGACGACGATGCCAACCTGGCCGAGGCGATCGACGCGCTCGTACAGGCCGAGGCCGTGGCCGTAGAAGATGAGCGTGCAGATCACACTCTGGCTGATGTAGTTCGTGAAGGCCATCCGTCCCGCGGCGGTCAGGCGCCGCTGGAGGCCGGGCAGCCAGCCCTGCTGAACCGCCAGCATGACCAGGGCGACGTAGCCGAGGAAGACGCCGAGCGAGCCGACGTAGTTGAACGTCTGTCCCTGGAACTGCGAGTGCTCGAACGCGAAGTCGTGGTGCGTGTTGTAGACGACGCCGGCGACGACGATCGGCATCCCGAGTCCGAGCCCTGCGAACGCCATTCGCCGGTAGAACGCGGGAGATCGTTTCGCGGACAGGACGCCGAGCTTGTAGAGCCCCATGCCGACCAGCATCAGGCCGCCGGACCGCCACAGAAAGACGAGCAGGAAGACGAACGTCTCCAGCGAGAGGGCCGCCGGGACGCGCTGAGCCATCTGGTCGAGCCAGCCCGACTGGTAGGCCGCGATCTCGGCCTCCACGATCGCCGCCGACGGCGCCCAGCCCAGCTCCATTGCGCCACCTACATCCGGGGGCCAGTACTGCATCGACCACGCGGTGAACAGGAAGACGAGCGGCGTGACCGCGGTCATGGCGAAGCCCGCGATCAGGAGCTTCGCCGGCTTCAGGTTGCGCAGGCTGTAGAGGATGAAGCCGCACAGCGCGTACGGCACCAGGATGTCGCCGTACCAGATCAGGTGGGCGTGGGCGAGGCCCAGGACCAGCAGCCAGAACTGCCGACGGTAGTGGACACCGGTGGCCGACGCGTTGCGGGCGGCCGCCCGCTCGGACATCAGGGCCATGCCGGCGCCGAACAGCGTCGAGAAGATCGACATGAACTTCGTGTCGAAGAACACGTGGGACAGGAGCCAGACCGCGAAACCGATTCCCGCGCCCTTCTCGTTCGCCGTGGGATTGAAGTACGCCGCCGTGATCATCGAGTAGCTCTGCACGTTCATCGCCAGGATGCCGAGCACGGCGAAGCCGCGCAGGACGTCGAGCGCGGCGATGCGCTCGCCGGCGCGGACGGGCGCCGCCTTCGGCGCGGCGGCGCTTTCGGTGAGCGAGTCGGCGGTCGTCACGGGGCTTGTGGGAGCGTCAGTCGGCGAGAAAGGACCGCGCCACAGCGACGAACTCGTCGAGCTGGTCGTGGTGGACCCAATGGCCGGCGCCTTCGAAGTTGCGGAGCTCCGCGTTCTGGAACGCCTCGATGCGGCCGTCCTCGGCCGGGTCGCTGGCCCAGCTCTCCGTGCCGCGCACCAGCAGGGTGGGACAGGTGATCCGGCCCCAGATGCTCCGCAGCTCCTCCTCGTCGTAGCGGTACGGCGGGAAGGAGCGGACGTAGTTGTCGAACTTCCAGGTGTAGGTGCCGTCCTCGTTGCGCGCCATGCCGTTGACCGTCAGGTGGCGGGCCTGCTCGGGGCTCAGGAAGCTGTTCACTTCCTGCATCCGCTCGGCCGCGGCGTCGAGCGACGGGTAGCGGCGGGGTTGCCGGCCCGCGAGCTTCTGCATGCTGCCGACCCAGCCTCGCATGCGCTCGTCGACCGCTGCGTTGACCCGGTCGGCGAGGATGCGGGGCGGCGGCCCCATGCCCTCGATCGCCACCAGCTTGTGCACGTTCCCGGGGTAGAAGCCGGTGTAGTGCAGCGCGATGTTCGCGCCCAGCGAGTGGGCGACGATGCGGACCGGAAAGCGGTCGAGCGCCTCGAGCAGTTGCGCGATGTCGAGGACGAAGTCGGTGATCGCGTACATGCCGCCGATCGCCCACTCGCTGTCGCCGTGGCCGCGCAGGTCCGGGGCCACGATGTGGTAGTCGTCGCGGAGCGCGTTCGCCACCCAGTCCCAGTTGTGCGCGTGGTCCCGGCCGCCGTGGATCAGCACCAGGGGCGGCTTGTTCTCGTTGCCCCAGTTCAGATAGTGGAGCCTGAGCCGCTGCGAGATGTAGAACTGCGACGACGGTCCGACGATGTCCCGGAAGCGACTGTCGCTGAAGGCGGTGCTCACGGATTGGCGTCGGGGCGGGGAGGGTTGATCATCACGTGTGCGCCCGCGGTTCCGGGGAACATCAGCCAGGGTGCGCCGGGCACCGGCCGGGTCGTCAGACCGGTCGATTCGGGTGTGGCGTACGGCGTGTAGATCACCCAGCGCAGGTAGGCGTCGTTCACTTCGCCGGTCGCGGCGTCGAAGCCGCTGCCGTGGAGCACGTACAGGGTGCGCGGCTCTCGCGGCATGGCCAGCCTGCCCTCCGCGATCTCCCGTTCGCGAATGTCGATTCGCTCCTGGCCTTCGATGCCCTGAGCCATCAGCTCGCGGCCGCGGGCCATGAAGGGCTCCAGCGACTCGTGGTAGCAGGCGACGCTCCACTGCGCGTCGCCCGGCCGGGCGGCGAGGCAGACGAGATCGTTGCTGCCGGCTCGGAGTTCCACCACCTTGCCGTCGGCCGTCCAGCCGAGGACGCGCGCGCCGTCGCGCCGATCGTCCGGCGCGGCCTGGATTGCGGCGGCAAGCTGGGCTGCCGCGTCGGCCGGCTCCGCAGCAGGGGAAGGGGCCGCGAGTCCGGCGAGTGCGAGAGCACCGATCGTTGCTGCGAGAGTCGTTCTGTTCTGCACCGCGTACCTCCAGTAGCGCCGGCCGTGTGTCGGCAGGGCGGACGACAGCGTATCGCGGGCGGGTCGGCGAGTCGGCTAACCTCCGGGCGTTTCATTTCGGAGGGAGCATCGCGATGATCGATCTGCACTACTGGCCGACGCCGAACGGCAAGAAGGTCACGATCCTTCTCGAGGAGTGCGGGTTGCCCTATCGCATCGTGCCCTGCCGGATCGGCTTCGGCGACCAGTTCAAGGAAGAGTTCCTGGCCATCTCGCCGAACAACCGGATGCCGGCGATGGTCGATCACGAGCCGGCCGACGGCGGCGAGCCGATCGCCCTGTTCGAGTCCGGCGCGATCATGATGTACATCGCCGAGAAGGCCGGCCGGTTCTACCCTCAGGATCTGCGGGCGCGCCACGAGGTGAACCAGTGGCTGATCTGGCAGATGGCGAACCAGGGGCCGAAGTCGGGCGAATGCGGCCATTTCCGTCGCCTGCGCGACACGGAGGGCGACCAGAGCTACGCGGTGCGCCGCTTCACCGACGAAGTGAACCGCCTCTACGGCGTGATGAACAACCGCCTCTACGACCGCCGCTTTCTCATCGGCGACGTGTACACGATCGCGGACATGATCTGCTACCCGTGGACGGTCCGCTGGAAGGACCAGCAGCAGGACATCGAGGAGTTCCCGTACTTCAAGCGCTGGTTCGAGGAAGTCGGCGCCCGTCCGGCGGTCCAGCGCGGCATGGACGTCTCGAGCGGCGAAGCGATCGACTACGCCAACCTCTCCGACGAAGAACGCGAACGCCTGAAGAGGCTGCTCTACAACCAACGCGCCCGGCCGGCGCCCGAGGGCGGCCTGCTGTAGCGCTAGCCGGTCGCGGCGCGCAGTTCGGCGTAGGAGCCGTGACCCGTGGCCGGCGCCACGATGCGCTTCCACTCGCGATCCCACACCTCGAGGACTTCGGGCGGCACTTCACGGGAACCTTCGCCGGACTTGCCTTTGCGGACCTTGGAGGTGGTGCCGGAGGCGGGGAGGCCGCAGGCGGGGTTGCGGGCGTTGCGGACGAGGTGGTCGTCGAACTTCGAGCCGTGTTTGCGCATGAAGCCGATTGACGCTTGCCGGGTCGCGATCTGGATGTTGGGGTGCTCGGGGTCGAGACCGAGGAAGGCGGCGACGCGGGCGGTGGCGGCGGGGAGGTCGGCGACGATGTCCTCGAAGCAGAGCCAGAGGGTGTCCCGTTCGAGGCGCTCCGGCCACCAGGACACGAGGTGTTCCCAGTAGCGGCCGCTGCGGGTGCCGTGGAAGACGAAGTCGAGGGCGAAGTCGCGGATCGACACGGTTCCGGGCTCGAAGACCCAGCCGCTGAAGAAGTGGAAGAAGGAGACGAGCGAATCGACCGGGTCGCGGACGACGAAGATGTTGCGTCCGTCCTTCGGGGCCAGGTCCCGGCTCAGGTGGGTCTTGAAGGCCCTGGGCTCGGCGCGCTGGGGTGCGTCGAGGTCGAGGCCGATGTCGTGGGCGACTTCGATCCAGGGGACGACTTCCGTGATCTCGTCGAAGTCCATGTCGCCGCCGGTGCGGAGACCGTGGACGATCTGCTGCATCAGCGTCGTGCCGGCCTTGGGGTAGGTGGCGATCAGGATGTCGCTGGGCTTCAGGCGGAAGTTGAGACCGCGCCGTACCCCCTCCGAGGTAGTGAAACCGGCCATGCGCCGCTCGATGCCGTCGACCGTGGTGGCCCGGCACGGCGTCGCGTCGGTGTCGGTCACCCGAGTACCTCGGCCGACAGGTCGACGCCGACCGGGCAGTGGTCCGAGCCGGTGACGTGGGTCAGGATGAACGCCCGTTCGACGAAGCGCATCGCGGCCTCCGAGGCGAGCACGAGGTCGATCCGCCAGCCGACGTTGCGTTCGCGGGCGTTGAAGGCCTGCTTCCACCAGCTATAGCGCACCGTGTCGGGGTGCAGGGTCCTGAACGTGTCGATCCAGCCGGCGTCGAGCCAACGCTGGAGTTCGTCGCATTCTTCGGGCAGGAAGCCGGAGTTCTTCCGGTTCTGCTTCGGTCGCGCCAGGTCGATCGGCTGCGGCGCCGTGTTGAAGTCGCCCATGACGAGGACGCGATAGCCGGCCGCGCGCGCCTGGTCAAGCTGGTCGAACAGGGCGCGGTAGAAGTCCAGCTTGTAGGGCACGCGGCTGTTGTCGCGCTGGCTGCCGCTGCCTTTCGGGAAGTAGACGTTCGCGATCACCAGTTGACCGAAGAGGGCGAGTTGCAGGCGGCCTTCGGCGTCGAAGCGGTGTTCGCCGAGCGAGGTGCGGACCCAGGCCGGCTTCAGGCGGGAGTAGAGACCGACGCCGGAGTAGCCGGGTCGTTCGGCGCTCGAGAAGGACGTGTGCCAGCGACTCGGCCGGCGCAGCTCGGGCGTCAGTTGCTCGGCGCGGGCCTTCGTCTCCTGCAGGCCGACGATCTGCGCCCGGCTCTTTCCCAGCCAGTCGAGGAAGCCCTTGCGCCCGGCGGCGCGCAGCCCGTTCACGTTCCAGGACACGACGCGAACGCGCCGGCGTTCCCGGGGGCTCAGGTGCGGCTCCGCTTCCCGGCGCCCAGGTCGTAGGACATGATCATCATGTCGCGTGTGCGGCCGGAGCGGTCGATGACCCAGTCGGTGAGCAGGGCCTCCGGCGAGAACCCGAGGCGCTCGAACACCCGCCGCGCGCCGATCTGCTCACGCGTCATCTGCGCGACCAGCTTGAGCAGCCCCAGCTCCCTGGCGGTCTCGAACACGCGCTCGGTCAGCACGTGGCCGAGCCCGCAGCGGCGGTGGGCCTCGGCGATGATCACGCGGATCTCGCCCAGGTGGCTCATCCACTGCAGGCCGCGCAGGTTCAGGCTGCCGTAGCCGACGAGCTCGCCCTCATAGTGGGCCAGGGTGGTGAAGCGGCTGCCGGTGTCGGCGTCGTGGATCCATCCCTCGACGACGTCGGGATCGGTCAGGTCGGAGCGAAGAAACTGGAGGTCGATCTCGGGCAGGGCGCTGGCGAGCGAGACGATGTCGTCCCGGTCGGCCGGGCGCAGGCGCCGCAGTTCGTAGGTGCGATCCCCGCACTGGACCTGGTCGACGGATTCGGTGTTCACGGGCCGCTCGGTCAAACGCTGTAAAGCTAGCAGGTCCGCCGTCGGGTATCGTCGCGCCCGAAACGAACAGGGAGGGCAAGAGATATGGCTCCGATACCGAAGGGCGGAACGGTCGCGGTCACGGGCAGCGCCGGCTTTGTCGGCGGCTGGACGGTCCGGCTGCTGCTGGACAAGGGCTACCGGGTGCGCGCCTGCGTGCGCGACGCCAACGATCCCGAGAAGACGACCTTCCTGCGCGAGATGCCGGGCTACGCCTCGGGCCGGCTGACGATCCACTCGGCGAACCTGGACGAGGCGGGCTGCTTCGACGACATCTTCGCCGGCTGCCACGGCGTTGCCCACGTCGCGCACGTCAGCGACTACAACGACTTCGACTACGTGAAGAACGTCTGCGACCACATCGTCGCGAGCATCGAGAAGTCGGGTTCGGTGACGCGGGTGGTCGTCACCTCGAGCATCGCCGCCGTCATCATGGAGGCCGACATCTACGAGTTCGTCCGGCGGCCCGTCCTGTACGAGGACCGCTATCCGGACGAGTCGAATCCGAAGCGGACGCCGGAGCGCGGCCACGGCTACTCGATGAGCAAGATCTACGCTCAGCAGGCGTTCACCGAGGCCGCGGAGAAGAGCGTCCGCTGGGACGCGATCACCTGCTGCCCCGGCGACAACGTGGGCCCGATCCTGTCGGCGCACCAGAAGGAGAAGGGGCCCTGGCAGCACAACATCGAACTGATGCTGCTGGGCGAGTGCAAGCAGAACCAGGCCTACCGGCCCTGGATGACAGTGGACGTGCGCGACGACGCCGAGTGCCACATTCGCCTGCTCGAGAGCATCAGCGTCAAGAACGGCGAGCGCTTCATCGCCTGGTCGGCGGACGCGGTCCCGGTGGAGGAGATCAACGCCGGCATCGACCGGCTGCTGCCGGAACTCCGCCATGACACGCCCGCGGTCACGGAGATTCACCCCGAACACATCCAGAAGCGCGAAGAGGAACTGCGTGGCATCTGGGCCGGCGTCGAGTTGCGCAACGATCGGATGCGGGCCGCCACGGGCGTTACGTTCCGGCCGTTCGACGAGTCCCTCCGCGACTGCGTGGAGTCCCTGATCACCGTGGCTGGTGTGGAGCCGAAGAGAGCTGAGGAGTAGGGTCGAGGCTGGTCGGCACGAACCGGGCGGAGGTCTTAGGGATGGGAGTCAGTCGCAACCTCGCCAGTGCGCTCCTGGTGCTGGCGACTACGCAGGCGTTGCCGGCGGCGCCAGTCGGGCAAACCGGCAGTCCCCAGGCGGGAACTCAGGAGCCGGACAACGATGCGGATGGCCTGGCGGAGAACGCCTTCATGGCCGATCGCAACGGTGATGGAGTGCTGACCGAAGACGAAGTGATGCCGGGCGCGTTCTCGCTGCTGGATACCAACAGGGACGGCCGGGCCGACCCCGGCGAAGTGGGCGCGTTCCTCGCGCGGGGGCGCCGGCCCTTCAGTTGGGTCAACCCGCCGGCGGAGGATCGCGGGGTTCCGGGCGTGACTCACGCGACCTTCACGAGTTCGTCCATGGGTGTGCCTGTGGGCTACAACATCTACCTTCCGCCAGGGTACGACGATGCCGCGAGTCGTGGTGTCCGCTATCCGGTCATCTACTACCTGCACGGTGGGCGACCGGGCAACGAATCGAGGAGCATCGGCGTGGCTGAACACGTGCATGCCGCCATTGCTTCCGGCGCCGTGAGCCCGGTGATCTTCGTCTGGGGGAACGGCGGCCAGGTGAGCTGGTACGACTACGAGGATTCCAGGGGGGAGAGTGTCTTTGTCCGGGAGTTGATCCCACATATCGACGAGACCTACCGGACCCGGGCACACCGCGGCGGACGAGCCCTCCAGGGGTTTTCCCAGGGGGGACGAGGGACTACGCGGATCATGTTCAGGTATCCACACCTGTTCATCTCCGCCGCACCCGGCGGCCCCGGCTATGCGGTGGAGAAACTGGTTCTCGAGAACGACGGCGTTGAACGGGATCCAAGAGCGGCGGGCGCGAACGCCAGCTCGTTCGACTTCGGCAAGGGCAACGACGCGTACAGCCTTGCCCGGTCCTACGCGCAGGGTGGAATGCAGCCGCCACTCAACGTCATGATCTGGGCGGGCAACAGGGGATTCAACTACGAGGCCAGCCTGGAGTACCTGGGCTATCTGTATGGACTCGGTGTTCCGGCGGAACACCTGATTGCGCCGGGCGTGGATCACAACCCGGTCTGGTTCTACGAGACCCATGGTGTGGATTTGCTGCGGTTCCACGACCGCCACTGGAGCGACTCCCAGCCGCATGGGCGGTGACGGTTCTTCCTTGCGCCGCGGCGTTCGGCTCGCTGCGGCTGCGCTGCTGCTGACAGGCTTCGCACTGCCCCGCTCGCTGTGGGCCCAGCAGGTCGAGGACCGGGCGCCGTCGCACGCGGATGAGCGGGATGCCGCGGCGGAGGACGGCCACGACGAGCACGACGAAGCCGGGTCGGACGATCCGGCCGCGCACGTCCACGAGGAGATCGTCGTCACCGGCAGCCGGGCGCGGGAGCGTTCCGTAACGGAATCGATGGTGCCAATCGACGTGATTTCCGCGGAGCACGTCGCGCATCAGGGGGAGACCAACCTCGACCAGCTTCTGCGCAACGTGGTGCCGTCGCTGAACATCAGTTCGATCAGCGGCGATGCGGCGACCATCGTGCGGCCGACGAATCTGCGCGGCCTGGCGCCGGACCACACGCTGGTGCTGGTGAACGGCAAGCGGCGGCACCGCGGGGCCGTCATCCTGTGGTCGCGAATCGGTGTTTCCCACGGCGCTCAGGGACCGGACCTGTCCGCGATTCCGGCCATCGCGCTTCGTCAGGTCGAGGTCCTGAGGGACGGCGCTTCGGCGCAGTACGGCTCGGACGCGATCGCGGGGATCATGAACTTCCGGCTCAAGGAGGCGCGGTCCGGCGGTTCGCTGGAGGTGCTGACCGGGCTGTACGACGCGGGCGACGGCGAGTCCGTCACGGTGGCGGGCAACGTCGGCCTGCCCTGGGGCGAGACCGGTTTCGCGAATCTGAGCCTCGAGGTCGGCGGCGCGAACCCGACGAACCGCGCCATTCAGCGAGCGGACGCGGCGGCTCTGGTCGGCGCGGGGAACACCCATGTGGCCGATCCCGCGCAGAGGTGGGGCAAGGCCGAGGTCGACGACGACGTGAAGTTCTGGATCAACTTCGGCCGGCCGCTGGGAAGCGGCGGCACGGTGCGGTTCTATGGCTGGGCGAACCACGCCGACCGTAGCGTGACGGCGAGGAACTTCTTCTTCCGCAACCCGAACACCCGGGACGCGGTTTACAGCGGCGACGGCGGCGCGTCGCTGCTGATCGGCGACGTCCTGGACGCGGCCGACGGGACGCCGGACGGCTCGGCCGGGTGCCCGGTCGTCGCGGTGACGGACGCGCTGCCGGACCAGGACGCGCTGGCCCGGGTGCTGGACGATCCGAACTGCTTCAGCTTCCAGGAGCTCTTTCCGGGGGGCTTCCAGCCGGTGTTCGGCGGCGACCGGGTGGACTCCTCGCTCGTCCTCGGAGTTCGCGGGTTCACCGCCTCCGGGACCGTCTGGGACGTGAGCGTCAGCGCCGGCCGGAACGAGATCGACTTCCTGCTGTTCGACAGCGTGAACGCGTCGCTCGGGCCGCTCAGCCCGACCTCCTTCGAGCCCGGCCTCTACGGCCAGCGCGACGTGAGCGCGAACGTCGACCTGTTGCGTCAACTCGGCGAGCGGCTCTATCTGGCGGGCGGTCTCGAGTGGCGCGAGGAGCGGTTCGAGATCGGCCTCGGCGAACCCGCCTCCTGGCAGATCGGCCCCTACGCGCGGCAGGGGTTCAGTTCCGGCTCGAACGGCTTCCCCGGGTTCAGCCCGGTCGCTGCGGGAGACTGGAGCCGTTCCAACGCGGCGGTCTACGGCGACCTGGAGTACGGGCCGCCGGACGAGTCCTGGAACCTGGGCCTGGCGGTGCGTTTCGAGGACTACGAGGACTTCGGCTCGACGCTCAACGGCAAGATCGCGGGCCGCCGCCAGGTCTCCGGGGCCCTCGCCCTGCGCGCGAGCGCGTCGACGGGCTTCCGGGCGCCGACGCCCGGCCAGCAGAACGCGTTCAACGTCTCGACGCAGTGGGACGCGGAGCGGTTCGAACTGGTGAACAACGGCACGATCCCGCCGGCCTCCAGGGTCGCCGAACTGCGCGGGGGCAAGGCGCTCGACGCCGAGAAGTCGATCAACCTGGCCGCCGGCGCGATCTTCGAGCGTGGCCCGTTGACGATCACGACGGACGTCTTCCGCGTCGACGTGAGCGATCGGCTGGGAGTCACCGGCCTGTTCGAGCTCCAGCCCTTCGAGGTCGAGCAACTGCTGGCGGAAGGCATCACGAGCGCCGGCAACATCACGAACTTCCGCTTCTTCGCTAACGACTTCGAGACCCGCACGGAGGGCGTGGACCTGGTCGTCACCTGGCGGCCGCCGCAGGCCGGCGGGCACACGACGCTCGACCTGGCGCTCAACGTGACGTCGACCGAAGTCGTGGACTTCAATCCGCTGACGCTGGACCGGCAGCGCATCCGCGAACTGGAGGAAGCCCTGCCGGGAGTGCGCTGGAACGCGACGCTTCACCACGAACTGGGCCGTCACACCGCGAGCCGGCGGCCGGTCGAACTGCTCGCCCGGCTCGGCTACTACGACGGTTGGTACGACCCCTTCATTCCGGTGGACTTCGGCGGCGTGTACCTGCTGGACGCCGAGGTCGGCTTCCCGCTGCGCGACGGCGCCCGGCTGGCGATCGGCGCTCGCAACGCCCTGGGCGAGACCGGCGACGGAAATCCGACGCCGATGCGGCTGGGCAACCTGTACAGCACGCGCGCGCCGTTCGACGTCAGCGGGGGGTACTACTACGCCAGGTTGCAGTACCGCTGGGGGAACTGAGGGCGATCCTACGGCCGCGGCGGATCGCCTGCCGCACCCCCGTAACGCTCCGCCATCGCCTCCCGGATCCGCGACGACTCAGCTTCGGCTCCGGCCTGGAACCAGGAGTGCTCCGGACGGGAGAGGATGGAGTCGATCACCTGCCGGACGGCCCGCGCCTGACGCGCCCGGCCGGTCGCTTCCGCGTGGTCGGCCATCTCCCGAGCCTGCGGAATCAGCTCCATGTAGAAACGCTCCGCGACCTCGAACATGCCGTGCCAGTGCGCGTAGTCCGGCGCCATCATCGAGGCGCCGTGGCGGGCGCGCCGGCCCTCGTGGTGCCAGAGGTAGAACCAGGTCCACTCGATCTCCTCGTCGAACTGGGTCGGGCTGCGCAGTTCGTGCTCGAGCAGGGAGGCCATGATCGCCTGACCCGGCTTGGCGAACTTCTCGTTGTAGAGGGTCACGAAGTCGTCGTACTGGCGGTAGAAGGCGTTGACGTAGTCGGGCGTATGGCAGTGTGAACAGACTTCCTTCATGCGCGTCCGCTTCGCTTCGGCGGTGTCGGCGATGCGTTCCCGCCGCTCGGCGGGGTCGGCCACGGTCACGATGCGGTGTTCCGCGTCCGTGTCCATCGGCAGGCTGACCGGTGGCCGGTTGGTCCAGGAGATCCGTTCCCCGGGATCGTGCGTGACACGGCCGTTGTTCCGGGAGTGCCCCGACATGTGACAGGTGGCGCAGGTCGGCGCCGCCGAGTAGTCCACGCCCAGTACCCAGTCCTCGGCGTCCAGGTTCATCGAGTCGGTCAGGTCGCGGTACGCCACGCCGTGCTTCGATTCCTCGAAGATCTCCTTCTGGGGATGGTCCGGGCCGAGGTGGCACTTGCCGCAGTTCTCGGGCTGCCGCGCGCGGCGCGGCGAGAAGTCGTGCCGGCTGTGGCAGGCGCTGCACGAACCGCGGGAGCCGTCCAGGTTGAGGCGGCCGATCCCCGTGTTGGGCCAGGTGCCGGGGTCGAACAGGGGGCGGCCGTCGTCATTGCGCAGGATGCTGTCCAGGGCGTCGGCGTTCGTCGGGAGGCCGTTCTCGTCTGGGCGCAGATCGTCGACCGTCACGGTGCCTCCGTCGGTGGCACGGAGGGCGACCTTCGAGCCGTGGCACTGCTGGCAGCCGAGGAACGCGCTCGCGAGGCCGTTGACCGGTTCCATGGGGCGGCCAGGGGTCGGGGAGTGCGGGTCGAACGGCTGCGCCGCGCCCTCGACCGTCTCGGCGAGGAAGTTGTCCAGCGAGGCGAGGATGTTGCCGCCGGCGGCGTGATGGCTCTGCGCGAACTCCCCGGCCTCGTGCGGGTGGCAGGCGGCGCAGTCCCTGGGCGTGACCACGGTGGCGATCTGGAAGCCGTAGTGGCTGTGGCTGTCGGGGTCCTCCGCGACCGCCTGGTGGCACTCGACGCAGCCGACGCCCTTCTCGGCGTGGGTGCTGCCGCGCCAGTGTTCGATGATCCCCGGATTCGTTTCCTGATGGCACTCGACGCAGGCGGTGGAGGTGGCCGGCGCCACGATCCTCGCGGGACGGAGGCCGGCTTCCTCGGCCCGGCGAATCGTCTCCAGCCACTGGACGAACACGAGGGAGATCAGGAACAGGGCTCCCAGACTGCCGATGATGATGCGCTTCGTTTCCAGGGTCATGGCGAACAGTCCTCCGGAGCCGTCAGTGGGGCGCCACCGCTTCCCAGATCGTCATGCCGATGATCAGCAGCGTTGCCGCGATGCCGATCCAGACGCTCGCTTCGCTGAGGCGGGTGCGGCGCCGGAACCAGGCGTCGATGAACGGCCAGGCGAACATGACGAAGACGACCAGCCCCATGCTGAGTACCGCGGCGGTGCCGCCCATCAGCTTGAGCCAGCGAAAGGTGACGTAGAAAAACCACTCCGGCTTGATCTCGTCGGGCGTGGTCTGGGGGTCGGCGAGCGGGCCCATGGTCGCCGGCGCCAGCGTCGCCAGGGCGCTGAGCACGACCATCAGCACCAGGCCGATGATGAGTTCCGTGTAGAGGTGGTCGGGAATGAAGGGGAACTTGCGGTTCTCGATCGGGGGTTCGTTCCGGAACCTGAGTTCGGTGACTCCCTGGAGCCGGACGAGCGCGATGTGTAGCGCGATCAAGGCGATCAGGAATCCCGGCAGCACCGCGGCGTGGAGCACGAAGAAGCGGGCCAGGGTGCGCTCGTTGTAGGCCTCGCCGGCGAGCAGCATCTGCTTCAGGAAACCGCCGGCCAGCGGAATCGTGTCGGCGATGTTCGCGGACACCGTGGCGCCCCAGTAGCTCAGTTGCTCGAAGACCAGGCTGTAGCCGGTGAAGCCGAGCATCAGCGTGCAGACGAGGAGCAGCATGCCCACCATCCAGTTCAGCTCCCGCGGCTTGCGGTAAGCGCCGGTGAAGTAGACGCGGGTCTGGTGCAGCACGACGGCGGCGATCATCAGGGTCGCCGCCCACTTGTGGACGCTGCGGAGATACCAGCCGAACGAGGCCTCCTCGGTGATGTAGCGGACCGACTCGTAGGCGGTGGCCGGGTGGGGCTGGTAGTAGAAGGCGAGCAGGATGCCGGTGACGATCTGGACCACGAACAGGTAGGCGGGGGTGCCGCCGAGGGCGAACCACCAGCGCTTGAGGTGGTAGGGGACCGGCTCGTTCGTGAGTTCCCGCAGCGCGCCCGGCTCGATCGGGAGCCGATCGTCGAGCCAGCGCCTGAGCGGAATCACGACCGGGTTTCCGGAGCGATCAACGGCGACGGCTCCACCTTGATGAACAACAGCCCGTTCCGCACCTCTACCGGGTAGCCCGAGAGCACCATGCCTTCGGGCGGGCCGGCCACGCCTCGTCCTTCGGCGTCGAAGACCCCGTTGTGGCAGGGACAGAAGTAGCGGTTGTGCTGCGGCTGCCAGTGGACCTGGCACCCCAGGTGGGGGCATACGCTGGAGAGGGCGGTGACGTCCTCGCTGCCGCCGGTGTCGTCGCGGCGGGTGACGTGGACTTCGGCGCCGGCCGGTGTCGTCCAGGTCAGACTGTCGCCGACGGCGAGGCCGTCGAGCGGCGTCACGAACTGCCACACTCGCTCGGCGCTTCCGCTGGGATAGAGGAACCGGCCGAGGATCGCACCGAACGCGCCGTACCCGCCCAGAAGCCCCGCGGCCATCGCCAGACGGGACGACACGCGAAGAAAACGGCGTCGCCGGGGATCCCTTGGTCCGTTCGCCGATGACGCCGCCGGAGAGGCCATTTCCAGGCGTCAGCCTAACAGCCGACGCTCGGCGTTGGGAGGTCCCTTGTCGATCAGGAACTGGGTAGTGCCTGCGCGCCCTCGGGGAGGTACCTCCCGCGCACCCCTGGAACGGCGGCTTCTAGTACGCCCGCTTCCAGTAACGGTGCGGCAGCGAAAAGCTGGATCACGCGCCGGTTCTCGGATGGGGGGCGGTCATGATCTCGGCACGAACGCGGGAGAGGAGAGAAAAGACCTCCTGGTACGCCAGCCGATTTGGACCTTCATCGATCAACGTTTGCGCGGCAGCGATGACGAACTCGTCGCCACGGGAAACGGGCATGCTCGACGCCTCGAACTCGGCGGTAAGTTCTTTGGCCCGTTCCAGAGGCGAGCAGGTACGAGTCCCCATTGCGACATGGTTGTCCCGGTGCCTGCAGACAAGGACCGCGTCGAGACTGATCGGGTCCTTTGCCACCGCCTTAGGGCTCGACACTCGAAGTTCGGCGTGAACCGGATGTGACGCCGCCACGACGAGGCCTGCGCTCTCGATTGCCTCGTAGATCGCCGCCCAACCCTCCGGGCGCGAGTGATGGAAGCTGAATGCCAGCACGCCTTCGGGCTTTAGCACTCGGCGACACTCGGAGAACACTCTGCCAAGCTGGCGCGCGAACGATCGGGGGTCCTTGTGTTGCACCTCGCCCGCAGCGGAGCAGTCAGGGCGCTGCATCCATGGATAGCGTCCTGCAAGGGCCGGGTTCAGCCAAGCGTAGAAGAAATCGCTCAGCTCGCTGTAATGAACGAAGTCGAAGTAGGGAGGGTCCGTGACGACGGCATCCACGGATGCGTCCGGGAGTGGGAGCGAGCCGCTGTCGCCGTTTAGGATCATGACCGGTTGCTCGGGGCCCTGCATGTCGTCCCACGTGCTCACCCGGTGGGGGTGTAGCGGGGCGCTGGCCACCGTCCTACGTGTTCCGCAGCGCTCGCCGAATAGATTCCGTTGAAGCTCGAGCTCAAAGGGGGCGTCCAGGTACCGTTTCGCCCGCAGGAGGCGTGACGTGAACAAAGTGCTGAACGTGCCGCTGCTCTTCTCGGTTCCCCAGACCGAGTTCTCGAGCGGAACTCGTTCCGGTTTGAGGATGTGGTGCGAGAACATGTGGCGTACCGCGCCCGTTCCCTCGCCCTTGTAGCTGCAGAAGAGATTGTTGAACTCTAGCGTGCTAGAAAACAGGCAGAGCATCTGCTCCTGGACGCGACGGTCCTCGATGCGAAGGATCTCGCGCAACAGCAGACCGAGACAGAGAAGCTGTCTGGCGTTGAAGAAGTCGCGCCAGCAGAAGTAGTTGTAGCCGCGGGCCTGGGCCGTGTTGTGCCCGCGGCGGACGGCGAGGGTCGGAATCGGAAGATCCTCCTCCCTGTTGAGTCGGCATTCCGCCTCCGCGTAGAGCGCGCCGTCTTCGGGGCGGGCGGCGAGGTAGACCTTCTCGCCGCTCGGTCGCAGCGCCAGCATCGCGTAGAGCCTGTGCGCCGGCGGCGACCCGTCCGCTGGGAGAAGATCCTTGATCTTGTGCCTGGAACCATCGGGTGCCGTGACGTGCTGGCCATTCGCGGGACCGGTCTGCGCGTCAAAGCCGTGTCCGCAATGTCCGCAGTCCAGGTTCGTCGAGTCGTAGCGACCCTCGAACACTTGCCAGCACGCTGGGCAGACAATCTGGGCTCGCGGGTGCTTTCTTGGCGACGCATGCCGGGCGAAGACGTATCGTGAGAAGAGCGGTACCACGTCGCCGCTTGGGGTCTCCACGGTCTTGCACCAGAAGAAGTAGAGAACGGGAATCATCTCACCGCTTGTCGGGTCGCGAGTCTGGTAATAGCGGCGAATCTGCGGCGCCACATTCGCTTCCAGCTTCGTGAACGCAGCCCGAAGTTCCTGTTCCGGAACCCGCGTGAAGGCCTGTCGCACAAGGAACGTGCTGACGGGATTGATGTCGCAGCCGATAGCGCGGGCGCCGAGCTTGAGCGCTTCGCCCAAGGTCGTGCCGCTTCCCATGAACGGGTCGAGCACTACTTTGCCGGTTAGGTCGTGCCGCTTGTAGAAGTCCTCCCAGATGTCCGACGCTTCGTCGGCGAGGGCTCCCAGCGTGATCCCGCGAAACACCGAGCCTAGTCGTGTCGCCCACCACTTGTGTATGTGGTAGAGCGGTCGGTTGAGTTCCTTTCGCCAGCTCTCCTGCTGCGCAAGTTCGCTGATCTCGATGACGGGGAACCCCGCCTCAAGGGCAGTTCTGCCGGCACTTGACGCTTCGCGTCGCTGCAGCAACGGTTCGCTCATGCCTCGCCGCCTTCGGCCTTCGACGCCATGCGCACCTGCTTGGCCGCGTGACCGTCCGACCGGTACGCGACGAAGCGGTGCTTGGTGCCCGCGCGCGGATTGCTTATACGTTCGGCCGCGAGCTCATTTGTCCGCAGGTCGAATCTGTAGGCGACGACAAGCTCGTCGGCTTCGGTGCGAGTGAGGCGACCGACCTCCCGAAAGCCTTTGGGTGCTGTGGTTGTTTCAGGAACGATGAGGGTCATTAGGCCCGTCGTCCCCTCGGTCAGGGCGAACGGCGTTGGCGCGACATACATCTTGCGGTCCCGAATCGAGACGTCACCGTAAGTCCCAAAACCCGTGACGCTCTTGTTCTCGTGGACGTACTCGTGGTTGGCGTTCAGGAAGCTCCCATGGCACATCACTAGATCTATGACCGGGTAGTGACGGCCACCGCCGTTGACCCGGAACGGTTCGAGGTCGGCGGGATAGCGTCCGAAGACGTAGAAGATGGACCGGCCGTTGTGAAGACCGGTCGGCATCTGGCTGTTGCTGTCGTAGTTGCGTACGCGCCCGGGACAGGCCAGTCCCTTGACTTCGTAGCCCTCCGCATGTTCGACCATGGAGAAGTCAGGGTAGGTGTTGCGGCCGCCCTCCTCGAAGTGCAGGTCGGTCCGTTCAAGCCGCGCCCGGAACCAGTTCTGGAAGTGGAACTCCTTGTCCCTAGTACTCACGGACTGGATAAGCTCGCCGGCGTCTACCGCGAGGACACACTGGTTGAAAACGGAGAAGCAGGTCGTGTCAGCCATGGCGGATTTGCACTTCCAGTGCGCCGTCCATCAGATTCGCCTGATCTTCGCTCGTCCCCATCAGGACCCCTACGCTCAAGCAACAATCCCGCTCTTGCGCACCGTCTCTAGGGCTTCCTCCTGTTCGGCTGGCGGCCTTGCGGGACCTTTGCCGGCAGCCTCAGCTTCTACCCACTCCTCCCACGTAAGGCCGCCCCGCTCGACGCAGCCGACCGTTTCGCTGATGGCACGTCGAACTCCGGCAGACAGACTCTCGACCAGCGTGAGCGACCGATCGGCTGTCTCGTTGGCTTCGAGGATGCCGCGGTCGTGCGCCGAGAGTTCTTCAATCCGCGAGAACAACGAGCCCTTGGACTCTTCGGCAGCTATGGCGCGAGATTCCGCCACCTCAGCCACCCTGTCTGCGACCGCCGCCGCCACCTTCCCCGCTGCCGCTGCGGAAGCTGTTTCGGCAGTTGCCTTGGACCAGTCGGCGACGTACGGCCAGAGTACTTCGGTCCCTCGAGCAGCAAGCTGTCGCCATTCCTCGCGGCAGGGGGCATCGCCAGGTGTTCTCGCCAGCACCTGAACGGCAGCCTCGCGCACTACCCAGACGCCGGTGATGGTGGCTTCGAGAAGCGTTGCCGCACTCTCCGCGCGTAGCTTCACCTCAGCCACCACTCCTTCCAGGCGGTCCAGGTTCCGCCGTTCCAGCTCGCGGCGACTCTGTGGCTCGGCTGGCGGCGCGAAGAAAATACTTGCAGCAACGACTGCGGTGGCGCCAAGGCCACTTCGCAGCCTGCGTGCAGGAGTGATGGCTCTCTTCTCGGTCGCCGGTCCTTCCCCTCGTTGCCGGAGGAAGAGATGACACAGCGACCGCCTGATCGCCGGTGAATCGACCGCTCCGTTTCTGGGGCGCGCTTCCCTGCAGTCAGCGACGGTGCCGCGCCTTGAGTGAACTTCTACCATTGCCCGCGATCCTATCTGCGGGAACAATGAGCGCGGCGAGTCACGAGGACCCAGTGATGCGAAGGAAGTCTGGCGGGTCGCTGAGCCGTCAAGAGTCGCTCCAGCTTCGCGTGTTCGGCTCGCTCTAGCGCTGCATGGCCGGGGCGCTTTGCGGGAGGTGTACGCCGGCCTTCCGAGCGGCTTTCCGCCGGCCGCGGATGGCTCGTCGCCGTTCCCGCCCGCGCTCGACCAGGAGATAGAGCGAGGGCACGAAGATCAGCGTGATGAGCGTCGAGGCCAGCAGGCCGCCGACGACCACGCGGGCCAGCGGCGCCTGCAGCTCGGCGCCCTCGCCGATGCCCAGGGTCAGCGGCAGCAGGCCGAGGGCGGTGGTCAGCGTCGTCATCAGGATCGGCCGCAGGCGACGTCTGGAACCGCGGATCAGCGCCTCGTGGAGGGTGCAGCCGACATCCCGGCGCATCCGGTTCACGTTGTCCACCAGGACGATCGCATTGTTGACCACGATGCCGACCAGCACGACCAGGCCGAGGAAGGAGTTCATGTTCAGGGTCGTGCCGGTGACCGCCAGGGTCAGCAGCACCCCAAGCAGCGAGAACGGCACCGCGGTCATGATGACCAGGGGCTGGACCAGGGACTCGAACTGGACCGCCATCACCGTGTAGACGAGGAAGACCGCGAGCAGCACCCCGATCAGAAGCTCCACGAAGACCTGGCGCTGCTCTTCCAGTTCGCCGCCCATCTCGATCATGAAGCCGTAGGGCGTTTCGACCCGCGCCAGCGCGGCTTCGACGTCGCTCGCCGCGTCGCTGAAGCGCCGGCCGTCGATGCCGGCGAGGACCTGCATGTAGCGTTCCTGGTTCTCCCGGTTGATGGACAGCGGCCCTTCGCCGGGATTGATGCTGGCGACCGAGCCCAGGGGCACGATGTCACCGCGCGGAGTGACGATGGGGAGCTGCGGCAACTGCTCGATGCGCAGCCGGTCCTCGGGTTGGAGCTGGACCCGGATGTCGAACTCGTCGCCCTGGTCGCGGAACCTGGTGGCCACCCGTCCGAGGACGTAGTGCTCGACGGCGTCGGCGACCTGGCTGCCGTTGAGGCCGAGTTCGGCCAGGCGGGCGCGATCGACCCGCAGGGTTCGTTCGAGCTGGCCGGATTCGCGGTCGAGCCGGGGGTGGACGACCCCGGGGACCGCGGCCATGGCATCGATCACGCGCTGGGCGAGTTCGTTGCCCTGGTCCAGGTCGTGACCGCGGATCTCGACCACGAGTCGGGCGTCCTGGCCGCCGCGCATCATGCGCATCATCATGTTGTTGGACGATGCGTAGAGCTGCACCTGGGCGGCCGGCACGTCGGCGATGGCATGGCGGATCGCCGCGAGGATCTCCTCCTGGCTGCGACTTCGTTCGGTCAGCGGAGTGAGCAGGATCTCCATCGTGCCCTGGTTCGACTGGGCGGGCCGCCACCAGCTCTCGGGACCGGCGGTGGTGATCAGGCTGTCGAGTTCGCCGGGTCTGAGCGCGCCGACAACCCGGTCCTCGATCTGCTCCATCGTTCCGGTGGTCGCTTCGAGCGGAGCGCCGACCGGCATCTCGACCTGCATGTTGAGCCGGCCCTCGTCGCTCTCGGGCATCAGCTCGAGCCCGATGATGGGTACCAGGGCGAAGGAACCGAGTAGGAGCACGACCGCCGTGGCCATCACCATGCCGGGCCTGCCGAGGGCCCACCGGATCATCCGGCCGTAGGCCATGTCGACCGGCCCGAGGGCGGCGACGCACTCGTCCGTTACCTGGCGGCTCTTCGGGACCTCCCGCAGCCAGCGGGCGGCGGCGGCCGGAATCAGCGTCAGGGCGACGAACAGCGCGCAGAGCAGGGCGAAACTGACCGTGATCGCCAACTGGTTGAAGAAGATGCCGGCAAAGCCGGAGATGAACACGACCGGCAGGAAGACGGCCACCGTGGTCAGCGTGCCGGCCGCGATCGCCATCGCCACCTCGTTGCTGCCGGCGATCGCCGCGGCGGTGGGGCGTTCGCCCTCGTGGAGCCGGCGGTAGATGCTCTCGAGTACCACGATGGAGCCGTCGACCAGCATGCCGACGCCGAGCGCGATGCCGGCCAGGGAGATCACGTTCAGCGTGAAGCCGTTGAAGTACATCAGGGCGACCGTGGCCAGCACCGAGATGGGAATCGCGGCGCCGACGATCAGGGTCGCCCGCATGTCGCGAAGGAAGAACATCAGCACGAGCACCGCCAGAACGGCCCCGAACAGGGCCCCCAACTGGACGTTGTTCACGGCCTGGCGGATGAACTCCGCGCCGTCCATGAGGATCGTGATCTCGGCGCGGCCGGCGTAGTCGCGGTTGATCGCGTCGATCTCGCGCTTCAGCCGGTCCACGACCTCGACCGTGTTCGAGCCGGACTGCTTCATCACGAACATCCGCATGCCTTCGGTGCCGTTGATCCACAGCTCGTTCGTCATCTCGCGGATGCCGTCGTCGACCCGTCCGACGTCCCGGACCAGGATCGGCCGGCCGTCGCGGATGGCGACGATCGTGTTTTCGACGTCCACCTTGCGCTCGAACTCGCCGATCGCCCGGATCAGGACCTCCCGCCCCGTTTCCAGCATGTCGCCGGCGGAGACGTTCCGGTTCTCGCGGGAGAGGGCCATCGTGACCTCGCTCGGCGTGATGCCGAGCGCGGCCATCCGGTCGGCGGCGAGCTGGACCTGGATCTCCCGCACGCGGCCGCCCTGGATGTCCACCGAGGCGACGCCGGGCAGGCGTTCCAGCCGCCGGCTGATCGTCTGTTCGGCCATGTGGCGGACCTGACGGGCGTCACCCGTGCCTGACAGGCCCAGGAAGACGACCGGCATGTCGGAGAGATTGAACTTGAAGAGGGTCGGTTCGGACGCGTCTTCGGGCAGCATGCCGCGCACGAAGTCGAGCTGCTCGCGGATGTCGTTCACGACTTCGTTCAGGTCGACGCCCCAGTCGAACTGGGCCTGGATGCTGCTCATGCCCTCCGCCGACATGGAGTTCAACTGGTCGAGACCGGTGACCGTGGACAGGGCCTGCTCGACCGGCCGTGTGATCAGGCTCTCCATCTCCTCCGGCGCCACGCCCTCGTAGGTCGTCGTGATCGAGATCCGGGGCATGTCGACTTCGGGCATCAGGTCGACGGCGAGCTGGCGCATCGCGACCAGGCCGAGCACGACGACGCAGACGTAGAGCATGGTCACGCCCACCGGGCGGTTGGCGGAGAGACGGGGGAGGTTCAAGGTCGGCCTCAGAATCCGGCAGCGCCGGTGGGGGAGGGCTCAGGCTCGTTGCGGACAACCCGCACGGGCGCGCCGTGGCCCAACTGGTTGTGGCCCATCGTCAGGACGAGTTCGCCGGCCTCGATCGGTCCGGCGATCGCGCTGTACTCCCCGGAACGGCCCGCGACGGTGACCGCGCGCCACTGGGCGAGGCCGTCGACCGGCACCATGACGCCCGTGGAACGCGCGCCGTCCATCGCCACGCGTTCGAGCAGGGCGGTGCCGGGCACGATCAGGGCGTTGTCGAGGTCGCGCAGGCTGACGGAGACGTCGGCGTACATGCCCGGCAGTAGCAGTTCGCCCGTCTCGGCCAGCTCGCCCTCGACGAGAACGGTACGGTCGTTGCGGCGTACTTCCCCGGCGACCCGGCGCACGATGCCGGAGAATGTCCGTTCGCCGGTGGCCTCGGTGGCCACGTCGAAGGCGGCGCCAGTCTGGACCGCTGAGAGATCGCGTTCAGGCACTCGGAACTGGACCAGGAGCGGCGCCTCCTCGACCAGGCGGAGAATCGGCGTGCCCAGCTGGACCAGGGCACCGCGATCCAGGTAGCGGTCCGAGACGACCGCGTCGAACGGCGCTCGCACGCGGGTGTTCGCGAACTGCTCCGCGAGCAGCGCTTCGCGGGCGGCGGACTGCTGCACCTGGGCCTCACCGGCGGCCAGGTTCGCCTTCGTCGTCGCGTACTGGGAAGTGACCTGCTGCTGCTCCTGCTCGGAGAGGAGGCCCTGGTCGTAGAGCTCCATGGCCCGCTGGTAGTCGGCTTCGACGCCGACGAGTTCGGCGGCTGCGCGATCGCGGTTCGCTTCGGCCACGCCTAGCTGGCCGCGCGCCTCCTGGAGCTGGTTCCTCACTTCGACGTCCGCGATCACCGCGAGCACCGTGCCGGCGGCGACCCGCTGGCCGATTCGTGCGGGCACGTCGACCAGGAGCCCCGAAACCTGGGGAGAGATGTCGGAGACTTCGCCCACGAGCTCGCCCGAGTACGCGGTGCGCACGGAGAGGTGTCCGCGGCGTGCGGCGACGGCGCGCACGGGCACTGCCTGCGCCATCTGCGCGTCGCCCGCCTGGCGGCCGGCTCGCGCCTGGGGCCCGCGGCCGAATGCGAACACGGCTGCGGCAACGAGCACGAGGGCCGCGACGGCCAGCCCCGCGATCTGTGGGCGACTGAGCCGGCTGTGGCGCCTGGTGGCGCCTCCCTTCGGTTGCTGAAACATGGCCATGAATTCGTCGTTCTCTCTTCGTCTGATGGGTGGTTCCGCCGTGCGCGTCGTCTACGCGTTCCCGGAGCCGGAGTTGCCCTCGCCATCCGCCACGGCGGCGAGCACGTACTGGAGGCTGTCGGCGAGGATGGCGTAGAAGCGGATGAGCCGCTCCAGGCGCTCGAAGACGACCTCGCCTCCGGCGTTCGGCGGGAGTGCCTGCTTCATCTCTTCCGCGCTGGCCTGGCGGGTTCGGTAGCGATCGGCGATCCGCAGCAGGAGGCCGGGTTCCTCGTTGATCTGGAAGTAATCGCGGCGGTCGCCCGGGCGGGTCACGCGCTGGATGACGCCCATGTTCTCCAGCAGGCGCGTGTTCGTGCTGATGCTGGCGCGGCTGACCCGAAGCCGCTCGGCCAGATGGTCGAAGCGGACCGGATCGGGCGAGAGGATGAGCAGGCCGACGAGGCGGCCGGCGATCCGGGGCAGGCGGTCCTCCTCGTGCGCAAGGCCCATCGCTTCGATGAAGCGTTCCTCGGCAGCGTGCCGGCCGAGGTCGGCCGCCGCGGCTGGTTCGGCGGATCGGTCCGCAGCAGGAGTCGGTTCGGGGACGGTCATGAGTCAGGGATGTTGAATCATCCGGTTTGTTTTGTCAAGACTGAACATGATGAACGCGATGACGACCATTTTCGCGGGGGTGGGTGCTTCGTTGCCGGGTTAGGCTCGCCGCGATGCAGTCATCACGGCGTCGCTCAGGTCCCCGATTCGTGCCCCTGCTGCTCGGCCTGGCGATGCTGGTGTTCGCCCTGCTGCAGATCAACGACCCGGATCCGCTGATCTGGGTGACCTACTACGCCGCGATCGCCTGCGCCTGCACGATCGCCGCCTACCGGCCGCTACCCCGTGTCGTCTTTCTGGCGCTCGCCGCGGTCACGGCGGCGGGCGTCGTGCTGACGCTCCCGGGGTTCATCGACTGGCTTCTGAATCGTCCGACCAGCGACCTGTGGGCGCCGATGTCGGCCAGCCGGATGTACATCGAGCACAGCCGCGAGCTACTGGGTCTGCTGATCGCCGGCGGCTTTCTGATAGCTGCACACCGGTCGTCACTGGCGGCTACTCCTCCGGCGCCGCGGCGCTCATCATGAAGCCCATCATCATCTCGTCGGTGGAGGGCTGGCCGAAGCGGACCGTGCGATTCGAGTCGAAGCCGTAGCGGGCCGCCTTCTCGGCGGAGTTGTCGTACCAGGCGGTGTACTCGACCCGCGTGCCCTTGGGGATGCGCTTCATCCGGTCGTAGTAGTAGACCGTCTGCCAGGAGAAGTCGAAGTTCGGCACCTCGAGCAGCACTTCGGTCGTGCCGTCGGGGTAGAACGCCTCGAAGCGAGCGGCCTTGCCCCGCATGTGCATGTGCGGCATGAGGGCGATGATGTCCGTGTCGTGGCGGGCGACGGTGGAGTAGGGACCGACCTGGTGGTTGCCGTCGTTCGGCGGGATCGCGAAGGTGAAGTTCATGATCGGCCGCAGGCCCGAGCCGAGCGAACGTTCGACGGGCTCGTCGGCGAAGACGAAGCCGATCGAGGACTGGTCCCATACGCCGGTGCCGGGGCCGGCTTCCTTGTGGTAGTGGATATCGAACGTCACCCGCGAACCCTTCCTGAGCAGGAAGCCGTAGCCCTCCGGGTAGCGGTTCGCGTCGCTGCCGGAGGAGACGCCGCCCATGTAGCTGCCCGCGTTCTCGGGTGACGGGGCGATCTGGTCCTGGTTGGGGAACTCGGGCGGCGGCGGCAACTCGCCGTTCTCGTTCGGCGGCAGCAGGTGGAGGTTGAAGTGGTGGATGACGTCGCTGTCCGGCTTGCACTGGAAGGCGACCACCCAGCGATCCTCGGGCAGATCCTCCTCGGTGAGGACGTACGAGAACGCGGCGTAGAGGTCGTCCACATCGTCCTCGACGAAGTAGCGCTCCGGCATCGTCACGACGAGATCGGGCTCACCCACGACCCAGCCGCCGGTGCTCGGAAACTCGCGCGGCGGCGGGGCGTCGGCCGCGTCGCCGGGGGCGGCGCCGGTCCCGGCCCAGTTGACCAGGGTCTCGATCTCGGCCGCGTTCAGCACCCGCTCGTTGGCGAACGTGCCGTCGTGTTGCGGATGAGCGTCCCAGGGCGGCATCTCCCGGGCCGCCACCGTCCGCGCGATCGACCGGGCCCAGGGCCGGGTCTCGGCGTAGGTGGTCAGGGCCATCGGCGCCCTCATCCCGCCGTAGTTGGCGCCCGCCGGGCGGTGACAGTCCTGGCAGTGCATCTGGAGCACTGGCAGCACGTCGGCGTAGAAGGTCGGCGCGTCGCGATCGGCGGCCGACGCGGGCGCGGCAACGACCGCGAGCAGCAGGGCGTGGCAGGGTAGGACTGAACGCTTCATCGCGTTCAGACTACCAGCACTCAGGCGGTCGCCAACTGGCGCTCGGGGTGCATCTCGTCGACGTCGACGCCGACGATCTTCGAGACCCCGCGTTCCTCCATCGTGACCCCGTAGAGCGTGCTGGCGACCTGCATCGTCAGCTTGTTGTGGGTGATGACGAGGAACTGTGTTTCCGCCGACATCCGCTCCAGCATGTCGACGAAGCGCAGGATGTTCGCGTCGTCGAGCGGCGCGTCGACCTCGTCGAGGATGCAGAAAGGCGATGGTTTGGTCTGGAAGAGGGCGAACAGCAGGGCGATCGCCGCCAGCGCCTTCTCCCCGCCCGAGAGCAGCATGATGTTCTGGGCCCGCTTGCCCGGCGGCCGGGCGGTGATCTCGATGCCGCAGTCCAGCGGGTCGTCTTCGTCCATCAGCCGCATCTCCGCGTCGCCGCCGCGGAAGAGCTCCGTGAAGGTCCGCCCGAAGTTCTCGTTGACCTCGCTGAAGGTGGCGACGAAGCGCTCGGAGGAGGTTCGGTCGATGTCGCGGATCGTGCGCTTCAGGCTCTCGACCGAGGACGCCACGTCGGCGCGCTGTCCGGCCAGGAACGTGTGGCGCTCCTGCTGCTCGTCGTACTCGTCGGCCGCGAGGACGTTGACCGGCCCCATCCGCTCCAGCAGGGTGCGCCGGCGCTCGAGCTCCTCGGTCATCGTCTCGAAGTCGGAGGCCTCGCCGTCCGGCGTGGCCGGCGTCTCGCGCGCGGTTACCTCGCGCCCGAACTCCTCGCGGTACTCCCGTTCCAGGTGTTCGGCGTCCTGACGCAGGCCCGCCTGCCGCACCCGTAGCTCCTCGATCCCGTCGCGCAGCTCGTCGCGCCGGGCGCCGAGGTCGCGCATCCGGGCATCCAGCTCGCGCCCGCGATCCCTCTCCGCCTCGAGTGCCTCCTGGGCGCGGGTGGCTTCGTCTCTGGCGCTCGTCCGCTCGGCCAGGGCGTCGTCGAGTTCCTGCCGCGCCTGGGTGGATGCGTCCTCGAGTTCGACGAGCCGCCCGCGCAGCCGCTCCTGCTCGGCCAGCCAGCCCTCGTCGGCGTCGCGCAGGTCGGCGATGCGTTCCTCGAGTCTCTCCGTCTCGTTCCGCTCGGTGGCGGAGCGCTCCTCGATCAGCTCGAGTTGGCCCTGGCGGCCGGCGCCCGCGGTGACGTGCTCCTCGCGTTCTTCCCGAGCGCGTTCGACGGCGGCGGCCGCTTCCTGCACTGCCCGCTCCAGACTGCGATGAACCGTCTCCCGGGCCTCGATGTCCGCGCGAATCCGGGCCTGCCGACTCTCCGTCTCGGCGATTCCGCGGGTCAGTTCGTCGCGTTCGATCTCGGCTGCGTCGTTCTCGCGGGCCTGCACGGCGCGCCGTTCGGTGATGTCCTGGAGCCGGGCCCTGGCGACGGCCAGTTGTTCACGCAGCTCGGCCGCGGCCTGCTCGATTCTTCGACCTTCCAGGGCGGCGTCGCGGGCGCTCCCGGCGGCGGCATCGATCTCGCGATTCAGCGCCGCGCAGCGCTCCTCGAGTTCGTCGACACGTCGTACGAGGTCGTCGAGTTCGCGCTGGCGGCCCAGAGCGCCCGGCGCCGCGCCCTCGCCACGGACGGTCACCCGGCCGGCCTCGATCCAGAGCCGGTCGCGGCAAAGGAAGGCGACGCCCGGGTTGTCCGCCGCCAGGCGCTCAGCCGCCTCGGGGCTTGCCACCAGCCAGCCTGGCTGGAGCGAAGCGCGCAGGGCCTCGGGAAGGCCCAGCGCGGTCCATACATCGCCGACGATCTCCGGATCGTCGAGTCCTCCGAGTGCCGTGGATTCCGGAGCGGGCTTCGCCGAGTCAGCCGGTCTGAGAAGCGTGACCTGGTGGTCGAAGCCGGCGAGGGCGCGAGCTATGGAGACCGCATCGTCGTCGCCGGGGGCCAGGATCGCGTTGCGCAGCGGACCGAGGAAGAGGTCCAGGCTGTCTTCCCAGCCGGCTGGCACGTTCACTTCGTCGCCGAGGAAGCGGGGCTCCGAGAGACCCAATTCGAGCAGCGCGCCACCAATCCCGGCTCGCAGTTCCTCGTCGCGCTGACCGAGCTCCCGGAGAACGGCCGCCCGCTTCTGGGCCTCGACGAGCTCCTCGCGGCGCGTTTCCAGTTCCGCCTCGGCGGTTTGCCGCTGGTTTCGGCTCGCATCGAGGGCCGCTGCGGCCCGTTGGGCGGCCTTGGTTTCAGTCGCCAGCGCGACATCCAGCGACTCGACCTTGGCGCCGACGCCCTGGACGTCGCCGTCGATCGAGCGGAGCGCCTCCAGGCTGCGTTCCAGCGTCTCTTCGGCGCGGTCGCGGCGATCGACGGCCTTCTCGTTGGCGATGCGCTCGGCGACCAGGCGGCTCCGCAGTTCGTCGATTCCGACCCGCGATGCCGCCTGTTCTTCGAGCAGATCCCTGTGTTGCCTGCGCGCATCCTCGATCGCGGTATCGGCCTCGTCGATCCGCCGGCGGTCCTCGCTGACCTTCGCCAGCGCCTCTTCGCGCTCCGTGAGGAACATCTGCCGGCGTCCGGCGAGGACGGCGAGCGTCTCCTCGGCCGTTGACAGTTCGCGCCTCCGCGTCTCCGTATCGCGGGCGCCGGCCTTGAGCCGTTCGGCGATCTCCGCCCGGGTGGCGCGGGCGCCCTTGATCAGTTCCTGGCGTCCCTCGATCGTCGCCAGCAGGGTGGCCTGACGTTCGTGCGAGCGGACGGCCTCTTCGGTGCGCGCGTCGATGGCCTGACGGCATTCGGTGAGTGCCGTGTTGCCGCGGGCGATCTCGGCCAGGAGTTCCGCTTCGCGGTCGGCCTCCCGGCCCAGAGCCGACCCGAGTTCTTCGAGTTCGCCGTGGAGCTTCACCCAGCGCGCCAGGAGCACGGCGTCGAGCAGTTCACGGTAGGCGTCCCTGCGTTCGCGGTGGCGCCGGGCGGCGTTCGCCTGCCTCTTGAGAGAGCGGAGACGACGCTCGACCTCGGAGATGATGTCGTCGAGCCGGAGCAGGTCGGCGGTCGCGTCCTCGAGCTTCAGGCTGGCGAGCCGCTTGCGGTTCTTGTAGCGGGTGATCCCGGCCGCTTCCTCGATCAGCTTGCGGCGTTCCTGGGGCTTGCCGGAGAGGATCATCCCGATCCGTCCCTGCTCGATCACCGAGTAGGCGCGGATGCCCAGCCCCGTGTCCATCAGGATGTCGCGGATGTCCTTGAGCCGGGCCACCCGATCGTTCAACCGGTACTGGCCCTCGCCGCCGCGGAAGATCCGCCGCCCGATCGTGATGCGGTCGTCCTCGGCGTTCTCGACGCTGCCGTCGGTGAGGAAGGTGAGGCTCACTTCCGCCATTCCGAGGGGCTTGCGCTGGCCGCTCCCGTTGAAGATGACTTCCTCCATGGAACTGCCGCGGAGCGACTTCGCGCTCTGCTCGCCGAGCACCCAGGTGATGGCTTCCGCCAGGTTGCTCTTGCCGCAGCCGTTCGGCCCTACGATCGCCGTGATGCCGCGGGCGAACCGGCTCGTTACCGGGTCGACGAAGGTCTTGAAGCCGTTGACTTCAAGGCTCTCGAGTTTGAGCATCGTGTGTGTGGCGGCGGCGTGTGGCTGGGAACAGGCTGATTGAGCTTGGGGAAACATAACAGGGTTCATGCATAAGTCACAAGTGGTTGTGCCGGCGCCGAACGGCGTCCACAACATGTGGCGTTACGGGCGAGCCGCTGATACGCTGCCGCGGCGGTGAGCACGCTGACGGTCAAGAGGATGCTGTTCGACGCGCCGCAGATGGCGAGGACGATGCGGCGGATGGCGCTGGAGGTCGTCGAGCGCGCCGGGGGCACCGACTCGCTGATGCTGGTCGGCGTGCGCACGCGCGGCGTGCCGCTGGCCGACTTCATCGCCGCCGAGATCAAGCGCACGGAAGGCGTCGCCGTGCCGGTCGGAGTGCTCGACATCACGCTCTACCGGGACGATCTGTCGACCATCGCGCCGCAGCCCGTGGTCAAGGAGAGTGTGATGCCGGTTCCGATCGACGACCGGATCGTCGTGCTCTGCGACGACGTCCTCTACAGCGGCCGAACGATCCGGGCGGCGATGGACGCCCTGATCATGGACTACGGCCGGCCGCGGGCGATCCGTCTCGCGGTGCTGATCGACCGTGGCCACCGGGAACTGCCGATCCACGCCGACTGCGTCGGCGAACACGTGCAGACGACCGACACCGAAGTCATCAAGGTCTCCTATGCCGCCACCGACGGCGGCAAGGAGATGGTCGAGCTGCTCGAACTGGTCGAGCGCGAAGGGTGAGCGAACCGGTCTGGCAGCGCGGCGACCTGCTGGGGGTCGCCGAGTTGTCCACGGCCGAGATCCTCCACGTTCTCGACACCGCGGAGTCGTTCGTCGAGGTGGCGGCGCGGCCGATCAAGAAGGTGCCGACCCTGCGGGGCAAGACGGTCATCAACCTGTTCTTCGAGCCGTCGACGCGCACGAGCTCGAGCTTCGAGATCGCCGAGAAGCGGCTCTCGGCCGACAACATCAACTTCTCGACCTCGAGCTCGTCCCTGTCCAAGGGCGAGACGCTCCTCGACACCGCGCGCAACCTGGAGGCCATGGCCCCGGACCTGGTCGTGATCCGTCATGCCCACCCCCGGGTGCCGCACGCGCTGGCGGAGCGCATCGCGGCCGGGGTGATCAACGCCGGCGACGGGGCTCACGAGCATCCCACCCAGGCGCTGCTCGACGCCTTCACGATCCGCCGCCGCAAGGGTCGGGTGGAGGGCCTGAAGATCGCCATCGTCGGCGACGTGGCCC
Organism: Thermoanaerobaculia bacterium; assembly: GCA_965116955.1. GTDB lineage: Bacteria > Acidobacteriota > Thermoanaerobaculia > Multivoradales > Multivoraceae > Multivorans. The sequence goes on along the minus strand of OZ220742.1, from coordinate 3,728,644 downwards.
ATAGCCGGGTCGTGCGCTCGAACGTCCTGTGCCTGACCAAACTGGGCGCGGACGTAACGGTCGCCGGTCCCCGCACGATGATGCCGGAAGAGCCGGAGTCCCTCGGGGCCAGGGCGGTCTACTCGCTGGAGGAGGCGATCGAGGGCGTCGACGTCGTGATGATGCTGCGGGTGCAACTGGAGCGCCAGGCGCGGGCCGCCTTTCCCTCGGAGCGGGAGTACTTCGAGTTCTTCGGACTCACCGCGGAGCGGCTGCGCCGAGCGCAGGACGACGCGATCATCATGCATCCGGGGCCGATCAACCGCGGTATCGAGATCGCCAGCGAGGTCGCCGACGGACCCTGGTCGGTGATCCTCGAGCAGGTGGCGAACGGCGTCGCGGTGCGGATGGCGGTTCTGTACCTGCTGATCGGCGCGAAGAGCGGCGAAGACGGAGCGATGCCGTGAGCGGGTCGCTGGTGATTCGCGGGGGCCGCGTGGTCGATCCGACCCAGGAGTTCGACGGCCCGGCCGACGTCCTGATCGAGGACGGCAGGGTGACGGCCTGCGGCCCCGGTGTCGCGGCGCCGGAGAACGTGCGTGAGGTCGACGCCGCGGGGCTGGTGGTCGCGCCCGGGCTGATCGACATGCACGTCCACCTGCGCGAGCCGGGCCAGGAGTACAAGGAGACGATCGAGACCGGCACCCGGGCGGCGGCGGCAGGCGGCTTCACGGCCGTCGCCTGCATGCCGAACACGGACCCGGTGAACGACGATCCATCCCTGACCGAGTTCATGCTCAAGCAGGCGGAGCGGGCGGGATGGGCCCGGGTGTACCCGATCTCGGCGGTCAGCCGGGGGCTCGAGGGCCGCGAGTTGACGGAGTTCGGAGCGCAGCGGCGGGCCGGTGCGGTCGCGGTCTCCGATGACGGCCGTCCGGTCTGGAGCGCCGCGCTGATGCGCCAGGCGCTGCGATACGCCCGGCACTTCGACCTGCCGGTGATCCAGCACGCCGAGGAACTCGCACTCTCGGGCGACGGGGTCATGCACGAGGGACGCTTCTCGACGCGGCTCGGCGTCGAGGGGATTCCCGGCGCCGCGGACGACGTGATGGTCTCCCGCGATCTGCTGCTCGCGGCCGATACCGGGGGCCGCTACCACCTGGCGCACATGTCGACCGGGCGCAGCCTGGAGCTGATCCGGGCGGCCAAAGCCGATGGCCACCGGGTCACCTGCGAGGTCTCGGCCCATCACCTGCTGCTGACGGACGAGGACGTCTTCGACTCGGGGCTGGACCCGAACTTCCGGATGCACCCGCCGCTCAGAAGCGCCGCTGACCGCGAGGCTCTGGTCGGGGGCCTGGCCGACGGTTCGATCGACGCGATCGCGAGCGATCACGCTCCTCACCACCCGGACGAGAAGGAACTCGACTTCGTCGCCTCGCCGAACGGCATCATCGGGCTCGAGACGACGCTCTGCCTCTGCCTGGACCGGCTGGTGGGGAAGGGCGTGATCGACCTGGAGCGCCTGGTCGACGTGCTGTCGACCGCGCCCGCGCGGATCCTCGGCGTACCGGGCGGCAGCCTCGCGCCGGGCTCGCCCGGCGACGTGACCCTGATCGACCTGGAGCGCGAAGTCGAAGTCGACCCGGCGACGTTCCGGAGCAGGTCGCGGAACACGCCGTTCGCGGGCTGGAAGCTCCGCGGAGCGCCGGCCGGCACCGTGGTCGGCGGTCGCGTGATCGAGTTGCCTTAGCCGCCGGGGCCCTACCCGATACTTCGCCCGCCATCGACGTCGAGGCAGACGCCGGTGAGGAAGGCGGCGTCGTCGGAGGCGAGGTAAGCGACGGCGGCGGCAACGTCGGCGGGTTCGGCGAGCCGGCCCAGCGGGATCGTCTTCTGAAGGACATCGCGTCCGGCGTCGTCCAGCTTCCGCCCTCCGGAGGGGCCCTTCATGAAGTCGGTGTCGGCGGCGACGGGGTTGACCGCGTTGACGCGGATGCCATGAGGCGCGAGTTCCGTCGCCAGCCCCCGGGTCAGGGTGATGACCGCCCCCTTGGTCGCGTTGTAGGCGGTGATCAGCGGCCTCGGACGGAGGGCGCCGATCGACGCCGTGTTCACGATGACGCCGCCTCCGCGTTCGAGCAGCCGCGGCACGCCGTGCACCACGCCCAGGTAGACGCTCTTCGTGTTGACCTCGAACACCCGGTCGTAGTCGGCTTCGGCGAGTTTCCAGAGCGGCCGGGCCCGGTGGCAGTAGCCCGCGTTGTTGACGAGGATGTCGATGCCGCCGAACGAGCCGCAGGTCCGCTCCATCAGGCGCCGCAGGTCGTCGCCCTTCGAGACGTCGACCGTCTCGAAGAGAACCTTGGCGCCGCGCCCGGCGAGCTGGGCCGTTGTCCTCTTGCCCTTAGCCGAATCGATGTCGGCGAGCGCGACGGCCGCGCCCTCTTCGGCGAGCCTTCGCGCGATGGCGCGGCCGAAACCGCCGGCGGCGCCGGTCACGACCGCGACCTTGCCGGTAAAGCGGGAATCGGCGCGGGCGGCGTCGTTCTTGCTGTTCGAGTCGTTCATCGTGAGTAGCTCCCCCCAGTTTCGGCCGGCTACGCTACCTTCTAGCGCCGGACGAGGGGAGTTCATGGAAGAGCCAGCAGCACTCAAGCGGCGCGTGGTCGTCGTCGGCGCCGGCAACGCGGCGCTGTGTGCGGCTCTGGCGGCCCGCGAGGAGGGCGCGTCGGTGACTGTGCTGGAACGCGCGCCGCGGGCCGAACGGGGAGGAAACAGCCGCTTCACGATGGCGGCGATGCGCTTCGCCTACGATGGCCTGGACGATCTGCGCGAGGTGGCCGGCGGCCTGACCGAGGAGGAGGTCGAGGCCAGCGATTTCGGAACGTATCCGGCGCGGCGATTCGTCGAGGACCTCGAACGGACCGGCGGCGGTCGAGCGAATCCCCAACTGGTCGAGACCCTGGTGGGGGAGAGCCGGCGGACGCTGCGCTGGATGCGCGGCCAGGGCGTCGAGTTCGTTCCGCTCTACGCGGGTCAGGCGTTCGAAGTCGACGGCAAGCGCCGGTTCTGGGGCGGCTTGACGCTGCAGGCGAGGGGAGGCGGCCCCGGCCTGGTGGCGGCGCTGGAGCGGGCGGCGGAGAGGGCGGGCATCGAGACCCGCTATGACTGCCGGGCGGTCAGCCTGCGGGTGGAGCAGGGCGCCGTGTGCGGGGTCGAGGTCGAGGAGGCGTCGGTTCGGAGCGTCGTCGATGCCGACAGCGTGGTCCTGGCCAGCGGCGGCTTCGAGGCGAACCGCGACTGGCGGCGCCGCCACCTCGGGGAAGGCTGGGAGGAGGCCAAGGTGCGGGGCAGCCGTTTCAACGAGGGCTGTGGCATCCGCATGGCGCTGGAAGCCGGCGCCGGACGAGCCGGACAGTGGTCCGGCTGCCATGCCGTGGCCTGGGATCTGAACGCGCCCGAGGTCGGCAATCTCGAGGTCCGTCACCGCTACCAGAAGCACAGCTATCCGCTCGGCATCGTCGTCAACGCGAGGGGCGAGCGGTTTCTCGACGAGGGTGCGGACTTCCGGAACTACACCTATGCCAGGTACGGCCGCGAGGTGCTGGCGCAGCCGGGACGTTTCGCCTGGCAGGTGTTCGATGCGCGGGTCGCTCACCTGTTGCGGGACGAGTACCGGAAGCCCCACGCGACGCGGGTCGAAGCCGACTCGCTGCCGGAACTCGCCAGGTGTCTCGAGGGCGTGGACGCCGAAGCGTTCCTGCGGACGGTCGGCGAGTTCAACGCCGCGGTGCGTCGCGAAGTGCGCTTCGACCCCAGCGTCCGCGATGGCCGCTCGACGCGCGGTCTTGCTCTGAACAAGTCGAACTGGGCCAACCCGCTCGAGGAGCCGCCGTTCGAGGCCTTCGCCGTGACCTGCGGCATCACGTTCACGTTCGGCGGCCTGTCGATCGACCGGCGCGCCCGGGTGCTCGACGACGAGGGACGGGCGATTCCGCGCCTGTTCGCGGCGGGGGAACTCGTCGGCGACCTGTTCCACGACAACTACCCGGGCGGCTCCGGACTGACCGCGGGCGCGGTCTTCGGCCGTTTGGCCGGAAGGGGGGCGGCCCGGTTCGATGCCTGAGCCCTCCGCCGACGGCAGCGTTCGCCTGGGGAACCTGCAGTTCCACAGTCCGCGCGGTCGCGTGCGCTACTTCGAGGTGACCTCCGCGAGGCTCCAGTTCGGGCTGGCGGCCTTGATCCTGGTGGGTTCTCTCGTGGTCAATGCCGCTCTGATCGCGCCGATCGTGGTGCGCTCCCAGTTCTCCAGGACCGAGCACGTCGAGGTGTTCGAGGAGCACCGGAGACTGGCGGCCCGTTTCGCTGCACTGTCTGAACGGTACTCGGAGGTCCGCCAATTGGCGTCGGAGCTGGATAGCCGGCTCTGCAAGATCGTCCTGGCCTACGGTGTCGGGGCGCCTGCGAACGAGGGTTGCGGCGAGGCCGTCGACGTGCTGGAGGAACCCGCCCTCACCCTGCGGCAGGGCGAGGTGGTGCTGATCGAGTCAGGCGTCGAGGAAGACGTGGAACGGGTGACCGGGCGCATCGAAGGCCGTCTGCGGGCGGCGCTCGAGGCCGAACAGGCCGAGCCCGAGCTGGTCGAGCTGACGCCGTCCGCGGTTCCGCTCCGGGGCGACGACTTCGTCCTGGTCGGCCCCTTCGGGCAGACCAGAAACCGGGTCACGGGCGCCCGGGAGTTCCATCGGGGCATCGATCTCGCGGCTTCCGCCGGCGATCCGGTGCTGGCCACCGCTGCCGGTCGCGTGACCTATGCGGGGCGGGGCGCTGCCCTGGGCCGTGCCTGGATTCGCTACGGTCGAATCGTGGGAATCCGGCATGGCGACCGATTCATCACCCTGTTCGGACACCTGGATGCGACGGAGGTTCGAGCGGGCGAAGCGGTTAGCCGGGGGCAGCGCATCGGCACCGTCGGCGCGACCGGATGGAGCGTGGAGCCGAATCTCCACTATGGCGTGCTGCGCCGGCGCGGCGACGGAGGGTACGTCGCCGTCGATCCCCGCATCCACATCCTGGACTATCGCTGGAACGAGGAGGGCTTCATCGCCTCCGATCGGACACCGGCGGATCCTCTGACGCTCCCGGCAACGCTGCGGAGATAAACAGGAGAACGCGTTCATGGGCTATCGGGCAGTCATCTTCGATCTGGGTGGAGTCGTCTTCGGCTCCCCGTTGCACGCCATCCGCCGCTATGAACTGGCGAACGGCATCGAGGAGAACTTCGTCAACCGTCTCGTCGTGGCGGCCGGGCCGGGAGGATCCTGGCAGCGGATGGAACGCGGCGAGCTGGTCATGGGGCCCGGCTTCTTCGCCGCGTTCGACGACGACGTGAGGGCGGCCGATCCCTCGGTGGCCGAGCGTTTCTCGGCCGAAGCGATGATGGCGGCGATAGCGGAGGAGTCGAAGCCCAGGCCGCGGATGATCGACGCGCTGCGGCGGTTGCGCTCCCGCGGCTACGTCGTCGCGGCGCTGACGAACAACTGGGTCAGCGAGGAGGAGCGGGAACCCGCGGATGCCGAGGAGGCCGCGATGCGGGCCGAGGTCCGGGCACTCTTCGACGACTACGTCGAGTCGAGCGTCGTCGGCCTGCGCAAGCCCGATCCCGCGATCTACCGCCTGGCCTGCGGGCGGATCGGCGTCGAACCTCGCGAGGCGGTGTTCCTGGACGACATCGGGTCGAACCTGAAGAGCGCGCGGGCGCTCGGCATGACGACGATCAAGGTCGACGACCCGGACGAGGCCCTCGCGGAGCTATGGCGGACGCTGGCCAGGAGGCAGCGCGACAGAAACGACACGAAGTGAGTTCTGTCGTGAAGCCTCCTGGCGAGGTGGGGGCTGGGGCCAAACAGCGAGCCCGCGAGCGGTTTGGCGGCTCTACTCCGGAAGGGTGAAGGTGAGGTCGACCATGGCGGCGAGACCGTCGAGGAGCGTCACGCCGGATCGCATCGTGCCAAGGCGTTCGTGCCAGGCCTCGATGGTGTAGGTGCCGGCCGGCAGCCCGGGGATCTCGAAGGAGCCGTCCGGGTTCGTGACGGCGAAGTAGGGGTGGTTGAAGACGGCGAGGTAACTCGACATCCAGGGGTGGACGTCGCACTTGATGCGGAATGCCGGCTCCTCGTCGGTGAAGGAGAAGGTGGCCTGCTTGATGGCCGCCGGCATCGCCCGGTTGAAGGGGCGGTTGACCTCGGACAGCGAGTGGACGTTGTGGAGCAGCTCGTCCGAGTTCAGCACCTTGAGCTCCTGGCCCACCATGATGCCGGCCACGCGGGGCGTGTAGCGGCAACCCTGCTGGTCGATCAGGGGCGGCTCGGCCGCCGGGTAGGGGCCTTCCGGGAGGTTGTCGGCGACGTAGACGAGGACGTTCGCCAGGCCGGCCTGCTCGTCGACCACGAGGAGCTCGGGGTACACCGGTTCCGTGTGCTTGGCGGCGCAGGCGGGGTCGGCGTCCATGTTGAGCGGGCGAAGCTCCGGCGCCTCGCCGTCGAAGCGAACGACGCCGGCGATCGTGCTCGCGCCCAGCGGCTCCGCGGGCGGCGCTTCTGCCGCCGGCGCGGCACCGCCGCCGGCTCCGTCGGACGCGCCGTCGCCGCAGCCGGCGAGGAGGAGAGCCAGGGTGAAGAGAAGGAGGGCCGTGAACGAGGTCGATCGAAGAATGCAGGTCGGTATGCAGGCCATGCGCACATTCTAGGCGCTCGGGCTCGCCGCTTCGCGGGCTCGCGCTTGCTGCCGGCCAGAAGGCCGGCGCACCGACAGATGCCGCGCGGAGTTCGGCCCGTTTCCTTGACCCGGATAGGGGCCGATGCTAGCTTCCGCGCGATCCGTGGCCCGGCCGGCCCTTGAGGGCACAGCCGCCCTAATTCCAGGCCCTCGATGGCACAGAGTCAGGACAACACTCAGGAACCCGTCGCCGGGCGCGCGCCGCTGATCGTCGGCGGCTACGACTTCCGTTCGCTGACGGAGGCGGTCGCGGTGCCGGTCGAGCGCAAGACGCCGATCGGCTGGTGGTTCTTCTTCCTGCCCTCGCTGGCGATGCTGGGCCTGTTCGGCGTTTCGATCGGCTGGCTGTTCTGGGAGGGCACCGGCATCTGGGGCCTGAACAACCCGGTCAACTGGGGCTTCGCGATCGTCAACTTCGTCTTCTGGGTCGGCATCGGCCACGCCGGCACCTTGATCTCCGCGATCCTCTTCCTGTTCCGGCAGAAGTGGCGCACGTCGATCAACCGCGCCGCCGAGGCGATGACGATCTTCGCGGTCATGTGCGCCCTGGTGTTCCCCGGCATCCACGTCGGGCGCGTGTGGGTCGCCTACTGGATGTTCCCGCTGCCGAACCAGATGGACATGTGGCCGAACTTCCGCAGTCCGCTGATCTGGGACGTGTTCGCGGTGTCGATCTACGGCACGGTGTCCCTGATGTTCTGGTACGTGGGCCTGATCCCGGACCTCGCGACGATCCGCGACCGCGCCAAGACGCGGATCAGGCAGATCGTCTACGGCATCTTCGCGCTGGGCTGGCGCGGCTCGCACCGCAACTGGCTGCACTACGAGCGGGCCTACCTGATGCTGGCGGGCCTGGCGACTCCGCTGGTGCTCTCCGTCCACTCGGTCGTGTCGATGGACTTCGCCACCGCCCAGTTGCCCGGCTGGCACACGACGATCTTCCCGCCCTACTTCGTCGCCGGCGCGATCTTCTCGGGCTTCGCCATGGTCATGACCCTGATGCTGATCTGCCGGGTCCTGTTCAGGATGGAGGACATCATCACGATGCGCCACCTCGAGAACATGGCCAAGATCATGCTGCTGACGGGGTGCATGGTCGGTTATGCCTACGGCATCGAGATGTTCATCGCCTGGTACAGCGGCAATCCCTACGAGCAGTTCGCCTTCGCCAACCGGGCCCTCGGGCCGTACGCCTGGGCCTACTGGATCATGGTGAGTTGCAACGTGCTTACGCCGCAGTTGTTCTGGTTCAAGAAGATGCGCAACCACATCGGCTGGCTGTTCATCTCATCGATCCTGATCAACATCGGCATGTGGTTCGAGCGTTTCGTCATCGTCACCTCGTCGCTGCACCGCGACTTCCTGCCCGCGAACTGGGACTACTACCAGGCGACCTTCTGGGACTTCGCTTCGCTGATCGGCAGCTTCGGCCTGTTCTTCACGATGTTCTGCCTGTTCGCCCGGTTCCTGCCGCTGGTGGCGACGGCCGAGGTCAAGACCGTGCTGCCGGAAGCCGACCCGCACCAGGGCGAGGAACTGGTACGCGTGGTGCCGGCCGGCTCCGGAACGGAACCGGTGCCGCAGGCTGCGCCGGCCGGCGGGGGAGGTTCGTGACATGGGCCTGATGACCCTGGAGGTGCCGGAAGCGTCGGCGGGCTACAGGCACTACGGCGTGCTGGCCCGCTTCGAGACCGCCAAGGCGCTCTACCGCGCTTGTGAGGCGGTCCGCGATGCCGGCTACTCGAAGTGGGACGCGCTGACGCCGTTTCCGGTGCACGGTCTCGAGAAGGCGATGGGGCTGAAGCCGTCGAAGCTGCCGTTCCTCGTGCTCGCCACGGGGCTTACCGGTGCCGGGCTCGGCTTCGCCCTGCAGAGCTGGGTCCACATCCTGGGCTATCCGCTGGTCATCAGCGGCAAGCCGTTGTTCACCTGGCCGGCGTTCGTGCCGGTCACCTTCGAACTCGGCGTGCTCGGCGCGGCCCTGGGAGCGGTGCTGGGCATGTTCGCCTTCAACAAGCTGCCCACCTACCATCATCCGCTGTTCCGATCGAAGAACTTCGCCCGGGTCACGGACGATGGTCTGTTCATCGCCATCGAGGCCTGGGATCCGAAGTACGACGACCGGGACACGGCCGAGTTCCTGAGCGGGCTCGGCGCCGTGGAGGTGGAACACGTGCCGATCGACGATCCGGCGGAAGACGATGACGGGGGAGGCGCCGCCTGATGGCCCACGGACCGCGCATCGTTCGCCTCGATCAACTGGTCATCCGGCCGGGCAGCGGCTGGGCGCGCCTGCCGCTGATCGCGGGTGCGGTCGGCGTCGTCTTCACGGCCCTGTCGATCGTGCTGGCGATGGGCTCCAAGGAGAGCACGAAACAGTTCTTCCACTCCTGGCTCGTGGCCGTCGTCTTTTTCCTCTGCATCGGTCTCGGCTGTCTGTTCTTCGTGCTGATCCACCACGCGACGAAGGCCGGCTGGGGCGTCGTCGTGCGCCGCCTGGCCGAGAACCTGGCCTGTACCGTGCCGGTGCTGGCGGTCCTGTTCATTCCGGTCGTGGCCCTGGGCATGTACGACCTGTTCCACTGGACCCACGCCGACGCGGTGGCGCACGACCGGCTGCTGCAGGTCAAGGAACCGTGGCTCAACGAGACCGGCTTCTGGATTCGGACGGTCGTCTACTTCGTGGTCTGGAGCGGGCTGGCGCTCTACTTCCGGAACGCGTCGCGGCGGCAGGACGAGAGCGGAGACGAGGCCCTGACCCGCCGGATGGCGCGTTTCAGCCCCGCCGCCGTCGCCCTGTTCGCGGTGACGCTGACGTTCGCCGGCTTCGACTGGCTGATGTCGCTGGAGCCGCACTGGTACTCGACGATGTTCGGCGTCTACTTCTTCGCCGGTACGGTCGTCTCGGCGTTTGCCGCGCTTACCGTCCTGACACTGGCGTTCGAACGGTCGGGTCACTTCCGGGGCGTGGTCACCGGCGAGCACTTCCACGATCTCGGCAAGCTGCTGTTCGCTTTCACCGTGTTCTGGGCCTACATCGCCTTCAGCCAGTTCTTCCTGATCTGGTACGCGAACATCCCGGAGGAAACGAACTGGTTCCTGAGCCGGCTGCACGGCACCGCCGACAATCCGGCGGCCTGGCGTCCGGCGACCATGCTGCTGGCCATCGGCCACTTCGCGGTCCCGTTCTTCTTCCTCATGCCCAGGACGATCAAGCGCAATCGCACGTTGCTGCTGATCGGCGCGCTCTGGATGCTGGCCATGCACCTCTGGGACGTGTTCTGGCTGGTCATGCCGAATCTGCACCGGGAGATGACGTTCAGCCTGCTCGACGTGACCTCCCTGCTCGGCGTTGGCGGCCTGTTCCTGGCAACCGCGGGCTGGCTTCTCAGCCGCGGCTCGCTGGTGCCGTCCCGCGATCCGCGGTTGGTCGAATCCCTGGCATTCGAGAACATCTGAGGCATTCAGGGCCGGACCCCGTCCATCAGCCGTTCGTCTTGTTCCGCTCGCCGGTCCTTGCTACGCTGCGCAGCGTTCCAGGACCTCTGTAACACTCCCCTGTCTAAGGAGCATCGACATGATTCCGAAGCAGACGATCCGCGTCTGTGCCGTTCTTCTCGCCGTGGCCCTGGCTTCCTCCTCGGTCGCGCTCGGCGGCACGATTGTCGGCAAGGTCACGTACGAAGGCCGGACGCCTCCGCAACGTCCGATGAGGATGGACGCGGACCCGAAGTGCGCCGAGAAGCACAGCGGCACGGTCCTCGACCAGACGTTCATGATCGGGGATGGCGGCGCCTTCGCGAACGTCTTCCTGGTGATCACCGACGGCCTCGAAGGGAAGTCCTTCGACGCGCCTTCGCAGCCCGTGGTCATGGACCAGAACGGCTGCATCTACACGCCGCGCATCATGGGCATCCAGGTCGGACAGCAGTTCAAGGTGAAGAACTCGGACGGCCTGCTGCACAACGTCCACTCGCTGTCCAAGGACAACCCCCCGTTCAACCGGGCGATGCCGGCCAGCGTGACCGAGGCCGATTACAGCTTCGACAAGACGGAGCGCTTCCGCATCAAGTGCGACGTCCATCCCTGGATGACCTCCTGGGTGACGGTCGTCGATCATCCGTTCTACGCGGTGTCGGGCGCCGACGGCTCGTTCCGCATCGAGAACGTCCCGGCCGGCACCTACACGATCGAGGCCCGGCACGAGTTCGAGCGGTTCAAGATCTACTCCGAGACCGTCGAGGTCGGCGACAGCGGCGAGGCGACGGTGAACTTCGTCTTCAAGCCGGAGTAGACGAGGCAACCCCAGAAAGTAGCTAGAAAGGAGCGGCGTCCATGGCGGAGCCCGTTCACGCTTCACCTGCACACGACGAGCATCATCACGAGCAGAGCTTCTGGCGGAAGTACATCTTCTCGACCGATCACAAGGTGATCGGCGTCCAGTACTCGGTCACGGGTCTGGCGTTTCTCTTCTTCGGGTTCGTCCTGATGATGCTGATGCGCTGGAACCTCGCGTACCCGGGGGAGCCGATCCCGTTCATCGGCTCGCTCCTCGGCGACAACCGGGCGCCCGGCGGCATCATGCTGCCGGACTTCTACAACGAGCTCGGCGCGATGCACGGCACGATCATGGTGTTCCTCGGCGTCGTGCCGCTGGCGGTCGGCGGCTTCGGCAACTTCGTCATGCCGTTGCAGCTCGGAGCGCCGGACATGGCCTTCCCGCGGATCAACATGATCAGCTACTGGTGCCTGTTCATGGGCGGCGTCACCATGTTCGCCAGCTTCTTCCTGCCGAACGGCGCCGCGGGCAACGGCTGGACCTCCTACTCGCCCCTGGCCGACATCGCGCTGAACGGCCAGACCGCCTGGCTGATCGGCATGATCTTCCTGATCACGTCGTCCCTGCTGGGCGCGATCAACTTCATCACCACGGCGGTCCAGCTTCGCGCGCCCGGGATGACCTGGATGCGCCTGCCGTTCTTCTGCTGGGCGCAGATCGTGACCGCCTTCCTCCTGCTGCTGGCCTTCCCGCCGCTCGAGGCCGCGGGCGTGCTGCAGTTGATGGACCGGGTCGCGAACACCAGCTTCTTCATTCCGGAGGGACTCGTCGTCGGCGGCGAGGTGCTCGAACGGAGCGGAGGCGGCAGTCCGCTGCTCTGGCAGCACCTGTTCTGGTTCCTGGCCCACCCGGAGGTCTACGTGCTCATCCTGCCGGCGATGGGGATCGTCGCCGAGGTGATCGCGAACAACTCCCGCAAGCCGCTCTGGGGCTACCGCTCGATGGTCTACTCGCTGATCTTCCTCGGCTTCATGAGCTTCATCGTCTGGGCGCACCACATGTTCATCACCGGCATGGGTTCGGTGATGTCCACCTTCTTCCAGACGACGACGATGATCATCTCGATCCCGTCGGTCATCATCCTGAGCGCGCTGTTCATCTCGCTGTGGGGCGGTTCGATCCGCTACAACACGGCGATGCTGTTCGCGCTCGGCTTCCTGCCGATGTTCGGCATAGGAGGGTTGACGGGCTTGCCGCTCGGTCTCTCGGCGGCGGACATCCCGCTCCACGACACCTACTACGTGATCGGGCACTTCCACTACGTGGTGGCGCCCGGAACCCTGTTCGCGCTCTTCGCGGGCGTCTACTACTGGTTCCCGAAGGTGACGGGGCGCAAGATGAACGAGTTCCTGGGCAAACTTCACTTCTGGCCCTCTCTCGTCTTCATGAACGGGGTCTTCTTCCCGATGATGATCCAGGGCCTGAACGGCGTCTCGCGGCGGCTCGCGGACGGCGGCATCACCTACGACTTCGCGGGCGAGGTCGCCGGTTTGAACCGGATGATGTCCGTTTCAGCCTGGTGCCTGGCAGTGGCCCAGATTCCGTTCATCATCAACTTCTTCATGAGCATCCGGAACGGCGAGAAGGCCGGACGCAATCCCTGGAACTCGACCACGGTCGAGTGGCTGGCGCCGTCGCCGGCTCCGCACGGCAACTTCGATCAGCCGATCGAGGTCGTGCGCGGGCCGTACGAGTACAGCGTCCCGGGTAGCGACAAGGACTACGTCCCACAGGCCGAACCGGCCTCAACCTGACCGTTCGAGGACCTCAAGAGATGGAAATCCCCTACACGGTAGAGGCCCACCCGGAAACGGGCCTCAACAACGGCAAGATCGGGATCTGGCTGTTCCTGACCTCGGAGGTCATGCTGTTCGGGGCGCTGTTCGCCACGTTCATCATGCTGCGCATCGGGTCGGACGGCAACTGGGCCGCGATGCAGGCCGAGGCGGAGCTGAACATTCCGCTGGCGACGGTGAACACCGCGGTGCTGATCGCCTCCAGTCTGACCATGGTCATGGCCTGGGCGTCGCTGATGCGCGGCCAGCTCGGCCGGTTCAAGCTGTTCGGCTGGCTGACCGTCGGCTGCGGCGGCATCTTCCTGGTCATCAAGTACTTCGAGTACACCGCGAAGTTCCAGCACCACCACTACCCGGAGTCGAGCACCTTCCTTGCCATCTACTTCGCGATGACCGGGCTCCACGCCCTGCACGTGATCGGCGGCATGGCCTGGAACGCCTACTTCGCCGGGCCGGGATCGAAGCTGTTCCACACGAACCGCCAGTGGCTGACCGACCGGGTCGAGCACTCCGGTCTGTTCTGGCACTTCGTCGATCTGGTCTGGATCTTCCTCTTCCCCGTCTTCTACCTGCTGTAGCGGACGCCTGTTTCCCTGAATCTCTGGTCAACCCTGGAGCGAGTCGCATTCCATGAGTGAACACGTCGATATCGACAAGCAGGTCCGCATCTACTTCCTGGTGTTCGGCGCCCTGATGGTGGGCACTGCCGCTACGGTTGGCGCGTACTACCTGGACGTTTCGGTGCCGGTGGCCCTCACCATCGGCTTGTTCATCGCCAGCGTCAAGGCGTCCCTGGTCGCCTGCTTCTTCATGCACCTGATCGACGAGAAGAGGATCATCTACTGGACGCTCGCGCTGACGGTGGCCTTCTTCATCGCCCTGATGGCGTTGCCGCTCCTGACCTCGGTAACGGACCAGGTAGGGGAGTTCGCCGAAGTCGAGGCGCACGAGGCGCACTGACGGTCCCACCGATCGAACCATGAACCTGAAGGTCATCCACATCGTCTTCGTCGGCAGCGCCGTTCTCCTGGCGCTGTTCTTCGGCGGCTGGTGCCTGGCGCAGGGGAGCGCCTACGCGGTAGGCGCCGTCCTGTCCTTCGCGGTCGCGGCGGCGCTCGTCTGGTACGGCATCTGGTTCTGGCGCAAGATCACGACGCCCGAGGAGGAGTGGGCTCGCCGGCGCAAGCTGTTCCGCACGATTCCTGTTGCCGTGGTGGCCTGGCTCTTCCTCTCCGAGCCGGCGGCCTGGGCCTGCTCGGTCTGTTACGGGGCCGCCGAGGGGACGATGATCGACGCGGCCCGAGCCGGCGTCTGGTTTCTGCTGGCGGCGGTCTTCGTGATGCAGGGGGCCTTCGTCCTCTTCTTTCTTCATCTCCGGCGCCGCGCCCGGCGTCTGCGAACCGACCCGGTGCCGCCCTGGTGGAGCACCGTTGAGGAGCCTGTCAAGTCATGATGGATGCCATGTTCCCGGCCGCGGCGTCTGAGCACGCCGGCCGGATCGACAACATGATCGACGCGGTGCACTACCTGATGCTCGCGCTCTTCATCGTCTGGGGCGTGTTCTTCGTGTACGTGCTGATGCGCTTCCGCGCCAGCCGCAACCCGAAGGCGGACTACGTCGGCGTCAAGAGCAAGATGAGCACCTACGGCGAGGTCGCCGTGGCGATCGCGGAGGGGATTCTCCTGCTCGGCTTCTCGATCCCGATGTGGGCGGAGCGTGTGGACGAAGTGCCACCGGAGTCCGAAGCGACGGTCGTGCGGGTCGTGGCGCAGCAGTTCGCCTGGAACGTCTGGTATCCGGGCGCCGACGGCGAGTTCGGCGCGCAGGACCTGTCACTGATCGACGAGGCGACGAACCCGATCGGCCTCGATCGCGACAGTGAGGCCGGCGCCGACGACATCTGGACCGTCAACCAGTTGCACCTCCCGGTCGACCAGCCGGCGATCATCCACCTGTCGTCCAAGGACGTGATCCACAGTTTCAACCTGCCGAACATGCGGATCAAGCAGGACACGATTCCTGGCATCTCGATTCCGGTCTGGTTCGTTCCGACCAAGACGACGGCTCAGATCCGCGAAGAGACGGGCAACCCGGACTACGTCTACGAGATCGCCTGCGCCCAGCTCTGCGGCAACAGCCACTACTCGATGCGCGGCTTCCTGACCGTGCATACCGAGGAGGAGTTCCAGGCCTGGCTCGACGAGGAGGCGTCCTACCTCACCGGCAGCGACGACGACTTCTTCGACTTCTAGGAGCCTGCGCCGCAGAACGCAGCGAAGCAAGTTCGGGGCGCAGGCTCCGCCGTGCGGAGGGGCTGGGCCGAAACACCGAGCCTGCGAGGCGTTTCGGGGCGCTAGGAGCCTGCGCCGGCCTTGGGTGTACGCTCAAGGTCCATGACCGCATGGACACCCCTGTGGGGACGCCGCGAGCTGCTGAAGGCGGCCTGGGTAGGACCCTCGGCAGCGGCCGCCGCGGTTAGCGCCCACGCCGCGGCCAGACAGGAATCGGACGAAGCCGAGGCCGCGGGCCAGCCGGACGAAGGGGCGCTCGAGGCGTACCGGGCGGGCTTCGCCGCGCCGCCGCTCGAGCGGGTACGGATCGGATTCGTCGGCGTCGGTCTCCAGGGCGGCGGACACGTCCGGAACTTCCTCCGCATCGACAACATCGACGTTGTCGCTGTTTGCGACATCGACGAGCCGCGGGCCGAAGAGGTCGCGTCCTGGGTGGTCGACGCCGGAGGAGAGCCGCCGGAGCTCTACACCCGGGGCGATACCGACTTCAAGCGCCTGTGCGAGCGCGACGATGTCGACCTCGTGTTCAACGCGACGCCATGGCGCTGGCACGTTCCGGTCTGTGTCGAGGCGATGGAGACCGGAAAGCACACGGCGGTCGAGGTCCCGGCAGCGATCACGCTCGAGGGTTGCTGGCGCCTGGTCGAGATTGCCGAGCGCACCGCGCGGCACTGCGTGATGATGGAGAACTGCAACTACGGCCGCAGCGAGATGATGGTCCTGAACATGGTGCGCCAGGGCCTGCTGGGCGATCTTCTCCACGGTGAAGCGGCCTACATTCACGATCTGCGGTCGATCAAGTTCTCCGACCGCAACGAAGGGTTGTGGCGTCTGCAGCACTCGGTGGAACGCAACGCGAACCTCTACCCGACCCATGGTCTCGGGCCGGTTGCCCAGTGCATGGACATCAACCGGGGCGACTGTTTCGAGTACCTCGTCTCGCTGTCGAGCCCGGCCAAGGGGCTGGCGCTCTACGCGGCGGAGCGCTTCGGCGCCGACGATCCGCGGGCTCAGGTCCGCTACGCCCTGGGCGACATGAACTCGAGCCTGATCCAGACGCGGCGCGGGCGCAGCATTCTGCTGCAGCACGACACGACGACTCCGCGGCCGTACAGCCGGCTCAACCTGGTCCAGGGTACGCGCGGCGTGTTCGCGGGGTTTCCCGACCGGATCTTCATCGAAGGCGAGGCCGAGGGACACGACTGGAGCGACGTCGAGCCCTACCGGGAGCGGTTCGAGCATCCGTTGTGGGTGGAGCGGGCGGGCGATGCCGAGGGCGCCGGCCACGGCGGCATGGACTACCTCGAGGATTACCGGCTGGTGCGCTGCCTGCTCGAGGGCACACCCACCGACATGGACGTTTACGACGCGGCGGCGCTGTCGGCGCCGGTCGAGTTGAGCGAACTCTCGGTCGCGCGGGGCAGCGAGCCGGTGGAGTTCCCCGACTTCACCCGCGGCGCCTACCGGACGCGGCCGCCCCTGGGGATCGTCGCCTGAGAGTCGCCTATCTTCTGCCCGGCGCCGCCCTCTACGGCGGCGTCAAGGTGGTCTTGCAGCACGCCCGGGCGCTCCGGGGCCTCGGAGTCGACGCGGCCGTCCACTCGCCCGATCCATGTCCGGACTGGTTCGACGGAGCGGGGACCTTCTACCGGCAGGTTCGGGCCCTCGACCAGCGATCGCTGCCGCGGGTCGAGGTGGCGGTGGGGACGCTGGCGCCGACGGTCGCTCCGGCGATCGAGGTTGCCGAGCGCCTGGCGTGTCACCTGTGCCAGGGTTACGAGCCGGCCCACGACACGCTGGCTCGGCCCGAGCGGGATGCGATGCGAGACGCGTACGAGTTGCCGGCCCGGAAGCTCGTGGTGTCGCAACACCTCGTCCGCACGATCCGCGAGCGGCACGGCGTCGAGGCTCACTGGATTCCGCAGCCGTTCGAGCCGGAGCTGTTCCGGCCTCCGACGCGGGAACGCGAAGACGACGGCCGGCTGCGGGTGCTCGTCAGCGGCCACTGGGAGCTCGAAGTCAAGGGAGTCGCCTGGTGCCTGCGCGCACTGCGGCCGCTCTTCGAGCAAAGCGGTCGCCGGCTCGACCTGGTGCGACTGTCGCTCGACGCGGACCCGGACGAGCTCGCCTTCTGGCCCGAAGCGGAGCGGCATCGTCACGTTCCGCCCGCCGAGGTCCCGGCGCTGATCCGGGGCGTCGACCTGTGCATCGGGCCGTCGTCGCCGCTCGAAGGCTTCGGCCTGCTCGCACTCGAAGCGATGGGCTGCGCCCGTTCCTGCGTCCTGACGGACATCCCCTCCCACCGCGACCTCGATCCGGAGGACCGGGCCTCGATCAAGGTGCCGTTTGGCGACGGTGAGGCGCTTCGAGGCGCGGTGGAGGGCCTGTGGCGCGACCGGGATCTGCGGAGACGGCTCGGAGTGGCGGGGCGAGCGATCGCCGAAACGTACACGGAACGTCGTACCGGCGAAGCGCTCGTGCGGGCCTTCGGCGACGAGCCGACCGGGCGGCGGCCGCCGACAGCTCACGTGAAGATCGAGACGTAGAAGCCGGCGGTGGCCAGGCTCTCGCGGTCGGGCGCAAGCGACTCGGGAAGCGCATCGATGCGCTCCGGCAGGTGAGTGGTCTGGGCGTCGATCCGGTAGCGGTCGAAGCCGGCCGCGTGTAGCCAGTCCTCCAGCGTGCGACGGGTGAAGAAGCGCACGTGAGTGGCGCAAAGCAGTCCCATGGGGATGTAGTCCCATCGGCCCGCGATCAGGTCCTCGACCACCGAGTAGTGACCGACGTTCGGCACCGAGAAGACCATCCGGCCGCCGGGACGGAGCCAGCCGGCGGCTCGCTCGAGAAACGCCTGGCCGTCGGTCAGGTGTTCGAAGAGTTCGAAGGCGACGATCGCGTCGAAGGTCTCGCCGGGTTCCACGGTCTGGACATCACCCCGGATCACCCGGTCGAGCCGGCGCTCGGCTGCCAGTGCCGCTTCGGGATTCAGTTCGATGCCGACGGTGCGGCAGCCGAAACGCTCCTTGATCAGGACGGCGGTCGCTCCGCGGCCGCAGCCGACTTCAAGCACGGAGGATTCGGGCCCGAGATCCGGAGGCAGGAGCGGTAGGACATCGGCACGCTCACCGCCGTAGTAGTCGATGAACTCGTAGCAGAGGCCGACTCGCGGACCGGGTATCCGCTCGCCCGCGGCACACAAGGCCGTCGCGTCCGGCGACAGCAGCGCGGCCGGGGAGCTGTCTTCGCCGGACGAAGCCGTGGCCGTGTTCGTTCCGGTACCCGCCAGCCAGGCGGCTTCGGCCCGTTCGAAGTCGACCAGCGTGAACAGGTCGCTGCTTGCTTCGGGGCCGGTTGTCGTCAGGTCGGTGGCGTAGACGGCGCCGTTGCCGCCGTCACGGCCGTTCGCCGCGAGTGCTTCTCGCATTCTGCGCAAGGACGCGCGGCCGATCAGGACGCGGCAGGACCTCAGGACGAGCGACGCCTCCAGGTCGGCGAGTGGCCTGGCCGGCAACTCAGGAACAACTTGAACCTCGCCGAACACGGCGCGCGCCTCAGAGGCGAGCCATCGACGGAGATACCACCACTCGGCGGACGCGTCGGCCTCGGCGTCCCAGGGCAGGACCAGCAGGAGCATGGCGTGTCGTAGGGACCGTCCGCTACAGGCGGAGCATGACCTCGTCGTGGAACTGCTCGATGACCCGTTCCTGGGTGGCGAGGGAGGGCAGCAGCATGAGCTGGTCGAGACCGGCGTCGGCGAGAGTACGGACTTGCGCCCGCACCTCCTCGGCCGTGCCCGCAAGACATGAGGCTCGGATCAGTTCCGGCGTCACGAACTTCTCCTCCTCCGGCAGGGAGTACGTGCAGTGGCCGGCGTGGACGCGCAAGTGGCGTCCTCGCGCCGGGGTCTGCTCGACCAGGGCGCGGTACTCGTCCCACACCGGCCGCACGTGCGGCGGCGGCTCGCGGTCGAACTGGTGCTGCTGGTCGTAGAGGTAGTGCAGGCCGGAGAGCACGAAGGGGCCGCACTCCTCGATCACCCGCGGCGACGTGAGGTCCTCGCCGGGTTCGAGGATCACGGCCGTGGTGAGCGAGCAGGTGTAGAAGCTGTCGCGGTCGAAGTCCCGGCCCGCCGCCTCGGCGCCACGGCGGCAGTTCTCGATCGCGCGGTCGAACAGCGAGGCGTTCGGCGGAATCGACATGACGAGGCCGTCGCCGACCTCGCCGGCCAGGCCCTGGCTCTTGGGCCCGAAGCCGGAGACGTACATGGGGATGCGCGGCTCGGTCGCGATGAAGCCCTGTTCTTCCATCAGGAAGCGCAGCGGCTCCGTGCGCCCGCGGAACGTGAAGTCGACCTCCCCGCCGTCGAGCAGCGCCCGCACCACCCGCAGGTACTCGCCGAACTCCCTGACGCCGACCGGACGGTGTCCCATCAGCCGCAGCGCCGTGTTGCCGGCGCCGATGCCGAGGAAGGTACGTTCCGGAGCGATCCGGTTGATCGTCGCGATGCTGTGCGCCGTGACCGGCGCGATCCGTGTGCCCGTGATCGCGACGCCGGTTCCGAGCTTGATCCGGCTCGTGCGTTCCGCCGCCAGCGCCAGCACCGCGTAGCAGTCCGACCAGATCATCTGGCTGTCGGCGATCCACGCATGGCTGTACCCGAGGGCTTCCGCCTTCTCGATGTAGCCGATGTCGTCGATCTTGCTGGCGACGCAGACGCCGAAGTCCATGGGGCCGGCAGTGTACCGCCACCGGCGGTGGCTGGATCGCCCGCACCCGCCCGCACCGGGCCTCAGGGGGAGGGTCCCAGCGGACGCTCGCGCTCTCTGGATGAATGGACGGTCGGCGCTCGCTGCGGTCGGCGGCGCTCCGGTTGGGTGTCGGTTGATGTGAGGGTGCCGGGCGTCGCTTGCCGACAGCCTCGCTGGGACCCTCCCCCTGAGGCCCGATGCGGGCTGGAGGGCGTCGACGTGGCCTGGCGGAAGAACTCGGCGGCGGGGACGCACGGCGGGTTAACATGCTGCTTTCGGTAGGTCAGCGGTTGCAGGGACGGCGGAGACGCATGGGTTCAAGGGCGGGCTGGTTCGCGGGTTGGGTCGTTTGCATCCTGAGCCTCGGTTCGGCGCCCGTGAGCGGTTCCAATGTGCCGGACTTCGAGGCGGAAGTCCTGCCGGTGTTGAAGAGCCGGTGCTTCGCCTGTCATGGGCCGCTGCGGCAGCGGGGGGATCTGCGGCTCGATTCGCGGCCGGCGATGTTGATCGGGGGCGGCCGGGGAGCGGCGATCGTGCCTGGGGACGTGGAGGCGAGCCTGCTGGTTTCCGCGATCCGCCGGGAGGACGAGTTGGAGATGCCGCCGCCACGGGCGCTCGCGGAGGCGGAGCGGGCGTTGCTTGAGGCGTGGATCGAGGCCGGCGCGGAGTGGCCTCTGGCGTATGGGGAAGAGGTTGGAGGAGTTGGTGTTGCGGCGCGTGAAGTGCCGCCCGTCGAGCACGGCATCACGGGGCCTGGCGAGCCGCTGTCCTTCCACCGCGACGTCCGGCCGATCCTCTCGGACCACTGCTACGAGTGTCACGGCCCGGACGCGGCGGTGCGCCAGGCGGGGCTGCGGCTCGACCAGGGTGAGTCGGCGCTGGGTGTTCTGCCGTCGGGTCGCCGGGCGCTGGTGCCCGGCAGCCTGGAGCAGAGCCAGTTGTTTCAGCGGATCGCGGCAGTTGAACCTCTCGACCGGATGCCGCCCGTGCATGCCGACTCGACACTCTCGGAAGGGGAGATCGAAATCCTTGGCCGCTTCATCCTGCAGGGCGCCGAGTTCGAGGATCACTGGGCTTATCGGCTGCCGGTGCGTCCCGATCCGCCGGCGGTGGCGAAAGAGGGTTGGGCGCGCGGCGATATCGATCGCTTCGTCCTCGCCCGGCTGGAGAGAGAGGGGCTTGCGCCCGCGCCCGAGGCGGCCCGCCGCACACTGGCGCGGCGGTTGTCACTCGACCTGACCGGGCTGCCGCCGACGCCGGGCGAGGTGGAGGCCTTCCTCGCCGACTTCTCGCCGGACGCCTACGAGCGTCTGGTGGACCGGCTGCTCGCCTCCGAGCGCTATGGGGAGCACATGGCGCGTTCCTGGCTCGACGCTGCCCGCTACGCCGACACGAACGGCTACCACATCGACAACGAGCGTTTCATGTGGCGCTGGCGCGACTGGGTGATCGACGCGTTCAACAGGAACCAGCCGTTCGACGAGTTCACCGTCGATCAACTGGCCGGCGACCTGCTGCCGGATCCGACACCGGAGCAGTTGCTGGCCACCGGCTTCCACCGGAATCACATGATCAACTTCGAGGGCGGCGCGATACCGGAGGAGTACCGGGTCCAGTACGTCTTCGATCGCACCGACACGACGGCCACGGTGTGGATGGGGCTGACCGCGGGCTGCGCCAAGTGCCACGACCACAAGTTCGATCCGATCAGCCAGCGCGAGTACTACCAGCTCGCGGCCTTCTTCAACACCGTCGACGAGGTCGGGCTCGACGGCAGTCAGGGCAACGCGGAGCCGAAGGTGCCGGCGCCGGAACCGGGCCAGCGGGCGGCACTCCGCGAACTCAAGGCGGAACTCGAGCCGCTGGATGCGATGCTCGACGATGCGAACGGAGAAGCGGCCGCGGCCCAGGCCGCGTGGCAGGAAGAGTGGGACCGGCGGCTGAGCGAAAGGTGGCGGCCGCTGGTGCCGGTTTCCCTCGAGTCAACCGCCGGCGCCCGGATGACCGTTCTCGACGACGGTTCGATCGAGGTGTCGGGCGACAACCCGACGACCGACGCCTACGTGATCGAGGCGAGGACCGACCTCGACCGGATCGGCGCGTTGCGCCTGGAGGCCCTCCTGGATCGATCGGATCCGACACTCGGGATCGGCCGGGCCGAAGACGGCAGTTTCGTGCTGACCGAGATCGAAGTGAACTCGACGCCGCTTGCCTCCGGCGAGCCGTCCGTCGACCTGGACCTGGCTCCCGGCTACGCCGACTACGCGACGCCATCCCTGGGGTTGGAACTGGCCGTAGACGGAGACCTGGCGACCGGCTGGGGCGCCGGCTACATCACCAGGGCAACGGCCAGGACCGCGGTGTTCGGGGTCGATCCGCCGCCGGCGGCCGCGGAAACCGCCGTCCACCGCGGCGGCACGCTCCTGCGGATCGTCCTGCGCCAGGAATCGAGCTATCAGCGCAAGACGATGCGCCGCTTCCGGCTCTCCGTCTCCGATGCGCCCGAGGTGGCCTTTCAGTTGCGGGAGCCGAAGCTGCTGCCGCCACCGTACGGCGGCCTGGCGGTGGCGTACCGGGATCTCGAGTACCTGGTCGGGCTCCCCGAGGACCAACGGACGGAGGAGCAGGCGACGACGATTCGGCATCGGTTCCGCCGGGGTCACTGGCCTCCGTGGCAGGCGAACGAGGCGCGCTACGCCGCGATCTCGGAGCGTCTCCGCGAGATCGAGGCCGCCGTACCGACGACGATGGTCATGCGCGAGATGGACGATCCGCGGCCTACGTTCGTGCTGCGTCGCGGCGAGTACGACCAGCAGACGGACGAAGTCGACGCGGCGGTCCCGGCGGTTCTGCCGGCGATTCCCGATGACCTCCCGAAGGACCGGCTCGGCCTGGCGCGCTGGCTGGTGAGCGGGGACCACCCTCTCACCGCGCGGGTGACGGCGAACCGCATCTGGCAGAGGTTCTTCGGTCGCGGCCTGGTCGCGACGTCCGGCGACTTCGGCTCCCAGGGCGAGTGGCCGTCCCATCCCGACCTGCTCGACTGGCTGGCGACCGAACTGGTCCGGCAGGAGTGGGATCTGAAAGCGCTCCAGAAGACGATCGTGCTGTCCTCGACCTACCGGCAGAGTTCGCGGGCGAGTCCGGAACTCATCGAACGCGATCCGGAGAACCGGCTTCTGGCGCGGGCGTCCCGCTTTCGCCTCGACGCGGAGGTGATCCGGGACGCGGCTCTGGCCGCCTCCGGCCTCCTGGTGGAGAAGCTCGGCGGCCCGAGCGTCAAGCCCTATCAGCCTCCCGGCCTGTGGCGGGAGATCGGCTACGAGAGCCGCGGCCGCTTCAGCGCCGGGATCTTCGAGCAGGACCACGGCGAGGCGCTCTATCGTCGCAGCCTCTACACGTTCTGGAAGCGCACGGTGCCGCCGCCGAACATGCTCGTGTTCGACGCGCCCAACCGGGAGACGTGCGTGGTGGAGAGATCCCGTTCCAACACGCCGCTGCAGGCGCTGGTGCTGATGAACGATCCCCAGTTCGTCGAGGCGGCCCGTGTTCTTGCGGAGAACCTGCTGGTGGAGGATGTGGTCGCCGGGCGGGCCGGCGCCGGTGATGCGGGCCTGGTCGATGGGCTCTTCCGCCGGGTGCTGGCGCGGCCGGCGACGGCCGTGGAGCGGGAGGCGATGCTCGACCTCGTCGCCGATCTGAGGCCGCGCTACGAACGGGACCCGGCGGCGGCCGAAGCGTTGCTGAAGGTAGGCGAACGGCCCGTCGACGGGAGAGTTCCCGGCGCTGAGCTGGCGGCCTGGAGCGTCGCCGCGAGCGCGGTGCTGAACCTGGACGAGGCGGTGACCAGACGATGAACGGAAAGAAGACGGACTCCTCCTGTAGCGCCTGCGGCCCGCGAACCGGCGCCGATCCCCAGGCCGACTATGCGCTTGGCGTCAGCCGGCGACAGTTCTTCGGCCTGGCGAGCACGGGAATCGGCGTCGCGGCGCTCTCTTCGCTGCTCGACCCGGGGCCTTCGTGGGCCGCCCGCGGCGAGGCGGCGAAGGCGCTGGGGGCTCTCGGCGGTACCCACTTCCCGGCCAGGGCCAAGCGGGTGATCTACCTCTTCCAGTCCGGCGCGCCCTCCCAGATCGATCTCTTCGACTACAAGCCGCGCCTGACCGAATGGCACGGCGAGGAACTGCCGGCGTCGGTTCGGGGCGATCAGCGCGTGACCGGTATGACGGCGAACCAGGACTCGTTCCCGATCACGGCGTCGATGTTCGGGTTCGCCCAGCACGGCGAGAGCGGCGCCTGGGTCAGCGAGCTGATGCCCCATACCGCGGGGATCGTGGACAAGCTCTGCTTCCTCAAGGCGGTGCACACCGAGGCGATCAACCACGATCCGGGCATCACCTATCTGCAGACGGGACACCAGCAGCCCGGCCGGCCCAGCCTGGGCGCCTGGTTGAGCTACGGCATCGGTTCCGGGAACAACGACCTGCCTGCCTTCATCGTGCTGATCTCGCAGGGCAGCGCCAGGCGCGAGTCCCAGGCCCTGTTCCAGCGGCTCTGGGGCGCCGGATTTCTGCCCTCGGAGCACCAGGGAGTCAACCTGCGGGCGGCCGAGGACCCGGTGCTCTACCTGTCCGATCCGCCGGGGATCGACCGCGGCGTCCGGCGCCGGATGCTGGATGTCGTGGCGAGGTTGAACGAACAGCACCACGAGGAGTTCGGCGATCCGGAGATCACCGCCCGGATCGCGCAGTACGAGATGGCGTACCGGATGCAGGCCTCGGTGCCCGAGCTCGTCGACACGTCGGACGAACCCCGGAGCACCTTCGACCTGTACGGCGAGGACGCGCGCACGCCGGGAACCTACGCCGCGAACTGCCTGCTGGCGCGGCGGCTCGCGGAACGCGACGTCCGCTTCATCCAGCTCTACCACCGCGGCTGGGACCAGCACGGCGATCTGCCGAGCGACATCCGCCTGCAGTGCGGCGACGTGGACCGGGCGTCAGCGGCTCTGGTCACCGATCTGGACCAACGCGGGCTGCTCGAGGACACTCTTGTCGTCTGGGGCGGTGAGTTCGGGCGCACCGTGTACTGCCAGGGGACCCTGGCCGAAGACAACTACGGCCGCGACCACCACGGCCGCTGCTACACGGTGTGGATGGCGGGCGCCGGCATCGAGCCGGGCAAGACGCACGGCGAGACGGACGATCACTGCTACAACATCGTGTCGGGCGGCGTGCACATCCACGACCTGAACGCGACGATCCTGCAGCAGCTAGGGATCGACCATGAACGCCTGACCTACCGATACAGCGGCCGTGACTTCCGCCTGACCGACGTCCAAGGTCGGGTGGTGGAGGAGGTCCTGGCGTAGCGGGACCCGACACTCGTACTCACATCGCGTCGTGCCGGCGGCGCTCGTTCTCGAGAGGAGAAACGGATGAACTGGGGTAGGGCAATCGGTGCCGGCCTGGCGGCCGGATTCGTTCAGAACATTGTCAACTTCGTGCTGCACGGCCTGGTGTTCGGCGGCATGTACGTCGATCAGCCCGCCTTCGTGCAGGAACCCGACAGCATGGCCATGCAGATCGTGTGGTTCCTCGTCGTGGCCCTGACGATCGGCGTTGCGGCGAGCGTGCTGTTCGCGTCCAGCCGCCAGTCCTGGCAGCAGGGCGCCAGGGGTGGCCTCCACTTCGGAATCCTCCTGGGCGCAGTCGTCGGCTTCCACCAGTTCTACCTGACTCTGGTGGTCAACGACTTCCCGTACCACGTCGCCTGGACGTGGCTGGCCATCGACATCATTTCCCTCGGCATCGGCGGCACGGTTCTGGGTGTCCTGTACAAGCGCGCCGACTAGTGCGGCACGCCGGCACCCCTCGGGACTGGCGCTACAATGCTCGTGTCCCGAGCGCGGTCCCTGGCCGTACCGTCTTGGGTCCGTGAACGAAGAACCTGGTCACGCGTCGTCGACGCCCTCGCAAGAGGGGGCGGGACCTCCACCACTAGCCGGAGGAAACGAATGAAGCCCCAGTTCGAGTCGCTTTCGTCACGATCGACCGTTCTCAAGGTACTCCTCGCCGGCGTTCTGCTGCTTCTCGTAGCGTCCGCGGCGGGTGCCCAGGTGTCCGGAGAAGTCACCTACGTCTTCAACACGTACGCCTTCCTGGTCTGGGGCGCGTTCATCATGTGGATGTGCGCCGGCTTCACGATGCTCGAGGCCGGTTCGGTGCGGACCAAGAACGCCTCCGTCATCTGCATGAAGAACATCGGCCTGTACTCGATCGCGGGGATTGCCTACTACGTCATCGGCTACAACCTGATGTACGTCGATGTCAGCGGCTGGATCGGGTCGATCACGCCGCTGTTTGAGGCTTCCGCGGACGAGATGGCCTTCCTCGGCGGCGACGCGGACAAGGCGGCCGCGGTCATCGGCAGCGGCTACTCCGAGATGTCGGGCTGGTTCTTCCAGATGACCTTCGTGGCCACCACCGCCTCGATCGTGTCGGGCGCTCTCGCCGAGCGCGTCAAGCTCTGGTCCTTCCTCATCTTCACCGCCGTACTCACCGCGGTGATCTACCCGATCGTCGGCGCCTGGACCTGGGGTGAAGGCTGGCTGTACGAGCTCGGTTTCCAGGACTTCGCCGGCTCCACGATCGTCCATTCGACCGGAGGGTGGGCGGCTCTCGCCGGGATCATCATGGTCGGCGCGAGGAGCGGCAAGTTCCGCGCCGACGGCAGCGTCAAGGTGACGCCGCCCTCGAACGTTCCGATCGTCACCCTCGGCGTCTTTATCCTGTGGATGGGCTGGTTCGGCTTCAACGGCGGGTCGCAGCTCGCGCTGGGCGGCGCCGCCGACGCGACGGCGATGGGCAACCTGCTGATCAACACGAACCTCGGCGCCGCTGCCGGTGTCGTCGCCGCTCTGGTGGTGTCGCGCCCGCTGCTGGGTCGAGTGGACCTGCTGGCGGTTCTGAACGGAGCGCTCGGGGGGCTGGTTGGCGTCACCGCTGGGCCGGACCTGGTCGGTCACCACTGGGCGCTGCTGATCGGCGCGGCCGGCGGCGTGGTCACCGTCGGCGGCATGAAGCTGCTCGAGCGGATTGGGCTGGACGATGTCGTGGGCGCCGTTCCGGTTCACCTGTTCGCCGGCATCTGGGGGACGCTCGCCGTCTGCATCGCTGCGGGCGGCAGCCTGGTCCCTCAACTCATCGGCATCGTCGCCGTCGGCGTGTTCGTCTTCGGGATCTCCATGGCCCTCTGGTGGGTCCTCGACAAGACGATGGGCGTACGGGTGTCGCCGGAGGTCGAGGAACTCGGTCAGGACATGGCCGAACTCGGCATCGAGTCCTACCCCGAGTTCATCCTGATGCCGGACGAGGACGACATGGAGGCCGCCAGGGCGGCGCAGGAGCACGCGAGAGAGTCGGCAGGCGAGTAGTCTCCCGAGCGTGGCCGGAAGGTCGCGGGACAGTTTACGGGGGGCCGCGAGATGAAACGTACTGCGGCTGCGGCGTTCTGCGTCGTGGCGTCGATCGCCGGAGTTGGCGCCGGTTGGACCCAGCAAGTCGAGAAACCGGGTGGGGGGCTCGAGCGGCCGCTCTTCCACGATGTCCACTTCCACCTGACGAACTACGTCCAGCGGGGCATCACGCTGAGCGAGTTCCTGGAGATCGCGGCGAACGACGTGGGGCGCACGGCGGTCTTCGGCATTCCGCTGCAGCAGAAGTGGGACTACTTCGAGTCGGGCGACCGGGCGCCGGACTACTACCTGCACTCGGATTCGGCCCTCTACTACTACTCCTTCGTCGATGCGATCATCGCCGAGGAGTACCAGTTGTTGCCGCCCGGGGATCAGGCGCGCTTCGATCCGATGATCACGGGCTTCAACCCGACGGACATGTACGCCGCGGATCACATCCGCCGCGTGCTTGAGCACTACCCCGGCGTCTTCTCGGGAATCGGGGAGTTCTCGATCCACAAGGAGTTCGTGACCTCGAAGATCCTCGGCCACACGGCCAGTCTGCGGAATCCTGCGCTTGACCGCGTGCTCGATTTCGCGGCCGAGGTGGGCCTCGTCGTGATCTTCCACAACGACATCGATGTCGTGCTGCCCACGGAGGCGCACGAGCCGGTTCACCTGGAGCCCGTGCGGGAGTTCTTCCGGGCCCACGCCGACACCACGATCATCTGGGCTCATACCGGGCTGGGCCGGTTCGTGGCGCCCGCCGCGGACCATGTGGAACTGCTCGACGCTCTGCTCTCCGACGAGGCGTTCTCCCATGTGCACTGCGACCTGTCCTGGGACGAAGTGGCCAAGTACATCGTGCGCGACGAAGCCTCGCTTGATGCCTGGACCGCGCTGCTCGAACGCCATCCCGACCGCTTCCTGTTCGGGACGGATTCCGTTGCGCCGAGCGGCCGGGACGGGTACCTCAAGACATGGCGCGACTACGCGCCGCTCTGGGACCGGCTCAGCGAACCGACACTGCACGCGATCACGATCGGCAACTACGAGCGCATCTTCGACGAGGCGAACCGCAAGGTGCGGGCGTGGGAGGCCGGGAAGTAGACTGCCCCGGGGACTTTCAGGGAGCAAACCAGGATGAGCGCGAATCAGGTTTCGACGGTTTCTGGCACGGCCACGTCTGCGTATGTGCCGCCCTTGCAACTCACCAAGGGGCAACCACCGCCGGTAGCTGCGAACGGAGGCCTGTCCTACATGTCGCTCGACCGCGACGGCGATGCGGGAACTTCGGCGGCGACGGAGGCGGCCTTCGACCAGGTTGCCGAGGGACATGAGAAGGTGTTCGCTGACGTGCTCGACAACGCTCCTCCGGGACCGATCGAGACCAGGTGGGGCCTCGGGTTTCGTCGCTACAGAGAGTGTCTCGAGTACATCCGGGCGAACAACATCGAAGCCCCTGAAGGCGGCCTGGCGCTGCCGCTGCGCTACTCGGTTCGCGAGGAGCCTTCCTACTCCATCGTTTCGTCCAACGCACTCTGGCGGGATCCGGCGCGAAAGGCCGACGCGGAGGCGTTGCGCCAGTACGAACGGGACATCGCGCGGGGATGCCTCTACTTTCCGCACGTGATGCGCGACGCGCGCCGAATCGAGGAGGTCTACCCGGGTCTGAAGCCCGACAGCGCCGAGTGCATGGACAGGCTCGGCCTCTCGCTGGCGCACTGCGAGTCCAGGTGCGAGAACTTCTACGACGCGGCGGAGGTGGAGCGCGTGTTCTACCCGGAAATGGAGAAGCTCCTCCTGGAGTTCTTCCCGGACGCCACGGATGCGTTCGTGTACAACCACGACGTGTTCGACAAGGACTACCAGGGAGACCGGACCGAGGACCAGGACAACAAGAACCCCGGCGTGAATGCCAACTACGCCAACCTCGTGCACAACGACCTGAACGACAACAGCGGCCGGGTACGCTGCCGCGAACTGCTCACCAGGAACCTGCGGAACTTCGGCCGCGAGCAGCACTACACCGAAGAGGAGGCTGACGCGAAGATGTCGCGGCGTTTCATGTCGATCAACCTGGCCAAACCGATGGAGACAGTGCGCCAGAATCCCTTCGTGCTCTGCGCCTGGCCTTCCTTCGCCGACCAGCCCTACATCACGAACTACCGCATCTACGACGACCGGGTCGGTGAGACCACGCGCTTCACCTACCGCCCGCACCACGAGTGGTACTGGTTTCCCCAACAGACGTCGACCGAGGTCTCGATGCTCAAGTGCTACGACTCGGTCACCGACGGCTCCGTCTCGCGCTGGTCCTTCCACACCGCCTGCATCGACCCGACCGCGCCCGACGATGCGCCCTGCCGGAGGAACGTCGTGGTCCGCTCCTTCGTGTTCTTCTAGGAGGCTGCGCCGCGGAACGCGGCGAAGCAAGTCGGGCCGCTAGCAGGCGACGCTGCGTCTACTTCGGCTGCAACTCCGACAGTCGTAGTGTCTGGCGCAGCAGCCTCCGGTTCGCCACGCTCCGGACCTCGATCCGGAACACGGGGTCGGCGGCTGTCCAGTCGATCTCCATGTAGCCGAAGCTCGGTTCGCGCGTGGCTGCGCCGATGCGGTGCCGGTTCGGGCCGATCCCGGCCGTGGCGCGCCGGTTCAGCGGACCGGTCGTGAAGTCCCACAGCGGGTAGGGCGCCTCGCCGTCGAGGCGCGAGACGTCGGCCCAGGATGTGTCGCCGCTCAGCAGTACGACGCCGGTCGCGCCGGAGTCCCGGATCAGATCGATCAGGCGCTGGCGCTCGTTCGGCATGTTCGCCCAGGTCTCCCAGCCGGTGAACTCCATGACGAAGGGAATGCTGGTTACGATCAGCCGCACGTCTGCCGCCTGACGAAGCTGTTGTCCGAGCCAGCGCCACTGTTCCTCGCTCAGCATCCGGGCGCGCTCGTGATCGTTCGGCAGGTAGGGGCCCATGCCCCGTGTTTCCCGCTTCCGGGCTTCGTCGGGCGATACCTGCCAGAGTGGCCCGCGGCCGTACCGGGTATCCAGCAGGATGACCTGGAGACGGCGACCAGGAGGTCCGAATCGTTGCGCAGCGTAGACGCCTTGCTGTTGCCGTCGGGGCGATCCCGGTGGTTCGTTCCAGAAATCCAGGAACACCTGTTGCGACTCGGCCCGCTTGTCGAAGTCGGCGCCACCGTCCTCGCGGCCGAAGTCCAGGTCGTTCCAGGTAGCCATGAAGCGGCTCTGCCGGCGCAGTTCGGCAAACCCAGGCTTCACCGCCAGCTTGTCGTACTGGAGACGGAGTTCCAGCATGTCCTCCGTGCCGGCGAGGACGTTGTTGCCGAGCATCAAGGTGAGCTGGGGCCGCAGCGCGAGCACGGTGTCCCAGATCGGCTGCGCGCGATCCTGGTCGGCGCCGGAACCGAAGGCGATGCGGCTCACCACTTCCCGGGTCAACGTGTCCGCGGCCCGGCGACGCCGGTGGAGAGACCAGACATAGGCGGTCAGCGCGTAGACATCGCCTTCGTCGAGCTCCATGCCGCCCAGGGGCCACATCTCGTACTTGCCGCCGAAGCGGCGACCGCCGCCGTGGCGGAACCCGGTTTCGATCGCGGTCCGCACCGCGGCGAGCGATCCGTCGCCGTGAAGCCACTCCTCGTCGGTCAGGTCCGGTCCCCGGCGGTTCCCCTGACCTTCCCAGTGGTGACAGACCGGGCAGGTACCGCCACGGTAGATCGCCGCGCCCCGTTCGACCGCCGCCGGGTCGGGGGCGGCCGCAGCCACAGGTCCCGCCACCGGAGCGAGGACGAGCGAAACCGTGCCGAGACGGAGAGTGCGCCGCCAGCGGCGACGCGGGCTGAAACGCATGCGCGGAATGTACCGCACGGTGTATGGTTCCGCGCCGATGTGTGAGCATGCCAGCGGAGCGGAGTGGGGCTACGATCCGGACAACGGACCCGCCGTCTGGGGGCGTCTCGACCCCGCGTACCAGACGTGTTCGCTGGGCGGCGAGCAGTCTCCGATCGACTTGAGCCGTGCTCGTAGCGCACAGGTCGATCCGGTCGAGTTCGCGTACCGGTCTTCCCGGTCGACGGTAGAGAACACGGGGCATTCGATCCAGGTGAACCCGGAAGCCGATAACGGCATCGTCGTCGGGGGTGTGCGATTCGAGCTGGAGCAGTTCCACTTCCACCACGGCGCCGAGCACACGATCGACGGCGTTCGCCTGCCGCTCGAGTTGCACCTCGTGCACCGAAGCGAAGCCGGCTCGCTGGTGGTGGTCGGCGTCCTGTTCCGCGAGGGGCCGGCGAGCCGGGCGCTGGCGCCGGTGTGGTCGAGCCTTCCGGTCGCCGCCGGGCCGCCGCGCGCCGTCCCGGACGCGGTCGACCTGCCGGCCCTGCTGCCGGAGCTCAGGACCTCCTGGCGGTACCGCGGGTCGCTGACCACGCCGCCGTGCACGGAAGGCGTGGCCTGGATCGTCCTGACGGAACCGCTCACGCTGTCGGCCGGCCAGATCGAGGCCTTCGCGGCGATCTTCCCGAACAACTACCGGCCGGTGCAGCCGCTCGGGGAGCGCGAGCTCGTGCGGGGCTGAGACGTCAGTTCGCGTCCCGCACCAGTCGCAGCATGGCATCGCTGACGGCGCAGGCGAATCGCGGGTCGTTGATGTTCGCGTCGACCTCGGTGACCGGCACGGCCCGCCGCAGGTTCTCGCGGAGGGCAGTAAAGAGCGCGTCGTCGGCGGCCGGGTCGTGGAACGGTCCGCCGGGCGCGGAGAGCGTGGAGACGCCGCCCAGAGGCAGGTAGACCTCGACCGGGCCGGTGGAGGCGTTCAGCTTGGCGGCGAGGACCTGGCCGAGTTCCGCCGACTCCCGGCGCGACGTTCGCATCAGGGTCATGTTGTCGCTCTGGCGGTGAAAGGTGCGACCCGCGAACTCTTCCGGAACGGTGTCCCTGGCGAAGAAGCTGACCATGTCGAGGCATCCGGGCACGACGACGGCGGGCGTACCGCTCCTGGCAGCGGCTTCGAGTCGCGAAGGGCCGGCGGTGCGTACGCCGCCGACCAGTTCGTCCGCGCACTCCGTGGTCGTCAGGTCGAGGACGCCGCGCACGAAACCGGCCTCGATCAGACTTTCCATCGTGCGGCCGCCGGCGCCCGTGGCCTGGAAGATGAGAACCTCGAGCCCCTCGGTCTCCAGTTGACGCCGGCAAGCATCCACGCAGGGGGTGGCGCTCCTGGACGTGGAGGCCGCGATCAGGGGACGGTCGTCCCCGCCCTCGATCTCGACCCGGGCCATGGCGCAGACCGCCGCGGCGGTGCGGCTCAGGATCTGGCGGCTGATCCGGTTGATGCCGTCCATGTCGACGATCGACGGCACCATGACGATGTCCTTGACGCCGACGTAGCCCGAGGCGTCGCCGCCCGCCATCGTCGAGACCATGACCTTGGGCACACCCAGGGGCAGGACGCGCATCGCCGTCGTCGCCATCGCGGTGCCGGTGCGTCCGCCCAGGCCGACGATCGCGTCGAAGCTGCCATGGCCGTAGCTGCGGCGGACGACCTCTTCGGCGCCGGCGGACATCGCCGCGATCGCCCGCTTGCGGTCGGCCGCCTGGGCCAGTTGCTCGACGTTCTCGCCGCCGGCGCAGGCGACTTCGCGGCGGCTCACGTCGGGGAACCAGCTACCGTCGAGCGCGGGTTCGCCGAGCACGCCGAGATCGATGACGAACGCCCGGCAGCCCCAGTCGCGGACGATCCGGTCCACGAGATAGGAGGCTTCGCCGCCCTTCGTGTCGAGCGTTGCCAGGACGGCGATCGTGCAGGGCGCGTGGGGCACAGCAGGCTGATCCTACGGAGCCGATGCGTACGAACACAAGGTCCCGGCGTGTAGGATCGGCGACCGGCCGGGCCACGAGGACTCTCCATGAAGAACGCCGTCTCCCAGACTCTCGGCCTGGCACTGGCTCTCGGGCTCGGCGCCGGGGCGACCGCCCAGGAGTTGATGCCCGACCACGACGCCTCGCGCCGGGAGCGGCTCGACTACGCCGGGGAGCGATTCCGCACGCCGGACGGATTCGCGGTGGAACCGGCGGCCGTGTCCGGTCTCTTCGGTTCGGTGGTCAACATGACCTTCGACGCCTCGGGCAGACCGTTGCTGGCGCTGGAGGGCGAGGGGTTGGCCCTGCTCGAGGACGCCGACGGTGACGGCGTGTACGACCGGCGCATCGAGTTCGCGCCCCAGGTCGATACGGCGCACGGCCTGTACGTCATGGGGCCCGGCGACCTGCTCGTCCACGCGAACGGCCGCGGCCGCTTGGCCGAGGCGGCGGGAGTCGAAGGCAAGCCCGGCCGCAACGGCTCGGTCGAGGACACCGGGCTCTACCGGCTGCGGGACACGGACGGCGACGACCGCGTCGATGCCGTCGAGCTGATCGTTCCCGCCAACGGCCGCATCCAGGAACACGGTCCGCACACGATCGCGCGCGGTCCCGATGGCGCGCTGTACGTCCTCTACGGCAACTACTCGTCGCCCGAGGTCGGGCTCGCGCCGACGTCGCCGCTGCGCGAGTTGCAGGAGGATCAACTTCTGCCGCCGATCCTCGACCCGCGGGGCCATGCGAACAGCCTGCGCGCGCCGGGCGGCACGATCTACCGCCTGGATCTGGCGTCGAACGTCTGGGAGCGGCTCTCGGGAGGCCTGCGCAATCCCTTCGATCTGGCCATCGGCGCGGCGGGTGAGATCTTCGCCTACGAGGCGGACATGGAGTGGGACCGCGGCTTGCCCTGGTTCCGGCCCACCCGGGTCGTCCACCTGATACCGGCAGGCGACTACGGCTGGCGCACCGGCTCCGGCAAGATCGCCTTCCACGAGATCGACACGCTGCCCGGCGTCGTCGACCTCGGCCGCGGTTCGCCGGTGGGCGTCGCCTTCTACCACCATCATGCCTACCCGGCGAGGTACTCGGGCGCCTACTTCATGGGCGACTGGTCGCGGGGCCGGATCCGGGTCCTGTTCCCCGAGCGGGCCGGCGCTACCTGGACCGGGGAGGCCCACGACTTCGTCCTCGGCGAACCGCTGAACGTGACGGATCTCGATGTCGCACCGGACGGCTTCCTGTACTTCGCGACCGGCGGCCGCGGCACGTCGGGGGGCCTCTACCGGGTGACCTACGAGCGAGCGGGCGAGGCGCTCGCCGTCACCGGCGCGGAAGCGGCCGTGCGTCAGCCGATGCCCCGATCCGGGTGGGGCAGGGAGGCGATCCGGCACGCTCAGGACGAGGCGGGTGCGAACTGGGCGCCGGAGCTGTGGGCGATCGTTCGCGACGCCGGACGAGAGCCGATCGACCGCATCCGCGCCCTGGAACTGCTCCAGGTGCACGGCCCGCGACCGACTCTGGAGGAAACGGCGGCGCTCCTCGACTCGGACGCGCCGCTGGTGCGCGCGGCAGCCGCCACGCTGCTCGGCGCGTACCCCTTCACCGACGTACAGGGAGTTCTGCGCGCGGCGCTCGCCGACGCCGACCCGCTGGTGGCTCGCCGGGCAGCCGAGGCTTTCGTGCGCTCGGGCCTGGAGCCACGCACGCGGAACATCGAGGTGGCGACCTCCGATGCGCTCCACGCCCTGCTCGATCATGAGGACCGGTTTCTCCGTTACGCGGCGCGGGAGGCGATCCAGCGCATTCCCCACGGATACTGGTTCGACCAGTCCGTCATGAGTTCCCCGGAGCAGAGTCCGCGTGGCTTCTTCGAGGCGCTGCTGGCGATGATCTACAGCTTGGAGCACAAGATCGAGTACAACTTCCTGATGGGCGGTCTGGGTCGGGTGGCGCGGGCCGATCTCGACGTGGAGGCCGAACTCGACTTTCTGCGGACGATGGAGATCGCCTTCATTCGCGACCCGGCGCCCGACGCTCCGGGGCGCGAGGAGGCCCGCGCCGGCCTGGGCCAGGCGCTGGTCGGCCGCTACCCGCACGCGGACGACCGGGTGAACCGCCAGCTCGAGCGGCTGCTCGCGTACCTGCAGCCCGAGGGGGCGCTGGCGAAGATGGTCGCTCGCCTGGAAGAGGAGCGGCCGGCCGAGGAGCGGATCCACACCGCCTACTGCCTGCGCACGATGGACCAGGGCTGGACGCCGGAGTTGCGCTCCCGGGTCGTGGCCTGGTTCGACGATGCCCGGGAGTTCCGCGGCGCCGCCAGCATGGAGGGTTACATCGACGCCATCTGGTCCGATGTCCTGGACCGGTTCCCGGACGAGGAACGCGCGGCAGCCGAGGAGCGGCTCGAGGGTCAGCGGGCCGAGCGGGCGCGGCAAGCCGCCGCGCTTGTCACCGAAGTCGAGGGCGACCGGCAAGGCAGGAGCGACCTCGCCCAGATGAGCTTCGAGGAGCTCGCGGAGTACCTGGAGTACGACGTGATGGCCTACGAGCGCTACAACCCCGAGCAGGGGGAGCGGGTGTTCCACCGCGCGCGTTGCTCGGCCTGCCACGTGTTCGGCGACATCGGCCGCGGCGGCGGTCCGGATCTCTCGACAGTGATCAAGCGCTTCCGCCGTGGCGAAGTCCTCGAGTCGATCATGTTCCCGTCACGGGTCATCTCGGATCAGTACCAGGCGGTCGACGTCGAACTCGAGGACGGCGCTCTGCACAGCGGGATGGTGGTCGAGGACACGGTGGAGCGGCTGACGCTGATCAACGCGAACGGCGACCGTCTCGATCTGGACAAGGCGCGGATCAGGAACCGCGAACCGTCCGCGCTCTCGATCATGCCGGAGGGCCTGCTCGACACGATGACCCTGAGTGACCTGGCCAGCCTGATCCGCTTCCTGGACGAGGGGGCGGACGAAGCGCCGTGATGGTCGCCGCTTCGCGGCGCGTCACCTTCCCGGCGGCGGCAAGGGCGTTGCGTCGGCGCCCCGGATCGCCTCGAGTTCCGCGGTCAGCCGCTCGACGATGTCGGGCCGGTCGAGGTAGAGGTCGTTCGTCTCGGCTGGATCGACGACGAGTTCATAGAGCTCTCCCGCGGCGCCTCCGGGTTCGGGGGCGAGCTGCCGCGGTTCCGTGAAGCCGCCCGAGCCGAGTCCCTCGATCAGCTTCCACCGCCGCAGAGTGCCGCCGTCGTCGACCTCGTCGAAGCGGAGGGCGAACATCCCGCGCGCACTGTGGTGGATCAGGGAACGGCGGGGCGGCGGTGCGTCAGCGTCGCCCCGGAGCACGGGCCACAGGTCGACGCTGTCGCCGGCGCTGCCCGCGGGCAGTTCCCGGCCCAGGAGGGAGGCCACGGTGTGGAAGAGGTCGAGCAGCCCGGCGAGTTCGGAGCGGATCGAATCGGCGGGGATGTGGCCGGGCCAGCGGGCGATGAAGGGAACGCGGTGCCCGCCCTCGTGGATGTCGGCCTTCTGGCCGCGCAGCGAACCGTTGGCCCGGTGCCCGGTTTCTTCGATGTCGCTTGAGAGCCAGTGGGCGCCGTTGTCGCTCGTGAACAGAACCAGGGTGTCATCGGCGAGGTTCGAAGCGTCCAGATCGGCGAGCAGCCTGCCGACGCCGGCGTCGACCTGGGCCACGAAGTCGCCGTAGACTCCGGCCCCGCTCGACCCCTCGAACTCGGGCAGCGGCATCCAGGGAGTATGGGGCGAGGGCAGGGGCAGGTAGAGAAAGAACGGACGTCCATCATCGGCTGCCGCTCTTTGCCCGATGTAGCTGCTCGCGTGGTCGAAGAGCGCCGGCGTCACCTGCAGGAAGTCGAAGCTCGGCGCGATGGCACCGGCACGCCAGAAACCGCCTCCGCCGCGACGCCTCATGTCGCTGGCCTCGACCGTTCCGGTTGCGGCCTCGACCACCCCATCGTCCTCGATGTACAGATACGGCTCCATGTCGAGGGACGCCGGAATGCCGAAGTAGTGCTCGAAGCCGACCGTCAGCGGGCCGGGCCGCAGCGGCGCACCGTAGTCCGTGCGTCCCGGTTCGTCGTCGTCGGGGTCCGGGTCGGCGCCGAGCCCCAGGTGCCACTTGCCGATACCCGCCGTCGCGTACCCGTTCGCCTGCAGGAAGGCAGGCAGGGTCAGCCGACCCGGCTCGATCAGCGCCGTCGAGCGGCCGCCGAGAACGCTGCTCTTGAGTCGGGAACGCCACGCGTAGCGGCCGGTAAGGAGAGCGTACCGGGTTGGTGTGCAGACCGAGGATGGACTGTGGGCGTCGGTCAGCCGCATACCCTCGGTGGCCAGGCGGTCGAGGTTGGGCGTTGGTATGCGGGAGTCCGGGTTGTAGACGCCGAGGTCGCCGTAGCCGAGGTCGTCGGCCAGGATGAGCAGGATGTTGGGGCGCACTCGCGGCGTCGGATCGCTCGACTCGGGGGGCGAACAGGCGGCAAGAAGCGTCGCCGCGATGGCGAGGCAGATGGTCACGCCGCGCGGACTCGCGTACCGAGACGCCGGCACGTGGCAGCAGGATCGTTGGTACAGTTCGCCGCTTCCCTTCACGCGGGATCGTAACCGCTGACGCCGCTACCATGCCTCGCAAGCCGCAGTCCAGTTCCTGGCGCCGGAGGTACCTGGTGTGCCGCGGCGTCCGTGGTGCGACGACGGTTCGGGACTCGAGCCGCGAGCAGATCCTCACCGCCACGGCCGAACTGCTGGAGCGAATGGTCCGTGCGAACGGAATCGAGCAGGGGGATGTAGCGAGCGCCGTCTTCACCACGACGCGCGATCTGACCGCGGAGTATCCGGCGCTCGCGGCGCGCTTGATGGGCTGGCGCGACGTGGCGCTTCTGTGCGGTCATGAGATGGCGGTGCCCGGCGGCCTGGATCGCTGTGTGCGCGTCC
The DNA here is from genome assembly GCA_965116955.1 of Thermoanaerobaculia bacterium. GTDB lineage: Bacteria > Acidobacteriota > Thermoanaerobaculia > Multivoradales > Multivoraceae > Multivorans. Next base: position 3,690,436 of record OZ220742.1, on the reverse strand, counting down.
TGCTGCACTGGAACACGATGCTGTCCGCTTCCGAGATCGAGCACGTCTACATCCACGGCGCGGCGAATCTGAGGCCTGATCGCAGCGAACTGGAAGAGCTACGCCGGCAGATCGAGGCGCAACAGGAGCATTCTTCAGATTAGGCGGGGCGGCGGCGCAGAAAGGTCGCCGCTTCGCGGCGCGTTGTTCTCCGCGGGTCAGAAGACCCGCGGTCACAGACGGCGGAGCGTAAGTAGCCGGAAGTCCATGACCTGACGACCGGGGATCTCCAGTGCGCGGAGCGTGAGGGTGCCGCGACCGGCATCGAGGTCGATCGTCCCCAGAACCGTCGGTCTGAAGTCCTTGACGTAGGACTCGATGCGCTCGACCCGGTCGTCCTCCATGCCGGCCAGGGGTGGGTCGTGGGCCTCGGCAATCCGGCCGGTGACGGCCTGGTCGCCGAGCCTGAGCTCGACCAGGGCGCCCGCATCGTCTTCGGCGCACGTGTAGTAGAGGACTGCCTCGAAGCGGCCTCGCTTCACCACTTCGACGTCCCAGTCGATCGCGTCGCGAGTGCTTCGCCAGCCGGTGAGATGCGAGTCGTTCGGGTAGCGGCTGGACCGTTCGATGCCGCCTCGGGCGACGCCGTCGCGTGCCGGCAGGTGCGTGTACTCGTGTAGGGGATGGCCGATCGGGAAGGCCCGGGTGTCGGCTTCGGGGAGTTCGGGAAGTACCTGCTCGATGAAGGCCTCGCGGGTGGCGGTGAGCCTTGCCACCGTTTCGGGTCGTTCGATGGCGATGTCGTTTCGTTGCCCCGGGTCGGTCACCATGTCGAACAGTTGCCCCTGATGATCGAGACGGTACTGCTGGCTGCGGATGCTGGTGCGCCCGCGCCAGTGGTTCACAAGGTGCCGCTCGGGCCAGGCGTCCGCACGATCGACGCCCGGCAGGAGCAGCTGTCTCAGGCTGACCCCGTCGACCGGCTGGCTCGTGGAGTAGGGGATGCCGGCGAGGTCGGCCAACGTTGGAAGCAGGTCGATCGCGGCCGCGATCCGGTCGACGTGTGTCCCGGCCTCGATGACCCGGGGCCAGTGGAGGAACAGGGGAGACCGGACGCCGCCTTCGTCGGTCGAACCCTTGCGACCCTTCATGCCGCCGTTCCAGCGCCAGCCGTTGGGTCCGTTGTCGGTCATGTAGAGGATGATCGTGTCGTCCGCCAGCTCAAGTTCAGCGAGACGCGCCGTCATCCGCCCGACGTTCCAGTCGATGTTCTCGACCATCGCCAGAGCGGCGCGGGTGTGATCCGGGCGCTCTTTCTCGGGATTGCGGTGGCGCTGGACGATCGGGTCGTCCGCCAGGCGGGTCCACCAGCGGTCGGGTACCTGCATCGGGCTGTGGGGCGTGTTGTAGGCCACCCAGACGAAGAACGGTCTGTCCCGGTGGTCCTCGATGAACCGAATCGCCCGCTCCGTGAAGTCGTCGGTGACGTAGCCGCTGCCCCGGACGACGTGGCCGTTGTGGTCCAGAGGCGGATCGAAGTAGTTGCCCCAGTGGCCCGACGTGAAGCCGTAGAACTCGTCGAATCCGCGGGCGTTGGGGTGGTACGGCGGCTGCGTTCCGTTGTGCCACTTGCCGAAGGCTGCGGTGGCGTAGCCCGCGGCCCGGAAGATCTCGGCGATCGTCGTCTCGTCGAGGTCCATCCGTTCGCCGCCTCGCGAGGTTCCGTAGACGCCGGACCGGACGTGGTAGCGGCCCGTCAGCAGCTCGGCGCGCGTCGGCGAGCAGACCGGGCTGACGAAGAAGTGACGGAAGGCCGCGCCGCCCTGGGCCAGCGCGTCGATGTTCGGCGTTCGGACGTTCGTGTTGCCGTTGACGCCGAGGTCGCCCCAGCCCTGGTCGTCGGCGAGAAACAGAATGACGTTCGGTTGGGGGGGCGGCTCGGACGCTGCGCACGCGGCAGTCAATGCGGCGAAGAGCAGGACCCGGTGTGCGCTGCGCATGGCTCGTTTCTATCGCGCGCGGAGTAAACGTGACTAGAATGGTCACCTTTTCTGCCGCGACCAACAAGATCCAGACGACAGTCGACCCGTTAGACCGGAGGAACCATGACGCTCAGAATCAACGACAGGGCTCCAAACTTCACCGCTCAGACCACGGAGGGAGAGATCGACTTCCATGCGTGGATCGGCGATGGCTGGTGCGTCCTGTTCTCGCACCCCAAGGACTTCACGCCGGTCTGCACCACCGAGCTGGGTACCGTTGCCGGCCTCAAGGGCGAGTTCGACCGCCGCAACTGCAAGGTGATCGGCATCAGCGTCGACGGCGTGTCGGACCACCAGGCGTGGTCGAAGGACATCGAGGCGTCCCAGGGGCACGCTCTGAACTACCCGCTGATCGGCGATCCCACACTGGACATCGTGAAGCGCTACGACATGCTGCCCGCCGACGCCGGGGACAGCTCCGAGGGCCGGACGCCGATGGACAACGCGACTGCGCGCTCGGTCTTCGTGATCGGCCCGGACAAGCGGATCAAGGCGACCCTCACCTACCCGATGAGCACGGGCCGGAACTTCGCCGAGATCCTGCGACTCGTCGACTCCGTCCAGTTGACCGCGAAGGAGCAGGTGGCGACGCCGGCGAACTGGGAGCACGGCGACGACGTGATCATCCTGCCGGCCGTGTCGGACGAGGCGGCGCGGGCGAAGTACCCCCAAGGCTGGCAGCAGCCCCTGCCGTACATCCGGGTGGTGCCGCAGCCCTGACGGCGCGGCCGATGTCAGTCGGCGGCGTCGAACCGGGAGCCGCCGAGGCAGTCAGGCGAGAGGCCGCGGCTTTCGCCGCGGGCCCGCCACTCGGCCGGCGTCAGCGCGTCGACGGCGAGGGCGTGGACCGGTCCGGCCAGTTCGTCGGCCAGGGCGCGGTGTATCGCCCGGTGCCGCTGTAGCCGGTTCGTGCCCTCGAAACGGCTGCTGACGAGGACGACGCGGAAGTGGGTCTCGGCCTTGGGCGGCACGTTGTGCATGCGGCTCTCGTTCAGGACCTCGATCACTTCGGCGCCGGTCGCCTGCTCGAGCTTGTCGCGAATCGCCTGCTCGAGGGGCGTGCCGCGAACGACCGCCCTGGCGGAAGTCCGGTGCTTCGCGAGCGGACGGCCGAGAGTCGCCATGTGCGAATCATAACCGCGTCGGCGACCGTGCTACGGTCGATCGATGGCGGAGTCGACGGGCCGGTCGCCCTGGTTCTACTGGCTTCTGGGCTGCTTCGGCTGCCTGGGTCTCGTGGTCCTGGTGGTGGGCGGCCTGGTCTTCTTTGGCGTCCGTACGGCCCAACAGGTGACCGCCGACAACCAGGATCCCGAGCGACGGAGGAGCCGGGCGCTGGAGGTACTGGGAGCGGAGCGGGAACCGGGTGGTTATCACGCCGCGGCGGTCGTCTCGATACCGCTGTTCCTGGAGATGGCGGTGTTCTCGGACCGGCCGCCGGAAGATGACTCCTGGGAAGGAGAGTTCCGTGAGGAGGGGTTCTTCTACCTTCGCGTGAGAGGAGGAGGGGACGACCTCCGGGCCTTCTTCGACGGCGAGACCAGTGAGTCGGTGACGTTTCGCGAGATGGGCCTGGAACTGGACATCGACGAGAACCTCGGACGCGGCGACCTGGACCGTGGCGACTTCACCGGGCGCTGGGCCGTGTTCCGCGGCCATACGTTGTACGAGTCCGGGGAAGAAGTCGGAGACCTGGTGACGTTGATTGAGTTCGAGTGCCCCGAAGACGAGTGGATGCGTATGGGCGTGTGGTTCGGACCTGCCGCCGAGTCTGGTGCTCAAGGTTCGGTCACCGAACCGGGATCAGGCGGTCTGGCGGCGGACGCCGAGATGATCGAGGCGTTCCTGGAACCGATTCATCCATGTGGCCGTCCCGTCTGAAGCTGGTGTTGGCGGCTGCCGCCGTCTGGTCCTGCTGGGGCACGCCGGTTCGGGCACAGGCCACCGGTGACGACTCGGCCAGCTACCGGCTGACGTTTCGCGGCACGTGGACGCGTAGCGTGACACCCGGCGGCGTGCCGGGCAGCGCGCACTTCTCGCCCCTGATCGGCGCTGTTCACGACGACCGGGTGAGCTTCTGGGAGCCGGGCGGCCGGGCCAGCCGGCAGATGGAGCGGGTGGCGGAACTGGGGATCCAGCGGGACCTCAGGGCGTTGATGGAGCGCAGTCCGCGGGTCCTGGCCGTGCTGGAGAAGGAGCCGCCGCGAGGCGGCACGGCGTCGACGGCGATCGAGTTCGAGGTCAACCGGCAGCATCCGCTCGTCACCCTGGCGACCATGATCGCCCCCAGCCCCGACTGGTTCGTCGGTATCTCCGGACGCTCGCTGCTCGACAGCCAGGGTCAGTGGCTCGACGAACTGGACGTCGACCTCTTTCCCTACGACGCAGGCACCGAGGAGGGCACCGAGTTCTCCCTCGACAACCCGGCGACCGTGCCGCAGGACACGATCACCAGCATCCGCGGCGTGGGCAGGTTCACCGACAGGCCGATGGCGCGGTTGACCTTCGAGCGCCTGGACCGGGGGGAGCCGGATCCGAACGAGCCGGAACCGCGGTTCACCGGCGACGTCGTCGCGGAGCCCGTGGGCGACTCGGGTGTCGTCGTGTTCTGGCGGGGAAGGTGGGCCGAAGCGGCGAGAGGGCTCCTGAGGGTGGAGGCACGCAGCCAGACGGCGGAATGGGCTCAGGTAACGACGGCGAACGCGACCGACGGACGCGTCCGCATAGACGGACTTCGTTCCGAGACGCCGTACACGTTCCGCCTGCGCGCGGATGGGCGCCAGGGGCTCGAGTACTCGGAGGGGGCGAGTGCGACGACCGGCGGCTACAGCGGCCCATGTCGTGTCGGTGACAGCTTCCTCTGCCTGAGGCAGCGCCGCTTCGAAGTCCAGGTGCACTGGACCGATCCCGACGTGGCCGGCAACTTCGGTAGCGGTGGCGCCATCCCGGTGACGATCTCCGACGAGTCGGGCCTGTTCTGGTTCTTCAACCCGGCGAACCTGGAACTGGTCGTCAAGGTGCTCGACGGCGGGGCGCTGAACGGTCACTACTGGGTGTTCTACGGCGCCCTGTCCGACGTGGAGTACTGGGTCACGGTAAGGGACACGGTCGGCGGTCTGAATCGCACGTACCACAATCCGCCCAAGCAGGTAAGCGGGAAGCGGGACCTCGAAGCGTTCTGACTAGGTGGCTGGGCCTTCGACGATGCGGCGCAGGTCCCCGTCACGCGCCAGCAGTGACTCGAGCAGGGCCAGTTGCACCCGGCAACGGTCCAGGTTCTGGCCGGGCCGCTCGACCCGAAAGTAGACGTCGCCGTCCAGGTGGTCCGTGAGGAAGCGCACCGCCTGCTCGAGTGTCAGCACCAGGGCGCCATCCACCAGGCTGCGGCGCTCCGCCCCGGTCAGAAAACCCGCGCCGTCCAGGTAGCCCTGGGCCAGGGCTGTGAAGAACTCCGGGTCGACTCGCGCCCCGCTGGTTTCCCGGGCGTCCTCGTCGGCGCGGTGGCTCATCGAGCGAACCATGTCTCCGAAGTCGTAAGCGGCCAGCCCGGGCATGGTGGTGTCCAGATCGACGACACACAGCGCTTCGCCGGTGGTTCGGTCGAACAGGATGTTGCTGATCTTGCAGTCGTTGTGGACGGTGCGCCGCGGCAAGTTGTGAGCCGCGGCGCTCAGCGGCGCTGCCAGGTCGCGATGGACGGCGACGGAACGGATCTCAGCGACGGCCTGGCGCCGCCTGTCGTTGCCGGCAGCCGAGGCGCTTGCGCCGGCGAGCACCCGGTCGAACGCCTCAAACCGGTTCAGCGTGTCGTGGAAGCCGGGAATCGTCTCGTGCAGCGGCGGTGAAGGCAGATCCACGAGCTGCGTCTCGAAGCGGCCGAAGGCCTGTGCGGCGAGAAAGGCCTGCTCCGGCGTCGACGCCCGAAGTTCGGTCGTCGTGTCCTCGATCAGCTCGTACATCCGCCACCAGTCGGCGGGGCCTTCCTCCGTTGCCGTCTCGCGCCACATCTCTCCATTCAGTGTGGGCACGAGAGTGAGCCGGCGCCGTGCGCTTCCCGGGCCGAGCTTGCGTTCGAGGTGGCGCGTGATCCGCACGATGTTCTCCATGACCTGAACCGGACTCGGGAACACGTAGCCGTTGATTCGCTGCAGCAGGAAGCGCCTGCCGCTCGCGGTAGAGACGACATGCGAGTCGTTGATGTGGCCCGCGCGCAGTTCGACCGCGGCGGTTGCGCGGTCGCTGATCCGGAAGCGTTCGGCGACGCGCAGGATCGTCTCGGGATCGTCCTGTCCGGTGGCCTTCAAGACAGGGTCGGCCGGCCGACAGGCTGGTCGCTGAGATATAAGCGTGATATCACTTTCATATCGGACACAACAGCGGTCGTTTGGTCGGCCGCGTGATCAAGGGAGTCACCAACGAATGGAACGACAGATGGTAGAGCATCGAGAGAAGCGTCTCTCGGTCATGTCGGGCGTTGGCATGCTGTGCCTGCTCATCCTCCTTCTCCTTCTCGCGATTGCCGGGATCCCCGTCTTCGGGATCTGGCGGGTCTTCCCGGTCGTGATCTTCTGTGCGGTTTGCATTCCCGTGCTCGTCTTCCTGCTGTTCGGGCTGTTCATGGTCCATCCGAACGAGGCGAAGGTTCTCCAGCTCTTCGGTTCATATCGGGGCAGCGTTTACGACACCGGGCTTCGGTGGGCGAATCCGTTTCTCAGCAAGCGGCGGGTGTCGGTACGGACGAGGAACTTCGAGACCGGGAAGCTGAAGGTGAACGACAACGCCGGCAACCCGATCGAGATCGGCGCGGTCGTCGTCTGGCGCGTCACGGACAGCGCCGAGGCGCTCTTCAACGTCGACGACTATGAGGACTATGTGCAGGTTCAGAGCGAGGCCGCGTTGCGCAACATGGCGACCGGCTACTCCTACGACGCACACAGCGAGGGCGAGGTCTCCCTGTCGCACCACACCGCCGAGATCTCCGAGCGCCTCCGCGGCGAGGTCCAGGAGCGGTTGGCGACCGCCGGGGTCGAGGTGATCGAGGCCCGGATCAGCCACCTGGCTTACGCGGCGGAGATCGCCGCCGCGATGCTGCAGCGTCAGCAGGCCGCGGCGGTGGTCGCTGCCCGTGCCCAGATCGTGGATGGCGCGGTCGGCATGGTGGAGCAGGCGCTGAACATGCTGAGCGAGAAGGACGTCGTGCACCTGGACGACGAACGGAAGGCGGCGATGGTCAGCAACCTGCTGGCCGTGCTTTGCAGCGACCGCCATACGCAGCCGGTCGTGAACACCGGTACGCTCTATCCGTAGGCGGAAGGAGCTGTACGGTGGGTGCCCCTCCGCGCAAGGCGTTTCTTCTGCGTCTCGATTTCGGCCTGTTCGAGGAGCTTCAGCGGCTGGCGGCAGCGGAGTTGCGGAGCGTCAATGGGCAGATCGAGTATCTGCTTCGTGAGGCCCTGCGCCAGCGAGGGAGAGAAGACCTGCGGCAGCGGGGAAGAACCGCAACGCCCGCAACGGTTGAGAAGGACGGACGCGATGCCCCATAGGCGCCCCGGAGCGCAAGAGCGGAGAAAACCCGGTGCGAAACACAACGCGGTGGCTGATCGTCTTCATACTGCTACACTTGTGCGCTGTCGGCGCTCAATCTTCCCGGTTCGCTGAGACACTCTCTCGGCGGGCGGGGACGTGTGCAGGTTGAGATCCACTTGGACGGCTCTCGGCGCCGCTGAAACCCCCTCTGCTAGGCCCCTACCTGGAGACCGAAGATGGCAGTTGCCTCAGTCAAGGACGTGAACAAGCCCCTGGAGGCGAGGTACTCGTCCATTCGCCAGCTCTTCGAGCTGGGGAAGGCGAAGACGTATCTCCTCAACGACGAGATCCACGACATGATGCCGGCCGACATGGTCGGCGTCGAGGCCGAGATCAACGAACTGTACGACCGGCTGCGCGAGCTGCGGGTCGGCGTGATCCGGCGGCCCGGCTGGTACGTGGCGAACCTCGACGAGACGGTCTCGCTCGAGATCGAGAAGGCGGACGAGGATCCCGCGACGCCGACGGTCACCGAGCCGCTGAACACCAGCGACCCGGTGCGGATGTACCTGCGGGAGATGAGCACCGTCCCGCTCCTGGACCGCGACGGCGAGGTCGAGATCGCCAAGGATCTCGAGGACGGGGAGTGGCAGATCTTCCAGGCGATGACCCGCAACCAGGACTTGATGACGCGGTTGCTGGCGATGACCGAGCTCGCGGACCGCAGGAACGCGAAACCGCTCTCCCAGTTGGTGGAGCTCGGGCAGCCCACGTCCCTGCTGGACCAGAACGGCTACAAGCGGGTCGCGAAGCGGGTCGGCGTGCTGGACAAGATGAGGGAACACGAGGACGACCTGGAGCGCGCTCGCCGCAAACAGAAGCGCTACTCGCCCAGGGGCGACCGCTTCCAGGAGATCGGCCGGGACATCGACCGTCTCGAGGAGCGGGCCTCCGCCCTGATCGTGGAGCTGGGTTTCACGGGTCCGGACCGCAATCGGGTAGTCGACCTGGTCAAGTTGATCGACAACCGCTTCCGGCGCAGCGAGCGCGACATCAGCCGGGCTCAGGTGGCGCTTGAGCGCGAGAGCAACGAGGAACTCAGGGCACTGCACCGCCGGCGCATCCAGAAGTACCGCGAAGAGGTGCGGGACCTCGAGGCTCGTCATTTCGTCAAGCAGGGAGAACTGCGGGCGATGGTGGCCAAAGTCAAGCGTGGCGAGGCGCTGAGCGAGCGTGCCAAGGAACAGCTCATCATGGCGAACCTGCGGCTCGTCGTCTCGATCGCCAAGAAGTACACGAACCGGGGCCTCCAGTTCCTGGACCTGATCCAGGAGGGGAACATCGGCCTGATGAAGGCGGTCGAGAAGTTCGAGTATCGCCGGGGCTACAAGTTCTCGACCTACGCCACCTGGTGGATCCGCCAGGCCGTGGCGCGGGCGATTGCCGACCAGTCGCGGACGATCCGCATCCCGGTTCACATGATCGAGAACATCAACAAGCTGACCCGCACCTCGCGGTCTCTGGTCCAGGAACTCGGCCGCGAGCCCACGGCAGAGGAGATCGGCGAGCACATGGATCTGCCCGCCTCCAAGGTGCGCAAGATCATGAAGATCGCGCAGGCGCCGGTGTCGCTCGAAACCCCGGTTGGGGAAGAGGAGGACTCGCACCTCGGCGACTTCATCGAGGACAAGAACTCGCCGTCGCCGATCGACGAAGCCATCGCTCAGAATCTGACCGAGCAGACCAATGACGTGCTCCGCAAACTGTCGCCCCGGGAGGACCTGGTCCTGCGGATGCGCTTCGGCGTCGGCGGGGGATCGGAGCATACGCTGGAAGAGGTCGGCAAGTCGTTCAACGTCACGCGCGAACGCATCCGCCAGATCGAGTCCAAGGCGCTGCGCAAGCTCCGGGCCCCGGACTCAGCGAGCAAGCTGCGTCCGTTCCTGGACGACGGCGCGTAGCGCGCGGGCCCGGCGCTCATCCACAGCAGCGGGTCAGGTATGCGGGTCCGTACCGGCACCAGCGGATTCTCGTACCCCGCCTGGACGGGGCCGTTCTACCCGCCTGGAACGAAGCGGCCGGACATGCTTTCGTTCTATGCCTCCAGGCTCGGCTCGGTGGAGATCAACAACACCTTCTACCGCATGCCGAAGACGGATCTGCTGGAGCGGTGGCGCGACACGGTGCCCGACACCTTTCGGTTCGTGCTGAAGGCGTCCCGCCGGATCACGCATCAGCAACGCCTCAAGGATGCCGGGGACTCGGTCGACTACCTGTTTCGCACCGCGAAGGTACTCGGCGAGCGCCTCGGCCCCTTCCTTTTCCAGTTGCCACCGTACCTCAGGCGCGATGTCGACCGGCCGGCGAGCTTTCTCGGCCTGTTGCCGGACGGCATGCGCGCCGCGTTCGAGTTTCGCCATGCCAGTTGGTTCGACGACGAGGTGTTCACGCTGCTCGCCGGCGCCGGCGCTTCGCTGTGCATTGCCGACAGCGGAGGTGACCATGACGCGCCGCTGGTGGCGACCGCGGACTTCGGCTATCTTCGGCTTCGTCGCGAGGACTACGACGAGGCGGCGCTTCGCGCCTGGGCCGACAGGATCCGGCGGCAACCCTGGGGCGAGACTTACGTCTTCTTCAAGCACGAAGACGAAGGGGCGGGACCGCGCATGGCGGCGCAGTTCGAAGCCCTCCTTCTGGAATCCTGACCGATGAACATCGACATCTCCTATCGGCGCATCCTCGCGCTGGCCGGACCGGTCGTCATCACGCAGATGACCCACACGGCGATGGGCCTGATCGATGCGATGATGGTCGGTCGGCTGGGCGTCGTCGCCCTGGCCGGCGTCGGTCTGGGCGCGATCATCTCCTGGTGGCTGCTCGGCTTCTTCGTCGGCCTGCTGCAGGGCGTGAACACGTTCGTCGCCCAGTTCTTCGGCGCCGGCAAGAAGGACCGGGTCGGCGTCGCCTTCTGGCAGGGTCTCTACCTGGCTGCCGGCGCGGGCGTCGCCGTCCTGCTCGCGGCGCCGCTGTCCGGCTGGGCGTTCCGGCTGATGGGTGCGTCGGCCGAAGTCCAGGCGATCGCCACGGACTACACCGAAGTGCGGCTGGGCGCCGCGGTGGGGCTCATGATCTTCCTCGTCGCGGAGAACTACTACCGCGGACTCGGACGCACCGAGGTCCCCATGTTCGCCGGGCTGGTCCAACTGGCCCTGAACTGCGGGCTGAACTACCTGCTCATCTTCGGCGTCTGGGGGTTCCCGGAGCTTGGGGCCGCGGGCACCGCGGTCGGCACCGTGATCGCCCAGTTTCTTGTCGCGCTCGCCCTGCTGGCCGGAGTGCTCGCGACGAAGATGGGCCGCGACTACGGTGCGACCCGGCCCCGGCCTCCGGAGGCGGCCCTGCTCGGGCAGATGCTCCGCGTCAGCCTGCCAATCGGTGTCCAGGTGTTCATGGAGATGGGCGGAATCAGCGTCTTCACGGCCCTTGTCGCGAACCTGGGCGACGCGGAGATGGCGGCAACGAACGCCGTGATTCACGCCTGGTCCGTCTCGTTCATGCTCGCGGTGGCGCTGGCCGTCGGTTGCACGACGCTCGTCGGGCAGTGCCTGGGCGCCAGACAGCTTGACGACGTACGCATCGTCGTCCGGCGCGTGATGTGGCTGGGCTACGGGGCGATGGCGATCATGGCGGTCGTCTACGTCGGGTTCCCCGGGTGGCTCATGCAGTTGTTCGCGCGCGAGGCGGGCGATCTGGCCGCGCTCCTGCCGTACGCCAGGCCGCTGTTTCTCATCGCCACGCTGTGCCTGATCTTCGAGTTGCCGTTCAACATCTACTCCGGCGCGCTGCGGGGCGCCGGCGACACGACCTACCCGATGGTCGTGAACATCGGCGTGGCCTGGCTCGTCTTCGTTCCGCTCGTGTTCTTCGCCACCCGCAACTGGGGCCTCGTCGGCGCCTGGAGCTGCTTCATCGTTCACGTCGGGTTGCTCGCGGGCCTGCTCGCCATCCGGGTGCGGGGTCGCACCTGGATCGAACGGGGCGCCTCCCTGCTCGACGCGGAGCGGGCGAGCGTCGACGCGCCGGCGACCGTGACCGAGATGGAGGACCTGCGCTCCTCGCCGGCGCTTTGAGTCGGTTCGGCGGTCGAGCGGCGCGAGCGGCCCGCGTTCATGGCGGGCGGCAGCCGTCCGGGAAAGCGGTCGCGTCGGTGATGGCCGAGGCCGGCACACCCGGTTCGTTCCGGTACTCCCTCTCGAGGCCCGTCGCGGTGTCGGTCACCCGAATGCTGTAGCCGAGATCCGTCGTCGAGGCGCCGTACACCCAGACATGGTCGTTCAGTGCGCAACCGTCCAGCACCTTGATCAGGACTTCCCAGTTGTCCGGGTCGAAGAACCAGAACAGCGCCGAGTTCTCGGCAGCGGTACCGCCGGCCGCCCTTGCGGCGCCGCTCCGGCCGTTCTCGGCCAGCCAGGTGACCCGTACCTCATAGCGGGCATCGTGGAGACAGACGGTGTTCTCGTTCACCGCACAACTGCCGCCTTTGGCGTCGTCCGGCCCGTCGCCGTCCCCGTCGTCGGCTGCCGACTGGATGTACAGGAAGACCGCGCTGACGGCTCCCCAGTTGCCGTCGGCGTCTCTGGCTCGCACGAAGACGGTGTGCCTGCCGGCGGCGAGATCGGTCGTATCGATGATCGCGGTCGCACTCTCCGTGCGGCTGTCGAAGGCGCCGTCGGAGGCGCGCATGACGTTCGCGGTTCTTCGCCGGAGCCAGGGCGGCGCGTTGACGGAGTACTCGCCGGCGGCGATGTTCTGCGTCGGTTCGAGGCCGTTGCCGGTTTCGTAGCGGGTGTCGTCGAAGGTCGCTGACAGAGTGACCGCCGTTCCGGCGGCGACGCCGGTCGTCGACGCGCTGTTGCTCAGACTCAGATCGCGAACGTCAGGGCCGGCCGGGGTCCGGTACGGCGTCCGCGCCACCTTGAAGGCGTAGAGAAGGGACTCCAGGTTGTCGTCCAGGATGGAGTGCTCGAAGTCGCCGCAGTCCTGGAAGAACGTCGTGCCCAGTTCGTAGGTAAAGGAGGCGTGGCCAAGAACCCCGTAGCCGTAGTCCTCGGTGGCGCCGCTCACCGGATAGAGGCCAATGGCTTGAAGCGGCGTGTAGCCGTTGAAGTACGCGAGCTTCCGGCCGAGGGTCTGGAGCGCCGTGCCGTTCGGCGCCGGGTCGTGAGTATGGCCCCAGGGCCAGAGGATGAGACGCCCATGGCTGTGAATGTCGAGGACGAGGCCCGATGTGCGGCTAGGTGCCGCATCGTCGTCCTCGGGTCCGCGAGCGTCGGGGAAGAGCCTCGCCATGTAGGTCTGGATCGCCTGCGTCTCGGGCTCGGAGGCTGCCGACAGCCCCCGGTAGACGTGGCTGCACTCGTTGGTGCTGGAGCCCGCCTCTCCCCACTTGAAGTCGAAGTTGCGGTTCAGGTCGACTCCCGCCCATGAATGGAGGCAATGGCCCGTGTTGTGGTTCTTGCGCCAGAGCAGGCCTTCCTCGGCCCGTTTCCTCCCGTCCGGATTCGCCTGCAGCATGAGGTGGACTTCCTGGTGGTCCAGAAGCCACCGCACGTCGGCGTCCGTCTCGTAGGAGTCCGCCAGGTGCTCGGCGAAGCGCAGGGCGAGTTCGGCGGTCGTGTACTCCCGGGCGTGGAGCGCGGCGGTGATGAAGAGGGCCGGCTTCGGGCCCGGGGTTTCCGGGTTCGTCAGGCGCAGCACGTACAAGGGGTATCCGTCCGACGCGCCCTGCACGCTCTTCCACGATCCTCCCACCGATCTCCAGGTGGCGAGCTCCGGGTGTGCGCGGACGATCGCCAGAGCGCTCGCGTAGGTCTCCTCGACCGTGCGGTAGCACGGGAACCCCGCGATGGTCCCCGGCGCAGCCTCGGCTTGCGGTTCGGACGGGAGGGCGACGGAAACGTAGTCGTCGTCCTCGACGATCCGCATTCCGGCTCGGCGGGCCGTTTCGATGTCCTCTTCGGTGGCCCGCAGGACGATGTAGCCCTTCTCGTACTCCGACTCGAGCGCGTCGAGCGAAATGACGGCTCTGGCGGCGACCAGCGGATCCTCGAAGTAGGCACGCACGATCCGGGTGCCTCCGGGCTGTCCGGGTTCTTGCGCCGAGAGTGCTGCGGTGGCCGCCAAAACGGCCGACAAGGCGAGGATGCGGGTCACCTGAACTGCAATTCGATCACAGGTGGCCGGCCCGCCCCATCCGTTGATCCAGAGGTCGATCGGGCCTCGACTTTATGGCTATGATCACCGCCGGGCCGACCGCGCCCCTTGCCCACGCACTTCCATTCAGCGACCCAGAGAGGACACAAACCGAGATGGCTTTCCCCGCCGTGCTGAAGCGGCGATCGTTCGGTGAGACGCAGCGCCAGGACGCCTGGTGGCTGCAGCCAGGCGCCGTGGTCGTGGGCCTGGGTCTCGCCAGCGCCTACGCGACCTGGGCCGCGCTTCAGGCCGATCACTACGTCCATGGCGGCTACCTGTCGCCGCTGTATTCGCCCGAAGTCTTCGGCCTCTCGCACCATGCCTGGTTCGAGGGCTTCCCGAACTGGTGGCCGAGCTTCGTTCCCCAGTCGCCGGCGCTGTTCATCCTGATCCTGCCGCTGGGATTCCGCGCCACCTGCTACTACTACCGGGGCGCGTACTACAAGGCGTTCTGGGCCGATCCGCCGGCCTGCGCGGTCGGCGAGCCGCGGAACGCGTACCGGGGCGAGAACTCCTTCCCGCTCATCGTCCAGAACATCCACCGCTACTTCCTGTTCGCGATGATGGCCTGGATCTTCGTCTTCTTCCCGATCGACGTGTACCGGGCCTTCGAGTTCGAGACGGCGTCGGGCGGCCACGGCTTCGGCATCGGCGTCGGCAGCTTCGTCCTGCTGATCAACTGGCTGCTGCTGAGCGGCTACGCCCTGGGCTGCCACTCGACCCGCCACGTGATCGGCGGTTTCCGCAACGTGATGGCGGGACGGCCATTCCAGAGCGCCTGCTACCGGTGCGTCTCCTGCCTGAACCGCCGGCACATGGCCTGGGCCTGGCTCAGCCTGATCTGGGTCACCTTCTCCGACATCTACGTCCGGCTCTGCTCGATGGGCGTCTGGACGGACTTCAGGCTCGTCTGATGGACCAGACCCCCTACGAGTACGACGTGCTGGTGGTCGGCGCGGGCGGCGCCGGGCTGCGCGCGGCGATCGAAGCTTCGGCCATGGGCGCGTCCTGCGGCGTCATCTGCAAGTCCCTGCTCGGCAAGGCCCACACGGTGATGGCCGAGGGCGGCATGGCGGCCGCGATCGGCAACGTCGACGAACGCGACGACTGGAAGGTCCACGTCACGGACACCCTGCGCGGCGGCCAGTACCTGAGCAACCCGAAGATGGCGGAGATCCATGCCAGGGAAGCGCCGGCGCGGGCGCTGGAACTCGAGGCCTGGGGCGCTCTGTTCGACCGCACGAAGGACGGGCGCATCCTGCAGCGGAACTTCGGCGGACACCGCTACCCCCGGCTCGCCCACGTCGGCGACCGTACCGGCCTGGAGATGATCCGTACCCTGCAGGACCACGGCATTCACCGGGGAATCGACTTCCACATGGAGTACACCGTCTTCCGGCTGCTGCTGGACGACGGCCGTGTGTCCGGGGCCCTGGCCTATGACCGGGAGCGCGGCCGGTTCCGGGTCTACCGGGCGAAGTCGGTCGTGCTCGCCACCGGCGGCATCGGCCGCGCCTTCAAGATCACCAGCAACAGTTGGGAGTACACCGGCGACGGCCACACCCTGGCCTACGACGCCGGCGCCGACCTGATCGACATGGAGTTCGTCCAGTTCCATCCGACCGGGATGGTCTGGCCGCCCAGCGTCCGTGGCATTCTGGTCACCGAAGGCGTGCGCGGCGAGGGCGGCATCCTGCTGAACTCGGACGGCGAACGCTTCATGTTCGACGACATCCCGCCCCTCTACAAGGACCAGACGGCCGACAGCGCGGAGGAGGGCTGGCGCTACGTCGTCGGCGACCGCGACGCCCGGCGTCCGCCGGAACTCCTGACGCGGGACCACGTCGCCCGGTGCATCGTGGACCAGATCAAGGCCGGCAAGGGGTCTCCGCACGGAGGCGTCTACCTGGACATCGCCTGGATCAAGGAGAAGATCGGCAACTCCGAGGAGCACATCCGGAAGAAGCTGCCGTCGATGTACCACCAGTTCAAGGAGTTGGCGGGCCTCGACATCACGAAGGAGAGGATGGAGGTCGGCCCGACGACGCACTATGTGATGGGCGGCGTGCGGGTCGACGCGGAAAGCCAGATGTCCTCCGTGCCGGGTCTGTTCGCCGCCGGCGAGTGCGCGGCGGGGCTCCACGGGGCCAACCGGCTGGGAGGCAACTCGCTCTCCGACCTGCTCGTCTTCGGCAAGCGGGCGGGCGAGTACGCGGCCGCCTTCGCCAGTGAGCAGGGCGACGTCCGGCTCGACGAGGCGGCGGTCGATGCGGGCGTCGCGGAAGCGCTGGAACCGCTCGAACGGGAAGGCGGCGAGGGGCCGTACCAGATCCAGTACGAGCTCCAGGACCTGATGCAGGAGAAGGTCGGCATCGTCCGGATCGAGTCCGAACTGGAGGAGGCGATCGACGAGATCGGCCGGTTGAGCGACCGCGCGAAGGGCGTATCCGCGCCCGGCAACCGCGAGTACAACCCGGGCTGGCACACGGCCCTCGACCTGCACCCTCTGCTGGTCGTGTCCGAAGCGGTCGCCCGTGCCGGTCTGATGCGGCGCGAGAGCCGCGGCGCCCAGTTCCGGGACGACTATCCGCAGAAGGACGAGCACTTCGGCAGGGTGATCATCCGGGTCGCCAGGGGCGCCGACGGAGAGATGGTGGTGGAGGAGACTCCGGTGGAGCCGATGAGTGACGAACTGACCAGGCTGGTCGAGGAGATGGGCTGAGATGTCCGCGACGCAGTTCAGGATCTGGCGCCAGGACGGCGCCGAAGGCGAGGGCGGCTACCGCGAGTACACGACGGAGGTCACGGAGGGCATGGTCGTCCTCGACGCCGTTCACCAGATCCAGGCGGAGTCGGCGAACGACCTCGCCGTGCGCTGGAACTGCAAGGCCGGCAAGTGCGGTTCCTGCTCGGCGGAAGTGAACGGCAACCCCCGGCTCATGTGCATGACGCGGATGAGCGACCTGCCGACGGACCGGCCGGTCACCGTCGA
The DNA here is from genome assembly GCA_965116955.1 of Thermoanaerobaculia bacterium. GTDB lineage: Bacteria > Acidobacteriota > Thermoanaerobaculia > Multivoradales > Multivoraceae > Multivorans. Next base: position 3,673,642 of record OZ220742.1, on the reverse strand, counting down.
ACCGATGCGTGCCTTTCCCGTGATCCGGGATCTCGTCTGCGACGTGTCCTGGAACTACGAGGTCAAGAAGAAGATCGAACCCTTCGAGCCGCGGCCGCCTGATGCCGAGGACGGCACCTGGCGCATCGCCCAGGAGGACGTGGAGCGGGTGCAGGAGTTCCGCAAGTGCATCGAGTGCTTCCTGTGCCAGGACGTCTGCCACGTCCTGCGGGATCACCACCTGCACGACGAGTTCGTCGGCCCCCGCTTCTTCGTCTACAACGCGGCCCTCGAGATGCATCCCCTCGACACCGGGGACCGGCTGGCGTCGCTCAAGCGCGACGAGGGGATCGGCTACTGCAACATCACGAAGTGCTGCACGAAGGTGTGCCCCGAGCACATCACGATCACCGACAACGCGATCATCCCGCTCAAGGAGCGGGTCGTCTCGGAGTTCTACGATCCGCTGAAGAAGCTGTTCCGGGTGTTCTCGGGCGGCTCGCGGGCCTAGGTCAGCGCGCTACAACTGATCAAGAGCCGCGCGAGCCACGTCAGCGAACTCGCCTTCCGGATCGAGTTCGAGCGACTTGCTCAGGTGCTCACGGGCCGCGGCAGCGTCGCTCGAGTTCACTGCGAGAATCCCGAGTTCGTAGTGTGCCCTCGCCAGGTTCTCGACGTCTTCGTCGTCCGGCGCTGATTCCAGGTATCGGGTCAGGTGTTCCCTGGCCGGGCCGGAGTCGGCGCTACGGCGGTAGGCCACGCCGAGCCGGAAGTGGGCTCGCGGATGGTTGTCGTCCCAGGCGATCAGCGACTGGTCGTAGAGCTTCGCGTTGCCGAACGCTTCCTGATCGAAGAGCTGCTGAGCCTGAAACTGCACCTGCCTGCCGGCGGTGGGATTGACCGCGATCCACGCCTTGCCCGCTTCGATGGAGTCCTCGAGGCGACCGAGCGACGCGAAGGAGAAGTACTTCATCCGTAGCGCTTCCTGGTTCCCCGGGTCGAGCTCCAGGGTGCGGTCGAGCTCCACCAGGGCTTCCTCGAACTGCCCGTCGTTGAAGAAGATCGTGCCGATGTTGCGGTAGGCCTGATGGAGTCTCGGGTTGAGCGATGCCGCCTCGCGGAAGAGCTCGACTGCCCGCTCGTGGTCGCTCCTTCGCACGGCCTGAACGCCTTGCGAGAACACGCCGGGAGCGAGGTCGGCGCCCATGCCCGCCTCGATCGCCAACTGCTTCGCCTCTTCCGCCCGCGGATCGCCGGCGGCCGCGAAGATGTCGAAGAACATGGACGCCATTTCGGGCGGCATTTCCGCCGTCTCGAGATAACGGCTCGCAGGCTCGAGCGCCTCGTCGAGTTTTCCCTGGTTGTGCTTGATGGCCGCGATCATCCGGTGTGCGTCCACGATCGTCGGATCGAGTTCCGCCGTCATCTCGAAGGAAGACAGAGCCCCGGCTGCGTCGCCGGCCTGGATCTTGCCGATGCCCTCGTTGAAGGCGTCGACTGCCTGCTGCTTGACGGCCGTCTCTTCGTCCCAGAGCTGGGCCCGCAGCGACCGGTCCCGGCCCCCGTCGAGGATCTCGACCTCGAGCTCGCGGTCGGGGTAGCCCTCCTTCTGGAGCAGGAGCCTGTACGGCTCTTCCGCCGGCGCCAGACGGATCCGGAGGCGGCCGTTCTTGCGGGTGGCCTCCTGCACGACGATCTCGCCCGTGGAGGCAAAGACGGTCACGTTCACCGGCCCCAGTTCGGCGTCGTTCATGTCGACCACCTGCAGTTCCAGTTGGCTGCGCTGGGCCGATGCCGCGGAGGCGACCAGAAGCAGGGCCAGGGGGAGAACGCTACGGATGAGTTTCTGCATCGTCGGGTTCCTCTGGGTCGGCGCCGCACACCGGGGTCGCCGCGTCACAGTGGGAAGGAGTAGGAGGACCGGCCGATCCTATCCCTTGACGCGGGCTTCGCGCGTGGGGGATCGTTACGACCCATGGACGCCGACGACTTCTTCGAACTGCTCTCCACCGCGCGCTCCGTGCGGCGCTACAGCCCCGAGCCGATTCCCGACGAAGACCTGGCGCGGATTCTCTACGCCGCGAGCCGGGCGCCGTCCGGTACGAACCGCCAGCCCTTCCGCTTCATCGTCCTGCGGGATGGCCCCCGGGCGCGGCGCGCCCGCCGGTTGCTGGGCGAGTCCTTCCGGCGCGGCTGGGCGCGCAAGACGGAGGAGGAGGGCTGGAATCGCGGATCAGCCGCCGATCCGAACTCGCCGAAGGCGAGAGTCAACCGGGCGATTCAGCACTACGTCGACCACTTCGAACAGATCCCGGCGATCGTCATCGCCTGCTACATCCGCTACCGGGCGCTGACCCACTCCGAGGGCGCGTCCGTCTTCCCGGCGTGTCAGAACCTGTTCCTCATGGCGCGGGCGCTCGGCTACGGCGCCTGCTACAGCGGTTGGCACCACGCGGTGGCCGACGAACTGCGCGAGATCCTGGAGATCCCGGACAACGTCGAGCTGTCGCTCACGATCACGATCGGCCGGCCGCTGGGACGTCACGGCCCGCTCCGCCGGCTGCCGATCCGCGACACCGTCTTCGACGACCGTTGGGAACAGGGCGCCGGGTGGATCAGCGATCCGCCGGACGCCCGGCTGTCGAAGCGTCGTTGACTCCTACCCGGTCGGTAGAGCGTACGCGACCAGGGAGTGCTCCTGGCCGCGGTTTCCGACCGGCACGACGATGAACTGACGACCCGAGACGACATAGGTCATCGGGCCGCCGCCCGGCGTGTCGGGCAACTCGGTTCGCCAGACCTCTTCGCCGGTCGCCTTGTCGAAGGCGTAGAGGAACCCGGTCGACGGGCCGCGGGACGTGAAGCCGGCGGCCTCCTCCTGGTACGTGCCGGGCGCCTGCTCGCTGGTGACGACGAAGACAAGCGTGGCGGTCGCCATCGGCCAGCCTGGCGTGAGACCGGCGAGAGGCCAGGCGCCGAGCGGCCCCGGGTCGAGACCGGCAAGCGCCGGATGGTCGCGGGGGCCGTCGCCCACCGGCGTTTGCCAGAGGATCTCGCCACGATTCAGGTCGATTGCCGTGAGCCGGCTCCAGGGCGGCTTTACGAGCGGCAGGCCTTCCGGGCCGGCGGGAAACGTGAAGGCAGGCAGGTAGTCGCGGTCGGAGGGCTGTCGTTCCGTCGGTGGAATCAGCGCCATCGTGCCGAGCCGGGTCTGCGACGGCACGAACAGGACGCCGCTGTTCGGATCGACGGCGGCGCCGCCCCAGTTCGCGCCACCGGCCTGGCCGGGGAGTTGCGCCATCACCCTCCGGTTCTCGCCGGCCAGGGTCGGCGGCGTGAACATCGGGCCGCCCAGGAGCGTCTTCCGGTAGAGCTCCGTGGCTTTCGCCTTGAGCTCCGGCGTGAAGTCGATCAGGTCGCTTTCGCGGACGCCCTGGAGGTCGAACGGCGGCGGCTTCGTGGGGAAGGGCTGCGTGCTTGCGGTCCATTCCCCGGGGACCAGGCTCTCGGGAACCTTGCGCTCCTCGATCGGCCACACCGGCTCGCCGGTCTTGCGGTCGAAGACGTAGGTGAAGGCCTGCTTGCTGACCTGGGCCACCGCCTCGATCCGCTTGCCGTCGACCTCGATGTCCAGCAGGATCGGCGCGCACGGGAAGTCGTAGTCCCACAGCCCGTGCCGAACGGCCTGGAAGTGCCACTTCTTCTCGCCGGTCGCGGTGTCGATGGCGACCAGGCTTTCGGCGTAGAGGTTGTCGCCGTGGCGGTGGCCGCCGTAGTAGTCGCTGGTCGGCGTGCCGGTGCCGAAGTAGACCCAGCCCGTCTCGTCGTCGCAACTCATCCACGACCACACGTTGGTGTTGCCCGAGTAGCGCCAGGACTCATCGTGCCAGGTCTCGGCGCCGGGTTCGTCGCCCTGGGGCACGGTGTGGAAGACCCACTTCTTCCGGCCGGTGCGGACGTCGTAACCCCGGATGTGGCCCGCCGGCATCTCCTGGGTCAGCGCGAAGTCCATGATCGTCATGCCCATCAGGACGGTGTCGCCGCAGACGATGCCGGGCGAGTTCGCGCCGGTCTCGCGCATCTGGTCCGGCCGCGCGATGTCGCCGCGCATGTCGACCATTCCGGCTTCGCCGAACTCGAGGTCAGGCTCGCCCGTCTTCGCGTCCAGGGACACGAGTTGGTGGGTGCCGGTGACCAGCACGATCCGCTGCATGCCCCGGTGCTCCCAGTACTCGATGCCGCGCTGGGTGAACCCGCCGTGGGTCGGAATCCCGCGTTCGTAGGCTTTCGGATCGTAGGTCCAGAGCTCCTCGCCGGTCGTGGGGTCGACGGCGCTCACGAGGTTCATGGCCGACACGGCGTACAGCGTGTCGTTCACCACCAGCGGAGTGCCCTTGAGGTCTCCGGCCAGGGTCTGCGCCTCGACCCGGCTGTCCGGTGTGACCCAGCGCCAGGCGATCTCGAGTGCGGACACGTTCGACGAGTCGATCTGCGCCGCCGGCGAGTACTTCGTGCTGGCGCGATCGGCGGCGTAGTGGCGCCACTCGATCGCCTCCTGCGCCGCCAGCGCCGACCCGCCCGCGAGGAGGAAGAAGAGAGTTCCGCGGGCGAGCACCACGATCACCGTCCCCTGAACTGCGCGGGCCGCTTCTCGAGGAAGGCGAGTACGCCTTCGCGAGAGTCTTCCGTAGCGCCTGCTTCGGCCTGCAGCCTGGCCTCCAGGTCGAGCTGCTGCTCGTAGACGTTCTGCCAGGTCGCCCAGTACGCCTTGCGGATCATCGCCAGGGAGCGCGGACCGTTCGCCAGCCGTTGGGCCAGCTCCGTAGCGCCCTCCATCAGGGACTCCTGGTCGTCGTAGAGGCGGTTGATCAGGCCCCACTCGAACGCCTTGTCGGCCGGCAGACGCTCGGCGAGCATTGACAGTTCGACCGCGCGGCCCCAGCCGATCAACCGCGGCAGCATGAACGTAGCGCCGCCGTCGGGGACGAGTCCGATACGGGCGAACGCCTGCAGGAAGAAAGCCTGCTTCGAGGCGCAGACCAGGTCGCCGATCAGGGCGAAGCTCATGCCGACGCCGGCGGCGGCGCCATGCACCGCGGTGACGATGGGCATGTCCAGGTCGCGGAGAGAAAGCAGGAGCGGGTGGTAGTTGTTGCGCAGGTTCTCGCGGGCGGTCGGGTTCACGGCACCTTCGGCCGGGCCGCCGCGGCCCGAGAGGTTGGCGCCTGAACAGAAGGCGCGGCCCGCGCCGGTGAGCAGCAGGGCGCGTACCCCACTTTCCGCATCGCGGATGCGGAGGACGGCGTCGCTGAGTTCGCCGACCATCAAAGCGTCCGTGGCGTTCAGCACTTCCGGGTGGTTCAGGGTGATGGTTGCGAGGCTGCCGTCCTGCTCGAGCAGGATCCGTTCGTAGCTCATGCCTTCTCCCTACTCCGGGTACATCTCGCGCATCGCGTCGAGAGAACCGCGCATCAGTTCTTCCAGCACATCCATGTCGACGTCGGCGAGCTTGTTGACGTAGAGGCAGGACTTGCCGGTCCGGTGCTTGCCGAGTCGCGACAGCAGGTCGTCGTATCTCGAGAACCCGGGCATGACGTAGATCGTCAGGCTCTGCTTGCGCGGCGAGAAGCCGATGCGCGGCCAGTCTCCCTCCCGGCCGCTCGCGTACCGGTAGTGGTAGCTGCCGAAGCCGACGATGGAGGCGCCCCACATTCTCGGCTCCTCGCCGGTGATCCGCTTCAGCATCTCCAGGACGACGAAGCTGTCCTCGCGGCGCCGCTCGTTCTCGACGGCAGTCAGGAATCCCTCGACGCTGGCGTCGTTCTTCTTCGTCTTCAGTTCGGCCATGGTGTTCGGCACGGCGCCGCGGACGGCCCTGTCGCGGGCGGACGGGCAACCGTAGCAGACGGAGGCAGTCCTGCCGGCGACGGCGCTGTCGTCCGTTCGCTTATGCTCGACAGGCGGTGAGTGCGAACGGCCACTTCTGCGTGATGGGGATCGGCGACATGGGTTTCCACATCGCCGAGGCCTTCGGTCGCGAAGGGCGAAGCCTCACCCTGATCGACCTCGATCCTGGGATGAGCGAGCGGATCGAGGAGGAACTCGACGCGGCGTTCGTGGTCGGCAACGGCGCCCACCAGGCCGTGCTGGAGCGGGCCAACGTCGATCAGGCGGAACTCTTCATCGCCGCGTCCTCCTCGGAGGAGGCGAACCTGGTGGCGTCGGTCATCGCGCGCAACCTCGGCGCCAAGCGCTCCGTCGTGCGGCTCGACACGTCCGAGGACCTGACCGTCTACCGTCGCTCCTACGAGCGGCTGTTCGGGGCCGATCTCCTCCTCTCGCCCCAGAGCCTGGCGACGAACGCGATCCTCAACATCGTGCTCGGCCACCATACGCACGAGGTCGACTACCTGGCGCGGGGCCGGTTCGAGCTGCGCACGATCCAGGTCCAGATCGGCAGCACGGTTGCCCGTCTTCCGCTCAGCGAACTGCCGTTGCCCGAGGACGCGCGCATCGTCGGCTACTTCGATGGAGAGCACGAGCTGTCGATCCCGGGGCCGGACCTGCGCGCGTCGCCCGGCGATCTGGCCATGGTCCTGTGTCGCACCCAGTCGACCCACGAAGTGGAGGAGCTGTTCGCCTCCCGAATCGAGCATCCCCACACCGTGGCCATCGCGGGCGGCAGCCCGGCTGCCGTGGCGGTGGTCAAGGCGCTGCGGAACGAGGTCAAGCGCATTCGCTGGATCGAGCGCGACCGGCGCCGGGCCGAGTTCTTCGCGCAGTCCTTTCCCGATGTCGAAGTGCTGCACGGCGATCCGATCGACGCCGCGACGATGGAAAGCGAGGGTCTCGGTCGGGCCGAGGTGCTGATCGCCGCTACCAGTCACGACGACAGCAACGTCGTCGCCGGTCTCATCGCGCAGGAACTTGGCGTGCGCCGGGTTGTGGCGCTGATTCACCACACGACCAGCCGGCTCTGGAAGCGGGTCGGCGAGGTGGAACTCGTTTCACCGCACTCGCTGGCGATCGACCACGTGCGCAACTTCGTCGCCAACGGCTATAAGGCGAACCTCGTCACGCTCGCCGACGGCGCCGTGCAGGTCGTCCAGCGCGTGATCCACGAGGCGAGCCCGGCTGCCGGCGCCACGCTGGCCGACCTGCAGGCCCCGCGCGGCCTGATCGTCGGCGCGGTAGTACGGGGAGACCGGGTGTTCATGCCCGAGCGCAGCAACATGCTCCGCCCCGACGACCAGGTGATCCTCTTCGTCCACCGTTCCCAGACCCAGATGGCCCGGCTGCTGTTCCCCGGCAGCGAGAGCGAGGTCGCGAGCTAGCGCTCGGGCGCTAGACTAGGGAGAAAGCCACAGAAGGAGACATCGCCATGACCTACGTGCGATCGGTTCGTTCAATGCTGATGGCTACGGTGCAGTTGGGGGCGGCCGCGGTGGTGGCTGTCGTCGTGTCTCTGGCGACTGGAGAGCCCGCCGAGGCACAGCGAGGAGGTACGCCTTCAGTGGACCTCAGTGGGGAGTGGATCCTCAACGAAGAGCTGAGCGACGACCCGCGGCAGGCGATGCGGCGGTTGAGGATTGCGCGTGGCGGCGCTGCTGATGGCGGCTTCAGTGGTCGTGGCGGCGGTCGGGGCGGCGGTGGTGGCGCGGCTCGAGGTGGTGCCGGAGGCGCCGGTCGCGGCGGTGCGGGTGGGGGCGCCGGCGCTGGCGCGGCGCCCGGTCAGGGCGCCCCGGGCCTTGGTGCCAGGGGGCCCGGAGGCGGTCCGGGCGGACCGGCCGGGATCGGCCGTGGCGCCAACGTCGGGGCGGACGCACTCAGCATTCGCATGCTGGACGGTGGCGTTCAGATCACGGACTCTCGCGGGGTGGCCCTCGTGCTGAAGACGGATCGCGAGTGGTACGAGGTGGGCGAGCGGCGGGAGATCCAGGCCTTCTGGAAGAAGGCGAAGCTGGTCACCAGGAACCGGGGACGTGGCGAGGCGCTGTTCATCCAGGAGTACAGCATCAACAAGAAGGGCCAGTTGGTCGTCCGAAACCAGATCCAGTTCGGCGGCGACGCGGGCACCGCGTCCTACAAGCGGTTCTACGACCGCGAGGAGAGCGGCTAGTCTGCCGGGTGCGCGGGTCATCTGACCCGCTGCCGGCGTAGCCGGCGAGGAGGTTACGCCGGCCGTCAGGCCGGCTCCATTCAGTTCGAGCCGGTCGGGATGTCGCTGAAGGCCCGGTCGCGGTCTACGCGGATCTCGCCGGGCAGCGTGAGGACGCGCTCGGCGATGATGTTGCGCAGGATCTCGTCGGTGCCGGCGGCGATCCGCATGCCCGGCGCGGCCAGGTAGGCGTAGTGGAACATGCCGGCCGAGGGGGCGTCGTCGCGTCCGCTGACGGCGCCCGCGGAATCGAGCAGGTCGGCGGCGAACGAGGCGATGTCCTGGCGGGCGCTGGCGGTGATCACCTTGCAGATCGAGTTCTCGGGCCCGGGCTGCTTGCCCTGCGAGATGGCCGTCAGGGTGCGCATGAAGGTCAGCTCGACGCCGCGGCACTGGACGTACCAGTCGGCGATCCGCTCGCGGACCGAACTCTGGTTCGCCGCCGGCTCGCCGTCGATCTCGAGTTCCGAAGCGAGGCGAAGAGCGTCGCTCCAGTCGGGTGTCATGTTGTAGCGGCCGTGGCGCTCGTTCATCAGGGTCGTGATCGCCACCTGCCAGCCGGCGCCGACCTCTCCGAGCCGGTTGTGGTCGGGAATCCGGACGTTCTGCAGGAAGACCTCGTTGAACTCCGAGGTGCCCGGAATCTGCCGGATGGGGCGCGGGTCGATGCCCGGCGACTTCATGTCGACGACGAAGAAGGTCAGCCCCTTGTGCTTGGGCACGCTGGGATCGTGCCGCGTGACCAGGATGCCCCAGTCGGCATAGTGGGCGCCCGAGTTCCAGACCTTCTGGCCGTTGACCACCCACTCGTCTCCGTCGCGTTCGGCGCGGGTCCGGAGTCCGGCCAGATCCGAGCCTGCGCCCGGCTCGGAGAAGAGCTGGCACCAGACCTCCTCGCCGCTGGCCAGCTTCGGCAGGTAGCGGCGCTTCTGCTCTTCCGTGCCGTGGGCCATGATCGCCGGCGCGCAGGTGCCGTGGCCGATGCCCAGGTAGCCGTCGGGGACGTCGAACTTCGCCTCTTCCTGCGCCCAGATCACGCCCTCCATGAAGGTCGCGCCGCGGCCGCCGTGTTCCTTCGGCCAGGTGATGCAGGCCCAGCCGTCGTCGTACTTCTTCTGCTGCCACTCCTTCGACGCGGCCAGGCCGTCCTGTTCGGGCAGGCCGTCGTAGCGCGACGTGCCGCCGGGCGGAAGGGGTTGGGCGTTCGCTTCGAGCCAGGCGCGCGCCTCGGCGCGGAAGGCGGCTTCCTGCGGTGAGTCCTGAAAGTCCATGGCGGGTCTCCTGGGCGGCGGTGCGGTATGGGCTACGGGCTGAGCGGGAGATTGTATGCGGGATCGCCGCGTGGTTCAGAGGCGGCCCGAGATGACTCCCTGGTCGGCCAGGTCGGCGATTTCCGAGGCGTCGAGTCCCAACTCCCGCAGCAGGTCGCCGGTGTGCTCGCCGAGTTCCGGCGCCGGTTGTGGTTCCGCCTTGTCCTCGCCCTCGATGAACACCGGGCTGTCTACGGTGCGCAGGCGGCCGTACTCGGGGTGGTCGAGGTCGCGGAACATGCCGATGGCCTCCAGTTGCTCGTCGGCGACGATGTCGTCCAGGTTCGAGACGAGGCTGTAGGCGATTTCGTAGCGGGTGAAGCGCTCGCTCCACTCCGCAAAGTCCCGTTGCGCGAAGTCGGCGTCCAGGATGGCTATGAACTCGGGCATGTTCTCGATCCGCTCCGGGGTGGTGCAGAAGCGTTCGTCCGAGATCAGGTCGGTGCGGTCGAGGGCGAGGCAGAAGCGTTCCCACTCACGATCCTGCTCGACGATGCTCAGCTTGATCAGGCGGTCGTCGCGGGTGCGGTAGTAGAGCTGACCGAAGTTCATCGTGTGTTCGCGGGGACGCTTCTCGTGGAACTCCGCCCCGACCAGCTTCGCCTGGATGGCGCAGGCGTTGGCCCAGGCCCCCGCCGCCAGGAGCGACGTGGTGACATAGGAGCCGGCGCCGGTGCGTTCGCGCTTCAGCAGACCGGCCAGCACGGCGGAGAACAGGGTGACGCCGGTCGGATGGTCCCCGGTGCCGCATCCCAGCGGTCCCAGATGCCCGTCGACCGGAGTGAACGTCGCGACGAGGCCCGATCGCGTCCAGTAGCAGACCTGGTCGTAACCGGGCTTTTCGGCTTCCGGTCCGGTATGGCCGTAGCCCGTCCCGTGGGCGAAGATGAGTCGTGGGTTGACCTTCCGGAGGCGGTCCCAGGTCATGCCGAGGTCCTCGAGCACCGAGTTGTGGCAGTTGGTCAGGAAGACGTCGGCGGTCTCGATCAGCCGGTGTGCCACGTCCTGGCCGCTTTCCCGCTTGAGGTCGATCACGACGCTCTTCTTGTTACGGCCGTCCAGCAGGAAGCAGTAGGGGATCTCCGAGTCCGGCATGCCGGGAAGATCCTGGAAGTAGCGGTAGACATCGCCTCTGCCGGGTGCCTCGATCTTGATCACCTCGGCGCCGAAGTCGGAGAGGATGGCGCACGCCGAGGGCGCCATGACGACCGTGGCGAGTTCCACCACGCGGACACCCTCGAGGAGCGCCGCTTCGGCGGAGGGCTGGCAGGCCTGCGGCGGAGCCGGGGGTGAGCCTGTGGTCACGCCGGCTTCCCGCCGTGGGGAGGTTGGCTGTACGTGTTCAGAGCGGCCGGCATTGTGACACAGCACTTGGGGCCCTGACGTGCGGGATACGATCCCGCGGATGTTCGGGTGGGTTCCAGCATGAGCGGAGTCCGGCTGGCCAAGCCCTGGCTGGACCTGGACGAGGCTGCGGTCGCCGCCCTGCCCGGCCAGTTGGGCGTCTACGAGATCGGGGACGCGAAGGGCGGCACGCTGGAGCTGGGCTTTGCCGGAGGCCGCTCCCGTTTCGGGTTGCGCAGCACGATCGCCGAGGCGGCGGCGAAGCACGAAGCGGCCGCCAGGTTCCGCTACGAGGTGACGATGCAGTACTGGAGCCGCTTCGAGGAATTGCTCGCGGTGTACGTGGCCGATCATGGCGAGTTGCCGCCGGGAAACGCAGACCGGGGCGAGCAGCGGGTCGGACGGTTGGGCGTGGACCGCATCGCCCCCGCGGGGGGATGAGTCCATGGACTTCGAACTCAGTCCCGAACAGAAGCTGATCCTGGAGACCGTGCGCCGCTTCGTGCGCGAGGAGATCGTGCCGCTCGAGGCGGACCTGGACCCCGACGCGAGCGAACTGCCGCCGCACCACCGGGAGCGGCTGGTGGCGATGACGAAGGAGCTCGGTTTCTACGGCCTCGACATCCCGGAGGAGTACGGCGGACCGGGCATCGACCTGGTCACCAGGACCCTGATGGCGTTCGAGATGGCCCAGCACCGGGCCGGCCTCTACGCGCCCTGCTACGGCGTCTTCGGCGGCGCCGGCCTGGCCCAGTTGTACGAGGCGGACGACGGCCAGAAGGAGCGCTACCTCTATCCGGTGCTGCGCGGCGAGAAGCGCGGCTTCTTCGCCCTGACCGAGCCCTCGGGCGGCAGCGATCCGGCCCGCGCCATCAGCACGACCGCGGTGCGCGACGGCGACGACTGGATCCTCGACGGCGAGAAGACGTTCATCAGCGGCGCCGACAAGGCGGACTTCGGCATCGTCTTCGCCCGCACCGACCCGGAACTCGGCCGCAAGGGGATCACCTGCTTCCTGGTCGACACGGACATGCCGGGGTTTCGCGTACGGCGCATCGTCCACACCCTGCGTTCGACTCACTACGCCGCGGAACTCGAGTTCAATCGCGTCCGGGTGCCGGGCCGTAACGTGCTCGGCGAGGTGAACCAGGGTTTCGCCATCGCCAACGACCGCCTGAGCCGCAACCGGATCCCCTACGCGGCCGGCTGCGTCGGGGTGGCGCTCAAGGCGCAGGAGATGGCGATCGCCTACGCCAAGACGAGAAAGACGTTCGGCGACTACCTATCCACGCGCCAGGCGGTGCAGTGGATGATCGTCGACAACGAGATCGACCTGCGCACGGCACGGGCGCTGACCCTGGAGGCCGCGGCGCGGGCCGACGCCGGCAAGCCGTTCCGCACCGAGGCGGCGATCTGCAAGCTGGTGGCGAGCGAGGGCGCCAGCCGCGTCGTCGACCGGGCGATGCAGATCCACGGCGGCTACGGGATGACGAAGGACCTGCCGCTCGAGCGCTGGTATCGCGAGCTGCGCATCCGGCGGGTGGGTGAGGGGCCGAACGAGATCCAGCGTCTGATCGTCGCGCGCGACGTGATCGGAGGTTCGTTTCATTGAAGGCACCCAGACCTCTCGCCGGGGTCCGGGTGCTCGACCTGGGGCAGGTCTACCAGGGCCCGTACGCCGGCTTCCTGCTCGCCCAGGCCGGCGCGGACGTCGTCAAGGTCGAGCCGCCGCGCGGCGAGCCGTTGCGGCGCCGCGAGGCCCACGGCGGGCCGCCGTCCTTTCCCCTTGCCTTTCTGAACACGAACAAGCGGTCGGCGACCTGCGATCTGAAGGAGGAGGAGGGGCGGGACCTTCTGCGGCGGCTGGCCGGGGTCGCGGACGTATTGATCGAGAACTTCGCACCGGGGGTGATGGACCGTCTGGGCGTCGGCTGGAAGACCCTGAGGGAACTGAACCCGCGTTTGATCTACGCCTCGGGCACCGCCTACGGCCTGAGCGGCCCGGACTCCGAGCGGCTCGGGATGGACATCACGGTGCAGGCATGGTCCGGCGTGATGAGTGTCACCGGCGAAGTCGGCGGCGACCCGCTCAAGGCGGGGCCGGCATTCATCGACTTTCTGGGCGGAACACACCTGTACGGCGGTATCGTCAGCGCCCTCTACGAACGGGAGCGCACGGGACTCGGACGCCTGGTCGAGGTGGCGATGCAGGAGGCGGCCTATCCAACCCTGCTTTCGCAGCTCGGAGTGATGCACCACGATGGGAAGTTGCCCGGACGCGCCGGCAACCGGCACGGCCGCGTCTCGCCGTACAGCGTGTATCCCTGCCGTGACGGCCACGTCGCCGTCATCTGCATCACCGAGCGGCACTGGCGCAACCTGCTCCGGGCGATGGGACGGGAGGATCTGATCTCCGATCCCCGATTCCGGAACAACGAGGCCCGCGTCGCCCACCGGGAGGAGACGGAAGCGCTGGTCGCGGAGTGGACCACGGGCCTTACGCGCGCGGAGGTCGACGAGGCGGCGCGCTCGCACCGCGTGCCGTGCGCGCCGGTTCGGGATCTGGCCGAGGTCAACGCGGATACGCATCTCCGGGAGCGGGGCTTCCTCGAGGCCGTCGATCATCCGGGCCTCGGCGAGATCACGCTGCCGGCCAGCGCCGTCCGCTTCGATGGACGGCCGTCCGGTTCGCTCGAGCCGATTCCGGCCCTTGGAGAGAACACGGAAGAGGTGATCGGCGAGTGGCTGGGGGAGGGGAGCAACGGATGAAGGTGAGGAGCATCGAAACCCGGCACTGCGGCGCCGGTTGGCGGAACTACCACTTTGTCAAGCTGACGACGGAGGACGGCATCGTCGGCTGGAGCGAGTACGACGAGCACCAGGGCGCGGTCGGCGTGACCACCGTGATCGAGCAGCTCGCGGAGCGGGTCGTCGGCTCCCGGGTCCAGGACGTGGAACGGATCTACCAGCGGCTCCTGGTCCGGGCCCGGCAGTCGATGTCCGGGGTCATGGCGATGGGCATCGGAGCGATCGAGAACGCCGTGCTCGACGCCTGGGCCAAGTCCCTGGGCGTCCCCTGCTGCGACCTGCTCGGCGGTCGCGTGCGGGACCGGGTGCCGGTGTACTGGTCGCACTGCGGGACCTGGCGGATCGGGCTGCCTCAGTACTACGGCAACGCGATCACCGACATCGAGGGCGTGATCGCCCTCGGCGCCGAGGTCCGAGAACGCGGCTTCAAGGCGCTCAAGACGAACATCTTCGACTACTCGAGCGGCGCGCCGCGCGGCTGGGCGCCCGGCTTCGGCCGGCCCTACGAGCCGGGTCAGAACGTGGAACGCCGGACGATCCGGGAGCTCCGGCGTCACCTCGAAGCGCTGCGCGACGGCGCCGGCGAGGACGTCGACATCCTGCTCGACCTGAACTTCAACGCGAAGATCGAGGGCTACTGCCGAATCGTGCGGACGCTCGCCGACCTCGATCTCTTCTGGATCGAGATCGACACGCCCTCGCCGGAAGGTCTGGCCACCGTCCGGCGCTGCAGCCCGCACCCGATCAGCTCCTGCGAGACGTTGATCACGCCCGCGGCCTTCCTGCCGTTCCTGCGCAACCAGGCGGTGGACGTGGCGATCATCGACGCGGTGTGGAACGGGGTCTGGCAGTCGATGAAGATCGCCGCCCTGGCCAGCGCCCACGAGGTGAACGTGGCGCCGCACAACTACTACGGCCACCTCGCGACGATGATGAACGCCCACATGAGCGCCGCGGTGCCGAACCTGCGGATCATGGAGACGGACATCGACCGCCTGCCCTGGGACGGAGATGTGTTCACATACGAGCCGGAGTTCGAGGACGGCTGCCTGATCGTGCCGGACACTCCCGGCTGGGGCACGGAGCCGGATGAGGAAGGGCTCAGGGCGCATCCGCCCCGCTGAGGCTCGCTCATCCAGCGGCGCTAGCATCCGAGCCGTGGACTCCACCCTCCGCTACAGCGACGCCCTGATCGCCGGCATCCTTCGCCGCGTGCGCACGATCGCGATGGTCGGCGCGTCGCCGAACTGGAAGCGGCCCTCGAACTTCGCGATGAAGTACCTGCAGGAGAAGGGATACCGGGTGATTCCGGTGAATCCCCGGGCGGCGGCGGCTGGAGCGTCGATCCTGGGCGAGAGGGCTTGCGCCTCCCTGGCGGAGGTGCCGGCGCCGGTCGAGATGGTCGACGTCTTCCGGAGCTCGGAGGCCGCGCTCGAGACGACCAGGGAAGCCATCCGGCTGCGGGTGGAGAAGGGGTTCGAGGTGGTCTGGATGCAGCTCGGCGTGCGCAACGACGAGGCCGCCGCCGAGGCGGAAGCGGCCGGACTCACCGTGATCATGAACCGCTGCCCGAAGATCGAGTACGGCCGCATCTGGGGCGAGCTGGGCTGGGGCGGGTTCGACCGCGGCGTGATCAGCAGCCGCTGGCCGCGGCCGGCGAAGCGGGACGAACGCGCGGGGTGACGAGCCACTGCGGGCGGCGTAGACTCCGCCGCCATGAGTGAAGAAACACAGTCCCAGGAGGGCAGCCCCGCTCCCGACTGGGGATTCGAGACCCGGATGATCCATGCCGGCGCCGGCCCCGATCCGGTTTCGGGGTCGCGCCAGACCCCGATTCACCAGACGTCGGCCTACGCCTTCCACGACGCGGACCACGCTGCGTCCCTGTTCAATCTCCAGACCTTCGGCTTCATCTACTCCCGCCTCGGCAATCCGACGGTGGCCGCGCTGGAGCAGCGCCTCGCCAGTCTGGAGGGTGGGTGCGGGGCGACCTGCGCCGCCTCGGGCCATGCCGCTCAGGTCCTGGCGTTCTTCCCGTTGATCGAGGCGGGAGAGCGGTTCGCGGCTTCGAACAAGCTCTACGGCGGGTCGGTGACGCAGTTCAGCCGGACGTTCCCGAAGTTCGACTGGCGTTGCGACTTCGTCGACACGGAGGACCTTTCAGCGGTCGAGGCCGTCCTGGCCCGGGGCGCCAAGGCGCTGTTCGTCGAGAGTCTGGCCAACCCCGGCGGCGTCGTCACCGACCTGGAGACCCTGGCCGGTCTGACCCGGGCCGCTGGCGCCCTGCTGATCGTCGACAACACGCTCGCAACCCCCTGGCTCTGCCGGCCGTTCGAGTGGGGCGCCGATCTGATCGTGCATTCGGCGACGAAGTTCCTCTCCGGCAACGGCACGGTGATCGGCGGCGCCGTCGTGGACAGCGGTCGCTTCGACTGGTCGACTTCGGGACGCTTTCCCGGTCTCTCGGAGCCGGAGCCGGCTTACCACGGCCTGAAGTTCAGCGAGACGTTCGGTGAGCTGGCCTTCACGGTCCACTCGCACGCGGTCGGTCTGCGGGATCTGGGCGCCTCGATGGCGCCGATGAACGCCTTTCTCAGCTTGCTCGGTACGGAGACCCTCGCCCTGCGCATGGAACGCCACTGCCGGAACGCCCAGGCGGTCGCCGAGTGGCTGACGGAGCACCCGAAGGTCGAGTGGGTGTCCTACGCCGGCTTGCCGACCAGCCCGTACCGCGAGCTGGCGCGGAAGTACCTGCCGAACGGGGCGGGCGCCGTGTTCACCTTCGGCGTGCGGGGCGGCTACGAAGCGGGCGTCCGGGTCGTCGAGAAGTGCGAGCTGTTCTCCCACCTGGCGAACATCGGCGACGCCCGCTCGTTGATCATCCATCCGGCGTCGACGACGCATCGGCAACTTACGGACGAACAGCGGGCCGCGGCCGGCGCCGGTCCGGAGGTCGTGCGGCTCTCGATCGGTCTGGAGACGGTGGACGACCTCGTTCGGGATCTGGACAACGCTCTGGCCGCGGCCTAGAGCCGTTCGCGAGCCGCGCCTTTTCGTCGCAGATCCTCTTCTGACCGTAGGATCCCTGCCCGGTGCTCCCCTGCCAGCGCTACCGTTTCCAGTTGCCGCCGCACCTTCACTACCTGAACTGCGCCTACATGGCGCCGCTCGCTCGCGAGGTCGAAGAGGCGGGTTTGCGCGGAATGGCGCGCCGCAGGGACCCGTCCAAGATCGTCGCGGAGGACTTCTTCACCGAGACGGATGCGCTGCGCGAGCGGTTCGCGCGCCTGATCGGGAGTTCCGACCCGCGGCGGGTGGCAATCATCCCGGCCGTGTCGTACGGCATCGCCACGGCCGCTCGCAACGTGCCGGTCGAGAGTGGCCAGAACATCGTCATCCTGGGCGACCAGTTCCCGAGCAACGTCTACGCCTGGATGCGGAAGGCGAGGGAAAGCAGCGCGGAGCTCCGTGTCGTCGAGCGAACCGCCAAGGGCAGGCCGACTCCGGGTGCCTCGTGGAACAGGCGGCTGCTCAGGGCGATCGACCGCGACACGGCGGTGGTAGCGACGCCGGTCGTCCACTGGGCGGACGGCACCCGCTTCAACGTCGCTGCGATCGGCCGACGTGCTCGTGCGATGGGTGCGGCTTTCGTGATCGACGGCACGCAGTCGATCGGAGCAATGCCGTTCGACGTAGAGAAGGTGGTGCCTGACGCGCTCGTCGTCGCCGGGTACAAGACACTGTTCGGCCCGTATCAGAGCGGCCTGGCCTGGTTCGGCGAGCGATTCGACGGGGGAGTGCCGCTGGAGGAACCGTGGGCGGCACGCGAGGGCAGCGACCGATTCGTCGCGGGCCGGATCGAGTACGTCGAGTCCTACCGGCCGGGGGCGCTGCGCTACGACGTCGGCGAGCGGAGCAACCAGATTCAGGTGCCGATGCTGAACGCCGCGCTCGACATGGTGCTGGAGTGGGGTCCGGAACGCGTACAGGAGTACTGCGAAGACCTGCTCGAGCCCTTCGAAGAGGTCTTCCGCGAGGCGGGCTTCGAACTGGAGGACCGGGCCTGGCGCGGGGCCCACCTGTTCGGTCTCCGCAGCGTTCGGGGCCTCGACGCGGACAAGGCGGCGGCGACCCTGCGGCGCGCCGGCATCTTCGTCTCCGTTCGTGGCGAGGCGATTCGCGTGGCGCCGCAGGTGTACAACGACCGTGCCGACCTGGACGCGCTGGCGGCGACGCTCCGGTCCCTCTGACACCGCCGCGGGGGAGGGGACGCCGTCGGGTGGGTCTCTCATTGCAACCATGAGACATTTGTGATCGTATTTGTCACAAATGAACGAGCAGACCAGCCAGGACGCTGCGAGTCCCGCTGATTGGGCCGGCGCCGTCCTGGAGTTCCCGGGCCCCGCCGCCGACGGCGACCTCTGCGTCCTCGGCTGGGCGATGGAGCTGGAACTCGCGACGCCGGAGCAGGTGCTGCGCTGGGCTCACGGCCGGTGGGGAAGCGAGTTGACCCTGGCGACCTCCTTCCAGGCGGAGGGCATGGTGCTCCTCCACATGTGTCACCAGCTCGGTCTGCCGGTGCGGATCGTGACGCTCGACACGGGCCGGCTGCCGGAGGAGACCTTCCGGCACATCGAGCACGTCCGGCTGCACTACGGTGTGGACGTGGAGATCGTGGCGCCGCGCGCGTCGGAGGTGGCACGCCTCGTCAAGCGTGACGGCCCCAATCTCTTCTACGCCTCGGTGGACGGACGGCAGCGCTGCTGCAATGTGCGCAAGGTGGAACCGATGCGACGTGCGCTGGCGCGTACGCCGGCCTGGTTGAGCGGACTGCGCCGCGATCAGACCCCGACGCGCGACGTCCTGAACAAGGTGGAGGTCGATCGGGTGACCCGGACCAGGGGCCGGTTGGTGAAAGTCTGTCCGTTGCTCGACTGGACCGAGGATCAGGTCTGGGCCTACATCCACGAGCAGGGGGTGCCGTACCACCCGCTCTACGACCGGGGCTACCGGACGATCGGTTGCGCGCCCTGCACGCGTCCTTCGCGGCCCGGAGAGGGGGCCCGCGGCGGTCGCTGGTGGTGGGAGTCCCACACCGGCAAGGAGTGCGGGCTCCACGTCCTGCAGCCGCGTTGAGCGGCGACGCTCGACCGCCCGCTTACTACCCGGTCTACCTCTCGCTCGCCGAGCGGCTGGTCGTCGTCAAGGGCGGCGGCTCGGTGGCGGAACGGAGGGTTGCCGCCCTGCTGCGCTGCGGCGCGCGGGTGCGCGTGGTCGCTCCCGAGCTGACACCGGAGCTTGCGCGGCGGGCTGAGGACGGCGAGATCGAGCACGTGGTCCGGCCGTACCGGACGGGAGATCTGGAGGGCGCGGCCCTGGCCCTGGCCGAGCCCGGCGAGCCGGTCGCCGACGCGTCGTTCTTCGCCGAGGCGGAGCGGCTCGGCGTGTTCGCCAACGTCGAGGACGATGTCGAACACTGCAGCTTCATCATGCCGGCGCTCGTTCGCCGGGGCGACCTAGTCGTCGCGATCTCGACCTCCGGACGCGCCCCGGCGCTGGCGGTGCGTCTCCGCGAGCGGCTGGAGCGCGAGCTGGGACCCGAGTACGGGGCGCTGCTCGAGCTCGCCGGACGGCTGCGGGCGCCGCTGGCAAGAGCGTTGCCGGACTTCGAGGAACGTCGGCGGCGCTGGTACGAACTCGTGGACTCGGAGGTGCTGGACCTGTTCCGCGATGGCCGCGCGACGGAGGCCCGGGAACGGGCGGAGCAGATCATGGGCGTTGTCGCCGAGGAGCCGGAGCGATGAGCGGTTCGGGGCGAGTTACGCTGATCGGGGCCGGGCCCGGTGACCCCGAACTGATCACGGTCCTTGGCCTGAAGCGGCTGCGCGCGGCGGACGTGGTGCTGCACGACCGGCTCGCGGCCCCGGAGCTTCTCGCCGAGGCGAAGGCGGGCGCCGAGATCGTCGACGTCGGCAAGCGTCCGGGCGACGACGTCCAGGCCCGGCAGCGGCGGATCGAGAAGGTGATGATCGAGCGTGCTCGGGCCGGGGCTCACGTGGTGCGACTCAAGGGAGGCGATCCGTCCGTCTTCGGCCGCGGTGGTGAGGAGATCGAAGCCTGTGCCGCCGCCGGCGTGCCATGCGAAGTGGTCCCCGGCGTGAGCAGCATCGTGGCCGCGCCGGCGGTCGCCGGGATCCCGTTGACGCATCGCGGGGTCTCTCTCGGCTTTGCCGTCGTGTCGGCACGGAACGCCGACGGCGGCGAACCGGACTGGGG
Source organism: Thermoanaerobaculia bacterium (assembly GCA_965116955.1). Classification (GTDB taxonomy): domain Bacteria; phylum Acidobacteriota; class Thermoanaerobaculia; order Multivoradales; family Multivoraceae; genus Multivorans. The sequence continues at coordinate 3,653,767 of OZ220742.1, read as the reverse complement.
CGGTCTGTCGGGTGCCGACACCGTCGTTGTCCTGATGCCGGCGCGCCGCCTGGAGCGCATCGGCCGCGGCCTGATCGCCGCCGGGCGCCGGCCCGCCACGCCGGTGGCCATCGTCGAGCGGGCGACGACGAGCGGACAGAGAACGGTGTGCTGCACCCTTCAGACGCTGGCAGCTGGCGAGCACTCAGGCCGGATCAAGCCGCCCTGCGTCGTCATCGTCGGCGAGGTGGCGGCTCGCCCGTCTCCGTTCCCTCGAACAGACGGATGACTTCGCCAACCGTCATGTCGCCCACCTGGCGGGCAAGGCCCGCTTCACGCACGGAGGCGATGGCACGCTCGAACCGGCGCTTCTCGCTTTCCGGAAGATCGATGATCTCGACGCCGGCTTCCTCCGCCAGGCGTAGCCCCTCGGCGCCGGCGCGCTCGTACGCGACGGCCCCGGCCAGCGATAGGGAGACATCCGCGGCTTCGTCGACCCAGCCCCGCGCTTCGGGAGAGAGGCCGTCGTACACCTCCTGATTCATCAGCAGGACGAACGGCAGCCCGGACGCGGGAAGCCAGGTGGTCAGGTAGCCGGCCGGCTCGTGAAGCTGGAAGGTGACGATCCCCGAGGGGGAGACGGCGACGCCGTCGATGACTCCTGTCGCCAGGCTCTGGTGGACGACCGTGCCGGGCTGCATGACGGCGCTGGCGCCAAGCGCTTCGATGAACGGGATGGCGCTCCGGGTCGAAACCCGGATCTTGAGCCCGCGCATGTCTTCGAGGGTCCGGACCGGTGCGTTGCGGGTGAGCAGCACCGGGGCGGCGTTGGACCAGAGCCCCAGAATCCGGGCCCGGTACTCCGGCTCCAGTACCGATCGGGCGCGCAGCATGGCCGCGGTGCAGTCCCTCGTCGTCTTGCAGATGCCGGGGTAGGCGATCAGGTCGGTCCTGGGGAAGAGGTCGGCGGTGTAGGCGGGGATGGCGAGGGCGATGTCGGCCACGCCGCTGCGCAGGATCGAGTACTGCGCCGGCGCCGACGAGTTGAGGGCGCCGGCGGGGAACTGCCTGACGGTCAGCCTGCCGCCTGAGAGCTCCGCGAGTCCTTGCGAGAAGGGCGTGAACACGGCCTCGTCCAGGGGGTGATCGGCCGGCAGAAAGTGCGCGAGCGACAGTTCCCGAGTGTCGGACGCCGGCCGGCAGCCGCAGGCGAGCACCAGTCCGAGGGCGAGGATCCGGCTGAACTTCGACACGTCAGGATCCACGCCGGGGGCCGGCGGAAACGCGGAGAGTCAGGATGTCCGTGTCGTGAAACTGCTGGTGCCTGACCGAGGACGCCAGGTGTCTGAGCAGCCGCAGGGAGACCTCCTGCTCGACCCGGGCCGCCCGGGTCTCCGCGTCGAGGGACGTCAGCCGGTCCTGGAGATTCAGTTCGTCGGCGCTTGCCGCGCCGACCTTGAACTCGAGCACGGCCTCTCCGTCCTCTTCTCGCGCCTGGAGAAGCAGATCGGGCCTCTCGTCTTCGTCCGTGCCGTCCTCCTTGCTTCCAGCCCGCGACTGCAGGAGCGTGAGCAGCGTCTCCTCGGTCGCGGCTTCCAGCCGGTCCACCACGGACTCCAGGCCGTGGCGCGCCGCGAACGCCTGAATGAACTCCCTGATCCGCGGCAGTTCGGCGGTGTCGAGCCTGCCCTTGAACTGGCTCTTCCGCCGTACGGTCAGCGCCGCGAGCAGGAGCGCCAGCAGGCCGCCCGTGGTCAGCCCGCTGCTCAACAGACCACCCGCGAACTCGGCGAAGTAGGCGGGGAAGATCATGTCGAACTCGAACGCGACGCCGGTCCAGAACGCGATGGCCGCGATCAGGCCGTTGCGAGGGTTCACCGTCATGCTGCTCGCGACTTCACGTACACCGACCGTGAACAGCGTCGCCATGACGACGGCAACCGAAGCGGCCACGACCGCGGCGGGGATCGCGAGGATGAGAGCCAGCGCCTTCGGCAGGAAGGCCAGGGCGACGAAGGTCAGCCCGCACATGACCGCGACCCTGCGCGCCGCGACGCCGGTGATCTCCACCGCGGAAACGGCGCCCGCGTTCAGCGTGTTGGGCATCGTTCCCGCCAGCCCCGCCAGCAGGCTTCCGGCGCCTTCCGCGGCCACGGCGCGCTGCACGGCCCGAAAGTCGACCGCGCGGGGCCGGCGCCACGCCACGCGCTGGGCGCCGACCGCGACGGCGACCGACTTGGTCGAGCCGACCAGCGACACGAACAGGAACGCGGGCAGGAGGGCCCAGAACGCCGCGCCGAACTCCAGGTCCAGCCCGGGCGGCCGGCCCTGGGGAATGCCGATCCAGGCCGCATCGGCCACGCGTCCGGCGTCGTAGATTCCGAGGAATGCGCCGGTCAGGGCGCCGGTGACGATACCGACCGCGGGTGCCCAGAGGCGCGCGGTCCCCTTCCCCTTGAGAGCGATCCCCAGGAAGGTGCAGATCATGACGCCGGCGCTCAGCGGCGCGGCGTACGCGGGGGCTCCCGGCGGCAGCTCGTTCAGCATGCGGAAGAGAATCGGCATCACGCTGACCGGAAGGAGCATGACCACCGTTCCCGTGACGACCGGCGTGAGAACCCGGTGGAGCAGGGCGAGCCGGGCCGAGAGCGCGACCTGGGCGAGGGCCGAGACGACGACGAGGGTTGCCAGCAGCCCCGGTCCGCCCTGGATCAGGGCCTCCGCGCAGACGGCGACGAAGATCGCCGAGCTGACGTGCGGCAGGACGTACCCCGCCCCGAAACGTCGTACCCGCAGGGCCTGGATGATCGTGGCGGCGCCGCAGGCCAGGACGGAGGCGAACACCGCCCAAAGCACGAGATCCCCGGCGCCGCCGGCACGGAAGGCGATCGTCGGCAGGAGGACCATGCCGTTGAGGCCCAGGGCGGCGAGCTGCAGGCCGAGCCCGAATGCCAGCGGCCGGGGAATCCGGTCGTCGACTTCGTAGAGCAGTCCCTCGTCCGAGTTGGACCGCGAGCTCTTCGCCTGCTTCGTGTTCATCCGTACATGGCGTCCGGCAGCAACGTGGCGATGCGGGGAAGCAGCGCGATCAGGACCATCGCCGCGAGGAGGGCAAGCCAGAACGGAACGATGCCGCGAAACATCGTCCGGACCGGCACGTCGGGCGCCACGCCCTTCACCACGAAGATGTTCAGCCCGACCGGAGGCGAGATCAGGCCCATCTCGAGCGCGATGACGATCATCACACCGAACCAGATCATGTCGACGCCCAGCGACTCGAGAATGGGCTGCACCAGCGGAACGGTCAGCACGAGCATCGCGAATCCGTCGAGAAAGGTGCCGAGAACGATGAACATGACGAGTACCAGCAGGACGACCTGAGCGCCCGAGAACCCCTGCTCGCCGACCCACTCGGATGCGACGAAGGCGATGCCGGTGAAACCGAGGAAGATCTTGAACACGAACGCGCCGAACAGCACCAGGAAGGCGGTGCCGCTCGCCTTCAGGGTGGCGTTCGCGACTTCGGTCACGGTCTTCCGGTTCAACGTGCGGCGCACGCAGGCCGCGACCAGCGCCAGCAGCGCTCCCACTCCCGCCGCTTCGATCGCGGAGAAGACGCCGGCGTAGATGCCGCCGATGGTCACGACGACGATGCCCAGGATCCACGCCGCCCTCCCGGTGGCCCTGAGCCGTTCCCGCCACGGAACGGACGCCGTGGCGTGTGGCGCCTTGTCCGGGTCGCGCCTGACGACGATCCAGATGGCAAGAACGAAGAGAACGGTGAGCAGAATCCCGGGGATCACTCCGGCCATGAACAGGCGCCCGATGCTCTCCTCGGTGATGATCCCGTAGATCACCAGCCCTGCCGACGGCGGGATCAGGATGCCAAGGGTGCCGCCGGCGGCGATGGCGCCGGTAGCCAGGGAATCGTCGTACCTGAACCGCCGCATCTCCGGAAGCGACACCCGGCCCATGGTCAGCGCTGCGGCCAGCGACGAGCCCGAAAGAGCCGAGAATCCGGCGCACGCGACGATCGACGCGGAAGCGAGGCTGCCCCGGAAACGGCCGAGCCAGCCATGGGCGGCCCGGTACAGGTCCTGGCTCATCCTGGAGACCAGCGCCAGGTTGCCCATCAGCATGAACAGGGGCAGGATGGTGAGGGAGTAACGGGAGGACACCGCGAAGATCTCCCCGGCCACCACCGGTACGACGGCGCCGGGGCGAATCAGGGCAATCCCGGCCGCACCCACGATCAGCATCGCCAGCCCCACCGGCACGCGGATCAGGAGCAGAGCAAGGAGGGCGAGAAAGCCGAGCAGGGCGATTCCGGTTCCGGCCGTCATTCGACCGGCTCGTTCGGGTCTTCCGCGTTCCAGACCGCGAAGCCCAGGAGCAGCTGGGACGCGAGCAGGCATCCGTAGGCGGCCAGCGACACGCCGAGCACGTAGTAGAACGGCGTATGCGGGATCGAGACGTTGCCGGTCACATCGCCGCAGGGCGGGCCGCAACTGCCGTGGACGAACAGGGCGTAGGCGGCCAGCGCCGTCACGCCCAGGCCCAGAAGCCTCGCGATCGCGTCCGTGACCCTGGTGACGCGGCGGGCCGTGAAGCGCGCGATCAGGTTCACGCAGACGTGCGAGCCCTCGCCCGCGCCGTAGGCGATCGCGCCCGCCACCACCACCGCGAGCGACATGGTCGAAACGTCTTCGGCCCAGGCCAGCGAATCGTTCAGGAGATAGCGCCAGAGGACCTCGGCCACCGTGATTCCCAGCAGCGTTGCGAGCGCTAACCCACCCACGACGGCGAACGCGGCCGGCGGAAGGCGGCAGTACGCTTCGGCGCGTGTCAGGCGCGCACGGTGCTGCTCGAGGAGAAGGGGCAAGGCTCCATATTGAAGCACACAGTCCCGCGTGGTGGCTTCTAGCCGGAGTAGACCGGCGCCAGCGGGTCCGAGGCGAGGTCGGGCACGTCCCGGCCCTCCGAGCGCGCGACCTCCCGCAGGAGCCAGTCCAGCCGGTCGTTGCCCCAGAAGCGCTCGCCGCGGTAGATGAAGAGCGGCACGCCGAAGGCGCCGTCTTCCCGCGTGTGCGCGAAGCCGGCCATGACCTTGTCCTTCCACTCGGGATCGTGGGCCACGGCCAGGGCCTCGTCGCCGTCGAGACCGGCGGCCGCGGCGGCGGCACGCATGACCTCGTCGCTGGCCAGGTCGAGGCCGTGCCCGAAGCGGGCCATGAACGCCTCCCGGGCGTAGTCGATTGCCTTGCCCTGCTCCCGCGCCCAGACGTAGATCTGGTGCGGCGGGAACCAGTCCGGATCGTCACCGCCTTCCGGCCAGCTCATGGGCAGCCCGTAGGCCTTTGCGATCCGCTCCGCGTCCTGGCGGACGTAGCTCGACTTGGCGCGCCCGGCCGAGAGGTTGGCCCCCTTGCCGAACGGGAAGATCGGTACGGCGTCGATCCCGTTCCAGTCGAGCACGCCCGTCGTCGTGATTCGGTGGAAGGCGAACCAGGAGAAGGGAGAGCGGAAGGAGAAGTAGACGCGCAGGTCGTTCGGCTTCATTGCGGCGGGGCTCCTGTCGGCGGGCGGAGTGAACTCAACGGAAGACATCCACCAGCCGGCTGTACTTCACGATCAGTGTCCGGTCCGGGCGCTCGTAGAGGATCCGGGCGCCGAGTTCGTCGATCTCGTTGTAGACCACGAACAGTCCCGTGTTCGCGTCCTGCAGCCAGGAGAAGCGGAGGTTCGCGGACACGTTGTCGGACTGGTCGTTGTACTGGGCGAGCGCCTGGACCAGCATCCGCGGGGTGATCGAGTAGGAGAGTCGGAGACGGCCCAGATTGACCTGGAAGCTGCCCGCATCGATGTCCACGTCGTTGTGGTCCCAGGTCAGTTCCGAGGTCAGTCGCTCGCCGCGCCGGGCAAGCAGGGTGAACGAAGTGGAACTCCGGTCGCCGCCGAAGAAGCCGCCGGTGATGTTGCGGATGTAGACCGAGAACGGCTTCGCCTGGTTCGTCGAGAACACGGTCTGCAGCTCGTCGTGGCTGTACCTGCCCGCCTGGACCGGGATGCCCTCGACGATCTCGAAGGTCTCCTTGACGCCCTCCTTGGTGAAGTTCACGCCGGTGTGGACCTGGAAGCCGTTGCGCCATTCCCAGTGGTTGTCGACGTGGATGTACTCGGTCTCCAGGTAATCGTCGAAGTCCCAGATGCCGCTGTACGAGACATGGGGTCGGAGTTCGTGAAAGCCGAGGAGGTTCTTCGGCCGGATCGTGCGCATGCCGAACGCGGAGAAGTTCCGGAACTCCCGTCGCGACATGAAGCCGACCTCGGGGTTGAAGTTGGCGCGCGCTTCGGCGACGCTGACGTTGCCGCGCCACTCAGGCTTGCCGAGGTTGTAGCTGACGAGCATCGAGCTGTCGTCGCCGTCGAGCCCCGGTGTGTCCGTCTGGGCGAGGTAGGTTTCGATCGTGTGGTGCTCGCCGATGCCCCACTTGCCGTCGATGGCGTAGGCGCGGTTCGTGTCGTTCTCGGGCGCGAGGCTGCCCACGCCCTCGCGGCTGACGAACATGCCGCCGATGCTGGAGCGCTCTCCCAGTTCCCGGTTGACCCGGGCGACCGCGTAGTTGTTGCCGTGAAGCCCGCCGACCGAGGCGGTCTGCATGTGGAGCAGCCCGACGTTGAAGCGGCCCGCCTTGCCGGATAGGCGGCCGCCGTAGTCGATCGGTATCAGCTCGCCGCCGGGCCCGATGCCGATACGCCGGCTGAAGAACAGGTCGACGCGTGCGGAAGCGCGGCTTCCGCCGGACCTCGCTCCGACCGTGAACAGGCCGGCGTTCTCCAGGAAGAACGGCCGCTTCTCGGGGAAGAACAGGTTGAACCGGTCGAGGTTCACCTGCTGCTCGTCGACCTCGACCTGGGCGAAGTCCGTGTTGTAGGTCAGGTCGAGGGTCAGGCTCGGCGTCACGCTGTACTTGAGGTCGACTCCAAGGTCGGAGTCCGACTCGTTGTCGCTGCCGGCGGTGGGCGGCTCACGGCTCGAGCCGATCGCGTAGGGGATCAGCTTCAGGTTGCGCTGCGGCGGCGGCTCGACGCCCTGAAGCGAGCCCGCGTCGGTCAGCCGGTCCAGGTCGTGGTTCCGGTCGAGCTCGGACCAGAAGGCGACCTCCCTGTGGCGGGCGATGTTGCGCTGGAAGTTCACTCCCCAGGTCTGGACGTCGGTCGGGGGATAGCGCAAGGTGCGGAAGGGGATCGCGAACTCGGCGCTCCACCCGAACTCGCCGACCTGCGTCGCGACGTTCCAGGCCCCGTCCCAGTTCAGGTTGAACCCGGTGGACAGGGCGCCCCGGAAGCGACTGCCGCCGCCCCCCATGCCGCTGAACACGCCGGATCCGCCCTGCACGACCTGACCGTCGTACTCGATGCCGGCGGGGTTCGTGCCGAACACGAAGCCGTTGCGCCCGTCCTGGAAGGTGTCGAAGATGACCTGGAAGCTGTCTGTTTCGTCCAACGGCGCGTCGCGGCGGCTGTCCGAGATGACGATGCCTTCAACCGTCCGATCGTGGCAGACGACGCCCACGAACAGGGTGTCCTCCGTGAACGCGAAGCGGACTTCGGTACGTTCGGTGCCCGGCTCGCCGGCGAAGGGCCGGGTCTGGGTCATGCCGGATGCCGGCGCGACGCGCTGCCAGACCGGATCGTCGAGGACCCGGCCGTCGAGCTGGGGGGCCTCGCCAATGGCCGAGGCTGTCGCGGCGGGCCGGTTGGACTGTGCGACCGCCACCGGCGCGACGGCGCAGAGCAACCAGGCCGCGGCGCCGGCGGCAGAGCGAACGCGGTTCATTGCGCGACAGACTCTACCCGTTTACTGAGGCTTCATTCAGCGCCGGGTGGACCGGCGGTTCTGCGATGCGGGTCGGGTACGATTCAGGGGATCCAAGGGAGGAAAGCACGATGAAACGAAACCTGAGTGGACGGTACGTATCGGCGGCGGTCGCGGCGGCGATTCTGGGCCTGGTCATCGGAGTCGTCCCGGCATGGGCCGCCGGAGCGCTGATGGATGTCGAGGGTTATCCGACCCTCGTGCGCAAGCCGGTGGAGATCTGGAGCGACGGCACCAGGCTCGCCGGCGACGTCTTCTACCCGAAGGCGACGGCCGAGGGGGAGAAGCTGCCGGCGATCGTCCTCTGCCACGGCTGGGGCGGCACCAAGGCGCACCTGAACCGCGGCATCGCGCCGCGCTTCGCCGCTGCCGGCTACCTGGTCCTGGCCTTCGACTACAGGGGCTGGGGCGAGAGCGATGCGCGGCTCGTCGTACACGGCGAGATGCCGAAGCCCGACGCCGACGGTTTCGTCACCGTGAAGGCGCAGGCGATCCGGGAGCTGGTCGATCCCCTGGACCAGCAGGAGGACATCGACGCCGCGATCTCCTTCGTCGAGGGTGAGCCTCATGCGGACGCATCACGAATCGGCATCTGGGGCTCGAGCTTCGGCGGCGGCCACGTCATCTGGCGCGCCGCGCACGACCGGCGGGTGAAGGCAGTGGCCGCCCAGGTCGGCGCGATGGACCAGCGCAACGGCCTGGTCACGGGCCCCGGAGGGCTCGAGGCGGTTCACGCGAACCGCGTGCGCCGCGCCCGCGGGGAACTCGCTCCGGTTCCGATCGGCGACGACAAACCGGAGGGCCTCACCGGCAGCCCCTACTACGAGCGCTTCGCCCGGTTCTCACCCGTCGAACACGCCCACCTCATCACTGCTCCGACCATCATCATCGACGCCAAGCAGGAGCACTACTTCGACATCCGCGAACACGGCGAACGCGTCTACCGGATCCTCTCCGGCCGCGTCCCGGTCGAGTACCACGCCTGGGACATCACCCACTACGCCATCTACAGCGGCGAGTGGCTCGACAAGGCGATGGCCGCGGAGATCGACTTCTTCGACCGCCACCTGAAGTAGCCCGAAGCTCGGCCTGGCGGCTGCGGCTCTATGCGATGTCCGCGAGGAAGCTCTCGACTTCGGCGTGGAACCGGTCCGGTAGCTCCGTGGGGATGGCGTGGCCGCAGTTCTCGAGCATGACCAGGCGGGCGCCCGGAATCCGGCGGGACATGATGACGCTGCCGCCCGGTGGGGTCAGGGCGTCCTCGAGGCCCTGGAGGATCAGGGTCGGGCAGGTGACGGTCTCCAGGTCCGCGGTGTAGTCGATGTCGGAGACCGCGCGGCAGGCGGCCGCGTAGCAGGCGGCGTCGTTCCTCTCGATGGTGAGGCGCGCGGCCTCCGCGATGTCTTCGGCGTGGCGTTCCCGGTACTCCTTGCCGTAGGACAGGGCGGGGCCGGTCGGGGCAAGCGCCTTGGCCAGGCCGTCGCGTTCGACGACATCGGCGCGGGCGTGCCAGCCAGCCGCGGCGCGTTCGTTCACTTCGCTCGAGGTGCTGATCAGGATCAGCGCCCGGGTGCGTTCGGGGAAGTCGAGGGCGAAGCGCTGGGAGACGACGCCGCCCATCGAGATCCCTCCGATCACCGCATCATCGGCACCGACCTCGTCGAGCACGGCGGCGAGATCGGACGCCCAGGTCTCGGGCGCCATCGTGTCTGGGCGCCGATCGGAGTCGCCGAAGCCGCGAACGTCCCAGGTCAGGACCGTGTAGCGGTCCCGGAACGCGGCTACGGTCTGTTCCCAGGCCTCCAGGTGGCTGCCGAGGCCGTGGGTGAAGACGACGAGCGGGCCGCTGCCGTCCAGCCGATAGCGGATCCGGGCTCCGTCGACCGCGGTCGCGCCGCGGTCAGGCTGCACGTCGATTGAACAGCCCCAGGGTCAGCGCGAAGGGAATCACGAACAGCAGCGTACGCAGCCAGCCCGGCATGTCCGTGATGATCAGGATGAGGCCGAGCGGGACCCAGAGTACGATCCACATCCAGATCGGGATCGTCCTCGGCTTGATCGGTTCGGTGCTGGCGCCCTCGGCGATGATGACGACGACCAGGGCGCCGGCGGCGGCACCGAGAACGCCGGCGATCAGACCTCCGGCGGGATAGGGGACGGTTGCGAGGATCAGTTCAGGCATGGGATTCGGCGCATGCTCCTGTGCGTTGTTGATGGCCCGATGTCGGTTGCGCGATCCTATACATTGACCGCGGCGAGGGAACCATGCGCGTCAGCATTTCCGTTCAGAGTGCGTACAACGTAGACGACCCCCGCGAGGGGGCGCGGAGAATGACCGACCGGGCGCGGGCGGCGCGGGAGGCCGGACTCGACGCGCTGTTCGTGGGCGACCATCACGCGACGGCGTTGCCGTACTACCAGAACACGGCGATCCTCGGCCGGATGCTGGCGGAGTGGGGGGATCGGCCGGCCGGTGCCCTCTACCTGCTACCGCTCTGGCATCCGTTGATCGTCGCCGAGCAGGTGGGCACGCTCGCCAGTCTCATCCCCGGCCGGTTCATCCTCCAGTGCGCGATCGGTCCGGCCGACAACCAGTTCGAGGCGATGGGCGTTCCGGTCCGGCAGCGGCCGTCGCGGTTCGAGCAGTCGCTCTCCATCCTGCGCCGTCTGTGGTCCGGGGAGACGGTGACCACCGGAGGAGAGAACGACCGCTTCGGACTCCGCGAGGCCCGCCTCTCGCCCTGCCCGCCCGAGCCGGTCGAGGTCTGGATCGGTGCTTCGGCACCGCCGGCGATCGATCGCGCAGCACGTCTGGGCGACGGCTGGCTGGCGGCCCCGGGGTTGGCGCCGGCGGAGGCCGCGGAACAGCTCGGCCTCTACCGGGAGGCCTGCGAACGCCACGGTCGCCCGGTCGGCGTCTGTGCGGTCCGGCGCGACATCTACGTCGGCGACACGGCGACGGAAGCGGAGCAGGCGGCGGCGGGCGTCATCTCGCGCGGCTATCGCGGCTTTCCCCGCGAGGCGCTGATCGTGGGCGACGCGGAACGCGTCGCCACCGCGTTCGCGGAACTGGGTGAAATGGGTTACGACGAAGTCGTCGTGCGCCACCTGGTGCAGGACCCGGCGCGGGTGCTCCAGTCGATCGGACGACTCGCCGAAGTCCGCGAACGGCTGGCTCCTAGCGTCGCGGCACGTCCTCGGGGAAGGGCTCCAGCCCCTCGTCGAGTTCGACCCGGATGCTCCTGAGCGCCATCGACACCATCCGGTACTGACCGACCGTGAAGATCAGGTCGATCATTTGCTGGTCGCTGTAGCGGGCCTTCAGGAAGGCCCACGTCCGTTCGGAGATGGCCGACCGGCGGTGCAGTTCGGTCGCCGCGCGCAACAGGTAGCGCTCGAAGCTGGTCCACGGACCGGCGTTCTCGCCCACCGCGACGTTGCGGATCTCCTCGTCCGTCATGCCGGCCGCCCTGGCCGCTCGCGCGTGGTGCCCCCATTCGTACTCGGCCTCGTTGAGCCAGGCAGTGCGCAGGATGACCATCTCGCGATCCCGGTCGGGGAGCGTGCTGCCGCGCAGGATGTAGCCCCCGAACGGGCCCCAGGCCTCCATCAGCGGCAGGTGGTGGGATAGTGTCTGGATCAGGTTGATGCTCTCGACGCTCTCTACCGGCGGAATCCTGGGCCCGGTCTCACGTCGCGTCCACTGAGCCGAAAGGGAGCTGGCGACGAGAGCAAGGCCGAGCATCACCGCTGCCGTCCTGCGGAACCCGGTTGGCGCGTCTGCGCGCCAACCGTGTACGGATTCCGGCGACCGGCGGTGGGCGGCGGAATGGAAAGTCTGCGTTCTCATTGTCGGTCCTCCTTGTCGCACATCACTTTACAGCCCCGCCGCAGTCTTGAAGCCCGAGTACTTCGGCTGGTCGATCGCGATCTGATTGACGACGGTGGCGCGCAGGTGGTCGTGCAGCTTCCGGTCGTCGAGGGCGATCCCGTCCTCGCGGATGGCGTGGACGAGCTTCCAGCGCAGTTCCAGAAGCGAACCGTCGGCGTCGAGCAGGCCGCGTAGGCGTTCGTGCTCCCGGAGCCGATGCTCGGCTCCGAAGTGCAGATCGCGGTAGACGATGTCGAGCGCATTGCCGGCGACCAGGGCGTGGAACCGGGTGCGTCCGGTGGTCTCGTTCCGTACCTGGCCGTGCAGGAAGTCACGGGTCGCTCCGACGAGTTCCTCGAGCCGCGGCATGTCGGGGTCCGGGAGCTCCTCGGGCGTCGCGACCAGCTCGACCGGACCGGGGATGAGGAGATTCACGCAGTCTACCTGGCACTCGGTCGTCCGTCGTCCGATCGTCACGCGTTCGACCGAGCGGTCCAGACCCTGACGGTAGTGCTGCGTCATGCCGAGGGTGGAGACGGCCCACCAGAAGGAGCCGAACACCTCCCAGTACTGCACGCGCTTCAGGTCAACCGGCCGGCCGCTGGTTGCCTCGTAGCCGGCGAACAGATCCTCGTACGTGCCGAAGCCGCCGACCGGCAACTCGGGTCCGGCGCCGTAGCGCCAGGAGTTCGTGCAGATCCAGCCCAGGTCCCGCATCGGGTCGCCGATGTGGGCGATCTCCCAGTCGAGCACGGCGATGACACCGGTCCGGTCGACCATCAGGTTGCCGTTGCGGAAGTCGTTGTGGACCAGGGTGCGCTCCGGTGAGTCCGGCAGGTTCTCCATCAGCCAGCGCGCGGTGAAGTCGATCATCGGCTGCGGCGTGCCGAGAGCCTCGTATCGGCCCCGGGTCTGTTCGATGAAATCGACCGCGCCAAGGCTCGCCAGATCCCGGTCGAGACCGTGGCCTTCCAGGTCGATCGTGTGCAGCCGGCCCAGGATCTCGCCGCATTGCCGGGCGAGCTTCGGGCGCGTTTCGGCAAGGTCGGGGGAGCGAACGATCCGCGCGCCCAGGGCGACGCCCTCGAGCCACTCCATGACGAAGCCGGCCCCGAGCTCGTCGCCGGGCTCCAGCACGTAGAACACCTCGGGCTCGGGGATGCCGTTCTGGCGGGCGACCCGCATCAGCTTCGCCTCGATACGCAGTCCCGGCGCGCTGCGCTCGACGGCTCTGGCATCTTCTCCCTTGCCGCCCGGGGATCGCCGAAGCGCGAGCTCGCGGAGGCCGGCGGCCGTTTCGACCCGGAGGCGATAGGTCTCCTGGCTGGCGCCGCCTGACAGCCGCTCGATGCCGGCAAGGCGCTCGCAGCCGTCGATCTCCCGGCTGAGCACCCGTTCCAGCCGCGCCTCGAAGCTGTCCGGCTCCCAGGTTGCGCCGTTGCCGCCGGCGACGGGGGCGAGGAGATAGATCTCGTCGCCGTCTTCGAGTGGCCGGTCGCGGTTGGTTTCCAGCGGGCTGCGCTGGCCGTTGATCATCAGCGTGTCGCGCAGGTGGGGCGACTCCGCGATCGCCGAGGACAGGGGCACGCCGGCACGGTCCGCGAGTGGCAGCAACTCCGCCAGGGTGGCGCCGGGAGCAAGCCGGAACGTGCGGTCGACGTCGTGCCAGCCGGCGCCGATGCGGCCCCGAATCAGCACCCGGACCTGGATCTTCGGCCCCGTGCGGGTTCGGGTCAGGCGGCGCAGCAGGCCCATCGGGGCGGCGAACCGGCCTCGGTCAGGCCAGGTGCGCTTCCAGCAGGTCGTCCATGCCGAGCTGCTCGGCGCGCGTCCGGCTGAGCCGGCCGGTCTCCGGATCCCAGGACATGGCCTGGTAGTAGTCCCGCTTCAACCGGTCGAGCGGCGCCTGGATGCCGGCCAGAGGACCGGCATCCAGCAGGCCGTCGCCCTCGCCCATCATTCGCGCGTGGGGTTTGAAGTCCGCGGGTACTACGCCCTCGCGGAGGTTGAAGGCGTTCCTGAGGTTCTGGATCCGCTCGCCGCAGAGCAGCAGTTCCTTCTGGTCCACCTCCCATCCGGTCAGGGCGTTGACCATGTCGACCCAGGGCAGGCCGCCGGTGAGGCCGGTGAACATGCAGAGCCCCAGGCCATTCAGCGTCTGGTGGGCGTTGCTGTAGTGCGCCTGGGCGACTCCCTTGTTCTTCGTGCCCTTCCAGGCGATTGTCACTTCGTCCTTGTCGACCGCCTCCGGCAGCGGGAAGGCGGCGCCGAAGGTCTCGTTCCAGGACGCGGAACCGGCGGTGTGGCGGCCCGGCGTCGGATCGGCGATGTAGGTGACGCCCATCAGCGAGGTGAAGCGCGGATCGTGGTACGCCGGTTCCTGGCCGCCGACGTGGACCGCATAGGCGTCGGTGCCGCGGCCGACATGGCGGGACGCGGAGGCGAGCCCGTGGCGGAGCCACTCGCCGCAGCCCTCGCCTTCACCCATCTTGACGGTGAGGGCGAGCGCTCCTTCTCCGTTGCCCCAGCGCATGTCGACTCCGTCGAGGTCGTCGGCCGTCATGTCGCCGCGTTCGATCGCCTCGCACACCCAGGCGATCGTGGCGCTCGAACTGACCGCGTCCATTCCGTACCGGTTGCAGGCGTCGTGGCAGGCCGTGACGAGTTCCAGGTCGTCGTTCAGGATGTTGGCGCCGAAGCCGACGATCGTCTCGTAGTCCGGGCGGCGCACGTCCGACAGGCCGCGCTTCTTCACGCCGACGATCCCCTTGCAGGGCGCGGGGCAGTCGCCGCAGCTCAGCTTCTTCGTGATCAGCTTGTCGACCTCCGCGCCGTCGAGCTTCCAGCCCTTCTTCGCGAGCGGGAAGTCGCGGGCGCCGACGCCGGTCCAGTTCTTGAGCGGCGCGTCGCCGTTCTCGACCGACAGCGCCACCGCGGCCGTCGTTCCCCGGTCCGCCCACATCTGCCGCATCGCCGGTTGCGGCGACTCGATCTTGATCCCGAACTTCGCGAAGGCCTGGTACAGGAAACCGAGGCGCTTCTTCGGCGCCGCCATCTTGACCACGAGCCGCATCGGCAGGCTGATGTCGCTCCGGTACTCGCGGTTCACGTCCTCGCAGAGGGACCGGAAGCGCTTCTCGTCGCGGACCGACACCGTCTTTCCGGTGTTCTCGCCGCCGTCGACGACCACGGCCTTCAGGTTCTTCGAGCCGAAGACGGCGCCGAAGCCCTGGCGGCCGAAGGCGTGGTAGCGGTCGTTCATCACCGAGGAGATGAGCGCCCCGCCTTCGCCTGCCGGTCCGATCGCCGAGACGCCGACACGGAACTTCGTGCCGTAGCGCGCCTGGAGCGCGTCGAAGGCCTCCGGAATCTGGGTGCCCCAGAGATCGCCGGCCGGCTCGACCGCAATGCCGTCCTCCCGAACGACGAGGACCGAGGGTTCGGCCGCGCGGCCGCGGACCACCAGAGCGTCGTAGCCCGCGTGGCGCAGGTGGATCGCGGTGCTGCCGCCCGAGTTCGAGTCGGCCCAGGTGCCGGTGAGCGGCGACTTGCCGACGATCTGGATGCGCCCCGAAAACGGCGTGCGGAGTCCCGTGAGCAGGCCCGAGACGAGGGCGAAGCAGGCTTCGGGCGCGGTTGCCCCGGCGCCGGCGGGGAAGTGCTTCCACATCAGCCAGGCGCCGAGGCCGTAGCCGCCGAGGTACTGCCGGAAGACGTCTCCCGGGATCGTCTCGACCCGGTGCTCGCCGGTCGAGAGGTCGACGACGAGGGCGCGGCCGTGGGCGCCGTAGAGACCGTTGCCGCCGTTGCCGTTCTGGGAATCGTTCATCGGCTCCGTATCTCCGGGTTGGTTGCTACTGCCGTTTGAGATGGAAGGTCATCGTGCCGGCTTCCTCGTTTCCTTCGTGGGCCATCCAGGCGCTGTCGAGCCGGTCCTTGCCGTCGAGCCGGATCTCCGCCGAGTGGATGTGGCTCGGCGTGGTGTCCAGGTTCGTGCCGCCGGCGAAGTCGAAGACCAGGCGGTTCGGAGCGCTGGTGGCGGCGTTGAACTTCATCCGCGGCTGGTTGCCGCTCGAGCAGTAGTGGGTGAGGACGAGGTCGGAGCCGTCGAGGTGGTACATGTTGACCATCTCGTAGTCGGTGTCCGGCCCCATGCGCTCCATCAGGACATGGCCGCTGGCGGTGACCTCGAACTCGTGGACGACCTTGCCGGTGGCGTCCGCCTCGGCCTCGGCTTCGCCGCCTTCGCCGCTCGCCGATCCTTCCCAGGTGCCGGCCAGCGCCTTGAGACGCTCGAACGCCTTCTCGGCGGTCAACTCGTCGGACGCCGGCGCCGCGGCGGGAAGCAGCAGGACGGCTGCCGCGATCGCGATCCAATGGGCTCTCTTCATCTCGTGATCTCCGTTGGGGGCTCGGTAGTGTTGAGACGGCAAGGATAGCCGCACCGGGCCGCGACGTCCGCCGCGCTTGACGTATCCTCGCGCACCATGCCGGAAAACCCGTCTTCGCCTGAGAGCCTGCGCCTGCCCGGAGCGGGCGGCATCGAGCTGCAGGTCTACGACTACGGCAACGAGGGTGCGCCACCTCTCGTCCTGCTGCACGGGATGCAGGACCTGGCGATGGCGTTCGAGCCGCTGGCGAGCCGGTTCCGGGACCGTTACCGGGTCGTTTCCTTCGACCTGCGCGGCCACGGCGACAGCGGCAAGCCCGGCGTCTACGCCCTGCCGCACTTCATCGCGGATCTTCACGCGGTCATCTTCCAGCTCCAACTTGAGCGGCCGGTGCTGGTCGGCCACAGTCTGGGCGGCCAGATCGTCAGCCACTACGCCGCGGTGTTCAGCGACGTGCCAGGCGCGATCGTCAACATTGACGGCGTCGGCGCGCCGTTTCGCGAAAGCGACATGCCCGTGGAGAATCGCCAGCTTCGCCTCCAGAACGGCCACACCAGCCTGCTCCGGCCCGGAGGCCACAAGCGGCCGATGATGGACCTGGACGACGCCTGGCGGCTGTACTGCCGGTTCCACCCCGGGCTCGACCACGACCTGGCGCGGCACCTGGTGGAGATTGGCACGACCGAGCACCCGTACGGGGGCCTGCAGTGGAAGTGGGATCCGCAGGTCGAGACGACGGGGCTGACGATGTCGAGCCGGCTGTCCGAAGAGCGCTGGCCCTGGGTTTCCTGTCCGGTGCTCGTGGTCACCGGGGGCCGTTCCGCCGAGTTCTACCGAGGCCGCGGCGGCATCGACCACGACACGCCCACCGCGCCGGACGAGATCGAGCGGCGGGTGCGCCTGTTTCGCAACGTTCACCACGTCGAGATCCCGGAGGCGGGCCACATGGTCCACTTCGACGCGCCGGAGCGGCTGGGCGAGATCATCGATGCCTACCTGGAAGCCGGATAGCCGGCCAGAAGGCCGGCGCACCGACAGTCGTAACGGGAGAACCATGGACTTCGAGATACCCCAGGACATCCGCGACAAGCTGGCCGAGCTCGACGACTTCATCGAGCGCGAGATCAAGCCGCTCGAAGAGCAGGACGACAACGGCCGCTTCTTCGACCAGCGCCGCGAGTGGGCGCGGACGGACTTCGAGAACGACGGCAAGCCGCGGCCCGAGTGGGAGGCTTTGCTGCGCGAGATGAAGCGCCGCGCCGACGCCGCCGGCCATCTGCGGTTTGGCTTACCGAAGGAACTCGGCGGCCAGGACGGCTCGAACCTGGCGATGGCGGTGATCCGGGAGCACCTTGCAGCCAAGGGCCTGGGGCTTCACAACGACCTGCAGAACGAGTCCTCGATCGTCGGCAACTTCCCGACCGTGATCATGATGCACCGCTTCGGGACGCCCGCCCAGAAGGAGCAGTTCATGGAGGGCATGATGACCGGCGCGGTGCGGATGGGCTTCGGCCTGACCGAACCGAATCACGGCTCGGACGCGACCTGGCTCGAGACCTCCGGCGTCCGGGACGGCGACGACTGGGTGATCAACGGCGCCAAGCGGTTCAACTCGGGCCTGCACGCGGCCACCCACGATCTGATCTTCGCCCGCACCTCGGGCGATCCGGGCAAGGCGGACGGCGTCACGTGCTTCATCGTGCCGACGAACTCGCCGGGCTTCGAGGTCCCCTTCATGTGGTGGACCTTCAACATGCCGACCGACCACGCCGAGGTGTCGTTGACCGACGTTCGCGTGCCGAATGACGCCATCCTCGGCGAGGAGGGCCGCGGTCTCGCGCTGGCGCAGACCTTCGTCCACGAGAACCGGATCCGCCAGGCGGCGTCAGGCGTCGGCGCGGCGCAGTTCTGCATCAACGAAAGCGTGAAGTACGCCCGTGAACGTGTCGTCTTCGGCAAGCCGCTATGGCTCAACCAGGCAATCCAGTTCCCGCTCGCCGAACTCCAGACCGAGTGCGAGATGGTCCGAAACCTCGTCTACAAGACCGCCTGGGAACTCGACCAGCAGCACCACATGGAGGTCACCGACAAGGTTTCCATGTGCAACTACCGGGCGAACCGCCTCGTCTGCAACGCCGCCGACCGGGCCATCCAGACCCACGGCGGCATCGGCTACACCCGGCACATGCCGTTCGAGCACATCTACCGTCACCACCGGCGGTACCGGATCACCGAAGGCTCCGAGGAGATCCAGATCCGCCGTGTGGCGGGGATCATGTTCGGCAAGCGGGCGAAGCGGTAGCGCGGCCGTTCTTGACACTCAACTGTACAACTTCCATACTCCGAACTGTCATGAAGACCGTGAACGCTCTGCAGCTTCGACAGAGTCTTGGCCAGGTTCTCGATCACCTCGAGCAGCACGGGGATCCGATTCTGGTCTGCCGGCGCCGCACACCGGCGGCGGCCCTCGTCAGTCTGAAGGACTACCGGGAGCGCTTCGTGGACCGGGAAGCCGACGAGCGCCGACGCGAAGTGGTCGCCAGGCTGCGCGGACTGAAGTTCGACTCTCCCGCCGAGGGTACGACGCTCGACATCCTGCGCGACCTGAGGTCGTGATCGTCGTCGACGCCTCGGTCGCGATCAAGTGGTTCGTGGCCGGCGAGCCGTTGGTGGAGGAGGCTGAGGGGGTTCTCGCGGAGATCCAGGAGGATCCTTCGAGCTATGTCGTCCCCGATCTGTTCATGAACGAGCTGCTGGCCGTTCTCTGCCGATTGCCCGGGAGCACTCCGTCGAGGGTCAAGGAGGCCCTTGCTCTCGTGGAGGCGCTCGGCATGAGGCGAGTCGGAAACGGGCACGAACTTCTGGCTCTTGCGGCCGACCTGGCGGCCCGCTGGAAGCTGTCGGGCTATGACGCGTTGTACGTGGCGCTCGCGTCGCTCGTTGGCGGCCAGTGGCTTACCGCCGATGCACGTGCCGTGCGCCGGGTTCGGACCGAGACCTGGTTTCTCTCCTCGGGTCGTAGGCGCCGTCGCAGCTAGCGTCCAGGGTGTTCGGCATCCGCAGTGCGCCACGTCCCCGGACATCCGTGGGACCAGCTAGCCGCCCTCGCCCGCAACCCCCAGGTGCTCGTTGAACCACGCAACGAGCGCACTCGAGGCGCGCTGACCGTCCTCGCCGCGGAAGCCGTGGGCGGCGCCCTCGATGACGATCAGCTTCGAGGTGACGTTCGCCTCGTCGAAGGCGGCCTTGATCCTCTCGCTGTTGCTGATCGGCACGAGCTGGTCCTGGTCGCCGTGGATCAACAGGGTCGGCGGGTCGTCCTCGCTGACGAACAGCACCGGAGAGATGTCGGCGGCCTTGGCGGGATCGAAGTCGAGGGCCGGGAAGCGGTCGTTCGGCCCGGTAATCCCCTGCAGATCGACCGGCGGGAAGTAGGCGACAACGGCCGCCACACGGTTTCCGGCCTGCTCGATCGGGTCGTTGCTCTCGGCGTTCCCTTCGTCCGAGGCGTTGCCGAGCATCAGTGACAGGTGACCGCCGGCGCTGCCGCCGAACACGCCCATCCGGTCCGCGTCGATGCCGAAGTCGTCCGCGTTCAGACGAATGTAGCGAACCGCCCGCCGCACGTCGGCGACCGCGTCGGGCACCTTGAACAGCGGCGCCGATCCGTGCCGGACCATGAACACGGCGTAACCGTGGTCGAGCAGGTCGCCGACCGCGCCGGCCCGGCCGCCCTCACCGTCCACGATCCGGTGCGGGTCGGACCAGCGGGAGAACCAGCCGCCGCTGATCATGAAGAGCACGGCGGCGCCGTTCTGCTCCGCGGGCACGATCGCGTCGAAGGTCAGCGCCATACCCATCTTGTGGCCGTAAACGACGTCGGCGTGGACCTTCGTCTCGGAGCCCGCCGAGAGCGGCGCGGCGAGAAGGGCGGCGGCGATCAGAATGACGATTGCTTGCTTCATCTTGGGTCCTCCTAGGGCCGAACGCCTCCCGCCGTCTCCTGCGGCGGCGCCTGGGGTTTCATCCGTTCGGCGGCAACCATATCCGCCACGTCCGCGAGCAGCTTCTTCGCGTCGAAGACGATGCCGTCCTTGATCGTGTAACGGACGCCGCCGACCCGCTCGGGGCGGCCGGTGTCGTCGTTCAGCCGGACCGCGCCGGTTCCGTACAGCACCTTCAGGTTGGCGATCGGGTTCTCGTCCACGACCAGGAGGTCGGCGAGCATTCCCTCGCGCACGATCCCGAACTCGATGTCTTCGCCGCTCGCCTTCGCCAGTTCCTCGGCGCCGGTCATCGTCGCCGAGCGGATCACCTCGAGTGGATGGAAGCCCGCCTCCTGCAGCATCTCCAGTTCGAGGATCGTGCCGAAACCGTAGGTCTGGTAGATGAACCCCGAATCCGAACCGACGGTGACCCGGCCGCCGCGGTTCTTGTACTCGTTCAGAAACTGCATCCAGACCCGGTAGAAGTTCTTCCAGGCCACCTCGTCCCAGGTCGTCCAGTAGAACCAGTAGGAACCGTGGTCCAGGCGGCTGGGGGCGTAGAACTCGGCCAGGCTGGGCAGCGTGTAGTCCGCGTGCCAGTCGGCGTTGCGCGCCCGCATCACGTCGCGGCCGGCGGAGTAGATCGTCATCGTCGGGTTGATGAAGAAGTCGAGTTCCAGGAACTCCTCCAGCAGGGCGTTCCAGCCCTCCCCACCGGGCTCGACCATGCTCCACTGCCGAGCGACCTGGCCGAACCGGAACTGCTCGTCCATGTAGTTCATCTCGGCCGGCCAGGGCTGCACGTCGTGGCCTTCATACATCGACTCGAACAGCCCGTAGAAGTGGGTCATCCCGACCAGCCCCAGCCGCGCCGCGTCGACGGCGTTCATGTGGGCGACCCCCATCTGGTCGAGGTGGGCGGTCGACCCGAGCCCCAAGCTCCTCGACTCGTCCAGCAGCGCGGCCATGATCTTCGGCGGAAACGCGCCGAGCTTGAGTCCATCCACGCCCTTCTCGTGGGCGTAGCGCACCCACTCACGGGCGTCGGCGGGGGTGCGGATGTCCCGGTCCTTCCACTCTTTGCCGCCGCCCGGACGCTGATAGGAAACGAAGCGCGGCGCGGTGATCTCGTTCCTGCGGCTGCGTTCCTTCTCGCTCAGGTCCCACTCGAGCGGGCCGGTGGGCACGCCGCGCGCCGTCGTGATGCCGTGCGCCAGCCACAGCTTGTAGACGTAGTCCGCCCGGGGCGCCTTGGGCACGCCGCCGGTGTGGACGTGGAGGTCGACCAGTCCCGGCAGCACCCAGGAACCGGAGAGATCGAGCTCGTGGTCGGCGTCCTTCGGCCGCCTGCTCTCGTCGATCTCCGTGTTGGCCATGCCGAGGCTCTTGATTTCCTCGATCCGGTTGCCCTCGATCACGATGTCGACGGGCCCCATCGGCGGCGCTCCGGTGCCGTCGACCACCATCACGCCGCGCAGGATCAGGCGGTCGAAGGGTCCTTCGCCCTCGCCGTCCGGCCGCGTCGGCGCCGGTTCCACCAGCTTCGGTTCTTCCTCGTCTTCCGCGGCCGCGGCCGGCGCCCCCACCAGCAGCATGAGGGCCGCGAGCGCGAACAGTGTGAACAGACCCCAGCGGGCGTGCCCCGACGGTTCGATGGACGGATGGGACATGGCTCCTCCTTCAGGCAGGGTGCGGCGACCGGCTCGCTCCACGTGTGGTTCGCGCTCAGGACAGGGACGGCCGCTCGCCGGAGTCGACGACGGCGCTCAAGTAGAGCAGCGCCTGGCCCGGTTGCGGCGCCTTCACCAACAGGCCGTGAGTGGCGGCCAGCACGTCGCGGCGGCTGATCTGCCCCACGAGCCTGCGACCCCGCAGAACCGGCAAGCGACGGTACGGCGTGCTCTTGAAGATACGCGCGATGGTCAGGAGGTCCGTCTCCTCGGAGATCGTGCGCGCCTTGCGGTCCATGAACGCGGAAGCGTCCGTGGAGTCGAGTTCGAAGTCGGCCGGGTCCGCTGCTTCCTCCGGCGCCGCCAGATCCTCCAGACCGAGCTCGCTGCTGCGCTCCCGAAGGATGGACCGCCGGCCGTCGATCGCCGCGGTCAGATGGTGCGAGGCGTTCAGGACGTCCCGGCGGCTTACCTGCCCCACGAGTGTCCCGTCACGCACCACCGGCAGGCGCCGGTACGGCGTGTCGAGAAAACGCTGCGCGATCTCAAGCAGTGGCTCGCTGCCGTCGATCACCCGGCCGAAGTCCGTGTTCATGAACGCGTCCACGGGTGCCGCCGGCAACTGGTCGTAGGCCAGGCCGAGCAGCACGTCCATCGAGAACTTCTCGGAGAAGACGCCCAGAAAACGACCGGAGGAAGGGTCCACCACCGGCGCGCCCGAGATCCGGTTCTTCAGCAGGAGGGCGATCGCATCAAGCGCGGGCATGCCGGCCCGGAGCGTGACCAGGCGTTTCGCCATGAAATCCCGCGATCGCGAACGTCGGCTCGCCGCCAGCCCGCGCTCGTCCGCCGCGCGCGCCGTCACGGTGAGGACCGTTAGGCAACTCTTCTCCGACAGCATCCCGAGATAGCGGTGGCGCTCGCCGATTACCGGCGCGCCCGTGATCCGATGCCGGAGCAAGGCCGCGATGCCATCGAACACATGAGTGCGCGGGTGCACCGTGACCAGCCGCGTCACCATGATGTCCCGCGCGAGCTTCGGCCTGTCGATCGTCTTCTCCATCGGGAAGTCACCGATCGTAGCAGCGACGATCCGCCAACGCGCGCGCTCCGACACGCCGAGAGGCAAGTCCCCGGGGCACTTCGAGACTGCTAGTCTCGCCGTTTCTGCATGTTCCAGCTCACCGTCCGTCAAGGGAGAGTTCCATGACTCGTTCCGCCCAAGTGTTCCGCCTGGCAACCGCGCTCCTCGCCGTCGCCTTCCTGAGCCTCGGCCTGGTCGCCTGCGACCAGACGCGGGCCGACGTCCCGCTCCAGGGGCCCCGCGACCTCGCGCGCGTGGCGCCCGAAGAAGTCGGCATGTCGAGCGACCGGCTCGCGCGGCTCGACGACGCGATGCAGGGCCTGGTCGACGACGGGCTGCTGGCCGGCATCACGACGATGATCTCCCGCCACGGCAAGATCGCCCACTTCGGCACCTTCGGCCACCGCGACATCGAAGCCGGCTCCGAGATGAGCGAGGACGTCATCTTCCGCATCTACTCGATGACCAAGCCGATCACCGGCGTCGCCCTGATGATCCTCTACGAGGAGGGCAAGTTCCGGCTCTCCGACCCGGTCCACCGCTACATCCCCGAGTTCGAGGGCCTGGTCGTCGCCAGCGAGGACGGGCCGAACGGCCAGCCGATCACCGAGCCGGCAGACCACCCGATGACCATCCGCGAGCTGATGGCGCACACGGCGGGCCTCTCCTACGGCATCTTCTCGCAGTCGCAGGTCGACACGTTGTACAACGAGGCGAACGTCCTCGACAACGACTCGACGCTCAAGGACATGATCGACAAGCTGTCGAAGATCCCGCTGCGGCAGCAGCCGGGCTCGATGTGGCACTACAGCGTCGCGGTCGACGTCCAGGGCTACCTCGTCGAGGTGCTCTCGGGGCAGCGCTTTGACGAGTTCCTCAACGACCGGCTGTTTGGCCCCCTGGGCATGAACGACACCGCGTTCCACGTGGCCGCGGACAAGGCGGACCGCTTCGCCCAGGTCTACACCCACAACGAGGACGGCAACCTCGCCGCGCAGGAGGGCTTCGGCGGACGCCGGAACTACCTCGAGCCGCCGAACTTCCTCTCCGGCGGCGGCGGGCTGGTCTCGACCACGATGGACTACATGCGCTTCTCCCAGATGCTGCTGAACGGCGGCGAGCTGGACGGTGTGCGCATCCTCGCGCCCTCGACGGTCAAGCTGATGCACCTGAACCACCTGCCCCGAGAGCTCAAGGAGATGTCTCCGGGCACCGGCTTCGGCCTCGACTTCGCCGTCGTTCTCGACCCCGTCGCCGCAGACGGCATCTCGAAGGGCGAGTACTACTGGAGCGGCGCCGCCGGCACCTGGTTCTGGATCGACCCCAAGGAAGACCTCGTCTTCGTCGGCATGATCCAGCACTTCGGGCAGAAGCGGCCGGACGTCCGGTCGCTGAGCCGACGCCTCACCTACCAGGCGATCCTCGAGTAGGCGCTAGCGCTTCGCCCGCTTGCCGAACATGATCCCCGCGACGCGGCGGATCTGGATCTCCTCGGAGCCTTCGGTGATCCGGTACCGCCGGTGGTGGCGGTAGATGTGCTCGAACGGCATGTGCCGGGTGTAGCCGATGCCGCTGTGGGTCTGGATGGCCCGGTCGGCGGCGTTGCACACCAAGCAGTTCGGCCGGTAGTCGGACACTGGGACCCGGTCGGTGACAGGAACACCACCGTCCGGAGCCTTACACTCCGTCGTCGGAATCGATGTGTACGATGTTGTAGTCGCTTGGTAGGTAGCGGTTCAGAGATGCGAAACAGGTCGAGTGAAGCAGTCCTCGGAGTCGGCCCTGGGAAACGCGGAGCGCTTTCCACAGCTTGGCGTCGTCGGTTGAAACGACGAAGGGGGATCTCCAAGCTGCGGTTTCGTCAAACAACTCAGCGAAGAGGAGATCCCCCATGCAGGTACAAGTCCTGCCCCGCGAGATTAGCCGGGGCGCGCGCACCGCGGCTACTTTGAACGGTCGGTCGTCCGCGGTCGAGGCAACGATCAACGAGCGCGTCGAGCTGGTGCGGCGCTGGGGACGGGCGATGGCGATGGGTCTCTCGTCGCAGGAGGCGGCCGTCGCGGTGGGCGTGTCGAGGGCGACGCTCTACCGCTGGCGCCGCAACCCGGGGCCGCGATCGAAGCGGCCTCGGCGGGGTGCGACAGCGACAGTGGACGAGAGCCGAGGTGCGCGCCATTGCGGCCTTCAGATGCCAGCACCCGGCCTGGGGCAGGCGGAGGATCGGCCGTCTGCTGCGTCATCCGGTCCGAGGCGACAGTTGCGCCGTCTCGATCTCGGACGCGACGGCGGGGCGCATCCTGGCCCACTTGGTGGCTTGCGGCCGCGCCCGGTCCGCCTTGTGCTTCACCGCCGCGGCGCGCAAGCGGCGCCTGCGCCAAGCGAGGCGGGTCAAACACCTCAAAGGAGCCCTCAAGGCCAAGAGACCGGGCGGCGCAGTGCAGATCGACACCCTCCCGACCTGGTTTCCCATCAACCACACCATCGCGCAACTCACTGCCGTCGACCGCTGTTCGAGATGGGGCCAAGGCATGACTGCCAGCCGGGCCACCGCCGCCTCCGCCAGGCACTTCCTCGACCGCCTGATCGAGCAGGCGCCGTTCACGGTCCGAGCCATCCAGGTCGACGGCGGAAGCGAGTTCATCACCGACTTCAAGCAGGCCTGCAAAGACCGTGACATCGAACTCTGCGTCCTCCCTCCGCGCTCGCCCCAACCCAAGGGCCGGCTCGAGCGTCTCCACGCCATCTACCGACACGAGTTCTACGGCTCCTACCAACTGCCGCACCGCATCGAACCGCTCAGCCGCTGCCTCGACGACTTCAACCACCACTACAACCGACAAAGACCCCACGAGGCCCTCGGAGGACCCACACCTTGGCAGCATCTCCAGTCCACAGCGGCTTGCTGACCTCCGAGTCTCATATCTACTGATCCACAAAATGGGCTTGACACCGCCCCAAGAGGCGGTGTAGAACGCTCCTAGGTCAAAAGTCCCGAAACGCACCTCCGGCCGGGTGACGTCCTGTTCTTGCGAATGGACCGCTGACTACAGGCCGTAGGATCCTTGCCACGGAGCCGAACACTAGAGGAGTGAGTGAATGAGAGAGGTTTTGCGCGGCGCGCTGCTGAGCGTGCTCATCTTCGGAGTGGGAGGGCTGCTCGCTGCTCCTGTTCTGGGGCAGGGCGGTGGCGAAAGCGGTCCTGTAGATTGCGACGATCCCGAGAATGCCGAGTCCGAGCTTTGCGGGAACGGCGAGGAAATCACCGTTACGGCCCCGGAGCCGGAGCCACCGTGTCCCGACCCGTGGGGCTGCCTTCCTCCTCCGCCGCCTCCGGAAACTCCTGAAACTCCGGAACCACCGTGCCCTGACCCGTGGGGCTGTTATCCTCCGACGGGAGGAGTGGAAGGGGGAGGCAATCCGCCTCCAAAACCTCCGGACCCGTGTGCCGCCCTAGATGCCGCAGTGAAAGACGCTCTCGCAGATGTGAAACGGCACTGTGCTGACGAGCCAGATGCTGGTGCGTGTTTCCGGGCCACGTTCTCGGCAGCTGGCGCTCTGGACGCGTTACGACTCTGCAGAGTACTGAACTGATGAGAATTCGAACACTACTTTGTGCCATATCTCTAGCGGTGCCTGCGTGCGTTCTGGTGGCGCAGGAGGCAAGGGAAGGGACGTCGTCGAGTTCGCCGGCGGGCCTGCTCGGAATGTCGCGTGAAGTCACAGAGAGCGAACTAGCCAGGTTCTCGGAAGCGATTGAGTCGTTGGGGGCTGCGAAAGCGCCACGCACGTGGCACGAAACCCAAGAACTGCAAGATCAAGTTGCCGAACTGCTGGAAGCGATCGAGCCGTTGAAGCCGTCGAAGCTGGAACAGTGGCAATCGCGAGACGAGTTGATCGAACTGGTATTCAGCGTGGACACGGAGACAGCCCACTACCTATACGCCGTGGTACTAGCAGCTCTCGAAAAGCAAGACGAAGTGCGCAAGAAAGACAACGCCCTTCGCGCGCGGATTGAGGCCGGGCGCCGCGCCCTGTCTGAGCGAGGTAGCGACGGCTGAAGCTCCTCTCTCGAGACCCGCGAGCCACTCCGCAGTGTCACACGGCGACACTGGTTCACGGCAACGACCCAGTCTTGACCGCCGTCGGCTGCACCGCGGCGGCGTTCATACCGGTTCCGCCGGGGATTGTGGGTTCCGGTTGGATCCGCCAAGTGCTTTCCATCGCTGCTCGTGCTGTTGCTCTGCTGGACCGGATCTGGCATCCACAACGGACGAGACCCGGGTCAAAGTACAGCTAGCCCTAGGCCCCGTGTAACCACTCAGAGTTGCAACGCAGGATTTCTCCTGACGGGCGGACAGGCCCAGGAGGCGGACTTTAGATCCGGGCACGATGTCCCGTTCTCCCGTAAGGGCAGCGTCGCGGTCGACGTCCAGGGCCACTTGGTCGAGGTGCTCTCCGGGCAGAGGTTCGACGAGTTCCTGAACGAACGCCTGTTCGGTCCGCTGGGCATGAACGACACCGCCTTCTACGTCTCGGAGGACAAGGCTGACCGCTTCGCCCAGGTCTACACTCACGACGCCGATGGCAACCTGATGGCCCAGGAGGGCTTCGGCGGCTCACGCAGCTACTTCGATCCGCCGAACTTCCTCTCCGGCGGCGGCCTGGTGTCCACGACGATGGACTACATGCGCTTCTCCCAGATGCTGCTCAAGGGCGGCGAGCTGGACGGTGTGCGCATCCTCGCGCCCTCGACCGTCAAGCTGATGCACCTGAACCACCTGCCCCGAGAGCTCAAGGAGATGTCGCCGGGCACCGGCTTCGGCCTCGACTTCGCCGGCGTTCTCGACCCCGTCGCCGCAGACGGCATCTCGAAGGGCGAGTACTACTGGGGCGGCGCCGCCGGCACCTGGTTCTGGATCGACCCGAAGGAAGACCTCGTCTTCGTCGGCATGATCCAGCACTTCGGACCGCGGCGGCCGGTCGCTGAGCCGGCGCCTCACCTACCAGGCGATCCTCGAGTAGGCATCGTAGGCGGCACGCCGCATCGCCGCATCCAGTCGGCTTTGACGCCCGTAGACTCCGAATCCGAAGGGACGAGAAGCTCAAACTGCGACGCACCCCAAACATCTGGCCCGCCTTGCTGGCAGCCCTGGTCTCGCTGGGAGTCTGCGTCACCCAAGACTTTGGCGTCTGGGAAGTGATGCTGCCTTGCCCGGACACTGGTCCGCTAACCAGGAAGGACGACCTGACGTCCAGGGCTCTGGCTCCGCTCGTCACGGTGCCCACGCTCCGCTCACGTGCGGCCGACGAAGTCGGCGAAATCGAAGTCACTTGTACCCCAACCGAGCAAGGTGTCATCTACGCGGTGCACGTACATCTCACTGACAGTGACGACGACTTCGCGTTCGCTACCCGGCTTCCCCCAGCCGACTACCGCTACTACGACGATTCGGGCGCCTGGACGCTTGTCGACGCCATGGCATCGACCGGATCCAGCGGCAATCTCCAGGTTCGGATTCTGCCGAAAGACCGCACCGGACCATCCGTTCTTGCCAGTGTCTGGCTAAACGGCTTTCGCCCTGCTTTCGAACGTATCCGCGACATCTGTTCCAGGGACCAACGTCTGTTCGACGAAGCGACGCCTGTTCGATGAAGGCCGATTGACTCCGATACAACAGTGCCGTGGGGCTGCCCAGCGCGGCGTCCAGGTTCAGCGCTCCGCGAGCAGAACAACCAAGTCGCTGTTCCCGACGCGACGCGCGGCGCGCGCGTCTGCGGTAAGCCATTCGCCGCCAACGAGCGACGCGAGCGCCACGTACAACGCGTCGTAGCCCGACAGCTTCCAGCGGGCCGCCAGGTCGGCCGCAAGAGCCAGAAGTTCGTGCCCGTTTCCGACTCGCCTCATGCCGAGCGCCTCCACGAGAGCAAGGGCCTCCTTGACCCTCGACGGAGTGCTCCCGGGCAATCGGCAGAGAACGGCCAGCAGCTCGTTCATGAACAGATCGGGGACGACATAGCTCGAAGGATCCTCCTGGATCTCCGCGAGAACCCCCTCAGCCTCCTCCACCAACGGCTCGCCGGCCACGAACCACTTGATCGCGACCGAGGCGTCGACGACGATCACGACCTCAGGTCGCGCAGGATGTCGAGCGTCGTACCCTCGGCGGGAGAGTCGAACTTCAGTCCGCGCAGCCTGGCGACCACTTCGCGTCGGCGCTCGTCGGCTTCCCGGTCCACGAAGCGCTCCCGGTAGTCCTTCAGACTGACGAGGGCCGCCGCCGGTGTGCGGCGCCGGCAGACCAGAATCGGATCCCCGTGCTGCTCGAGGTGATCGAGAACCTGGCCAAGACTCTGTCGAAGCTGCAGAGCGTTCACGGTCTTCATGACAGTTCGGAGTATGAAAGTTGTACAGTTCAGTGTCAAGACCTAAGGCGCAACGACGTTCGGTTCCCCCATCCCGTACCCCGCCCGCCGGCGTCCGCTCAGTCGTGCGGTTGCGGCCCCGCCACGCAGAGATCGAGAGCCGATGGTGGTGAGCTAACTCAGAACGTCGAGTTCCCCGTCCCCGTACCGCGCCCGCAGCACCTTCTTGTCGAACTTGCCGACGCTGGTCTTCGGGACCTCGTCGATGAAGGTCCAGCGCTCGGGAAGCCACCAGCGGGCGACGCGGTCGGCCAGGTAGCTCCGGAGTTCGCCCGGATCGGCGTCGGCGCCGTCGTTGAGCACCACGCAGGCGAGCGGCCGCTCGTCCCAGCGGTCGTCCGGCACGCCGACGACGGCGGCCTCGGCGACAGCGGGGTGCCCCATCAGCTCGTTCTCCAGGTCGACGGAGGAGATCCACTCGCCCCCCGACTTGATGACGTCCTTCGCGCGGTCTGTGATCTGGAGGAAGCCCAGCTCGTCGATCGAGGCGACGTCGCCGGTCCGCAGCCAGCCGTCGTGGAACTTCTCGGGGTCGTCGTCGAGGTAGTACGAGCCCGTGATCCACGGTCCGCGGATCTCGATCTCGCCGACCGCTTCGCCGTCCCAGGGCATCTCCTCGCCGTCGTCGCCCGTGATCCGGATCTCCACGCCGGAGATGATGCGGCCCGTCTTGACCCGCCAGTCGACCTCTTCCTCGCGGGGAGTACCGCGCGGCGGGATCGCCATGGCCGCGAGCGGCGAGGTCTCGGTCATGCCCCAGCCCTGGATGATGTCGACGCCGAAGCGGTCGCGGAAGCCCTCGATGAGGGAACGGGGCACGGCCGAGCCGCCGCAGAGGACGGCGCGGAAGGAGGAGAAGTCGACTTCGTGGTGCTCCGAGTAGCGGAGGACTTCGTTCCAGATCGTCGGCACCGCGCCGGAGAGGGTCGGTCGATGCTCGGCGATGATCCGGCACAGGGGCTCCGCCTGCAGGAAACGGTCGGGCATGACGAAGTCGGCGCCGGTGAACCAGCCGACGTGGGGCAGACCCCAGGCGTTGGCGTGGAACATCGGCACGATCGCCAGGATGCTGTCCGCCTGGCTGATGCCGAGCGCGCCGCCGGACGCCACTCCCAACGCATGCAGGAAGGACGATCGGTGGCTGTAGGCGACTCCCTTCGGGTTGCCGGTCGTGCCGCTCGTGTAACACATGGCGCAGGCGGCCCGTTCGTCGATTTCCGGCCAGTCGAACTCGGTGGGCTGGCCCTCGATCAGTTCGTCGTAGCGGTGGATCGAGGCGCCGCCCGCCTCGAGCGGCGAGGCGTCGCCGTCGCCGACGACGATGAAGTGCTCGACGGTCTCGAGGTCGGCCGCGACCTGCCCGATGAGCGGCACCAGGGAGTCGTCGACGATCACGACGCGGTCCTCGGCGTGGTTCGTGACGTAGGTCAACTGCTCCGGGAACAGGCGGATGTTCAGGGTGTGAAGGACCGCGCCCATGCACGGGATCGCGAAGTAGGCCTCCAGGTGTTCCTGGTTGTTCCAGGCGAAGGTGCCGACCCGGTCGCCCGGCTCGATGCCGAGGCCCTGGAGCGCGTGGGCGAGCTGGGCGCTGCGCTCCGCGACCTCGGCGTAGGTGCCGATCCGCGCGCCGTCGGCCTGGCAGGTGATGATCCGGCTGTCTCGGTGAACCCGGCGTCCGTGATCGAAGATCATCCGGATCGTCAGCGGGAAGTCCATCATCGTGCTGAGTGTCATCGCGGCGCTCCAGGGTCGGGAAGTTCCGGGTCGGTTGCTGTCGGAGCGGTACCTTAGCGACTCCACGACGGCCCGCGTAGACTGCGCCGATGGATCCCGTTCGCCTGGAGTTGTTCTCGAACCGGTTCGGGGCCATCGCGTCCGAGATGGGCGTGATGCTGCAGCGGACGGCGATGTCGGTGAACGTCAAGGAGCGCCTCGACTTCTCGTGCGGGATGCTCGACGCGGACGGCCGGCTGCTGGTCAACGCGCCGCACATTCCGGTCCACCTCGGCGCGCTCGGCGAGTGCGTGCGCCGGGTCGCGGCGGAACTGGAGCTGGGCGAAGGCGATGTCGCGGTGACCAACCATCCCGGCTACGGTGGATCCCACCTGCCCGACATCACGGTCATTTCTCCGGTCCTGGTGGACGGCCGGCTGCTGGGTTACGTCGCCAACCGGGCCCACCACGCTGAACTGGGCGGCATCCGTCCCGGCTCGATGCCACCCGAGGCCCGCAACCTGGCGGAAGAGGGTGTGGTCATCGCGCCTCAGTACCTCGTGCGGGCGGGGGAGCCGCAGTGGGAGCGGATGGAGGCCCTGCTGGGTCACGGCCCCGTGCCCTCGCGCTCGGTAGCGGAGAATCTGGCCGACCTGGGCGCTGCGGTTGCCGCCAACCGGCGCGGAGTGGCGGCCCTTCGCCGGCTCGCCGCGGACGCCGGGGAGGAGGAGGTGCGACGCTACATGTCGGCGCTCTACTCCCGCGCCGCCGACCGCATGCGGTCCGCGCTGGGGGACCACGTGCGGAGCACCGGCCGCCAGTCCTTCCACGCCCGGGAACGCCTGGACGACGGTTCGCCGATCGAGGTCGAGGTGACGGTGGATCGCGGTTCGGCGCGGATCGACTTCACCGGCAGCGCTCCCGTCCACGCGGGCAACCTGAACGCGACTCCGGCGATCGTCCGGAGCGCGACGATCTATGTGCTGCGGCTGCTGATCGGGGTGCCGCTCCAACTCAACGAGGGGCTGCTCGAACCGGTCGAGATCGAGATCCCGCGCGGCATGCTGAACCCGGAGTTCCCGGCCGATCCCAGGCGCTGCCCGGCTGTCGTCGGCGGCAACGTGGAGACGAGCCAGCGGATCGTCGACACCCTGATCAAGGCGTTTGGACTCTGTGCCTGCGGGCAGGGAACGATGAACAACACCCTCTTCGGCGACGATTCGTTCGGCTACTACGAGACGGTGGGCGGCGGGGCCGGGGCCGGGCCCGGATTCCGGGGCGCCAGCGGCGTCCATACCCACATGACGAACACGCGCATCACCGACCCCGAGGTGCTGGAGCACCGCTATCCCGTGCGTCTCGAGCGGTTCGCCGTGCGGCGCGGGTCGGGCGGGCCGGGCCGCTATCCCGGCGGCGACGGCCTGCGCCGGGAGTTGCGGTTTCTCACACCGCAGCAGGTCTCGGTGCTCGGCCAGCACCGGGTGGAGCATCCCTACGGTGTCGACGGCGGGAAGAGCGGCAGCGTCGGCCGGGCCCGTATCCTGCGCGCCGGCGGCGGCGTGCGCGAGCTCGCTTCCGTCGACCAGGCGGATGTGATGCCCGGCGACCTTCTGGTGCTCGAGACGCCGGGAGGCGGCGGCTGGGGGGGATAGAATGCCCGCCCGTCCCGGCGATCGGGACGGGCCTTGCCAGTCAGCAAAAACAGGAGCCGAGTCGATGAGCCAGCAACAGGTTCAGGTCAGCGAAGAGAAGGCCCGCGCGGTCGCCGAGGAATCCCGCCAGAAGGAGTGGAAGAACCCTTCCTTCATGAAGGAGCTCTTCCTGGGCAACTTCCGCTTCGACCTGATCAGCCCCTATCCCTCCCGCGACGAGTGGCGGCCGGAGTTCGAGTCGTTCTACTCGGCGCTGACGGACTTTCTCCGCGACGAGGTCGATCCGGTCGAGATCGACGTGTCGGAGGACTACCCCGACCACGTGATCGACGGCCTTGCCCGGCTCGGCGCCTTCGGCATGAAGATCCCGACGGAGTACGGCGGTCTCGGGTTCGACCAGGTCGAGTACGCCCAGGTGATGGAGCTGGTCGGCTCGTTCGACGGCAACCTGACCGCTCTGCTCTCGGCTCATCAATCGATCGGCGTACCGCAGCCGGTCAACCTGTTCGGCACCGAGGAACTGAAACGGAAGTACCTGCCGCGCTGCGCCGCCGGCGAGATCTCCGCCTTCGCGCTGACCGAGCCGGAGGTCGGTTCCGACCCGGCAAGGCTCTCGACATCCTGCGTCCTCGACGGCGACTTCTACGTCCTGAACGGCACCAAGCTGTGGTGCACGAACGGCACGAAGGCGAAACTGCTGGTGGTCATGGCGATGGATCCGGCAACCGAGAAGATCAGTTCGTTCGTGGTCGAGACGGACTGGGAGGGTGTCGAGGTCGAGCGTCGTTGCCACTTCATGGGGCTCAACGCCCTCGCCAACGGCATCATCACTTTCGACAACGTGAAGGTGCCCAAGGAGAACCTGATCGGCAAGGAGGGCAGGGGGCTGAAGATCGCCCTCACGACCCTGAACGACGGTCGCCTGTCGATTCCCAACAGCTCGGTCGGCGCCGCCAAGTACTGCCTCAAGGCGGTCCGCGAGTTCGGCAGCAGCCGGATCCAGTGGGGTGTGCCGATCGGAAAGCACGAGGCGATCGCGCAGAAGATCTCGGACATCGCGGCCTATGGCTTCGCGATGGAGGCGATCGTCAAGCTGGCCAGCCACATGTCGAACGACAAGCGGCTCGACCTGCGACTCGAGAGTGCGGCCTGCAAGGAATGGAACACCTGGCGCGGCTGGCAGATCATCGACGAGACGATGCAGGTCCGGGGCGGCCGCGGCTACGAGACGGAATCGTCACTGCGCGACCGCGGCGAGGACCCGGTCGGGATCGA
Source organism: Thermoanaerobaculia bacterium (assembly GCA_965116955.1). Taxonomy (GTDB): domain Bacteria; phylum Acidobacteriota; class Thermoanaerobaculia; order Multivoradales; family Multivoraceae; genus Multivorans. The sequence goes on along the minus strand of OZ220742.1, from coordinate 3,619,841 downwards.
GCGGATGATGCGGGACTTCCGGATCAACCGCATCTTCGAGGGCTCCAGCGAGATCATGCACCTGATCATGGCCCGCGAAGCGGTGGACAAGCATCTGCAGGTGGCAGGCACGTTGATCGACCGGCGAGCCGGCACGGGCGCCAAGCTCCTGGCGCTGCCGAAAATCGGCCTGTTCTACGCCTGGTGGTATCCGACCCGCTGGCTGGCCTGGAGCCGCTGGCCCCGCTACGCGGGCTACGGCAAGTACGGAAAGCACCTCCGCTTCATCGATCGGGCGGCGCGCAAGCTGGCGCGCGAGAGCTTCCACGGGATGCTCGTCTACCGGGAGAAGATGGAGCGTCGGCAGATGTTCCTGTTCCGGCTCGTCGATGTCGTCAACGAACTGTTCGCGATGGCCGCTTCGGTCTCCCGCGCCCATTCCGAGGAGCAGGCCGGCAGCGCGGACGCAGCTCACTCGGCGGCGCTCTGCGACCTCTTCTGCCGCATGTCGCGCCGGCGGGTGAAGCAACTCTTCCGCGAGCTGTGGCACAACGAGGACGACCTGAAGTACCGCACCGCGCAGGATGTGATGGGAGGCCGGCACATCGGCCGCGAGAAGCTCCTGGACGACCTCGATCCTTCCGGCAGGGCTCCGCGCCGGGCAGCGGCCGCCGCCTCCTAGGGAATCGTGTCGACCCCCGCGAGGAGGGTGGAGGCCGGTCCGCCGGCCGACGCGGCCGGACACCGCGTCGGTCTGGTCAGTCTCGGCTGCGCGAAGAACCACGTCGACAGCGAGGTCATGCTCGGCGTCCTCGACGCTCAGGGCTTCGAGCTGGTCGCGGACCTGGACCGGGCCGACACGGTCATCGTGAACACTTGCGGCTTCATCGACGAGGCCCGGGAGGAATCGATCGACGCCATCCTCGACGCCGCGGCCCGCAAGGCGGATGCCGCCGGACCGGTGCGGCAGGTGCTGGTCGCGGGCTGCATGGCCAACCGCTACGGCCGGGAGCTTGCGACGGAGGTCCCGGAGATCGACGGTTTCGTCGATCTCGACTCGCTGAGGCAGGTGGGCGCCCTGGTGCAACTCGGCGGTGCCCCGGCGCCCGAGCCGGCGGCGTCCCACCTGGTGTTCGATCACCGGGACTCCCGGCTGTTGACCACCCGGGGCTACGCGTACCTCAAGGTCGCCGAGGGCTGCAACAACCCGTGCACCTTCTGCGCCATACCGGTCTGGCGAGGACGCCTGCGTAGCCGGCCGGTCGAGAGTCTGATCCTCGAGGCGCGGGACCTGGTGGAGAAGGGCGCCCGCGAGCTGGTCCTGGTCGCCCAGGACACGACGCGCTACGGCGAGGATCTGGGCCATGGCCGGCACGGTCTCCTGCGGCTGGTGGAGGCGTTGCTCGAAGAGACGGACGCGGACTGGATCCGGTTCCTCTACGCCTATCCGACGACCCTGGACGAGTCCCTGCTGCGGCTCATGGCGAGCGAGCCGCGGGTGGCGTCCTACCTCGACATGCCGCTGCAGCACAGCGACCGGGAAGTGCTGCGGGCGATGCGCCGGGGCGGAACGGCCGACCGCTACCGGCGGATCTTCGAGCGGGCGCGCGAACTCGACCCGGAGATGAGCCTGCGGACGACCTTCATCGTCGGCTTTCCCGGCGAGGACGACGCCGCTTTCGAGGGGCTGCTCGAGTTCGTTTCCGAGGTTCGCTTCGATCACCTGGGCGCGTTCGTCTACAGTCCCGAGAGCGACACGCCGTCGGCTTCGTTGCCGGACCAGGTGCCGCGCCGGATCGCGGAGGAGCGGAAGACGCGCCTGCTCGAGTTGCAGCGGGGCATCGCGCTGGAACGCCGCGGACGTCTGGTCGGCAGGACCCTGCCGATGCTGATCGAGGGGCCGTGCGAAGAAACGGAGCACCTGCTTCAGGCACGGCACCAGGGATTGGCGCCGGAGGTCGACGGTCGCGTCCTGGTCAACGACGCGGCTGGAGACGGTCCGCTGCGCGCCGAACTCGTAGCCGGCCGGATCGTCGACGTGGAGATCACCGACGCCTTCGCCGACGACTCCGTCGGTCGTATCGTGGGCTTCGACGCCGCCGCTGCAGCGGCCGGGACGGCGGCCGCGGAGGCAGGTTCCTGATGCAGGCGATCCGCGACGCCATCGCCTCGACCGAGCTGCCGCGCGGGGTCATCGCGACGATCGGCAACTACGACGGCATCCACATCGGGCAGCAGAGCGTGCTCGAGATGGTCACGGGCCGCGCGCGTGAACTCGGGGCGCCCTCGGCGGTCATCACGTTCGACCCACATCCGCTGAGCGTCGTCCGTCCGGACGACGCGCCGCCCCGGCTCGTGACCCAGGCCCAGAAGGAGGACCTGCTGCGGGAAGCGGGCCTGGACTACGTGCTGACGATCGGCTTCACCCATGAGTTCTCGAACACCCGGGCGCGGACGTTCGTCCGGGACTTCCTGCACGGGAGGCTGGCGGTCGCCGAGCTCTACGTCGGCTCGCACTTCACGTTCGGGCGCAGGCGGGAGGGCGACATCGCGCTGCTCAGGGAGATGGGCGCGTCTCTCGGCTTCGCCGCTGTGGAGATGGACGAGGTCCGGACCGCCGGCGAGCGGGTTTCGAGCAGCCGCATTCGGAGTCTGGTCCTCGACGGCCGGATCGAGGAGGCGAACAGTCTCCTCGGCCGGCCGTACACGATGACGGGTACGATCGCCCAGGGTGACCGAATGGGCCAGCGGCTCGGTTGGCCGACGATCAACCTGGCGCCGGAGAACGAGCTCTACCCCCACAACGGCGTCTACGTGACCAGGGTCTACTTCCCGAGCTTCGAGGCGACCTTCCGGTCGGTCACGAACATCGGCACCCGGCCCACCGTCTACGAGAACTACGGGCGCGTGATCGAGAGCCACATCCTCGACTTCTCGAGCGACGTGTACGGCGAACAGGTTCATCTCTCGTTCTGCCGTCACCTGCGGGAGGAGAAGCTCTTCTCGTCGATGATGGACCTTTCCGCCCAGATCGGCCGCGACGCTGACGCGGCACGCGAGTACTTTCGACGCACGGACTAATCAACGGATACGAGGAACCGAACCGATGGCAAGCGAACAGATCTTCAACGTGGACAGCCAGAGCTTCGAGGATCAGGTACTGGGGTCGGACACCCCGGTGCTGGTCGACTTCTGGGCGACCTGGTGCGGCCCCTGCCGGATGGTGGCCCCGATCCTGGACGAACTGGCCGGCGAGTACGACGGGCGCCTCCGCATCGCCAAGCTCGACGTCGACCACGCCCAGGACGTGGCCGTTCGCTACGGCGTACAGGGCATCCCGCACTTCATCCTGTTCAAGGACGGCGAAATCCTGGGCCGCATGACCGGCGCCGCGCCGAAGATGCGGTTCGAGGCCTTCCTCAACGACCACGTTTGATCCGGGCTCCGGCCCCGGTGGGATGACCTGGCCGCGTAGCAATCTCCTGGGGGCTCTCCTTGCCGAGGAGAACGCCGAGGCCCTTCTGGTCCTGGCCGGGTCGAGCCGTGACCCGGACCTTCAGCCCTTCGCCGGAGGCGCCCGGCTGGGAGAGGCCTGCGTGGTGGCGCATGGCGGCGGCGCCTGGCTCGTGTACTTCACGTCGATGGAGCGGGAAGAGGCGGTCCGGGCGGGGGCGGGTGGTATCGAGCTGATCCACCCGGCCGATTTCGGGATGGAGGCGCTAAGTCGCGAAGGGCAGACCCACGAGGAGATCCTCGCGGCGGCCGTGCAGACTGCACTCGATCGGGCGGGCGTCGTTCAGGGTCGAGTAGCGCTTGCCGGTAGGCCGGCGGCGGGCATCGCCGTTGCAATGGCGAGGACGCTCGAGGAAGGTGGGTGGAAGCCCGTTTCAGGTCGCGGGCTGATGCTGGCGCTCCGCCGGACCAAGACCGCAGGCGAGGTCGAGGGAATCGCCTCCGCCGCGCTGGCAACGGTTGAGGCCTTCGAATCGGTGTCGCGGATGCTGGCAGGCAGTTCGGTGCGAGAGGGCGGCGAACTCTGGTTGGAGGAGGAGCGTTTGACGGTTGCCCGGGTCAAGGCTCGCGCCGCTCAGGTGTTCGCCGGACACGGTCTGGAACAGCCCGAGAGTTCCATTGTCGCCCCGGCGGAAGAGGGGGCAACGGGTCACAGCACCGGTACCGCCGACCGTGTGCTGCGGGCCGGCGAATCCGTCGTCGTCGACCTCTTCCCGCGTGGCCTCCTGTTCGCCGATTGCACGAGGACTTTCTGTGTCGGAGAGCCGCCCGAGGGTTTGCTGCGAGCGCACGGTCTCGTGCTGGAGGCTCTCGAGACGAGTCTCGAGGCCGTCCGGCCCGGCGTGCGGGGCTGGACGTTGCACGAACGCGTCTGCCGCCTGTTCGAGAACGAGGGCTTCGCGGTGCCTGACAAGAACCCCGGCACACAGACCGGTTACTTCCACCTGCTGGGCCATGGCGTCGGCTACGAGTTGCACGAGCTACCCAGCTTCCGGAAGACCGGACCGGGTACCGACGAACTCCGTGCCGGCGACGTCGTGACGATCGAGCCCGGCCTCTACGACCCGGAAGCGGGTTGGGGCGTGCGGCTGGAGGACCTCGTGGTCGTGACCGAGGACGGCATGACGAACCTCACGCCGTTGCCCTACGATCTCGATCCCCGCGCCTGGTAGGCGGCCCCGAAGCTAGATCGTAGGCCGGACTGGCGGGGCGTCACCGCTCAGTTCCGGTCGACCCAGTAGTTGGGCGCTTCCTTCGTGATCACGACATCGTGAGCGTGGCCTTCCTTCTGGCCGGCGGCCGTGACGCGGATCATGCGCGCCTGCTTCCTGAGTTCGCCGACGCTGGCGCAGCCTGAGAGGCCCATGCCCGAACGGAGACCGCCGGTGAGCTGGCCGATCACCTGGTGGACGCTTCCCTTGTGCGGCACCATGCCCTCGATGCCTTCCGGCACGAGCTTCGACAGCGGCTGGTCGTCGGACTGGAAGTAGCGGTCGGCGCTTCCCCCGGCCATCGCGGACAGCGAACCCATTCCGCGGTAGGCCTTGTAGCTGCGTCCCTGGTAGAGGATCGTCTCGCCGGGGCTCTCTTCGGTTCCGGCGAGCAGGGAGCCGACCATCACGCTGTGGGCGCCGCAGGCAAGCGCCTTCGTCAGGTCTCCAGAGAACCGGATGCCGCCGTCCGCGACCACCGGCAGATCCCCGGCCGCCGAGGCCGCGTCGCGAATCGCCGTCACCTGGGGCATGCCGGCGCCGGTGACCACCCGGGTGGTGCAGATGCTGCCCGGACCGATGCCGACCTTGATGCCGTCGGCGCCGCGTTCGGCGAGTTCACGCGCGCCGTCGGCGGTTGCCACGTTGCCGACCAGGAGCTGAACGTCGGGAAGGGCCTCCCGGATCCGCTCGAGCGCGTCCAGCACACCTCGACTGTGGGCGTGAGAGGAGTCGACGACGAGCACGTCGGCCTGGGCCGAGGCCAGCTCTTGCGCCCGGTCCAGGTAGTCACCGCCCGTGCCGACTGCCGCCGCGACCCGCAGCCGGCCGAGGTCGTCCTTGCAGGCGATGGGGAAGTCCATCATCTTCTGGATGTCCTTGACCGTGATCAGCCCCATCAGGTTGCCTTCGTCATCGGTGACGAGCAGCTTCTCGATGCGGTGACGGTGGAGCTCCGCCTTCGCTTCGTCCAGGGTCGTGCCCACCGGAACCGTGACCAGGTTCTCGTGGGTCATCAGCGCGGAGACCGGCAGGTGCGTGTCCGTCTCGAACCGGAGATCGCGGTTGGTCAGGATGCCGACCAGGTGCCCGTCGCGGTCCGTGACCGGAACGCCCGAGATCTTGTAGCGCGCCATCAGATCGAGCGCTTCGTGGATCCGCTGCTCGGGCCGGATGGTGATCGGGTTGACGATCATGCCGGCCTCGGAGCGCTTGACCCGGTCGACCTCGGTGGCCTGGGCCTCGATCGACAGGTTCTTGTGGATCACGCCGATGCCGCCCTCCTGGGCGAGCGCGATCGCGAGTTCGGCTTCGGTGACGGTGTCCATTGCCGCGGACACCAGCGGGATGTTCAGCCCGATCTTCCGGGTGAGCCGGGTTTCCAGGTCGACATCGTTCGGGTGGACCTCCGACAGGCCCGGCGCCAGCAGCACATCGTCGAAGGTGAGGGCAAGTGCGGGGGTGCCACCCCCTGAATCCGGCGTTTCCATGCCGAACGCTATCAACTGGGAAGGTATGACGCACCCAGGCCGGGCCCTGGCGGTGTTCCTGCCCTTGGTGTCCCTACACGGCGACCGGGGCGCCGCAGCACTTCTTGTACTTCTTGCCCGATCCGCAGGGGCACGGCGCGTTGCGGCCGACCTTGGCCCCGGGGCGGACGACCGTGCGGGGCTTTGGTGGGCGCATGGGCGGGCCGCCGGAAGCCTGGGGCGACGGGAAGCCGCCGGGAGTGGGACTTGGCAGGCCGCCGGAGGGCATCCCCGGCATGCCCGGGCCGGGGCCTGGCTGCGGTTCGGCGCCAGCAGTGGGTAGGCCGAGGGCGGAGGGATGGCGGAAGCTCATGTCCGAGGGGCGGAGCGCCCGGCGCCGGCGTTCCAGTTCGGCGATCTCCTCGGCGGAGATGGGACGCAGGCGGAACAGATCCTTGATGATCGTGTCCTCGATTCGTTCCTTCATCTCCGCGAACAACTCGTAGCTCTCGCGCTTGTACTCGTTCTTCGGGTCACGCTGGCCGTAGCCGCGGAGGCCGATCCCCTCCTTCAGGTGGTCGAGGGCGAGCAGGTGGTCCTTCCAGGAGGAGTCGACGACGCGGAGCATGTGGTGGCGCTCGGCGGCGCGCAGCGCCTCGGCGCCGTGGGTCTCCTCCTTCTCGCCGTAGCTCCGTTCGGCCGCCCCCATGATCGCCTCGCGCAACTCTTCCGTGCCGAGTTCCTCCAGAGGCTCTCCAAGGCCCTGTTCGTCGAGGTCGAAGTAGGTGCGGATCTCCGAGCGCAGTTCGTCGATCTGCCAGTCCCGCGGGTCGGCCTTGGGGGGACAGTGGCGGTCGATCAGGTCGTCGACGACATCGCCGGCGATCCTCGTCACGTAGTCGCGCCCCTCGCGGCCGAGGAGGATGTCGCGGCGCAGCTCGTAGATCGCCTCGCGCTGCTTGTTCATCACGTCGTCGTACTCGAGCAGGTTCTTGCGGATCTCGAAGTTCCGGCCCTCGACCTGGGTCTGGGCTCGTTCGATCGCCCGGTTCACCATGCCCGCTTCGATCGGCACGCCCTCCTCCATGCCGAGCCGCTTCATCAGCGCCTGGACCCGGTCCGAGGCGAAGATGCGCATCAGGTCGTCCTGCAGGGAGAGGTAGAAGCGCGAGGAACCGGGATCGCCCTGGCGGCCGGAGCGGCCGCGAAGCTGGTTGTCGATGCGCCGCGACTCGTGCCGCTCCGTGCCGAGGATGTGCACGCCGCCGGCGGCGACGACAGCCTCCCGTTCCGCCGCGCACAACTCCTGGTAGCGGGCGAGGGCCTTGGCAAAGCCCTCCGGGTCCTTGGCTTCGTCGACCTCGGCCTGGGCCAGCTGCTCGGGGTTGCCGCCGAGGACGATGTCCGTGCCGCGGCCCGCCATGTTCGTGGCGATCGTGACCGCGCCGCGGCGGCCGGCCTGGGCCACGATCGCCGCCTCGCGTTCGTGGTACTTCGCGTTCAGCACGACGTGCTGAACCCGGTTCCTCTTGAGCAGCCGCGACAGCATCTCGCTGTTCTCGATCGAGACGGTGCCGACCAGCACGGGTTGGCCGTGCTTCTGGCAGTCCTGGATCTCCTCCACGACCGCATTCCACTTTTCGGGTGCGGTGCGGTAGACGAGATCCGAGCGATCATCGCGGATCATCGGTTCGTTCGTCGGCACCACGACCACGTCCAGGCTGTAGATCTGGCTGAACTCGCCGGCCTCGGTGTCGGCCGTGCCGGTCATGCCGGCCAGCTTCTCGTACATGCGGAAGTAGTTCTGGAAGGTGATCGTCGCCAGGGTCTGGTTCTCGCGCTCGATCCGCACGCCTTCCTTCGCCTCGACCGCCTGGTGCAAGCCGTCGGACCAGCGCCGCCCGGGCATCTTGCGGCCGGTAAACTCGTCGACGATCACGACCTGACCGTTCTCGATCAGATACTCGACGTCGCGCCGGTAGAGGTGGTGCGCCCGCAGTCCCTGGTTGACCGCGTGCAGCACGTCCATGTTCTCCATCTCGAACAGGTTGCCGACGCCGAGGAGCTTCTCGACCTTGGCCGCGCCTTCGTCGGTGAGGGTCGCCGTGTGCGCCTTCTCGTCGCAGACGAAATCGCCGGTCGTGTACTTCCGGTCTCCGTCGCGTACTTCCTCGCCGCGCTCGAGTTTGGGGATGATCCGGTTGACCAGCGTGTACTTCTCGGTGGATTGCTCTGACGGACCCGAGATGATCAGGGGCGTTCTCGCCTCGTCGATGAGGATCGAGTCGACCTCGTCGACGATGGCGAAGTGGTGGCCGCGCTGGACCATGGACTCCAGCGTGAACTTCATGTTGTCGCGCAGGTAGTCGAAGCCGAGCTCGTTGTTCGTGCCGTAGGTGATGTCCGCGCCGTAGGCCTGCTGACGCTCCTGGTCGGTCAGGCCGTGCTGGATCACGCCGACATCGAGACCGAGGAACCGGTAGACCTGTCCCATCCACTCGGCGTCGCGTCGCGCCAGGTAGTCGTTCACGGTGACGACGTGGACGCCATTGCCCGCGAGGGCGTTCAGATAGACGGGCAGGGTGGCGACGAGCGTCTTGCCCTCGCCGGTCTTCATCTCGGCGATCTTGCCCTGATGAAGAACGACCCCGCCCAGCAACTGGACGTCGTAGTGCCGCATTCCGAGGGTGCGGCGCGACGCCTCGCGAACGGTGGCGAAAGCGGGAACGAGCAGGTCGTCGAGCTCGGCGCCCTGGTCGAGGCGGGTCCGAGCCTCGCCGGTGCGGGCGCGCAACTGATCGTCGGTCAGGGACTCGAGTTCCGGCTCGAGGGCGTTGATCCCGTCCACGAGCGGCTGAAGCCGCTTCAGGTCACGGTCGTGCTTGCTGCCGAAGACCTTGGTGATCGTCTTTGAGATCATGGGCTCGTTGCCATCGGTCCGCGCGGCGGTGGCGCCGTCCGATGCCGGGATGGAAGGCTGGGAATCCTAACGCGGCGTTTCGCGGCGCAGCGGGCCCTCAGCCCTGGTTCCGCAGATACTCGAACGGGTTGCGGGCATCGCCTTCCAGGCGGACCTCGTAGTGCAGGTGGTAGCCCGTCGTTCGTCCGGAGTTTCCGACCCGGCCCAGGACATCGCCGCGATGGACTTCCTGGCCCTCTTCGACCAGGACCTCCGCCAGGTGTCCGTACCGGGTCTCGTAGCCGAAGCGGTGGAGCACGTAGACGGCCCGGCCCAGGTTGCCCATCCGTTCCGCGCGGACGACGATTCCGTCCGCGGTGGCAAGCACCGGAATGCCGCGGTCCGAGGAGATGTCGAGACCGGAGTGGTGAGCCCGCTGGCCGGTGATCGGATCCCGCCGGAAGCCGAAGCCGCTGTTGATGACGCCGCGCACCGGCCAGATCATGGGCGTGGAGCGGAGGACGAGCTGGCGTTCCTCGAAAGCGCTGTCGACGGCGTCGAGCCGGCCCCCGAGCAGAGACGCCCGGGCTTCCAGCAGGGAGAGATCGGAACTGTCCGGCGCGCTCAGGCTCGTGAAGGTGCCGCCGGCGCCGGCTTCGGACAACCGGCTCTCCGGCTCGCCGCCGACGATTTGCTCGAGCCCGGCGACGATCGCCAGGTCGCGAGTGCGGTCCTCGGCCTCGGTCAACGCCTCCTGCAGGCGGGAGACGCTTGCCTCGAACGAGGCGTTGGCGCGACGCAGATCCGCGTTCTCCTGCTGGATCCGTTCCAGGTCGCGGAGCTGGACCGCCGATCGGACCTGGTAGACGGTAACCCAGCCCGTGACGCCGAGCACGAGCGCGGCCGCGGCCGCGATAGCGACCAGCCAGCGGCCGCTGATCCGAAACTGTCGGGTCCGCCTCATCGAGTGAGGCACGAAGACGATCGTGTGGTTCCTGGACGGCATATCGACCGCGGTCGATTTTAGCAGCAAACGCCCGGGGCGTCAGAGCGGCGGCCGGGCGAGGCGGAGGGGAGCCCCGCCCGGCCGCCATGCGCGTCGACGTCATGGGTTGTGGCGGTCCAGCGGGCGGTACTGGATCGCCTCCGCAACGTGCGTGACGTCGATCCGCCGGGATGAGTCCAGGTCGGCAATGGTGCGAGCCACCTTCAGTGCCCGCGTCAGCGCCCTGGCCGACATGGCCAGGCGCTCGAAGGCCGCGTCGAGCAGGCTCTGAGCCGCTTCGGTGGGCTGGCAGTGGCTGTCGAGATCCCGGCGCGACATCGCACGGTTCAGCGGCGCGGGGTGGCCGGCCGGGAAGCGGGAAGCCTGAGTCTGGCGGGCCGCCGCGACCCTTTTCGCGATATCGGCGGAACTCTCGCAGGCAGGTCCCTTCAGGTCCTCCAGGCTGGGAACCGGCATCTCCACGTGGAGGTCGATCCGGTCGAGCAGGGGACCGGAAAGCTGCCGGCGATAGCGGTCGATGTCGCGCGCCGCGCAGACGCACTCCGCCCGTGGATCCCCGAAGTGCCCGCAGCGGCAGGGGTTGCAGGCAGCGACCAGGGTGAAGCGGGCGGGGAAGCTGAGGCGGGCCTTGGCCCGGACGACCGTGACGACGCCGTCCTCGAGCGGCTGGCGGAGCGCCTCGAGAGCATCGCGCCGGAACTCGGGCAGTTCGTCCAGGAACAGCACCCCGGCATGCGCCAGGCTGATCTCGCCGGGTCTTGGCACCGAGCCGCCGCCGATCAGGCCCGACGCGGAGACCCCGGAGTGGGGGCTGCGGAAAGGACGAGTCCAGACCAGTCCGTCGGCGCCGCGCGCGAGACCGGACAGGGAGTGGATCTTCGTCACCGTGACCGCCTCCGCGCCGGTCAGCGGCGGCAGGATTCCGGGCAGACGCCGGGCGAGCATCGTCTTGCCGGTCCCCGGCGGCCCGACGAAGAGGACGTTGTGCCCGCCGGCCGCGGCAACCTCGAGTGCCCGCTTGGCCGTTTCCTGGCCGCGGACGTCGGAGAAGTCGGGTGCCGCGCTGTTCCTGCCCTGCGGCGGCGGCATTGGTGTCGCCGGCGCGATCACCCGGTCGCCGGTCAGATGTTCGATCGCTTCACGAAGGTGGGCGACCGGGATCACCCTCGTTCCGGCCATTGAAGCGGCCTGGCGGCTGTTCGCCGCCGGCAGCAGGACCTCCTGAATGCCGAGTCTTCCGGCCAGTTCCGCGATGGAGAGGGAACCCCGGACGGGGCGCACCTCACCGTCCAGGCCGAGTTCGCCGCAGGCCATCTTGCCCTCGAGCGACTCGGCGGAGAGTTCCCGGTTGGCGGTCAGGAGGCCAAGGGCGATCGGCAGGTCGAGCTGGTTGCCTTCCTTGCGCAGATCCGCGGGCGCCAGATTGATGACGACGTTACGGCTTTCGAGGTCGTAGCCGCTGCTGCGTATGGCGGCCCGTACACGGTCGCGGCTCTCCCGGACCGCGGTGTCGGGCAGTCCGATCAACTGCATCGCGGGCAGGCCGAAGTAGGCCGCGACCTCGACCTGGACCTCCCGCGCCTCGATGCCCCACGGCGTCGCGGAATTCATGTACGCGATCACATGGACTAAGACGCAAGAGCGCTCCCGAAGCCGGATCCGGCCTCCCTGAACGCGGTGAGAGCGCAGGAGGAACCTGCGCTCTCAGAGTGTCTCGGGCCCGAGATGGATGCGTTTTCGCGGTAGGCGGTTTGTGCCCGATGGGCCCCGACTCGTTCTGGTTTGCCTCAGGACGATCCGGTTCGGATTGATCTCCCCCGGACGTTGGGCGGTTCAGGCGACGGTCGAGCGGCCGGATTCCGTGGGTCCACTCAGGCCGTGGACTCGGCGGCCCCCGGCTTGGCTCCCTTGGCGATCAGCGTCGGGGAAACCGGGGGCTGAAGATGGCCCGGTGGGGTCATGAAGCCTCCTTCCCTTGCATCGGTGAAACCACGGTAGAGGTGGGGCAGGGGCTTGTCAAGCAACCGACCGGTCGGACGGTCCGGCCGCACCAACGGTGGGTAGACTGATCGGAGTCGGACGGAGTTCAGCGGGAGGTAGCCGGGTCGGTCGTGCATGGGCTCACGAATGCGTAGCCTGAGGTGGTTCCTGCGGTTGCTGGCGAGGCTGTTCTTCCGCAGCGTCGAAATCGTCGGGACCGAGAACGTGCCGCGAGAGGGCGGCGGCCTCCTCGTCGCCTGGCACCCGAACGGACTGGCGGACGGCATCCTGTTGCTCGGCTTCAGCCCGAGGCCCGTTACCTTCGGGGCCCGCCACGGCCTGTTCCGGCTGCCGATCGTCGGCTGGGTGCTGCGGGGCGCCGGCGCGGTGCCGCTCTATCGCCGCCGGGATCGGGGGGAACCCGGCGCCTGGATGAGCGACGAGGAGCGCCGGGAGGCCAACCATCGGAGTCTGGGAGCGCTCGCGGTCGCCGCCCGGCGCTCTTTCGTGGCCATCTTTCCCGAGGGTGCAACTCACGACGAGCCCCAGTTGCTCGAGTTGCGGGCGGGGGCTGCCCGGCTGTTCGAACTTGCCCAGGAGGACGGCGGCGATCCCGCTCTCGTGCCCGTGGGTCTCCACTACGAGCGGAAGCACGCATTCCGTTCCCGGGCCCTGATCGCCTTTTATCCGCCGGTCGACCTGCCGGCAGATCTGCGCCCGGAGCGAGGTGGCCAAGGGCGCCTGGACCCTGAACGGTCCGCGACGGAAGGGACCTTCGTGGACCGCCTTACCGCCCTGATCCAGCAGCACCTGATCGAAGTCACCCATCCAACCGAGAGTTGGGAGCTTCACCGGGCGATGGAGAGGGTGCGGTCGCTGGTGCGCGCGGAACAAGCCCTGCGCGAGGGCGTGGCACGCCTGGGACGAGCGCCGATGCAGGAGCGGGATGCCGGTTTCGCCCGGGTCTGGGCCGGCTACCGAAAGCAGCGCGCGATCGATCCTCGCGTCGTGGAGCGGCTCGTGGCGCGGGTGAGCCGCTATGGGGAGGCGCTGCAGTTGCTGGGCCTGAACGATCGGGACCTGGACCGGCTGCCCGTGCGCCGAACGGCGATGCGCCTGATCCTGTTGTGCGCCGAGGCGTTGATCATGCTCCTCCTGTTACCCACGCTCGTTCTGGTCGGCAACCTGGTGAACCTGCCGGCGGCTCTGCTCGTCGGCTTCGGCGCCAGGAAGCTCTCGAAGACCCGAAAGGAGCAGGCGGGGCTCAAGATGTTCCTGGGGCTGGTGATCCTGCCCACGGCCTGGATCGCCGCCAGTCTGGCGGTTGGCCTCGCCTGGACCGAGCCTCTGCCCGGGTTCGACTGGAGGCCGGAGGCACTTTGGGTTCGGGTTGGAGGAATGATGGCTCTGTGCGGATTGTCGGCCCTGCTCGGCCTCCGCTACCACCGTTTCATCCAGGAGCTCGGTCGCGGCCTGCGCGCTCTCTGGATGGGCGGGTTTCGCAGGGGAACGGTGGAGCGGCTGCGCCGGCAACGCTCCGCGCTGTACGACGAGGTGATCGGCATGGTGGCCGTTCTCGACGTGTGACGGGTGCCAGTCGATCCGCGCCCAGCCGGTTGTTGTACCCTCCCGGTGCCATGGGGCGGGTCATCGTTGCCTTCTTGGGACGCCTTGCCCGTTCCGGCCCTGCGCGGCCGTTGCGGTTGGCGCTGCGTCGCGTCGTCGGCGTGGGCGCTTACGATCGTCTTCGCCTGGCGGTGTGGGCGCGGGCGAAGGAGGTCGCGAACGTGGATCCGCTTCACGCCGACATCCTGCCGTTGATCGAGCAGCTCGATGGCGCCGGACAGCTGAGGACCGGCGCCGCGAGGAGGCTGCGATCGGTGGCCAGGGGGATTCGCGCCGAGGTGAGGCGGGAAGCACGGAGCGCCTGAGGCCGCAATGCGCGTCGGTTTCGACGTGAGCAAGCTGTTCGGACCCCGGGACGGCGTAGCCAGATACTCAGCCAGTCTGCTGGAGGCGCTGGCGGAGCTGTCGGAGGAGCGCGGCGGCAGGCCGGGCCTCGTGCTGTACGCGCTCGACGCGGAGGTGGACGCGGGTGGCTGGAAGCGGCTCCTGGGAGGACTGCCGGGGAACCTCCGGCGTGGACCGGGCCGCTGGCCGCGGCGCCGGGACCTCGATCTGTTCCACATCCCGACGTTCGCCGACCCTGCCTGTTTCGACGGACCGGTCGTGTTCACGATCCACGATCTGACCTTTCTCACCCATCCGAAGTTCCATGTGCCGGCGAACCGGAACCAGTGTCTGCTGGCGACGCTGCGGGCGGTTGCGCAGGGGGCCACGATCATCGCCGTCTCGGAGGCCACGGCGGCGGAAGTGCGGAAGTGGTTCGCGTTGCCGGATGACCGGCTTCGGGTGGTTTACGAGGCGGCTTCGGCGGCCTTTGCGGCATTCAACGGCGCCGACCTGGAGGCGGCGAGGCGGCGACTGGCGGAGCGCTTCGGTCTCGACGGGCCGTTCGTCCTTTCGGTGGGAACGCTTGAGCCGCGCAAGAACATCGCCCGGCTGATCGAGGCGTACGGCGGCCTCGGTCCGGATCTGCGGAACCGGGTTCCGCTGGCGCTGGTCGGCGGCGGCGGCTGGAAGCGGGACGCGGTGTTCGCCGGCGACTGGCCCGACTTCGTGCGCCGCCTCGGCGCCGTGTCGGAGGAGGACCTGATCGCTCTCTACAACGCCGCCTCGGTGGTGGCCTATCCATCGCTGGTCGAGGGATTCGGCCTGCCGGTGGTGGAGGCGATGGCCTGCGGGACGCCGGTCCTTACCTCGGACCGGTCGTCGCTCGCCGAGGTGGCTGGAGATGCCGCCCTGTGCGTCGACCCCTTCGACGTGGCGGCGATCCGGCGCGGCCTGGACGCCCTGCTGCGCGAGCCGTCGCGGCGCGATCGCTACCGGCAGGCCGGTCTGGAGCGCGCGGCCACCTTCTCCTGGCGGCGGGCCGCTGAGGAGGTGGTCGGGATTTACGATGAGATCGCGCGCGGAACGGGTCCGCGGACGGCCGGCGCCCCATGACGCACGGGGCTGCGGGGCCGGGAACGATCGGCGTCGTCGCCTACGAGATGGAGGGCGCGCCGACCGGCGTGGGGAGGTACCTCGAGGAGCTCGTGACGGCGCTCGGAGACACGCCCCGAGCACGTGGCTGGCGGCTGAAGCTGTTCTTCAAGGGCGATCCCTTCGAGCATCCACTGTGGACCGGAGGGGAGGCGGGGGGTTGCACGTGCGAGGCAGTGTTCGATCGGCGGACGGATGCGCATCCGATCGTCTGGGAGCAGATCCGACTGCCCCGCGTCCTTCGGGCCCGACCCGTGGATCTCCTGTTCTCGCCGGGCTACAGCCTGCCTCGTGGGGTTTCTCGTCCTTCGCTCGTCACAGTTCATGACCTGTCGTTCGAGGTCCTGCCGCGGGATTTCAGCTTCCGGGAAAGGTGGCGCCGCCGCTTGCTCGCACGCCGCGCGGCCCGCTCGGCGACCAGGGTGCTGACCGACACGGGCCGGACCGCCGCCGAACTGCACGGGCGGTACGGCGTACCGGAGGAACGGATCGCGGTCGCGCCACTGGGCGTATCGCCCCGCTTCGAAGAGGCACGGCGGTCGGTCTCCCTCGTTGATGCCGGGCGGACCGAGCCTCTCTCCCGGCTGGGCGTGCGGCGCCCGTACCTGCTTGTTCTGGGTTCCATCCTGCAGCGCCGGCGACTGGACCTGGTGCTGGCCGCGCTGGATCGGCTCCTGAGAGAACCCGTGAAGAACGCGCCGGAAGCGACGTTCGCGGACGACCTGCAGCTCGTCATCGCCGGCAGCAATCAGTTGCCGCGGCCGGACGATCTGGACCAGATGATTCGATCAATCGGGTGCGCCGACCGCGTGGTTCAGCTCGGCTATGTCGAAGACGGCGTTCTGCCGGATCTGTACGCCGGCGCCGTCGGGACGATCTACACGTCGGAGTACGAAGGCTACGGCCTGCCGCCACTCGAGTCTCTGGCTGCCGGCGTGCCGGCACTCGTCGCCGACGCGCCGGCTCTGCTCGAGCTTTGGCCTGACTACCCCCTTCGATGTGACCGTCTGGACATCGATACGGTGACGGACGGACTCCGGCGGCTCGTACTCGATCGCGAGGCGCGGGAATCCGCGGCGTCGGAAGGTCCGAAGCGCGTACGCTCGCTGACCTGGGCTCGGGCCGCCGAGCAGTTCGCGATCGAGCTCGAAACAGCCTGGTGGACAGGCCAGGGGCAAGGCTGATGAGCGGGGCGGACGTACCCGCGATCAGCGCCATCGTCGTCAACCACAACGCGGGGCGGCACCTTTACGAATGCCTCCATCGGCTACGGACCGCCGCCGGGGAGATTCGGGGCGGCGGTTTGGAGATCGTCCTGGTGGACAATGCGTCGACGGACGGCTCGACGGAGGCTGTCCGCCAGCTCCAGGAGCAAAGGTCGGAGTCGCCGTCGCCGGTTCGGCTGATTGCTCTGGAGCGCAACGTCGGCTTTGGCGCCGGCTGCAACAGGGCGGCCAGAGATGCGGCGGGTCGCTACCTCCTGCTCCTGAATCCGGACGCCTGGATCGACGGCGCATCCCTGCGCCTGCTGGAGGAAGCGCTCGACGGCGATTCCCGACTCGGGGTCGCCGCACCGGCCCTTCACTATCCGGACGGTTCCCCGCAGTTCGTCTGGGCGCCTTCCGTGGGAGTCCTGGGAGAAGCCGTCCAGAGGTTCCGCAACCGGTCCGAGGGCGCGGCCTGGAACCATCGACTGCTGCCACGGCTTCTGAAGCCGTTCCCGGGATCGGGTTGGTTTTCGGCCGCCTGCCTGCTCGTTCGCCGAAGCGCGTTCGAGGAGGTCGGCGGCTTCGACGAGGGTTTCTTTCTCTACTTCGAGGACGCTGACCTCGGGTTGCGGCTGGCGCGGGAGGACTGGCGTCAGCGCCAGGTGACGGGTGCTCGTGCCTGGCACCTGCGGGGCGCTACGACGGGGCAGCTTGGGAACCGGCTCCTGTCGCCCGAGGTGGAACGGTTCTACCGGGCTTCCCAGCTGCGCTACTACGACCTTCATCGGCCGCGCTGGGAACGCTCGTACCTGCGACGGCGGTTGCGCCGCAAGTTCGGTCGAGTCGCCGACGAAGAGCAGAGGACCGCGTTGTTGCGACTGCTGGAGGGCGCCTGATGGCTGCTACTGTGGGGATCGCGGAGGAACTGCCGATGCCTGTCCATCGTCTCGGAGTAGCTCTCGTTCTCCTCTCGATTCCGGTCGCGGTTTCGGTCCAGGGCCAGGAGACTGGATTCCGCAAGGAACTGCCTGCGGCCGATGACTTCCGGCTCCTGAACGTCGACGTCCGCGCCGAAGCGCTCGATGGCCGCAGCGCGCTCCGCGTCGCCGGCGATCCCGAAGTGCTCGGGGCGATCGCCGCGGAGCGCCGCGAAGTGATGGCGGAGTTGCGGTCCCGCGGCGCAAGACCGAGCCCGGCGGCCTTCGAGGAGTCGCGGAGAGACTTCCTCGCGATCGTCGAGGACGTGGAGTTCGGCAATGGCTCGATCGAGGTCGAACTGGCCGGCCAGCCGGCGCCGGGCGCCCAGGGTGGCGCGCGCGGCTTCGTCGGCGTCGCTTTCCGGGTGCAGGACGACGACGAGACGTACGACTGCTTCTACCTGCGTCCGACCAACGGCCGGGCGGAGGACCAGCTCCGCCGCAACCACAGCGCGCAGTACATCTCACATCCGCACTGGACCTGGTTCCGGTTGCGCCAGGAGACACCGGGGCAGTACGAGACCTACGTGGACATCGGTCCGGCGGAGTGGATCGCCGTCAGGATCGAGGTGACGGGGGAGAAGGCCAGGCTGTACGTGAACGGCGCGGACCAGCCGACGCTGATCGTCAACGATCTGAAGTCCGGAGCGGACAGTCGGGGCAAGGTCGCGCTGTGGATGGAAGGTTCCACGGTGGCCCACTTCCGCGACCTGCGGATCTCGCCGGCGGAGTAAGGGCGATGGGCCGTTCGGGCGGTAACCGGTCCCCGCGGACCGGAGCCTGAGACAACCGCGATGCGCCAGTACCTCGACCTGTTGCGGGAAGTGCTCGACGAGGGCGTGGTCCGCGGCGACCGCACGGGAACGGGGACCCGCAGCGTGTTCGGCCGCCAGTTGCGCTACGACCTCGCTGACGGCTTTCCGGTGCTCACGACGAAGCGGTTGCACCTGCGGTCGATCATCGTCGAACTGCTGTGGTTCCTTCGTGGCGACACGAACATCGACTACCTGCACCGGCACGGCGTCTCGATCTGGGACGAATGGGCGGACGACCGGGGCGACCTCGGTCCCGTCTACGGCTCGCAGTGGCGGTCCTGGCCTGCCCCGGACGGCGGGTCGATCGACCAGATCGCCGCGGTGATCGAGCGCATTCGCACCGAGCCGACGTCACGGCGCCTGATCGTCAGCGCCTGGAACGTCGCGGAGGTCGACTCGATGGCTTTGCCGCCCTGCCACACCCTGTTCCAGTTCTACGTCGCCGGCGGACGTCTGTCGTGCCAGCTCTACCAGCGCAGCGGCGACCTCTTCCTGGGAGTGCCCTTCAACATCGCGTCCTACTCGCTGCTCCTGATGATGGTCGCCCAGGTCTGCGGACTGGAGGCCGGCGAGTTCGTCCATACGTTCGGTGACGCTCACCTGTACAACAACCACGAGGAGCAGGCGCGGGAGCAGTTGACCCGGGAGCCGCGACCGCTACCGCGGATGCACCTGAACCCGGACATCGAGTCCGTGTTCGACTTCACGGTCGACGACTTCGAACTCGTGGGCTACGAGCCCCATCCGCCGATCCGCGCCACGGTCGCGGTCTGAGAAACGGAGGGATCCCGGAGTGAGAGTCTCGGCGATTCTGGCCGCGGCGACCAACGGCGTGATCGGGCTCGAGGGGCAACTGCCCTGGCGGCTCAGGACCGATGTGCGGCGCTTCAAGCGGTTGACCACGGGCCACCACGTGGTGATGGGTCGTCGCACGTGGGAGGAGATCGGTTGCCGGCCCCTGCCGGGCAGGACCTGCGTCGTGCTCAGCAGGCGTCCCGGCTTCGAGGCCCCCGGCGCCGAGGTGCAACGCTCGCTCGAAGCGGCGATCGAGGCGGCCCGCCGGGCGGGTGAGGAGGAGCTGTTCGTGATCGGCGGCGCCGGGCTGTTCAGTGCGGCGTTCCGGTTCGCGGACTGCGTGTACCTGACCCGTGTACTGGCTGATGTCGAAGGCGACACGGTGGTCGACCTGTCTCCGCTCGACGGCTGGCGGCTGGAAAGGTCGGAGGACGTCCCGGCTGGCTCTGAAGACGATCACGCCACTCGTTTCGAGGTTCTGGCGCCGCCGGCGGATGGCCGGTGAATCAGGGGCCCGGCACCCCGGGAAGCCGCGCCGAGCTGCTGCTGGGCTGGGCTCTCGAAGCGGGTTTCGACCGGGCGGGCATCGCCACGCTGGAGCCGCAGGCCGGAAGCGGATCCTCGTTCCTGCGCCGGCTGGAACGGGGCCTCTTCGCCTCCATGTCCTGGCTCGGCCGTCGCACGAGCCGTCGGGTGGTCCCGGCCTCGGTTCTGGACGGCGCCAGGTCGGCGCTTTGTGTCGCGCTCCACTACCACCCCCTGGAAGGTGAGCCGGAACCGGCGGGTGACCTTTGGCCCCGGGTGGCGCGCTACGCCCGCGGCGACGACTACCACGACGTGATGGAGCGTCGCCTGCGGCGGCTTTCCGTGCGCATCCGGGAAGCGTTTCCGGGCGCCGGCGCTCGCTCCTATGTCGATACGGGGCCCGTGCTGGAACGGGCGCTGGCGGCGCGGGCCGGCCTCGGCGCCGTGGCCAAGAACACCCAGTTGCTCGACCGGAGCGGCTCCTGGTTCCTGCTCGGCGAACTGTTCCTGACGCTGGAGCTCGAGCCGAGCGAGCCGCTGGCCGAGGACCTCTGTGGGGACTGCCGCCGGTGTCTCGATGCCTGTCCGACCGGAGCGCTGCCGGAACCCCATGTGCTGGACGCCGAACGGTGCATCAGCTACTGGACGATTGAGCATCGCGGGGAGATGCCCGAGAAGGCGCGCGCGATGGTCGGCGACTGGGTGTTCGGCTGCGACATCTGCCAGGAGGTCTGTCCGTGGAACCAGCACCGGGCGGCGCCCGTCGAACGCCAGCGGGCCGGGATCTTCGGGCTTCCGCCAGGCCGGGCTGAGTTGGACCTGGCTGGCCTCCTGTCGCTTTCGGAGGACGGCTACCGCAGTCGTTTCCGGCGTAGTCCGATGAAGCGCGCGGGCAGGTCCGGCCTGCGCCGCAACGCCGCCGTGGCGATGGGGAACCGGGCGGATCAGGTGTACGCCGCCGCCCTCGAGCGGGCTCGGGAGAGCGACGATCCGGTGGTCAGCAGTCATGCGGAATGGTCGCTGGAGCGCTTGGTCGGGGATCACGGCAGGGCCCGTAAGTCACCTGAAATCAGGGACTAAGGGCGGTCGAACCGGCTCGATTGGAGAACCTCCGAGCGGTTGACCCAGTGATGCCGCGTCCCTATACTTGTGGGTCTGACCCCGGCGCCGTTTTGTCCCTGGGCGACTGCCTGTGGTGGTTCGTCCAGGGGGTGATTGTCGCCGTCCGAAGCACCTAGAAACGCCTACCGCTGCGGTTCCAGATACCGCGGCGAGAACACAGGAACCCATGGAACCCACTGAAGAACACACGCCCGACGCGCTTCCGCCGGAAGCGCAGGTACAAGACGGGGACAACCTGTCCTACGAACAGCTCGTCGAGATGTACGACGACAGCATGCGGCATCTCAACGAAGGCGAGATCGTCTCCGGAACGGTGATCGCGATCACAGCCAACGATGTCGTCGTCGATGTCGGCTACAAGTCCGAGGGGCTGGTACCGATTCACGAGTTCAGCTCCCGGGAGGACAAGCTCCAGGTCAGCGTCGGCGACGAGGTCGAGGTCCTGCTCGAGCAGACCGAAGGCGCGGACGGGCACGTGATGCTCTCGAAGGTCAAGGCCGAGCGCATGCGCATCTGGGCCCAGGTCGAGACGAGCTTCAAGGAAGGCAAGGTGATCAAGGGCCGTGTGATCGACCGGATCAAGGGAGGGCTGACGGTCGATGTCGGCCTCCGCGCGTTCCTGCCAGGTTCCCTGGTGGACATCAAGCCGGTCAAGTACCTCGAGTCGTTCAAGGGTGAGGAACTCGAGTTCAAGGTGATCAGCCTGGACCGTCGCCGCAACAACATCGTGCTGTCGCGCCGTGCGGTGCTCGAGAAGGAGTACGCCAAGAAGAAGGCCGAGACCCTGACCAAGCTGAAGGAGGGTGTGCGGCTCCCGGGCGTGGTCAAGAACATCACCGACTACGGCGTGTTCGTCGACCTGGGCGGAATCGATGGTCTGCTCCACATCACGGACATTTCCTGGGGCCGCGTGAACCATCCTTCGGAGCATTTCGGCGTGGGCGACGAGGTCGAAGTCGTCGTCTTGCGCTTCGATCCCGAGACGGAGCGCGTCTCCCTCGGCTTCAAGCAGACGACCGAGGATCCGTGGACCCTGGTCGACAAGAAGTACCCCCTGGGTTCGCGAGTGCGGGGCCGCGTCGTCAGCCTGGTCGACTACGGCGCGTTCGTCGAGCTGGAGGAGGGGGTCGAAGGCCTGGTCCACGTGAGCGAGATGTCGTGGACGAAGAAGGTCGTGCCGCCGTCGAAGATCGTCAGCGTCGGTCAGGAGGTCGATGCGATCGTCTCGGAACTCGACATGAGCCAGCGTCGGATCAGCCTGTCCCTGCGCCAGGTCGAGTCGAACCCCTGGGAGGATCTGGCGGCTCGCTTCCCGGTCGGCACGATCGTGGAGGGCCGCGTGAGGAACCTGACCGAGTTCGGCGCCTTCGTGGAGATCACGGAGGAGATCGACGGGCTGGTCCATGTCTCGGACATGAGCTGGACGAAGCGGGTCAAGCATCCGAGCGAAGTCCTCGCGAGGGGCGACGCCGTCCGGGCCCGGATCACCAACATCGACGTCACGGGCCAGCGCGTGTCCCTCTCGATCAAGGACTTCCTGCCGAACGAGTGGCAGGACTTCGTGGATGGCCA
Source organism: Thermoanaerobaculia bacterium (assembly GCA_965116955.1). GTDB lineage: Bacteria > Acidobacteriota > Thermoanaerobaculia > Multivoradales > Multivoraceae > Multivorans. The sequence continues at coordinate 3,597,665 of OZ220742.1, read as the reverse complement.
CACTGTCGGCGACGACATCGTCGGCAGAGTGGTCAACGTGACGGACTTCGGCCTCTTCATCGACGTCTATGACGGGCTGGAAGGCTTGGCCCACGTGAGCGAGGTGGATGTCCCGGGCGGCAAGCTCGAGGACCACTACCGGATCGGCGAGTTCGTCCGCGCGCGCATCCTGCGCATCGAGGACGAGGACAAGAAGGTCGGGCTGACGTTGCGCGGGGTGACCGAGCTGAGCGACGAAGAGGCCGAGGAGCTGTCGGCGGAACGCGAACGGAAGCTGGCCGCGGCCCGGGCTGCGGCGGAGGCGGCGGAGGAAGCAGCCGTGGCGGAGGAAGCGGCCGCGGAGGAAGAGTCGGCCGAGGAAGAGGAGTCGGCCGAGGAAACCGAGGCGTCCGGCTCGGAAGAGTCGATGGAAGCCGCCCCGGAGGAAGCCGCTCCCGAGGAGGAAGCTCCCGAGGAGGAAGCTCCCGAGGAGGAAGCTCCCGAGGAAGCCGCCGCCGAACTGAGCGCAGCCGCTCCGGAGGCCGATCAGGCCGATGACGGCGAAGAGACGGATACAGGCGACGACGCCGAGCCGGAAGCGGCTGCCGATGAGAGTCCATCGGACGAGGAAACGGAGGGGGCCGTCTAGCCAACTGCTGGACCTGTGGGAGGAGCCGAGAATGAAAGACGCGATCCAGTTCCCTTCCGACATCCGCCACGGAGTCACGAAGGCACAGTTGGTCGAGGAAGTGGCGCGTAGCGCCAACCTCACCAAGAAGGACGCCGAGGTCATCGTCAGCACGGTCTTCGAGAGCATCGTCGACTCCCTGAAGGACGGCGACAAGATCGAGCTTCGCGGATTCGGGAGCTTTCGCATTCGCGAGCGGGGATCCCGGATCGGCCGCAACCCGAAGACCGGCGCCCGGGTCGACGTCCCGTCCAAGAAGATCCCCTACTTCAAGCCCGGCAAGGAACTCAGGGAACGCCTCAACTCCGACGAGTAGGTTCGCCCGGGGCTGATCGAAGCAGCCAGGGCCCCGTGGCCGAGCCCGCCGCCGCGCACGCATGACGACGACTCCGCCTCCTGCCGGCTCCCCCCCGCAACCCCCGGGACTCGCCTGGCAGATTCTGGTGGCGGTCGCGGCCTGGGCCGTGCCCGGGTCCGGTCACCTGCTACTGAGGAAACCTCGCCGGGCCGTCGTCGTCTGCGGGGTGGTCCTGTTCTCCTTCCTGTTCGGGTGCTGGCTGCAGGGCCAGCTCTATGTCGTCATACCCGAGCAACCGCTCAGCCGTCTTGCGACCCTGAGCTCGATGGGAGCCGGGTCTCCCTACTTCTTTGCCCGCTACCTGGTGGAGTACGAAGGCGACATCCTCTCGTCGACGTTCGAGTACGGCAAGGCGTTCCTGCTCACCGCCGGTCTGCTGAATCTGCTCGCCGTACTCGACGCCTGGGACATCGCCAGCGGCTCGAAGGACTGATCCAGTGCTGACCAGTCACTTTGCCCTGATGGTGATCTACGCTCTGCAGGTCAGCCTGTTCTTCGCCGTGCTCTGGCGGCGGCGATTGAGGGACAGGGTGCGGCTCTTCCTGCAGATGATGATCGGCATGGTCGGCGGAGGCCTGGTGCTCGCCTGGTTGATGTTCCCGTTTCCATGGTCGCCGCCGACGCCGATTCCCTGACCCGCGCACCAGGGACTGCCTTGGTTCTGATCTCCGCCGGCGAGGCGTCGGGCGACCGCCATGCCGCGGGACTCATGGAGGCGGCAGGCCGCCGGGCTGGGCAAGGCAGGCGAATCCGTTTCTTCGGGCTCGGTGGCGACGCGATGGCCGCGGCCGGACTGGAACCCGTCGCGCACAGCGACGAGGTCGCCGTCGTCGGCATCGCCGAGGTTGTTCGGGAGCTGCCGCGCATCCGCCGCGTATTCCGCAAGCTGCTGCAGGCGACCGACACGCGCCGGCCAAGCCTGGCGGTTCTGGTCGACTTTCCTGACTTCAACCTGAGGTTGGCCCGCCGCCTGCGCCGACGCGGCATACCGGTTCTCTACTACGTCTCGCCCCAGGTGTGGGCGTGGCGCCGGCGGCGGGTGCGGACGATCGCGCGCCTCGTCGATCGCATGCTCGTGCTCTTCCCGTTCGAGGTCGACGTGTACCGGGGACATGAACTCCACGTGGATCACGTGGGGCATCCCCTGGTCGACGACGTACCGGAGCTCGAGTCGGCATGGGACCGGCAGGACGGCGTGCCGGAGCAACCGGTGCTGGCGCTTCTTCCCGGTTCGCGCAATAGCGAGGTACGGCGGATCCTGCCACCCATGCTGCGGGCCGCCGCGACGCTGGTCGGGACCGCGGGACGCGCCGGCCAGGTCCGTCTGATCCTGGCGCCCACGGTCGACCAGGAACTGGTGCGGAGCCTGATCGCCGGCGGGCCCCTGGACGCGGATGAAGTGGAGGTCGTGCGCGCCGACCGGTTCGCAGCGGTCGCGGGGTCGCACCTCGCGCTCTGCGCCTCCGGTACGGCGACCCTCGAGGTGGGGCTGCTCGGAACGCCGATGATCGTGGTCTACCGTGTGTCCCCGCTGACCTACGCGATCGGACGCCTCCTGGTGGACCTGCCGTTCGTCAGCCTGGTGAACCTGGTGCTCGGCCGCCAGGTGGTGCCTGAGTTGCTGCAGGCGGAGGCGGATCACGAGCGGATTGCCGCCGCAGCGTCCGGACTGTTGGCTCGGAGAAGCCGCGTCGACGCCATGCGCAAGGCGCTGGCCGAACTGCGGCCGGCCCTGGGCGAGTCCGGAGCGAGCGAACGGGCGGCCGGCTGCCTGCTCGAGCAACTGGATCTTCCGGAAGAGGCGGCCGAGGGCCGGGGCCCCGAAGGGACAGCTCGGTCGTGAGGAGCATGACCGGCTACGGCGAGGCGTCGGCGACTGATCGCCGTCATCGGGTGACTATCACGGCCCGGTCGGTGAATCATCGCAGCCTGGATATCGCGGTGCGCGTGCGGCGCCCGTTCACGACTCTCGAACCCGACCTGCGGACCGCGGTCGCGGAAGAAGTCCGCCGTGGCCGCGTGGAGATCGGCGTCGAGGTCGAGTCGGCCTGGGACGCGGCCGACCCCGACGGGAGCGACGCGGCTGTGGAACGGCTGCAGCAGACCGTGCGGCGCTGGCGGCGGCGGGGCATCGTCGGCGCGGAGCTGAGCGCCGGGGAGCTCCTCTCCGCGATCCGGGCACTCCGGCCGGAATCACGAGTCGGTGCCGCTGCTCCGGAAGAGCGGGCGCTGGTGGTCGAAACGTGCCGGCGCGCGCTAGCGGCTCTGGTGGTCGAGCGGGAACGGGAAGGGCAGGTGCTCGCCGACTCGCTGAACGGACATCTGGCCTCGCTTCGTGCCTGTGTCGGCGCTCTGGCGGCGCGCCGGAGCGAGGTCGTCGCCGCCGCGGCCGGAGAACTCGAACGCCGGATCGGCGAACTGCTTGGAGTCAGCGAGCCGCTCGATCCGGGTCGGCTGGTTCAGGAAGTCGCCCTGCTGGTGGAGCGCAGCGACACGTCGGAGGAACTGGATCGCCTCGATGGCCATCTGGAGGGCTTCGAGGCGGCGATGAAGGAGACCGGCCCGGTCGGACGGCGGCTCGTGTTCCTGAGCCAGGAGATTCTGCGTGAGCTCAACACGGTCGGCTCCAAGTGCCGCGATCTCGAGATGCAGCGAGGAGTGGTCGAAGGTAAGGTGCTGTGCGAGCAGTTGCGCGAACAGGCGCAGAACGTCGAATGACTGCGGGCAGATGAAGGGCGTGGACAGAGAGCCGGACGCCGGGGTGAAGCCGGTCGCCGGCAGGGGGGAGTTGTTCATTCTCTCGGCGCCGTCGGGCGCCGGCAAGACCACCCTCGTCCACCATGCCATGAAGCTCCTCGACGGCGTCGAGTTCTCGATCAGCCACACCACCCGCCGGCCTCGCGAGAACGAGCGGGACGGGCAGGACTACCACTTCGTCGATCGGAGCACTTTCGATCGGATGGTGGAAGATGGTCGGTTCCTGGAGTGGGCCGAGGTTCACGGCAACCTCTACGGCACGGCGGTGGACGAGGTGCTGCCGCGCGTCGAGCGGGGAGTCGATGTCCTCCTCGACATCGACGTGCAAGGCGCGAAGCAGGTGATGTCGTTGCCGGGCGGCGTCGAGGGCATCCTTCGGACACCGGTCTGGGGGATCTTCGTCATGCCGCCCAGCTACGAGGCGCTCGTGTCCCGGCTGCGGGGTCGGGACCTGGACGACGCGCCCGAGATCACGCAGCGTCTGGCCGGGTCGCTGGCCGAAGTGGACCGGGTCTGGGACTATGACTATGTTATTGTCAATGACCGCGCTGAGGCGGCCAGCAGAATCCTGGCGGCCATCATTCTCGAGAAACGACAGCGAAGGGGGCGGATGCGAGAACGCGTCAACCGCGTTCTCGCGGACTTTCATGCACATGGAACGAATTCCTGAGAAGATCGACAGCAAGTTCCGTTACGTGCTCCTGGCCGCGCGCCGGGCCGAGCAGTTGATCCGGGGTGCCCAGGAGCGGATGCCGAGGGAAAGCCCGAAGTTTGCCCGGCATGCGATGAAGGAGATCGCGAACGAGCTGATCGACTGGGACTACGGCGAGGCGCCCGAATCCTCGGAGGCGGATGGCGCGGACGAGGACGGAGCGGACGCGGAGAACGCCGGTCTGAGCCCGCCCAGTACGGTCAACTAGGGACGGCACCGCGTGCCTGAACGGGCGGCCAGAGTCCTCCTCGGGATCACCGGCGGCATCGCCGCCTACAAGGGGGCCTATCTGGTGCGCCGGCTGCGGGAGCGCGGCCTGGAGGTGCGCTGTGCGCCGACCCTGGCCGCGGAGAGCTTCGTCTCTCCCCTGACCCTGGAGGTCCTGAGCGGCGACCGCGTCTACGGCCAGGAGTATCTGACCCGCGACGGCGGCAGTGACGGGGCGGAGTTGCACGTCGAGGCCGCGCAGTGGGCCGATCTGCTGTGCGTTGCGCCGGCGACCGCGAACACGCTGGCCCGCCTGGCCCTGGGCTTGGCGGACGATTTCCTGAGCACGACAGCGCTGATGTTCGAAGGACCGGTGGTGGTCGCTCCGGCGATGCATGACGCCATGTGGCGGAAGCCGGCGGTCGAGGCCCGTGTCGCCACTCTGCGTGAGCGCGGCGTGGAGGTGGTCGGCCCGGTCGAGGGCGCCCTGGCTTCAGGTGAGCGGGGATGGGGCCGCATGGCCGAGCCGGAGGTCATTGTCGAGGCGGTCTCCCGGGTTCTTGCCCTGCCCGAGGCGGGAGACGGCGCGCTCGTGGGTCCCCTCGCCGGCAGGAGAGTCGTCGTCAGCGCCGGTCCGACTCACGAGGCGATCGACCCGGTGCGCTTCCTGGGCAATCGGTCGAGCGGTCGCATGGGCTTCGCGCTGGCGCGCCAGGCGGCGATCCGTGGCGCGCAGGTCACGCTGGTTGCCGGTCCGGTGAAGCTCGAGACGCCCGCCGGCGTACGTCGGGTCGACGTCGTCTCGGCCGCCGAGATGGAGGCGGCGCTCCATGAGGCGGTCCCCGACGCGGACCTGGTGGTCATGGCGGCCGCCGTCGCCGACTATCGGCCCCGCGCTTGCGCCGAGCAGAAGATGAAGAAGTCCGGCGGGGACGGCCTGGTGCTGGAGCTCGAACAGAATCCGGACCTGCTGTCCGGCCTGGCGACCGTGGCGCCGCGCGCGCTGCGCGTCGGTTTCGCCGCGGAGACCGAACATCTGGAGCGCTCGGCGCGGGACAAGCTGAAGGCGAAGGGGGCGCACTGGATCGTCGCCAACGACGTCTCCCGCGCGGACATCGGTTTCGAATCCGCCGACAACGAGGTCGTCGTCTTCGGCGGGAACGGGGAGGTCGCGCGGTTTCCGAAGCAGTCCAAGGACGAACTGGCCGGACGGCTGCTGGAGCTGTTCGCCAGCGAGACGACGTGAGTCGAAGCCGCCTGCCGATTGCCCGGGAGATCGATCTGCTGCGGGATCTGGGCTTCACGGACGCCTATCCGCCGTCGGCGTCAACGCCGTCGGCACCGGTGGCGACAGGTGGCCGTCTTGAGCGCCTGCGGGCGGTGGCCGAGGAGGCACAAGGCTGTACGGCGTGCGGTCTCTGCAGGGCGCGGAACAAGGTCGTCTTCGGTGACGGTGACGGTGAGGCGGACCTGATGTTCGTGGGCGAGGGCCCGGGCGCTCAGGAGGACCGGCAGGGGCTGCCGTTCGTGGGGCCGGCGGGCCAACTCCTGACGCGGATCATCCAGGCCATCGACCTCCGGCGCGAGGACGTCTACATCACGAACGTCGTGAAGTGCAGGCCGCCGAACAACCGGGACCCGCAGCCTGACGAGACGGCGGCCTGCCGTTCCTTTCTCGGCCGCCAGGTCGACCTCATAGCCCCCCGCGTGATCGTCGCTTTAGGCCGGGTGGCTGCGCAGCAACTGCTGGGGACGACAAACTCCCTGGGGCGCCTGCGCGGGACCTGGCACGAAGCTCGAGGCGTTCCGGTTCGCGTCACGTATCACCCGGCGGCCCTGCTTCGGAATCCGTCGTACAGGCGGCCGGTCTGGGAGGACATGCAGGTCGTCCGCGACCGGCTGCTCGGTGCCGACCGGGCGGAGTAGTCTTCGCTACCTTGAAGGTGGCGGCGGTCCAATCCGAAGGGAGTGCGCTGGGCGTCTGCGAGGACGTGTGCGAGGCGATCGGCGGTACGCCGATGGTGCGCCTCCGGCGTTCCCTGGGCGGCGCCGGCGCCGGCGTCGAGGTGTTCGCCAAGCTCGAGTTCCTCAACCCGATGGGCAGTGTGAAGGACCGGGTCGCGCGCTACCTCGTGGATCGCGCGCTCGCGTCCGGCGTGCTCGAGCCCGGCGGGCTGGTGATCGAGGCGTCCTCCGGGAACACGGCGATGGGCCTGGCCATGATGGCGACGACCCGTGGACTGCGTTGCCGGGCGGTCGTCCGCCGCCAGACCAGCCGCGAGAAGCTCGATTGCCTGCGGGCTCTGGGCGTCGAACTCGTCCTGGTGGACGGTGATCTCCCCCCCGAGCACCCGGAGTCGTACAACCGCAAGGCCCGGAGCCTGGTGGCGGCCGAGCCGGATGCCTTCTTCCCGGATCAGCACAACAACCGGGACAACAACGAGTGCCACTACGAGACGACGGCCCCGGAGATCTGGCGCCAGATGGAGGGCCGGATCGACGTCTTCGTCGGCGGCATCGGCACCGGCGGCACGATTTCAGGGGTGGGCCGCTTCCTGAAGGAGAAGGACCCGGCGATCCAGGTCGTGGCGGTCGATGTCGAAGGATCCGTGTTCAGCCGTCACTTCGCGGCTCTCTCCGGCGGCCCCGACGCGTCGGCGCCCGCGGGCCGCTACCTGCTCGAGGGACTGGGCGACGAAGAGATCATCGACTGTCCGGAGTTCGAGCTCTTCGACCGGATGCTCCAGGTCAGCGACGCCGAGGCCTTCCTCGCGGCCCGTGAACTTGCCCGGTACGAAGCGATGCTCGTGGGCGGCTCGAGCGGGGCGGCGCTGTGGGGGGTGCGGCAGATGTTGCGGGAACTGCGACCGGGTGCCCGGGTCGTGACCCTGTTCCCCGATTCGGGGACCCGTTACCTGAGCACGATCTACAACGACGACTGGCTGCGCGAACGGGGACTGCCCGTCTCGCGCGATCAACCGGCGAAGATCAGGTCATAGCCCACGGCCATGATCGCGAGGTCGAGACAGACATGGCTGAGCCAGGGTGCCAGCAGACGGTTGCCCGTGCTGCGGTAGAGCAGCGACCAGAGGACGCCTCCGAGGACGACCGGAAGCGACATGAGGGCCAGGACCAGGACCGAGGTGTCGCCAATGTAAACGCCGATGACGACCACGTGGTGAGCGGCGAAGCCGATGGCGGCCACCAGGTGCGACCACCTGGAAGAGGTCAGGCGGCGGAGCCCGCCGTAGACGAAGGCGCGCCAGTAGACCTCTTCGAGCCAGGAGTGGAGGAAGCTGATCAGGAGTGCGGCGACGATGTAGCGCTCCAGCGTGTCGAGGTGAAAGTCGGCCAGCTTGACCGTGATCGCCTCGGCGGCCGTCGCGGCCATCTCACCGCCCCGAAACAGAACGGCATAGGCCAGCCATGTGAGACCCGCCCCCGCGATGCCCGTGCCCAGGCCGAGAGCAAGCGATCGGCCCGCCCGCGCCGGGCCGAAGGCGGCCGCCAGCAGGGCGCCCAGGACGGCGACCGGCCCCGCGAACTGAATCGCCTTGGCGCCCAGGTAGACGGGGGCGACCCAGGCCGTGCCCTCGAGCCAGACGAAGTAGGCGAGCGAGGCGACCGTGGGCAACGTCATCGCGGCGACCAGGGTCGTCCACCAGAGCCCTCGGCGTCGCGGCTCGATCGGTCCGCGCTCTCCGGGCCGGTTCATCGCCGGGCGCCCTCCTCCAGAGCGTCGCGGTAGGCCTGCCGGTATCTGCCGGCCACGATGTCCCAGGTCAGTCGGGAAACGGCGCGGGAGCGGGCCCGGGCGCCCATCAGGCGCCGCTGTTCCGGATTGTCGAGGAGACCCGCGATCGCCTCCCTCAGAGCGGTCCGTTCCTGCTCCGGAACGAGGACTCCCTGGACCCCCGATTCCACCGCCAGGGGGATGCCGGAAACCGAAGTGGCGACCACCGGAAGCCCACTGGCCAGGGCTTCCAGGATCACGTTGGGCAGGCCGTCGACGTTGCCCTGGGGATCGTGAACGGCGGGGAGGACGAACAGGTCGGCGCAGCGGTAGAGGCCGGGCAGATCGTCGTGGGCGACGGCGCCGGGAAGGTGGACCCGGCCGGTTTCGTCGGGCCTCCATCCGTGGACTGTCGCCCGGAAGGCCGCCATCTGGTCGCCGTCGCCGGCGATGATCGCGTGCAGATCGCTGAACTCGGACAGCAGCCGGGGCAGGACGTCGATCAGCACCTGAAAGCCCTTCTTCGTCGCCAGGCGACCGACACCGAGGAGCACGGTGGCGTTCCCTGGAATGTCCAGACGTTCGCGCCAGGGTTCCTCCTCCGGCTCGCCGGGGAACGTCGCCGCCGGGCGGAACATGTCGGTATCGACGCCGTAGGGGATGACGCGCGACGGCTTGCCGCGATACCCGATCCGCTGGACTCTCTCGACGAGTTCGGGCGAGCATCCGGTGAGAAGGCCGCAACGGGCCAGAGCGCGACGGATCGCCGGCCGGGCGAGCGGCTTCTCGGCGAGGAAGACGTCGCTGCCGTGAAGACCCGCGGCGATCAGGGTCCCTTTCCTGTGCACGCCCGGCCAGAGGGCCACCAGCCCGTTCGGCGCGACCCAATGGGTGTGGAGCACGTCATGGCGTTCCTCTCCGAGATGCCGGGCTACCGTCTTCGCCGCCGCGAGCAGGTAGAGGGGAGCGGCGAGCGCGGCGCCCGGCCGTACGTGTTCATCCGCGGCCAGACTGCGGCCGTAGCCCAGGACCTCCAGTGGCCGGGGGGCGTAGGCGAAAGAGCGGACCTCGACGCCGTCGTCGTTCCAGGCACGACGCACCTGTGCCGCGCGTGGCGTGAGGACGGTGACGCGGTCGCCGCCGCGGACCAGTCCACGGGCCAGCTCCCGGATGAACGGCCCGGCCGTATCGCCGGGCCAACGGGGGTAGGTCTGGGTGAGGAAGAGGATGCGCAGGGCCGCGCTCCAGCCGCCGGCTAACCGGGTTCAGCCGACCCGCTCGCGAACGGAGTAACTGTCGGGCCGGCGGAAGTTCTTGAAGGTGATCAGTTCACCGATCAGGCCCGTCGTGACGATCTGAATGCCCAGGACCATTAGCAGGACCCCGAGCAGCAGCAGCGGCCGGTTGGAAAGCGAGGCGCCGGCGAACCAGAGCGCCGCGAGATAGGTGCAGATGCCCAGGCCGGCCGCGAAGCTGATCAGGCCGATCGGGCCGAAGAGGTGCAGCGGCCGGCGTGTGAATCGGCTGATGAACAGGACCGTGATCAGGTCCACGGGTCCCTTGTAGGAGCGATCCCATCCGTACCGGCTGCGGCCGACGCGGCGCGGATGGTGCGCCACCGGAATCTCGCCGACGAGAAACCCGCGCCGGCTGGCGAGAACGGGAATGTAGCGATGGAGTTCGCCGTACACGGCGACCTGCTCCAGGACTTCCCGGCGGTAGGCCTTGAAGCCGGAGTTGAAGTCGTGCAGGCTGACGTTCGAGAGGGTGCGCGTCACCCAGTTGAAGATCCTGGACGCCAGCCGGCGGCGCCACGGATCGCGCCGGGTGCGCTTCCAGCCGGAGACGAGATCGAGGGGGCCGTCCTCCAGCGCCTGCAGCAGACGCGGAATCTCGTCGGGATCGTCCTGCAGATCGCCGTCCATCGTGACGAGAATCCGGCCCCGCGAGTGATCGACCCCCGCCGACAGGGCGGCCGCCTTGCCGAAGTTGCGCCGCAGCCGGATGAGCCGAACCCGAGGGTCGCGCTCATGTTCACGGCGAACGGCATCGGACGTGCCGTCGGTCGAGCCGTCGTCGATGAACACGAGTTCCGCCCGGACCTGAAGGGCGTCCAGGTTCGCAAGGACCCGCTCGGCCAGGGCGGCTACCGTCTCGCTCTCGTCGAGAACCGGTACGAGGACGCTGACGTCGAGCGGCGCGGCTTCAGCGCCGACGTCGCTGTTACGGCGCGGGCCCCTCATCAACCGGAGCGTACTCGATCCTGTGGCCGTCGACGATCAGGACCGGCGGCTCGGCTTCGAGGTCGAACTGGACCAACGTCTCCTGCCTGGAGTTGACCTGGATCCTCTGATCGATCCGGTCTTCCGGCTGCCACCTGGGGTTTCGGAGGAGACTGAGCACGTGGGCGCCCGCGGGGACGGGCAGGTCGAGGATGGGCGTCCAGCCGATCGCTTCATCGCCGATGCGGACGAAGACGGGACGTTCCGATTCGGTCGCCGGCGCGATGCTGACGGCGCCGGGCCGGACCAGGGGCACCGGCGTCTCGAGCAGCCGGCCAACGCCGACCTGGGTCAGGACCTGTTCCCGGATCTGGTAGTCGCGGGTGGCGAGTTCGAAGGTAAGCAGGTGGTCGACCTCGGCCTCGACCTCGAAGACCCTTCTACGGTCGAGGACCACTGGCGCTTCGCCGTCAACCGAGACGGTGATCTGCGGATCCCAGGCGGGTGCCAGGGCCAGGCGGCCGATGCCCCGGCTGACGGCTGGAGTCGTGTCCGGAGGTTGGGCCGTCGGGTCTTCGGGCGTAGTCAGGTTGACGGGTTCCGTGGCAGGCTTCTCGCCTTCGGTTTCGGCGACGACCGCCTGCCGCTCGACCGGAGGCTCGATCCGCGGCGCGGGCGCTTCCGATCCGGCGACCGGGCTACCCTTCGACCACCACAGCGTGCCGCCGAGCCAGAGCGCGGTTCCAGCGACTGCCGCAAAGGTCAGCCAGCGGCGCCGGAGGCGGGAGCGGGGCGGACGCCGGATGGCGTCGGCGACCGTGTCGAGAGACGGCGGCGAAGTCGTCTCCGAAGGCGTGGCGCCTCCGTTGATCTCGACTTCGACCAGCGAGGAGTCGGAAGCTCCCGGAGTCTGCACCGCGGTGGCCGTCCAGTCGTTCGGCTTGTCCCGCGACGAGGCCTCGTCGCCGGTGGTCTCGGTGACGAGTTCCTGGTGGGCGCCTTCGAGGGCGCCGACAATGGAAGTGAAGTTCGGCGCGCGCTTGTCAGGACGGTCCCTGAGGCACGCCTCGAGGACGGCCACAAGCGATCTCGCGACGTGGGGTGGAAGCTGGGCCTTGATCACCTTCTGCAGGAAACGCCGGTCCTTCGACTTCAGCCGGCGGGAGGGCGCCTGCCGTTCGGCGGGTTGGAAGGTCAGTACCCGGTGCGTGAGCACACCGAACGCGTAGATGTCGGTTGGCACATCGACGGTTCCGCCCCGCAGCAGCTCCGGCGCGTTGTACCTGGCGTGCGCCCGCGGTCGTGGATTCGCGAAACCCCGGATCACGGCGCTGTCGTCGGAGCGGATCATGATCGCGCCGGGGTGGACGTCTCCGTGGGCGACGCCCAGGCCGTGCGCGTACTCCAGTGCGCGTGCAACCTGCACCAGCCAGCCCAGAGCCGTCCGGATCGGCAGTTTGTCGCACCGTTCGAGCCGGGCCGCCAGCGTCTCGGTGCCCAGGGACTGCTCGATTCGACAGGACGTTGCGCCGTCGATTCCGAAGTCGAGAATCCGGGCGATCGAGGTGTGCTTCAGCCGGCCGACCGCAGCGGCCCGCTGCAGGAACAGGGCCTGAGCCTCGGCCGTTTCCCCGGTCCAGGTGTCAACGATGACGGCACTTTCGTCCCGCGTGTCGCGACCGAGATAGGAGGCTGCTCCTGCCTTCGCTTCGAGGCGGCGGAGAATCTCGAAGTGACCGATTTGTTGACTCATGCGCGAATGCCAAGAAGTTGATGCGAGGACGCAATGATAGCACATTTTGCCCGTAAGTTGTTGTTTTTCAGTGGCTTGTGACTGTTGAGCGGCCGGGCGCGGAGGCCGCTGCTAGGGTCGGCACGACGGGAGTGAAGATGGAGCCGGACGGTGACAGCAGGGAGCGCTGGGCCCGGTGCCTCGTTTGTTCCGCCACCGGGGTCAAGGCGCCATTGGACGAACCAGCCTTCCTGTCGCCAGCCGGCAAACCGTGGCTGGTGAGCTACGAACTGGAGCGTCGACGGGGGGAGGCGCTCGCCCGCGATCTCCGTCACCGGCCGTGGACCTTGTGGCGGTACCGCGAGTTGCTGCCGCTGTCCCGTTTCCATGCTCGGGTGGATCTGGGCGAAGGCGGCACTCCCGTTGTGCGGCTTCAACGCGCGGGCCCGGACGGCGTCAGCGTCTTCGTCAAGAACGAAGCGGGAAACCCGACGGGTTCGTTCAAGGATCGGGGGCTATCCCTGGCCGTGAATCGGGCCCGTGAACTCGGCGCTCCCGGGGTTCAGCTTCCGAGCGCCGGCAACGCGGGCGTCTCGGCCGCCGCCTACGCCGCCGCGGCCGGGTTGCCGTGCCGCGTGGCGCTGCCGGAAGACACTCCGGCAACCGTTGCCGAACGTTGCCGTGGATTCGGCGCGGAGGTGATCGAGTCGGGGGGCACCCTGGTCGACGCCGGCGCCGCGCTGCGGGAACTCGCGGGCGGCTTCTGGGATCTTTCGACCCTGCGCGAGCCGTACCGGGTCGAGGGCAAGAAGACGATGGGTTTCGAGGTGGCCGAACAGTTCGGCTGGCGGCTGCCGGACTGGATCGTCTATCCGACGGGCGGCGGCACCGGGATCGTCGGAATGGCGAAGGCCTTCGCGGAACTCCGCGGGCTGGGCCTTCTGAGCGGGCCGCCCGCGAAGTTCGCCGTCGTGCAGATGGCGGGCTGTGCCCCCATCGTGCGGGCCTTCCGGGACGGCAACGAGCATGCCGAGCCCTGGCAGGCGCCGGAAACGCGTGTCTGGGGCTTGCGGGTGCCGCAAGCGATCGGCGATTTCCTCGTCCTGCGCGCGGTGCGCGAGAGCGGGGGAACGGCGGTAGCCGTCGAGGAGGACCTGGTCGCGGAGACGACCCGGAGGATGGCGGCGCGCGAGGGACTCCTGGTCGGCCCCGAAACCGCCGCGGCGCTGGCGGCCGTCGTCCGGCTCAGGGACTCCGGTACCATCCGTCGCGGCGAGTCCGTGCTGGTCTTCGCGACCGGCCATCCGGCCAACTACGTCTAGGGGAGGCTTTGCGCGATGCCCGAGGAGGTGTTCGGTTCGATTGCGGACGGGGTGAACGGACTGCTCGGGCCGGTGGCCGGCTGGTTGGAGGGGGTGGTCTGGAACACGCCGCCGCAGGCGCCCATCCTGGCTCTGGTTCTCCTGGGTACGGGCCTGTTCGTGACCGTCCGGCTCGGCCTGATCCAGTTGCGGGGTTTCCGGCACGCCTGGGCCATTCTCGGCGGCAAGTACAACGACCCGGACGACGAAGGCGACCTTGTTCACTTCCAGGCCTTGACCACGGCCCTCTCGGCAACGGTCGGCATCGGCAACATCGCCGGAGTCGCGATCGCGATTCGCATGGGAGGTCCGGGCGCCCTGTTCTGGATGTGGGTGACGGCGTTCTTCGGCATGGCGCTGAAGTTCGCCGAGTGCACGCTGGCCGTGGCCTACCGGCGGGTGCATCGGGACGGCTCGGTCTCCGGCGGTCCGATGTACTACATCGAGAAGGGCCTGGGGGCGCAGTGGAAGTGGATGGCCATGCTGTTCGCCGGCCTGGCCGTCATCTGCTCGTTCGGTACCGGCAACATGAACCAGGCGAACACGATGGCCGACCAGCTCGAGTCCCAGTTTGGCCTGGCGCCGGTCTGGAGCGGGCTCGTCTTCGCCTCACTGGTCGCCCTCGTGATCATCGGCGGCATCCGCCGCATCGGGAGGGTGACCTCGATTCTCGCTCCCGGCATGGCCGTGATCTACGTTGGCGGCGCTCTCTTCATCCTGCTTGCGAACATCGACACCGTGCCGGCGAGCTTCGCCCTGATCGTGGAGCAGGCGTTCCGGCCGACCTCGATGGTGGGCGGCGCCGCGGGTTCGTTCCTGATGACGATGATGTGGGGCATCCGGCGCGGCCTGTTCAGCAACGAGGCGGGACAGGGCAGCGCGCCGATCGCACACGCCACCGCCAAGACGGACGAACCTGTGCGTGAAGGTCTGGTGGCCTCGCTCGAGCCCTTCATCGATACCCTGGTCATCTGCACGATGACCGGCCTGGTGATCGTCACGACGGACGCCTGGCGCGACCCGGCGCCCCAGAGTTTCGGTCTCGAAGAGGTCGAGGGCATTCACCGGGTGCTGGACGACGACTCCGGGCTGCTGGCCGCGCGCGAGGAGCGCGCCGGCCTGGGCGGCGGCGCGCTCGAGGTCGTCGACGGAGCCGCCAGCGGCTCGTTCGTGTTCCTCCACGCAACGATCGTCGACGCGCGTCTGGTGGACGAGGACGGATCCGCCTGGAGCGGCAGGCTGGAGCTGGGCGCCGACGGTGCCCTCGGCACCGACGGGGCCGAGCCGAGAATCGAGGGCGGCGCGCTGCTGAACGGCGCGCCTCTGACGGCTCGAGCCTTCAGTCTCGGTCTTCCGGGCAGTCGCGGCGACCTGATCGTCACCCTCTCCGTGCTGCTGTTCGCGGTTTCCACGGCGATCTCCTGGTCGTACTACGGGGACCGCTCGACCGAGTACCTCTTCGGTGCGAGGGCGATTCCTGTCTACCGCTGGATCTACGTCGGCTTCTTCTTCATGGGCTGCCTGTTGCCGTTGACCACCGTGTGGACCTTCGGCGACGTCGCTCTCGGCCTGATGTCCTTCCCCAACCTCATCTCGCTGCTCCTGCTTTCGGGGGTGGTTGCCGGCTTGACCAGGTCCTACTTCCGCCGCCATCTCGGGAAGGGCGGCCGTGATTCCGGATAGGTCCGGAAACGGCCGAAGTGGCTGAGAAGGACCGCGGCGTCGGTCCGCTTGCCGTCGCCGGGCTGATCGGAGCGCCCCTTCTCGCGGCTCTGGTCTACTTCGCGATCCCCGAAGCCGTCGTGGGCGCCGACGGCGAGGTCGTCTCCGGCCTCCCGGCCGCCGGCAGGGCCGTGGCCGCGGTCGGCGTCCTGATGGCGGCGCTCTGGCTTACCGAGGCGCTGCCGGTGCCGGCCACGGCGCTCATTCCGCTGGCGGCGATGCCGCTCCTGACCGGCGGCGAACTCGGCGTCCGGGAGGTCGCGGCACCCTACGCCCACCCGAACATCTATCTCTTCATGGGCGGCTTCATGATCGCCCTGGCCATGCAGACCTGGGGGCTGCACCGGCGGCTCGCGCTTCGCATCATCCTGCTGGTGGGTACCCATCCCCGCCGCGTCGTGCTCGGCTTCATGACCGCGAGCGCCGCACTCAGCATGTGGATCTCGAACACGGCGACGACGGTCATGATGCTGCCCATCGCCCTCTCGGTCATCGCGCTCGTGAGGCGGCGCCTGGGCGACGAGGCGCCGCCCCCCGGGCAGACCTTCCCGTTTGCCCTCTGCCTGCTGCTGGGGACGGCTTACGGCGCCTCGATCGGAGGCGTCGCGACGAAGATCGGCACCCCTCCGAACCTGGAGATGATGGCCTTCGTGAGCGACAACTACGGTCGGGAGATCACGTTCGCCCAATGGTTGCCCTTCGGCCTCGGCCTGAGTGTGCTGTTTCTGCCCCTGGCCTGGATCGTGCTGACGCGGGTCGCGTTCCCCCTGCGCATCCGCGAGGTGCCCGGCGGAGCCGACCTCATCCGCAGCGAGCTGCGGAAGATGGGTCCGATGTCGGGACCGGAGAAAGGAGTGCTGGCCATCTTCGCCACGACCGCCGGGCTGTGGACGACGGGAACCTGGCTGACGCGGCTGGAGATCGGTGGTGTCGCGCCTCTCGCGGGACTGACGGACTCGGGGATTGCGATCGCGGCTGCCCTGTGCCTGTTCGCGGCGCCGGTGGACCTGCGCCGCGGCGTCTTCCTGCTGAGCTGGAAGAAGGCGCTCGAAGCGCCCTGGGGCATCCTGGTGCTCTTCGGGGGCGGGCTCAGTCTCGCCGCTTCCATCCGCGCCACGGGAGTCGATCAGTTCATCGGCGGCCTGCTTCAGGTGCTCGAAGGGACTCCGGTGCTGGTCCTCGTTCTGGGTGCGGCCGCGCTTCTCATCCTGCTCACGGAGGTGACGAGCAACACGGCGACGACGGTCACGTTCCTGCCGATCCTGGCGGCAACCGCCGCCGTCATCGACGTGGATCCCCTGCTGCTGATCGTTCCCGCCACGCTGGCGGCGAGTTGCGCCTTCATGATGCCGGTGGCGACGCCGCCGAACGCGATCGTCTTCGGCTCCGGTGAGATCACGATTCCGCAGATGGTCCGGGCCGGCGTGTGGCTGAACGTGATCGCCCTGGTGCTGATCGTGTTCTGGGTCTACGTCGCGGGCGGCCTGATTGGCGTCTGACGGGGCTCAGGTGCCGGCCATGCCGGCCAGTTGGCGCCGGAAGCGGTAGCCGATGCACTTGTGGAGCAGCTTGGCGGCGGTGAAGTCGCTGGCGGGATGGTCCGGGATCGGCGCCAGTTCGACGACGTCCATCGCGATCACCCGCTTGCGGTCGAACAACCGGCGCAGCAGCGCCATCGCCTGATACCAGGTGCCGCCGCCCGGCTCAGGCGTTCCGGTCGCCGGCAGCATGGACGGATCGAAGAAGTCGAGGTCGAAGGTCAGATACACCGTGTCGGGAAGTGAAGCCAGGAGCCCCTCGAACAGGGCTTCGAGTTCCGGCCGGGGAAGGGCCTCAAGCTGCTCCGCCCAGATGATCGGGAGGCGCTCGTTCGCTATCCGCGCGGCCTCCGGTCGGGTCAGCGAACGGATGCCGACGGCCAGCGTCGGCAAACCGAGATCCAGCACGCGGCTCATGGCGCAGGCATGGTTCCAGGCGGTGCCGCCATAGGTCTGGCGGAGATCCGCGTGGGCGTCGAACTGGACGACTCCCAGATCCCGCTCGGCGGCGGCCCGCGCACCGCGCACCAGCGCCGGCGTCACCGTGTGTTCCCCGCCGATCGCCGCCAGGAACCGTCCGTCTCGAAGCGGGGCCTCGGCCGCGGCGCTGATGCGTCGCAGGACGGACTGGTCGCTGCCGTCTACGTCCACCGGCGGCAGCGTCTCGATACCGACTCGATACGGCTCAGCGTCGAGTTCCTCGTCGTAGAGCTCGACGTAGTGCGACGCCAGGAGCAGGGCCGCCGGTCCGTTCTCGGTGCCGCGCCCCCACGAGGTGGTCCGTTCGTAGGGAACGGGAAGCACCGCGACGGCGGATTCCCGGGCAGGCACGTCGAGTCTCAGAAACCTGGGCAGGTCGGATCCGCGCATGGCCGCGGCACGCTAGCAGTCCGCGGCGGCTAGCGGCCGCCTCGCGCGAACTCCCGGGAGGCCTTTCCGTCAGTGTCGGCAGGAGGTTCGATGCGCGGAAACCACAGGTCGACCACTACGCTCCGGGAAGTCCCATCCGAAGAACGTCCCCGGGAGCGCCTGCTCGCCCACGGCGCCGGGGTTCTGAGCGACTGCGAGCTGATCGCCATTCTCCTGCGCACCGGCCACCGCGGTTGTTCCGTGGTCGACCTCGCCCGCGATCTGCTCTACGACGAGGGTCGGGGGCTCGGCGGCCTGCCGGCGCTCGCCCTCCTGGTGGAACACGACCTGCCATCGTTGCGCCGGAAGGGGTTGGGGGACGCCAAGGCGGCCACCGTCCTGGCCGCGGTGGAACTGGCTCGCAGGCTGGCGCGGGCCCAACTACCCGAACGGAGGCCTCTGGGCAACGTCGCCGCCGTCGCCCGCTACCTCAATCTTCGCTACGCGCGGCTCGACCAGGAAGCGATGGGGGCGATCTACGTCGACGTTCGCGGCCGGATCATCTCCGAACGCGAGCACTTCGTCGGCGGCCTGGACCGCACCTCGGTGGAACCCCGGGCGGTGCTCAAGGAAGCGCTTCGCCTGGGCGCGACGGCGGTCGTCATCTTCCACAACCACCCCAGCGGCGATCCCGAGCCCAGCCCCGAGGACATCGCCTTCACCCGCCGCCTCAGCCGCGCCGCCTCAGCCGTCGGTATCGACCTCGTCGACCACCTCGTCCTCGCCGGCGGCCGGTGCTGGGTCTCTCTACGCGAGCGCCGGCTGCTGTAGGAGCCATGCATGCGGCGCGACTCTTGCCTCGGATTGCTAGGGTGCCCCTCATGGCGGACGGGCCTGTTCACCTGCATCTGGATTGCACTAGCGGGATCTCGGGGGACATGTTCCTGGGGGCGTGTCTGGACCTGGGGCTGCCGGTGTCGCTGCTCGACGAGATGGTGGAACGGTTGGGCCTGGACGGGGTCGAGTTGCGGGTGGAGCGGGCGAAGCGGGGAGGTCTGGCGGGGGTTCGCTTCTCCGTGCTGCGGGATGGGAGGCCAGTCGAGGGGGCAGGCAGCGAGGGTGCTTCGCATCGGCCGTTGGCGACCATCCTGCGCATGATCGATGAGAGCGGTCTCAGTGGCGGCGTCGTCGAGCGCGCTTCGGCCCTGTTCCGGCGACTGGGAGAGGCGGAGGCTCAGGTCCACGGCGTTGGCCTGGAGGAGGTTCACTTCCACGAGGTCGGTGCCGACGACTCGATCGTCGACCTGGTGGGCGCGGCGGTCGCGCTTGAGCACGTCGGCCCCGCCCGGGTCTCCTCGTCGACCGTCGTGGTGGGGAGCGGCACCGTGTCGACGCGTCACGGCGTGATGCCGGTCCCCGCGCCCGCGACGGCTCTGCTGCTGGAGGGCGTTCCGATCACCTCCGGCGGGGCCTCCGGCGAACTCACGACACCCACCGGCGCCGTCATCGTGCGGGAGTTCGTCGACGAGTTCGACCCGTTCGCCACGGCAACGCCACGGCGAATCGAGGGTCTGGGAATCGGACTGGGCAGTCGAGAACTGGCCGACCGTCCCAACGCACTGCGGCTGCAGCGGGCAACGCCCCTGGAGCTTGCCGAGAGCTCATGGCGCCAGGTCGCTGTGCTCGAATGCCAGCTCGATGACGCCACCGGCGAGGCAATCGGCCATGCTGCCGAATCGCTCCTCGATGCCGGTGCGCTAGACGTCTTCGCGACCGCCATTCAAATGAAGAAGTCCCGGCCCGGCGTGGCGATTACGGTGATCTCCCGCCCGGAGAAGTCCTCGGAACTTGCCGAGCGCCTCCTCCTCGAAACCGGCTCCCTGGGCTGCCGTCGCACCGTCGTCGACCGTCTGGAAGCGGAACGCTCGATCTCTACAGTTCTGACCCCCTTCGGCGAAGTGAGAGTCAAGCAGGCCACGATCTCAGGCCGATCCCTCGGGTCAACCCCGGAGTACGAGGACGTCCGCCGCGTCGCCCGCGAACAGAACGTCCCTTTCCGCGACGTCTACCGCGCCGCCCTCGGCGCCACCGACTGACGCCAGCCGCCCTTCGTCGGCCGGCCGACTAGGCCATCGCGACCCCCTAAGCCGCCGCCGCGGACGACCTATCGCCTAGTCGCGACGCGGTCCGCGGCCGCCGCCACCGCCGCCGCGAGGACGTCGTCCCCGGCCGCCGCGGCCGCCGGGACCGCCTCCGCGGCCGCCACGTCCGCCCGGACCGCCGCGACCACCCCTGCCACCGGGGCCTCTGCGGTCACGTCCGCGGTCACGGTCGCCGCCGGCCGGCGCCGGAACGCCCATGCCCTCGTAGTCCTTCGGGTCGAAGTCCGGGTCGTCCATGATGACCGCCTTGCGGGAGAGGCGGACCTTGCCGGAGGGGTCGATGTCGATCACCTTGACCGTCATCTCGTCGCCCTCGGTGACCAGGTCGCCGATCTCGCCGACGCGGTAGGGCGCCAGTTCGCTGATGTGGACGAGGCCGTCCGTGCCGGGGAGGATCTCGACGAACGCGCCGAACGGCTCCACGCGGCGGACCTGGCCGGTGTAGACCTTATCGACCTCGGGCACCTCGGTCAGCCGCTCGATCATCGCGATCGCGCGATCCGCCGCGGTGGAGTTGGGCGACGCGACGACGACGCGACCGTCGTCCTCGATGTCGACCTGGCAGCCGGTCTCTTCCGTGATGCCCCGGATCGTCTTGCCGCCCGGGCCGATCACGTCGCGGATCCGGTCGCGAGCGACCATCATCACGTGCAGGCGCGGAGCGTACGCGGACATTTCCTCGCGCGGCTCCTCGATCTCGGAGGCCATGTGGTCGAGGATGTGAAGCCGGCCCGCCCGCGCCTGGGTCAGGGCCTGGCCCATGATCTCCCGGGTAACGCCGGTGATCTTGATGTCCATCTGCAGCGCCGTGATCCCGCCGCGGGTGCCGGCGACCTTGAAGTCCATGTCGCCGTGGTGGTCTTCCTGTCCCGCGATGTCCGTCAGGACGGCGAAGTCGTCGCCGTCCTTGACCAGGCCCATCGCCACGCCGGCGACCGGCGCGAGCATCGGCACGCCGGCATCGAACAGGGCCAGCGAACCGGAGCAGACCGTCGCCATCGACGAGGAACCGTTGGACTCGAGGATCTCGGACACGACCCGCACCGTGTACGGGAAGTCCTCCTCGTGGGGAAGCACGGGAATCAGTGCCCGGCGCGCCAGCACGCCGTGGCCGATCTCGCGGCGGCTCGACCCGCGGAGGAAGCGGACCTCGCCCACCGAGAACGGCGGGAAGTTGTAGTGGAGAAGGAACTTCTGGTGGGTTTCCCCCTCGTACTCCTCGATGATCTGGGCGTCGCGCCGGGTACCGAGGGTGACTGAAGCCAGTGCCTGGGTCTCGCCGCGGGTGAACAGCGCCGAGCCGTGGACGCGCGGCAGGAGCCCGGTCTCGGTGTCGAGCGGCCGCACTTCGTCGGTCGCCCGGTTGTCGAAGCGCTTGCCCTGCTTCATCACGATCTCGCGGAGCGCCTTGTCCTCGAGTTCGCTGACGATCTTGCCGACCTGGCCCCGGCGCTCGTCATCCTCGGGAAGGCTGTCGACGAAGCCGTTGACGACCGCCTTGACCGCGTCGCGTCGCTCGAACTTGCCGGGGGTGTTCAGGGCAGCCGTGAAGTCGTCCCAGATGGCGCCCTCGAGTTCGTCCCGGAACTCGGGCGAGTAGGCCTCGGGGGCGTCCCAGTTCGGCTTCTCCAGGTCCATTTCGCGGAACAGCTCCTGCTGCGCTCGCACGATCTTCTGGAGTTCCTGGTGGCCGGCGAAGATGCAGTCGAGGATCACGCTCTCGTCGAGCTGGTTCGCGCCGGCCTCGACCATCGTCACGGCGTCCTCGGTACCGACGACGATCAGGTCCAGGTCGGACACGTCGCGCTCGGCGCCGGTCGGATTGAACACGATCTCGTCGTCGATCAGGCCGACGCGGACGGCTCCGACCGGGTGGTAGAACGGAATGTCGGAGAGCACGAGAGCGGTCGACGCGCCGTTGATGGCGAGGATGTCGGGGTCGTTCTCCTGGTCGGCGGACAGCACGAGGCTGATGATCTGGGTCTCGTAGAAGTAGCCCGACGGGAACAGCGGCCGCAGGGGCCGGTCGGTCAGGCGGCAGGTGATGATCTCCTTCTCGGAGGGGCGTCCTTCGCGCTTGAAGAAACCGCCCGGAATCCGCCCGGCCGCCGAGGTGTACTCGCGGTAGTCGACGGTGAGAGGGAGGAAACCGCGGGGTGTGCTGTCGGGCGCCATGCAGGCGGTGGTCAGCACGATCGTCTCGCCGAGCTGCACGGTGCAGGAACCGTTCGCCTGTCTGGCCAGGCGGCCGGATTCGAGGGTGATGGTGCCGTTCCCGATCGGGATGTCCTTGGTGAACTTCATGGTCTTGTCTGCGTGTCCTTTTCTGTTTGGCCTTCTCTGTGTTGGCGTCGCCGGTTGTCTGCCGGCGGGGTCATGCGTCCCGGGGGGAATGCAGGGCGTGCGCGTGGAACGCGCGGGCAGAGTCCGCTCCGCCGGATCGGCGGCCAGGCCGGTCGTTCTCCGGGTGCGGGACCGGTTGCGGCCCCGCGCCCGCCGCAGGCGCTACCTGCGGATGCCGAGGCGCTCGATCGTCGTTCGGTAGCGGTCGAAGCTCTGGTCGCGCAGGTAGCCGAGCAACCGCCGGCGGCGGCCGACCAGCTTCAACAGGCCGCGCCGGCCATGGTGGTCTTGTTTGTGGACCTTGAAGTGCTCGGTGAGCTCGTTGATGCGGTTCGTCAGCAGCGCGACCTGGACCTCGGGCGAACCCGTGTCCGTCTCGTGGAGACGGTAGTCACGGATGATCTGGTCCTTCACTTCGGTTGTCTGTGGCACGCTCTGATTCCTCGCTGACTCTGCTTGTTCCGTTCTGCTCGTTTCTTTCTGGTGTCGCTTTCTTGCGGTTCCTTCGTCGTTCCCAGGTTCTTTCGCGGCGCGGAGTGTAGCACGGAGGCGCTAGCCGAAGACGATCTTCGGCTGTACCACCGCCAGGCCCCGTTCCCCGATCCGCTCGGACACCGTCGCTACGGCCAGGAACCGGCCACGGACGTCCGTGAGCTGGACCCAATCTCCCTCGCCGGCCTCGATACCCGGCGCCAGAACCGTCTGGCCGTGGGCGACGCGGCGTTCCTGAGTGGCGTCCATGGCGACGCTGGGGAAGGGCAGCGGGATCTCGTCGAACGGCACCCAGGCCGAGCCGAGTTCGGCCATCTCCAACGGTTCGGCGTCGCGAGCGACGCCCTCGAGCCGTTCCGAGTCCACCGCCCGCTCGACCTCGAACGACCCGATCCGGAGCCGTCGCAGCGTCGCCAGGTGGCCGCCGCAGCCGAGGCGCTCGCCGAGATCATGGGCCAGCGACCGGGCGTAGGCGCCGGTGGAGCAGCTCAGCCGGAACGCGATCCGGTCGGGGCCGGCGTCGCCGAACGCGCCGCAAGGCTTGAACTCGTAGATCTCCACGTCCTTGCCCTGGCGCTCGAAGTCCTCGCCCCGGCGCGCGAGTTCGTAGTACTTCCGGCCACCGATCTTCTTGGCGGAGTAGGGAGGCGGCAACTGGTGCTGCGGCCCCTCGAACTCCTTCATTGCGCCGGCGACGGCGTCCGCCGTCAGATCGGCGGTCGACCCTTCGAACGTGACGCTGCCGGCGGCGTCGTACGTGTCGGTGGCCGCGCCGAGCTGGATCTCGCCCTCGTAGACCTTGGGCGCCTGAATCAGAAAGCGGGTAAGCCGTGTACCGCGACCGACGGTCAGCAGGAGCAGGCCGGTGGCATTCGGGTCGAGGGTGCCGCAATGTCCGATCTTCCGCTCGCCGAGCGCCCGCCGCGCGATGCGGACGACGTCATGGGACGTGCCCCCCGGCCGCTTGTCGACGAGGAGCAGACCGTGGCGTTCGCCACCAGAGGTCACGGCGCCGCGTCCACGGCGGTCGCGAGTTCGGCGATCACGGCCTGTTCGTCTTCCCGGCTCTCGACCAGGCAGCCGGCGGCGTTGCGGTGGCCGCCGCCGCCCCGCCGGGCTGCGATGTTGCCCACGTCGATCCGTCCGCGGCTCCGGAGCGACACCTTGATGTCTCCTTCCGGGCGCTCGCGGAAGAGCACCGTCGCCTCGACGTCCCGAATCGCCCGCGGGTGATCGATCAGGCCCTCGGAGTCCGTCGGGCGGGCGCCGGCGCGTTCGAACATCGAAAGCTCCAGGCGCACACTGGCGACCCGCCCGCCCCCGTGGAGTTCCAGCGTGCCGAGCATTTCCCCCAGCAGCCGCACCGCTCCCGGGGACTGCGACTCGTAGATCCAGGTCGCGACCCGCTCGGGCCGCGCGCCGTGTCGCACGAGCTCGGCCGCCGCCTCGAAGGCGCGGGGCGTGGCGTTCGAGAAGCGGAAGCTCCCGGTGTCCGTCGACAGACCGAGATACAGCGCGGTAGCGGTCGTTTCGTCGATCTCGAGATCGAGCGCCCGCGCCAGACGCAGGATCATCTCGGCCACCGCCGGCGCTTCGGTGTCTACCCAGTTGGCCAGACCGTAGAGCTGGTTGCCCAGGTGGTGGTCGATGTTCAGGATCGGCAGGAGGCTCAGGGCGTCCTCCAGGCCGGTACGATCGAGTCGCGGGCATTCGAGCGGCACGACGAAATCAAACTCGTCCGGGAAGCCGGCCGGCGGCGTCGGACCGACGTGGATCGGCACGCCCGCGGTGACCCCGGAGTACGTGTCCGGGGCCGGATCCGCGTTCCAGATCGTGGCGCCGCTTCCGGCCTTCGCCAGGAGGAGGGCGAGCGCCACCTCGGAGCCGATCGCGTCGCCGTCCGGGTGCGCGTGGCTCGACAGCAGGAAGCGTCGGCCGGAACGGAATGCTCCGATCAGGTCGCGGGGAACGGTGGCGCCGGTGTCGTCAGGTGAATTCACAGGTCGCTCAGGATCTGATCGATGCGTTCGGCGTGTTCAGCGCCGCGATAGAGCTCGAAGTGGAGTTCCGGGGTTCGCCGGAGGCGGAGCCGGCGGCCGAGGCGGCCACGGATGAACCCGGCGGCACGTCGGACCGCCCGGATCGCCGCCTGGCGCTCCTGCTCGCCGCCAAGCACGGAGAGCATGATGTGCGCATGGGCGCGGTCGGCGCTGAGGGTGAGATCGGCGATGCTCGCGAGTTCGGCCCGGGGATCCTGCACCTCCCTGCGCAGGATGTCCGTCAACTCCCGGCGCAGCAGGTCGCGTGCGCGGGCCTGGGATACGGATGTCACCGGGCGTTAGAGCGTCGGCTCGACGGCTTCGTGGTCGAACGCCTCGATCAGATCGCCTGGCTTGACGTCCTGAAAGCGGTCGATGCCGATGCCGCAGTCGAAGCCGCTCCGCACTTCCCCCGTGTCGTCCTTGAAGCGGCGCAGCGAGCCGATCCGACCCTCGTGAACGACGACGCTGTCCCGGACCAGACGGATCTGGGAGTTGCGCGAGATGACGCCGTTGATCACATGGCAACCGGCGATCATGCCGACCTTCGGCACCTTGAAGATCTCGCGCACCTCGGCGCGGCCGCGGGACACCTCGCGGTAGGTGGGTTCGAGCAGTCCGGTCATCGCCGCGATCAACTCGTCCGTCAGCTCGTAGATGACGGTGTGCAGCCGAACGTCGACCTCTTCCTTGGCGGCGAGTTCCGTGGCGCCGCGTTCCGGTCGAACATTGAAGCCATAGATGATGGCGCCGCCGGCGGAGGCCAGGAGGACGTCGTGGGTGGTCACGGCGCCGACGGCGGAGCGGATCACCCGCACCTTGACCTTCTCGGTGGAGAGCTTCTGCAGGGTCTCGCGCAGCACCTCGACCGATCCCTGCACGTCCGCCTTCAGGATGACGGGCAACTCCTTGACCTCGCCCTCCTTCAGGCTCGCGAACAGGCTCTCGAGGGAAACGCCGCCGGTGGCCGGCGCCAGGTCCGTGCGGCGCTTCTCCTCACTGCGGAACTCGGCGATGGAGCGCGCGCGCGCTTCCTGCGCCGTCGCCTGGAACGGATCGCCGGCTTCCGGCAGCTCGTTGAATCCCGACACCTCCACCGGCGTGGATGGAGGCGCGTCGGTCACGCGTTTGCCCAGATCGTTCATCAGGGACCGTACGCGACCCCAGGTCGAGCCACAGACGAAGACGTCGCCGATGCGCAGGGTTCCGTCCTGGACGAGAACGGTCGCGACCGAGCCGCGACCGGTCTGCTTGCTTGCTTCGATCACCACGCCCTGACCCTGCAGTTCCGGGCTGGAGCGGAGCTCGGCGACCTCGGCGGTGAGGTTGATCATCTCGAGCAGGTCGTCGATCCCGTCCCCCTTGATCGCCGATACGGGCACGGCGATCACGTCGCCGCCCCAGTCCTCCGTCACGAGGTCGCGGTCCGCCAGTTGCTGCTTGACCCGGTCGACGTTGGCGTTCGGCCGGTCGATCTTGTTGATGGCGACCAGGATCGGCACGTCCGCGGCCCGGGCGTGGTCGAGCGCTTCGAGGGTCTGTGGCATCACTCCGTCGTCCGCGGCGACGACCAGGATGACGATGTCGGTGACCTGCGCGCCGCGGGCACGGAGCTGCGTGAACGCTTCGTGCCCGGGCGTGTCCAGGAAAGTGATCCGGCCGCCATTGTGCGCGACCTGGTAGGCCGCGATGTGCTGGGTAATGCCGCCGAACTCGCCTTCGGTGAGCCGGGACTTGCGGATCGCGTCGAGCAGCGAGGTCTTGCCGTGGTCGACGTGGCCCATGATCGTGACGATCGGAGGACGTTCGACCCGGGTCGGCCCGTCGGCTTCGGCGCGGCTCGCCTCCAGTTCCTCTTCCTGTTCGAGCTGGATCTCCTCCTCGAACGAGACGATCAGGGCCTCGAAGCCCATCTGTTCCGCCAGCTCCACCGCGAGTTCCGGCTCGAGCAGGTGGTTCACCGTCGCCATCAGGCCGCGGTCGAACAGCATCTTCAGCAGGTCCTTCGCCTTGACGCCCATCTTCTCGGCGAGGTCGCGGACCTGCAGCCCCTCCGAGATCGTGATCGTGCCCCGTTCGCTTCCGTCCTCGACCGCGGCTTCGCCGGCCTTCTGCCGGTCTTCCTGGCGCTCACGGCGGGTGCGCAGGTCGACCTGGGGCGGCAGTGTGGGCTCCGGTTGAGCGCGGGCCTCGATCGCCGGTGGCGTTTCCGCGGCTGACGGCTCTACGGCCTCCGTTGCCGGCGCGGAAGCGGGATCGGTACTCGGAGTTCCCGGCAGGGCCGGCGCCGCTGGCGAAGCCTCAGCGGGCTGACTGGGCGCCCGCGCCGCCGCGGCGGCTTCCTCCGCCGCGATCTCCTTCGCCGCGATTTCCTCAGGAGTAGGCGGTTTCGGCTTCGATTCCGTAGGGGTCAGGGTCCGGATCGTCTGCTTGTGGACGATCGAACGGCGGCGGTTCGGCCGCATCGGTCCGGCGGGCGGCCGGAGGCTCGAGATGGGGCGCCGCCGGGGCGCTGCCGGTGGAGCCGCGCGATCACGGAGAATGACCTCGCGCTGGGGTCCGGCGATCTTCTTGCCCTCGAGCAGGGCCTTGATGATGTCCGTGTCGATCATCGCGTCTTCTCCCTCGACGCGCACACCGATCGAACGGAACTTGAACAGCAAGTCCTGTTCGCCCACGTTCATCCGCTTGGCCAGGTCCTGCAGCCGGATTTTGCCCATGAAGTCCTCGGTCCCCTCGTGTTCTCTTGACCTGCTCGCTACCCCGCGAACCCCCTCAGGTTTCGCCGCTCCCCGAATCGTCGCCGTTCGCCGGCGCCTCTTCCGCGGCTTCCTCCGCGGCGGCGCCGGATTCCTCCTCGAACACCCGCGTGAGCGCCGCCATGAAGTCGTCCTCGTCCATCGCCGGGCTTTCAATGTCGGCTGCTGGCGCGGCAACGTCTTCGGGCGAGGCCTGAGCGGCAGCCCACTCGATGATCGAGGCGGCCAGCGCCTCATCGACCCCCGGTACCATCGTGAGGGCCTCCGCGCCGGCACTCTGGAGGGCTTCGAGTTCGGCGAAGCCGGCCCCTTCGAGCGCCGCGGCCAGGTCCTCGTCGACACCGGCAATCTCCGTGAGGTCCAGCTTGTCTCCGCCGATGTCGACGTTCAGCATCTTGGCCAGGGCGTCCGCGACCTCGTCCTTGACGTCCGACTCGCTCTTGATGTCGATGCGCGCTCCGATCAGCTCGCTGGCGAGACGCACGTTCTGACCGCGCTTGCCGATCGCCAGGGAGAGTTGCTCGTCCTCGACGATCACGTCGAGATGCGGCGTTGCGCCCTCGTGGGTGACCGAGACCCGAGTGATCCGTGCCGGGGCCAGCGCGCTCTGCGCGAACGTCACCTGGTCCTCCGAGAACTCGATGATGTCGATCTTCTCGCCCCGAAGTTCGCGGATGATCGACTGCACGCGGGAGCCCTTCATGCCGACGCAGGCGCCGACCGGGTCGACGTCCCGCTCGCGGCTGAGCACCGCCACCTTCGCTCGCTCGCCCGGGGCGCGCACGGCGGTCTTGATGACCACGGTGCCGTCGTAGATCTCCGGCACCTCCATCTCGAACAGCTTGACCAGGAGGCGCGGATCGGTCCGCGACATGACCACCTGCGGCCCCTTGGGTTGCTTGTGGACCTCGACGATCACGCCGCGAATCCGCTCGCCCTGGCTATACCGCTCGTGGCGCGACTGCTCGCTCCGGGGAACGATCGCCTCGGTCCGGCCGAGGTCGACGATGATGTCCCCACGCTCGAACCGCCGCACCGTGCCGTTCACGACCTCGCCGACCCGGTGCTCGAACTCGTTGAAGATCTTCTCGCGCTCCGCCTCGCGGATCCGCTGATAAAGCACCTGCTTGGCCGACTGGGCCGCGATCCGGCCGAGTCCATCGGTCGAGATGGGAATCTCGATCTCCTCGCCCAGCTCGGCGTCCTCCTTGTGCTCCCGGGCCTCCTCGAGGGTCCACTCGGCGAAGGGATCCTCGACCTCCTCGACCACCTGGCGGTAGAGGAAGGCGCTGAACTGACCGGTCTCGCGGTCCATGTAGGAGCGTACGGGTTCCTTGATGTGGTGCTGCTTCTTGGCCGCCGAGGCGACCGCGTCCTCGAGGGCAACGATCCACTTGTCCAGGTCGATGTCCTTCTCGTGCGCGACCTGTCTGAGAACCTCGTTGATGTTCACTTCGGGAGTGTGGGTCTGAGCCATTCTTGAATCCCCGGCGTCAGAGTTCGACCAGAAGTCTGGCCTTTTGAATGTTGTCGATGGTGAGGCGCAACGTGTCGCCGCTGTCGTCCTCGAGGACGAGCGCGGTGTCCGGGTTCTCCGAACTCAGCCCGAGGAGCTGCCCGCGCACAGTGCGCCGGTTGGCGGTTCCGCCATCGGTGTAGGTCACCCGGACGCGGCTGCCGCTGAAGCGTTCGTAGTCCCGAACGGCGTAGAGCTCCCGATCGAGACCGGGGGAACTGACCTCCAGCACGTATCCCGAGGCCGGTCCGAAGTCCTCCGCGTCGAGGAGAACGGAGGCTTCCCTGGAGACGTTCGCGCAGAGATCGTGGGTGACGCCTTCGCGATGGTCGATCACCAGGCGCAGGCGGTCGCCCCTGAACGCCGCCTCCAGCAGCTCGCAGGCGTGGCTGGCGGCCAGGCGCTCAAGCCGGCAGCGGACGTCGGAGAGGGAGGTCATTGGATCGCGGGGTCGGTTCTCGCTGGAATTTCGTGAACGCCTAGAACAAAAAAGAGCGGGCCGAAGCACCCACTCTCAGCAGCCGACAGCCGGTACTCGGCGATTCGCTCTCCGTGGAGAAGCGCCGGCGGTCGGGCAATGACTATACAACGGGCGGATCGGCCCGGCAAGCCGTTCGCGAGCGCGGACGCCAGAATGGCGCGCCTTCAACGGTCGGTGTGGCGCTGCCGGCAGAGGGCTCCGGAGGCGGCATTGACCGGGTGCCGCGGAAGCCTGTTGTGTTTGACGCTCAAACGGGTTGGCAGGCCCCTTGCAACGCTTGGGAAACACTGGCCGCGAAGCGTCGGAGAGGCCGGCGCTCCACGGTTGTATGCTTCGGGGGCCGCCATGTGGTGGCGCCTGGTTCCCCTTACCTGAACTGGAAACCGCGAACGATGAACACGAACAAGCAGATCCTCTTTACTGCCCTGATGGTCGTCGGCGCCCTCGTGTTCGGCATGATCATCGCCGGCGGACTGAACCTCACGGAACCGACGCGGGCCGAAGAGACGTCACGGCCTGCGGTGGCGGCGGAGAAGGACTCGCGGGACGAGCAGGCGAGACGGGTCGACCTCCACGCGAGGACCGCGATCGACAGCTTCGCCGATCTGGCGGAGGCGGTCCTTCCGGCCGTAGTGACGGTCGAGGTCGTGCGGATCGAGGAGGCGCCGGAGTTTCCGATCCCCCAGGAGTTCTTCCGGCGCTTGCCGCGGCAGCCCGAAGCCGAGCCGGAAGAGCAGCGTTTTCCGGGCGCCGGAAGCGGCTTCCTGATCTCCGCGGACGGGTGGATCGTGACCAACAACCACGTGGTCGAGCGGGCGGAGATGATCCGCGTCGGCATGGATGGCCGGGAGTATCCCGCCGAGTTGAAGGGCCGCGATCGGGAGACGGACCTGGCGTTGCTCAAGATCGACGCCGGCGATGAGTTGCCGCACCTGCCGCTCGGAGACTCGGACGCGCTCCGGGTGGGCGACTGGGTCATGGCGGTCGGCAATCCGCTGAACTTCGAGGCGTCGGTGACCGTGGGCGTGGTCAGCGCCATGGGACGATCGATCGCGATCGAGAACAACCCCGCCGACTTCGCGAACTACATCCAGACCGACGCCGCGATCAACCTCGGCAACTCCGGCGGTCCCCTGGTCAACACCGCCGGGGAGGTCGTCGGAATCGCGACCGGCAAGGCGTTTGCCGAGAACATCGGTTTCGCGGTGCCGGTGGACGTGCTCGAAGGCGTGCTTCCCCAGTTGCGCGACACGGGCCGGGTCCGGCGAGGATATCTGGGCGTCAACATTCGCGACCTAGAGCACATCGAGGCCCGCTACTACGGGCTGGAGGAGCCGGATGGAGCGTTCGTCTCGAACGTTCAGGCGGACACGCCGGCGGAGAAGGCGGGAGTCGAGGCCGGCGACGTCATCCTCGGCGTGGACGAGCATGACGTGGAAGGAATGCGCGACCTGATCGACTACGTGGCCGCGCTGCCGCCGGGTCGCGACGTTCGATTGCAGGTGCTGCGCGACTCCGAACGCATCCGACTCGACGTCAGGCTCGAGGAGCGGCCGTCCCTCATCGCGGAGCAGGAGGAACCGACGCCGGCCGCACCGCCTCGCGAGGAGAGCATGGACTGGCTCGGCCTGGAGCTCCGGCCGCTGACGCGGACCCTGCGCGAGCGGGCCCAGTTGGACCGCCGCCAGCGCGGTGTCTTCGTATCTGGCGTTTCCGCCCGCAGCGTCTTCGCGGAGAAGGGGTTCCAGGAAGGGCTGGTGATCGTCGGCTTGAACGGCGCCGGGATCGAGAACCTGGGCGACCTGGACGCCGCAACAGCCGATCTCGGGTCCGGCGATCTCGTGCGCGTCGAAGCACTCGCCCCCGGCGGCCAGCGGCTCTTCGCGGTCATCGAAGTACCCTGACACCGCCGCGGAGATCCTCCCCTTGACGCGGCCCACAGGTCCGCGAGTGCTCGTGGTCGACGACGAGGAGTCGATCCGCGCGTCGCTCCGCATGATCCTGGAGTTCGAGCGCTACCGCGTCGACGAGGCGGCGAACGGCCGGGAAGCGCTGAGGCGGGTGATGACCCGGCCGCCGGCCGCCGTGCTGCTCGACATCAAGATGCCCGAGATGGACGGTCTGGCGACACTGTCGGGCCTGCGGGAGCAGGGCCACGAGATGCCGGTCGTCATGATCAGCGGTCACGGTGACATCGCCGCGGCCGTCGAGGCGACACGGCTGGGAGCGTACGACTTCCTGGAGAAGCCGCTGGAGCGTGACCGTGTGCTCCTGGCTCTTCGCAACGCCGTCGAACGGCAACGACTCCGGGACGAGAACCGGGAGCTCAGGCGGGTTCCATCCGAGCTGGTCGGCGAATCCCCGGCGATGCAGGAGCTCCGGGCCACGATCGAGCGCGCCGCACCGACTCCGGCGACCGTGCTGATCACCGGCGAGAGCGGAGTCGGCAAGGAACTCGTCGCGCGCGCCATTCACGCCGGCAGTCATCGCAGCGAAATGCCCCTGGTCCAGGTGAACTGCGCGGCCATCCCCGAGGAGTTGATCGAGTCCGAACTGTTCGGTCACGAGAGGGGCGCCTTCACCGGCGCCGTACGCCGCCAGGTCGGGAAGTTCACGGCCGCCGACGGCGGCACGATCTTTCTGGACGAAGTCGGGGACATGTCTCCCCGGACCCAGGCGAAGGTGCTGCGCGCACTCCAGAGCGGCGAGATCGAACCGGTCGGGGCCAGGATGGCGACGACGGTCGATGTCCGGGTTGTGGCCGCGACTCATCGCGACCTTCCGGCGGAGATCGAGGCCGGACGCTTCCGTGAGGATCTTTTCTACCGTCTGAACGTCGTTCCGGTGCATGCGCCGCCGCTGCGTGAGCGCCTCGAAGATCTTCCGCTGCTGGTGGAGCACTTCATCGAGCGCTTCGCGAGCGAGAACAACTACCGGCAGAAGAGCCTGACCTCCGGTGCGATACGCCAGTTGCAGGCGATGCCGTGGCGCGGCAACGTCCGCGAACTGAAGAACCTGCTCGAGCGCGTGCTGATCCTGAGTCCGGGCGACAGCATCGACCGGGCGGCCATCCTCAGGCTGGCGGGTTCCGTGCGCGGTGACCTCTCGGAGGCTATCCTCGCGCTTCCCACCCTGCGGGAGTTCAGGGAGAGCTCGGAACGCATGTACCTGTCGAAGAAGCTCGATGAGAACGGCTGGAACGTGACCCGCACCGCGAAGGCCATCGGCACGCCGAGGAGCAACCTGTACAAGAAGATGGACCAGTACGGGCTCCGCCGGGAAGAGGCGCCTTGATCGCCGAGCGCCCCGGAGCTTCGACTCCGCACCGGATTCTGGTCGCCAAGCCCGGGCTGGACGGCCACGACCGGGGCGCCAAGGTGGTGGCGCGAGCGCTACGCGACGCGGGGTTCGAGGTGATCTACACCGGCCTGCGCAAAACCCCGGAGCAGATCGTGGCCGCGGCGGTGCAGGAAGATGTGCGGGCCGTCGGTCTGTCGATCCTCTCCGGCGCCCATAACACCCTGCTGCCGGAGGTGGTGGAGGGTCTGCAAGTCGCGGGGGCCGACGACGTGCTGGTCTTCGCCGGCGGCATCGTCCCCGAGACGGACATCGCGGGGCTCAAGGCCGCCGGCGTGGACGAGGTCTTTCCGCCGGGCTCCAGCACGGCGGCGATCGTCGAGTACCTGAATCGCCGGCTGGCGGCGGCGGGGCCGGGCGGCGGGCCCGGCCGCTGATGGCGGGCAGCGGGCCCTCCGCCAAGGCGCAAGCGCCGGGCCCCGCGATGCAGAAGCGCTTCGAACCCGCGTCCTACGAAGGCAAGTGGCAGGCGTGGTGGGACGAGCAGGACCTGTACCGCTGTCCGGCCGATCCGGAAGGGGAGGGGCCGAAGCCGTACTGCATCCTCATACCGCCGCCGAATGTCACCGGCAAGCTGCACATGGGCCATGCCCTGCAGAGCACCCTGCAGGATCTGATCACGCGCTGGCGGCGCATGCGGGGCGACAACGCGCTGTGGTTGCCCGGGACGGATCACGCCGGCATCGCGACCCAGCTCATGGTCGAGAGGCACCTGGAAGAGCAGGGCTCGAGCCGGATCGAGCTCGGCAGGGAGAAGTTCGTCGAGCGGGTCTGGCAATGGAAGCACGAGTACCACGCGAACATCCGCGGCCAGTTGCAGCGCCTCGGCGCGTCCTGCGACTGGTCGCGCGAGCGCTTCACGCTCGATGACGGGTTGGCGCACGCGGTGCGCACCGCCTTCGTTCGCCTCCACGAAGAGGGTCTGATCTACCGCGGCGAGTACATGGTCAACTGGTCGCCGGTGCTGCGGACGGCGGTCTCCGACCTGGAGGTGGAGAATCGAGAGGTCCAGGGCCGGCTGTACCACCTCTCCTACGCCCTGGAGCCGCTTCCGGGAAGCTCCGCGACCGAGGAGCCGCTGGTCGTGGCCACGACCCGGCCGGAGACGATGCTCGGCGACACCGCCGTCGCTTTCCACCCCGAGGACGAGCGCTACCGGCATCTGGCCGGCCGCACAGCCAGGCTGCCAATCCTCAGCCGGCGTCTGCGACTGGTTGCCGACGACCACGTCGACCCGACCTTCGGCACCGGACTGGTCAAGGTCACGCCTTGCCACGATCCGAACGACTACGAGATCGGCCGCCGTCACGAGCTGCCGGGTGTGCGCGTGATCGGCTTCGACGGTCGGATGACCGCCGAGGCCGGACCCGACTTCGAAGGCCTGGATCGCTTCGAGGCCCGGCGCCGCGTGGTCGCACAGTTGAAGGCCGAGGGGCGGCTGGTCAAGGTCGAGGCCCATGTCCACAGCGTCGGCCATTCCCAGCGGAGCGGCGAGCCGGTCGAACCGATGCTGTCGCAGCAGTGGTTCGCCGATGTCTCGGGCATGGCGAACGAGGCCCTCGCGGCGGTCGAGGCCGGCGACATCAACCTGATTCCGTCCTCCTGGGACCGCACCTGGGAGCACTGGCTCAGGAACATCCGGCCGTGGGTGATCTCGCGCCAGCTCTGGTGGGGACACCGCATTCCGGCCTGGTACGACACGGACGGCAACTGCTACGTGGCGATGGATCGGGCAGCGGCCGAGGAACAGGCGGGCACCGCCGAGCTGACTCGCGACCCGGACGTGCTGGACACCTGGTTCTCCTCCGGCCTGTGGCCGATCTCGACGCTGGGTTGGCCGGACGAGGAGGCTCCCGACCTTCGCACCTGGTACCCGACCGAGGTCCTGATCACCGGTTTCGACATCCTGTTCTTCTGGGTGGCGCGCATGGTCATGCTCTCGCGGCACCTCTACGGCGACGTTCCCTTCCGGGCCGTCCACCTGACCGGACTGGTCCGGGACGCCGACGGCGAGAAGATGTCCAAGACCAAGGGCAACACGGTCGATCCGATGGACCTGATCGAGGAGTACGGGGCTGACGCGATGCGCTTCACCCTGGCGGTTCTCGACGTGCCGGGGCGCGACATTCCGCTCGACCTCGAGCGGATGGCCGGCTACCGCGCCTTCGGCAACAAGATCTGGAACGCGGTCCGGTTTGCGCTGGCGCGCACTGAGGCAGTGCGTACTCCCGGGTCGGCCGCCGAGCTGCTCGGCGAGGACCTCGCGGCGCCCGAACGCTGGATCCTGTCGCGTTTGTCGGCCACCGCCGCCGCGGTCAACGAGGCCCTGGAGGAGTTTCGTTTCGACCGTGCCTGCAACGCGCTCTACCATTTCTTCTGGCACGAACTCTGCGACTGGTACATCGAGTTCGCGAAGCCCGCTCTCTCCGGAAGGGCGCCGCGGCCGAGGGTCGCCGAGACCGTC
Organism: Thermoanaerobaculia bacterium; assembly: GCA_965116955.1. GTDB lineage: Bacteria > Acidobacteriota > Thermoanaerobaculia > Multivoradales > Multivoraceae > Multivorans. The sequence continues at coordinate 3,562,194 of OZ220742.1, read as the reverse complement.
TTGTTCGCGATCGAATCGAGCCTGCGGCTGCTGCATCCGGTGATGCCGCACCTGACGGAGGAACTCTGGCAGCGGCTGCCGCGGGCCGCGGCTCGGGGCTCAGGGGAGCCCGAGAGCATCGCACTTCAGGCCTACCCGCCGGGCGACGACGACCTCGTCTCGGACGAGGTCGAGCGGGGTATGGACGTCGTGATGGCCGTGGTCCAGGCGGCTCGGAGTCTGCGCCGAGAGCGGAACCTTGCCGCGGCCGCGAAGATGTCGGTCTTCGTCGAGGACGGCGACCAGGACCTGATCGCCTTCGTCGTCGACCAGGCATCCCTGCTTGGTGCGGTCGCCGGGGTCAGTCAGGTCGCCGCCGGCAGGGGTCCCGCCGCGGCGGTCCGGGACCGAGTCGGGGGGGTGAGTCTCGCGTTCGAGGTCGAGGCGCCGGCGATGAGCGAGGCCGAGCGAGCGAAGCTCTCAAGGGAACTGCAGAAGATCGATGCCGAGATCGCCGGCGCCCGGGGCCGACTCTCGAACACAGGGTTTCTCGAGAAGGCGCCGGCCCACGTTGTCGAGGGCAACCGCGCGCGTCTCGCCGAACTGGAGAAGCGTCGGCAACGCGTTTCCGAGGCGCTCGGCTCGTAGCGCCGCCATGGCTGCTACCCTTCGCGCCCCTATGGCGGACCCCTTCGAGGCATTCGACCAGTTCACCGGGGAGCTACTGACCGGTTCGCCGCGCCTGGCGGGCAACCTCGTGCTGATCGATACGGTCGATTCGACGAACCGCTTCGTCAAGACACTGGCGGAGCGGTTTTTCGAGGAGGAGTCGACACCGCAGCCGGCGCTGGTCGTGGCCTTCGAGCAAACGGCGGGCCGCGGTCGACAGGGCCGCTCGTGGGTCAGCACCGCGGGACGGGGTCTCTACTGCACCTGGCTGCAGCCGCTGCCGCTCGCGGAGGCGGGCTCCCTGGAGCAGCAGCTCGGAACGCTGCCGCTTCTGGCCGGCATCGGCGTCTGCCGTGCGCTGACGGACTTCGTGGACGGCCGGGCGGGCCTGAAGTGGCCCAACGACGTGCTCGTCGACGGCCGCAAGATCGCCGGCGTCCTGATCGAGACGGTGGTCGGCAGCGCGGGAGAGACGGTGGCCGTGGTCGGTTTCGGCGTGAACTACGACTTCGGCGCGGCAGGCGAACTGCCGGCGCCGCGTTCGACATCGATCGCGCTCGAAACCGGGCAACCACCCTCGCGGGCGGCCGTCGTCGCACGGCTCGCGAGCTCGATGGAACGCGAGTTGAGGCGTGCTGGAGATGTGGAGTACACCCTGGATTCCTACGGTAGCTGCACCGTCCATCGCGAGGGCGACGAAGTGAGCTGCCGGATCGGCGGCGAGACCGTTTCGGGCCGGTTCGCCGGCTTCGACGACGGCGGTCGCTTCCGTCTCGAGACGCCGGCCGGCCTGCGCACGATCGCGTCGGGCGAGGTCATCGAGGCGTGACGCCGGGAGCGGATCCCGGGAGCGGGGACCGCGACTACTTCGAGGCCATCGAGGAGGAGTTCATCAGGCTGCGGGGAGCGCCCCTGCTGCTGAGTCCGGCGGACTGGCGTCTGGCGCGGCAGTGGCAGCGTGACGGCGTACCACTCGGCCTGGTTCTCGAGAGTATCCGCGAAGTGTTCGCGCGCCGTGCCGAGAGGGCGGCCGCGGCGCCGGATGCGCCGAAACGGCGGGTGAGCAGTCTGCGCTACTGCCGGCCGGCGGTGGAGAAGGCGTGGGCCGCCCATCGGGAGCTGGGGCCGGTGCCGCCGGTTCGCCGGCGACCATCGGGGATCGATGTGTCGGCGAAGCTGGCCGCTCTGGCGGCGGCCCTGCCTGCCTCGCTTCAGGGTGTCGACGCCGCCAGGCGCAGGCTCCTGGCGCTCGACGGGCCGGCGCCGGAGGTCGAGGCGAGGCTCGCCGAGTTGGATCTCGAACTGGTCGGGCAGGCGTTCGACTCGCTTGCAGCCACGGACCGCGAGGCCGTCCTCGCGGATGCCGAGGCGGCGCTGCGGCGGACGGCGGGGCGAGTGGAGGAGCAGAGGGTGCCGGATCTTCGCCAGCGCCTGGTGCGCCGGCTGGTGCGGGAGCGCCTCGGGCTCCCTCTGCTCTCTCTTTTTGCCGAGCCGGCGACGTCGCCGCGCGAGAGCTGACTCAGTCGCCCGGTTCGTCGCGGCTGCGGCGCCAGCGGTCGGCGCAGCGGTCGTAGAGCACGACGCCGACCGTCATGCCGAGATTCAGCGATACCGCGGTGGGCACGCGAAGGCGGTGGTCGCTGTGCTTCAGGATGCTCTCGGAAACCGAACCGCTCTCGGGGCCGAATACGTAGCAGGCCCGCTCGGGGTGAACGAAATCGGGAAGCGCGATCGCATCGGGAACGATCTCCACCGCAACCAGGGCCGTGTCCCGAGGGGCCGCGTCGAGCAGATCCTCCACCTCGATCACCGGAACGTGCCGGTAGGCGCGGGTCGGATCGGTCGGCAACCGCCGGACGTCTATGTGTTCCGATGGCTGGCCCAGGATGATCATTCGGGCCTGGAAGCAGAGCGCCGCCCGCAGCACGTGGCCGACGTTGACGGGGTCGGCCGGCCGGTCGAGCGCCACGCAGGCGAAGCCGCGGCCGCCTTCAAGATCCGCGCGCCGCTGGACCGGACGCTCGATCTTCTTCGCCACTCAGGTCGCCTCGCCGCCGTACTGCTCGAAGAGGCGCTCGATCAGGAGCTGGAGCGGAAACCGATTCAGCTTGCCCGTTCCCGTGGCGCGCTCGCCGTAGCTGGTCACGCCGTCCGGCGCGATTCCTTCACCCCAGATCAGCACCGGCACGGGATCGGCGCCGTGCGCACCCAGTTCGGACAGCGTGGCGTGGTCGGCCGTGACCGCGATCCGGACGGGTTGGTCCAGGCGGCCGAGCAGGGTCTCGAGTTCGCGGTCAAGCCGTTCGAGGAAGGCGACCTTCAGATCGGGGCGGCGATCGTGGGCGGCGATGTCGGCGCCCTTGACGTGGACCATCACGAGGTCGTGTTCCTCGAGCGCCTCCAGGGCGCACTCGAACTTGAGCGAGAGGTTCGTGTCCACGTTCGCGGTCATGCCGCGGCGGCGGATCACGGAGGCGCCGAGCGCCGAGGCGATGCCCATCACCGTGCGGTCGCCGCCGATGCAGGCGGCTTCGATCGGCAGCCCGCCGGGTTCCAGAGGGAGCAGGCGGTGGACCCGGCCCACGCCGCGGGTCAAGACGGCGTTGGCCGCCAGCTTGCCGTTCTGCCGGCGGTTCTCGTTCACCGGGTGCCGGGCCAGGACCCGCCGGGCCTCCTGTTCGAAGAGGGCGAGGACACGGGCGGTTCGCTCGGCGCTGTCGTCGTTGGGATCGAGGGGTCGCGGCGCCAGGGGCGGCCCGGACGGAGCCCCTTCGCCCGGGTCGGAGCCCTGGATGGCCGAAGTCAGCCCTGCTCCGCGCAGCGTGATCGCGAGCCGATGCTCGGTCGTTGCCCGCACGCGCACTTTGACCCGATCGGACGCGGGAAGGTCCAGCTTGTCGATCGCCTTCGCCAGCTTCTTCGCGTCCTCGCGGATACGGCCGGCGCGGCGGTCGACGACGCTGCCGCGTTCATCGAGGGTGGCGAAGTTGCCCCGAATGGCGATCGTGCCCGCCTTCAGCTTGAGGCCGGCGCCGAGCGCCTCGATCGGTCCCCGGGTCATCACCCGCGGTGACTGGGCGAACAGGGCGAGGTTGCCCGAAGCCGTATCCGGAACCACGCCCGGGGCCACCGGGTCGGCCAGACCGCAGACGCCCTCCCGAGCCAGCCGGTCGAGCGTCGGCGTGCGTGCGGCCTCCAGGGGCGTCCGTGCACCGAGCGAGCGCAGGGGCCGGTCGGGTAGTCCATCGATCACCAGGAGCAGGGCCGGAGTGCGCCGTTCGCCGAGCGACTCGACCGACGCCTGGGTCAGCCAGGGCAGCCGCTGGGAGAGGCTCTGTCCGAGCAGGGCGATGGCCGCCGAGAACGACTGTTCGCGGTCCGTCGTGTCCAGAACGGGAATGTCTGCCTCTCCGGCCAGGTGCAGGAGGCGGTCCTGCTGTTCGCGAATCACGGTGAAGTGATCCAGGTGCCGGCTCGACTTCCGGCCGTCGAAGGTCTCGCGAGCCAGAAAGTGACTCCGGTGAACCTCCTCGTCCGGGGTGGAGAGAACGACGAAGAACTGGTACGCCTCTCCCTCCAGGTCGGTGAACGGTACGAGTCCCGGCAGGAGGTGGACTCCCTCGACGACGAGGCTGATGTTCTCGGCGATCGCCCGTTCGACCACGGCCCGGACGCCGACGCATACCCTGGTCGCCTGCTCTTCGAGCGTGGCGAGTTGTGGAGTCGCGGCTCCCGCGGCAAGTTCGGCGGAAGGGTCCGTTGCCGCCTCGTAGCTCGAGACGTGGAGCGCCGGCAGGATCGCCGGGGCGAACACCATCCGCATCACCTGACGCACGGTGTCGGTGGCGTTGATCCGGTAGATGCGGAGTTGCGGCGCCAGGTCGAGGGCCAGCGTCGACTTGCCGGTGCCGCCGGCGCCACCGATGTAGAGGATCAGGGGTTTGGGAAGCCGCCGCAGGCGCCGGATCAGCCGGTAGCGACCGGCGGTGTCGGGCCCCTCTTCCGCCTCCAGAAAGTCGGCGATCCGCCGTGCGAGACGCCGCTTCTCGAGACTCGCCGTGCCTTCGTGTTGTAACTGCCGTTGCAGTTGCTCCACCCGCCGGTAGGCCCGGTCGAAGTCGAGTCCGGCGGCGTAGAGGCTGCGCGCGAGCAGCCCGCGGGAGAACGGCTGCGATTCGCCGTGGTGGGTGATCTGGATGGGGCGCTCCGGACCACCCTCGGTGACGATCAGGTTTCCTCCCGCGCCCGGCGCAGTGGGCAGTTGGAGCAGTTGAGGGGCTCACCGTCGGGACCGAGCACGTCCGGACCACCGCAGGATCCGCGCAGACAACGGCCGCTGATGAGGACGCCGACGGACATGAGAATCACCGAAGCGGCTATCACCGTGATGGTCAGGAACAGGATCGCCATGGCTCGCTCGCGAGTCTACCGATCGCGGCGCTGGAGTTGGCGTAGCACCCGCCGATCCGGGGTTCCGAGGGGAGGGTCCCAGCGGCCGTGCGCGCTTTCGGAGAGGATGGGGGGTCTGCGCGCACTCCACTACGCTCGCTCCGGTTGGTCGTCGGTTGATGTGAGGGTGTCGGGAGTCGCTCGCTTCGAGTCCGCTGGGACCCTCCCCTCGGAACCCCGGACCGGCTGGAGGGCTTCGGGCTGTGCGCTAGTCGAGCGGCCCAAACCGGTCGCGGAAAGCACGGCTCGGGAGTTCTTCGACGCCGGACTCCCCGTAGACCAGTAGCAACGCCGCCAAGTCTCTCTCGTCAGCCCAGTGGAGTCCCTCCTCCGGCCCGAGCACCATGAGGGCGGTGGCATAGGCATCGGCGACGGCGCAGCTCGCGTGGAACACGCTGGCCGAAGCGAGGGCGTGTTCAACGGGCCGACCTGTGCGGGGGTCGATCGTGTGGGAGTAGCGCACGCCGTTGCGCTCCCAGTAGTTCCGGTAGTCGCCCGAGGTTGCCAGGGAGCCGTCGGTGAAGGGGAGGACCCTCTGCAGGCCAAGCTGGGCGGCCTCCTCCGTTGCGGGTTCTTGTCCGGAATCACTCACTCGAGCAGGCGGCCGCTCGATCGCGATGCGCCATGCGTCGCCGGCTGGGCTGTGACCGGCGGTGCGCACCTCGCCGCCGACTTCGACCAGGTGATTGCCGAAACCTGCACCGCTGAGGGCCTCGGAGACCCGATCCGTTGCCCAGCCCTTGGCGATAGCGGACAGATCGAGGGCCACGCCGTCTTTGAGCTTGAGCACTCGTCTGTCCCCGGACAGGAGTTCGATAGCGCCAATCGCGCTTCTCATCTCAGCCAGACGATCATCGGCTACTGGAGTCGGCTCCGAGTCGCGTCCGGGGACACCGAAACCCCAAGCGTCGACGAGGGGACCAACAGTCGGATCGAACGCCCCACGACTCTCCTCGCGCACCCGCCAGGCAAGCCCCAGCACGGCCCAGGTTTCCTCCGAGAAGACTTGAGATTCGCCAGCCGCAAGGCGATTGAAGCGGGAGATCTCCGAGTCCTCCCGGTACGTCGACATCGTGCGGTCAACAGCATCGAGTCGTTGCTCGACCAGAGCCCGAATCGCCTCGCGGTCACCCGAATCCGCGACCGCGCGCACCCGATAGTAGGTGCCCATGGTCGGCCCCTGCAGCAGCACTTCTTCGAGTGCTTGCCCACAACCGATCGTGAGGCCGGCAACCACTGCCAACACCGCCCAACCTGGTTGCCAACCCCGCTTCGACCGACACGACTCTCGGGGAGGCGATACGAGTCGGCGACGAGATGTCCTCCAGCCTGGTGCGGGTCCGGGGGGAGGGGTCCCAGGTGGCTCGCAGCGAGCGACGGCCGGCGTCCCTTCGTCCAGCGACACCCAACCGGAGCGAGCGGAGTGCAGCGAGCGCTCCCCCGTCCGTTTTCCGACCAAGCGTGAGCGGCACCTGGGACCCCTCCCCCCGGACCCGCACCAGGCGGGTGCCACCACCAACAGCCGCGCGCATCCGCGCATCGCCGCCCTAGCCGAAATCGTCGAAGGCGATGTTCTCGGGCTCGACGCCGAGGTCGTCGAGCATCTTCATGCAGGCCTGGAGCATCAGGGGCGGGCCGCAGAGGTAGTACTCCACGTCTTCCGGGGCCGGGTGGTCCTTCAGGTAGTTGTCGTACAGGACCTGGTGGATGAAGCCGGTGTAGCCGTCCCAGTTGTCTTCCTCGAGCGGGTCGGAGAGGGCGAGATGCCAGGTGAAGTTCGGGTTCTCCTCCGCGATCCGGTCGAAGTGGTCGATGTAGAACGCCTCGCGGTAGGAGCGGGCGCCGTACCAGAAGGACACCTTGCGGTTCGTGTGGATGCGGCGGAACTGGTCGAAGATGTGCGAGCGCATGGGCGCCATGCCGGCGCCGCCGCCGACGAAGACCATCTCGGCGTCCGTGTCCTTGGCGAAGAACTCGCCGAAGGGGCCGGCGATCGTCACGTCGTCGCCGGGCTTCAGGTTGAAGATGTAGGAGGACATCTGGCCGGGCGGCAGGTCCATCTCGCGCGGCGGCGGCGTCGCCACGCGGACGTTCAGCATGATGACGCCCTTCTCCTCCGGGTAGTTCGCCATCGAGTAGGCGCGGATCACCGTCTCGTCGACGTTGGAGACGAGGTTCCAGAGCTTGAAGCGGTCCCAGTCTTCGTGGTACTCGTCCTCGATCGCGAAGTCGCTGTAGTTCACGACGTGCGGCGGGCACTCGATCTGGATGTAGCCGCCGGCGCGGAACGGGACCTCCTCGCCCTCGGGCAGTTCCAGCACGAGCTCCTTGATGAAGGTGGCGACGTTCTCGTTCGAGCGCACCTTGCACTGCCACTTCTTGACCCCGAAGACCTCGGCCGGGATGCCGATCTTCATGTCCTCCTTGATCTTCACCTGGCAGCTCAGGCGGCAGCCCTCGCGCGCCTCGCGGCGGCTGATGTGGGTCTTCTCGGTCGGCAGCATGGCGCCGCCGCCCTCCAACACGTCGACGGTGCAGACGCCGCACGTGCCCTGGCCGCCGCAGGCGGAGGGAATGAAGATCTGGTGCTCGGCCAGGGTGCCGAGCAGCGTGCCGCCGGTCGTCGCGGCCAGGGTCTTCTCCTCGTTGATGAGGATCGACACTTCGCCGCCGGCCACGAGCCGGGCCTTGGCCTGCATCAGGACCGTGACCAGGGCGAGGATGACGATGGTGAACATCGTCACTCCGAGGACGACGGTGATCACAACTGAATGCCCCCGAAGGCCATGAAGCCGAACGCCATCAGTCCGGTGATGACGAACGTCATGCCCAGGCCGCGCAGACCGTGGGGCACGTTGCTGTAGCGCAGGCGCTCACGGATGGACGCCAGGGCGACGACGGCGAGGAACCAGCCGATGCCGTTGCCCAGGCCGAAGACGACGCTCTCGCCGAAGTCGTAGTCCCGCTCGACCATGAACAGGGAACCGCCCAGGATCGCGCAGTTGACGGCGATCAGGGGCAGGAAGATGCCCAGCGTGGCGTGCAGCGCGGGGAAGAACCGGTCGGTCGTCATCTCCACGAGCTGGACCATCGCGGCGATCGTGCCGATGAAGCAGAGCAGGTTCAGGAAGGTCAGATCGACGCCGGCGAACTCCGGGCTGATCCAGGCGAGGGCGCCTTCGTTCAGGAGGTGGGTCTGGATCAGGTTGTTCGCCGGCACCGTGACGGTGAGCACGAAGATGACCGCCAAACCGAGGCCGACCGCGGTCTCGACCTTCTTCGACACCGCCAGGAAGGAGCACATGCCCAGGAAGAAGGTCAGGGCCATGTTCTCGATGAAGATGGCCTTCACGGCCAGGTTCAGGTAGTCCTCGAACATCGTCCCTGACCCCCTACCCGTCCATCTCGACCTGGGCTGGCTTGTACACCCGCAGCGCCCAGATCAGTCCGCCGATGATGAAGAAGGCGGCCGGAGACAGCAGCATCAGGCCGTTCGGCAGGTACCAGCCGCCTTCCGAGACCGTGGGCAGAACGCTGTAACCGTAGAGCTTCCCGGAACCGAACAGCTCGCGCAGGAACGCGGTGATCAGCAGGATCACGCTGTAGCCGATGCCGTTGCCGATGCCGTCGAGGATGGCGAGCGACGGCGGGTTCTGCATCGCGAACGCCTCGGCCCGCCCCATGATGATGCAGTTCGTGATGATCAGCCCGACGAAGACGGAGAGCTGCTTGCTGATCTCGAACACGTAGGCCTTGAGGATCTGATCGGTGACGATGACCAGGGAGGCGATGACGGTCAACTGGACGATGATCCGGATGCTGTTCGGGATCTGGTGCCGGAGCAGGCTGATCGTCAGGTTGGACAGGGTGAGCACGCCGATGACGGCCGCGCACATGACGACCGAGGTCTCCATCTTCGTGGTCACCGCCAGCGCCGAGCAGATGCCGAGCACCTGGAGCGCGATCGGATTGTTGTTGAACAGGGGATCGAGCGCCGCTTCGCTCTTCTTGACAGCCATCAGTTGGCCTCCGCGCGGATCCGGTTGAGGTAGGGCTCGAAGCCGTTCTCGCCGAGCCAGAAGTCGAGCATGTTCGTCACCCCGTTGCTGGTGATCGTCGCGCCGGCGAGGCCGTCGACTCGGTGGGGCTCCGCGTCGGCGCTCCCGGCAAAGCCCTTGATCACCTCCAGGCGAATCTCACCGTCGTCATCGAAGGCTTTGCGTCCGGGCCACTTGTCCTTCCAGGTGGGATTGTCCACTTCGCCGCCCAGGCCCGGCGTCTCCTTGTGCTGGTAGTAGGTGATGCCGCGCACGGTCGTCGTGTCGGCGTCGAGCGCGAGGAAGCCGTAGAGGGTGCCCCAGAGTCCCAGGCCCTCGATCGGCAGCACGACCATTTCGAGCTCGCCGCCGTTGCCGCGCACTTCGTACAGCAGAGACCGATCGGGAATGCGCTTGACCCTGGCCAGGTTGTCGGGGGCTTCCGTGCTGGTGGCGGGATCCCGGGCTCGGCGCTGCTGATCGAAGGTCGCCGTGTCGCCGTCCACCGCGTCACCCGAGGCGAGATCGATGAGCACCGGCTCGATCGGCTCGAAGCGCTCGGCGACCTGCGCCTCGTCGATCGGCTCGCCGGGCTGGAGCCGGCCCACGGCTTCGAGTACGCGCTTCTGCTTGTCCAGGGCGATGTTCTCGTCCTGGAGATCCTCCAGGCTGACCGCGAAGGAGGACACGAGGATCCCGCACACGATGCAGATCGCGGTCGCGAACAGGAGGGTGTAGCCGGTGGCCTGTCGGTTTGCCATGAGGAGTTCCGCCGGTCCGGGAGAGTCTATTGCGCGTAACGCGCCTGGCGGCGCTTGATGTTCGCCTTCAGCACGTAGTGGTCGATCAGGGGCGCGAACAGGTTCATGAACAGGATGCCGAGCATGACGCCTTCCGGGAAGGCGGGGTTGATCGTGCGGATCAGAATCGCCAGCACGCCGACCAGGAAGCCGTAGATGTAGCGTCCCCGGTTGGTCTGCGCGGCGCTCACCGGATCCGTGGCCATGAAGACGATCCCGAAGGCCCAGCCACCGAGCACAACGTGCCAGTGGAAGGGGACCGAGAGCATCGCGTTGGTCGACGAGGCGATGAGGTTGAGCAGCACCGAGATTGCGGCCGTCCCGGCCGTCGCCGCGACCATGATCCGCCAGGAGCCGATGCCGGTGGCGATCAGGACGGCGGCGCCGATCAGACAGGCCAGGGCGGAGGTTTCGCCCATCGACCCTGGAATGTCGCCGAGGAAGGCCTGCATCCAGGAGACCTTGCCCTCGATGGCGCTCAGTCCGTCGAGCGGGGCCTTGGAACCCTTGGCGGCCTCGAGCACCGCGATCTCGCCGAGCGCGGTGGCGCCGCTGTAGCCGTCTGGTGCCGACGACGTGCCCGCCGCGATCCACACGGCGTCGCCGGAGATCTGCGCCGGATAGGCAAAGAACAGGAAGACCCGCGCAGTCAAGGCCGGATTCAGGACGTTGTAGCCCGTGCCGCCGAAGATCTCCTTGCCGACGACGACGCCGAAGCTGATGCCGACCGCGACCTGCCACAGCGGAATGGTGGGCGGCAGCACCAGGGGGAAGAGCATGCCGGTGACCAGGAAACCCTCGTTCACGTCGTGCCGCCGGATGACGGCGAACAGACCCTCCCAGGCGCCGCCGACGGCGAAGGTCACGACCAGGACCGGCACGTAGTAGAGCGCACCGTGGACCGTGTTCGCGAGCAGGCTGGAGGCGTCGAACGACAGCCCGAGCATCTCCATCGCGTCGGTCCGCCAGTTCGAGAGCGGCGCGGCGCCGCCGGCGACCGCGACGTGGATCTGGCGGCCGGTATTCCACATCGCCATCAGCACGCAGGGCACCAGCGCCACGACGACGGTCATCATCAGGCGCTTGAGGTCCAGCGCGTCGCGCACGTGCGCGGCGCCGGCCGTGGTCTTTCCCGGCGTGTAGAGGAACGTGTCCGGCGCCTCGTACAGCGGGTAGAAGCGCTCGAACCTGCCGCCCGGTTCGAAGTGGCGGGCCTGCTTGTCGAGAATCCGGCGCAGGAACTTCATGGCTGCCTGCCTAACCTTCCTTCTCGATCAGTTCGAGCGCGTCGCGGAGGTACGGTCCGTACTCCGTCTTGCCCGGGCAGACGAAGGTGCAGAGCGAGAGATCCTCTTCCAGCAGTTCCAGGCAGCCGAGCTCCTCGGCTCGCTCGATGTCACCGGCCACCAGCGACTTGAGCAGGAAGGTCGGCTGCAGGTCCCAGGGGAAGACGCTCTCGTAGAGGCCGATGGGCACGATCGCGCGGGGGGAGCCGTAGGTGGTCGTGGTCATCGCGAAGGACTTGCGCGGGAGCAGCGAGGAGGCGAAGGCCCTGGCTCGCGAAAAGGCGCCGAAACCGGGCGTGAGCCAGCCCAGGAAGTGGCGCTCGCGGTCGTCCTCGAGCACGGTCACCGTGTCGTGGAAGCGGCCGAGGTAGCCGTGGAGATCGGCCGGCGCCTTCTCACCGATCGCGGTGCGCCCGCTGAGCGGCGAACCGCTGATGACCCGCACGGCGCCGTCCGGGACGGCTTCCGCCCCGGTGCCGATCTCGCCGTGCGTCAGATCGGCGAGCGCGGCGCCCAGCCGCGTGCGCAGGAGTCTGGGTCTCGCTACCTGGGGCCCCGCCAGCGCCACGATGCGCTGGACGTCGGGTTCGCCGGTCGCGAAGAGGCGGCCGATCGCCAGCGTGTCCTGGAGTCCGATCTGCCAGACCAGCTTGTTGCGGTCTACCGGGTCGAGAGTGTGGATGTGCAGCCCCGCGGCGCCGGCGGGGTGCGGCCCGGCGAACTCCTCGACGCGGACCGGTTCGCTCGTCTCGACACCGGCAATGGTGCCGGGAGCGCGGCAGAGATACACGGGGCCGTCCGTCAGCCGGGCCAGAGCGGCGAGACCCCGTTCGAGATCACCCGCGCGCCCTTCGACGATCCGGTCGGCGGCGGGTGCGAACGGCTCCGTGTTCATGGCGTTGACGAAGATCGACTTCGGTACCGAGTCGACCGCCGCGGTGCGTCCGAAGGGGCGCGCGCGCAGGGCGACCCAGTCCCCCGACTCCACCAGCAACGCCTGCACCTCGGCGCGGGAGAGGGCGCTCGGGTGTCTTCCGGTGTAGCCCGCGAAGCCGACTCCGGCCCCACTGGAGCCTGTCTGGTCGGAGGGATCCACCCGCACGACGACCGAGATCAGCGCCCGCTTGGCGCCGCGATTCACTCCCGTCACGGTTCCGGTGGCGGGGGAAGTGAAACGAACGCCCGGCTGCTTGCGGTCCTCGAACAGGAGCTGGCCGCGCTGCACCGCGTCACCCGGCCCAACGTGCATCGCCGGCTTCATGCCCGGATAGTCGGCGGCGCTGACGGCGACGGTACCCGGAGCCGCGGCGTCCTCGAGCGTCTGCTCGGGAACTCCCGCGATCGGCAGGCGCAGTCCCCGCCTGAAACGGTGCAAAGCCACGATATGTCCTTGTTCTATAAGGGTTTGTGGCTCTTTCGGGGAAAGCCCAGCCCCCTGCGCGGCCCCCTGATTGATGGGCTCGATCTCATGCCGCCCCGACCTCGCGGCAGCAGGTCCCGGTGTCGGCACCCGGAACTCGCAAGCGGCTGATCATGGCCGGGAGCGTAGCAGGGTTGTGACGGGCAGGGAACGGCCTGGCGCGACCCCGGCCCGCGGTTCCTTTGGAGACCTGTTGGGCGATGAATGAGCGAGTTTCCGCCGTTGGCACGGCCCCCGGGATAGACTCCACCTGTGATGGTGGTGCGTTCGGTCATGTCGCTTCCTGACCTGGAACCGCGTAGAGCCGCCGTCGGCGCGCGTTCCTATGCCGGGTGCCGGCGGATTGCGATGTCATCCGACGAGTACGAGCGCTTCGACGGTAGGGTGGAGTGCTGGGAGGCGAGTAGCCAGACGGCGAACGTACTGCGGGAACCGCTCGGTTTCCAGCACGAGTACTCCTCGCGCAGGCTCGTCGTGCTGGTCCACACGATCGGCCTGACGCGTGGCGCCGTTATCGCGTCCGCCGGATCCGTCGACCTCGTGCAACGCGATTCGGAAGGACGGAGAGAATTGGTTCTGCGCGCTGACGAGGCGATCTTTCTGAATCCCGACCGTGATCGTCCCGCCGGTCTGTACGTTGAGGTCGGCAGCGATCCGTTGCCTGATGTCGTCTTAGAGGTCGACTATTCGACCGATGTACGGCGAGGTCGTCGAGGTGGGGCCGGCAAGCTGGACGACTACGCTGCCTGGGGCCTTCCGGAAGTCTGGGTGGAGGTGCCGGATTCGGGGAGGACGGTGAGAAGCCGCCGGCCCGGTCTGACGATTCTCCTGCATCGCGGATCGGGCTACGTCGAAGCGCCGAGCAGCCGGGCGTTTCCCGGCTGGACGGCGGTCGAGATCCACAGGGCGCTCAACGAGACCGGCGATTCTCGCGAGACTCTAGCCGCCCTGGAGCGCGTCGGTCGGGCGATGGCGGATGCCGAGAGCGGCCGATCCGCCGACGACTCCTGCTCGAAAGAGTAGCGCCACCCCCAGCCTCGGCGGGCGCCCTGCGGGTCGTGGGTGAACAGGACCCGGCTTTGTGGGTCGGCGGACACTTTCGATCGACGCCCGATCGTGGGTACTCACGATCGGCCGCTCAACAACTTCCAGTCCCTCCACTCGTTCGTGGCCAAGTCGAGCAGTTCGTAGTGCGCCAGTTTGTTCCTCAGGCGATTCAGAGGCGAGGCCCGGTTGACGGCGGCGCGCGGTGCCCCAAGCTCTTCGCGATAATGAACAAGGTGCCTGAGTTCGACATGGTCCAAGGAGGAAACGGACGCTGGCAGGCCATCGTCCTTGGAAAGCAAGAGAGGAAGTTTGAAGGCAGCGCCAAACTCACGCACGATCTCGGCCTGTCGATCACCTACCATGGGCAGCAAAGCTGACGCCTGTGCAGCCCAGAGCCGTCTGTTCAGCTCGGCAAGCCTGCCCTTCGCGCTGAGCAGCGAGGAGTGAACCAACGGTCTCGTGGTGGGACCATCCACCGTGCCGGCTTCCCATGTCTCGGGTGTCTGCTTCGACCATCCTCGCTCGGTCGCATCCGCTTCAAGAATCGCCCACGGGTGGAGGATCGACTCGGGCCGGGCTCCGATGAGTCGCCTCGCCAAGCCAACGTCCCACTGGGCGATATGAGCGACAGTGGCGGCGATAAGGAACCGGTGTTCCCGATCGGGCAGGTCCTTTTCCCCCAGGGCGAGCATGAAGAGATCGTCTCGATGCACCACACCGCGAAACGCGCAGTAGTGGACCGACACTTCAGTGAGTTCCGGTTGATTGAAGCCCTCGCCGCACAGCGGCACGACGAACACGCTCGGCGGCACGCCACTGCCTTGGTTGCGGCAAGCGTCGGAGTACCGCGAGAGGAGGTCGCGCCAATTGAGCCAAATCTCCGGACGAACTCCGTGGAGCCAGATTATGCGACTCTGGAAGCGTGGGCTTCTCAACAGCTCGCGGGCGGGCACGGGCGGTTTCAAGTCGGTCATGGCGCGCCCGAGAAGGCAGCGGCGTTTCTCGGCGTCGTCGGCGTGAAGCGGGGTCCACTCGTGGCCCCAGTTGCAGCGTCTCCGTAACTCGGTCTCCAGCCCATCGGGAAGTCTCGCCGGGAAACGCAGCACGACGCTTGAACCACCGCGCAGCTTCTTGACCACCCGCCGAACGAAGGCAGCGGGACCTGGCAGGTCCCGGAATTCCCGCAAGGACTCAGTTCCCGCCCAGTTCGAGAATCGTGCGGACGATTGGGTCGACCCGGAGCGAGCCTTCGCCGTCCCGCTCGGCGAGGCGAAGCATCTCGACCAGCCGCTCCGACTGCGTCCGTTCCGTGTCGGGGTGCTCGGACAAGGAGATCTGAGGCTCGCTACCAAAGAGCCGGTTCTGTGCCTCCTCTCGCAACAGGCGAGGCCGCGAATCGGGGATGCCCTGGCTCGAGTCAGACTGGACTTGCCGAACGGCTTCTCGCAGACCCGGCTGATCGAGACCGAAGGCGTCGCAGAGGTGGTCGCTGTGTTCCACCATGAACTCGTGCATGCCGCCCGCATCCAGCAAGTCCTTCGGCCCATCCCTGCCAATGCGTTCACGGATGAGCTTCAGCAGAACGGGCCAACCTCCCGACTCGAGGGCCAACTCCGATTTCTGGTCGCTCGTCAGCTTGTGCCCGATGTCGGGTTCATCGCCAAGCCATTTGGCTGCGAAGCCGAGAGTCCACGGTTCCAGCCGAACGCCGCGGAACACGGTTTGGGCCTTTCCCGATCGACTCGTTGCCTGGGTAAGATCGATCGTCGTCTGTTGGGCCTCGAGCGGCGGCAGGTCCAACGTGGGTCCGGCGTTCGCCGTGTTCAGAGGAAAGAGCTTCTCCGTGTCGGCGACGAAGATGATCCTTGCGTAGGGGCGCGTCTTTAGTCCCTCCAGCACCCGTAGCGCCGTCTCGACCCAATCGCGCTTCCACTTCTGCGACACCATCAACACGAGGGGGTCAACGGGGTCTCGCTGCCGACGCGTCAGGCGGCGCCTGAGGTGCTCTTCGAACTCCGCGATCGAATCGGTTTCTGGCAACTCTCTGGCCGCCATGGGGCCTTCAGCCAGGAAGGGGCCGACGTGCTGGATGCCGGCGGCTTTGACACCGTAGAGGACCACCACACCATGGCCGTATGGCTCGCCAATGACCTGGCGCTCCTGCCACAGGGTCAGCGGACGGTACAGCGGTCCCTCGTCGGCGTGGTGCCGTCGAATGTCGTGAGGGCCAGGCTTGAAGGGTCTCTTCTCGGCACTCAGGTCCTCGAGCCGGTTCTCGATGTCTCCGGACGTTCCGAGCAGGTTGAGGACGTTCGGATTACGGAGCGTGTGACAGGGCTCCTCCTCGATTCGCCGGAGAACCCCGAGATCGACCATCTCCCGAAGTAGCGAACTGAACTCCATGTTTCCCCCGAACCTGGAGAAGCCGGCTTCGTACCAGATGCGTGCGTGTCTCTGGATCCGTGTGTCCCTCATGCCGTTGCGCAGCACGTTCGGGTCGCTGTGACACTCGAGTGCGATGGCATAGGCGATTGCCTCGTACCGGGGATCGAGCTGCAACGTCCATTCGAAGCGGCGCCGAATCTCCTCCTGAAGGTCAGGATCGGTGCCGATGGAGTCCAGGAGGCCCGTCGTGATCGTCCTCGGCACCGACGCTTCGTCCGAATCCAGCGACTTGGCAACGATCTCGTATCCGTAGATCTGGATGAGACTGGGGTAGTAGTTCGCTGCGGCAAGCACTCGCTGGGCCAGGCGATTCGGTTCGAAGCGGAAGCCACAAGCCTGAAGCGGGTGCTGGAGGAGGTCCAGTGCATGCCTCTGATTGCCCTCGTCGATGAAGGGACCGATGCGGACCGGATCGCCGAGGTGCGCCAACGGATGATTCGACTGGGTCGTCGTTCGCAGAACGTTGTGGAGGCCGGCGAACACGACCTTGATGGACTGGTCGGGACGGTCCATCAAGGACTTGAGGCGTGAAGACTCCGCGAAGCTCTCGCGTGAGCTGTTCTGGGCGTCCCGTTCGAGGAAGCTGTCCGCTTCGTCGAACAAGAGCAGGAGCCTTTTGCCGGAATCCCCGTTGAAGGTGTCGTGCAGAGCCTGGATGAATCGTCGGATGCTCTCGGTGCCCAGTGTCGGCTTCGGTATGGCTTCATCGATGGCTTGGTTTTCCCTCAGCGCGTTCCAGATCGCGGGCCAGATGTCGGCCGTGTCGATTTCTCCGATGCCTTGGGCCTTCAGGTCGATCCAGACGGCGTGCCGTCCCGATCCTCTGTAGGTTCGCTCGACGTGCCTGAGCAGGGCCGTCTTCCCCAACTGCCTGCCGCCGTACACGAAGCAGGCGCCCCGCAGATCGGCTATCGCGTCGGCCTCCGCTACTCGGCCGAAGAACATCTCTGGCGGTACGAGACTGGCACGCCGCATGAAGGGCTGGTTGTAGGTGTACGGCAGGCTGCAAGCAAAGAAAGCTGCTTGGCGTGAGCCGCCTTGCGCCGCGAGGAAGGCGAGAAGCGGCGCATCGAGCGTGAGGAGCGACTTCCTCTTCGCAAGGCAGCTTTGGAGGAGTTTCCCCCTGGTGTGCTCTCCCAGCGCATGAAGACTGACGATGATCGCCGCTTCCTGCCGGCGAGATTGCTCCATGCGCTGATGGATCGCTTCAGCCTCGGGAGGATCAAGGAGCAGCATCAGTCGGTAGCGGCCCCTTGCTTCGGAACCGAAATGGGGCAGCGGGCAGACCTCGCGCCTCTCAAGTGGCTCCACGTTGAGCCTCGCGCTTGCGAACCCTCGTGCGGGCGAATCGAGCGTGACCTCGGGATCGATGAAGCCGAGGCTTCTCATCAGCTCGCTTAACGCCTGGGCCAACCGATCGCGACCGCCGTCCGCTGCTACCTTGAGAGCCGCCCAAGCTTCGAGCAGCGCACCTGCCGAGACGCGCTCGCCTTCGTCCAGGCGATCGAATCGCAGCGGGCCATGGCGCTTGCCGGTGGCAGACGATCGGATGAGACGCGCCCAGTCCTCCGTACATGAGCGGAGATCTTCGTGGTCGCATTCCAGGTACTTCTGCAGCGCAGACTGCCCCTCCTGACGACGGGGGTGTAAGGCATCCTGCCTCGGTCGATACAACATCTCGTTCGCCACGAGAAGGTCATCGTCATCGAGGCTCCGCTCGATGGCCTGACGCTGCGGGTCGTTCTCGTCCGGGAAAGACACCAAGACTTCTTGGCGCAGTCTCTCCCGCTCCTCGTGGGCCGCAGCTTCGAGATCACGGCGTACAGCACCCAACTTGCCGCGAAGCAGGTTGTAGCGGGGCCGGTCGTTCTCGGTCGATTCGAGTTGAGTGGACTCAAGGTCAGCCAGTAGAGCGCCGTTCCAGTCCGCGGAGATCCGACCCTTGGAAAAGGCCAGGTCGACTTCCTGTCGGGTGTCTTCGACTTCCGCATCCAGAGCGCGCTGGCCCATCAGCCGCTCCTCCGCCAAGCGACTCGTTAAGGAGTCGATGTCGTGCTCCCCTATGCCGGCTTCGAGCCAGTCGATGACATCGGCGGCCAATAGGAGGTCACCACAGTCGCAATACCGCTCAAAGGCGACTGGCAGCTCAACGGGCTTCGATTCGAGCAGGGTGTCGAGGGAGTGCTGGTGAGCCGTCGGGTTCTCTGGTGACTCGCCGCCACCGAGGTCGGGGAATGGCAACAGCGCAGATCGCAGCAGGAAGTCGGCCTCGTGCTCAGCCCTTTCGTCCTTGTGGGCCGCCGGGTTCAGAAGCTCCATGGTGTTCCGAACCGCACGGCCGGCGAGCGAAGATGCTGCCACCAGTAGGGTGTCCCCGCTGCTCTCTTCCGCCATGGCGTCCAGACGTTGAAGAAGATCCGCGGACTCGTGCAGCAGCGCCTGGACGAACCGAGTGATCACTTTCTCGTGATGGTCGGTTGCTTGTGCCCGCGACGCTTCCAGCTCAAGATAGCGTTGCGCGAGGGAAAGCGGCTCCTCCAGATGTCGCTGAAACTGGACGAACGTCTTGCCGTCGATCGTCTGTCGGGATGACAGCAGACTGGCGGCGAATCCGTCGACGATCCTCCGAAGCTCTTCGCTGTCGGCTAGTTGTGCAGTCAGCCGCCGTACGAGCGCGGTCTGCCCGCGTGAACGCATGGCCTGCGTCAGGCGACCGAGCTGGTTGTTGTCCTGACGGAGGACGTTCCAGATCCGATTGGCCGGAATGTAGGCCAGCTTGCGCTGTTGTCCGACCTCCGACCAGCTATCAAGGTCTCTTCGAAACGCCTCGATCGAGTCTTGGTGGTGGGCACTGTGGCGGGCAGTCCGGAGGATCGTCGCGGTGTCCACGTGGGCCTTCTGGAGCTCCCATACACGTTGCGCCACGCCGAAGGTGAAGGCTCCGAACTCCTCGATGCCTTCGTGTTCGAGACGTTCGAGATAGGTGGCTGCGCCGGAGTACGGGGCGATCACGGCTGTGGGTAGGACGGCCGCGAGGCCGATGAGTGCGTTCACGTTCTTGCTCGTGGCGTCCAGGCCTTCTTGGGTTGTCGACTGGAGCCGTTCAAGCGCCGACAGAATCGGCTCGACTAGCGGGCCGGTCGGCTGCTGGAGATGGCTGGCGTAGAGAACGCCTTCCAAAAGCTGGGCTGGCGGTTGGCCTCCCTTGATTCCGTCGCGTTCCGCAAGCCGACACACCTCGTAGGCGAACGCGAGGCGGGGCGGAGCGTCGGTCAGCGCCTCGGCCACCGCAGCGCGGAGTCGTTGGGCTCGCTCGTCCCAATCGGGGCGATCTGCGGGCGCTACAGGTGGAGATGGCCGTTGCGTTGACGACTCGCGACGGTCGATCTCCTCGGCTGGGAGCCCCGGATCGGATGTGGTGTCGCTCGCGTCTGCCGCCGGAGTCGGTTCGGCCGTGGGCCCCCCGGTGGACTCTCCGTTCGACGCTGTCTCCCTACCCGGCTGCGGCAATGGCAGTTCGGGAGGCTGTTCCTGGGCCGGAGTGGCCTCCTCCTCGCTGGTAGCGGGGGCTGCGCCGGACTCTTCGGCGGTCACCGGCGATGCTGCACCCTTCGGTTCCTCAGGCGCCTTCGAGTCTGTGGATCCGTCGTCCCCACGCTCGCTCAACGAGTCGTCGCCGGAAACGAAGGGAGGAACCGTTTCGTCCTCGGCAAGGCGCGATTCACCGGATTCGAACGACGGCGCCAGCACCTCGATCAGAGCATCCTCCACGTCGCGTCGTTCACGGCGGCGGCGGGTCGCCTCTTCCCGGAGATCCTCTCGCTCGTCGTGCCAGCCACGGAGAGCCTGTCTGTCCGAGGGGCGATTGCCGCGGAGCGTGTCGAGTCTGGCTTCTACTTCCCGGTGCCGCGTATCGGAGCGTCGCAGATTCTCGACCAGTTGACCGACCTCGCCCTTAAGGCGCTCGGCTTCTGCCCGAGCCTTGGCCGGGTCGATGGCAGGTATGCCCAGCCAAGCGCCGCGAAGTCGGTCAAGCGCGTCGGGGTCCACCTCTTCGCAAGCGGGATCGTTTTCGATCTGCTCAAGAAGAGCCTGAGCCTGCGACCTGAGTCCTTCGGTCGCCCCGTCCGCTTGGCGAATCTTCTCGAGACCCTGTTCGATCTCCTCAAAGCTGTCGACCGCCTGTCGCAAACGGTCGAGGGCTTGCAGGGAGGGGGCGCTCTCGGCTGCTTCCGTGGCAAGCGTCGCCAGCGATAGGAGAACTTCGCGCCAGCGGGCGTCCATCGCCGAGGGCGGAACCGACGTGTCCATCTTGGCGGTCTCCCTGGTCTGCCGAAGTGGTCTCCGACGTCGGCGCCGGGTCCTGACCGAGGCTGAATCGGAAGCTCCGGCGCGCGACTGTTCGTTGCCAGGTTCCGACGAGAGCACTTCGGCGTACTCCTCCCGAAGTTCGGGAACCAGGGAGCCAGCCTCCTGCAGGATGCCGGGGGCGTCCAAGACGGTGGCGAGGCAGAAGACCTCGAGAGTCGTGCCCAGTTGCTCCGCAGTCTCCAGCGTTTTCCAGTCGCTCAGCCGCTGGAGCAGGTCTGTCGCGGCCTCTCTCAATCGCGCGCGGTCGGGAGGCCCACCAGCATTGTCGAAGTACTTTCCGAGGACATTGAACTCGAGACTCGGCGGCGGCGTGGAGTCTGGAGCGCCTTGGGCATCCGGCCCATCGACCCAGATCCCCCAGAGTTCTCGTCGGTGGTTCGGGTTTCCGTAGAACGCGAACATTCGGCTACGGTCGTAGTCCCCCGGTTTGCCGCTGTCAGGCCCCAAGTCTCCGATTCGCGAGCGCACGAACTCGCGATCCAGCAGGCGGCGCCGCTTGGCGCGGTTCAGGTACAGAGGCCGTTGGAGCTTGGTCAGTCCAGACAGGCAGCGCGGCAGTCCGTGGCTGAGGGTCAGGGGACGTTCCTGATCTTCCATTCGGCGGGGCTCCGGAGGAAAACGGCGACTCTATACCCGTGATTTCGGCGGGATGCAGGGGCACCGCTGGCACCGTACAGTTCGTCCTCGGGTGGGGAAGCCGCGAGGGACCTTCTCTGGGAAGCAGCCAAGGCCGGATCCGCGGGCAGACGGGCATGGCCAAGGACTCAGGGACGCTCGGGCTTTCCCCCGGTCGTGAGGGAGCTTCGCCGCAGCCTGCTCCGGCTAGATGCCCTTCTGCTACGGCGCGTAGTAGGGGTTCGTGCCGGCGGCGTGGTCCGTCGTGTCGAGGACGCGCTGCACGGTCGGCACGGCTTCCACGATGGCCTGCTCGACGCCCTGCTTGAGCGTGTAGTCGGCCATGCCGCAGCCCTGGCAGCCGCCGCCCATCGTGATGTAGGCGGTCTCCTCCTTGACCTCGAGCAGGGTGACGAAGCCACCGTGCGCGGCGATCTGCGGGTTGATCTGCTCATCGAGGACGCGCTGGACATCGGCGGCCACTCCATCGCCCCAGACCGAGTTCGGGTTGTCGAACTTGAAACCGCTCTCGGAGAGCCGGGTGACGAAGTCGATCGTGGCGCCCTCGAGATCCGGGGCGCTTTCGGAGTCGACGTAGACCTTGAACGCCTCGGTTTCGAGGATCTCGTCGCCGGGCCGGGACTCGTCCAGGCCGACCAGGTCCATCTGGTAGCGGAAGCCGCCGCCGCTGCGGCCGGTGATCGCGATGCGGAGGGCGAGGTCGTCGCGCTCCTCGTCCTCCATCGCCGCGGCAATCTGCTTCTGCGCCAGTTCTGTGATCGTTAGCATGCGCCGATCTTACCGAAGGAGCACCTGCGCCATGAACCGCAAGCACGTCCTGCTGTCCCACGACGGCCCCATCACACGGTTGACCCTGAACGATCCGACGCGCCTCAACGCGATGACGCCGGCGATGGGGGCCGAAGTCCGGGAGGCGGTGCCGGAGATCAACGCGCGCGAAGAGACGCGGGTCGTCATCGTTCGCGGCGCCGGCCGCGCCTTCAGTGCCGGCGGCAGTCTCAAGAGCATCCAGGAGGAGGTCAGCGAGGAGGGCGACGCGGGTCCGGGGCTTGGCGGCGGAGCGAACTTCTACCGCCTCTACCTGTCGATCCGGGGTCTCGAAGCGCCATCGATCGCCGCGATCAACGGCCACGCCATCGGGGCCGGCCTGTGCTTCGCGCTGGGCGCCGACATGCGGGTGATCAGGACCGGCGCCAGGGTGGGAATGACCTTCGTGCGGCTCGGGATCCACCCCGGCATGGCCGCGACCTGGACCCTGCCGCGGCTGATCGGCCCCGCGCGGGCGGCCGAGCTCCTGTACAGCGGCCGCCTGGTCGACGCGGCAACCGCGGTCGAGTGGGGAATAGCCGGCCGCGAAGCGGACGAGGACTTCGACCAGGTGGTGGAGGACCTGGCGCTCGAGATCGCCGCGGCCGGCCCGGTCGCGGTCAAGGCGACGAAACGGACACTGCGGGGCACGTTCGATCGGGGTATCGAGGACGCGCTGGAGCTGGAGAGCGCCGAGCAGGAGGTCACCTTCCGCACCGCCGACGCGCGCGAGGGCGTCGCCGCGCTCAGCGAGCGGCGATCGCCCCGGTTCACGGGCCGCTGACGAGTAAGCTACCGCGATGCCGACGGCAGGGGCGCTGATCATCGGGAACGAGATTCTCACCGGCAAGGTCGAGGAAGCGAACCTGAACCTGCTGGCGCGGGAGCTGTTCGATCTCGGGATCGAGCTCAGGAGAGTGGTCGTCTGCCCCGACGACGTGGCCGGCATCGCGGCCGACATCAGGCGCCTGCGCGGTCGGTTCGACTACCTGATCACGAGCGGTGGCGTCGGGCCGACCCACGACGACGTCACCCTCAGGGCGGTCGCGGAGGCATTCCAGCGGCCGCTGGTCCGTTCTCCCGAACTGGTGGCGAAGATCCGCGAAATGGTCGGCGAGCGTTGCACCGAGGGCCACCTGCGCATGGCCGACGTCCCCGAAGGCGCCGATCTCGTCAGCACGCCCGACGTGCCCTGGCCGTCCGTGGTCATGGAGAACGTCTACGTTCTGCCGGGTGTGCCGCGGATCTTCCGCATGAAGCTGCCGATGCTGCGCGCCCGTCTGGCGGCCGGTCGCCGCTTCTACTGTCGGGCGGTGTACACGTCCTGCCGCGAGACCGACATCGCGGAGCTGCTCGACCACGTCGTCGACGCCCACGACGACGTCGACATCGGCAGCTACCCGGTTATGGACGGGGACTACCGGGTCAAGTTGACCGTTGACAGCCGGAGCCGCAGCGCCGCGGATCTCGCGCTGGCGGCGCTGGTCGAGGCTCTGCCGGTCGGAGCGGTCGTGCGGGTCGACGACGGCGCCCGCGCCTCCCGCTGAGCGACTCACGAAGATACAGGAGGAAACGTCGATGACCGAGCGACACCCACGCGTCGCGTGCCTCGTCTGGCTGGCCGTGGCGGCCGTCGTGCTGGTCGGGCATCCTTCGCCGGGCGCCCTGGCCCAGGAGACCGCGGAAGAGACTTCGGCGAGCGCCGGGTCCTCTCCGGACTGGACCTACGAACTGACCGAAGCCCTGCCCCAGGACCCGGCGGTGCTCACCGGCGAACTCGAGAACGGGCTCCGGTACTACGTGAGGAAGAACGGCCGGCCCGAGAACCGCGCCTTCCTGCGGCTCATCGTCCGTGCCGGCTCGGTGCTGGAAGACGACGACCAGCTTGGGCTCGCTCACTTCGTCGAGCACATGGCGTTCAACGGCACGGAGAACTTCGAGAAGACGGAGTTGCTCGACTATCTCCAGGGCATCGGCATGCGTTTCGGCCCCGACGTCAACGCCTACACCAGCTTCGACGAGACGGTCTACCGGCTCGAGGTGCCGACCGACGACGCGGAGATCCTCGACACGGCGCTTCTCGTACTCGAAGACTGGGCGTCGGGTGTCAGCTTCGAGGACGAGGAGATCGAGCGCGAGCGAGGCGTCGTGGTCGAGGAGTGGCGGGGCGACCGGGGCGCCGGGGCGAGGCTCCGTGACGCCGAGATCCCCTATCGCTTCCACGGCTCGCGTTACGCCGAGCGGCTGCCGATCGGCGATCCGGAGATGCTGCGCGAGGCTCCGCCGCAACGGTTGCGGGACTTCTACCGCGACTGGTACCGGCCGGACCTGATGGCCATCGTCGCGGTCGGGGATTTCGATCCGGAAGCGATGGCGGCGGACATCAAACGGCGATTTGGCGGGCTCGAGGGGCCGGAAGAGCCTCGCGAACGCTTCGAGGCGGAGATTCCTCCCCACGAGGAGACGCTGGTCTCCATCTTCAACGATCCCGAGTTGACGCGCTCCTCGATCTCGGTTGCCTTCAAGGGCGAAGCGGACGAGTTCGTCACGGTCGCCGATTACCGGGCGCGGCTGGTCCGCGGCCTCTACAACGGCCTGCTGAACAACCGGCTGGCCGAGCGTGCCGAGGAGGCCGACCCGCCCTTCATCGGCGCCACCAGCAGCCGCGGAACGCTGGCCCGGACCCGCAGCCTCTACCTGCTCTCCGCCGGAGCGCGGGAGGGCGCCGAAGCCCGGGCACTTGAGGCGCTGCTAACCGAGTCCGAGCGGGCCCGCCGCCACGGTTTCGAGGAGAGCGAGCTGGAGCGGGCCAGGGTCAATACCCTGCGCTCGATGGACCGCGCGTGGGACGAACGGGACAAGACCCATTCCGCCGCCTACGCCGGCGAGTACCAGCGGAACTACCTGACGGGCGAACCGTTCCCGGGGATCGCCTACGAGCGTGAGCTGGCCCGCCGGTACGTCCCCGGGATCACGCTCGCCGAGGTGAACAGGGTCGCCGACGGGTGGATCCACGACGAGGATCGCGTCATCCTCACCAGCGGACCTCGGAAGGATGGTCTGGAGCCGCCGGTCGAAGAGGATCTGCTAGCGGTGTTCGACCGCGTCGGCGAACTGGAGATCGCTGCCTACGAGGACGACGTCGGCGAGGGCGCCCTGGTGCCCGTTCCGCCGATCCCGGGCCGGATCGTCGAACGATCGGCGATCGAGGAACTCGGCGTCACCGAGTGGCGGCTGTCGAACGGCGTCCGGGTGGTCCTGCGGCCGAGCGACTTCAAGAACGATGAGGTCCTGGTCGCGGCCTTCAGCCCAGGGGGCACGTCGTTGGTTTCGGACGAAGACTGGCTGGAGGCGAACCTGGCGACCTCGGTGGTTCAGCTTTCCGGGTCGGGGAACTTCAGCCTCACCCAGCTGAACAAGGCGCTGACCGGCAAGGTCGCGCGGGTCGGTCCGGTCATCGGGCCCCTGTTCGAGGGCTTCAGCGGCCGCGGTTCGCCAAAGGACCTGGAGACGCTGTTCGAGTTGATCTACCTGAGCGGGACGTCGCCCCGACGCGATGCCGAGGCGTACGAGTCGTTCCTGACGCGTCAGGGCGCCTTGCTGCGCAACCAGAGCGCGATGCCGAGGTACGCCTTCGTCAAGACGCTGGTGGAGATCGTGAGCCAGAACCACCCGCGGCGTCGCATCATCACGGAGGAGATGCTGGGAGACCTGGATCAGGACCGGATCTTCGCCGTTTATGAAGACCGGTTCCGGGACTTCTCCGACTTCACCTTCTTCCTCGCCGGCAGCTTTGAACTCGAGGCGATCGAGCCTCTTGTCGAGACCTGGCTGGGCGGTCTGCCGTCCAGCGGGCGCGAGGAGGCCTGGAGAGACGTCGGAGTCCGGACCCCCAGGGGCCGCATCGAACGGACGGTGTACAAGGGGCTGGAGGAGCAGAGCCAGGTCGCCCTGGTGTTCAGCGGACCCTTCGAGCAGAGCCAGTTGAACCGCTACCGCCTGAACTCCATGGTCTCGTTGCTGCGGGATCGTTTGCGGGAGCGCCTGCGGGAGGAACTCGGCGGCACCTACGGGGCGAACGTGTCCGGCGGCGCCGAGAGGATCCCGGTCTCGGAGTTCGCCGTGCAGATCCTCTTCGGCTGCGATCCGGCCCGCGTCGAGGAGATGCTCCAGGCGGTCCAGGAGGAGATCGAGCTTGTCCGGACCGAACTCGCCGCGGACGAGGAAGTTGCCCAGATCCGGGAACAGCAGCGACGCAGCCGCGAGACGGCGAAGGAGACGAACGGCTTCTGGCTGGGAATGCTCCAGACGGTCTACCAGTTCGACGAGGAACCCCTCAGCATCCTGGCGTACGAGGAACTGTTCGAGGAACTCGACGCGGAGATGATCCGCGGCGCCGCCGTGGACTACCTCGGCGGCGAGAACCGCGTTCAGGTGCTGCTGCTGCCGGAGGCGGCGGAAGCGCAGGACGACAGCGACGGCGGGGAAGCCGCAGAGCCCGCCGCGGCAAGGGAGGCAGCGTGAACCGAGCGAAAGTGCAACCCCGACTTCGAGATCGCCGATGCCTCCGGTCGTCGGTCGTCTGGTGCATCCTGCCGGCGCTGTTCGCGGCGCAGGCGGCGAGCGGAGCGGACTGGCCGAACTGGCGCGGTCCCGCCCGAAACGGCTACAGCGAGCACACCGGCCTGCCGCTCGAGTGGTCGCACGACGGTGACGCGGAGCGGAACATTCTCTGGAAGCTGCCCTTGCCGGACCGTTCCGGCTCGACCCCGATCGTGGTCGGTGACGCCGTGTTCCTTAACGTCGCCGAGGGCGACGACCTGGCGTTGTGGCGTGTCGACGCCGGTTCGGGGGACGTCGTATGGCAGCGAACGATCGGGGGCGGCAACCGCTTCCAGCGCAAGCACAACATGTCGTCGCCGTCTCCGATCACCGACGGTGAGCGGGTCTGGGTGCTGACGGGGACCGGCGCCCTGCAGGCCTACGACTTCGACGGCAACCAGCTCTGGGCGCGGGAACTCGAACAGGACTACGGCGCCTTCGGCCTGAATCACGGCTACGGCTCATCCGCGCTGCTCTGGCGGGACGTGCTTTACGTGCCGGTCCTTCACGGCATGAAGACGGACGATCCGTCCTACCTCCTCGCGATCGACTCCTCTTCCGGGGAGACGATCTGGAGACAGGAGCGGCCCACGAACGCCCGCATGGAGTCGCCCGACGCCTACATCACGCCGGCCCTGGTCGAGAGCGGCGACGGGCACGTCCTGGTGGTGAACGGAGGCGATGTCGCCACCGGCCACGATCCGGGTGACGGCCGCGAGCTATGGCGCGTGGAGGGCTTCAACCCGAGGGACAGCCCGATGTACCGGGTCGTCGCATCGCCGGTTTCGTCGGGGAATCTGGTCTTCGTCCCCACCCGTGTCAATCCGATGAAGGCGTTGCGGCTCCGGGCGGACGGCGAACCCGAACTCCTCTGGGAGACGGACCGCGGTCCCGACGTGCCGACTCCCGCGACGGACGGGGAGACGCTCTACCTGCTCCGCGACAACGGCCTCCTGTCACGGCTCGACGCCAGAACCGGGGCGCCGGACTGGGAGAACCAGCGGCTCGAGCCGGGCACCTACAGCGCCTCGCTGCTGGTCGCCGACGGCAAGGTCTACGCGACCAGCGAGGACGGAGTGACCACGGTGGTCCGGGACGGCCCCGAGTTCGAGATCCTGGCGAAGAACCAGGTCCAGGGCTTCACGCTGTCGTCGCTCGGCGTGGCCGAGGGTCGCCTCTACCTGCGAACCGACAGCTTCCTCTACTGCATCACCGAGCCGTAGGCGCGGCATCGGCCGTTGCGGCCGCGCTATCATCGCGCGTCACGCCCGCCCGGATGCATCCACCCGCTTTGAGGTTGCCATCGATGAAGAAACACCGCTTGCTCGGCTGCCTGCCGGCGGTTGCCTTGCTCCTCGCCTGTGGCGGCGGAGCCGGATCGCCGGACGGCGGCGACGTCGCTCCACGCTTTCTCAGCATGGGCACGGCGCCGGTCGGCGGCGCCTTTCCGGTCGTCGGCGGCGCGATCGCGGAAGTGCTGAACGACAACCGCGGGGAGAACACGTGGCGGGTCCAGCCGCGGGGGACGAAGGGGTCGCAGGAGAACATCCGCCGCCTCGCGCGCGGCGAGCTGGAACTCGCCATGTCGAACTCGGCGATCAGCTACTTCGCGGTTCTGGGCGAATCGGGTTGGGAGCAGAGCTACGAGATCCGCGCGGTCGCCACGCTGGCGCCGAACATAGCGACCTTCATCGCCAAGGCCGACTCCGGGCTGACCTCTCTGGGCGACCTCGCCGGGACGCGTGCGATGGTCGGCGTGGCCGGCGCGGGCTTCGAGATGTTCGTCGAACCGCTCCTCGCCGCCCACGGCGTGACGTACGACGACTTCACCCAGGTCTACGGCACCCAGAGCGGGGCGGTCGACATGCTGGGGGACGGTTCCATCGACGCCGCCTTCCTCGGCGGCGCGGTGCCGACCGGCTCCGTGACCCAGGCGAGCAGCACCCACGACATCGTCTTTCTGCCGTTCGACGAGGAGAAGCGGCAGCAACTGGCTCGCGACTACCCCTTCTTCCAGCTCGCCACGATCCCGGCCGACGCCTACTCCGACCTCACCGAGGACTACCCCGGCCTCAACGTCGGTTCGATGCACCTGATCACCTACGCCGACGCGGACGAGGAACTCGTCTACCGGATCACGAGGACGATCTGGGAGAACCGGCAGGCGATCGCCGAGAAGCATCCCGCCGGCCGTGCGATCAACGAGGCGAACGCCGCTCGCAACACCGGCACGCCGTTCCACCCAGGGGCGGAGCGCTTCTACCGCGAGATCGGCATCTGGCCTGAAGCGGGCGGTTGAACGAGGCGGCTGAGCGGGTGCGCCGGGGCCTGATCGCGGGACTCGGCGCCGCCCTCTGCTTCTTCGTTCTCTTCGAGGTCAACTTCGGGCTGCTGCTGCCGCAGTCGTCCCTGGCGGTCTTCGTCGGCCTCGGCTTGCTGCTCTGCTTCCTCGCGTTTCCGGTCCATCCGAAGCTCGGTTCGCACGCGTGGCTGCGCGGCCTGGATCTCCTGTTCGGTCTGCTGGCCGTGGCCGTCTGCGCCTACGTGGTCGTACAGACGGAGCCGGCGTTCGAGCACCTGTGGTCGGGGGGGAGGTCGCTGGGCAACCGGGCCGGGATCGAGACGGGGGCGGACATCGGTTTCGGCCTGATCGGCCTCGTGCTGGTGCTGGAAGCCGCCCGCCGCAGTATCGGCTGGATCGTCCCGGCGCTTGCACTGACCTTCGTCGCCCACACGCTCTACTGCTACTTCAGCCTCCGGAACGGTTGGGCTCTGCTACCGGACTGGCTGTTCCCGCATGCGGGCCAGAATCCCCGCGACGTCGTCGGCACCACCTTCCTGCAGAGTCTGGGCGTGTTCGGCCCGGCGGCGTCGGTGATGTTCCGCTACGTCTTCCTGTTCGTCGTCTTCGGGTCCTTTCTCGAGATGTCCGGGGCGACGCAGTTCATCATGCGCTTCGCCGAGCGGGTCTTCGGCACCAGGCCGGGCGGCCCGGCGAAGGTGGCGGTGTTGAGCAGCGGGCTGCTCGGATCACTGTCCGGCAGCGCGGTGGCGAACGCCGTGACGACCGGCGCCTTCACCATCCCGATGATGAGGAGCAACGGCTTCAGGCGCCACGTGGCGGCCGCGGTGGAGGCGGCGGCGGCCTCCGGGGGCGCCCTCGTGCCGCCGGTCATGGGCGCCGGCGCCTACATGATGCTCGAGATCGTCGAGCCCCAGGTGACCTTCCTGCAGATCGTGCAGGCGGCGCTGCTGCCCGCGATCCTGTTCTACCTCTCGATCTTCCTGATCGTGCACTTCTACTCGCGGCGGATCGGTACCCCGGAACGCCACGGCGAGCCGCCGCCGGTGCGGCGTTTCGACGCCCTCGTCTTCGTTGCCAGCCTGTCCACGCTGGTTCTGCTCCTGCTGCTCCGGTTCTCACCGTTCCGGGCGGTAACGGGCGCTCTGATCGTGATCCTGGTGCTGGCGGTACTGCGGCCCGAGATCGATCTGCCCCGGAGGCTGCGCCACCTGGCTCTCGGCTGCTTCGGGCTCGTGGCTCTGCTGCACCAGGTGGTCTGGGCCGAACTCCCTGCCGATCCGTCGTTCCGGCAGATCTTCGAGTCCTGGCTCTCGTCCGGGATCGTCGCGATGTTCGGTCTGATGGCGTTCGGCCTCGTTCACCGGGTCTTCCGGCCGCACGTGCTCGGCGCCCTGACCCGGGCCGCCCGCAACGGGATCCCCCTGGTCGCCGCCAGCGCCTGTGTCGGCGTCGTCATCGGCATCGTGCAGCAGACCGGCATCGCGGCGGACTTCTCGGCGGCGATCAAGGGCGTCGTGGCGACGAACCTGTTCTTGGCCCTCCTCGGCATCATGGTCACGTCGCTCGTGCTGGGCATGGGGGTGCCGTCGGTGGTGTGCTACCTGCTGATGGCGACCCTGATGGGCTCGCTGCTTTCGGAACTCGGCGTCATTCCGCTGGCGGCTCACCTGTTCATCTTCTACTTCGGAATGATGTCCATGGTGACGCCGCCGGTGGCGCTGGCGGCCTACGCGGCTTCCAGCCTCGCCCAGGCGCCGGTCATGCCGACCGCGCTGGCGGCCTTCCGCTTCGCCCTGGTCGGGTTCACCCTGCCCTTCATGTTCGTCTACCGGCCCGCGCTGCTGATGATGGACGAGGGCGGTGAGAGTCTCTTCGCCTCGGGAGCGGCCGGACTGCCCCCCCTGGTGCTGGCGCTCGGGGCGGCCGTCGTCGGCATCGTCGCCCTGGCCTCCGGGATCGGCGGATACCTGCGATCCGAACTCACCCTGCCGCTGCGGGTTCTCATGCTGGTCGCGGCGGCCCTGCTCCTGGTTCCCGATCTGGGCGGCCCGACGATGGGCCTGGTCGTGAACGGCGTCGGCGCCGTCCTGTTCACGGCGCTGTTCGTGTTGAACCGGCCCGATCGAGCGGCGGCCGTCAGTCCAGGAACGTGAAACGGTTCGCCTTCAGTTCGTAGCGGGGGAGCGAGCCGGCGCCGGCGATCCGGACCGGGACCCGCAGGCTGAGCCGCTCCTCGAAGAGGTCCTGGAGCCGGGACCTGAGGTTTCCGGAGTCGGTGCCCGCCTCAGGTTCGACCTCCAGCTCGACCTCGGCCATCTGGCGGCGTCGGCGCACGGTGGCGCGGTACTCGACGACTCCGCCTGCTCCCCGGACCAGGGCGTCGATGGCGCTCGGATAGACGTTGACGCCACGGACGATGAACATGTCGTCGGCGCGGGCCAGCACGCCTCCGTCCAGGTACATCGTCGGCCGGCCGCAGGGACAGCCGGCGGCGCACAGCCGTCCGACGTCGCCGGTGCGGTACCGAACGACCGGGCTGCCGATTCGTCCCAGGTTGGTCAGCACGAGCTCGCCGAAGGCCGGCTCGGCGGCTTCGCCCGCCGTGGGGTCGATCGGCTCGATCGGCTCTCCGGTGGACCGATCGAACCACTCGACGACGAACTCCTCCTCCAGGATGTGCAGGCGTTCGCCGACGCCGCAGGGATGGCCCCAGGCGCCGAC
This sequence comes from Thermoanaerobaculia bacterium, assembly GCA_965116955.1. GTDB lineage: Bacteria > Acidobacteriota > Thermoanaerobaculia > Multivoradales > Multivoraceae > Multivorans. Next base: position 3,530,620 of record OZ220742.1, on the reverse strand, counting down.
CTCGGTGGCGCCGGCGTGGTCGAAGACCAGCGCTCCGTAGCCGTCGGCGAGCTGGCGTTTGATCGCGGGCACCCCGGCGCCCGGTTCGCCGCCGTGGATGGTCCGCGCGATGGAGCTGCCGGCCAGGTCGAGGCCGAGGCGGTCCGCAACCTCCAGGAGGCGCAGGCCATAGGTCGGGGTCGACACGAGGGTCGTCGCGCCGTCGTCCAGCATCACCCGCAGACGCTGCTCCGTGCTCAGGTGGCCGGCGGGCATGGCCAGGCAGCCGAGTTGCTGAGCCGACTCGAACGCGGTCCAGAAGCCGACGAAGGGGCCGAAGCCGAAGGCCACGAAGACCCGGTCGGCCGCTTCGACGCCGGCGCCGCGGTACGTCTCCAGCCAGCAGTCGAGGAACCACTGCCAGCTCGCCGGCGTGTCGAGCCAGCGGAGCGGCTTGCCGGTCGTGCCGGACGTGCGGTGGACGCGGACGTAGCGCTCGAAGGGGAAGGTGAGGTTTGTGCCCCAGGGCGCGTTCTCCTCCTGGTCCCGGGCGAGTTCCTCCTTCGTCGTGAAGGGCAGTGCGGCCAGGTCGTCGAGGGTGGGCGGGGATTCGAAGCCGGCTGCCCGCCACTTCGCCCGGTAGAACGGGTTGTGCCGATGGACCTGTTCCGCCATGCGGCCGAAGCGGTCGGCCTGTCGGGCCCTCAGGCGCCGGCGCGAGCGCGCCAGCCGGTCAGTCAATCGTCGGTTCCTCGGCCGGACGGCGGAGCTCGACGGCCGGTTGCAGCGGCTCGCCCGTTTCGTCGAACTCGTCGCGGAAACGCACCTCGATCCGGTAGTCGCCGGCGTCTTCCCCGAACTGCGAGAGCAGGAAGGTGCGCACGAAGTCCGCCGTCCGGCTCCGCCCCAGTTCCCGCACCAGCGCGATGTTCTCGCCGGCGCGGGAGGCCAGCCGATCCATGAGCTGAAGTCGGAGCTGCTCCAGCACGGCGTCCTCGTCCCGCAGGACGGAGTCCGTCTGCACCCGGTACTCGATGGCCGAGGCGTCGACCGCCGGCCGGTTCGCTCTGACGCCGGGCGCCAGCACGTGGACCGTCGTTCCCTCGAGCGTCAGCGACCACTCGTCCTCGAGGTCGAGGTAGTAGGTGTAGCGCACCGGAACGCGGGCCTCGACCATGACGTCCGGCAGCCTGAGCCGTCCCCAGAGCAGACTGGCGGAGTCGGTGCGCTGAATCAGCTCCGTCTGGTCGAGGGTGGCGAACTGGAGGAAGGCGTTGCCGGAGATCTCCGTGGCGTAGCTCAGAAACGACGTCTGGACGGTGCCGGTGCTGAAGGCCCGGGCGATCCGCTCGACGCCCTCGATCGCGTCGCGCGCGAGTTCACGGCCCTCCGACGCGACCTCCCGGGGGAGCATCGTCAGCCGGATGATGATGAAGCCGATCACGATCGCCAGGACGAGGCCCAGCATCAGCGTGACGAAGGCCAGCGGCCAGACGATCTGGCTGCGGGGCTTGCGTCCGGCGGTGCGGAAACCGCGTGGATTCTCAGGCGTCTCGGCCATCGGCGTGCAGTCTATGTCCGACCTGCCAGGTCCGACCTGCTACCCTCGCGCCCGTTTCGCCTTGAGGTACCAGGAACAGACCCAGCACGAGGAGAGACGGACCATGGAATTAGGACTGCTCGCGGGAGCGTTCGGCAGCCAGATCACCATCGACATCGACCGCATCCGGCAGGCGGAAAGCGCCGGCTTCACGTCGGTCTGGACGGCCGAGGCCTACGGCTCCGACGCGGTCTCGACGGCGGCGTGGGTTCTCGCACAAACCGAGAAGATCAAGGTCGGCACGGCGATCATGCAGATGCCGGCCCGCAGCCCGGCGATGACCGCGATGACCGCCATGACCCTGAACCAGCTCTCCGGCGGGCGTTTCCTGGTGGGCCTGGGACCGTCCGGTCCGCAGGTCATCGAAGGCTGGCACGGCGTCGCCTATGGCCGGCCGTTGACGCGCACGAAGGAGTACATCCAGATCATGCGCAAGGTCTTCGCCCGCGAGGAGCCGGTCACGCACGAGGGCTACCACTACCAGTTGCCCTACCGCGGCGAAGACGGAACGGGTCTCGGCAAGCCGCTCCGGAGCATCCTGGCGGCGGACACCTCGATTCCGATCTACACCGCCTCGATCAGCCCGAACGGGCTCGAGTGCAGCGCCGAGGTCGCGGACGGCGTCTTCCCGATCTGGATGAACCCCGAACGCTACGACCTGCTCGAGGACTCCCTGGAGCGCGGCTTCGCCAGGGCCGGCAACGGCAAGAGTCTGGACGACTTCAAGGTCATGCCCTTCGTCACCGTCGTCATGGGCAACGACGTGGAGCAGTGCCGCACGCCCGTCAAGCAGAGCATGGCCCTGTACATCGGCGGCATGGGGGCGCGGGACAAGAACTTCTACAACGACTACGCCACGCGTCTCGGCTATCCCGACGAGGCCAGGGCGATCCAGGACAACTTCCTCGGCGGCAAGAAGAGCGAGGCGGTCGGCGCGGTGCCCGACGCCCTGGTCGACGATGTCGCCCTGGTCGGCCCCCGGGAACGGATCGTCGACCGGCTCGCGGCCTGGAAGGAGGCGGGAAACAACGGCCAGGTCGCGTCCCTGCTGCTCGGTTGCCGGCAGCCGGAGGCGCTGGAAGCGATCGCGGAGGCGGTGCTGTAGCGTTGCCGGCCCTCAGCCGGGCTTGCGGCCCACGACGACCGTGATCCCGACCTCGCTCCAGACGCATTCGGCGGCGAAGCCGGCCTGTGCGACGGCGAGAAGTTCTTCCTCGAGCGGGAAGTAGGTGTCCTCCTCCGACCACTCCTCGAAGTGCTCGAAGGCGCGCCGCTCGTCGATGCCGTGGGAGACGAGGTGCTCGGCCCAGCCGCGCCAGGTTGCCGCCTGGGCGGCCGGTTCATTGGGCATCGTGGCGTCGGCGTTGACGAAGACGCCGCCGGGTTCGAGGGCCTCGAAGACGCGCCGGTAGAGTTGCCGTTTAGCGTCCATCGCCGGAATGTGATGGAGAGCGAGCGATGCGGCGGCGCCCCGGCAGCGGGGCAGCGGTTCGAGGAAGGAGCCTTCCGTGAATCGGGCGCGGTCGCCGAACCGGGCGAGACGCGCGCGAGCCTGGTTCAGCATTTCGGGGTCGACGTCGATCAGCTCCAGGACGGCGTCGCCGACCGAGTCGAGAATCGCCTCGGAGAGAGCCCCGGTGCCGGCCCCCAGATCGATGATCAAACCCGGGGACGCCGGCTGCAGGGCACGCGCGGCTTCGGCGAGCATCTCCTCGTAGCCGGGGATGAACCGGCGGATGGCCGTGTCGTACTCGTCGACGGCGATGCGCAGGTGGCGGCGAACGGAGTGGGAGGACTCTTCGTTCATGCGCCGCTGGGGCCGGAGGGGATGGCGCCGGGTTGCCGGGGGCTAGGAGCTGTCCAGGCCCGGGCGGACGAGACGCAGCGGCCCGTCGCGCTCGTAGCGGTGGGCCGGGTTGTTCAGCACGGCGGCCAGCTCCGCGGCCTGGAAGGATGCCTCGACGCGCTCGGGAGGCGGTGTGCCGTACGCGGTCGTCCGTTGCTTCGGAACGCGGCCGGCGTCGAGGATGAGCTGCTCCATCTCGGTCGGCGACAGTTCCTGTCCGTGGGCGGCGCCCGCGGCCCGGGTGATGCTCTCGTTCATGAGGGTGCCGCCGAGGTCGTTCACGCCGGCGTCGAGGCAGGCCTTGACGCCCTGCGGCCCCATCTTGACCCAGGAGGCCTGGACGTTCCCGAACCAGGGATGGAGCGCCAGGCGGGCGACCGCGTGCATGAGGACGGCCTCGCGGAAGGTCGGTCCCTTGCGGGCGCGTCCCTTCAGATAGAGGGGCGCCTCCATGTGGACGAACGGTAGCGGCACGAACTCGGTGAAGCCGCCGGTCCGCTTCTGCAGGTCGCGCAGCCGGAGCAGGTGCCGGGCCCAGTTCCGGGGACCTTCGACGTGGCCGTACATGATCGTCGCCGTCGTCCGGTAGCCGATGCCGTGGGCGGTTTCCATGACCTCGAGCCACTGGTCGGTGTTCAGCTTGTCGGGGCAGATGATCGCCCGGATCTCGTCGTCCAGGATCTCGGCGGCAGTCCCCGGCAACGTGCCGAGCCCGGCGTCCCGGAGGCTTAGCAGGTAGTCGCGAAGCGGCATGTCGAGCGTCGCCGCGCCCTGCCAGACCTCGAGCGGCGAGAAGGCGTGGACGTGGATCTCCGGCACGGATTCCTTCACCGCGCGACAGATACCGAGATAGGTCTCACCCGTGTAGTCAGGGTGGATGCCGCCCTGCATGCAGACTTCCGTCGCGCCCCGCTGCCAGGCCTCGACGGTGCGGCGCATGACCTCCTCGAGTTCCAGGTCGTACGGCTTGCCGCGCAGGTTCTCGCTCAGCTTGCCCTTCGAGAAGGCGCAGAACTGGCACTTGAAGTAGCAGACGTTGGTGTAGTTGATGTTCCGGTTGACGACGTAGGTCACGGTGTCGCCGTTCACTTCGCGCCGGATCGCGTCCGCGGCGGCGCAGACGGCGGAGAACTCCGGTCCGCGCGCCGCGAACAGGCGGGCGATCTCGCCCTCGGAGAGGTCCTGGCCAGCCAGGGCGCGGTCGAGGACGGGGCCGATGCCCGTCGCAACGCGTGGCCCCGCACCGTTGCCGTTCGAGGCGGGGGAGGCCGCGACCGCGGCCAGCAGGTCGGCTGGCGGCGGGGTCTGCTCGCCCGGGGACCAATCGTCGGTTCGGGGAAGACCGGTGGCGTCGATCCGCTGCAGCACGGCCGCGCGGACGCCGCCCGCCCGCCTGATGTCGCGGCTCTGGCCCCGGCCGTCGTCGAGCCAGCGCTCGCCGTCGAGAGCCCACTCGGGGTACACGGTCAGCCGCTCGACCAGCGTCTTGCCGGCGGCGGCCGTTTCTTCCGCGAGCCGCTCAAGGTGCGGCCAGGGCGCCTCGGGGTTGACGAAGTCGGGCGTCACCGGCGACACGCCGCCCCAGTCGTCGATGCCGGCATCCACGAGCCGCGGCAGCACGCCGGGGCTCAGGTTGGGCGGCGCCTGGATGTGCATCTCCGGGCCGAGCACCAGCCGGGCCGCCGCGATCGTCCACAGCAGGTCCTCGAGCGTCGGCTCGGGCGCGTCGGCCATCCGGGTCTCCGGCTTGGCGCGGAAGTTCTGGACGATGACTTCCTGGATGTGGCCGTGCTCGTCGTGCAGATCGCGCAGGGCGAGCAGGGCGTCGATCCGTTCCTCGCGGGTTTCCCCGATCCCGATCAGGATGCCGGAAGTGAAGGGCACCCGCGCCTCGCCGGCGAGCCGCAGCGTCTCGAGCCGTCGCCGCGGCACCTTGTCCGGACAGCCGTAGTGCGCCTGACCTTTCTCGTGCAGCCGCATGGAGACGCTCTCCAGCATGATGCCCATCGACGGCGCCACCGGGCGGAGGCCTTCGATGTCTTCGGCGGTCATGAGCCCCGGGTTGAGGTGGGGCAGGAGGCCGGTCTCGACCAGCACCCGCTCCGCGGCTTCCCGCAGGTAGGAGAGGGTCGACTCGTGGCCCAGTTCGGCGAGGCCGTCGCGCGCGGCCTTGTAGCGCAGCTCCGGCTTGTCGCCGAGCGTGAACAGCGCCTCCTTGCAACCGGCACGAGCGGCGAGGCGCGCCTGGCTCAGCACGGCGTCGAGCGGCATGTACGCCGCCTCGCCCTTCTTCGGCGGCTGGGCGAAGACGCAGTAGTGGCAGATGTCCCGGCACAGGTGGGTCAGCGGCAGGAATACCTTGCGCGAGTAGGAGATCAGGTCGCCGTGGCCCCGGTCTCGCAGCTCGCCGGCCGTTTCGATCAACCGTTCGATGCCGGCGCCCGGCTCGATGCGGGCGAGCGCACGGGCTTCGTCGGGGGTCGGGCGACGGTCCAGAAACGCGCTGAGCGGAGGAGACATGGCGAGGACGGCGGCGGGCGCTGAGCCCGCCCATTGGGAATAGCGAACGGTATCAGTCCCGGTTCCGTGGACTCTCGAGACGATCCGGTACGCCGGGTCCACGCAGGCCGAGTTTCCGAAGAAGGTGGCCGGTCCGGCTGGAACGATCGAGTCGCAGCAGTTCGGCCAGGTCGTCCGGATGATCCACGTCGAGTCCGAGGTTCGCCAGGACGATGCTGGAGTGGGCCGCTCCGGCCCGCTCGGCTTCCCGCAGATGGGCGTGGAAGCTGCCGTCGCCGAAGCGGAACGGGATGCAGCCCGGCGGCGAACAGACGAGAGCGTTGGTCCCGGAACGGAAGCGGTCGGGCGCGACGGTCACCGCCGCTCCCGGCGCCGGCTGGCCGTCGAGGCCCTGCCGATCCTCGAGGTGCCGGGCGCAGAGTTCCTCGAGGTCCACCGCTGTCACCAGGGGCAGATCGATCGGTAGCACCAGCATCGTCGACGCGCCGCGGCACCCGAGTTCCTTGGAGGCCGTTCCGAGTGCCCGGTTCAGGCCTCGCCTGGGTTCTGAGAGGACCTCGCATCCGGCGCCCTCGAGGTACCTCGCCGCAACGCCGTCGGCGGTCACGGCCAGCGTGCCAGTGATGGCGGGGACGCCCGCGATGGCGGCGAGCACATCGTCGAGCATCGAGCGGGCCAGTTCCTCCCGTTCTCCGGCGCCAAGGACGGGGGACAGCCTCCGCTTGGCCTCGGACCAGGCCTTGACCGGCAGGACCGCCCAGAGGCCGCCGGCTGTCACGCGGACCATTCCGGCGGCGCGGCTTCCGCCACGTCGCTACGCCTGGGGTCAAGGCTGCAGGCGAAGTCGAACGTTTCCCGGGCCAGGCGTTCCCGGTCGGCCAGCGTCTCCATCACCGTGCCGGTCACCAGCGTGGGAAGGCCGAGGTCCTCGATCTCCGCTGCCTGGCCGGCATCGGCGTCGTCGATCACGAAGCCGTCGAGCAGGTCGCGTTCCCGGTAGTGCCGGGCCACCCCGATCGCGGTGACCGGCATCCCGAGCTCCGCCATCATCTTGGCCGCCGGGCCCTTGATCGCCGCGCCGCCGACGATCGGCGAAACCGCGACGACGGGAACTTCCGTCCGGCGCAGGGCCGCCTCGACCCCGTCGAGCGCCAGCACCGGATCGACGCTGACGAACGGGTTCGAGGGACAGACGAGGATCGCGGCGGTCGCGTGATCCTCCAGCGCCGCCAGGAAGGCGGGTGACGGGCGGGCCGTGTCGATTCCGTCGAAGCGAAACCCGGAGACGGTCGGGGCGCAGGCATCGCGAACGAAGTAGTGCTGGAAGCTGAGCTCGCCGGTCTCCGTCAGCACGACAGTGCGCACCGCGTCGTCGCTCATCGGCAGCACGCGGGCGGCGATGCCGAGCGCTCCGCAGAGGGCGGCTGTCACGTCGGTCAGGGTTTCGCCGGCACGGAGCCGTCGCGTTCGTTCCACATGGGTCGCCAGATCGCGGTCGCCGAGCCGGAACCAGGTCTCGCCGCCGAGATGGGAGAGCGCCTCCAGGAAGGACCAGGTCTCGTGGGCCTGACCCCAGCCGGTGTCGCGGTTCGAGATGCCGCCCAGCGTGTACATCACCGTGTCGAGGTCCGGGCAGACGCGGAGCCCCAGGTGGTCGAAGTCGTCCGCGGTGTTGCAGACGACGGTCAGCGAATCCCCCGGAAGCACGCGCGACAGCCCGAGCGCCAGCTTGGCGCCGCCGACGCCGCCGGAAAGGGCCACGCAGCGCCGTGGGGAGGCTTCCATCATCGACAACCTGCCTTCACCGGAACAGATCCTGATCGCGCGGTCTCAGCAGGTCGCGGGCGGTCTGGGCCGGCCCGAGCCGCCCGAGGCCGCGGACCCGCACGACCGGTGTGCCCTCGTCGCCCTCGCCCTGGACGATCTGGGCGGCGCTCGCGACCTGGTCCGCGATCCCGGTCTCCGAGACCAGGAGCTCCCTGCCGAACAGGTCGCGATCACCCCGCAGGTCCCAGAGCGCCGTCATCCCGGCGACCCCGATGGCGAGTCCGACGGTGCCCAGCCGCCAGGCGCGACCGACGCTGTCGTTGACGATCACGCCGAGGCGCTCGACTCCGAAGTGCGCCGCCAGGGCTTCGCGCAGGGCCGCCGCCGACGCATCCGGATCCTCCGGCAGGAGCAGGGCATGTCCGTGGTCTTCGCCGGGACGCAGGTTCGACTGGTCGATCCCCGCGTTCGCCAGCACGAGACCGAGCCGGTGCTCGACGATGATGACTCCGGGCACGGTGCGCAGCACGGAGGTCGATTCCCGAAGCACGAGTTCGACCAGTCGCGGGTCCTTGTCGCACTCCGCCGCCAGCCGAAGGGCTTCGGGACGCGGCTCGACGGTTGCCAGATCGACGATTCGGTCTTCCGCCTTGGAGACGATCTTCTGCGCGACGACGAGGACGTCGCCGGGGCGCACACTCAGGCGCGCCTGATGCATCGCTTCGGAGATCAGGCGCGCAAGGTCGTCGCCTGGTTTGACCTCTGGCAGGCGGGGTACCGGCTTGATGTTCAGCATGGTCTCGGAAAGCGCGGTGCTCGAAAGCCGAAGGCTAGCCGCCTTCGGAATGGCGGGTGTCACGCACGGCGGTCGCGTGCCGGGGCCTTCAGGGCGTGCGGGTGGGCTCGCCGGTGATCCGGATCCCCGCGCCGGCGATGCCGTACTTGCGGTTCAACTGGATCAGGACGGAGGTCAGCGCCTCGGCGGCGGCGGCGTTGTCCAGCGGACCGGCGTGCAAGCCCCGCATGCCAAGCGCCTCGATCAGCTCGATGACCTCGGCGCGGGCCGAGGGGTCGTCGCCCGTGACCAGCACGTCGCAATGGACCGCGCCCTCCTCGCGCAGGTGCGCGGCGCCCACGTTCTGGAACGCGGAGACGACGCGGACACCGGGGCCGAGGGCCTGTTGCGCGATGTTCGCGGCGCAGCCTTCGTCCGGAAGCTGGACCCGTGCAACCTTCGGCGGCACGAGCGGCACCGTGCAGTCGACCAGGATCTTGCCCTGGAGCGCTTCGCGTACGCCCTCCAGCGTCGCCCGCTGGAATGCGTAGGGGACCGTCAACACGACGATGTCGCCCTCCCGGGCCGCCGTCAGGTTGTCGGTGCCGCGGACCGTCGCCGGTAGCCCCAGCCCCCGAAGCTGCTCGTTCACGTCCTCGGCCGACCCGGCGCCCTTTTCGCGCGAGCGCGAGCCGATGACGATCGTGTAGCCGGCGGCCGCCCAACGTCGCGCGAGACCGCCGCCCAGGTCGCCGGTGGCGCCGAGCATGGCGAGCGTGGGCAGGGAGGAAGTGGTCGACTCGTTTTCTGGCATCGTGCTTCCGGTGGGTTGAAGAGCGCGTCGGCCTCGCCGGGCAGGACCTGAGCGTGAGGCCAGGGATCGTACACCGGGCAAGCGCCGGTCGGGTCTCCCTACTTCCGCCGCCGGTGCAGGGCCACCGTGTCCACCTCGCGCTTGCGCTCCCACCAGTTCTGGTAGAGGTCGAGCCCGAACATCAGGAGCAGGATGAAGATGACGATCCACTGCGGGATGTACGGGGTGGGGGAGCCGTTGACGACCATGTGCGCGCTGTGGCCCGCCTCGAGGATGAGCACGAAGCCGATCAGCAGGAGGACGAACAGGCCGAGGATCTCGAACTCGGGGTTCGAACTGAGGAAGCGCGAGATCGGGCCGGCGAAGACCAGCATCAGGGCCACCGAGATGAGCACGGAGCCGACCATGACCGGGAAGATGTCCGTCATGCCGACGACGGTGAGGATCGAATCGACCGAGAAGATGAGGTTCATGCCGACGATCAGCGCGACCACCTCGGCGAACCGGTTCGCCTTCGCGACTTCGTGCTCGACCGCCTTCAGCTTGACGCGGAGCTCCTTGACGCCCTTCCAGATCAGGAAGAGGCCGCCGATCACGAGCACCAGGGACTTGCCGTCCACGGTCCCGGCCATCTCGACGCCGAGCAGGCTGCCGTCGAAGTGCCAGAGCTCGGTGGTCGCCGCGCCGAGGACCAGGCTCAGGATGAGCAGCAGCACGATGCGCAGCGCCATCGCCAGCAGCAGCCCCAACTGGATCGCCTGCTTGCGCCTCGCCTCCGGCAGCTTGTTGGCGATGATCGTGATGATGATCAGGTTGTCGGCGCCGAGCGCGATCTGGATCAGCGTCACCGAGAACAGGGCAGCCCAGAAGGCCGGCTGGGTCAGGAGTTCGGTCATCCCGCGTGCTCCTCGCGGAGCCATTGCCTGATGCGGTTACACTCCGCTCCCGTCATTTCCAAGCCTTGAACATCAGCAGCAGATCTCCAGGAGATAGTTCGACGCCATGAAGCTACACGAAGCCGCCACCGCCCCCAACTGCCGCCGCGTACGCATCTTTCTGGCCGAGAAGGGCATCGAGGTTCCCGTCGTGCCGGTCGACCTGGGCTCGGCCGAGAACCGCCAGGAGGCCTTCCGGAAGAAGAACCCGATAGGGCGCGTGCCCGTGCTCGAGCTCGACGACGGCACGTTCATCGCCGAGTCGGTCGCCATCTGCCGCTACTTCGAGCAGTTGCAGCCGGAACCAGCACTGATGGGCGGCGGCGACCCCGAGGAGGCCGCCCGGATCGAGATGTGGCAGCGGCGGATGGAACTCGAGATTGCCCTGCCGATCATGCAGGTGTTCCGCAACACGCACCCGTACTTCGCCGACCGCATCCAGCAGTACCCGGACTACGGCGAGGGTCAGCGCAGCCACGCGACGAAGCGTCTGGCCTGGCTCGATCAGGAACTCGCCGACCGCGAGTTCGTCGCCGGCGACGACTACTCGATCGCCGACATCACGGCCCAGATCGGGATCGACTTCGGCCGGGTGACGAAGTTCAAGGTCACCGAGGAGACGCCGAATCTCCTGCGCTGGCACCAGGCGGTGTCCGCGCGGCCGAGCGCGAAGGCGTAGTCGCCGACCCCGTTAGCTGCCCGGTGTCTGGACCGCGTTGCTGACCCGTTCCTCCAGTTCCTGGCGGAACTGGGGTGCGGCGATGGCAATCAGCCGGCGAGCCCGCTCGACGAGGTCCAGCCCGCGCACTTCGGCGACGCCGTGCTCGGTGACGAAGAGGTCGGCGTCGGTGCGTAGCGCGGTGGCAGCGTGCGCTGGCGGCAGCTCCGGGACGATGCGGGAAAAGCGGCCGCCGCCGGCGGTCGCCTCGAGCGCGACGATCGAACGTCCGCCGGCCGACATCCGGGCACCGCGCATGAAGTCGACGGCCCCGCCCGTGCCGCTGATCTGCCGGCCGCGGACCATCTCCGAGTTGACCTGGCCGAAGAGGTCCACCTCGACCGCTGAGTTCAGCGCGACGAAGTTTTCCAGCCTCGCGATCACGCGCACGTCGTGGGTGTAGTCGACGGTGCGCAGGTCGATCAGGTCGCAGCCGCTCGCCCAGTCGTAGAGGCGCGGTGAGCCGAGGACCATGGCCGCGACCAGGCGGCCTTCATCGATCGCCTTGCGGGCGCCCGTGACGGCGCCCGCTTCCACGAGATCCATCACGCCATCGGACAGCAGGCCGGAGTGAAAGCCGAGGTCGCGGTGACCGTGCAGGGCAGCCAGGACCGCGCCCGGGATCGCGCCGACGCCGGTCTCGATGCAGTCGCCGTCGCGGATCAGTTCCGCGACAAGGGCGCCGATGCGTTCGGCGACGGGACCGCTCCGGCTGGCGAGCGTGGGCGGTTCGACGTCGGTCTCGACCACGTAGTCGAAACGGTCCGCCGGCGCGGTCGGAGCGCCCGGTACGCGGGGCAGGGAGCGGTTCCACTCCGCGACGAAGGGGATCTCCGAGCGCTCCAGCAGCGCGGGCAGGAACCCGGCGCCGATGCCGAGCGAGCAGTCGCCGCTCCCGTCCGGCGGCGTGAACTGGGCGATCGCCAGGTCGAAGGGCGCCGCCATGAGGTCGTCCCAGACATGCCGGTACTGCATCGGCACGAAGCGGACCGAGCCGGCCTCGAAACCGGCGCGCATCTCGGGCGTGACGAAGAAGCTCCGCACCGTCGAGCCGGCCCACGGCGCGAGGGTCGGCGAGGAGATGCCGGGAATGCGGGTGACCGTGAACTCCACGCCGGCGGTCGCCTCGGGTTGGGCGTGGAGCGCCGCGGCAATGCCCCGGGGTTCGTTGCAGCCGCCCAGGACGGCGACCTTCATGCCCGGGCGGAGCAGCGCGCCGACCTGTTCCGGAGCGAGTTTCTCCATCGCGGCTCGTAGCGTAGCCGCACGCGCGATGATGCCCTCTCCGCCTCTGCACGCTGATACCCTGCCCGCCGCCATGACGACGACTTCCAAAGCACCCAACGGCCTCCCCGCCATCTCGCTCGCCGCGGTACCGGGGCGCCGGCGACTGACTCTCGACCTGGCGGCGGAGATCGAGCGCCGCGGTTTCAGCGGCATCTACTGCCCGAGCATGGGCGACGGTCTGGCGCTCTGCGAGGCGATCGCGCTGTCCACCGAGCGCATCCGTTTCGGCACATCGATCGTCAACATCTACACCCGGCACGTGACCGAGTTCGCGCACACGGCGTCCTTCATCCACGAGGTCTCCCAGGGCAGGTTCTGGTTCGGCGTCGGCGTCAGTCACGCCCCGGCCCACAAGCGGCTGGGCGTCACCGTCGGCAAGCCGCTGGCTGACATCCGCGCCTTCGTGGATGAAGTCAAGGCCGTGAGGGGCGCCGGGGAACTGCCGCCGATCGTGCTCGCCACGCTGCGCGATCGGATGATCGCCACCGCCGCGGAGATCGGCGACGGTATGGTGTTCGCGAACGGCGCCCGTTCGCGCATGGGGCACTCCCTGGCGGCGGCGGGGGAGAAGGCGACCGATCCGGCTTTCTTCGTCGGCAACATGATTCCGACCGTGATCTCGGACGACCGCGACCTGGCCGCGGCGCGCAACCGAAAGACCCTGAGCCGCTACGCGCTGCTCCCGAACTACCGGAACTACTGGAAGGCGGCGGGCTACGTCGAGGAGATGGAGGCGGTCGAGCGGGCCGTCGAGCGGGGCGAGACGGACCGCATTCCGAGCCTGCTCTCCGACCGCTGGCTGGCGGACACCACGTTGTTCGGGACGGCCGCCGAGGTTCGCGAAGGCGTCGAGCGCTGGTTCGACGCCGGCATTCGCACCCCGATCCTGGTGCCGTCGTCGGCGGCGGGCAACCAGATCAAGGCGTTCGAAGAGCTGTTCGCCGCCTTTGACGGGAGCTGACGGGATGAACACGGTCAGGGAGCGGCTGGAAGCGCTGGGCATCGAGCTGCCGGCGCCCGCCGCGCCGGCAGCCAACTACGTTCCGTTCGTCCGCATCGGTTCCCTCGTCTTCGTGTCCGGCCAGGTTCCGGTCAGGGACGGGAAGCTGGCCTACCGCGGCAAGGTCGGCGTCGACTACTCGCTCGAGGAGGCCCAGAAGGCTGCCCGCCTGGTCGGCCTGAACATCATCGCAGTGGTTGCGGCCGCGTGCGACGGCGACCTCGAGCGCGTGGGCCGCTGCGTGAAGCTCGGTGGCTTCGTGAACTGCAGCGACGACTTCGAGAACCACCCGGCGGTGATCAACGGCGCTTCCGACCTGATGGTCGACGTCTTCGGCGAGAAGGGGCGGCACGCCCGCTTCGCGGTGGGAACGAACAAGCTGCCGTTCAACGTACCGGTCGAGATCGACGCCGTCTTCGAGATCGACTGATGCCCGGCTGACGTGCCGGTGCGGCCAGACCTGTCCAACTCTCTGTACGGCCTTGGCTTAGGGGCGCCGTAGAGCCCTCTCAGGACTTCGCCGGGGGTACCCGGCTGGTACGATTCCGCCCGCCATGTCGACGCAGCGGGTTGAGATTCTCGGCGACACAATGCGCCGTCTTGCGCGCCGCGGCGCCCGCCGCAACCTGTCGCGCGTGCTGAGCAAGGTGCGGCCGGGAGACGTCGCCGCCGCGCTCAGGAAACTGGTGCCGACCGAGCAGTTATTCGTCGTCCGTCTGGCCCTGGAGGACTATCCGGATTCGGCCGGCGAGGTCCTGCTGGAGCTGGAGCCGGGCGAACGCCGGCCTCTGCTGGAGGAGCTTGCCCCGGCCGAGATCGCCGGCCTGCTGTCGCCCCTGGCGGTCGACGACAGCGTCGAGATCGTCGACGGCCTGGAAGAGGAGCTGCGGGAAGCCGTGCTGGCCCTGCTCGATCGGCCGGATCGCGACGAGTTGCAGACGCAGTTCGCCTACGAGGAGGACACGGCCGGACGGATCATGAACACCGAGTTCTTTTCCCTGCCGGAGGACACCTCGGTCGGCGATGCGATCGCCAAGATCCGCGAACACGGCGAGGTGGAGATGATCTTCTACCTCTACGTCGTCGATCCCGAGGGGCGCCTGGTCGGCGTTCTGTCGCTCCGCGAGCTTCTGCTCTCCGTTCCCAGCCGCGCCCTGGGCGAGATCATGAACCGCGGCCTGGTGACGGCGAAGACGGATACGGACCAGGAGGAGGTGGCGCAGCTCGCTTCGCGGTACGACTTCCTGGCGATTCCGGTCGTGGACGAAGCTCGCCGCCTGCTGGGGCTGGTGACCGTCGACGACGTGATCGACATCGTGCAGGAGGAGGCCGAAGAGGACTTCTACAAGATGGTCGGCACCTCCGACGACGAGTTGCTTTACCGGGAGCGGGCCTGGCGGGTTGCCGGCATCCGCTTGCCCTGGCTCCTGGTCAACCTGATCGGCCTGACGTTGACCGGCGTCCTGATGAAGCAGTTCCAGCTCCGGCTCAACGAGGCGTTCCTGCTTGCCTTCGCGCCGGTGGTCATGGGCATGGGAGGTAACATCGGCAGCCAGACGATGACGCTGACCGTGCGCGGCCTGGCGACGGGGCGGATCGGCGAAGGCGGCGGCCGGATGCGCCGCTTCCTGTTCCAGCAGATCCGGATCGGCCTGGTGGTGGCGTTCGTGTGCGCCGCCGTCGCGGCGGCGGCGGCGGCCTTCCTGGAGCAGAATCCGGCGTACAGCGCGGTGGTCGCCAGTTCGCTGTTCCTGGCCATCGTGCTCGCCTCCCTGATCGGGTCGCTGCTGCCGATGGCGTTCGAACGGATCGGCATCGATCCGGCGGTCGCGTCCGGCCCGATGGTCACGACCAGCAGCGACATCACCGGCATCCTCGTCTACTTCGGGCTCGCCACCCTGATGATCGACTGGCTGGTCCGCTGAGCGGCGGCGGGTTCCGGACATGAAGCAGCGAAGCGGCGAGGCGCTGCTGCTCCAGACGACGGACCTGCATGAACGGGACCGGATCGTCGTCTTCCTCAGTCGCGACCGGGGCCTGAAACGGGGAGCGGCCCGCAGCGCAAGGACGCGTTTCAGCCGCTTCGGCGGCGAGCTGCAGCAACTCGCCAAGGTCCACCTGACCTGGTTCGAGAAGCCGGAGCGCGAACTGGTGCGAATCGGCGAGGCGGAGATGATTCGCAGCGCCCGGGCGCTGCACGAGGACCTGGAGGGGATCCTCGTGTCGTCCTATCTGGCGGAGCACATGCGGGTCTTCGCGCAGGAGGACGAGCCCGAAAACCACCTCTACCGCCTCCTGGACACGACCGTCCAGGCGCTGCTCGACGGCTGCGACCGCTGGCTGGCGGCGCGCTACCTGGAGTGCTGGACGCTGCGACTGAGCGGCGTGTTCCCCGCGCCACGACGCTGTCCCGCCTGCGGCAACGCGATCGGCGACGAGGCTTTCCTGGCGGTCGACGCCGCCGGTCTCCTGTGTCCTGCCTGCGGGGGAGACGCGGGGGCGAACCGAAGGGTGGGGGCCGGGGCCCTGACCTTCCTGCGTCGGATTGGCGGCTCGGATCTGCCGGGCCTGCAGGCGAACGGCCAGGTCGACGAGGCCACGCTCAGGTCGGTCGAGTCAGTGACGCGCGAAGTGCGGCGCGCCTTTCTGGGCCGGGAGCTGAAGAGCTACGGAGTGATGCAGCGGACCCTCAGGGACGTCTCGCCCTGATGGCGGGTCCCGGCACGGAACGACCCGCCCTGCGGCGGCTTCCCGATGCGCTGATCTCCCAGATCGCGGCCGGCGAAGTGGTGGAACGTCCCTCCTCGGTGGTCAAGGAGCTCGTGGAGAACGCGCTCGATGCCGGCGCCGGTCGGATCGAGATCGAACTCGAGAACGGCGGTCGCGACCTGATCTCGGTGGCCGACGACGGCAGCGGGATCGCCGCGGATGACGCGCCCCTGGCGCTCGAACGCCATGCCACCAGCAAGATCACCTCCTTCGAGGATCTGCTCGAGGTCTCGACCCTGGGCTTTCGGGGAGAGGCCCTGGCGTCGATCGCAGCGGTCTCCAGGTGCGAACTGCTGACCGCCCGGTCGGCCGGCGACGGACATCGCCTGGTCGTCGAAGGCGGCCGGCTCACAGTTGACGAACCGGTGAGCCGGCCTCGCGGCACGACAGTGACGGTCGAGTCCCTGTTCCACAACGTACCGGCCCGCAAACAGTTTCTGAAGCGGCCCGCGACCGAGCTGCGCCACGCGCTGACCGTGGTTCAGGGGTACGCGCTGGCGCGGCCGGACGTGACGTTCGTTCTGCGGCACGCTCCCGACGCCGAGTCGGCGGGCCGGGAGCTGCTGCGGGCCCAGGCAACCGGAGTCGACGCGGCCGGCCGGCTCAACCGGATCGCGCAGTTGTTCGGCGAGGATCTCGTGAGTCACCTGACTCCGCTACCCGAGGCAAGAAGGGAGCACGGAATCTCCGGCTTCGTCGGCGACCGGGAGACGACGAAGGGCCGGCGCCTGTTCCTGTTCGTCAACGGACGTCTGCTCAGGGACCGCGCCGTCCTCGCCATCTACTACAAGGCGGTGCGGGACCTGATGAAGGGAGACCGGCCGCCGGCTCTCTTCCTGTTCCTGGACGTCCCGCCCGAGTCCGTCGACGTCAACGTTCACCCGCAGAAGGCGGAGGTCCGGTTCCGTGATGCCGCGCTGATGGGGCGCATCGGTAGCGCGCTGCGCCGGGGACTCGAGGCCGCCAAGGGCGAGGAGCCGGCGCCGCTTCGCGAACCGAGCGGCCCCGTGGCGCCGCCGGCCTGGACGGGTGCGGGGGAGGTGCGCGAGGCCCCCGGCGCGGCGGACCATGCGGCGCCGGCCGTTCCGGCGTGGGCGGAGGAACTCGCCGCCCGGTACGGCGGAGCCGCAAGCGGCTCGGCCGGAAAGCTCGCCGAGGTCGCTTACCGTCCGGAACCGTCGACCCGGGTACGCCTCTCCGGCAAGGGCCGCGAATCGCTCCGTCTGATCGGGCAGTACAAGGGCACGATGATTCTGCTCGAGGGCCCCGAGGCGCTGTTCGTCGTGGATCAGCACGTTGCCCACGAGCGGATCCTCTACGAACGCTTCCGCCGCAGCCTGAAAGAGCAGGATGCTGCGAGCCAGACCCTGCTGGTGCCGCGCATGCTGGAGCTCTCGGCGGCCGAGAACGCCGCGCTGGACGAGTGCTCGTCGGGTCTGGCCCGGTGCGGTTACGCGGTGAGCAGCCTTTCCGGAGGCACGGCGGCGATTACCGCGATCCCGGCCGTCCTGCCGGACGCGGAAGCGGAAAGCCTCGTGCTGCGCATCGCGACCCGGGTCGCGGCCGGCGACGAGCTGCCGGGCGAGGACGAGGCGCTCGCGGAGTACCTGCTTGAACAGTTGGCGGCGAGCAGGGCCTGCCGGGCCGCGGTCAAGATGCACGAGGCGCTGTCGGCGGAGAAGATGGAGAGCCTGATCGCGGAACTCTTCGCCTGTGAGCACCCCTACACCTGTCCGCACGGTCGCCCGGTCGTGCTGGAGCTCACGGACCGGGACCTGGAGCGCCGGTTCAAGCGGCGGTGACGCCTAGCGGTCGGTTTTCTCCATCCCGGCCAATGCCCGGGCGGCGGCCCGCCGCTCCGCTACCTTCTTCGAGTGGCCCGACGCCGCGGCCACGGCGCGACCTCCGATCCAGCACTCGACGTGGAACACGGGGTCGTGATCCGGCCCGTCACGGCCGACATGACGGTAGGACGGGGGGTCGAGTCCGCGGCCCTGGAGCGATTCCTGCAGGTCCGACTTGGCGTCCTGGGCGTCCATCGTCTCGGCGGCCTCCGCCTCGATCCATGGTTCGACCAGGTCGCGGGCGGCCTGGAGGCCGCCGTCGACGAACACGGCCCCGATCACGGCTTCGAGGGCATCCGCCAGGAGAGACGGCTTCTCGCGGCCCCCCGACTGGTCCTCGCCGTGGCCGAGCTGAAGCGCCGAACCGAGATCGAGTTCCCGGGCGCGCCGGGCCAGGGCCTCGGCGCTGACGACGTGGGACCTGGTCCGCGACAGAACCCCTTCAGGCGCCGACGGATCAGCGTGAAAGAGCCGGTCCGCCACGACCAGCCCCAGCACCGAGTCGCCGAGAAACTCCAGCCGCTCGTTGTCGCGCTCCAGGCCCCGTTCGTTGGCGAAGGAGCTGTGGGTGAGGGCCTGCTCGAGCAACGCGCGGTCCTCGAACCGGTGGCCGAGCCGCGCTTCGAGATCGTCGACCGGATCGGTCAGGGGTAGATCCGGTCCATCGTTCGCGGGTACGGAATCGTCTCCCGGAGGTGGGGAACGCCGGCCATCCAGGCGACGAAACGCTCGACGCCCATGCCGAAGCCGCTGTGCTCGAACGTGCCGTAGCGGCGGATGTCGAGGTACCACTGGAAGGCGTCAAGCGGCAGATCGTGCTCCTTGAGCCGCGCGAGCAGCAGATCGTGGTCGTGGATGCGCTGGCTGCCGCCGATGATCTCGCCGTAGCCTTCCGGGGCGATCACGTCGAGCGCCAGGGCCAGCGACGGGTCGTCCGGATCGGGTTCCATGTAGAAGGCCTTGAGCGATGCCGGGTAATGGGTGACCATCACCGGCCGATCGAACTCCCGGGTGATCGACGTTTCCTCGGGGGCGCCGAAGTCCTCTCCGAACTCGATCCCGGAACCCTGCCGCTGCAGCAGGTCGATCGCCTCCGCGTAGCGGAGCCGCGGGAAGGGTCCCTGGATGGACTCGAGCTTCGACGTGTCGCGCTCCAGGATCGCGAGCGGTTCGCCGCAGTTCTCCAGCACCCGGCCCGCGAGGTAGACCAGGAAGTCCTCGGCCAGCTCGCACAGCCCTTCGAAGTCGAGGAAGGCCGCTTCCGGCTCGACCATCCAGAACTCCATCAGGTGCCGGCGGGTCTTCGACTTCTCGGCGCGGAAAGTGGGGCCGAAGCAGTAGACCTTGCCCAGGGCCGCCGCGGCGGGCTCCAGGTAGAGCTGGCCGGACTGGCTGAGATAGGCGGACCCATGGTCGAAGTACGGCGTTTCGAACAGCGTGGAGGTCCCCTCGCAGGCGGCGGGCGTGAGGATCGGGGAGTCGACGAGGTAGTAGCCGCGCTCGCGATGAAAGTCGTGGATCGCGTGGCAGACCTCGCTACGGATGCGCAGTACCGCCCGCTGCCGGCTGGAGCGGAGCCAGAGGTGTCGGTTGTCCATCAGGAACGCGGTGCCGTGCTCCTTCGGCGTGATGGGGTAGGCCTCGGCGCCGTGCACCAGGGCCAGCGACGACACCTGCACCTCGACGCCGCCGGGTGAACGGGGGTCGGCCGCGACGGTACCGGTGGCCGCGATCGTCGATTCCTGGCCGGCGTGCTGGAGCACCTCCCAGGAGGCGGCATCGACCTCCTTGCGGCTGACGACGAGCTGGACGGTGGCGCCGGAGTTCCGAAGCTGGACGAAGCCGATCCGCCCGCTGGAACGGCGGCCGTCGACCCAGCCGCGCAGCCGAACCTGCTGTCCGATCAGGCCGCCGAGTTCGGGAATCGAGTTCCACTCCGTCACCGATCGATCCCCACGGCGCCATCATACCGATGGTGCCGCGACGGCCGGCGGCGACGAGTCGCTACACTAGCTTCCGATGCTCCCCCGGCTCTCCGCGCTCGTGACGTCAGGCCGGGCCACAGCAGTCGTTACCGCGGCGTGCTGCCTGACGATCGGAATGGTCGTCGCCGCACCGCTGTCGGCTGCTTCGAACGGGCGGGCGGCGCCGCTGCTCTACGAGTTCTTCGCGTCGGTCTGCCACCAGATCGCCGAGCGCAGCTTCCACCTGGCCGGTCACCCTCTGGCCGTCTGCCACCGTTGCTTCGGCTTCTACGTCGGCTTCACGCTGGGGCTGGCCGCGCTGCCCTTCGCCCGCCGCTTCCGCGACTGGTTGCTCGACAGGCCCCGGCGGATCCTGTTCTTTCTGGCGCCGACCGCGATCGACTGGCTGCTGCCGGTGAACACGGCGGCAAGCCGGTTCGGGACGGCTCTGCTCGCCTCCGCGGGAATCGCTCTCCTGGTCTGGGCGGCGATCGGCCAGATCACCTCACGACATGCCCCGAAACTGCTTGAGGAGACACCATGACACCGAACAGATTGAAAGCAGCGGCCATCGGCGGCGGGGCGGCGGGAGTCGCGTCCCAGATTCCCGGCCTCAGCTTCGTCAACTGCCTGTGCTGCGCGCTGGTGGTCGGCGGCGGCATGCTTGCCGTCTTCCTCGCCCTGAGGAACGAACCGGCGACCGAAAAGACGCCCTACGGCGACGGCGCGCTGATCGGCGTCCTCGCCGGTGTCGTCGCGGCCATCGTGGGCTCCATCGTTCTCATTCCGATCGCCGCGCTGTTCGGTGATCCGACGGAGCAGTTGATGAGGATGCTCGAGGGCATCGAGGGCATACCGCCCGAGGTCCTCGACGCGATGGGCGGCGACGCGGCCGGCGCCGTGGGCGCCTTCGCCCTTCTCGGCTTTCTGTTCAATCTCGTCACCTACGTCATCTTCTCGGCGATCGGCGGCGTGATCGGAGCGGCCGTCTTCCACAAGAAGCCCTCGGCTTGAGGCCGGGGCTCCCGATGTACGTACCACCAGGGGAGGTTCGATGACAGGGAAGAAAGTCGGATACGCGGCCCTCGGCGGCGGCGCCGGAGCGGTCGCGTCGCAGATCCCGGGCCTGCAGTTGCTCAACCTGGCGTGCTGCGCCCTGGTCGTAGGCGGCGGCGTCCTCGCCGTCTACCTGGCGCTCAAGGACGACCCGCCTGCTCCGGCGGCGCCCTACGGTGAAGGTGCGAAGATCGGCGCGCTTGCCGGCGTCTTCGGTTCCGCCCTGAGTATTCTCATCGGCCTCCTGATCCTGGGGGGCATCACGGGCGTGATGGGGATCGGGGCCCTCACCTCGGAATCCGTCGAGGACTTCGAGACCTTCAGCCTGTTCAGTGCGATCGCCGGCCTCGGCGTCATCGCGATCGTCGCCTTCTCGCTGATCATCAACGTGGCGTTCTCGACGGTCGGCGGCGTGATCGGGGCGGCTATCGTCCACAGGAAGGCGCCGGCCGAGTAGCCGTCACCGGCCCGCTTCAGCGGCTGAGGAAGGTCCCCGGCCGGTAGTAGCGCTGGTGCCAGATGCCGGCCTGGTCCTCGTCGTCGACCGGCATGCGCCAGGTGCGGACGGTGGCCGCCACCAGAGGGAGTCGATAGAGGCCCCGCGGCTGGTCGATCGTCGCCTGGATGTAGTCCTCGGCGGCGTCCTCCGGGACGTAGCGGCAGGCGATGCGGCGGTAGCGGTCGCGCCAGGCGTCGTCGACGCCGATGTCGTGGACGAGTTCCGCCTCGCCCTCGACCAGGACCTTGCGGTAGGGGAGGTTCTGCTCGTCGATCGCCAGGCAGGTCCGCGGATCGCGGCGCAGGTTGGCGAACCAGACGGAGTTCTCGCGCGGGGTGAACCAGATCGCCCCCTCCTCGAAGATGAACCAGATCGGCGTCACCAGGGGCCGGCCGTCGTCGCAGACGGTGCCGATTCGCATGAGGACGCCGGGCTCGGCGAGGAAGGCGTCTCGTTCGCTGTCGGTCATCGTCGGCATGTTCGCTAGTCCTCCCCGGGCGCGCCCAGAGTCCGCGCCGCGGCGATGTCGGCGGAGTAGTCGCGGAGCCTTGTCGGCATCAGGGTCATCTCCTCGATCACGGTCCGCTCGGGCAGCGCCGCCGCGGCCAGGATCGCCTCGGCGATGTCCTCGGCCATCATCATCCCGGCGCGTTCCTCCTCCGACGGCGGACGGGGCCGGTTGTCGAGGATCGGCGTGTCGACTTCGCCCGGGAGGACGCTGGTGGCGCGGATGCCGAGCTGCCGGAGTTCCGCGCCGAGGCCCATGATGTAGTTGCGGGAAGCCGCCTTGGCGGCGCCGTACGCCGTGCCGGCCATGACGCCCGGCCGGATCGCCGCCATCGACGACACCATGATCACGGTGGCGCCGCCGTGGTCGAGCATCGCCGGCAGCAGCGCCTTGGTCAGCATCGCCGGACCGGTCGCGTTGACGGCCATCACGCTGTCCCATTCTTCCTGCGAGATGTAGCGCGTGCTCCGCACCTTTGAGCTGTGCCCCGCGTTGTGGACCAGGACATCGACCGTGGCGTGACGCTCCAGTGTGGCGGCCGCGAGGCCCCGGACAGCCTCCGGGTCCTCCATGTCGGCCGAGTGGGCCCAGGCGGCGCCGCCGGCGGCCTCGATCTCGGAAACGACGGCCTCGAGCGGTTCGAGCCTCCGGCCGGAAACGATGATCGACGCGCCCTCGCGGGCGAAGAGCAGCGCGGTCGCCCGGCCGATGCCGGTGCCGCCGCCGGTTACCAGAGCGGTCTTTCCTTCGAGCTTCTTCATCTGCGTTCGGCCTCCCCGAGGCTGGTGGACGTGGTGCTGGCGGCCCGGAGTGTAGCCCCGCCCTGGTTGCCGGTGAAGTTTCAGGCGCCGCCACGATCCGGCACCAGGTACCGGCGCGCCGCGTAGCCGAGCGTTCCCGCCCTCGCCGCCATCAGGCCGGCCATGCTGAGCCAGAGAAGGTCCGGGTCCCGGAAGTGGACCGCCGCCCAGGCGAGGGGAGCGAAGCCGACTCCGAGGCTGACCGCCATCGCGCGGCTGAGCAGCCGGCCCCGAGTCAGGCCGAGGAAGAAGCCGTCGAAGGCATAGGCGAGGGCGGCGAAGAGGAGCACCGGCAGCAGCCAGGCGTTGCTGTCCGCCGCGAGTGCGGCGACGTCTTCGTGATCCACGAGCAGGCGGTAAACGGTATCGGGAAACGCCAGCGCCGGGACGAGAAACACGATCGCGCAGCAGACGGCCGCCGCCAGCGTCAGGAGCAGGACGCGCCGCAACTCGCGGCGGTCGCCGGCGCCGAAGGCCATGCCGGCAAGCGTTTCGCCGGCGAAAGCGGCCCCGTCGACGAAGTAGGAGGCGAGGCTCAACACGCGAAGAATGACGCCGTTGGCGGCCAGCCGGGCGGCGCCGAAGAGGGCGCTCGCGTTCGTGAACACGGCGAAGGCGGTGACCAAGAGCAGCGTGCGGATCACCAGGTGTCCACTCAGCGCGAGGATCTGGCGCAGCGCGGCGCGGTCGAAGAGGGTGGACCAGGCTGGAAGCGGCCCGGCAGCCGCAAGCGCCAGGATCAGGCCGGCGGCGGCGCTCAGCCACTGGGCCCCGGCGGTGGCGACCCCGGCGCCGAACGCGGCCCAGCCGAGGTGAACGATGAACCACCAGTTGAGCGCGATGTTGCCGAGGTTGGCCAGGACGACCAGGAGCAGCGCCCTCGCGGCCTCGCCGCGGCCCAGGAACCAGCCCACCAGCGCCAGGTTGGCGAAGGCCGCCGGCGCGCCCCAGATGCGCGCGTCGTAGTAACGACGACCGGCCTCCTCCACGCCGGCCGTGCCGGACAAAAGTCCGAAGCCGGCGTCGCCAAGCGGGTCCCGGAGGGCTACCACCGCGAGGCCGAGCACCGCCGCCAGCAGCAGGGCGCGGTAGAGGTGTGCCGACACTTCGCCGGTGTCTTCGCGTCCCCAGGCCTGGGCCGTGAGGCCGGTCGTGCTCATCCGCAGAAAGGCGCAGCCGAAGTAGAGGTAGTCGAAGATCAGGGCCGCGAGGACGACGCCGGCCAGGAAGCGGACGTCGTCGAGCCGGCCGAGCATCACGGTGTCGGCCAGGCCGGCGAGCGGCACGGTGAGGTTGGACGCCGTGTTGAGGGCCGTCAGCCGCGCGAACCGGCGGGGGAGGCCCGGCCCCGGAGCGCCCATCACGCTGGTGGTAGCCTGCCCGCGCTCATGGCGTCAGTTCCAACCCCGGGCGGCTTCCTGGCGCGTTTCGTCGCCTGGACCGATCGTCTGAACACACGCCTTGGCGTCGCGGTCTCCTGGCTCACCCTCGCCATGGTCGCGGTCGGAGCGTACAACGCGGTGGTCCGCTACCTCGGCCGGTTCACCGGCTGGAACCTGAGTTCGAACGCCTACCTCGAACTCCAGTGGTACATGTTCAGCCTGGTCTTCCTGCTGGGCGCCGCGTACGCGCTGCTGACGGGCGCCCACGTGCGCGTCGATGTTGTCTTCAGCCGTCTGCCGGAGCGCTGGCGGCGGCGGATCGATCTCTGGGGTTCGCTGCTGTTCCTGGTCCCGTTCGCGGTGTTCGGGCTCGTCATGTCCTGGCCGGCGGTACGGAACTCCTGGGCGGTGCTGGAAGTGTCCTCCGACCCGGGCGGTCTGCCGCGATATCCGATCAAGAGCGTGCTGCTGGTGGCGTTCACGCTCCTCGCCCTGCAGGGGCTGGCGGAGGCGGCGCGGAACTGGCTGCGCCTGCGCGCGCTCAGCGCCGGGGCCGAGGAGGAGGATCTGCAGCAGGAGGGGCTGCTGTGAGTAGCGACCTCCTCGGACCGCTGATGTTCGTAGTCGTCTTCCTGTTCATCTTCGCGGGCTATCCGGTCGCCTTCTCGCTCGGCGGGACCGCGCTGATCTTCGCCGTCATCGGCATCGAGCTCGGGCTGTTCTCCTGGAACCTGCTCTACGCCTTTCCCGAGCGGGTCTTCGGCGTCATGTCGAACGGCGTCCTGCTGGCGGTGCCCTTCTTCATCTTCATGGGAACGATGCTGGAGAAGTCGCAGCTCGCGGAGGATCTGCTGCGTACGATCGGCATGCTGTTCGGACGGCTGCGCGGCGGCCTGGCGCTGGCGGTGGTCGTTGTCGGGGCGATGCTCGCCGCCGCCACCGGCGTGGTCGGCGCTTCGGTGGTGGCGATGGGGCTCATCTCGCTGCCGGTCATGCTGCGCTACGACTACTCGCCGATGCTTGCCACCGGCGTGATCAGCGCGGCGGGAACGCTGGGCCAGATCATTCCGCCCAGCGTCGTGCTGGTGGTGCTCGCCGACCAGCTAGGCATCTCGGTCGGCGACCTGTTCATCGGCTCCCTGATTCCGGGCCTGATGCTGGCGGGTTTCTATGCGGTGTACGTCACCGGTGTCGCGATCGCGAAGCCTGCGGCCGCGCCGGCCTTGCCGGCCGAGGAGCGGACCCTCGACGGCGCCGCGCTGGCGCGCCAGGTGGCCGTCGTCATGCTGCCGCCCATGGTCCTGATCCTGGTCGTGCTGGGCAGCATCTTCGCCGGTGTCGCGACGCCTACCGAGGCGGGGGCCCTGGGGGCCGTCGGCGCCATCGCGCTGGCCCTCTCGCGCGGTCGGCTGACGTTGAAGGCCGTGAAGGAGACGATGGACGCGACGGCGAAGCTGACCACGATGGTCATCTTCCTGCTCATCGGTTCGACCGCCTTCGCGCTCGTCTTCCGCGGCCTCTACGGCGACATCTGGATCGAAGACCTGCTGACCGGCCTGCCGGGCGGGAAGATCGGCCTGCTGATCGTGGCGAATCTCGCGATCTTCATCCTCGGCTTCTTCATCGACTTCTTCGAGATCGCCTTCATCGTCATCCCGCTGATCGCGCCGGCGGCGCGGATCCTCGACGTCGACATGGTGTGGTTCGGCGTGATGATCGGCATGAACCTGCAGACGTCGTTCCTGACGCCGCCCTTCGGCTTCGCGATCTTCTACCTGCGCGGCGTGGCGCCCCGGAGGATCACGACGGTCGAGATGTACCGGGGCGTGATCCCCTTCATCGTCATCCAGCTCATCGGGCTGGCGCTGATCTGCCTGTATCCCGAACTGGTGACGGCGCTGCTGTAGCCGGCGCTCAGCCGCCGCCGAAGGAGAACCGCGCGTACGCTTGCTCGGCGGTGCTGAACCAGCGGAAGGACGACCGCCGGACCTCATCCCAGGACTCGAAGATCTTCCGGTAGCCGGCGTCGCCGGCCGCGTTCTCGTTCATCAGTTCGAACGCGGCGTCGCGTGACGCGGTCATGATCTCGTCGGAGAACGGTCGCAGCGTGACGCCGCCGTCGACCAGACGCTTGAGGGCCCCCGGGTTGACCGCGTCGTACCGCGAGATCATGTCGACGTTCGCCTCCGCGGCGGCGGACTGGACGATGGACTGGTACTCGGCCGGAAGGCCGTCCCAGGCGGTCCGGTTGACGTACACGGAAAGCGTCGGGCCCGGTTCCCACCAGCCCGGGTAGTAGTAATTCTTCGCCACGCGCTGGAAGCCGAGCTTCTCGTCGTCGTAGGGGCCTACCCACTCGGCGGCGTCCACGACGCCGCGTTCCAGCGCGGGATAGATCTCTCCGCCGGGAATCGTCTGAACGGTCACGCCGAGACGACTCAGCACCTCGGCGCCGAGCCCCGGGATGCGCATCTTCAAGCCCCGCAGTTCGTCAAGCGTGCTGACCTCGCGCCGGAACCAGCCGCCCATCTGCCCGCCCGTGTTGCCGGCCGGGAAGTTCACGATGTTGAAGTCCGCGAACACCTCGCGCATCAGTTCCAGGCCGCCGCCGTGGTAGAGCCAGGCGTTCTGCTGGCGCGTGTTCAGGCCGAACGGCATGGCGGTGTCGAAGGCCACGGCCGGGTTCTTGCCCGTGTAGTAGTAGCTCGCGGTGTGGCCGAGTTCGACCGTTCCCTGCTGGACGGCGTCCAGGACGCCCAGGCCCGGAACGAGTTCGCCGGCGGGGTAGGCACGAATCCGGAAGCGGCCCTCGGACAGGCTCTCGACCCGCTCCGCGAACACCTCCGCGCCGCCGAAGATCGTGTCGAGGCCGCGCGGGAAGCTCGAGGCCAGGCGCCAGTTGAGCCGCGGCTTCGTGACGACCGCCGGTCCACCCTCCGGCGCCGAGGCCGGTCCGCCGCAGGCGGCGACGGCGCCCGCTCCGGCGGTGGCGATCGCGGCCTTGCCCAGGAAGTCCCTACGTCTCAGTTTGGCCATGCGTACTCCCGTCCTTGTCTGATCTGGCGGCGGTCAGTGTACTTCGCTCAGCCAGCGCTCGGCGTCGATGGCCGCCTGGCAACCCGTACCGGCCGCGGTGACTGCCTGCCGGTAGATGGGGTCCATCACGTCGCCACAAGCGAAGACACCCTCGATGTCCGTGGCCGTGCCCGGATGGCGAACCTTGAGGTAGCCGACATCGTCCATCGACAGCTTGCCGAGGAACAGTTCGGTGTTCGGGTTGTGGCCGATCGCCATGAAGACGCCCTGGCAGGGGAAGTCCGTTTCCTCGCCGGAGCGGGGGTCGCGCAGACGGACGCCGCGAACACCTTCGGCCTGAGTGCCGTAGATCTCCTCCACGGTGGCGTGGTAACGCCACTCGATCTTCTCGTTGGCGAAGGCGCGCTCCTGCATGATCACCGACGCCCGCAGTTCGCCGCGACGGTGAACAATGGTCACCTTGCTGGCGAACTTGGTCAGAAACGTGGCCTCTTCCATCGCCGTGTCGCCGCCGCCCACCACGACGAGCTCCTTGTCCCGGAAGAAGAAGCCGTCGCAGGTGGCGCAGGCCGAAACGCCGTACCCCATCAGCTCAGCTTCCGAGGGAAGGCCCAGTTGGCGGGCCGAGGCGCCGGTGGCGATGATCAGCGCGTCCGTGCGGTACTCGCCGCCGTCCGTCTCGAGTCGGAACGGCCGCTCGCTCAGGTCCACGTCCAGCCCGGTCTCGAAACGGGTATCGGCCCCGAAACGCTGGGCCTGCGCCCGCATCTGGTCGATCAGCTCGGGCCCCATGATCCCCTTCGGGAAGCCCGGGTAGTTCTCGACATCGGTCGTGATCGTCAGTTGCCCGCCCGGCTGGCTGCCCTCGAGCACCAGCGGCGCGAGATCGGCGCGCGCGGCATACAGGGCCGCCGTGAGTCCCGCGGGTCCCGACCCGAGAATGGTCAGCCGATGTTGGTCCGGAGAAGCGGACGGAACGGTCGTCATCGGCCGCGGAGCGTAGCAGCGTGAAGACGAATCGCCCGGCGGCGTCGCCTGAGCCGACGGGCAACCCACGCGGTCGGCCCGGAGAGCGCGTAACTGGCCGCCCCGACCAGGAAGAACAGGCCGATGTGGATCAGCGCCAGCACGGCAATCGAAGCGATGACCAGCACCACCCGGAAACTCCGCCGGCGCCGGAAGTCGATCTCCTTGAAGCTGACGTAGCGGAACGTGGAGACGGCGAGCAGGCCGACCACCACGAGCGCGGACAGAACGACGATCTGGAGAAGGAAGGAGTCGCCCCGGGTGTCGACGAAGAAGAGAATCGAGCCGATCGCTCCCGCGGCGGCCGGCGCCGGCAGCCCGATGAAGTAGGCCGGGTCGGCCGTGCGGCGGCTGACGTTGAAGCGGGCCAGACGGGCGGCGTTGCAGAGCAGGTAGACGGCGGGCGCCGCGAAGCCCACGCGGCCAAGCTCGTGGAGGCCCCAGAGGTAGCAGAGCAGAGCCGGGGCGAGGCCGAAGGACACCAGGTCGGCCAGCGAGTCGTACTCCCGGCCGAATGGGCTCGCGGTACCGGTCAGGCGGGCGATCCGGCCGTCCAGCGTGTCCAGGCAGGCCGCGGCGAACAGCATCAGGACAGCCGTCTGGAACTGCCCTTCGAGACCTGCCAGCAGCGCGTAGAAGCCGAGCAGCATGTTGGCGGTGGTGAACAGGCTCGGGATCACGTAGGCCCCGGCCCGCAACGGTCTCGGCTTGCGAGGTTTCCAGTTCATGGAGAGTCTCCGGTTCGAACCGCGGGTCGCCGGACCGGCAAGTCCTCCGGCGGCGGTGTGGACGGGTCCGTGGGCATGGCGAGCGGCGTCTCGCCGGAGATCACGCGTTGGCCCTTCTCGACCAGGGGATCGTAGGAGAGCGGCACGAACACGTCGACCCGGGAGCCGAACTTGATCAGGCCGAGAGGTTCGCCCTGGATTACGCGCTGACCGGCCTGGACATGTGCGACGACGCGTCGGGCGACCAGGCCGGCGATCTGGCGCACGGCGATGAGATCGCCCTGGGGCCGCCGCAGCAGGGTGAGGTGATTCTCGTTCACGTCGCCCGCCTCCTTGCGATAAGCGGGGAGCTTCTTTCCCGGTGTCGCGATGCTGCCGATCACCACGCCCTCGACCGGCGTCTTCTGGGTATGGACATTGAAGACGGACAGGAAGATGGAGATGCGCCTCCAGGCTTCCTCCCCGAGGGCGCTGTCCGTGATCACCTCCACGGCGATCACCGTTCCTTCGGCCGGAGACAGGACGACGTCGGGCGGTCCCTCGTAGTTTCGTGTGGGATCGCGGAAGAAGAGGAGCAGCAGGACGCCGAGGACGGCCATCGCGCCCGCGGCGACGTGCCAACCAAGGGGCCAAAAGACGGCAGCCGCGGCCAGGAACGGCAGCACGAACGGCCAGGCCTCCCGAGCGAATCTCATCCGTTCAACCTTGACGGTCCGGACGGTTTCGCCAACGGGACCCGTAAACCGGAGGGTGCGCGCCTGGCGCTAGCTGGCTGCCTGGAGGGCGTGGGACCGGATGATCGACTCCATGCGGTCCTTGAGAGCGAGCTTGTGGAGCTTGATGCGCTTGGCCTCGGACTGATCCGTCGGCGAGAGGACTGGGCGGCCGACCAGCTTTTCGAGTTGACTCTCGCAGGCCTGGTGCTCTTCGTAGAGCTTCTTGAACTCGCCCTCCTGCGCCAGAAGTTCTTCCTTGACTGCGTCATCGCTCATTCGGTGCGCGCCTCCCTTCGTGGTCGTTCGCCGGCCGTCCGTGTGGCCTGCTTTGAGCGTACCAGCTTGGGTGCACTCGTCGCGGGCGGGCGCAGGTAGAGAGGTTCGACCAGAGTCGAGAGGCCCCAGGGAAAGTCACTGTTCCGCATCCGGCGCAGCATGTTCGGGGCGAGTTCCCTCGGCTCGACCGCGTCGGCGGGAAGCTCCAGAGCGGATACTCCGTGGCCGACGAGAGGGAGCGTGCTGCGCTCCAGTTCGGTCCGGCCTGTGATCTCGGGCGGCCCGTCGGCCCGGGCCGTGCCGTCGGCTCCCAGCCGCATGCGCTGGGTGAACCAGCGGTCCCGGTGCGCGTCGACGACCGCCAGGACTACGGGGTCCGGCGCGGCCGTCCGCTCGGCGTAGTAGCCGGCCAGGATCTCGAAGGTGGACACCGCGCCCGCGCGCACTCCGAAGGCCTGGTGCAGGCCGATCGCGGTGGCCAGTCCAACTCGCAGGCCGGTGAAGCTGCCCGGACCCCTGGCCGCCCCGACTCCCCCCAGGTCGCGGGCTTCGAGACCCGCGCGCGTCAGCAGTTCGTCGATCATCGCGATCAGCTCGCGCGACGAACGGCCCTGAGGCGTGGCGAGCGAATCGACCCGGTCGGGTAGAGAGAGCGCCACGCTGACGACGGGCGAGCCGGTGTCGAAGGCGAGCAGCGGCCCGGAAGGCATGGCCGCTCACTATACTGACGACCGTCCGTGGACGGGAGCGCTGCAAAGAACGCGGGGGATTCGCGGACATCCGCCGGTCGGTCGGCCGGGCCGGATCGGGACATCGCGGCGCTCACGCCGATGCTCCGGCATTACCTGACGGTCAAGGCCGAGTATCCGGACGCGATCCTGCTGTACCGGATGGGCGACTTCTTCGAGCTGTTCTTCGAGGACGCCACGACCGCCGCGCCGGTACTCGACGTCGCCCTCACCGCGCGCCAGAAGGGCACCGCCAGCGAAGCGCCGATGTGCGGTGTGCCGCACCACTCGGTCGAGTCCTACATCGCCAAGCTGCTCGACGCGGGCTACAAGGTCGCGGTCTGCGATCAGGTCGAAGATCCGGCGCAGGCCCGGGGACTCGTGCGCCGGGAAGTCACCCGGATCGTAACGCCGGGAACGATCAGCGACCTGGAGATGCTCGATCAGAACCGGCCGAACTACCTTGCCGGGATCCGCTTCAACGGCGGGGCAGGGGCCGGCGCGTTCCTCGACGTTTCGACCGGCGAGTTCTTCGTGCGCCGCTGGCCGGACGTAGGCCTGGCGGTGGACGATCTCGAACGGCTCGCGCCGCGCGAGGTTCTAACGTGCGGCGCGGACTTCGAGACGGGAGGGGCCGATCCGGGCGGTCAGCTTCCGGCCTGGATCGACCGGGCCGGAGTGCCGCACACGGCGGTCGACGGTGCGGAGGCGCCGCGTTCGGCCTCCGCGGAGCGCGCCTTGCGCCGGCAGTTCCAGGTCGACAACCTGCGCGGATTCGGTCTGGTGGAGGGCGAGGCCGCGGTCGCCGCGGCGGCCCTCGTGCTGGAGTACGCGCGCCGCGCCGCCAGGTCGGATGTCGATCACGTAACGGCCCTGGAAGTTCAGCACGACGACCGTTGCGTGGTAGTGGACGACACGACGCTCCGGAACCTGGAGGTCTTTCGTCACCTCCAGCACGAGGGCGGACGGACGCTGGTCGAGGTGCTCGACTTGACGCGCACGGGGCCCGGGGCCCGCGCGCTCCGGCGCTGGTTGAGCCGGCCGCTGCGCGACGCCGGCGCCCTGCGGGAGCGTCACGACGCGGTCGACGTGCTGCTCCGGAACATCCCGCTGAGAGAGTCGCTCCGCTCGCGATTCAAGGGCATGGCCGACATGGAGCGGCTGACGTCGCGGCTGGTCCTCGGGCGGATCAGTCCGCGCGAGGCGGCGGCCCTGCGGGACACCCTGCGCGACGCCCCTTCCGCGCTCGCGGCCGTTGCCGGGCTGGACGCCGGCCTCCTCGACGGGTTGGGGAGGACGAACGTGCTTCCCGAGTTGCGCGCCAGATTCGACGAGATCCTGGCGGAGACGCCAGGCTCGCTGAGCGAAGGCGGCGTGATCGCCGCCGGCGTCGACCCGGAACTCGACCGGCTTCGGTCTCTGGCGCGAGACGGCAAGGGGCACATCGCGGCCCTCGAGACCGGAGAGCGGGAGTCGACCGGGATCCCCTCGCTGAAGGTCGGTTACAACCGGGTGTTCGGCTACTACCTGGAAGTGCGAAAGACCCAGCAGGAGCGGGTTCCCGACCACTACGTGCGCCGGCAGACCCTGACGAACGCCGAACGCTACGTCACGGAGGACCTGAAGAAGCTGGAACAGCAGATCCTGGGCGCCGAGAGCGGCCAGCTCGCCCTGGAACAGGAGATCTTCGAGTCTCTCCGGGCCGAGGCCGCCCGGGAAGCGTCGCGGTTGCTCGCCCTGGCGGCCGCCCTGGCGCGGCTCGACTGCCTGACCGCGCTGGCGGAGGTCGCCGGCCGCTACGACTACGTCCGGCCGCGGATGCTCGCGGCTTCCGGCAGGATCGAGATCCGCGAGGGGCGCCATCCCGTCGTCGAGCGATCGACGGCGGCCATTCGGGGCGCTTCCGGTTTCGTGCCGAACGACGTGCGCCTGGATCGGAACCAGGAACAGATCATCCTGCTGACCGGCCCCAACATGGGCGGCAAGTCGACCTACCTCCGGCAGACCGCGCTGATCGTGCTGATGGCCCACGCGGGGTGTTTCGTCCCCGCGCAGAGCGCCGAAATCGGCCTGGTCGACCGCATCTTCACCCGCGTCGGCGCCAGCGACGACCTGGCCCGCGGCGAATCGACGTTCATGGTCGAGATGGTCGAGACCGCGAACATCCTGCGCCACGCGACGCCCGACAGCCTGGTGGTCCTGGACGAGGTGGGCCGGGGCACGTCGACCTACGACGGTCTTTCCCTGGCATGGGCCATCATCGAGCGCCTGCACGAGCACAACGGCTCTCTGGCCCTCTTCGCCACCCACTACCACGAGCTCACGGGGCTGCCGGCGACGCTGTCGCGGGTCAGGAACTCGCGAATGGCGGTGAAGGAGTGGCAGGACCAGATTCTGTTCCTGCACAGGGTCGCGGAAGGTCGCGCCGACAAGTCCTACGGTCTGCATGTGGCGCGCCTGGCCGGGGTGCCCAGCGAGGTCATCGAGCGCGCCGCCGCGGTGCTCTCGAATATCGAGTCCCAGCAGTACAGCTTCTCCGGCAAGCCACGGGTCATCGACGGCGCTTCCGGAGCGCCGCCGGGACCCGGCGCGGACCAGCTTGCGCTATGGGGCGGCGAGGACGAGGCCGTGATCGAGGCGCTGAAGGCGGTCGACGTGGACCAGTTGACGCCTCTCGCCGCCCTGAACCTGCTCCAGACTCTGCAGAGCCGGCTTGGCGTGAAGTAGTAGGCCGCCTCCGGCGGCAGCCGGCCAGAAGGCCGGCGCACCGACAACGGAGCTAGAACGGGATGTCGTCGTCCTGTTCGCTGGCGTCGAAGCCCTGGTCGGGAGGCGCGGACTGAGGCTGTTCCCGGCGGCCCTGGCCCCCGTAGCCCGACTGGCCCTGGTTGTCGCCGCGGCTGCCCAGCATCTGGAAGTTGTCGCAGACGATCTCCGTCATGAAACGCTTCTGACCGGTCTGCTGATCGTCCCAGGAGCGGGTCTGCAGCCGCCCCTCGACGGAGACGAGTTTGCCTCGGTTGAGGTACTGGCCCGCCACCTCTGCCTGCCGTCCCCAGCAAACGATGCGATGCCATTCCGTTTCTTCCTGGCGGTTGCCGTCGCGGTCGCGCCAGCGGCGGTTCGTTGCGACGTTGAAGGTGGCGAGGGTCTGGCCGGACTGCGTGGTTCGGATTTCAGGGTCGTTGCCGAGACGGCCGATCAGGATCACTTTGTTGAGCATGCTCTCGTTCTTCCTCTCTCATTCGAGTTCAAGGCGTGATGCGTTGTAGCGCCGGGGGCGTACCCCAGAGGGGCTGGCGGACTTCCATTGTAGGTGCATCCGGCGGCGTGGTCGGCGCCGATCCCGCGAAAGAGCGGGTGTCCGTTTCGAGCCTGGCGTAGTGTCCCCTGCATGCGGCTTGTGGTGCAGCGGGTGGCGGAGGCCGAAGTCTCGGTCGACGGCCGGCCGGTGGGGAAGATCGGGGCCGGGATGGTGGTCCTTGCCGGCGTCGAAGTAGGCGACGGTCTGGACCAGGCCGCGGCGGCCGCGACCAGGCTGGTCGGCCTCCGGTTCTTCGACGACGAGCGGGAGCGGATGAACCTCGACGTGCGCCGGTCGGGCGGGGCGATTCTCCTCGTGTCGCAGTTCACGCTGGCCGCGTCCACGCGCAAGGGGAGGCGGCCGTCGTTCGACCGCGCGGCGCCGCCAGAGGTGGCGGAGCCGCTGCTCGAGGAACTGCGCTGTCGGCTGGAGGCTGCGGGCGTGCAGGTGGAGTGCGGGTGCTTCGGAGCGCGGATGCTGGTGGACCTGGTCAACGATGGACCGGTCACGTTCGTGCTGGACTTCTAGCAGGCGGCCAGTTCCCGCGCCGGCCCCTTAGAGGTTCTTGAGTTCCTTGCCGGGCTTGAAGCGAACCGTCTTTCCGGGGGAGATCGTCACCTCGACGCCGGTCTTCGGATTGCGCCCCACGCCGCGCTTGCGATCGCGTACCTGAAAGACGCCGAAACCGCGCAACTCGATGCGCTTGCCGTCGCCGAGAGCGTCCTTCATCGCGCCGAGGATCGTGTCGACGGCGCGTGCCGCCTTGACCCGGGGAAGGTCGGAGTTCTCCGCGACCCGGTTGACGATGTCCGCCTTGATCATCTCGCGCCTCCTCCCTGGATCCGTCGGTCGCCACGACGGGTCATGAGCCGACGTGGACCGTCGATTCTAACCCGGGCGGCGGTCCCGGTAAAGAGTCTCGGCGGCCGAAGTGGCCTCAGCGAGAGTGCTACCCTTGACCGCCCCATGGACCACGAGAAGGCAGTTTTCCGGTCCCTTTCCGGCCGTGCTTTGCGCGGCGCCGTGCCGGTAGGCGCGGTGATCCTGCTTTGCCTCGCAGCGCAGCCGACTCGGGCGCAGGAAGCCGCCGCGGCGCCCGCCGGAAGCGGACCGTTCCTGTTCACCGCGGCGCGGCTGCTGGCTGCTGAACCGGACCGCGTGGAGGAGGCTCTCGACCTCTTCGAACGGGCCGTCGCCGCGGATCCGGACGCTCCCTTCCTGCGGATCGGTCTGGCGGAGTTCCTGGCCGGGAAGCTGCGCCGGTTCGACGAGGCGGCGGAACACACGGCCGTCGCCTACCGTCTCGCGCCGGACGACGTGGACGTGCTCCGGGCCCACGCGAGAATTCTTGTCAACCTGCCCCGAGGTAGTGGCGGCCAGCTCGGCGAGGTGCTCGATCAGGCGCTCGAGGCGCTGGAACGCCTCCGCCGCCTCGCCCCGAGCGACATCGAGGGCATGATGCTGCTCTACCGGATCCGGGAGAGACTGGAGGAGTACGAGGAGGCCGCCTCGGTGCTCGAGGAGCTCGTCAGCTACCACAACGGCCACCGGCAGCTCCAGGGCCTGCTGGTCGATGCCTTCCGGCGTGCGGGTCAGGAAGACCGAGCCGAGGAAGTCCGGAACGAGATGCTCCAGCTCGACGGCCTGTCGCTCGAAGCCAGGATGGAACTGGCTCACCGTGAGAGCCAGCGGGGGAACCACACGGAGGCCATTGAGCTGCTCGAGGGCGCCGTCGCCGAGCAGCCGGAGAGCATCCCGGTGCGTGGCGCCCTCGCGGAGGAGTACTACCGTCGCGGTGTTGCCCGGGGCCGGACGCCGCAGCAGCGGGCGGGAGATCTCGCGGAGGCGCTGGACCGCTTGCGCGCGCTGCCTCGCGCGGCCCGCGCGAACCCTAGCGCCCGCCTCCTGGAGGCGAGGATACTGGCCGGGTCGGATCGGACGTCGGAAGCAATCGAACTGTTCGAGGACCTCAGACGGGAGTCACGGGACGATCCCCGGATCGTACGGGAACTGGTGCCCCTGCTGATGCGAGAGGGTGAGTGGAGCCGGATCAGGGACATCGGCCAGGCGCTGGTTGATCGCGCCGACCGAAGTACCGCTGAGGGTGTGCAGTCGAGCGATCTCGGGCTCAGCCTGCTGGTCGAGGCCTTGCGCCAGTTGGGAGAGGTGGACAGGGCGCTGGAGGTACTCGCGGCCGAGGAGAAGCGAGCCGGGGAGTCCGCCGAACTCGTCCTGAGCCAGGCCGAACTGCTGGCCGAAGCCGGCCGGAAGCGAAGGGCCATGGCGCTGCTGCGGCGGGACGTCGTCGCCAACGACCGTTTGCTCAGGGGGAACGACGACGGCGAGCCGGAGTTGCCGGCGCTGGTCAAGAAGGCGCGGCTCTACTTCGACCTGGGGGCGGACAGACTCGCGTTGCGAATCTACGAGGACCTGGCCGCGAACGGAGAGGTCCGGCGCCTCATGCTGGTCGCCGAGGCCTGCCGCGAACAGGGACGCTTCAGTGAGTCCATTCCCTTCCTCCTGCGGGCGCTGGCGCGTATCGACGCCGGCGCCGAGACGGGACTCGACGTGGAGAAGAACACCCTGCGGGCGGCGCTACGGTTCCAGCTCGGAGAGGCCTACGAACGCAGTCGGCGCTACGACGAAGCGGCGGAGCAGTTCCAGGCGGTGCTTGCACTCCAGCCCGAGAACAGCCACGCGATGAACTACCTCGGGTACATGTGGGCGGACAACGGCGAGAACCTGGAGCAGGCACTCGAGCTCATTCGCCGCGCGGTCGATCTCGACCCGAACAACGGCGCCTTCGTCGACTCCCTGGGTTGGGCGCTGTTCCGGCTCGGCGAGTTCGAGCAGGCCCGGCGTCACCTCGAACGGGCGAACCAGCTCGTGCCCCGGGACTCGACGATCCTGGAGCATCTCGGGGACGTCTACGTCGCACTTGGCGATCCGCAGCGAGCCAGGGAGGCCTACGAGCAGGCGCTGGCGATCAACGACGAGGAGAACGTCGATTCCGTGCGCCGCAAGCTGAGTGAGCTCGCCCGGCGCTGACCGGTCGCAGCCGATCGTCATGAGGCGGTCGTTGCCGCTGCTTCTGCTCAGCCTGGCATGGCTCAGCGGATGCGCCAGCACCGGGCCTGGCCGCGAACCGGTGTTTCGCGCCGGCGGCCCGGCACAGGAAGCGGCGCCTTGGGAGATTCCCGAGGCCGAGTGGCGGACGCAACGCATCGTCCGCATGCGCTATCAGGGACCGGAGGGGAGCGGCACGCTCCGTCTCGTGCTGCGCTTCGAGGACCCGGACAGCTTCCACGTCTCGGCCTCCGATCGCCTGGGGCGACGATGGTGGGATCTCAACGTGCGGGAAGGAAGCGCCCTGGTGCTGTGGGTGCGTGAGCGCACCTTCTGCCGGTATGCGGGCGACCTCGAGATTCCCGCCCTGTCGCTGGGTCCGGTGCCGGCCCGCGCCGTTGCGGCCCTGTTGATGCGTCGGCTCCCGGCGCCGCCTGCCGATACCGGCGCGTGGGAGGAGACGGCCGCCTCCGGAAAGCCGGACCGCGGCGTCGAGCTCGACTTCGAGGACCGCCGCGGCCGGCGCTGGACGACCGAGACGTCCGCGGCGGGCCCGAAACGCTGGACGTTGTGGAGCCGCGAGCGCGCGCGGGCCTCCTGGCGCGCGGACGTGGACGGAATGGCGCGCCTGGTGGAGTCCGACACGGGCCTCGAGCTCCGCTGGACCCAGCCGAAACCCGCGACGGAGCTCGCCGCGCCGCTTCCGGCCCCCACGGTCCCCTCCGGCTACCGGCCGGCCGTCTGCGGCCCGGACGCCTGATGCCCAGGGAGGTCAGCCTTTCCTGCCCGGCCAAGGTGAACCTGAGTCTCCGCGTGCACGGCCTGCGCCCTGACGGCTTCCATGAGGTGTCGACCGTCCTGCAAACGATAGACCTCTGCGACCGCCTGGCGATTCAGCGGATCGACCCGGGGAGTCCCCTGCGGATCGACGTCCCGACCGGCGGCGCGCCGGCCGACGACTCGAACCTCGTGCTCAAGGCGGCATGCGCCTTCTTCGCGGCGCTTGGCGAACCCGCCCGTGGCGTCCGGTTCCGACTCGAGAAGCGGATTCCCGCGGGCAGCGGGCTGGGCGGGGGCAGCAGCGATGCCGCGGCGGCTCTGCTCGGCCTCCAGTCGCTCTGGGGGCGGCCGCTCGATGCCCGGCAGTTGCGGGCGGCCGCAACGGCGGTCGGCTCGGACGTCCCGTTCTTTCTGGTCGGGGGGACGGCCTTCGCCACCGGCCGTGGCGAGCAGGTCGAGACGCTTGACGACATTCCCCCGGTGCCGGTACTGGTCGTCGTGCCTGCGGTCGAGGTGTCGACGGCCGAGGTCTACCGGGGCTGGAGCGGTGGGATGGAAGCGGGGAGCGGGGGAGATGGGGGAAGGTCCGCCAGGCTGCCTGCACTCTCGCGCCGTGGCGATGCCGCGGCCTGGGTACTGGGCAACGATCTGGAACCGGTGGTATGCGAACTCCATTCCGAGGTGAACAGCCTCCTTTCGGCGCTCAGGAGCGCCGGCCAGGCGGGTAGCGGCGGCCCGCAGGTTTCCGGCAGCGGCGGCGCGGTGTTCGCGATCGGCGAGCTACCCGACATCCAGGCCGCGGTTGCCGGAAAGGACGCGCGGGTGTTCCGGACGCGGATGCTGCCTCGGGGAGTTACGGGGTCTTCATGTACCCGCCACTTTCTGTAGAATGTGCCGTCCCGTCTGGGGCGTCGCCAAGTGGTAAGGCACGAGACTTTGGATCTCGCATTCGGGGGTTCGAATCCTCCCGCCCCAACCACGCCTCCCCCCCGGACGACCACGTGAAGCAGCCCACTCCCCTCCATTCGAACTGATTCTGGTCGCCCCGTGTCGAGAGTTGCCGTGCACACGGATGGTTCCGGCGCGCCAGGACCGAGGAGTCCAGAACCCATGAGCGGCGTCCGCTGAAGTGACTCTCCATCCCAACAACGTCGAACGCGCCATGTACACCGAGTTGAAGGTCTTCGGCGGACGCGCGCATCCCGCTCTGACGAACGAGATCTGCAACTACCTCGGCATGGTGCCGGGACAGGTCACGGCCTACAACTTCGCGGACGGCGAGATCTTCTGCCAGATCCAGGAGAACGTGCGCGGCGCGGACGTCTTCATCGTCCAGCCGACCTGCACGCCGGTGAACGACAACTTCGTCGAGCTGCTGATCATGCTCGACGCGGTGAAGCGGGCTTCGGCGGCGCGGGTGACGGCGGTGCTGCCGTACTACGGCTACGCCCGCCAGGACAAGAAGGACAAGCCCCGGGTGCCGATCACCGCCAAGCTGGTGGCGGACGTGATGACCGCCGCCGGGGCGGATCGCCTGCTGACGATGGACGTCCACGCGCAACAGATCTCGGGCTACTTCGACATCCCGGTCGACCACCTGTTCGCGGCGCCGGTTCTCCTCGACGCGATTCGCGCGCTCGGCATCGAGGACCTGATGATCGTCGCCCCGGACGCCGGTGGCGTGGCCCGGGCGCGGGCGATCGCGAAGCGACTGCAGACCGAGCTCGCGATCATCGACAAGCGCCGCGTGGCCGCGAACCAGGCGGAGGTGATGAACGTGATCGGCGACGTCAAGGGGCGAGACGTGCTGATCCTCGACGACATCATCGATACCGCCGGCACGCTGATCAACTCGGTCGAGTCGCTGGCGGCGCAGGGCGCCCGGAGGATCTTCGCCGCGGGCATCCACGGCGTTCTCTCCGCCTCGGCCATCGAACGGATCGAGGCGTCGAAGCTCGAGGGCGTCCTGGTGACGAACACCACGCCTTTGGAAGAGAAGCTGGCCCGGAGCACGAGGCTGCGCCCCCACAGCGTCGCTGCGCTGCTTGGGGAGGCCATCCGCAGAATCCATGACAACAGCTCCGTGACGTCGCTCTTCGTCTGAGCCGTCCGTCACCTGAGGAGTTCGAAGTGAGCGAACCCACCGTTACCGTCCGGCTGCGCGAGCAGACCGGCAAGAACGCGAACCGCCGCCTGCGCGCGGGCGGCGAGATTCCCGCCGTGATCTACGGCGGTAGCGCCGACTCCGCCGCCATCCGCGTCGACGGCAAGCTGGTGCAGGGCCTGATCCGGGAGGGCGGCGAGAACGCCGTCTTCCTGCTCGAGCTCGAGGGCACCGGGCAGACCCGGCACACGATGATCCGGGACCTGCAATGGAACCCGTTGACGGGCGCGCTGGTTCACATCGACTTCCAGCGCGTGAAGATGGACCAGGAAGTCCAGGTCGCGGTGCCGGTCGAGGTCGTCGGGGTTCCCGATGGCGTTCGGAACGAGGGCGGCCTGCTCGAGTTCAGCACCCGGGAAGTGAGTGTCGTCTGTCTGCCGGGCGACATTCCGGTCTCCATCGAACTCGATGTTTCGGCCTTGCACATCGGCCAGCATGTCGAGGCCGGTCAACTGGCCCTTCCGGACGCCGTGACGCTCAACGACGACGAGAGCAAGGTGATCGTCTCGGTCGCCGCCGCGCGCCTGGTCGAAGAGGAAGAGGAAGAGCCGGAGGAGGGCGAACTGCTCGAGGCCGTCGCCGACGAGCCGGAGCGGGTCGGCGAGGAGGACGAGTCCGCGGATGGAGACGCCTAGGGAGGAAGCGCGTCTGGTTCTCGGCCTGGGGAATCCGGGCGGGCGCTACGCCGATACCCGTCACAACCTCGGCTTCCGGGTCGTTGACGAACTGGCGCGGCGTCTGGGCGTTGTTCGACCTGGTCTTGACGTGTGCGGAGCGCTCTGGGCCTCCAACGACCGACTCGACCTGGCGACTCCGCAGACCTACATGAACCGCAGTGGCTACAGCGCGCGCTGTCTCTCCGAACGGAATGGCTATGCTCCCGGGAACATCCTGGTCGTCTACGACGAAGTCCATCTGCCCCTGGGGCGGCTCCGGCTTCGTGGCAAGGGGAGTCCCGGCGGGCATCGCGGCATGGAGTCTGTTATCGAGAACCTGCGCACGACGGCGGTGCCGCGGTTGCGGCTGGGCATCGCCCCGGACGAAGCGGCCGCGGCCGCGGTCGGCCGGGGGGAAGACCTGCCGGACTTCGTTCTCGCGCCCTTCGCCGCAGACGAAATCGAAACGGCGGAGCGCATGGTGCGCCGGGCCGCCGACTGCGTCCTGAGTTGGGTCGACCACGGCGTCGACATCACGATGAACGAGTACAACGGATGAGAGGAAACGGATAGTGGACACCATTTACTACCTTCTGCCCGCCTGTGGCGCGGCGGCCCTGCTCTACGCCTTGCTGCGGAGCCGGTGGATCAACAGGCAGGACGCCGGCGACGGCGTGATGCCGGAGATCGCCGGTCACATTCGGGACGGGGCGATGGCGTTCCTCGGCCGCGAGTACCGAATCCTGGCTATCTTCGTTCTGCTGGCGGCGGCGCTGCTGGCGCTCGCCAACTCGGACCGCGCGGGCAGTTCGGCCTGGATCGGGCTGTCCGTTCTCGGGGGCGCCCTCTGCTCGGGCCTCGCCGGTTTCTTCGGCATGAGGGTGGCGACGTCGGCCAACGTGCGCACCGCGGCCGCCGCCCGCTCGAGCCTGAACCGGGCCCTCGCGGTCGCCTTCTCGGGCGGCGCGGTGATGGGTTTCGCGGTCGTGGGCCTGGGCATCCTCGGTCTGTCCTTGCTTTACCTGCTCTATGCCGCGATGTTCGGCAGCGGCGACAACGAGTCGCTCGGTCAGGTCGTGACCGTCCTGACCGGCTTCTCGTTCGGCGCTTCCTCGATCGCCCTGTTCGCCCGCGTAGGCGGCGGTATCTACACGAAGGCGGCCGACGTGGGCGCCGACCTGGTCGGGAAGGTCGAGGCCGGGATTCCCGAGGACGACCCACGCAACCCCGCGGTGATCGCCGACAACGTCGGTGACAACGTGGGCGACGTCGCCGGCATGGGCGCCGACCTGTTCGAGTCGTACGTGGGCGCCATCGTCGGCACGCTCGTGCTCGGAATCAGCACGACCACCCTGGCCGGGGAGGAGTTCACTCCGAACCTGATCCTGCTGCCGATGCTGGTTGCCGGTCTCGGCATCCTGGTCTCCCTGGCCTCGACGCTGCTGGTGCGCACGAAGGAAGGCGGGAATCCGCAGCACGCCCTGGACCTCGGAACGTTCGCCGCGGCCGGCATCATGCTGGTCGTCACCTACTTCACGGCCCAGTATCTCCTGGGCGACAACAGGTACGTCGTCGAAGGCAAGGAATTCGGCTACATGGGGGTCTTCCTGGCCACGGTCGCCGGTCTCGCCGCCGGACTCCTCATCGGCCTGATCACCCAGTACTACACCGCCGAATCCAAGGCGCCGGCCCAGGGCATCGCCAAGGACAGTCAGACCGGCAGCGCCACGAACATCATCGGCGGCCTGGCCGTCGGCATGCAGTCCACCGCGCTCCCGATCATCGTCCTCACCGCCGCCGTCCTCGTGGCCCACGGCCAGGCGGGCCTGTACGGCATCGCGATCGCCGCTCTGGGCATGCTGTCGACGACCGGCATCCAGCTCGCCGTCGACGCCTACGGCCCGGTAGCCGACAACGCGGGCGGAATTGCCGAGATGAGCCACCTCGGTCCCGACGTTCGCGCCCGCACCGACAAGCTGGACGCCGTCGGTAACACGACGGCGGCGATCGGCAAGGGCTTCGCAATCGGGTCGGCGGCGCTGACGGCGCTCGTGCTGTTCGCGGCGTTCCGCACGACGGTGGGATTGGAAAGCATGGACCTGGTCAACCCTCGCGTGATGTGCGGCCTTTTCGTCGGCGCGATGCTCCCGTTCCTGTTCTCGTCGATGGCGATGAAGGCGGTCGGCAAGGCGGCCTTCGAGATGATCGAGGAGGTGCGGCGTCAGTTCCGCACGATTCCGGGTCTGATGGAAGGGGAGGCGAAGGCGGACTATGCGCGCTGCGTCGACATTTCCACCGCCGCCGCCCTGCGCCAGATGGTGGCGCCGGGCCTGTTGGCCATTCTGGTTCCGGTGGCCGTGGGATTCTGGGACGTCGAGGCCCTTGCCGGCGTCCTCGCCGGAGTCACGGCCGGCGGCGTTCTGCTCGCCATCTTCATGGCGAACGCCGGCGGCGCCTGGGACAACGCCAAGAAGTACATCGAAGCGGGAGCGCACGGTGGCAAGGGTTCCGACGCCCACAAGGCTGCCGTCGTCGGTGACACGGTGGGAGATCCGTTCAAGGACACGGCGGGGCCCAGCCTGAACATCCTGATCAAGCTGATGTCGGTGGTGTCGCTGGTCATCGCGCCGCTGCTGGTGCTGTAGCGGAAGGCCGGCAGCGGACCGTGATAGATTCCGCCGCCGGTTCGTTCCGGTCTGCACGCCGGCGCACCCTGGCGGCGCGGGAACGCGCCGCCAGCGTCGCGGCCGGAACGCCCGTCGTCGGGCGATCCGACGCCAACATCAAGAGGATGAACGATTGACACGGACATACGAACTCGTCTTCATCGCCGACCCGCGCCTCTCGGATGAAGAGGCCGTGGAGTTGAGCGATACCTTCGGCAAGCTGTTGGTCGCTGACGGCAAGCTCCAGATCACTCAGGAGGAATCGTGGGGCAAGCGGCGCTTGGCCTACCCGATCAGGAAGTTCACCGAAGGCCGGTACCACATCTACTACCTGGAGTCCGAGGGAGGCGACAACGGCCTCGCTGAGATCGGACAGCGGATGCTCCAGAACGAGAAGATCCTGCGCCACCTGGTGGTGCGGACGGACCTGGACCTGAAGCGCGCCGCCAGCAAGGGCAAGGAGCCGGTTCAGCAGACGACCATGGCCAGCGCCCCGAGCCAGGCGGCTGGAGGCATCTAGAGATGGCGAAACGCAGAACATTCTTCCGTCGTCGCAAGGTGTGCAAGTTCACCGCGGACGGGATCGAGTACATCGACTACAAGGACGTCGCCACCCTGCGCTCTTTCGTGCCGGAACGGGCGAAGATCCTGCCGCGCAGGATCTCGGGCAACTCGGCGCGTCACCAGCGGATGCTCGCCCGGGCGCTGCGACGGGCCCGTTTCCTGGCTCTGATTCCCTACACGACGGACTAACCGCTGGCGTCGGCGGCGACCGAGGCGGCGAGGAACGAGGCAATGGAAGTCATCCTGCTACAGGACATGAGAGGGCTGGGCACGCGCGGCCAGGTGGTCAACGTGAAGCCCGGGTACGCCCGCAACTACCTCTATCCGAGGGAGCTGGCGGCGCCCTCCACCGAATCGAACCGGCTCTGGTTCGAATCTCAGCGAAAGAAGTTCGACGCTCGCCACGAGGCGGAGCGCTCGGCCGCTGCCGAGGTCGCGGCGGAACTCGCGGCGGTCAAGCTGACGATCGCCAAGCGGGCCAGCGAGACCGGGACCCTGTACGGCTCCGTGACCCCCACGGAGGTCACCGAGGCGCTCGCCGCTGCCGGCGTGCAGGTGGACCGCCGCATGATCGATCTCACCGGTGGCATCAAGACGGTGGGCGAGCACCTCGTGCGGGTCGACCTCCACACGGAAGTCATCGCCGAAGTCGCCATCGAGGTAGTGCCTGAAACCT
Source organism: Thermoanaerobaculia bacterium (assembly GCA_965116955.1). Lineage (GTDB taxonomy): Bacteria > Acidobacteriota > Thermoanaerobaculia > Multivoradales > Multivoraceae > Multivorans. The sequence continues at coordinate 3,486,171 of OZ220742.1, read as the reverse complement.
AGAGCCGATAGCGATAGCTCCGGCACCGGGGCCCCACCCGAAGTCGACGACTTCCTGGGTGACCAGCCGACGCGTCATTTCGGCGACTGGCGCCATCTCTGGGAGCGGGACATCCCGTTTCCGATCAGCAGCGACAGAGGCCTCGCCGGGCGTCTGCTCGTAGCCTTCAAGCGACTGCTGCGACCGTTCGTCGCGCTGCCGCAGAACGATCTCTGGGAACGGCAGCGCGTCTTCAACCTGATCCTGCTCGACGTGTTCGAGCACCATCTCCAGGAGTGGAAGGACCATCAGGAACGGGTGGAGCGACTGTTCGAGCAGCGCATCGGCGATCTCGACCATCGGACGCGACACCTGGAGAACTTCCTGCGGCAGGGACTCGACGAGGTGATGCGCCACGACGACGCCCTGTTCGGCCGGGTCGACCGGAAGCTGGATCGCTACCGGCGGGAAGCGGATGAACTGGCGGGGCTGCTGAGGACAGCCCTGGCCCGGGGGCCCGAAGCAGAAGAGGGACTCCGGGAAGCCGACTCCGACGTCTCCTACATCGACTTCGAGCACCGGTTTCGTGGCGCTGAAGAAGACATCCGGGACCGCATCCGCGTCTACTTGCCGCGGCTCCGTCAGGCGGCCCCGGTTCTGGACCTGGGCTGCGGCCGGGGTGAAGCCCTGGCGCTGCTGGAAGCCGAGGGCGTGGAGTGCCGCGGCGTCGACCCCTCCTCGGCGATGGTGCGCCATTGCCTTGAGCAGGGTCTCGGCGTCGATCAGAACGACGCGCTGTCCGCGCTGGCGCAGACCGAGCCGGCATCCCTGGGCGGCGTCGTCTCCTTCCACGTCATCGAGCATCTGGACCCGGAAGACATCGAGCGGCTGGTGCGGCTCGCTTTCGCAGCTCTGCGGCCGGGAGGGATTCTCGTGCTGGAGACGCCGAATCCGCTCTCCGTCGCGGTGACGGCCCGCAGCTTCTGGCTCGATCCGACCCACAAGCGACCGGTGCATCCGGAGGCGCTGTCGGCCTGCTACGAACAGGCGGGCTTCACCGGCATCGAACGACTCGACCTGCGGCCGTATCCGGAGGAGGAGCGCCTGCCGGAGATCCCGCTCGACGGGTTGGAGGGGCAGAGCCGGGATCTGGCGGATCGGCTGAATCGTCTCCGGGACGAGCTCGACGACTTCCTGTTCGGCTACCGCGACTACGCGCTGATCGGCTTGCGGCCCGAGCGTCAGGGCTAGCCTGTTCCTCGCGCCTCGGCCCGATCGCCCTTCTGCCAGCCGCGCATGATCGGCGTCCAGTCGGCGACGTCTTCCGGCATGTTCTCTCCCGCCTTCGGCTCGCCGTACAGCGCGCGTTGCTGGTACCAGGGCAGGTCGTAGACCGCGCGAGTCCCGGGGTCGAACGAGAGGACCGGCTCGGTGCCGGCGATGAACGCCTCTTCGATCACGCGTTGGCCGGCACGGCGACGCGCCGGCAGAAGGCCGGAGTAGTACTCGACCTGGCGGAGCCGCACCTGGTTGGGCCTGGTGAAGGTGAGGGCGGGGTCCACCCAGCCCTCCTCGATGCCCAGGCGGAGCACCTCGTTCCAGATCGGCAGCGCCGCCACGGCGCCGGTCATGTTCCTGCCGATTCGCCGCTGCTGGTCGTAACCGACCCAGACGACCAGGGTGTACCGGGGCGTGAAGCCCGCGAACCAGGCGTCCGTGAAGCCGTCCGTCGTACCCGTCTTCCCGGCAACGGCCGCGAGGCCGAGCGCCCGCGCGGACTGGGCCGTTCCGCGCTGGACCACACCCGAGAGCACATGGGTCAGGAGGTAGGCGACTTCGGGCGTGACGACGGTCGATGCCCGCGGCACATGGGCCTCGAGTTCACGGCCGTCGCGGGTCGTGACCCGCTCGACGAAGTAGGGCTCCACGTGCACCCCCAGGTTGGCGATCGTGGCGTAGGAGGTCGCCACCTCGAGCACGGTGAGGTCGGCCGCGCCCAGCGCGAGGCTCGGATAGGGCAGGAGCGGCGAGCGGATGCCCGTGCGGTGGGCGAAGTCGACGACGCGTTCCGCCCCGACGATGTCGTGGAGCTTGACCGAGGTGACGTTGACGGACCTTTCGAGGGCCCGGCGCAAGGTCAGGATGCCGAGGTACTCCCGGTAGAAGTTGCGGGGGCTGTAGTTGAGCTGGTTGTCGGCGCCCAGGAACACGGCGGGCGCGTCGAACAGGGTGTCGGCGGGAGTGAAGCCGTGTTCGAAGGCCGCGCCGAACACGAACGGCTTGAACAGGGAGCCGATCTGGCGCCGGGCCTGAAGGGCGCGGTTGAACTCGCTCCGCTCGTAATCCCAGCCTCCCACCATCGCACGCACGGCGCCCGTCGCCGACTCGAGCAGCAGGACCGCGCCCTCGATACGCGGTTCCTGGACGAGTTCCAGTGCGAACCGCGCCTGGTCCGTGCCTTCTTCAACTGAAGCGGCGTCCTCGACGCTCCGCAACTCGAACCAGGCGATGTCGCCCTTCCGCAGCGGCGGCGAGTCCCTGCGCGTCCACTCGTAACCCGGCGGCTCCAGCATGAAACGGTGTTCCCCGACCCGAATCTCCGCGTTCTCCCGGCCGCGCTGGAGAACGACCCCCGGCACCCAGGCGCCCGCCTCGGGCTCGAAGCCGACCCACCTCGCCAGAACGCCGCCGAACGACTCGGCCAGGTCCGGGGCCGTGAGATCGTCCTGGTCCACGCGGGCGACCGCTCCCCGGTAGCCGCGCAGGCGATCGATCCTCACCAACCCTCCGCGCAGGGCCCGTTCGGCAGCGTTCTGCATTCTCTGGTCGAGGGTCGTCTGGACCTGCAGGCCGCGCTCGTACAGGCCCTTCTGCCCATATGAGCGATAGAGGTCCACGCGGACCTTCTCCGCAAAGTAGGGCGCGACGGGCCTGGGATCTCGCTGGGTGACCACGTCGAGCGGGGTCCCTGCCGCTTCGACGGCCTCGTCCCGCGTCATCACTCCCCGTTCACCCAGCATCCGCAGGATGCCGTCGCGACGAGTGCGCACGATCTCCGGTCGAAGGTAGGGCGTCCACACGCTCGGGCTGGGCACGATCGCCACCAGGGTCGCAGCCTCGGTGTACGTCAGTTCGGCCGACGGCTTCCCGAAGTAGTAGCGGGACGCGGACTCCACGCCGTAATTGCCATGGCCGAAGTAGGTGAGGTTGCAGTAGAGGGTGAGGATCTGCTGCTTGCTGAGACGCTTCTCGAGCTCGACCGCGAGCAGGGTCTCCCGGATCTTCCGGCGCCAGACCTTGGCCCGATCCAGGAAGAGCATCCGCGCCACCTGCATCGTGATTGTCGAGGCGCCCGAGAAACGCTCCCCGCGCTGCCAGTTCTGCAGCACCGCGCGAAAGACGCCGATGATGTCGAAGCCGGCGTGAGAGTAGAAGTTCCGGTCCTCGGCGGCGAGCAGGACGCGCGTGAATGTCTCCGGCACCTCTCCCTCGGCGAGCAGGATGCGCTTCTCGACCGAGTAGCTCCTGAACCGTTCCCCGTCGCGGTCGGTCAGCCGGGTGATCTGACTGGGGGTCAGTTCGGCCACGGTCTCGACCTGCGGCAGATCGATCACCGCGGCGACGCCGACTCCCAGCAAAATGCCCGCGAGCGGGGTGACGGCGACCGGCGTCAGCCAGCGCCAGTGCCTGACGCACCAGCCCCGCACCTGGTCCGGGACTTCCCGCGCCGCCTTCATCTCCCGAATATCATACGGCGCGTTCCATGACTCCCGAAGCCGACCAGGCGTCCGGCCTGCCGCCGCTGCCGGAACCCTTCCCCGAGCCGGAGGCGGCTCGATCGGCGGACCCGGAACGTACGCGTCGCGGCTGTCTCGTCGCGGGCCTGGTGGGCTGCGGCCTGATCGTGGTGCTGTTCATCGTCGGCCTGGCCGTGATGATCACCCAGGCCGACGAACTGCTGGAGTTCGTCCTGGACTTCAGCCGGGAGCGGATCGTGGCCGAGTTGCCGGAGGACGTGCCGCACGCAGAACGTCAACGGCTGGAGCGGGCGTTTGATTCCGTGCTCGAGCACTACCGGAGCGGCGCCGCCACGCCGGCCGACAACCGCCGACTTCAACTGGCGCTCACCGACGCGATCCGAAGGCTCGAACGGGGACTCTTCGACCAGGACGACCTGCGACGCCTGACTGAGCGCCTCGAGAACATCGCGGCGTCCGATCCGGGAGGCTGACGTGGCCGCGGCCGCCCCTTCCGGTACCGAGAGTGCTGCCGGCGCCGAGAGGACCGGGCGCTTCGAGCTGGTGTCTCCCTTCAGTCCGCAGGGCGATCAACCGGCAGCGATCGGTGAGCTCGCGGAAGGGGTGCGCTCCGGCGTCCCCGAACAGGTGCTGCTGGGGGTCACGGGTTCGGGCAAGACCTACACCGTCGCGAAGGTCATCGAGGCCGTGAATCGGCCGACGCTCGTCCTCTCCCACAACAAGACGCTGGCGGCCCAGCTCTACCAGGAGTTCAGGAGTTTCTTTCCGCACAACGCGGTGGAGTACTTCGTCTCCTACTACGACTACTACCAGCCTGAGGCCTACGTTCCACAGTCCGACACCTACATCGAGAAGGAGACGAGCATCAACGACGAGATCGACCGTCTGCGGCTGCGGGCCACGATCTCCCTGTTCGAGCGCCGCGACGTCCTGATCGTCGCTTCCGTCTCCTGCATCTACGGTCTCGGCGCGCCGGACGTGTTCTTCTCGATGCTTCAGTTCTTCGAGCGCGGCGCCGAGCTGCCGCTCGAACGGGCCCAGCGGAGCCTGGCCGAAATGCAGTACGAGCGCACCCGGCTCGATCTCTTCCACGGCAGCTTCCGGGTGCGCGGCGACGTGCTCGAGATTCTCCCGGCCTACGACGACCGGGGCATCCGGGTGGAGTACTTTGGCGACGAAGTCGACCGCGTCTGCCGGTTCGACGTGATCAGTGGCCGGGTTCTCGAGGAGGTGGACCGGATCCCGGTCTTTCCGCGCAACCACTACGTGACGCCGGAGGAGCGGATGCGGCGGGCGATCGCATCGATTCGGGAGGAACTCGGCGAGCACCTGACGGCCCTCGAGCGGGAGAACCGCCTGCTCGAGATGCAGCGGCTGGAGCAGCGAACCCGCTACGACCTGGAGATGCTTCGCGAGCTCGGCTCCTGCGCCGGCATCGAGAACTACTCCCGCCACCTCTCCGGACGCGCCCCCGGCGAAGCGCCGCCCACCTTCCTCGACTACCTGCCCGAGGACTTCCTGCTCGTCGTCGACGAGAGCCACCAGACGATTCCGCAGGTCGGTGGCATGTACCGCGGCGATCGGGCCCGCAAGGAGACCCTCGTCGAGTTCGGGTTCCGTCTGCCGAGCGCGCTGGACAACCGGCCGCTGCGCTTCGACGAGTTCGAGGAGCGTTGCGGTCAGCGCATCTACGTGTCGGCGACCCCGGGGCCGTTCGAGCTGGAGCGGACGGGCGGGGTCGTGGTGGAGCAGATCATCCGGCCGACCGGGCTGCTCGACCCGAGGATCGAACTGCGGCCTTCCGCCAACCAGATCGACGACCTGGTGGCGGAGGCCCGCGACGCGATCGAGCGCGGCGAGCGCGTCCTGGTGACGACGCTGACCAAGCGCATGGCGGAAGAGCTGACCCAATACCTGAACGAACTCGGCCTCAGGGTGCGCTACCTGCACAGCGACATCGACACCCTGGAGCGGGTCGAGATCACGACCGCCCTGCGCCGCGGCGACTTCGACATCCTGGTCGGCATCAACCTCCTGCGCGAGGGCCTCGATCTGCCCGAGGTGTCCGTCGTCGCCATCCTCGACGCCGACAAGGAGGGTTTCCTGCGCAGCGAAGTGTCGCTGATCCAGACCGCCGGCCGGGCGGCCCGCAACCTGAACGGTCGCGTGATCTTCTATGCCGACCAGCGGACCGACTCGATCGACCGGTCGATGGAGGAGACGGAGCGGCGGCGGCGGGTCCAGGAGCGCTACAACCGCGAGCACGGAGTCGAACCGGCGTCCATCCTGAAAGAGGTGCACAGTCCCCTGGTGCAGATGAGCAACCTGGACTACATGCACAAGGCGGGCGCGGAAGCTGAGGCCGCGGTGGAGGACCTGTTGCGCGAGGACGCGCCCGAGATGCCCCTCGAGCGGCGGATCGCACGCCTGGAGAAGGCGATGAAGCAGGCTTCGCGGCGACTCGAGTTCGAGCAGGCCGCGGTGCTCCGGGACCGGCTCAAGGAACTCCGGGAACTCAAGGTGATGGGCTGATGCACGCGGAGCTCTCCCGCAAGCTCGGCGAACTCCCGGACGTGCCGGGGATCTACATCTTCAAGTCGGCCGCGGGGGAGGCGCTTTACGTCGGCAAGGCGAAGTCCCTCAGACGCCGCGTAGCCGCCTACCGCAAGCCGGCGGACGATCCGCGCATCGCCCTGATGCTGCACGACGCGACCGATGTCGAGTTCGTCGTCACCGACTCCGAAGCCGAGGCTCTGCTGTTCGAGAACAACTGGATCAAGCGGCGGCAGCCCCGATTCAACATCCGCCTGCGCGACGACAAGACGTATCCGTACCTGAAGCTGACGCTGGCGGACGGACATCCGCGGCTTGCCTTCACCCGCCGCATCCGCCGCGACAGGGCGGAGTACTACGGCCCCTACCTGCCGGCGGGGCTGGCCCGCAAGGCGATCAAGTTGACCCAGAAGCTGTTCGGCATCCGGGTCTGCCGGATCGACATCGACGGCAGCCTGCCGAGGCCCTGCCTCTACTACGACATGAAGCGCTGCCTCGGCCCCTGCGTCGATGGTCTGACCACGGACGAGGCTTACGCGGACGCGGTGGAGAAGGCCCGGCTGTTCCTGGCCGGCCGGAACGAGGAACTGCTGAAGGATCTGCGCGCCCGGATGCGGACGCACGCGGACGAACTCGACTTCGAGGCGGCCGCGCGGGTCCGGGACACGATTCACGAGATCGACGAAGTCAGCCAGCGCCGCAAGCTCCGGTCGGCCCGCGGAGAGGACGTTGACATCTTCGGCGTCCACATCAGCGGTGACAATGCGGCGGTCACCGTTCTCGTCATGCGGGGCGGCCAGGTGCTGGACCGGCGGGAACTGTTCTGGGAAGGCGTGCCGAGAATCACGGCCGAACGGCTACTTTCCGAGCTGCTGCCCCAGCTCTACGACCGGACGACGCTGATTCCGAAGGAGATCCACCTGCCGGCGCCGATTGAAGGCGAGGAGGCGCTGATCGAGTGGCTGAGCCGCCGCAGGGAATCCAGGGTCTACCTCCGCATGCCGTCGCGCGGACCGAAGGCGCAACGGATCGCCCTCGCCAACCGCAACGCGGCGATGGCCTTCCGCCGCCGTTTCCGTGGCGCGGGCGCCGGCGGCGAGGCCGGCGCGGCACTGAGGAAAGCGCTCGACCTCGTCGACCCGCCCCGGCGGATCGAGGGTTTCGACATTTCGACCTTCGGCGGCAGCCAGACGGTCGCCTCGCTGGTCGTCTGGAACGACGGCCGGATGGTCAAGGGCCAGTACCGCAGCTTCAACATCCGGGGCCTCTCCCAGGCCGACGACTTCGCTGCGATCCGGCAGGCGGTCAGCCGCCGCTACCGGCGCGTGCTGGAAGAAGTGGGGGAGATGCCGGACCTGATCCTGATCGACGGCGGGCGCGGGCAGTTGAACGCCGCGCTCGATGCACTCGTGGAGCTTGGCGTCGACGAAACGCCGGTGGTCGGACTCGCCAAGAGGGAGGAGGAGCTCTACCTGCCGGCGCGCCCGGCGCCGCTCAGGCTGAGGCGGAACCATGCGGGCCTGCGGGTGCTGCAACAGGTGCGGGACGAGGCCCACCGCTTCGCCGTCTCCCGCCACCGGCGCCGCCGCTCACGAAGGACGCTGCACAGCCGCTTCGACGACCTGCGGGGCATCGGGCCGCAACGGCGAAAGCTGCTGGTACGCCGCTTCGGCAGCTACGCCGGCGTAGCCCAGGCCTCGGAGCAGCAACTGAGCGATGTCCTCGGACCGAAGCTGGCGCGCTCGGTCTACGCCGCCGTCCACGGTGAGCGCTCAAGGTCCGGTCAGTGAGGGGGCGGAAGCTGGTAGCCTCCGCGGTGCCGGAGGACCGGATGCGGTCGCTGCCGGCGGGAGACCGCCGGGGGAGGAAAGTCCGGACTCCAACGGACGGCATGCTTGCTAACGGCAAGGCGTGGCGACGCGACGGAAAGTGCAGCAGAGAGTAGACCGCCGGCCCGTCGAGGGCAGGCAAGGGTGAAACGGTGCGGTAAGAGCGCACCGCTCGGCCGGCGACGGTCCGAGGCGATGGCAAACCCCATGTGGAGCAAGACCAAATAGGGAGAACGGATCGGGTTGTCCGTCCCGATTCCGGGCCGCCCAGCGGCTCGGGGCGTTCTCCGGGTAGGTCGCATAGATGAATGGCCGCCTCCCAGAGCCCTGCGGCGATGGGACGAACAGAATCCGGCTTACGAGGTCCTCCGGCACTTGACCTTGCACTCCGGCCAGCCTGTTTCCCGTGTCGAACGTCCGCCCGCGGCGAAGCCCGGCGACCGCGTGGGCATCGCCGCACTCTCGGGCCGGATCGACCCGGACCGGCTGGCCGCCGGGGTGGCCGCCCTGGAGGAACTCGGATTCGAGCCGGTACTCGCCAGGAACCTGCGACCCGAAGCGTTGCTCACCGGCCGGCCCCTGTTCGCGGGTTCGGACCGTGAGCGTCTCGCGGCCTTCCATGAGCTGGCGGCCGACGAGTCAGTTGCCGCGATCGTCTTCGCCCGCGGCGGATACGGCGTTCCGCGAATCCTCGAACACGTCGACTGGACTCTGCTTGCCTCGAGGCCGCGCCCCTACGTCGGCTACTCGGACCTGACGCCCTTCCTCCTGGCGCTGGTGTTGAGGGCCGGAACGATTGCCTTCCATGGTCCCATGGCGGTGGACTTCGCGCGGGGTCTGTTGCCGGAGGAGCGCCGTTCCTTCCTGGACGCGCTGGCCGGCGAGCTTTCGGGCCGCTGGGCCCTGGAAGCAGTCGCCGCGGGACTGTCGGCCGGCCGACCTCGGGCGATCCAGGGCCGCCTCCTCGGAGGGTGCCTCACCATGCTGGCGGCAACGGTCGGAACGGGGCTGCTGCCGAGCTTCCGGGACTCGCTCCTCGTGCTCGAGGACATCGACGAGCCGGAGTACCGGATCGACCGCCTGCTGACCCAGTTGCGAACGTCCGGTCAGGCGGCCGGGGTTCGCGCCGTGATCGCCGGCCACTTCACGAACTGCGATGCGCGCGCCAGTCTGATGGACTTCGCCGACTCCCTTGGCGTGCCGCTGTTCGCCGGGCTGCCGGCCGGTCACCAGCAGCCGAACCACACGCTGCCGCTGGGCGCGAGGGTCTCCGTCGACGTACGGAACGCGACGCTGGAAGTCCAACGGTAACTCTGGCGAGACCATGGACGCGCGCGATCCCATCACCAGTACGCGCGGCGTAGGACCCGTGCTGGGTCGGCGGCTGGCCGCGGCCGGTTGCCGGCGAATTGTGGACCTGCTGGCGCATCTCCCGCTCCGTTACGAGGACCGTCGCACCCTCGGCCGGCTGCCGGGAGCCGGCGACGACGGATCGGAGTCTCAGGCGCCCGGTCCCCTCACCGTGGTCGCGCGACTGGAGAACGTGAAGCGACCAGTCTTCTTCAAGGGGAGGGCCGGGCGGCGACGGTTCTCCCGCGTGGAAGCGGTAGCTTCCGACGGTGCGGCCAGAGTCGGCGTGGTCTGGTTCAACCGTCCCTACCTTGCGCGGCAGCTCGAGGAGGGCGTTCCCTACCTTCTGCACGGCCCGCTCCGGCGACGCGGCGGAGACGGTCCCTGGCAACTCTCGAATCCAACCGTCGAGCGGATCAGCGGCGAGAAACCCTGTGGCGGTGGGCTCCGGCCCGTCTACGGCCGGATCGGGGAAGTGCCGCCATCACGAGTCGCCCGGCTCGCCGCCGATGCGATCCGGGGTCTGCGGGACGCCGCGGGGCCCGACTGGATCGAGGAGTGGCTTCCACGCCAGGAACGGACGAAGCACCAACTGCCCCGATTGGCGGAAGCGCTGACGGAGGTTCATTCACCCTCACGGGAAGCATCGATCGGGGAACTGAACGCCAGACGGAGTCCGGCCCATGCCCGCCTTGCCTACGGTGAGTTCCTGCTCCAGCAGTTGCAGCTCGCCGCGGCCCGTCGCCAGCGCCGTCGTTCCGGGAAACCCCACAGCTACGGCGGCGACGGCGCCGCGTGGACGGCGGCGACGAGGCTCCTGCCGTTTCGGCTGACCGGCGCGCAGGAGAGGGTGCTCGGGGAGATAGCCGACGATCTGGCCAGGCAGGAGCCCATGCTGCGTCTGGTTCAGGGGGACGTGGGTAGCGGCAAGACGGTTCTGGCGGCCCTCTCCTGTCTCATCGCCGCCCGAAGCGACCTGCAGTCGACGCTGATGGCGCCGACGGAGCTCCTGGCCGAGCAGCACTTCGCCTCCCTGGCGCGATTGCTGGGCTCCCGGATGACCATCGCCCTTGTCACGTCGAGCCAGCGTGCGGCCAGCGACGGCGGCGCCGTCGAGGAGCGCATCGCGGACGGCCGGATAGACCTCGTCGTCGGCACTCACGCCCTGATCGAGGAACGCACACGGTTCGCGCGGCTGGGCCTCGCGGTGATCGATGAACAGCATCGTTTTGGCGTCGTCCAGCGACAGTCGCTGGCCCGGAAGGGCCTGCGACCGGACCTCCTGGTCATGACGGCGACTCCGATTCCCAGGTCGCTTGCGCTCACCGCGTACGGTGATCTTGACGTGTCGATACTGGACGAGATGCCACCTGGGCGCCGCCGGATCGAGACCCGGGTGACGACGGAAGGCGAGGTGGAGGAGGCGGTGGAGGATGTGCGGCAGCGCCTGGAGAGTGGCGGCCGCGCCTACGTGGTCTTCCCCCTGATCGACGGCGGTGAGGGCGCGGCCGCCGCGCTGCCTTCGCTCAAGGAGTCCGGGCCCGAGTGGGCGCGGGCGCTGGCGTCTCCCTGCGGGGTCGTCCACGGACGCCTCCGGCGTCAGGAGCGGGATGAGACGATGGGCCGCTTCGCGGATGGATCGATCCAGGTGCTGCTGACCACGACCGTGATCGAAGTCGGCGTCGACGTGCCCGAGGCCACGGCGATGGTCATTCTGGGGGCGGAGCGATTCGGCCTCGCCCAGTTGCATCAGTTGCGGGGGCGGATCGGCCGCGGTACGGATCCAGCGCTGGGAGAGCCGCTTTGCATCGCGATCGCGGGGGAGCCCTCGGTCGAGGCGGAGCGGCGTCTGGAAGTGTTCGCGGCTTCGACCGACGGTTTCCGGATCGCGGAAGAGGACATGCGGCAACGGGGACCGGGCGAGATCCTCGGCACGCGTCAGGCCGGCCTGCCGCAGTTCCGGTTCGGAGACCTGGCGCGCGACTGGACCTGGCTGGTCGCGGCACGGCAGGACGCCGCCGAACTGCTGGACCGTCTGGCCGATCCTGCGAACGAGGCCCTGCAGCGACAGTTGGAGCGGCGCATCCCGGGGCTGGCGTCATCGGACGAGGGAGGCCCCCGGCCATGAAGGTGCTGCTGGTAGCCAACGTGCTGCCGCCGAGGGACCTGTCCGGAGCCGGGGAACAGGTGTTGCAGCTCGCCTGGGGCCTGCGAGAGGCCGGTTGCGAGGTCGAGATTCTGGGCCGCGACGGTTGTGGACCGAAGGTCTCCAAGTCGGCCTTTCCCTGGCGGGCGCGGAGTGCCGTCCGGCGCGTGGTCCGGGAGTGGCGCCCGGACGTGGTGCAGGTGCATGAGAGCGACGGCGGTCTGGTGATCCGCGATCTCGCCCGGCTCGACGGTGCTTCCAGGCCGCTTCTGGTGGCACTTCAGCAGGTGAGCTACGTGCGGGAGCGCGAGGCGGTCCGACCGCTCGTCGACCATGACCAGGACGCCAGGGTGGTCGCCCGACCGGTTCAGAGCGAGCTGCTGTTCCGCGCGGTCCGCACGCCCCTGCACATCGCGCTCGGCCGGATGACGGCGAGGCGATCCGACCTGCGGCTCGCCCCGAGCCGGGCGACCGCGCTGGAGATCGAGCAGGACTACGGCGTTGAGGGTGTGCGGGTCGTGCCGAACGTCACGGGGGCGCCGCTGGACGCCCGAACGCGCGAATCGGCAGAAGTCGCCGACAGGGACGAAGAGGCTGTCGGCGAGCCGTACCTGCTTGCCGTGGGCCGGTTGCGCATACGAAAGGGAATGGAGATCCTGTTGCAGGCCCTTGCACAGGTTCGCGATCGCGGCCACCGACTGCGCCTGATCGTGGCCGGCGACGGCGAGCGCCGCGCGGCCCTCGAGAGGCTGTCCGAGCGGCTCGGCCTTGGCGCCGACGTTCATTGGGCCGGTCGCTGCTCGCGGTCGGAGACGGCCCGGCTGCGGCGGCGAGCGGCGGCCCTGGTCGTGCCGTCCACCTACGAGGGCATGCCTCTCGTCGTCCTGGAGGCGATGGGCGACGGCGTCCCCGTCATCGCGTCGGCGGTCAGCGGCATTCCGGAGGTCGTGGTCGATGGGGAGACCGGCTGGCTCGTGCCGCCTGAACGCTCGGCCGCGCTCGCCGGCGCGTTGATCGAGGCCATGGCGGATCCCGATGCCGCGCGGCTCCGCGGCGAGGCGGGGCGGCGACGACTCGAACAGCGGTTCCGCCCGCACCACGCGGTCCAACGCTGGTTCGAGGCTCTCGGCTCGGTCGGCTTTCCGGTGCCGACGATGTGGGAGAATCCAGCCGGATGAAGCTCGTGGATGGGCACGGCAGCCTGTTGCCGGCGTCGTGGAGGGTCCAGCTCCCTGCTTTCGAGGGCCCTCTCGACCTGCTTCTGCACCTGGTTCGCATCAACGAGATCGAGATCACCGACATTCCGGTCGCGTTGATCTGCGACCAGTTCCACGAGTACCTGGCGCTGATGGACGAGCTCGATCTGGACATCGCCGCCGAGTACATCTACGAGGCCGCCCTGCTGATTCAGCTCAAGGCCAGGGTGCTGCTGCCGCAACCCGAGCCGGAACCGGGTGAAACGCCCGAGGACCCCCGGCGCGAGCTGATCGAACGACTACTCGAGTATCAGCGCCTGAAGGAAGCCGCCCAGACGCTGGCGGAAGTCGACGATCTCCGCCACGGGCTGTGGACGCGGAGCGCCCCGCAGACGGCTGCGTCCGGCGACGACGACGAGGAGATCGACATGGGGGATCTCTCCCTCTTCGACCTCCTGCAGGTCTTGCGCAACGTGCTGAAGCGCTACGACGAGGAACATCCGAGCCCGCTGACCTACCGCGGTGAGACGTTCAGCGTCAAGGCTCAGATCGAGCGGCTTCTGCGGCGCTTCGACGGCGGCCGGTCACTCGACCTCCAGGACGATCTCTTCGCCCTGTCGAGCCGGGCCGAGGCGATCGCCTGCTTCCTGGCGGTGCTCGAGATGGCGAGACTGAACCTCGTCCGGCTTCACTCCGCCGGGGGCAGCTCGGTACTGCTGTTTCGGACGACGCGGCCGCTGGATCCGATCTTGCTTGAGGACTTCACGGCATGACGGATCAGGCGGAGATGGCGGCGGTGTTCGAGGCGTTGCTCTTCGCGAGCCCGGATCCACAGCCCGAAGCGAAGCTGCTCGAGGTTTTTCCCGAGGACTTCCGGGAGCAGGCGCGCGAGGCTCTTCAGACGGTCCTCGATCGTTACCGCGCCGACGAGTCCGGCGCGCGGCCGGAGCGCGGGGTCGTCGTCGACCAGGCGGGTGGCGGCTACCGGCTGGTCACGCGGCCGGACCTCCACTCCTATCTGCGGAAGTACTTCGATGTCGCCGGACGGAGCAAGCTCTCGATGGCCGCGCTGGAGACGCTGGCCATCGTCGCCTATCGTCAGCCGGTGACCAGCCCCGAGATCCAGGACCTCCGGGGCCGGCACTCGGCCGGCGTCCTCAAGACGCTGCTTGAACGGCGGTTGATCCGGATCGCCGGGCGCAAGGAAGTCGTGGGCAGCCCGTTTCTCTATGCCACGACCCGAGAGTTCCTCCTTCACTTCGGCCTGCGCTCACTGTCGGAGTTGCCGCCGCTCGAGGAGTTCGAGGAGACCTTCCTGGCCGCGGCGGAGGAAGATATCCCGCAGTCCGAACTCACCCTGGCGCCGGTGGACTCGGGAGATGACTGAGCAGCCGCGGGGCGACCGGCTGCAGAAGGTCCTCTCCCGAGCAGGAATCGCGTCCCGCCGGGCAGCGGAAGACCTGATCCGGGAAGGGCGGGTGACCATCGACGGCCGCGTCGCGGTGCTCGGCGACCGGGTCGCCGCCGCAGGCGAACCCCCGGTGGTGATCCGGGTCGATGGCGAACCGGTTCGCCGGCATGGCCCTTCGCGATACCTCCTGCTGAACAAACCCGCCGGCTACGTGACCACCCGTTCGGACCCCGAGGGACGGCCCACGGTGATGGATCTCATTCCCGAGAGATGGCGCCGTCGACTGAAACCCGTCGGCCGGCTCGACTACGGAACGGAGGGCCTGCTGCTGTTGACCGATGATGGCGATCTCGCCTATCGCGTGACTCACCCCAGCTTCGGCTGCTCCAAACGGTACCTCGCCAAGGTTCGGGGTCTGCCGGGAGATTCCGCAATCGCGCGTCTTCGTGGCGGCATGGTGATCGCGGGTCGCCGGACCGCACCGATGAGGCTGGCCCGGGCGGCGGCCCGGCGAGGGGCCCGCCCGGCCCGTGCCTCGAGCTGGTGGCAGATCGAGCTGGTCGAGGGGAGAACGCGTCAGATCCGCGAGATGTTCTTCCGCGTCGGGCACCCGGTGCAGCGCCTGCGCCGGGTGGCGATCGGCCGGCTCGAGGACACCGAGCTCCCACTCGGAACCTGGCGCGAACTCTCCGCCGCTGAACTCGCCGTTCTTCGCACCGGTCCGGGACCGAGGCCGGGCAGAGGCGCCCCGGGTCCACGCCGGAGGCAGCCACGCCGGCGGAAGCCGCGCCGCCGATGACCGTCGTGGCGATCGACGGCCCGGCCGGCGTCGGCAAGAGCACCGTCGCGCGCCGGGTGGCGGCGCGGCTCGGCGTGCCGTACCTCGATACCGGTTCGATGTACCGTGCAGTCGCATGGAAGGCCCTGGAGGAGGGGCTGGATCCGGCCGACGGTCAGGCGATGGGCAGGCTGATCGCGGGGCTCCACTTCGAGCTACGTCCGCGGAATGACGAGGCCGAAGTGGTGGTGGACGGAGCCGTGCCGGGCGCCCGGCTCCGGACGCCACGGGTCGACGTCGCGACCTCTCGCGTTGCCGTCCACCCGGCGGTTCGTTCCTGGCTCGTTGCGAAGCAGCGCGAGTTCGCCGCCAGGGAAGGCGCGGTGGTGGAGGGGAGGGACATCGGCACGGTCGTCTTCCCCGACACCCCCCACAAGTTCTATCTGGAGGCTCCCCTCGAGATACGGGCCGAACGCCGATTGCGTCAGCTCGCTGGCCGGGACTGCGGCGATCGCGGCCGGCTGTTGAAAGAGATGCGCGCCCGGGACGAGCGCGACATCCGCCGCAGGGCGTCGCCCCTGCGGCGCGATGAAACCTACGAACTGATCGACACCTCGACCGGCGACGCGGGGCAGGTCGCCGACCGGATTCTTCGCTCCGTGCGGGGGACGGCGACCGGGCCATGACGGCCCCGGCGGCCCGGCGTGGCGGAGGTACGGCCGAGCTTCGCATCATTTTCGGCCTGTTCGTTCTGACGGCCGTACTGTTCGCCGTCGATCGCTGGCCACGGAGCACGGACGACCCGCCGCTGCCGACTCGCGCCCAGACGGCCGCGATGGAAACGGCCTACCGTGACCTGCTACTCGATCTGCTGGGGGATGCCGAACGAGCGGCCGAGAGTGTCCGCCGCACCGTGGCCGTGCCTCTCGGTTCGGTGCAGGCCAGGCAGAGCGTATTCGAGGAGCTGGACCGGATCGGCGGCACGGGCGGACGTACCCTGGTGCTGGTCGACCCCGACGATCTGGCGCAGGCCTGGGGCGGACCGGGCCTTCGGCACGATCTGCCTCTGGATCGTCTGCTGCCTGGAGGCATTAGCCAGACCGCCGGCTTCACGGCGGTCTCGCTCTACGCAGCCGTCGACATGAGCACGGGGGAGGGCGGCTGGCGGTTGATCGTCGGCAACAGTTTTCCTACCGACTCGCTGCCGTTCTCCATGCCTTTGGGACTCCGGCGCCACGATGTCAGGTGGTCGGTCCGGGACCATTCCGCGGAACCTCTGACGCCGGCTCTCGAGGCGCTCGGCATTCGCGAACTCGCCCCGCCTGAGGGGGTTCCCGGACCGTGGCTGCGGCTCCGGTTCGAGCCCGCGGTCCAGCAGTCCTCGACGATCGGATCCTCGCCGGCTCTGGTCGCCCTCGCTCTCGGAGTCGGTCTGTCCATGGCCTGGCTCTTCCGGCGCTGGAGCGCCCGGGCACCCGCGAAGCCGAACACCAGTGCCGCGATCCTCGGTCTGGCCGGAGCCGCGGCGGCAGTGAGCTTCGGTCTCTTCCGATGGCGCATCTGGGTGGCCGACGCCACTGGCGCGCCTCCGGATCCCGGGGCTTCCTTCGGGGGGCCGGTGGGTGACTGGGTGGTGCTGCTGGCGGCCTGGTTGATTCTCGCGGGGACCTCGTTCTGGGCCTTCGGTTGGCCGCAAGGGCGGGACTGGCTGCATGTTCTGATGATCGCTGCTGCTGCGGCCGCAGGCGTTGGTCTGCTGGCTGAAGCTACCCACCGTCCGGCATTGCGCGCACTGCTCGCCGACAACGTGCGAGAGGGGCTCGACGCTCCGCATCCGGAGGAAGTCGCGGCATTGACGGAAAGAACGAGCGCGTTCCTGGCGGCCACCGACCTGAGGATGCTGGCCCTGGGCGACCCGCGTGAACTCGACGATCACCAGGATCTGGCGCTGGAACTCTGGAGCCGTTCGCCTCTGGCCGCCTCGGAGACGGTCTCCGCGCTCACTGTGATCCGGGAGAGCGGCGTTTCGAGCTTCTCCTACGGCTTGCCGGTCGATCCGGAGACAGGCGGGCTCGACACCGTCAGTGCACGTTGGCCATCGGGTGACCTCCCGACCTGGCAGCAGCAGCGAAGCGCCCTGGATGAGCTTTCCCTGGGTTCGGCAGGCCAGGACTGGGGTACGGTTCGGTTCTGGACGACGGCCTTGCCGAGAGTGGACGTCTGGAGCAGCGCCACGTCGGGTGCCGGCGCTGAACTCCAGGTGCGCCTGCTGCGCGGCGGCCCGGATCGAAGTCCGGGCGGCCAGGTTCCGTCGGCGAATGCGGAACTCGCCTATGTCGACGGCGCGGGCCGTCCCCTCGTCTCGCGGTGGCAGGAAGACTGGCTGCTGCCGCCGCCCTCCGAAGCCGTGGATCCGCGCCGGACCGTGAAGGTCGAGACACCCGCGGGACCGGCCCTCGCCTGGTTCAGCCCCACGGATCTGCCGGGCCTCTGGATCGTTGCGTTGCTCCCGGAGGAGGCAATGGCGGACCGTCTGTGGCGTGTCGCCACGGTCGCAACGCGCCTGATGCTGGGGGTGTCCGCCGTCGCCTTCGCCGTTCTTTTGATCAGCCTGCCAACGGCGAAGCTGCGGAGACGTCTGCTACCCGACATCCGCCGCTACTCGGTGCGGCTCACGGCGGTGCTGGCCCTGATCGCCATCGTGCCGTTGACGCTTCTCAACGGACTTCTCTTCCGGAATCTGGCCACGCGGGTTCAGGCGGAGCAGGAGGCGGCAGGCCGTACCGCCCTCGTGTCGCTCGAGTACGTTCTGACCGACTTCCTCCTCGGTCTGGAGGCAGGCTTCTCGATTGACGCCCAGCTCGACGACGAACTCCTGTCCTGGCTCGCGGAGGTCGTGGGCCACGAGGTGAACCTGTACTGGCGCGGCAGCGTCTACGCGTCAAGCAAGCCGGACCTCTTCACGGCCGGTCTGATGCCGGAGCGGATTCCCGGGAACGTCTACAGCAGGTTGGCACTGCTAGGCCATCCAACGGCGGCGCGGGTGCAGACCACGCGGCAGGGGACGTCCTACCTGGAGCTGTACACGCCGGTGTCCCTCGGAGAAGTGCGCCCGGGAGAATCGGGTCTGTTCGTCTCCGTGCCGCTGCTGGCGCAACAGGAGGCGGCCACGCGCGAACTGGCCGCCCTGAGGCGGCAGGCCCTGGTCGTCACAACCGCGCTCGTGCTGCTGCTGGTCACCGTCGGCGCACGGCTCGCGCGCGGGTTCACCCGTCCGCTGATGCGAATGATCGACGGCGCCGATCGCATTGCCGGCGGAGCGGATTCGCTCGGTTTCGCGCCGCGGGAGACGGAACTCAGGACGCTTGGCGAGGCAATCGACGGCATGGCGGCCCGCATCGCTTCGACGCGGGCGGATCTGGTTCGCGCGCAGCGACTGGAGGCCTGGGCCGAGATGGCGCGACTGATCGCGCACGAGGTGAAGAACCCGCTGACCCCGATCCGACTCTCGACCGAACACCTGCGACAGGTGTGGCGGGATGCGCCGGATCGACTGGAGGAGGTGTTCGATCGCTGTACCGGGAACATCCTGGCGCAGGTCGAAGAGCTTGCGCGGACCGCGGGCGAGTTCTCGACCTACAGCAGGATCCCGCTCGCCCAGCCGGCTCCCGACGATCTGGTGGAGGCGCTTCGGGAGGTCGTCGACGGGTACGGAAGCACGGCGCATGGGGCGGTGGCCGTCCGCTTCGAGTCGGCGCCCGGAACGACGGATGCGTTGCTCGCGTTCGATCGGCGCCTGATGCAGAGGGCGCTGCGCAACCTGATCGAGAACGCCCTCCGGGCCAGTAGCAAGGATGGAGAGGTGCTCGTGAGAGTCGAGCGCTGTGGCCAGGACGGCGGAGTCGCCGTGACGGTCTCGGATCGGGGGCCCGGGGTGTCGGACAGCGACCTGGAGCGGATCTTCGAGCCCTACTTCTCGACCTCGAGCGGAGGTACGGGCCTGGGGCTTCCGATCGCCCGGCGGATCGTCCAGGAGCACGGCGGATCGATCACTGCCGCGACCAGGCCGGGCGGGGGACTCGCGGTCCGCATCGTTCTTCCGGACGGTCAGTCCGACGACTCGTCTTCCGCGGGCGCCTCCAACTGAACCGTCCGCGTGGGGAAGGCGATGCGGACCCCGAGCCGGTCGGCGAGTCGCAGAATGTCCAGGGCCAGGTTGTGGCGAAGCCGCAGCTCCGTACTCCAGTCCGGCGCCCGGAAGAAGACGTAGAGCATGATCTCCAGGCCGTCGGTGCCGAACTCGTTCAGGTGAATCTCGAAGGCGTCCTGCCGCATCGACTCGTTGGCGCGGACGATCTGCCGGAGCCCCTCGCAGAAGGCGTCCACCGTCTCCGGCGGCGTGTCGTAGGTGATGCTGATGCGGGTGCTCCACCGACGGAACGCCCGAGCGCCGTAGTTGTCGACCGAGGCGTCGATCAGCCTCGCGTTGGGCAGGGTGATCAGGGAGGCGTAGAAGGTCCGGACGCGGGTACTGCGGAAGCCGATCTCCTCAACCACGCCTTCGACGTCGCCGACCTTGACCCAGTCGCCGATGCGGAACGGACGGTCGAGCAGCACGGTGACCGAGCCGAAGAGGTTCTTGAGCAGGTCCTGCGCCGCCAGGGCCACCGCCAGACCGCTCAACCCCAGGCCGGCCAGCAGCGCCGTCACGTCCCGTCCCTGCTGAGCGAGCAGGAAGACGATGCCGAAGACGGCGACCGCCAGCTTCAGCGTCTTCGTCACGAACGGAACCAACTGGTCCTGGAACCGGTTCTCGGCCCTGGCGGCCCGCGCCCGCAGCGCCGTTCCGAGGAGGTCGATCTGGGCGAACGCCACACGGCCCACGGCCAGCAGGAACAGCACCAGAACGACCACGTCGAGCCAGGCATGGACCCGGGGCGGCAGGCCCAGCCACTGAAGCCCCAGCCACCACACTCCGGCCATGACCACCAGTCCGGTCGGGCGCAGGATGCGACGCGCGCCCTGGAGATCGAGGGACTCGTAGCGCCGGTTCAGCGGTCCGGAGAACAGTCCGTAGGCGATCCAGACGACGATCCGGTCGATCAGGAGGCCGATCAGCACCAGGATCGGCAGCGCCAGCCATTGCCAGGGGTGGAGAACGAAGCCGCCGGTCCGCAGATAGGAGGGAATCCGATCCCGGAGCCACGTCGCGGCCGTTACCGGTGCTTCCTCGACTCCTTCGACCACCGAACGTTCCCGCAGTTCCTGGTACAGGGTCGGGATGGACGCCACCGTCTCCCGCGTGAACGACCAGCTCCCGTTCTCGTCCGGTGCCAGCACGATCGGCGCGGACAGGTCGTCGTTGAAGACCCACCGGTCCAGGTCGCCGTCGTCGGGGATGGCGGCGAACTCCACGAGCTCGAGCCGATCGATCACATGCTTCAGTTCACTGGCCAGGTTCCGTCCCTGCCGTGCCCGCACCGGGAAGGGGAGATCGCCGAGATCGAGGCAGCCGGCGGCGGTGTCGAGATCCGGGCGGCCGTCTTCGGTCGCGAAGGCCTCGAGGAAGACGCGCATGGTCTCTCGTGGACTCGACAACGGCTGGTCGGCCGCTGGCTGGGCAAAGGCGAACCAGGCCGCGGCGAGGAGTGCGCCGCTGGCGAGAAGACTGACCCGACGGAGCACGGGAGACGTCATGGCGGCAACACTCTTCCAACCACGGCCGGAACGGTCAAGCGCGGACCGGCGCCACGGACTGCTAGCGTCGCCGTCGCCACATGCGAGAAACCTTCCCGGCCCTCTGCCTCGCCTCGCTCCTGCTCCCGGCGTGCGCGCCGGCCGGGTCGAGCGACGCGGCGACAGGCGACGGGGCCGGCCAGCGACCGTCGGAACCGGAACGCTGGCTGGTGGAAGTGCTCGACCGGCGCCCGCACGACACCAGGGCCTACACCCAGGGTCTGCTGTGGCGCGATGGTGTGGTCTACGAGAGCACCGGCTCCTACGGGGCCTCGAGCCTGCGCTCGTGGCGCTGGGATGACGGCTCGGAACTGGCCCGGGTCGATCTCGACGGTGACCTGTTCGGGGAAGGGATCGCCCTTGTTTTGAGCCCCGAGGAGCGGCTGATCCAGTTGACCTGGAGGCGAGGCGTGGCCCTGGTGTGGACACTGGAACCGTTCGCCGAACTGGGCAGGATGCGCTTCGACGGAGAAGGCTGGGGGCTCGCCTACGACGGATCCGACCTCATCATGAGCGACGGCACGCCGATCCTCACTTTCCGGGATCCCGAAACCCTGACGGTACGGCGTCGACTGCGGGTGACGAGAAGCGGAATGCCCGTCGACGACCTGAACGAACTCGAGCTGGTGGACGACCTGCTCTTCGCGAACCTGTTCGGCAGCGACGAGATTGCCGCCGTCGACATGAACTCCGGCTCGGTAGTGGCGATCATCGACGCTTCGGGTCTGCTGACGGCGCCAGAGGCGGAGGAGGCCGATGTCCTGAACGGCATCGCGTACCGGCCCGACACCGGTACCTTCCTGCTGACCGGGAAGTACTGGCCCTGGGTCTTCGAGGTGCGGATCCTGGGCTACGATCCGCCGCCCGCCCAATGAACCTGACACGCGACGAAACCTCAGCGCCCGAAAGAGAGTACTCAAGAGAATGAGCGATCAGATCTGGCACCTGGCCATCGACGGCAAGCAGGAAGGACCCTACACGGCGGAAGAGATCGAGGAGAGGATCCGGTCAGGTTCCGTGGCGCGCGGCGCTCACGTGTACCGGGACGGCATGGGCAACTGGGCGCCGGTCGTCAGCGAGCCGCGGTTCGCCGCCGCCTTCGGCACACCGATCCCGAAGCCCCCGGGGGGCGTAGCCGACGAGATCGACTTCGTGATCGTCGGCGAGGAGATGCAGTTCGTCGAGATCACGCTCGACCCGGGCGAGGCCTGCATCGCGGAAGCGGGATCGTTCATGTACATGGACCCCGGCATCGAGATGAACACGATCTTCGGCGACGGTTCGGAGCGCGGGGCTGGCGGCTTCATGGACAAGCTCCTGTCCGCCGGTAAACGGGTCCTGACGGGTGAGTCCCTGTTCATGACGGTGTTCGGCAACGGCGCCGGGGCCCGCCGGAACGTCGCCTTCGCTTCGCCCTATCCGGGACGCATCATTCCCCTCGACCTTCCCGCCCACGGCAACACGATCCTCTGCCAGAAGGACGCCTTTCTCTGTGCCGCCAAGGGCGTGTCGGTCGGCATCGCGTTTCAGCGCAAGCTCGGAGCGGGCCTGTTCGGCGGCGAAGGCTTCATCCTGCAGAAGCTGGAGGGCGACGGTCTCGCGTTCGTTCACGCCGGCGGCACGGTCGTCGAGCGCGAGCTCGGCGCCGGCGAGAGGCTCCGGCTGGATACGGGCTGTCTGGTCGCCTTCGAGCGCCAGGTCGATTACGACATCCAGACGGTGCCGGGGATCAAGACCGCGCTGTTCGGCGGCGAGGGGCTGTTCTTCGCCTCCCTGACCGGACCCGGAAAAGTATGGATCCAGTCGCTTCCGTTCAGCCGGCTGGCGAGCCGGGTGTACGCCGCCGCCCCCCAGACCGGAGGCACCCGCAAGGGAGAAGGTTCCGTGCTCGGCGGCCTGGGCGGCCTGGTGATGGGCGATCGGCGCTAGAGCCGCACGCACCGGATCTCGGCTCAGGTCGCGATCGACTCGATCTTCAGCATGCGGGCCCACGCCGCACGCAGGCTCTCGGGCAGGTCGAGGTCGTCGAACAGTTCGCGCACCTCATCCCGGGAGACGTAGTCCCAGATGTCCTCCCACTGTGCGTAGCGCAGCATGCAGGAGATCGCGATACAGCGATCCTCATGGTTTCCGCCATGGAGCATCTCTTCGAGTTCCTCGCCGGTCACGTCCCGCTCCGGGAAGAAATAAAGAGGCTGGGAGCTGTGGGCCATCAAGCGCGAGAACGAGGGGCGTAAGGGTGCGCATCATAGCGCCTTTTCTCACCGCCGACCGGGGGTGCTTGACCGTCCGCGGGGGCTGGGTTACCTTGAACCCGGTCCGAGTGCCTGCGGGCATAACTCAGTTGGCAGAGTGCCAGCTTCCCAAGCTGGATGTCGCGGGTTCGAGTCCCGTTGCCCGCTCCAGGTTCCTCGGTCCGGCGTGTGGCCTAGTCCGGAACGAAACCACAGAGACAGGAAGGGTACAAAGAGCACATGGCGTTCTTCAAGAAGGATCTCGAAGAAACGGCGGCGGAAGCCGCGCTGACACCCCCCGGCGAGGTGAGGTCGCCTTCGGCCGCGCCGGCGCGCACGTACGTGGCGCCCGGTTCGCACATCGACGGCAGCATCGCGGGTGACGCCGAGGTCCTGGTCGATGGCTCCCTGACGGGGAACGTGGAGCTCAAGGGCCGTTTCGTGCTCGGACGGCGAGGTCGCATCGAGGCCGACGTGGTTGCCCAATCCGTTCAGGTTTCAGGCCACGTGAAGGGCGATATCCGGGCATCGGAGAAGATCGAGGTGCTGTCGTCGGGCTCCGTTGAGGGCGATCTGACCGCTCCACTGGTGTCCATCGCTGAGGGAGGCATCTGCAACGGCAGAATAGAGATGAGCGGCACGCTGGCGATCGGCGCGACACCAAGCCGGGGCTACGCGAGCGCCGCCGGCGGCTCGGGCGACTAGCCCGGCTCAGCAGTCGATCGGCAGTCCCTCATCCAGGCGACAGGCCTGGCACAGGGTCCGAAAGTCCTCCGGCACGTGAGCCGTGAAGGTGCGGGAGGGTGAGCCTGCCAACGCCGGCAGGGTGAGCCGCAGTGCATGGAGAGCCGGTCGCTGAAACTCACGCAACGGCCGGCGCAGGGACGGTTCCAGGTCTCGCCAGCGAGATTCGCCATAGGTCGGATCGCCGACGAGAGGGTGTCCGATCGCCTTGCAATGAACCCGGATCTGGTGCGTCCTGCCGGTCAGGATTCCCAGTTCCAGCAGCGAAAGCCCGGAGGCCTCCGCCAGCACGCGATAGCGGCTCAGCGCCGGCCGGCCTCCGTGGGAGGTACTTACTACCGCCATGCGCGTGCGCACGGCCGGATCGCGGCCGATCGGCAGTTCGATCTGCCCTTCTGAGGATTCGGGTCGGCCGTAGACCACGCCCAGATAGACCTTGTCGACTTCGCGTTCGGCAAAGGCGCGGCTCAGCCGCCGGTAGGCGGCATCGTTGCACGCCACGGCAAGGGCGCCGGTGGTACCCGCGTCCAGGCGATGAACGATGCCGGGCCGTTCCGCGGATCCGACTCCGGCGATGCCGGGGCGGTAGTGGAGGAGCCTGTTCACCAGGGTGCCTCCCGCCACGCCGCTGCCGGGGTGCACGATGAGACCGGCGGGCTTGTCCACGATCAACAGGTTCTCGTCCTCGTGGATCACCGGGACGGGACCCGCCTCGGGGAGCGGTCGCCGTGCCGGAGGGGGCGGCAGACGGTAGACGATCTCCTCGCCACCCCGCAGTGTGTAGGACGGCTTGAGCGGCGAGCCTCCAGCAGCGACCAGGCCGCTGCGGAGGAGATTCCGGACCCGGTTGCGGGGCTGGTCGAGAACCCGCGCGAGGAAGACGTCGACCCGTTCACCCGCCGCCGAGGCCGGGGCCTGGATCGAGTTCACTTCGACGAGCCGGCGCCGACCAGGTCGCTCGAGCCCGCCGTGGCCGCACTGGTCCGGTTTCCCAACGACGGAGCGAAGCTGTGGACCAGCATCAGGACGATGCCGACCGTGACGCCGCTGTCGGCGACGTTGAACGCCGGCCAGTGGTACGCGCCGACGTACACGTCCAGGAAGTCCGTAACCGCTCGCAGCAGGATGCGGTCGACCAGATTGCCAACCGCGCCGCCAAGCACCAGCGACAGCGAAAGGAGAAGCAGCCGCTCCTGTTCGGAGGTGCGTCGGAAATAGATCGAAACGATGGCCAGCGCCGCGAAGCCGAGAGTCGTCAGTACCAGTGTGCCGCCGAGTTCACGCCCGGCTGGAAACAGCCCGAAAGCGATGCCGGTGTTCTGCACGTGCACCAGATTGAAGAAACCCGCCACGACTTCCATTCGCTCGTGGGGCTCCAGGGCGGCTTCGATCCAGAGCTTGGTCCACTGATCCAGCGCCACGATCAGGGCCGAAACGACGAGAAATCTAGCCCGCATGAGTCGTTCGCGTGAGGACAGGGAGCGTGAGATCACTTCGCTTCACGGGGCGGCATCGTACCAGCCGCCCCGATCCACGCGGTCTCGAGATCCACCGCAGTCCGCGGGTCGACGAAGGCCCTGATCGCGGCCACACCGTGCGCACCGGCGCGGGCGATCGCGGGGGCGTTTCCGGCATCGACACCGCCGACGGCAAGCACCGGCAGGCCGACGCATACGGCCTGTCGAAGCCGCTCCAGGCCCTGGGCGGGGCCGAAGCGCCGCTTTTCCGGAGAGTCGAAAACGGGGCCGAACAGGGCATAGTGGGCTCCTGCGTCCGAGGCGGCTGCAAGTTCTTCCAGGCTATGCGTGGAGACTCCCAGCAGCAGACCCCGCTGGCGCACGCGCGGGCCCACGTCCCGCCACGGCGCGTCGGATGGCAGGTGAACGCCATCGGCATCGCAGGCCAGGGCGGCCTCGAGGTCGCCGTTCACGATCAGGACACCCTCGAAGGCGCTTCGGAGGGCACGGCCGAGGTGGATCAGATCGGCCCGTTCCAGGTCCTTCTCGCGCAGTTGGATCGCGGTGTCCGCGGGGAGTGATCGGGCCCAGCTTTCGAGTCCATCGGCACCGCCGCAGAGCTGCCGAGCGCTGATCGCAAGCAGGGATGGAATCCCGCGCCGCCCTCTCACGCCCTCGACCTGCCAGGGCCCCAGCGCATCAGTTCGGTGTCAGGGAACGAACGGTGGCGTCCGACCGCCGCCGCCCGAGGGTGGCGAAGACGGCGGCGGCGAGGAGGAAGAGGGCGGGGAGTAGCTCGACGGACTGGAACTCGGAGGAGGAGAGTAGCTCCTTGGCGACGAGGAAGATCGTGGCGAGGAAGACCGCGGTGCGGAACTCCTGGGTGTAGACCGTACCCGCGTCGGTCGCGACGACGACCTGGGGGTGGAGGCTCGCGGCGTCGACCGAACCCGGGTTGGGGGCGCCGCCTTGGGCGTCGAACTCCGTGGCGTCGAGCGTACCCGCGTAGGAGGCGCCGCCTTGGGCGTCGAACTTCGAGGCGTCGAACGTACCCGCGTAGGAGGCGCGGTCCTCGGCGTCGAACTTCGCGGCGTCGAGCGCACGCGAGTGGGAGGCGCGGTCCTCGGCGTTGAGCTTCGCGGCGTCGAGCGCACGCGAGTGGGTGGCGCCGCCTCGGGCGTCGAACCGCGCGGTGTCGATCGCACCCGGGTGGGAGGCGCAGTCCTCGGCGTTGAACTCCGCGGCGTCGATCGCACCCGGGTGGGACTCGATCCACCGTCCCGGCTCCGGATGGCGTCCAGTACGCGGCGACCGGCGGTAGGCCGGCGGCTCGGTGCAGGTGTGGCGCCGGGGCTCGCGGGCGCCGCTTTCCTGACGGACACGCTCGGCTTCGTCGGTTCGTCGTCCCGAGTCGCGGCGACCGGAGCCGAGCGCCTGATCTCGACGTCCGCGCCGTTCTCCCGGACCACGCTTGCCCGGGCCGGCCTGGTTGACGGAGTCGCCCGGACGCCTCCGGCCGTGACGCTTGTCAGCCCGGAGGCGTTCCCCGAAGGTCGCGCGCGACGCACGGACGCGACGGCCGGGTCGCCGTCACTGCGCCTGATCTCGCCGCGGAACGAGGGGTCGAGGTCGGGCCGACGCGCCACGAAGTTGTCGGCGTTCGGGATCTCGCTTTCGTCCAGTCCACCGCGCCGGTTGATCAGGACCCGCTGTGCCGCCGCCGGGTCGCGCCAGTTTCGGCGGTGGATGCCACGAGTGTCTGTCGTGATGATGCCGCGTTCGAGTTTGGGATGGCGGCGCCTCAGGGAATGGCCGTAGGTGTAGCCCCGACCGTAGCCGAGGTAGCCGGTCGGGCAGAAAATCCAGGTGTTGAACGGATCCCAGTAGCCGCCGGCCCAACCGTAGAGCCCGAAACGGAGGCCATAGCCCAGGCCCCGGTAGTAGTGCTGGTAGTAGCCGCGTGGAATCCAGCCGACGTAGGAGGGACCCCAGTACCAGTAGACATGGCTGGGGGCGTACACCAGACCCGGGTACCAGATCCATCCCCATGCCGGATGCCGGTTCCAGCTTCCGTAGTGGTAGGTGAGCGGTCCCCAGGGGTCCCGCGCCACCCAGTAGAGTCCTGCGGGAGTGTCCGTCCACCGGCCCCGGCTGTAAGGCTGCCAGTTGTTCTCGACGTACGGCTTCCAGGCCCGGCGATCGTCCACGTCGACCCATTCGCCATGGGCGCCCAGGGCGTCGCGGTAGCCGCCGGCATCGACGGCTGCGTAGGCGACGAGACTGGCCCGATGGCCCGCAGTCCAGTCATCGAGGGCGGCAGCCGCCACGCCCGCGCCGTTCTGGAGTTCGATCCAGGGGTTGTCGAGGCCGTTGGCCACGAGCGTCTCACCGCCGCGAACGATCACCGAGCCCCGCTGCGTCACGACCTCCGCGAATCCGGCGAGAACCGTCACCTCGGTCCAGCGGCTGCCGTCGCTGTGAATCTGGTAGCGGCCGCCCCGCTTCATGTAGACCCTGGAGTTTGCGGTGTCCACAACCGGCAACTCCGATTCGAGAAGGTGATCTTCGACTTCCAGGCTCAGCCGGCCCCGGTGCAGGACGTAGAGGGAGTCCTGATCCTCGCCGTCCGGCGATCCGGCGATCCGTTCCAGGGTGATCTCGGAGTCGTAGTCCAGCGCCAGGATCGAACGGTCCGACATGAGGACGGCGAGCCGCGCGTTCGGCGTCGTCCAGATCCGATCGCCCCGCAGAATCGGCAGGTGGAGTTCAAGTTCGGTCTGGGCGCCGGAACGGGCCGCGAACAGGGTGGCGTCTCCATCCAGCGCGCCGACGAAACTGTAGACGCCGGCGAGTCCCTCCGTTTCTCCCTGCCCCGCCGTGTTCGCCGCCCCGGCGGTTGATGCGGCAAGGATGATCGGAAGCGCAAGGACGCTGATCGGAACCGAGTGTCTCATCTTCACAGTCCCCCAAAGAACAGGAGCCAGGGAAAGCTACCACCTCTGGCTGGGAGCAAACTGCGTGCCAGGCGGCAGCGTCCTGTTCGTCTCCGGTAATCCGACGATTCGACTCCGCACGCGACTCGAGGGAAACACGCCTGTCACCTCCAGGGGACAGTCGGGTCGTAGCCGGCGCCTTCCCGTATGATCTGACGAGCCCCTGCGTGGGCCCCGAGCGCATGCCCGTTCTTCCCATTCGTCAATACCCGGATCCGGTACTCCGGGTGCGATGCGCGCCTGTTGAGGACTTCGGCCCCGACCTGAAACGCCTGGTCGAGAGCATGATCCAGACGATGCACGACGCTCCCGGAGTCGGCCTCGCGGCGCCGCAGGTCGGCGTCGAGTTGCGCGTCGCGGTGGTGGACGCCACGGCGGGGGTGGATCCGGAGGCGGTTCGAGTGTTCGTGAACCCGGAGATTCTCGATGCCGCGGGCGTCGATACGGATACGGAAGGCTGTCTGTCGATTCCCAATTTCACGGAGCAGGTCACACGGCCCGCTACCGTCCGCGTCGCCGCCCGCGACCTGGAGGGGGAGTCGTACGAAATCGACGCGGACGAGCTCGAAGCGAGGGCGATACAGCACGAGCTGGATCACCTGGACGGCATCCTGTTCGTCGACCGCCTCCGGGGGTTGCGCCGGCAGCGCGCCAGGAGCTTCCTCCGCCGCATGCGGTCACCCGAACCGGCGGTGGCCGGCGGTAACTGAGCCTCTCCGCGGCCGCCCCGATCGGTGCGAGTTCCGATGGCAGCGGCGGTCCTCGCCACGATGACCCTGCCGGCCTGCGATAGCGGGGGAGGGAGTCCGACCGCTCCGGCAAGCCCGGGCCCGGCCAGGGGAGTCAGCTTCTCGCCTGCGACGCCGAGCGGTGCCGCGATCGCTCTTCGCGGCAACGCCAGCGGGGCCTCGCTCGAGATCGAGGTCTACGCCGTCGGCGTGGCCGATCTGTACGGCCTGAGCTTCGAACTCCGGTTTCCGGCGGACCTGCTGCGCTACGAGAGTCATGGCGTGGGGGCCTTCCCCGGTCTGGAGGCGAGGGAAACGGCAGCGGGCCGACTCCTCGTGGGCGCCACCCACCTTGGACCGGTTGCCGGTCTGTCGGGAGGTGGCGCCATCGTCGTCGCCCGGTTTACCGCCATAGCCAGCGGCAACGGCCGGTTCGACTTCAGCGGAGAGGAGGCCTTCGACAGTTTCGGCGACCGGCTGGCCCTGAACTGGCACGGGGGAACGGTCTCGATCGGCCTCTGATGCCGACTGCCGAGGCGGCGTCCTCACCGTCTGGACCCTGGTCCACACGCGTTGCTACTGTCGCCCCTTCACGCCGGACTCCCCCCGGTTGCCGATGAAGCCAGTGAAGCTCTTCAACTCCCTCGGACGGCGCCTGCAGGAACTCGAGCCGCTCGAGCCCGGCCACGTCCGGCTCTACACCTGCGGCCCGACGGTCTACGACCGCGTCCATATTGGCAACCTGCGTACGTTCATCTTCGAGGACGTCCTGCGTCGCACGCTCCGGTTCTTCGGCTACCGGGTCACCCAGGCGATGAACCTCACCGACGTCGAGGACAAGATCATCGCCGCCGCGCTCGAGGCGGGAGTCGACATCGACACCTTCACCGCGCCCCACGTCGGGTCCTTCTTCGAGGACCTCGCCGCTCTTCGCATCGAACCGGTGGAGCACTACCCGCGGGCGACCGAGCACGTGGCCGAGATGATCGCCATGATCGAGCGTCTGCTGGAGGCCGGCTACGCCTACCGGGCCGACGATTCGGTCTTCTTCCGGATCGCGGCCGACGAGGACTACGGGAAGCTGTCGGGCATCGATCTCGATCAGGTGCGGCGCGGCCAGCGGGTTCAGAGCGACGAGTACGACAAGGAGGATGCGCGCGACTTCGTCCTCTGGAAGGGGGCGAAGGAGGGCGAGCCCGAGTGGCCGTCGCCCTGGGGTCCGGGACGCCCGGGATGGCATATCGAATGCTCGGCGATGAGCCAGAAGTACCTGGGTACCACCTTCGACATCCACTGCGGCGGCGTGGACAACCTCTTTCCCCACCACGAGAACGAGATCGCCCAGAGCGAGTCGGCCAACGAGCGTCCGCTGGCGCGGTACTGGCTCCACTCGGAGCATCTGACGGTGGATGGCGAGAAGATGTCGAAGTCCCTCGGCAACTGCTACACCATGGGGGAGCTTCTCGACCGCGGCCTTTCCGCCCGCGCGATCCGCTACCTGCTGGCATCTGTGCACTACCGCCAGCAACTGGACTTCACGTTCGACAAGCTGGCCGAGGCCGGCCGCGCGCTGAAGCGTATCGACGACATGCGCTTCAGGCTCGCTCACGAGGCGGAGCAGGAGACCGATCCGGCTCCGCTGGAACAGGCCGCCAGCGACTTCGAGACCGCCTTCGCCGCGGCCCTGGCCGACGACTTGAACACGGCAGCCGCGCTGGGCGCGGTCTTCACGTTCGTGCACCACGTGAACGGGTTCATCGACCGCGGCCTGCCAGCCGGCGGCAGGGCTCGGGTCGGGGCTTCGCTCGAGCGGGCCGACCAGGTCCTGGCCGTACTCGACGCCGGGGCCTGGGCCGAGCCGGCAGAAGCCGAGGGCTCGCTGAGCGACGCCGAGATCGACGCCCTCGTCGAGGCCAGGAGCGAGGCGCGGGCCAGTCGGGACTTCGCCGCCGCGGACCGGATCCGAGAACAACTCGGCGAGGCCGGAGTGGTGGTGGAGGACGCACCGGGCGGCAGTCGCTGGAAGCGGTCCTGAGCGTAGCGGGAACCGTGTGCGCTCGCAGGGGATCGCCGCCGCGCTTGAGCGGTGCGGAGGCTGAGCGGGCCGCTGCCGAGTTACTCCAGGCCCGAGGCCACCGGATTCTGGAACGGAACTACAAGTCGCAGGTCGGGGAACTCGACCTGATCACGATGGACGGCGACACGCTCTGCTTCGTGGAGGTCAAGGCCCGTTTCGACCCCCGATTCGGGGGCGCCGCCGCTGCCGTGGATCGTCGCAAGCGGGGCCGTCTGGTTCGAGCCGCGGAGGCCTTCCTTTGCCAGCCGGAGCAGTCGGCTTTCCGGCGAAGTCCCTGTCGCTTCGACGTCGTGACCGCAACCTGGGCGGAGGAAGAAGGCGATTGGACCTTCACGCACTACACCGACGCGTTCACGGTCGACGACGCCGGGCGCCGGAGCTGGCTCTGAGCGGCGCTCCTACCCGCGGAGTGAGTTGACACTGTCCAGAGGGGAACCGTATTCTCGCGAATCAGGGCCTGCCGGTTGCACGGCCGGGTTCGCTCGGGCGCGGGAATAGCTCAGTGGTAGAGCACAACCTTGCCAAGGTTGGGGTCGCGGGTTCGAATCCCGTTTCCCGCTCCACGCGATCCGCCCGACCTGCTACCGGTGGCGAGGTCCCCCGAGGCGACGTGGCCAAGTGGTAAGGCGAGGGTCTGCAAAACCCTTATTCGCCGGTTCGAATCCGGCCGTCGCCTCCAGACTCTCGACTCGCAGCGCAAGGGCCGGAGTGGCGGAACGGCAGACGCAGGGGACTTAAAATCCCCCGTCCCTCTGAGGACGTGCGGGTTCGAATCCCGCCTCCGGCACCACGATTCCCGGCGACGCGGGCAACCTCGATCCGAAACTGGTACTCTCCCGGTCCGAAATGGACCGAACCCTGGCCGACGTGGCCGACGCCAGCGACGGGCGCCTGCTGGAGATCACTGAGGTAACCGGCACCGGCGCCGACAGCAGACGCCTCCGGGAAATCGGCTTCTGCACCGGAGCGCCGGTTCGGTTCATTCGCCGGGCGCCGCTCGGCGATCCGGCGATGTACGAGCTTCGCGGAGCGCTCCTGAGTCTGCGGCGCAGCGAGGCGCAACGGATCGTGGTTCATCGGGCCGGCGCATGACGGCCCTCGTTCGTTTGCGGCCGAGCGCGGCGGCGAAACGCCCCGGACGTATCGCCATCCTGGGGGCGCCGAACTCCGGCAAGACGACACTGTTCAACGCCCTCACCGGGCATCGGGCCAAGGCGGGTAACTACCCGGGGGTCACCGTCGACCGGCGTGAAGGCGACCTTCAGCGAAGGTTCGGCGCCGACGATGTCCGACTGATCGATCTGCCGGGCGTCTACAGCCTCCAGCCGCAGTCGGAGGACGAGACGGTCGCGGTGCGGGTGCTGGACGGTGGCTTTGGCGAGCCGGCCCCGGACGGCGTCGTGGTGGTCGTGGACGCCACCACGATCGAGCGGGGCCTGCCGCTGCTGGCCGAAGCAGCGGCGCTGGGCCTGCCGGTCTGCGTCGCCCTGACGATGATCGACGAACTGAAGGCGCGACACGGCGAGATCGATCCGAAGGAACTCGAGGAAGAGCTGGGCGTGCCTGTGCTTGGAGTGGTCGGCAACCGCGGCCTCGGCATCGACGATCTGGGCGCGCTGGTCAGCGCGCCCTGGGATTGGGCCGCGAACCCCAGCCTGCTCCAGGGCGCGGAGGCGAAGACGCCGGAGGCCCGGTTCGCCTGGGCGCGCACAGTCCTGGGCGCCTGCCGCCGGCAGGCCCCGGAACCGAATCGCTGGACCCGCCGCCTCGACCGTTTTCTGCTTCACCCGGTCATCGGTTCCGCGGTGTTTCTCACTTTCGTGGCGTTCTTCTTCCAGGCCATCTTTACCTGGGCCACTCCCGCCATGGATCTCCTGTCCGGGCTCATGGACGGGCTTGCCGACCGGGTACTGGCAACGCTGCCGGACACCGCGCTCACCCGCCTCATGGCCGACGGCGTGATCCGCGGCGTCGGCGCGGTGATCGTCTTCCTGCCCCAGATCGTGCTTCTGTTCACGGTCATCCTGTTCCTCGAGGCCTGCGGCTACATGGCCCGGGCCGCTTTCGTCGTCGATCGCGTGATGGGATGGGTCGGCCTGGAGGGCCGCTGCTTCATCGCGCTCCTGTCCTCCTATGCCTGTGCGGTGCCCGGCATCATGGCGACCCGAACGATCCCGTCGCCGCGGGATCGACTGACCACGATCCTCGTTGCGCCGTTCGCGACCTGCTCGGCCCGGCTGCCCGTCTACCTCCTGCTGATCGCCGCGTTCATTCCGGCCGATCGGGTTCTTGGTCCCTTTACCTGGCAGGGACTGACGCTGATGGGCCTCTACTTTCTCGGCACCGGAGCCGCCCTGCTTTCGGCAGCCGTGTTCAAACGTGGCCTCCTGCGCGGGGCCTCTCTGCCGTTCTACCTGGAGCTGCCGCCGTACCGGTTGCCTCGACCCAGCGACATCGCTCTTGGCGTCTGGGACCGGGCGAAGCTCTTCCTGCGCCGAGCGGGCACGATCATCCTCGCCGTCAGCGTCGTTCTCTGGTTCCTGCTCAACCTGCCGCGACGCCCGGCCGATCCGGAACTCTCTGTGGTCGAAAACCAGCGGCTGGTTCTCGAAGGGAGCTACGCGGCTTCCGCCGGCCGGCTGCTGGAACCCGTCTTCGCCCCCATGGACTTCGACTGGCGAATCAACGTCGGTCTGGTCGCCTCGCAGGCCGCCCGTGAGGTGATGGTCGCCACACTGGCCCAGATCTACGCCCAGGAAGGGCAGGACGAGGAGGGTCTCGGCGTGCTGCTGGCCGGCAGTGGACAAGGCGGAAACGCGCCGCTCCTGTCCCGGGCTTCGGCGCTGGCCCTGCTGGTCTACTTCGCCTTCGCGATGCAGTGCATGTCGACGCTGGCCGTGATCCGGCGCGAAACGGGCGGCTGGCGATGGCCGGCCTTCACGTTCGCGTACATGAACGGCCTGGCCTGGCTGAGCGCCTGGCTGACTTTCCTCCTCGCCTCGGCAGCCGGCGCCTGAGCCCTCAGGCGCCGACGAACCGCGGCGGGCGCCGCTCCGTCATGGCCCGCACCCCTTCCGCGAAGTCCGCGGTCTGCCGCAATCGGTTCTGTTCCGCCTTTTCGTGGTCGGTTGCACTACGGATTTCCGCTGCCAGCCGTCCCCGCATCATCTCCCTGATCGAACGCACCGCCAGCGGCGCCGAAACGGCGATCTCCCCGGCAAGCTCCCGGGCACGGGCACGTACCTGGTCCAGCGGTACGAGGTCGTCGCAGAGACCGATCCGGAGCGCCTCCTCGCCCTTGACCCGGCGGCCGGTGTAGAACATCTCCATCGCCCGCTGGCGACCGACCAGGCGAGGCAGCGTGACGGTCAGCCCGAAACCCTGGACGAACCCCAGGCGAGCGAAGTTGGCGGAGAAGCGCGCCTCGGGGCAGGCAACCCGGAAGTCGGGCATCAGCGCCAGGCCCAGACCGCCACCGACGGCCGCGCCCTGGACCGCGGCCACAATCGGGGTCTTGGTGTCGAACAGGCGAACCGCCTCGTCGTAGAGGTGGCGCTCACCGCCGTCTCCCGTCGCGTCCCGCCGCGCGTTGAGATTCGCTCCTGCGCAGAAGTGCTTGCCCTCCGAGCAGAGCACCGCCGCGCGGCAGTCGTCCCGTTCGTCGAGTTCCCCGATCAGCGTGGCCAGTTCACCGATCAGGTCGAGATCGAAGAAGTTGTTGGGCGGTCGATGGATCTCGATTTCGGCGACCAGGTCATCCCCGATCTCTACCGTCACTTCGCCGTTGCCCGGACCGCCATTGCTCATCTCGCGCCTCGCTTCCTGGTTGCTAAGGCCGTGGACTCTATCCGCCCGAATGGAGCCGGCCTTGCGGCCGGCCCGTCTTCCCGCCGCCTGCGGCGGCAGCAGGTCAGTAGACCTGCGCACCGACCGGCGCGGCAGTGCCCTGGCCCCGGTAGTCTCCGAACAGCATCTCGACTCCGAAACGCAGGATGGGTACGGAGTCCCTGGGCTGACCGGGTTCTTCGCGACGCCAGGCCAGGCCGGGCCCGATCTCGAGGAAGAGCCATTCCCGGAGAATCTGCTGCCGGTAGATGAACCGGACGAAGTAGTTCTCGACGAGAACCGGAGCGCCCGTCTCGCCGTTGGCGCCGACCTGGTGCGCGAGCGCGCGACGGCGGCCCAACCGGTGGTAGTAGCTCAACTCGGTGAACCAGTCGGCTCCCCTGGTTATGTCCGATATCTTGCCCGCGCCTCGCCATCGCAGCATGGAGCCGCTCGGGAAGGCATGCTCGTAGTCGATCCGGGTGGCCAGGCCCCAACCGTCTTCCCGCTCCCAGAACAGGGTGTGCCGGAAGCGGACGAGGTCGGTCTCCGACAGAAAGGAACGGTGCTTGTAGCGGGCGCGAACCCAGGGCTCGACGGGGAAGTCGAGGTTCACGCCGAGATCGAAGTCCAGGTCCCCGTTGCGGCCCGAGATCGGCCGGTAGCCGAGTCCCACCAACCACTCGTCGTCTTCCGGGTCGAACATCCGGGGCAGGGAGGTCGTGCCTCGGCGCTGGGCGTCCTCGAGAACATCCTCCCGGTCGTCGCGACCGATGAAGGCGTTGAGGCGTCGTTCCATGTTCGGGAAGTGGAGGCGGGCACGAAAGCTCAGGTCCTCCTCGAACCCGTAGTGCTCGTCCCAGACCACGCCCACGAGCGCCCGCCCGTAGGTCGCTTCGAGTTCCTCGTCCAGGCGGTAATCGCCGAACAGGTGGTCGAACCACAGGGCCGTCTCGCAGGCGGTTCGGTGAAGGCGGCGGTTCAGCCAGTCGATCCACGATCGTCCCTCGAGGTACTCGGAAGCGCAAGGGTCGGCGTCTTCGTCGGCGGCGGCTTCACCTCCTGCCCCCGTCGACGCGGCGGAAGTTCCCCTGGCGGTCTCCGGAGCCGGTGGCTCGTCCTCGCGCTCCTGTGCCGCGGCCGGGCCGAAGGTCACGGCGCCGAGGCACAGACTCAGACAGGCCAACCCCCGCCAGGCGGGGGAGAGGAACGGGGAACCTCGTTGGTCCATGGACTAAGGGGCAATCCGCGCCGGCGTCCGGACGATGTTCCGGCAGCGCCTCATTCTCGCACGCGCTACCGGGAATCCGCAGCCGGCCCACCGCCGCTCCGCCGGCATTCTCCGCAGGCGCCAGGGGCCTGCAACGCCTCGCGAATTCGGTGTTTCGGCCGATCCGTCTTCGTCCGGGGTCTTGCCTTTCGTTTTCGCCCGTAGCGTTCCATGCCGCAAGACCCTAGGCTATGGGCTCCGAAGGAGACCTGCGCGTGCCGATCGACGAGACCCACAGCCGGCCGCACAGCGAGGAGTCCGAGCGCGCGGTTCTGGCGGCGATCCTGCTCGACTCCGAGCGGCACCTGGCCGCCACTTCCAGCCGGTTGAAGCCCGAGGACTACTACTTCGAGCGCCACCAGACGCTCTACAGGGCGATGCTCTCGCTCCAGGAAGCGGACAGTCCCATCGACCTTCGCACGGTCCAGGCCCGGCTGGAGCAACGAGGCGAGTTCGAGTCCGCGGGCGGCGTCGCGTACCTGGCCACTCTCGAAGTGGACCTGCCCGACCTGGGCCGTGTCGACTCGTACGTCGAGATCATCAAGGAACGGGCGCTGCGACGCCGCCTGCTCGACGCCTGCACGGAGATCTACACGAAGGCGCTCGACGGCGGCCTGGAGGCCCAACAGGCCCTTGCCGAGGCGGAGCAGAGAGTCCTGAATCTGAGCGAGGAGGCCGTATCGCGGACCTTCGTACCGTTGAGCCAGATCTACGAAGAGACGATGGAGCACCTGGAGCAGAGTACGGCGAATGAGTTCCCGGGCCTGCCTACCGGGTTCCTTGATCTCGACCGGAGGACGCACGGCCTGCAACCCGGAAACCTGATCATCGTCGCTGGCCGCCCGGGAATGGGGAAGACCAGCCTGGCGCTGAACATGGCCACCCACGTCGCGCACGAGGAGAAGAAAACGGCAGGTTTCTTCTCGCTCGAGATGAGCGAGCGGGAGATCGCCATGAGAGTGTTGTGCTCGACCACGGACATTCCGTTCCACAGGCTGCGCAGTGGGCGCCTCTCGGGAACTGACTGGAAGCGCCTTCTCCAGGCGAAGCAGGACGGCCAGGACTCGAAGCTGTTCATCGACGACTCCGCCAACCCGAGCCTGCTCGAGGTTGCCTCAAAGGCCCGCCGGCTGAAGGCACAGGACGGTCTCGCCCTGCTGGTCGTCGACTATCTGCAGCTGATGAACGCCGGCGGCCGCTACGAGAACCGCAACCTGGAGATTGGCGCGATCACCCGCGGCCTGAAGCAACTGGCCAAGGAACTCGAAGTGCCGGTTGTGGCCCTGTCCCAGCTTTCGCGGCTGCCCGAACGACGGGGAAAGGACCACCGTCCGCAGCTTGCCGACCTTCGGGAGTCGGGGAACATCGAGCAGGACGCCGACATCGTCATGTTCGTCTACCGCGAGGAGGTCTATGAACCGGACAATCTCGACGTGGAAGGGATGGCCGAACTGATCATCGCCAAGCACCGGAACGGCGAGACCGGGTCTGTGCAGCTCGTCTTTCTCGGGGATACGACCACGTTCCGCAGCTACGATGCGTACCACGCGCCGCCGGAGGGGCCGAACTGAGTTCCCGCGGAAGTGCGCGGGTCGAGATCGACCTGGGCGCTCTGGCGGTCAACCTGCGCGCGGTGCGACGGGCGGTCGGGAAGGCGGCCGTCTACGGAGTCGTCAAGGCGGACGCCTACGGCCACGGCGCGACGGTTGTGGCACCGGAACTCGAGAGGCTCGGCATTGACGGCCTGGTGGTGGCGCGCTCCACCGAACTCGAGGAACTCCGCGGCGCGGGGTGCACCGGACGCCTCCTGCTGCTTGGCGGCCCGGAGTCGTCCGAGGACCTGGATCGCGCCATCCGTTGCGGCGCAGCGCCGGTGCTCACCCGCCTCGGCCAACTGGCGGCCTGGAGCGCCTGGTTGCGTCCTGGCCAGGCCGGCGCACGAGCGGAACTGGACGTCGTCGTCGAACTGGACACCGGAATGAGCCGCTCGGGCCTCGACCTGGGCGACTGGCCTGCCGCGCTCGACGGCCTGCGTGCCGGGCCGGGGTTCCGGCTCGCGGGTTTGATGTCCCATCTTGCCGAGTCCGAGTTGGCCACGAGTTCCTTCACTGCAGAACAGGAACGCCGTTTCGCCGCCGCCGTTGAGCTGCTGGACTCGAGGGAGCGCCGTTCGGCTCCCGTGCACCTTGCCAACTCGTCCGCCGCGCTGCGGCGCGCCTCAGCACGGTGGACCGCGGTACGTGTGGGCGGCGCCCTCTACGGGCTCGACCTGGCGACGCTGGTCGACGGTTCGACCGGGGCCGGGCTGCGGCCCGTGATGAGCGTCAAGGCGCCGATCGTCGACCTGCGGAACATACCCGCCGGTACCGGCGTGGGCTACGGGCGGGCCTGGCGGGCGCCCGGTCCGGCCAGGATCGGTCTGGTCCGGGTCGGTTACGGAGACGGTTTCAGTTCGGGCTTCGGCGGCGGCGAAGTCCTGGTCAGGGAAGAGCGTTGCCCGATTGTCGGCCAGATCAGCATGGATTCGCTGACCGTCGACGTCACCCGGGTTCCGAACGCCGCGATCGGGGACGAGTGCGTTCTTCTCGGAGAACAGCGAGAGCAGCGAATCGGGGTCGGCGAACTGGCAGGCCGGGCCGGCATCGCGGCTTACGAAGTCTGGTGCGGCCTGAACCACCGGCTGCCGCGCCACGTGATCAACCGTGGCAACGGCGCGTCGGTCGCTAAAGGACCGGTTCGCGGCCAGTGACCCGGCGGAAGGCGTCGAGATAGCGCTCCCTTGTCTCGTTGACGACCTCCGGCGTCAGTTCCGGGGGCGGAGAGGCCTTGTCCCAGCCGGTCCCCGCGACCCAGTCACGGACGGGCTGCTTGTCGAACGAGACGGGTTCGGTGCCCGGGCTCCACTGGGCCGCGTCCCAGTAGCGCGACGAATCCGGAGTCAGCACTTCGTCGATCAGGATCAGGCGACCCTCGACGAGCCCGAACTCGAACTTCGTGTCGGCGAGGATCAGGCCACGGCCGGCCGCGAGTTCCCGTCCCCGGTTGAAGAGCTCGAGCGTCACCCGCCGCAGGGTCGCCGCCATCTCGTCGCCGACGCCTGCGACCAGGGTTTCGTAGTCGATGTTCTCGTCGTGGCCTTCCTCGGCCTTCGTCGCCGGGGTGAAGATCGCCTCGTCCAGTTGGGCGGCTCGCACCATTCCGCGCGGCAGGTCGTGGCCACAGGCGCGTCCCGTCTCCTGATACTCCCGGAACGCGCTGCCGGCGAGGTAGGCCCTGGCCACGCACTCGTAGGGCACGACGTGCGCCTTCCTCACCAGGACCGACCGGCCCTCCAGATAGCCGGCGTGCGGCTGCAGGTCGGCGGGGAAGTGGCGCACATCGGTCTCGATCAGGTGGTTCGGGATGACGTCGCCGAGCCGCTCGAACCAGAAGTTCGTCAACTGGTTCAGCACCTTGCCCTTGTCCGGAATCTCCGGAGAGAGGACGAAGTCGTAGGCGGATACACGGTCACTCGCCACCAGCAGCAGCCGGTCGCCGAGATCGTAGATGTCGCGAACCTTGCCCCGGCGGGGCTCCGGAAGACCTTCGAGGACGTTCATGGCGACGGGAATGTAGCATGGCGTTCACGGGCAGAAGGAGTCCCGGGACGATGCGCACGGGAGGGCGAGAAAGCGGGTCCGGAGGGTCGGTCGGAGCGCCTCCGGCGTGAAGTACGACGTCGCCACCTTCCGCGGCGATCTGTTCGGAGCGCTGACAGCGACCGTAGTCGCCCTGCCGGTCGCTCTGGCGCTTGGCGTCGCTTCCGGCATGGGAGCGGTGGCGGGCCTGCATGGCGCCATAGCCGTGGGGTTCTTCGCCGCCGTGTTCGGTGGCACGCGGTCCCAGATCTCGGGTCCCACGGCGCCAATGACCGTCGCCATGACGGTCATCCTCACGACCCACGCATCCGACCTCACGGAGGCGCTGACCGTCGTCGTCCTGGGCGGTCTGATCCAGATGCTCCTGGGCCTGGCGAAGATCGGCCGCTACGTGGTGTACACGCCCTACGTCGTCGTCTCCGGCTTCATGTCCGGAATCGGCGTCATCGTCATCCTGATCCAGGTCCTGCCGTTCCTCGGCGCGCCGCCCGCGGCGGGTGGCGCACTGGGCGCCGTCCGCGCCATTCCGGCGGCGGCGGCCGGGGCGAACCTGAACGCCGTCGCCATCGGCGCCGTGACCCTGGCGGCCGGCTTTCTGTGGCCCCGCCGCCTCTCGCGCTTCCTGCCGGGGCCCCTGCTCGCCCTCGTGCTCGGCTCCGTTGTGGGCATCCTGTGGTTGAGCGGTGCTCCGGCGCTCGGTCACGTGCCTGCGGGCCTGCCGACGCTCAAGATCGGCTTGCCGAGCGCGGGCTTCCTGCTGCAGGCGTTCCAGCCGGCTCTCATTCTCGCGCTCCTGGGGT
The DNA here is from genome assembly GCA_965116955.1 of Thermoanaerobaculia bacterium. GTDB lineage: Bacteria > Acidobacteriota > Thermoanaerobaculia > Multivoradales > Multivoraceae > Multivorans. Next base: position 3,445,669 of record OZ220742.1, on the reverse strand, counting down.
CGGTCGACAGCCTCCTCACCTCCCTGGTGGCGGATTCGCTGACCGGCACACGCCACAAGCCCAACCGCGAACTGGTCGGCCAGGGCATCGGCAACATGATCTCCGGGCTGCTCGGCGGCCTGCCGGGAGCCGGCGCCACGATGGGCACCGTCGTGAACATCCGCGCCGGCGGCTCGACACCGGTGTCCGGATCCCTTCGGGCCATCTTCCTGCTGCTCCTCGCCCTGGGCCTCGGGCCGCTCGTCGAACCGATTCCCCACGCCGTTCTGGCAGCGATCATGATGAAGGTGGGGTGGGACATCATCGACTGGCCGCTGCTGGCGCGCGTCCACCGGATTCGGCGGGAACACCTCTTCGTCATGCTGTTGACGTTGGGTCTTACGGTCTTCGTCGACTTGGTCACCGCGGTCGCCGTGGGTCTGATCGCGGCGGGGATGGCGCACGCGCGGCGCCTGGAGGGGCTCGAACTCGACAGTGTGGTCTCCGTCCCGCTCCTCGACCGGACGCTCTTGAGCGACGGCGAGGGTCGAGCCAGCGTCGACCCCTACTCGGCCCGCGTCGGCCTGGTGGCGCTCAAGGGGACCCTCACTGTCGCCTCCTCCAACAAGTTGTCGACCGTGATCGGCGGCGACATCAAGGAACACGAAGTCGTCATCTTCGACTTCTCGGACGCGATCTACCTCGACGACAGCGCCGCGATGGTCATTCAGCGTCTTCTGAACGTGGCTTCGGGCGAGCGGACGGAAGTCGTCATCTGCGGCCTCACGGGTTCCGTCGCGAGAACTCTGCGGACGCTCGACATTCTCCGCGATCTTCCCCCGAACCGGCAGGCCGGCACGCTCGAGGAAGCCCGACGCATCGCCCTGTCGCTGATCGACGGCTGACAATCCCCGAACACCTCTCCGGTGAAGGCCGCCGCGGGCCTCGCACCGGCATCGCTTAGGCTTGCCCGCCCGGCGCGCCAGACCGGTGCTCCGGGACGATCCGGCGTAGGGTTGTTGAAACAACCTCGCGCCTCTCGCGTCAAAGAGGAAAGACACGACGCGCCGTACCCGTTGCGGTCAGGGCGCCGTCGAAGGAAGGACCACAGCCCGATGAACCTGTTCCCCAAGCAGAGCGTCCGCGGATCCGCGGCGCCGATCATCGCTTTCTGCATCGTCCTCGTCCTGGTCGCGGCCTGGGGTTCCCCGGCGGCGGGGCAGGTGCAGGTCGGTTCGACCTGGATCACCCAGCCGATCGCGCCCGATCTGGAGATCGCCGACGGACAGTTGAGGCTGGAACTGGACCAGGCGATCGAGATCGCCCTGCAGAACAACCTCGGACTGCTGGTCCAGCGCTACCAGCGCTCCCAGTCGCTGTTCCAGGTCAACCAGGCGTACGGCATCTACGACACGGTGCTCGGGATCAACACCAGCGCCAACAGCAACAGCCAGCCCTCGGCCTCGCAGCTCGACGGCGCTCTGGTCACCGAGAACGAGACGATCACCGCGAACGTCGAGCTCCAGCAGCCGGTTTCCTCGGGCGGCACCTTCTCGATCAACTGGCAGAACAGCCGGTTCTCGTCGAACTCCCGGTTCTCGGACATCAACCCGAGCCTGCGGTCCAGCCTGGAGTTCGCCTTCAACCAGCCGCTGCTGCGCAACCGCGGCAAGAGGATCACGGAGCGGAACCTCGCGGTCGCGGCGCTGAACAGCGACATCAGCATGGGAGACCTGGAAGTGCAGGTGATCGACACGGTGCAGACCGTGGCAGACGGCTACTGGGCCCTGGTCGAGGCTCTCGAGCAGTTGAAGGTTGCCGAGGAGAGCCTGGCCCTGGCCCGCGAGCTGCACGAGATGAACCGCATCCAGATCGAGGTGGGGACGCTGGCGCCGCTGGAACTCGTTCAGAGCGAGGCCGGCATCGCGACCCGCGAGGAGGAGATCATCCGCGTGCAGGCGCTGATCCAGGACGCTGCGGATGAGCTGCGGCGGCTGCTGAACCTGGACGAGCGCTCTCTCTGGGACCTGGAGATCGTGCCGACGACATCGCCCGAGATCTCCCGTGTCGCGATCGACCTGGAGGCGTCGCTGAGTTCGGCGCTCAACAAGCGGGTGGAGATCGATCGCCAGGAGCTCCGGATCGAGACGCTGGAGATCGACTCGACCTTTCTGCGCAACCAGCGCAAGCCCGACCTGAACCTGAGCGTCAGCTACGGCCGCAACGCCCTGGGCGGTGACCGGACGGTCTGCGAGCGGCCCGGACCGCCCAGCATCGCGGATCTCTTCGAGCCCTGTCCGGAGGAGTTCATCCGGGTCGACTCGCTCGACTTCCTGTCGACGCTCGGTCAGTTCTACGACGGGATTCTGGGGCAGGTCTTCGAGGGCTGGAATGTCGGCCTGAACTTCTCGAAGCCGCTTCAGAACCGCTCAGCCAGGGCGGACAGCCGGATCGCGGACCTGGCGCTCGACCAGGGACGGCTGGAGCTTCAGGACCTGATGCTCTCCATCCGCACGGAGGTGCGAACGGCGGCGCGGGGCGTGGAGACCGCGGGCAAGCAGATCGACTCGGCCCGGGTGTCGCGGGAACTCGCGGAGCAGAACCTGGACGCCGCCCAGAAGCGCTACGAGAACGGGCTTTGGACCAGCTTCCAGGTCCTCGAGATCCAGGAGGATCTGACCGCGGCCCGCAGCCGCGAAGTCGAGGCCATCACGAGCTACCGACGCGCTCTACTGGCCTACTTCCGCGCGATTGGCGTCCTGCTCGAACAGGAGGGCATCGAGCTACTCGACGATGCCGACGCCGACAGCTAGTTGGTGGGGTGGGGCGTGATGGTGCCGGAGGTGGGAGTCGAACCCACACGCCCCAGTGGGCGCAGGGGACACTGGAGTCCCCGCAGGGGACGCGTTGCGCGAGGAGCCGTGGTGCCGGAGGTGGGAGTCGAACCCACACGCCCTTGCGGGCGGGGGATTTTGAGTCCCCTGCGTCTGCCATTCCGCCACTCCGGCACACACTCCGCGGGCAGAACGCTCCCGCGAAGACGGTGACGGACAGTACCAGTACCGCCGCGCCGGTTCCAGCCAGAAGGCGCCAAACTCAGCGCTGTCAGTGAATTAGAGCCAACGGTACGGAACTGGCGCAAACGCGGCGGGAACGACTTGACGATTCGACCCTCGGACGCTATAGTCCGCGACCGGTAAGTGCGTGACTTTCTGTAACTTAGGCACAGGGCGTCAGACTAGGAACTCACGGCCGATCCCGGAACTGAAGCCAGCGTTCCGGCGATCTTACCGACGTGTGCACCTGCCACCGGTTTGAAGGGAGATCAGAGTGTTCCGAGTTGGTGAGAAGGTCGTGTACCCCAACCACGGGGTGAGTGTAGTAGAGCGGATCGCGGTGAGCGCACCGGATGGCGGTGAGAAGCAGACCTACTACAACCTCCGCCTGCTGGCGAACGACTCCAAGGTGATGGTTCCCGAAGAGAACCTGGACCGCGTCGGCCTCCGACGTCTGGCCAAGGAACGGGAGATCAAGGACCTGCTCGCACTGATCGAGGACGGCAACATCGACGTCTACAAGGACTGGAAGGGCCGCTACAAGCAGAACCTGGACAAGATGCGGACCGGTGAGTTGACCGACGCTGCCGAGGTTCTCAAGAACCTCCGTCTCGTGAGCCAGAAGAAGAGCCTCTCGTTCCGCGAAAAGAAGATGTACGAGAAAGCCAGGTACTTCATCGTGAGCGAGGTGCTCCACGTCCGTGATATCAGCGAAGAGAGCGCCGAGGAACTGGTCGAGAAGGCGCTTACCACCAGCCTGGACAAGATCTCCAAGGCCAAGGCGAGTTGAACCCGCGCGGCTGCCGCGGTCTCCGCTCCTGACACCCGACCAGGGCAGGTCCGATCGGAACCCGGGCGCTCCACCCGAAGAGCTGTAGCGGGTTTGCGAGACGGTGACACGGCTCCTCGTCATTCTGATCGCCATCCTGCTGGCGTGGATGTGGATCGCGCGGATGATCCGCGGAGCGTTGCGGTCGCCCCGGGCCGCGGAAGCGCGTTCCCTGCTGCGGCTGCTGCAGGTTCTGCGCCGCACGGCAAGCGGCGCTCCGACCGGCGGTGGAGGAGCGTCGCGCAGCCGTCCAGCGACGACGTCGGCCGGCAACCGGCCGAAGGCCCTTCTCCGATGTCGGCTCTGCGGGGTCCACGTGCCGGAGGCGCAGTTGACGGCCGGCGTCTGCGGGAACTGCCGGAATGAGGACCGAACGGCCCGGGAGTGAGGCGGCCGGGTACGTCGCCGTCGCGGTCCCTGTGCCGCTGCCCGAACCTCTGACGTATCGGGTACCGCAGCCATGGCGCCCGCTCGTCCGGACCGGAGTGCGGGTCCGGGTTCCCGTCGGCCGGCGCCGGCTGGTCGGGTGGATAGTCGATCTTCCGTCTGCGCCGCCGGCCGGTCTGCAAGGCGAAGTGCGATCGATCGAATCGGTCATCGACTTCGAGCCGTTGCTGCCAGCCGATCTGATGAAGCTCGCCGACTTCACGGCTTCCTACTACGCGGCGCCGATCGGCGAAGTGTTGAAGGCCCTGCTGCCCGGAACGCTTCCCGCCTGGGGTGATCGCCGCGTGGAACTCACGAACCGTGGCGCCCTGGCTGACTGCCGCGATCCGAAGGACCGGGAGTTCCAGCAGTTTCTGCTGGAGCGCGGCCGCGTCGCCCTGACCGAGGTCTGGGACACGCTCGGCGACACCGACCTGCCCGGCCGGATTGATCGCTTGCGGGAAGGCGGACACCTCCGACTTCACGAGCCGGGCGGACGAAGCGCCCGCTATCGCCAGGCGGTCGAACTTCCACCTGGAGACCGTGAGAGGCAACTTGAGCGTTGCGGTCGTTCGCCCGCGGGCAGGGCGGTCGTCGAGTACCTCGCGGCCCTCGGCCGGCCCGCCACGATTCGGGAAGTGTGTGCGGGAGTCGGTTGTTCGGCCGCGGTTGTGCGCCGGCTCGTGACCCTCGGCGTCTTGCGTTCCTTCACCCAGATCGAGCCGATCGATCTGGTGCGTCACCGCCTCCAGGGGAAGGCCGCAACGCCGCCTTTCGAGCTGAGGCCCGACCAGGTAACAGCCGCACGGGAGCTCGTGCGGCAGGTCGGCAGCGGTCAGTTTCGGCCCTGCTTCCTGGGCGGCATGACGGGGTCGGGGAAGACGGAGGTCTATCTGCGGGGCGCCGCCGCGGCTCTGGACCAGGACCGGTCCGCCGTCATCCTCGTACCTGAGATCGCTCTCGTGCCGGCCCTGGCGCACGCTCTCCGGGAGCGCTTCCACGACCGGGTCGCCATGCTGCACTCCAACCTTGGCAGTGCCGAACGGCGCCAGGAGTGGGAGCGGATCCGCGACGGTGACGCGCGTGTCGTCATCGGACCGCGTTCCGCGGTCTTCGCTCCGGTCCGGAACCTCGGCCTGATCGTTGTCGACGAGGAACAGGACGGCGCCTACAAGCAAGACACCCGGCCACGGTACAGCGGCCGTGATCTGGCCCTGGTGCGGGCGCAGACTTCGGCAGCGGCTGCTCTTCTGGTCTCCGCGACGCCGAGTCTCGAGACCCGGCTGAACATCGAGCGAGGTCGCTATCGGGAGTTTCGGCTCACGGCCCGGGTTGGCGTTGGCGCCCTTCCCGACCCGATCCTCGTAGATCTTCGCAAGGAGCCCGGAGATCGACCTCGGCGGCCCGGCGACGTCGTCTTTTCGCGCCTGCTGGTCAAGGAGGTGGAGAACAGCCTGAAGCAGGGCGAGCAGGTCATCCTGCTGCGGAACCGTCGTGGCTACTCGCCCCAACTGCTCTGCCGCGCCTGCGGCGAGAACATGCCCTGTGAAGACTGCGGTCTGCCGAAGAGCTATCACCGCCGTGAGGAACGGCTGATCTGCCACTACTGCGGCGGCCACGCTCCGGTGCCGAGAGTCTGTCCCGAGTGCGGGGAGGATGCGCTGCAACCGATCGGGGCGGGCACGGAGCGCGTGGAAGAGGAGGCCAAGAAGCGCTTCCCGGCCGCGACCGTGGACGTGCTGGACCGCGATACGACGCGGCGCGTGGGAGGCGCCGCCGCGGTACTCGAGCGGTTTCGCTCCGGGCGCACCGAGATCCTGATCGGCACGCAGATGATCTCCAAGGGACACCATTTTCCGAATGTCGCGCTCGCGGCGGTCCTGACCGCCGACTCCTACCTCGGGTTTCCCGATTTTCGCGCGGCCGAACGGAGCTACGCACTGCTGACGCAGCTTTCCGGCCGCGCCGGGCGAGGCGAGCGCGCCGGCCGCTTCGTGATTCAGACATACCATCCGGACCACTACGCGATCCAGGCCGTCCTGAACCAGGACGACGAGGCCTTCGCGAGCCACGAGATGCGCTTTCGCCGGACCTTCCACTACCCACCGTTCACTCGCATGGTTCAGCTTGTCGTGCGCGACCGGAATCGCGACCGGGGCCGATCGCGGATCGAGGAGTTGGCGGCCGCGGCCCGGAGGCACGAGCTCGCCGCCGGAGTGCGTTTTTCGGGCCCCGCGCCGGCTCCCCTGGAGCGTCTGAAGGGACGGTGGCGCTTTCAGTTCCTGATGCGCTCGGCGAACAGCTCCGACGTGAGAAGTCTGGCCAGGGCCGTGGCGCCCGCGCCCGCGGCGGACCTCACCGTCGACGTCGATCCCCAGGACCTGATGTGACGCGTCGAGCTGGCGTGGAGGAAGAACGAACGGACGTCGCGGAGTGGTTCGAGAAACCGACGCCCGAGAGCGCCGGGGCGCTTGCGGACGCGGGATACGGCCTGCTGGCGGCGCCGCTTGCCCGTAGAGGTGTCAGGACCCCAGCGGAGGCCGACGCCTTCCTGGCGCCCCATCGACGCGGATTGCACGATCCCTTCCTGCTGCAGGGCATGGAGGAGGCGGTAGACCGCCTGCTGACGGCCTGCCGCGACGGCGGTACGGTCGCCGTGGTCGGGGACTACGACGTGGATGGCGTGACCGCCTGCGCTCTTCTGACCGCGGTGTTGCGGGCGCTTGGTGCCGAAGTCGTTCCGATCCTCCCGAACCGGCTCACGGAAGGCTATGGCTTCCAGACCCTTCAGGTGGAGAAGGCCGATCGAGCCGGCGCCTCCCTGATCGTCACCGTGGACTGCGGAACGACTTCCGCCGATGCGGTGCTGGCGGCGACCGAGCGCGGGATCGACGTCATCGTGACCGACCACCATGTCGTCGGTAGCGACTTTCCCTCGCAAGCGATCCAGATCAACCCGCTCCAGGATCACTGCAGCTATCCGTTCCGCCACCTCTGCGGCGCCGGACTCGCCTTCAAGCTGGCCCAGGGGCTGCTGCGGCGAGGCGGTCGCGACGAGCCGCTGGCCGCCCTGCTGCGGATCGCGTGCCTGGGCACGATCGCCGACGTCGTGCCGCTGGTGGGAGAGAACCGCGTGATCGCCGCGCTCGGACTGCGGGCCCTCTCGAAGACACGCTCACCGGGACTGCGGGCGTTGATGCGGGTGGCGCGCATCGCGGGCTCCGTATCGTCGACGGAAGTCGCGTTCCGCCTCGGCCCGCGGATCAACGCCGCTGGGCGACTCGCCGACGCCGGGCTCGCCCTTCGGTTGCTCCTGACCCGGGATTCGGCCGAGGCGGACCGTCTCGCCAGCGAACTCGATGCGCTGAACCGCAACCGCCAGGCCGAGGAGCGACGGGTCGTCAAGGAGGCGGCCGAGCTCTTCTCGGACCGTGATCCGCTACCGGGCATTCTGGTTGGGTGGAGTCCGGCGTGGCACCGCGGCGTGGTGGGGATCGCCGCCGGGCGCCTCGCGCGCGAGTTTCACCGCCCGGTGATCCTGCTGGGAGTGGACGGCGACACGGGCACGGGATCGGGCCGGAGCATCCCGCATCTCGATCTCCACTCCTTCGTGGCCGGTTTCCAGGATCGGACGACCAGGTTCGGGGGGCATCCCCAGGCGATCGGGCTTTCCGTGGCCGTTTCCGAGTTGCCTGAACTCAGAAGCGCGATGGAGGAGAGCGCCGAGTGGCCGCCCGGGATTCTCGTGCGTCGGCGCGAATACGAGCTGGCACTCTCCGCCGAGCAGATCGGCAGCGGGCTCTACACGGAACTGGCCAGGCTGGAGCCGCACGGTGAAGGGAACCGACGGCCCCTGATACGCCTCGGTCCGCTCGAACGGGTCGGCCCGCTACGCGAGTTCGGCGATGACCACGTCAAGCTGCGCGTCCGGGCCGCGCGCGACGGGGCTTCGGAAGCAGGCCGACCCGTCTGGTTGCTCGGCTGGAGCTGGAAGGAACGGGCGGCCAGGCTCGACGGCCGTTTCGAGGTTCTCGGCGCCCTGGAGTGGGATTCCTACCAGGGCGGTCCCGTCGTGAGACTCGAAGACGCCCGGCCAGCCGGAAACGACCAGATGCCGGAACGTAGAATGTCGGCATGACGCCGGACGTCCCTCACGACCCGCAGGAGCCGGCATCCTCAGAGGCGACTTCCCCGGCGGAGGCGCCCGGCTCCGTCTACGGACCTGAGCGGCGACGCGCCCCGAACTTCGCCAGACGCCGGCAACTGCGCAACCGCCTGCTGAGGGCCGTCCTGCTGCTGGTTCTGGTCTCCGGCGTCGCCGGTCTCACCGCCACGTTCCTGCAGGAACGGGAGGAACGCCTCGCAGCCGATCCGGCGGCTGCCGCTGAAGAGTCTGTCGAGGCCGTTGAAGAACCGGAAGCGGTTGTCGAGACCGCCCAGCTCAGCGCGGAGGAGTTCGAGTCGACGCTCGAGCGTGAGGGGACCGAGGTGTTCCGCATCCGTGGCGCTCAGACCAGTTCGGATGATCAGGGCAACGTCAGCCTCAGCCAGGTCGAGGTGGACTACCCGCAGGGCGGAGACCACTACTCCCTGCGCGCGGACAGTGCGACCTACAACGAAGAGACGAGCGCGACCCACCTTCAGGGTTCGGTTTCTCTCCAGGGGACCAACGGCCTGGGTGTCGAAACCGACTGGATGGAACTGGCCAGCGGTGGCATGCTCCTGACCGCGGCGGACGACAGCCGTTTCAGTTTCGAGGGCGTCACCGTTCAGGGCGACGACCTGCGGATGAACTTCCGTGAGGAGATTGCCCGTATGGGCGGCGGCGTTCGTCTGGTCGGCGCGGACGAGTCCGAGACCGGCGTGGAGGCCGGTCAGTCCGAATCGGTCCTGGCCGCCGAAACCCTGGAGTACCGCTGGGGTGCGGGAATCGTACGGGCTCTCGGTGGGGCCGAGATGTGGCTCGACAGCTTCACCCTGGTCGCTCGCGCGTTGACTTTGCACGAGGGCGAGACCGGTGGCCTCTCAGGACTCGAGGCTCGAGGCGAGATCGAGTTGAAGGCTCCCCTCGGAACGACGGCACCGGGGGCGGAAGGGGCCGGCAGTCCGGCCGAGGAGTCGGTCTTCGTCCTTCGCGGTGATGTCCTGGACATCCAGTTCGACGCCGCCCAGGCTCCCAGCCGGGTCAACCTGAGCGGTCCAAGTTGGGGCGGACCTGCCGTGCTGCGCATTGACTATGGCGACGGATCACAGCGCCGCATCAGGGCGAGGCTCCTCGAGTTCAGCTTCATGGAGGGCGCGCTTTCCGAGTTCTCGTCGCGCGGCAGGGTCGAACTTCACGAACTCGTGTCCGGCAGGCAACGGCCGCTGCGAGAAGCCTCGAGCGTCGTCGCCGGGGGCCGCTTCGACTCCGACGGCGTCCTGACCGAACTGACGCTTGGGGGCAACGTTGAACTGACCGATCAAAGCGAAGCGCCGGTGACTGCGAGCGCCGACGAGGCGGCCATCGATCCCTCGACGCAACGCGTCGACTTCCGCGGCCAGCCCGCGAGGCTGGTTCACCCTCAGGGAGAACTTGAAGCTTCCAGGGTGCTTTACGACCAGGCGACCGGTTGTTCCGAGGCGAGTGGGGAGGTACGCCTCACGCTCCGCGGCAACGGTGAGGACCGGGGCGTCGCTGTACCCTTCGGCGGAGACGCGTCCGATGCCGGCCCGTCGGTGATCACGGCCGGTGAGGCGGTGATCTGTGAAGCTGGCGAGAGCCGGTTCCGTCACGATGTGGAGGTGCGTCGCGGCCCGGATCTTCACGCGGCCGCCCAGTTGCGCATCACGGAGGACCGCCGGAGGATGATTGCGACCGGTGACGTCCGGACGGTCTGGAACGTCCAGCCGGCGCCAGGGGCCCAGACCTCCGGGAAGACCGGGACGGAGAGCCAGCCGGAGAGGTGGTCGATCGCCGCGGCTCGCATGAACTACGACGAAGACAGCGGCGAACTGCGCTACGGCGGAGGAGCCGCGGCTGTCCTGGGCGAACAGAATCTGGAGTGTGACGAGTTGACGGTGGAGGCCGTCCCTGGCAAACAGGGATCTGCACCAGATGGATTCCAGGCGCAGACACTCGTCTGCCTGGGCAACGCCCGCCTCGACGACGTCGGTTATGGCCGCTCCGTGGAGGCGAACCGCGCGATCTACGCCTTTGCCGAGCGGATGATCCGCCTCTCAGGCAGCGTCGTGTTCCGTGAGGGTACGGACGAGTTGCGGGGACCCAGCCTGATCTACTGGATCGACCAGCGCCGCTACGAGATGAGGCCGTCCGGTAGCTCGGCTGCCGGAGCCGGCGACCCGTGACGGAGCAGGCCGAATCCCGCCACCGCATCCGCACCCAGGATGTGCGGAAGGTGTACCGCGGTAGGTCCGTCGTCCAGGACGTGTCGATCGAGGTCGTCCAGGGAGAGGTCGTCGGGCTGCTTGGGCCCAACGGCGCCGGCAAGACGACGACCTTCTACATCGTCGTCGGACTGACCCGGCCGGACCAGGGCCGGGTGTTCTTCGATGACATCGAGATTACCGATCTGCCGATGTACCTTCGGGCGCAGCAGGGGATCAGCTACCTGCCGCAGGAGCCCTCCGTGTTCCGGCGACTGTCCGTCGAAGGCAACCTCCGGGCCGTGTTCGAGACCCTGGGTCTCCGCCGCGCGGAGCAGCGACGCCGGATGAACCAGTTGATCGCCGACTTCGATCTCGTCGCGGTGCGACGCTCGAAAGGGAATCAGCTCTCGGGCGGCGAGCGACGCCGCCTGGAGATCGCCCGCGCGCTGGCGATCGGCCCGAGCTTCATCCTTCTGGACGAGCCGTTTGCCGGAATCGACCCGATCGCCGTTCTGGACATCCAGGCGATCGTCCGCCAACTCCGAGACATGGGCATCGGCGTCCTGATCACCGACCACAACGTCCGTGAGACCCTCAAGATCACCGACCGCGCCTACATCATCAACGACGGCCGGATCCTCCGTACCGGCACCCCGGCGGAGCTATCGGCCGATGAGACGGTCCGCAAGATCTACCTCGGCGCCGAGTTCAGTCTCTGAGGCGCCGGCAGGTGCCCTGGTAGTGATACCGTCGACTTGGCATTAATCTTGCTCCCGCCCCATTCGGTAAGCGATCATGGTGCTCCAACAGAGGCTCTCGCTCAAGCTGGCCCAGCGGCTGGTGATGACGCCGTCCCTGCAGCAGGCGATCAAGTTGCTGCAGATGACACGCCTGGAGCTCCAGGGGGTGCTCAACCAGGAGATGGTGGAGAACCCGATGCTCGAGGATGTCGGAGACCAGGAGGACTCCGAAGAGACAGAGGACCAGAGCGCGGACGAAGAGCCGTCGATGCTCGACATCGACCTCGACGCGTACTTCAACGACTACCTGGGATCGGAGTCGACTGCCCCGAACACGTTCGAGGCAAGGGAAGCAGTGCCGTTCGAGAACACCGTCAGCCGGGAACCGGACCTCTACGACCACCTGCTCTGGCAGTTGCGGCTTTCCGATGCGATGCCGCCGCTGCGGGACATCGCGGAGTTCGTTATCGGCAACCTGGATGCGGATGGTTTCCTCCGCGCTTCGATCGAGGAACTTCAACTTCTCGGTGCCCAGCCGGCCGAGGTCGAGCGCTACGAGGCGGAGGTTGCGATGGCTCGGGAGATGGCGGAGGCGTTCTCGGCCAGCCACGACGGAAACGGGAACGTCACCGCAGAGTCTGGAGACGAGGGGCCGGAACGGGGGCTTGAGGCCGTTCCGGCGCCCGGATACCCCGCCGAGTACGTGAACCGCGCACTGGCCCTGGTACGGAGCTTCGATCCTCCGGGCATCGCCTGGCACACGCTCCCCGAGTGCCTCCTGGCTCAACTGGAGGCCCAGGACGAAACCGGAAGTCTGGCCTGGCGCATCGTCGACGAGTGCTGGCATCTGCTGACCCGACGCCAGTTTCGCCAGATCGCGCGACGTCTCCGCACGCCGCTGCCGGCCCTTGAGGCTCCGGTAGAGGCGATCAAGGCGCTGGAGACCCGCCCGGGCCGTCTCTTCTCGCACGAACGCACGGAGTACGTCGAGCCGGATGTCGTCGCCGTGAAGACGGGAGGGGAGTGGGCGATCCAGTTGAACGACGACGGTCTGCCCAAGCTGCGCCTCAGCCGGGCGTACCGCACGATGCTCCAGCGAATGCAGCGCGAAGAAGGTGAGGCCGAGGCCCGCGAGTTCCTGAAGGACAAGATGCGTTCCGCCATGTGGTTGATGAAAAGCCTGGATCAGCGCCAGAGAACGATCTACAAGGTCGCGGAGTCGATCCTGCGACAGCAGCGCGGGTTCTTCGATCACGGCCTCGACGAACTGCGGCCCATGGTCCTGCGCGACGTCGCCGACGACATCGGAATGCACGAGTCGACGGTCAGTCGCGTCGTTTCCAACAAGTACATCCACACGCCGCGCGGTCTGTACCCGATGAAGTTCTTCTTCCACAGCGGCATCGACTGTGACCGGGGAGGGGAGATCTCCTCCTTGACGGTGAAGCGAAAGCTCCGCCACCTGATCGGCGACGAAGACGGCCGCAGACCGCTCTCCGACTCGGCGTTGACGCGACAACTCCAGCGAGAGGGGATTAACATCGCCCGGCGGACAGTCGCCAAGTACCGTGATGAGCTTGGTATTCCGTCATCGAACGACCGCAAGCAGATCTTCTGAGACGAGCTGAGAGGAGACCGCGGAGCGACGATGGATCTGGCAAGCCTGGCGAAGCCGCAACTCATCTTCCCGGACTTCGAGGCCAAGAGCCGGGATGGCGCTCTGCGCGCCCTGACCGAGCGCATCTGCCGAATACTCGGACTGGCGGATCCCGATGTTGTCCTGTCGGCGTTGCGCGAACGGGAAGAGCTGGGCTCCACGGCGCTTGGAAACGGTCTGGCCGTGCCCCACGGACGGATCCGCGGTCTGCGGGACATCGTGCTGGCGGTGGCGGTCTCCCGGCAAGGCGTCGACTACGGGGCCGAGGACGGCCGGCCGGTACGGGTCTTCTTCGTCCTGCTCTCACCCCAGGAGAGCGCCGGCCGGCACCTGAAGGCGCTCGCGGCCGTGTCGGAGTGGATGAACCGCGGTGGCCGCGAGCAGCTGCTCAAGGCGAGGAAGCCGCAGGAGATCTACGAGCTGCTGTGCGCCAACGGGCGTGTCTGAATTGCCGGTTCGCCTGTTCGTCATCACGGGGCTTTCGGGCTCGGGCAAGAGCACGGTGGCTCGCTGCTTCGAGGATCTGGGCTATCACTGCATCGACAACCTGCCGCTGCCCCTGCTGCGCCACCTCGTCCAGGAACCGGCAGCCGCCGCCCCCTCCCTCGACGCGATCGTCCTGGTCACGGACGTGCGCACAGCCGGCCTGGCCGAGGAGTTGCCCCGACTCCTGGACGAGGCGGATCCAGCGGTAGTCGAACCGGTACTGCTGTTCCTCGACAGCTCGGACGACGTCCTGGTCCGGCGCTACTCGGAGACGCGACGGCGTCATCCACTGACTGCGGTGGGGGAGCGGGTCATCGACGGCATTCGGCGGGAGCGGCGGCAACTCGCCGAGCTGCGGGGCCGAGCCTCCCGGGTTCTCGACACGACGGATTCGACGATCCACGAACTTCGAGCCGCCATCTACAACGAATTCGCCTCCAGCGACGCGGGTGGACTGACCGTCAACGTCGTCAGCTTCGGCTTCAAGTTCGGCGTTCCTTCCGGCGTCGACCTGATGTTCGACGTCCGCTTTCTGCCGAATCCGTACTTCGTCGCGGGACTGCGGGACAAGCCCGGTACGGATCCGGAGGTCCAGCGGTTCCTGCACGGACACAAGGCCTTCGGCGAACTCGTCCGTCGTCTCGAGGATCTCCTCGCCTACCTCCTCCCGAGGTTCCGCGACGAGAAACGGAGCTACCTGACGGTCGGGATCGGCTGTACCGGCGGCCGGCACCGTTCGGTCGCGGTCTCCGAGGCCGTGGCGGATCGGCTCGCGGCAGGGGCCTGGCAGATCCGCCTTCAGCATCGGGACGTCGAGCGTCACCGGACGGCCGCCCCCGCCGAGTCATGACCGTTCCGGTCCTCATCGTCTCGCACGGCGATCTGGCCCGCGAGTTACTTGCTTCGGCGAGAGCGATTTCCGGCCAGCACTCAAGTGCGGGACACACAGCGATTCACGCGCTCTGCGTAGACTGGCGCGCCGGCCGCGCGCAAGCGTCCCGCCTGATCGAAACCAGGATCCGTCAACTCGACCAGGAACATGGTTCCGGCGTACTGATCCTGACCGAGATGTTCGGCGACACTCCCTGCAACAGCGCGCTGCGCGCTGCCGGAGTGACCAGGGCGGCGGTGGTCACCGGCGTCAACCTGCCGATGGTGCTCAGTCTGTGTTGCGGCGCGCCCGATCTGGACCTCCCGGACCTGGCCGACTGGATCTGGAGCAACGGCCGCAAGAGCATCCAACTGGCGGCGTCCGGTCTGGCGCGACCTGCAGAATGAGAGAAAGGGTAGTCGACGTCGTCAACGAGCTGGGGCTTCATGCGCGAGCCGCGGCAAGGCTGGTCCACACGGCGAACCAGTTCCAGTCCAACGTGGTGTTGCGAGCCAACGGACGCGAGACGGAAGCGACGAGCATTCTTGGCGTCCTCCTGCTCGGTGCGGGTCATGGCGCCAGGCTCACGGTCCGCTGCCGCGGCGAGGACGAGCAGGCCGCCATGGCCGCAGTCTGCGACCTGATCCAGGGCCGCTTCGGGGAAGACGCATGAACCGGCCGGGAACGAGCCGGGCCGCCCAGGAGACGCTACAGGGTGCGGCGGCTGCTCCGGGCGTCGCGATTGGTCCGGCCGTGTGCCTTCGCGGTCACGGTGTCCAGGTTCTTCGGGTGCCGATCCGCAGCCGCGACCTCGACCGGGAGGTCGAACGTTTCGGTGCCGCCGTGCGCACCGTCGAGGCCGAGCTGGAGGCTACGGAAAGCCGGATAGCGGAAACGTACGGCAGCGATCTGGCGTCGATCTTCCACGCTCATTCGGTGATCCTGCGAGACTCCTCCTTCGCGCGCCGCATCGATCAGACGATTCGGCAGGATCGCGTCAACGCCGAGTGGGCGGTGCAGGCGGTAGCTGACGACCTCGGTGAGAAGTTCGCGCAGGTCAAGAGCCAGCATCTGCGCGAACGCGGCGAGGATCTTCGCGACGTGACCCGGTACCTCCTGCGCGCTCTGGCCGGCAAGAAGAGGACTCCCGGCGCCGACGTGGACTTCGACCGCAGTGTCGTCGTCGTCAGCCACGAATTGACGCCGGACGAGGTCCTGCGCCTGGGCCGCCACGGAGCGGCGGGCTTCGCGATCGAGGTCGGAGGCGCCAACTCCCACACGGCGATCGTCGCGCGAGCGTTGGACGTTCCCCTGGTCACCGGCATCGTGGACGTCACGAATCGAGTTGCCGACGACGATCCGGTAATCGTTGACGGCGAAGAAGGGCGCTTCACTCTGCACCCGACGCCCGAGACGCTCGATCGCTACGGGGTCCTGCAGCGCCGTCGCCGCCAGAAGGAGGAGGTGCTGACGACCGCGGCGAGAAAACTGCCTGCCCAGAGCCGCGACGGCGTCGGAGTCGAACTGCTCGCCAACGTGGAGCTTCCCGAGGAGGTCGAGGACGTGCAGCGGTTCGGCGCCGCCGGCATCGGTCTCTACAGGAGCGAGTTCCTCTACCTCGAGAAGAGCCCGGAACTTCCCACGGAGGACGAGTACCTGGCCATCTTCCGGGGTCTCCTTGAAGCTCTGGCACCCCAGCCGGTGGTCGTCCGCACGCTCGACCTGGGTGGAGGCAAGACGGCGCGCGGCCTAAACGAACAGGACGAGGAGAACCCGGCTCTGGGCCTGCGCGGCATTCGGCTGACACTGGCCCGGGCGGACATCTTCCGCAGCCAGTTGCGTGCCCTGTTTCGCGCGGCGCCCTTCGGCAACCTGCGCGTCATGATCCCGATGGTGACGGCGGTGGAGGAGATCCGGGCCCTGCGCGGTCTCTGTGCGGAGGTGTGGTCGGAGCTTGAAGCGGAGGGAATCGACCACCGACGGGATGTCGAGGTCGGCGCGATGGTCGAGGTGCCGGCGACGGTTCTGATCGCCCGTCAACTCGCCGGCGAGGTGGACTTCCTGTCGATCGGGACGAACGACCTGATCCAGTACGCGCTGGCGGTTGACCGGACGAACGAACAGGTGACGAACCTCTACCAGCCCCTGCACCCGGCCGTTCTGAGCATGATCCAGCTCGTCGTCGAGGCCGGTCGCAGGCAGAGGGTTCCCGTAGCGCTTTGCGGCGAGATGGCTGCCAGTCCCGAGTGCGTACCGTTGCTGCTGGGTCTGGGGCTTCGTGAATTCTCGATGAGCCCTCGGAACATCCCGCTGACCAAGGAAGTCGTCCGCACGGTCGACGTCGGCGACGCGGAGGAGCTCGCAAGACGTTGTGTCGCCGCTTCTACCGCCGGCGAAGTCCGGGAACTCCTTGCGGAGGCTCGCGCCTCCTCGACGTAGCACCGTGCGTTCGGTGCCGCCGGCCCACCGCCTTCCGGTCGCTGGGTAGTAATCTCCGCGTCGTGGAGCGCTTCTACATCGAGACCTGGGGCTGCCAGATGAACGAGCTGGACAGCCAGCGCATGGCCGGGCAGTTGATGCAGCAGGGCCTGGTGCCGACGCGCGCCCTCGAGGAAGCAGACCTGATCCTCCTGAACTCGTGCTCGGTTCGGGAGAAGGCGGCCCAGAAGGCGTACTCCCGGCTGGGGGAGTACCGGCTGCTCAAGCGCGACCGCGAGAATCTCAGGATCGGATTCTGCGGCTGCGTCGCTCAGCAGGAGGGCGAGGAAGCGCTGCGCCGGATTCCCGATCTCGACTTCGTCGTCGGCACCGGTCGGGTGGGGGAGCTTGGTTCGATCCTCGGGCGCAGCCGCGACGGCGAGCGCGTACTGGCGGTCGGCTTTCCGGAGGAACGCCCGTACGACTTCGAGGCGATCAGCCGCGACACCGCCCACAAGGGCATGGTCACGATCATCGAGGGTTGCAACAAGCGCTGCACGTTCTGTGTGGTCCCGAACACGCGGGGACCGGAGCGCTGCCGGCCGATGACCGACATCCTCCGCGAGATCGAGCACCTGCTGGACTACGGCTTCCTGGAGATCGAACTCCTGGGCCAGACCGTGAATCACTGGCGCGAGCCGGCGCCGCCGCTCGGCAGCGGCCGCGACCGGGACTTCGCCGACCTGCTGAACACCGCCGCCCTACTGCCCGGCCTGAAGCGCCTGCGCTTCGTGACCTCCTATCCGCGCGACTTCACCGACCGGATGATCCGCGCCGTAGCCCGCCACGCGAACATCTCGCCTTACCTCCACCTGCCGGTGCAGTCGGGATCGAACCGGGTGCTTCGACGGATGGGCAGGGGATACACGGTGGAGGAGTACCTGGGCTTGGTGGACCGCCTGCGAGCGGCACGCACGGGGCTCGCGTTGTCCACCGACCTGATCATCGGTTTCCCGGGCGAGTCCGAGGAAGACTTCGAACGCACCCTGGAGCTGGTCGAGACCGTGCGTTTCGCGACGGTGTTCGCGTTCAAGTACAGCCCCAGACCGAACACGGCGGCGATCCGGCTGCCGGGATCGGACGATGTGCCGCGCGAGGTCGCCGACCATCGGTTGCAGCGTATCTTCAAGGCCCAGTCCGCGATCCAGCGCGCCCTGAACGAGGAGCTTGTGGGCTCGGTGTTCGACCTTCTCGTCACCGGTTGGAGCCGGCGTGCCGGACACCAGTCGGGCCGCACGGACTGTCACCGGATCGTCCACTTTCCGGTCCCGGAGCGGCCTGTCGATGCGGGCTCGCTGGTACGCGTCCGGACGCTTCAGGCCTACGACCACTCCCTGATGGGTGAACTTGTCGCCCGTGGCGTAGGATGACCAGGATGACGGCGGACGAGGTCAAGGCCGGGTCGACCCGGGGAGAATCCGAGGATCGGAAGATCCCGGCCGAGGTCCACGGCCTGATGATGGAGCCCAACTCCAACCAGCCGATCGTGATCCTGCGCCTGCACGAGCGCGACCCGGAAGAGAGTTCGGTCGTTCCGATCTGGATCGGCATCTTCGAGGCGGGCGCCATCCAGCTTGCGATCGAGGGCCGGGATCCGGGACGGCCGATGACTCACGATCTGCTGAAGAATGCCCTCGACCTGGTGGGCGCCGAGGTCATCGAAGTCGTTGTCAGGGCGATTGAAGGGAACACCTTCCTGGCGGTCGTCGAGCTCGTCGAACGCACGGGCGAGCACCGCCTTCTCGACGCCAGGCCGAGCGACGCCATCGCCCTCGCGCTGCGCGCCGGCGCGCCGCTCTTCGTCCGCCAATCCGTCGCCGATCTCGCGCGCGTCAAGCAGTCCGACCAGGCCGACGACGATGGCGCCGGCGCAGCCCCAACGGCGGGAACCGACGAGAAGAAGATGAGGAAGTGGCTGGAGGAGCTCGACCCGAAGACGTTGGGAAAGTACGAGATGTAGCCTGCCGATGCCGACGACGGAAGGCGAGACCAGACCCGGCCCTGCACAGACCTCCGGGGAAGTCCGCCACTCCGCGGGGCGTCCGGTCGGCCGGATGGTGCCCCTGGCCAGGATCGAGCCCGACCCCGATCAGCCCCGGCGTGACCTGGGCCGCCTCGACGGCCTGACGGCCTCGATTCGCGAAAGGGGCGTGCTGGAACCTATCCTGGCGCGTCCGATCGACCAGGTCGGTCCGGACGGAACGACGATCAACCGCAGGTACCGGATCATCTCCGGTGAGCGCCGTTTCCGTGCCGCCCGGCAGGCTGGACTCGCGGAGATCCCGCTGATCGAGATGGACGTCTCGGCACGGGACGCCTTCGAGATCGCCCTGGTCGAGAACCTCCAGCGAGCCGATCTGACGCCGTTCGAGGAGGCGGAGGGTTTGCGGACCCTGGTGGAGCGCCATGGCTACACGCACGATCGTGTAGCAGGCGCTGTCGGCCGGTCCCGGGTCAGCGTGACGGAATCCCTCGGGCTGCTGCGCATGCCCAGGACCGTGCGCGAAGCCGCGATCACGCTCGGCGTGGCGTCGAGCAAGTCCATTCTGCTCGAAGTGATGAAGCTCGATACGGAGGCTTCGATGATCCGGATGCTGGAGCGCATCGCGGAGTTCGGTCTCACGCGGGCGGAGATTCGCACCGAGATCCGGAAGCGCCGGTCCGAGGCGGAGGAGCACGAAGACCCGCTGGCCAGGGAAACCGGCGACGCCCGGAAGCCCCACGTGTTCCGGTTCCGGTCGGTTGACGACCGGTTCAGCGTTTCACTCAGCTTCAGGCAGGAAGTCGTGGAAGAGAGGGACCTCATCTCGGCCCTCGAGGAGCTGCTTGCGGAGCTTCGCCGCAGCCGGGACGAGCCGTCCGGTCCGTAAGGGCGTTCGGTTCCCGGCGCCGGATCGTTGCCGCCGCCGTTCCTGGCATGGCTGAAGTCTGATAATGTCCATTATGTAAACACCACCAGTAAGGCCGCCCCCGCGGACCGATGAGTCAGAATGGCGGTGGAATCCGCGATGTACCGCCTCCTCGACCGCTACATCTTCCGCGAAACCACGGGACCGCTCGTCCTCGGTCTCCTGGTGTTCACGTTCCTCGCCCTGATGCAGGAACTCTTCCAGTACGCGGAGATGATCATCGGCCGCAACGTGGAAGCCGCGGTCGCACTGCAGTTGCTGGCGTACAGCCTGCCCCACATCGTCGTCCTGACGATCCCGATGGCCTTCCTGTTCGCGATTCTCATCGCGATCGGCCGTCTGGCAGCGGACAGCGAACTGGTGGCGATGAGGGCCTCGGGCATCAGCCTCTGGGCGATCTACCGGCCGATCCTGCTCATGAGTCTGGTGCTGGCCGGTGTCACCGGGTACCTGACGACGGTCACGCTGCCCGCGGGCAACAAGGCGATCAGCGAACTGCGCCTCTCGATCCTGACCCGGAACGTCAGTCAACAGGTGAAGCCGAAGGTGTTCTACGACCAGCTTCAGGACCGAGTTCTCTACGTCTTCGAGGCACCCGAGAACGAGGACGGGTGGCGAGGCGTCTTCCTCGCCGATGCGGTGCCGGGACCGGAACAGCAGGTGATCGTGGGCGAAACCGGGCAGATCAACCTGAACCAGACCACCGGCCAGGCGGTTCTGCGGTTCGGTGTCGCCGACGTGCACGAAGTGGATACGAACAACCCTGGCGCCTACCGCCTCCAGCGCCTCAGGGACGCCAACATCGCGCTCGAGGATGGGCTCTTCCGGCACGAGGAGCGGCTGGTGCTGGCGAAGGACGTGCGCTCCATGACCCTCACCGAGCTCTTCGAGCGGACCGCGGAGCCCGGGAGGACGGCATCCGAGCGGAACAGGGCGTTGGTGGAGATCCACAAGAAGTTCGCCATACCGGCGGCCTGCCTGGTGTTCGGGCTCTACGGAATCCCGCTCGGCTTCCGGAACCGGCGCGGCGGGCGCTCATCCGGTTTTCTGGTGTCGGTCGGCATCTTCCTCTTCTACTACGTCCTGCTGGGGAACGGCGAGGAGGCGGCCGCGAGCGGCCAACTGCCCCCCTGGCTGGCGATGTGGGCGCCGAACATCCTTCTGTGCGTCCTCGGGACCTTTCTGTTGTGGCGCCGCAACCGCGACCGGAGCCTGATGATCAGCGCCGTCGACCGGTTCACGCGGGACCACCTGTGGCGGCGTCTCGTTCGCCTCGGGCGCCTGCGGGAACTCCGGGGACGCAGGCGGCGCGCGCTCGAGCACCGGCTGGCTCTCGCCCGGCCGCAGTCGCTGCCCTCCTCCCCCACCCGCGCGCGCGTGAAGGTCCGGATGGAACCGCCGAGCTTCCGCTTCCCCGGAGTTCTGGACCGCTACATCTTCGGCGTCTTCGTCCGGGTACTCGCCGTCACGATCGTCGCCGCCCTGGCGGTCTTCATCGTGTCCGACTTCACCCAGCTCGTGGACGAGATGCTCCGGAACGAGATTCCTTCCAGCGTCTTCTTCGAGTACTACCCATACCTCTCCCTTCAGGTCTTCTACGACAACGCGCCAGTCCTCGTTCTGGTCACGACGCTCGTCACCTTCGGCCTGCTGTCGCAAAGGAACGAAGTCGTTGCCGCCAAGGCGCTTGGCTTCAGCCTGTTTCGACTTGCGGTGCCGGCACTGCTCGCGGCGGTCGGCGTCGCCCTCCTGAGTGCCGCGCTGGAGAACTCCGTGTTGCCGGCTTCGAACGCGAAGGTCGTCGAGCTGAGGGATCGGATTCGGGGCAACTCCGGCCCCGTCAAGAGCTACCACCGGGCGGACCGCCAGTGGCGCTTCGCGCTGGAAGAGGACGGCGGCGGCTATATCTACAACTACCGGCACTATGACGCCGACCGGGCCACGCTGCAGCGGCTCCAGGTCTTCCGGTTCGACGCGAAACACCGGCTGACGCGACGGCTCTACGCGGCGGCGGCCCGGTACGTCCCGGGCGACGGCAAGGGCCGTTGGGAGTTGGGCGACGCCTGGATTCGGGAGTTCGATGGTCTCACGATCACCAGCAGTCAGCGATTCGCCGGTCCGCAGCCGGTCGACCTGCCGGAAGAGCCGGAGTTCTTCAACACCGAGGTGAAGTACGCCGAGCAGATGAACCGGATCGAACTCCGCCGCCACATCGACGAACTCGTGGCGGCGGGGACCGACGTGCCGGACCTGGAGATGCAACTCCACAACAAGACCGCCATGCCTGTCGTCAGCCTGGTGATGGCTCTGGTGGCGCTGCCCTTTGCGTTTCGCCTGGGCCGCCAGGGCGCGCTCTACGGCATTGGCATCTCGATCGTCGTCGGAATCGTCTACTACACCGTGATCAGCGTCTTCACCACCCTGGGCCAGTCCGAGGCCCTGCCGCCGCTGATCGCCGCCTGGAGCCCCAACGCCCTGTTCGCGACGCTGGCGCTCTACCTCTTCCTGGGCGTGCGGACCTAGGACCGCCCGGTCAGGCGACCGCGCGGCGAAGCGTCGGAACCCGGTCCACCCGCTCCCAGGCGAATTCGGACCGGCCAAAGTGGCCATAGGCGGCAGTCTGGACGTAGCGCGGCTGACGCAGATGCAGCTCGTCGATGATCGCGAGCGGCTCGAGCGCGAACTCGCTCACGACGATCTCCTCGAGGAGCCGGTCGGAGAGTCCCTCGCGGGCGGTGCCGAAGGTGTCCACGTGGACCGAAACCGGCTTGGCGACGCCGATGGCGTACGCCAGTTGCACTTCCAGTCGATCGGCCATCCCGGCCGCCACGAGGTTCTTCGCCACGTAGCGGGCCATGTAGCTGGCGGAGCGGTCGACCTTCGTCGGGTCCTTGCCGGAGAACGCGCCGCCACCGTGGTGGCCGACGCCGCCGTAGGTATCGACGATGATCTTCCGTCCCGTCAGCCCGCAGTCTCCCTGGGGACCGCCGACCTCGAACCGGCCAGTTGGATTGACGAGGAGCTTCGTTTCCTGCGTGCCGTTCTCGCGATAAAGGTCGGCAGGCATCGTCGGCCGGACCACGAGTTCCCGCACGAACCCGCGGATCTCGTCCATGGAAACGCCCGGCGCATGCTGTGTCGAGACGACGATCGTGTGCGCGCGTAGTGGCGCCCCGTTCTCGTCGTACTCCACCGTGACCTGGGACTTGCCGTCCGGCCGCAGCCAGTCGACTTCGCCCGAGCGCCTCAGTTCAGCGAGACGCCGGGTGAGCGCATGCGCGAGCTGGATCGGCAACGGCATGAGTTCCTCGGTCTCCCGGCAGGCGTAGCCGAACATCAATCCCTGGTCACCCGCGCCGCCTGTGTCGACGCCAAGGGCGATGTCCGGAGACTGGGGATCGAGCCGGACCTGCACCTCGCAGTCGTCAGCAGCGAATCCAACCCCGGTCTCCGTGTAGCCGATGTCCCGGATGGTCTTCCGGGCCACCGCCTCGAAGTCGATCCCGGAGCCGCCGGAACGAACCGTGATCTCGCCCGCGAGCAGCACCAGATCCGTACTCACCAGCGTCTCGCACGCTACCCGGGCCTCCGGATCGCGGCTCAGTGCCGCGTCGAGGACGGCGTCCGAGATCTGGTCCGCGACCTTGTCGGGATGTCCTTCGGTAACCGATTCGGATGTGAACAACCGGCGCATTCCGCTCACGGGTCTCGGCATGGGCCGCGACACTAGCAAGTTCCAGAGCAAGATCCACCGCCCGGGGCTTTACCCCATTCGGCGGCACCGATCCATAACATCGCCACAACCATGATCCGCAGCCCGAGCAACCCACAGGTCAGGACGATCCGCCGACTGCGCAGTGCTCACGGCCGGAGAAACGCGGATCTCCTTCTGCTCGAGGGTCCGCACCTGGCGACGGCGGCCGCTGAGGCCGGTCTCATCCTGCGTCACCTGCTGGTGACCCCCGACTTCCAGGCCCGCCACGCGGAACTCGTAGACCGGGTCGCGCACGAGTCCGGTACGCGTGCCACCTCGATCGACCCCGAACGCCTGCGCGAGCAGGCGGACGCGGACACCCCCCAGGGAATCGTCGCCATCGTCGAACCGCCTTGCACCTGGAAAACGGCAGAGAGCACAGCCCCCGCACTTGGTCCCGGCCTCCATCTCTACGCCGACGGCATCCAGGACCCGGGAAACCTCGGCGCCATGGCTCGATCCGCCGAAGCCGCCGGCGCCGGATCCCTGCTTCTCTCCCCGGGCACCGCCCGGCCTGACCACCCGCGAGCTCTCCGAGCATCCGCAGGCAGTCTCCTTCGCATTCGACTGTGGACCGACGTCGGCGTGCAGAAACTGCCTTCAGACCCCCGCTGCCTGGCCCTGACGCCGTGTTCTGATGAACCGGAGTCGCCGCGTTCCGTCTCCCTGTTCTCCGGAAACAGCGAACCCCTGCCCGTCTCCCCCACCGACTCGCTCATCCTGGCCGTCGGCAGCGAGAGCAAAGGTCTCTCATCCTCAATCCTCTCCCGTGCCGACCTCCTCCTCTCCATTCCCACTGTCCCTGCCGTCGAATCCCTGAACGCCACCGTGGCCGCCTCTCTTGCCCTCTTCGAGCTACGCCGTCTACTGGTAGCGGAGCCAGCCTGACGGTCGGCCCGCCGTCCGACGACGTCCAGTCAGCCGGTTGGCCGGGTGCTCAACCCGAGCGCCGAGCCTTCAGCAGGCGCGTCAACGCCGGCGCAACCTCGTGGAGATCGGCGACGATGCCGTAGTGGGCGACGCTGAAGATGGGGGCTTCGGGGTCCTTGTTGATGGCGACGATGATGCGGGAGCCGCTCATGCCCATCAGGTGCTGGATCGAGCCGGACACGCCGAGGGCGACGTAGAGGTTCGGGGTGACGATGTGGCCGCTCGAGCCGACCTGGTGCTCGCGGGGCAGCCAGCCGTTGTCGACCACGGGCCGGCTCGCTCCGAGTTCGGCGTCCAGCGCCGCGGCCAGCTCGGCCGCGACGGAGACCTCGTCGGGTCCGCCGACCCCGCGGCCGGCGGTCACGATCCGCTCAGCGCCCGCGAGATCGACCCCACCACCGCCTGCCGCTTCGCGGCCGAGAACCTCCCGCTCCTGGTCTTCTTCGATGTCGGCCGGCCGACCGACCTTCACTACGTCATCCGGCGACGGGCCCGGATCGGTACCGCCGAACGCGCCGATCTGCACCGTGGCGACAACCGTTCGCTTCTTCGGCCGAACCTCGGCCCGGAGCTTGGCCTGGAGGATGGACCGCCGGAACCGGACGCAACCCGCGTCGTCGATCATCGCCGCGCTGGCCGAAGCGATGTAGGCGGCGTCGAGTCGTACCGCGAGTCGTGGAGCGTACTCGGCCGACTGGTAGGTGTGCGGCAGGAGAACGACGATCGGCGCCGCGGGATCCTCGCCATGCCCGTCAGTGATCAAGGCTTGAAGCGCCTCGGCGTAGAGTCCCGGCGCATAGGGGCCGAGATGCTCTTCGTCCAGAAGGGCGACCCGGCAGTTCCCACCGAGAGCCCGCCCGCAGGCGCGAACGTCCTGCGTCCCGGGTCCGCCGCCTGCGCCTTCCACCAGCCAGACGACCGGCGCCGCCCCGTTCAGAGCACCGCCTCCCTGTCGAGATGGGCGATCAGCTCTTCGGCTGCCGTTTCGGCCGATACGCCCTCGATCACCACGCCCCCCGCGCCAGCCGGCGGCAGGGTGACGGATTCGGTTTCGATCCCGGCGCCTGCGGCCCCCACCTTGCCCGCGTCCACATCCAGACCGCGGCCGTCTTCGTGGCGTAGCGGCTTCTTTCGAGCCTGCAGCGTTCCCCTCAGCGAAGCGAATCTCGGTTTGTTGATGCCGGACTGAATCGCCAGCAGGGCCGGAAGGTCCAATCTCAGGACTTCGTTCATGCCCGCCTCCAGCTCCCGAATGACGCGTAAGGAGCGCTTGCGCGAGTCCAGTTCGACTGCCATGACCAGCCAGGCGTAGGGACACCCCAGAAACTCGGCGATCACCGCCGGAGTCGCTGCCTGCCCGATGTCGTCCGACTGCGCTCCGGTCAGCACCAGGTCGCAGTGCTCCTTCGCCACGGCTGCCGCGAGGGCGCGCCCGTCGGCGAGCGCGTCGCCTCCTTGCAGCGCCTCGTCCGCCAGGTGAACGGCGCGGTCGGCGCCGAGCGCCAGGGCCTTCCTCAGCGCTTCCTCGACCCGTGCCGGACCGAGGCTGAACACGACCAGCTCGGGCCGCTCCTCGCCGAGCGCCACCTCCGCTTCGGCCAGCAGGAGCGCCTCCTCCAGCGCGCACAGGTCACAACTGGAGATGACCCAGTTCAGATCGCTGTCGTCGATCCGCCGTCCGGAGTCCGCGATCCGCAACTGCGAGTCCGTGTCCGGTACCTGTTTGATGCAGACGCCGATCCTCAATCCTTCCTCCCGCACCCTTCTCCCGTGGCTTCCGGCCCGCGTAGCGCGCGAGCATAGCGCCGCCCGCGCCGTGCCCGGGACTCCAAGCTATAGACGGCTGTCTATCTGTCTGGTACCTTTCCGTTCGGTGCCTTTGTTCGCCATACCCGTTGCCACCCTGATGGCCACTGGCGATTCCGCGGTCATCCACTTCTTTCTGCGCTCGGGTCCGGTGGCGTGGATCGTGCTCAGCATCCTGGCGCTGATGTCGCTGTCGTCCTGGTACGTGCTGTTTCAGCGTCTGCTGCTGTTCCGGCGCACCGGCCGACAGAATCGGAGTTTCCTTGCCCTCTTCCGCAAGGCCGCTCGCTTCAGCGACATCGGCAAGGCCGCGTCCGATCACCGCGCCGCCTCCCTGGCCGGACTGTTTCAGGCCGGCTACCTGGAGATCGACACGCAGATCAAGGCGCTGCGCGAGCCGCACGGAGACGACGAGGGCCTGCGCCTGCAATCGCTGATGGGCCTCGAGCGGACTCTCCGCCGAGCGGCCAACGTCGAACTCCGGGTTCTCGCGCGCAACACTTCCTGGCTGGCCACGACCGCCGCGGCGGCCCCATTCATCGGCCTGTTCGGCACGGTCTGGGGAATCATGATCGCCTTCAACGACATTGGAACCAGCGGCACGGCCACGATCACCGCGGTGGCTCCAGGCATTGCCGAAGCGCTGGTGAACACGGCCGCAGGCCTGGTAGCCGCGATTCCCGCGCTGGTCGGCTACAACTATCTGGCAACGCGGCTCCGCCAGTTGCGGGCCGAAATGGACGACTTCACGCTCGAGTTCCTGAATCTGGCCGAACGCAACTTCGGCTGAGCCCGCCCCGGGAGGGAAGAGAATGGCGTTCTTCCAGGACACCGACAGCGACGATTCGGTCCTCGCGGACATCAACGTAACGCCCCTGGTGGACGTGATGCTCGTCCTGCTCATCATCTTCATGATCGCGACGCCGATGCTGCACCAGGGCGTCGAGGTGACGCTGCCGGAGATGGAGTCTCCGGCTTCGCTGGCCATCCGGGACGAGGATCCGCTGATCCTCACGATCGCCCAGAACGATCTCGTCTACATCAGGGACGAGCCGGTAGCCACGGCGCTGCTGGTCGATCGGCTGCTCCCGATGCTCGAACTGCGGGACTACGAAGCGGTCTTCGTCAAGGGAGACGAGGAAGTCCCCTACGGAAGAATCATCGACGTGCTCGACGTTCTTGAGCGTGCGGACATCCATCGGGTGTCCCTTGTCGTAGAACCGGTGGACTGAGGGCCGAGGCCACCTTGCAGAACCAGGACGACCGCACGCTGCCGCTCGAACGCGCTCTCGCGGGACGGGAGCAGCGCGGCCTGGGTCTGAACCGGCCGTGCCTGGCCGCGTCCCTGACCCTGCACATCGCTCTGATCGGCGGGTTCCTGTTCGGACCCGGGCTGTTCGCGGAACGGACCCATCTGGAACGACAGCCGCTGGAAATCGTCCGCCTGCCGACCCTCCGGCCGGAGCCGATCCCGCCTCCACCTCCGCAGGAAGAACCGGCGCCGGAACCGGAGCCCCTTCCCGAACCCGAGCCGGAACCGCAGCCCGAGGAGCCTCCGCCGGACGTTCCGACGCTCGCTCCCGAAGAGCCCGAACCGGAGCCCGAGCCCGAGCCGCCGCCGCCGGAGCCTGAACCGGAGCCGGAACCTGAGCCCCGCCCGCGGCTGGAGCGGCCGTTTCAGCCCACCCGCGCCGTAGACGACGCGCTGGCGGGTACCGACGATGCCGAAGCGCCCCTGGTGGGCTACGACAGCGAGGACTTCACCTACGCCTACTACACCTCCCGGCTGATCGCCGCGATCAAGGCTCGCTGGACCAGACCCCCGATCGAGGGGGTGGAGGCCGTGGTCTTCTTCCGGATCGCGGCCGACGGCACCGTCAGCGACCTGGAACTCCTCCTGTCGTCGGGAGTCAGGCGATTCGACAACGCCGGCTTGCGCGCGATCGAGCTGGCGTCACCCGTGCCGCCGCTTCCGCGGGGCTTCCAGAAGCCCAGTCTGGGTGTGACGATGACGATCCGGTGACGACGAGGAGCAGAGGATGAGAGTTCCAAGCCTTGCGATCACGGTCCTGGCGACCGCGCCCTGTCTCGTCGCGGCGGTGCCCGCACTGGCACAGACGGGGCCCGAAGCCGTCCCGGCGTCTCCGGAGACGAACCCCTCGGATCTCCAGCTCGTCCTCGAACCCGACGCGACGGTGCGTCTGAACCTCGCCGTGCCCCGCGCCGGGCGCCCTCCCGGCGCGCGACCGGAGTTCCTCGACGCGATGGACGAGCTCGAACAAACGCTCCGCGCGGATCTGGCGTTCACCCAACTCTTCGATGTCCAGGGTCCGGAGATTCTCTCGGTCGTCCGCTTGAGTGGCGACCGCGCCAGGGACCTGGAGCAGTACCGCGCATACGGCAACGAAGTCGCTCTCCTGACGGAGTTCAAGCTGAACGGGGATGAGCTGATCCTCGAGGGGCGGGTCTACGACCTGGCGAGCGGTCAGTTCATCCTCGGCAAGCGGTTCAGCGGCGGTATCGACCTGGCGCGGCGCATCGCGCACGCCCTCTCCGACGAGATCGTCCTCTACTTCACCGGTCGCCGCGGCATCGCAATGACCTCGATCGCCTTTGTCTCGGATCGTGAAGGCCAGGGAAGCAAGGAGATCTTCCTGATGGACTACGACGGTCACGCCCAGCGCCGGATCACCGGCCACATCTCGACCAGTCTCTCGCCGGTCTGGGCGGTCGACGGCGGCGGGCTGGCCTACCTCTCGTACTTCCAGGGCCGCCCCGGCGTCTACTGGGCTGACCTCACAACCGGGCGCAAGACGCCGATCGTCTTCGAGGAGCAGCCCGCGTACTCGCCCAGCGTCTGCCCGGACGGCGAGACGGTCCTCTTCTCCCGTCCGGTCCGGCGCGGCGGCAAGAGCAGCACGGAGGTCTTCTCCGTTGAGCGCGGAGGGGGCACACCCCGGCAGATCACCCGTTCGAGCGGGGAGGACACGAACCCCGAGTGTTCACCCGACGGCAGCCGGATCGCCTTCACCTCCAGCCGCTCCGGAACCCCGCAGATCTACGTGATGGACATGGACGGCAGCGATCTTCAGCGGGTGACCTTCAAGGGCAGGTACAACGAAGGGGCTTCCTGGCACCCCGACGGCAGCAAGCTCGTGTACGCCCGGCGTACCGAGCGCGGCGACCGGTTCGACATCGCGGTCGTCGACCTGGTCACGGACCAGGATCAACTGCTGACGACCGGGCCCGGCAGCCACGAGTACCCGACGTTCTCGCCCAATGGCGAGTGGGTCGTTTACGAGTCGCGCCAGCGGGGACGCGGTCGCCAGATCTTCATCATGAGCGGAGACGGCCGCTACACGCGCCAGGTGACCACGCGCGGGAACAACTACTCGCCCTCCTGGTCCAGCTACTTCGACTGACGCATTGAAGAACCCGGAAGAATCCGCTGTTGCCGCCCGAGCACTGCTCTGGTAGTGTCCCTGCAACCGAAACGTTCCAAGTTTCCAGGCTTTAGGAGTAGTCCCGGTATGTTGGCCAGAAGGTTCTCCGCACTCTTCCTGTCGGCTCTCGTCCTGCTGGCCATCGGGGCCTGCAAGAAGGCCGAACCCGAACCGCCGCCGCCGCCGCCACCGCCGCCACCCGCGGCTGAACCGCCGCCGCCGGAACCCGTGCCGCCGCCGCCGGAACCCCCGGTCGTGCCGGAATACGTTTCGCCGTGGTCCGAGGACATCGTGGAAGCGAACGAGGAGGTCCATGAGAAGGGCCTCCTGGGCGACGTCTACTTCGAGTTCGACAAGGCGACCCTCACCGATGCGACTCGATCCCAGCTCGGCAAGAACGCGGACTTCCTCAAGAGCCAGGACGGCGAAGACTTCGTCATCACGATCGAAGGTCACTGCGACGAGAGGGGCACGAACGACTACAACCTGGCCCTTGGCGACCGCAGGGCGAACTCGGCTCGCGACTACCTCACCTCTCTCGGCATTTCCGGCGATCGCCTGAAGACGATCAGCTACGGAGAGGAGCGGCCACAGTGCGAGGAGTCGAACGAGGACTGCTGGCAACTGAACCGGCGCGCCTACTTCCGCGTAACCGACCGCATGTGACCCGGGGCCCTGCCCCCTGGCGATCTCCTCGCTGCAGCCCGGTGCTGGCGGGGTTCCTTCTGCTGTCGGCGTCTGGCTGCACGTCGTCGACCCAGTTGACGGAACTCGAGGCGGGACTGACCGCCCTCGAGCAGCAGATCGACACGTTTCGGTCACAGGCGCCCACCCGCGACGACCTGTCCGTCGTGCTTCGTGCCGTCGAAGAACTGCTGGAGCGCGACGTCAGCGCCAGGGCGGACCTGAAGGAGGATCTCCGCCAGATCATCGCCGAAGTCGAAGCTCTGCGTACCTCAACCCAGGAACAGGGACGGACGCTCAACGCGTCCCTCGAGCGCATCGGGCAGATGAACGACGAGTTGGACCTCCTCCACGGTCAGCTTGAGCGCCAGGAGACGTACCTGGCCAACCTGGGTGAACTGCTCGAGGCCAGCCGCGAGACCACTCCCGCCGAGTCGGTTGAACCCAAGACCCTGTACGACGCCGCCTACCAGAGCTACCTGAGCGGCGACTACGAACAGGCGGCGACCGGTTTCGAGAGCTACCTCGGCACATTCCCCAACGGCGAGGACGCTGACAGCGCCCAGTACTGGCTCGGAGAGTCCTACATGGAACGGGGGCGGTTTCGCACGGCGATCGAGGAACTCGGACGGGTCGCCGAACGCTACCCGGACAGCGACAAGGTCGCGAGTTCCATGCTGCGCATCGGAGTCGCGCACAT
Source organism: Thermoanaerobaculia bacterium (assembly GCA_965116955.1). GTDB lineage: Bacteria > Acidobacteriota > Thermoanaerobaculia > Multivoradales > Multivoraceae > Multivorans. The sequence continues at coordinate 3,414,552 of OZ220742.1, read as the reverse complement.
CGAACTCGGCGAACGCGAGCGGGGCAACGAGATGTTGCTCCGCGTCAGGCAGGAGTACCCGGACTCGGACGAGGCTGTCCTGGCTCTGCAGCAACTCGACAACCCGGCCGACCAACTGTAGACTGCGCCGCCGGCCGGGGGTCAGTCCCTGGCTCGGACAACGCGAACGTCAGTGACCTGATCCCAAAGAGAACACGAGATGGCGAACAGCAAGCAGGCCGAGAAGCGCATCCGGCAGTCCCTCGTCCGGCGAGATCGCAACCGCGCCGCGATGTCACGACTCCGCACGTCCATCAAACAGCTTCGCAGCGCCGCGGACAGCGACGTGACGAAGGCGCGCGAGCTTCTACCGTCAACCCTCAGCCTGATCGACGCAACGGCCCGAAAGGGTGTGATCCACACGAATGCGGCCGCCCGACGCAAGTCACGCCTGACCAGGCTCGTGAATCGTCGCGCCGAAGCGGCCGGCGAGGCGGCAGCCGCCGAATCCTCCGACTGACCTCCTAGCGGGCTCGGTTAGAACCCCTCGAGCAGGTCCGTCACCATCGTGTCGGCGAAGCGTTCAGCGCTATCTTCGATTGCCAGGTTCTCACGGTCGAAGAAGTCGCTGTCGGCGCTCTCGACCTCGTAGCTCTGCCTGAACTGGTAGCGGTCGTTCGCCCAGATCACCTCCCCTTCCTCCCCGGTCGGCGAGGGAATCCGCCGGAAGGAGACGTCGGCGATGATCGCCAGTTCGTACTCCTGGGCACGCCCGTCGCTGGTGAAGGTAATCGGCGCCACGCGGAACGCCGTGACCGAGCCGCGAATCACCGCGTCCGCCTCGCCCGCGGTCGCCACGAGTTCGAAGCGCGGCCGCGTGACCAGTTCGTCGGCGATCGCCTGAGTGAGGAACTGCTCGACCTCGACCCGAGTCGTCTGGTTCTCGAAGGGCTGCAGGAACACCCGCCGGATGTCCTCGGGGATGTTGGAGGCCCTGCCCACCAGCGTGTAGCCGCAGCCGCCCAAGGCCAGGCCGATGGCAAGTGCCGCAGCCACCGCCACGAGCCGCACCGGCCATGCCACCTTCATCGCCGCCAGCCTAGCAGCAGGTCAGCGGTTGGCATTCCGGCCCAGAGTGGCCAGGAGGGCATCGAGGATCCCGTTGACGAACCTCCCCGACTGCTCGGTCCCGAACTTCTTGGCCAGTTCGATCGCCTCATCGATCACGACGACTGCGGGTACGTCCGGCTGATAGCGGAGTTCGTAGACCGCAAGCCGCAGCACGTTCCGGTCGACCACCGGCATTCTCTCCAAACGCCAGTTCTCAGCCTGCTCATCGATCAAAGAGTCAATCGACTCCTGGTTGACGAGGCTACCCTCCAGGAGGGTGCGCGCGTAGACCAGCGCCAGCTTCGAAGCGTGCAGCGTAGCGCCGGCGTCAGCCGTCTCGGATCGGAATGAGTGGACATCGAACTCGCGAACCAACTGCCGCGGCTCCAACCGCCCGATCTCTCGCTGGTAGAGCATCTGCAGCGCCATCTCGCGGGCCTGCCGGCGCTTTCCCGCCGGGCTTCGACGCACTTCGGTCGCCGCGGCTCCAGTCCTGGTCATGACTTCAACGACCGCAGGAGACAGGCCATTTCCAGGGCGGCTTCCGCCGCTTCCTGGCCCTTGTTTCCCGCCTTGCCTCCGGCTCTGGCTGCTGCCTGTTCCGCGTCATCGCAGGTCAGGACGCCGAATCCGACGGCGAGGCCGGTCCTTGCCGTGACTCGCGCACATCCCGCAGCACACTCGTTGCAGATGTAGTCGAAGTGCGGCGTCTCTCCCCGAATCACGGCTCCAAGCGCCACCAGGGCGTCGAATCTCCCGGTATCCGCCAGAGCGTCCAGGGCGGCCGGTATCTCCCAGGCGCCGGGGACCCGAACCAGCTCGATGTGCTCGTCCGGGACGCCGTTCTTCGACAGGGTTTCCCGCGCGCCTGCGATCAGCGGTTCAACGATGCCGCCGTTGAACCGCGCCGCGACCAGCCCGAACCGGAAACCAGCCGCATCGAATGCGGTCTTCACGTCGTGCACGGGCAGTCACAAGGGATTGGATGGTCGGGACGGCGAGATTCGAACTCGCGACCCCCTGAACCCCATTCAGGTACGCTACCAGACTGCGCCACGTCCCGACCGAAGGGCATTCTCTATTGGTTTGCGGCCCTTTGGCAAGACTCCGGCGGCACGGAGCGGCCTGGTGGCGACACGCCGAGGCAGCCGCTCGGTGTCAGTCGCTTTCGGCGCCAGCTTCCGGGTTGAGCTCGGCGGCGAGCTGGCGGGCCTGAGCGACCAGCGCCGCGACTCCCCCTTCCAGCCGCTCGACCCGCCGCGTGAGCGCCCCGAGGTCGCTCGAGTCGACCGGTGGCGGAGCTTCCTCGACCGGTGTTTCCTCCAGCACTTCGTCTGCGGGTTCTTGACCGCCGTTCGGACTGTCTTCCTCGGCTGGCATCAGCGGCCGGCCCCGGAGCCGCCCGTCCTCCAGCTCCGCGGCAAGCTTCTTCTTGGCGCTTGCGATCGTGTAGCCCTCGTCGTAGAGGAGCTCCTTGATTCGACGGATCGTCTCCAGATCCTCGGCGCCGAAGTCCCGTCGGCCTCCGCCGGTCTTCCTGGAGGCCAGAACGGGAAACTCCGTCTGCCAGTAGCGCAGGACGTAGGGCTGGATGTCCAGCAACCGGCACGCATCGGCGATCTTGTACTGCTTGGGAATGACGGGCCTCCCCGGGCTACGCGTCAACTGAACCCGAGCGCAACGGATGAAAGGGGGGACGATTCCGGGCTGAAGTGCGATGGGATACGAGCAGCGGATTATACGAAACGTGAAGATTGGCCGATTGCGTCGGCGTCGCCGCGCCGCTCCCGCACCACGATACGAAGCGGAATGCCGTCAAGCTCGAACGTCTGCCGGAGGTTGTTCTCCAGATACCTCCGGTAGTTGTGGCCACGCTTGAGACGCCGGTTCGCGAACAGGAGAAAGGTGGGAGGCGCCCCGGCCACCTGGGTCCCGTAGAAGAACCTCCACGGTCTCCCCCGCTCCGCCGGCGGCTGGTGACGACCCACGATGCGTCGCACTTCGCGGTTGAGTTCGGACGTCGGCACCCGGAGGCGATGCCGTTCACCGACCCGGTCCAGCGCGGGCGTGATATTCGCCACACCCCGACCGGTCAGGGCGGAGACGTTGACTCGAGCCGGTTTGGCGAACAGTTCGGAAACCCGTTCCCAACCCAGTTCCAGGCGCTCTCGCTTCTCGTCGTCCACCAGATCCCACTTGTTGCAGGCGATGACGGCAGAGCGACCCGCCTGCCAGGCAACGTCGGCGATCGCAAGATCGCCGGAGGCTATGCCCTCGCTCGCGTCCACGACCAGGACCACGAGTTCCGCCCGCTCGATCTGGCGGCGGGCGAGCATCACCGCCAGGTCCTCGGGCGTGTCCTGGACCTGGGAACGGCGGCGGATGCCCGCCGTGTCCACGAGCAGGTAGTCCGGGCCGTTCTCCCGCTCCAGCAGACTGTCGATCGGGTCCCTGGTGGTTCCGGCCGTGGGAGAGACGAGCGTCCGTTCCCTGCCCAGCAGGCGGTTGACGAGGGAGGACTTGCCGACATTCGGCCGGCCCACGACCGCGACGGACGGCGCCGGCGGCAGGGCCGCGGAGGAGGCCGCCGGAAGGTGCCCGGCGATCTCCATGTGCAAGGACTCGAAACCGGTGCCGTGCTCGGCTGACAGAAGCACGAGCGCCTCTCCCCCCAGGGCGTGGAACTCGTGGTAGCCCTCCCTGGCGGCCCGGGTATCGGCCTTGTTGACGACCACGACGATCGGCCGGCCACGGGTCCGAAGACGCTCCATGACCTGTTCGTCCGCGGCCGCCAGCCCTTCCCGACCGTCCACGACCAGCAGCAGGAGGTCGCTCTCGTCGACCGCGAACTCGACCTGGGCGTTCAGGCCCAGCGGATCGTCGCCCGGGACGAGACCGCCCGTATCGATCAACTCGACGGTACCCTGACCCTCCAGATCGAAGCGCCCTACCAGCCGATCCCGCGTGACGCCCGGCGTGCCGTGGACGATCGCCTGCCGGCGACCGATCAGCCGGTTGAAGAGCGTCGACTTGCCGACGTTGGGGCGACCGACGATGGCGATCGCGGCGGGCATGGAGGAAAGACGACGGCGCTGCTAGGACTCGAACTGATGCTCGATGCGTCGATCGATCACCATCCAGCCCTCGTCGCGGCGCTTGAACTGGTAGCGAACGCGGTAGCGATCCGTGCCGGACGACAGCAATCGGTCCGTGCCGCTCACCAGCGAGTCGATGTCCCAGACCTCGATCGTCGTCACCGCCGCGTTCGAGTAGCGCCAGACGTCGATCCGTTCGATCTCGAAGCTCTTGAGCATGGGGCGCAGGGTACGGCTCGCCTCCATCTCGAGATCGTGAACGCGCTTCCTGACCGTAGCGATCTCCTTGGGCACGGCGCCCGAGGCCAGCGCGTCGAAGTCTCCGTTGGCGTAAGCGTCTCCGAGCTTGGGCAGGTAGTCCGCCAGCACGATCTCGATCGCCTCCCGATCCTCGTCCGAGGCGCCATCCGGCCCGGCCTCGGCGCAACCACCCAGTCCGCCGGCAAGCACGATCGCTGCAACCACCGGAACCGGAGCGCGGCCCCGGGGAAACGAAAGATCGAATACGAGGAGTTTGAACTGCTCATGCAGGGAGACTAGCAGCCTGCCGTGCGGATAGAATGCGCGTCCGGCTCAGGCCGTCGGTCGCGAAAGTGGCGGAATTGGTAGACGCGCAAGATTCAGGATCTTGTGGTAGCAATACCGTGGGGGTTCGAGTCCCCCCTTTCGCACCAGGGCCCGCTCAGGCATAGAAGGTCAGCGCGCTGTCTCCGTAGCGCCTGGTCCGCCGCAGCCTGAGCCTCCCGGCTGCTGCCGGCGGTGCCTGCCGGCTGGAGTGCTCCAGGACGATCTCGCCGCCGTCGACGACCACGGCGGAGACGGCGCCAAGGAACTCGCCAGACCCAAGGTCATCGTAGGGCGGATCGATGAACACGAGGTCGAAGCCGGCCTCCCGGTCCACGGCTTTCTCGAACCCTCCCGGCAGAACCACTCTCGCGAGGCGCAGGTCGTCCGTCCCGAGCGCTTCCCGGCTCGCCTTCATGCAGACTTCGGCGCGAGAGCTCCGATCGACCGCCAGCGCAAAACCGGCGCCGCGAGAGAGGGCCTCGAACGAGACGGCTCCGGAGCCGGCGTAGAGTTCCAGCAGGCGGCTGCCGGCGACGCGATCGCCCCAGTGGGAGAAGAGGGCCTCGCGAACACGCGCCTGGGTCGGACGAACGCCCGCCGGTGCCGTGAGACGCCGACCCCGCCAGCGGCCGCCAAGCACTCTCATTCGACCCCGGCGCGTTCCCGAGCCGGCCTGCCGCGGACTCATCCGCCGGAAGGCGACGCCTGATGCTGCCGGTAGGCGATCCGGCCGCCCACGATGGTGTAGACGGCCCGGGTGCCCGGAATCTCGTCCTCCGGCACGGTCATGATGTCCCGGGACAGGACCGTCAGATCCGCCAGCTTTCCGACCTCCAGGCTCCCCTTCGATTCTTCCTCGAAGGCGGCATACGCCGCGTCGATCGTGTACGAGCGCAGGGCCTCGTCCCGGGTCATTCGCTGGTCTCCAAAGAAGACCTCGCCGTTCGTCATCCGCCGGCTGACTGCCGCATGGAACGACGCGATCGGGTCGACATCCTCGACGGGCGCGTCCGTGCCGTTGGTGACGACGGCGCCGGAGTCGATCAGAGCCCGCCAGACGTAGGCGCCCTCGGCGCTCCGGTGCTCGCCGAGGCGATCCGGCACCCACGGCCCGTCCGACGTGCAGTGGACCGCCTGCATCGACGCGATCACGCCGAGTTCCGCGAATCGCGGTACGTCGTTGGGATGGAGGTGCTGGGCGTGCTCGACGCGCCAGCGCCTCGTTCGGTCCCCGGCCAGAGCGCGCTCGAACAGATCGAGCGTCTCGCGGTTGGCCCGATCACCGATCGCGTGAACGCAGAACTGGAAGTCGTGTTCCCGCGCGAGCCGGGCGGTCTCCTCCATCACGTCCAGGCCCGTCGTGTTGAGCCCCGTCGACTGCGGCATGTCCTCGTAGGGATCGAGCAGCCAGGCGCCGTGCGCTCCCAGTGCCCCATCGATCGATCGCTTGATCCCGCGGACGGTAAGGAACCCGTCACCGCGATCGATCATGCGATAGCTGCCAAGCGACTCGGCCATCGCCTCGTTGCTTTCAAGCACCATTACCCAGAGCCGCAACGGCAGGTCGCCCTCATCCGCCATCCGCCGGTAGACGTCGATCAGCCCGAAACTGGAGCCCGCATCCTGGAAGCTCGTGATGCCTTTGGCGAGACATTCTTCGCCCGCGAGCCGCACGACCTGGCGGGCGTGATTCCACTCCAGGGACTCCGCTCGCAGCCCGGCAACCAGATTCTCCGCCGTCTCGCGAAGCGCGCCGGTCGGCCGCCCGTCCGCGTCCCGCACGATCTCTCCGCCGTCCGGATCGGGTGTCGTTGCATCGATGCCGGCGAGCTCCATGGCCCGTGCGTTCGCAAACGCCATGTGGCCGCTGGCATGGCCAAGCAGAACGGGGTTCTCGGGCGACACCGCGCTCAGGCCGTGGTGAGTCGGCAGGCCCTGCACGCTCGGGACCGGCGCCTCCGCCCACTTCGACTGATGCCAGCCCCGGCCCAGGATCCATGTTCCCGGTTCAGCCTCGGCCACGGCTTCGGCGACCTGGGCGACGATCTCGTCCCAGGTCCCGGCCTCGCCGAGCGCCAGTTGGAGTTTCGCCTCCCCAACACCCCAGAAGTGGCCATGCCCTTCGATGAAGCCGGGAACGGCCAGCCGCCCCTCCAGGTCGAGAACCTCCGTTTCGGAACCGATCCAGGCGCGCGCGTCCTCGCTCGAACCGACGAAGACGATCCGGCCGCCGGCAGCGGCGAGCGCTTCCTCCTCCGCCGGAGACGCCAGAGTCACCAGGCGGCCGTTCAGCACGACCAGGTCCGCGACTCCCGCTCCGTCTCCGCCACAGCCAGCCAGGAGAAATCCGAGCACCGCCCCGAGGACCGGAGCGCAACGCGGACGGACCAGAGGGACCCTCATCCCGCCGGGATGCGCAACGTCTGGCCGACGACGATCCGGCTGCCCCGCAGGCCGTTCGCCTGCTGGATCTTCGCGGTGGAGGTCCGGAAGGTCCGCGCCAACTGGCTCAGCGTGTCACCCCGGCGAACCCGGTAGACCACGTCCTTGCTGCCCGCCGGGATCTGCAGGCGCTGGCCGGCATGGATCAGGTCCGGTCTCCGCAGCCCATTCGCGGCCACCACGGCCGCCACCGTGACGCCGTACTGTCGCGCGATCCGGTGCACCGACTCGCCCCTCCTCACAACGTGGACGACTTCGCCGGGAGGCTGTTGCGGCGAGCGCCGGGGCACAGCCGATGGAGCCGGCTCCGCGGCCGCCCTGACGGCGGCGCGCTGGACAGGCGGCGGCGCGGGCCGGCCGGAACCCTGTTGCGGGATTCGCAGCCGTTGACCAATGTAGATCCGATCCGCGCGCGGCAGGCGATTGGCGCGCTGGATCTCGGACACCGAGGATCCGAACCGGCGGGCGATCGCTCCCAGCGTATCTCCGCGCCGCACCCGGTAGCCGAACGCCGCCTGGCGATCCGGCTTGCGCTCAGGCGACAGCGCGGCGTAGGCCTGCTCGAACCGGGCCGCGGTTCCCGCCGGCACGCGGAGCGGGTAGCGCGGCGGCACCAGCAGCGACCCGGCGAGGACGGAGCGGTCGAGCGCCGGGTTCAGGTTCGCCAGTTGGTCGATCTCCACTCCGGTTGCCGTCGCCAGGTCGGTCAGAGCCACGTAGCGATCCCGGTCGACGACGTCGAACTGGATCTCGGGGAACGGCTGGACGCCCGGGAAGTGCCGGTCGCGGTCCGCGTAGACGATCACGGCGGCGAGGAACTCCGGATAGAAGTTCCGCGAGGCGAAACCGAAGGTCCTCGACCGGTACTTCTCCGCGATCACACCGATGTCCCGCGTGCCCAGCCGCCGTACCGCCCTCGCCATGCCGCCGGCGCCGTGGTTGTAAGCGGTCAGGGCCAGCGGCCAGGCTTCCAGGGACTCGTAGTCCCGGCGGAGCTTGCGGGCAGCGCCTTCGGCGGCGAGCAGAACGTCGGACCTGGCGTCGACGGCCTCGTCCATCTGCAGGAAGGCCCGGCCGGTCGAGGCGGTGAACTGCCACGCACCCGAAGCGCCGACCTTGGACCGTGCGCGGTAGTTGAACATCGATTCGACGAACGGCAGGCAGCGGATCTCCGCAGGCAACCCGTACTCGGCGAGGGTGCGCTGGATCCCCGGCATGAACATGCCCGAGATCTCGATCGCTTCCTCGAACCGGTTCCGGAGGCCTCGTTGAGAGCGAATCAGGCCCGCGGCCCGCCGGTACTTCGTCCGCCCTCCCGCGATGCTCTCCATCTGTGACGGTATCGACCGGAGGTCCGGCGGCAAGTTCATTGCCGGCCGTCCTGCCGCCAGGTCACGAAGGGCCTTCGCGATCCGGCTCATCTCGGCGCGGACGCGCCTGATCCGCTCCCGGTCGATCTGGAGTTCGGACGAGCCCGTCGCCCGCAGGTCGCCCATGTCGATGACGCTGTAGACGACGTTCAGGTGACGCTCGTCGTGCAGGATGACCTGATCGCTGGTGTAGGTCGCGAAGACGTCCTTCCAGAACTCGACTGCCGGGACCAGACTCTCAGGCAGCGGAAACAGCTCGGGATCGATCGCCGGGTGGTGACGCTCCTGGGCAACGGCCCCCGAAGCCAGGAACGCCACCAGCATTCCGCATATCGGAAGCAGCCCGGAGGATCGGGTACGGCCGCATCGGTGATCTCGCATCGAGGTCCGTATCCTACTGAAAACCAAGGACTTATGCATCTCCAACGGCCGCTGCGCCGATGCGGAACCGGAGTACGTCAGTAGCGATAGTCGTCCCGCTTGTAGGGACCGCCGACGGGTACTCCGATGTACGCCGCCTGCTCCTCGCTGAGTTCGGTCAACCCCACACCCAGGTGATCGAGGTGCAGCCGGGCGACCTCCTCGTCGAGTTCCCGCGGCAGCAGGTACACCTTGTTCTCCTTCGGCTGATCCCCTTGCGAACGGGCCGTCCGATGGAGGTCGATCTGAGCCAGAACCTGGTTGGCGAAGGACGTCGACATGACGAAGCTCGGGTGGCCCGTAGCGCAGCCGAGATTCAGCAGCCGGCCCTCCGCGAGGACCAGGAGGCTCCGGCCGTCCGGGAAGACCCACTCGTCGACCTGCTCCTTGATGTTGCGGCTGCGCACGCCCGGCAACCGCTTGAGACCCGCGATGTCGATCTCGTTGTCGAAGTGGCCGATGTTGCCGACCACCGCCTTGTTCTTCATCCGCGCCATGTGCCCGGCGCTGATGACGTTCCGGTTCCCGGTGCAGGTGACGAAGATGTCCGCGGTCTCCACCACATCCTCCAGCCGCGCCACCTGGTAGCCCTCCATGGCGGCCTGGAGCGCGCAGATCGGGTCGATCTCGGTGACGATCACCCGGCAGCCCTGGCCGCGCAGGGACTGGGCGCAGCCCTTGCCAACCTCGCCGTAGCCGCAGACGACGGCCGACTTGCCGCCGAGCATGACGTCCGTGGCCCGGTTCAGGCCGTCGATCAGCGAGTGCCGGCAACCGTAGACGTTGTCGAACTTGGACTTGGTGACCGAGTCGTTCACGTTGATCGCCGGGCAGAGCAGGGTTCCCGCCTCCTCCAGCTCGTAGAGCCGGTGAACGCCGGTGGTCGTCTCCTCGCTGATCCCCTGAAGCCCTTCCGCCATGCGCGTGAAGTAGCCGGCGTCCCAGGTCTTCACTCGCCGGATCAGTTCGAGAATGACGCCCCACTCCTCGGGCTCGTTCTCCGCGTCGAAGGCCGGCACGGCTCCGGCTCGCTCGTACTCGACGCCGCGATGAATGAGCAGTGTGGCGTCGCCGCCATCATCGACGAGCAGGCTCGGACCGCTCTCGTTCGGCCAGTCCAGCGCGCGCAGCGTGCACCACCAGTACTCGGCCAGGGTCTCGCCCTTCCAGGCGAAGACCGGAACGCCATTCGGTTCCTCCGGGGTGCCTCCGGTTTCCGGTCGCCCCACGACCACCGCCGCGGCGGCCTCGTCCTGGGTCGAGAAGATGTTGCAGGAGGCCCACCGCACTTCGGCGCCGAGGTCGACCAGCGTCTCGATCAGTACCGCCGTCTGGACCGTCATGTGGAGACTGCCGGTCACCCGCGCGCCATGAAGAGGCCGCTCCGAGCGGTAGCGCCGGCGCAGTTCCATCAGGCCTGGCATCTCGTGCTCGGCGAGTTCGATCTGCCTCCTGCCGGATTCGGCCAGGGACAGGTCGGCGACCCGAAAGTCGAGGCCGCTCGAGGCGGGAAACAGCTCCCGCACGGTTCCGGCCGTCTTCTCGCCGTGGTCGATTCGCGTATCTGCCATCGTCATCGTTCAGGACCTCCCGGGACTCCCGGATCCTCTTGCTTCCGCGCAGGGCTGTCAACCATGACCGCCCACCAGCCCCACGGCCTCGGCCAGCAACTCGTAGACCGCAGCCGCGCCTCAAAGCTCGGACAGATCGTCAGCACGACGAGTTCGGCTACTCCCAGACGTTCCGCCAACTCCCGCGCCCGCGCGGCCACCGCATCCGGCGCTCCGACCAGGCTGCGCGCCCGCATCTTCCGCTGCACGGCCCGGTCCGCCTCCGTGAACTCGTAGGCTTCCGCCTCTTCCAGGCTCGGGAACGGGCCCGGCCGGCCCTGGGTCAGCCGGATCCACCACAGGAACCGGCTGAGCGACTGCCGGTTCGCCTCCTCGTCGGTGTTCGCGACCATCGCGCTGACGCCGACGCTCGCCCGCGGTTCGGGGTGACTGTCCGACGGACGGTACTCGTTCCGGTAGAGCTCGAGCGCAGCCTCCGCATCGCGAGGCTGAATGAAGTGGGCGAAGCTGAAGGGACAGCCGAAGTGAGCGGCAAACCGGGCGGAACCGAGGCTGGAACCCAGGAGCCACACCTCCGGTTGCGTATCTCCCAGGGGCATCGCCCGGACCCCGTTCAGCCGGTCGTCCTCGTGGCCCCGGCCCAGGTACCCGAGGAGGTCGGCGACCTGTTCCGGGTAGTGCTGCACACCGAGGCGGCCCGGTCCATGAGCAAGCAGGTGCGCCGTGAACCGGTCCGATCCCGGCGCCCTGCCGATTCCCAGGTCGATCCGGCCCGGGTAGAGGGTCTCCAGCATGCGGAACACCTCGGCCACCTTGAGCGCGCTGTAGTGACTCAGCATGACGCCTCCGGAGCCAACCCGCATGCGGCTGGTCGCCGCGGCAACCTGGCCGATCAGCGCCTCCGGTGCGGCGCAGGCGAGCGATTGCGAGTTGTGATGCTCAGCCAGCCAGTACCGCCGGTACCCGAGGCGGTCCGTCGCCCGGGCCAGCTCCACCGCGTCGCGGATCGCGTCCGCGGGAGTGCTTCCGGCCCGCACCGGACACTGATCGAGAACGCTGAGCGCCAGCGGCGGCGCCGCCTCAGCCACTCAGTACGCCGTGGAGCGCCGGAAACGCTCCAACACTCTGCCGTTCTCGCGCTCGGCGCGCGCCAGCAGCCGTGCCGCCCATTCCTTGCGCTGCTCGTCCACGGCATCCGGATCGTAGCGGTCGACCATGGAGCCGAACTGGCTGATGTGGGCCGCCGACGCCCTTGCCTTCTTCTCGGCCACCGCCGTGATGTCGACCGTGTAGTTCGGGTTGGCGCTGTAGTAGAAGAGGACGAGGGGCACGCTCCAGGCCTCGAAGCCCTCGGCCTCCAGCTCCGGGAAGTACAGCCGCCAGCGAGCCGCGCGGATCGCGTCGACCGTGATGATCGCGCCCGAACGATGGTCCGACTTGTGGTACTGCTCGTAGGGCGAACCGGGATCGACGGAGAACAGGGCATCCGGCTTGAACCGCCGTATCTCCCGGGCCACCTGACGGGTCAGGTCCCGGCGGTCGACGTACTCCAGCATGCCGTCGTCATGGCCCAGCCAGACGATGTTCTCCTTGGGAATGCCGAGGATCCGGCAGGCCTCCTCCTCTTCGGCGCGCCGGATCGCCTTCAGGCGGTCCTTCGTCATTTCCGGGTCACGGGAGCCGGCATTGTCCGTCGTGTAGACGACGACCCGGATGTCGTTGCCGTTCGCCGCCAGAATCGCAAGTGTGCCGCCGGAGGTGAAGGTCTCGTCGTCCGGGTGCGGCGTCACGACCAGGATGCGACGCCCCGACCACTCTTCGATCCGGTCGGAGCCCGTGTACTCCGGTTCGGGGCGCGAGACCTGGGCCTCGACCGAGCCTGCGGCGACGACGGCGCCGACCACGGTGGCAAGCAACATGCCCGCCCCGGTCGAGAGTGCTGGAACCAAGCCTCTCGCGCCCGCCGTGACCATCCAGCCAGTATAGTGAATCCATGGCTCCGACTCGCCGTTGCGGGCGACTCACCGCGGCTTTGCTCACGTTGCCCCTGGCCGCCATCCCGACCGGCGCTCAGCGGCCGGAAGGTCCGGACGTCCCGGCCGCGACGGTCGCTGAGCAGGTTGACGTGAGCATCGTGAACATCGACGTACACGTCACGAACCGCCGGGGCAAGCCGATCGCCGACCTCACCGCCGCCGACTTCGAGGTCTACGAGAACGGCGAGTTGGTCGAAGTCACCAACTTCCTGAACGCCGCCGCCCGTGAGGAGCTGGAATGGACCGATGGCGGCGAACTGGAGGCGGACACCGACGCCCCCTTGATGGTGGCGCTCTACGTCGACCGCTACCGTACGAGCCACGGCAACCTGCTTCGCATCGAAGACGACCTTGCCTCCTTCCTGAGTGCCCGGCGCGATCACGGAGGACGAATCCGCTTCCTCCTCGCGACTGGAGATCCGGAGCTGAACATTCGGGTGCCCTTCTCCGAGGACCCGGAGGAGTTGCTCGGAGCCCTGGACCAACTGCGTAACGAGCCTCGCTCCGGCCTCTACGACGACCATCTCCTTCGCCGCCGTACCCTGGGGGAGATCCGGACCACGTACGAAACCTGTGTACAGCCGCCGGCCAGCGACTTCAATCCCGGCTGTGTTCCCTGTGTCGACACCTGGGCCGCACTCCTGGGCGCCGCCAACCAGTACGCCGCCGAGATGCAGTCCCGGGCCGCGACATCGGTTTCCGCACTGGCGGAACTGACCACCGCGCTCGGCGGCCTTCCCGGTCCCAAGGCGCTGGTCTACGTCAGCGACGGACTGCCCCAACGTCCTGGAGCGGAGATCTTCCACTACCTGGGCCAGGTCTGCAGCGACAGGCAGTCCGAGACCGACGCGCTGGAACGTGAATGGGACGATACGACCCGGTTCAACCGCTTCAGCGCCTTCAGCAACGCGAACCGGGTCACGCTCTACCCGGTAGACGCTGGCGGCATTCGGGCCTCGTCGTCAGTCGACCCGACTCTGGCCGGACGGGTGAGCGAGGTGGAAGGCTTCAGCGGCACCGGCGACTCGCGCCTCTCCACGGTTCTCGTGCCGAGCAACGAGAACGACCGCCTGCGGGTCGACAACCTGCAGGCGACGCTCAGTCTGCTGGCCGACGAGACCGGCGGCCGGGCCGTTTTCAACCAGGCGCATCCGGCCGAGTCTCTGGAGAAGATCGCCTCGGACTTCGGTTCCTACTACTCGCTCGGGTACCGCGCGCCCCCGGACCGCCGCCATCCGATCCGCCAGATCGAAGTCCGCCTGACCAGGCCGAGAAAGGGCTGGGACGTGCGTTACCGGCGCTCCTACATCCTGAAATCGGAGGATCAGAGGCTGGCCGATCGGCTCTTCGCCGCCCTCAAGCTCGACGAACAGACCAATCCCCTTGCCGCCAGGGTGGGGTTCGGAGAGTCTTCGGCGGTTGCCGACTCCAGCCAGCGCAGCCTGCCGGTCAGGGTCGACGTGCCGGCCTCCGCGGTCACTTATCTGCCTGGACCGTCAGGCTCCTCCGGAGCGGTGCGCATCTTCCTTGTTGCCGAAGAGGAGGACGGCCGTCGCACGGCGATGCGGCAAAAGACGCTCACCGTGAACGAGGGAGAGCTTGACGCCGGGCAGGCAACGACTGTCGTCGTCAACGTCGATCTTCCGCCGGGCAGGTTCGCCGTCGCGGTGGGCATCCGGGACGAAGCCTCCGGACGCGGCAGCTACCTGGTCCGGGACATCGAACTGCAGGACGCTAGCGGGCCCTGAACGCCTCGACGTCTTCAGCGCTGGTCAACACGTCCAGGCCGGTGTAGATCGGGTCCTCGACCGGCTCGCCGTTCACCAGCTGCAGCAGCACCTCCATCGACCGGTAACCCATGTCGTAGGGCCGCTGCCCGACCTGGCCGTGACTGAGGCCCTCGACCAGCAGATCCAACTGCATCGGCAGCACGTCGGCACCGATGATCACGAGGCCTAGAGACCCGATCCTCTCGCGGTAGGGCTCGACCGCCTGCCGGTAGGCCTGATCCACGAACTGCGGGAAGCCGCCGGTGATCGAGAACACGTCGAGATCCGGCTCCGAGGCGAGCACGTCGGCCATCTGCTGGACGGCAAGCGGGAAGTCGTCGTTCGTGTAGAGCGGGCAGGCGTCCACCTCCGTCCAGCCGTTCTGACCCTCGAGCCGCTGCCCCGGCGGACCGGCCGACACGGCGCCGGCCAGCGTGTCCCTGAGCCCCTGCATTCGCTCGTTGTGATTCATGGCCGCGGCCCCACCCGACTGAATGCAGACGCTGCCCCCTTCCGGCTTCAGCTCCTGGAGCAGTTTCGCCTGCTCAACGCCCATCGCGCGGTTCTCCGTGCCGATGTAGGTCGTCCGCAACCCGGCGTCCTCGGCAAGAAGGTCGGAGTCCCAGGTGATCACCGGAATCCCGGCTTCGCGGGCGCGCGCCAGCGCCCTGGCCATTGCGGTCGCGTTCGAGGGCGACACCGCGAGTCCATCGACCCGGCGCGTGATCAGGTCCTCCACCACCTGGATCTGGTCCGCTTCCGTGTGCTCGCTGGGACCGATGTACAGGCAGTCGACGTCGTCCAGGTCCGCCGCCGCCTGCATGCAACCCTCCCGAGCGAAGTCGAAGAAGGGGTTGTTCATCGCCTTCGGCACCAGGGCGAAGGTGTAGCCAGCTTCTTCCGGCGCGCAGCCTGCCAGGGCCAGTAATGAGAGGGCAACGAGCCCGGCCGGCATCCGACGGTGTCCGCGGGCACCTCGTCCGCTCCACTCCTTCCTGATCCAGCTCACTTGCAAACCTCCGTTCGGACTGAAGCTCCCGAGCGAACACCGGCTCCCTCACGCTTTCAGCCAGCGGTCCGTCTGCCTCGTCTTACTCGCTCGACGAGCATAGCGACGATGATCGATCCGCCGACGAAGGCTCCCTGCCAGTAGGGGTCCACGCCCAGCAGCAGCAGGCTGTTGCGGATCAGTTCGATCAGGGCCGCACCGGCCACCGCGCCGAACGCACCCCCCTCGCCTCCCATCAGGTTCGCACCGCCGATCACCGCCGAGGCGATCACGCGCAGTTCGTAGCCTTGCCCGAGTGCGTTCGTGACCGCTCCCAGCCAGCCGATCATCAGGATCGCCGATGCCCCGGCGAGCAGGGAACTCAGGACATACACGGTGAGCTTGACCCGGGCTACCGGCACCCCCGCCAGGCGGGTCGAGTCCTCGTTGCCGCCCACGGCCAGCACGTAGCGCGCCAGCCGGCTGTACCGAAACCAGGCCGCGGCGCCGAGCGCGGCGATCAGCAGCAACCAGACCGGGTTCGCGAGGCCCAGGAAGCGTCCGCCACCGAGAGCAAGTACGAGATCTTCATCGGGGCCGAAGTCATGGATCATCCTGTTGTTCGAGATCACGAGGGCCAGCGACCGGGCGATGCTCAGCATGCCGAGCGTGACGACGAACGGCGACAGCCGGAGATACCCCACGAGCGCGCCGTTCACGAGTCCACACAGGAGAGCGCACCCCAGGCCGGCGACCGCGGCCAGCACCAGAGGCTGGCCCGAGCCCAGGACGAGTCCGGTGACGATCCCCGCGAGCCCCATCACGGAGCCAACCGAAAGATCGATCCCGCCCGTCGCGATCACCGCCGTCTGCCCAAGCGCGATCAGGCCGATGAACGCGAAGTTGCGGCTGATGTTGAAGATGTTGTCGGCGCTCGCGAACGGCTCCGAGACCAGGCTCATCACGCCGGCCAGGGCGGCGACCGTCAACATCACCCACAAGGACTGAGGCGTCCGACGGAGGCTCCTCACGCCGCCTCGATCGCTCCGGTGATCAGCGCGGTCACTTCCTCGGCCGACGAATCCGCCGTCGGCTTGTCCGCCACCTTGCGGCCGCGACGCAGGACGACGATGCGATCGGCGACGGCGAACACGTCCGACATGCGGTGCGAGATGAGCAGGATGCCGACGCCCTGCTGTTTGAGGCTGCGGATGAGCTCCAGCACCTCGGCGATCTGCCGCACGCTGATCGCGGCGGTCGGTTCGTCGAGCAGCATCAGCCGAGGCGAACTCAATCGTGCGCGGGCGATCGCCACCGCCTGGCGCTGGCCGCCCGACATCTGTCGCACCAGGTCATCCGCCCGGGTGTCCGAGCCGAGCTCGGCGAACAGTTCCGTCGACTTCCTGCGCATCGCGGCGTGGTCGAGCACCGGCAGCACTCCGAACAGCCGGCGGCTCCGTTCGCGGCCCAGGAACACGTTCGCCGTTGCCGAGAGGTTGTCGCACAGCGCGAGGTCCTGGTAGACGGCCTCGATGCCGAGTTCGCGGGCCGAGAGCGGCGAGAGATCGACCTGCGCGCCATCCCACAGCACCTGACCCGACGTCGGCGCGAAGTTGCCGGCAACGATCTTGAGCAGCGTCGACTTGCCGGCGCCGTTGTCTCCCATCAGGCCGACGACCTCGCCGGCGGCGAGTTTCAGGTCGATGTCCACGAGCGCCTCGACGGCGCCGAATCGCATGCCGACCGAACGCAGCTCCAGCATTGCCCGGCGGCCGCGACTCAGCCGGCGAAGCGCCCGAAGTACGAGGGACCCTGGGTCCAGACGTACCAGGCCATGAAACCTGTCAGGAACAGAGTGACGCCGACCATCAGGGCCCACCACAGCCAGCCGCGGGCGCCTTCCGGGCGATCCTCTCCCAGATAGCCGCGTCTTCGCTGCAGGATGACGAAACCGATGTAGGCGGCCGGCAGGAACAGGCCGCAGACGATGTTCGTCGGCACGGCCAGCCAGACCGCGATGTCGCCCCAGAAGACCGGCCCGAGCACGCCCGGCGCCGGCAGGAGCATCGCGAGACGGTGCCTCCTGCTGCCGAACTCCCAGCCGAACAACTCGCAGGCCACGAACCCGGTCGCCAGCATGTGCAGGGTGATCGTCGACAGGGCCATGCCGAGCACGCCCAGGTCGAACACCACCCGCCCCACCGCGGGGCCCGCGACCGCGGCCAGGGACTGGGCCGCCTCGACCGGACTCAGCCGCACGCCGTCGTAGGACGGATCGAGGTGGATCGTGTTCGCCGCGGCGACCACCATCAGGCTCGCGGCCAGGACGTAGGGCACGAACGTCCCGGTCCACAGGTCGAACCGGGCCAGCGATCTGTGCTCCCTCGACCAGCCGCGGGCAAGCAGCGAGTACGGATAGAGGAAGACCATGTTGATGCCGACCGCGGCCGACAGGCCGCTCAGAATCACCGTCACTCCGAGCACGCCGTTCCGCTCGCCGGGAATCGCGAAGCCCGTGAAGCCCCGGAGCAGGCCTCCCCAGTCCGAGATTCCGGTGCGGAAGACGACCCAGGCGAAGCAGACGACGATGCCCCACACCATGTAGCGCAGGAGCCGCTCGTAGACGCGAATCAACTCGGGCCGCCGGCCGTAGAGCGAGGAGATCAGCACGGCCCAGACGAGAACGACGAATCCGAGCCCCGCCGCCGGCAGTCCCTCGATCCCGGCGGCCTCGCCGAGATCGACCAGCACCGCGGAAGCGAGCGAGTACTGAGGAAAGTGCCAGACGATCGACGCGATGAGCGCGCCCAGGGCCCAGCTCCAGGCCAGAGGCGCCCCCGCGAAGCGGCGCATCGCATCGAACGGACGCAGGCCCGTCGACAGCGTCTGGTGGGCGACCGCGGAGAGCATGACCAGCCCGAGCAGCATGGCGAGCGGCGCGACCCACAGGAGCTGGTAGCCGAACACAGCGCCGGCGAACAAGGCGGAAGCGGCGGTGCCGCTGCCGAGCGTCATCGCGCTCTGCATGTAGCCCGGACCGATCAGCCCGGCAAAGGCGCGCCAGCGCGCCGTCCGAGGCGCCTTCTCCAGTTCGGCCAGTTGCCGCCGCTCCGCGGCGAGGACCGCCGGGTCGGGCGGGTGGGCCATCCGCAGGCCGACCCTCAGGTCGTCCCGCTCGGCCGCGGAGAGCTGCTCGGACATCTGGGCTAGGCTACTCCACCGCGATGCGCTGGCGAGTATCTCCCTTCATCGTGCTCGCCCTGTGCGCGGCATCGCTGGCGGCCCAGCGAGGCGACCGCGAAGGCCACGTGATGGAACAGGTCTGGCGTGGGTTCGAGGTACCGGAGGCGCCCCCCCTGGCCCCCGACGAAGCGATGGCGACGCTGCGCGTGGCCCCCGGCTTCCGCGTCGAGCTGGTCGCAGCGGAGCCCCTGGTCGAGGACCCGGTGGCGATGGCATGGGACGAAGGCGGCCTCCTCTACGTGGTCGAGATGCGGGGTTTCATGCCGAACGTTGACGGCGAGGGCGAACAGGAGCCGGTCGGCCGTGTCGTCGTGCTCGAGGATACGGACGCGGACGGCGCGATGGACCGCAGCGGCGTCTACCTCGACGGTCTGGTCAGCCCACGCGCGGTCGCGGCCGTCTCGGAAGGCATCCTCGTCGGCGAACCGCCGAACCTCTGGCTGTGCCGGAGCGAAGCCGGGCCTGGCGAACTACCCCGATGCAGCAGCCGGGAGCGGCTGCTGGACTACGGCGATCCGGATCCCGACCTGCTCGAGCACACGGAGAACGGACTCCTGTGGGGCCTCGACAACTGGATCTACAACGCGAAGTCCGACCGGCGCTTCCGGCTCCGCCGGGACGCGGAGGGCGCTTCCATCGAGGTCGATCCGACCCTGTTCCGAGGCCAGTGGGGTATCGCCCAGGACGATGTCGGCCGCCTGTACTACAACACGAACTCCCGCTACCTGTTCGCCGACCTGATTCCGGCCGACTACGCTCTCGCCAACCCGGAGCACCAGCCGCGGGGCGGCGGCGTCGGCGCCAGCGAGCGGCTCGTGCTTGACGAAACGGTCTACTCGATCCGCGTGAATCCGGGCATCAACCGCGGCTACGTGAACAGCATGCTGCGCGATGACGGCCGGCTCGCCGTGACGACTTCGGTGAGCGGTCTCGTGGTCTATCGGGGCGACCAGTTTCCCGCCACCTTCCGGGGCGACGTCTTCGTACCCGAACCCGCCGGCAACGTAGTCGCACACTTCGATCTCGCTTCCGGCCCGGTGGAGAACGGCGTCCCGACCCTGGTCGCCGAGCACCGTCGCTACGGCGATCCGGACTGGGTCGAGCGCGAGTTCCTCGCCTCCACCGACGAGCGCTTCCGCCCGGTCGACGCCAAGGTCGGGCCGGACGGCGCGCTGTACGTGATCGACATGTACCGCGGCATCCTCCAGCACGTGCGCTACGTGACGACCTATCTCCGCGAGTACATCCTCGAGCACGGACTCGACCGCCCGCTCGGCATGGGCCGGATTTACCGCGTGGTCTGGGAGGGGGATGCGGAGAACCCCGCCTTCGTCCGGCGCGAGGCGCCACGCCTTGCAACCACGGCCGACCGCATTGCCGCCCTGTCCCACGCGAACGGCTGGCAGCGCGACACGGCCCAGCGGCTACTGGTCGAGAACGAGCTCGACGACGCGGACCGCGGCGCCCTGCGCGAGCTCGCCCGCTCGGGCCAAGGCCCGCTTTCCCGGATCCACGCCCTGTGGACGCTCCACGGCCGCGGCGAGCTGGATGGCGCCACCGTGCAGGAGGCCCTGCGGGCCCGGGATCCCTGGCTCGTCGTCCACGCCTTGCGCGCCGGCGAGGAGGTGCTGGCGGGAAGCGCCGACGGTGAAGCCGCGATCATCGAACTTCTCGACTCCTCGTCGCCTGTCGTTCGCACCCAGGCTCTCCTGACCGTCGGCTCCATGGCCCGGCAAACGATCTTCGCAAGGAACGTCCTCGCCGAACGCGTCGCGGCGCAGCCGGACGACCCCTTTCACCGCCAGGTCGCCCTTTCTGCGAGTCTGGACGGAACCGCCACCGGCGAGCCCCCGGACGCTCCTGCGGCGGCTCCCGCCATGACCGCCGCAGAGGCGGCCCAGTTCAACCGCGGCCGGCGCCACTACCGCGCCTGCCGCTCCTGCCACAACGAGGAGGGCCGGGGCCAGGAAGGCCTGGGCCCGAGCCTGGTCGACACCCCGTGGGTTCTCGGCTCACCCGAACGTCTGGTCGCCCTGGTTCTCCACGGCATCGAAGGACCACTCGAGGTCCACGGCGAAACCTGGGACGACCTGATGCCCGGCTTCGCCGCCGACCCCCGCCTCTCCGACACTGCCATTGCCGCCCTCCTCACCTACGTCCGCCGGAGTTGGGGTAACACCGCTGATCCGGTTTCGCCGGAGCTCGTCACCGGAGTTCGCCAACGCACGGTCGACCGCGTCGATCCCTGGACTGCGCCCGAGCTCACTGAGGCGTTCCCGTAGCGCTCCCGGAAAGGAGCCGCATCACGGCGCGTTCTTCCGGCCGCCTCCGGCGGCAGCAGGTCAGAGGACCCGCGTACCCGGCTGCGGACCGCCTACGTAGCAGCAGCTTCGGCGACGGCCTCGGGGTCGGGGTCGCGCTTGCCGAAGTCCAGCAGGAGATAGAGCGCGGGGATCACGATCAATGTCAGGAGCGTCGAGGTCAGCAGCCCGCCGACCACGGTCAGGGCCATCGGCGTTCTGAGCTCGGCCCCCTCGCCCAGGCCCAACGCCATCGGCAGCAGGCCCAGCACGGTGGTCGAGGTCGTCATCAGGATCGGTCGTAATCGAACCAGGCAGGCCTCGCGCAACGCCTCGACCTTGGCCTTGCCCGCCCGCCGCAGGCGATTCGTGTAGTCGATCAGGATGATCGCGTTGTTGACGACGATCCCCGCGAGCAGAATGCCGCCGATCAGGACGACGATGCTCACCGGCGTCCGCGTCAGGTACAGGATGCCGATCGCGCCGATGATCGAGAACGGCACGGCGAACAGGATGACGAAGGGGTGCAGCAGCGATTCGAACTGCGACGCCATGACCAGGTAGACCATGAACACGGCGAGCAGGATCGCCAATCTCATGCTGTCGAAGGAACGTTCCATCTCCTGGCGCTGGCCGCCGATCGAGTAATCGAAGCCGACCGGGAATTGCGTCGACTCGAGGATGCCCTCGATGTCGTCGGAGACGCTGCCCAGATCCCGGCCGACGATGTTCGCCTCGATCTGCGCCACCCGGCCACCGTCGCTGCGGCGGATCTCGGCGGGCCCTTCCGTCTCGATGACCTCCGCGACCGCCGACAGCGGCAGCGGCGTGGCGCCGCTCTGACGGATGTTCAGGTTGCGCAGATCGCGAACCGAGTCGCGATAGCCCTCGTCGGTCCGCAGCCTCACCTCGATGTTCCGGTCCTCGCGCACGATGTCCGTCGCGATGTCGCCCTGCACCTTGGAGCGGATGACGGCGCCGAGCTGGGCGACCGTGTAGTTCAACGTCGACAGCCGGTCCCGGTCGAAGATGATCTGCAACTCCGGGTTGCCGCCTTCCGTCGAGGACTTCACGTCCACCAGGCCCTCGACCTGGCGCATCCGCGACGCCACCTGGTCGGCCAGCCGCTCCAGCAACGCGAGGTTGTGGCCGCGGATCTGGACCTCGACCGGGCTCCGGAAGCTGAAGTAGGTCGGACGGCCGAAGCGGTACTGCAGCGAGTCGTCCGCGACCACGGACCCGGGCTCGAACCCGGCGCCGGCAGGCGCCGAGGCCGCACCAGCGACCGGAGGCGCTTGACCTCCGAAGGATGAGTTCTCCTCGTCGATCCAGTTCCGGATCCGGCTCATCACCAGCTCCTCGCGCTCCACGTCGACCGGGGGCTTCAATCGCACGTTGACCTGGCCGATGTTCTCGCGTCTCTCTCCCGCGGCGCCCCCCTGTTCGTTCGACGTGCCCACGACCATGTAGACCGACTGCACCTCCTCATCCAGTTGTTCCCGCACGAACCTGTCAACGGCCCCCAGGCGCCGGTCCGTCACCTCCAGGCGGCTGCCCGGCGCCAGCTCGGCGTCGACGTAGAACTCGCCCTGAATGAGCTCCGGAACGAGTTCGCTGCCCAGCGAGCCGATGAGCTGGACGCTGCCCGTAAGGAGCACGACCGCCGCCAGGACAACCAGAGCGGGGTGGCGAAGGGCCCCGCGAAGAACGCGGGCGTAGATGGCCGTGATGCCGCGCAGCAATGCGTCGAAGGCCGCCAGCACCGGCCGGAGCAGGAACGACATGACGGTGGAGACGGCACGGAACACATGTTTGACAACCAGCGCGACGCCTACGCCGATTGCGTCGAAGAAGGCCGAGAGCGCACGGGTCACAGGGTTGGAGCGCCCGACGCTCCGGACCGTCTCGACCGGCTCCCCGGCGGCGAAGAACCTCCGGGAAGCCAGCATCGGGATCACCGTCAGCGCGACGCCCAGCGACACCAGCAGGGAGAACGTCACGGTCAGGGCCTGGTCGCCGAACATCTGGCCCGCGACGCCCTCGACGAACACGATCGGCACGAACACGCAGACCGTCGTGATCGTGCTCGCGATCACCGCCCGGCCGACCTCGGAGGCGCCGGCCCGGGCGGCCTCGACGACGCCCAGGCCCTGGTCGCGGCGGCGCTGGATCGCTTCCAGGACGACGATCGAGTTGTCCAGCAGGAGCCCGATACCGAGGGTGATGCCGCCGAGCGACATGATGTTGAGCGACACGCCGGCGACGTACATCAGGAAAAAGGTCGCCACCACCGAGACCGGGATCGAGATCCCGATGATCAGCGTCTTCGGTGCGCTCCTCAGGAACAGGAAGAGGACGACGATCGCCAGTGAACCGCCGATCAGGGCGGTCTCGATTACCGCCGACACGGAGTCGCGGATGTAGCGCGACTGGTCGGTGAGCACACTCAGTTCGAGTTGCGGATCGGTCTGTCGGATCTCCTCTTCGAGCTCCTCCACCCGCTCGAGCACGGCGGAGGCGACGGTCACGGTGTTCGTGCCGCCCTCCTTGTAGACCGCGATCTCAACCGCCTCCCGGCCGTCGATCCGGGTGATCACCTCCCGTTCCCTGGCCCCCTGGTAGACCCGGGCAATGTCCTCGAGGCGCACGATCGCACCCTGGGAACGATCGATCACGATCTCCCGCATCTCTTCCGGGCGCAGCAACTCGTTGATCGTTCGTACCAGGTAGTCCGTCTGGCCGTCACGCAGCCGACCGCCGGTCAGGTTCACGTTCTCCTGCGCCAGGCGGGTCATCACCTGGTTCATCGTCAATCCGAGGCTGCTCAGGCGACGTTCGTCGATCTCGACCTGGATCTCCTCCTCCAGGCCGCCGCTGACGACGACCGCCGCCACGCCTTCAAGGCGTTCCAGCTTGCGCTTCAGGTCTTCTTCGGCCAGCAGGCGCAACGCAATCAGGTCGCTGCCGCCGCCGGCGAGACCCATCCGCAGGATCGGATCGAGGGAGGGGTCGTAGCGCAGCAGTACCGGCCGTTCGGCCTGTACCGGCAAGCGCACCTGATCCAGTCGCTCCCGCACGTCGAGCGACGCGAAGTCCATGTTCGTTCCCCAGGAGAACTCCAGGGTGACTTCGCTGATGTCCGCCCGGGAACTGGAAACGACCCGGTTGACGCCGTTGACCACGCCGACCGCGTCCTCGACGGGCCGCGTGATCAGGGTCTCCATCTCGACCGGCGCGGCGCCCTCGTACCCGGTCTGAACGGTGAGTGACGGGTACGTGATGTCCGGCAGCAGATCGACCGCCAGGTCACGGAAGGCGACGCCGCCGAAGACCACCGCCGCCAGGGCGAAGATGAACACCGTGACCGGTCGCCGGGTGGCGAAGGAAACAACCCGCATCTCGTGATTACCTGGTCAGGAGTCGAGTCCGCCGATCAACCCGGCGGCCCACCCTGTTGCCTGCCCCGCGGTCCACCGGACGGTCTTCCCGGCGGCCCCTGGCCGCTCCGGATGCGCTCGATCATCTGGTCGATCTGCTCGTCGCTCATGCCCCGCTCCTTCATGCGGGCCCGCATCATCTCGATCCGCTCCGGGGTCATCTGACTCGGATCGAATCCTCCCGGCGGACCCCCACGGAAGCCCCCGGGACCACCCGGCGGGCGAGCCTGCGGTGCAGCCTGCCCGGCCCCTGCCGCCCCGCCGGCGGCCGGCGCCGCTTGCCCGGCGGCGACCTGGGGTGAGCTTCCGGCGCCCGCAGCGGGAACCGAAGTGAACATCGTGGGCGCCGCGGCCGGTCCCTCCCGCTCATCAACCGAAATCGGCGTCTGGTCGGAGAGACCGTCCTGGCCGACGATCACGACGTCCTCACCTTCGCGGAGGCCGGAAAGCACCTCCAGGCTGTCGCTCTCCTCGTAGCCGAGTTCGAGTTCACGGCGCCGCGCGACCGTGCCGCCCTCGCCGTCGTCCACCGCCACGTAAACCATGTCGGACGTGCTCTCCAGGACAAGGGCCTGCTTCGGCACGACGATCGCGTTCTCGTGAACGTCCGTCTCGACGAACACGCTGGCGAACATGCCGGGTCTCAGGCGGCCCTGAGCCTGCACCTCGAGGGTGACCTTGACCGTGCCGGTCGCCGGGTCGACGACCGGACTGATCCGCAGCACCCGGGCGGGAAAGCGCACTCCGGGATAGGCCTCGACGGTGAGGTGCGCGATCTGATCCAGCCTGAGCCGCGGCAAGTCCTTCTCGGGGAGCTGAATCGGGCAGAGCAACGGGTCGAAGTCGGAGATCCGGAACAACCGCGCGTTGGTCGAGACGTGCTCGGCGTTCTTGATCACCCGCTCGATGATCAGGCCGTCGAAAGGCGCACGGATCACCGTGTAATCCAGCAGGATCTCGGTGCCGACGATCTGGGCGGCCGCGGCCTCGAAGTTGGATTTGGCCAGGTCGTAGGCCTCCTGGCTCACCACCTCCGCCTGGAACGAATCCTGGGCGCGGTTCCAGGCCAGTTCCGCCTCCGCCAGGTTGACCCGGGCAATGCCGAGCTGCGCCTCGATCTCGGCGGCGTCGATGCGCGCCAGCACCTGGCCGGCCCGGACGAAGTCGCCCTCCTCGACGTTCAGTTCGACGATCGGGCCGGTGGTCCGGGCCACGATGTCGACCTCGTTCTCGGCCTCGAGCGAACCGTTCGTCTCCAGGTAGTCCGCGATGTCCCGGCGAATCGCGCTCGTCACGGCGACCGGAATCGCGGTAGTGGGGGCGCCGAAGCCCGGCATCCCCCCCGGAAAACCTCCCGGAGGACCACCGCCGCGTCCTCCGGGCCGGCCGCCTGGACCGCCCTGGCCGGCGCGGGGGTTGTCACCGCCCGCTTCGGCATTGGACTGCCCGCAGCCGATGCCCGCCGCGGCCACGGCCGCCATCAACAGAAGGGCGCCGGCCGACCGCGCTTTGCCCAAACGTACCTTGTGTTTCATGCCATCTTTCTCCGCGGAACGGTGACTGCCGCCCGCACAACCCGCTGGACGAAGAGCTTGACGTCGTCGACCAGGGAATAGACCGTCGGAATTACAAGCAGGGTCAGGAAAGTCGAAGTGGTCAGTCCGCCGAGGATCACGAGACCCACCGGCGCCCAGAACGCAGCCCGGCCTTCGGGCTGGCCGAACACCTGGGGCAGGAAGAACGGCGCCACCATTGGCGACAGACCGAGAATCGTCGTGACGGCCGTCATCAGGATGGGCCGCAGGCGATTCTTGCCGCCGAGGACGATCGCCTTGTCGCGGGCGATGCCTTCTCGCCGCAGCCGGTTGATGTGATCGATCAGGACGATCGCGTTGTTCACCACGATCCCGGCCAGGATGAGCAGCCCCATGTTCGACGAGTCGGACCGCGGCTGGCCCGCGAGGTACATGATCAGGCCGACGCCGATGAAGGCGAAGGGAATCGACAGCATGATCGTGAACGGCTGGAGGAAGTCCTCGAACAGGGCCGCCATGATCATGTAGATCAACACCACGGCGAGGATCAACGCCAGTACGGCGCGGGACGCGTCCTCCTCGGCCTCCATGAACCTCCTGCCGAGAGACCACTCGTAGCCTGGCGGCAGCGGCACGTCGGCGAGGGCCATCTGGACCGGCCGCCGGAGCATGAAGCCCGGCGTGCCGCCAGCGGCCGTCACATCGATCTCCACCTTGGAGCGGCGGTTCTCGCGCTCGACCTCGGACGGGCCGCTCTGCACGCGGAAGGAGGCCAGGCTCGAGATCGGCAAGGTCACGCCGGCACCCTCGCCGTTCGGGTCCGCCACCTGAACCGGCATCTTCTTCAACTGATCGAGCGTCTCCCGGTCCTCCTCCCGGTACTGCATGACCATGCCGATCTCACGCTCCGCGGTCTTGAAGTACGCCAGCGAACGACTCGACAGAGCGCCATTGACCGTCATCGCCACCGCCTGGCTCGATAGACCGCCCTGGAGGGCGCGCTCACGATTCACCGACACCCGGATCTCGTCGTCGCCGCTCTCGAACGAGTTGTCGATGTCGCCCACGATGGGGATCTGACGCAACCGTTCGGTGATCCGCGGCACCAGGAGCTCGAGCGTGCCCACATCGTCGCCGATCAGCTCCACGTCCATCCCGGATCTCCCGGAACCCGGAGGGCCGAACTCGGTGCGGGCAAGCTTGAACAGCACGCCGACCCGCCGCGGCATCGCCTCCCGGATGAGTTCCGTGACCTCGTCCGTGGACAGCTCCGAAACCTCCTCCGGCTTGAGATAGATCTCGAAGCGGTTGCCGCCGCCGTATCCCCGGCTGCGACCGCCGCCCCGCCGCACCTGGTGGGCGATGTCGGCGATCTCCCACTCGTCGCGCCTGGAATCGAGCATCGCGTAGACCTCGTCGTAGAGAGACAGGCGCTCGTCCATTCCCATCTGCCGCGGCGTTTCGACGAACACGGTCAACGCCCTGCCCTGGGACGGCTGGTTGAAGCTCCGTTCGATGCTGTTGTAGAGCACCCAGGAACCGTAGAGCAGCGCTCCGATGACCATCGTGAAGATGAAGCGGTGGCGGAGCGTGAAGCCCAATGTTCGCCCGTAGAGTTCGTTCATCCGGTCGAGCAGCTTGAAGCGGCGCTTGCTCTCCGACCTCAGCAGGATCGCCGCGATCATCGGCACCACGGTCAGGGAGATGACCAGGGAGCCGAGCATGACCACGCAGACCGTCGTGCCGATGTCGCCCATGAAGCGCGAGAAGCTGCCCGGTCCGCCGCCGCCGCTGCCGAAGAAGATGAGCGGAACGAACACACACATCGTGGTCATCGTCGAGCAGATGATGGGCATCGCCACGTCGCTGGCGCCGCCCAGGGCGGCGTACTTCGCGTTCGCGCCGAGTTCCTGGCGGTGCCGGAAGATCGACTCGATCACCACGATCGAGTTGTCGAGCAGCATCCCGATCGCGAGCATCAACCCCATCAGGCTCATCACGTTCAGCGTGATTTCGGTGACGCCTGCCTGACGACCGAGGTACATCATCACGAAGGTCATGACCAGCGACAGCGGTACCGCCAGCGCCACCAGCAGCGTGGTGCGGAACTTGCGCAGGAACAGGAACATGAAGACGATCGCCAGGCCGCCTCCGATCAGGCCGCTGCGACCCAGTTCGGTCAGCCCCTGGCGCACGTCGACCGAGGTGTCGTGGAAGTGGCGGAACTCGAGGCCTTCGCCTTCGGGCGTCTGCTGAATCGCCGCCAGCTCGGTCTTGACCCGGT
Source organism: Thermoanaerobaculia bacterium (assembly GCA_965116955.1). Classification (GTDB taxonomy): domain Bacteria; phylum Acidobacteriota; class Thermoanaerobaculia; order Multivoradales; family Multivoraceae; genus Multivorans. The sequence goes on along the minus strand of OZ220742.1, from coordinate 3,386,406 downwards.
TGACGACCTCCAGCAGGTTGGCGTCCGAGGCCTTGTTCACGCTCAGACTGATCGCCTCCGACCCGTTCAGGAAGCTGTACTCGTACTTGTCCGGATAGCCGAACTTGACGTCGGCGACATCGCCCACGCGCAAGCCGTCTCCGCGGATCGGCAGATCCCGGATCTCGTCCGGCGTCCGGAACTCGCCCACGGTGCGAACCAGGAGGCGGCGGCTGCCCTCGCGCAGATAACCGCCCGAGACGTTCACGTGGTTGTCCTGCAGGGTCTGGCGCAACTCCCGGACATCCACGCCATGAGCCGCCATGCGGTCAGGGAGCAGCTCGATCCGCAGCTCCCGGCTCAGCATGCCCCAGACTTCCGCCTGCGCCACGCCCTCCAGCCGCTCGATCCGCGGCAGGAGAACGTCCTCGACGAAGTCGTTCAGTTCGTCCTGGTTCCACGGCGCGCTGAGACTGCTGCGGAGCACCGGAATGTCCGTACTCTCGAAACGGCGGACGTAGATCTGCTCCACGTCGCTCGGCAGTTCGTTGCGCACCCGGTCGATCCGGTCGCGCACGTCGACGGCCGCCAGTTCCATGTCCGTCCCGTCCTGGAACTCGATGTCCACCGAAGCGGAGCTGCCGCTCGCCCGCGAGCGGAGCAGCCGAACGCCGTTGATCGTTCCCAGGCTGTCCTCCAGCGGCCAGATGATCGACCGGGCGATCTCCTCCGGCGACGAGGACTGATACGGCACCCGGACCGAGATGTTGGACGACTGGAACAGGGGCAGGAACTCCAGCGGCAGGCGCGTCAGCGACAGCCAGCCGAGCACCAGGACGCCCAGCGTCGCCATGAACATGGTCACCCGCCGCTCGACGGCGAAGCGGATCAGCGGATGGACGGGGACGTGCGCCGCCGCCTCCTGCAGTACCGCCTCCTGCTCCTCGGGCCCTGCGCGCAGTCCGGTTTCCTGCGGTTCCATCCCGGCCTCCTTCTCGTCGGCGCTCACCGGCAGTCTCCCGGCGAGTCGCCGTCACCGCGGCGACCGCGACCACGGCCATCGTGGTCCCGGTCTCCGTGCCGCCGGCTCCGGTCCCACAGGTCACGACGCATCTCGTCGAAGCGAACCGCCTGATCCGGGCGGAGCAACTCCCCCACCTGGCGGTGAAAGTCCCGCTGCATGGCGCAGAACTCGTCTCGGGCCCCGGTCCAGTAGACGCGTCCTCGCGCCATCGCCTCGCCGACGATCGGCTCGAGCGCCGCGATCTGCTCCGGATCGAGGTCCAGGCGTCGCGCCATGCGCTGGGTCATCTTCGCCCTGTACTCGGCGGCCGCCTCGGAACGGGCCGCATCGGCAGGCGCTTCCGGCGCCGAACTCGCCGTCGCGTCACCCGGATCCTCCTCCGCGTCGCGGCAGTCGAAATGGAACATCGACGGGGGAGGGTGTGCTTCCGTTCGCGTTTCCTGCTTCTTGTCGGCGGCACGACGCTCCGGCAGCAGCCGGTCCGCCACCAGGCCGGCCGACAGGCCCACGACCAGCACGGAACCCAGCGCGACACCCATCCACAACTTCACGGGGCCGTTCGACATCACCGCGTCCCCAACGGCTCGTAGAGAACGGCCAGCAGTTCGTAGCCGGCGTCATCGTCGCTCATCGCCACGGTCGCCACGCCGGCCTCTTCCAGCCCGGCGACGAACGGATCCGGGTACTCCGCCGTCACTGGAGCATCCGGAACGGTCTCCGAAGCCATGGGCTGGTTGCCGGAACCGAGCGTCATGACCAGCGCGGCCCCGGCCGCGAGCGCGCCGACGGGCGACAGGCGCAGGGCAAGCAGCCGCCACGGCGCAGCCTGGTCCCGGCGCTCCAGCCAGGCGTCGCGACGGCCTCTGAAGCCCGCCAGGAAGCCCGGCGCAGCGGGCGGCGCCGCGCACTCCTCACGCAGCCCCTCGAACAGCGCGTCGAGCCGCCTTCCGGCCTCCTCCGGCCGGCTCTTTTCCTCCCTCATCATGCACCTCCTCGTGCCCTGGAGCCCGGCTCACCGAGCCGGCGGCGGAGCTTCTGACGGCCCCGATGGACCCGGATCTGCGCCGTGCCGATCGGACAGCCCAGACACTCCGCTATCTCCACGTACTTCATTCCCACCACATCCTTCAGCACCACCGCCGTTCGCTGGCTCCTCGGCAAACGCGCCAGCTCGCGCACGAGAGCGCGCCGCAGCAGCCGCGACTCCACGGCCGACTCCGCTCCGGCCGCCGGCAGTTCGGCGAGCGCTTCATCCCCGACGTTCCGGTCCAGGCGCTTGCCCCAGCGCGCCGACCGGCGCAGCTCGTCGTGGGCCCGGTTGATCGCGATCCGATAGAGCCAGCTCTTGAACGCGGCCGACTCTCCCAGGTCCCCGAGCTTCCGGTAGGCCAGCAGGAAGGCGTCCTGGGCCACGTCCTCGGCAACCTCCCAGTTGAGGACGTAACCGTAGACCAGCTTGCGCAGCGGCGTCTCGTATCGAAGCACGAGGGCTTCGAACGCGGCGCTGTCGCCCGCCGAAGCCCGCCGAACGAGTTCGACGTCCTCGGAAACACCGGTCGACTCCCGGGGCGATTCCCGGTCGGACGCTTTCTGGGCCGGCAAGTCATCATCCTCTCGGTGCAGGGACGACCCGCCGGCGGCGCTTGTTTCGTCCGCCGGTCCGCCGGAGGAGCCAGTCATCGTTGCGCTCGGCCGGAGCCGTCAGGCGCTCGCCCGGCGGCGGCCCGGCGCCGGAGCAGCGAATCGAGGAAGCGAAGGCCGGCGGTCCTTCCGTCGAAGGCGCCGTCCAACTGGGCCTGGTAGCAGCGATCGACCAGAACGCCGATCTCGGGACCCGGCGTGAGACCGCGGGCAATCAGGTCGCGGCCCAGAACCAGCCGCTCCGGCGCCTGGTCCCTGATCCTCAGCGCTTCCGCCCGGCCGAGCAGCCAGTCGCAGTCCTCGCAGTCCGCCGGCGGCAGCGGCGGACGGCCCCGGGCATCTGCGCGCGCGACCCGAACCAGGCGGTCGATCCGCTTCACCCGGTGCGCAAGGCGGCGCACGGCGGCGTCCCCGGCGCCGCCCTGGTAGAGCTGGCGCGGTTTCAGGTGGTCGACGACCAATCGCACCACGTCGTCAACCAGTCCGCGGCGGTTCGTGAGCCGGGCCAGGAAGCTCCGGGTGGGGGCCTCGCCGGCCGCTTCATGGCCCCGTGAGCGAAGCCGGCCGTCGACGAATCCCGTCGTCGCGGGCTTCCCCAGGTCGTGGCAGACACAGGCGAGCCCGACCACCAGGTCCTCCTCCCCGTCGTCCAGCCGCTCGGTCGCGAAGGCGTCCAGAACGTGACCCGTGTGGGCCCAGACGTCGCCCTCGGGATGCCATTCCGGGTCCTGTTCGCAGCCGACCGTGGCCTGGAGCTCGGGGTAGCCCTGAAGCCACCCGCTCGCCTGCAGGAACCGGAAACCGCGCCCGATCTCGATCCCCAGCAGGAGCAGCTTCCGCCACTCCTCGAAGACCCGCTCGATGCTCAGTTCCCGCCAGTCGATTCGGGAGCAGAGACGTACGGTGTCGGGATCGGGTTCGAACCCCAGGCGCGCCACGAGCTGCATTCCGCGCAGCACCCGGAGCGGATCCTCGGAGAACCGGTGCGAGGCGTGGCGGAGCCGCCCGCGCTGGAGGTCCGCCCGGCCCCCCAGGGGATCGTCGACGCGACCGGCCAGCGGCTCGTACGAGATCGCGTTGATCGTGTAGTCGCGGCGCTCGGCAGCCTCTTCGACGGTCATGTCCGGGTCGGCCTCGACCAGGAAGTCGCGGTGCCCCCCTCCGACGCTGAGCTCGCGACGCGGCAGGGCGATGTCGATGGGAACACCCCGCAGCTTCACGACCGAGAAGGCGCGGCCGACCCGGTCGACACGCAGGTCCAGATCCTCCAGTACCCGGTCCAGGTCGTTCGGCTCGAGCCCGAAGACCTCGAGGTCGAACTCGGCGAACGGCCGGTCGAGCAGCGCATCCCGCACCGAGCCGCCCACCACGCGGACACAGCCGCCCCGTTCCGCCGCTGCCCGGCAGATTCGCAGCACCCCCGGCCAGGCCGGATGGCGCGCGAGGCGAGAGCCAGGATCCGCAACCACGGCTCTGTTATTCTACGAGCCCCTTCCGGGGGTTGAGGCCTGCCGGCGGGAGGAGGCCCGCCGCCCGCAGGAAGATCCGGCATGAGCCCGTGCGGCCGAAGGAGGAGACGATGAAGCCGATTCGCGAACCGTGGACCCTGGACCAGCCGGCACCGCCCGCTCTCTTCGCTGCCGTTCTCGGCATCTGCCTGTCGGTCGCTCTGGCAGCGCCCGCAGCCGCACAGCTCCCGGGGACCGTTTGGGGACAGATCTTCGATGCCACGACCGGCGAAACCCTCGAGGGCGTCGAGATCATCTTCACGAATCCCGAAGCGCCCACGTTCCGGGAGGTGCACCACTCCGGCAGGAACGGACGGTTCCGGATCATGATCAAGAACGTCGTCACGCACGAGCGCGGCGGCTTCACCGTCGAGCTGAAGAAGGAAGGCTACGTGACCCGGCGCGTCGGCAACGTCCGCATCCCCGCCCGGAACGAGACGAGGCTCAGCCAGCTCCCGGGCGGCGGCGACTGGAACCTGACCTCCGAAGAGGAAGCGCTGAAGCAGCAGGCGGCGCAGTTCGAGGCCGCCGGCATCCCGCAGCCGTCCGAGCAGGTGGACCTGGAAGCCGAGGCCCGCGGCAGCGCGATCAAGCTCTACAACCAGGGCAGCAACGCCCTGAATTCGGGCGACTACGAAACGGCCGAGTTCATGTTCCAGGAAGCGCTGTCGAAGAAGGCGGACCTGACCTCGGCGATGGGCGGGCTTGCTCGCATCTACTCCTTCCGGGGCGACCATGTCCGGGCCGTGGAGTACGCGGAACAGGTGGCCGCGGAGGGTGAGGACCTGGAGAACATGAACCAGATCCTCTACGCCGGCTACAACGCGCTGGGAATGGACGACAAGGCCGCGGCCGCGCTCTCGGCCCTTCAGGCCACTGACCCGGAGAAGGCATCCAAGAACCTCTTCAACGAGGCGGCCGACCTGTACAACGCCGGCAACATCCCCGAGGCCCTGGCGAAGCTGGAGCAGGTCATCGGCTTCAACCCGAATCACCCCGAAGCACTCAACATGCTCGGCCTCTGTTACGCCGCCCAGTCGGAGAACGACAAGGCCCTCGAAACGTTCAGGAAGTTCCTGGAGGTGGCCCCCAACCATCCGGAGGCGGCCACCGCCCAGGCGATGATCGAGTACTTCGAGTCCCTCTGATGCCGGTGCGCCGGCCGTCTGGCCGGCATCGAGGGCGACGCCGCGCGGCGGCGAGCGCGAGTGGCCACGTGCCCGTTCGACCGCTCGCGGTAGCTCTGGCCGCGGGCCTGCTCCTGCCCGTCCTTCCCCTCGGGGCGCAGGACGACGTAACCCTCGAGCGGATCATGGCCCATCCCGACTGGCTGGGCCGCCAGCCGGAGGGGCCGTACTGGAGCAGCGACGGCGGCAGCGTCTACTTCCAGCGCAAGCGGGAGGGCGAGGAGACCCGCGATCTCTACCGGATCGACGTTGAAGAACGGGAGGCAGTTCGCGTCTCCGACCGTGACCGCGCCGGAGCGGACGCCGCGGGCGGCGCCTGGGACCGCGAACGGCGGCGCCGGGTCTTCGTCAAGGCGGGCGACGTCTTCGTCCGCGACCTGGACCGTGACGGCGGCCTGATCCAGGTCACCCGCACCGCCGAGACCGAGACCGCGCCCTTCTTCACCGCCGGCGGCGATGTCGCGTTCCGCCGGGCCGGCGTCTGGTTCGTGCGGGAGCGGGAGACGGGCCTGCTCCGGCAGCCCTTCGACGTCCGGGCGGAAGACGATCCCGAGAAGGCCCGGGCAGAGCGGGACCTCAAGGCCGGCTACCTGGAGCGACAGCAACCGCGATTGCTCGAGATCGTCCGGCAGCGGCGCCAGCGCGAGGAACGGAGCCTGGAGGTTTCCAGGGAACGCCAGGCCGGCGACCCCAGCCGGCCGGCCCTTCCCCACTACCTGGGCAAGGAGGTGGAAGTCGCCGGCTCAGCCTTGTCGCCGGCACTCGACCGGCTGGTCCTGCGGACCCGTCCCAGGGAGCGTGACGAGGGGCTCCGCGACAGCATGCCGAATTACGTCACCGCCACCGGCATGGTCGATGTCGAGGAGGTCCGGATGAAGGTCGGCACGGCGGAGGCCGCCGGCGAGACGCTGCTCCTGCTGCGCGCCGGTGACCCGGAACCCGTGACGCTGGACCTCTCCGTCCTGCCGGGCATTGCCGATGACCCGTTGGCAGACCTGCGCGAAGCGGCGCGTGCGCGGGGGAAGGCCCGGGAGGCGGCCGCGAGGCAGGCCGGCGGCGGCGAAGACACGGACGAGGCCGAGGCGGAGCCGGTCGAGCGGAAGGACGAGGAAACCGGTGAGGACGAGCCCGATCCCCGGCCGGTCCGCTTCGGTCCGGTGTCCTTCAACCGCGACGGCTCGCGGGCTGTCGTCCAGGTCTACTCGGCGGACAACAAGGACCGCTGGATCGCCGGAATCGACCTCGAAGCCGGCGAACCGCGCCCCCTGCACCGGATGTCCGACCCGGCCTGGATCAACTACGCCTTTCGCGATCTTGGCTGGCTGCCGGACGACCGGACGGTCTTCTTCCTGTCCGAGGAAACCGGCTACTCCCATCTCCACCTGGTGGACGCGGACACCGGAGAACGGGTTCAGGTCACGGACGGTGACTTCGTCGTCCGTTCGCCCCGGGTGTCCTCGGATGGAGAGTTCATCTACTTCGAGGCGAACCGGAACCACGTCGGCGTCTTCGACATCTTCCGCGCGCCGGTTTCAGCAGCGGGCAGCGGGGCGATCGAGCAGGTCACGTCCCTCGGCGGACTCAACTCCTTCCAGCTCTCGCCGGACGACCGCCGTCTCCTGATCGTCCATTCGACCGCCACCCGGCCGCCCGAGCTCTGGCTCCAGGACGCATCGCCGGGCGCCGAGGCCCTCCGCCTGACGGAGACCGTGTCCTCCGACTTCCTCGCCATCCACTGGGTGTCGCCGCGCTTCGTCGAGGTGCCCTCGTCGCGCACGGAGCGACCGATCCACGCCCGCCTCTACCTGCCGCCCGGCCCCACCGAAGCTCCGCGGCCGGCTGTCGTCTTCGTCCACGGCGCCGGCTATCTCCAGAACGCCCACCAGGGCTGGTCCTCCTACTTCCGGGAGTTCATGTTCCATACCCTGCTCGCCCGCCGCGGCTACGTGGTGCTCGACATGGACTTCCGCGCCTCCGCCGGCTACGGCCGGGACTGGCGCACCGCGATCTACCGGCAGATGGGCACGCCTGAAGTCGAGGACCTGGCCGACGGCATCGACTACCTGGTCGCCGGACACGGTGTCGACCGGGAACGGATCGGCGTCTACGGTGGGTCCTACGGAGGCTTCGTGACGTTCATGGCGATGTTCCGCCGCCCCGAACTGTTCGCGGCGGGAGCGGCCCTTCGCCCGGTGACCGACTGGGCGCACTACAACCACGGTTACACGTCGAACATCCTGAACACGCCGGAACTCGATCCCGAGGCCTACGAGCGCAGCTCGCCGATCGAGTTCGCCGAGGGCCTCCGGAAACCGCTCCTGATCTGCACGGGCATGCTGGACGACAACGTCCTGTTCCAGGACTCCGTTCGGCTCGTCCAGCGTCTGATCGAGCTGGGCAAGGAGGACTGGGAGCTGGCGGTCTACCCGGCCGAAGCCCACGGCTTCGTCGAGCCGTCAAGCTGGCTCGACGAGTACCGCCGCATCCTGAAGCTGTTCGAGACCCACCTGAAGCCCTAGGTCGCACCCTGGGCGCGCCGGCGTTCCCGCCGGCCGACTAGCTACCGCGTAGCGCCGGCAGCAGTTCCTCCCGCGTCACCCGGCGCACAGCGGCCAGGCTCGCCAGGGTGCCGGCCGCCAGCACCAGCAGCAGAGTGAGGCCGAGCGACAACCACGGCACCAGCGCGTGCCCGCCGAGGAGGTGCGGGCTCACCGCGACGAGCGCCGAGGCGGCGCCGACGGCAACGCCCGCGGCCAGGAGCAGACTGTTCTCGGCCACCACCAGCCAGGCAAGGGCTCGCCGCCAGAAGCCGATCGCCTGCATCGTCGCCAGCTCGCCCCGGCGCTCCAGCAGGTTCCGCAACAGGACGACCGAGAGGCCCAGCGTGCCGAGCAGCAGGCCGAGTCCGCCCAGGGTCTGGAAGGTGCCGAGGTAGGTGTTCTCGACCGCCTGGAACGCCTGTAGCCGCTGGGCGGTCGGTACGGCGTCGAAACCGAAGCCGGCCAGCGTCCGCTCGAGCTCCTGCATCGTCCGGTCCTGCTCGTCCGGTGCGGTTCGCAGCAGGAAGTAGGACGCCCCCGTCCGGCTCGGGAAGTGCCTCGCCAGGTTCGCCTCGGAGATCACGAGTTCGCTCTGAAACACGCTCTTCCGAAGGAGCCCGACCAGGCGCAGTTCGATCGTCTCCCCGCGCTCGGTCTCGACCTCGATGCCCTGGCCGAGCCCCGAGTGAAGGATCCACATGACCGAGTTGAAATCGCCGATCGCCGGGATCACGCCGGGGCCAAGGTCCTGCTCCAGCAGTTCCCAGGGCGCCTCGCCCGCCTCGGAGACGAGCGACTGGAAGCGAAAGCCCCCGCGCTCGATGAACTCCGGCGGCGCGCCGAGCAGCCGCGGCCTCTCCGGCTGGAACAGGTTCAGGCAACTGATGTCGTCGCCCGGCACCGTCCGGAAGGCGACGATCTCGCTGCGTCCGACGAGATCCGAAGCCGCCTCGCCGAAGCCCAGGTCGTAGCGTCCCTCCACGCTCGTCATGTCGGCGAGGACGGAGACGTCGGACTCGGCGACGAGATCGAAGCCTCCGGCGCCCGAATCCAGGTTCCTCGTCTCCTCGCCGAACCGGAGTCCGTAGGCGCCGACGGCGACGATGACGAACGACGCGCTCGCCACCAGGGCCGCGCAGAGCAGGCTGCGGCCCGGATTGAGCGACGCGTTGGCCGCCGCCATGCTCGAGCCCGCGCGCCAGGACCAGCTCCGGAGGGGCGCCTCGGGCCGCCGGCGCAGCCACAGCGTGAAGCCTGCGAGTCCGGCGACGAGCAGGCAGGCGCCGCCCGAGAAGAACAGGTAGGTCGCCGACGACGCCGGGACGGCCGCCGACCCGCCGAGCAGGGCGACGGCGAGACCGCCGGCGATCCCGCCGGTCCAGCGCGCCCTTCGGCCCGGCGCCGACACCGCCGCCGGTAGCTCGGCCGTCTCTCCCCGCAACAGCCGAATGGGCGAAACCGCCGCCAGCCGGCCGACCGCGCCCCGGATCGCGAAGAACACGACGAGCAGCGAACCGGCACCCCCCATGGCCAGCGTCAACGGCTCGACGTGGAGATAGAGATGACTCGAGCCGACGGCGGAGCGCCACAGGGTCCGCAGCGCCGCCATCATCGCGCCGGCGTAGAGCACCGCCCCACCCAGGCCGAGCAGGACACCCGCCCCGCCGAGCAGCGCGCCTTCCAGCAGGAACCGACGCCGGACCCGCCTGATGCCGTGACCGAGCGCCAGCAGCAGGCCCATCTCGTTGGCGCGGCTCTCCGTTCCCAGGCGGAAGAACAGGCCCACCAGCAGCGCCGCCGAGACGATCAGAAACAGGCTGAAACCGATGAACAGGCCCCCGAAGTCGGTGGCGCCGGTGGCGCCCCGCAGGCCCGTGGCCTTGACCGTCTCGACTGCCAGACCCGCGGCGTGCAGCTCGACCCGCTCCGGCGCCTCTTCCTCCAGCGCGCCCCGGAGCTGCTCCGGCGAGCCTCCGTCCGCGGGCAGCAGCCGGAGCGAGGTCAGCAGGCCGAAGCGGCTGGACCAGAGCTCGGCGCCGTACTCGAGGGAGACGAACAGCTTCGGCGTTCCCCGGTGCTCGTCCCAGTAGGCCTCGTCCTGGTCCCGGATGCGGCCGAGATCGACAGGGAAGGTCGGGTCCCAGTCGCTCATGTTGTCGGCGTCGGCGACTCCCGGAAAGTCCGGCGTCAGGTTGCGGTCGGCAGCCCAACCCGTCATCTCGACCACCCCCGCCACCGTGGCCTGAACCGGCCGCTCGACCAACTGCTCGCGATCGCCGATGACGAAGTAGTCGATCGCCAGCCGGTCGCCCTCACCGACCCCAAGGTCCTCCGCCAGGAGGGTGTTGACGAGCACCTCACCCGGCCCGAGCGCCGGCGCCGGCCGGCCATCGGCCAGTCGCAGGACGCCGAGCTCGCCGGCCCTCCCCGTATCGAGCGCGGCGATCGTCGAGTACGGAGCCGCGGCGCCGCTCTCTGCGGCGGTCCGGTTGGCGAGATAGGTCGACACGCCGATCGCCTCAACACCCTGGTCCCGCGCCAGGACCTCCACCGCCCCGGCGAGTTCCTCCCCGAAGACGATCTGGGAACTCGTGACTCGCAGGTGGCCCTCCCCTTCGGCGAACTCCAGGCTGAAGTCGGCCGCCCGGGCATGGGAGCGGATCCGCTGCTCCAGATCCAGCGCAGCGGCTTCCGGTTCGCCGGCCTCCGCGAGCTCGCCCACAAGCAACGCGTTCGCCAGACCGCGCCGGTCGAGCTCCCGCTGAAGGTCGCGAAGCCGCACGTAGCCGACCAGGGGCTGACTCTGGTGGGGCGCCAGTTGGAAACGGCCGGGGCCCTCATCGTCTAGCACGGCGACCACGCTCAGCCGCATGCTCTCCAACTGGTCCTCGGGGTCCTTCTCCCCCATCAGACTGGCCCGCGGCGCCTCGCTCGGCCGTTCCAGGTAGAGCACGACGGAATCGCCGGTTTCGACCGCCAGAGCCTCCGCCAACGACCGGTTGACCGCCAGCGAGGCGAAGAGCTGACCGTCGCGGCGGGACAGGTCGAGCTGCTCCGCCGCGCCCGGGAAGAAGGAACCGAACTCGTCGTCGATCCCCTGGACGTTGACCCGGGCGGCGCGCCGGCCGCTCTCTGGGTCCACGACGCTTCCCTGCATCAGGATGGCGGCCGACACCGGGCCGTAACGGGCCGAGAACGCGGCGTCGCCGGCCAGTTCGTCCCGAAGCCCCTCGCGGAAGAAACCGGCCCCGACCAGGGCATGGTCGATGCCGCCCAGGCGGTCAAGGGTGAGCTGGCGCAGACTTCCCCGCACCGAATCTCCGACCATCAGGGCACCGGTCAGCACGGAAGCCGCGACCGCCGCGGTCAGCACCACGGCGACGTTGGAGCGCCAGTAATGACGCAGACTCGGCAGGGGGCCGGACGGGCGAGCAACAGCCACCGCGTCAGCCTCCGGCCGCCCGCTCCGGCGCCACTTCCTCGACCAGGCCGGCGCGCAGTTCCACCCGGCGCGGCAACCTCGCGGCCAGCTCCAGGCTGTGGGTCACGACGATCAGGGCGCTCTCCTCATCGGCATGGAGCTCGAGCAGCAGGTCGGCCACCGAACCCGCCGTCTCTCCGTCCAGGTTGCCCGTGGGCTCGTCGCACAGGAGCAGGCTCGGCCGGTTAATCACCGCGCGCACGATCGCGGCCCGCTGCCGCTCGCCACCCGACAACTGCGCCGGCCGATGATCGACGCGGGCGCCCAGGCCGACCCGCTTCAGCAGGGCCCGCGCGCGCCCTTCCGCGTCGCTCTCTCCGTTCCCGGCCGCCACGGTCGGCAGCAGGACATTCTGCAGCATCGTGTACTGAGGCAGCAGGTAGTGATCCTGGAACACCAGCCCGACGCGCCGGCTTCGAAACGCCGCGAGTTCGCGTTCAGGCAGATCGTGCGCCGCCTCGCCGCCGATCCGAATGCTGCCCGAAGTCGGCGTCTCGAGCGTCGCGGCAAGGTGCAACAGGGTGCTCTTGCCGCTGCCGGACGGGCCGGTGACCGCCATTGCTTCGCCGGCGTCGAGAGAGAACGAGACGCCGCGCAGCACCTCGACGGCGCCCGCTTCGGTGCCGTAGGACTTCGTGACCTGCTCGAAGCGAAGGGCCTCAGCCATGACCGGCCGATGCTAGCGCCGGCGCGGCGGCGTCGCTTCCGCGACGGGCCAGGCCGCGCCGGTACGAGGCGAGCGTTTCCGCGGCCATCAGCTCCGCCGCGTAGTGGCGGCGCACGCCGGCGATGCCGGACCGGCCCAGGTGGCGCCTGCGTTCCGCGTCGCCGGCCAACTGCTCGACGGCGTCCGCCAGTGCCGACGGATCGCCGGCCGGGACCAGCGTGCCGCCGCCCGTCCGCTCGAGCATCTCCGGGAACGCACCGTGGTCAGGCAGCACCGCGGGCACGCCGTTCGCCATCGCCTCGAGCGCGGGCAGTCCCTTGGCCTCCCGGTAGACCGTCGGCAGCATGAGCGCATGCAGGCTGCACAGCAGCTCGATCTTCTCGTCGCGGGTGACTTCTCCCAGCCAGTCGAAGTGCGGCTCGAGACCCCAGTCGGCGATCCGTTGCCGCTGCTCCTCGAAGTACGCGCGGTCCCGGCCGCCCAGGTAGCCAGCGGCGCGAAAGCGGACGCGGCCCGGCCCCAGACGGTCGCTCAGCGCCTTGAAGGCCTCGGCGGCCAGATGAAACCCTTTCTCGGGGCACATCCGCGCCAGGTAACCGATGATCAGGGGCGACTCCGGAGGTTCCGCCTCGCGGCCGCCGTGCCCCTCGAGTTCGATTCCCAGGCGCGCGACGTCGACGCCGGCCCGGGGCAGTTCCAGCAGTTCCGCCATCGTCTCAGCGTAGTAGTCGTTCGGCGCGACCAGGACGTCGACTTCGCGCACCCGCTTCCGCATCTCCTCGACCACCAGGGACTTGTGCGGCTCGTCCAGATCCTGGAGGAAGATGTCCTCGCCCTGGAGGCCGCAGACGATCAGCGCCTCCGGAAGCGCCTCCCGCAGCCGGTGGGCCATCCCCACCAGCATCGAGTTCGTCATGTGGACGACGTCGGGCCGGAACTCGCCGGCGAGCCATCGCGCCAGGCCCTGAAGCTCCGCCAGTTGACGACCCTCCTCGCCCCGCACCATGGACAGTGCGAGTTCGCCGAGCTGGTGGGCGTCCGTCGCCGACGCCGACCGGGTGACCCGGGAAAGCAGCCCGGGGTTGTCCAGCAACCGGCGGATCGCCGCCGGCGCCCGGCTCCACAGCGGCAGCTTCTGCTCCAGGTAGATGTTGACCGCGCCGTAGAAGACACGGCCGTAGCTAACGTTCTCTTCGTCCGTACGCAGCGGGGTGTAGATCGGCAGCAGCAGGGCGTTGTGCCCGCGCTGCTGGAGTTCGCGAACCAGCGTGTTGTCGTGGATGCAACTGCCGCAGAGCATGCCGCCGGCGCCCGCCGCCAGGTAGGCGATGCGCAGCGGCTGGTCCGTCATCGGGGTCATGGGATAAACCGGGCTACCCGCTCGGGCTCGGGCGGCGTGCTCAGCAGAGAGCCGACGATCATGGCCAGGGTGGAACCCGCGAACACGACGGCGACCGGCATGACGCCGGTGCCGCCGACGCTGTAGTCCGCATCGCCGATGCCGCGGACGAAGAACCAGGTCCAAAGCGCGATCACGGTGAGGATCGCCGCGCCCGCGCCCGCGGCCGTGCTGCGCCGCCAGTAGAGCGCCGCCACCACGACCGGCAGCAGGGAGGCGAAGCCCGTGAACGACCACACCGAGAGCGCGAAGATGCTGCGCTCGGCGACCAGGGACAGCAGGAACACCGTCGCCACCACACCGATGACGAACAGCCGGCCCAACCGCACCTGGCGCGCCTCGTCCAGGTCGCCGCCCCAGCGGTAGTGCCTGACGATGTCCTGCGTGAACATCGTGCCCAGGGAGAGCGACTGGGAGTCGAGCGACGACATGATGGCCGCGAAGACCCCCGCGCCCAGGAGGCCCGCAAGCAGTTCCGGAGCGTAGAGCGCGATCATCCGGACCAGGACCGAGTTCGAGGCCGCGCCGTCGAGCCCTGGAAAGTCGATGTTCCCGAACAGCCCGAGCAGCACGCTCGGGATCCACACGACGGCGATGCAGACCGGGTAGAGGACGACCGGCGCCTTGAAGGTCGCCGCCCGCTTCGCCGACAGCCAGTGCGCGAAGATGTGGGGAAAGGTCCCCACCGAAAGGGGGATCAGGGTGTAGCTGAGCAGCCGCAACGGGTGGATCGCGTCACCCCGGACCAGCAGCTCCGGCCGGTTCTCCGCCACCCGGTCGAGAGCCTGGCCCACGCCCCCGAGGCTGGTGACGATCAGGATCGCGGTCACTGCCCCGAGCAGCATGAACATCGCGGTCTGGAAGGTGTTCACCCAGGCCGTGCCGCGGAGTCCTCCGCTGGTCACGTAGCCGATCACGACTCCCGACACCAGCAGGCTGCCGAGCCACGACGGGGCCGCCCCGTCCGTGATCTGTCCCAGCACGACGCCCCCGCCCATGACGCCGATCAGCAGGTAGGGCAGGAGCAGCAGGACGAGGACGACGAAGAGCAGGAGGCCGATGCCGTCCGAGCCCCAGCGGGCGCGAACGAACTGCACCTGAGTGAGCAGCCCGAGGCGCCTGCCCACCGCCCAGACCCGGGTGCCGACGAAAAAGAAGACGATCGGCACCATCAGGGCCGACGACGACGCCATCAGGGAGAAGACACCGATGCCGATCCGGTAGGACTCGGCCGACGCCCCGAGCAGGGCGAACGAGGTCATGTGGGTCCCGAACAGGGTCATCAGCAACACGAACGGCCCGATCGTCCGACCGGCGACGAAGAAGTCCTCGCCGGTCGCGGACAGACGTCGGTTGCTCCAGACGCCGATCAGCAGTACCGCCGCAAGGTAGGCGAAGATGACGGTGAGGGTCACGGGTCCACGCCCTCGTCACCAGCCTCCCCGGCCAGCTCGTCGAGTACGTCGCCGGGCCAGGCGACCCGCACGAGCCGCCACATCGCGAGCACGACCACCGCCGAGAACAGGACGTGGTACGTCAGACCGACCGGCAAACCGAGGAACCGGCTCGGGTCGTCCCAGAGCCACAGGTCGTTGTGCAGCACGTACAGCGCAGGCAGCGCGGCGTAGGCCGTGACCCGGGCTGCTCCAGCCGCCATGGGAATCGCCCGCGTTCCGGCTCAGGTGGCCTGGAGCGGCTGCGGAGTCGCCGCAGTGGCCGCATCTGGCGCACGCATCGCCTTGCCGCCGCCGGCGGCGGCGAAGGTCGCCATGTCCTCGAACATGGACGTGAAGTCCAGTTCGAACACGTCGCCGATCAGGATGCGGGTGACCTTGCTCTGGTGTTGCGGATAGAGCCGCAGGAAGGCGCCGACGCTGAAGTTCCGGTCGTAGAAGACGTTGACCAACTGCCGCACCGCTTCGACACCGCGCATCAGGAGCGGCTGAAACGCGCCCAGGCGCTCGCCCGAGAGGTCGTCCGCGGCGATCGCCCCGATCGCGGCTTCGGCAGCCATCTCGCCCGACTTGAGCGCCAGGAAGACGCCCGACGAATAGACCGGGTCGATGAAGGAGAACGCGTCACCGATCGCGATCCAGCCCTCGCCGGCCATCTTCTCGATCCGGTAGGAGAAGTCCTTCATGACGGACACCGGGCGGCACTGGCGAGCCGGACGGATACGCCGTTCGATCTCGGCGCAGTTCCGGACCTCCTCGAAGAAGATCTCGTGCGGTCGGCCGTCGCGGTTCCTGATCAATGTGTCCATCGGCCCGACGACGCCGACGCTCACAACGTCTCCGGCCAGCGGGATGTACCAGAACCAGCACTCGCCCGACTTCGTGTGCAGGATCAGGGTCGCGCCCTCGTCCTTCCCCTCGTCCCGGAGCGCGCCCCGGAAGTGGGTGTAGATCGAGGCGTGGCGCAGGCCGTAGTCGACCCGGCCGAGGTCGAGCCGTCTCGCGAGCAACGCGCTCTGGCCGGTGGCGTCGACCACGACCCGGCTCGCGAGCTCCACCGAGCCGCCGTTGTGCACCGTGGACACGCGCACGCCGACCGCGCGACCGTCCTCGAACAGCACGTCGCGGACGTTGACGCCACGGTGGACTTCCGCGCCCTGTCCGGCCGCCGTGTCCATCAGGAGTTGATCGAACTCGGAACGGCGCACCTGCCAGGTGCGGGCGCTGTCGTCCCCCGGCCGCTCCTTGTCGAAGTAGAACGGCATGGACGCCTTACCGGTCTTCGTGAAGAACTGGACGGAGTGCTTCTCGACGAAGTGGCTCTCCTGCATCGCGCGGAGCGCGCCCATCTTCTCGAACACGCCGTGGGTATCCGGCATCAGCGACTCGCCGATCTTGAACACCGGCGCCGCCTCCCGTTCGAGCAGGAGCGTGCGCAGGCCGCCGCGGGCGGCGATCGCCGCCGCCGCCGAGCCGCCCGGACCGGCGCCGACAACGATCACGTCGTAGGAGGCTGCGGCGAACATCGCGGCGAGTCTACGGCAGGGAGTCAACGCCGACCACCGGCAACCCGGACGGCCTCGGGTACGTAGTGCCTATGTTGTAGCCTGCGCGCCCTACTCCCTCGCGTCGGGCTCGAGTCGTTCGAGTCCGACTGTCCGCAGCCTCGAGAGGTACCTGCCGATGCGCTTCCATCCTGCCCCTTTCCTGACCGTCAGTCTCCCACTGGCACTCATTGCCGGCGCCGCGGTGGCCCAGGAACCCGATGACCCGGATTCCACCGTGACCGACGAGATCACCGTTACCGCCCAGCGCGTCGAGGAGGCGATCCAGGACGTGCCGATCTCGATCATCACGCGCTCCGGCGAGGAACTCGAGCAGCAGGCGATCGGCGACGTGCAGGCCCTTGCCGAGGCCTCGCCCGGCGTCGTGATCTCCGGGCAGAGCCCGACCACGGGCGAGGTCGCCATCTACATCCGCGGCATCGGCTCGAGCACGCTCGGCATCGGCACCGAGCCGACGGTCGGCTACTACGTGGACGGCGTCTACATGCCCCGGCCGCAAGCGGCGGTGAACCCCTTCCTCGACCTGGAGCGAATCGAGATCCTGCGCGGCCCCCAGGGCACGCTGTGGGGACGGAACTCCACCGCCGGCGCGGTCAACGTCGTCACGCGGGCGCCGGAGGGCCAGTTCCATGGACGCCTCTTCACTTCCTTCTCCGAATACGACTCGAGCGAGCCGGCCGACGGGCGCCGCTACGGCATGTCGCTCACCGGTCCGGTGTCGGGCAAGGTCTGGGGCCGCTTCACCGGCGCCACGGCCCAGGTCGAGGACCCGACCTACAACGACTTCCTGGGCGCGAGCGCCGACAACTTCGACGGCGTCACGCTGCGGGGTTCGCTCACCTTCCTGCCCTCCGACTCGCTGACCTTCACGATCCGGGCCGACAGCACCGACGACGACGCACACGCGAACTTCCCCTTCAAGCCGTTCGACGTCTCCCCCTACAGCACGGTCGGGACGCTGAACCGGTTCTACGGGTACTCCGAGCCGGCCGACGTCCATCGCATCTCGACCGAGACCCCGGCGCTGTCTCTCTACGAGGAGTCCGGTTTCTCGCTGACGGTGAACAAGGCGATGGGGAGCGGCACGAGCCTGACCTCGATCAGCAGTTGGCGCGAGTTCGACTCGCGGCGAGACGCGGACATCGACGGCTCGCCCAACGTCTTCGTCACCAACGCCGCCACGATGAACTCCCAGTGGTGGTCGCAGGAGTTGCAACTCAGCGGCGCCAGCGAGCGCGCCAACTGGGTGGCCGGGGCCTACGCCTTCGACGAGGAGAGCGGGACGCACGTCGCCAACATCACGGATACGGCCTTGCTCGGCGTCTGGCTGTTCGCGAACAGTCCGCAGACGTTCCTGTTCGATCCCACGACCTACTGCTCCCTCGGCTTCCTGGCCCCGCCCTTCCTGTGTGGCCCCGCCTACTACAACGCCATCGCGCCGTTCGTCGGTCTTCCCCTGCCGGGAACCCCGACGGCTTTGCCGTTCGAGAGCAACGTCGACTCTTCTCTCTACGCCGCCTACGGCCAGGTCGACTGGCACCTGAGCGACCGGGTCAGCCTGACCACGGGAGCGCGCTACACGGCCGACGAGAAGGACCACAGGCAGGTCGCGCTCGACTTCCAGACCCTCATGCCGGAACTCCAGCAACTCAGCGACAGTTGGAGCGCCCTGACGCCGAAGCTCGGCCTCGAGATCCGCCCCCGGGAGAACCTGATGCTCTACGGCGCGGTGACCGCCGGCTACAAGAGCGGCGGCTACAACTCGGTCTCGCTGCAGCCGGCTTTCGACGAGGAGACGGTCACCAGTTTCGAGATCGGCATCAAGTCCTCGCTCGCCGACCGCAAGCTGAGGATCAACGCCGCCGCCTTCAACTACGACTACGACGACCTGCAGGTGGCGGTGCTCTACCCCGATCGCTCGGTGGTCGAGAACGCGGCCAAGGCACGTATCCAGGGTCTCGACTTCGAACTCTCGGCGCGGCCGAACCCGCGCTTCGCCTTCGACCTCTCCTTCGAATTCCTCGACGACGAGTTCACCCGGTTCACGTCGCTCGATCCCGTCCTCCAGGCCCAGTTCGTGGAGCAGTTGCTGGCCGCGGGCCTGATCGACCCGAGCCAGGTCCTTCTGGGCGGCGGCGGCGCGCTTCCGATCGAGCCCAGCGACCTGTCCGGCAACGGATTGCCGCGGGCCCCCGACTTCTCCGCCACCGCCTCATTGCGCTACACCTTCGACCTCGGCACGAGCGGTTCGCTGACCGCGCGCGGCGAGTACCAGTACACCGACGACGTCGCCTTCGACGCCTTCGAGCGCTTCGTCCAGCCCTCCTACGGCCTGCTCCACGCCCAGTTGCGCTGGACGTCGGCGCAGGGACGAATCTTCCTGGCGGCCTACGGGCGGAACCTCGGCGACGAGGAGTATCGGCTCAGCCAGTTCTTCGTGAACTACACCGGGTCGCTGGCGGTCTGGGCGCCGCCGGCCGAGGTCGGCCTGCAGCTCGGCTTCGACTTCTAGCGCCCGCGGCTGCTGCTACGTGTAGCGCGCGCCGCGGTACTGCTCGTCGTAGAACCGCGGCAGTAGCTGGTCGACCCGCAGAAGGCCGCCCTCGCTGAGTTCCACCCGGTCCCGGCCAACCGTGGCCAGCCCCTGTTCGGTGAGACTGCCGAAGGCATCGGCGTAGTCCTCCACGACGTCGATCCCGAACTTCCGCTCGAAGGCGCCCCGTTCCAGCCAGCCCCGCTTCAACTGCAGGATGACTTCGCGCGTCAGCCGCTCCCGCGCCGTCGTGACCAGGGCCCGGCGCGTGGCAAGACCGCCCGCGTCGATTGCCGCCAGGTAGCCGTCCCAGCGATCGTGGTTCTGCATGTGGACACCGCCCATGTGGCCGAACGACGACACGCCGATCGGGACCATGTCGGCGCCGCTCCACACCTCGCGGGCGTAGACGAACTTGCAGCCCCGGTCCTTCCGCATCATCGTGTAGGCGCTCCAGCGCTCGAAGCCCGCGCGCTCGAACTGCTCGAAGGCGTAGGCGTGCCACTCGCGCTTCGTTCGCCAGTCGGCGAAGGCCGGCACGTCCTCGTCGCCACGCAGCCTGGCCTTCGAGTACACGGTGTTGAAGGGCAGCTCCATCTGGTAGAGCGTGATCGAGTCCGGGTCGTACTCGATCGTCAGGTCGACCGTTCGCTTCCAGCTCTCCCAGGTCTCGCCGACCATGCCGGCGATCAGATCGACGTTCAGTTGCCGGAACCCCTGGGCGCGAATCCAGTCACGCACCCGGTAGATCTCCTTCGACACGTGGGCGCGGCCGTTCTCCTGCAGGATCCCGTCGTCGAAGTTCTCGATCCCGAGACTCAGGCGGGTGACGCCGATGCTCCGGATCGCCTCCAGCTTGGACTGCGTCAGCGTCCCCGGCTCGCACTCGAACGCCACCTCCTCGGCTCCGTCCCAGGACATCACGCCCTGGAGCCGCTCGGCCAGCGGAATCAACTGCTTGGCGGCGATGTAGGACGGCGTACCGCCGCCGAAGTAGACGAAGTCGAGGCTCCGGCCCCGGACGGCTGCCCGCTCCGCGTAGCGCTCCAGCTCGACGCCCAGCGCGTCCAGATAGCCACCGATCTGCTCGTGGTTCTTGTCGATGTAGACGCGGAAGTAGCAGAACTTGCAACGCTTCCGGCAGAACGGAATGTGGATGTAGAGACCGAGCGACGTGTCGGCGGCGGGCGCCCGGTCGAGCGCGGCATGGGCCTCCGGGACCGCCGCCTCGCTCCACGCCGAGTACGGCGGGTAGTTCGACACGAAGACGGAACCGATGTCCGTCGCTTCGAGATCGAGCAGGCCGGTCGCCGGCTCAGGCCGGACCAGGTTCCGCGAGGCGGTCTCTTGCATCTTCGGAAGCGCTCCGTCAGCCGAAGCAGTACAGAATGCCGTCCAGGCTGCCGATGACCAGGCGCTCGGAGGCGACGGCCGGAGACGCCATGATCGCCGACCCCGTGTCGAACTCCCAGACCGGCTCTCCCGTCGCCTTGTCGAGGGCGAGGACCGGCCCGCGCTTCGACCCCAGGAAGACCCGATCGCCCACGATGACCGGCGAGGAGTCGAGCCGGGCCCCGCTGTTCCACTCCCACTTCCGCTCGCCCGTCGCGGGGTCGAGGGCGTGGACGATCTTGTCCCGCCCGCCAATGACGACGATCTCGTCGTCGGCCGCGGCGGAGGCGTAGAAGGGAAACTTCCGAATCTCGTGCTCGTAGGCCCAGGCGACCTGGCGTTTCTCGAGATCGATCCCCAGCACTTCGTTCTCGTACGTGGCGACGTAGGCCATGTTGCCGATCACAGCCGGACTCGAGGCCGCCTGCCCGCGAAGATCGATCTTGTGGACGGTCTCGCCCGTTTCGATGTCGATCAGCCACATGAAGCCATCGCAGCCGGAAACGGTCGTCAGCCCGTCGGCGACCGCCGGCGTGCCGTGGACGTAGCCGTCCGTCTCGACCTGCCACAGCTTCTCGCCGCTCGTCCGGTCCAGGCAGTAGAGCGAGTTGTCGTAGGAGCCGATCAGCAGCCGGTCCCCTCCCTTGGGCGACTCGTGCAACGAGACGCCGGCGTAGATCTCCCCCAGCGTCTCGAACTTCCACTTCTGCTCGCCTGTCCCGGCGTCCAGCGCATAGACGAAGCCGTACTCGTCGCCGACATACACGACGTCGTCGAACACGGACACGGGCGCCTTGATCGGCGTGCCGGCTTCGAACCGCCACAGTTCCCTGCCCTCGGCGAGCGTCAGCGCGTAGACGCGGCCTTCGTAGTCTCCAATGTAGACGACGCCGTCGACGATCGCCGCCGTGCTCTCGATCTCGCTCTCCGTGTCGAAGGCCCACAACAGCTTCGGATTCTCCGGCAGCGTCGTGCCGGCTACGCCGGTTCCGAGCAGGTTGCCCCGGAACACCGGCCAGGCGTCCGCGGCTGGCCGGAACAGCGACGCCGTCGAAGTCGATTCCTGGTCTCCACCGTCGGCGACCGCCCCTTCGGAGGCCAGGAGGACGGGCGAGGCGAGCAGAAACGAAAGACTGAGCAGTAATCTCACGGCGGTAGCTTCCGGGGTGGCGAGGGCCTCAGAACGCCGCCCGGTAGAGCGCGAGCATATCGGAGGCGGAAGCCGAGCGCGGATTGAACTGGGCAGTCCACTGCTCGGCGGCCTGGGACGAGAGGAGGTCCAGGTCCGCCTCCCGAACGCCCAGATCCCGCAGCCTGGCGGCGACGCCGGCGCTGTCGCGGAGGTCGGCCCAGAGCTTCGCGAGGCGCTCGCTGGCGACGCCGTTCTCCGCGGCGCCGCCGAAGGCGAGCTGGGCCAGTCCTCCGTACGCGGCGCCCTCCGCCGCACCGTTGAACCGCATGACATGGTCCAGCATCACCGCCACCGCCACGCCATGGGTGATGTCGTAGCGCGCGGTCAGGGGGTTGGCGAGACCGTGCGCAGCGCCCAGCATGGACGCCTCGATGGCGGCGCCGGCAAGATGGGCGCCCAGCAGCATCTCGCCCCAAAGCTCAACCAGTTCGGCTGTCTTGCGACCGCGCCCAGCGGCCCCGCCGCTCGGCGCCTGCGCATCGACCACGGCATCGAAGCCCCGCAGCAAACGCGCGAAGCCCTCCGAGGCGAACATCCGCGAGTACGGGTTGGCCGCCGTGCAGACGAAGCTCTCCAGGGCGTGCGACAGGGCGTCCAGGCCGGTCGCGGCCATCACTTCCGAGGGCGCCGTGCGGACCACCTCCGGGTCCAGCAGAGTTGCCACGAAGCGCGCCTTCGGGTCGCCGCAGGCCATCTTGCGGTGGTCGTCCTCGCGCGAAATCACGGCGAAGGACTGCGCTTCGCTGCCGGTGCCCGCCGTGCAGGGTACGCCGATCGAAGGGAGCATCGGCTTCCCGGCCTTGCCGAAACCCCAGTAGTCCTCCATCCGGCCGCCGTTCGTGAACACGAAGTTCGCCCCCTTGGCGCAGTCCATCGCCGAGCCGCCCCCCAGGCCGACCAGGAAGTCGGCCTCGTGGGACCGGGCCTCCGCGGTCGCGGCCGCCACGTTCCGCTCGCCGGGATTCTCTTCGACACCATAGAAGACAGCGACCTCGAGATCGGCGCTCCGGAGAGCGACGGACGCCCGGTGCACATGGCCAGCCGCGGCTACACCGGGATCGGTGACCACCAGCACCCGCCGGCCGCCGAACTCCCGTACGACCTCGCCGATCAGGTCGATGACGCCGGCGCCAAAGAGAACCCGGCCCGGGGCCGTGTCGATGCTCCAGGAATCGCTCGTTTCGAGCGGTCGCTGGCCTCGTTTGATCGGCACCGCCCCGGAAAGCGCGAAGCGCTTACTTCGAACCGATCGCGAACACGTCCGAGCGCGTCGCCACGTAGATTCTCCCGTCCTCCGCGACCGGCGTCGTGTACACGGCCGAGCCCATGTTCTGCTCG
This sequence comes from Thermoanaerobaculia bacterium, assembly GCA_965116955.1. Lineage (GTDB taxonomy): Bacteria > Acidobacteriota > Thermoanaerobaculia > Multivoradales > Multivoraceae > Multivorans. Next base: position 3,363,506 of record OZ220742.1, on the reverse strand, counting down.
GCGATCACCTTCTCCTCGCGGCCGGCCTCCAGGACCACGATGTCGCCGTCCTCGTCGCCGAGGTAGACCTTGCCGTCCGCCACGAAGGCCGAACCCCAGACCGCGGCGAAGGTGTCGTGGGTCCAGAGATGCTCTCCGGTCTCGACGTCCAGCACGTAGAGGAAGCCGCTCAGATCCGGGATGTAGAGCAGGCCGTCGGAGATCGCCGCGGTCGAGATCGTCCGGTTGAAGTCCTCGTTGCCGAAGTGCCAGACGGCGGCGCTGCCGGTCGCGTCTCCTTCGACGTTGGCGTCCATGGCGTAGAAGTGGCCGGGACCTTCTCCGTGCTCCGGATCCTGGCCGACGCCGAGGTAGAAGCGGTTGTTGTAGAAGACCGGCGTCGAGATGATGTTGTTGCGGGTGCCGGCGCCGCCGAGTTCCCAGATCGAGTCCTTGGGGTTCAGATCGAACTTCCACAGCAGGTTGCCGGTCGCCGGTTCGTAGGTGTAGAGCCAGCCGTCGCCGCCCGGGAAGGCGATCTGCGGCTGGCCGTCGACCACCCCGTAGCCCGGGTTCGACCAGGAGCCGTGAAGAACCGCGTCGCTGCTGTCGAGGCTTTCCCAGACCAGCTCGCCCGTGTTCTTGTTCAGCGCGATGAAGGCCGGCGAAGCCGGCGAGGGCAGGTTGATGTGCCCCTCGTCGACGCCCGCCCCGGTGACGGTGAACAGCAGGTCGCCGACGACCAGCGGCGATCCGGCGGCCAGGTTGTGCGGGAACACGTCGAGCTCGCCGATCATGTCGTACTCCCACACGATGTCCGCGTCGAGTTCCTGCTTGTACTGCTCCTCCGTCATGCCGTCGTTCACGCCGTCCCGGAAGCCGTCCACGTCCACGGCCACGACCGTCGCGCGGTTGGACACGTAGTAGACCCGTTCGTCCTCCACGTACGGCGTCGAACAGACGCCCTGAAGCGGCCAGTCGTTGACCCGCCCGGCCCCGAGCTTGTCGTGGGTGGCCTGCCAGAGAAGAGCGCCCGTCTCCTTGTCGAGCGCGATCAGGACGCCCTTGTCGCCCTCGATGCCGGGCCGGCGAAGCCCCTCGTTGTTCGTGCCGGCGTACACCCGCCCGCCGTGGATCACCGGGCCGGCGTACGTCTGCGAGCCAACCTTGGCCCGCCAGATGATGTTCTCGCCGGATCGGACGTCCCACTCGGTGGGCAGGTTGGTGGCCGCGGACACCATGTTTCGGGACGGCGTGTTGCCGAACATCGCCGGCGGCTCATTCGCCGCGGCGACCGTGGCGACCGCCACCAGCGCCGTCAGTGAGAGTCGGAGGGGAAGGGAGATTCGGGTCTTCATGAGCTTGGTCCGTGGCTGTCAGGGGGGTCCGCCGCTGTCAGGCGTCCGCGCCGCCGCCCGATGCCCGGGCAACCAGCGCGTAGAGTGTTTCGCTGGTCGCCAGGTAGACGACCGAGCCATCCGTGGACGGCGAAGTGTACACCGCTCGCGGCATCACGTTTTCCGCCAGAATCTCGAGCGTTCGGCCGGCCCGGAGCACCGTCACGTCGCCCTCCGTGTCGGCGGCGTAGACCTTGCCGTCGGCGACCAGGGGCGAGCTCCAGAACGGCGCGAGGGCGTCGTGGACCCAGAGTTTCTCGCCGCTCTCCGCGTCGAGCGCGAACAGGAAGCCGTTCAGGTCCGCCGCGTAGACGACGCCGGCATCCACGGCCACGGTGGCGATGGCGCGCCCGAAGTCCCGGTCCTCGAACCGCCACCGCGCCCCGTTCGCCGTCACGTCGCCGCTGCCGCCGGCGTCGACGGCCCACAGAACGCCGGCCCGGAGCGAGGCTTCCGGGTCCCGGCCGGCCGCGATGTAGACGGTGTCTTCGAGCAGCACCGGCGTGGCGACGAAGACATGGCGCGAGCCGATTCGCTCCGACTCGCCGGGGGCGAGCGCCGAGTTACCGTCGAAACGCCAGAGCGCGCGTCCCGTGGCCGGATCGAAGGCGTAGAGCCAGCCGTCGCCGGCCGGGAAGACGACCTGCGCCCCGTCGCCGCCGCGACCGTGGGACGGGCTCCCCCACTGACCGTCGATCAGCCCGGCGCCGGGGCTGCCGTCTCGCCACACCGGCCGACCGGTCGCCCGCTCGAACGCGGCGATGCTCGGGGCTTCCGGCGCCGGAACGCGGCCGTCGTCGGTGACGCCGTTGCTGGTCGACACGAAGACCAGTCCATTCACGACCAGCGGCGTCGAGGCCGCCATGTGCTTCGGGAACACGCCCCACTCGCCGACCATGTCGAACGACCAGTCCACGACACCGTCGAGATCGGCAGCGACGAGCTCTCCCCGGTTCGAGACGTAGTACAGACGCTCGCCGTCGAAGGACGGCGTCGAGCAGACCCCCTGCAGCGGCCAGTCGTTCACCTCGCCGCTCTCGAGCTTCTCGTGGGTGATCTGCCAGCGGAAGCCACCGGAGTGACGGTCGAAGGCCATCACCACGCCCCGGTCTCCGGTCACCGCCGGATCGCGGGGTCGCTCGTTGTTCGTGCCGACGACGATCAGATCACCGGCGATCGTCGGTCCGCCGTAGGTCACCGTGCCGAGTTCGGCCGACCACAGCACGCCGTCACCCGAGGCGACATCCCAGGTCGCGGGCAGGTTCTCCGCCGTCGCTACGCGGTTGCGCCCAGGGTTCGGATCGTCGGCCCGGAGCGCACCGCTCCATACCAGGGCGAGGATGGGCACGACGAGGAGAGCCCTCACGAACTCAACCCCGGAGCCGCGCCTAGTTCCCCCGCAGTTGCGGCTCGATGATGCCCAGCTCGACCGACGTCTCCACGACCGCCCGGATCGTGTCCTCGACCGGTCGAAGATTGACGCCCAGCACCGACTCCGCCTTGCGGCTGTGGTTGATCGCCGCGGGCGGCGGGGGTCCGCCGTCCTCCGGAAGCGGGGCTTCGCCAACGACGAAGGACGGGAAGGCCTCGCGGATGATGTCGGCCACCTCGGTCCCGAAACGCAGCGCCGAACGGCCGCCGCTGCCGTGCAGGATGTAGCGGCTGCCGCCGTTGGTGGCCCGGTGGTCGACATCGGACTCCGCCGCCAGGCGCTCCGCCATCACCAGGTCCCGCACGTCGATGATGTTGTAGTACATGTCGTACGGCGTCGGCCAGGAGGGCTCGAGACCCGCCGCCAGCCGGCCGATCTGCTCGATCCACTGGCCGACCTGGGCCTTGAACAGGATCGGGCCGCAGATCATCGCCGGGTTCATCGTCACCACGTCCCAGCGGCCGTCGCTGCCGTCCGCGGCCTGGTTCAGCAGCCGCTCGGTATCCACCTTGCTGCGGGCATAGGACATCCGCGGGTGGTTCCAGACCTCCTCCGGGAAGTTGCCGGAAGCCCAGTCCGTCTCCGTCCACGCGTAGCCCGGAGGCATCGTCGGCGCGCCCAGGCCGGCCACCGCAGCCAGGGAACTCGTGTAGACGACGCGCCTGACGCTGCCGCTCCGGTTCACGGCGTCGATCACGTTCCGCGTCCCGGCCATGCCGCCCTCGTAGACATCCGTCGAGACGTTGCCGGACCCGAGCGGCTGGGACTTGCCGTCGGCCGAGTTGCCGAGCACCGCGGCGACGTGGAACACGCCCGAGCAACCCGCGAAGGCTTCGTCGTAGGAGCCCGGCACGAACAGGTCGCAACCGTCCACGATCTCCACGTTCGGCAGCCGGTTCAGGTACTCGACGCAGTCCCTGCCCCGCCAGGACGTCGCGTCGCGCAGGCATGCCCGGACCTGGTACCCCTGAAGCACCAGTTCACGGACCATGTGGCCGCCGGTGAAGCCTGAAACACCTGTGACGGCAACCGGGCCGTCGTTGGGAGAGATGGCGGTCATCCTGATGCCTCCTTGCGGCTCCCCGCTGGCGAAAGTTCCCCTGCTACTCCTGCGGCGGTGCGTACACCAGCATCCAGTTGATGCCGTAGCGGTCGACGCACATGCCGAAGTAGGCGCCCCAGAACTGCTCCTCCATCGGCAGCGTCACCGCGCCGCCCTCCGAGAGCTTCGTCTGGAGTTCGTCCGCGTGTTGCCTGCTCTCGGCCTCGACCGAGATCGAGAAGTTGTTGCCGACCTCGAGCGGCGGCCCGAACGTCGTGCTGTCGCTGCCCATCAGCACGCTGTCGCCGACCGGCAGGGACACGTGCATGATCTGGTTCTCCTGGCCCTCGGCGAGCGGCAGCCCCTCCGGGCCCTCGCCGAAGGTGTTGAAGTCCGAGAACTCGCCGCCGAAGACGGACCGGTAGAACTCGAACGCCTCGCGGCAGTTGCCGCCGAAGGTCAGATAGGTGTTGAGTGCCATGGATGCTCTCCTTGAGTCAGATCGGCGCGGGAACGGCGTTCACTCGTCCGGCCGCGGGGCGGCGGCGAGCTTACGTCAAGGTCGAGGAGACTCGACACCAGAGCGCGCCTACGGCGCCAACTCGCGGATCGTCGTCCGCAGATCATCCCCCGGGTGCTGAAGCGCGAGAGCCGGCGTATGGACACCCGCCTCGATGTACTCCTGGATGCGCTCGCGGCACTTGCCGGGAGAACCGATGATGAAGATGTCGTGGAGCGTTTCCTCCGGGATCACCTCCACCGCCTTCTTGCGGTCACCGGCGGCCCAGGCGTCCCACATCGGGCCGAGGACATCGCGGCGGCCGAGCCAGTCGTGGAAGGCGGCGTAGACGGGGACGTTCAGATAGGCGGCCATGCCGCGGCGAGCGACGTAGTCGATGATCGCCTTGTCCTCGGTCGGCAGCACGAAGATCCGCGCCGCGATCTCCTTGTCGGGCCCACCCTCGTGCACGTAGGGAACGACCGTCTTCACGTCCTCGGGAGACAGCCAGTTGAGAATCGCGCCGTCGCCTTCGCGGCCGGCCATGCGCAGCATGCCCTGGCGTAGAGCCGCGACCAGAATCGGCGGACACTCCTTCAGCGGCCTTCCCATGCGGAATCCGCGCACGTTGAAGGTGTCGAACTCTTCGTCGATGCGATCCCCGGTCAGCGCCTTCTTGAGGAAGCGCACCATGTCCCGGGTCCTGTAGTAGGGCCGCTCGAAGGGGATGTCGTTCCAGTTCTCGACGATCACGTTCGAGGAGGTGCCGAGACCCATGACGAAGCGTCCGGGCGCCGCCTCCGCCATCGCGCCGACCGTCTGGGCCATTAGCGCGGGACCGCGGGTGTAGGCGGGGATGATCGCAACGCCGAGACGGGCCGTCGGCGCCCACGCCGAAGCCAGGACCAAGGGCGTGAAGCCGTCCGTGCCGTTCGACTCGGAGGACCAGAAGTCCGTGTAGCCGAGGTCGACCATCTCCTTGATCAGGTCCTCCTGCTCCACCAGGGGACCGCTGAGCGGGATTGTCATTCCGTATCGCTGCATGGTCTGAGGCTCTCCCATGGCGCGTCCCTGGGGCCGCGTCCGGCTGAATCCGCGTGTCTGAAGCGACCGGATTGTACGGCAGGTCCGAGCGGCCGGGTCTCCTATACTGACCGGCCTTGACCTCGCGCCGATGTCCGGCCGCGCCGCCTTCCAGGGCGTGAGCGCCCTGGCCTCATTGAAGGGAGATACCAACCATGGGACCACTCGACGGCTACCGCATTCTGGAGATCGCCGGCATCGGACCGGGGCCGTTCTGCGCCATGGTGCTGTCCGACCTCGGCGCCGAGGTCGTCCGCATCGACCGCAAGGCGTACGCCGGCCGGGGCTCGAAGTTCGACGTCCTGAACCGCGGGCGGCGCTCGCTGGGAATGGACCTCAAGCGACCGGAAGCGGTCGAGGCGGTGCTCGACATGTTGGAACAGGCCGACGGCCTGATCGAGGGCTTCCGGCCGGGGGTCATGGAACGGCTTGGACTCGGTCCCGACGTGTGCCTGGAGCGAAATCCGAAGCTCGTCTTCGGCCGGATGACCGGCTGGGGCCAGAACGGCACGATCGCACACGCGGCCGGCCACGACATCAACTACATCGCGCTCTCCGGCGTGCTGCACTCGATCGGCAACAACGGCGGCAAGCCAGTGCCCCCGCTCAACCTGGTCGGGGACTTCGGAGGCGGCGGCATGCTGCTCGCCCTCGGCGTGGTGGCCGGCCTCCTGGAGGCGCAGAAGTCCGGCAAGGGCCAGGTCGTCGACGCCGCGATGACGGACGGTTCGGCGCTGCTGCTGGCCGCCGTCGTCGGCATGCACAGCGCCGGCGTGTGGAAGGACGACCGCGGCTCGAACATGCTGGACAGCGGCTCCCACTTCTACGACACGTACGAGTGCGCGGACGGCGAGTACGTCTCCATCGGCTCGATCGAGCCGCAGTTCTACGCGCTGCTGCTCCAGAAGACCGGACTCGACGGTGCCGAGTGGGAAGGGCATCTCCAGAACCGGGACCGCTGGCCGGAGCTCAAGGCGAAGCTGGCCGAGGTGTTCCGCACGAAGACGCGCGACGAGTGGTGCCGGATCATGGAAGGCAGCGACATCTGCTTCGCCCCGGTGCTCCGCATCGGCGAGGCGATCGAGCACCCGCACAACCGGTCGCGGCAGACCTTCGTCGAGGTCGACGGCGTGGCCCAGCCGGCGCCGGCGCCACGCTTCAGCCGCACGCCGGTGGCGGTCCAGGGTCCGCCACCGAAGGCAGGCGAGCACAGTGACGCCGTCCTCTCGGACTGGGGGTTTGGCAGCGAGAGGATCGACGCCATGCGGACGGCGGGAGCGATCTGAGGTCGCTCGACGGCCCTTGGGTCGGCTGGCCGACATTGGCCACAAAGGAGGATTGGAACCATGCGATGCATCCGCGACTCGGTTACCCTGCTCGCCGTTGGATTGCTGCTGGTCGGCTGCGCCGCCGGCGGCGATTCCGCGGCCACCGATCCCGACGTCTCCGCTGAGCCCCGGCCGGGCGACATCCTCCAGGACTACGTCGACACTCCGGACCCGGCCTACGCCTGGAACCTGGTGAACAGCGAACCCGGCGACGGCTACACCCTGCACACGATCGAGATGACGAGCCAGACCTGGCTCACCGAGGCGGAGGTCGATCGCCCGCTCTGGACCCACTGGCTGATGGTGGTCGAGCCCGACGAGGTCACGAGCGACCACGGCTTCCTCTACATCTCGGGCGGCGGCAACGGCGGCGACCCGCCGGAGCAGGCCAATCCGTTGACCCTGCAGCCGGCCCTCGCGACCGGTTCGTTCACGGCCGAACTGCGGATGGTGCCGAACCAGCCGCTCAACTTCGTCGGCGACGACTACGGCGAGCGGGTCGAGGACGAGTTGATCGCCTACGGCTGGGACAAGTTCCTGCGGGGCGAGGATGCGATCTGGCTCGCCCGGCTGCCGATGACCAAGGCCGCGGTGCGGGCGATGGACACGATGACCGCCTTCGCGGCGTCCGAAGACGGCGGCGGGAACGACGTGAACCAGTTCGTCGTCGCCGGCGGCTCGAAGCGCGGCTGGACCACCTGGACCACGGCGATGGTCGACGACCGGGTCGTCGCGATCGCGCCGATCGTGATCGACCTCCTGAACCTGGAGCGCTCCTTCGAGCACCACTGGAAGGCGTACGGCTTCTGGGCGCCGGCGATCGGCGACTACGTCCACGAGGGGATCACGGACTGGTTCGGAACCCCCGAGTACATGGAACTCCAGAAGATCGTCGAGCCCTACCAGCACCTCGACAAGCTGACGATGCCGAAGTACCTGATCAACGCGACCGGCGACCAGTTCTTCCTGCCGGACTCGGCACAGTTCTACTTCGACGACCTGCTCGGCGAGAAGCACCTGCGCTACGTGCCGAACACCGAACACTCACTCGGCGGCAGCGACGCGGCGGTCGGTTTCCTCGCCTTCTACCAGGCCATCCTGGACGGCGTGGAGCGCCCCGACGTCGACTGGTCGATCGAGACCGACGACGCCGGCGGCGCGGCGATCAGCGCCTGGGTCGCCAACGGCGTTGAGCCCAGCCAGGTCCTGCTCTGGCAGGCCTCGAACCCGGAAACGCGCGACCTCCGGGTCGACACGATCGGCCGGAGCTGGACCAGCACCGCCGTCGAACCGGGCGAAGGCGGCAAGTGGGTCGGCGCCGTCCCCGCGCCGGAACGCGGCTGGACCGGTTTCTACCTCGAGTTCGAGTTCCCCGGCCCCGGCGAGGCGCCGTTCCAGTTCTCGACCGAGATCAAGGTGGTGCCCGAGGATCTGCCGTTCGGCTGGCCACCCGAGACGCCGGCGAGCGAGGGCTGATTCAGGGCGCCTGGTCCAGGTCGAGCCAGATCGCCTCGAGCAGCCGCGGCACGTAGTTGCGGAAGCGCCGGTCGAGACCTTCGAGTTCGCTCGGCAGGGCGCTGACCCGATCCCGCCAACCCTGGGCGCCAACGCCGCCGAGGACCTCCGGCGGGAGGTAATCGAGCGCGTTCAGGGCCAGCAAGGCGTCGAAGAAGTCGCTCTCGGTGATCGTGGCGGCGGCAAGGAGCACGTCGACCGCGGACTGCCGGTCCTCCGCTGCACCGAAGCGGCCCAGGGCCTCCGCGGCGAGGATGCGGACCGGCGGCGACGGGTCCGCGAGCGCCCCCTGGAGTTCAATGCGAGCGGATCGCACCGCCTCCTCGCCTCGAGTGCGCACTCCGACCGCCGCCCACGCCCGAACCGCGGAGTCCGGGTCGCCGAGCAGCCGCGCCAACCGCTCGACGTCCTCGTTCCCCCACCTCGACCGATCGGTGGCGAGTTCGGCCGCGGGCAGGACCCGCTCGATCTGGTAGCCGCCCTGGCCGTAGGTCCAGGGCACCCCGCCCCTGTCCGCCGCTCGCCGGTGCATCTCGCCTTCGGGCAGGAAACTGAGGTCGCGGATCGTCAGGAGTTGTCTCCGCAACGCCGCGGCCAGCCTCTCTCTTTCGGCCGCGTGCTCACGTGACGCTGCGAGGTTGTTGACCAGATCCGGATCGTTCGCCAGGTCGTACAGCTCCTCGCTCGGCTTCTCCCGCCAGAAGGCCGACTGGGCCTCGTTGAGTTCTCCCGCCTGGAACAGCCGCAGCCAGACCCGGGTCGTCGGCGTCTCCATCTGGTAGGAGAGACGCTGGCCGTAGGGCCGGTCGACGAGGAAGTTGCGCGCGTAGAGATAGCGCTGGTCGCGGACGCTCCGGACCAGGTCGTAGCGCTCGTCCATGCGGTCGGAGAAACCGAACAGGAACTCGTTCGGCTCCGCCTCGAAATCCCCCAGGAAGGCCCGCCCCTGGAGGTGCGGCGGCGGTTCGATCCCGGCCAGGCTCAGCATGGTCGGCGCGAAGTCGATGAAACCGACCAAGCGGTCCGTGCTTGCGCCAGCTTCGTAGTCCGACGGCGCCAGGTGCCTGTACTTTGCCGGCACCGAGACGATGAGCGGCACATGGAGGCCGGTCTGCAGCGCCGTCCGCTTGCCGCGCGGCAGACCCGGTCCGTGATCCGCCCAGTAGAAGACGATCGTGTCGTCCGCGAGGCCGGCCGCCTCGAGTTCGGCCAGGCGCTCCCCGACGAGCGCGTCCATCTCGGTCAGCTTGTCGTAGTACTGGGCCCAGTCCTGCCGCACCTCGGGCGTGTCCGGGTGGAATGCCGGCACGCGGACACCGGCCGGGTCGTGGACCTGAGTGTGTGGCCGTCGCCGGATCTGGCTCTCGTGGGTCACGGTGAAGTTGAAGACGGCGAAGAACGGCGCCCCTCCGGGCGGTTCCGCCAGTGCGCCTCGCGCGACGACTCGTGCCACACGGCGCCCTGGCCGCCCGGCTTCTCGAGGTTGTAGTCCTCCTTCGAGTTGTTCGTCACGTAGTAGCCCGCCTCGCGCAGGACCTGCGGGAAGAACCGGAACGCGTCCGGCAGCCTGGAGCGGCTGCGCATGTGCTGCGCGCCGGTCGACGCCGGGTAGAGGCCGCTGATGATCGTCGTGCGCGCCGGCGCGCAGACCGGCACGGTCGACCAGGCGTTGCGATAGACCAGCCCGCGGGCGGCGAGGCGGTCGAGGTTCGGCGTGGTCGCGTAGTCGTCGCCGTAGGCGCCGAGGTGCGGGCCGTTGTCCTCGCTCGAGACCCAGAGGACGTTCGGAGGCGGCAGGTCGGGCGGTTGCGCGAGTACTGGCGCTAGCGAAGCCAGAAGGAGCAGGGCCAGACCGAGTGTCGGTGCGCCGGCCCTCTGGCCGGCATCCGGCGAAGGGCACCTGTCGCCTGCGGGTCGCTCCACCAACGCGGGCAAGCTACACGACCCGTTCGGCCCGGAAGGCCTCGATCTCATCGCCGCTGTAGCCGAGATCGCCCAGGATCTCGTCCGTGTGCTCGCCCAGGGTCGGCGCGCGGTGGCGGATCGTGGCCGGGGTCTCGGTCATCCGCACGGAAGGCTGCGCCACCGGCGCCGGCCGCGGCATGTCCGGATAGTCGAGCTCGACGAAGGAGCCGACCTCCGCGATGTGGGGATCCTCCAGCGTCTGCTGCATCGAGTACACCGGCCCCGAAGGGATCATCGCCGCGTTCAGGGTCTCCACCGCTTCCTCCGTCGACCGGGAGGCGCACCAGGCGGCCATCCGCTCGCCGATCAGGTCGCCGTGGTCGCCCCGCGAGAGATCGTCGGCGAAGCGCGGATCGTTGAGCCAGTCGGTCTCTTCGCCCGCGCCCCCGGCGCCGTTGTCCCCGGTCATCAGGTCGACCCAGCGCCTGAACAGCGGCTCGCCGATCACTGAGCACAGCACCCAGCCGTCGGCGGTGCGGAAGATGTCACCCGGCCCTGAGGTCTGGGAGCGGTTCCCGGTCGGCAGCCGGTTGCGCTCGATCACGGCTTGCTCGATCAGGTTCGCGTTGCCCATCATCAGGGCGGTCCTGAGCAGCGCGCCCTCGACCATCTGCCCCTTGCCCGTCTGCTGGCGGGCCATCAGCGCGGCCAGCGTGCCGTAGGCGCAGGAAAGCGCGGTGCCGTAGTCCACGAAGGGCGCGGCCGCGCGGCGCGGCTTGTCCGCGTCGCCGGTCATGTAGGCGATGCCGGACATGACCTGGCCGATGCCGTCGAAGCCGACCCGGTCGCTGTAGCGGCCGCCGCGCCCGTAGGCGGACACCGTCGTCAGGATGATGTCCTCCTTGACTTGGCGAAGGCTGTCCAGGTCGAGCTCCATCGCCTGCAGAGTCTTCGGCGGCAGGTTCGCCACCACGACGTCGGCGGTCGCCACGAGGCGCTTCACGATCTCGCGGCCCGCCGGCTTCATCGGGTTCAGCGTCAGTGAACGCTTGTTCCGGTTCATCTGCAGGAACATCCCGCCCTCGCCGCTCGGCGCCACCGGCGCGATGAACCGGTCCTCGCTGCCGCGGACCTTCTCGACCCGGATCACCTCGGCGCCGAGATCGCCGAGCAGGGCGGCGCAGAACGGTCCGGCGATGTAGCGGCCGAAGTCCAGGACACGGACACCGGCGAGCACCTGATGCATGGAAGCTCCCTGGGACGAGAACGCGGTTGTCTCGAGGGCGAAAGCGGGGATCGTAGCAAGGCGAATGCTCCTCTATACTCGCGCGCCACCCTCGGACTTCAGAGGCAACAGGCCAGGAGAAGCACATGAAGGTTGACGGCGGACTCCCCACCGATCTGCGCGAGGTTCCGGCCCGCATCCGCGAACTCGAAGACGCCGGCTTCGCGGCGGCGATGACGGCGGAGACGGCGCACGATCCGTTCTTCCCTCTGCTCCTCGCCGCTGAGCACAGCGAGCGGATCGACCTGATGACATCGATCGCGGTCGCCTTCGCGCGCACTCCGATGAACCTGGCGAACGTCGGCCACGACCTGAACGCCTACTCGCAGGGCCGCCTGATCCTCGGCCTGGGCTCCCAGATCCGGCCGCACATCACGAAGCGCTTCAGCATGCCCTGGTCACACCCCGCGCGGCGGATGAGGGAGTTCATTCTCGCGATGCGGGCGATCTGGTCGAGCTGGTACGAGGGCGAACGGCTCCGCTTCCAGGGCGAGTTCTACTCGCACACCCTGATGACGCCGATGTTCACGCCGACGAACACGGACCACGGCCCGCCCAGGGTCTTCCTGGCCGCCGTCGGGCCGTTGATGACCGAGGTCGCCGGCGAAGTCGCGGGCGGCCTGATCGTCCATCCCTTCACGACCCGGTCCTACATGCGGGACACCACCCTGCCGGCCATCGAGCGCGGACTGGCCGCCGCCGGCCGCGACCGTTCGGATTTCGAGATCGCCTATCCCGGCTTCATCGTTTCCGGACAGGACGAGAAGACGTTCGAGGAGACGAAGCGGGCGGTCAAGAAGCAGATCTCCTTCTACGGCTCCACTCCCGCCTACCGGCCGGTGCTCGAGTCCGAGGGCTGGGGCGACCTGCAGCTCGAGCTGAACCGGATGTCGAAGCAGGGCCAGTGGGACGAGATGGGCACCTTGATCACGGACGACATGCTGGACGCCTTCGCCGTCGTCGGCGAGCCGGCCGACCTGGCACGCGGCGTCCTCGACCGCTACGGCGAGGTCGTCGACCGGATGAGCCCCAACCTCCGCTTTCTCGACGAGGCGACGCAGCGGGACGTGATCGCCTCGCTGTCCGCGAACTGAGCCCAAACACCCGCCCCTCACAGGAGTTCCCCGAAGAATGAAGGAACTGATCTTCCACCGCCTGTTCGTTCCGGCCATGAACCACCTGGCGAACAAGGAGTCGATCATCGACGGCGCCTACAGCGCCACCTTTGGCGAGCATGCCGACCGCACGATGCGCCTGTGCACGGCGCTGAGCAGCGAGTTGGGTGTCGGCCGCAGCGATCGCTTCGCGGTCATGGCGCTCACCTGCCACGAGTACGTCGAGCTGTACCACGCCGCCTACCTGGGCGCCGGCGTGATCAATCCGCTGAACCTGCGCCTGGCCGGCAAGGAGCTCGACTACATCGTGCGCGACTCGGGTACTGAGGTCGCCTTCGTCGACAAGACCTTCGCGCCCCTGTTCGCCCAGGCGATGGCGCTCGCCGGCGACGACTGCACGGTCCGGCGGACCGTTCTGATCGGCGGGCCCGACGACGACACGAACGCCCCATACGACCTCCGCTACGAGGACCTGATCGCCGGCAGCGACCCCGTCCTGCCGGACGAGCCGGAAGAAACCGACTCAGTCGTTCTCATGTATACCGGCGGCACGACCGGCCTGCCCAAGGGCGTCCTCTGCAACCAGCGCGCCGAAATCCTGAACACCTACCACGGCGTCATGCGCTTCCCGCAACTCTCCGACGGCGTCGCGCTGCTGCAGACGCCGATCTTCCACGCCGCGTCCATGGTCGGGGTCATCGCGACACAGACATTCGGTGGCAAGTTCGTCCTGATGCCGATGTTCGACCCGGGCGCCGCCATCGCGCTGATCGAGAAGTACCAGGTGACGACGACCACCATGGTGCCGACCATGATCCACATGATGATGAGCCATCCGGACTTCGCACCGGAGAAGCTCGCCTCGTTGCGCAACCTCGGCTACGGAGCCTCGCCGATGCCGGCGGCGCTGCTCGACCGGTTGCTCACCCTGTTCCCGGAGATGGAGATCGGCCAGGGCTACGGCATGACCGAGAGTTCGTCGCTGCTCACCGTTCTCGACGCCGAGGACCACAAGGTCGGCGGCGACCGCCTGCGTTCGGTCGGGCGGGCCGTGCCGGGCGTCGTGCTCTCCATTCAGGACGAGGACGGCAACGTTCTTCCCTCAGGCGAAGTCGGCGAAGTCTGCGCCAAGGGCGGCAACTACATGACCGAGTACTGGAACAAGCCCGAAGCCACCGAGGAGGCGTTCCGGGGCGGCTGGTACCACACCGGCGACGCCGGCTACCTGGACGAGGAGGGCTACCTGTTCCTGGTCGACCGGGTCAAGGACATGATCGTCTCGGGCGGCGAGAACGTCTACTCGGCCGAGGTCGAGAGCGCGATCTCGACCCATCCGGTCGTCGGCCAGGTCGCTGTGATCGGCATCCCCCACGAGGTCTGGGGCGAGCAGGTCCACGCGATTGTCGTGCCGAAGGAAGGCTCCGAGGTCGACGACGGCACGGAAGCCTCGATCATCAGTCATGCCCGCGAGTCGATCGCCGGCTACAAGGTGCCGAAGTCGGTCGAATTCCGGGCCGAGCCGCTGCCCCTCTCCGGCGCGATGAAGGTGCTGAAGCGCGAGCTGCGCGCCCCCTACTGGGAAGGCAAGGAGCGCGGCATCAACTGATCACGCCGCGCTCCGAGTGTCGGTGCGCCGGCCTTCCGGCCGGCATCCGGTCAGTCCCCGACGCCGCCTACTTCACTCCGGCGCACAGCCACTTGATCGGCTTGAACAGGGCCAGGAACACGGCGCCGGCGACTGCCACGATCAGCGCCACCGTGCGGAACAGCTCCGCCGGCGGCAGCGCCTCGATGTAGCCGGCCACCCGGCCCGCGATCAGGTTGCCGAGGGCGGCGCCCATGAACCAGGTGCCCATCATCTGGGACACCAGACGGTCCGGCGCCAGCTTCGTCATGCTCGAGAGTCCCACCGGACTCAGACAAAGCTCGCCGACCGTGTGGAAGAAGTAGGTCACGACCAGCCAGGCCATCGCCGCCTGTTCGCCGCCCGCTTCGGCCATCGAGGCGCCCCAGGAGAGCACGCCGAAGCCGACGCCGAGCAACACCAGGCCAAGGCCGAACTTGACCGGGATCGACGGGTTCCGATCGGCGAGCTTCACCCAGAGCGCGCCCATGACCGGCGCCAGAACGATGATGAAGAAGGGGTTCACGGCCTGCAGCGAGCCGATCGGAACCTCCATGAGTCCCCACAGGTCGCGGTTCACGTGGTCCCGCGTGAACAGGTTGAGGGTCGAGCCGGCCTGCTCGAAGCCCGACCAGAACAGAGCCGCGCCGACGAACAGCACCGCGCAGGCGCCCACTCTTCGCCTCTCCGTGCCGTCGTTGCAGACGAAGCCGATCACGTAGGCGAAGTAGACAACCGCCAGCACGACGACGATGAGGCCGGTCGCGTCGGCGAAACCGACCAGCGTGATCGGCGCGATGCCGCTGGCGCCCAGCCACCACAGGATGCCCGCCAGCACGACGATGCAGGCGGTACCGGCGATCAGGCTGCGCTTGGCGTTAGCGAGCTGAACGGGATCGGCGGCCGGTCCACGGGGATCGCCGGCGCCTTCCAGGTGTTTCTGTCCGCGGATGTAGGCGACGATCGCCGCGGTCATGCCGACGCCGGCGGCGCCGAAGCCCAGGTGCCAGTCGATGTTCTCGCCCAGGTAGGAGCAGACGAGCGGCCCGGCGAGGGCGCCGATGTTGATCCCCGAGTAGAAGATCGAGAAGCCGGCGTCGCGCCGGGCCGCGCTGTCCTTCGCGTAGAGGTCGCCGACCACCGCCGAGACGTTCGGCTTGAGCAGCCCGGTGCCGACCACGACCAGGAACAGCCCGAGGAAGAACGTCACGAGGCTCGGCACGGCGAGGGCGTAGTGTCCGAGCGCGATGATGACCCCGCCCCAGAGCACCGCCTTTTTCTGTCCCAGGATGCGGTCGGCTACCCAGCCGCCCGGCAGCGCCAGGGCGTACACGCCGAAGGTGTAGAGGCCGTAGATCGCCGAACTCGTCCCGGTGCCCAGGTCGAGCCCGCCGGTGGCGACGTCGGTCATGTACAGGAGCAGCAGCGCCCGCATGCCGTAGTAGCTGAAGCGCTCCCAGAGCTCCGTGAAGAACAGCGTCGAGAGTCCCCGGGGATGGCCGAACCACTGTGCCGTCGTTGTCGTCATGACCGGAGATTCTGTCACTTCGAATCCGGCTTGCCCGCCGCCGCCACGATCCGCAGGAGCTCGCCGCCATAGCGCTTGACCGTCGTCGGGCCGATGCCGGGGATGGCAAGCAACTGGTTCCGGTCCGCCGGCCGCGCGGCTGCCACGGCAACCATCGTGCGGTTGTGCAGCACCGTGTACGCGGGTAGCCGCTTCTCGCGCGCGACCTTCCCACGCCACTCCCGCAACGCCTCGACGAGTGCCGGATCCGCGTCGCCCTCCGTGATCTCGATCGGAGCGACGGCTCCGCCCCGGCGGCGACGGGCCGGCGGCTCGTCGGGTGGGTCGTCCGGCAGCAGAACCTGCTCCGCCAGGTCGACGCCCCGGCGCCGACCACTCGGCGTCAGACCGGCGCGCTGGTAGCGGATCGTCTCGCCCTCCTTCTGGAACGAGTCCTCCTCGACGAACAGAATCCGCGACTGGGCGAGCGCGCCGAGCAGGTCTTCGAAGGCCCCCCGATCGTACGAACCGTGAACGGCCCGGAACTCCTGGAACAGTCTCCCCGTGCCGATCCCGTCGCGTCGCCGAAGCATGGAAACGACCGTCTCCATCGCCTGGACCTCCTCCGCAAGAGGCGTCCGGAACCGACGGACCAGGCAGGCCTCGGGCGCACAGACGTCGCAGACGCCACAGCGCCTGCCGCTGTCCGCGCGGTCGCCGAAGTGCCGCACCAGGCGCAGCATCCGGCAGCCCCGGTGGTCGGCGAAGCGGGTCATCTCGTCGATCTGGTCCAGCCGGTGCTGGCGCTGGACCCGGTAGGTCCGTTGCCAGGAGGCGTCTTCGTTCGCGAGGCGGCTCCTGGCCCCGAGGTCTGTCGCCGGCCGTCCGGTCGCACCGGCCGGTTCCCGACAGACCCTGTCGCCGCGCACGATCCGCGCGGCGCCGTGGATCCGCAACTGGTCCAGCGCCGCCTCGAAGATGCGCTCGGGGAAACTCAGGCGACGTACGAGCTCGTCCACTTCGACCGGTTCGTCGCCAAGGGCCGCGTACAGCCGCTTCAGATACGCGAGTTCCGGATACGTCAGGCTGTGAAGAAACTCCTGCGTACGCCGATCGGCCCAGGAGTACAGCAGCAGCGCCCGGGCCGGCTCGCCGTCCCGGCCGGCGCGGCCGATCTCCTGGTAGAACCCCTCCACCGTCGCCGGCGTCGCCGTGTGAACCACGGTGCGGATGTTCGGCTTGTCGATGCCCATGCCGAAGGCCGTCGTGGCCACGACGACTTCGACCGCGCCGCTGAGGAACGCCGCCTGCACTTCGTCCCTCTCCGCCGTCGGCAGTCCGGCGTGGTAGGGGCCACAGGGAAAGTCCTCGTTCAGCCGGGTCGAGAGCGACTCCGTCTCCTTGCGCGTCGGGGCGTAGACGATGGCGGGCCGGCGCTCCTCTTCGCGCAACACCTCAGCGATGATCGCTGCGCGCGCCGACGGTCGCTTCTGGATGACCTCCACCGCCAGGTTCTCGCGGCGGAAACCGTAGATGTAGCGCTGGTCGCCTTCGAGGTCGAGTTGAGCGGCGATGTCGTCCTGGATGCGCGGCGTGGCGGTCGCGGTCAGCGCCAGGACCGGCGCCGGACGCAGACGCGGCAGACGCTGGCCCAGGAGCCGGTAATCGGGCCGGAAGTCGTGGCCCCACTGCGAGATGCAGTGGGCCTCGTCGACCGCGATCAGGGCCGGCCGGCAGCGCTCGAGGAACTCGATGAAGCCCGGCACGCCGAGGCGCTCGGGGGCGATGAACAGGAAGTCCAGCTCGCCGTCGCGGTACAGCCGGCAGGCCTGCCTCGACTCGTGGCGCGGCCGGCCCGAGTGGATCCGTTCGGCGCGCAGCCCGAGTTCCCGCAGCTTGGCCGTCTGATCCTCCATCAGGGCGATCAACGGCGAAAAGACCAGGGTCGGGCCGCCGCGCAGCAGGCCCGGAAGCTGGTAGCAGAGCGACTTGCCGGCGCCGGTCGGCATGACGACCAGGCCGTCGGCGCCCTCCGCCGTGCGCCGGCACACTTCCTCCTGGTGCGGACGGAAGACGGAATGGCCGAAGACGCCCCGCAGACGCTGTTTCAGATCGAGAGCCGTTGCCACGAGGTCCGGAATCCTCCTAGGATCAGCCTCCTCCTTCGTCTGACAACGACTCCCCTCCAGGAGGCTTTTGCCAATGGCCCGACCCTACCGAATCTTCGGCGGAGAACTCTCCCCCTACTCCATCAAGGTCCGTTCCTACTTCCGGTACAAGGGAATCCCCCACGAGTGGATCCCCCGCACTCCGGCCAACCAGGACGAGTTCCGGCGCTACGCCAGGCTGCCGCTCGTGCCGCTCGTCGTCACGCCCGACGACCGTGGCATCCAGGACTCGACGCCGATCATCGAGGCAATGGAGGCCGAGCATCCGGAGCCCTCCATCCATCCGACGGATCCGACCGCCGCGTTCATGTCGGTGCTGCTCGAGGAGTACGGCGACGAGTGGGGCAACAAGCTGATGTTCCACTACCGCTGGGCCCGGCCGGAGGACCAGGAGTCCGGCGCCCGGCGCATCGCCCAGGGCATGAACCCCGCCGCCGACGAGGAGACGCTGAAGGCGATGACCGCCCAGATCCGGGAGCGGATGGTGCCCCGGGTGTGGTTCGTCGGTTCGAATGAGCAGACCGCGCCCCAGATCGAGCAGTCCTTCCTCGACACGGTCGACTTGATCGAGGCCCACCTCGACGGCCGCGACTACCTGTTCGGCGATCGTCCCGCGTTCGGCGACTTCGGCGTCGGCTTCCAGATTCACCAGGCCTGGACCGATCCGACGCCCGGCCGCCTGATGGAGGAACGGGCGCCCCGCACCGTCGCCTGGGTGAAGCGCCTGGTCGATCCGACCGCGAGCGGCGACTTCGAGGACTGGGCGACCCTGGCGCCGACCCTGACGCCACTGCTCGAACAGCAGGTGGGCGGACTGTTCCTGCCCTGGAGCGTCGCCAACGCCGCGGCGATCGCCGGCGGCAAGGAGGAGTTCTCGGTCGACCTCGCCAGTGGCGAGTGGACCCAGAAGCCGCAGAAGTACCACGCCAGGTCGCTGGCGGCACTGCGCGGCAAGTACGGCGAGCTCTCCGAGCGCGGCGAGATCGACGCGGTGCTGGAATCGACCGGTTGCCTGCGGTGGCTGGCCGCCTGACCTAGCCCCGGCGCCGCCGCCAGTACTTCTCCATCTCCCTCCTGGGAGCGTCCGTGCCGTAAGCGGCCCGGAACGCCGAGACACCTGCCTCCACGGCCTGGTCCAGGGGCAGGTTGAGCCAGCGGCCGATCAGGCGCTTCTGCAGAGACAGGGCCTCCGGGCTGAGGCGGAGCAGCCGCTCGACCCTGGCGTTCACCGCCGCCTCCAGTTCAGCGGCCGGAACGACCTCGTTGACCAGCCCGATCCGCGCCGCCTCGGCGGCGTCGATCGGATCGCCGAGGAACAGCAGTTCCCGCGCTCGAACGAGGCCCACGACGCCGGGCAGCAGGGCCGCCTCGATGACCGAAGGCAGGCCGACATGCGGTTCCGGCATCCCGAAGATCGCGTCGTCGGCGACGACGGACAGGTCGCACGAGACGAGGAGTTCCAGGCCCGCGCCGAGAGCCGCACCGCGTACCTCGGCAACGACCGGCGCCGGGTGTTCCCGGATCGCCAGGAAGGCCCGGTGCAGTCCCCGGATGAAGCGCTCCGCGTCGACGGCATCGAGATCCTCCATCTCGCGGATGTCGGCGCCGCCGCAGAAGACGCCCTCGCCGGAGAGGACCACGACGCGTGGACCCGCCTCGGCGAACGTGATGACCGCTTCGCGCAGCGCAGCGGTGGTCGCGGAATCGAGCGCGTTCGCCCTGGACCGCCGGGTCAGGGTGATCCGCGCCACCTCGCCGTCAGACTCCAACCGAACGTTCGACACGGCCCGGGATCGTACCCGGTTCCGCCGGATAGGCTCCCCCGCCATGTCCGCGGCCTTCCACCCGTTGCGCCTGGCGGCGGCGCTCATCTTCCTCTGCGCGGCACCCGGCATGGCTCAGGAGAGCAGTCCCGCGCCGGCTGACGAGCACGAGCACGGCGAGGCGGACGGGGCCGATCACGACCACGAGCACCACACCCACGATGTCGAGACCTTCAGCCATACGGTGACCGTCACCGGTTCCTGGATTCCCGGCACTCCCGAGGACGCGGCCCAGCCGGTTTCCGTCCTCTCCCGCGACGACCTGGAGGCTGAGGGCTCGCCCGGCGTGCTCGACCTCATCCGCAACCTGCCGTTCAGCCTCGGCGCGAACCTCGGCTCCGAGCAGTTCGGCGTCCGCGCCGGCGCGGACCGTTCCAGCCTGAACCTGCGCGGTCTCGGCGCGAGCCGCTCCCTCGTCCTCCTGAACGGCGATCGCCTGACCTGGTCGCCGGGCGCCATCCCCGACCAGGCGCAGCTCATGGTCGACACGAACGTCCTGCCGATGGTCGCCGTCGAACGGGTCGAGATCCTGCGCGACGGCGGCGCGGCGACCTACGGTTCGGACGCAATCGCCGGCGTGATGAAGGTGATCACCCGCAGCCACTTCGACGGCTTCTCGTTCGAAGGCAAGCACAGCGTGATCGACGGTTCGAACGGCGACAGCGAGATCGGCCTGATCGGCGGCCGGCCCTTCGCCGGCGGCCGGGGCCACGCGGTCAGTTCGTTCGGTGTTTCGCGGCGCAGCCCCATCCGCTTCCTCGACCGGCCCTGGGCGCTCACGCCCTACGCCGACAATCCACGCGGCGGCTGGTCGGGAACCGGCCGCCCGGCGACCTTCTATCCGCTCTCGGGCGCCCCCGGCATCCGCGACCCGAACTGCGAGCGCGTCGGCGGCGCGGTCAGCAGTCCCGGCAGTCCACTCTGCCGCTACCAGTACACCGCCTTCGACAACCTGGTGCAGGACACACGCCGCGGCCAGTGGTTCACCGAAGCCTCCTGGGACACGGAGGGCGGCTGGCACCTGGGCGCGGAGGTCCTGTTCGCGCGCAGCGACGTGCCGTCCTGGTTCACCTCGCCGTCCTATCCGCCGACCCGGGTCATGGACACCAGCCGCTCGGTCCGCGCGAACAACCCCGGCCTGATCGATATGGCCAGGCTGTACCCGGACCTCTACGGCCCCTACGCCGCCTGCGACGCGCCCTACTGCCTGTGGCGGGGCGACGGTGGCGTCCAGGACGCCGCCGGCATCGACCCCGCCTGGCAGGAAGTGGCCTGGATTCGCGGCCGGACCTTCGGCCAGGAGGGACCGCTGCGCAGCTACATCCGCGAGTCCGAGACCGAGCGCGTCGCCTTTGACTTCGAGGGAGTGACCGGTGACACCCTGTGGGCGTTCCGCGCCTCGTGGTCGGCCGCGGAACGGAAACTCGAGGACGGCGACGTCCTGGACTACCGCCTGCGGCGCGCGCTGGCGGGACTCGGCGGCCTCGCCTGCGAGAGTCAGGCGCCGAACGAGTACGACGGCGACGGCAACCTGAGCTTCTCGCTCGAGACGCTGCGAAGACACGCCGGCCAGGGCGACTGCAGGTACTGGATCCCCTTCTCCAACTCGATCAACCCCCATCCGGCCGTGCCCGGCGTCACGAACCCCGACTACGACCCGGCCTTCGACAACGACCACCTGTTCGACTATCTGACGACGACCCTGGGGACGCGCGGCGAGACGACCCTGCTCGTGCTGGAGGCCGTGGCAAGCGGACTACTGGGCTGGAGTCTCCCCGGAGGCGCGGCGGAGTACGCGGTCGGCGCCCAGTGGCGCGGCGAAACCTACGAACTGAGCCCCTACTCGGTCGGCGTCGCACCTCCCCGCGGCGGCGCGCTTCACGACATCGAGCTCTATCCCTGCCCGGGCGGCACCGGGATCACCTCCTGCGACAACCCGGACGGCCTGTTCGTCTATCTGCCGCCCGCCTTCTCGACCGAGGCCGACCGCGGCATCGGGTCCGTGTTCGGCGAACTGTCGCTGCCGCTGGCCTCCTCGCTCGACAGCCAGCTCTCGCTGCGTTTCGAGGACTACGGCGGCGACGTTGGATCGAGCCTCGATCCGAAGGTCGCGCTGCGCTGGCAGGCGACCGAAGCGCTGGCCCTGCGGGGTTCGTTCGGCACCACGTTCCGCGGTCCGACGCTCAACCAGACGGTCTCCGGCATTGCCGAGACGACGCGCGAGAACATCGCTCCGATAGGCACCGCGAAGCCGGTCCGGATCCTTGGCGACCCCGCGCTCGACCCGGAATCGGCGACGACGTTCAACGCCGGCGTGGTCATCGAGCGGAGCGGTCTGGCCGGCGCCGGCAGCAGGCTCTTCGCCACGCTCGACTACTGGCGCTACGACTTCACCGATCCGCTGGTCATCCAGCCCTTCAGCGCCGTGATCGGCCTCGCCTGCCCGCCCGCCGACCATCCCCTGTGCGACCCGGGCTCTCCCTGGTTCGACGGCCTGACCATCAGCGGCAGCGTACCGACGATCGAGAATCTCGACTCCCTGTCGGTGCGGATCGTCAACGGGCCGGACATCGAGACCGACGGCATCGACCTCCGGGCCGAGTTCGGGGCCGATGCAGGCCGGGGCCGCCTCCGCGTCGGCGTATCGGCCACGTACGCCTTGTCCTGGCGGATCGACGGTTGGGAACTCGGCGAGGCGTACGACGCGAAAGGCCGGCTGAACTACGACACTCCCCTCGCCCGGCCCCTCCCGGAGCTCAAGGGCCGCGCCTTCGCCGGCTACTCGCGCGGCCGGTTCACCGGCCGCTGGAACCTGAACTACACCGGCTCCTTCCTCCAGGACGCGCCGCCGCCGTGGGGCGCCGGCTATCCGGTCGACGCCCTCGCGACCCACGACGTCCACGCCTCCTGGTCCCTGCCCGGCAACCGCGCCACGCTCTTCGCCTCGATCCTGAACCTCGCCGACGAGGATCCGCCGCTGATCTTCCGCCCGGCGAACTACGACGCCTCGAGCCACGATCCCCTGGGGCGGATCCTCAGCATCGGCGTGCGATTCGAGTTGTGAGCGAGTCGACGAAGAGCGAGACGCCGCGGGTTGCGCGGCCCGTCGCTGCAGCTCGGGCCGGTGCCGTTGCGCTGGCTCTCTCCGTTCTCGGCGGACCGCCCGCATGGCCGCAAAGCGGCGAAGACGCAGCTTCGCTCCCCGAGCATCTCCGGCCGGCCGCGGAGGGCGTCGCGACCCTGATCTACGACGCCTCGCCCAGTCGCCCGGTACGCCTGACCGTCGTTCCGGGTCCCCCGGACCGGGCGCCTGTGACGCTGACCCTGGAGACGACCGCCGAGGACCTGAAGCCTCTCGTCGCGGAGATACGTGAGCTCGCGCTGCTCCGACCGCCGGCTTCTCTTGGCCGGATCGTCCGCCTCGGCGACGAACTGGGCGAAGTCCTGCTCGCACCAGCCGCCGATCAGCTCCGAAACGCCTCCCGGCTCAGCCTTTTCGCCAACGGACCGTTGAGCGACCTCCCCTTCGGCGTCATCCGGGCGCCCCGCTCGCTCGATCCGCAGGGTCGCTACCTGACCGAAACGCGAACTCTGTGCTGGATCGACCCGGCCCTGGGCACCGGCAACGCCGCCGATCGGCCGGCGGTCGAAAGACCGGTCGCGCTGGCGATCGCCGACGCTGTCTACCGCCCACCGGCACGCCCGCTCGGCGCCTCGATGAGCGACGGCGGCATCTCCTGGCGCCAGCACGCCGCGCGCCGTAACCAGGCAAGCACGATCCACGCGCTGGGCGTGCCGGTGTTGACGCGATTCGGCCAGGCCGCCTCGCCAGCCCTCTTCTGGGAGTCCACCGAGAGCTACGCCGTCCGGTATCTGCACCTGGCCGTGGAGGCACGGATCGACCCGGGCGACCCCGGCAGTTCCGTTCTGCTGCTCTCTCCCGAGCGGTACGACGAGCAGGCCATTCCCGTAGGCACCGGCCCACTGGCCTCGAGACTCGCGCTCGAACGCGAGTCTCTGGTCGTCCTCTCCGGCCTGGACACGGGAGGCCACGGCATCGGCCCCGGCCCGTTCGTCGAAGCCTTCGGCGCCGCGGGCGCGGACTCCGTCGTCGCGTCGCTCTGGCCGGTCGTGGACGAATCCGCCACGCACCTGTTCGCCGCGTTCTACGGCAACGTGGCCGATGGGGTGCCCACACCCGCGGCGCTCCGGCAAGCGCAACTCGGGCTCCTGTCGCAACCGCTCCGTTTCGACCAGGGCGAGGGCAGGGAGCCCGTGGAGTTCGATGCTTCGCATCCGTACTACTGGGCCGGCTATCGCGTCTACCGAGAGTCGGCAGAAGCCTGCGGTTGAGACCAGCGTAGAATCCCCGTCATGACTCGCCGCGCCAACCGTCTTCGTCTTCGTGCCACCACAACCGTCCTCCTCCTGGGCGCATTCGCCGTCGGGGGCTGCGGCGACTCATCGCCGGCACCCGCGATGGCGGCCGGCGACGATCCGGTCGCGGCGCTCCTTGCACTGCCGATGGAGCGGCTGATCGCCTACGACGCGGAGATCGAGCTGACCGCCGAGCAGGAAGAGATCAAGCGCGCCGCGCTGACCCCGATTCCCGCCCCCTGCTGCAGCGACCGCTCGGCCTACACGTGCTGCTGCCAGTGCAACCTGGGTCGGGCCTGGTGGGGTCTGTCGAAGGTGCTGATCACCGAGCACGGCCAGAACGCCGCCGAGGTCCAGGCCAACGTCGAACGCTGGATTCGGAACGTGCGCCCACAGGGCTTCGCGGGCGACTCCTGCTACACGGGGCGCTGCTCCACCGCGGCAAGGCACGACGGCTGCTCGGGCATGAACCCGCGTCGCATCGTCAGTTGACAAGGCTCCAGCGGCGACGCTTCATGGCGCCGCTCATCTTTCTCTGTCTCCTCTGCTCCGCTCCCGGAGAGGCCCAGGAGGAGCGGCCGACTCCCGCCGAGGAGAACGAGCATGAACACGGGGCCGCGGAGGAGGCCGGGCACTCCCACGAACACCACACCCACGAGGTCGAGACCTTCAGTCACACGGTCACCGTCACCGGCTCCTGGATCCCGGGCAGCCCCGAGGACGCCGCGCAGCCCGTCTCCGTCCTGTCTCGCGACGACCTGGAGGCGGAAGGCTCGCCCACGATGCTCGGCGTCATCCGCAATCTCTCGTTCAGCCTCGGCGCGGACCTCGAATCCGACCAGTTCGGCGCGCGTACGAACGAGGATCGCTCGACGCTCAACCTGCGCGGTCTCGGACCGAGCCGATCGCTCGTGCTGCTCAACGGCGACCGGCTGACCTGGTCGCCAGGCGCCATCCCGGACCAGGCACAGCTCATCGTCGACACGAACGTGCTGCCCATGGTCGCGGTCGAGCAGGTCGAGTTCCTGCGTGACGGCGGCGCCGCGACCTACGGCTCCGACGCCATCGCCGGGGTGTTGAACGTGATCACCCGGAGCCACTTCGACGGCCTGTCGTTCGAGGGCAAGCACAGCGTGATCGACGGTTCGAACGGCGACGGCGAGGTCGGCCTTCTCGGCGGTGGACCGGTCGGCGGAGGCCAGGGTCACGTGGTGAGTTCCCTCGGTCTCTCACGGCGGAGCCCGATCCGGCTCCGCGACCGCGACTGGGCCATTCGGCCCTACGCCGACAACCCCCGGGGCGGCTGGTCGGGGACCGGACGGCCGGCGGTCTTCTACCCCCTCTCGGGCGCGGCGGCGATCCGCGACCCGAACTGTGAGCGTGTCGGGGGCGCGGTCAGCAGCTCTGACAGCCCGCTCTGCCGGGTCCAGTACACGCCGTTCGACAACCTGGTGCAGGACACGCGCCGCGGGCAGTGGTTCACGGAAGCCTCGTGGGACACCGAGGGCGGCTGGCACATCGGCGCCGAAGTCCTGTTCGCCAGGGGCGACGTGCCGTCGTGGCAGACCTCGCCGGGCTATCCGCCGAACAAGGTCGTCGATCCCACTCGCTCCGTGCGGGCGAACAACCCCGGGCTCGTCCACATGGCCCGGCTCTATCCGGAGCTCTACGGCGCCTACGCCTCCTGCGACGCCCCCTTCTGTGGCTGGCGGGGAGACGGCGGCGCACAGGACGCGGCGGGAATCGACCCGGCCTGGCAGGAAGTGGCGTGGATTCGAGGCCGGATGTTCGGCCAGGAAGGGCCCCTGCGGAGCCACATCCGCGAGTCCGAGACGGAACGGCTCGCGTTCGATCTCGAGGGGGTGACGGGCGAAACCCTGTGGGCGTTCCGGGCCTCCTGGTCGAGCGCCGATCGCAGGTTCGAGGACGGCGACGCCCTCCACTACCGCGCCCGGCGCGCGCTGGCCGGTCTCGGCGGCCTTGCCTGCGAGGAACAGGTACCGAACGAGTACGACGTGGGCGGCAACCTGAGCTTCTCCCTCGACACGCTGCGCCGGCACGCGGGCCAGGGCGACTGCCGCTACTGGATCCCGTTCTCCAACTCGATCAGCCCCCATCCCCTGGTGCCGAACGCCTCGAACCCCGACTACGACCCGGCCTTCGACAACGGCCCCCTGCACGACTACCTGACGACGATCCTCGGCAACCGGGGCAAGACATCCCTGCTCGTGGTGGAAGCGGTGGCGAGCGGCCTGCTCGACTGGAGCCTCCCCGGCGGCGCGGCGGAGTACGCGGCCGGCGTGCAGTGGCGCGGCGAAACCTACGAACTGAATCCGTACACGGTCGGCGCGCCGACACCGCGGGGCGGCGCCCTGCACGACATCGGGATCTACCCCTGCCCGGGCGGCCCGGAGATCACGACGTGCGAGAAGCGCGAAGGCGTGTTTGCCTACCTGCCGCCCTCCTTCCCGATCGAGGACGAACGCGGGATCGGGTCCGTCTTCGGCGAGCTCTCGCTGCCGCTCGCGCCCTCGGTCGAGAGCCAGGTCTCGCTCCGCTTCGAGGACTACGGCGGCGACGTCGGCTCAAGCCTCGACCCCAAGCTCGCCCTGCGCTGGCAGGCCACCAGCGCGCTGGCCCTGCGCGGCTCCTTCGGCACCACCTTCCGCGGACCGACGCTGAACCAGACGATCGATGGAATCGCCGACACGTCGCGGTTCTTCATCGGCCGCATCGGCACCTTCAAGCCGATCCACATCCACGGCGATCCGGCACTCGACCCGGAGTCGGCCACGACGCTCAACACGGGCCTGGTGTTCGAGCGCGGCAGCCTCGGCGACGGCAGCGGCCGCTTCTTCGCCACCGTCGACTACTGGCGCTACGACTTCAGCGACCCTCTCGTCATCCAGCCCTTCAACTCCATCCTCGGCCTCGCCTGCCCGCCCGCGAACCATCCACTGTGCGACGAGGCCTCGCCCTGGTTCGACGGGCTGACGATCAGCGGCGGCGTCCCCAGCCTCGAGAACCTCGACACGCTCGCGGTGAGGATCGTCAACGGGCCGGACATCGAGACGGACGGCATCGACTTCCGCGCCGACTTCCAGACGAACGCAGGCCCGGGACGTCTGACCCTGGGCGCCTCGGGCACGACCACCCTGTCCTGGCGCATCGACGGCTGGGAACTCGGCGATCCGTACGACGCGAAGGGCAGGCTGAACTACGACACGTCTCTCGCCCGCGCCCTGCCGGAGTTCAAGGGCCGCATCTTCGCCGGCTACACAGCCGGTCCCTTCACCGGCCGCTGGCACCTGAACTACACGGACTCCTACGTCCACGACGCCCCCGCCCCCTGGGGCGACGACTACCCCATCGACGCTTTCGCCACCCACGACCTCCACGTCTCCTGGTCCATCCCCGGGGACAAAGCGACGCTCTTCGCGTCCATCCTCAACCTCGGCGATCAGGGCCCACCCCGCGTCTTCCGCCAGATCAACTACGACCCCTCGACCCACAACCCCCTGGGCCGGGTCCTCAGCATCGGCCTGCGGTTCGAGTTGTAACCCTCAGAAGCCGCGGAGACGGGCGAAGCGCTGGCGGTGGAAGGCGGCGTCGCCGAAGGCGAACTCGAGGGCCCGGGCCCGCTTCATGAAGAGGCCGATGTCGTGCTCGTCCGTCATGCCGATACCGCCGTGCATCTGCAGGGCCTCGTTGGTGACCAGGATCAGGGCGTCCGAGCAGCGCGCCTTGGCGTTCGAGACCTGAAGTTCCGCGTCGTCGTCGCCCTCGTCGAGGGCCCGCGCCGCCGCCATGACGGTGGAACGGGACAGCTCGATCTCGATGAACATCTTCGCGGCCCGGTGCTTGAGCGCCTGGAAGGTGCCGATCAGAACGCCGAACTGGCTGCGCGACTTGAGGTACTCGATCGTCCGCTCGAAGGCCTCCGTCATCAATCCGAGCATCTCGCCGCAGACAGCCACCGTGGCCCGGTCCACCGCCCGGCCGAGTGGTTCCAGTCCGCCGTCGACCTCGCCCAGGACGGCGCCCGCGGCCACGTGAACATCACTCAACCGGACGATCGCCGAGTTTCGGGAGTCGACCCGCTGCTGAGCCACCACCTCGAGGCCATCCGCCACCGCGGGCACGAGGAAGAGCGTCAGACCGTCGCCGCCGCCCTCCGTTCGCGCCGCGATCAGGAAGCCGTCGGCGCCGACGCCGCCGACCACCTGGACCTTCTCGCCCGAGAGCGACCAGCCGTCACCGTTCGCCCGCGCCCGCGTCTCGACCCGGTCGAGCCCGTACCGGCTTCCCGCCTCGAGCAGCGCCGGCGCCAGGCGCTTCTCGCCGTCGATCAGCGGCGGCAGCCACTCGGCTCGCTGCTCCGCGGTACCGGCGTCGGCGATCAGCCCGCCGGCGAAGACGACCGCCGACACGAACGGCTCGGGCGCCAGACCGCGGCCCATCGCCTCCGTGATGAGGACCGTTTCGGCCATGCCCATGCCGAGGCCCCCGTGATCTTCGGCCAGGGGGATGCCCAGCCAGCCGAGGTCGGCCATTTCGGCCCAGACCTCGGGGCTGTAGGCGAGTTCATCGCCGTCGTCGCGGAGCTTCCGCTGCCGATCGACGCCGCCGTGCTTCGAAATCAGCTCGGCCGCGGTGCGGGCGAGCATGTCCTGGGGAGCGGTGAGGACCAGGGGAGCCATCAGTCCGGCAGTCCCAGCACGCGCTTGGCGATGATGTTCAACTGGATCTCGGACGTCCCGCCCTCGATGCTGTTCGCCCGCGACCGGAGCCAGGTGCGCGTCTGGTTCAGCTCGGCCGGCTCGAAGCCCTCGCCCTCCCAGCCCAGGGCCTGCGGACCCCGGATCGAGAGCATCAGCTCTTCACGGCGCATGTTGAGCTCGGTCCCGTAGTACTTGAACATCGAGCTCTCGGGCCCGGGCTTGTGCCCAGCTTCCAGGCCGTCGCCGTGACGCCTGACGGTGAGCCCGTAGGACATCGCGTCCATCTCGCACTGGGTCACCCGCTCCCGGAGCGCCGGATCGTCGATCCGGCCCATCTCGTCGACACCGACGTAGTCCCGCGCCAGATCCGGCAGCGAGGTCCGGGCGCCGCCGCGCCCCATGCCGCCGATCGAGGTCCGCTCGTGGCCGAGCAGCGCCTTCGCCACCGTCCAGCCGCTGTTCACCTCGCCGATGACCTGGTGGACCGGCGTCCGCACGTCGTGGAAGAAGGTCTCGCAGAAGGGTGAGGCGCCGCTGATCAGCCGGATCGGCCGCACCTCGACGCCCGGCGACGCCATGTCGACCAGGATGAAGGTGATGCCGCGCTGCTTCTTGACGTCCGGATTGGTGCGCGCCAGCATGAAGATCCAGTCCGCCTGGTCGGCCCCGGAGGTCCAGATCTTCTGCCCGTTGATCACGTAGAAGTCGCCGTCCCGCACCGCCGATGTCGCCAGAGACGCCAGGTCGGATCCCGCGTTCGGTTCGGAGTAGCCCTGGCACCACCGGATCTCACCGCGCGCGATCTTCGGCAGGTGTTCCGTCTTCTGCGCCTCCGTGCCGTGATCGAGCAGCGTCGGCCCGATCATGCTGTAACCGAAGCCGGTCAGCGGCAGCGGCAGGGCCAGGCGGCCGATCTCCTCGTGCAGCACAACCGCTTCATCGCGCGAGAGACCGGCGCCGCCGTACTCCTCGGGCCAGGTCGGCACCGAGTAGCCGCGATCGGCCGCGGCCAGCAGCCAGTCGCGGCTCTCGGGATAGGTGAACGGCGCCTTGCGGCCGCCCGCGGCCCAGGCGTTCGGGTCGGCAGCCTTGCCGCGCAGGAACTCGGGGGCGCTCGCCTCGACCCAGGCGCGGGCCTCCTCGCGGAATGCGGACAGATCACTCATGCGGTTACCTCGGAGGGCTGTTGCCAGGGCCAGACGGGACGGGCGCGCATTCTGGCACGAAATGTAGACTCCCGCGCCGCCGCTGCCCCACACCGGCGCGCCCCGCAACCGTAGCCATGTCCAACCTCGCCGAAGCGGTCTCCCGCCGCCGCACGTTCGCCATCATCTCCCACCCGGACGCGGGCAAGACCACGCTGACCGAGAAGCTCCTGCTCTACGCCGGCGCGATCCAGTTGGCCGGCGCGGTGAAGGCTCGCGGCGAAGCCCGACGGGCGCGCTCGGACTGGATGAAGGTGGAGCGGGAGCGAGGCATCTCGGTCAGCGCTTCCGTCATGACCTTCGAGTACGAGGGGAACACGTTCAACCTGCTGGACACCCCCGGCCACGAGGACTTCAGCGAGGACACTTACCGCACCCTCACCGCGGTCGACTCGGCGGTCATGGTCCTCGATGCGGCGAAGGGCATCGAGACACAGACGCGAAAGCTGTTCGAGGTCTGCCGCCTGCGCGACATGCCGATCACCAGCTTCATCAACAAGCTGGACCGCGACACGCGCGATCCGTTCGACCTGCTCGACGAGATCGCCGACACCCTGCAGCTCGAGGTCGCTCCGATGACCTGGCCGGTTGGCATGGGACGGAGCTTCCAGGGAAGCTACGACCTGGTCGGTGACCGCCTGGTCCTCTTCGAGCCGGGAGACAGGGAGCGACGGGCCGCGGAACGGATCGTACACGGCCTCGACTCGCCCGACATCGACACGGCGCTGGGCAACGGACCGGCGACCAGGCTGCGCGAGGAAGTCGAGATGGTGCGCGAACTCTGCCCGCCGTTCGAGGACGCCGCCTTTCTCGCCGGCAACCGGACTCCGATCTACTTCGGCAGCGCGTTGCGCAGCTTCGGCGTCGGGTCCCTGCTCGACGGCCTCGCCCGCCACGCCCCGGCGCCGCAGCCGCAGCAGGCGGCCGAGCGAACGGTCGCGCCCGGCGAGGGACCGGTCACCGGCTTCGTGTTCAAGATCCAGGCGAACATGGACCCGAAGCACCGCGACCGGATCGCCTTCGTCCGGCTGTGCTCGGGCCGCTTCCATCGCGGCATCCGCCTCTTCCACCCGCGCAGCGGACGCACCCTGAACATTCACAACCCGGTCCTCTTCCTGGCCCAGGACCGGGAGCTCGCCGAGGAAGCCTGGCCCGGCGACATCATCGGCATCCCGAACCACGGCAACCTGCGCATCGGCGACGCCCTCTCGGCCGGCGAGCCGATCCGCTTCGTCGGCGTACCGAGTTTCGCTCCCGAGCTCCTGCGCCGGGTCCGTCCCGAAGATCCGCTGCGGGCCAAGCATCTCGGCCGCGCGCTGCTCCAGCTCGCGGAAGAGGGCGTGGCGCAGGTGTTCCGCACCCGGGAGGGCAACGACTGGATCGTCGGCGTCGCCGGCACC
Source organism: Thermoanaerobaculia bacterium (assembly GCA_965116955.1). Lineage (GTDB taxonomy): Bacteria > Acidobacteriota > Thermoanaerobaculia > Multivoradales > Multivoraceae > Multivorans. Next base: position 3,332,101 of record OZ220742.1, on the reverse strand, counting down.
CTCCAGTTCGACGTGCTCGCCGACCGCATCCGCACCGAGTACGAGGTGCCGGTTCGATTCGAGTCGACGGCGATGTCCCTGGCGCGTTGGATCGAAGCGGACGACGACCGCCTCGTACGCGATTTCGTCCGTCGCAACGAGGCGAAGATCGCGCACGACCACAACGGCGCTCCCCTGTTTCTGGCCGCCAACCGCTACTGGCTCGACCGCGCCGCCGAGAACGCGCCGGAAGTCCGCTTTCTGGCAACCCGGGAGCAGGCGGTCTGAGCTAGAGCTCCCGCACCCGCTCCTTCAGCTCCCTGAGCCGCTCTCCCGCATCGCCTGTCGGCGCCGGCCACTGCACCCTCCGCTCTTCGAGCTGGCGATCGAGCCGGTGCCACAGCTCGGCGTTCTTGACCGGCCCGCCGCTCTTGGTACGCCACCGGTTTCGCTTCCAGGCGTGGATCCACAGTGCGGCGCCACGCCTGAGGTAGTCGTTGCCGGTGTAGACGGCAGCCGACTGACCAGGCGGCAGGCCGCCGAGCAACTCCAGGACGCACTCGAGCTCGAGCCGGTTCGGGGTCGTGTCCGCAGCCTCGCCGGAACGTTCGGCGGTTTCCTCGGGCGTCACCAACTCGGCAATCCACGCACCGCGCCGGCCCACGCAGCGCACCTTGAGGAAGATCCGCACACTGTCCGGCGGGACAGGCTCATCGGAGCCCGGCTCGGCCGCCGCGCCGCCGCCGCGGGATGCGATCTCGGCGCTGGCCAGCGCGTCCACCCGTTCGTTCCACTCGTTTCCGGCATGCCCCTTGACCCAGTGCCAGTGAACGCGGTGGCGCCTGTTCAGACCTTCCAGGCGCCGCCACAGGTCGACGTTCTTGACCGCGCCCCCATCGCGACGCCGCCAGCCCTGAGCCCGCCAACGCGCAAGCCAGGAGGTGATGCCCTGCCGGACATACTGGGAATCCGTGTAGAGGTCGACCGCTCTCGGTTCGGAGAGTTCGGCAAGAGCGGAGATCGCCGCCTGGAGCTCCATGCGGTTGTTCGTGGTGCTGGGTGCGCCGCCCGCGAGTTCCCGGGGATTGCCGCCCGGCTCGAGAATCACCGCCGCCCAGCCGCCGGGTCCGGGGTTCGGGCTGGCGCCGCCATCGGTGTAGATGACGAGCGCCGGCCGCTCGGCGCGCTGCGCGGTCACGACGGCCTGGAATGTAGCAGTCGGACCGCGCCGGGAACTCCCGCCGCTGCGTCACGCGGCCCGAGTTCATAGACTCGGCAGCCATGTTGCTGCCCCACCGATCAGCCATCCTTGCGCTCGCGCTAGCCGCCGCGGCAGCGGGTCCGATCTGGAGCCGGGAGGAGTCCGAGCCCTTCGACGGGATCGAGTTTCGTCTTGTCGGACCCAGCCGCGGTGGCCGGGTGACCGCGGTGGCGGGCCATGTGTCCCACCCCTACACCTTCTACATGGGCTCGACCGGCGGCGGCGTCTGGCGCACGACGAACGCGGGCATCACCTGGGACAACCTGAGCGACACCGATTTCAAGGCCGGCTCGGTCGGGGCGGTAACCGTGGCGCCGAGCGATCCGAACGTGATCTACGTCGGCATGGGTTCCGCCTGCCCTCGAGGCAACGTCTCGATCGGAGACGGCATGTACCGCTCGACCGACGCGGGCGCTTCCTGGCAGCACATCGGCCTGGAGCGGGCGGGCGCGATCAGCCGCGTCCGCGTCCATCCGGACGACCCGAACGTGCTCTGGGTCGGCGTACTCGGCCAGATCTTCGGCAGCAACCCGGAACGCGGCGTCTTCCGTTCGACGGACGGCGGCGACACCTGGCAGCAGGTGCTCAGCATTTCGGACGACGCCGGCATCGCCGACCTGGAGCTCGATCCCTTCAATCCCCGCGTCCTCTACGCCGCGGCCTGGCGGGTCGAGCGCAAGCCCTGGACCCTGGTCGACGGCAGCGATGAGGGCGGCCTGTTCCGCTCGACCGACGGCGGCAACACCTGGGAGCGCCTCGAAGGCGGTCTGCCGACCGGCGTGCTCGGCCGCATCGGCGTCTCCGCGTCGCCGGCGCGGCGCGGGCGCCTGTGGACGATCATCACCGCGGCGGACGGCCGCGGCGGCATCTTCCGCTCCGAGGACCACGGCGACACCTGGAAGAAGGTCAGCGACGAACCGGAGCTGCTCACCCGGGGCTGGTACTACAGCCACATCCACGCCGATCCGGCCGATCCGAACACGGTCTGGGGCTCGAACGTCCGCTTCTTCAAGTCGGTGGACGCCGGCGCCACGTGGGAGCGGGTGGGCACGCCGCACGCCGACAACCACGACCTCTGGATCAACCCGGAACGGCCGCACATCATGGTCCAGGCGAACGACGGCGGCGCCAACGTCAGCGTGGACGGCGGCCGTTCCTGGTCCGGCCAGAACAACCAGCCGACCGCCGAGTTCTACCGGGTCACCGTGGACAACCAGTTCCCCTACAGGATCTACGGCGCCCAGCAGGACAACAGCACGATCTCGGTGCCGTCGCGGCCGATGCCCGAGCTGACCGCGACCCAGCACTGGCACTCGGTGGCCGGCGCCGAGAGCGGCCACATCGCCGTCCATCCCGAGCAGCCCCACCTCGTCTACTCGGGGAACTACCTGGGCCGCATCGACCGCTACGACCACCGGAGCGGCACCGCCCGCAACATGATCCTCTACCCCCAGATGCAGGACGGAACGGCGCCTCGCGACCTGCGCTACCGCTTCCAGTGGAACGCGCCGCTCCTCATCTCCCGGCACGATCCGGACGTCGTGTACCACACGTCGAACTACGTCCATCGCACCCGGGACGGCGGCTGGACCTGGGAGACGATCTCGCCCGACCTGACGACCGACGACGACGAGAAGCAGGGAGTGCCCGGCGGACCCGTGCAGCACGACCACACCGGCGTTGAGGTCTACAACACGATCTTCGCGCTGGCCGAGTCGCAGCAAACCGCGGGCGAGATCTGGGCGGGCAGCGACGACGGCCGCATCCACGTCAGCCGGGACAACGGCGCCACCTGGGCCGACGTCACGCCGGCGGGGATGCCGGCGGACGGCACCGTCAACTCGATCGACGTCTCGCACCACGACCCACGGCGCGTCTACGTCGGGGTGTATCGCTACCGGATGAACGACTACACGCCGTACATCTTCCGCACGGACGACGGCGGCACGAACTGGACCACCGTGACCGACGGTCTGCCGGCCGACCACTTCGTGCGCGTCGTGCGCGAGGACCCTGGGGCGGCCGGCCTGATCTTCGCCGGCACCGAGTTCGGCCTCTACGCCTCCTTCGACGGGGGCGACTCCTGGCAGTCATTCCAGTTGAACCTGCCGCGCACTCCGATCACCGACCTGCTGATTCACCACAACGCCGGCAACCCGGACCTGGTGCTGGCGACCCAGGGCCGGAGCTTCTGGGTGCTCGACGATCTCGGCGCCGTGCGGGAGATCGCCGGCGAGGTCGCCGCCGGCACACAGCGCGACACGCCCCGGCTGTTCTCTCCCGAACCCGTGGTCCGCATCGACCGGCCCGGCGGAGGCGGGGGCTTCGTCAACGGCGCCTCGATCTGGTTCGACCTTCCCGTCGAGCCCGCGGGCCGGGTCGAGTTGACGATCTCCCCTGACGGCAGCGAGCGGGTTCTGCGGCGCTTCGTGTCGTCGCCGGAAGGCGAGGAGATCGAGGGCGGCGAGGACGAGCGCCCGCGGATCGAGTCCTTCGAGGCGAAGGAGGGGCTCAACCGGGTGGTGTGGAACCTGCGTGGGCAGGCGCCCCACCTGGTCGAGGGGGCGATCATGTCCCTGTCGTACACGGGCGGCCCCTACCTGCCGCCGGGGACCTACAGGGCGACGCTGTCGGTAGCCGCCTCCGGCGCCAGCGGGTCGGAAGACTCGCGCACCGAGTCAGGGAGCGAGGCGGACGACTGGGTGGACAGCCGGACCTTCGAGGTGCTGGCGGACCCGCGCCTCGAAGACATCTCCCAGGCCGACCTGGAGGAGCAGTACGCGATGCTCGACCAGTTGGCGGCGCGGTTGACGGCGACCCACGACGCGATCGCCGGCCTGCGCAGCGTCCGGGAACAGGCCGGCGCCCTCGAGGAACGCCTTGGCGACGCCGGCGCCTCCGAGTTGAGACCGGCCGTCGAGGCGATCCTGGAGCGAGCCGGGGAGCTCGACGAGCGGTTGATCCAGTCGCGGAGCCGCGTCTCCCAGGACGCGCTGAACTTCCAGCCCCGGATCGACAACCAGTACGCGTACCTCTACACTCACGTCTTCGGCAACACCGCCCGGCCGACGGCCGGCGCGCGCCGTCGCCTTGAGGATCTCGAAACCGAGCTCCTGCCGATCCTCGAGGCGGTATCCGAGTTGACCGGACCCCAGCTTGAAGAACTGAACCGGCAGGCCCGGGAGTTGGCGATTCCCGCCGTTCAGCCTCCAGCCGGCCGCGAAGCAGACGAGACTCCCCCGCGACCTTAGACCCGATGCCGCGAAACCACTTTCTGCCCGGCGCTTTCGCGCTGGCCGCCCTCCTTGCGGCCAGCGACGGCATGGCGGCGCAGGTCGAGACGCGAAGCGATCGTCCGCAGCTACGGGCGACGCGTCTCGCCGAGGCCCCCGTGATCGACGGCGATGTGCTCGGCGAGGAACTCTGGCTCGATGTCGACTTCGGCACCGGCTTCCAGCAGGTGGAGCCGTTCGAGGGCCAACCGGCGAGCGAACGGACCGAAGTGCGGATCGGCTTCGACGAGTCCAACCTCTACGTCGCGGTCATCTGCTTCGACCGTGACGCTTCCTCCCTGGCGATCTCCGACAGCCGCCGCGACGCCACGCTCCAGAACGAGGACAGCTTCCGGGTCATCCTCGACACCTTCGGCGACCGGCAGAACGGCTTCGTCTTCGGGACCAACGTCGCGGGGATCCAGTACGACGGCCAGTTCTCGAACCAGGGCCGCGGCGGAGGAGGAAGCTCCTCCAGCAGCTTCAGTTCCGGCGGCGCCAATCTGGACTGGGACACCTCCTGGACGGTGCGGACCTTGAGCGGCGACTTCGGCTGGAGCGCGGAGATGGCGATTCCCTTTCGCAGTCTCCGGTACGGACCGGGTCGCGCCACCTGGGGCCTGAACTTCGAGCGCAACATCCGGCGCAAGAACGAGACGGCGTTCTGGGCCCACCTCGGGCGCCAGCACAACCTGTTCCGGGTGTCGGAAGCCGGGCACCTCGTCGGCGTCGAACCGCCGCGCCAGCGCAATCTGCAGTTGACTCCCTACGTCCTGAGTTCGGGGCGCGAGAACGTGGACGGCAGCGCCGACGACAGCGAAATCGGCATGGACCTGAAGTATGGCGTCACTCCCAGCCTGACCCTCGACCTCACCGTCAACACCGACTTCGCCCAGGTCGAAGCCGACGATCAGCAGATCAACCTGGACCGCTTCAGCCTGTTCTTCCCCGAGAAACGACCGTTCTTCCTGGAGAACTCCGGTCTCTTCCGCGTCGGCGGCCGGTCCTCGTTCCGGGGCGGCACCGAGCTCTTCTTCAGCCGGCGGATCGGCCTGAGCGGCGGCGTTCCCGTGCCGATCCTCGGCGGCGCCCGCCTGTCCGGCAGGGCCGGTGGATTCAACGTCGGCTTCCTGAACATGCAGACGGACGACCTCGGAGACATCCACGGCAACAACTTCACGGTCGCGCGGCTCGGCCGCGAGTACCGCAACCGGAGCCGGGCCGGCGTGCTGGTCGTCAACCGCCAGGGCACCGGCTCGCTGGCGCCGGACGGCGACTACAACCGGACCTACGCCGTCGACGGCCAGATCGGCATCGGGCAGTTCACGGACGTCTCGGGCTGGGCGGCCCGGACCGAAACCCCCGGTCTCACCGGCCGGGACCATGGTTTCGGCCTCGACGGCGGTTACAGTTCCCCGTTCTGGCGCTGGCGTCTCGGCTATGCCGAGGTCGGCGAGGACTTCAACCCCGAGGTCGGTTTCCTCAGCCGCTCCGGTTACCGCCAGTTCAACGGCTACATCCGGCGCCGCTTCCGCCCGGCGGGCGAGGGCCGCGTCAAGGAGTTCGGCCCGCGCATCTTCTACGACGGCTTCTGGAACTTCGACGGCTACCAGGAAACCCAGCGCTACGCCGTTGGCGGCGAAGTCGAGTTCCGAAACGGCGCGCAGATCAGCTTCTCCGCCGGCGGCCGCTACGAGGGACTGCTCGAACCCTTCACCCTCGCCGGCATCGTGCACGTTCCGGCCGGGGAGTACGACGACCACGGCTACTTCCTGTTCATGAACACGAACCGGGGCCGGGCCGTGAGCCTCTTCACCAGAGTGCAGGGCGGGGGTTTCTTCGGCGGCAACCAGCTCGTGCTGGATCCGTCCCTGAGTATCCGCCTCGGCGACTACCTGACCTCCGAGCTGAGCTGGTCCTACAACGACATCGACCTGCCGATGGGCGCCTTCAAGACCCACCTGGGGCGCCTCCGCGTCACCTACGCCTTCAGCACCAGCCTGCTGCTCCAGGCCCTGATCCAGTACAACGACCTGACCCACAGCGTGAACACGAACGTCCGCTTCAGTTGGCTGAACGAGGCGAACCGGGGACTCTTTGTCGTCTACAACGAGATCTCGGAGTTCGGCCTGCTCGGCCTGGACACGCCTGACCGCAGCCTGGCGGTCAAGTTCAACCGTACCTTTGACGTCTTCCGCTAGAGCCGCCGGCCGGCCCCGGCTGGCCAGTCCCCACCGCGCGGGGCGCAGCGTCGTGATGGCGCGCCGGGGGATGGTCGCCACCTCCCACCCCGCCGCCACCCTGGCCGGCCTCGACATGCTGCGGGCCGGCGGCTCGGCGATCGACGGCGCCGTCGCGGCTGCCGCGATGCTGGCGGTCGTCGAGCCGATGATGACCGGCATCGGCGGCGACGCCTTCCTGCTCTACCACCTCGCCGATCCTGACGGCGGACGCGGCGAGCTGCTGGGGCTCAACGGCAGCGGCCGCTCGCCGCTGGCCCTGGAGCGGGCCGACATCGCCGGCCCGGCGATCGATCCGGACTCCTGGCCGGCCGTGACCGTCCCCGGCGCGGTCGATCTCTGGCAGACCGCGCACCGGCGCTTCGGACGCCTTCGCTTCGCCGACCTGCTCGGTCCCGCGATCGAGACCGCCGAAGCGGGCTTTCCCGTCAGCGAGCGCGTCCAGTCGATGTGGACGGCCTGCGTCCAGCGACTCCGCCGTGACAGCGCGGCGGCCGAGCACTACCTCGTCGACGGCGAGGCGCCCGCACCCGGCGCCGTGTTCCGGTCGCCGGCCCTGGCGCGATCGTTGGAGCGGATCGCGGAGGGCGGCCGCGACGCCTTCTACGAGGGTCCGATCGCGGAGGAGATCGTCCGCTACGCCCGCGTCACCGGCGGCTTTCTCGAGCTCGAGGACCTCCGGCGCCACGAATCGACCTGGGTCGATCCGATCGGCACGATGTACCGCGGCCGGGAGGTCCTCCAGTTGCCGCCCAACGGCCAGGGCCTGGGCGTTCTCCTGATGCTGAACCTGCTGGAGAACTTCGACCTCGCCTCGATGAACGTGGCCGGAGTCGAGCACACCCACCTGCTGGTCGAGGCGAAGAAGCTGGCCTACGCCGACCTCCACGCCCACGTCGGCGACCCGGAAGGCGAGCCGCTCCGGGGCGCCGGCGGCGTGCCGCTGGCCGAGCTGCTGGACAAGGTCTACGCCCGCGAGCGCAGCCGCCTGATCGACCCCGGCCGGGCGGCCGACGGGGCCGCGCCCGGCGGCATCCCGACCGGCAGCGGCGCGGTGGGCTCCGACACGGTCTACCTGGCCGTCGTCGACGGCGACGGCAACGCCGCGTCCTTCATCAACTCCCTGTTCGCGCCCTTCGGAGCGGCGATCGCCGGTGGCGACACTGGGATCATGCTCCACTGCCGGGGCGCCGGCTTCAGCCTGGCGGCCGGCCATCCGAACGAGTACCGTCCCGGCAAGCGGCCCTTTCACACGATCATCCCCGGCGTGGTTCTGGACCGGGGCCGGCTGGACCTCTGCTACGGCGTGATGGGCGGTCCGTTCCAGCCCCAGGGACACGTACAGCTCCTGACCAATCACTACGACCACGGACTTTCCCTCCAGGCGGCGATCGACCGGCCCCGATGGCGCCACACGGACGGCCTCGACCTCCTGTGCGAGCGAGGCATGGAGCCCGAGACCGTCGACGGACTCGCGGCGCTCGGCCACCGCGTTCGCAGCGCCGGCGGCCCGGAGTTCGGCGGCGCCCAGGCCATCGGGGTCGACCGGCACGGAACGCTCTACGGCGCCTCCGACCCGCGCAAGGACGGAGCGGCCCTGGGCTACTGACAACGCCCGGCTGGGTGCGCGGGTCCTCTGACCCGCCGCCGCCGAAGGCGGCCAGGAACGCTCTTGCCGTCATGCAAGACTCGCCGGATGGACGACGCCGCGGCCCAGACAGGAGACCGCACCGAGCAGCGGCACGTCGAACTCAGGATCGTCCAGTCGATCGCCGACATTCCGCAAGAAGCGTGGGACGGCCTGCTGCAACCCGGCGACCGGCCCTTCCTCTCCTGGACGTTCCTCGAAGCGCTCGAACGGACCGGCTGCGTGGCGCCCGATCGCGGCTGGTTGCCCTTCCACCTCACCGCCTGGGGCGCTGACGACGACCTGATCGCGGCCGCCCCGGCCTACATCAAGAACGACGGCATGGGCGACTTCTCACGGGACTGGGCTTTCGGCGACGCGGTGCGCGCGGTCGGCGGCCGTTTCTACCCGAAGCTGGTGGTCGGCGTGCCGTTCTCCCCGGTCACAGGGCGCCGCATCCTGGCCGCCGCCGACCTGGACCCGTCCGCCGCCGCCCGCCTCCTGGTACAGCTTGCCGCCCACAGCGCCCGCGAGGTCGGCGTGGCCTCCGTCCACGTCCTGTACCACAGCGACCGGGAGGCCCCGGCCCTTGGTGACGCCGGTCTCTCCCAACGGGTCATGGTCCAGTACCACTGGCACAACTACGACTACCGGAGCCCCGACGACTGGCTGGCGAGACTCCGTTCCAAGCGCCGCACCCAGTGCCGGCGCGAACGGCGCGAACCGGCCCGCCAGGGCATCGCCATCCGTACCGTCCGCGGCCAGGAGATCGCCGCGGATCCCAAGCATTGGGCCGAAACCGCGTTCCGTCTCTACTGCACCACGTGCGACCGGTACATGTGGGGCGGCCGTTACCTGAACCGCGAGCTGTTCTCCGACCTGTTCACGCTACTCGGCAACGAGGTCGAACTGGTTGTCGCCGAGCGCGAGGACCGGGTCGTCGCCGGCGCCATCAACCTGCGCTCGGACACCCACCTCTACGGCCGCTACTGGGGCTGTCACGAGCAGCACCGGTTTCTGCACTTCAACGTCTGCCTCTACCACTCGATCGACGAGTGCATCGCCCGGGGAGTCCAGGTGTTCGAAGGCGGCGCCGGCGGCGAGCACAAGATCAGCCGCGGCTTCGAGCCCGCGCCCGTCTACAGCTCCCACCTGTTCATGGACGAAAAGCTGAACTCGCTCCTCGGCGCGGCCTTGCGGCGTGACGCGAAGCGACACCTCGAGGGAATCGAGGCGTGGCGGCGCGGCCGGCCGCGGCTCGGCTGATCGACCGAACGAGGCGCCACGACTCGCTGGCCTGCCCCGGACCTATAATCGAGACGCCATGCCGCACTTCGAAGACGACCAGCAGGGCGACAGCAAGGTCCTCACGAAGACGAAGACGAAGAAGCGGCTGGCTCGTCCCCGGCTGTACAAGGTGCTGCTCCACAACGATGACTTCACGCCGCGCGAGTTCGTCGTCGTCGTGCTGCAGCACGTCTTCCACATGACGGAGTCGGACGCTTCGCGGCTCATGCTTTACGTCCACAAGAACGGCGTCGGCGTGGTCGGTCTCTACCCGTTCTCGGTCGCCGAGACGAAGGTCGCCGAGGTCGGCAGCCTGGCGCAGCAGGCCGAGGTGCCGCTGCTCTGCACGATCGAGCCCGACACGGGCGACGGCGACGGCGACAACGACAGCGGCAGCGGGGACGATTCCCGCAGCGGCGACGTCAACTGACGTCACGGGAGGTACCGCCATCGCTTCCGTCCACATGACCGAGGATCTGCGGCAGTCGCTGCGGCGGGCGATGCTCGAGGCGTCGTCCCGCCGGCACGAGTACGTGACGCTCGAGCATCTGCTGCTCGCTCTGTGCGCCGACCCGGTGGGCGCGAAGACGCTGCAGTCGGTCGGCGTCCGCCTTCCCCGGCTGGTTCGCGAACTCGAGGAGTTCCTTGAGCAGCAACTGGAAACGCTGCCGCCCGCGCTGCCGGCGGAGACCACGGAGGATCTGGCGGAGCCCGCCAGCGACGCCGAGGCGGCAGGTGACGGTGACGGTGACCGGACGGATCGAGCCAACGGCAGCCGGGAAGACGCCGGAAGCGAGGCCCCCGGAGACGAGCCGGCCGAGGAGCAACCGCCCAAGCAGACGATCGCGTTCTGGAGGGTCATCGAACGGGCGGCCATGCACGCTCACGGCGCCGGCAAGACGGAGCTGGACGCCGGCGCGGTCATCGCCTCCCTGATGCGCGAGCAGGAGTCCCACGCGGTCTACGTCCTGAAGAGCCAGGACGTATCGCGCCTCGACGTCATCCGCTACCTCTCCCACGGCACGGTCAAGACCGCGCCGGGCCTCCCCGCGCCGCAATCCCCCGAGGCGGATGCGGAGGAAGGCGAGGAGGAGGAAGAGGCCGAGGATCCGCTCGAGCAGTTCGCCTCGAACCTGAATGAGCGCGCCGCCGAGGGCTCCATCGATCCGCTCGTCGGACGGCTGGACGAGGTGCGCGTCGTGTGCGAGACGCTGGCTCGCCGGCGCAAGAACAACCCTGTCCTGGTCGGCGATCCGGGCGTCGGCAAGACGGCGATCGTCGAGGGGCTGGCGCTCGCGGTGCACGAGGGGAACGTGCCCGAGCTCCTGTCCAAGGTGACGATCTACGCGCTCGACATGGGCGCGCTGCTGGCCGGCACGCGCTATCGCGGCGACTTCGAACAGCGCCTCAAGGCGGTGATCGACCGGATCATCTCGGAACCCGAGCACATCCTCTTCATCGACGAGATCCACACGATCGTCGGCGCCGGCGCGGTCTCGTCCGGCTCGCTGGACGCCTCGAACATCCTGAAACCCGGCCTCGCCTCGGGCAAGCTGCGCTGCATCGGCTCGACCACCCACGCCGAGTACAAGGGCTCGTTCGACCGCGACCGGGCGCTGGCCCGCCGCTTCCAGATGATCGAGATCGACGAACCGTCGATCGAGGAATCCGCGGAGATCCTGCGCGGCCTGCGCGACCGCTACGAGGAGCACCACGAGGTCAAGTACGGAGACGACGCGCTGGACGCGGCCGCCGACCTCTCGGCCCGCTACCTGCTCGACCGCCGCCTGCCCGACAAGGCGATCGATCTCGTCGACCAGGCGGGCGCCTCGAACCGGCTGCTGGCCGGCAAGGAACGCAAGGGCGTCCTCGACCCGGTCGACATGGAGCGCGTCGTCGCCTCGATGGCGAAGATCCCGGAGAAGTCCGTCTCCAGCGACGATCGCGACGCTCTCCTCAACCTGGAGGAGGAGCTCAAAGCCGTGATCTTCGGCCAGGACGAGGCGATCCGCTCGATCTCGTCGGCCGTGAAACTGGGACGCGCCGGTCTCGGCACCCTGGAACGGCCGATCGGCAGCTTCCTCTTCTCCGGCCCCACCGGCGTCGGCAAGACGGAACTGGCCCGCCAGCTCGCCCAGGTGCTGGGCATCGCCTTCACCCGCTTCGACATGAGCGAGTACATGGAGAAGCACACGGTGTCCCGGCTGATCGGCGCGCCGCCCGGCTACGTCGGCTTCGACCAGGGCGGTCTGCTGACCGACGCGATCCGCCGCACGCCGCACACCGTCCTGTTGCTGGACGAGATCGAGAAGGCTCATCCGGACGTCTACAACATCCTGCTCCAGGTGATGGACCACGCCACCCTGACCGACAACAACGGCCGCAAGGCGGACTTCCGACACGTCATCCTGATCATGACGACGAACGCCGGCGGCCGGGAGCTGACCACGAAGCCGATGGGCTTCGGCGACCGCTCGAAGCTGTCCGCCGAGGCCGCCTCCAAGCCGGCGGTCGAGCGCCTGTTCACGCCCGAGTTCCGCAACCGGATCGACGCCTGGGTCGTCTTCAAGGCGCTCGAGATGGACTCCGTGCGGCTGATCGTCGACAAGCTCGTGGGCGAACTCGGCACGCAACTCGACGACCGCAAGATCGCCATCGAGTTGACCGACGTCGCCCGCGACTGGCTGGCCGAACACGGCTACGAACCGGACTTCGGCGCCCGCCCGATGCGCCGGCTGATCGACGAGAAGATCAAGCGCAAGCTGGCCGACGAGATCCTCTTCGGCAAGCTCGCCGACGGCGGCAAGATCATCGTCGACGCAAAGGAAGACGCGTCGCTCGACGACGGCCTGCTGCTGAGGACCCGGCGCAAGCGCCGGGCGAAGCGAAAGAAACCCAACTGAACACACTGGGTGCGCCGGCGTCCTCGCCGGCTGCCGCCGCAGGCGGCCAAAGGGCGCGCCGCGAAGCGGCGACCTTACGTGTCTTCCACTCGGGGCAGCACCTCGGTCCTGAACCGTTCGATCGTCGACATCAACCGCGCGTGCGGCAGCAATCCGTTGTAGGCCCAGAAGTAGAGCCAGGTCACCGGCAGGCGCTCGCGCAGCGTCTCGAGCTGGCGAGTCACGGTGTCGACGGTGCCGACCAGCGCCATCCCGGACCCCATCATGTCGTCGAACTCCTCTCCCGTGTCCGGGTCGATCATCCCCCGGCTGAAGCCGAACGGGTCGAACCAGGCGGCACCGCAGAAGGCGCCGCTCGCCTTCCACAAGCGTTCCGCCTCGGTGTCCGTGTCGGCGATGACGACGTCGCGCAGGACGCCGATCCCCTCGCCAAGCGGCCGGCCGGACTCCTCGGCGAACAGCTCGAACAGCGCCTGCTCCCGCTTCGGGTGCAGCGGCGGCAGGATCGCGGTCACACCTTCCCGCGCGCACCAGCGAATGCTCGCCTCCGACGACGCGAAGGGCTGGAAGATCGGCGGATGGGGCTTCTGCACCGGCTTCGGAACCACGCCGACCTGGCGCAGCACGCCGTCGTCGACGCCGGCACCCCACTGCTCGGTGGCCTCCAGTGTCCACGGCGTACCGCCCTCCGGACCGCCCACCGGGACCTTCCAGAACCGGCCGTCGTAGTCGAGCATCGGCTCGGTCCAGGCCTTCTTGACGATCCGGAAGCACTCCTCGAAGGCAGCCCGGTTCGTCGCATCGATCTCGTCGTGCCGGTGCGGCAGCGCGCCGGAGATGCCGTGGGTCTGCTGGGCCATCACGTCGACCCAGCGCCGCTGGTAGCCGCGGGCGAAACCGGCGTTCGCGCGTCCGCCGGTCATCCGGTCGAGCATCGCGATGTCCTCGGCGACCCTGATCGGGTTCCTCGCCGGCAGCACGATGCCCAACTGGCCGACGCGAATGTTCTTCGTCTGCATGCCGACGAACAGGTCGAGCAGCACCGGGTTGTTCGAGAGCTCGAAGCCCTCGATGTGGAAGTGGTGCTCGGTGAAGCTGATCGAGTCGTAGCCGAGGTCGTCGGCGAGCCGGGCCTGCTCCGAGACCTCGGCCAGCATCCGGTCGTAGAGGTCCCCGCGCAGGCCGGCCATGCCCTTCTTGATCTCAGCCCGCGAGCCGATCGAGGGCAGGTAGAAGAGGGAGATCTTCAAGAGAGTCGGGACTGCTGAAGCCTCAGCCGCCGCTGTCGTAGCCCGGAAGCTCGCGGATCCAGACGTTGCGGAAGCGCGTCGGGTTGCGGTGGTCCTGGAGACCGATCCAGCCGCGCGGCTCGTGCGGCCGGTCGTAGACGCCGACCCGGCGGTGGATCGTCCGGCCGATGTACTCCTTCTTGTGATGGATGACCACACCGTTGTGGAGCACGGTGACGTTCGCCTTCTTGACGAGTTCGCCATCCTTCCAGCGCGGCGCCTCAAAGATGATGTCGTAGGTCTGCCAGACGCCCGGGGCTCTAGAGGAGTTGACCATGGGCGGTGTCTGGCCGTAGAGCGCGCCCGCCTGTCCGTCGGCGTAGGACCGGTTCTCGTACGAGTCGAGGATCTGGACCTCGTAGTCGCCGTAGATCATCACGCCGCTGTTGCCGCGGCCCTGGCTGTTGCTCTCGACCTTGGCCGGCGTCGCGAACTCCAGGTGGAGCTGGAAGTCGCCGAACTCTTCCCGCGTGCGGATCGACCCGGTCGAGGTGACCTCCATGTACCCGTTCTCGACTTTCCACTCCGGTTCGTCGCCGTTCGGCTTCTGCCACTTCGAGAGGTCCGTGCCGTCGAACAGCACGATCGCGTCGGCCGGAGCCGGCGCCATGTCGCTGAACGAGGCCCCGGATGCGACCACCGGCGGCACCGGGCGGTTCGGGTCGTGCACCTTCCAGGGCAGCCCCGGCAGTTGCGGCGTGTCCTCGTAGCCGATCGGCTGTTGCTGGGCGGCGGCGGACACGGTCAGCAACAGGCCTGCCGCCAGCGTGGCGCACCACGTTCGCTTCGCTTGGTTCGTTGGCATCTTCAGTCCTCCCGGGATCGCGGACATCCTGCCCGCATCGGATTGCGATTCAACCTCGTACAACTCCTCATCCTCGCCACACCCGCGACGCGAGCAGCGGCTCCGACAGCTTCAGCCACTTGACCACCTCGGCGCGCGTGGCGCGGGGGTCGATCAGGTCGTGGACCGAGAACCCCTCGGCCCGCGGGAACGGCGTGCGGCGCTTGGCGAACTCGGCCTCCAGCTCCGCCCGCTTCCTGTCCGGGTCGGGCGCCGCGGCGATCTCTCGCCGGAAGGCGACCGCCACGCCACCCTCGATCGGCAGCGCGCCGCTCTCGGCCGAAGGCCAGATGAGCACCCGGCCGCCGGGGCCGTAGTGGGCCGCGGCGGCGACGCCGTAGGACTTGCGGATCTGCACGGCGCACCAGGGCACGGTCGTCCGCACGGTCGCGGCGATCGCCTCCATGCCGTAGCGGATCGTGCCGGACGCCTCGGACTCCGAGCCGATCATGAAGCCGGGCTCGTCGACCAGGCTCAGGATCGGCAGATGGAAGGTCTCGCAGAACTCGATGAAGCGCCGGAACTTCTGCGCCCCGGCGGCGTCCATCGCGCCGCCGATGTGCCGGCAGTCGTTGGCGACGACGCCCACCGCGTGGCCGTCGACCCGGGCCAGGCCGGTGATCTGCGACGGCCCGTAGCCTGCCGTCATCTCGAAGAAGCTGTCCCGGTCGACGACGAGCGAGATCAGTTCGCGCATGTCGTAGAGAAACCGCCGGTCCCGCGGCACGATCGAGAGCAGACGCTCCTCGCGCCGCTCCGCCGGATCGCCCACGGAGCGCCGTGGCGGCAGCGTGTCGACGTTGGGCGGCAGGTAGCTCAGGAAGCGCCGGACCTGCTCCATCGCATCGTCTTCGTCCTCGGCGACGTTGTCGACCACCCCGCTCCTGCTGTGGACCTGCCAGCCACCGAGTTCGTCCTTCGTCTTCTTCTCGCCCAACGCCCGCTCGACCAGCGCCGGGCCGCCGATCAGGATCTGGGCGGTGTGGCGCGTCATCACCGAGAAGTGGGACGCGACCAGGCGCGCCGCCGGGAACCCCGCCACCGCACCGACCCCGATCGAGGCCACCGGCACGGTGCGCAGGATTTCGGCGATCGACCAGAAGCGGGCCCGCGAGTAGACCGGCTCCCCCATCGGCCGCGGCGGTTTCTTCGGAGCCCCCTTCTGGCGGCCCGCACTGCCGCGCACGCTGCCGCCGCCGCCCTCGAGGAAGCGCACCAGGGGCAGCCGGTACTTGAGGGCGAGTTCCTCGGAGTAGATGCTCTTGCGCAGCCCGGCCGGCGACGGCGAGCCGCCGGCCTGGGTGAAGTCCTCGCCGGCGACAATGACCCGAGCCCCATCGACGTCTGCGAAGCCGACGACGTAGTTCGCCGGCGTGAACGCGACGACACGGCCCCCCTCGTCGACCTCCGCGGCCCCGGCCTGGCGGCCCTCCTCGATGAACGAGCCCGGATCGGCGATCCGCTCGATCCGCTCGCGCACCGTGAGGCGTCCGCGCTCGTGCTGCTTCCCTATCGCCTCCTCGCCGCCCATCTCCAGCGCCAGGCGCCGGCGGCGTTCGATCTCGTCGACCTCGGGCTGCCAGGACATGAAAGCGCATTGTAGATGCTCCGCTATCCTGCGCGGCCTGAAGGAGGTGCCGGTGACGTCTCGACGCAAGATCTGTGGCTGGGGATACGAAGGGCAGGGGCTGACCGCCGCGGAGGCCAGAGCCTTCCGGGAGCAGAACGAGGAGCGCTTCGGGCTTCCAATCGAGACCCGCGCCAGCGTGCCCCGCATCGACGACTTCGACCTGCGGACGCCACGACTCAAGCCGCCTTCGTCACTTGAGAATCTGTTTCGGAGCGACCCGTACGAACGCCTCCTCCACGCCTACGGCAAATCCTTCCCGGACGCCGTGCGGATGTTCCGCCGCGAGGTGCCGGAACCGCCGGACCTCGTGGCCTACCCCGAAACGACCGCCGATGTCGTCCGCATCCTGGACTGGGCCGGCGACGCCGGCGCGGCGGCGATTCCGTTCGGCGGCGGTTCGAGCGTCGTGGGCGGCGTCGAACCGGCGGTGGGCGACGGCTACGCCGGCTCCGTGACGCTCGATCTGCTCAAGCTCGACAGGGTGCTCGAGGTCGATCGGGCCAGCCGGGCCGCGCGCATCCAGGGCGGCGCCCGCGGGCCTCACATCGAGGCGCAGCTCCGGGAGCACGGGCTGACACTGCGGCACTTTCCGCAGAGCTTCGAGCACTCGACCCTGGGCGGCTGGATCGCGACCCGCTCGGGCGGCCACTTCGCCAGCCTGTACACGCACATCGACGACTTCGTCGAGGCGACGACGACCGTGACGCCCCGTGGCGTCATGGAGACCCGACGCCTGCCCGGCTCCGGCGCGGGACCGTCGCCGGACCGCATGGTCATCGGCTCCGAAGGCATCCTCGGCGTGATCACGGAAGCCTGGATGCGGCTCCAGGACCGGCCGACGTACCGGGGTTCGGCGGCCGTCCTCTTCGCCGACTACGCCAGCGCGGCCGAGGCCGTGCGGATGCTGGCCCAGAGCGGCCTCTACCCCTCGAACTGCCGCCTGATCGACGCCCAGGAGACCGCCACCGCCGGCGCCGGCGACGGGTCGACCTCGCTGCTCGTCCTCGGCTTCGAGTCCGCCGATCATCCGGTCGACGCGTGGATGAAGCGGGCCCTCGAGCTGACCGCCGACTGCGGCGGCGACCATAGCGCCTCGGCCGGACGGTCCCATCGCGAGGGCGCCGCCGGGGCCTGGCGCGACGCCTTCATCAAGGGGCCCTACTTCCGCGAGGTGGGCGTGCCCCTGGGGCTGATCGGCGACACCTTCGAGACCGCGATCACGTGGGACCGCTTCGCCGACTTCCACGCTCACATCATGGCCCGGACCGCCGAAGTCCTGGAGCAGGCGACCGGCAGGCCCGGCCGCGTCACCTGCCGCTTTACCCACGTCTATCCGGACGGACCGGCCCCCTACTTCACGTTCTCGGCGCTTGGCGACTGGGAACGGCTCGCGGAGCAGTGGCGGGAGATCAAGCTCGCGGCGAATGAGGCGGTCGTCGACGCCGGCGGCACGGTGACCCATCACCACGCCGTCGGCCGAGACCACCGGCCGGCCGGCTACGACCGCCAGCGTCCCGACGTCTTCGCCCAAGCCCTCGCCGGCGCCAAGGCGGCGGTCGACCCCGACGGCCTGATGAACCCCGGCGTGCTGATCGATCCGCAGGGCCGGGATGTCGGCGTCACCGGCGCGACGGCGCCGTAGCGCGGCTGGAGGGCGCAGGCGGCACCCGCCCGCGCAGGGCACAGGGGGGACGGGTCCCGGACGGCCTAGTTCCCGAGGCTCGCGGCCAGGGCCGCCACGTCGGTATCCTGGGCGCCGAGGGTTTCGAGAGCGGCGTGCAGTTTGCGCACGTAGTCGGCGTTGGTGCCGCTTGGGCCTGTTGCCTTTTCGACTTGGACGGCGATCTCGTTGAGTGGGGCCGGGCCGGCGTAGTTTCGGTTGCCCGGCCAGCCCTGGTAGGTAAGGCCCGCGACGGTCTGCGGCGTCACCGCTGAGGCGTTTCGCGTTTGCGCGGCCGGCTCGTCCAGCTCGAGTTCGATCTCCATGCGGACGTAGCCGCCCCGTTCGCGGACGTCGAGATCGGCGAGGATGGCCTCGGCCTCCGCTGCGTCGAGACGATAGGCCATGCCCCAGCAGTAGCTGTCCCGCGCCGGTGCCAGGGTGACCACCCGGCCAGGACGCCAGGGTTCGCCGCGGTGGTCCGTCGACCACTGCCAGAAGCGCCGGGCCCAGCCTCGGACGCGGGCGGGCCGGCGCTCCACGAAGGGGATTGCCGGGCGAAAGATCAACGATCCGTATCCGAAGATCCAGCATGGATCGGGTCGGTCCACGGCGCCGGATTGTACGGGCCGAGCCGTCGATTCCGCCGGCGCAGCCGCGTGATAGCTTGCGCGGCCCGCTTCGACTTGCCTCCCGGGCTATGCGCCACCTCTTCGTCATCGATCCGATCGAGCGCCTCGATCCCGAGAAGGACACGACGATCGCGTTCCTGCGCGAGGCGGATCGCCGCGGTCACGAACTCGCCGTCTGCACGATCGACACCCTGGAGCTCGGGCCGGACGGACGGCCGCGGGCGCTGGCGATACCCGCCCGCACGGTCGATCCGGCCTCCGGCGGGCCCTGGTACGAGACCGGGACGGGCCGGGGCGCCTTTCTCGACGAGTTCGACATCGTCTGGATGCGGAAGGACCCGCCATTCGACATGGCGTTCTTCTACGCCACGCATTTACTGTCCATGGTGGCGAAAAGCACACTCGTCGTGAACGACCCGCTGTCGCTGCGCGACGCGAACGAGAAGCTGTTCGCGTTGCGGTTCCCGGCCGTCTGCCCGCCGGCGCGCGTCTCCCGGCGCATCGGGGATCTGGTCGCCTTCCAGGAGGAGATGGGCGGCGAGATGATCGTCAAGCCGCTCGACGGCGCCGGCGGCGAGGGCATCTTCCACCTGAAGGCCGGCGATCGGAACACGAGCGCCATCCTGGAGGCCGCGACGGCTCACGAAAGCCGCTACATCATGGCCCAGCGCTACCTGCCGGAGATCCGCCAGGGCGACAAGCGGGTCATCCTGGTCGAGGGCGAGGCGCTCGGCGCGGTTCTCAGGGTGCCGGCCGAGGGCGAATCGCGGGCGAACTTCCACGTCGGCGGCCAGGCGGCGGCGACGGAGGTGGACGGCCGCGACCGCGAGATCGCCGCGGCGATCGGCCCCGAACTCGTACGGCTCGGAATCGTCTTCGCCGGCATCGACGTGATCGGCGGCTGGCTGACCGAGGTCAACGTGACCAGCCCCACCGGCCTGCGCGAGATAGCCGACCTGGGCGGACCGCGCCTGGAAGGCGACGTGCTCGACGCGGTGGAGCGTCGGCGCAACGCCGGTTGATCCGTTAGCGCAACGTCACGAACTCCTCGGCCGAGGTCGGGTGGATCGCCATGGCGGCGTCGAAGTCGTCCTTCGTCGCGCCCATCTTGACCGCCACCGCGAGACCCTGGATGATCTCCGGCGCGTCCGCGCCCAGCATGTGGGCGCCGAGAACGCGGCCGCTCGAGCGGTCGACGATCAGCTTGACCAGGGTGCGCTCCTGGTTGTCGGTCAACGTCAGCTTGAGCGGCCGGAACCGGCTCCTGTAGACGTCGACCTCGTCGTACCGCGCCCTCGCCTCCTCCTCGGTCAGGCCGACCGCGGCGAAGGGTGGCTGGCTGAAGACGGCGGTGGCGACGGTTTCGTGGTCGACCGGTGTCGGCGCCCCGGCGAACAGGGTCCGGGTCAGGCACATCGCCTCGTGGATCGCGACCGGAGTGAGGTTCAGGCGGTCCGTGACATCGCCGATCGCCCAGATGTTCGGCACGCTGCTGCGCGAGAACTCGTCGACGGCGATCTCGCCCTGCTCACCGAGCTCCACGCCGCAGTTCTCCAGTCCCAGGTCGGCGACCAGGGGCCGGCGTCCTGTCGCGTAGAGCGCCTTGCCGCATGAGACCTGGTGGCCGTTGTCGAGGTTGAGTCGAAGACGGTCGGCACTACTTCCCAGCAGCTTCTCGATCGACTCGACCTGGCAGTCGAACCGGAGGTCGATCCCCCGCGACCGCATCTCCTCCGCCAGATGGGTGCGGATCTCCTCGTCGAACCCGCGCAGAAACAGCGGACCGCGGTAGATCAGCGTCACGTCGCAACCGAGGCCGGCGAAGATGCCCGCGAACTCGACGCCGATGTAGCCGCCGCCGACGACAGCGATCCGCTCCGGCAGGCGCTCGAGGTAGAACGCCTCGTTCGAGCTGATCGCGTGCTCGATGCCCGGAATGGGCGGCATGTCGGGCCAACTGCCGACGGCGATCAGGATCTGGTCCGCCGTGACCCGGCTCTCACCGGACTCACGCGCATCGATCTCCACCGTGTGCGGGTCGAGCAGCCGCGCCCGCCCTTCGAACAGCTCGACGCCGGCTGAATCGAGCAGGCCGCGGTAGATCCCGTTGAGCCGCTCGATCTCCCGGTTCTTGTTCGCGATGAGCTGGCCCCAGTCGAAAGCGGGTTGCCCCGCCGCCCAGCCGAAACCCGAGGCCTCGCGGTAGTGGTCGGCGAAGGCCGAGGCGCAGACGAGCAGCTTCTTCGGCACGCAGCCGACGTTGACGCAGGTGCCGCCAAGGTAGCGCTCCTCGGCCACCGCCACCCGGGCGCCGTAGCCGGCGGCCATCCGGCTGGCGCGCACGCCACCGGAGCCCGCGCCGATCACGAACAGGTCGTAGTCATAGTCCGTCATGGCCGCAACGCTAGACCAATCCGGCACCAGATCGCCAAGCGCCCTTAGACTCCGTCGGGATGGCCGGCAGTCGGAGCAGCTCGGACGCGTCCTGGGCGCCGCGCGCCGTCGCGGGCGGCGTTCTGATGGGGCTCGCCAACCTGGTGCCCGGAATCAGCGGTGGCACGATGCTGCTCGCCGTCGGCATCTATCCCCGCTTCATCGAGGCAGTGGCCGACACGACCCGGCTGCGCCTGCGGCTTCAGCCACTGCTGCTGCTGGCAGCCGTCGCCGCGTCCGGGAGCCTGACAATTCTCCTCCTGGCTGGCCTCCTGCGTGACCTCGTGGCGCACCAGCGCTGGATCATGTACAGCGCCTTCATCGGCCTGACCCTCGGCGGCGTGCCGCTGGTGTGGCGGCTGGCCCAACCGGCTGCCCGCGCGTTCTGGGGCGGCACGGCCGGAGGCTTCGCCGCCATGGCCGGACTCGCCCTGCTCCAGAGCGGCCCGACCGGCGAGGGAATCGAAGCCAGCGGACCGATCCTCCTCGCAATCGCCGGAGCGGCCGGCGCCGCCGCGATGATCCTGCCGGGACTGAGCGGCGCCTACCTGCTCCTGGCCCTCGGCCAGTACGAACCGATCCTCGGCGCCATCGACCAGGTGCTGGAGGGACTCCGCCGTCTGGACGCGGGGGCCGTCGTGGAAGCGGCAGGCGTCCTGCTGCCGGTCCTCGTCGGCATCGTGGTCGGCGCAACCCTGATCAGCAATGCCGTGCGCTACGCCCTGCGACGTTTCCGCCAGGCGACGCTGGGAGTGCTGATGGGGCTCCTCCTGGGCGCTGTCGTCGGCCTCTGGCCCTTCGAGGACCCGGCTTCCCCCGCACCGTTAGAGGCCGCATCTGCCCTGGGACTCGCCGGCGCCGGCTTCGTCCTGACCTGGACGATCAGCCGGTTCGGCACGGCACGTACCGGCCAGTCCGCACAGCAGTAGCAGCCGGTACCTGCTGCGCTACAGTCGCGGCCCCTTCCCGTTTCCGGATCAACGGAGGTTCCCGACGATGACGAACCGTTTCGCCCCATCTCCCGTCGCCGCTTTCCTCGCCGTGGCCGCGCTCGTCCTGTTCGCGAGGACCTCCGCCCTCGCCGCCGACGGCCGCACCGTCATTCACGCCGGATCCCTGGTCGACGTCGAAGCCGGCGAGGTCCTCGGCAGGCACACGATCGTGGTCGAAGGCGAGACGATCACGGCTCTCGAGGAAGGACTGGCCGCTCCGGAGGACGGCGACACCCTGATCGACCTGTCCGGTCACGCCGTGCTGCCCGGCCTGATGGACATGCACGTCCACCTGACCTCGCAGCAGGCCGGCGCCGCGTCCTATCTCGAGCGCTTCCAGGAAACCCCGGCCGACGCGACGGTGAAGGGGCTGATCTACGCGAAGCGGACGCTCCTCGCCGGTTTCACCACGGTCCGCGACGTGGGCGGCGAAACGACCGCGATCCTCGCCGTGCGCAACGCGATCAACCGGGGCGATATGCCCGGGCCACGCATCTTCGCCGCCACCGTGTCGCTCGCCACCACCGGCGGCCACGGCGACCGCACGAACGGCATGAGGCCGGACCTGCAGGGCGACCCGGGGCCCAGGCAAGGCATCGTCAACGGCATCGAGGACGCCCGCAAGGCGGTGCGGCAGCGCTACAAGGAGGGCGCGGACCTGATCAAGATCACCGCCACCGGCGGCGTGCTCAGCCTGGCCAAGAGCGGCCAGAACCCGCAGTTCACGGAGGAGGAGATCCGGGCCATCGTCGACACCGCGAGGGACTACGGCTTCATGGTCGCCGCCCACGCCCACGGGGCCGAGGGCATGAAGCGGGCGATTCGGGCCGGCGTCACGACGATCGAGCACGGCACCTACATGGACGAGGAGGCGTTCGAGCTGATGAAGGAGCACGGCACCTACTTCGTGCCGACCATCTCGGCAGGCAACTTCGTGGCCGAGAAGGCCGCGGTCCCGGGCTACTTCCCCGAGATCATCCGGCCCAAGGCGGCCGCCATCGGGCCGGTGATCCAGAACACGTTCGCCAAGGCCCACCGGGCGGGCGTGCCGATCGCCTTCGGCACGGACTGCGGCGTCTGCCCTCACGGCAGCAACGCCCAGGAGTTCCTCTACATGGTCGAAGGGGGCATGGCGCCGATGACCGCGATCCAGTCGGCGACGGTCGTCACCGCGAAGCTGCTCGACATCTGGGAGGAGACCGGTTCGGTCGCGGCCGGCAAGGCGGCCGACCTGATCGCCGTCGAGGGCGACCCGATCGCCGACGT
Organism: Thermoanaerobaculia bacterium; assembly: GCA_965116955.1. GTDB lineage: Bacteria > Acidobacteriota > Thermoanaerobaculia > Multivoradales > Multivoraceae > Multivorans. The sequence goes on along the minus strand of OZ220742.1, from coordinate 3,308,786 downwards.
GACGAAGCTCCAGGATGTCCGCTTCGTCATGCGGCTGGGCCGGGTTCACAAGTCGCCGGCCGACTGAGCCAACGCTAGCGGCGAGCGGACTGCCCTCAGCCGCTCTTGCCGCCGAGTGTGCGCTCCGTGTAACGCACCCGGGCCGCCTCCGACTCGGCGTCGCCCCTCACCCACTGCAGGGTGTCGCCGTCGGCGAAGTCGGTGGCGCCGGCCATGGAGCGGGCGACCGCGTTCACATGGTCCTTCGTGATCGCCGCCGGCACCGCGGGCATCGCGGCCAGGGAACGGGCAAGATCCAGTGTCTCCTTCTCGAGCCGGTCCGCCGGCACGATCCGGTTGACCATCGGCGCCACCTCGGACGGACCGAAGCGACGGCAGGTGATGATCAGCTCCTTGGTCAGGGCCGGTCCGAGCTCGCGCACCATCCGCGGCACGCCGCCCCAGGCCAGAGGAAGTCCCAGCTCGACCTCGGGGATGAAGAACACGGCGTCCTCAGCCACGACCCGCAGGTCGCAGGCCGCCATCAGCAGAAAGCCGCCGCCAACCGCGTAGCCCTGGACCTGCGAAACGGTCAGCGCCCGCATCTGCTCCAGCGCGTCCATCGCGCGGCGGCCGAGCTGGCCCGCCTCGCGGCGCTGGCGCCAGTTCAAATCCGAAGCGCCGCCCATCGCCTTCAGGTCGGCCCCGGCGCAGAACGCCCGTCCCTCGCCACGCAGCACGACCACATCGATCTCGCTCTGATCGTCGAACCAGGCCGCGGCAAGAGCCAGCTCGCGCAGCATCGTCCCCTCCACGGCATTCAGCCGCTCGGGGCGCGCGAGGGTCAGGAATCCCAGGTTGCCGTCCTTCTCCACCCGGATCGTCTCGAAACTCGTCTGACCTCCCATGTGCCTCTCCTTCCGGTTTCTACGCACCGTCGTCTTCGCGCCGCCACCCGGCATACGGTTCCGCGTCGGGTGCTCTATCATGCCGTCCGGCCGCGGGCACGGCCATGGCCGCGACGCCGTCCCGTGGAACCTGTTTGATCACCCGGATGACGTTCCAGCTCCAGGTCCTCGGTTGCGGCGACGCCTTCAGCAGCGGCGGACGCCTGCACACCTGCTTCCTCCTGAGCGGCGAGGCGAACGAGGGCGCGCTTTCTCCGACCCTGCTCGACTGCGGCGCGACCTCACTGACCGCGATGAAGGCACGCGGCGTCGAGCCCGCGACGATCCGCACGATCCTCATCACCCACCTGCATGGGGACCACTTCGGCGGCCTGCCCTTCCTGTTGAGCGACGCCCACTACCGGGCGCGCCGCACGACGCCGCTGACTCTGGCGGGGCCTCCCGGCCTCCGGGAGAGACTGAGGCAAGCGACCGAAGCTCTGTACCCCGGCTCCTCCCGGCGCGAGCGGGCCTTCGATGTCGAGTTCCTTGAACTCCACGAGCACCGCCCGGCCATGGTCAACGGCCTCCGGGTAACGCCCTTCGAAGTCGTCCACCCGTCCGGCGCGCCGAGCCACGCACTGCGGGTCGAGTACGGCGGCCGAACACTCGCCTTCTCCGGGGACACGGAATGGACGGAAGCACTGGTCGACGCAGCCGCCGGCGCCGATCTCTTCATCTGCGAATGCAACTCGTACGACCGGCCGATTCCGAACCACCTGAACTACCGTGAACTCCTGGCCCGCCGCCATCTGCTCGACTGCCGGAGGATGCTGCTCACGCACCTCGGCGACGACATGGTCGACCGCCGCGACCTGGAGATCGAGGCGCTCGCGGAGGGGCGTATCTACGACATCTGACAGGCCTCTCTTCGCTGCTACACTCCGCGTCCGAAACTGACCAGGAGCAGCAATGAACTTCGATTTCTCGGATGCCCAGAAGGCGTTGAAGCAGCAGACGCGCGACTTCCTGCGCGCCGCCTGCGATACGACCGTGCCCCGGCGGGTGCTCGAGGACGCGGACGAGACCTTCGCGCGCGATCTGTGGGAGCAGATCTGCGCCAACGAGTCTCCCGGAATCGCGATCCCCGAGGAGTACGGCGGTATCGGCTTCGGCTATCTCGAACTCTGTGTCGTAGCCGAGGAGATGGGTCGCGCCATCGCCCCGGTCCCCTTCTCATCGTCCGTCTACCTCGCCGCCGAAGCGATTCTCCAGGGCGGGTCGGACGAACAGAAGCAGAGACTCCTGCCCGCTCTCGCCTCGGGTGAGAGCATCGGCACCTTCGCTCTCTCCGAGGGTCCGGGACAGGCCACCGTGGCGAACCTTCAGGCCACGCTCAGGGACGGCCGGCTGTCCGGCACGAAGATGCCGGTTCCCGACGGCGACGTGGCCGACCTTTGCGTCGTCGTCGCCAGGGACGGAGACGGCGCCTCGCTGGCGGTCGTCGACCTCGCCTCCGAAGGGGTCTCCCGCGAGCCGGTCGACACGCTCGACCCCTCCCGTTCCCACGCCAGGATCACCTTCGACGGCGCCGAGGCGGAGTTGCTGGGCGAAGCCGGCCAGGGCTGGTCGATCAAGGACGCCGTGTTCGACCGCGCCGCGGTGCTGTTCGCCATGGAGCAGCTCGGCGGCGCCGACGCCTGCCTCCAGATGGCGATCGGCTACGCCAAGGGGCGCTACGCCTTCGGCCGGCCGATCGGCTCCTTCCAGGCGATCAAGCACAAACTCGCCGACATGTACATCAAGAACGAACTCGCCCGGGCGAACTGCTACTACGGCGCCTGGGCGCTGTCGACCGACGCGCCCGAGATGCCGGTCGCGTCGGCCGCGGCCCGTGTCGCGGCCACCCAGGCCTTCCACTTCGCCTCGAAGGAGAACATCCAGACTCACGGTGGCATCGGCTTCACCTGGGAATCCGATTGCCACCTCTACTACCGCCGCTCCAAGCTGCTCGCGCTCAGCATCGGCAGCGAAAGGGTGTGGAAAGACCGGCTGATCTCCGGTCTGGAACAGCAGGAGGCCGCCTGATGGACTTCAACGACACTCCCGAACAGGCCGCATACCGCGCGGAGGTCCGCGCCTGGCTCGGCGCCAACGCGGAACCGCGAAAGGACCGCCCCAGCGTCAGCCGCCGGCTCGACGCCGAGGAGGGCCTGCAGCTCGCCAAGGCCTGGCAGGCCAGGAAGGCGGACGCCGGCTACGCCTGCCGCCACTGGCCGGTCGCGCATGGCGGCCTGGGCCGGCCGATGATCGAGACGATCATCTACGACCAGGAAGAGGCGAGCTTCGACGTCCCGACCGGCTTTTTCAGCATCGGGCTCGGCATGTGCGGCCCGGTCATGGCGCAGTACGCGACCGAGGAGCAACAGGCCCGGTTCATTCCGCCGCTGATCCGCGGCGAAGAGGTCTGGTGCCAGTTGTTCTCGGAGCCCGCCGCCGGGTCCGACGTCGCCGGCCTCCGCACCCGCTGCCACCGCGACGGCGACGACTGGGTGGTCAACGGTCAGAAGGTCTGGACGTCAGGGGCCCACTACTCCGACTGGGGCATCCTGGTCGCACGCCATGACTCCTCCCTGCCCAAGCACAAGGGCCTGACCTTCTTCTTCATCGACATGAAGTCGCCCGGAATCGAGATCAAGCCGATCAAGCAGATCAACGGCGGTTCCAACTTCAACGAGGTCTTCTTCACCAACGTCCGGGTGCCGGACAGTCAGCGGCTCGGCGCGATCGGCGAAGGCTGGCAGGTGGCGATCACCACCCTGATGAACGAGCGCCTCGCCGTCGGCGACGCGCCGCCGCCGGATTTCCGCGAGGTGATGAAGCTCGCCGCCGCCTGCGAACTCGACGGCCGGTCCGCCCTCGAGGACTCCTCGGTCCGCGAGAAGATCGCCGACTGGTACGTCGAGGCGATGGGCATGAAGCACACGAAGGCGCGTACGATGACGGCCCTCTCCCAAGGCAAGGTACCGGGCCCCGAGAACTCGATCGGCAAGGTCGTTTCCGCCTCGAAGCTGCAGAACGTGTCCTCCTTCGGCGCGGACCTGATGGACATGGGCGGCGTGATCACGGATCCCTCCCTGATGCCCTCCGACGCCCTGTTCCAGCAGTCCTTCCTCTACAGCCCCGGCCTCCGCATCGCCGGCGGCACGGACGAGATCCTCCGCAACATCATCGCCGAACGCGTTCTCGGCCTCCCGGGCGAGATCCGCGTCGACCGCGACGTGCCGTACAGCGACATCCCGACGGGGAACTGACGCTAACCCCACCGCTTTCTGTATGCCGTCAGCGGCGCCCTCCCTAGGCACTGTAGCGCGTTCCGCACCCGCCCTGGCATGCTCCGTCTCAGAAGGCGGATGACCAAATGAGAATGGAACTCGACGCCCAGAAGAGAAACCTCAAAGAGGTGTTCAACGGCGACTTCTCTTTCGAGATTCCGAGCTATCAACGACCCTACGCTTGGAGGCAGGAGCACGTCGACGAACTACTTGACGATCTTACTCAAGCCGCTGATTCTCCTGACACCCCCTACTTCCTCGGCAGCATCGTAGTCGTCAAGAAGGACGACCAAACGACCCATTGCGATGTCGTCGACGGGCAGCAGCGACTTACCACGTTGACGCTGCTCTTCTGTGTCTTGCGTGAACTCACCGGAACCTACCGTACCTATCTGGACGCCTACGTAGGCCAGCAGGCGAATCCACTAGAAGGCACTAAGGAGCATCACCGTCTGAAGTTGCGTCCGAGAGATCGGACCTTCTTCCGTGACAACATTCAACGTCCCGGCGCCCTTGGCTCCTTCGTCGAGAGTTCGCTGGATGCCAGCGATCAGACCCCGAGCCGGATCCTCCTTCATCAGAACACTAAGAGGCTCCACCGGAAGCTGGAGGGTCTCTCGGATGGAGATCGACAGCGCTTGGCCGAGTTCGTCGTGCAGCAGTGCTACTTGGTCGTCGTAACCGCCACGAACCTCGAGTTCGCGTTTCGGATCTTTTCAGTTCTGAATCGCCGCGGACTGCCCCTTTCCCCGACCGACATTCTCAAAGCGAATGTTCTCGGTGACTTGGAGAACGAGTCCGAGTACACAACGAAGTGGGAGGACATCGAAGACGACCTCGGCCGAGACCGCTTCCGGGACCTGTTCGCCCATGTGCGAATGATCCGCGTCAAGGAGAAACTCCGCAGGACACTCCACGACGACTTTGAAGAGAGAGTACTTCGAGGTCAGGGCGGCGCCGAGTTCATCGACCGGACTCTGATTCCCTCCGCGGGACACTACCGGCAGATTCTAGACGCCAAGGTCTCGGACTTTCCCGGTGCTGAAAGGGCAAACGAGTACCTCAGACACCTGCGTCGGCTGGACAACTTTGACTGGATTCCGCCAGCCATGTCCTATCTTGGCCAGGGACGGCCCGACGGAAGCGCGCTGCAGTTCTTCCGGGACCTCGAGCGCCTCGCGTTCTTCCTGTTCGTCACACGCGCCTACGAGACTCAGCGAATCAACCGCTACGGCGCTGTGCTCGGCGAGCTACAGAACGGTAGCCGCCCCGAGAACGGAGAGAGCGGCCTCCGTTTGACGGAGGAAGAGAAGGCGGAATTTGAGGAGCGGCTCGGCCGCGACATCTACTCCCGTGGTTCCCGCGTGATGCGGCCCTTGTTGCAGAAACTCGACAGCACGTTTGTCGAGCCCATGGGCGGGGCGGTGTACGACCAAGGAGTGATCACGGTAGAGCACGTGTTGCCACAGACGCCACCTGAGGACTCCGAATGGCGCCAGTGGTTCACCGATGAGGAAAGGGAAGTGTGGACTCACAAGTTGGCCAACCTAGTGCTTCTCTCTCGCCGGAGGAACACGGCCGCATCCAACCGCCCCTTCCGACGGAAGATCGACACCTACCTGATGAGGGACGGCCAGACGCCTTTCCTGCTCACTCAGAGCATCAGGGAGGAGTCCGAGTGGACCCCCAAGGTTCTGGAGCGGCGTCAGCGCGAGTTGGTTGACCGGCTCAGCGCGGACTGGCGACTTCAAGGAGCGGACCGCAGCGAGGCGCCGTAGCGGCTCTCCGTCTCAAGGAGCCGGGTCAGCAGGCTCCTGCCACGTCCAGCCACGGAGCGCTACCAAGGCCAAGGTAGCCGGCTCGACGTCTCTCCAGGGCTTCAGGTGTGATTCGCCCGCAGGGTGCTTGGGGATCCTTTGGCCAGCTACCACGGAAAGCGGCCAAGGACCGGCACCAAGCTGCAAGGGAAAGTGCCGACATTCCCGCGGGAAGGGTCCGAAGTGCAGAGGACCAGCGACTCCGACACGGCGGTGGCCATGCCGCAGGGCGGAGGGAGGTCCTGACCATCGGTCGCAGAATCGCGCGCGATCCCTCACCCATCGCGACCGTGGTTCAATCCTGGGGAGGAGTCCGGCCTACGAGCTGCCTTGAACTGCCGCAGCAACGGCCCGTAGATCCGCATCGACGTCCACCCTGTAGAACTCGAAGAGCCTCTTCTTGTCGCTGTAGCCCGCGAGAAGGTAGGTATCCCCCGCTTGGACCGGTCCACGCTGAATGCACCGGCGGAGCCACTTGAACTTCAGTGCCGCCCGGTCAAAGATGAACAGGCGGAGTTCCGTGCGGCAGACGAGTAGTTTCTCGAAGTCGTCGTAGATGTCGTGTTCGTCACCCCACTCCGACTCCACGGCCAGCACCGCCCGCTCCAGATAGTCGCCGTCGCCGTACTGCAGGCACGTGACATCAAAGAGCCACTCTCCGTCGATCCTCCCGGGGTTCTTGCGCTTGAGGCGCCTTGGTAGTCCCTTCGCATACACATGCAAGCCGCGGCCTAGTCCCCACTTGGTCAGCGCCCGAGTGATCCTCCGAGTGCGCAGGGATCGCCTCCCGGCTTGGAACCTCGACTTCCGTGCCACGCCGGCCAAGACTCCGACCAACTCCTTGACCATGCGGTCGTTCTGAGTCACCACCGTCCGATTCTACGCCTCCCCGGAAGCAGGAGCAGGAGTAGCAAAGCCCAGACCCGCGACCGCGGAAGCCCCGTCAGCAGGGCTCGAGCTGAGTCGCCGTCAGGCGAGCCCCGTGGCCGTCATCACCACACGAGGGAAGCTCTTCCGGCGCTTCCGACCGCCGACCGCTCGCAACGCATACGGAGAAGTCGAATCCGTCTAAGTCCTTGAGGCCGTCGTTGCCGACGGAGTATCGTCCTCAACAAGAAAGGGAACGACATGAGTAGCCAGTCCCTTCAGGAGGTCAGCCGGAATCTCCGCGAAGAGCTCCCCCACATCAGGACCGAGGTGCACCGGATCGTCCACGAGGTGTTTCCGAGCCTGCGATTCACCAACGTGTGGGTACAGCCCACCAGATCCTGGTACGGCGACGAAGTCGTCGATGTCTGGGCGATCTACGAGGGCGAGGTCGAGGCACAGGAACAGGTCGAGGGCCTGATCTCGTTCCGCAGAAGAGTCCGCGACCTGCTTTGGGACCAGGATCTGGAGGTGACCCCCAGCATCCACCTGGTCACCCAGTCCGATGCGGGAGACTGGCGCCCTGAAGGCCTCTGATCTCCTCGTTTCCGCCGAGCAGCAGCTCCCCTCCGGCCGGGGGCGCCCGCTGCAGACTCACCTTCGCCGTACGGTGAGCACCGTCTACTACGCTCTCTTCCATTGTCTGGCGCGGTGCTGTGCGGACACGCTGGTCGGAAAGACCCTTCGAGGAAGTCGCGCCTGGAACCTGGCCTACCGGTCGCTGTCCCACGGCCGGGCCCGGGAGGCATGCAGCCAGAAGTACCTGGTCCGGAGCTTCCCTCGGGAGATTCAGGACTTCGCCGACCTCCTGGTTGACCTCCAGAAGGAGCGCCACGCCGCCGACTACGACCCCGCTCAGTTCTTCTTCAAGTCCAATGTCGAAGGCCACCTGCGGAACGCGCAAGCCGCCGTTGAGCGGTTCGAAGCGGCAGACCTCAGGCACCGGCGCCAGTTCGCGGCTCATGTCCTCTTCAGGGAGCGGCAGTAGTCCGACTCTGGCAACGTCCTTCGCAGATCCACGCCGCAGTACTCGTCAGTTGGCGCCGAAGCGGAGCCGGCCTGACGGCCGGCACGTCTTCCGGCCGCCTACGGCGGCAGCGGGTCAGAAGACCCGCGCACCCAGTGTGTGACTCCCAGCTGCCATGCTGGTCTTCGTCTCGCGGCGGCGCGCTAGCTTTCGCTGGCCAGCTTGCGGAAGTACTCGTCGACGAGTTCGCGGTAGCCGGGCGGTACCTGGTCCGAGTTGCCGAGGTAGACGCGTTCGGCCTCGCCGCCGCGCAGCTCGCGCCACAGCCGGTACTCGAACTGCCGCAGGCCCTCGACGATCTCGCTGCGGAGCCGTTCGAGGGCCAGCGGATCGCGGTTGAGACCGAGCAGGCTCAGATCGCCCATCTGCTGAAGTAGCTGATCGAGGTCCGCCGTGTCCATCCGCTCCCGCCGCATGTCGTTCCTGAGGCTCTCCAGGTCGGCGCGCCGCTGATCGAACTCCCGGTCGATCTGCCGCAGGTCCTCGGCGGGGAAGATGCCGGGCTGGTAGAAGCCGCCTGAGCTCGAGCCGTACTGGCTGAGGCGGCCCCGGTTCCGGCCTCCTTCCGGGTTGGCCGCGTCGCCTCCGGCTTCCGAAGACGTGTCGCCCGGCCGGCCACCCTGCTGCTGGCCGCCTTGCTGCTCGCCACCTTGCTGGCCGCCCTGCTGCTCACCGCCTTGCTGCTCACCGCCTTGCTGCTCGCCATCCTGCTGGCGGCCGTCCTGCTCGTTCTGCCTCCCCGAACGCTGCCCCAGCCGGCTGCCGGCCTCGACGCGGTCACGCAAGCGCGCCTCCATCGAGGCCAGATTCTCGACGAGATCCCGGGTCCGCTCGAGCATCCGCTCCTGACGCTCGCCGCCGCCCTCACCGACACTCTCCCGCGCCTCCGCGATCCGCTCCGTCACGTCGTCGATGTCCTGCCGGATCTGGTTCTCGAACAACCGCGCGAACTCCGGGTCCCGGCCGGCCAGCACGCCCTTGGAGTAGCGGATCTTCTCCTTCAACTGCTCGTCGCGGATGATCGTCGCCGACTCGCGCAGCTTCCGCGCCGTCTCCGGCTGATCGTTGCGGGCGCCCTGGCTCATCCGGTTGAGCTGCGCCTCGAGGCCCGCCACTTCGTCGGTCAAACGGTCCTTGCGCTCCATGATCCGGTCAATGAGCTCGGAACGTTCTCGCGCCGAAAGCTCGCTACGGCGCTGGCCGTTCTCGCCTTCCTGGCCGCCCAGCTCGCCTACCTGCTCCTCGATCCGGCTCTGCATCTGGGACACGCGGTTGGCGCGCTCCTGCAGTTCCTCCATGTCCCGCCCGAGTTGCTGGCGCTGGTTGCGGTCCAGCAGCCGCCGCGCCTCACGGAGCTTGTCGAGAGCCGCAATCCCATCCGCTCCGGCATTCGACTGCGACCTGGAGGATCCGGCCTGGGAGCGCCTCATCTGCTCCGCGGCCTGCCGCAACGCCTGCGTCGTCTCTTGCAGCTCCGGACGCTGCTGCTCGCGCGCCAGCCGCTCCAGGCGCCGCGCGAGCTCCTCCGTTTCCTCGATCAGGTCCTGCTGCCTGCCGCCGCCACCGCCGCCCTGCTGGGAGCGGCTCCGCAACCGGTTCTGGCGCTCGTTCTCGCGCTGCTGGCGGCGGGCCAGCTCGCGCAGCTTCTGCATCAGTTCATCGACTTCCGCCTGCGCCTGCTCGGCGGCGCCGCGCTGGACCGTCTCGTACTGGTTGCGCAGCTTGTCGAGTTCCAGCTCGAACAAGTCGGCGAGATCCTCGGACAACTGCTGATTGCCGCCGCCCCCTCCGCCGCTCTGGTCGAAGGACACGCGCATGTCGCGGAACACGGATTCCGCCCGCTGCAGCGAGGCCAGAGCCTTCTTTTCCTCGGTCATCGCCGCTTCGGCGCGCTCCGCCTCGAGTTCCTTCTGCGCCGCCGCCATCTCGACACCGGCCTGCTCGAGGAACCGGATGATCTTCGAGAAGTCGTCGTCCTGGAGCAGTTGCTGGCCCCGATTGCCCATCCGCGTCACCAGCGACGCCACCTGGTCGCGCAGCCGGCCCTGCATCAGGGAAACCGTCGTCAGGTTCTCGGACAACTCGCGGGCCGTGTACTCGTCCTCGTCGCGCACGAGGCGGAACGTCGCCGAGATGATCATCTTCTGCTGCACCGAGAGCGTCTGATCCAGGCCGCCGGCACCGCCCATGCCGCCTCCGCCGCCCTGCTCGGCCTGGCGATAGTTCCGGTCGAAGGGGCGGATCTCCAGGAAGTAGATGTCGCTGATCGTCGGCTCGGCGTGACTGCGGTCCCAGGCTTCGGCGTAGTAGGAGATGGAGTCGCCGACCTGGAGGTCCATCTCCTCCAGGAAGAGCGTGTGTCCCACGCTCACCTTCTTCATCGAGGAGGACGCGCTGTCGAGTAGGGAAATCTCCGTCTCCTCGCCACCGTTGACCGCGTAGCGGATGTTCAGGCGTCGCACACCGTAGTCGTCCTCCGCCTCGACCTCGGCGAACACCTCGTCGATCATCGACACCTTGACGTCGCGGCCGGGCGCCAGGAAACGCACGATCGTGGGCTGATCCTCCAGGGCCGTGACCATGTACTCGGCCGAGGCCCGGTGCCACCTGCCCTCGTCGTCCATCAACTCGATCCGGTAATACGTGCTCTCGTCCACCGTGTACGCCGCGACCAGCCGGTCGCCTTCGACGCTCAGGTCCCTGGCTTCGTCGCCTTCCACCAGCAGGCGTCCGGCCTCGACCTCGAAGATCGGGAGGATGCTGAACCGCACCTGCGTGCCCTTGAGAACCGCGATGTCGCCGCCGTCCTCGACCGTCTGATCCGACAGCCCGCTGTAACCCGGGAAGCGGTACAGGAGATCGATTTGGTCGACGTAGGGCAGATCCTTGACCCGGATGCGGTAGATCGGCGAGCGCACGCCGGAGGCGTCGACGTAGTAGTCCGTGTCGGAGCGCAGGTTCAGGGCGATGAAGTCGTGCGTGGCGGGTTCGCCGGCGATCATCCGGTCCCCGTCCTCCCCGGGTTCCGCCAGTTCAAACCCATCGCCGACGCGATTCATCGGCCACTGCTGCCACTCGCCGTCCGGGTCGCCGGAGGAGTCAAGCGGCCTCAGACCGAGCTCGACGCGGTCCGGGTCGAAGCCCAGAACCGCCGCGCTGATCAACTGGTCGGAGCCGCGGGCCACGGTCACGTTGCCCGGCGCCACGACCAGGCGGTACGGGTTGTCGGCCGCCGCCGCCCGCCAGGGCGTAAACAGCAGCATCGCGCCGTGCTGGAGGAAGGCCGGGCTGAGCAGCACCGCCACCATGCCGGCGCTCGCCACACCGGCCAGGGCGGCCGAGAAACGCTGCAGGGCGCCACGCTCGATCCGGGTCGCGAAACCGCTCTGCTGGCAGCGTTCGATGGCGTCTTCCAGTACGCGCCGCTGGAGCTCCGGCGACACCCGCTCCGCGTCCGCGGACGAACCCTGCTGTATGGGACCCAGCTCCACCGCGCTCAGCACCGAGGCCTTTAGCGTCGGCTCGTGCTCCTCCACGTAGAGCGCCACCTGGCGCTTGGACACCCGTCGCGAGAGAGGCACCACGAGCAGCCGAACCCCGAGAGCGATCAGGGTCAGGTAAGCGAGCCAGCGGAACACGTCGACCGCACGCTCGCTGTAGAGGAAGTAGTCCATGCCCCAGACCGAAACGGCAAACGCGGCGAAGCCCGTCACGATCAGCGTGACCAGTCCCCGCAACGCCACTTTCATCCGCCAGCGGAGGCGAACGCGACGGATCACGCTCATCAGTTCGCCGTAGGTCGCGTCGTAGATCGGATCGAAACCGGAAGCCATCGGGTCTCCTCAGTCAGCTCTGCTCGCCGGTGGGGCTCCATGCTGTCACGACCGGCGCCGCGGCGGCGCGGCGCCGGTTGCCGAACAGGGTCTCGGCAGCCAGTACCAGCGCCGCGGCAGCGATCAGGAACCACCAGAGTCGCTGGCGGCGTTCTCGTTCTTCCGGAGACTGCACCGCGGCCGCCGCCGCCGGACCGTTCTCCTCCTCCCTCGGTCGAATGCGGGACATGAACTCGTCCAGATCGAGTCGGCTCAGATCGGACTCCACCACGGGCACGTTGCTGGCCAGGGTCAGGGGCTCGGTCGCGACATCGCCCCGCACCTCCCGGAACTGGTAGAAGCCGGGCTCATCCACGTCCAGCAGCAGACCTCCGCCGTCCCCCTCGATACGGCTCTCGCGGCCCGACGGCGCGACCGAGATGTAGCCGTTCCCCTCGCCCCCCGCCGGCCCGCTGGGCAGTTCCACCTGCGCGACCTCTCCCACCCGATACCAGGAGCGGGGCAGCGAGTAGCCCGCCAGGTACTCCACCGAGCGATGGACGAAGGGGAGGAACACCGCCTGAAGCGGCAGCGTGTTCCAGAAGGTGTCGAATGAAGTCGGCAGCACCAGGACGCGGCCGGAAGCAGCGCCCGCCGCGTCGCCGTCCTCAGCCGTTCCCGGTATCAGGTCCAGCAGCGCCGGAGCGCCGTCGTCGAAGCGCGCGATCGTCGCGGCGCCTTCCGGAGGCACCAGCCGGTGATAGCGGAAGAAGGACGCGGAGGAGAAATCGCCGCTTCTGGCCGTGGCGAACACGTCGAAGACCGGATGGCCGGTGTCGAACCAGGCCAGGGAGCCCGCGCTCCCGGAAAGCCGGTCCGCCTGCCGTTCGCTGGTCACGCCGAGCTCCCTCAACAAGCCGGCGGTCGAGGTCAGGCCGCGCTCGACGGAGAGCAGGAGGCCGCCGCCGTCGCGCACGAAGCCGGCGACCGCGTCGCCCGCCGCCGTCGACAGTTGCTGGGCAGCGTCGTTGATGACGACGACCGACTTGCCGTCGAGCATCGAGCGCTGGAAACCGGACGCCTGCACCCGGCTCACCCGGAAGAACGGCCGGCGGCCGAGCGCCAGGGCCTCTTCGAGATACCGGCCACGACGACGGTCGCCGTCCGGCTCGATCACGAGCACGCCGACTTCGTGCGCCGGCGACAGCACGAAGCGGAACTCGTTGTCGGCGGCGAGGGAATCGTCTCGCAGACGCACCGTGCCGCGGGTCGTGCGCTCCCGTTCGAGCACCTCCGGCGCGAAGTTGACCATCGTCGACGAGTCGACGCCCAGTTCGACCGCCCTGGTCTGGACCACCTCGCGATCCAGCAGCAGGTCGACTTCCGCCCGCAAGGGCGCGCCGGCGGACGCCGACGACGACTCGCGGGCGACCAGGTAGCCGACCCGCGCCGCGATCCCGACCTGTTCGCGGTCGCCGCTGCGAGAGTGGTCGAAGGCGACGTCGGTAACGGCAGCGTTGCCCACGTCTTCGTCCTCCTCGCCCACGTCGACGAGCTGCAACTCCACGCCGGCCGGCAGCGCCGCGACGTTCTCGGGCGTCCAGGACGATCGCTGGAAGTCACTCACGATGACCAGTTCCCGCTGTCCGAGTTCCCCGGCCTCGGCCAGCACGCCGCGCGCCATCTGGATCGCCGGCAGCAGCGAGGTGGACCGCGGCGCGACCTCCACGTCCCGAGCCATCGCGGCCAGCAGAGCGCCGTCCGAGGTCGGGGCGCTCTGGAGTTCCGCCCCGTCCGAGTAGACGACGAGGGCGCCCCGGTCCGCGGCGTCGAGGTCGCCGAAGGCCGCCTCGGCCGCCGCGCCGGCCCGCTGCCAGCGATCGCCGAAGCCCATGCTGAACGAGTTGTCCAGCAGGACGACGACCAGCCGGCTGGTGGAGGTGGCGCCGGCAGCCGCGTCGCCCTGCCACAGCGGCCGTGCAAAGGCCAGGGCAAGCAGCGCCACCGCGAGGCAACGCATCAGGAGCAAGAGCACATCTCGCAACCGGCGCCGGCGCATCGACCGGTAGGGCGCCTGGGAGATGAACATCAGCGACGGGAAACGGACCACGCGGCTGCGGTGCCGCAGACGCAGGTGGATGAGCACCGGCACCGCAATGGCCGCGAGGCCGAGCAGGAAGAGAGGCGCCAGCAGACCCACGGCGGCCTTACCTGGCCTTCATCGCGTACTGGCGGGCGGACAGGTAGCTGTAGAGCGCCGCGTCCAGGGGCTGGGAAATGTCGACCAGCGTGTAGTCGATCCCCGCCTCGACCAGCGACCGGTCCAGCGTCCGCGTGTGTTCCCGGATCAGCTCGAGGTACTGGTCCCGCAGCACATCCGGCATCACCGCTTCCCGCGCCCCGGTCTCCAGGTCCCTGAGGTCGAGTTCTCCGTCGAAATCGAAGCGAAGCTCCGCCGGGTCCAGCAGATGGAAGAGGATCACGTCGTTTCCCTTGTGCCGGAAGCCGGCCGCGGTCCGGATCACCGTCTCGGGTTCCTCGTAGAAGTCCGAGATCAGGACGACCATGCTCCGGCGCCGCACCGCGTCGACCACTTCCAGCAGCGGTTCGCGCAAGCTGCCCCCGCCGCCCGGCTCGATCCGGTCGATCGTATGGAGCACGACCTGAAGGTGCTTGGCCGCCGGCGGCACGAAGTCGACGATCGCGCTGTCGAAGGTGACCAGGCCGATGCGATCCTTCTGCTTGGAGGCGAAGTAGCCCAGGCAGGCGGCGAGGTATCGCCCGTAGTCGAGCTTGGTCAGGGAGCCCGTTCCGAAATCCATCGAACGGGAGACGTCGAGCGCGATCGTCAGGTTCGTGTTCGTATCCGCTTCGAACTCCTTCACGAAGAAGCGGTCCGTGCGGCAGAAGAGCTTCCAGTCGACGCGTCGGATGTCGTCGCCCGGCTGGTAGGCCCGGTACTCCGCGAAGTCCATCGACCGGCCGAGGAACGGCGACCGGTGCAGGCCGCTGACGAAGCCCTCGACGACGGTCTTCGCGAGCAGGTCGAGACTGCTGATGCGCGCGAGCGTCCCCGTGTCGACGAACCTGCCGTACTTCATGGCCCGGCCTTTTCCGTCAGCTCATTCCACTCGGGGCTACGGGCGCAAGCTCCAGCAGCCGGCCAACGATCTCGTCGGTGGTCACTCGCTCCGACTCGGCATGGAAGTTGGTCAGGATGCGATGCCGCATGACCGGCTTGGCAAGGGCCCGAACGTCCTCGTGCGCGACGTGGTAGCGCCCGTCCATCAGCGCCTTGGCCTTGGCGCCGAGGACCATGAACTGCGCCGCGCGGACGCTGGCGCCGTACTGCACCCACTGGTTCACGAAGTCGGGCGCCTCCGGCGTGTCGGGACGGGTCATCCGCACCAGGTGGACGGCGTAGCGGAGGATCGGCTCCGCGATCGGCACCCGCCGCACCAGCCGGTGGAACGCGCGCAGGTCGTCGCCCGTGACCCGAGTCTCGAGGGTGAACTCGCGCAGCGTCGTCGTCGCGTCGACGATCTCCATCTCCTCGTCCTCGGGGAGGTGGTCGATGATGATGTTGAACATGAAGCGGTCGAGCTGAGCCTCCGGCAGCGGATAGGTGCCCTCCAGCTCGATCGGGTTCTGGGTCGCGAAGACGAAGAACGGCTGCTCCAGGTCGTAGGTCCGGCCCTGGACCGTCACGCGGTGCTCCTGCATCGCCTCCAGCAGCGCCGCCTGGGTCTTCGGCGGCGTCCGGTTGATCTCGTCGGCGAGCACGATCTGGGCGAAGATCGGCCCCGGCATGAAGATCATCTCCCGCCTGCCCGTGTCGTGGTCTTCCTGGATGATGTCGGTGCCGGTGATGTCGCTCGGCATCAGGTCGGGGGTGAACTGGATGCGGCTGAACTTGAGGTCCAGGATCTCGGCGACGGTCTGGACGATCAGGGTCTTGGCCAGGCCCGGCACACCCGTCAGGATGCTGTTGCCGCCCACGAACAGCGTCATCAGCACCTGACCCAGGACCTCTTCCTGGCCGACGATCTGCTTGGCGAGCTGGGCGAGGACCTGCTCCCGGCCCGTCGCCAGGCGGGCGGCCAGCTCGATGTCCGTTTCGCTGGTCAGCCCCTCGCCGCCGCCTTCCAGGGCGGTCGTCTGGGCGAGGTTCTCTGAGGTGTCGTTCATCGAGTTCTCCATCCTTGGGTCGGGGCCGCGTCCGTTCGGGAACGGCTCAGTGGGTCATCCCGTAGATCAGGTAGTTGACCCCGAGCTTGAAGCCCTTCTGGGTCACGTCCACCGGGTAGAAGGTGGTCTCCGACCACTCCCAGAAATCGCCGATGTCCATGTTGTAGTTGATGACGGCCATCAGCCGCCGGCTCGGATCGTTGTCCTCGAAGACGCCGTAGATCCGGCCCCGCACCGGATAGAAGCGGGCGTCCTCGATGTCGAAGTTGATGTCCTCGAGCACGAAGAAGGAGCGGAAGACCGGATGATCGACTGTGAGCGGCACGAGCTCGTAGCCCGGCAGGAGCCGACCCATCTGCCGCTCGAAGTTCTCCCACTGCACGGGATAGCCGCGCACGTCGAAGAAGTCGTCGATCACCAGGAAGCCGCCCTTGAACAGGTAGGAGCGGAGGTTCTCGAGTTCCTCCTCCGTCGGGTTCCAGAAGCCCGGCTCGCAGAGGTAGGCCCAGGGATGCTCGAACAGTCGGGGATCGGTCAACTCGAGGACGTTGCCGCCCTCCGTCTGCACCTCGACGTCGGTGATCTCGTCGACGATTCGCGTGAAGTTCTCCTCGGCGAAGGGGTAGTCGTGGTTCCACTTGAGGTCGAGGCCCCACATGAAGGGACCGCCGCCCCAGATCGTCGGCTCGAAGCGGATCCGGGCGAAGGTGAAGCCGCCCGAGTACGGGAACGACGGAGTCTCCACGCTGGGCGCGGCAGGCCGCCAGTTCTCGTCCCGCGCGGACAGTCCGCCCGCCAGCAGGGCAAGCGCCAGGACGCCCGCCAGGGCGGAAAACGTCCGACGTCTGCTGCGCGCTCCAGTCACGGCCCCTCTACTCCCGGCTGCCGTCCCTTTCGCGCGGGTCCCTTCCCGACCAGGTCGAGCAGCAGTTCCTGCGCCGGATCGTACCCCGGCGCCACCTCCAGGGCTCGCAGGACCGTTCGGCGGGCCCGCTCGGGTCGACCGGCGTCCCGTTCGGCCAGCGCCAGCCGGTACAGAGCGTCCGCGCGGTCGGGCGGGTCCAGCGCGATCAGGGCGGCCCGCTCGCGCACGGCGACGTCGAGCCGGCCATCGGCGGAAGCGGACTCGGCGAGGCGGCGGTGCACGTCGGCATCGAAGGGCGAGATGTAGAGCGTCCGCTCCAGGATGGCGGCTTCCTCCTCGCTCCGGCCGGCCTCAGCCAGGAGATCGGCCAGCGCCAGGTGCTGGTCCCACGCCGTTTCGTTGTGCTGAAGCAGACTTTCCAGCGCCTCGATCGCCTCCTCCTCCCGTTCCAGCTCCCGGTAGATCTCGGCCAGCAGCGTGTAGGCGTTGCCGGGTCCGACGAAGTCGGGGAAGAGGTCGCGGCCCCGCAGCAGCGGAGCTTCCGCTTCGGCGTAGCGCTCCTCCGCGAAGAGGGCGTTGCCGTAGGTCATCTGGATCCGGAAGTCGTCGGGGTTCTCCTTCGCCGCCTCTGCGAGCGCCGAGAGATCGGGGGTCTGGCCCGCGAACAGGTTCCGCCTCGGCGCCCTCGACGGCCCGCCCTCGCCCGACCCGTCCTCGTCCTCCGCCGCTTCGCCGCCCGGCCCGGGAGCGTCGCCCAGGGCCGCCATGGCGCTGCCGAAACGCTCGCGCAGATGCTCGAAGAACCGCTCGTCGAAGCTCGAAAGCGTCAGACCCATCGCCTCCTGGAACACCTCTTCCGTGTTCTTGCCTTCCCGGTAGCCGGCGAGCATGACGAGGATCGCGTCGAAGCCGTACTTCTCCTCGATCCAGTCGCAGATCAACGAGGCCTGGTAGTAGGAGAGGCCGATCTGGTTGGGGAACTTCGGCCGCATGAACCCGTCGTTGAGCTCGGCGATCCCCAGCAACTCCCCGTCGCGCAACGACGTGATGAAGGGGATCTGCACGTCGTCGCCCCAGCCGGGACGGGCCCGACGCTCCTCGAACACGGAAAGACCCTCGGTCAGCCAGCGCGGGATCTTCGCGTCGGTGACCAGGAGGGTGAAGGTGTGGGCGAGCTCGTGCCAGAGCGTGGAGCCCCAGTTGAAGTGGCCGACCTGACGCGCCGAGGGCGAGTCGAGGGCCAGCACCGGACCGAAGCACACACCGAGGGCGCCCAGTCCGGCGAGTCCGACAGTGCGGACCGAGAAATCGGCATGCGACGGATAGACCTCGACCCGGATCGGCGTCGGCGGTTCGAACCGGTACCGCTCGACCAGCACGGCCCAGGCCTCCTCCGCCAGTTCGACCATGTACGGCGCCAGCAGGTCGGCCTCGCTGTCGTGGATATGGAACTCGAAGTGCTCGCTTTGCACTGTCCGGTACTCCACGAAGGTGTCGACCAGATCGAGGGTGTTCTTGATCCAGACGTTGTAGGGGTCCCCGGCGAAGGCCCGCTCCAGGTTGGCCTTCCCGGCCTCGATCTCCCCGAGGCGAAGCTGGTTCTGGCCGAGCAGTCCGTAGCCGCGCCAGGACTTTGGATCCAGCCGCACCGCCTCGGCGGCGAAGTCCCGCGCCTGCGGGTAGAGCCGGTTCTCGACGCTGGCGTCGCCGAGTTCGTTGAACAGGTCGGCATAGCGGGGGTTGTCGGCCAGGATGCCGTCGCGCACGCTGGCGAACTCCTCGTCCCGCCCCTCGAGGAACAAGGCGGCCGCCAGCACCGTCCGGGCGCTAAGGGATTCAGGATCGGCCTCGATCGCCTTCTCCACCTCTTCGCGGGCCTCCCCGAACCGCTCCGAAGCCAGGCGGATCCGGGCCAGGAACACGCGGGCCGCGACCAGGTTCGGGTTCACCGCCAGGGCCGCGTCGAGAGTGTCGGCGGCCCGCGGGTCGCCGTCGAAGCGCATCGTCCGCGCCATCGCCAGCAACGCCTCCGGGTGTCGCGGGTTGGACCGCAGCACGTCGGCGATCGAGGTGCGGGCCTGGGAGCTGTCGTACTTCTCGAGGAACAGCTCACCGAGCCGAATCCGGGGCACGGGCCACGAGGGATCGAGCGCTACCGCCTCGTCGTACGCCCTCAGCGCGTCCTTGAACAGTTCCGGGTCGTCGCGCCCCAGCAACTGGCAGGCCTGGGCGACCGCCACGAGTTCCTCGGCCGTGTCGGCCGCGCCGCGGTTGTAGGCGTCGATCATCGCGTAGAAGCCCTCCGTGGCCTGGCCGATCGCGCCCTCGTCCCAGGCCAGCCGCGCGAGCTCGAACGAGGCGACCAGGGCGTCGCCGCCCCCGGCCACGCGCGCCGACTCGAACGCCTGCCGAGCCCCCTCGCGGTCACCGTGGAGCAGCGCCACCCGACCGCGCAGAACGCCGAGTCCCACGTCCGCGGTGTCGACGCCCCCGAACGCCGCGGCGGCTTCGTCGTAGCGCCCGATAGCGATCAACGCCTCCACCAGCAGCCTCAGCGCGCGCGGCGCAACCGTCGCCCCGGCGCCCGGAGCCGGCTCCAGGCCGCTGATGACGTCCTCGTACCGGCCGGTCAGGAGCATCGACTCGATCTCGTCGAGCGTCGCCGGCTCCTGAGCCGCGACCGGCCAGGCAAGGGCCACGGCCAGGGCGCCCGCCGAGAAGCGAAGTCGGCTCACGGATCGGGCTCCCCGTCGGCGCCGGCTGCCTCCTCCAGCTCGCGATCCACCAGCGCCAGTTCCACCATGAGCTCCTGCAGCTCGCTCAGGTAGACCTCCTCGTCCAGCGTTTCCCGCTGCAGGCGCAACTCATCGATTCGCCGTTGAATCCCGTCACGCCGATCCGCCAGTTCCCGCGCTTCGGCGGTGAACGTCGCGGGCTCCGCCTCCTGGCCCAGGTACAGGAGACTCGCCAACCGGCCGTCGACCGTTTCGGACGCCTCCACGCCGGCCGGCTCGGGACTGCCCATGCCGTCGCCGTCGTCGTCGAGCAGCGCGTTCTCCGTGCGCAACAGGCCGTTCTGCCGGTAGTAGCGCTCGATCTCGCGCTGGGCGAAGGCGAACGCCTCGAGCGCCGATGTCCGGCCGTCCTTGTTCGCGTCGCCCGCGGCGCCGTCCAGGGCTTCGGCCAGGAAGCCGCCGAACAGCGACTCGTTGCTCTGGCCGCCGGACTTGGTCGCCGTGATGACGACCCGCCCCTCCTTCGACAACGGCCCGATGAAGCCGCCGGACGCGGAACTCGCGTTGATGAACACGACGCGGCGATCGGCAAACTGCTCCAGTGCCGCCGCGTACTCGTCGGCGACCAGGTCGCGACCGGGCAGATTGAAGCGCGGAGGTCCCGCCGCGCCGCTGCCATGGCCGAAGAGGACGATCCACACGTCGTCCCCGGCGCTCGACCGCTCGGCGAGGGCCGCGATCTCCGCCAG
Source organism: Thermoanaerobaculia bacterium (assembly GCA_965116955.1). Lineage (GTDB taxonomy): Bacteria > Acidobacteriota > Thermoanaerobaculia > Multivoradales > Multivoraceae > Multivorans. The sequence continues at coordinate 3,288,465 of OZ220742.1, read as the reverse complement.
CACGTTCTCGCCGGTCGAGCGCGCGCTGATCCGCTCGGGATCGAGGTCCTCGCGCTCCCCCAGGTAGACGACGTTCTCGGGGGGAAGCCCGGCGGCGAGCGCCGCGTCCACGACCCGCGTCGACCACAGGTGGAAGCGTCCGGTGTAGGCCTCCTCGCCGCCGACCCCGGCCACCACAAGCAGATGGGTGTCGGCGGAAAGCGGCGCCACGGAGAGCAGACCGGCCACCGTCAGGCGGAGGGCCAGGGCGGCGCCGCGGCGGTTCACGCCATCCCCAGGCGGCGCCGGACGGCCCACTCGCCGCCCAGCAGCGCTACCAGCAGCAGGAACAGGATGGGCATGTCCCAGAGATCCCTGGCCTCCCGAACCAGCGTTCCCTCGCTACTCACCGAGAGGTCCTCCACCAGGCGGTCGGCCCGGCCGAGTTCGACCTGCCGTCCGCCCGTCTCGCTCGCGATGCGCTTGAGCACGGAGTCGCGGCGAGCGGCGCCGAACAGCTCCTCGTTCAACTCGTCCACGGCGAAGCGCGAGGTGGCCACGCCGAGCAACTCGCCTTCCGACCTCGCGTCGACCTCGACCCGGTAGAGGCCGGACTCGCCTGCCGTGAACGTGCCGACGAATTCCCCGTCGCGTTCCACCGACCAGTCGAGCGGTACCTCGACCTCCTCGCCGGACGGCTGTTCGATCGCCGCCACGACCTGGGCCCGGTTCACTTCCTGGAACGCCTCGTCCCGCACGGTCGCGCGCAGTGTGACGGTGCTGCCCGGCTCGAACCGGTCGCGGTCCGTCTCGATCTCGATCCGATCGGGAACGTAGGACACCAGCCAGCGCAGCATCTGCCGCCAGAGCCGTTCGTGGGTCTGGTCCTCGAGCGGAATCTGGGCGCTCATCTGCCAGTGCCAGGAGTCGTGGGGCGTGAACGCGATCGCCCGGCCCCGGCCGATCCGATGGTGCGCCAGGACGATCATCGGATCGCTGACCATCGGACTCTCCGCCTGGAGCAGCGCGGTCGCACCCGCCTTGAGCTCGGTCGCCCGCTGGTAGGCCGAGAGGGGCGGCAGCGTCGGCCAGAGTTCGTTCGCCTCCTCGCGGTCGTCACGCAGGAGCGTCGCCGGGTGGGCCCGCCCCTGGGGCGTCAACTCGAGCCGCAGATCGGTCAACAGCTCCGGGCGCCCCTGGTCCGCCGGCCGGTCGTAGAGCACGACCGGCGACAGCTCGGCGAGCGGAGTCCCCGCGAAACCGCCCTCGGAGAAGGCCCGCCGGCCGCCCAGGAGCAGCACGCCGCCGCCGCGCCGGGCGGCGAAGTCGACCAGCATCCGCATCTGGTCGTGGGTGAAGAAGCTCGCCTCCATGCTGCCCAGGATGACGCCGCTGTACTCGAACAGCTCCTCGCGCCGGGTCGGGAACCCTTCGAAGCGCCGCGTGTCCTCGTCGAAGTTCATGCCGTAGAACTTGTTCGCCGCCTGCCTCGTCATCGACACGACGTGCAGGTTCTCGTCCTGACTGACGGCCCGGCGCAGGAACTTGGACTCGTCGCGCGGCTCGCCCTCGAAGAAGAAGACCTTCTCCCGCCGCTTCAGCACTTCCACCAGCGCGGTCCGCTCGTTGTTCAGCAGCAGTTCCTCGCCAGGCTGGCCGGCGACCTGAAACCGGAACTCCCTCGCCCCCTCGTCGTTCGCGGCGAACATGACGCGGGCGGTGACGGCTGAGCCCCCGCGCGGGAAGGTCACCTGCTCCACATTGACGATCCGGCCATCGTCCTCGACCTCCAGGTCCACGGTGCGACCGCCGAAACCCGTCTGGGACAGCGTGACCTCGACCTCCACCGTGGAACCCTCGAGCACGCGCCTGGGCGCGACCACCCGGGAAACCTCGACATCCTTGCGAAGCCGCGGCCGGCCGACGCCGACCGTGTACACGGGCGTGCCGGCGGCCTTCAGGGTGAGCAGGGCGTCACCGAGTTCGGCCGGCGCGGAGTCGGCGCCGTCCGAGAGCAGAACCAGGCCGGAGAGCGGCAGTCCGGCCAGCTCGTCCTTCGCGGCAACAAGCGCCTCACCGATCCGGCTGTCGCCGCGCGCGAAGCGGAGCTGTTCCGTCGACTCGATCCTCTCGGCGCTGCGACCGAAGGCCAGGAGCCTTACCTGGAAGCGTTCGGCGAGGTGATCCAGCATCGAGCCGGACTCGACGGATAGAGCCTCCAGCACCGCTCCCGCACGCGTGCCGTCGGCGGCCGAAGCTTCATCCGGCATGGCCATGCTGCGCGAGTCGTCCACGACGACGCCGACGAAGGTCTCCTGCGGCACGACGGTCGACAGGACCAGGGCCGGCTGCAGCAGGCAGAAGACGATGACGGCGATCGCCAGCGAGCGAAAGACCGGCGGCAGCCAGCGCAGACGCTCGGCGCCGGCGGGACGATTGGCCGCGCCGCCGCCGCCCATCCGGCGGTAGGTGAAGGCGGCGACGACGAGCAGGGCGCCGGCGAGAAGCGCCGCGACCTGCATCCAGCCCGGGCTGACGAAGGTGAAGCGGCCCTCCTCGAACAGCGCCGGCCGGTACTTGAACAGGAACTCGAACAGGCCAACCATGGGAACGTCGGGAAGAGAGGATGCGGGGAAGAACGCCGGAGCCCGGAAACGTCGCGGCTCAGTGCGACATCGCGTAGACGACGAAGTTGACGCCCATCTGGTACGCGTAGTGGGAGAACCGCACCGGATACCACTCGTCTTCCGCCCACTCCCAGGCGTCGCCGAGGTCCGTGTTCCAGTTGATCACCACCATCAGGCGGTCCTGCTCGTCGAAGATGCCGCGAACGTGAGGGGTGAAGCCGTCTCGTTCCCAGGTCGGACCGCCACGAACGCCCTGACCGACGTTCGGCACCTGGAGGATCTCCTCCACGTCATAGAAGCAGTGGAAGATGGGGTGATCGAGGGGGAGTTCGACGATCTCGTACCCCGGCAACAGGAGGGACAACTCACGCTCCAGGTTCGCCCACTCCCAGGAGCCCCAGAAGTCGTCGATGACCCAGAAGCCGCCGGCGAGCAGGTACCTGCGCAGTGCCTCGCGCTCCACCGGACTGAGCGCCATGTAGCCGACCTCCACCGAGTACAGAAAGGGGAAACGGAAGAGGTCCGGGTCCGTCGCGGGCAGCGCGTGGTCGTAGTCGTAGGCGTCCAACTGGTCGAGCAGCCGCTTCAGACCGATCATGAACTGGCGGTCGGCCTTCGGATAGTCGATCGACCAACTGCCGGCGAATCCCCTGTACATGTGGCCGCTATAGGCCAGGCGCGTGAAGTAGAACTCCCGCTGGACCTCGTACGGGTCGACGGGCCGATTCAGATACCTCTCGAAGGTCCGCATCGCCTGGGGCGGCAGCGGGCCCCGGTGGCGGCCGCGAAAGGCCCTTCGTTCGTCGGAGGCGCCGAGCTGGGGACCTGCCGCCGGCGCCGCGCCCCTGGCCACCAGCGCCGCCGCCCCACCTGCCAGGAGGGCAGCAACCAGAATCAGGAACGCGGTACGCCTGCTTGGCACGGCGGGATCGTACCGCACGGAACGGCCGGACGGTCGGCGAGCGCGGGGTCGCCGGGCGCCGCCGAAGGCCGGCACCGCTCCGCGTCAGCGATCCTGAGATTCCCAGACCTCGGGCAGCACCTCGACGCCGGTCAGGGACTCGACCAGGGTGAAGATGAGGTCGTCCTCGTCCGCGCCAAGCTGTGCCGCGAGGTTCCGCATCACCCCGTCGATCGACGCGACGAGGGCGCTGAACCGGAACTTCCACTGCCCGTCCTCGTTCACGAAGCGGTACTCCAGCTCGTCCATCCCGCCCGCGAGGGACGGGTCCTCGAGCGATGCCCGGGTTCGGGCGTCGGCCACGGCCTCGCTTCCATCTACTCGCACCTCGCCGACCGCGAGCTGCTCGATCGCCGCCGAGTTGATCCAGCCGATGTCCATCGCCCGCACGATCACGTCCGCGAGTCCCATCGCCGCGAACTCGTCTCCGGAGGACTCGCCGTCGCCGGAGAACTGGTGGCGGAAGGCGACGACCAGGAAACGGTCCACGAACGTGCGCTGGCGGACCTCCTCCTCGCCTCCTTCGAGCACCAGCCGCTTGAGCTGCCGGTAGTACTCCTCCGTCTCACGATCGACCAGGGAGGCCGCTGCCTCGCCGTCGCCGGCCATCAGCGCCTGACGGTACGCCTCGAAGGTCGCGCGGACCGCAGCCTCGGCGTCACCCGTCCCGGCGGGTGTCTGCGCGGCAGCCGGCAGGCATAGCAACGCCGGCAGAGCGGCCCGGGCGAACCGCGGGCCGGCGAGCTTCACGCGATCTGTCCCTCTCGCAGCAGCCGGTTCACACCCTTGAACTGCGGGTGGTTCTTGTCCCTGGCGAGTTCGAAGGCGACCGACTCGTGGTTCGTGATCTGGGCGCCCGCGTTGCCCATCCGCTCGAGCGCGTGGCGGCGATACTCCTCGCCGCGCGAGCTGACGCAGTCCCAGCAGACGTGGACGTCGGTTCCCCGCGCCATCAGGTCGAGCACGGTCTGCACGACGCAGATGTGCGCCTCGATCCCCGCCACGACCACCTGGCGGTCGGGCGCCGGCAATCCCGGCCGTGCGGCGTCGAGGGCCTCCTCGAACGCCGGCACGCCGCAGCAGCCGAACGAGTCCTTCTCCACCCGCCACGTACGGCTGCCGTCCGGATCCGTGTCCTGAATCGCGGCCTCCACCTCCTCGCGGGTCGAACCCAGACCCCGCGGATACTGCTCGGTGACGATCACCGGCAGATCGAACAACTGCGCCAGCCGCAGCAGCCGCGCCGTACCGTCGAGCAGCATCCGGGAGCGGTCCATCAGGTCCACCAGCCGACCCTGGAGATCGATGACCAGAACGATGGCGCGCTCCCGGTCGAGAGTGGCAACGGCGGCCGTGTCGCGGGCGGAGGTGGGGGCTGCGGTCATCAGAAGCAACGTTACTGAATCAGGTGCAGCGTCCGCCGTAGCGCTTCCACCGCTTCAGGCCCGGAGATCGCCCGTTCCGGGCGGCACTCCGCCGGTTCCGAGATGAGCCGGCAGCGCAGGGCCGCGGCACAAACAGCTTCCACGTCCTCCGCGCCCGGCCCGCCCGCCTCACCGACGCAGGCCGCACCGCCGCCGATCCGGCCCGGCATCCGGAGCAGCGTTGCCAGTGCCGGACCGCGGCGCATGTAGTTGTCCGGCGCGAAGCGGCGAACCGCCGCGTCCACCGGCTCCATCAGGCCCAGGTTCAGGAGCCAGGCGATCTCGCGACGATGCGGATGCTCCAGAATGTCGCTCACGATCACCGTGGTTCCGGTCGGCCCGGTTCTGATTCCGGGCACGAGCCAGGCGGTGAGCGCCGCGAAGTCCCCGCGCAGAAGGCTCGAGGCCTCGAACAGCTCACGCACGCTCTCCGGCAGCAGCCTGGTGCGCCAGGTGAAGCGAGCCGCAGTCAGGCCCGTCGCAATCTCGCTGTTGCCCGGATGCCGTTGGGCGAGCTGTTCGTACAGCTCGAGTCCTCGCCGGGCGTCGCCTGCCTCGAGCTCCAGCGCCGCCTGGCGATGGTGCACTTCCAGGGGAGCGTCGCCGGCCGCGACAAGTTCCCGTAGCGCCGCCAGTTCGGCGCCGGTGTCCCCACGGGCTCGCGCAAGGCGGCGTCCCAGGTCCACGGCCGCCCTGTCGCCCGGCGCCCACGCCCGCAGGACCTCGAGCCCGGCGGCCGCATCCGCAAGCCCGCCGGCGTCGATCGCCGCGGCGATCCCGCCCTTCAGCTCCCGGATGGCCTCGTCCTCGAGAGCCGCGGCGCGTACGGCCGCGACGTCGTCGACGGCCGCGATGCGCCGGTAGGCCCGGTAGGCGGCAACCGCGTCACCGGTCCGCTCCGCCGCCCGCCCATAGACGAGCTGGCCCGCCGCATAACCAGGGCGAGCGGCCAGCGGCGTCGCCAGGAGATCGACGACCTGTTCGACGTCACCGGCGGCAAGGTGGGTCTGGGCCAGCAACACGGCGGCCGGCAGCAGGGTCGGGTCGATGTCGAGCAGCGTCTCCGCGCTGCTGCGAGCGACCTCCACCTCTCCGCGCGCCAGGGCCTCCGACGCCTCGGCCAGTTCGTACCGGCTCTGCTCCGGGATGTTGCCCTCGTAACCGAGAAGCGGTGCACGGAGGAAGGAGCGGACGCCGGGGTCGAGTTCCGTGACCCGCGGCGGCGCTTCGACGATCACGGTCGTCATGCAGGCGACGCCTCCCAGTGCGGCGACAAGCAACACCAGCAGGCGGCGGGAGACGCTCACGGCGCCACCTCGAACGGCCGGCCACAGGCGAGCGCCTCGACGATCCGCTTCCGCTCCCGCTCCGCTTCGCCGGGCTTCGACGCGTCGACCCAGCAGACGTCCGGTTCCTTCCGGAACCACGTCTGCTGCCGTTTGGCGTAGCGGCGCGTCGCGCGGACCGTTTCCTCCAAGGCCTGCTCCAGCGTCAAGTTCCCATCCAGGTGATCGGCAAGCTGCCGGTAGCCGATGGCCTGGAACGCCGGCAACTCCCCGAGGGAGCAACCGCCACGCCCGCGCGCATGTTCCGGGAGATAACTGTCCCGCAGGCGCTCGACCTCGGCCAGCCAGCCGCGCTCCAGCATGCGTCTGGCCCGCTTCTCCACGGCATCGTACAGAACCGTTCTCGGCAGGGTCAATCCGATCTTCAACACCCTTCGCTCAAGCCGGCCCTCCGTCCCCAGCCGCTGCCACTCGGACAGCGGCCGGCCGGTTGCGCGCACCACCTCGAGCGCGCGCAGGACGCGCTGCGTGTCGCCCGGGCCGAGCGTCGTGGCGCTCTCCGGATCCACTTTTCGCAGCTCCCGGACGAGCGCGCAGAGGCCAAGGGCGCGCAGGTCGCCGCGCAGGGCCTCGCGCACGTCGGCGCCGACCGGGGGCACCGGCGCCAGCCCTTCGAACAGCGCGCGCAGGTAGAAACCGCTGCCGCCCACCAGGACCGGCACCGCCCCGCGCGCTTCGATCTCCGCGACCGCAACCGCCGCGCGTCGCGCGAACTCCCCGGCCGAGAACGCCTGGTGTGGCTCGATGACGTCGATCAGGTGGTGGCGAACCCGGGTCCTCGCTCTCGGTCCGGGCTTCGCCGTGCCGATGCTGAGCCCCCGGTAGGCCTGCAGGGCGTCGGCGCTGATCAACTCGACGGTGGTGAAACCCCGTTCCGCGAGATCGGCCGCCAGCGCCATCGCGAACGCGGTCTTGCCGGTGGCGGTCGGGCCGAGGACGGCGAGCACCTGCCAGGGAGGCGAGGACATGGGTGCAGGATAGCCCCGAGGCGCCGGCGCTACTCCGCCCGGCGCCGCGGCCAGTCCGCGACGCGTAGCACCGGACGCCGGCCGCCGGAACCGTCGCGCCGGAAACGAACCTCGATCCGGCCGTGAAGGTCCGTGCGCAGAACCCGGACTGCCTGGCCTTCCAGTCTCGCCACGACCTCCGGCGAGGGGTGGCCGTACGGGTTTCGTCGGCCGGCCGACACCAGCGCCAGACGCGGGCGCACAGCCGCCAGCAGCCCGGCGCCGGTCGAGGTCCGACTGCCATGGTGCCCCACCTTCAGCACGTCGCTTCGGAGCGGGATCCCGCGGCGCCGCGCCCGGGCGAGGAGTTCCCGCTCGCCCCTGAGGTCGAGATCGCCGGTCAACAGCAGGCACGATCCGTCCACGCACCCACGCACGACCAGGGAAGCCGAGTTGCCACCGTCGGTCCGCTGCGGCGCGGGATGGAGGACGTCCAGGTCCCAGGCTCCCACACGGTCCGTGAAGCCTCGCTCGACTCTCCGCACCCGTCCGCGGAGCCGATCGGCCAGAACGCGGCCGCAGCCGTCCCGGACTTCGACCGGCGCCGCCCACAACCGATCGATCCGCAGGTAGCGGCTGAGGTCGACCAGGCCCTGACAGTGATCGGAGTCACCATGCGAGAGGACCGCCAGATCGATCCGATGGACGCCCTCCGCCGCAAGGGCCTGGAGCAGGGCCGCCTCGGCGAAGTTGCCGCGCCGGAAACCGCCTCCGTCCACCAGGACGACCGGACCCCGTTCGCCGCTCCGAAGCAGCACCGCCTCGCCCTGCCCGACATCGAGCATCGCCAGACCCGGTTCGCGCTCGGGCGACGCCGGAGTGCAGACCAGGACCAGCGCCAGGCCCCACACGACCCGGCGGAAGCCGGACACCAGGACGCCGAGCCAGATCGCCAGCGCCAGGGCGGGCCCCGGGTCGACACTCACCGGCAGGGCCAGCCAGGCGCCCGGCGGCAGGTGCGCGAGCAAGGCGAACGAATGGCTGAGCAGGTCGAGAGCCGCGCCGAGAACCCGGGCGGCGGGTTCGGCAACAACCGTCAGGACGGGTACCGAGGCCAGGGCCGCCACCGCCACCCAGACGAGGGAGAATCCAAGCATCAGAGCGGTCAGCGGCACGAACGCCAGGTTGAGCAAGGGCGACAGCGGCGTGAGCAAGCCGATCTCGACGGCGGTGATCGGCAGCGTGGCAAGCTGGGCCGCCACCGTTGCCGCCAGGGCGACCTGCACCGGGTGCGGTGGTCCCGCAGGGGCCTTCGATGCCTCCCTCCGGGCAGTTGCCGGCCACAAGGCCGGTGCACCGGCACTGGCGCGTCGCCATTGGTCGAGCAAACGAGGCGCCAGAACCAGGATCCCGGCCGTGGCCAGGAAACTGAGTTGAAAGCCGAGGTCGGCGCCGGCGTCCGGATCCAGCGCCAGGATCAGGATCAGTGCGGCACAGAGTGCGTTGAGCGCCTGAGGCGGACGCTCCGCGGCGAACGAAGCGATGACCAGCACCGCCATGATCGCGGCGCGCAGCAAAGACGGCCGAGGACCCACGAGGCAGCCGTAGGTCAACAGGACGAGTCCGGCCAGCGTCCACGTCAGGCGGCTGGAGAGCGGGCCGAAGATCCACCAGCACGCGCCCAGGAGCAGTCCGACGTGCAGCCCCGACACGGCGAGCAGGTGGGAGAGCCCCGCCCTGCGCAATCCCGTGCGCCACTCCGGCGGCACCCGGCGCGCGTCGCCGAACACCAGAGCCCGGGCCAGCAGGGCGCCGGGCCCCTCGGCTTCGTCGACAGGCCGCAGGAGCCACTGCCGCAGCCCGGCCAGTAGCCGAAGGCCCCGACCCGGGACGGCGCCGACCGCAACCATCAACCCGCGACTCTTCACGTTGAGGCCCCACTCGCCCGGCCGGGAGACGTGCAGATTGCGGTACGCCGTCCGCCGCGAGAAGTACCCGCGCACACGGAGCCGCGTCTCCGGCGGCGGCACCCCCTCGCCGCCCAGCCGCAGCCAGACCCTCCCGGGGCCGGCGACCTTCCGCCCCGACTGTTCGACCGCTCGCACCCTCGCCCTCGCCGTCCACCCCTGGTCGGCACGCTCCCAGGCCGCGGCCCCGAGCACCGGCACCGCCACCTCGACCGTGGCCGGACGCTCCTGATCGAGATCCGGGAGTCGCGAGCCCCCGGGGCTTTCGACGAGAAGAACCACCGACAACGCCGCAGCCAACGGCAGCAGCGGCGCCCGGCGAAACGCCGTGGTCCAGTCGAGCGGCCCAGCAGCCACAAGGACCATGACGGAAGGGACCGACCCGAACCCGGTGCGAGCGCTTGCGCCGGCCTGCCGCCGGTGAGAAGCTAGCGCCCGATGGCGCCCGACTTCGTCCACCTCCACCTCCACTCCGAGTACTCGCTGCTCGACGGAGGCAACCGGATGGAGCCCCTGGTCGGCCGGGTCGCCGACCTCGGCATGGACGCCGTCGCCCTGACCGACCACGGCAACCTGTTCGGCGCGGTCGCCTTCTACGAGGCCTGCCGCAAGAAGGACGTCAAGCCCATCCTGGGGATCGAGGCGTACGTGGCGCCCGACATCAGGACGGAGACGTCCGATCGCCGGTTCAAGGAGACCCAGGGGGTCGCCGACGGCGGCTTCCACCTGGTGCTGCTGGCGCGCAACGAGGCGGGCTGGCGCAACCTGGTCAAGCTCTCGTCCGACAGCTACATCGAGGGCTTCTACTACAAGCCCCGCATGGACAAGGAGACGCTCGAGCAGTGGAACGAGGGCCTGATCGCGATCAACGGCCACCTCGGCTCCTCGCTCGCCTACCACCTGCGAAAGCACATCGAGACCGGCAGCGACGAGCACTACGAGAGGGCCCGGCGGGAGGCCGAATGGCATCGGAGCACCTTTCCCGACGATGAGAACGGAGAACCCTGCTTCTACCTCGAACTGCAGCGCCACGACACGCCCGAGCAGGAGGAGGTCAACGAGCGGATCCTGCGCCTTGCTGCCGACCTCGACCTGCCCATCGTCTGCGACAACGACTCGCACTTCCTCACCGCCGAGGACTGGGACAGCCACGACACGCTGATCTGCGTTTCGACCAGCAAGTCGAAGCAGGACGAGGACCGCCTCCACTATCCGAAGGACCTCTACGTAAAGAGCCCCGAGCAGATGGCCGAGCTCTTCGGCGCGCCGGAGACGGCCGAGGCCCTGGCGAACACCCGCCGGATCGCCGACCGCTGCAACGTCGAACTCGACTTCTCCGCCAATCACGCGCCGCTGGTGCGGGTCGAACGGATCGAGGCGCCTCCACTGCCGGCGGGAGCGACGGAACCCGAACCGGGCAGCGGCGCCTGGTTCGATCGCTTCTGCGCCGGCTACCGCGTGGAGCCGCTGGCCGAGCAGCCCGGCGAAGAGGAACTGGACGCGCTCCATGCCGATTGCGACCGGGCGCTGCGCGAACTCAGCGAAGCCGGCCTCGCCTGGCGTTACGGCGACCGGGTCGAGGACGCCCACCGCCGCCGTCTCGACCATGAACTCTCGGTCCTGGCCGGCAAGCGGATCAGCGCCTACTTCCTGATCGTCTGGGACTTCGTGAACGAGGCCAGGAAGCGCGACATTCCGGCCACGGCGCGCGGTTCAGGCGTCGGCACGATGGTCGGCTACACGCTCGGGCTCTCGCACGCCTGCCCGGTGCGCTACGGCCTGCTGTTCGAGCGCTTCACCGACCCGGACCGCAGCGAGTATCCCGACATCGACATCGACCTCTGCCAGGACGGCCGGGCCGAGATCCTCGAGTACGTCCGGGAGAAGTACGGCTACGTCGCCCAGATCATCACCTTCGGCACGATGAAGGCCCGCGCCGCGATCCGCGACGTCGGGCGCGTGCACGAGCTGCCGCTCGCCCAGGTCGACCGCATCTCCAAGTTGATCGGCTCCGAACTCGGCGTGACGATCGAACAGGCCCTGGGCCGCGAGAAGGAACTGAAGGATCTGTACGACAGCGACGAGCAGGTCCGGGAGGTGATCCACACCGCCAGGGAACTCGAGGGGATCACCCGGCACAGCGGCGTCCACGCCGCCGGGCTGGTCATCGCGACTCAACCCCTGGAGAACCTGGTGCCGCTCGCCACCAGCCGCACCCAGGGCTCGAAGGACGTCCTGGTCACCCAGTGGGACGGGCCCACCGTCGAGAAGATGGGCCTGCTCAAGATGGACTTCCTGGGCCTGACGACCCTGTCCATCATCGAGCGCTGCCGCCAGCTCGTCCGCGAAACCCTCCCGCCGGAGGCGATCGCCGCGGCGGTTCCGGCTTGCCCCGAGGGCCGGGATCCGCTCGATCTCGACCACATCGACCTCGCCGATCCGAAGGTACTGGAGGTCTTCGCCAGCGCCGACACCGCCGGCACGTTCCAGTTCGAATCGGAGGGCATGCGCAACCTGCTGCTGCAGATGAAGCCCGACCGGCTGGAGGACCTGGTGGCGGCCAACGCCCTCTTCCGCCCCGGACCGATGGCGCTCATCCCCAGGTATTGCGACCGCAAGCACGGCCGTGAGGAGACGCCGCGAGTCCACGAGATCGTGGACCGGCACACCGCCGACACGCACGGCATCATGGTCTACCAGGAACAGGTCATGCAGATCGTCCACGAACTGGGCGACGTGCCGCTCCGCGAGGCATACACGCTGATCAAGGCGATCAGCAAGAAGAGCCGGAAGACGATCAACGCGGCCCGCCAGCGCTTCGTCGACGGCGCCCGGGACAAGGGACTCGCGAAGCAGCAGGCGACCCAGTTGTTCGGGCTGATCGAGGAGTTCGCGGGCTACGGCTTCAACAAGTCCCACTCGGTCGGCTACACCCTGCTCGCCTACCAGACCGCGTATCTCAAGACCTACTTCCCGGTCCAGTACATGGCGGCCGTTCTCACCTATGCCGCCGACAGCACGGACAAGCTGGTCCACTACGTCGACGATTGCGCGCGCGTGAAGCTTCCCGACGGCCGGGCCGGCATCGAGGTCGGAACACCCGACATCGACCGCTCCGGCGTCCGCTTCCATGTCGTGTTCGAGCCCGGCGAGGAACAGGCGAGCGGCAACGGACACATCCGATTCGGCCTGTCGGCGGTCAAGGGCGTCGGCGAGAAAGCGGTCCGGGCCATTCTCGATGCGCGCGAGGAAGGCGGACGCTTCCGCAGCCTGTGGGACTTCTGCCGGCGCGTGCCGCTGCAGACCGTCAACCGCTCGACCATCGAGGCACTGATCAAGTCGGGCGCCTTCGACCGCATCCACGGCAAGGACCAGCGCGCGGCGATGGTCGAGGCGCTGGGGCCGGCGATCAAGGCCGGCCAGCGGGCGGCGGCCGACCGCGAGAGCGGCCAGGCCAGCCTCCTGTTCGCCGGCGGTTCGAAGGACGCGCGCGAGCCCGACGACACCGGCCAGAAACTGCCGTCGGTGCCGCCGTGGAGCGCCAGCGAGTTACTGACGCACGAGAAGGAAGCGCTCGGTTTCTTCGCCTCCAGCCATCCGCTCGACGACCACCGGGAACTCCTCGAACGGTTCGGCAACGTGAACGTCGAGCAGTTGAAGGCGTTGCCGGCCGACACGGAGGTCGTCCTCGGAGCGCTGCTCGGCTCGCTCCGAACCACCCGCACCCGGAAGGGGCGCAATCCCGGCCAGAAGATGGCGATGATCCAGCTCGAGGACAAGAGCGCGCGCGTGGAGGGCGTCCTGTTCGCCGACGCTTACGCCGAGTACGAGGAGCAACTGGAGCGGGGCGCCGTGCTGTTCTTCACCGGCCGGGTCGACCGGCGCCGCGAAGAGCCGAACCTGGTGGTCAGCAAGGTCGTGCCGGTCGAGGAAGCCCCGGTGAAGCTCGCCCGCCGCCTGCGCATCCACCTCGACCTCCGGGCCGCGGCCGGCACCTCGGACGACGGCTTGAGCGATGACCTGGAACGGTTGCGAGAGCTGCTCGACAAACGCCGCAACCGGGGCCGGAACGGCGGTGTCGAGGTCGAGTTCGAGCTGGAGCTCCAGGACCGCACGGTCCTCGCCGGCGCCAACGGTTCCCGCGCTCCCGTCGACGATGCCGTGGTCTCCGAAATCGACGACCTGCTCGGCGCACGCGGCCATTGCCGCTACATCGGCGCGCCGGCGCCGTCTTCCCGGCCTTGAACCCGCCGGCCATGACCCGCGAGCGGCGGCGCATCGCCCTGATCCTGACCGCGGTCCTGGCGGTCGGACTGTTCGGGCACTGCCGGGGCAGCGGCTACCGGAACTTCTTCGGACACGATCCCCGAGAGAGTCACGACTACGCTCTCGACCGCCGCGACGGCACGACCTGGGAAGTCCGGCTCGGCCGGGACGGCTTCGACTGGCCGGACGACGCGCCGCACCGGAACGTCACCGCCCTGCTCGAGTTCCGGGCCAGGACCAGACCCCTGCTGCCTTCGCTCTCCCCCAGCGTCGAGTTCCGCGCGGACGGACGGAGCTACACTCAGTCCTTCGCACCGCGCTCGACCGGCCGCCGCTACCTGAACGTCTCACCGGCGGCGCGGGCCGGCCGCATCGAGATGGTCGGCCGGCAGATCGGCTGGCAACTCGGGCCGACCCGCCTGATCGTGTTCGAGAACCCGCCCATCGACGAGGCGACCCGCGTGCTCGTCCTCGCGCCCCACCCGGACGACGCCGAGATCGCCGCCTTCGGCCTCTATGCGACGACCCATTCCCACGTCGTCACGGTGACGGCGGGCGACTACGGCGGCATGAACTACGGCGGGCTGTTCCCGGACATCGGCGAGCACTACCGGATCAAGGGATGGATGCGAACCTGGGACAGCCTGACCGTGCCCTTCCTGGGCGACGTTCCGTTCAACCGGGCGCGGAACCTGGGCTACTTCGACGGCACCCTCCGCAGGCTCTACGAACGCCGGCCTGAAGTCGTCGGCTCGATCTTCGCCGACCTCGAGGAACCGGGCCACTTCCGCCGGCTGAACACCGAACCGCAACTCGCCACCCGACCCTTCATGTCGAGCTGGCCCGAACTCGTCGCGGACCTGCGCCGGGAGGTGGATTGGACGGGCGCCGACCTGATCGCGACGGCGAACCCGCTGCTCGACAGCCATCCGGACCACCAGTACACGACCGTCGCCCTGATCGAGGCGATCGAACAGAACGGCTGGGACGGTCGGCTGCTGCTCTACACGAACCACGCAACCCGCGCCGAGCCCTATCCCCTGGGGCCGAACACCGCGCTGGAGTCGTTGCCGCCCTGGTTCGGCGATCCGATGCCCTTCGGTTCCGTCCTGTCCTATCCGGTCGACGAGACGATCCGCCGGCTGAACTACCTGGCGCTCGAGGCGATGCACGATCTCCGGCCGTTCGAGCACAGGATCCTGACGCCCTTCTCCGAGCGCGCCCGCAACCTCGCCACCGAAGCGTTCTGGCGAATCCTCGGCCGCCACGACAAGCTCCCCGGTTATCTCTACGACTACCTCCGCCGTGGGCCGAGGCCGAACGAGATCTACCTGGTGCTCGACCGGGACCAGGCGGTCCGGCTCAAGGAGCGATTCCTCGAGATCGAAGCGCTCCGGCGGCGCTAGCGCTACGAGCCGAGGAACGCCAGCAGGTCCGCCATGTCGGCGGGTTCGAGTCCCGCCTCGAGCTCCTCCGGCATCATGGACAGGCTGTCGCTGCGGACTTGCCGGACGCGTCCGGAGGGCACCTCGACCAGGAGATCCTCGGCCGCCCGCAGGAGGACCCCGCCGCCGGCACTTTCGGCCAGCAAACCCGAGTGGACCTCCCCGTCCGTCGTTTCGACGATGTAGTTCACGTAGGCCGCGTCGACCGCCGCGTTCGGATCCAGGATGTCGTGCAGAAGGGTCTCGGCGCTCTTGCGGCCGATGCCGGACAGGTCCGGGCCCGGTCCGCTGCCGGAAGCGCCGCGGCGATGGCAACGGGCGCAGAGTTCGAGGAACAGCGCTTCTCCCCGCTGCGGATCGCCGTCGAGTTCGAGCGCCGGCCGCATCGCCTCGATCGCGTCGGCCCGGGTGACGACGCCGGCGTCGTCGAACAGGGCCCGCGCCCTGCGGCGGATCTCCGGCTCGGGCGAACGCAGCAGGAAGCGCCGCCGTTCCAGGATGAAGTTCATCTCGCCGACTCGGATGCGGCCGCTCTCGATTGCGTCGAGAAGCGCCGCGTGCCGGCTCCGGCCTCGAATCAGGTAGCTGCCCGCGTCGCGCCGGGCGTCCGGTCCCAGGTACGGCCAGCGTTCGACCAGGTACGCCGTGACCTTCTCCTCGTCCGCCGAAGCCAGCTCCGCCATCGCCGCGCGCTGCACCGGTCGAGGTTGCTCCGCCCCTAGCAGGGCGCCCATTCGTTCCAGCCATGTTCCTTCGACCGGCACCGTCTCGGCAGCGCGATTCCCGGCGAAACTGCCGGCTCCCGGGCATCGCGGAGCGACGTCCTCCGCTGCCGCGGGCCAGTGCCGGCGGAGACCGAAGAGAGCCAACGCCTGGAGCCTCCCCTCCAGGGGAACGGCCGGGTTCGCGGCCCGGACCCCGGCACAGTCGAGAAGGCCGACTTCTTCCGCCGACGCCTCCACTCCCAGCGCGGCGCTCAGCCGCCAGGCGGCGGCCGAGAGGACATCGTCGCCGGATCGCCGCAGGCGCCGCAACGGCCCGGCCAGAGCCGAGTCACTGACGGTCGGGTCTCCGCCACCGGTGGCCGCGGCCGTCAGGCCGGCGAGCAGGGCGTCGCCAGTTCCGGAAGGGCCGGCGGCGGAATCGGACAGGACCCGGAGCACGAGGTCGCCCGCCATCACCTCACCCAACCGTTCCGCGGGCAGCAGAGTGGCGATCCGTTCGACAACTTCGCCGTCGGCAACGCTCGATGTCAGCAACGCCTCGAGCGAACGGACGGCGTCTCCCGCGAGGACGGAGACCGCCGCGAGCCGGAGCCAGTGCTGCCCGGTTGTCGACTCCGCCGGCACCGGCGCCTCGACTGCCGCAAATGTGACTCCGGCCACCACCGCCGACATCACCGGGTCACGAAGCGCCGCCTTACCCTGGACCTCCGACCGAAGGAGAAGTCCGGACGTCAGCATCGCCTGGAGCCGCACGCCCGGATCGGGATCGCCGATCAAGGCCACGACCTCGGGCGCAAGGGGCGTCAGCGGACCGGCAGGCGCGTCACCCCGAAGCGTCTCCTCGAACGCCAGCACGGCGTTGCGCCGGAGCTCCGGATCGGGGTCGTGAAGCGCGGCGCCCAGCGACTCCCGATCGAGTTGCCCGAGACCGCTCAGGGTCCAGAGCGCGTGCAGCCTCCCGAACGGCCGCCCGGAGTCGCCCAGGCGCTCCCGGAGGCCCCGAACGACGGTCTCCGGCGGGTCCGCCTCGAACTCCTCGACCAGGAGCCTCTGCGCCGCAAGTCGCCGCCACCGGTTCGGGTGAGACAGCACATCGAGCAGTTCGCCGGGCCTCGAGCGCTCGAAGCCGCCGAAGTCCCGGTGCTCCGCCGGCAGTCCGCCGGCGGGCACGACCCGGTAGATGCGGCCCCGGTCGTCGCCTTCGTAGAGGTCGAGTTCCACCTCCATCCGGTCGGGGATCCACTCCGGGTGCTCGACGACGCCCCGGTGCATGTCGAGAACGTAGAGCGCGCCGTCCGGCCCCACCGTCAGATTGACCGGCCGGAACAACGGGTCGGTCGAGGCCAGGAACTCGACACCGGCCCGGCCCCGGCCCGCTTCCGCCGCCGCGCCGGCCGTGTCGACGACGGCGCGATGGACGACGTTCGCGGAGGGGTCGGCCACGAACACCTGAAGTCCCTGTTCCTCCCATCCGGCACTGCCGAACGCACCGCCGGCGTACGCGGTGACCGCGCAGGCGGCCGAGAAGCGGCTGGACTGCTCGGGGTGGTTCGGGCGCGTCTGCCGCACGCCGATCGGAAACAGCTCGGCCGGGCCTCCATCCGGGGGCGCCGCCAGGCGCAACCGGCCGTCCTGCCAGGCCGCCGGCAGCCCGGTGAGGTAGCGCCGCGGGACGACGACCTGGCTCAGGTGGTCCAGGTTGTGGGTACCGAAGGCGCGGCCCCATGGGCCGAAGGTCATGCCGAAGCCGCCGGCGCCGCGACCGGTGCGTTCGAAGCGCCGCCCCCCCAGGTCCACCCGGAAGTCGTCCTGACCGATGTCCATGACCTCCTCCGGCGCGTGCGGCCAGAAAACGCGGGCGCCGTTGCCGCCGTTGACGCCATGGACCCAGTTGTCCAGGCCGTAGCGGAGCGCGTTCACGTTGTGCTGGGGGTTGCCCTCGGCAAACCCGCTCAGAAGCACGTCCCGCCGGTCCGCCCTGCCGTCGCCGTCCGTGTCCTCGAGGTACACGAGGTGTGGCGGCGCCGCCACCAGCAGCCCCCGCCGCCAGGGCAGGATCGAGTCCGCCATGCCGAGATCGTCCGCGAACAACCGGCGCTCGTCCCATCTTCCGTCGCCGTCCCGGTCGGCGAGTTCGACGATCCGGGCCGGCCGCTCCATGTCAGGGTAGCCCGGCAGTTCGAGGACGAAGGCCCGCCCCCCTTCGTCAAAGGCGAGGTCGATCGGATCGACGGTTACCGGCTCGGCGGCGGCCAGTTCGAGCCGAAACGCCGGGTGAAGCTCAAATCCTGCCGGCACTCCATCGAGCTCCGGCCCGACGAAGGTGGGCGCAGCGCAGCCGGCGATCGCCAGGCCGGCGACCGCCGCCAGGAAACCGGCGGCACGCCCGCCCGGCGCGCTACTCGCCGCCGCCGGCAGCGGCGGCCGCATCGGCTTCCAGCAGCCGGGCGCCGCGCATGATGTTGCCCATCGCATAGTTGCCTTCGTGGCAGGCGTACTCGTAGACCCTGCCATCCGCGGCCGGCCACGGGAACTCGCCACTCCAGGCCGTCTCCCAGGTCGTCGGATCCTCGACCGTGAAGCGGTAGTTCAGCGTGTTCTCGTCGATCCGGCTGAAGCGCTCGGTGACCTCGAGGCTCTCGCCGGCGCCGTACGTGTACATGCCGGGCTTCTTGCCGAAGTTCCTCGTCTCGACGACCAGGGTGTCACCCTCCCAGCGCCCCACGGAGTCACCCATGTAGGCCGTCATGCCGTCCGGCAGGTGCTCGCCGCCGATCCGGATGATGCGGGCGTCGTGGATCATCTCGGCCAGAATCATCACGTAGTCCTCGGTCTGCACCACCCGCTTCAGGTTGTTGTAGGCGGTCGGCAGCATCGGCGGTCCGGAAGTCGACCCGAATCCGAGGATGCAGCGCTCACCCAGGGGACGCTGCTCGATGTCGTCGTAGGGGCCCTCGCCTTCATTCTCGAGCCACCAGGCGGTGCCGGTGTTCTCGCGGAAGAGGGTGAAGAACGCCATCCGTTTCTGCTGCGCCGCCGGCGTCATCTCCGGCAGGCGGCCGTTGGGCGGATCGAAGACGAGAGACGTGCGGAATCGGCCGTCGATCGAGATCGAGCGGCTGCCGTAGTCGAGCCAGAAGTCGTTGTAGCCGCCGACGTTACCCGCCGCGCCCGGGGAGCCGTCGCCACCTGGCGGCGGCGCCTCCCGGGTCGGGTCGCTGGCTTCGAGGTCGGCGGCGCGGCGGTCGGCGACCGTCCGTGCGATCTCTTCGGCCTCTTCCGGGGACAGGTAGAGATTGTCCCCGAACTCGGGGTCGCGCTCGAGCGGCGTCAGCGTCGCGATGTCATAGACGCCGGTGAGATCAGGTCGTCCGCTCGCCGTTCGCGGAATGTCACCGTCGCCGTCGGCGGCGGGGAGGGCAGCGGGCAGGAGCAGCGCGGTGCTCAACAGCGCGGCGGCCCCCGCGGGGGAGGTGATGCGGTTTTCGGTCTTCTTCATCATCTGCTCAACTCCCTCCTTGACGCTCGGCTGCGGCGGGCTGTCAGTCTAAGCTACACTCCCGCCGCCACGACCACCAAGCGCAGCGCCGTCCGGAGCTCGAAGAGCGGAGGCGGCCCGAAGACGGAGACCCCATGAGAAGCCTCGTGCCAGCCGCAATGCTCGTTAGCGCCGTCACGCTCGCCCCGGCGAGCGCGGCCGCCGCGGACCTCGCCGTCGGCGACGCCGCGCCGGATTTCACCCTGCCCAGCACCGACGGCAGCCAGGTGACCCTGTCCTCCTTCGCCGGCCAGAAGAACGTCGTCCTGGCCTTCTTCCCCAAGGCCTTCACCGGCGGATGAACGATGGAGATGAACAGGTACCAGGCTGGTATCTCCGACTTCACGGACAGTGACTCCATCGTCTTCGGCATCAGCACCGACGTGCTGGACGAAAACAAGCGGTTCGCCGAGGAACTGGAGCTCGACTTCGCGCTCCTGAGCGACGCCGGCGGCGCAGTCGCCAAGCAGTACGGCGGGATGATGGAGCGGTTCCCCACGGCCGCCAATCGCGTCACCTACGTGGTCGGCAAGGACGGCAGGATCGCCTACATCGGCGAAGGCAGCGACGCGATGGACCCGGTAGGTGCGAAGACCGCCTGCCAGGGGCTCGAGTAAGCCCGCTCAGGCCTGCGCGGCGCTGAGAGCCGCTTCGACCCGGGGCTGGTACAGCTCGACCCGGTTCCCGTCTCCGTCCAGAATCCACGCGAACAGGGCGTAGCCCTCGTCGTCCCTGCGCAGCGCCTCGACGCCCCGCTCGGCGAGGTGCGCCAGCAGGGCGTCGAGGTCCCGAACCCGCAGGTTGACCATGAACGGCTGATCGCCATACATGTCGCCCTGCTCCGTGCCCTCGTTGGCCGCCATTCGCGGCACCGGACGCTTCGCTTTCATGATCGCGAACGTGGTGTCCATGACCCATTCAGGATCGTCCGGGTCCGCGGCCACGTAGCGGACGTAGAAGGCGCCGAACTCCTCGCTGCCCTCGAACCGGATGCCGAGGTGCTCCGCGTACCAGTCGGCGAGCCGTTTGGGGTCCTCGGTGAAAACGAAGGCGCCGCCGACGCCGTCGATCAGGCTCAAGGCGACCCGCCCGTCGTGGTCGGTTCCATCCGCGACCTGACCTGAGTCCGCGTGCTGACGGTCTGGCGGCTCACCGGGTCGTGAATCGAAACAAGGAGGTCATGCGGCCTCCGGCGCAGGGTCAGGACGGTGTCGTAGAGCACGACGGCATCCGGCGCCGGCTGTGTGCTGCCCGCCAGGCTGAGCGGGATGACCGGAATCCGCGCCTGCTGTCCGTTTCGGTCGACGACGGCGAAGCGGAGTTCCAGCCGGGCGAGAAACCGGTCCTCGAAAGGAAACACGGGGAAGTGGCCCACCGGGATGTGGACGGTCACCGGCACCAGCATCTTCCGGCGAAACGGTCCCGTCGGCTCGGGCTCGCCGATCTCCACCACCAGTACGGGCTCGCCGTGTGTGCGGGTCTCGTCGGGGAACAGCAGCCGTCCCTGCGTCTCCATGTCGGCTTCGGCTCGCCGCGAGAGGTCGACGTAACCGCTGCGCGCACGCACCCGCAGGCCGGGCCGTCGGAGCTCGACCTTCACCTCGTGCGCCCGATCGTCGCGGCGGTACTCTGGCACGAAGCCGAGCCAGTAGTAGTTCGAGGTGTCCTCGCTGACTCTCCGCAGTGCTCCGACATTCGCCCCGGCCACGTAGGCCCTGCCGCCCGTCTGCTGCGCGATCTGCCGCAGGTTCTGCCAGCGCATCAGGCTCGGCCGCTTCTGCTGATCCACCGGATAGACGGTGTAGCCGAGGACGTTGGCGGTGTCGATCAGCGCGTCCAGGATGCTCCAGTCCGAGCGGAGTCCGATCCCCTGGCCCGCCAGCCGAAACGAGCCGACCGGCCAGTCGCCCGCCAGCAGCAGAAGCACCTTGCGGCCTTCCGGTACGTCGAGCGACCGCATCGTCGAACTGACGGCGGTGACGGAGAACTCGAGATCCCGCGCCAGGCTTTCGGCCCGCGCTTCGCTCACCGCGCTCGGCAGGTCCATCGCCGCGAACGGCAGGTCCCCGGCGACAGACGTCAGGTCTTCGGCGACCCGGGCGCCCAGCACCGCACCACCCTCGCTGTTCCCCGCGAAGCGCGACTGGTCGATCAGCCGCGGCGACCTCAGCAGACCTCCGAAGGAACGGCCGCTTTCGAGTTGCGCCAGCGCGGCGCGGGTCCGCCGACGGTCCGTCGTGAACGGGCTGAGAACCTCCAGGCGGCGGCGGCTCTGGACGACGACCGCGACCTGATCCTGCAGGCCGAGATTCGCCAACTGGTTCGCGAAGCCGCGGACCACGGGTCGTCTGAACGCGACCTGCGTGTGATCGTCGTCGACGAACAGAAGGTAGTTCGTCGGCACGGAATCGCCGTCGCCGATCGCCGGCGGCGCCTCGCCGCCGCGCGACTCCACCGGGCGGCTCTCCAGGATCTCCGTGAAGTAGTCGACACCGACCTCGACGCCGTCCACGAAGATCCGGAAGTCGTCCGCTTCGAGCCCGTGAACCCGGCTACCTGACCGGTCCTCGACGACGACCTCCAGGTTGACCACCCGGACGTCGATCTCCTCGCCGAAGAAGAGTTCGGGCGACGGCGTGTCCGTCTCCTGGGGAGGAGGCTGCGCTCCGGCCGGCTGCGTCCAGACGAGAATCAGAGCGGCCGCAAGTACGAGTGAAGACCTACTGAAGCTCGAGTACCCCACGTGCGGTCGATTCTGTCAGGGATTCGGCTGGAGACGCCTCACGGTGTCACCTCGACCCGGGCGCTCGCCGTCTGGCGCGACACGGGATCGTGGACCGTGACCACCACGGTATGGGGCCGGTGTCGCATCTCCACGTCGGCGCGAAACCAGTGCACGCTGTCCGGGGAAGGAGCGGCGTCGTGACGCAGGTCGAGGGGAATCGCCGGCTGTTCCGCCCGCCAGCCGTCACGATCGATCGTGGCGAAGCGCACTTCCAACCGCTGCACGTGCCGGCCGTTCCACGGCACCGCCGTGAAAGTCCCGATCGGGATCGCGACATCCACCGGCACGTTCATTCTCTTCCCGCGCAGGGACCTGACGGGGCCGGTTTTAACCCTCAGCCGGACCCCGTCTGCTTCCACCTGCTGCGGAAAGAGCAGGTGTCGCTGAGCCTCCATGTCGGCTTCGGTAGCCCGCGACAGGTCCAGATACCCCCGGCGGGCCCGCACCTGCACGCCGGGGCGTTGGACCTGGACCTCGATGTCGTGCACGCGATCGTCGTGCCGGTATTCCGGCACGAAACCCAACCAGTAGTAGTTCGACGTGTCGCTGGCGACCAGCTCCAGAGCGGAGATGTTGCTCCCCGCCATGAACGCCTGGCCACCCGTGTCGCGCGCGACGTAGCGCATGTTCTG
Source organism: Thermoanaerobaculia bacterium (assembly GCA_965116955.1). Classification (GTDB taxonomy): domain Bacteria; phylum Acidobacteriota; class Thermoanaerobaculia; order Multivoradales; family Multivoraceae; genus Multivorans. The sequence goes on along the minus strand of OZ220742.1, from coordinate 3,265,823 downwards.
CCACAACCTGGTGTTCGGCGAGCCGGTCTGCTGGTCCATCGGATAGATGGTGTAACCAAGCAGGTTCGCGGTGTCGATCAGTCCGTCCAGCAACTCGAGATCCGTTCGCAGACCGGCACCCCGACCGGAGGGCCGGAACTCGCCGGTCGGCCAGTACCCCGGCAGGAGCAGAAGCACCTTGCGTCCTTCGGGCGGATCGAGCGCCCGCATCGCCGAGACCACGGCGTCGACGGACAGGCTCAGATCCTGTTCAAGGATCGAGGCCCTCGCCTCCTGTTCGAAACTGTCGGGCTTCATACTGGCGAAGACCAGGTCGGACGCCACGAGGCCCCCCGCCGCGCCCAGGCCCTCGGCAACGACGGCTCGGCTGTCGAGAAGCGACTCCCCTCCCGCATCGCGGTCCACGAGGGCCGTCACGCCGCCGCCTCGAGCCACCAGGTCGGACGCGGCTTCAGACGCATGGCTCTCCGGCCCGGCATCGTGAAAGTACGCGGCCGTTCCGCCACGCCCTCCGGTGAAGGTCCTGAGGATTCGCCGGGAATCCAGGAGGCCGCGAAACCGTCGACCCCGATCGAGCTCCTCGAGCGCGGCCGACGTGGCCCCGCGATCCGTCGTGAACGGACTCAAGAGCTCCAGGCGCCCGTCGTTCTGGACGACCACGGCCACCCGGTCGCCCGGATCCAGCAGGCCGAGCCTGTCTGCAAAGCCCCGCAACACCGGCCGTCTCAGGGCCCGCAGCGAGCGCTCATCGTCCACGAAGAGGACGTAGTTCGTGGCCACGACTCCAGCATCGCCCACGGCCGGAGGCGCGTCGGCGCCAGACGCCGGTCGCGCACGTCCCTCCGAGACCTCGGTGAAGTACTCGACCTCGACCTCCTCACCGTCGACCAGCACCAGGAAGTCGTCCGCCGTGAGCCCTGGCACGCGATCACCCTCGCCGTCCTCGACGACGACCTCGAGGTTGACGACCCGGACATCGACTTCCTCGCCGAAGGCGACCTCGGATGAGGACAGCGCGTCCGGCTCCTGGGCCGCCGCCGGATACCCGAACCCGAGGGCGGCCACCAGGACGGCCGGTAAACCCCGATAGGTACCTTGCCTTCCGCGGCGCCCTGAACAGAGGTTCACCATTGTCATGCCTGTCTCCTGTAAGCGGACACCATAGTCCACGTCCTGATTCGATCACGCCAGTGTGCTGCAAACGGGGTGCCACCAGGTCTGCCGCTGTTACCCTCCGCGCCATGAGCGAAGCCTCCTCACTCACCTCCGCTGGCGCGGCGTACTGGTCCGCCGCCGAAGTCGCGGCCGCCATCCGGGACCGGCGGATCTCATCCCGCGACTATCTCGAACTTCTTCTCGACCGCGTCGATCGCCTGAATCCGCCGCTCAACACCGTCGTCACGCTCGACGCCGAGCGTGCCCGCCGCGAGGCGGACGCCGCCGACCGGGCTCTGGCCGAAGGCAGGGACCTCGGCCCGCTGCATGGCGTCGCGATGACGATCAAGGACTCGTTCCAGACCATCGGCATGCGCACGACCTCCGGCGCGCCCGAACTCAGCGGCCACGTCCCGGAGGTCGACGCCGTGCCCGTGGCCCGGCTCCGCGCCGCCGGCGCCGTCGTCTTCGGCAAGACGAACCTGCCGATCTACGCGGGCGACACGCAGAGCTACAACGAGGTATTCGGCCAGACGAACAACCCCTGGAACCTGGAGCGGACGCCCGGCGGGTCCTCGGGCGGGTCCGCCGCCGCGCTCGCCGCGGGACTGACTCCGTTCGAGCTCGGCAGCGACATCGGCGGCTCCATCCGCGGTCCCGCCTCGACCAGCGGCGTTTTCGGCCACAAGCCGAGCTACGGCATCGTGCCGGCCCTCGGCCAGATCCCCGGTCCCCCAGGCACCCTGACCCAGGCCGACATCGCCGTCGCCGGACCGATGGCGCGCACCGTCGAGGACCTGGAACTCGGCCTCGACCTTCTCGCCGGGCCCGACGAATGGCACGCGCCCGGCTACCGGCTGGAACTGCCGCCGCCCCGCCACAAGGACGTTTCGGACTACCGCGTCGCGGTCTGGTTCGAGGAAGCCTCCTGCCCCGTCGATGACCGCGTGCGGGAACGCCTCGAGGCCGCCGCCGAGGCCCTGGAGGCGGCGGGCGCCACCGTCGATCGCGAGGCCCGGCCCGACTTCACCTTCGACTACGCGACGGGCGTCTTCGGCCAGCTCCTGGGCGCCGCCATGTGCGGCGGCTTCAGCCACCAGGAGATCGAGGAACTGGCTGAGCGCGGCCTGCGCGAAGAGGAGGAAGGCGCGCTCGCCGCGCGCTGGGCCTCGCAACGCCACCGCGCCTGGCTTTCCGCCAACGAGCGCCGCCTCCAGATGCGCCGCAAATGGCACGAGTTCTTCAGGGAATGGGACGCGGTGCTCCTGCCATCCCTGCCGACCACCGCGATCCCCCACGACCACAGCGAACCGATGGGTGCGCGCCGGATCACCGTCAACGGCGAACAGCGCGCCTACGGCGAGCAGACGCTCTGGGTGGGCCTCACCGGAGTCGCCTACCTGCCGGCAACCGTGATCCCGGCCGGCGCCGCCTCCGACGGCCTGCCGGTCGGACTCCAGATCGCGGGGCCATTCCTGGAAGACCGCACGACGCTCGACCTCGCCCGCCGTCTGAGCGAACGGATCGGCGGTTTCGAACGGCCGCCGGGTTACTGACGTCCGGCGTCCAGGAAGGAGCGCAGGTCCTCCCGGCTGACCGCCGGCTCACCCGGGGCGACGTTGTCCAGCCGGCCCTCGCCGAGCCAGCGCTCCAGGCGGCGCACTTCGCGCTCCAGGTGGCGAAAGCTCTCGACGACGAACAGCAGCGGCTGCAGCGAGTCGATCTCGAAGCTCTGGTTCACGACCCATTCGAGCTGGAAGGGCGCCCGCTGCACTCTGGACGACTCCAGCGAGTGCGCGATCTCGCCCGCTGAACTCAGGAGACCGCTGCCATAGGCGCAGAGTCCGGCGCCGCCCGGACGGCGCATCAGGCCGAACTCGATCGTGAACCAGAAGAAGCGCGCCAGCGCCCGGAGCGCGCTTTCGACGCTCCGGCAGTCACCGTCCCGGGCTCGGAGCGCGGCGGTCCGCGCGGCTTCTCCGAAGCGGACCAGCACATCGGCGAAGGCCGGGTCCGTGTGCATCGGCACGTGGCCGGCCAGGTCGTGGAAGATGTCCGGCTCGGGCACGTAGTCGAGCCGGTCGCCGTCGCGCACCGTGATCGTCGTCGGGAACTCCCGGCGGCGCAGGCAGTCGAAGAACAGGTAGGCCGGGACGTATCCACTGACCGCCCGCGCCCTGAACCCGCTCAGCGGCTCGAGGAAGCGGTTGATGTCCTCGAGCCGGGGAATGCGATCCGGGTCCAGGCCCAGGCGCGCCACACCGTCGAGGAAGCGGGGATGGGCGTATCGCTCCCACTTGCCGGCGAGCGCCCGGTACAAGCGCCTCCACGTCTCCTGGTTCGCCTCGCTGTAGAGACCGTAGGGCTGCTCGACGAAGAGGTCGCCCCGGGTCTGCGCGGACTCGATGAAGGCCGCCCGGCCCGTCGTGAGATCCCCGCCGGCAATCGAGCGTTCCGGTGCGGCCTCAACCGCGCCCGCTACGAGCATGGCTCTCCTCCTCTCACAGGTTCCCCCTCGCCGCCTGCTCGCGCTCCAGCGCGACGAACAGGCTCTTGAAGTTGCCCGCGCCGAAGCCGGTGGCGCCATGCCGCTCGATGATCTCGTAGAACAGCGTCGGCCGGTCCTCGACCGGCTTGGTGAAGATCTGCAGCAGGTAGCCGTCCTCGTCGCGGTCGGCGAGGATGCCCAGCTCCGCCAGGCGGTCGATCGGCTCGTCGATCTTCCCGACCCGCTGTTCCAGGTCCTCGTAGTAGGCGGCCGGTACGTGCAGGAACTCGACGCCGTTCTCGCGCAGCCGCGTGACCGTGCCGAGGATGTCGTTCGTCCGGCAGGCGACGTGCTGCACGCCGGGCCCTTCGTGGAACTCGAGGAACTCCTCGATCTGCGACTTCTTGCGGCCCTCGGCCGGCTCGTTGATGGGGAACTTGATCGTGCCCGTGCCGTCCTGCATCACCTTCGACATGAGCGCCGAGTACTCCGTCGAAATCGCCTCGTCGTCGAAGTGAACGAGCTGGCTGAAACCGAGCACCCGGGAGAAGAAGGCCACCCACTCGTTCATCCGGCCCAGCTCGACGTTGGCGACCACGTGGTCGATCGCTACCAGGCCGCAGTCCCGGCCGGCGGCCGCGCCGGGGACCGCGGGCGCCGCCCGGAAGCCGGGACCGAAGACGCCGCCGTAGCCCCGGCGATCGATGAACTGAAGGACGCAGTCGCCGTAGAGACGGATCGACGCGTGGCGGAACCGGCCGTGCTCGTCCGCGGTCGTCGCCGGCGGCGCGGCCGCCTCCGCGCCCCGCTCGACGGCGGCGTCGAAGGCAGCGTCCGCGTCCGGCACGGACAGCGCGATGACCGCGACCGAGTCACCGTGCCGGCGCACCGAGCGCGCGGCGTGATGCGAGGAGTGGAGGCCGCTGGTCAGCAACAGCCGGATGTCCCCCTGCTCGACGAGGTAGGACGCGCTTGCCCGTTCTCCGGTCTCCAGACCGCGGACGGCGCTGCACTCGAAGCCGAAGGCGTGGCGGTAGTAGGCGGCCGACTGCTTGGCGTTGCCGACATACAGCTCCAGGTGATCGAAGCCGAGAATCGGACAGAAGTCCTCGTAGGCGGCGGCACTCGCCGCCAGATAACCGGTTCCCTTCGTCTCCGTTGCCGCCAAACTCATGTTCCTGTTCCTCCTGTTGTCTGTTCCTGTCGGCTTTCCCGGAGACAGGCGGCGAACTTCGCCACCGCGAGGCGCAGCGATTCCGGCTCCAGGGTCGAGAAGCTCAGCCGGACCGCGTTGGCCGGCGCGTCCAGGTCATGGATGTCGGCGAACGCCGCCGACGGCACGAAGGCCACTCCGTGCTGGGCCACAGCCCGCTCGAGCAGCCGCTCTCCATCCGTCTCCGGGGGAAGCTCGACCCAGACGAACATGCCGCCGGCCGGTTCGGAGAACGCACAGCCGTCCGGGAGTTGATCCGCGAGCGCCTCGAGCATCGAGTCACGGCGCCTCCGGTACGTGGACCGCAGGAGCCTGAGGTGGCGTTCGAAGTCGAGGTCGGCCAGCAGACGCTCCACGGCCAGCATGGTCAGCCTGGAGCACTCGAGGTCGCCGGCCTCCTTGACGGCCCCGAAGGTGTCGACCAGCGGCGGCGGCAGGCGCATCCAGCCAAGGCGCAGGGCCGGCGCCAGGATCTTCGAGAACGTGCCGACGTGGATGACCCGCTCCGAATCGAGCGCCGCGAGCGGCCGCTCGAACTCTCCGTCGCAGCACAGCAGGCCGTAGGGGTCGTCCTCGAGAATCGCGAAATCGTAGTCCTTGGCCAGGACGACGAGCCGCTCCCGCTTCTCCCGGGTCAGACTCACGCCGAGCGGGTTGTGAGCGTCCGGGATCACGTACACCAGACGCGGCCGTTCTCCCGCGAGGAGACACCGTTCCAGGGCCTCCACGTCGAGCCCGTCGTCCAGGCTGCTGGGCAGGGTGAGAAGCCGCGGCGACTGCGGCGCCAGCGCCTCGCGGACGCCGGTGTAGACGAAGCGCTCCAGCGCGACGCAGTCACCCGTTCCCACCAGGGCTGCCGCCGCCACCTGGAGCCCCTGCTGGGCCCCCGCGGTGATCAGGATTTCTTCCGGGCGACACGGAACCCCGCGCCGCCGCATCAGCCGAGCTATCTGTTCCTTCAACGCTCCGCTGGGCGGCCCGTACTGCACCGACCGGGGATCCGCCAGCAGCTCACGCAGCTTCTCGCCATAGGCGTCGCACGGAAACAGATCCACCGCCGGCAGACCGCCGGCCAGCGACATGACGTCTCGTCGAGAGACCCGGTTCACCAGGCGGCGCAGCAGGGAGCGCTCGCGGCCGCGGAGCGAGGGCGCCAGCAGGTGCGCCATCGCGGGCTGCCCGGGCGGGCGGCCGTCGAGCGGTGGAGGAAGGTCACCGTTCGCGGTGTGATGATGTATCTCTACGGCCATTCTCTGGACTCTATCGGAACCAACACAGCCAAACAAGTTCAGATTCCACCCTTTCGTCTCTCATTCGGGCCAACTCTCACTCTGTGTAAGAATCCGCGCGATGGAACCCAAGAGCAACCACCGGAACACCGAGTCCCAGCGCTCGGTCCGCCGCCCCCTCGACGCCACCGACTACGCGATCCTCGGGTTGCTGCAGGAGGACTCGAACCGCACCGACGCCGACCTCGCCCGGCGCGTCGAGCTGTCCGCTTCAGGCCTGAAGAAGCGCCTCCGCAAGCTCGAAGACCGCGGCGTGATCCAGCGCCAGGTCACGCTGCTGGATCGCAACGCCGTGAACCTCGGACTGCTCTGCTTCGTTCAGGTCTTCCTCAGCCACCACCAGGCGGACGCGGTGCGCCGTTTCAGCAAGGTGATCAGCGAGCTCCCCGAGGTGCTCGAGTGCCACTTCCTGACCGGCGAGCACGACTACCTGCTGAAGATCGTGGCCCGCGACTACCGGCACCTCGAGCACATCCTGGCGGACGAACTCGCCGCGATCCCCGGCGTCGACCGTCTGCTCACCAGCATCGTGCTGAACGAGATCAAGCGCACGACCGCGTTGCCGCTCGAGTCCCGGACTCCGAACGTGGCCGCGGCCACGGCGGAAGAACCCGAAGGCCGATGAAGCCGCTTGCTACCCTCCCGCTCCGATGAACGGCGCCCAGGCCATGCTCCGGACCGCGGCCAACGCCGGCGTCGAGGTCTGTTTCGCGAATCCCGGCACATCGGAGATCCACCTCGTCGCCGCGCTCGACGAGATCCCCGGCGTGCGCGGCGTGCTCGCCCAGTTCGAGGGTGTGGCCACGGGCGCCGCCGACGGCTACGGGCGGATGACCGGCAAGCCCGCCCTGACCCTCGTTCACCTGGGACCGGGTTTCGCCAACGGTTTCGCCAACCTCCACAACGCCCGTCGCGGCCGCACCCCGCTGGTCAATGTGATCGGTCACCACCCGACCTGGCACCGGAACTACGACCCGCCGCTCAACACCGAGGTCGAGAGCCTGGTCCGGGCGGTGTCCGACTGGCAGCGCACCTCGGCCTCCGCCGAGCACATCTCCCGCGACATGGCGGACGCCATTGCGGCGGCTCGCCGGCATCCGGGACAGGTCGCCACACTGATCGTGCCCACCGACTGCCAGTGGAACGAGGCGTACGGTCCGATCGTCGAGCCGACTCCCCCGCCCGCCGCGCTGGTCGGCCCCGAGGCGGTCGAGCGGGCCCGGATCGCCACCTCGAAGGGCAAGCGCACGATGCTGATGCTCGGCAGCTCCGGCTTCACGGAAGCCGCCCAGCGCGAGGCGGCGAAGGTGCAGGCGAAGACCGGCTGCCGGCTCACCGCCGAGACGTTCTGCGGACGGATGGAACGCGGTCCTCACCTGCCGCCGCTCCCGCGAGTGCCCTACTTCCCCGAACAGGCCGTGGAGTTCTTCCGCGGCGTCGACACGGTGGTCCTGGCCGGCGCGCTCGATCCCGTCGCCTTCTTCGGCTACGAGGGCGGCGTCAGCCGGTTGATCCCGGACTCCGTCGAGGTCGTCGTCCTCAGCCATCCGACCGAGGACAGCGGCCACGGTCTCCTGGAGCTGGCCGGCGCGCTCGGCGCGAAGGAGGAACCGCCGGCCCGGACGGTCGTCAGGCCACCGGCGCCCGCCGGACCGATCGGCGTCCGCGTGGCCGCCCAGGCAATCGCCGCCACCCTGCCCGAGCAGGCGATCGTGATGGACGAGGGGATCACCGCCGGCGCCGGCTTCTACCCCGCCACGATGAACGCGCCGGCCCACACCTATCTCCAGGAGAACGGCGGGGCGATCGGCATGGGCCTGCCTGCTTCGCTCGGTGCCGCGATCGCCTGTCCTGACCGCAAGGTCCTGAACCTCGAGGGCGACGGCAGCGGCCTGTACACGATCCAGGCGCTGTGGAGTCAGGTCCGGGAGGGCGTCGACGTCGTGAACCTCGTCTTCGCGAACGACGTGTACCGCATCCTCCAGGTGGAGCTGCACCGCGCGGGTGTTACGGAACTCGGCCCGCAGAGCGTCAACCTGACCGACCTCTCCGGTCCCCGCGTCGAGTGGCTCGACCTGGCCCGCGGCTTCGGCATGCCGGCCGTCCAGGTGCGGACCGGCGAGGAGCTCACGGAGGCGCTCGAGCGCGGCTTCGCCGAACCGGGGCCCTGCCTGATCGAGGCGATGGTCGACGACACGACCTCCTAGCAGCTTGAAGTACGCGGTCACTCTCCTGCCGGGGGACGGAATCGGCCCCGAGGTCAGCAAGGCGATGGTCCGCGCGGTCGACTTCGTCACCGGCGGCCGCATCGACTGGGAGCCCGTGGTGGCCGGCAGCACGGCCGTCGATCAGGGCCTTTCGCCGCTCCCCGACGAGGCGATCGACTCCATTCGCCGCAACCGGATCGCGATCAAGGGGCCATTGCAGACGCCGGTCGCCGGCGGCTGGCGCAGCGTCAACGTCCTGCTGCGCCAGTCGCTGGAGCTGTTCGCCTGCGTCAGGCCGGTGCGCTCGATGCCGGGGAACACGCTGGCCCGCTACCAGGGCGTCGACCAGATCATCGTGCGCGAGAACACGGAAGGCCTCTACAGCGGCCGCGAGCATGAAGTCGTCGACGGCGTCGTCGAAGCGCTCAAGATCGTCACCCGGGACGCGTCGCGGCGGATCATGCAGTTCGCCTTCGAGTACGCCCGCAGCCACGGCCGCAAGAAGCTCACGATCGTCCACAAGGCCTCGATCACGCCGCTCTCGGACAACCTCTTCCTGGACTGCGCCCGGGAATGCGAGCGGAAGTACCCCTTCTTTCAGGTCGAGTACCTGCCGCTCGACAATCTCGCGCTCGACCTGGCCACGGATCCGACCCGCTTCGACATGCTCGTGATGGGCAACCTGGACGGCGACCTGATCAGCGACCTCTGCGCCGGGCTGGTCGGCGGCCTGGGCGTGGTTCCGGGCGCGAACTACGGCGAGGGCTGCGCCGTCTTCGAGGCGGTCCACGGCACGGCGCCGGACATCGCCGGCCGCGACCTGGCCAATCCGATCGCTCTCATCCTGTCGGCGGAACTGATGCTCCGCTACGTGGGCGAAGCCGACGCGGCGGACCACCTGCGAGCGGGGGTCGAGCGACTGCTGGTCGCCGGCAACTCGCTCACCCGGGACCTCGGTGGAAAAGCGAACACCTCCGAGCTGACGGACGCGCTCCTGGCCGAACTGGACGCGGTAGCCGGGGATGCGGACGGCGCCGACCCGAGGCCGGCCAGAAGGCCGGCGCACCGACAACCGGACAGCGCCGGATGACCGGCGCACCGACAACCGGACAACACTCGATGACCGCGGACGGCAAGACGGCAACCCGGCCCCGGGTCGCCCTGATCGTCGGCAGCATCGGCATCGGCGCCGAGACCGCGCCGCCGGTGCTCGAGGTCCTGGAGTCCGTCGGCGCCGACTTCGACTTCGTCCGCGTCGACGTGCCGACCGCGGTGCGACGCAACACGGAGACCGTCCTGGGCGAAGCGGCCGACACGATCCGCGACTGCCGGGTGGCGCTGAAGACCCGCCTGATCGGCCCGGGCCGCGACGCCGTTCGGGTGGGGCCGGGACCGCAGAACCCGAACGTCGCCCTGAGGCAGATGCTCGGGCTCTGGGCCAGCGTGCGTCCGGTGCGATCGATTCCGGGGCTGGCGACGCGCTATCCCGACCTCGACGTGCTGCTCATCCGCGAGATCACCGAGAGCGTCTACCGGGGCATCGAGCACGAGATCGTGGATGGCGTCGTCGAGAGCATGAAGGTGGTCAGCCGCGCGGCGTGTGAACGCATTGCCGACTACGCCTTCCGCATCGCGCAGCGCCACGGACGCCGGAAGATCACCGCCATCCACAAGGCGAACATCATGAAGCAGAGCGACGGCCTGTTCCTGGACACGGTCCGCTCCGTCGCCGCCGGCTACCCCGACATCGAGGTGGACGACTGCATCGTCGACGCGGCCTGCATGCGCCTCGTGCTGAACCCCTACGACTTCGACGTCATGCTGATGGACAACCTCTACGGCGACATCCTGAGCAACCTCGGCGCGGGCCTGGCCGGCGGCATCTCCACCGGCCACGCGATCAACGTCGGCGACGACTGCCACGTCTTCGAGGCCGTCCACGGCGACGCCCCGCACCTGATCGGTACTGGTCAGGCAAACCTGTTGCCCCTGCTCACGCCGGCCATCGCCCTGCTCCGGCACTTCGACCTCTACGAAGAGGCGGAACGCATCGACCGGGCGGTGACCGCCGTCCTCGAGGAAGGCCGCAGCCTGACCCCCGACCTGGGCGGCCAGTCGTCCACCTGGCAGATGGCGCGCGCCATCATCGCGGCGATGGAGTAGCAAACCTGTCGGTGCGCCGGCCTTCTGGCCGGCTTCCGCCCTGAGCGGTCAGACGCGCCAGGCACTCAGTCCGCTCGCGCGAGTTCCAGCCCGCCCAGGAGCCGCGCCAAGCCGGCGCGCACCCGCTCCACTTCCGCACTGCTCAGATACGGCGTGAGCACCTCGAGGTCCTCTGGGGTGGGTTGATCGACCGTGCCGCCTGCCAGCGCCCGCAGCGAGCGCACCTGGCGCTCCCCCAGCCGGATGAGGGCCGGCCGAATCGCGTCCAGTTCCAGCGTCGGCGCCGACGCCGGGGTCCGGCGTTGCACCGCCTTGGCCAGGTCGATCTGAAGCGCGAACCAGTCGCGCACCGGTTGCGGATCGAGCCCGAAGCGGGCGGCGCTTCGTTCCGCCGCTTCCAGCACCGCCCGTTCCCGTTCCAGGTCCTCGATCGGCACACCCCGCGCCGACTTCCACGAGGCGACCGGCGGCATGAAGGCGAGGCGGCGAGCCGTCAGGTCGAGCAGGTGGTCCAGCTCGTCGCGATCCTGGCCGCGGCCGAACCACTCCTCGCGGCGGGCTTCGAGCCAGCGCTCGTTGCGCTGAATCCAGCGGTCGACCGCGGGCCCCAGTTCCTCCGCCCGTTCCGGGGCAATCCAGAACACCTTGCGGTCGAGCGGCGGTTCGCAGCGCCGTCGCCATCCGTCGCGGCCGAAGTGCTCGACCTCGAACGAGTCGGTGACGAAGGCGTCCACCTCGTCCCGTTCCAGGCGACCGGGCAGCGAGAGGTTGTCGTCGACTGCCGTGATCTCGCTGCCGCCTTCAAAGCGCTCCCGCGTCCAGCGCTCCAGGATGCCACCGCGGTTGACCGCCACGCGGGACGGCGGCTCGGGCGCGGCCGCGGCGCTGACCACGCAGGGCCCGCCCGCCGCGACCGCCCGGCTCATCCACCCCACCGCGGCTCGGCCCGGCCGCCAGGTGACGCCGCCCATCGCGAGGTCGAAGTCGTCCGCGGCCATCGACGAGGCCAGGTCCGGCCAGTCGAAGGGCCGGAACTCCAGGTCGAAGCCGAGGTCGGAGGCGAGACGCTCCGCGACCTCGATGGCGAAGCCGGAGCGAACGGGAGAGGTGGCGGCGCCCGACGAGTCAACTGTCGGTGCGCCGGCCGTCTGGCCGGCAGCAGGCGCGGCGCCGCCGAGCACCGAGAACGGCGGATAGTCGCCGCTCGTGCCCACCCGCAACACGGGCTTCGCCGGCGCTTCGGCGGGCGCGGCCGCGGCGGCCTGATCCAGTTCCTCCGTCTGGAAGCGCACCGAGGCGACCCACGGCTCCTCCCCCGGCGTGAAGTGGCCGTACGTGGTGGTCACGAAGGTGCCGTCCGGCAGCAGTTCGAGGCCCGGATACGCCGTGTCCGCGGCGTACCTGTTGTCCATCAACCGCACCCGGGCCTCACCCGCCCAGGGCTCACGGCCCCCGCGTCGAAGGTCCTGGTAGTGGCCCAGCCAGCCGACCCAGTCGCCGCGCCACGGGCTGGACGGCTCCTGGGCGCGGAATGTGATGAAGAGGCGCCCGTCCGGCGTGTACCGACCGACGTGCCGGTCGCCCGTGAGCGAAGACGGCAGCTCGATCGGCCGGCTCCAGGTCCGGCCCTCGTCGGGCGAAAAGACGACGAAGGAGTTGAACCGGCGGCTGTTCTCCCGCAGCAGCACGGCGATTTCGCGGCCGTCGGGAGACCGGATCAGACCCGGCTCGCAGAGGTGCGCCTCTGGATGCCGGGCGATGACCTCCGGCTCGGACCAGGTCAAACCGTCGTCGAGCGAGATCGTCTTGTAGACCTTGAACTCGGGTTCGAAACCCGGAATCCGCTCGTAGCGGGACGTGGGCCGGCGGAAGAACCGTCCGTCGTCGTGAAACAGCGCCATCAGTTCGCCGTCCAGGCTGCGCAGCCGCTCGACGGACGACATCGCGACGACGCCGCCGAAGTGGCCGATCGGCTCGAGTTCGGTCCAGGTCTCGCCTTCGTCCTCGGAGCGCGCCATCCGCACCGGGTAGAGCCCGGAGAACATGATGAGCCGTCGCCTCCCGTCCGCGAGATCGACCGGGAAGACGGTCGGCGTCTCCATCGATGTCGCCCAGCTCGCCGGTGTCGGCAGCCGTTCGCTCCAGGTGAGCCCGCCGTCGTCGCTTCGCTTCATCACGATCGCGCCGGCGCCGTGGCCCTTCGGGTAGACGGTCAGGATCGAGCGCTGGTCGGACAGCAGCACCGTCGTCGGATGACCGAGGTACTGCCCCGGTTCGCGATCGACGACGACCTGGCGATGGGTCTCGTCCGCCCAGTCGACCCAGCGAAGCGGCTCGTCGCCCGCGCCCCGGCAGGCCAGCGCCGCCGGCGCCAGGAGCGCCGCGAGCAGGAGGGCTATCCGGGGCTGGACCACGGTGATCCTCACAGGGCTTTCTCGACGTTTCTCAACGCCTCCCGGCGGCTGAGCGGGCTCAGCCGCTCCTCGTGTTCCCGCACGAAGCGCCGCACTTCGTCCGGATCGTGCCAGGCCAGGTCGCGCAGCGCCCAGCCGATCGTCTTGCGGATGAAGAACTCGCCGCCGAAGCGCGACCCCAGCAGGTTCTCGCCGATCGTCGCGTGCAGGAGCTCCAGGTCCGTCGCCCCCTTGCGGCCGAGCTGGCAGATCATCGACGCCCGCCGCTTCCACATGTCGGGACACCGGCTCCACACGCGCATCCGCTTCGCCATCGTCTTCGGATACCGCTCGACCAGTTCCCGCAAACGGTGGCTCGCAACGGCGTCCACGTAGTCCCACCAGGCGCCGGTCACGATCATCTCCTCGAAGACGGGCAGCGCCTTCATCGTGCGCACCGGCTTGTACGCCCGGAAGCCGCTGAGGTCGATCGCGGCGTGCCGTTCCTCGCGGCGGCCGGCGGTCCGCCACAGGGTCAGCACCGTCGAGCGCCACTCCTCGAAACCGTCCAGCGGATGCCGGCGGAACGCCGCGCGGCCGATCTTCCGCAGTTCCGGCGTCTTCACGCCCCAGAAAGGCATCTCCGACTTCATGTAGGCCTGCTGCCCCTTCGCCCGCTCGGGGTCTCCGGCGGCCTTCAACTCGCGCCGCAGCTCCAGAATCAGCTTCCGGCCCGCCGGCGGGGGCCGCAGTTCAGGCATTCGCGCGAATGTAGCAGCGACCGGGACCGGGCTATCCTCAAAGCCGTGCCGCATGCCGCCTGGATCGCAGGGGGCCTCACCGTGGTCTGGCTGTCCATGTCGAACGCCCCCGCCCTCGCCGTCCCGCCTCCCGGCGCCGGAGCACGTCCGCCGGAGCTCCAGGCCAGGCTGGAAGCCGCGCTGGCGGCGATGCCGGCCGACTACGAGCCCCGGACCGAGCACCTGGATCCCGAGGGCCGGCCGCTGTTCCTGAATCGCCTCGTCCTCGAGACGTCGCCGTATCTCCGCCAGCACGCGCACAACCCGGTCGACTGGTTCCCCTGGGGCGAGGAGGCGTTCGAACGGGCACGGGCGGAGGACAAGCCGGTCTTCCTCTCGATCGGCTACTCCACCTGCCACTGGTGCCACGTGATGGAGCGCGAGAGCTTCGACAACGTCGAGGTGGCGACGCTGATGAACGAGCTGTTCATCTGCATCAAGGTCGACCGGGAGCAGCGGCCCGACATCGACGACATCTACATGACCGCGGTCCAGGTCACCCAGCAGCGCGGCGGCTGGCCGATGTCGAGCTTCCTGCTCCCCGATCGCCGGCCGTTCTTCGGCGCCACGTACTTCCCGCCCCAGCAGTTCGTCAACCTGATGCGCCAGGTCGACGCGGCGTGGCGGGAACGGAGGGCCGACCTCGAATCGAGCGCAGCCCAGATCACGGACCTCGTCCGGCAGATCACCGCGGCCCGCGGCGCCGCGAAGAACCTGGGCCGCGCGGTGATCGGCGAAGCGGTGCAGGGCCTGGTCGCCAGCACGGACCGGGTCCACGGCGGCTTCGGCGGCGCTCCCAAGTTCCCCAACGAGACGAACCTCCTGCTGCTGCTCGAGGAGGCGCTCCGCACCGGAGACCGGGGGCCGCTCGACGCCGCCCTGCTCACCCTGCGAGCGATGGCCCGCGGCGGCATCCACGACCAGGTCGGCGGCGGCTTCCACCGCTACTCGGTGGATGGGCACTGGCTCGTGCCCCACTTCGAGAAGATGCTCTACAACCAGGCTCACCTGCTCCGGGCCTACGCGCTGGCCTACCGCCTCACGGGCGATCCGCTGCTGGCGCGGGTGGCCCGCGAGACCGCCGACTACGTACTGCGCGACATGACCTCCCCGGAGGGCGCCTTCTACTCCGCCACCGACGCGGACAGCGAAGCGGAAGACGGTGAGTCGGTCGAGGGCGAGTTCTTCGTCTGGACCAAGGACCAGCTACGGGAGGCCCTGGAACCCGCCGACGCCGAACTGACGATTCGCCTCTTCGGCGTCACCGACGCCGGGAACTTCGAGCACCGGAACATCCTCTTCCTCGACCGGCCGCTGGACGAGAGCGCCGCCGACTTCGGACTGCCGCTGGACGGATTGCTCGACCGGCTCGACGGCATCCGCGAACGCCTCTACCAGGTCCGGGAACGCCGTCTCCATCCCCTGCGCGACGACAAGGTGCTCACCTCCTGGAACGGGATGATGATCCGCGCCCTGGCCGAGGCCGCCGGCGCCCTGGCCGAGCCGGCCTACGCCGAAGCCGCCGCGCGGGCGGCCGAGTTCCTGTGGCGCCACAACCGCCGCGACGACGGCGGCCTCTGGCGCGTCTGGCTCGACGGTGAAGCGTCGACTTCGGGTCTGGTCCAGGACTACGCCCACCTGGCGCACGCCTTCGTCGCTCTCCACGACGTGACCTCCGGCGAGAAGTGGCTCGAACGCGCCTCGACCGTCGCGGCCGAGATGGTCGAGCGCTTCTGGGATCCCAGTCCCGCTCCGGATGCCGGCCAGAAGGCCGGCGCACCGACAGTGGGAGAAGCTGCCGCACCCGAGGATGCCGCCGCGCGCGGTTTGTCGGTGCGCCGGCCTTCTGGCCGGCATCCGGCGAGCCTCGGCAGCGGCTTCTTCATCGCCGAGCGGGAGAAGGCCAACCTGCTGATCGCACAGCCGAAGAGCCCGACCGACGGCGCCGTTCCCTCCGGCAACTCGGTGGCCGTCCGCGCCCTGGCCGAACTCGGCCGCCGCACCGGCGACCGGAACGCCACCGACCGCGCCCTCGCCACCGTCGCCGCCTTCGCCACGAACGTCGAACGGATGCCGGCCGCCTACACCTACATGCTGACCGGACTCGCCGTAGCCCTCGAAGGCGACGCCGGCCCCCGAGCCACCGCCGGCAACGGCGCCGTCACCGCCGCCGCGGCGCTACGGCCGGCTGACGATGCCGGCGAGTACGAAGTCGATCTCGACCTCGTGATCACGGAAGGCTGGCACGTGAATGGCCCCGAGCCCCTGCAGGAAGACCTGATCGGCACGACGGTCGAAGGAGCCGGCGGCCGCTTCGACGTCACCAGCCTCCGCTACCCGGAACCCCGGCGAACCCAGGTCAGCACGCAGACCGGCGATGTCCTGGTCTACGAAGGCCGGCAGCGCATCTCGTTCCGGCTCCGACCCGCCTCGGCTACCGAACCGCGCCCTGTCTCGATCCCGATCTCGCTTCGTCTCCAGGCCTGCGACGATCGGATCTGTCTCCTCCCGGAAACCGTCGTTCTGGAGGTCCCCCTCGGCGGCCTGCGTGGAAGCGGCGGCCGAAAGGAGCCGGCCTGACGGCCGGCGCGTTTCATGGCCGCCTTCGGCGGCAGCGGGTCAGAAGACCCGCGCACCCAGCGTGCGACCCCGTCTGTACCCGCAACGCAGACATCCGGCACCGGGCCGCCCGACGCGCTCCAGCCTGTCCGGGGGACAGTGGGGAGGGTCCCAGCGGGCTCTGAACGAGCGACGCCCGGCGCCCCTCCGGTAAGCAGGACCGACCGGAGCGAGTGAAGCGAAGCGAGCGCCGACCCTCCGTTTTCTCCGCAAGCGCGAGCGGCCGCTGGGCCCCTCCCCACTGTCCCCCGGACAGGCGGGTGCAACCGCCGACGCCGCTACGGCGCAGCGATGCAGTACAGGTTGCGA
Organism: Thermoanaerobaculia bacterium; assembly: GCA_965116955.1. GTDB lineage: Bacteria > Acidobacteriota > Thermoanaerobaculia > Multivoradales > Multivoraceae > Multivorans. The sequence goes on along the minus strand of OZ220742.1, from coordinate 3,249,187 downwards.
CGGCCGCGCAGGTAGATCTCGTCGCCGACGATGGCCGGCGAGGCGTCGAAGCGGTCGTCGAGTTCGTTCTCGGCCAGGACCTCGAAGGTCGGCCCCGCCTTCGCTACCAGGAACTCGCCGTCGCGGCTGGTGAAGTAGACGCGGTCGCCGACGCCGACCGGCGAGGCGTAGACGTTGCGAACCACGCCGAGCCGCTGGTTCGCGTAGTGCGCCTCTCCCGTTGTGGCGTCGAACGCTGACAGGATGCCGCTGTTCGACTTCGTGAAGTAGATGACGCCGTCGTGCAGCAACGGCGACGGCACGTAGGGCGTGTCCCGGTCCACGGACCACACCACGCTGTCCGTGCCCGTGATGTCGTCCTCGGCACCGTCGAGCCGGACGGCGAGCAGCTTGCTCCCCCGGAACCCGCTGGTCAGGTAGACGACGCCGTCCGAGTAGACCGGCGAAGGGATCGCGTTGAGAGTCATGCCCGTCGCCTGCCAGATCGGTTCGCCGGTGTCCGCGTCATAGGCGCGGACGCGGTTCGTCGCGCTCGTGATGACCTGCGTCCGGCCGCCGTGCTCGACGACGAGGGGCGTCGTCCAGGCCGTCATCTCGTCCCGGTCGCGGCGCCAGATCTCCTCGCCGGTCATCTTGTCGAGAGCGACCATGAAGGAGTCGTCCTCATGGTCCCAGATGACGAAGACGCGGTCGCCGTGAAGCGCCGGCGAACTACCCTCGCCGAAGCCGAGCCGGGTCCTCATGTCGCCGAAGTCGCGGCGCCAGAGCTCGGTCCCGTCGAGGTCGAAGGCGTAGAGGCCCTGTGACCCGAAGAAGGCGATCAGCACTTCTCCGTCAGTGACCGGCGATCCGGACGCCCAGGTGCCGTCGGGATGGGTGCCGCCGGAGGGCGCCTCCGTGCGTACGGTCCGCTTCCACACCGTCGACCCGTTCGCCCGGTCCAGCGCGTGGACCTCGTAGCTCAAAACCTGGTCCGGCGGGATGCCATCGCGCCTGCCGGCCGGCGGCGCGTCGGCGACCTTCTGGCCGGTCGGTACGGCGGTCGTCAGGTACAGCCGCTCTCCCCACACGATGGGCGAGGACAGGCCGAGACCCGGCACCGCCTTCTTCCACCGCACGTTCTTCGTCTCGGACCACTCGATCGGCGGATTCCCCGCCGGCGCCGACCCGGTGCGGCTCGGGCCGCGCCAGGCCGGCCAGCCACCTTCCAAGTCCGAACTCGCGGGTGGCGCCGCCGTCGCGACGCCGGCCGCCAGGGCGAGCGCGACGACTACCACCGCGACGCGCTCCGGGCGCAGCACTCCAACCAGACGCACGACCGGCACGGCGACCCTCCTACAGGCTCTCGTGAATCGAAGTGATGAAGACCGACTCGTTGATGAAGCCGGAGCCCCAGCCGCTCCACTCCTCGGGCAGCCCGGCGGCCTGAATCTCCTCCACCGACTTGCCGGCGTCCTTGCCAGCCTTCACTGCCGCGACGCACTCGGTGAGCATCCGGTGATACGTCTTCAGGTCGTCGACCGACGACAGCGGACCGTGGCCGGGGATCACCTGCGCATCCGCCGGCAGGTGCTCGAGCACCTCACCGATGCTGTCGCGAAGTCCTACCGCGTTGCCGCCGTTGCCGACGTCGACGAACGGAAAACGTCCGGCGAAGAACTGGTCACCCAGGTGGATGACGTTCGAATCCGTGAAGTAAATGTAACTGTCACCGTCCGTGTGACCGCCGGTGAGGTGACCGATCATGATCTCTTCGCCGTTGAAGTGGATCGACACGCCGTCGTCGTAGGTCACCACCGGCAGGGCTTCCTTCGGCGCCGGCTCGGCCGGCCGGCCGCGCACGCCGGCGCCTTCCGCCAGCCGCTTGCGCACGTTCGTGTGCGCCACGATCAGGGCCTCCTTGCCGAAGATCGCGTTGCCGCCCGTATGGTCGAAGTGGAAGTGGGTGTTGACGACGAACTCGAGGTCGCCAGGCGAGATGCCCTTGAGCGCTGCCCGGATCTTGTCGGCCAGCGGCGCGAACTGATCGTCGACGATCAGGATGCCGTCCTCGCCGGCCGAGACGCCGATGTTGCCGCCGGCGCCGATCAGCATGTGGACGACGCCCGAAACGTGCTCGGCCGTCACCTCGACGGCGGAGAAGTCCTGCTGCGCGGCAGCGGGCAGGGCGAGCAGGGCCGCCGCTGTGACCGCGGCGGGAATCGCCAGAAAGCGGGAACGAAGCGTCATGCGTGCCATGTGTCTGTCCTCGCTGAGGAGTAAGCGTTCGGAGACGGACAGGCGACCCTAGCAGCCCGCCATGAGCCCGCGCCGCGGTCAGTGCGACAGCGCGTACAGAACGAGGTTCACGCCGAAGGGATAGGACTTCGTCAGCGAGAAGCGCTCGAAGAACTCCCGCGACTCGCCCTCCCGTTCCCAGCCGTCGGCGATGTCCGTGTTGTGGGTCATCGCGACCATCAAGCGGCCGTGCTCGTCGAAGATGCCGCGGAAGTGCGGTTCGGCGGAGCGGTGGCCCCGTTCCGACGTGTCGGCCCGGCCGGTCATGTTCCAGTACTGGATCGACGGGATCTGAGGTACCTCGTCGACGGTGAAGAACGTGCTGAAGATGGGGTGATCCAGCGGGATGTCGACGATCGGGTACTCGCCTGGCGGCAGTACGCGGCCGATCTGCCGCGCCCAGCGGTCCCAGGCGTCCGGGCCCCAGAAGTCGTCGACGTAGAGGAAACCGCCGGCCAGCAGGTACTTCCGCAGGTTCTCCGCCTCGACGTCGTCGATGCCGATCGTGCCGACGTCCGACATGAACAGGAACGGAAACTCGAACAGGCGCGGATCGTCCAGCGTCAGGACCAGGTGCTCCGGGTCGCCGTAGGCGGTTCGCTGGATCTCGACCGTCGTCAACTGGGCTAACCGGGTCATGAAGTTGTACTCGGAGTCGGGATAGTCCGTGAACCATCCCTGGCCCAGCGGTTCGTCCACGACTTGTCGGTACTGGCCGCGGCAGAAGACGAAGCCCTCGAGGTACTGGCGGCCCTCCTCGGGATAGCGCGCCGGCACCGGCCGCCACCACTGGGCAGTCACCAGGGAGGAGACGAGCAGGGTCGACACGGCCAGGATCGCCGGCAACCGCCAGCGTCGTCCTGCCCCGACCGCGAATGCCATGGCGCAATCGTAGCGCGTGCGGGAGGCTAGGATTACCGCCATCCCTCTTCAGAACGTCAAACGCCCACCGGAGAACGTCCGATGCACGCCGAACCTCTGTCCCGAAGAACCCTGATCGCCGGCGCCGCTTCGGTCGCCGCGGCCGCCGCGGCGCCGGCCACACTCGCCGCCCAGCAGGAGCGCGTGATCACGAACGGGAGAATCCGCCAGTCGGTGTGCCAGTGGTGCTACGGCCGCATACCGCTCGAGGAACTCGCCGGCGCTGCCAGCGCGATGGGTCTCGAATCGATCGAGATCCTCGGCCCGGAGGCCTTCCCGACCCTGCGGGAGCACGGCCTCTCCTGCGCCATGACGAACAGCCACGGCATCACCGAGGGAATCAACGATCCCGCCAACCACGAGGCCTGCCTGGAGGCGATCACGGCCGCCATCGACGCCACCGCCGAGGCCGGCTTCCCCAACGTGATCACCTTCTCGGGTAACCGCGACGGCATGCCCGACAGCGAGGGCCTCGAGAACTGCGTCACGGCCCTCAAGCAGATCGTCGGCCACGCCGAGCAGAAGGGCGTCACGATCTGCATGGAGCTGCTCAACTCCAAGGTCAACCACGCCGACTACATGGCCGACAACATGCCGTGGCTGGTCGAACTCGTCGATCGCGTCGCGTCCGACCGCTTCAAGATCCTCTACGACATCTACCACGCACAGGTCATGGAAGGCGACGTGATCCGAACGATCCGCGACTACCACGAACACATCGGCCACTACCACACGGCCGGCAACCCGGGCCGCAATGAACTGGACGACGACCAGGAGCTGTACTACCCGGCGATCATGCGCGCGATCCTCGAGACCGGCTACACGGGCATCGTGGGCCAGGAATTCATCCCCAAGGGCGAGGACAAGCTGGCCGCGCTAGCTCACGGCGTTCGCGTCTGCGACGTCTGATCCCGGAAGAGGGCCCCGAAGCCCAACATGGTGACCAGCGCCAGCACCGACAGCGAGTACCAAAGCGCCGAGTAGTCCAGCACGCCGGCGTCGTTGGTGAACGCCTCGGACAGCACCTGGAGCACCGGCGCCGCCAGGACCGGGCCGAGGCCGAGAATCACGATCCCGAACACCGTCTGGGCCGAGTGACGGACGTCCGGCTCGGCGATCCGGTCGACGTAGATGAAGGCGGCGGCGAAGAAGCACGCATAGCAGAGGCCGTGGAGCGCCTGGCTGGCGACGATCACCTCCACGGGCAGGAAGTCGCTGCCGAAGATCGCGTAGCGGGCGCAGTAGGCGAAGGCCCCGATGACGATGACGCCGCGGAACCCGAGCCGCGCCAGCAGCCAGCCGGTGGCCACCATGACCGCGATCTCGGCGAACTGGCCGATGCTCATCGCCGGTCCAATCCGGCTGTCCGGCAGGCCCAGGACCTCGCTCATGAACGGCGCCGTCTGCATGAAGTAGATCTGGTGGATCACCGCGATCGGCAGGCTCGCCGCGACCAGCACCGCGAACGAGCGGCGGCGGAACAGCCCGAAGGCCTTGGCGAAGGCGAGCTTCTCCTCCGCGTCCCGCCGCGGCGGCGTCGGCGGCAGGAAGAGGCAGAACAGGGCGTAGCCGAACGCCAGGACGCCGCTCCAGATCAGCGAGTCGACCAGCCGGGCGGTCGCATCCGTCGCTTCGGTCCCGGCGTAGAACGGCGGCAGCCAGGAGAAGCGGACGTCCGAGAGCAGCCAGAACAGCGGAAACGCCCAACTCGCCGCGATCCAACCGATCGTGCCCCAGACCCGCACCTTCGGGAACTGGCTGTCGGGATCGTCGAGATGCGCGAAGGCGAGCGAGTTCGAGAGCGCCAGGGTCGGCGTGTAGAGAACCGAGTAGGCCACCGACAGCCAGAGCCAGGCGGAGAAGGTCGTCTGGTACGCGGTCAGGATCTTGATCGCGCCACCCGCGAGCAGCAGCACTGCCAGGACGCGCTGGGTCGAGAAGGAGCGATCGGCGAGCTGGCCGGCGATGAACGGTGCGGTGACGGCGCCGATCGAACTCGCCAGACCCAGAATCCAGCCGACCTGTCCGGGGCTGAACCCCAGGCCGCCCTCGACCTGATCGGCCTGAAGGTAACGGGCGAGAACCGGCAGCCAGACGCCCCAGACTCCGTACTGCAGGAGCATCATGACGGACAGCCGAAGGTACGTCTGACGTTTCACCCGGGGCATCCTACGCCTTCCGATCTACACTCCCGCCTTCATTCAGGTCCATGCAGAACGAAGACACCAGTGCCGGAGCCCTGGCCGGGATCCACGTCCTCGACCTTGCCGGCACGGTGGCCACGGCCTACTGCGGCAAGCTCTTCCGCGACCTCGGCGCGACCGTGACGAACCTCGAGCCGCCGGGCCAGGGTCACCCGATCCGCCGCCTGCATCCCTTCCATCCCCGGGCATCCGGGCCCGAGGCGAGCGCGCTCGCGACCTGGCTCTCCCTCGGCAAGCGGAGTGTGGCTGCAGGGCCGGAGGACCCAGAGGCCCGCGGGCTGCTCCACGGCGCCGACCTTGTCCTCGACGCCGACCCAACCGGCGAACGACAACTGCTCGACGGCCAGGTCCGGCTCTCCATCTCCTGGTTCGGCGCCTCGGGTCCCTACGCGGGCCGCGCCGCCACGGACCCCGTCATCAGCACCCATACCGCCGCCGCCAGGGCGATCGGACCGGCCGAGGGTCCGCCCATCCTGGCCACGGGGCACACGCCACAGGTGGTCGCCGGGACCCTGGCCTACGTAGGCGCCGTCGGCCACCTGTTGGCACGGGACACAGGGCGGCTCGACGTCCCGTTTCACCTGGACGTCTCGATCTTCGAAGCGGCGATGTGCATCACCGAGCCCGGCCCTCCCGGAACCCTCGCAACGGGTGAGATCCGTCCCCGGATCGGCATCAACCGCTTCTGGCCCACCTATCCGGTCGGCATCTATCCCTGCCGCGACGGATGGCTCGGCGTGAGCACGGTGACGCCCTCCCAATGGCGGAGCCTCTGTTCGCTGCTCGGGCTGGAGGAACTCGGCGCCGAGCCCCGCTACCAGGTGTCGATCAATCGGCTGGAGGACGCCGACCGAATCGACGCGGCTCTCCGGCCGCGCCTCCTCGAACGAACCGCCCGCGAGTGGGTCGAGGCCGGTCAGGCAGCTCGCGTCCCTCTTGCGCTCGCGCCGACGCCGGCCGAGCTGTTCGATCTCGAGCAGTTCCGGGACCGCGGCGCCTGGGTCGAGGCCAGACACCCCGATCAGGGCAACTTCCTCGCGCCCGGCACGCCGTTTCGCCTGCACCGCACGCCCGCCACGCCGGACGGCTCCGCACCGCGCCTGGGAGAGCACGGCACGAGGCGGGCCTGGGGGGAGGCGCCCAGCGACCTCGGAGCGAGCGACTGCCGATGCCGCGCGGAGACCGACGCGCGCCGACCCACGCTGCTCGGCGACATCCGCATCGTCGACCTGACGATGGGCTGGGCCGGGCCGCTCGCTACCCGGCAGCTCGCCGACCTCGGCGCCGAGGTGATCAAGGTGGAGTCCTGCCAGTACTTCGACTGGTGGCGCGGCTGGGAATCGACGCCCGAGTCGATCGCCCAGAAGCTCTACGAACAATCGACCGCCTTCAACACGACGGGCCGCAACAAGCTGGGGATCACTCTCGACCTGACCAGCCGGCGCGGCGTCGATCTCCTGCTGCGCCTGGTCGCGAAGGCCGACGCCGTGATCGAGAACTACACCGCCAGCGTCCTGCCCAAACTGGGCCTCGACTACGGCCGGCTCCGCCACGTGAACCCCGAGCTGGTCATGGTCTCGATGCCGCCCTTCGGCAAGAGCGGCCCCTGGATGAACCATCGCGCCTACGGCTCGACCGTCGAGCAGGCGTCCGGACTTCCCCACCTGAACGGCCGTCCCACCGACCCGCCGACCATGCAGCACGTCGCCCTCGGGGACCCGATCGCCGGCATCAACGGCGCCGCGGCGCTGCTGACCGCCCTCCACCACCGCCGGCGGACCGGCGAGGGCCAGTACGTCGACCTCTCCCACGTCCAGTCCATGTTCCCGCTCGCCGCCCACGGCCTGATCGAGCAGGCGGTCCGCGGCGCCCCGCCTGAACGCGCCGGCGGCCGTCACCCGCTGTTCGCGCCGTGGGGCGTCTACCCATGCATCGGCGCGGAACCCTGGATCACGGTCACGGTCGAGACCGGGGACCAGTGGCGGGGGCTCTGCGACGTACTGCGCATGGACGCCGACGACCACGGCTTCGCCGATGCCGCGGGCCGCAAGCAGCGCGAGGACGAACTCGATGAGGCCCTGGCGGCACGCACCGCGCTCCACGACGGCCTGGCCCTGGAACGGCGGTTGGCCTCCGCGGGCGTACCGGCGGCCGTGCTGCGCAACACCCTCGACGTGCTCTACGACCCCCATCTCGAGGCCCGCGGCTACTGGCAGTGGCGCGAGCGCGCCCACGTCGGCGACCAGCCCAACCCGTCGGCTCCGTTCCGTCCGGTCGCCGAGGACGGCGAGAGCCGCCCGTACGCCGTCGAGTGGCCGGCGCCGACGCTTGGACAACACAACCGCGAGGTGCTAACGCGTCTACTCGGTCTGAGCGAGGATGAACTGAACGTACTGGAGCGGGAAAAGGTGATCGGTACCGAGCCGGTCCGCTAGCGGAGGCGGCCTGACGGCCGCCGCGGGCTCCGGGCCGCCTTTGGCGGCGGCGGGTCAGAGGACCCGCGCACCCAGCCGCGGTCGTATGATCCCGACCACTCATGTTGCCCAAACTGGCGCTAGCCGCCATCCTCGCCACGGCGCCTGGAAACCCTGAGGACGCGTCGCCGGCATTCGCGGAAGTCGCCGCCGACGCAGGACTCGGCTTCGTCCACTACAACGGCATGACCGGGCAGCTCTACACCGCCGAGGTGGTGGGCGCCGGAGTCGCCCTGTTCGACTTCGACAACGACGGCGATCTGGACGTCTACTTCGGGCAGGGGCGCTCCTTCGACGGCGACGAGAACCGGAAGCCCGTCTTCCCGCCGCCGGCGGCCGAACCCACGGACCGCCTGTTCCGGAACGATCTCGCCGACACCGGAGAACTCCGGTTCACCGACGTCACGGCGGAGATCGGACTCCACGAGCCGGGCTACAACATCGGCGTCGCCACCGGCGACTACGACCGGGACGGCTGGGTCGATCTCTACCTGACGAACCTGGGCTCGAACCGGCTCCTCCGCAACGTCGCGGGCCGCGGCTTCGAGGACGCCACGGAGACCGCCGGCGTCGACGACCGCCGGTTCAGCGTGCCTGCCGTCTTCTTCGACTACGACGCGGACGGCTGGCTGGACCTCTACGTCGGCAACTACCACCGTTTCCACCGCGCAAACCGCAAGCGCTGCTTCCTGACCAGCGGCCAGCCGGACTACTGCGGCCCGCTCAGTCAGCCGGCCGAGCCCGACCGGCTGCTCCGCAACCTCGGCGACGGGACCTTCGTCGACGCCACGGTCAGCTCCGGCCTGGGCGCCGACTCGGTGGAAGCCGGCACGGCCCTGGGCGCGATAGCCGACGACTTCAACGGCGACGGGCTCGTCGATCTCTACGTCGCCAACGACCAGATGGCGAACCATATGTGGCTCAACCAGGGCGACGGCACGTTCATCGAGGACGCGGTCTTCGCCGGCGCCGCGTTCGACCGCGACGGACGCCCGCAGGCCAGCATGGGGGTCGCGGTCGGCGATTTCGACGGCAACGGCGCTCCGGACATCTTCCTCTCCCACCTGGTCCGCGAGCACAACACGCTCTACCTGAATGACGGCGAGGGGCTCTTCGACGACCGCAGCCGCGAAGCCGGCCTGATCGACGCGAGCTGGCCGATGACCGGTTTCGGCGCCGCCAGCCTCGACGTCGACGGCGACGGCGTGCTCGACCTCTACGTCGTGAACGGGGCGGTCCGGCGGATCGAAGCCCAGGTCGACGCCGGCGACCCGCACCCGCTGCGGATGGAGAACCAGCTCTTCCGCGGCCTCGGCGGCGGCCGCTTCGAAAGCGTACCGGCCGAACGCCGGGAACGACCGGTCCACGTTGAGGTCAGTCGTGGCCTGGCGGTCGGCGACCTGGACAACGACGGCGATCCGGACCTCGTCATCTCCAACAACGCCGGACCGGCCCGCGTGCTCCTGAACCAGCGCCGCCCGGGACGCGACTGGGTGGGACTGAGCCTCGTCGAGGCTGCCGGCGACGACGGTCAGGGGATCGTCGACCTCTACGGCGCCCGCGCCCGCCTCGCCGGCGTCGGCGGCTGGCGGACGGTCCGCACCGACGGCAGCTACGCCGCGGCCCGCGATCCACGGCTGTTGTTCCCGCTGCCCGGCGACGGCGACCCGGCCGGCGAATCCGTGAACCCCACCGTCGACGTCCGTTGGCCCGATGGCGCGGTGGAGGCGTTCCAGGTTCGCGTCGGCCGCTACAACATCCTGACCCGCGGCGACGGCGCCAGGGACGACCCGCCTTGAGCGGCCTTCTCCTCGGCCTCCTCCTCGCCGGCGCCACGGCGGCCGCCGCCCAGGAGCCGCAGGCCACGGAGGACGCACGCAAGGTACGGGCCCTGCTCTCGCTCGACGCCGTGCCGAAACCGACGCTCGACCACCTGGATCCTGAACAACGCGAGCAACTCGCCGCCGACCGCCTTGCCGCAACGGACGCTCTCGCCGACGCCGCGACCGACGAGCAGGCACAACACGCGGCGAACGTCTTCGGCGACCTCTGCCTGCAGTATCTCCACCACGAGCTCCACGGCGCCGCCGCCGTGTGCCTCGCGCAGCTCCGCCTGCTGGCTCCGAACGACTTCCAGTGGACCTACTACGAGTTGCTGCTTCACGACGCGACCGGCAACCTGGAGCGCGCCCGGCTCGCGGCACGCGCCGCCCTCGCACTGCGCCCCGACGACACGCCGACCCTGATCCGCGCCGGCGACCTCCACCTCGACGCCGGCGACCTCGATGCCGCCGCTACCGCCTATGCGCGGGCGCTCGAGGCTCGCCCCGAAAGCGCCGCGGCGCGCTTCGGCCTCGGCCGGGTGGCGATGGACCGGGGCGAGGCCGGGCAGGCGATCGTTGCCTTCGAGGAAGTGCTGGCCTCGCAGCCGGAAGGAAGCGTCGTCCACCACCACCTCGGAATGGCCCTGCGGGCGGGCGGCGACAACACCCGGGCCCGCGCCGAGCTGGCACGCAACCGCCAGGTCCCGATCGCGATCGTCGATCCGCTCCGCGACCGGCTCCAGATCTACGGCCTGAAGACCGAGGCCCGCTTCGACCGCGCCGTGCGCGCCGCCCGTTCGGGCCGGAACGACGAGGCGATCGCCCTGTACCGGGAACTCCTGGCCGAGGACGACGGCGACCCGGAGGTCCACTTCAACCTCGCCCGCTCCCTGATCGAGACCGGCGACCAGGCGGGCGCAGAGGAGCACCTCCGACGCGCGATCGACGCCAGCCCCTCCCACGGCGCGGCGCACTTCAACCTCGCCCTCCTCCTCGGACGCACCGGGCGCACCGCCGAGGGCGCGCTGCACCTGGAGCGCGCCGCCGACATCGACCCGGAGAACCTGCAGTGGCGGATGGTGCGGGCGCAGGCACGTGCCGACGCCGGCAACGCCTCCGGCGCCCGGTCCGAACTCGAGGAGATCGTCCGGCTCGATCCCGGAGCGATCGAGGCGCACCGGCTGCTCGCCGCCATGCTGCTCGAAGCCGGCGAACCGGCCCGAGCCGCCGACCACCTGGAGGCCCTGGCGGCACTGACCCCGGACGACCTGCGGGTTCACTTCAATCTCGGTCTGACGCGGTTCGGGACCGGGCAGTTCGCCGCCGCTCGCGAGGCGCTGGAAGCCGCGCTCGCCCGCTTCCCCGGCGACCTCGCGGTACGACACCTGCTTGCCCGACTCCTCGCCACCAGCCCCGACGCCGCCGTGCGCGACGGCGAGCGGGCGGTGGAACTCGCCCGCTCCGTCGTCGACGAGCAACCGGCGCTGGACCACCTGGAGACGCTGGCGATGGCGATGGCGGAGGCCGGCCGATTCGAGGACGCCGTCTCCTGGCAGCAGCGGGCCCTGGATCGCGAACGGGAGAACGCCGGCGGCAACTCCCCGCAGCGGCTCGACCGCCTCCGCCTCTACCAGGCAGGGCAACCGCTCCGCGCTCCCGGAGGCGGTCGCTAGACGTGCCCGCCCCGAGACCCGGCTCCACACTGGGTGCGCCGGCGTCCCCGCCGGCCGCCAGGCCGGCACCGTTCGCGCTGGGTGCGCGGGTCTTCCGACCCGCCGCCGCCGCAGGCGGCCAGAAAACGGCGCCGGCCGCCAGGCCGGCACCAACCCGCCGGTCCCTGGAGTGTTGCCTCGCTGCCACCCTCTTACTCGTACCAACCACCGCCGCCCAGCAAACCCCCACGCGTGGTGCCGCCGTCAAAGCCAGCCACGCACTCATGCTGGAAACGTTGGAGACGATCCGCACCCATGACCTGGACCGGAATCCCTGGCTCGGCGAGGCTCCGGCCCGGGCCGCGCGCGAGGCGCTCGCGGCGGCCGCCGACGCTCCTGCCGGCGCGCGATTCCGGCTGCTGGTCGAACTGGCCGAACAGGAACTTCGGCTCGGCGACGAAGCGGCCGCGCTGGCGCGCTTCGACGAGGCGCACGACCTCCTGACCGACCGGTCCGGGTTGGCCGCCGAGCCAGGAAGCGAGGCGACCGAGGTCCTGTTCCGGATCGCCGTGGCCTGGCTCCGATTCGGCGAGAGCCGCAACTGCGCCGGGATGCACGGCGCAGACGCCTGCATCCTGCCGATCCGCGGCGAAGCGGTCCACCGCGAGCGCGAGGGTTCCGAGCAGGCGGCTCGCTTCCTGCGCGAATACCTGGCGGCGGTGCCCCCGAACTCCGTGCAACAGGTGAAAGCGAGATGGCTGCTGAACCTCGCTCACATGACCCTGGGCGACCATCCCGCGGCGGTCGAGCCCGAGCACCGGCTGCCGCTCACCGCCTTCGGTTCGGAGGCCGAGTTCCCCCGCTTCGTCAACGTCGCGCCGGAACTCGGAGTGGACAGCTTCAACCTCTCGGGCGGCGCCGTCGTCGACGACTTCGACGGCGACCTCGACCTGGACATCTTCACCACGACCTTCGATCCGGCTGGCTCGCCCCGGCTCTTCCTGAACGACGGGCGGGGCGAGTTCATCGACGCCTCCGCCGAGGCCGGACTCGAAGGCCTCTACGGCGGACTGAACGTCGTCCACGGCGATGTCGACAACGACGGCGACCTCGATCTCTTCGTCCTCCGCGGCGCCTGGTTCGGCCCCCACGGCCGCCATCCGAACTCGCTGCTGCTGAACCAGTCGGCCGACGGCGACGAGGCCGGGCCGCCCTTCTTCCGGGACATCACCTTTCTCTCCGGCCTCGGCGAGGCCCACTACCCCACCCAGACCGCCGCCTGGGCCGACTTCGACAACGACGGCGACCTCGACCTCTTCGTCGGCAACGAGCACAGCCCAGCGGTCGAAGCGCCGTCCCAGCTCTTTCGCAACGAGGGGCCCGGCGAGGACGGCGTCGTCCGCTTCCGTGACGTCGCCGCCGAGGCCGGCTTGGCGCTTCGCGCCTTCGTGAAGGCGGCGGTGTGGGGCGACTACGACGACGACCGCTTCCCCGACCTCTACATCTCCGTGCTGGGCGGACCCAACCGCCTGTACCGCAACCGCGGCGACGGCAGCTTCGAGGATGTCGCGCCCCGACTCGGCGTCACCGGGCCCCGGCAGAGTTTCCCGGCCTGGTTCTGGGACTTCGACAACGACGGGAACCTGGACCTCTTCGTTTCCAGCTACACCGGAGACCGCGGCGGCCTCGGCTTCGTTGCGGCCAGCTACCAGGGCTATCCCGGTCCGTGGGAGTCTGCGCGGCTCTATCGCGGCGACGGCGAGGGCGGCTTCGACGACGTGGCCGCGAGAAGCGGGCTCACCCGCCTGCAGCTTCCGATGGGGTCGAACTTCGGCGACCTCGACCACGACGGCTACCTCGACTTCTACCTCGGCACCGGCTATCCCGATTACGAGGCCATCATGCCGAACGTCCTCTACCGGAACCTGGCGGGCCGCCGGTTCGTGGACGTCAGCCTCGCCGCCGGGTTCGGCCACCTGCAGAAGGGCCACGCCGTCGCCTTCGCCGACCTCGACGGCGACGGCGACCTGGACGTGTTCGAGCAGATGGGAGGCGCGTATCCCGGGGACCGTTTCGGCGACGCCCTGTTCCGCAACCCGGGCTTCGGCAACCGCTGGCTGGCGCTCAGGCTGGAGGGAACGGAGAGCAACCGCTCGGCGATCGGCGCCCGCATCCGGGTCGACCTCGTGGACCCGGACGGCGCCCGGCGCTCGGTGCACCGCCGCCTGAACGGCGGCGGCAGCTTCGGCGGCAACCCGTTGCGCCAGACGATCGGTCTGGGAAGGCCGACCGCCATCGAGCGGGTCACGGTGTACTGGCCGGCGACGGGTGTCTCGCAGGCCTACGCCGCTGTGCAACCGGATCGTCTGTACCGCCTGGTCGAGGGCCGGGACGAACTCTCTCCCGTCGCCCACCGGCCCTGACGCTCGCGCGACTTCCGGCAGTCCGCGTCAGCCCTTCAAGATGCTGGACGCCGAACCAACAACTTGAATCCAGGCGGCCTGTCCGGCCTCCCTGGGGACCCGATTTGACATTGGCCGGGGACTCAGTGAGGATGCCCCGCTTTCTTTGTCCGCATCTCATCGAACCGACCAAGGAGGATGATCTCGATGAAGCGTCTTTTGGTGGCCGCGTTGCTGCTGCTTCTGCCCGTCGGCGCCCTTGCCGACGCGCCGGAAACGGCAACGATCAGCGGCCAGATAGTTGACCCCGGCGGTTCTCCGCTGCCCGGCGTGAGCGTCACGCTGAGCGGCGAGCGCGGGGACAAGTTCGGCATCACCGACGAGAACGGCGCCTACCGTTTCGTCGGCGTCACGCCCGGCGACTACTCGCTGACGGCCTCGCTGGAAGGCCTCGGCGAGGCCGCGGCCCAGGTGCGCGCCGTAGCCGGCGATCGCACCTCTCTCGACCTCACCCTCCAGGCGGCGATCGAGGGCGAAGTCACCGTCACCGGTGAGACGCCCATGGTCGACAAGTTCAACGTCTCCGCCGGCGCCACCGTCTCCGGCGAGATCGGCGAGCAGATCGGCGGCGTCACCCGCACCTACTACGGCATCATCAACGCGCTGCCCGGCGTCACCGCCGACGCGGAGAACGACGACATCCAGCAGACCCGTCCCTCGGTCAACGGTGCGCACTTCGCCGATCAGGGCGTCTTCATCGATGGTGTCGACACCACCTTCGCGAAGTTCGGCGGCAGCCGCGTTCGGGTGCCGACGACGGCGCTTACCGAGGTCTCCATGGAAGCCGGCGGTTCTTCGGCCGAGTACGGCCGCTACGTCGGCTCCGCGACCAACGTGATCGTCAAGTCGGGCACGAACCGGTTCCACGCGGACACGCTCTGGAACCACCAGCGGATCGACTGGGGCGCCGACTACAAGGACCAGCCCTCGCTCACCGAACGGACGAACAAGCCCTATCCGGCTGACTGGTTCAGGCGCTGCCATGGCGACGAGCGGGACCAGGGCCGCGGTCTGATCCCCGGCGGCACGGACGGTTCCCGCGAACTCGAGCCCTGCCGGCCCGGCGGCTCGGAATGGGCCGGCGCCAGCGACGGCTTCGAGGTCTCCTTCGGCGGCCCGATCGCGCGCGACAAGTTCTGGTTCTACACGGGCTACAGCGAGTTCGACGACGCGTACTCGGAGCGGCTGGTCGGCGGCGACCCGTACGACATCAGCCTGTTCGACGATACGCGCATCATGAAGTTGAATCTGCAGGCGAGCAACGCCCATTCGATGAACGCCTCGTGGATCGAAACCCCGACGTTCCGGAACTACTTCAACCCGCAGTCGTTCGACTACTGGACGCCGACGCCCCACGAGAACGACAGCGAACTGGCGACGGTCAACTGGAACTGGGCGATCTCGTCCAACTGGTTCCTGGAGTCCAAGCTGGCCACGCAGGAGACCCAGGAGAACAAGTTCCTGGGTTGCCACAACACGCTGTCCCAGGAGAATCCCGGCGTGTTGACGGCCGAGGGCATGCCGATCCTCGAATGGCTCGGCCTCAACCACCTGCCCGAGGTGCCGGCCGAGATGGTGACGACCTGCCTGCAGGCGAAGGCCCTCGACCGGGGTCCGGAAGCGGGCCACTCCGAGCTCGACACCTCGGGTGGCGACTCGAACTTCCCGTTGCGGTTCCCGTTCAACCCGGACCAGGGCTTCTTCTGGCCGGGGAACAACTACAACGTGTACGTCGACGGTGAGAACCTCGGCGCCTGGCACAACGGCTGGATCCTCTCGGACGGCTTTGGCTTCAACGCCTTCCCCCGCGAGCAGGCCAACGTCGGCCTGACCCAGTTCGTCGGCGCCAACCACGAGCTGAAGTACGGCATCGACTACCAGGACACGAAGTGGGAGGGCGAGAACGCCCGGACCTCCTTCATGAACGGCTGGGGCTACGATTCCTACAACCCGTTTGGTTACGGCGGCGCCGGCACACTCGTGGACGACAGTTGCGGCCTTGCCTGGGCCCGCCCGCTGAACACGTCCCCCGACAACCCATACACGCCGATTCCCGGCGTCATTCCTCCGCAGACCACCCGGTCTCGCTTCTGCACCTACGTGGACTACAACTCGCCGCGACTGAGTTGCGAGGGAGAGATCGGCTCCGAACTCACTCCGATCGAAATCACGAGGGTCAACGGCGAGATTCACCGCACAGACTTCGATCAGGGCAACTGCCTGGGCCGCGGCACGGGCGACGCCGAGATGGCGGATACTGCCTTCTACCTGAGGGACCGCTTCACCGTCGGCGACCACTGGACGTTCAACATCGGCGTCCGCGCGGAGATCCAGGAAGGCTGGAACGACGTTCGCCGCAAGGTCGTGGACGCCACGTACGCCGATCCCCGGTTCAACGCAACCTACGACGTCAAGGGCGACGGTCGCCTGCTGTTGACCGCCAACTGGGGCCAATACCACGCGATGCTGAACCAGGCCTGGATCGCTGGCGGCGGCGACGTATCGGGCGGCATGCACGATCTGTGGAACGGCTACGAGGGCTACGAAGTGTGGCTCTTCTGTGACCCGATCGAGGCCGCGGTGTGGTGCCGTGTTCCCGACCGGGCCGATACTCGGGCCCGCGGCACAGTCGGAATGGGACTCCCCGGCTACAACTTCGCCTGGAGCACCCTGATCCCCGGGCTGATGTGGGATGCGGTGCGTCCCTGCCGCGACGGCCAGATGTCGGGCGTGGACTGCGAGATCTGGGACCACGACATCGATCCCTACTATCGCGAGGACATCATCCTCGGGCTCGAGTGGCAGTTCGCCCCGAACTGGGCCCTGGACGTCAAGTACATCGACTGGTCCATGCAGGACATGATGTTCTCCAACACCCAGTTGGACCACAAGGGCCGGAACACGTTCATCACCGGCAACTACCACGACCTGGCGCAGATCGTCACCAACGCGGCTGATGCGCGAGAGGCCAAGGGACTCGATCGAAACCTAAACGACGAGGCACTGGCGCTTGCCGACCCCGCCAAGAACGGGTATCGGGGTCTGCAGGTCCAGCTCAACCGGCGGTTCGCCAACGGCTGGGCGCTCTACAACAACGTCGCGTGGTCGGAAACGGACACGACGGGTGCCGGCGCGTGGTGGAACAACACGAACTCCACCTATCTGGAGAACCTGAGCGCAGTTCTGACACAGGAGATCATCGACACCTGCAACACAGGCCAAACGATCCCTGACCGGCGTACGGGTCGGACGGAACTCTTCCCGGTCGACTGCAACCAGGCGCTCTCGGAATGGATCGGATACCCCGTGTCGATGATCAACCGGCGCGGGCTAAACCAGGCTTACGACCGAACCTGGATCTACAACTCCTTCGGCTTCAAGACCTGGCGCATGGGTAGCCACGACCTGACGCTGTCGGGCCACCTGAGCTTCCAGACCGGAACGCCCTGGGTGCGAAGCGAAGGGGTGTCGATCGTCAAGATCGATCCCAACGATCCGAAGCCGGGTACTCCGAACGATGGTGTCAGCTTCAACCTGCACGCCCCGGGCACGCACGGGCGGTTCACGTCGGACGAGTACACCCTTAACCTGAGCGGCGCCTGGGGTTTCCCCATGGGTTATCGCGATGTACGAGGTGAAGTCCGGGTCGAGGTCCTGAACGCCACCAACCAGCAGCGGCGACGCTCCTGGGGCGGCGACGGTCAGGTGTACCCGGTACGGCGCTTCTTCCAGCGCCCGCGCCAGGTGCGCGCCTCGCTGAGGTTCCGCTTCTAGGAAGCAAGCCGCTACGAACCCGGGACTTCCGGCGTTCGGAAACTCTAAAGGGGAGGAAGCCTGGAGCTTCCTCCCCTTTCCTCATCTGAAGAGATGGGACCCAAACCACTTCCGTTGCCTCCCCGATCTCCGGCGCCGCTTCCAAACCGTTCCGAAACCTGCGAACGGCAACCCGGAAGGCCCTCGCATTCCTTCTCTCCTCGTCCCCGATAGAAGCGCCCCTTTGACACGCACAGCGATTGTGTGCAAAACTACAAGGCAATTGGCGAAGGAAAGAAACGACTGAAGGGAGAGATTCGCAAAGCTCACCTTTGGACTTCGCACGCCGACGTTAACCCACTGCCCCGTCGGGCGAGAAAGGAACATGCATTGAAGAAGTCTGTACTGACCATCCTCCTTGTCTTCACTCTGGGGTCCATAGGCATAGCCGTTCTTGCCCAGCATGGGGACGATCTTCCTGAGCTCAGGCGCGAGCTGATCGAGCGCATCGAGACCGCCTACACCAACGGCGATTCGGCCACACTCTGGCGGATGGTTGAAACGGAAAGGCGCCTTGAAAGACTCAATCGAGGCGAGAGCCCGTTCGTCACTGGGGCGGTTGGCGCGGACATTGTGGCTATTTGTCCACAACACTACAGCTATTCCCCGACGAGGGGCATCTGTTCTCCGGCTTCCACCTCCATTTCGGCAGCACCCGTTCATCCGTTCATGCTGACCGTGCCGTCGGGTGCCACCGGGGAAGGTCCCTCGAGTGTCAATTCAGCCATTTTCCTCCCATTGCCTCCGCCGGGACTGGGTCCTCCGGCTATCTCGCCTCCGAACGTCAACATCAACTGCACCGTCCAGAATCCTGAAGTGCTGGCTGCGGCGCAGGCCTGCTCCGCAGCGGAGGCAGAGATCTGCAACAGCGGCACCGCCGCTCAGTGTCAAGCGAAGGGGGCCGAATGCGCGGCGATCTGGGCCAGTGTGTCGCTTGACTGCAGCGGTTGACCCAGTGTCGTCCCAGCGCTGGATAGTCGATCAGCAGTCTCTGCGGGACGAGTTGGCGCAACGCTCCTGGGGCGGCGACGGTCAGGTGTACCCGGTGCGGCGCTTCTTCCAGCGTCCGCGCCAGGTGCGCGCCTCACTGAGGTTCCGCTTCTAGGAGCTGAGAGCCTCTCAGAACTCCGGGCCCTGCGCCCGGGTTCAAGGGAATCAAGGGGAGAGGGCTTCGGCTCTCTCCCCTTTTCCTTTTCTGGACACAAACATAGTCCGGTCGTATTATCTGTCCACTTTTTGGAATGAGGGCGCGGAGTGCGCCAGGAAGGACCTCCAGATGACCCGGACGATCGCAGCCGCCCAGTTCAAGGAGAAGTGCCTGGCCATTCTGGATCAGGTCGACCCGGATGGCGTGGTGATCACCAAGCACGGACGCCCCGTGGCCAAGCTGATCCCGGTTGCGCGAACGTCGGAGCACCTGATCGGCAGCCTCAAGGGCAGGATCCGCGTCCACGGAGACATCATGAGCACGGGCGTCAAGTGGGATGCTGAATCTTGACACCCACATCCTGATTCACAGCCTTGAGGATGCCCTGACCCCCACGGAACGACGGATTCTGACGGCGGACGAGTGGGGCATCTCCTCGATCGTGCTGTGGGAGATCGCCAAGCTCGCGCAACTGGGACAGATCGAGTTCGACCTGGCGGATCCGAGGATTCTCAGGGTCCTGCGACAGATTCGCGTCTGGCCCCTGACGCCAGCCATCTGCCATGCGAGCTGCGAACTCGATTTCCGCGGCGACCCGGCCGACGAGTTGATCGCGGCAACCAGCATCGTCGAGCAGGTCCCCCTGCTCACGCGGGACCGGAAGATCCGCGCCTCGCGACTCGTGCCGCTGGCCCGCGAACCGCAACGCTGACGGCTCGCCCCCACACGGCCGCCTCGCCACCGATCGCGCCCCCTTGATCCAACGATCTGGATCTGCCACACCGTTCCAAGCCCGGTCCGCCCCGTTCTTGACATCCGTCCTGCCCGTCATATAGTCCCCTTCTCGCTTTCCCTACAACCTGATCCGAGGAGGAGCTCAATGAAGCGACTCGCAGTGGTTCTGATGTTGCTGGTCCCGTTCGGCGCCCTTGCCGACGCACCGGAGACGGCAACCGTCAGCGGCACAATCGTTGACCCGGGAGGCTCCGCGCTTCCGGGCGTCAGCATCACCCTGTCCAGTGAGCGCGGCGACAAGTTCGCGATCACGAACGAGAACGGCCAGTTCCGGTTCGTCGGCGTCGTGCCCGGTGAGTACGACCTGAAGGCGGAACTTCAGGGCCTGGGAGAAGCCGCCGCTACCTTCCACGCCGCGGCGGGCGACCGGCAGTCGGTCGACCTGACGCTGCAGGCCGCCATCGAGGGCGAGGTGACCGTCACCGGCGAAACGCCCATGGTCGACAAGTTCAACATCACCGCGGGCAGCACCGTGACGTCCGAGATCGGCGAGCAGACCGCCGGCACGACGCGGACCTACTACGGTGTCATCAACGCTCTTCCGGGCGTCACCGCCGACGCGGAGAACGACGACATCCAGCAGACGCGCCCCTCGGTCAACGGCACCCACTTCGCCGACCAGGGCGTCTACATCGACGGCGTCGACACGACGTTCGCCAAGTTCGGCGGCAGCCGGGTCTTCCTCCCCACCACGGCAGTGACCGAGGTGTCGATGGAGGCCGGCGGCGCTTCCGCCGAATACGGCCGCTACATCGGCTCCTCCACCAACGTGATCGTCAAGTCGGGCACGAACCGGTGGCACGTCGACGCGCTCTGGCAACGCCAGGCGATCGACTGGGGTGCCGACTACAAGGACCAGCCCTCTCTCAACGAACGGCAGAACAAGCCGTATCCCGTCGACTGGTTCCGGCGCTGCCACGGCGACGATCGGGACGCGGGCCGCGGGCAGATTCCCTCCGGCGACCTGAGTTCGGAGCTGTTCACGACGAATCGCGAACCGTGCCTGCCCGGCAGTGACGAGTGGGCCGGCGCCTCCGACGGCTATGAGTTCTCGGCCGGCGGCCCGATCCAGCGGGACAAGTTCTGGTTCTTCCTGGGCGTCAGCGAGTTCGACGACGCGTACTCCGAGCGGCTGATCGGCGGCGACCCGTACGACATCAGCCTGTTCAACGACGCGCGCATCTTCAAGCTGAACATGCAGCCGACCGCGAGCCATTCGTTCGCCGCCTCGGCGATCGACACGCCGGCGTTCCGGAACTACTTCCACATCCCGTCCTCGGACTACTGGACGCCGACGCCGCACGAAAACGACAGCGTGCTGTCGACGGTGAACTGGAACTACGCCGTCTCGAGCAACTGGTACCTGGAGGCCAAGATCGCCTTCCAGGAAACCCAGGAGAACAAGTACCTCGCCTGCTACAACAAGCTCGAGCAGGAGAATCCCGAGGTCCTGAACGTCGACGGCATTCCGATCCTCGAGTGGCTTGCCCAGGACAACTTCCCCAACGCTTCCGCGCGCATGGTGGAGACCTGCCTGCAGGCGAAGTCCCTGGATCGCGGTCCGATCGCGGGCCACACGGCGACGAACACCTCGGGCGGCGACACCAGCTACCCGCTGCGCTTCCCGTTCAAGCCGGAACTTGGCATCTTCTACCCCGGCAACAACTACAACGTGTACCGGGACAACGAGAACCTGCAGGCCTGGCACAACGGCTGGATCCTCTCCGACGGTTTCGGGTTCAACGCGTTTCCGCGTGAACAGGGCAACGTCGGCCTGACGCAGTTCATCGGCGCCAACCACGAGCTGAAGTACGGCCTGGACTACCAGGACACGAAGTGGGAGGGCGAGAACGCCCGCGTGCCGCTGTTCAACGGCTGGGGCTTCGATCCCACCAACCCCTTCGGCTACTACCAGGCCGGGACGATGGAGGACGATTCATGCTCCCTGCTGCGGGGCTACACGACGTCGCCTGAGAACCCGAACTTCCTGGGATCGACGACGCGCGGCCGCGGTTGCTACTTCGTCGACTACAACTCCCCGCTCCTGACCTGCGAGGGCAACCACACCGACGGGCTGCCGCACCGCCCGACCCAGATCGAGCGCGTGAACGGCGAGATCGTTCGCACGGTCGGCACCTGCGTCGGCCGCGGCAGCGGCGACACGGAGGTCCGAAACGTCGGCTTCTTCGCCCGTGACCGCTTCACGATCGGCGACCACTGGGTGATCAACCTCGGCCTCCGGGCGGAAGTCCAGGAGGCCTGGAACGATGTCCGGCGCCAGGTCGTGGACGACACCTACGTCGACCCGCGGATCAACATCGCCTACGACATCAAGGGTGACGGCGCCCTGTTGCTTAACGCAACCTGGGGCCAGTACCACGCGATGCTCAACCAGGCGTGGATCTCGGGCGGCGACGTGGCTCGCCCCAGCATGCATGACCTGTGGAACGGCTACGAGGGCCGCGAGGTCTTCCTCTTCTGCGACGCCGGCGACGTGTTCGGGATGAACCTCCTGAGGTCGATCGGCTACGTCAGCTACGACTGCAACCACCCGTCGCGGCGCGACACGATCCGCAACGACACGGTCGGCGCCGGGACCCCCGGCTACAACCTGTCGTGGGAGCTGGCGCAGCCCGGCCTCATGTGGGACGCGGTCCAGGAGGGCTACTACGACTTCGACATCCAGACCTACTACAAGCAGGAGGCGATCATCGGCCTCGAGTGGCAGTTCCGCCCGGACTGGGCGCTGGATGTCAAGTACATCGACTGGCAGTTGCAGGACATGATGTTCTCCAACTTCCAGCTCGACTACCGGGGCCGCAACATCGGCATCACGGAGAACTACCACGACCTGGAGAAGATCGTTCTCGCGTTCGACGACGCGAGAAGGGACAGGTGGGCGGCGGCCGGCTTCGATGAGGCCGACCGCACGAGCGCCGTCAACCGCGAGGCTCTCGCCAACGCGGATCCGGCGAAGAACGCCTACCGGGGTCTGCAGGTCCAGTTGAACCGCCGCTTCGCCGACGGCTGGGCGCTCTACAACAACGTGGCCTGGTCCGAGACGGACACCACGGGCGGAGGCGTCTGGTGGAACAACACGGACAGCGGCTACCTGGAACTCGCTCACGTGAACCTCGGCGAAGGTCACCTCGAGGACTGTCAGGAGAGCCAGTCGGAACCTGATCGCCGCACCGGCAGAACGAGGACGTATCCCGAGGACTGCTTCGCACGGCTGTCGGAGTTCATCGGCCTGCCGGGCAGCATGATCAACCAGCGCGGTCCGAACCACGTGTACGACCGCACCTGGATCTACAACTCCTTCGGGTTCAAGACCTGGCGGATCGGTAACCAGGATCTGACGCTGGGTGGTCACCTGACCTTCCAGACCGGCACCCCCTGGTACCGGTCGGAAGGCGCCGGCGTCGGCGCCGCGAAGACCTGCGCCCCGGGCGCCAGGCCTTCGGGTCTCCGGACCTGCCCGCCGATCACTCCCTCCGACCCGACCAGCGACGCGCGGCCGGGCACGGCGAACGGAGGCGTCGGCGTGCGCCTGTTCCCGGCGGGCGCCGAGGGACACCGGACCGCGGATGAGTACACGGTCAACCTGAGCGGCGCGTGGGGCTTCCCCATGGGCTACCGGGAAGTTCGTGGCGAACTCCGGGTGGAGGTCCTGAACGCGACGAACCAGCAGCGTCGTCGCGATTGGGATGGTCGTGGCGAGGTCTACCCGGTGCGCCGGTTCTTCCAGCGCCCGCGGACGATCCGCGCCAACATCAAGTTCCGGTTCTAGGCCGGAACGACAGAACCTGGGGCTTCGGCCCCCGGTTCAGGGAAATCGAGGGGAGAGGGCTTCGGCTCTCTCCCCTTTTCTCTTCGCAGCAATGAGCGTCCGCCGGCGGCAATCCAGCATTCTGGATCCATCTCGCCTTCTTTGACTCGCCCCCGGCCGGGCGTATAGTGGTCCCGGCATTACGCCTTTCCCACAACCCGATCCGAGGAGCAGCTCATGAAGCGACTCGCATTGATCCTGATGATGCTGGTCCCGGTCGGTGCCTTCGCCGACGCACCGGAGACAGCAACGGTAAGCGGCACGATCGTCGACCCGGGGGGTTCTCCCCTGCCCGGCGTGAGCGTCACCCTGTCCAGCGGCCGCGGCGACAAGTTCGCGATCACGGACGAGAACGGCCAGTACCGCTTCGTCGGCGTCGTGCCCGACACATATGACCTGAAGGCGGAACTGGAGGGCCTGGGCGCAGCCCAGGCGAACTTCCACGCCGCCGCCGGCGACCGCAAGGCCGTCGACCTCACCCTGCAGGCGGCGGTCGAGGGTGGCATCGTGGACGTCACAGCCGAAACGCCCATGGTCGACAAGTTCAACGTCACCGCCGGCAGCACCGTCACGTCCGAGATCGGCGAGCAGACCGCCGGCACCACGCGCACCTACTACGGGGTCATCAACGCCCTGCCCGGCGTCACCGCCGACGCGGAGAACGACGACATCCAGCAGACGCGGCCGTCGGTCAACGGCACCCACTTCGCCGACCAGGGCGTCTACGTCGACGGCGTCGACACGACGTTCGCCAAGTTCGGCGGCAGCCGCGTCTTCCTGCCGACCACGGCGCTCACCGAGGTGTCGATGGAAGCCGGCGGCTCCTCCGCCGAGTACGGCCGCTACATCGGCTCCTCCACCAACGTGATCGTCAAGTCGGGCACGAACCGCTGGCACGCGGATGTCCTCTGGAACCACCAGCGCGTCGACTGGAGCGCCGACTACAAGGACCAGCCCTCCCTGGCGGAACGCCGCAACCGCCCTTACCCGGTCGATTGGTTCAGGCGCTGCCACGGCGACGAACGTGATCAGGGCCGCGGACAGATTCCGCCCAGCATCGTGGAAGAAGTCTCCACGATCAACCGCGACGCCTGCCTCCCCGGCAGCAACGAGTGGGCCGGCTCCAGCGACGGCTACGAGTTCTCGACCGGGGGTCCCCTCCGGCGCGACAAGTTCTGGTTCTTCATCGGCGCCTCCGAGTTCGACGACGCCTACTCGGAGCGCCTGCTCGGCGGCGACCCGTACGACGTCAGCCTCTTCGCCGACGCCCGCATCCTCAAGCTGAACATGCAGCCGTCGGCATCGCATTCGTTCGCCGCCTCCGGGATCGACACGCCGGCGTTCCGGAACTACTTCAACTGGCAGTCCTACGACTACTGGACGCCGACGCCGCACGAGAACGACAGCGTCCTCTCCACGATCAGTTGGAACTGGGCGCTCTCCAGCAACTGGTTCCTGGAAGCGAAGATCGCCGACCAGGAGACGCAGGAGAACAAGTTCCTCGCCTGCCACGACATGCTCGAGCAGGAGAACCCCGCCGCCCAGGCGGTGGACGGCATTCCCATCCTCGAGTGGCTGTCCCAGGACAACTACCGCGAGACGCCGGCGCGCATGATCGAGACCTGCCTGCAGGCGAAGTCGCTCGACCGGGGTTCGATCGCCGGTCACACGGCGACGAACACCTCGGGCGGCGACACCAGCTACCCGCTGCGGTTCCCGTTCGACCCGAGCAAAGGCATCTTCTACCCCGGCAACAACTACAACGTCTACCGGGACGCCGAGAACCTCTCGTCCTGGCACAACGGCTGGATCCTCTCCGACGGCTTCGGCTTCAACGCGTTCCCGCGTGAACAGGCGAATGCCGGCCTGACCCACTTCGCCGGCGCGAACCACGAGCTGAAGTACGGTTTCGACTACCAGGACACGAAGTGGGAGGGTGAGAACGCCCGCGTGCCCCTGCTCCAGGGCTGGGGCTTCGACCCGGAGAACCCGTTCGGCTTCCTCGGCGCCGGCACGATCGCCGATGACACCTGCGCGACGCCGTTCACCCGCACGGGGACTTCGCCCATCCGAGGCCGTACGTGCTACTTCACCGACCACAACTCGACCTTCCTGACGTGTGAAGGCAACGCGCCCGACGGCATGCCCCACCGGCCAACCACGGTCGAGCACATCAATGGCGAGGTCGTCCGCACCACGGGCACCTGCGTGGGACGCGGCACCGGCGACAGCGAGGTGCGCAACATCGGCTTCTACGTCCGCGACCGCTTCACGATCGGCGACCACTGGACGGTCAACATGGGCCTTCGGGCCGAGGCCCAGGAGGCCTGGAACGACGTTCGCCGCCAGGTCATCGACGACACCTACGTCGACCCGCGGCTCAACATCACCTACGACATCAAGGGGGACGGCGCCCTGCTGCTCAACGCGAGTTGGGGCCAGTACCACGCGATGCTCAACCAGGCGTGGATCTCGGGCGGAGACTCGAACGTTCCCAGCATGCACGACCTGTGGAACGGCTACGAGGGGCACGAGGTCTTCCTCTTCTGCGACCCGGCGGACATCGCGACCTTCGACTTCCTGCAGTTCCTCGGACTGACCAACTACGGCTGCCGCGTTCCGCAGCGGAGAGACTCGCTCCACAACGGAACGGTCGGCGCGCCCCTCCCCGGCTACAACCTCTCCTGGGAACTGACGACGCCGGGCCGCATGTGGGATGCCGTTCAGGCCGGCGTTCTGGACTACGACGTGCAGACGTACTACAAGCAGGAGGCGATCATCGGCCTCGAGTGGCAGTTCCGCCCCAACTGGGCCCTCGACGTCAAGTACATCGACTGGCAGTTGCAGGACATGATGTTCTCCAACAACCAGCTCGACCACAAGGGCCGGAACATCGGTATCACGGAGAACTACCACGACCTGTACGACATCCTGGTCAGGTTCGACGACGCGCGGGCCGCGACCTGGGCGGCGCAGGGTTACGACCCGGCAGAACGCCCCGCCCAACTGAACCGTGAAGCCCTGGAGATGGCCGATCCGGCGAAGAACTCGTTCAAGGGAGTTCAGGTTCAGTTGAACCGCCGCTTCGCCGACGGCTGGGCGCTCTACAACAACCTCGCCTGGGCCAGCACGGACACGACCGGCGCCGGCGCGTGGTGGAACAACACGAACAGCACCTACCTCCAGGCGGCGCACGTCGTGCTGAACCAGCAGAACATCGACAGTTGCCAGGCGGCTCAGACCAGGCCGGACCGTCGAACCGGCAGGACGCCGCTCTATCCCGAAGACTGCGTCGAGCGTCTCACCGACTGGCTCGGCTTCCCGGCGAGCATGATCAACCGGCGCGGCGCCAACGGCACCTACGACCGCGAGTGGATCTGGAACACCTTCGGGTTCAAGACCTGGCGCCTGGGCAGCCAGGACCTGACGCTGGGCGGCCACCTGACGTTCCAGACCGGAACGCCCTGGACCACGTCCTCCGGCGCCGGCTACGAGCGCCCCTGCGGGCCACGGCCGCCAGGCATCCCCACGTCGATTCCGATCTGCCTGCCGGTCGACGTGACGGATGCGAACGCCAACCAGCGACCTGGAACCTCGAACACGGGCGTCGGTTTCCCCCTCCATCCCTCGGGCACGGAGGGACGACGGACCGCCGATGAGTACACGGTCAACCTGAGCGGCGCCTGGGGCTTCCCCATGGGCCTCCGGGACATCCGCGGAGAACTCCGGGTAGAGGTGCTGAACGCGACGAACCAGCAGCGCCGTCGCTCCTGGAACAGCGCCGGCGAGGTCCTGCCCGTGCGCCGGTTCTTCCAGCGCCCGCGGACGGTTCGCGCCAACTTCAAGATCCGGTTCTAGACCGGATCGCACGATCCGGGCTTCCGGTCACCGGATCAGGGAATCAGGGGGAGAGGGCTTCGGCTCTCTCCCCTTTCTCGTTCCCGCTCCATACACTCGGGACGATGCCGCCGACACCCCGCGCGCTCGTCACGGTCCTGATCGGTACGGCCGGGATGGTCAATTGCGCCGGAGACCCGGGGATCCGCCCCAGCGAGGCACCAGTGACTTCGGGCGCTCCCCTGCCACCGACGGAAGCCGCCGCCTTCCACGACCGCGCCGCCGAGGTCGGCCTCGCCTTCCGGCACAGGAACGGCGCCCGGGGCCGCTACCTGCTGCCCGAGATCATGGGCTCGGGCGCAGCGCTCTTCGACGCCGACGGTGACGGCGATCTCGATGTCTACCTGGTGCAGGGAGGCGCCCTGGAACCGGGTGCCGGAGCGGCCGGCTCTCCCGCCCGTGACCGCCTGTTTCGCAACGAACTGGCCGAAACCGGCGAACTGCGCTTCGTCGACGCGACGGACGGCTCCGGCATCGAAGAAACGGGCTACGGCATGGGCGTCGCCGCCGGAGACTTCGACGGAGACGGCCGCGTCGACCTCTACGTGACGAACCTGGGCCCCAACCGGCTCTGGCGGAACGTCGGCGGCGGGCGCTTCGAGGACGTAACGGCCACGGCGGGCGCCGACGACCCCAGGTGGAGCGTTCCGGCCGCCTTCCTCGACTACGACGGCGACGGCATGCTCGACCTCTTCGTCGCCAACTACGTCGACTTCAACCTCGGCAGCCACACGCTCTGCACGTTCGGCAGCGGCGAGCCGGACTACTGCAGCCCGAAGACATACCGCGCCGAGCCGGACCGCCTGTTGCGCAACCTCGGCGACGGACGGTTCGAACAGACGACGGACCGCGCCGGCCTCGCCGCCGAGTTCGGCAACGGCCTCGGCGCGGCGCCGGCCGACCTCGACCTCGACGGCCGGCTCGACCTCTACGTCGCCAACGACGGCACGCCGAACCAGATGTGGATGAACCAGGGCGGCGGCCGCTTCGAGAACCGGGCCCTGTTCGGCGGCTCGGCGGTCAATCGCCGCGGCGAGGCCGAGGCGGGCATGGGCATAGGCGTAGGCGACATGGACGGAGACGGCGACGAGGACCTCTACGTGACCCACATCACCGGTGAAACGAGCACCCTCTACCTGAACGACGGCGAAGGCCTGTTCACCGATGCCGGCATGCCCGCAGGCCTGGATACGCCCAGCCTGCCGATGACCGGTTTCGGCACCGGCTGGTTCGATTTCGACAACGACGGCGACCTCGACCTGTTGGCGGTGAACGGCGCCGTCCGGCGCCTGGACCGCGCCCGCTCCGGCGACGCGGCGGCCGCGCGCGCGGCCGCCGGCAGCGACCACGAGCGTCGCTTCGGCCAACCGAACCAGCTCTTCCGCAACCTCGGCGACGGCCGCTTCGAGGACGCGTCCTGGCTCGGGGGACCGGACTTCGCGGCCTATGAGGTCTCGCGCGGAGCCGCCTTCGGCGACGTGGACAACGACGGCGACACGGACCTTCTCATCACGAACAACAGCGGACCGGCGCGACTCCTGCTCAACCTGACCGGTCAGGACAGCGGCTGGATCGGCCTCCGCCTGGTCACTTCGGACGGCCAGCGAGACGCTGTAGGAAGCCTGGTCCGGGTGCGGCTCAGCGACGGCCGGACGATCACGCGCCGGGTCCGCGCGGCGATGAGCTACGCCTCGTCAAGCGATCCCCGCGTGCTTGTCGGCCTCGGCGACGCCACCACCGAGGACGTCCGCGTCGATTGGCTCGGCGGCGTCGAGGAGTCCTTCGGCGCGCTGCCGCCGCACGCCTACCACGAACTCGTCGAAGGCCAGGGCAAGGCCCGGGGCCAACCGTGACCGCCGGGCCAGTGTCGGTGCGCCGGCCTTCTGGCCGGCATCCGGCCCGGAAGGCCGGAGTTGCGGGCGACCTGTTGACGCCATGCGTTGTGGTCTTCACTCTCCTCGCCTGCGGAGCCGCCGAGCGCCTCCCCCTCCCCTCCGGCTACGAGGCCCACGACTCCGCGGTCCGCGGCCAGATCGCCAGCCTGGAGCGCCGCGTCCGCTCGCTCGAGGACGCCGGCGCGGCCGGCCGCGAGCTCGCGGCCGCGGTCGGCGAACTCGGCAGGCTCTACCACGGCGTGCAACTGCTGGACAGCCACGCCTTCAATGCTCTCGAGTCCGCCGAAGCCTGTTACCGGGAGGCTCAGCGACTCGATCCAGCCGACCATCGCTGGCACTACCTTCGTGGCTTCGCCGAGGAAACCCGCGGCGACCACGAGGCGGCGGCCGCCTCCTATCGCGCCGCCCTGGCGATCGAACCCGGCCTGGTGCCCGCGATCCAGCGCCTGGCCCAATCGGAAGTCGAACGCGGCCGGCCCGACGAAGCGGCCGCGCTGTGGCAGCGCGCGCTGGGCCTGCGGCCCGGTTTCCCGCCGGCCCTGTACGGCCTGGGAACACTCGCTCTCGACCGAGGCGACGCGGAGACCGCGACCGATTACCTCGAGCGCGCCGTCGCCGCCGAGCCGGGAGCCGGCCGCGGACACTACTCGCTCGCCATGGCCTGGCGCCGCCGCGGCGATGAAGACCGTGCGGCTCAGCACCTGGCGCAGGCGAGCCACACCGACTTCCCGTTCGACGATCCCCTGGTCGGGGAACTCGCCTACCTGCCGGCCGGCAGCGTCGCCCTGGTCCAGCAGGGCCTGATCGCGGTGCAGGCCGGCGAGTTCGCCGCGGCCGCGACCGTCTTCGGCCGCGCCGTTGACGCCGACCCAACGAACCTGGAGGCCAGGCGACAACTCGCACTGGCCCACGTCGACGCCGGTCAGTTCGAGCAGGCCGAAGCCGCCTACCGGGAACTCCTGGCACTCGGCCCCGACCAGGCGTCGGCCCACTTCGAACTCGGCCAGCTCCTGGCCAACCGCGGCCAGCAGGCCGAGGCGATCAGGCACCTGACCCGGGCGACCGAGCTGGCCCCCGACTACAAGCAGGCGCACTACCAACTCGCACTCCTCCTCGACCGAGCGGGCCGGCCCGCCGAAGCGCTGGAGCGCTACGACCGCGTCGTGGCCCTCGACCCCGACTACGCCGAGGCAAGGACGCGACGCGCCACGGCGCTCGCGTCGTCGGGACGGCCGGCCGAAGCGCTCGAGATCCTGCGTGCGCGCGTCGCCGACGCCCCAGCCGATGCCGCCGCCGCACAAGCGTTGAGCGTCGTGCTCCGGCAGCAGAACCGGCTGCAGGAGGCCCGAACGACCCTCGAACGGAGCCTCCGCTCAGCGCAGTTCGCCCCCAGCGACGAAGCCCGGCTGCGCACCGAACTCGGCGGCATCCTGGCCATCGAGCGGCGCCTGCCGGACGCGGCGCGCGAACTCCGAACGGCTCAGCAGCTCAATCCCGTCGACGCGCAGACCAGCTTCGTCCTCGGCATGGTCCTGCTCGACCTGCGCCGTCCCGAGGAAGCCGCCCGCGCCTTCGCCGCCGCCCTGGCCGTTCGTCCCGGCCTCACGCTGGCCCGCCTCCGCCTCGCCGCCATCCTGGCTCAGACCGACCGGTGTGACGAAGCCCTGGCCCTTCTCGACGATGGCCGCCGCTACGCCGCGAACGACCCGGTCTTCACCCAGGCGTCGCAACAACTGCGGACTGCCTGCGCGGCGCGCTAGCCGAAGACGATCGCGCGGTTGTCGACGACGAGGACGCGGTGCTCAAGGTGGGCCTGGACGGCGCGGGCGAGGACGACGCGTTCGAGGTCCCTGCCGCGGCGCACCAGGGTGGTCACCGAGTCGCGGTGGCTGACCCGCGTCACGTCCTGCTCGATGATCGGTCCCTGGTCGAGTTCGGCGGTCGCGTAGTGGGCGGTGGCGCCGACGACCTTGACGCCGCGCACGTAGGCCTGGCGGTAGGGACTGCCTCCGGGAAACGCCGGCAGGAACGAGTGGTGGATGTTGATCACCCGGTTCGGGAAGCACTCCAGGAAGCGGGGCGTGAGAATCTGCATGTAGCGCGCGAGCACCACCAGGTCGACCCGCGCCTCCTCGAGGATCTCGATCATCCGCTCTTCCTGCTCGCTGCGCGTCTCCGGCGTCACCGGCAGGTGGTGGTAGGGCAGCCCGTTGTACTCGGCCTCCGCCGCGTGGTCGGGATGGTTGCTGATGATGCAGACCGGCCGTCCGGGCAGCTCGCCCAGCCGCCAGCGGGACAGCAGGTCGTGCAGGCAGTGGGCCGGCTTCGAAGCCAGCACGCCCACCCGCTGTTCCTGGTCCGAGAAGGCGATGCGGCTTCTGACCGAGAAGTGATCGCCGATCTCCCACTCCAGCAGCGGCTGAATCGTCTCCCGGTCGAGATCGAAGTGGTCGACCTCGAACTCGAGGCGCTGGAAGAACTTGCCGAGTTCCTCGTCCCGGTGGGTCTCGGAAGAGCAGATGATGCCCCCATGCTCGTTCACGAAGCCCGTGACGGTCGCGATGATGCCGATCGCGTCGTCGCAACTCAGCAGCAGGGTCGCCGTCACGTCGTGAGACACCATCCGCGTGCCATGTCTGTGTTCGGCCAAGAGGTCGGAAGTCTAACGCCGCGATAGGATCGCCACACCATGCTTGAAGTGTCCGCAGCATGGCCGCCGCGCTGGGCTGGGTGCGCGGGTCTTCTGACCCGCTGCCGCCGGAGGCGGCCGGGGAAGCGCGCCGGCCGTCAGGCCGGTTCGACTCTGGCGATCCTGCTGGCCCTCGCCTCAGCGGCCGCCTCCGCCCAGACCGCCCAGACGCCGGCCGACGGCATCAAGCTGTTCGAGGAGAACGTCCGGCCCGTCCTGGAGCGGAACTGCTACATGTGCCACTCGGACCCGGAACGGGCCGAGAACGGCCTCCTCCTGACCACCAGGGCCGGGCTCCTGCGCGGTGGCGAACGGGGACCGGCGATCTCGACGTCCGAGCCCGCCCTGAGCCTGATCCTCCACGCTCTCGGCTACGACGACGAGCAGTTGCAGATGCCGCCCTCGGGCCGGCTCGCCGAGGCGGACCTCGAGGTCATCCGCCAGTGGGTGCTGCTCGGCGCTCCGTTCGGCGGCGATGAGGACGAGCTCACGGAGGTGGCGCCGGCCGAGGACGCCTTCGAGATAACCGACGCCGACCGGGCATGGTGGTCCGTGCGGCCGCTCGGGCGCCCGGATGTCCCTGCCGTCGCCGACCCGGACTGGCCGCTCAACCCGATCGACAGCTTCCTGCTCGCCAGGATGGAGGCGGTCGGCCTCGAACCACCGCCGACCGCCGACCGCCGTGCCCTGATCCGGCGCGCGAGCTACGACCTGACCGGGCTTCCGCCGACGCTCGAGGAGGTCGAGGCCTTCGAACAGGACCTGCGTCCAGACGCCTGGGAGCGCCTGATCGACCGCCTGCTCGCGTCGCCCCACTACGGCGAGCGCTGGGGCCGGCACTGGCTCGATCTCGTGCGCTACGCGGAGACGGACGGCTACGAGCGCGATCGCAAGAAGCCCTCAGCCTGGCGCTATCGCGACTGGGTGATCGACGCGCTGAACGCGGACATGCCGTATGACGAGTTCGTGACCCACCAGCTCGCCGGCGACGAACTCGACAACCCGACCGCGGCGTCGGTCATCGCCACCGGCTATCTGCGGCTCGGCATCTGGGACGACGAGCCGACCGACACGGAACTGGCCCAGTACGACGACCTGGACTCGGTCCTCGACACGACGTCGCGGGTCATGCTCGGCATGTCGATCGGCTGCGCCCGCTGCCACAACCACCGCGGCGACCCGATCCCGCAGACCGACTACTACCGGCTGCTGTCGTTCTTCCGCGGCATCGCCCCCTACAAGGTCGGCGGCGGCAACGAGCCGACACCCGAGAACTACACGGACTGGATCCCGGCCGACCTCGGAGCGGCGGACGCCGGCGGCCCGCCTGTGGAGGGTCCGCCCGCGAACCTGATCGAGGTGCTCCGGGTCAAGGAGATCGGTCCGGAAGCGCCGCCGACCCACGTGCTGATCCGCGGCAACCCGCATGCGCCGGCCGAACGGGTCGAGCCCGGATTCCCGCTCATCCTCGGCGACGCCGACCCCGGGCTCGAGTCCCGCGCGCCGGACTCCCCCACGACCGGCCGCCGGCTCGCCCTGGCCCGCTGGATCGCCGACGACGGCAACTTGCGCACCTCCCGGGTGATGGCGAACCGCCTGTGGCAGTACCACTTCGGCCGCGGCCTGTCGCCCACTCCAAACGATCTGGGCCGCTTCGGCCAGGAGGCGACGCACCCGGAACTCCTCGACTGGCTGGCGACGGAGTTTACGGAGCGTGACTGGAGCCTGAAGTCGATGCACCGGCTGATCATGACCAGCCGCGCCTACCGGATGTCCTCGCGGCCGCCCGAGGGCGCGCTGGAGGTCGATCCGGGCAACGACCTGTTCAGCCGCTTCAACATGAGGCGCCTGGCGGCCGAGGAGATCCGGGACTCGGTCCTGGCAGCGACCGGCCAGCTCAACCTCGAACTCGGCGGTCCCAGCGTCTACCCGCCGATGCCGGCCGAGGTCCTGGCCACGGCCTCCCGTCCGGACGCGGCCTGGGGTGAGGCGACGACGGAGCAGGCGTCCCGGCGCAGTGTCTACATCCATGTCAAGCGCTCACTCCTGCATCCGCTGCTCGAGAGTCTCGACATGGCCGACACCGACTCGACCTGCCCGGTCCGCTTCACGACGACCCAGCCGACGCAGGCGCTGATGATGCTGAACGGCGATTTCATGAGCGAGCAGGCCAGGGCGCTCGCGGAACGGATCGACGGCGCCGACGGCACGGTTGAAGATCGCGTGACCGGGGCGCTCGAGGCGGTACTGGCCCGACGGGCCCATCCGGTCGAAGTCGCCCGAGGCGTCGGATTGATCGAGGAACTCCAGCAGGAGGAGGGCTTCGACGCCTCCGCCGCATTTGCCAGCTACTCGCTTCTGTTATTGAATCTGAACGAGTTCGTGTACCTCGACTGAGGAGCGGAACGATGACCTACGACACCGAACGCCCCCGCAACACCTTCTGCGGCCGTACCCGGCGCGAGTTTCTCTGGGAAGCCGGCGGCGCATTCACCTCCGTGGCCCTCGCCGGCATGCTGAGCACCGACGACTTCCTCGGCGCGCAGACCGTCGCCGCCGATGGCGTGACCGACTGGAAGAACCCGCTCGCCGCCAAGCCTCCCCACTTCGACGGTCCGGCCAAGGCGGTCATCTTCCTGTTCATGTACGGCGGCCCGAGCCAGGTCGACACCTTCGACTACAAGCCGGACCTCTACCCGCTCGACGGCAAGACGATCGAGATCAACACGAAGGGCCGCGGCGGCACACGGAACCAGGGTCGCGTGGTCGGACCGAAATGGCAGTTCAAACAGTACGGCGAGTGCGGCAAGTGGGTTTCCGACCTGTTCCCGCACCTCGGCGGCTGCGTTGACGACATCGCCTTCATCCACTCGATGACCGCGGACGCGCCGCTGCACGGCTCGGCCATGCTGCAGATGAACAGCGGCCGCATCCTCTCCGGCAGCCCGGCGCTGGGCTCCTGGGTGAACTACGGCCTCGGCACCGAGAACGAGAACCTGCCCGGCTTCGTCGTCATGCTCGACCCCACCGGCGGGCCGATCAGCGGCGCCAAGAACTGGTCGAGCGGCTACATGCCGGCCAGCTACCAGGGCACCGTGATCCGGTCGAGCGGCACGCCGATCCTGTCCCTCGACCCGCCGCCGGGCATGTCCCGTCAGGCGCAGCGCCGGCTTCTCGACAGCCTGCGGGAGTACAACGAGGAACACGCGGAACCGCGCTCCGAGAACAGCGAGCTGGCCGCGCGCATCGCCAGCTACGAGCTCGCCTACCGGATGCAGCAGCACGCGCCGGAAGCGGTCGACCTCTCCGGCGAGTCGGAGGAAACGCGCAGCCTCTACGGCCTGGACCAGGATCGGACGAAGGACTTCGGCCGTCGCTGCCTGCTGGCGCGACGGCTGGTCGAACGCGGCGTCCGCTTCATCCAGGTCTACTCGGGCGGCAACCACAACGACAACAACTGGGACGCCCACGGCGACCTGGTCAAGAACCACGAGTACCACGCCGGCGGCACCGACAAGCCGATCGCCGGCCTGCTCCGCGATCTGAAGCAGCGCGGCCTGCTCGACAGCACGCTGGTCATCTGGGGCGGCGAGTTCGGCCGCCAGCCCACGGCCGAGTACGCCGAGGGCACCGGCCGCGACCACAACGCCTACGGCTTCACGATGTGGATGGCCGGCGGCGGGATCAAGGGCGGCACGAGCGTCGGCGAGACGGACGAACTCGGCAACCGGGCCGAGGTCGACCGCTTCCACGTCAAGAACCTGCACGCCACGATCCTCCAGCAGTTGGGCCTGAACCCGAACGCCCTTTCGTACTTCCACGCCGGCCTCGACCAGAAGCTGGTCGGCGTCGAAGGCGCGAAACCGATCCACCAGATCGTCGCCTGACGGCCCTTGCCCGTGCTAACCCGTTGGGCCGCAGCGGTCGCTTTGTGGGCCTACGCGGCCGCACCAGCGCCTGGCCAGCAGACGGTGACGTTCGAGGCGGAGGGCGCATCGGCGCGGGACCTGAGCGGGGAACTGGAGCTCCGTGTCGACGGAGAGACCGTCGAGATCGAGGGCGTGGCGCGGGCGGAGAGCGACTGGCAGACCCTGGTCTATGTCGACATGGCGCTGACCACGCCGGGGCCGGTCTTTCAACTCGCCGAGGTGTTGCTGGAGCAGCTCGATCCACTGCTCGAGGCGGGCAGCCTGGAGATCGTGGTGGCGGATCCGCAGGCGCGGACGATCCTGCCGCCGACCCGGGACCGCGACCTCGCGGAGGCCGCGCTGAACCGCCTCGCCACGGGTGAAGAAGCGGCGAGCGCGCTGGTCGACAGACGGCGTCTGTTCGCCAGCGAACGGGAGATCGAGTTCTCGAGAGCCCGGCGGCAGGCCGCGGCGGGCAGCCGCGACCGCCTGACCGAACTGGAGGTCGTGCTGGAGCAGATGGCGAGGGACGCGATCCGCGACGAGGCGGCGATGCGGCGGACCCAGATTGACGAGATCGTGTCCTTCCTGGCCGCCCGCGAGGACCTGAGGCGCGACGCCTCAAGCGCAGCGCAGTCAACCCGCCGCCACCTGATCGTCCTCGCCGACGGCCTGGTCGCCGATCCGCTGAGTTTCTACCTCGAACTCGTGCCGACGGCGGGCGCGCTCGCCGTCGAGGCGGCGACCATGCCCAGCCTTCGCCCGGTGGCCCGCACCGCCGCGGCCTTCGGCTGGACCGCGGCGCCGGTCGCCTTCGCCATGGACGACGCCGATGGTCCGGCTATCCGTTCGAACGAAGTGACGGTCGGCTTCACGCTGCGCTTCAACCGGCCCCGCTCCGGTTCCGCGCAGACCGTCGAAGAGGAACTCGGCCTCTTCGTGCAGCCGGCCGACTGGACGGTGGCCGCCGACTCCACGGGCGGCGAGGTGCTCCTGAACCAGGTCGCGATCGCGGACTGGATCGAGCGGCTCCCGCGCCGCTTCGAGGCGAGTTTCGGGCTGCCCGGCGACGCCGCCGCCGCCGGCGCGTTCGACCTGAGCGACGGCGCGGGCGAGCGTGAGATCAACGCGCCGACCGTCACTCCCGGAGCCGGTTCGCCGGACGAGGTGGCCGAGGTACGGCTGCGGCGCGCCTTCGAGGGCGAGCTCGACAGCGAGTTCGAGGGCGGCGACGCCGGAGTCGAGGTCGTGGCCTCGATCCGGATCGAGTCGGCCTCGACCGAGCGCGTTGTCGGCCGGCTGACAAGCACGATCGTGCCGCCCGCCGGCTCGCCGCCGGCTGATGCCTCGACATGGAGGGTCAGCACCGGACTCCACCGCGAGGACGGCAGCGTCGTCACTAGCCACGGGGCTCCCTTCGCCGCCCCCGGAGCGGAGAATCTGACCTTCGAACGGCCGCTCGAACTTCCGCCGGGCACGGACTCGGCGATCGTCCTGGCCGAGAACCTCCGCGACGGACGCTGGGGCTACGCCGTGGTCGACTTCCTCGACCTCGTGGAACAGGCCGTCGATTCCGGCACCGCGGCGGGCACGCGGGCGATCAGCCTCCGGCCGGAGGATCCCCGGAACCGCCGCGGCCGCGCCACGTTCGTGGCCGAGGTTCTCGACCCGTTCACCGACCAGGTCGAGCGGGTTATCTTCTACTTCAACGGCCGGCGGGTCGCCGCCCGCAATCGGGCGCCGTACCGGGCGCGGATCGACCTCGGCCGCGGCGACCGGCTGGGCCGGGTCGAAGCGGTCGCCTTCGACGCCGAGGACCGGGAGCTCGACCGCCACGAACTCCTGGTCAACCAGCCGCCGCATGCCTTCTGGGTCCGCATCACCGAGCCCGGGGAAGGACTGCTAGCGGGGCCCGTGGAGATCGCCGCCGAGCTCAAGCTGCCGCGCGGCGGCAGCCTGATGGAGGTGCGTTTCTACGTCAAGGACCGGCTGGCGGGGACGGCGACCGAGGCGCCGTTTCGCCGCGAGGTGCTGGTGCCGGTGGGCGATCCGGAGTCCTACCTGAGAGTCGAGGCCCAGTTGACGGACGGGCGGATCGCCGAAGACGTCCTGTTCCTGAGCCGTCCCGGTCTCTCCGCCCGCATCGGGGTCGAACTCGTCCAGCTCTACGTCGTCGCCACCGACCGTTCGGGGCAGCCCGTGAGGGATCTGAGCGCCGCCAACTTCTCCGTCTTCGAGGACGACCGCGCCCAGGAACTCGAGTCCTTCCGGATCGCCTTCGACCTGCCGCTCACGCTGGGGCTGGCGATCGACACCTCGAGCAGCCTGTTCCTGCGCATGCCCGACGTGAAGCGGGCGGCCGTCGAGTTCCTCGATTCGCTCGAACCGACGCGCGACCGGGCATTCCTGGTCGGCTTCGGCACCGAACCGCGACTGGTCCGGGCCGCCACCTACAACCTGAACGCGGTGCGCGGCGGCATCGGGGCGCTCAGACCGCGCGGCCGCACGGCCGTCTGGGGCGCGCTGTCGCTGTCCCTGGACCAGCTCGAGGGCCTGCGCGGCCGCAAGGCGCTCGTCGTCTTCTACGACGGCGACGACGAAGACTCCGACGCCGCCTTCCGGCAGAGCCTCGATCAGGCGCGGCGCGCCCGGGTGCCGGTCTACCTGGTGCTGATGAACGACGAAGCGGCGCGCACGGA
The DNA here is from genome assembly GCA_965116955.1 of Thermoanaerobaculia bacterium. Lineage (GTDB taxonomy): Bacteria > Acidobacteriota > Thermoanaerobaculia > Multivoradales > Multivoraceae > Multivorans. Next base: position 3,210,702 of record OZ220742.1, on the reverse strand, counting down.
CGGCCGGAGCTTCAGCACCCGCACCTTCGTCAGCAAGCTCGAGCGGATGGCGAAGGCTGGGGGCGGACGCGTCTACTACGTGCGCCACGACCAGGACCTGGAACCGATCTTCGACTCGATCAGCCGGGAACTCCGCAGCCACTACCTCCTGACCTACTACCCGAAGGAGGAGCCGGGCGGTCCGAACTGGCGCGAGGTCAACGTCGAACTCGACCGTAGCGGCGTCGTGGCCCGAACGATCGAGGGACGGGAAGTAAGGTAGGAGGAGATGATCCCCACAGGCTCGCGGCAGGGTCTGCCGGGCACCGTTGTCGCGCTACTCGCGGTCCTCTCCCCCGCCGTCGCGGCGGCGCAGACGTTGAGCCGCGAAGCCGAGATCGTCTTCCAGATTCCGGGCCAGGCGGCCCTTCGCCCGAACACCGGGACCGTCGAGGTCCTAGAGAACGGGCAGCCGCGAAAGGTCCTCGCGGTCGAGCCGGTGACCGACCCCTGGCGGGTTCTCGTGTACTTCGACATGGCCGCCTCCACCCCCGAAGGCGTCGAGGCGGCTGCAAGCGCGATCAGCGACGCGGCGGAAGCGATGGTAGCGCTCGGCCGCGTCGAGATCGTCACCGCGGACCGGTTCCCGGAGACCGTCCTGAGTCCGACGAGGGACGCCGCCGCCGTCAGGCAGGCGGCCGCCGACGTCGCGCAGCGGGCGGGCGAGGCAGGAGGATTGCTCGGACTCCGTGTCGACGCCGACTCGATCCGGGTTGCGGCGGATGGCGCCCTGGCATCCCGGCAGATCGCCGACCTGTTCGAGGGTTTCCAACTGGAACTCGACTCTCTGGCCTGGCAGCGGACGAGCCTTCTGGAGGCAGTACGGAGCGAGAACTGGGCCACGGGGCCGCCGCGGATGCTCCTTCTCGTCCAGGACGGCATGGATCTCGACCTGGCCTCGTTCGCTCGCCGGCTCCTGGGCGGACCGGCGACGACGATCGACGCCAGGGCCCGCGCCGAGCAGCGACAGCAGCGAAACCTGACGCGCACGCTCGCAGCGCTGGGCTGGCGCGTCTACCCGCTCTTCGCGGCGCCGCCGGACGAGCGCATCGATGGCCTGCTTCCCGGCCGACGTGCCCAGCAGGATCGATTCGCTCAGGCAAGCGCCGGCAAGGTCGTGACGGACCGGGATGAGCTGATCGGGGCGATCGGGCAACTCACTCCTTCGTGGCGGCTCCGCTACGAATCGACGGGAATGCGCGACGGCATGCCGCACCCGGTCAACTTGCGGGTCACCGCCTCCGGAGTCCCCGGCCCGCCCGGCGAGGTAGCCGGGCGGCGCTGGGCCAGCGTAGCCCTGCCATCCGATCTGGTCGCCCTGAGGGCCGGCAAAGCACTGGACCTTGTCGCGAGCGACAGCGAGGAAGCGGTCCCTCCCGGCAACAGCGAACTCACTGTCCGCGCCGCCCTCCTCCCTTTGGGCATCGAGGCCGTGGACCGCGGCACGGCCGCCGAGCTCGTAGCCGTCGACGGCCTGGTGACGTTCGCCGGTACGGCGCCCGGAACGAGCGAGTCCCTTCGCGTGACGATCCATGGGCGAGCGCTGGACGCTCCGCCCTTCCTCCTTCACCGTCTGGGCGACGGGGCCGCGCTGGACGGCAACGTCTGGAGGTTTCGCACGCTGATCAATCTACCCATCGCGATCGACGAACTCGTACTCACGGTGGAGGACCTGCGGACCGACCGCTGGCAGGTGGCGTTCCTGGAGACCGCTTCCCAACCGATCGACGACCGCAGCGACCGGGAGCTGCTGACTTCGGACGGCTCCGCCAGCGGCCGCGGCACCGAGTTGACCGAGGCGAGGATCATCGCGGCCGCCCGGGCGGGCGAGCGGGTGTTCGGACGGAGGAGCGACCCCACAGCTCCCGGCGCCGGCAGGGGGACGGAGTCCGGACAGACCGTCATCCGCCTGATTCCTCCCCGCGGACTGCGATCAGGCCTCAGCGGCCGCAAGACGTTCGACATCGTCGCCATCAGCGACGCCGTACGCCGCGTCGAGTTCTACCTCGACCAGGAACTCGTCTCCGACGACAAGCGCCGGCCCTTCTCGGCGACCATCGACCTGGGAAGCGAAGCCGCGGAGCACGTGATCCAGGCCATCGCCTACAGCCGATCAGGCATTCCCCTGGGGCGGGACGAGTTGCCCATCAACCGGACGCGGGCCGAAACCAGAATCGCGTTCAGGACGGTCGCCCCTGGCCCGAACGGCAGTTTCGACGTCGAAGCCGCGGTCGAGCTCAAGGAGGACGAGGGGCTCGACCGGATCGAGTTCTACCGCAACGAACGGCTCGCCGCGACGCTGAACCGGCCGCCCTGGCGCACCCGGTTACCCGGCCCCATCCAGCCGGGTGCCGACTTCGCCCGCCTCGCCGTCTACCTCGAGGACGGCAGCGTCGTGGAGGATGTCCGGTTCCTCTCCTCCGACGATTTCGTAGCGGAGACGGTGGTCAACCTGGTTGAGGTCTACGTCGTGATCAACGACGACGAAGGGCAGCCCATCACGACCCTGGAACGCGACGACTTCGTGCTGCGTGCCGGCCGCCGCGAGATCCCGATCGAGCGCTTCGCGGTGGCCGAAGACGTACCCCTCGTCCTCGGACTCGCCATCGACTCGTCGGAGAGCATGTTGCCGATCATGCCGGACGTTCAGCGCGCCGCCGCGCGGTTCCTGGGCAATGTCCTCACGGAGATCGACCAGGCCTTCGTCGTCGAGTTCGACAGCCGGCCGCGGCTGGTCGAGGAAACGACGGACGATGTCGTCAAGCTCATCGGAAGCCTGAACCGACTCCAGGCCGGCGGCATGACCGCTCTGTACGACGCAATGCAGTTCGGCCTTGCCGAACTCGCCCGTGATCAGGGGCGCCGTGCCCTGGTCATTCTCACCGACGGTGACGACTTCGGCAGCCAGAGCGGCTATCGCAAGACGTTCCGTACCGCGGGGAACACCGGAGTACCGATCTACGTCCTCTCGATGGCTAACGAAAGTCTCCTGCAGCGCGGGCTCCGCAAGCACGACCTGGAAGCCATCTCGAAGGAGAGCGGGGGCCGCGTGTACTACGTCAGAAACATGGAGAGCCTGCTCTGGGCCTACGGACACATCAGTCGGGAGCTCCAGAGCCAGTACCTGCTCGGTTACACCACGGAGACCCCCTTGACGCAGAAGGAAGTCCAGTCGCTGAAGGTCGAACTCCGGTCGGGAAAGGCCCCGAAGCAGGAGATCCGCGTCATCGTCGGCCGCGGCCGCGGCTAGGGTTCGGCCACGACCGGGTTCTCAAGCACTCCCAGTCCGTCGATCTCGATTCGCACGACGTCCCCGGCGACCAGGAACTTCGGCGGGTCGTAGGCCGCGCCCACTCCGGCGGGCGTCCCCGTGCTCACCACGTCGCCGGGTTCAAGCGTGCACATGGTCGAGATCGTCTCGACCAGCTTCGGACAGTCGAAGACCAGTTCCCGCGTGTTCGAGTCCTGCCGCAACTCGTCGTTGACCCAGGTACGGATGCCGAGGGAGTTCGGGTCCTCGACCCCGTCGGCGGTCACGAGAAACGGACCCATCGGACCGTGGGTGTCCCAGCCCTTGCCGAGGATCATGGTCGGCGAACGGCGCTGCCAGTCGCGAACGGACACGTCGTTGACGATCGTGTAGCCCGCGATCGCGGCGGCGGCGTCCTCCGCGGCGACGCCCCGGCAACGCCGGCCGATGACGAAGGCGAACTCGCCCTCGTAGTCGACCGCCGAGGACGCTCGCGGGATGTGGATGTCTCCTCCCGGCCGGTTGACGCAGGTCACCTGCTTGTTGAACACGGTCGGGAACCTGGGGAGCTGCTGGCCGGTCTCGGCCGCGTGGTCGGCGTAGTTGAGTCCGATGGCGAAGAACTTCCGCGGCTTCGGGACCGGCGCCAGCAAGGTCTGATCGGCGAGCGGTACGCGGCCTGTGCCCGAGTCGACGGCACGGCGGGCCGCATCCATCGCTTCGTCGCCGGCCGCCAGGAACCGGCACATGCCGCGCGGCAGTTCCGGCGCGGCTGCGCTCAGATCGACGACCGTCTCCGCGTCGGCGAGGACGCCGATCGCGGACCGGCCGTCGCGCAGCAGGGAGAGGAGCTTCATGGGCCGGCCTCCTCCGCGGCGGCCCGCGGTAGCGCCAGGGCAATGACCTCCGCCCTCTCTGCGCCGCCGACCGCGAGCGCGATGTACTGGCGGCCGCCGATCGCGTAGGACATCGGCGTCCCGCTCGGAGACGCGTCGAGCTCGATCTCGTGGACGACCTCGCCGGTCTTCTTGTCGTGCGCCCGCAGGACGGAGACGTCGCCGCCGCCATCGCCGCCGGTCAAGCCCGGGGCGCCGCCCTGGGCCTGGAAGAGCAGCGTCTTCGTCAGCAACGGGCCGGCCGCGGGCGGACCGCCGAGAGGACCTGGATCCTCGCCGGTGATGTCCATTACCTGCTGCCGCGGCCCGTCGCCCAGAGGTCTCATCCAGGCGTGCTCGCCGGTGTTCAGGTCGATCGCCGTCATCCGGCCGTAGGGCGGCCTGGTCAGGGGCAAGCCCTCGGGACCCTGCAGGAAGAAGCTCTCCACGCCGCTCATGCCGCGCACGTAGCGGAAGTTCGAGCGAGCGCCGTCCGGCTCGACCAGCTTGACCACCATCGGCCCGGTGAACGACGGGATGTAGATCGTGGACGTCTCGGGGTCGACCGCAGCGCCGTACCAGTTCGCGCCCCCGCCCCAGCCCGGCAGGAGCAGGGTCCCCTGCAGCGACGGCGGCGTGAACAGGGGGCCGTACACCCACTTGTCGCGGATCGCCTTCGCCGCCTCGTGGAGTTCGGGCGTGAACGAAATGAGCATGTCGTCTCTCTCGAAGCCCTGGTGTTCGTACGGCAGAGGCTTCGTCGGAAACGGCTGGGTCGGCGACGTGCGCTCGCCGGGAACGTCCGTCTGCGGCACCGGCCGCTCCTCGATCGGCCAGACGTGTTCGCCGGTCGCGCGGTCGAAGACGTAGATGAAGCCCTGCTTCGTGATCTGGGCGACCGCCTTGATCTCCCTGCCGTCGACCGTGATGTCGACGAGGTTCGGCGCCGCCGGGACGTCGTAGTCCCACAGGCCGTGGTGGACGAACTGGAAGTGCCACACCTTCTCGCCGGTATCGGCGTCCAGGCAGACCAGGCTCTCGGCGTAGAGGTTGTCGCCGAGGCGATGACCGCCGTACCAGTCGTTCGTCGGCGTGCCCGTCGGCAGGTAGACGTAGCCGAGTTCCGGGTCACCGCTCATCACGGACCAGACGTTCGTGTTGCCGCTGTAGGTCCAGGACTCGTCCTCCCAGGTCTCGACGCCCGGTTCGTCGCCCTGCGGGATCGTGTGGAAGATCCACTTCTGTTCGCCGGTGCGCACGTCGAAACCGCGCACGTGGCCAGGCGGCATCTCCTTGCGCGTCGGCCCGTCGAAGATGGAAGAACCGACGACCACGGTGTCGCCGATGATCATCGGCGCGGAAATGACCGAGTAGATGCGACGCTGCACCGGCCGCCCGAGACCCTCCGTCAGATCGACCTTGCCGCCATCGCCGAAGCCGCCGACCGGCTCGCCGGTGTGGGCGTCGATAGCCCAAAGGTACGCCTGATTCGTCGGCATCAGGATCCGTGCCTGCTCGCCGTCCGTCCAGTGGCCGACGCCACGGTGGTTGTAGCCCAGGTTCGTCGGTCGACTGGTGCGCCAGTCCTCCGTGTCGAAGGCCCACTTCTGCTCGCCGGTGTCGCCGTCGATCGCGGCGACCTGGCCAAAGGAGGTCGGCACGTAGAGCGTGCCGCCGACCATCAGCGGCGTCACCTTGTAGGGCCCCGGCCTGAGAAACCGGCCCCGGCCCGCCGCCTCCGCGTTGTCGGGGGATTCCCAGCGCCAGACCACCTCGAGGTCGCCGACGTTGTCCCGGTCGATCTGGTCGAGCGCGGTGTACTTCGTGCTCCCGTAGTCGCCGCCGTAGGACGGCCAGTCGCCAGCGCCGACGCCGTGCTGCCCCCAGGCCGTGGCCGAAGCGAGGGCAAGCAACGCCGGCAGCAGCACCGACGTCGCGAATCTTCGTTGTGAACTGGTCAAGGGCCTCTCCCTTCGGTCGTTACGCAGCCGCGCGATCATACCGGCGGCCGCACCCCGGAAGCCGCCCGTCGCACACATTCTCTTTCCCTTCTGTACGTTGACAAGCGCCCCGGGTTGACCCCGCTTGCCATATGCTTGCCGTTCACCGACCGACCGTTCGGACGCTCAACGACCAACCCGATGCGCACCGCCACCGTGATCGTTCCGGCGATGGCTGCGCTCCTGGCTCTGGCGCCGGCGCCGGGCTTGGGTCAGGACGGTTCCAGCGATCCGCGGCTGCCGGAGGCATCGCGACGGCTCCAGCAGTACATCCGCATCGACACGACGAACCCGCCGGGCAACGAGAGCGAGGCGGTCGCGTTCCTCGCGGACATCTTCGAGCGCGAGGGCATCGCCTACGAAACCGTGGAGCCCGAGCCGGGCCGGGGCAGCATCTGGGCGCGGCTCGAAGGGGGTGAGGCCCCGGGCATCATCCTGCTCCACCACATCGACGTCGTGCCCGCCGACCCGCGGTTCTGGAAGCACGATCCGCTGTCCGGAACCTACGAGAACGGCTATCTCAACGGCCGCGGAGCCCTCGACACGAAGGGCCTGGGCATCATGCACCTGGAGGCCTTCCTGGCCCTCGCCCGGTCCGGGGCGCCCCTTGAACGCGACGTCATCTTCCTGGCCACGGCGGACGAGGAGGCGGGCGGACGGCTCGGCGCCGGCTGGATCGTGCGCAACCGGCCGGACCTGCTGGAAGGAGTCGGTCTCGTGCTCAACGAGGGCGGCAGCGGGCGGATCCTGGGCAACCGCGTGGTGTTCAGCGTCGAGGTGACGCAGAAGGTGCCGATGTGGCTGCGGCTGAACGCGGTCGGCCCCGCCGGTCACGGATCGAGTCCCTCGACCCGGAGCGCGGTGACCGACCTGATCGAAGCGCTCGAGCGCCTGCGCCAGGACCCGTTCGCGCCCCGCATCGTGCCCCCGATTGGCGACTTCTTCCGCGACCTGGCCGAACTCGAGTCCGCGGCGGCCGAACTCGCCGACCCGGAGAGCCTGATCGCGGAACCCGATCGCCTCGCCGCGCTGCACCGGACGAACCCGATGCTCCACGCTCTCACCCGCAACACCTGCGCCGTCACCCGGCTCGAAGGATCGAGCAAGATCAACGTCGTCGCTCCCGCGGCGACCGCCGAGCTGGACTGTCGGCTGCTTCCCGACCAGGAGCCGCGCGCCTTCATCCGTGAACTCAGGAAGCGCCTCGACCAGCCGTCCATTTCGATCGAGGTCCTGATGTCCTTCAAGTCTGCCATCTCCTCGACCGACACGGACCTCTACCGAGCCATCGAAGCCGTCACCGCCCGCCGCTTCCCCGGCTCCACTGTCCTGCCGGCCGTAACCGCCGGCTTCACCGACAGTCACTTCTTCCGCGACCTCGGGATCGTCGCCTATGGTTTCTCGCCGGCGGTCATTCCGGGCTCCGACCAGGGCGGCGTCCACGGCAACAACGAGCGGATCTCGGTCCAGAACGTCGAGCGCGGCTGGCGCACCATGCTCGACCTGCTGGAGACGATCGCCGTCGCGCCCAACCGGCGCAGGACCGCGCCGAGCGCCGTCACCCCGACCGCCGGCGGCCAGGACTGAACCATGATGAAGACCCCGTACCGCCTCGCTGTCGCCGCCGTCCTCCCTCTCCTCCTCGCCTGCGCCGCCGAACCGCCCAACCCCTTCCTGGTCCAGACCGACGCCGGCCCCGTCCAGGGCTTCGCCCCCGAGGGCGGCGCCGATGTCGCCGCTTTCCTCGGTATCCCCTTCGCGCAAGCCCCCGAGGGCCACATGCGCTGGCGTCCGCCCGTGGCTGTCGAGCCCTGGACCGACGCCCTCCAGGCCAACGACTATCGCTCCATCTGTCCGCAGGGGCGCGCGCAACTCCCGCAGAGCGAGGACTGCCTGTACCTGAACGTGTGGACACCGATCGACCGCACCGGCGACGAGCCGTTGCCCGTCATGGTCTGGATCCACGGCGGCGGCTTCCGCGCCGGCAATGGCCGCCTCGGCGAAGCCCCCGCGACCGGTCGAGGCGCCGGTCTGGCGCGTCGGGGCGTGATGGTCGTCAGCATCCAGTACCGGCTGGCCGCCCTCGGCTTCTTCGCTCACCCGGCCCTCGCCGCCGAAGCCGCGACCTCCGGCGAGCCCGAGGGCAGCCACGGCGTGCTCGACATGATCGCCGCCCTCGAATGGGTGCAGCGCAACGCCGCGGCCTTCGGCGGCGATCCGGACCGCGTGACGATCTTCGGCGTCTCGGCGGGCGGGATGGCCGTGAACACCCTGATGAGCACGCCCGCGTCCGCCGGCCTGTTCCACCGGGCGATCGCCCAGAGCGGCTACGGCACCTGGCGGTTGCCCCACCTCAGCGAGGCCCGTTGGGGCCTGCCATCGGCCCGCGACCATGGCGCGTCGCTGATCGCGGAGTCCGGTTTCGAGCTAGGCGACGAGCCGTCCGCCGACGACCTGCGGGAGGTTCCGTTCGAGGATCTCAACGCCCTCGGCACCGGCTTCTGGGTGCCGATCACGGGCGGCGTCTTGCCCGACGAACCCGGCATCGTCTTCGCCCGCGGCGACCAGCACGACGTCCCGTACATCACCGGCGGCAACAGCTTCGAGGGAACGATCTTCCGCGCCTTCGCGACGACACCCGGCGACCACTTCGCCACCTTCGGCGACCGTGAAGGACAGGCCCGCAACCTCTACGGAGCGGACGGAGAGATCGAGGCCGACACCGAGCGCGTCGCCGCCGCCACCCTCTTCGGCGACCAGCGCTACGTGATCTCCGCCCGCTACCTCGCGGAACAGATGAAGACCGTCTCCTCGCCGGCCCGCACTTACTACTTCCAGTTCGTCCCCGAGGCGCAGCGCGAGACGTTCCCCGGCGCCCCCCACGGTTCGGAAGTGTCCTACGTCTTCGGCGACCCGGGCGACCCGGACTCCGAGCGCTACCCCGGCGCGGACGGCGCCGCCCTCGGCGACGCCATGGCCGGCTACTGGACCCGCTTCGCCGCCACCGGCGACCCGAACGGCGACGGCGCCCCGGAGTGGCCGGAGTACGACGCGGAGAGCGACACCTGGATGGTCCTCGACGCCCCCGAGCCCAAGGCAACGCCGGGCGTGATCAAGGACAGGCTCGACCTGCTGGAGACGGTGTACCTGGAACGGGTTCAGCCCTCGTCGCCGTCGTCCGCTTCTCCGTCCGAATCGTCCGCCCGCTGATCAAAAGGCAGCATCCGCGGTTCCGCGAGAATCGAGGGGCCGGAAGCCGCGACCAGTGTTCGCTGTTGAGCAGACGCCGGAGGCTCGGCCACAGCATGGTTGAGAACCGCCCTTAGCTCCTCGGCGTCTTGGGGATTCGGCCAGGGATGAGCTCCTCGAGCCTCCAGCGCAGCGAGCCCATTGGAGCGCCTCAAGGTGGACCTCACATAGACGGGGAAGGCTGAACGCCTCCCGAGTTGCGCCGTAGCGCCAGCCCAGGTACCGCCCCGGTCTACCAACGCCTCGACCACCAGTGCTGCGTCGGCAAGGCCGTAGACCGAGTGGTTTCTCTCCATCGCATGACCGGCCAGAAAGCGCGCCGCCGGATCGTACGGCGACACCAACACGAGCCTCCCATCAAGCAGAGCACCCCTGTTCTCACGGTGCGTCGCGGCCCGGGCAAGGCCGTTGCCGAGGACGCCCACCGCCCAACCGCCGGCACTGAGCGCGCCGGCCATCGCCGCCCGATCAACCCCCCTTGCGGCTCCCGAGATGACCACCCGGCCTGAGCTGCCTGCAAGCACACCGATCTCGTGCGCGTAGTCGATCAAGTTCGGTCCCGCATCGCGCGGGCCGACGACTGCCAGACCACCCTTGTCCAGCAAGTGCTGCTGGCCACAACCGTAGAGAACGGGCGGAGCCTTCTCACGAAGCCGCGCCTTCAGCCGGCTGGGGTACCCGGCATCGGCTCGACTCAAGACCCAGATCGCCCGGGCCTGCCAGTTCTCCACTGCCAGGCCTAACTGCATTCCCCGCCCGAGCAAGGCCTCGATCCTCGCTCGGTCCAGGCTCTCAGCCGCCGAATCGCCCGCGCCCAGACACTCGGTCAGCACCGATCCGGCGTCCGCTCCCAGCAGGTCGGCCGGCGCCCGCTCGATCTCCCGCAGCCGCTTCGCCAACAGGTTGTACTCGCGCTTCAGCGATAAGGGCTTCACGGACCGATCCCCAGAAGCACGGCGGCCCACCATCAGCGGCGCCGTCAGCAGCAGGATGGCTTTCGTGTTCGCCGATAGCCGCTCGCTCATCCGCTTTCTCAACCCTGCGCCAGCGCCAGTGGCCAGACCTCTCCGCTGCCGCGCTTCCTCAGCAGCCACGCGGCGACGGTGAACGTCCAGCCGGAATCAACGATGTCGTCCACAAGAAGAACCGGTGCCGGCGAAGGCGTGCCCTCTACGACAAGCGAACCCCAGACGTTCGCCGCTTGCTGGGCCGAGTTCTCCATCATCATCTGCTCCGGCCGGTTCTCCGTCTTCAGCAGAACCGGCTCGAACGGCAGCTCCAGCGCGGAGGCAAGCCGCGTCGCGAAGTCGGGCACGAGGTCCGGACGACGGAGCGACGGCACGCACGTAACCCACTCCGGTTCAGGCGTCCGGGGCCATGCGCGCACCATTGCCGCGCAAACCTCAACGAGTTCATCCGCGAAACGCCCCGACTCGTACTTTCCGCTCCGGACCAGCGGTCCCCACCCCGCGTCGTTCCAGTGGCAGAGCGCGCGGCCAACTTCCGCCCTGTGCTCGGGCCGAATGAGCTTCCTGGGCCCCTTCTTGCGGGGTTCGATCACGGCGAATGCGCCCTTGAGGAAGCTCACGGCCTCCCGCACGGTGTCTTGGCCGGGTTCCGCTGGAAGCGGCGCGGCGGGGGCGACAGTCTCCCCGACCTCGTTGGGATCGCCGTCCAGGGCGCGGATCAGGAAAGCCATGTGCCCCGACTCCAGGTCGAGATACTCCTGGAGTTGCACCTGTTCCCGGCGACGGAGGGCGGTCAGTCGATCCACCCGCTCCCAGAACTCCTCGCCGAGTTCCGCCGCCGTCAGTTGCCAGCGGCGTCCTTCCTTGACGACTGGCGCCGGCGACTCCAGCGACAGGATCTTCAACGCCTGATCCAGGCGGCCGACTCGAATGTTGACCTGGCGCAGGAGGTCGGATCTCGACAACCCTTCCGGCGCCTGATCCAGCGCGGAGAGGATCTCCCGTGCCTGATCGCGGCTCGGAAACGCCGTGTCGATGAAGTGGTTCGTGATGTCCAGATCTTCCTGACCGCCGAGCAGAACGCCCCAAGCCGACCGGAGCGCGCGCCCGGCCCGACCAACCTGTTGATAGTAGGCGATGACGGAACCGGGGGCCTGATAGTGGATGACGAAGCCGAGATCCGGCTTGTCGAAGCCCATGCCCAGGGCCGACGTGGCGACCAGCGCCTTCACCTCATCGTCGAGCAGAGCCTGTTCCAGGGCCGGCCGGTCCGGCCCGGTGCGGCCCGTGTAGGCCTGGGCCTCGATCCCCTGGCTCCGGAGCCAATCCGCGACCACTTCCGCGTCGCGGATCGTCAATGTGTAGACGATGCCGCTTCCCGGCATCCGGGGAACCTGCTCCGCCAACCACGCGAGCCGTTCAGCCTGGCTGCGCAGTCGCATCGTTTGCAGGTTCAGCGATGGTCTATGTAGCCCGCCCCGACGGACCGCGAGATCCGGTCCGAGCACCGCGTCCAGGTCTCCGACGACGCGGTCGTTGGCGGTGGCCGTCGTCGCCAGCAGGCGCAGATTGGGCGGCAGCTCGCGCAGGATCCTGCCGATCCGCCGATAGTCCGGCCGAAAGTCGTGCCCCCAGTCGGAGATGCAGTGAGCCTCGTCGACGACGAGCAGGGAGATCCGCGACGCTACCGTCGCCAGAACGCGCGAAACGAAACGCTCGTTCCCCAGTCGCTCCGGCGAGATGAGCAGGATGTCAACCTCGTCGCGCTCCACTGCCGCCTCGACCCGCTCCCAGACTTCCCTGTTGTCGGAGTTGATCGTCTCCGCCCGAACGCCCATTCGCTCGGCTGCAGCGATCTGGTTCCTCATCAGGGCGAGAAGCGGCGACACCAACAAGGTCGGCCCCATGCCCGCCTCGCGCAGCAACTTCGTCGCGATGAAGTAGACGAAGCTCTTGCCCCAGCCGGTCCGCTGCACGACCAGCAGCCGGCCACGGCCTTCGACAACGTGCCGGATCGCTTCCTTCTGACCGCTCCGAAACCCCGCCTCAGGCAGTGCCGCGCCGTATCGAAGCAGGTCCAGCGCTCGGCGCCCGTCGAAGTTCACGAGTCCTCTCCCACAGCGGTTTCGCGACGGTCGGGGATCCGACCCTCGTCATCGACCAAGACGGGAACGAGCCGCGACTGTTCGTGATCGTCATCGGCGAGCAGCAGGCTCGCCTCGTCGCGTGATCGTGGCGATCTCTCCTCGTTCCACGGCATGCAGGAGCTCAGGAAACCGTATCTCTGCTTCGTGGAACTCGACATTCGTCATAGGGTTCGCTCGCACGTCAGAGCTTCATCCAGAACCGGCAGAACAGGCTACCGGCTTTTCTGGAGCCCGCCGCATTGCTCCTCTTCACCTTCATACTCACTACCGGCACGATGGCGGGCTCCGTCCAGGAGCCGATCCCGGGCACCGCGAGCGCGGAAGCCGACCTCGGACGGCAGGCTTTCCTCCGCTACTGCCGCGAGTGCCACGGTGAAGACGGCGACGGCCTCGGCAAGTTCAGCTACACCACCGGCGAGCGGCCCCGCAGCTTCCAGTCGGGCCGCTTCAAGCTGGCAACGACCGAGAACGCGATCCCCTCGGACCGGGACCTGGAGGAACTCATCCGCCGCGGCATGCCCGGTACCGGCATGTCGGCCTGGGGCCAGGTTCCCGACGCCGAGATCGCCGCAATGGCGCGCTACACGCGCAGCTTCAGCCTGGACGCCATCAGGAGGGAACTCGACGACCGGGTAGCCGGCGGCGAGCTGAGCGCCGCGGAGGCCGACGCGGAGTTCGCGAGGCGCACGGTCCCGGGTCCGGCGATCGAGATACCACCCGAGCCACCGTTCGACAACGAACGACGCGCCCGCGGCGAACGGATCTACTTCGAGGCCTGCGCTTCCTGCCACGGCCCGAACGGCAGGCGGCTCCGCAACGACCCGATGCCGGACTTCGAGGGCAACCACACCCTGCCGACGAACATCGTCGGCGGCGTCTTCAAGGGCGGGAACGGCAGCGCCGCGATCTACAGCCGCCTCTATCTCGGCATGGACGGCACGGCGATGCCCGGCTATCGCGACGCCTACAGCCCGGACGAGCTCTGGGATCTCGTCCACACCGTCGAGCGGATCATCGCCCAAGGCGGTCTGGGGCAACCGGAGGACGAGGCGGCGATGGCGGCGGCCGCGACAGCGGCTCAGGCGGCGGCGGCAACCTACGACTCGCTCTTCGACGAGCCGCGGGACGAGGCGGTCACGTACGAGGAGCGCGCGACGTCGCCGGTCCTGGTCTGGGGCGGAGGCGCCCTGCTGCTGCTGGTGATCGTGGGCTCGGCGCTGTTGACGAGCCGCCGGTAACCCGCTCAGTGGCTGGCGCGGAAGTCCTGCATGTAGTCGCGCAGGCGTTCGACGCCTTCGACGGGCATCGCGTTGTAGGCGGAGATGCGGAAGCCGCCGACTGAACGGTGGCCCTTGATCGACACGAGGTCCAGCTCGGCCGCGCCCGCGACGAACGCCTCTTCCAGATCGCCGCGCCGCAGCCTGAAGGTCACGTTCATGCGGGAACGGCACTCCCGCGCGGCGTGGGCGACGAAGAACTCGCCGCCGTCGCGGTCCAGCACGTCGTAGATCAGCCCGCTCTTCGCCGCCGCCCGCTCGGCCGCGGCCTCCAGACCGCCGACCTCGTCACGGAGCCAGCGTGTGATCAGCAGGAAGACGTACACGCCGAAGACGTTCGGGGTGTTGAGACGCGAACCCTTCTCCGCCTGCAGCCGGTAGCTGAGCATCGAGTGCACGTCGTCGCCGCACCGTGCGAGAACCTGGTCCGAGACGATGACCACGGTCAGCCCGGCGGGACCGGCGTTCTTCTGGGCGCAGGCGTAGAGCAGGCCGTGCTCGCTCACGTCGACCGGGCCCGAGAGAAAGTCCGACGATACGTCGCACACCAGCGGCGAGGCGCCGACCGCGGGCGGACGGCGGAACTGGACGCCCTGGATCGTCTCGTTCGACGTGTAGTGGACATAGGCCGAGGCCGGCGGCAGTTCGAACCCCCCGTCGTCCGGCACCCGCACGAAGTTCTCGGCCTTCCCGTCCCATGCCACGTGGACCTCGCCCTCGCGCCGCGCTTCAACGGCGGCCTTGCTGCCCCAGGAACCGGTCAGGATGTAGCTCGCCGGCAGGCCCTGACCGCGCAACAGGTTGATCGGGACCATCGAGAACTGCAGCGAGGCGCCGCCCTGCAGGAAGAGCACCCGGTAGCCGGCCGGGATGGCGAGCAGCTCGCGCAGGTTGGCTTCCGCCTCCTCCAGAATCGCGTCGAACGCCGGCGAACGGTGACTGATCTCCAGCACGGAACTTCCCGCGCCCGGCAGCGCCAGGAGATCCCGCTGTATCTCCTGAAGGACCGGCAGCGGCAGCACCGCCGGACCCGGCGAGAAGTTGAAGACGCGCTGTTCCGGCGCCTGCCGCGCGGAGGGCTGTGGATCGAGCGTCAGGGTCATGGTGAGAGTCCGTGTGATTGCCGAACCGGGGCCGGCCGGCGAGCGCGAATCGTACCGACATTCGGCGTTGTACGCTTCCACGCATGACGATCGCGGATCCCGCGCCGGCCTCCGCAGGCAGCACGCAGGTTCACCACACCGCCTGCACGCTCGACTGCCCCGACTCCTGCTCGCTCGAGGTCGAGGTCGAGGACGGTCGCGTCACCAAGGTGCGGGCGGCGCCGCCCGAAGTCGCGCATCCCCTGACCAGCGGCTTCATCTGCTCCAAGGTCGGACGGATCTCGCGCCACCTGTACGGCGAGGACCGCCTGCTCCACCCGGCTGTTCGAGACGGCGCCAGGGGCGACCGCGACTTCCGGCGGATCTCCTGGGATGACGCCCTCGACCTGATCGTCGAACGGATGGTCGAGGCGAAGATGGCCTTCGGAGCCGAGTCCGTGCTGCCGCTGAGCTACGGCGGCTCGAACGGCCTGCTCACACAGGACACCGCGGACGCGATCCTGTTCCGTCGCTTCGGCGCCTCCCAGCTCGCACGCACCGTATGCGCGGCGCCCAGTACCGCCGCCGCGCTCGGCCTCTACGGCAAGATGGCCGGCGTCGCCCTCGAGGACTACGAACACGCGCAACTGGCGATCGTCTGGGGCGCCAACCCCTCCTCCACCGGCATCCACCTGGTGCCGATCCTGCGCGCCGCCCGGGCCCGGGGCGGCAAGCTCGTCGTCGTCGATCCGCGGCGAACGCCGCTGGCCAAGCAGGCCGACCTCTACCTTCAGCCCCGGCCGGGCACGGACCTGTGCCTCGCCCTGGCGCTCCACCGGGAGCTGTTTAGCAGCGGCGACGCGGACCTCGAGTTCCTGGCCGAACACGCGACCGGCGTCGACGAACTGCGCCGGCGGGCCGAGCCGTGGACCTTCGAGCGTGCCGCCGAGGTCACCGGCGTGCCGGCGACCGACATCGTCCGGTGCTACGAGTGGTACAGCGGCTCCTCGCCGGCAGTCATCCGCTGCGGCTGGGGCGTCGAGCGGAACCGGAACGGCGGCTCGGCGGTCGCGGCGATCCTCGCCCTGCCCGCTGTGGCCGGCAAGTTCAGGGTCCGCGCCGGCGGCTACACGATGAGCAACGGCAGCGCCTTCCGGGACGTCGGCCGGCGCGAGCCGTCGCCGGGCACCCGGATCGTGAACATGAACCACGTCGGCCGGGTGCTGACCGACGCGGACGCCATCTCCGGACCACCCGTCCGGGTCCTCTTCGTCTACAACGCGAATCCGCTCGCGACGCTGCCGAACCAGGAGCTCGTCCGTCGCGGTCTGGAACGGGACGACCTGTTCACCGTCGTCTTCGACCAGGTGATGACGGACACCGCCGCCTGTGCCGACCTGGTGCTGCCGGCGACGACGTTCCTGGAACACGACGACCTGGCGATGGGCTACGGCGCCATGGTGCTCCACGACACGAAGCCGGTTGCGCGGCCGGTCGGCGAGGCCCGTTCCAACCTCCGCGTGTTCGGCGAACTGGCCGACCGACTCGGACTCCTGCGGGACGATGATCCCCGCTCGGAGGCCGAGTGGCGGCAGGCGGTGCTGGGCCGGCAGCGGCAACGGCGGCTCGCGAACGAGGGCCTGGTGCTGCCGGAGACCGGCCGCCGGCCGATCCAGTTCGTCGACGTCTTCCCCCACACCGCCGACCGCAAGGTCCATCTCTGCCCGCCCTCGCTCGAGACCGAATCGGGCCGTGGGCTCTACGCCTTTCACGCGGAGCCGGGCGGCGGACGGTACCCGCTGGCGCTCATCTCGCCCTCCGTGCCGCAAACCGTCAGCTCGACCTTCGGTCAGTTGCGCCGCGGCCAGGTGCCGCTAGAGATGCACCCGGACGATGCCGCCGCGCGCGGGTTGGGCCGAGACAAACCGCGGGTACGCGTGTTCAACGACTACGGCGAGGTCCGCTGCCGCGTCCGCCTCAACGCGGACCTCAAGCCCGGGGTCGCTCTGCTTCCCAAGGGGGTCTGGGCCAGAAGCACGGAGTCGGGAACGAACGCCTGCGCCCTCGCGCCGGACACACTGACCGACATCGGCGCGGGCGCCTGCTTCAACGACGCCCGCGTCGAGGTCGAGCCGCTATCCGACGTGTCGGTGCGCCGGCCCTCTGGCCGGCCTTGAGCCACAACGTGGAGTCGCAAGCTCGAGTCCCGCTCCTTGCCGCCGCGCTGGCGTGCCTGTCGGCGCTGCCTGCCGCCACGCTCACCATCGACGACGGGGACACGGAGGACGCCGTGACGTCACCCGACAAGATCGTCATCGCCCACCGCGGCGCCAGCGGCTACCTGCCCGAGCACACGCTGGCGGCCTACGCCCTCGCCCACGGCATGGGGGCCGACTACATCGAGCCCGACCTCGTCCTGACCCGGGACGGTCATCTGATCTGCCTGCACGACATCTACCTGCAGGCGACGACGAACGTCGAGCAGGTCTTCCCCGACCGCGCCCGTGACGACGGCCGCTGGTACGCCGCCGACTTCACACTCGACGAGATCCGGCGGCTCGAGGCCGAGGAGCGGCTGCGCGACCGCTTCCCCAGGGGCAGGAGCCGCTTCGCCGTACCCTCGTTCGCCGAAATGATCGAGCTCGTCCAGGGCCTGAACGAGCGCACCGGCCGAACGGTCGGCATCTATCCCGAAATCAAGGCGCCCGCCTGGCACCACGCCGAAGGGCTGCCGATGGAGGAGGTGCTGCTCGAGGTGGTCGAGCGCTACGGCTACCGGGAGAGCGGCGCTCCGATCTTCGTTCAGAGCTTCGAGGAGGAGAGCCTCAGGCGGCTGCGCGAGTTGGGCTCCGAGCTGCCCCAGGTCCTGCTGATGGCCGAGGTCGAGCGGTACCGGCAGTTCCTGAGCGCCGAAGGCATGGCCGGCATCGCCGCGTTCGCCGACGGCATCGGCCCGGCCAAGACGATGCTGGAGCGGCAGCCCGAGCTGATCGGCTGGGCTCGCGACGCCGGCCTGACCATCCATCCCTACACCTTCCGCGCCGACCAGGTGCCGGATCGTCACGGCAGCCACGAAGCGGAGCTCGAGCGCTACCTGTTCGAACTCGGCGTCGACGGCGTGTTCACCGACTACCCGGACCGGGCGCGGGCGGTTCTGGACCGCCGGTAGCCGGCGCGTCGAGGGAGCGGCGTCGTTCCTCCGGTTCCAGCGCCGCCAGCCGCTCCACTTCCCCGTAGAACACGGGGAAACTGTCCCCCGACGCCTCCAACAGGGCCCGGAACGCCGGCACGAGGTCGTTGTAGGTCGCGACCGCGACGAGGTCCGCGTTGTTGAGCCGCGACAGCCAGCCGCCGAGGTTCGATTCGCCGCCCGCGTCGTCGCCCGCCTCGCGCCAGGCCGGAACGAGTTCCCGCCGGTAGCGTGCCGGCAGAGCCCGGAACAACTCCGCCTTCCGGGCCAGCTTCCGCTCGTCGCTGTCGTCGCTTCCGTAGATCGACTTGAGTTCCGCTCGCGCCTCGAGCAGAAAGCGGTTCAGGTCGCGCCGGCGCCGCCGACCGCTTTCGAAGGCGGCGAGTTCCTCGTCACGGCCGAGCGAGCGCAGCCAGCGGCGGACGCCTTCGACCTCGACCGCGGTCGCGAAGGACTCGTTGAACGCGCTGTCGTCCTTGACGTAGACGACCTGGTGGGCGAGCTCGTGGAAGATCAGGGCCGCGAGGTCCGCCTCGGCGTACTCCAGGAACGTGTTGAGCACCGGATCCGCGAACCAGCCCAGGGTCGAGTACGCCGCCACACCGCCGACGCGCACGTCGTAGCCGTCGGCGGCCAGCCGGTCGCCGTGGCGCCGCGCCGCGCGTTCGTTGAAGTAGCCGCGATAGGCGGCACAACCTGCGAACGGGTAGCACCAGGTCTTCGGCACGAGGCTGAGCCGGGGCGCGGCGACCACGTTCCAGACCGCGTAGGACCGGCCGAGGTCGGCATAGCTGCGATAGCTCCGGTTGTCCGGCAGTCCGAGTTCCCGGCTGGCGAAGTCGCGAATCTCCTGGCTCAACTGGAGCCGTTCCCGGGTCGCGGCCGACAGAACCTGCGCCCGGCCCGGTTCGAGCAGGCGGTCGATCGGCTTCCGCTTCATCAGGACATCGGCTCCGCCCCAGACCGCCTGGGAGTAGTACCGGACGCTGCCGCAACTCGCCACGAGTGCCGCCAGCACCACGGCGCCGGCCAGCGCGAGAAGGCGCGGGCGCCGCCGAAACCCGCGGCCAGCCCTTCGTTTCCGCGTGCTACCCTGCCGACTCATGAAACTCGCACTTCACTGGCAGGTACTCATCGGAATGGCGCTGGGGCTCTGCTTCGCCCTGGTCTTCGGCGAAGTCGGCTGGATCGGCTGGATCGCCGACCTCTTCATGCGCCTGCTCAGGATGGTCATCGTGCCCCTGATCTTCACCTCGATCGTCCATGGCGTCTCCGGCATCGGCGACGGCCGGTCGATCGGCCGCCTGGGCGGCAAGACCCTCCTCTGGTACGCGCTGAGCAGTTTCATGGCCATCCTGGTCGGACTCACGCTCGCCAACAGCATACGGCCCGGCAAGGGTCTCGTCATGCCCGAAGGCGTGGCGCCCCTGACGCCTGAGGATTTGCAGACGCCGAGTTCCATGGCCGACATCATCCAGCGCCTGGTTCCGGACAACCCGGTGGGCGCGGCCGCGGGCGGCGACATCCTGGGGCTCATCTTCTTCTCCATCGTGCTCGGCGCCGCGATCGGGGTGATGACCGGCAAGGCCGGCGACCTGCTCCGCGAGGGATTCAGCGCCGGCTTCGAAGCGATGATGAAGGTGACGACCTGGGTCATCCGCCTGCTGCCGATCGGCGTCTTCGCCCTGCTCGCCCGCGCGGTGAGCGAGATGGGCATCGACGTGTTCCAGCAGGTCGGCAAGTACGTGCTGACGATCGCGGTCGGTCTGACCCTGCACGTGTTCGTCGTCCTGCCGCTGCTGTTCAGCCTGCTGACCCGAAAGAACCCCATCCATCACTACCGGGCGATGGCGTCGGCCATGGCGATGGCGTTCTCGACCAGCTCCTCGGCCGCCACCCTGCCGATGACGATGAAGTGCCTGCGGGAGAAGGTCGGGGCCTCGAACCGCGTGACCAGCTTCGTCGCGCCGATGGGCGCGACGGTCAACATGGACGGCACCGCTCTGCTCGAGATCGTCGGCGCTCTCTTCATCGCCCAGGCCCTCGGTGTCGAACTTTCGCTGGCCACACAGGTGGTCGTCGTGCTGACCGCGCTGCTCGCTTCGGTCGGCGCCGCCGCGATTCCCTCGGCCGGCCTGGTCATGATCTTCATCGTGCTCGAGGCGATCGATCTGACGACGCCCGAGGCCTACGCGCTCGCCGGCCTGATGCTCAGCGTCGACCGCCCGCTCGACATGTTCCGGACGATGGTCAACATCACCTCCGACTCCGTCGGCGCCGCCGTCATCGCGAAATCCGAAGGCGAAGAGCTCAATTACTGAAGTGGCGGACGACGTCACGATCACCCTCGGGGTCGAGGAGGAGCTGTTCCTCGTCGACCCCGACTCGCGCGATCTCCTCAGCGACCCCGACCCGCGCATCTTCGAGGCCTGCGGCCAAGCCGCGGACGGCCAGAAGATCGTCCACGAGTTCCTTCGCTCCCAGATCGAAACGAACACCGCCGTCCACGACTCCGTGGCCGGAGTGCGCGAGGGTCTCAAAGCGGCCCGCCGGCTCGTCGTCGAGGCGGCACAAGCCCACGGCGCGGCGGTGATCGGCGCTTCGACCCATCCGTTCGCGGCCTGGGAGGCCCAGCTTCCGACGCCGAAGGACCGCTACCGGCAGTTCGCTTCGACCTACCAGGAAACGGTCCGCCGCCTGGTCATCTGCGGCATGCACGTCCACGCCGGCTTCGGCGACTTCGACACCCGGGTGCGGGTCATGACGGCGCTCCGGCGCTATCTCCCCCTGTTCATCGGGCTCTCCGCCTCGTCACCGTTCGGCGAGGGCCGCGAGTCCGGGTTCAAGTGCAACCGGCTGAATCTCTTCGAAGCGATGCCCCGGACCAGCATTCCGGGGCCGCTCGACTCCCGCGCGGAGTACGAGGCGCTGCTCGGCGAGTATCAGCGCATGGCGTTCATCAAGGACGGCAGCGAGATCTGGTGGGACATCCGGCCCTCGCACAAGTTCCCCACCGTGGAGCTCAGGATCTGCGACATCTGTCCGGCGATCGAGGACGCGATGTGCATCGTCGCCCTCTACGCGTCTCTCATCCGGATGCTGGCGCGGCGTGACCGGGAGGGCACTCTGCCGCCCGAGCCGCCGACCGAAATCATCGTCGAAAACAAGTGGCTCGCGCAGCGCTACGGCATGCTGGCGTTCCTGGGCGACACCCGGCGCGGCGGCCGGATCGACATCGCCGACGAACTGGAGGAACTCGTCGACGAACTCGCCGAAGACGCCCGCGCCCTCGGTTGCGAGCAGGAACTGCGGCACTGCCTGACTATCGTGCGCAACGGCTCGAGCGCCGACCGGCAGCTCGACCTCTACCGCCTGCGTCTCGTCGAGGGAGCGCGCAAGGACGAGGCCCTGCGGGACGTCGTCGATCTGCTCGTGTCGGAGACCGGCGCCGCTCTCTAGGCCCGCAGCGCGGCGTAGCGATCCAGCCGCGGCAGGGTCTGATCGCGGCCCTGCGGATGCACCAGCAGGATGACGCGACCGACACCGGCCTCGGCGTACGCATCGAGCACCTCCTGCTGGGGCTTCGCGCCGAAGACGCTGATGGAGATCGTGTCCATGGCGCGGCCGGCCTGCTCCGCGCGTATCTTCAGGTCCCCGATGCCGTCGAGCACCGCCTCGGTCGAGCGACCGATGGGCAGCCAGCCGTCGCAGTGATCGACGACGCGCTGGCGGGTGTAGCCGGTGCCGCCGCCGAGCAGGATCGGCGGGTGGGGCGTCTGCTCCGGCTTCGGCCAGGACCAGATCGGCTCGAAGTCGACGTGGCGGCCGTGGAACTCCGCCTCGTCCTCGGTCCAGATCGTCTTGAACGCGGCCACCTGCTCTTCCAGCTTGGCGAAGCGGGTCGGGTAGTCCGTGCCGTGGTGCTCCATCTCTTCCCGGTTCCAGCCGCCGCCGATGCCGAACACGAAGCGGCCGCCGGAGAGCACGTCGAGGCTCGCCACGGCCTTGGCGGTGGTGATCGTGTCGCGCTCGATGATCAGGCAGATGCCGGTGCCGAGCCGGATCGTCTTCGTGTTCATCGCGGCCGCGGTCAGCGCGACGAAGGGATCGTGTGTGCGGGAGTACTCGGGAGGGAGTTCGCCGCCGCCCGGGAAGGGGGTGCGCCGCGAGGTCGGGATGTGCGTGTGCTCAGGGAACCAGAGGGACTCGAAGCCCCGGGCCTCGACTTCGGCGGCGAGATCGTCGGGCCGCATCGCGTCGCCGGTAGGAAACATGAAGATGCCGATGTCCATAGGCGGCGGAGTGTACCTGCCTGGAACGCGACTCAGCGCAGCAGGCCGTCCAGGTCGGCGCAGACTTCCTCCGCGAGCGACGCGGAGAGCTCCACGACGAGCCGCGTGAACGGCGAGCGTGCGAACCAGACCCGAGCTTCGCCGGCGGGTACGGACCAGATCTCGAGAGTCGACTCTCCGTGCTCGCGGGACTCCACCGTGACGACGGCCTCGGGCCGCCAGTCGGCGCCGGGCTCGCCGCTCCGGTACGCGGCCACCGACAAACGGAAGAACTTGTCGACCCAGGTGCCGATATCGGCGTCCGCTTCATCCGAGCCACTCGCCGTCCAGTAGGCGTCGGTCGGATTCGCGCCGGTGCGCTGGAGGATCCGGAGCGGCTCGCTCCCGCCGGCGCCGGGCCGCCGGACGGACATCGCCTCCACGTCGGGCCGCGACGAGGCCAGCAACCGCCTCTCCATCAGCAGTTCGGCGCCGCTCAGGCTCGATGCGACCTCGGACGGCAGCACCAGCACCGTGCCGCCTGCGTCACTCTCGCCATCCGGCCCGGGTTCGCGGCGAGCGTAGCGATCCGCGCCGCCGAACGGCCTGCCGCCGAGCCGGTAGCGAACCTCGCGGCCCCGCACGGTGAGGCTCAGGCGCTCCGGCGGCGACTCGCCGCCGGCGAAGCCGAGTTCTTCGAGTTTCGTCCCGTCCACGCCTTCCAGCACCCTCACCGCCCGCAGCGGCTCCAGCCCTCGCCACAATGCCTCGACCTGCCCGCCGCCGACGAACACCGTGTCCGTTCCCTCGCGGCCGGCGAACCAGCGACCCAGGTCGTCCTCCCGGGCCTCGATCTCGAGTCTCTGTTCGCCGCGCTCATGGACCAGGCGCTCGACCTCGCCCTCGGCCGCCTGGACGACGACAACGCCCGCTGAGGCGCCGCCGGCATCGTCCGCGAACGGCCGTGCGAACGACAGCCAGGCACCGGCCAGCGCGGGGACGAGCAGGCCGAAGTGAAGCCAGGTCGATCGCCAGGGCGACTTCATCACGAGCCTTCCCTCGCAGCCCGCCGCTGGCCGCCGGAGCGGCGGCGACGGACGTACCCGAAGCCGGCGGCCAGAACCAGGGCGGGCACGCCGAAGACGGTACCGAGGAACCAGCGGACCGACTCCCCGCGCGTCCGCTGCAGGACGGGATCGTCGTCCCCCGGAACGCTCGCGACCACCGCCTCGTCCTCCCGGGCCAGCCACACGTACGCGTCCAGCAGGAGCTTGGCGTTGGCCGACATCGCGCCGGGGCCCGTCACGTACACGTAGTCGTCGTTCAGCACGTCGACGTCGCCGATGACGACGCCGCGGCTCTCGCCTCCCTCCCCGGCGTCCTCCACCGGCAGGGTCGACGCCATCGCCAGGGCCTCGATCGCGTCCGGCTCCGCCTCGCGGTCACGCTCGAAGTCGCCGTCGAGTTCCAGCCAGCTCCCGGTCATCGGCCGCACCAGCACGGTCGAGCGGGCCGGACCGCCGGCAACACCCTCGAGGCCGGCCGCCCCTTCGAGCACCAGGCCGATCCGGCTCGCCGCCCTCGAAAGGTCGCTCGTCGTCGCGTGACTGCCGAAGCGGTTGGTCAGGACCAGCCGCCGGTCGCTCGCGCCCCCGTCCCGCCGCAGGTGGTAACGGTCGTTGGCGACCGTGCCCTCGAGCCGGCGCACCGCCATCTCCTCGAGCAGCGGTTCCAGGCCGTGGTCGACTCCCGGCTCCAGCAGCAGAAGAACCGAGCCGCCCCGGTTCCAGAAGCGGCGCAGGCTATCGACCTCCTCGGGCAGGAAGCGCCGGGTCGGGCCGAGCGCGGCGACGACGCCGGCGTCCGGCGGCAGGTCCTGGATCAGGTCGGCCACCGGCAGGTTCCGGGTGCTGACGTTGAGCGCCCGCAGGATGCCGTACGCGTTCCCGAGCCCCGGTTCGTCGGCATCGTTCGCGTACTCGCCCCGCTCGCCGTGGCCCGCGGTCACGTACAGCGTCCGGCGCTCCCGGCCGATCTCGAGCAAGGCCTCCAGGAACTCCCGGTCGAGGGAGCCCAGACTCCGCTTCGCCCGCTCGTAGTCCACGTCGAGCTCGATCCTGCGCTGATCGCCTCCGCGCAGGAGGAACAGAACGCCGTTCTCGCGGGCGCCAAGCTCTCCGGCCCGGGTCGGCTCGAGCGCCTGGTCGAGCACCGTCACCTCCACCGGCCCCGCGGCCGCGACCTCGTCGAGGAAGGGTTCGATCCGTCGCAGCACCTGGTTCGCCGGCGGGAAGAAGGCGACGACCTCGACCGGCTCCCGCAGCGCGCCGACGAGTTCCAGCGTCGCCTCGGAGGCCCGGGCCCGGCTGCGGGCACTCCACTCCCACAACCGGTCGCGCTCGCCGGCGGTGTAGTTGACCGCGAACACCCAGGCCACCGCCAGCGCCAGGCTCAGACCGGCGGCGGTCGCGGCGCGCACCCGCCGTGGCTCCAGATCGCCGCCGCTACGGTAGCGAGTCCAGTCACCCCCGACCGCGGCGGCGGTGCCCACCCACCACGCGAGCATCCATGTGACTGTCCAGACCGCCCGCCAGGCTTCGGCGCCGTCCTCGTTGAATCCCAGTCGATCCACGACTCCGTTGGAGGTCAACGGATAGAGCAGGAGGCCCACTGCCGCCAAGCCGTAGCAGCCGAGACTCCCGCCGACGGCGAACCGCGTTGGCGCGGGTGTCGGTGCGCCGGCCTTCTGGCCGGCTTCCGCCCCAGGCGGCCTGCCGGCGCCGCGGGCGACAAGAACGAGGAGAGTCAGCGCGGTGCCGGCGCCGTCGAGCAGCCAGCGCAAGGCTTCCGAACCGGCGTAGCGTTCGCCCGCCAGGATGAGCGCCGAACCGCCAAGCCACAGCCAGGGTGCGGCCCGCCGCGCGCCGGCCAGCGCCCTCGCCCCCCTCAAGGCCGATCCCCCGGGCGAGGACTCGTTCACCGCCACCTCCTCGCCTGCAGAACCCGCACACTGAGCAGCAGGAACAGGAACGAAACCGTCGGCGCGTAGACCAGGGTCTTCAGGTGGACCGCTCCGTCCTGGAACGGTTCGAAGTGCTCCCGGTAGAGATCCATCGCCGCGAACACGCCGTCCAGGGGAGGCTCGCTGATCCCGGAGAGCAGCCAGAACAGCACCTGGAGCGTGACCAGGAAGCCGGCGGCGACGCCCGCGGCCAACTGGTTCGGCGCCGTCGCCGAGCAGAAGATGCCGATCGCGGTACACACCGCGGCGGCCAGCGCGATGCCGAGATAGCCGGCCGCGGCCTGACCCCACTCCAGATTGCCCTTGAACCAGACCATGACCGGGATGTAGGCCGCGGCGACCACCGTGCAGAGCACGAAGCCCAACGCGCCCAGGTACTTGCCGAGCACGACCTGCCAGTCGCCGGCCGGCGAGGTGAGAAGGAGCACCAGGGTGCGCTGCTCCCGCTCGGCGGCGAACGAGCGCATCGTGACGAACACCGCCGCGGCCATCGTGACGCCGAAGTTCGTGTAGAAGAAGAGGCTCAGCACCTCGCTCGAGGGTCGCTGGCTGCCCAGCGTGTAGGCGTTGAAGAACAGGCCGTCGAGCATCAGGACCAGGGCCAGGATCGCCCAGCCGTAGAACCCGGCGAACGCCGCGCGGAGTTCACGGCCCGCGATCAGCAGGACCGTGCTCACGGTCCCTTCTCCCCGCCCGCCCCGGCGCCGCTGTCGCCCCGCACGAGGTCCAGGAACACCCGCTCCAGGTCGGAGCGCACCGGCTCCAGGCGCCGGATGCCGAAGCCGGCCCGAACCAGCGCCGCGGCCACCTCCTCGCGCTCGGCGCCAGTCAGATCGACGGTCAGCGCCGAGACGCCGCCGCCGAGATCCACCGAGCGAACCACCCTGGCGCCCGCCGGGAGCCTGCCGGCCGCGTCCGCCGCCGTTCCCCGCACCTCGACCTCGATCCGCTCCCGGCCGGCCAGAACTCCGAGTTCCTCCTGGCTGCCGTGCGCGAGAAGCTCCCCCTCGTGCAGGACCAGGATCGAGTCGCAGGTCTCGTGAACTTCGCGCAGGTGGTGCGACGACGTGAACACGGTGCGCCGGCCGCCGAGCGAACGGACCAGCTCGCGCATGCCGACGATCTCGGCCGGGTCGAGCGAGGACACGGGTTCGTCGAGCAGGACGACATCGGGTTCGTGGAGGAGCGCCTGGGCGATGCCGACGCGTTTGCGATAGCCCATCGACAACTCGCCGACCACCCGGTCGAGGTGAGCGTCTATGTGCACCCGCTCGGCCACGACATCGATGCGATCAGGGAGTTCCCCTCGCGCCACCCCGTTCAGCGCGCCCACGAAGCCCAGATAGTCGCGAACCCGCATCTCGCGGTAGAGCGGCGGTTCCTCGGGGAGATAGCCCACCCGCGAACGCATCGCGCGCGAGTCGTCTCCCAACTCCACACCACCAACCGAGACGCTGCCGCCGCTGGGCAGGAGCTCACCCGCCAGAATCCGCAGCAGCGTCGACTTGCCGGCGCCGTTCAGGCCCAGAACCCCGACGACCTCGCCCGCGCCGCACTCGAAACCGACGCCCGCGAGCGCGGTCACCGCGCCGTAGCTCTTGCTCAGCCGATCCGTCCGGACGATCGCAGTCAACCCCGAAACCCCTCGAACAGGCCCCTGAATCCGGGATGCGCGAGATCCTGACCGATACCCGCGGACCGACGCAAGACCCACCGGGGCCGGACAAGTAGACTCCGGCCCCGTGACGAACCGGCTCAGCTTCGGCCCGGCCCGCAGCTCCGCCGACCTGCAGGTGCTGGCCCGTCAGGAGTCCCTGGCCTTCAACACGCCCTTCGACTCCTGTGTCTCCTGGCTGCGAGCGACCCGCGACCTGGTACGGGTCGTACGAGTCGGCGGCGAGGTCATCGGGGGCCTGGTCCAGTACGACATGGGCCTGTTCCTGGGAGGCCGGTCGGTCCGCAACTTCGGCATCGCCGGGGTCGCCATCAGTCCCACAGCCCGCGGCCGCGGCGCCGCCAAGTCCCTGATGGCTGCCACCCTGAGTGCACTGCACGACGCCGGCGTGGCGGTGTCGACCCTCTATCCGACGACCTTCACCCTGTACGGCCGGGCCGGCTACGCGGTTGCCGGCCACCGCTACCAGTACCGGCTGCCGCTCGCCGGATTGGGGCGAGTCCGGGCGAGCGGGGAGCTCCGCCGGCTCGACCCGGAAGCCGACGCCGACGGACTCGCGCGGCTCTACCGGCGGCTGGCGGCGACCCGCCCCGGCTGGCTCGACCGCAACGAACACATCTGGCAGCGAGTCCACAACCACCCGGCCGGCCGCGACGTGCATGGCTACGTGCTTGAGGCGGATGACGGCGCCATCGACGGTTACGTGGTCTACACCCTCGGCGCGGTGGGCCGGTATCCCTACGACCTCAAGGTCCGGGACGTCCAGGTGGCGCATCCCGAGGCGGCGCGGCGCATCCTTGCCCTGTTCTCGGACTGTCGCACCCTGGCCCGCCACGCGGTCTGGTACGGCCCGCTCGACGACCCGTTGCTCCTGGCCGTGCCGGAGGTCGGGACCGAGATCACCATCGCCGAGACCTGGATGCTTCGCATCGTCGACGTCCGGGCGGCGTTCGCCGAACGCGGCTATCCGGCGACCGCAAGCGCGAGGCTCGACCTCGAACTGACGGACGACGTCCTGCCCGGGAACGCCGGCCGCTGGCTGATCGAGATCGACGGCGGCGAGGCCAGGGCGAGCCGGGTCGATCAGGATGCGGGACCCGACACGCTGAGGATGGACATCCGCGCGCTCGGTTCTCTCTACACCGGCCACCTGAGTGCCCGCCGCCTTGCGGCCATGGAGGCCGTCCGGGGACCGGCTGCGGCACTGGAACAGGCGGACCGGGTCTTCGCGGCCGAGCCGCCGTCCATGCCGGACTATTTCTGAGATCGGTACGCTCCGTACCCGGCTTTTCCCTCCTGGGCGAGCGTGGCGTTCTGCGGCGCAAGCTCCTAAACTCCCTGCGCGAACCGACTCTCACCGACACCGAACCGGACTTGACCGAAGAGGCGCCCATGTCAGGAAAGACCCGTGCTGCCACCCTCGTTCTCACCATGCTGCCGGCGATGCTGGCTGGCGGCCCGGGCCTGGCCCAGGAACCGCCGCCGGAACCAGCGGCCGCCGAGCGCGCCGATACCGCCGAGATCGAGCCGTTTCTCGGCGAGTGGGTGCTCGAAGTGCTCACCCAGCAGGGCTCGCTCAACAGCCTGATCACGTTCGCCGACGACGACGGCAAGGCGAGCGCCGACTTCTACCTGGCGCGCCTGGCCGACGTCGTGATCGAGAACATCAGCCGCACCGAAACCGGCGTCATGCTCGAGTGGAACCTGGACTTCGGGGGCCAGCTCGTGCCGGTCGAAATGGAACTCGCGCGGGAAGGCGACGGTCTGGCCGGGAAGCTGGAAGCCGGGTTCTTCAACGCCGACGTCAAGGGCATGACGAAGGAAGCGGCTGACGCGGCCGGCATCATCGTCGAGCGTCAACCGGTCGGAGACGACGACGATCTGGCCCTTTCCCGGGTCGAGGTCGACGGACAGGCGATCCGGCTCCGCGCCGATCGCCTGGAGGCCCCCGGTCCCGACTACGACAGGCTCGAGTCCCTGGCCGACGGCGAGGTCCTGGGGCCGATCTACGGCAAGCCGTTCAAGTTCTGGACCGACGCCGACCTCGCCTTCGAGGACGTGGAGGTAGCCGCCCACAACCACGGTCCCACCTACCCCGGCGTCTACAGCCTCTGGCTCAAGCGCGAGGGAGACGGCTGGAAGCTCGTGTTCAACCACCTGGCCGACGTCTGGGGCACGATGCACATGGCCGAACACGACGCCGGTGAAACGCCGCTCGCGTTCCGGACGCTTTCGGAGCCCGTCGAGGAGACCGAGGGAGTGCTGGAGGTAGACGGCGCCGCCGGCATGCTGACCATCCGCTGGGGGTCCATGGAATGGTCGGCGCCGTTCCAGATCGCCGAGTGAACCGCCACCTGATGCGTCCGCCGTCCTCTCTGATGGCAAGCTGAAGAGCCGTCGTCGTTTGGACCGCGCCGCCTTCACCGCCTCGGGAACGGCCGGCGGCCTGGTCAGCAACGGCATTTCGTTCTTTCTCCTCATCTACTACAGCCAGGTGATCGGCCTGGACCCGGCGCTGGCGGGTTCCGCCCTTCTGCTCGCGCTAGTGGTCGACGCGGTCTCCGATCCACTGGTGGGGCGCTGGTCGGACCGGCTACGGAGCCGCCTGGGGCGGCGCCATCCCTTTCTCTACGGCGCGGTGCTCCCGATCCCGGTCTGCTACTACCTTCTCTGGACGCCTCCCGACCTGCCGCAAACGGCCATGTTCCTATGGCTGGCCGGCTTCACCATCGCGCTGCGGCTGGCGCTGACGATGCACACCGTCCCCTTCAATGCGCTGCTGCCGGAGCTCGCACCGGGCTACGAGGATCGTACGCGCCTGATGAACTACTCCTATGCCGGCGGCTGGTTCTTCGGCACCCTGATGGCGGTTTCGATGTACGTCTGGTGGCTGGCCGATACCCCGGACTATCCCGACGGCGCGGGCATCCTGCGACGCGCCGGCTATGAGCAGGCCGGCCTGATCACCGCCTGCGCGCTCTGCCTCTGCCTCGCGCTGGCCGCGGCCGCCACCCATCGGCACATTCCCACCCTCGCTCCACCACCGCCCGGAGCAGTCTCGGCCCGGCGGGTCCTCGGTGAGAGCCTGGCGACCCTGCGAGACGGCAGTCTGGCGGCGATTGTCGCGTCGACCGCGCTGACCGCCGCGGCCAGCGGCACGGCAACCGCGATGTGGGCCTACATGCAACCCTGGTTCTGGGGCTTCGACAGCACACAGACCAGTACCATCCTGGCGGCTCAACTGGCATCGCCGCTCCTGGCGGTCCTGCTCCTGCCGGCCGCCAGTCGCGGCCGCGACAAGAAGTCGGTGCTGATCCGACTCTCGATCCTGTCGCTCCTGGTCGGCAGCGGCCCGGTCATTCTCGCCCTGCTCGGCGTGTTCCCCCCGGTCGGCCACTCGGCGCTCTTTCCGCTGATGGTCGTGATCGGCGTCGTCCAGGTGGCCCTGATCGTCATGACGAGTACGGTAAGCGCCTCCATGGTCGCGGACATCGTCGACGCCCGGGCTGTAGCCACTGGCCGGCGGGAAGAAGGACTCGTGTCCTCCGTTCTCTCCTTCACGGGCAAGGTGGCAACTGGCCTGGGAATCTGGATCGGAGGCCTCCTGCTGACCGCGATCGCCTTTCCGACCGACGCGGACGTTTCCGCGATCGACCAGGAGATGGTCGACCGCCTGGGATGGCTCTATGGCCCGGTGCTTGCCTTTCTCTACGTCACCGCCATCTACGCTCTTCGCTACTACCGGCTGAGTCGTCACCGGCACCAGGAGAACCTCGCCACGCTCGCTGGGCAAGCGGATCAGGCCGATTCGAGTGAGATCAGAACCATGTGAACCGCTACCTGCATCGTATGAGACACTATTGTATCGTTTCCCCGGTTTAGTACTCATCCCGAGAAACGCACTTCATGCCGTCAGAATCACGTCGCGACCGAAACCAACGACCGGCGCGCGCCTGGCTTGCGCTCCCGGTGCTGCTGATCACCGCGGCCGCAGCGCCGGCGGCGGACTTCATCGCCTTCGAATCCGGCCCCGTGCGGCCGCTGGCCCTGTCACCCGACGGCAGCATGCTCTTCGTCGCGAACACACCGGACAATCACCTCGAGGTCTTCAACATCGACAGCTCCGGCACGCTGGTCCACCTGGCGTCGGTTCCCGTGGGCATGGAGCCGGTCGCCGTCGCAGCGCGCAGCGCCTCCGAGGTCTGGGTAGTGAACCACCTCTCGGATTCCGTCAGCATCGTCGACATCGGGCCCCTGTTGGCCGCCGATTCGACGACCAGCGGTGCCGCCTTCGTCAGTCGCACGCTGCTGGTCGGCGACGAGCCCCGGGACATCGTCTTCGCCAAAGACCGGGCCTTCGTCACGGCCGCGCATCGAGGCCAGCACCGAACTCATCCGTCGATCGCCGCCGTTCCCGGAGCCGGAAGTCCCCAACTCCATACCGCGGGCGTAGGCCGGGCGGACGTCTGGGTCTTTGACGCGAAGGATCCCGGCGGCGGCGTCGGTGGCACGCCGCTCAGGATCGTCGAACTGTTCGGCGATACGCCCAGGGCGCTGGCGGTGAGCCCGGATGGCTCCACGGTGTACGCGGCTGTCTTCCACTCGGGAAACCAGACGACCGTGATCCACGAGGGAGTGATGTGCCGTGGTTTCGAGGACACGCCGCGCGGCTTCTTCGTCGGCGCCACGTGGGACCACAGGCGCGGCGATCAGCCCTGCGTCGCGGGCAACCTGCCGGCCCTTCACGCGACGGCCTCCCCCAACGGTCCGGAGGACAAGACCCTGCCCATGGGACGCCCCCTGCCCAGCACCGGCGCGGACGGCGAGCCCGCGCCCTTCACCGCGATGATCGTGAAGTGGGACGAGGAGTCCGGTGAGTGGCGGG
Source organism: Thermoanaerobaculia bacterium (assembly GCA_965116955.1). GTDB lineage: Bacteria > Acidobacteriota > Thermoanaerobaculia > Multivoradales > Multivoraceae > Multivorans. The sequence continues at coordinate 3,178,772 of OZ220742.1, read as the reverse complement.
ACTCCCGCGGCCTGAACTACTCGAACGGCATCCGCTTCTTCCTGCCCGACAGGGACGTCTTCGCCATCGATGCCGCCACCCTTGCCGAGAAGGACCACTTCGCCCACGTCGGCACGACCCTGTTCAACATGGCGACGAACCCGAAGAGCGGACACATCTACGTAGCCAACACGGACGCCCGGAACCACGTGCGCTTCGAAGGGCCGGGAATCCGCGGCGGCTCGACCGTTCAGGGGAACATCGCTCGCGCCCAGATCACTGTCATCGACCCGGAAACGGGTACCGTCCGCAAGCGGCACCTGAACCGCCACATCGATTACTCCGTCCTGGAGTCGACGGCCGCAGTCCGCCGGCACAGTCTCTCCACTCCTCTGGAGCTCCAGGTCAGCTCCGACGGGACGACGCTTTACGTCGCCGCCCTGGGCTCGGACAGGATCGGCGTGTTCGACACCGCCGACCTCGAGGACGACGCGCTCTGGGACGGCAACGGAAGGGAGTTCGACCCGACCTCCCTGAGCGCGGACTACCTGGCGGTAGCCGGCGGGCCCGCCGGACTCCTGCTCGACGAGGCGCACAACCGCCCGAGCGGGCAACTCTACGTCTTCGCCCACTTCGAGCGCAGCGTCAAGGTCGTCGACGCCGTGACCGGCGATGTGCGGCAGACGGCTTCGCTCCACAACCCCGAACCGGCCACGGTCGTGCGCGGACGCCGCGTGCTCTACGACGCGAATCGAACCTCGTCCAACGGCGAGTCTTCCTGTGCGACCTGCCATGTCTTCGGCGACACGGACCACCTGAGCTGGAACCTGGGCAATCCGGACGACGGCAACACGGCCAACCCGCAACCCTTCCCGACGTTCTCCGACTTCTGGCTGTCCTGCGACATCTTCGGGCACTATCCGGGCTGCGAGGCGGTGCCGTACGTGAACGGCAACGGCGACCAGCTCGTCTTCTCGCCGATGAAGGGGCCGATGTTCACCCAGACGATGCGGGGCATGTCGACTCACGGCCACATGCACTGGCGCGGCGACCGGGCCACCGGCTACTTCGGGAGCGACGATCAGCGGACGCTGGACGAGAAGTTCTCGTTCAAGAACTTCATCGTCGCCTTCGAGAGCCTGCTCGGACTGGATGTCGTTCTGACCGACTCGGCCGCCGCGGCCAAGCCAGCCAACGTGATCCAGCTCGAGCGGGATGTGGACGAATTCGCCGACTTCATACTGGCCGTGCAGTTACCTCCGAGTCCGATCAAGCCGCTCAACAACGCCCACAGCCCGTCCGCCCGGATCGGAGAGGCGTTCTTCGACGGACCGCGCCGCGCCGACGGCGTCGACGCCGCCACAGACCTGCCCAACAACCGGAACGGCGCCGCCGTCGACGGGCGAAACTGTGCCGGCTGCCATCGACACGATCCCGCGAAGGGCTTCTTTGGTACGGCGGGCGACGCGTCTCACGGCGGCGAGGTGCTGATTGTCAAGGTGCCGCACCTGCGCAATCTCTACCAGAAGGTCGGGATGTTCGGCCTCCCGAACCGGGAGTACTTCCTGCCCTCGACTACCGACATCCACCAGGGCGACCAGATCCGCGGCTTCGGCTTTCTCCACGATGGGGCGACCGACAAGCTCTTCAACTTCCTGCAGGGTGCCGTTTTCGACGACGGCACCACCACCTGCGACGATCTCGGCCTGCCGGCCGCCCGCGGCTGGCGCGACGTGTTCGGCTGCGGTTTCAGCGACGGCATGGACATCGGCATCCCGGACGACAAGGTGCGCCAGGGCCTCGTCGACTACGTGATGGAGTTCGACACGGACCTGGCGCCGATCGTCGGACAGCAGGTCACCCTGGACGCCGATAACGGATCAGCAGCCAACCCGCGCGTCGACCTGCTGGCGCAGCGCGCCCGAATCTCCTTCCAGTCGGCCATCCTGGGTGGCCCGGTCACGGAGTGCGACCTGATCGCCAAGGGAACCGTGGCGGGGAAACCTCGCGGATGGGTTCGACTCCCGAACGGCAGATTCCTCGACGACGTGGGTGAGAGGTGGACGCCATCGCGCGTGCGGGCGCTCGCCGCCGGCGGCAGTCCCGTCACCTACACCTGCGCGCCGCCCGGCTCGGGTAGACGGATGGGGATCGACCGCGATCGCGACACCATCCTCGACGGCCTGGACAACTGCCCCGCCGCTTCCAACCGTAACCAGGCCGACGCAGACGGCAACGGAGTCGGCGATGCCTGCGAGCCGACCCCATCGAGGTGAACCCATGAGACCAGCACTGAGTCCGGGTCCGCGGCCAACCGCCCGCGACGCGATCATCGACGCCGCAATCCGCCTCTGGTCGCGCAACCCGGGAGCGACCTTCAGCGAGGTCGCCCTTCACGCCGGAGTCGGGCGCGCAACGCTTCACCGGCACTTCAGGAACCGTGACGACCTGCTCACGGTGCTGGCCGAGATCTGTATCGAGGAGACGAACGAAGCAGTGGCCGCGGCCATCGACGGGAGCGCGAGCGCCAGCCGGCAACTGCAACGCATGTTCGAGGCGGTCATCCCCCTGGGGGACCGCTACAACTTTCTCTATCGCGCGGAGATCGGTGACGAACACACAACCGCCGAGTACCGCCGGCAGCTCGACCGGGTCGGAACGCTGGTCGGCGAACTCAAGGCCGAGGGCGCCGTCGCGGCCGACGTGCCGACGGCCTGGGTGGTCGCCCAGATCGACCAGCTCATCTGGACCGCCTGGAACGAGGTCGCCTCGGGCCGCGTCGCTGCGGCGGACGCGGCGAACCTGGCCGCCAGAACCCTCCTGCACGGACTCGGAAAGGAGAAACAGCCGTGAGAACACCATTCGACCAACCCCATCAGCTCCTGCCTCCGGAGGCCTACTTCGACGCCGAATGGCTGGACCGCGAAGTCGACGGCCTGTTCGACCGCTCCTGGGTCTGGGCCGCCACCGAGGAGGACCTGAAGGAACCCGGCGACTTCCGCGCCTGCCGCGTCATGAACCACTCCCTGTTCGTGCTCCGGGACGGGGCCGGGGAGCTTCAGGCCTTCCACAACGTATGCCGCCACCGCGGCTGCGAGATCGTCGAAGGCGGCGGCAACCTGGGCAGCACGATCCGCTGCCCTTACCACCGCTGGACTTACGAGACGAACGGCGCCCTGCACGGCGTGCCCAACGAAGAGGAGTGCTTCGGCGCCGTCCCCCGCGAGAGCTTCTCGCTGCATCGAGCCACGGTCGGCGCCCATCGCGGCATGGTTTACGTGAATCCGGATCCGGATCCGCCCGAGCCGTTCGACCGGTGGGTCGCGGGGCTCGACGAGCACGCCTGGCCGCATGACCTGGGCGACGGCACGTTGAGCTACGCCGGCGACGTGCGCTACGAAATGCACTGCAACTGGAAGGTCTTCTACGAGAACGCGATCGACGGCTACCACCTCGGCTACCTGCACAACAAGACCCTGGGCGCCGCCTACCCGGACCGGAACATCTGGCACCCGGTCGGCCGCCACACCGTCTGGTACTCGACCGAGCGGGAAGGCGATCCGCAGTCGACCACCGTGCTGTCGGCGGAGATGGCGGACGCGGCCGGCGCCACCCGCCTGCCGGGTCACGACGAGAGCTTCTATCCCGGCGTGGTCATGCTCTTTCCGCTGACCATACTGTCGCCGAGCCCCTGGGGGTTCCACGTCTCGGTGCTGGAACCGAAGACCCCGGACCTCACCACCATGTGGACGCAGAGCTGGACAACGTACGGATCGGCCTCACGCGCCGACGCGGGCAACGCACCCACGCTGATCAGCCTGGCCAACCAGGAAGGACACCCGATGGAGTCGGGCAACTTCCAACTCGAGGACATGTGGATCTGCGAGATGATCCAGCGCAATCTACGGTCCCCGAAGTTCAAGGTCGGGCCGATGGCCGCCGGTTTCGGGGCCGAATCGCCGATCATGCACTTCCAGCAAAGCGTGCTCGACTACCTGAACGGCGACTCCGGCGGGAGCGGCGCCTGATGGAGTTCGTCATCCTCGCCATCCCCTACATGCGGCGCCTGGGCGAACAGGTCGGTCGCGCGGGATCGGACCCGAACCGGTTCCAGGCGCTGATGGCGAATCTCAGGACCCAAATGACGTTCGCCGAGTCCGTCGGCTACACCGGCTTCTGCATGACCGAGCAGCATCTGCAGGTGGAAGGGATCGAAACGACGACGAATCCGCTCTTCTGGGACTACTTCGTCGCCCAGCACACGGAGCGGATGCGCGTCGGCCAGCTCGGCATGAACCTGACCGCCGTCAACCCGATTCAACTGGCCGAGAACCTGGCGATGCTCGACCACTTCACCGGCGGCCGCATGTTCGCCGGCTTCACCAGGGGCAACACACCCCGCTGGACCGGCACGTTCGGCCAGCACATCGGGATCACGGCGACGCACTCCGACAAGTCGGAAGTGGACCGACGCAACCGCCGCGCGTTCGAGGAGAACTGGCGCCTCGTGAAGGCGCTCTGGACGCAAGAGGTCGTGAGCCTCTCCGGCGAGTTCTGGCAGGCGCCGCCGCCGATGGACTGGAGCTTCGGACCCACCAGGGAGTGGTCGCCCGGTTCGGTGACCGCGGACGGCACGTTGAAGGAGATCGGGATCGTGCCACGGCCGCTGCAGAACGACCCCCACCCGCCGGTCTACGCGCCCTTCAGCTACAGCATGGGAACCGCGAAGTTCTGGGCCCGAGAGGGCGGCAAGATGATGGGCATGTTCAACGAGACGAAGGAGGAGTTCATCCCCCTGACTCTGGACATCTGCCTGGAGGAAGCCCTGCAGCACGGCCGGATCATCGGCGCCAACGACATGCTCGCGCTGGGCGGACACCTGATCATGGGACGAAACCCGGCCGAGACGAACAAGCTCTACGAGGGTTTCGAGTCGCTCTTCAACTTCGCCTACAACGCCCCGCCCTACCACGTGCCGATGGGCAGGATGTGGATGGGGTCACGCCAGCAGGTGCTCGACCACGTGGGTCGGCTCAACGAGACGTTCGGCATCGAGGAGTTCTTCCTCTGGCACCACGTCGGCTGGTTCGAGCAGGACGAGGAGATGGCGATGCTCCACGAGTTCGCGGAGGGGGTTATCGGCCCCCTTTCCTCGTGAACCGCGACGGCGCTCAGAGTTCGGCCGCGACCGGCGAACCGTCGTCCAGGCTGTCGCTCGGATAGACCACGACCTGCTCGCCGGGTTCGAGGCCGCCGAGCACCTGCGCTTCCTGCGCGTTCCGCTCGCCCACCTCGATCTCCCGAAGGGCCGCGCGGCCGCCGTCGACCGCGAACACCGCCCAGCTCTCGCCGCGCCGGAAGAGCGCTCCGGTCGGCGCCTTCAGTTCGTCCCCGCTCTCCCAGACGACGACCCGGGTTTCGACCCGGAAGCCGTCGCCGAGGCCGGCCCAGACGGCAGGCGGATCGACGATGTCGATGACCACGTTCACCCGCTGCTCCTCGACGCCGAGCGCCGAGATCTTCGTGAACCCCGAGGGCTCCACCCGCCGCAGGCGGCCCAGCAGCGGGCGGTCACCGCCCCATCGATCGATCAGCACGCGCTGGCCCGACCGCATGCGGACGGCGTCCTTCGACAGATAGTCCGTGACCACCTCGATCTGCGCCGGATCGCCAACTTCGAGCAGGGCCTCACCCGCCGGCACAATGGACTCGCTTTCGCGCACGCGACGGAGCACGACGCCCGAAACGGGCGACACGATCCGGATTGCCGTCCCGTTCATGTCTTCGGCGCTCTCGGCGCTGAACTGCAGCAGGCGGACGCGCGCCGCCTGCAACTCGCTCCGGGCAGTGCGGACGGCATAGTCGGCAGCCTCGACGGCTTCCCGCCGGGTGTCCAGGTCGAGCTGGGCGGATTCCATCGTCTCGACCGAGACGATTCCCTCCTGGCTGAGCCGCAGGTAGCGCCCCGCCTCCGAGCGGGAGTAGACAAGTTCGGCCGCCGCCCGTTCGTAGTGCGCCTCGGCCTCGCCGAGCGCGGCGGTCGCGGTCTCCACCACCGCCTCCGCCTCGGCCCGGCTGCGGGCGTCGAGAAGCACCGGCGCCGAGGGCAGGAAGATCGCGAGCACCGTCTCGCCCGCGACCACGGCGTCGCCGGGTTCGAGTTCGATTCGAAGCACCCGGCCGGCGAGGGGCGCCGAGATGACGAAGCGGTCCCGGACCCTCGTCTCCCCTTCGTCGTCGACGGTGACTTCGAGAGGCCCTCGCGTCACCTCGGCCAGCTCCGCCGGCACCGGCTGCGGGCGGGTGCCGAGAACCACGGCGGCCGCGGCCACGACCAGCCCCACTCCCCATAACACCCAGCGACGCGTCTTCATCGGTTCCTTCTTCCCTACTCGCGAGTCTTGAGCACCGCGACCAGGTCGAGGTCGTGGAGCTTACGCCGTACCGTCCAGGCCGAGACGGCCATCGACCCGAGAACGGTCGCGGCGGAAACCAGGAACGTGCTCGATTCGATCACCACCGGCAGCCGGAACAACTCGCTCTCGAAGACGCTCATCATGCCGGTGATCATCGCGAAGCCGAGGACCAGACCGATTGGGATCGAGACCAGGGTGAGGATCCCTAGTTCGCCCAGCAGGATCGAGGAGATCTCGCCGCGGGTGAAGCCGATCACCCGCAGACTGGCGAGTTCGCGGCTGGTCTCGGACAGGGAGATCCGGGCCGTGTTGTAGATCACGCCGAAGGCGATGATCACGGCGAAGAGCAGGTTGACGCTCATCATCATGGCCATGTTGTCGAGCATGTAGGTCTGGATGTTCTCGAGCGCGGCGCTGCGCAGCGTCACGCCCGCCACGGCCGGCATCGCCTTCAGCAGATCGTACAGCCGTTCCTCCGCCAGGCTGTCGATCTTGAGCATCGCTCCGTTCAGCGTTTCGTCGCGCCGTACCAGTCGCTGCAGCGACTCCTGTTCCATGTAGGCGGTCACGCCGAGAAGGTCGTCGACAGTGTCCGTCACCACCACCTCGCGCACCGGGCGGGCAGCCTCCATGACCTCCACCACCAGCAGGTCTCCCGGCTCGACGTGCAACTGGTCGGCGAGCAACGTCGACAGAACCAGACCGGGCCGATCGAGCTGGATCGAGCGGTAGTCGACATCGACCACCCGCCGCAACCTGGCGTCGGGCGCCAGCGCCTGGATCGCCGTCTGCTCCTGCAGGTGGCCGTTACGCAACCGCGCCGCGACGGCGCCCGTCGGTTCCACCTGCAGCACGCCCGGGAGAGCGGCGAGTTCGTGCACCGCGCTCCGCTCGACCGGCTCGAAGAAGCTCACCGACAGGTCCTGGCGCTGGACGACGTTGAACTGCACTTCGAGCAGTTCGTCCATCGAGTCCATCATCGCCGAGCCCACGACCATGATCCCGCCGGCGAAGGCGATGCCGACGACCGAGAGGCTCGCACGCACCGGGCGCCGCGACAGGTTGCGCAGCACCATCCGCGCCGGTTGCGACAGCCAGCGCCTGGCGCCCAGCCGTTCGAACAGGGACACCCGGAACGTCTCGGGTGTTGCCGGACGCATGGCTTCGGCGGGCGGCAGCGAAACGACGCTGCGCACGGCGCCCAGCGCGCCCACCGCGGCGGCGGCGAGGCTCACTCCGACGGCGATCAGAATGCTCGGAACCGACACGTTGTAGATCAGGAGCGGAAAGCGGAAGTACTCCATGTAGACGCCGAGCATCGCTTCGGCCAGCAACAGGCCGGCGACGATCCCGATCAGGGCGCCGAGAGCCACCACGGCGACGGCCCACTGAACGTAGTGGACGCCCAGCCGGATGTTCGAGTAACCGAGAGCCTTGAGCGCGGCGATCTGTTCACGCTGCACCGCGACCGTTCGCCGCAGAACCACGTTGAGCAGGAACGTGGCCACCGCGACGAAGATCAAGGGCACGAGGAGCCCCATGTTCTCAAGCTGGGACAACTCGTTCTGGAGGTACCAGTTCGAGGTCTGGTCCGCACGCGGAATCGCGCCCAGGCCGCCGTACGGATCGAGAATCGCGTCGAGTTCGACGATCGCGGCCCGCTCGAGGCTGGGCGAGCGGTCGACCAGCGTCAGGGCGGCGTCGTTGAAACCGCCCTCCATCTCGAACGCGGTGGCCAGGTGCCGCCGGGACATCCACAGAAAGCCGAAGTGCTTCGGATCCGGGACCAGTTCTCCCGGGCCGATGCCATAGACGAATTCGGGGCTGAGCGCGACACCGACGATCTCCAGCGGCTGCCGGCGACCGTTGATGACCGCGAACAGGCGATCGCCCAGGTCGAGGCCGTGGGCTTCGGCGAAACGCTCGCCGACCAGGGCCTCCTCCGCCCGGTCCGCGTCCAGGAACCGCCCGCGGCGCAGGGCGACGTCGTTGAGCGCAGGCCGGCCACGATCCGGCAGGGAGATCAGGCGTCCGTTGATGGGATCGGAGACTCCGGGTACGTCCAGCGCGACGCTCACGACGACCCGGGTCTGGACCTGCTTGACTCCCGGGATCGCCGCGATCCGCTCTTCGACCCAGTTGGGGACGCGCTTGGCGCCGGCGAACACGTCGGCGAAGGCGTAACGGGTGTAGTAGGCGTCGCGGGTCGTCTCGAGCGACCCGAACACTCCCTGCGACATGACCAGCAGCGCGATTCCGGACGAGACGACCAGCGCGATCGCCAGCACCTGGGATCGCACGTTCCACAGGTCGCGCAGCAGTTTGCGGTCGAGGGCTCTCATCGTACGGCTTCCGGATTCACTCCTGGGCCCCTACCACTCGATCGTGGCCGCCGGATGCTTCGTCGCGTTGCGGACGTCGCTCGTGATCTGCCCGTCTGCAAGCGAGATTACCCGATCCGCCATCGCCGAGATCGCCGCGTTGTGGGTGATCACCGCGGTCGTCGTGCCCAGTTCCGAGTTCACTCTCTCGAGCGCCCCGAGGACCGCGATACCGGTGCTGATGTCGAGAGCTCCCGTCGGTTCGTCGCAGAGCAGCACGTCCGGACGCTTGGCGATGGCCCGGGCGATCGCCACGCGTTGCTGCTCGCCGCCCGACATCTGCGACGGGAAGTGGTCGAGGCGGTACTTCAGGCCGACCAGCGCCAGGGCCTCCTCCGGAGCGATCGGATCCCCGGCGATCTCGGTGACGAGGGCGACGTTCTCGCGCGCGGTCAGCGAGGGAATCAGGTTGTAGAACTGGAACACGAAACCGACGTGGCGGCGCCGGTAGCGGGTCAGGGCCCGCTCCCCGGCCTCGCTCAGATCCCCTTCACGGTAGGTCACCCGGCCGGCCGTCGGCCGGTCGAGGCCGCCGAGGATGTTCAGGAGGGTCGACTTGCCGCTGCCCGACGGGCCGAGCAGGACCGTGAACTCGCCCTCCTGGAGTTCGAGGTCGACGCCGCGCAGCGCATGGACCTCGACCTCGCCCATCGCGTAGACCTTCGTTACGCCCTTCATGGCGAAGACCGGGGCGGGATACGCCGGCACGGCCGGGGCCTGGGCAGCCATCAGGGCAGCTCGATGTCGGGAGGCGCCGCGGCCAACTCGACGATCATCTCCGTGAACTCGCCCGGCACCGTATCGACCCGGATCATGCCGCCGTGCTCGCGGACGATGTCGGCCGAGAGCGCCAGGCCGAGGCCCGTGCCCTGGTCGGTCGGCTTGGTCGTGAAGAAGGGGTTGAAGATCTTGTCCACGATGTCCTGCGGAATGCCGTTGCCGTTGTCCCGGATCCGCACTTCGACGCCGTCGTCCATCCTTCGCGTCGTCACCGTGAGCGTCGGCTCGTAGGACTCATCGTCCGTGGCGAGCCGCTTCTCGTTCGTGGCGTAGCAGGCGTTGCCGACCAGATTGAGGAACACCCGGCCCACGTCCTGGGACACGACCTCCAGGGTGCCCAGGTCCGGATCGAAGTCCTTCTCGATGGTCAGGTTGAACTCCGAGTCGGAAGCGCGGGCACTGTGGTAGGCGAGCCCGATGTGCTCGTCGACCAGCCGGTTGATGTCGGCCTCCTCGCGGCCGGCGGCGCCCCGGCCCATCTTCAGCATGTCGGTGACGATCCGGTTGGCGCGCTCGCCATGGTTCTGGATCAGCTTCAGGTTGCCACCGAGGTCCTCGAAGATCTCCCCGATCTCCTCCCGCTGGTCTTCGTTCAGGCTGCCGTCCTCGTTCTCCTTCATGATCTCCTCGACCTCCTCGAGGAGTTCCGAGGACACCTCGGAGAAGTTCTTGACGAAGTTGAGGGGATTCTTGATCTCGTGGGCGACCCCGGCGGTCAGTTCGCCGAGCGCCGCGAGCTTCTCGCGCATCACGATCTGGTCCTGGGCCTTCTGCAGGTCGACCAGCACGACCTCCAGCTCCTCGTTCTTCTCCTTCAGTTCGTCCGCCAGCTTTTCGACCAGATTCAGCCGCTGCACTTCCAGCGCGTGACGGCGGAAGACCTCGAGAGCAGCCGCCATGTCCGCTACCTCGTCCTTGCCGCCGATGCCGATCTCGGCTTCCAGGTTGCCCCCCGCCATCTCCCGCATGCTGCTCGAGAGGGCCTCGAACCGGCGCACCAGCAGCCTTCCGACGAACAGCCAACCGATGAAGATCGCTCCGGCGATGCTCAGGACGTTGAGCGCCAGGAGCAGTGCCCGGCCGGTGCTGATCGCCTGGGACGCGGCATCGGTCGCCGCTTCGGTGCGGGCCTGGGATGCGGCGACCAGCCTCTCGACGTCGCCACCGAGCTCGACGGCCAGGTTCTGGTTCTCCGCCAGCAGCGCCTGCTGCCGGTCGAGCGCGTCGACTTCCTGTCGTCTCAGGTCGAAGGCACTACGACTCTTCGCCAGCATTTCGCCGAACAGCGCCTCCAAACGGTCCGAGGTCGCGGTTTCGTCGATCGCGCTGAGGGCGCGCTCGATACTCGTCGCTGCCGACTCGTACCGTTCCTCGACCGGCTCGATCAGCGGCCGGTCGGTCAGCACCGCCAGACTGTTCAGGAGCTGGTCGATGATCGTGACGTCCTGCTGAAGGCCGACCAGCACCCGGTAGCGGTCGATCTCCGGTTCCGAGAAGTGGACCTCACGGGACGCGGGCGCCTGCTCGAACGAGCGAAAGCCGGTCATCGCGTAGAACAGTTGATTGTCGAGAGCAGGCACCAGAAGCGCCTCGATCCGGCTGTGGAGCGACTCCAGTTCCGACCGCAGCGCCGCGCTCTCCTCGCTCAGTTCAAAGCCCTCGGACACCGACTCCTGGATCGCCGCGATGTTGCCGATGAGCTCTCCGCCGCGCGCCCGAATGCTCACGATCTCCTCGTCGCCGCCAAGCGACTCCTCGGACTCCATTCCCCGGCTCATCAGAGCCTCGAGCTGCTCCTCGAAGGCCCGCCGAGCCGGCGCCATCTCGACGTCCGCCCGGGTCAGCTCGTCCTGGTTCGCCGTCGCGGTCAGCCTTGGCCCCGCAGCCACCAGCGTGCCGCTGCCCTGGGCGACGCCGAACGCGGCAGCCAGTTCAGGCACCGTTCCCTGGGTGACCCGGTTCTGCGAATCGCCGACCTGAGCGAAGGCGAACAAGGCCACCAGACTGGCCGCGAGCGTCAAGGCGGCCGCGCCGCCGATGCCGACGTAGAGCTGCGTGGCGATCCTGTAACGGGCCTGGGCGAGGCGTCGGAACCACGTGATCATTGGCTCACCGCGGCTTCAAGACGCGTCGCGGGCCGGTAACGGCCCCGTTCGTCGATCACGGTCAGGAACACGGCGTCCGACCCCTGGTTGTCCCCGTCGCCGAACACGAGGCGGAAGCCGTTCAGGTCGATCGATCCGGCGTCGCGCAGAGTCTGAATGAAGCGATCCCGATCGATCGCCGTCCCGCTGCGCTCGAGCGCCTCGATCACCAGACGCCCGGCGAGATAGCCCTCGAACGAGACGAAACCGGGCTCGGCGCCGGGGGTGTGGGCGCGCAGCGCGCGCCGGTAGGCGGTGGCGACCCTCGAGTTCCGCGCGCTCGGAAACGGCACGACCTGGGTGACGTAGACGCCGGCGCCGCGTGGACCGAGTTCTTCCGCGAGCGCATTGCTGCCCACGAAGGACAGGGTCATGAACACCGGGTTCAGACCGATGTGCCGGGCCCAGGCGATCAGGCTGGCCACCGGCTGGTAGGCACCCACGATGATGACGGCTTCGGGCCGTCCCACCTCGATGTCGACGATGGCCGTCTTGACGGCGGTCGTGTTGCGCGGATAGACGCCGATCGCGACCGCCTCCATGCCCCGCCTGTCGAACGCGGCACGAACGCCCGCCAGGCCGGCACGCCCGAAGGAGTCGTTCTGGATGACGACCGCGATCCGCTCGATGCCGAGATCCCTGGTCAGCCGCTCCACCATCTCCTCCGTCTCCTGGGCGTAGGAGGCGCGGAGGTTGATCACGTGCGGTTCGCTGCGGAGAAAGCCGGCGCCGGTGAACGGAGCGATGTACGGCACACCCGCCTCCTCGGCAACCGGTACCGCGGAGCGGGAGGTCGGCGTGCCGACGCCGCCCACCAGCGCGAACACACCCTCGTCCTCGATCAGGCGCCGTGTGTTCGTGATCGCGGCCTCCGGCTCGTAGCCGTCGTCCACCGTGACGAGTTCCAGGCGCCGGCCGTGGACGCCGCCGGCATCGTTGGCCTCCTTGAACGCAGCCTGAATGCCGAGCCGCATGCCCCTGCCCAACTCCGCAGCCGGCCCGCTGAACGCGGCAGACTGCCCGAACAGGATGCGCTCGGCCGTAACCCCAGGCGTCCCTTCCGGCTCAGCCGGCGACGCCGCCGGCTGAGCCGGCAACGGCGCCACGGCGAGCAACGCCGCCGCGGCCCAGGCTGACGCGGTCAGAGCTGTCTGAGCGGCACGTGCGCGCATCGCGACCGGCAGTCCCGTGCCGCGGTTCAACTCCGGCGCTTGACCATGGTGACGTGGTTACGGCCGCCTTCGCGGCTGTACGAAGTCTCGTCCATGAGGACCTTCACGAAGTGGACTCCCAGACCGCCGATCTTCCGTTCCTCGACCGCCGCGTCGAGGTCCGGTTCGGGAGCCTCGTGAAAGGGGTCGAACGCCCTTCCGCCATCGCGAACCTGAACCCGGACTTCATCGTCGCTCGACGTGACGTCGATCTCGATCTCGCCGCTGCCAGGCTCACCGCCGCCGTGTCGCACGACGTTCGTCGCCACTTCCTCCAGGCTGAGCACGATCGCGTAGGTCACGTCCTGCGCCCACCCCGCCTCCTGGGCGAGCGCTTCCACGGCCTCCGAGACACCCGGAAGTTCCTCGATCCGGTTCGGAACGCGAAGCTGGAGGTCAGCGCTCACTCGTCGGCGACACGCAAGGTCATGCAGGTCAGATCGTCGAACTGCGGTGCTTCGCCGGCGAAGTCCTGTACGGCCTGCAGGATCATCTCGGCGGCTTCCCGGGCGGCTGGAGTCCGGCCCTCACCGAAGAGACCCTGAAGCGACTCAAGGCCGAACTCCTCGTTCGACACGTTGATCGCCTCGGTGACTCCGTCCGTGAAAAAGACGACCAGGTCCCCCGGGCTGAGCCGGACGCTGGCCTGCCCGTACTCGAAGCCGGGAATCGCCCCGAGGGCGAGGCCGCCCGTCAGTTCGAGTTCCTCGGAACTCCCGTCGGGGTGAACCACAGCGGAGGGTTGTGGCCGCCGTTGGAAAAGGTGAGCTCCCTGGTCGAGGGATCGTAGACGCCGTAGAACACGGTGACGAACATCGCCGCGTCGTTCGTCTCGTTCAGCAGGTCGTTCACTTCCCGGAGGACCGCCCCGGGATTGTCGACGCCGACTGCCGCCCCCTTGAGCAGCGTCCGGCTCGACATCATGAACAGGGCCGCCGGCACGCCCTTGTCCGACACGTCGGCTACCGCGAGCCCGATCCTTCCCGCCTCGAGGTTGATCACGTCGAAGAAGTCCCCTCCGACGTTGCGTGCCGCGTGCATGCAGCCGTAGACCTCACACCCGTCTACATGGGGGAACTTGTCCGGCAGGATCGACTGCTGGATCTTCGTCGCCACATCGAGCTCGTTCTGTATCGCCACCAGCTTGTCGCGCGAGGCCAGCGCGGCGCGCCACTCGTCGAGATGTCGCAACGTCCGCTCGATCGTCACCTCGAGGTCGGTGAAGTCGATCGGTTTGGTGACGAAGTCGAAGGCGCCGCGGTTCATCGCGGTGCGGATGTTCTCCATGTCGCCGTAGGCCGAGACGATGACCGAGCGGAGATCCGTGTTCACCTCCGGGATCTGCTGCAACAGGGTCAGACCGTCCATCTTCGGCATGTTGATGTCCGAGAGAACGATGTCGATGTCCTTCTTCTCCGTCAGGACCTCAAGCGCCTCGACGCCGTTGCCGGCGAACTCGAAGCCGTACTTGCCCTTGCGGATGTGGCGCCGCATGCGCTGGCGAACCAGACGCTCCAGATCCGGCTCGTCGTCGACAACCAGGATCTTGTAGTCGGGCCTGTCCCGATCGCCCACCTGGACTACCCCTTCCGCGCTCGAACCTCTACCCCGCCGCCGCCAGGGCGTCGGCCTGCGTGTCGTAGATCTGGATGATGCGGTTGAAGCCGCTGATCTCGAACACCGACTGAACGGGATCGCTCAACGAGCAGAGGGAGATGCTCACGTTGCGCTGGCCGAGGGTCTTCGCGACCAGCAGGACGACCCTCAGGCCGGCGCTGCTGATGTACGCGAGCTGCCCGAGGTCGACGACCACCGCCTGGACATCCTCGCCGATCGCCCCCTGCAACTGGCGTTCAAAGTCCTGGGAGTTCGAGCTGTCGACGCGCCCCTCGACCTTGGCCACAAGAACCTTGTCGTGATGATCCACCTGGACGTTCATACTCTCTGCCTCCCGTTGCCGTTTCTTCCGCTAAGTCGTGCGCTGTCAACTGCATTCACTATCACATCAACCACCATTCTCGCACCCCCGGCGCCCTGGAACACCCCCCTGGTCGGAGCAACGTCGGCATAGTCCCTGCCCGCGGCCACGCGGATGTGTCGCTGATCGCTGAACGTCGTGTTCGTTGGGTCGAAGCCGACCCAGCCGGCCCCCGGCAGCCAGCATTCTACCCACGCGTGACTGGCGACGGCCGTCACTCGCTCGCCGGCCCGTCCCGTGTTGTGGAGATAGCCGGACACGTAGCGGGAGGGAAGGCCCCAGGAACGGGCGATCGCGATCATCAGGTGGGCGTAGTCCTGGCACACGCCCCGGCCCGACTCCAGCAGGTGCTCGATGGGCGAATCGGCCGCGGTGCTGCCCGGCTCGTACTCGAAGCGCTCGCGGATACCGTCGGCGAGGCGGACCAGGCTCTCCATCGGACTTGCCTCCGGTTGGAAGCCCTCGCCGCGGACGAATCGCTCAAGGGCCGGGGACGGCCGCGCGCGGACACTGGGCTCGAGGAAATGCCAGTACTCCGGCAGTTGGCGAAGGCTCCGCACTTCCTCCCAGCAGCCGACCGCTTCCACGTTCGCCTTCGCGGAGAGTTCGGCCCGGAACCGGGACGTGATGACGAGCTCTTCGTGTCGCCGATGGAGATTGAGAACGTGGCGGCGGTTGCCAAAGCAGTCCCGCTCCGGACTCAGGGACGCGGCCGGGATCGTCTCGATCTGGAAACGCCCCACTCTCTGGCCCGACGCCCGCACCGGCTGCAGACAGAGCAGCAGAACGCAGCCGCGGACGGTGTCCGAGTACTCGTATCTCGTCCGGTGCTCAACGTCGTAGCGGAGCGGGCGGGCAGTCGTCACCGCAGCGGAGAGTCCTCGATCGCGTAGTCGACGAAGGCGCCGAGCACGGCGTCGTGCAGGCCGCGGGCGGACCGATCGACCCGTTCGAGCAGTTCTTCGGGCGCCGACGCTTCAGGCCAGTCGTAGAGGATGAGCGCCTCGGCCCGTCCGGCCAACCGCCGGGCGGCGGCGTCCGCCTCGACGCCAGGTCCGCCGCCGAGGCCCTCGAGTTCCGCCGCCGCGGCCTGCACCGTGGCGAGCACGGAACCGGGCAGGGATGCATCGGCGACCAGCAGGTCAAGCACCCGGTCCGGTTTCATGTCGATGCCGTGGACGCGACCGTAGGCCTCCAGGGCGTGGTGAGTACGCAGCATGCTCGCCCAGCCCAGGTTTCGCCTCTCCGTCTGCCCGCTGAGGTCGATCTGGGCCAGCAGCAGGGACACCGCGAGTTGCGCCCGCTCGATGGCCCGGCCGAGGCGCATGAACCGCCAGGCCGCGCCACGGTACATCGTCGCGTCCGCTACCCCGACGAAGTTGTGGATCTCGCGGCGGGTCTGTGCGTAGAAGGTCTCCGGCGTCCTCCAGATATCGACGGCCTCGAGATCCCGAATCCGCAGCCAGGCAGCGTTCAGGCAGGTCCACATTTCGCCGCTGATGCAGTGACGCATCTGGCGAGCGTTCTCGCGCCCGCTCGCGATGGCGCTCCACACCGAGTCCGGGTTCGAACGCAAGAAGGTCAGGTCGTCCGCCAAGGTGAAGGCGTCCGCCAGGGCGAACGCGTCCGCCTCCGGCAGGAACTCCTCGCCCGGCGGCGGCAACCGCTTCATGCACCGGTAGATCCGCTTCCAGCCGAAGTGAATCTCCTCGACCGAACGGTCGACCAGAAACTGCACCTGCAACTCCAGCAGTCGGCTCAGATAGCCGGCCCGGGCCAGGTAGCGGGCCATCCAGTAGACCCCCTGGGCGCTGCGCGACAGCATCAGAGATCGACCACCCAGAGGTCCTTGCCGCCGCCTCCCTGACTCGAGTTGACGACCAGACTGCCTCTCCGCAGGGCCACGCGGCAGAACGCCCCGGGCACGATCCGGGTCTCGTTTCCGGTCAGCACGAAGGGCCGGAGGTCGACGTGGCGCGGTTCCGCTCGGCCCTCGACCAGGCAGGGCGAGCGCGACAGCGCCAGGGTGGGCTGCGAAATGAAGTCCGCGGGATCGGCCCGGAGCGTCTTCGCGTACTCGTTCCGCTCCTCCGGCGTCGAGTGCGGACCGACCAGCATGCCGTAGCCGCCCGACTCGCCGACCCGCTTGACCACCAGACGCTCCAGGTTGTCCAGGGTGTACTCCAGGTCCTCGGGCCGCCGGCAAAGGCGGGTCTCGACGTTCTGGAGGAGGGGCTCCTCGCCCAGGTAGTAGCGCACCATGTCCGGCACGTAGGCGTACACGCCCTTGTCGTCGGCTACGCCCGTTCCGGGAGCGTTGGCCAGGGCCACGTTGCCGCGCTTGAACGCGTTCATCAGGCCCGGGACACCCAGCAGGGAGTCCTCGCGGAAGACCAGCGGGTCGATGAAGTCGTCGTCCACCCGACGGTAGATCACGTCGACGCGCCTGAGGCCGGAGGTCGTCCGCATGTAGACGAACCCGTCGTTGACCAGCAGGTCCTGCCCTTCGACCAGCTCGGCGCCGATCTCGTGAGCCAGGAACATGTGCTCGTAGAACGCCGAGTTATAGGTGCCGGGAGTGAGCAGCGCCAGGCACGGATCCGGCCTGCCGCCGGGCGACAGCTCGCAGAGTGTCTGGCGCAGCAGGCTGCCGTACTGCTCGACGTCCTGAACCCGGGAACGCCGGTAGAGCAGGCGCAGGCCGGCCTTCACCGCCTTGCGATTGGCGATCATGTAGGACACGCCCGAGGGCACGCGCAGGTTGTCCTCGAGCACCATGAAGCCCTCGTGGGTGCGGACGATGTCGGTGCCGCAGATCGTCACCCAGACATCGTTGGGCACGCTGACCCCACGCATCGCCAGCCGGTACTGCGGGCAGCCAAGGATGACGTCGGTGGGGATCACGCCGTCCCGGACGACGCGGCAGTCGCCGTAGACATCGGCGAGGAACAGGTTGAGGGTCCGGATCCGCTGCACCAGGCCGGCTTCGAGTTCCCGCCATTCCGCCAGGGCGAGCAGGCGCGGTACGCAGTCGATCGGGATGATCCGCTCCTCCGCCTCCTCGTCGCCGTAGACGGTGAAGGTGATCCCCTCCTGGGAGAACGAGCGCGTCACCCGTTCCTGGATCGTGTTCAGGTCGTCGTCGGGCAGTTCCCTGAGGGCCTCGACGACTGCCCGGCAGTGCTCGCGCGGTTCCCCCTCCGCGACGAACATCTCGTCGTAGATCGCAGGATCGAAGTCGTAGAGGCTGAAGTCCACCGGACCCACTCGAGCGGTTTGCCGAACGGGCGTATCCTAAGGGACGGAAAGAGTAAGCCCTTCCGCCGGAGGTTATGGGAGGGCGGGCGCCAACCGCCGCTTGGACGCCGCGGCCCTCCGCCCCGTATCATCCTGTAAGCCGCCGGCGACGCGCCCCGACTCCGCCGCGGCCGTACCTGAACTTCAACCAAGGAGCACGAAGATGACCGGAGCGCGCTCCCACGGCCGGCAAGCCGGCTTCACCCTGATCGAACTCCTGATCGTCGTGGCGATCATCGGCATCATCTCCGCGCTGCTGGTGCCGAACCTGATGACCGGGCTGCAGAACGCGAACCAGACCCGCACCCAGGCCGACATGAAGGCCGTGGGCTCCGCCTGGATGCAGTGGCTGACCGACCAGGTCAGCGCCGCGGCCGCCGGATCGAGCACGACCGCCACGTTCAGTTGGAGCGAGTTCACCTATCCCGACTTCTCTCACGCGGACCTCTCCGCCCTGCTCCGTCCGTCGAACACGTTCTTCTACCTGCAGGACGTGCCCGAACGGGACGGCTGGAACAACCCCTACCGGTTCGGCTTCGCCGGTTCGGACCAACTCCTCGGCACCCAGGTCATCGGCATCTGGAGCGGCGGGCGCGACGGCTCGAACACCGAGCAGCCGCAGTCCACCTACGAAATCGGCGCATTCCGCGGTACCGACTTCAACGAGGACCTGGTCTGGGCCGACGGCTACTGGGTGCGCTGGCCGGGCAGCGCCGCGGAAGTCGACACGGACGAGTAGCCGCGAAGCGGCGACCCGTAGCCGTGGGTCTTCTGACCCACGGAGCGAAATCGCCGCCGCGAAGCGGCGACCTCTAGATCTGCGAGAACGCGGTCGGCCGCAGGAACACGTTCTCGATCCGCGAGACGGTTCCCTTGTAGTAGTCCATGTCGCGCATCCGGATCCACTCGGGGTGGCCGCCGAACGCCTGCCAGTGCTCGCGGTGCGCCTCCATGTCGGACGCCGACAGGATGTAGACCAGGGCCGGCACGTCCTCGCCGATCAGAAGCTCGCCGAACAGCAGGGGGCCCATATCGACATCCCGCATGATGTCGATCTCACCGTTGTCGAACATGTGGACCTTGCGGCGGGCCGTCTCCTCGTTGTGGCTCTCGTACAGGCGCAGTTCGAAGATCCGGTCCTCTCCGGCCGCGGTCTGGGGAGGCAGCTCCATCACCGGCATGCCCTTGAAGGCCTGCAGAAACCAGCTTTCCGAGCGCTCGTAGATCGGCTCCTGCCTCGGAGTCGCGTACATCGGCGCGGCGGTTTCCAGGTACTCGGCGTCGGCTTCGAGCGTCGACTTCATCGCCGTGAAGTCCTCGATCGTCGGGAAGGGAATGATCGCCCACAGGGAAAGCGCATCCACCGGCTCGACCGGCTCGTCCGCCTCGGCGGGCGGCTCGACTCCGAACACGCCCACCCTGTCGATCCCGGCCCGGTTCAGCGCCGGCACCAGGGCGTTCTCCAGGTAGGCGAGAACGGTCTGCCGGCTGTTCTCGTCGGCCAGGCGGTAACGGCGGATCTCGTAGTACTCCCGGTCCGGCTCGCTGGCCGCCGCGGCCTGCTCGCCAGTCTCCGCGTCCGCTACCGGCGCCTCGGCCGGCGCGCAGGCCAGGACCAGGGCGGCCGCCGCGACAACCGTGAGGAAGACCGGAAGGGAACGCCTGGTCTGCTGTGTCATCGACATGCTGCGATCTCCTGTGGCGCCCTTACTGCCTGGCCAGCAGCCAGCCGCGCATCGTGTTCGAGACGAGGTCCGCGGCCTCCAGCTGGACCCAGTGGCCGACCGTCGGCACCGTGACCAGCGTGTAGTCGCGATCGACCCAGTCCCAGGTGTTCTTGAGCCCGTCCTTGTCCACCGCCGTGTCCTTCAGGCCGTGGAACTGGAGGACGGGCATCTGAAGGTTCGGCAGCTCACCACCGGCCGCGATTCCGCCGTAGTTCGCCCGGTAGTAGTTCAGCATGCCATCCCAGTAGGAGCGGGAGAACGCCTCGCGGTAGTGGCCGGCCACCTTCTCGCCCTCGCTCTCGTACCGGCCCAGCAGCCCCTCCGGCACCGGGCTGCCGTCCGGTTCGGACGACGCGAAGTTGCGGGCGTACTGCACGTTGCGGCGCTGCTCCTCGGTCGCGTTGGCGATCACGTTCGCATAGCCGCGCGGGTGGGTGAGGTTCATGATGATCAGCCGCTTGACCTTGTCCGGATTCTCGATCGCGAACCGCCAGGCGATCGCCCCGCCCCAGTCGTGCCCGACCAGGTTGATCGGGCCGCCGAGATCCTCGACCACGGCCGCCACATCCGCGAGCAGATGAGGCATGGCGTAGTCCTCGACCTGTTTCGGCTGATCGCTCCGGTTGTAGCCGCGGAGGTCCATCGCCGCCGTGCGGAAACTCCCCTCGAGCGCCGCCATCTGGTGCCGGTAGCTGTACCAGATGTCGGGGAAACCATGGATGAAGAGGACCGGCTCGCCCTCGCCGAGAGTGACGTAGTGGATGCCGACGTCGCCGTTCTTCGCCGTGTGGCGTTCGACCCGGTCCCAGACGTCCGCGTTGGAGTCGTCCGCCGCGAGCCCGACGGGAAAAACCGTGGCCGCGAGCAGCAACGCCGCGCACCGAACCGAACGCCTGCGAGCTTCGATCAACTTCACGTTCCGACCTCCTGGAGTTGGGCGCGCCATCGTAGCAGCGTCGTCCGCGGAACGGCCGGGGGCGCAGCTACGGCACCTGCCCTTCTTCCGCGGAAGGGCCTGAATCCGCAGGCGGATCGTCGAAGCGCTTGTAGTTCTTCCCGTAGTCGGGCCGGGTGCGGCGATGACATACGACGCAGGACATGTAGACCTGCTCGTTCAGGGCGATCAGCGCGTCGAGGTCCTGATCGAGGGCGGCCTCGTAGGCCGCGGCGCCGGCATCGAACATCAGACGGGCGTCGCGCATCCACTCGTCGCGGTCGCCGACCACGCGGCTCGGCATCATGATCAGGTTGGCCGACTCGGCGAGGATGAGCGCCTGCGCCTGCAGCTCGTTCCACTCGACCTCGTTGGTCGGGGCCCGGCTCTCGACGTAGAGGATGGCGTCCGAGGCCGGATACATGAGCTTGATCATCAGCTCGCTCATCGTGCCGATCGGTTCCGGCTCGGGAACCGGTCCATCGTCCCTCGCCGCCGCCGCGGCCGCGAGGCCGGCGACGAGCGCGGCGACTACGATCTTTCGGGCCATGAAGTGTCCCCCTTCAGGGCTATGATGGCACGACTCAACCGGCCAGGTAACGACCCGGAGACGGAACCCAGTCATGAAGCACAACATCCTCTGCACCTCGGTCTGTCTGCTCACGCTTGCCGCCTGCGCGCAGGAGGACGCCACGCTGCGTCCCGGAGACAATGACCACCGGACGCTCCAGGAGGCGCTGCTGACGGCCGAGCCCGGAGCGGTCATCGAACTCGCGGCCGGACGCTTCGAACTCGACGCGACCCTGTCGCTCGACGTCGAGGGCGTGACCCTTCGCGGCCAGGGCATGGAGGAGACGATTCTCGACTTCTCATCGCAGGCCCCGGGTACGGGCGGCGAGGGGATCCTCGCCACCGCCGACGACTTCACGGTCGAGAACCTCGGGGTCGAGAACACCAGGGGCGACGGCATCAAGGTGGAAGGCACCACCGGTGCCGCCTTCCGGAGTGTCCGGGTCGAGTGGACGAACGGGCCCGACACGAACAACGGCGCCTACGGGCTCTACCCGGTTCAGGTCACGAACGTCCTGATCGAGGACAGCCGGGTGCGCGGCGCCTCGGACGCCGGCATCTACGTCGGACAGTCCGCCAATGTCGTCGTCCGGCGCAACGAGGCCTGGGAGAACGTGGCCGGCATCGAGATCGAGAACACGACCGGCGCCGACGTCTACGGCAACCGGGCCCACGGCAACACGGGCGGCCTGCTCGTCTTCTCGCTGCCGGAACTGCCGGTCAAGGACGGCCGCGACGCCCGTGTCTACGACAACGACATCGTCGACAACAACCTGCCGAACTTCGGCAAGGAAGGCGCGATCGTGTCGACGATCCCGGCCGGCTCGGGGATCATCGTGATGGCGAGCGACAACGTCGAGCTGTTCGAGAACCGGATCCACAACAATCAGAACTCGAACCTGGCCGTCATCTCCTACCTCTCGACCGGTCGCGCCTACAACGACCCCGGCTACGACCCGTACACTGAGGGCGTCTACATTCACGACAACGAGTTCATCGGCGGCGGCGAGAGCCCGAACGGCGACTTCGCGGACGCTTTCGTCGCGCTCGCCGGAGGCGCCTTCCCGGACATCGTCTGGGACGGCGTTTCCAACCCGGACAAGCTGGTCGCCGGCGAAGTGCCCGCGGACCTGCGGCTGTACATCGAGAACAACGGCGACGCCGACTTCGTGAACCTCGACCTCGGTTCCGTCTTCGCGGGCGGCGAGCCGAACGTGAGCACGGACGTGGCGGCGCATCAGGGTTCGCTGCCGGCGGTACCCCAACCGGTCGATCTCGGCGCGGCGACCGGTGGCGCTCCGTAGCCGCCTCGGGTCCGCCTCACTGGCGATCGCCGCACTCGCGCTCGCGGGCTGCGGGGCCGGGGACGGAGGTTCCGGGCAGGGGCCGTTCGCCCGCTACCCGGCGAAGCTCTCGACCTGGGGACTGTTCACCGGAGAGCTGGCGAGCCACATCCCGGCCGCCAGCGTCGAGCCCTACGACCTGAACACGGCGCTGTTCTCGGACTACGCGCTGAAGTTCCGCTTCGTGCGCCTGCCGGAAGGGGCCGACGGCGAGGTCCAACCCGCGCTGTACCGCGAGGCGGGCCCGTTCGAGTTTCCGGTCGGCACGGTCATCTCGAAGACCTTCGCCTACCCCACGGACTTCCGGGTTCCCGAGGAGGGCCTGCGGCCGCTCGAGACCAGGCTGCTCGTCCACGAGGCGGGCGGTTGGGTGGGCCTGCCGTACATCTGGAACGCCGAGTTGACCGACGCCGAACTCGCGATCGTCGGCGGGCCGCTCGAGGCGTCATGGATCGATGCCGCCGGCACGAGGATCGAGCACACGTACCGGGTGCCGAACGCGAACCAGTGCAAGACCTGCCACCGGACGGACGGCGAGCGCGTGCTGCCGATCGGCCCCCAGGCGGCGCAACTGAACCGGGAGTACACCTACCCCGACCAGGACGGAACGACCCTCCGGGAGAACCAGCTCGAACGATGGCGGCGCATCGGCTTTCTCGAGGGCGCGCCGCCGGCCGCCGAAGCTCCGCGGGCGCCGGTCTGGAACGTCGCCCCCTCCGGCAGCGTCGACGAGCGGGCGCGCACCTGGCTCGACATCAACTGCGCCCACTGCCACAACCTGACGGGCAGCGGCCGCACCTCGGGCCTCGATCTGCGCAAGGGAAACAGTGACCGGACGAGACTGGGCGTCTACAAACACCCGGTGGCCGCCGGGCTGGGCACCGGCGACCGCATCTACGCCGTCGTCCCCGGCAAGCCCGACGAGTCCATCCTCCTCTACCGCCTCGAGTCGACCCATCCGGGCATCGCCATGCCCGAGATCGGCCGCGGCCTGGTCGATGTCGAGGCGGTGGCGCTGATCCGCCAGTGGATCCTGGAAATGGAACCGGTGGGATAGCGGAGGCGTTACTCCGCCAGGATCTGCCGGGTGCGGTGGAAGGCCTCGTCCAGGCCCACGGCGTCCGAGCCGTAGTAGCCGCGGACGCCGCCGTCGCGATCGACGAGAGCAAGCCGCGCCGCGTGCGCGACATCGACCAGGCCGCCCGCCAGGTCCAGCCGTTCTCCCATGGGCAGGGCGAAACCGTCGACGACCAGCGAACGCACCTCCTGCTCGGCGCCGGTGAGGAGACTCCAGCGCTCCAGGTCCAGGCTCCGGCTCCCGGCATAGTCGCGCAACCGCTCTGGCGTGTCGTGCTCCGGGTCGACCGAGAAGCTGACCAGCCTCACGCCCTCCACGCCCTCCTCCCGGTAACGCCGCTCCAACTGGCGCAGCGAAGCCGTGAGGCGCGGACAGACGGTGGCGCAGCGCGTGAACAGGAAGGAGGCGACATAGACCTCGCCCGCCAGATTCTCGCTGCCGAACGACTCACCGTTCTGGTCGACCAGTCGCCAGTCGGGTAACTGGCGCAGAACCGGGGGCGGGTCGGGCTCGAACCGGAGCAACGGCCTGATCGCCGGGATCAGGAGGAGCCCCGCCAGCGCCGCGAGAAACCAGGGGTTCAGTAAACGCCGACCGGGCTTCTGCACCCCCTCATCGGGGCCGGCAGGCCGCTCCTCGGACATGGTCCGACCCTATCCCGGCGCCGGGCTTTGACCGCCTCGAACCCACGCTGTACACTCCGCGCGACCGCAGGACGGGCAGGGCTTCGTACCCTGCTTCAAGGTACGGAATCTTGGCCCAAATCTTCCCCAGGTGGACGCTCAGGCTACCGCTGTACGCGGCGCTAGCCCTGCCCGTGGTCGGCGCCGTCGTCGTGGGAGGCATCTGGTGGTTTTTCTCGCCCGAGTACACCGATGTCGGCTACCGCCCGGCGCAGCCCGTGCCCTACAGCCACGCCCTCCACGTAGGTGAACTCGGCCTCGACTGCCGCTACTGCCACGCCTCGGTCGAGGAGTCGGCGGTGTCCAACGTCCCCCCGACCCAGGTCTGCATGAATTGCCACCACGTCGCCGCCCGGGACAGCGAACTGCTGGAGCCGATTCGCAAGAGCATCGAGCAGGATCGTCCGCTTCGCTGGGTGCGCATCCACAACCTTCCGGACTACGCCTTCTTCGATCACAGCGTTCATGTCGGCGCCGGCGTCGGCTGCCGGAGCTGCCACGGTCCGGTCCATGAGATGGAGGTCGTGTCCCAGGTGGAGCCCCTGAGCATGAGCTGGTGCCTCGACTGTCACCGCGACCCGGGTCCACACCTCCGGCCGCTCGAGGCGGTCACCGACATGGAGTGGATACCGACCGGCGATCACGAGGTCTTCGCCGAGCTGGCGATCGCGGAACGGGCGCTCGCACCGCCCGAGGACTGCACGGGGTGCCACCGATGAGCGCGGGCAACGGCAAGGGGCCGGAGAGGACTTACTGGCGCAGCCTGGAGCAGATCCGGGGCGACGCCAGGGCGACCGAGAGCCTGCACCGGGAGTTCCCGGAGGGTGCGTCGGAAGCGCCAGCCGAACTGCGGCAGGACGGCATCAGCCGGCGCAGCGCGCTCGCCATGCTGGGTGGGACGGCGTCGCTCGCCGGCCTGACCGGCTGCGACATCATCCGCCGCCCCGTCGAGCACATCGTCCCCTACGTCGACGCTCCGGAGGGAATGGTCCCCGGCGTGCCGCTGGCCTACGCCACCACGATGCCGCTCGGCGGCCGCGCGCTCGGCCTGCTGGTGGAAAGCCACGAGGGACGGCCGACCAAGATCGAAGGCAACGAGCTCCATCCCTTCTCGGAGGGCGCGTCGAGCGTGTGGGCCCAGTCCTCGATGCTCGACCTGTACGACCCCGACCGCTCCAAGTCCGTGCGGTTCGGCGACGAGCCGTCCTCCTGGGACGACTTCGTGGCCGCCTGGACCGAAGGCGACCTCGGCCCCGCGGCCGACGGCACCGGCTTCGCCATCCTCACCGAGCCGTCCTCGTCGCCGACCCTGGTCCGGCTCAAGGAAGCGCTGCTCGACCGCTATCCACAGGCGCGCTGGGTGACCTGGGAACCGGTCAGCGAAGAGAACGCCGACCGGGGGACGGCGCTCGCCGCCGGTGAGCATGTTCACGCGCTCTACCACGTGGACCGCGCGCAGGTCCTGCTGACCCTGGACTCCGACTTCCTCGGCATCGAGGGCGACAGCGTTCGCAACCTGCGCGGCTACTCCCGGGCCCGGCGCGTGAACGAGGAAGGCGGCGGCAGCCCGCTGCGGCACTACGCCGTCGACGGCGTCCACTCGGTCACCGCGGCGAACGCGGATCACCGCCTGCGGGTGCAGAGCGGCCGCGTCGCGGCCTTCGTCGCCCGGCTCGGCAGGGCGCTCGCCGGTCACGGCCTGGAACTGCCGCTCGATGCCGGCGCGCCGGCCGCGGACATCGACGACGCCTGGATCGACGCGCTGGCGCGGGACCTGATCGCCCACCGGGGCGCCGGGCTGATCGTCGCCGGCAACCGCCAGCCGGCGGCCGTCCATGCCGCCGTCTACGCCCTGAACTCGGCGCTCGGCAACGCCGGCTCGACGGTGACGTACCACCGGACGCCCGACAGCGGCAGTTCGAGCGACGCGGATCTGGCCGCCCTGGCGGCGGCGATCCACGAAGGCGCCGTCGACCGTCTTCTGGTCCTGGGGGCCAACCCCGCCTACAGCGCTCCCGCCGACCTCGACTTCTCCGCCGCCCTCGAGAGCCTGGGCAACGGTGGCGCGGTCATCCACGTCGGCGCCTACCCGGACGAAACGAGTCGCTTCGCGCGCTGGCACGTGCCGCTCGCCCACTATCTCGAGAGCTGGGGCGACGCCCGCGCCACCGACGGCACGGCGAGCGTCGTGCAGCCACTGATCGAGCCGCTCTACGGCGCGAAGAGCCTGGTCGAGGTGCTGGCACTGGCCGCTCTGGGCGAGTCCCGCGACGGCCGCGATCTGGTTCGCGAGACCTGGTCCGGGATCCTCGGCCTGCCGCTCGAGGAGAACCTCGAGGCGGACGCCGGCGCCGCCACCGCGCCGGAAACCGAGGCGGAAGCCGAAGCGGCCGCGGATGGCGACGGCGAAGAGGCCGCGGCGGAAGAGGCCGTTCCGGTCGACCCGATGTCGCTGCCGTTCCCCGTCGCCCTCTCCGAGTTCGAAGTCGCCTGGCGCAAGGTGTTGCACGACGGCCTGCTGGACGGCAGCGCCGCGCCGGCGGCCGATCTCCCCCCCATGGCCGCTGAAGATGGCGCGGCAGCGCTGCGAGCCGCGGGCGACGCCGCCCAGGCAATCGCCGCGAGCGACAACCTGGAGATCGTCTTCCGGTGTTCCCCGGCGGTTCACGACGGTCGCTTCGCCAACAACGGCTGGCTTCAGGAGCTGCCGGACGCGATGACCAAGCTGACCTGGGACAACGCCGCCCTGATCAGCCCCGCCACCGCCGGCGCGCTGGGTCTCGAGAACGAGGATCTCGTCACGGTGGCCTCCGGCGGGCGGGAGCTCGAGCTGCCCGTCTGGCAGGTGCCGGGACAGGCGGACAACACGGTGACGCTCGACCTCGGCTACGGCCGCGACTTCCCGGGCCGGATCGCGAGCGCCGCCAACGCGGAGGGCCATGGTCCCGGGCGCAACGCCTACCTGCTGCGCACCTCGGAAGCGCCCGATCTCGCCCGCGGCACGCTCAGTCCGACCGGCGGCACCTACCCGCTGGCGCAGACCCAGGATCACCACTCGATGGAGGGGCGCCCGATCGTCCGCGAAGCCGATCTCGACTACTTCGAGGGCCATCCCGACTTCGCCACCGCCCACAGCGAGAAGCCGCACGAGAACTCGATGTGGGACGAGTGGACCTACGAGGACTCGCCGCAGTGGGGCATGACGATCGACCTGAACGCCTGCGTCGGCTGCAACGCCTGCATGATCGCCTGCCAGAGCGAGAACAACGTGCCGATCGTCGGCAAGGAGCAGGTGATGGAGGGCCGGGAGATGCACTGGCTCCGCATCGACCGCTACTTCTCCGACGAGGGAGAATTCGGCGGCATGCTCCAGGACCTCGTCCACGACCTCCCGTCCGAGCCGCAGACGAGCTTCCAGCCGGTGCCCTGCATGCAGTGCGAGAACGCGCCCTGCGAGCAGGTCTGCCCGGTCGCGGCCACCGTGCACGACAGCGAAGGGCTGAACGCGATGGTCTACAACCGTTGCATCGGCACCCGCTACTGCTCGAACAACTGCCCCTACAAGGTGCGGCGCTTCAACTACTTCAACTTCACCAAGGACACGCCCGAGGTGATGAAGCTGGGCAAGAACCCGGACGTCACGATCCGTTCCCGGGGCGTCATGGAGAAGTGCACGTACTGCGTCCAGCGCATCAGCCGGGCCAAAGTCGACGCCAAGCAGGACGGGCGGTCCGTGGCCGACGGCGACGTCGTCACCGCGTGCCAGCAGGCCTGCCCGGCCGAAGCGATCCGCTTCGGCGACATCACGGACGCGGCGAGCGGGGTTTCCGAGGCAAAGGCGAGCCCCCGGAACTACAACCTGCTCGACGACCTCCACACGAAGCCGCGCACGACCTACCTCGCGAAGATCCGCCACCCGAACCGCGAGATCACGCCGGCCCCTCCGCCCGCCGAAGACCACGACGGCGGCGAGGACACCCACTGATGCGCCGGCCGTTCGAAGCCGCGGCCCTGGCCGCCGTCCTGCTCCTGCTCGGCTGCCGGGGCATGCCGTCGCCCTTCCCGCCGATCCACCTCAACCCGAACATGGACTACCAGGAGCGCTACGACCCGCAGGAGGCGAGCGCCTTCTTCTACGACGGCATGGCGATGCGGCAGCCGGTCGCGGGCACTGTGGCGCGCGGGCAGCTCGACGTCGACCACCGCCTGCTGTTCGGCCGCGACGACGCGGGCTACTTCCTGGAGACTTCGCCCATCGCGGTCACCGACGACGTCCTTGCCCGCGGCGAGAACCGTTACGCGATCTACTGCCAGCCCTGCCACGACGAGCGCGGCACCGGCCAGGGCATCCTCTTCGAGCGCGCCAGCACCCCCACCGCCTCCCTCCACGATGAACGGATCGCCGCCTACAACGACGGCCGGATGTACGACGTGATCACGAACGGCGTCGGCCTGATGGCGGGCTACCGCTACCCGCTGACGGTCGAGGACCGCTGGGCGGTCGTCGCCTACGTCCGTGAGCTGCAGCTGGAACGCCGAACGATGCAGGCGGAGCGAGCGGCACGCCAGTAGCGCCGGGAACCAGATGAACAGAAACAGGATCCTCTTCGGCATCGGCGTTCTCGCCTTCGTGTCCGTGATCGTCACGGTGCGTCTGGGCGGCTTCCTCGTGGACAACGAGTACCGCCAGCCGGACCGGCAGGTCGCCGCCCAGGAAGAGCAGGGCGAGGCCGAGCTCACGCCGCGCCAGCAGGGCATCGCCGACGAGCAGGCCGCGGACGAAGCCGAAGCGCGCGCCAGGCCCTACGAGGAGGCCGAGTACCGCACGGTCCCGTTCGTCGGTAGCCGGGTCACCGTCTGGGTGCTGGCGCAGCTCCATCTGCTGTTCGCGGCGTTCGTCCTCGCGGTGCCGCTGTTCGCCTTCATCATCGAGTTCGTCGGCTACGTGAAGAAGGAGGAGCGCTACAACAAGCTCGCGTACGAGTTCACCAAGCTGCTCTCCGTCTCGTTCTCGATGACCGCCACCTTCGGCGCGTTCCTGACCTTCGGGTTGATCATCCTCTACCCGAAGTTCACGAACTACCTGATGCACATCTTCTCGCCGACGTTCCTGCCGTACGTCCTGCTCTTCTTCCTGGAGGCGCTGTTCCTCTACAGCTACTACTACGGCTGGGGCAAGTTCGGGCCGAAGATGCACCTGTTCCTGGGCTTCATGCTGAACATCGTGGGCACCGCGATCATGTTCATCGCCAACGCCTGGCTCACCTTCATGATGTCGCCCGGCAAGCGCGACGACGTGGACGGCGACGGTGTCCCGGACTTCGTCTCCGCCGTCTCGGAGAGCGGGGCCCTCCTGAGCCTCAGGGACGCGTTCTTCAACTTCACCTGGATGCCGATCAACATCCACCGGATCATCGCGAACGTCGCCTTCGGCGGCTCGATCGCCGCCGCCTACGCGGCGTTCCGCTACCTGCAGGCGAAGACGGACGAGGAGAAGGCCCACTTCGACTGGATGGGCTACGTCGGCAACTTCGTCGCCATCATCGCCTTCCTGCCCCTGCCGTTCGCGGGCTACTACCTCGCCGCCGAGATCTACGCCTTCAGCCAGACCCTGGGCATCCAGATGATGGGCGGCACCTTCTCCTGGCTCTTCGTCATCCAGGCGGCTCTCATCGGCAACCTGTTCCTGGGCGCGAACTACTACCTCTGGCTGGGGATGGGTCGCATGGAGGGCGGCGTTCACTTTCAGAAGTTCATCAAGTGGCTGCTGATCGCGATCGCCCTCTGCTTCGCCGTCTGGGCCACCCCGCGCTACGCCATCTCGTCCGTATCCGAGATCGCGGCGATGGGCGGCAGCAGCCACCCGCAGCTTTCCTATCTGGGGCAGATGTCGGCCAAGAACACGGCGGTCAACATCCTGATCCTCTCGACCTACATGAGCTTCCTGCTCTATCGGCGGACCGGCAGACAGTCCGTCCACCCGCACCGGCAGTTGCTCACCCGCGCGCAGGCGATCGTCTTCTCCTCCGCCGCGGCGCTGGTCATCTTCTACGGCGTCTACGGCTACTACGTGGACGCGGAGATACGCATACGCTTCGCGATTCCGCAGGTCTACTCGGTGCTCGCGGCCCTCGTGGTGATCACGGTGATCGACCTGCCCCTGTACCGCAACGCCGCGCAGTCCGGCGAAACCAAATGGGGCAGGATGCCGGCGGTCTCGCAGTACGCCCTGATCTTCATCGCGCTCAGCTTCACCTGGCTGATGGGATTGATGGGCTACGTCCGCTCCGGCCTGCGCCAGGAATGGCACGTGTACGGCGTGATCCTGGACACCTCCCCGGACGCCTACACACCGACCCTCGGCTTCGCAACGCAAGTCGTGTCCGTCACCGTCCTCATCTTCTTCGGCCTGCTCGGCGTCGTCTTCTGGCTCAGCAGTCTCGGCGGAAAAAAGGACTGGGAGCCCAAGCCGGTCGCTGACGGCGGCGGCCGGCTCGAAGGGGGGCGGGCGGCATGAAGCTGAGCATCCCGATGCCGCTGCGGCTGGTCCTTCTCGTGCTGGGCACGACGGCCTTCTACATGTACCTGGGCCAGATCGTGCCGCAGAAGGAGGCTCATCCGCCGCCGCCGGTCCTGATCAACGCCGAAATGACGACCGAAGACCTCGTCGTGGTCGGCGCCGAACTCGCCAGCGGCAAGGGGCAGTGCCTGGTCGGCTGCCACACGGTCGGCCAGAGCGGGCCGCTCCGCTACCCGGACCTGGACGGAATCGGCGCCCGAGCCGCGACCCAGATCGAAGGGCTCTCCGGCCTTGAGTACCTGGCCCAGTCCCTCTACGAACCGGCGGCGTTCATCGTTCCCGGCTTTGCGGATGGAATGCAGCCGATAGACCAGCCGCCGATCAGCCTCTCGGAAGACGAAATGAAAGCGGTCATCGCCTGGCTGCAGAGCCTGGGCGGAACGCCGACCGTCACCCTGGACACCGAGCTTGGCTACTGAGCTTCAACTTTCAGAAATCTCTGAACAAATGAGGAACAACCGCCAATCCGTCCCTGTTTTGAACAGTAGCTGCACTCCGAGCAGCCAACTCACTGCCCCTCAAGCCTCTCGGAACTGATCATGTGGGGACTCAACCTTCCAGTCATTCTCGCCCTGGCCGCAATCGGCGGGGTGCTCGTCTGGCGACGGGCCAACACTCTCGTCTGGCTCCTCTACACCGGGGGCGCCCTGTGGGCCTTCTTCAGGTTCGGCTTCGCCGTGCCGATCCCGCAGTCCGTCGCCACGATCTACCTGGCGATCACCGGTCTGGCGCTCGTCGCCTACGCGTCTTCGAGCCGCGAGCGACTGGCGGAGACCGTGCAGCCCATCAAGCGGCTGATTCTCGAACCGCGCTATCGCCTCGCCCTCGCGGGACTCCTCGTCGCTCTCCCGGCCCTGGCCGCCTACAACGCCTACGCCGACCTGACCATGCCGCTGGAGGCGCCCGGATTCGGCCGCGAGATCCATCCGCCGCCGCCCCCTGAACTCACCGTTCACGACGAGACGATCGACATGGCGACGGCCGACAACCCGTACCTCCACTACAAGCACGACGACCCGGAGCTGTACGGGAAGCACCTGGAGAACGGCCGCCGGGTGTACTACGAGAACTGCTTCTGGTGCCACGGCGACGGCATGGGAGGCGACGGTATGTTCGCCCACGGCCTGAACCCGGTGCCCAGCAACTTCAACGACGTCGGCACGTTGCCGGCCCTGCAATCCTCGTTCGTTCACTGGCGGATCGCCAAGGGCGCTCCCGGCATGCCGGCCGGCGGCACGCCCTGGGACAGCGCCATGCCGGCCTGGGAGAAGTTCCTGACCACCGAGGAGATGTGGGACGTCAACCTGTTCATCTACGACTTCAACGGTTTCGAGCCACGCGCGCTGGGGCAGCACTGATGACCGCGCACGCCAACCGACGCAGCCGGACCGCGGCGACGTTCGCCACCGCCGCCCTTCTCCTGGCTCTGCCCGCCGCCGCCCAGGTCGATCTCGGCACCGAGGAGCAGCGGGCGGCCGGCAAGGTCGTCTACGACAAGTACTGTGGCCAGTGCCACGGCGACACGGGTGACGGCAACGGCTACGCCACGCCGCGGGTCAAGCCCAAGCCCCGCGACTTCACCACCGGCACGTACAAGTTCCGCACCACGCCGAACGGCATGCTGCCGACGGACGACGACCTGCGCCGGATCATCGAGATCGGCGCCCCCTACACCTCGATGCCGGGCTGGCCGAACCTGACGAGCGCCGAGATCCAGAACGTCATCTACTACATCAAGTCCTTCTCGCCCGATTTCGAGAACGCCGACCGCTACGGCGAACCGATCGACATTCCCAGGCCGCTCGAATCGACGGAGGAGTCGATCACCCGCGGCCGCGTGGTCTACGAAGAACAGGGCTGCGCCAACTGCCATGGCGACCAGGGACGGGGCGACGGCAACTCCGCGCCGACCCTGGTCGACGACGCCGGCGACCACATCAGGGCCGCCGACCTGACCCAGCGCTGGACCTACCGCGGCGGTGCGACCAAGGAGGACATCTACCGCACGTTCTCCACCGGGCTGAACGGCACGCCGATGCCGTCCTACGCCGACTCGCTAGAGGTCGAGGATCGCCAGCACCTGGTGAACTACGTCTACTCTCTGGGCGACGCGGACGAACCGAACTACGGCACCCTGATCACGGCCGTCTACTCGGAGGAACGGATCGACCTGCAGGACGGGGAGTCGCTCGACGCGCTGTTCGAATCCGCACCGATGACCCGCTTCCCCCTGGTCGGCCAGATCACCGAACCGGGCCGGAACTTCTTCCCCTCGGTCACCTCGATCGAGGCCCAGGCCGTCTACAACCGCGACGAGATCGCGTTCCGGGTCCGCTGGCACGATCTGCGCGCCGACACGTCGGGCCGCAACAACCCGAGCCTGGAAGTGCCGATGTGGGACGAGGACAACGGCATCGGCGGCGATGAGGGCGACGACGGCGGCGACTCCGACGATTTCTTCGGCGACTTCGGCGGCGAGGAAGCGCCCGCGGAAGACGACTTCTTCGGCGACAGCGGCGACGACTTCTTCGGCGACGGCGGCGACGACTTCTTCGGAACCGCCGATGCTGGTGCCGGCGGCGCCGAGTTCTCGGACGCGGTCGCGCTGCAGTTCCCGGCCGCGCTGGCGCCCGAAGAGACTCCCGAACTCAAGCCGTACTTCCTGTACGGCGACGCCCAGAACCCGGTCGACCTCTGGTTCGTCAACCTGACCTACGGCGTCGCCGACACCTTCCGGGGCCGCGGCAGCGATGCGATCGAGCCGACCGAGGCGGACATCGTCGAGGCGGTGACCTCCTACGACCAGGGCGCGTGGACCGTGACTTACAAGCGGAGGCGCTCGTCGCGAGCCGGCGTCAGTTTCGCCGAACAGCAGTACACGCCGGTCGCCTTCAGCGTCTGGGACGGCTTCAACCGCGAACGCGGCAACAAGAGAGCGCTGTCGTCCTGGTTCTACGTCTACACCGAGCCGAGCGTCGACCAGGCCGTAGCGGGCCCCGTGCTCCGCGCCGCCCTGATCGTGCTCGCCATCGAACTGCTGGTCGTCCTCCTGGTTCGCCGCCGGGCCCGCCAGAAGGCGGCCGACGAAGAGGCCGCGGGCGCCACGCTCACCGCAACCGAAGCCCCCGCCGTCTGACCCGACTCTCCGGGCAGGAAGCCGAATCTCTCTGACCCGACATCTCCGTCAACACAAGAGACACCACCATGTACAAGACGATCTACGTCCCCGTCGACAACTCGGACTACTCGAACCAGGCGATCGCCTCCGCGGTCGAACTGGGCCGCGAGTTCGACTCCACGATGGTCGGCTGCCACGTCTACGCGGCCAGCATGCACGACTACCGCTTCAAGCAAATGGAGTACACCCTGCCGGACGAGTACCTCGAGGAGACGGAGCTCGACCGCCAGCGGAAGATCCACGACTCGCTCATCACGATGGGTCTGGAGCTCATCTCGGAGAGTTACCTGGAGCCGATGAAGGCCGTCTGCGACGACGCCGGGCTCGAGTTCGAGCCCAAGATGATGGACGGCAAGCACCACGTCGAGATCGTCCGCGACATCCGCGAGTCGGGCTACGACCTGACGGTGCTCGGCGTGATGGGCATCGGCCGCGTCCGGGACACCCAGATCGGCTCGGTCTGCGAGCGGGTCGCCCGCACCGCCGACCGGGACGTGCTGGTCATCAAGCGGCTGCCGGCGAAGGCCGGGGCCGCGAACGGCAACGGCAACGGCAGCGGCCACCAGGGCGATGCCGACGGCCGCGACACGATCCTGGTCGGCGTCGACGGCTCACCCCAGTCCTTCGGCGCGCTGATGACGGCGATCGACCTGGCGAAGACGTTCGGCAAGAAGGTCGAAGCGATCTCCGTCTACGACCCCTACCTCCACTACTCCGTGTTCAAGGGCGTCGTCAACGTGCTGACCGAGCGCGCGGCGAAGATCTTCCGCTTCGAGGAGCAGAACCAGCTCCACGAGGAGATCATCGACACCGGCCTGGCGCAGATCTACCAGTCCCACCTGGACGTCGCCCAGACGATGGCGACCGAGGTCGGCGTCGAGTTGACGAAGACCCTGCTCGACGGCAAGGCCTTCCAGAAGGTTCTCGACCACGCCCGCAAGATCGATCCCTGGATGCTCGTCATCGGCCGGGTCGGCGTCCACAGCGACGACGGCGAAACCGGCCTCGGCAGCAACGCCGAGAACCTGCTCCGCGCCTGCCCCTGCGACCTGCTGCTCACCACCCGCCTCGAGTACCCGGAACTCGACGTCAAGGCCGAGGAGAGCATCCGCTGGACCCCCGAGGCCGAGGAGCGCTTCAAGCGCGTTCCGGAGCAGGTGCGCGGCATCGCCCGCACGGCCCTCTACCGCCTGGCGGTCGAACAGGGACACAGCGTGATCTCGAGCGACGTGCTCGACGAGGCGATGGACCGCTACATGCCGAAGTACACCGCCCGCGAGACGGAAGCCCTGGCCGAGAAGATCGCCCTGCAGCTCGCGCGCAGCCGACCGACCTTCATCTGCCGCAAGTGCGGCGTCACCTCGGCCGAGCCCGATCCGCTGCGCTGCGGCGTCTGCGGCAGCGACTCCTTCGAGCAGATCACCGAAGAGATGCTGGAACGGATCGCCGAGATGGAGGGCGGCCTGGAGGTCGAGACCACCTACGACGGCCGCAAGCTGAAGTGGACCGCCGACGCCCGCCTGGCGCTGAAGACGATCGAGGACGCCTACCGTCGCCGTCGCGCCAAGGCGCGGATCGAGAAGAAGGCGCGGATGAGCAAGCTGCCCACCGTCACTTTCGAGTTCGCCCGCGTGATGATCGAGGACGAGACCGGCGAGCCGGTGACGATCGAGGCCCGCGACCAGGCCGCGGAGGCGAACGGCAGCGGCGCCGCCGAAACGCCCGCGGACGAGCGCAAGCTGATCGCCCGCGACGAGGACCGCGTCCCGCTGCTCTCGAACCACGAGTGGACCGCCGAAGCCGTCGAGCGCATCCTCCGGGTTCCCGCCGGCTTCATGCGCGACCGCACCCAGGAGCGCGTCGAACTCGTCGCCCGCGAGAAGCACGTCTCCCGGATCGGCATCAAGACGGTCGAAGAGGGCATCGAACTCGGCCGCAAGCTGATGGAGCAGATGATCGCGGCCTACGAGATCGGCAAGGACGAAGGGACCCAGGCGACCGAGGTGGCCGAGGCCGAAGCAAAGGCCGCGACCGCCGCCGGCCGGTGCCCCTTCTCCGCGCTCGCCGAAGCCGGCGCCAGCGAAGCCCAGGTCGAGGCGGCCAGGGACGCGAAGGCCGGCACCTACCTGAACGAGGTCGGCCTGATGTCGGCCCTGGACGAGAAGCGCAAAGCCGACGAACCGGAAGCCTGAGTGCGGGCCCCGCGGCGGTCTCGCGGTCGTTCGGCTGTATCCCGCGGCCTGCTGGCGGTATCGCTCCTCGCGGCGTCGGCCTGCGGAAACGACGTCGAAGAGATCGCGGAGATCGTGCTCGCGCGACACGTCCACACGGACCTCTACGACGCCTACCCGGGCATCCCGTCGCCGGCCGCCGACCGGGTCGTGTTCGCCGACTTCGCCGCGGGCGCCAGATCGCTGACGGTCTACGATACGGCGACCGGCGTCGGCCGCGTGTTGACGACAACGCCGGCGGAACGGTTCCGGGTGACGTGGTCGCCCGACGGTTCGCGCGTCGTGTACGTCGACCGCCGGCCCGAAAGTCACGGAGTCTGGACCCTGGACCCGGCCACCGGCCAGGAGTCGCGCATCGTGGATCCCGGGGACGCCCGCGTCGACCATCCGCGACTACTGCCCGACGGGACCGTGACCGCGCTTCGACACGTGGGCGCCGATAGCGCGTGGGTGGCGTATGCGCCGGGACCGGGCCCCGCGACCGTGCTCGTCGACGGCGCGGAAGGATGGGCCGCACCCGTTCGATCTCCCGACGGGCACTCGGTGGCGCACCTTCAGGTTGCGGGCGGATACCGCGCGGATCTGGCCGTGACGGAGATCGCGACGGGCGAGACGCGCACGCTCGCCGCCGACTTCCGCTTCGGATGGGACAGCCGCGTGGAGTGGTCCCCCACCGGAGACGCGCTCTATCTCGCGGCGGCGAGGCCCGACGACTCGCTCCTGGTTGGCTGGCGCGTGCCGCTCGACGGCAGCCCGGCCGAACGGCTGACGCGCGGCGACCGCGACGTGCTCGCGGTCACGCCGCTGGCCGACGGGCGCGTCGCTCTCAGCGTGTACCACACGCGCACCGCGGTGGGCCTGGTTCCGGCGAGTGGGGGCGAACCCGTTGACGTGACGACGGCAGGCGGCACGAGCGCCTTCCTGCCTTCCTGGCGCCCCGCCGGGGCGGCGGTGGGTTTCGTCACGTTCTCCTGGCGACGCCTCCGGATGCCCATCGACTTCGACCTGGGCGTCCTCGAACTCGACGCGGAGGGGGCCCCGGCCGGCACGGTGCGGACACTGCTCTCGGAGGAGCACGAGGACTACGGCGCCGCCTGGTCGCCCGACGGCCGGTGGCTTGCCTTCCACGGGCACCTGGAGCAGAGCGACGACATCTGGCTTGTCCCGGTTGACGGGAGCGCGCGACCTACCCGACTCACGCGGTTCGGACCGGGCGCGGACACCGGCGAGCCGGACTGGAGCCCGGACGGGCGGACGCTCGCCTTCAGCAGCCACGGCCCGCCGGCCGAGGGGAACCCGGGGTCCGTCTACACGGTCGCGGTCGATCCGGCGACGGGGCGCGCGGCCGCCGACCCTGTCCGCGTCCCGCTCGACGGGTTCCAGGGCTATGCCATGGGCGCCCGCTACTCGCCCGACGGCGAGCGGCTGGCCTTCTACGGACGCTCGTTCAAGGACGGACGGGTCACCGTCCACACGGTGCCGGCAGCCGGTGGAACTCCCACGGCCGTCGTCTCCTTCGTCAACGGCGAGCCCTACAGCGCACCCGAGTGGAGCGCCGACGGCGGGTCCCTCTTCTACTCGCGCAACGACGGCTTCGGGCCCTTCCAGGTGTGGCGGGTGGACATCCCCACCGGCGCGACGGAACAGGTGACGACCGGCGCGATCGGAGCGCTCCAGCCGAGCCTGAGCCCTGACGGACGCACGCTCGCGGTCACGATGCGCGAGGCCGCCATCGAGGTCGTCGTCCCTGCCGGGAGCGCGGCCGCCAACCCGGAACCGAACCAGGAGTGAACATGGGTAGACCAAGGGACATCGGAGTCGTCGACCTGTTCCTCGACATCCCGGCCGGCGGCGCCGGCATGGGCATGGAGGCCGTGCGCCGGCTCAGCCGGGACCGCGGGACCGAGGACTTCTCCCACCATCCGGCCCAGTACCTGTTCAAGGACGCCGGACGGCGCATGGACAGGGCCTGGACGGCGGCCGACGTCGTCGCGATGATGGACGCGTTCGGCGTCCGGATCGCCCAGATCGGCGTCAGCGCCCAGAACCCGGAACCGGCGCTGAAGATCTTCGAGGAGTTTCCCGGGCGCTTCTTCGGCGCCGTCGGCGTCGATCCGAACGCCGGCATGGACGGCATTCGCGCGCTCGAGGCGACCGTCAACCTCCACCCAGCGATCCGGGCCGCGTCCGCCGCGCCGTGCCTCGCGTATCCCCAGGTGCCGATCGACGACAAGCGCTTCTACCCGATCTACGCCAAGTGCATCGAGCTGGACATCCCGATCAACATGCTGGTCGGGGTGCCGGGACCGCGCGTCCCCTACAAGTGCCAGTATCCGGGCCTGCTCGACGAGGTCGCCTGGTTCTTCCCGGAACTCCGGGTCGTCATGCGCCACGGCGGCGATCCGTGGACCGACCTCTGCGTCAAGCTGATGCTCAAGTGGCCGAACCTCTACTACTCGCCCTCGGCCTGGGCGCCCAAGCACTACCCGAAGAGCGTGATCGAGTTCGCGAACAAGCGGGGACCGAACAAGTTCATGTACGCGGGCTACTTCCCGGGCCTCTCCTACGAGCGCATCTTCACCGAGATGGACGACCTGCCGTTGCGGGACCACGTCTGGCCGAAGTTCCTGCGCGAGAACGCGGCGGCCGTCTTCAAGCTGGACGACCTCCTGGCCTAGAGCGACACGTCCTGCCGACACTCCCCACCGGCATGATCTTCCATGGCTGGAAGATCATCTTCGTCTCCTTTCTGGCGCTGTTCGTCTCCGTCGGCTTCGGTTTCTACTCGTTCAGCGCCTTCTTCGTCGCCCTGACCTCCGAGTTCGGCGGCGGCCGGGTCGGCGTCGGCATCGGCGTCGCCATCTTCGGCGCGACGAACGGCCTGGTCGCGCCCTTCCTGGGCCACGCCCTGGACCAGGGACACGCGAAGAGGATCATGACGGCGGGCGCCTGGTTGCTGGCGCTCGGCCTGTTCCTGACCGCGACCGTCCAGAACCTGGCCCAGTTCTACCTGGTCCTCGGTACGTTCCTGGCCCTCGGCGCGGCGCTGATCGGTGGGGTGACCGCCTCCACCCTGGTCGCCAACTGGTTCGTCCGCCAGCGCGCCATGGCGCTCGGCATCGCCACGATGGGCATCTCCCTCTCGGGCGTCGTGATGGCCCCCGTGGCGACCCGCCTGATCGACCTGATCGGCTGGCGCGGCACCTTCGTGCTCTATGGCGCGCTGACCCTTCTCTTCGTCCTGCCGGCGGTGCGCCGCTGGGTCGTCGACCGCCCCGAGGACATCGGCCTGCACCCCGACGGAACGGCGACTTCCCTGGCCGGCGACTGGACGCCGGCGCCGGCGGCCGGCGAAGGTCCGGCGGGCGTCGAACCCGTCGCACCCCTGCCGGCGGCCGGGGGCGCCCCACCCCGCAGGCCTCGGCTCGACTGGATGCAGCCGCTGGCCAACCGCAACTTCTGGGTGATCGCCCTGGTCGTGTCGATGTGCTTCTGCGCCAATTCCGCCATCCTCACCCACATCATCGCGCACGCGACGGACCTGGGCTTTCCGCCGGTCGAGGCGGCCTTCTGCCTGTCCGCGATCGCGGCCATGGGCGTGCTCGGCAAGGTCGTGTTCGGGTGGATCAGCGACCGGCTCAGCAGCCGCGGCGCCATGTGGCTGGCGGTCGGCCTGATGGGCTCCGGCGCCGCCGGACTGCTGCGAGCCGAGAGCTATCCGGCTGTCCTCGGCGCCGTCGCCGTCTTCGGCCTCGGTATGGGCGGCATCATGCCGCTGTGGGGAACGCTGATCGGAGCCTGCTTCGGCCGCCGGTCCTTTGGCCGCGTGATGGGCCTGATGAGTCCCTTGCTGCTGCCGATCCAGGTCCTCGGCGTCCCCTTCGCGGGTTACGTCTACGATCGGTTCCAGAGCTACGATCTGGCCTTCAGCACGTTCGTCGGCCTCTACCTCTTCTCCATGCTGATCCTGCTGATCCTCCGCGTACCCGAACAGGAGCCGGGCGATACCGCGCCCTCCCACGCGAGGCTCGCGACCGCGGCGGCGCCGCGGACGGAGTAGCGGCGTGACCGCCTACCGCTTCTGCCGCTCGGACGACGTGCCGCTCATCGTCGATGCGTACGAACGCTGCAACGTGGGCTACGGCGCCCGGCCCTGGAAACTGACGGTCGACCACATGAAACGGCTGGGCCGCGAGATGAACCTCTGGACCAGCAGTTGCATGGTCGCCCTTGAGGGATCCGACCCGATCGGCGTCCTCATCGCCGCCAAGAGGGAGCCGATCGCCAGCCTGGTGCTCCACCTCGCCGTCCACCCGGACCACCGCCGCCGGGGTCACGCCCGCCACATGATGACTTCGCTGAGCCAGAAGATGGCAATCCTCGAGCCGACCCTGATGCTCGTCGAACTGCCGGAGGATGACGCCCTCGGCCGCCGCTTCTTCGAAGCCTGCGGCTTCACCGAGCGAGACGTCCTGACCGACTACTCCTGCGCCGGCGAAGTGCCGTCCGGCGTGCCCGGTGTCGAACTGGTCGCGGGCGTTGCCGTCTCCGAGCTCGTCTCTCAGGAGGACTTCGAGGCCGTCCCGGAGCTCGACCGCTGCTGGCAGCGCTCTTCCCTGAGCATCCGGAACCTCCGTGACCGGCCGCAAGGTCTTGCGATCGCCACGGACCAGGACGTCGAGGCCTGGCTGCTCCATCGGAGTGACGGCGACGCGGAAGCGCCTCTGCCCTTCCTGGCGTCCCCGGCCGCGGGGACGCCGCTGGAGGTCCTCGCCCTCGGCGGCAAGATGCCCGTTCCCGCGCTGGTGCGCCCGCTGCTCGCCGTCGCGTCGAGCCGCGCCGGGCGTCCGCTCCACCTGCCACGGGTCCATCCGTCGGAGGCC
The DNA here is from genome assembly GCA_965116955.1 of Thermoanaerobaculia bacterium. Classification (GTDB taxonomy): domain Bacteria; phylum Acidobacteriota; class Thermoanaerobaculia; order Multivoradales; family Multivoraceae; genus Multivorans. The sequence continues at coordinate 3,137,379 of OZ220742.1, read as the reverse complement.
CCCGCCGGCCGCCTCGAGGAGGTCGGCTTCACGCCCGGCGCCACGACGATTCGCTACCAGAGCGACGCAGCCCCCGCCTGAACGACTTGTTACTCTCCCTACCGCGATGAAGAGCTACTTCGACCTGATCGAGGACGGCGGTTCCGACATCGCCGGCCAGGTCGGCCGGCAAAGGGAACGCATCGCCGAGTCTTTGGCCGGCGTCGAGCACATCGTCGCCATCGGTTCCGGCAAGGGGGGCGTCGGCAAGAGCACCCTGACGATGCAACTGGCTCTGGCAATGGAGCGGCGCGGCAGCAGCTGCGCCGTCCTCGACGCCGACCTGAACGGCCCCTGCCAGGCGCGCCTCGCCGGCCTCGAGAACGCGGCCCTGCTTCCAGGCGGGCGCGGCATGGCGCTGCCCCGCGCCGCGACCGGACTCGGCGTCGTGTCGATGGGTTCCGCGGTGCCGGAATCGGAGGACCTGGACTTCGCCAGCGTTGCCCGCGGCGACTCCCATGTCTGGCGCGCCACCCGCGAGTTCAACCTGTTCCAGCAGTTGCTCGCCCTGGTCGACTGGGGACGTCTCGACGTTCTGCTGGTCGACCTGCCCCCCGGCGCCGAGCGCACGCTCCAGTACGCCGAAGTCCTGGGACCGGGGGCCCGTTTCGTCCTCATCTCCATCCCCACCGCACTGGCCCGAGGCGTCGTGGCGCGGTCGGCCGCCGCTCTGCGGCGAACGCCGAACGTGACTCTCGGCGTGATCGAGAACATGAGCGGCTACTACTGCGGGAGCTGTGACGAAGTCAGGACCCTGTTCGACGGCCCCGCCGACGCCACACCCGAGCTTGGACTCCCGCTTCTCGCTTCGATACCGTTCGATCCGCGGCTGGCCGCGGCCTCCGATGCCGGCGACCCGGAGTTGCCGAGGGGACCGGCCGTTCGCGCGATCGAGTCCGCCGCCGACTCCATCCTGAGCGGACTCGCCGAGCGGCGGGCCGGCTGACCCGGAGATTCGATGAAGTTCCTCTGCGTACCCTGCGACGAGCAGATGAAGCTCAAGCACGCGATCGGTCCCGAGGGCGGCTCGGTCGCCCTGGTCTATGCCTGCCCCATGTGCTCGGCCGAGATGGCGATGATGACGAACCCGCACGAAACCCAGGTCGTCGGGTCGCTAGGCGTGAAGATCGGCGCAACGGAAGATCCCGAGACGGCCGCGGCCGCCTCGAAGTGCCCGTTCACTGGCATGCTGGCCGACATGGGCGTTCCGGCGACGGCGACGAGCGCCGGGGAGAACGCCAACACACGCGATGGCGGCAATGGCGGCCCCGGCGGCATTCCCTGGACCGCCGAGGCTCGCGAGCGGCTCGCCAACATCCCGGACATCGTTCGCACGTCGGCGGTCGCGGGGATCGAGAAGTTCGCCGAGGACCACGGCTACGAACAGGTTGACGCAGCGGTCCTGGAACGCGCCCGCTCCTTCTTCGGCATCGCCTGACCCGCCGGGAGCTACCGATGACGGTGTCACCCCTGGAGCGGCAGGCGAGCGTGAACCCGGCCGCCTTCGCGCGCCCGTACGTCATTTCGTGGAACCTGACCTACCGCTGCAACCTGGCTTGCGAGCACTGCTACCTCGACGCGGGCGGCAAGCCCCTGGTCGAGACGGCGAACTTCGCCGACCGCTCGGAGCTGTCGACCGACCAGTGCCGCAAGGTGATCGACGACATCTGCGAGTTCGCGCCGGAAGCCCTCGTCATCCTCACCGGCGGCGAGCCGCTGCTGCGCCGGGACATCCTGGAAATCGTGCGCTATGCGGCCGAACGGGACCTGTGGGTCGTCGTCGGCAGCAACGGCGTCCGCATCACCGAGAACCTGGCCAGGATTCTGGCCGGCGAGGGCGTCCGGGGCCTCGCCCTGTCGCTGGACGCTCTCGACGCCGAGGTTCACGACGGCTTCCGGCGGGTTCGGGGCGCCTGGCAGAACACGGTCGACGGGGCCGGGCACCTCGCCACGGCCGGCTTGCCCTTCATCATCCAGACCACGGCCGGGGCCCACAACCGGGGCCAGCTCGAAGAAATCGCCGAGTTCGCACACAGCGAACTGGCGGCCAGGGTCTGGAACCTGTACTTCCTCGTTCCGACCGGCCGCGGCCAGTTCGTCTCCGACCTGTCGCCGTCCGACTACGACGAGGTGCTGGCCTCCCTCACGTCAATCCAGCGGAACTACCGCGGGCGCATGGTCGTCAACGCGAAGTGCGCGCCCCACTACGTCCGCCAACTGCTCGCCGGGGACCCGGACTCGCCCTTCCTCAAGGCGTACGACGGCGGCGCCGGCGGCTGCCCGGCCGGCACCCACTACATGGGGATCCGACCCAACGGCGACGTCACGCCCTGCCCCTACCTGCCGGTGTTCGGCGGCAACCTCAAGCGGTCAACGCTCTCCGAGTTGTGGAACGACTCAGACCTCTTCCAGTCGATCCGGCGTCGCAACGATCTCGGCGGCCGCTGCGGTTCCTGCGAGCTGTCGACGGTCTGCGGCGGCTGCCGGGCCCGGGCCTTCGGGATGACCGGCGACCTGATGGCGGAGGACCCGCTCTGCACCCACGAACCCGGCTCGTTCACGGCGGATCAGCTCCAGGCGTTCGGCGACCGCACGGGCCTGGCCTCTCTCGCCCGCTACGGCGAAGACAGCTCGACCAGCATCGCCTGGGAACCCGACGCCGAGGCCCGCATGAAGCGGGTGCCTGCCTTCGTCCGCGGCATGGTCGTGCGCTCGGTCGAGTCCCACTGCCGCAAGAACGGGATCTCGACCGTGACGGTCGACGAACTCGAGTCGATTCGCGCCCGGATGCCGACGCCCAAGGTCTTCGGCAGCCGTCCCTCGTGAACGGCGCCAGCAGCCCGGGTTAGAGGTCGTGGCCAGCAGCAGCCGCCCGCTGCCCCGCTCCTACGCCCACGTCCCGCGCACGATCCTCTGGCTCGTGCCGGGCGGCGAAGTCCTGATCGCCGGACGAACGGTGACGGTAGAGCCGTTCTACCTCGGCAAGTGGCCGGTGACGAACGAGCAGTTCGAAGCCTTCGACCCGGACCACCGGCGATCCCCCCTCTCCCCCGGTGACCGGGATCTCGCGGTCGGCATCAGTTGGAACCAGGCCGACGCCTACTGCCGCTGGTACGCGGAGGTGTCGCGCAAGCCGATGAGACTGCCGACCCGGACGGAGTGGCTATACGCCTGCCAAGGCGTCTCGACCCCCGACGACCAGCCGTCCTGCACCGCCACCCCGGAGGCCATCGACCGCCACTGCTGGCACGCCGGCAACTCCGAAGGCCGCGTCCAGCAGCCTGAGCACAGGCACGCGAACGACTTCGGCCTCCACGGCATGCTGGGCGGTGTCTGGGAGTGGGTCGCCGAGGGCCCAGCCGCAGACGACCAACGCACTCTCTGCGGCGGCTCCTTCCGCCTCCAGCCACAAGAACTCCATCCCGACCTCGTCAAGCACGAGGCACCCGGTTTCGCCTCGGACGAAACAGGCTTCCGGGTCGCCCGCTCTTTCCGCATCGGCATTGGAGTCCGCCACGGTCCACGCTCGTGGGACGGCGTCGAGTTTGACATGCGGAACAGGCTGTGGTAGCTATTCCAAGTTGAAACAACAGGAGGTCCTCCACAACAGGAGGTCCTCCACAACAGGAGGTCCTCCACAACAGGAGGTCCTCCACAACAGGAGGTCCTCCACAACAGGAGGTCCTCCACAACAGGAGGTCCTCCACAACAGGAGGTCCTCCAATGAAGAAGAACCGCTGTGTTGGTGGTGCGGTTGGGGTTACGCTCATCGCTGTGGTCGTTGCAGCTAGCGTACTTGTCGCTCAAAGACTGGACGAGCCGAGCGCTTCCGAGCCTCGTCGCGAGTTGGTCACCGCGCCGTTCGATGACGGTGTTGACGGTATTGTGTCTGCAAGCCGGGACAAAGGGCGCAGGCCCTGTGCCAGGAACGCCGACTGCTCCGCGGGCCGGATTTGTTCACAGGATGGCAGGTGCGAGAGGAAGCCAAACAGGATTCGACGGCCTCCAGCCATCAACAGCCACTGCAGCCCCCCTCAGGTCTGGGATCCCGCTGTTGGCTTCTGTGTAACGCCGGAGCCGGAACAGGAGCAGGAGCAGGAAGAAGACCCCTGCCAGCACTTACTTGACCTCCTTGAAGAAGCTTCGAACTTAGTGGAAGAGGAGTGTCCTGACATTGGCCCCGACGAAGGCCATATAGTAGGCATTCGCCAACTCTTGCCCCCTCCCTGTCTCGACGCGCTGCATGTCCTTGGTGAAGTTACCCGTTCTCTTGCCCTGTGCCGAGCTGAGTAAGGAGATTCGATTTGAAAGCGACCAAGACCAGCATTCTGGCGGCAGCGGCCGCACTGATCGCAACCGCGCTTGTGGCGGAGGAACCCGACCTTGTCGAGCTTCGGCGCGAACTCATCGACCGGATAGAAGTCGCCTACACGAAAGGCGATACCACGGCACTGCTCCGGATGGCCGGAAAGCCCATTCCGGAGACCTTTGCTGAACGATCCGAACGTGCACTAGATGACGCTCAGGCCCTGCTGGACCGGTACGAAGGGTACAAGGCGCCCAGCCGACGTGAACTTTGGGATGCGCGCCACGATCTGTTGCAGCTAATTCACGGCACGGAAGACGACTCTCTGGTTCATGAGTTCTACCGTGCGGCACTGGCTGTCCAACAGCGATGGGCGAAGTCTGAGCAGAAGTCGGCAAGCATCCTGAAGCGTCTGCAACAAGCCAAGGAAGAACTGGAGCGCCGCGGAACTCAACTGGAATCGCCCGACTCCGGCGCTGATCACCACTGAGACTGAGCGCTGCCGGCGGGCCGTGGCAGAAAGACAGGGATCACACCCCTGTGCCCGAACGCGGCGATCCTGCCTTTCCTGACCGACGAGCGCGTAAACGGAGGCCCCATCCGCCTGCATTGACAGGCGGATGGGCGCTACCGCGCCATGTCGCCTTGATGACCCCGGAGACAAGCCCAACGCGTCCTCTGCGGCCGCGCACCCAGAAAACCACCCCGGCTCAGTGCAGTCCTCTTCCCCGGGGCTCCGTACCGACGCCGACGCCCCGCCTGCTGCGGGCCGTGGGGAGGGGGTCCCAGGGGGTCGGAGACAAGCGACTGCCCAAGCCTCTACATCAACCGCTATCGAGCCGGAGCGCAGTCGACAACAGCGAGCCCCTTCGTCCCCTCTTTCCCTGAGGGCGAGCGTCCCCTGGGACCCCCTCCCCACGGCCCGCAGCAGGCGGGTCCAACGTCAGCGCGTGCCGCGGACGACCGGCGTCGGCGGTTCCTCGCCGTGGTGCAGGGCAAGGACGTTGTCCACGGCGAGCTGGGCCATGGCCAGGCGGGTCGGGATCGAGGCGCTGGCGATGTGGGGCAGCAGAACCGCGTTGTCGAGGTCGAGAAGGTCCGGGTGGACCTCGGGTTCGCGCTCGAAGACGTCCAGGCCGGCGGCCCAGATGACGCCCGCGCGGAGCGCCGCCGCCAGCGCGGCTTCGTCGACGATCGGCCCGCGGGCGGTGTTCACCAGTACCGCCGTCGACTTCATCCGGCCGAGTTCGTCGGGGCCGATCAGGCCGGCCGTCCCCTCCGTCAGCGGCAGGTGGATGGAGACGAAGTCGGCGGCGCCGAGCAACTCGTTCAGGTCGGTGCGCCGGGCGCCGAGCTCGCGCTCCAGCTCCGGCCGACCCAGTTCGTCCCAGTACAGGATCTCCATGCCGAACCCGAGCCGGGCGCGGCGGGCCACCGCCTCGCCGATGCGACCCATGCCGAGAATCCCGAGGGTCCGGCCGTGAACCTCCTGGCCGGTCAGCAGCATCGGCCCCCAGCGCCGGTAGCGGCCGGCCCGCAGGAACCGCTCGGCCTCCGGTAATCGACGGGCCGCCGCGAGCAGCAGCGCCATCGCCAGATCGGCGGTGGCGCCATCGAGCACGCCCGGCGTGTTCGTGACCCAGATGCCGCGGGTCTCAGCCGCCGCTATGTCGACGTTGTCGAAGCCGACCGCCATGTTCGCCACCATGCGCAGACCGCTCGCGCGGTCGAAGAGCTCCGCATCCATTCGCTCCGTGAGCAGAGCCAGAATCACGTCTGCGTCGGCCGCGGCGTCGAGCAGCGTCGCGCGGTCCGTAGCCGCGTCCTCCTCGAGCATCCGCGCCTCGATCTCCGGCTCCGCGCGCAGCCGCTCGACCGCCGGCTCCGGAATCGGCCGGGTCACGAGTACCTTCATGAAGCGTCCTCCTCTGCGGCTCCAGGTCGCCGTCCATCGAGTTCCCACTCATGCGACACGTCGAACAGGCTGGGTTCGAAGCGTTCGGCCTCGATCTCCAGGACGTTCGCCTCCACCTTGCGGTCGTAGACGTGCAGGGATTCCTCGTCCAGCAGGAACACGCAGGCCGAGTAGTCCCCCTTCGTCATCGGCAACCGCGGTACCGTCACCACTGCCCGGTGGCTGCCTCTGCCCCTGACCGGCGGAAGCCCGGCCCGCTCCGTCGTGAACGCGCAGACCTGGACACCGTCCGCGGTGTCGAGGCCCACCGCCAGGTGGAAGCCCAACTCCTCTTCCCGGCTTTCCCACTCGACTTCGAGGGCCCACGGCTCCGAAGCCCGCCGCCGGGTGGAGCCGACGGCCCGGATGGCGACGATTCGGGCCGGCGCGGAAGCCGGATCGGCGCCCTGATCTGTCTCCCGGGCACTCTCGTCGCTCTTGGCCATCAGGAACCGCTCATACTCGCCGACGACGCCCAGCGCCGACCCCAGGGCGGCCGTTCCGCCCTGGCGCAGCCAGAGCGCCCGCTGGCAGAACGCGGTGACGTAGTACATCGCGTGCGAGCAGAACAGCAGCGTGCCGCCACCGGCGACGAAGCCCTGGAGCCGGTCCATGCACTTCTTCTGGAAGTAGCCGTCACCGACCGAGAGCGCCTCGTCGACGACCAGGATGTCCGGTTCGACCTGGACGGCTATCGAGAAGCCGAGGCGCATCATCATGCCGGTGGAGTAGGAGCGGACGGGTTGGTCGATCGCCGGCCCCAACTCACTGAACTCGATGATGTCGCCGGTCCTCTCCCTGAGTTCCCGCTCGTCCAGCCCCACGATCGCCGCACTCAGGCGGATGTTCTGACGGCCCGTGAACTCGTGGTGGAAGCCCGAACCGAGTTCCAGGATCGAGGCGATTCTCCCCTGGACGCCGAGTTCGCCCGAGGTCGGCCGGGTAACACCCGCGACGATCTTGAGCAGCGTGCTCTTGCCGGCGCCGTTCTCCCCCACCACGCCCAGTCCCTCGCCGGCGGGCAACTCGAAGCTGACGTCGTCGAGCGCCCGGAACGGCACGTGCGCCGGCCGTCTCGTCACCGCCTCCCGCAGCCGCCCCCAGGGACTGGCGTAGACCTTGTAGACCTTGGTCAGACGATCAGCCACGACCGCGGTTGCGGCGGCCGTCATCGCCTCACCCGGCGCCATCCTCGCCGGATGCCGCGATCATCGCCGCTACCTGTTCGGGCCGCACCCGCACGAGGAGCGGCTCGAAAGTACCGATCTCGCGGTCCAGCAACGGCGTGTGGACGTCCTCCCAGACCAGGGGACCCGTCCGCAGGAAGGTCTCGGCCCGGCCGGCGATGGCCGGGACGACCGGCTTCAGGAACACGACCAACTGCCGGAACAGCTCTAGACCCGTCGTGCAGACTGCCTGCACCTCCGCCGCCCGTTCCGGGTCACGCGCAGCCTCCCAGGGGCGCCGCTCGTCGATGTAGCGGTTGGCGCGGTCGGCCAGCGCGATGACGCGGCGGAGCGCCCGGTTGTAGTCGCGGCCCTCGTAGAGCTCGGCGATCTCCTCCGCTTCGGCGGCGGCAGCCGCCGCCAGCTCGGGCGCGTCGAGCGCCGCCGCCAGCCGGCCATCGAACTGCCGGTGCAGGAAGCCGGCGCAGCGGCTAGCGATGTTCACCACCTTGCCGACGAGATCCGAGTTCACCCGCAGGACGAAGTCCTCCAGGTTGAGGTCGATGTCGGCGAGCCCGTTGCTCAGCTTGGCCGCGATGTAGTAGCGGAAGGCGTCCGGGTCCAGATGCTCCAGGTAGGTGCGCGCCATGACGAAGGTGCCGCGCGACTTCGACATCTTGGCGCCGTCGACGGTCAGGAAGCCGTGGACGAACACCGACGACGGCGTTCGGTAGCCGCCGCCGTGGAGCATCGCCGGCCAGAACAGACAGTGGAAGTAGAGGATGTCCTTGCCGATGAAGTGGTACAGCTCGGCATCGCTGTCGGGCCCCCAGAAGTCCTCGAAGCCTACGCCGTTCCGGTCGCAGAAGCGGCGGAAGGCGGCCATGTAGCCGATCGGCGCGTCGACCCAGACATAGAAGTACTTGTTCGGAGCGTCCGGTATCTCGAACCCGAAGTAGGGCGCGTCCCGGGAGATGTCCCAGTCGCGCAGTCCATCGTCGAACCACTCCTGGAGCTTGTTGGCGACCTCGCTCTGCAGGCGGCCATCGCCAACCCAGTCCGCCAGCAGTTCCCCGTAGTCGGAGAGGCGGAGGAACAGATGCTCGGACTCCTTCTCGACCGGCAGTGCGCCGGTGACGATCGAACGGGGATCGATGAGGTCCGAAGGCTGATAGGTCGAGCCGCACTCGTCGCAACTGTCGCCGTTCTGGTCCTTCGCTCCGCAGCGCGGGCACGTGCCCTTGATGAAACGGTCCGGCAGGAACATCTCCCGCTCCGGATCGTAGAACTGGCGAACCGTCCGCCTGTCGATCGATCCCCGATCACGCAACCGCCCGTAGATCTCCTCCACGAGCGCCCGGTTCTCGGGAGAGTGGGTCGTGTAGTAGTCGTCGAAGTGGATCGAGAACGCCTGATAGTCCTCCAGATGCTCTTCCGCCATCCGGCCGATCAGTTCCTCCGGCGTGATTCCTTCCCGCTCGGCGCGCAGCATGATCGGCGTGCCATGCGCGTCCTCGGCGCAGACGTTGTAGCACTCCCCGCCCCGCATCCGCTGCAGCCGGCACCAGATGTCCGTCTGCACCGCCTCCACCATGTGACCCAGGTGAATCGGGCCGTTGGCATAGGGCAGGGCGTTCGTAACGAGGATGCGTCGTCGTTCAGACATGGAGGTATCCCCCGACGCGGGCCAGGCCCGGCCGGGACGGGAAGATCGGACGGTGGATTATGCAAGATCCACGCGAGCGCGGACATTGCAACTTCGGCCGGGCATCATGCGTCTTCCTGATCAGAGAACGATGCCCGCAACGCCAAACCCCGACCTCTTCCTCGCCCGGCGGGCCGCCGCCGGCCACGCCGACGCCTGGGCCGAGTTGATCGAGCGCTACGGCAGGCGCATCTACAACATCGCGTTCCAGTTCGCCGGCAACAGGGCCGAGGCCGAGGACCTGACCCAGGAGATCTTCCTGCGTCTCTACCGCAATCTCGGCCGCTACCGCGGCGACGTGCCGCTTGCCGGCTGGACCCTGCGTCTCTCACGCAACCTCTGCGTCGACCACTACCGCCGTACGCGAAACGAACGGAGGTCGGTCATCGTCTCGGACGAGGTGCTGAGGCACCAGCCGGGCGACAGTGACCCGAGCGCCCGCGCCGAGCGCAGGGAAAAGCTGCGCATGGTCTACCAGGCGCTCGAGGAGCTTCCGGAGCCGTTCGCCGAGATCCTGATGCTCCGCGACCTGCAGGGCCTGAGCTACGCCGACATCTGCGCCTTCCTCGACGTGCCCGAGGGCACGATGAAGTCCCGATTGCGGCGAGCGCGGCTCGAACTGATGCGCCGGGTCGACCGCCGCCGACGCGCCCTCGGCGATCGGACGCCGACCCGCGACGGGACGTACCGATGAAGGGTCTCGGCGCCGACTTCCAGCTACCGGACGAACTCCGGCGGTCGCTCCTCGACATCGCCCTCGGAGAATCGCTCGACCGTGACGGCGAGGCCCGTACCGTCGACCTCGAGTCGGTTCGCTGGCCCCGCCTCGAGCCCTCGGCACCTCTGGTCCAGCGCCTGCTCGAGATCCCCCGAGGCCGCGCCGTGCGTCGTCCCGCGGTCCCAGGTGCCCGGCGCGGCCCGGCCGGCACCGTCGCCGCAAGCTATCTCCTCGCCGCTGCCCTCACTCTCGCCGTCGGCGATCCGGTGGCTCTCGGTCGCAAGGCCTCATCCGAGCTGCGCGCCGTCGCCGGACAGCATGTACTCGAGCCGGCGGCTCGAGCCGGCTCGTCGATGCAGGCCGGCTTCGGCGCGCTCCAGGAGCGCTTGCTGCCAACCGACCTGTTCGAGAAGACCCTGACCCTGCCCAGGGACCGTGCCCAGGCCTGGTTCCGCGGGGCCTTCGAGTCGTCGGCCGACGCATTCCGCGGCCTGACCGAGATGCTCCCGCTGGACGCCTGGAACGCGAGCGAGGAATCACCTGAAACCAACGAATCGCCCCGCGATCCACGCGGTCGACACACCGACCTGGAGAGGACCTTCGCATGACGACCGAGAACGACCAGAGCACAACCGGCGCCGCCGCCAGCGGGACGATCGACGCGCCGCCGCCTCCTCCGCGCGGCGCGGCCGCACCGCCTTCGCCCGAGCCGGCGGCAGGACAGATCACCGCCCGGCACGTGGTGACCGTGATCCTCGCCCTTCTTCCCGGCCTGGGCCACCTCTACAACGGCCTCTACATGCGCGGCATCAAGTTCTTTCTTGCCGCCCTGGCCTCGGTCTATCTCGCCACCGAGGTGGGCCTCGCCGGCATGGCGGTCGCCTTCGTCTGGCTGTTCAACATGATCGACGCCTACCGTCAGGCGACCCTGATCGAAGGTGGCCAGGTGCCCGACCTCGGCGTCCACGACGAGGCAAAGGCGATGCCCGCGGGCCGGTCCGGCCTGCTGTGGGGCGTCGGCTTCTTCGTCGTGGGGTTCCTCCTCCTGCTGGACTACACCTTCGACTACGACATGGACCGGGTGTGGGAGTTCTGGCCGGTCGGCCTTCTGGCCATCGGCGCCTGGCTCATGATCGGCGCCTGGCTCCAGTGGCGCCGGAAACAGGCGGAGAGCCAGGACGACGCCGACGCCGGGACAGGAACGATGGCGGGCTGACGAGCGGACCGGCGGCCTCCCGCCGAAGGTCAGCCCAGCTCGGCCCTGAGCTTCTCGTGTAACGCGGCCGCGCCGTCGATCATCGCGTCGACGGTCCGGGCGCCGGCCAGGAACAGGCCGGTCAGGTTCAGCGCCACGCCGTCGAACCCCATCTCGCCGAGCTTCGCCGCGGCCGCGGCGACACGGTCGGGCTCCGTGTAGAAGGTCCGGTCGCTCTCGTTCCCGGGCCGCGGCGGCGGTGATACCTGGGCCTGGAACCCGAGCGCCGACGGGTCCCGACCGGCCTCCTCGGCGTGGCGGCGCACCGCGGCGATGGCCTGATCGCCGTCCTCGAACAGCTCAGGCGAAGCGACGCCCATCCAGCCGTCGGCAAGCCGCCCGGCGCGACGAAGCGCCGCGTCGCTGTGACCGCCGATCCAGATCGGCAGGGCGATGCCACGCGGCGGCTTCGGTTCCATCGCCATCGCCTCGACCCGGTAGAACTCGCCCTCGAAGTCGATCGGATCCTGGCTCCAGCAAGCGCGGAGCACCTCGATCGCCTCATCCATGCGGCGACCGCGGTTCCTGAAGTTCTGGCCCAGGGCCTCGTACTCCGACTCCTGCCAGCCGACGCCGAGTCCCAGCCGCAGACGACCGCCGGAGAGCGTATCCAGCGTCGCCGCCTGCTTCGCCGTCAGCACCGGATCCCGCTGGGGCAGGACGAGGACCTCGGTGCCGAGGCCGATCCGCGAGGTACAGGCCGCCATGTAGCCCAGGGTCGCGAAAGCCTCCATGATCGGCATCTTGGCCGGGTAGCGGTTCTTCTCCCGACCGTCCGTGTCATGGCCCATGACCACGTGGTCGAAGATGTCGAGCTGATCGAAGCCGATCTCGTCCATCGCCGTCGCCAGGCGGGCGACGGCCTCCGGACCCTCCCGGTACACCACACTCGGGAACTCAACGGCGAGCTTCATCTCCATCGGCCGGCGATCGTAGCAACTGTTAGAGTCACCGCCCTGACCGGCCCCGCAGCTCGATGACCGCAGACCACCTATCGCTGCACCGGCAGTTACTGAAGGGCCTCGAAGAGGAGGTCTACACCGGCACCGCCGACGGCCACGTGCTGCCGCTGTCCGCCCAGGTCAAGGAGGCGATGGACGGCTACACGACGGAGCCGGACGGGCGGAACGTCGAGTTCACGACGGCGCCCTATCGCAGCTACCAGGTCCTGCTCGACCGCCTGATGGCCAAGCGCTGCGCCCTGCGGCGCTACCTGGAGGCCGAGCACGGCTGCACCCTGGTGCCAGGCGGCGCACTCTCCCTGGCCGACCCCGACTCCTTCCATTTCTCCGACCCGGAGAACCCCTACTACCGCTACATCCGGGACGCCTACGGCAACCGCGTAGTCACCGCTTCCACCCACATCAACCTCGGAATCGACGAACCGGACGAGTTGCTCCGCGCCTACCGGGTACTGCGGCTCGAAGCGGCGCTCTTCCTGGCCCTGACCGCGGCGTCGCCCTTTCTGGCCGGCAAACCGACGGGCCTGCACTCGAGCCGCTGGCTCCGCTTTCCGCTGACCCCGAAGCGGGTGCCGTTCTTCCCGGACGCCGCCGCGTTCGCGGTCTGGATGGACGAGCAGCTCGAGAGCGGCACGATGCAGAACCAACGCCACCTGTGGCTCGGCATCCGGCCGAACGGCCCGGCGACGCCGAGGGTCCTGGATCGCCTGGAACTCCGGATCTGCGACCGGATCAGCGACCCCCACGTCCTCGAGGCGGTCACCGCGCTCTACGAGGCCCGGGTCTGGCAGGTGCTGGAACAGCCCGATCTCGATCCCCTGCGCGACCGGTCCTCGCCGGAACTCGAGGAGCTGGCCGCCGCCAACGAGCGCGCCGCCGGCACGAAGAGCCTCGACGCCGTGGGGATGAACTGGGTCGACGGCCGATCCCTCACGTTCCGGGACTGGGTCCGCCACCTGCTCGACGATGTCGCCGACACGGCGGATCGGCACGGCCTGGCCGCGCTGCTCGAACCGATCGAAGGGGTACTCACGCAGGGCAACCCGGCGATCCAGTGGCTGCGCCGGGTGGACCAGGGAGCGACGCCCCAGCAGGTCATCCAGGAGGCGATCGTCGAGCTGGCCACGCTGGACCGGGCATTCGACCCGAGCTGTCCCCTGGTCGCCTGAGGGACCGCTCGTCCGCGTCAGGGAGCGAGCCGGGCGTAGCGCCCGCCGTAGAACAGCAGCGGCTCCGCCTCGCGCAGCAGTTCGCCGGCGACGACGTCGCCGATCACGATGATGTGATCGCCACCATCGATCCGCTCCGCGATCCGGCACTCGAGGTGGGCCAGCGCGTTCTCGATCAGAGGCTCGCCCAGGCTGCCCTGCCGGAACGCGACGCCCAGCAGCGAGCCCGTCACCGGTGCCGTCGTGCGGGCGAACGTGTTCGAGATCTCCTCCTGGTCGAAGGCCAGGATGCTGAGGCCGAAGGCCTCCGCCCGCTGCATCTGTTCGTGGCAATTCGACTCCCGGTCGACGCACACGAGGAGCTGCAGCGGTTCGAGCGACAGCGAGCAGACGGCGTTCGCCGTCATTCCGTGGAGCCGGCCGTCCACGTTCGTCGTCACGACCGTGACGCCGGTCGCGAACTGTCCGATCAGGCTTCGATACGTATCGCGGTCCACCTTTAGCGCCCCCAAACCCCTCGCAGACTCGGTGTTTCGGCCCATCCCGTCCGCACGGCGGAGCGTGCTCCCGAGAACTCGCTTCGCTGCGTTCTACGGCGCACGCTCCTAGAAGGCCTCGATGTCGATTTCGCCACAGATGCTCCCCGCCTGGTTGCGGTAGGTCGCGACCCTGCCGGCCACCGTGTCGGTGACCGTGATCGTGTACTCCACGTCCGAGAGGCCCCCGTACAGGAACCAGAACCTGCCGTTCACGCCGCGGCCGTCCAGCATCTTCACCGCCAGCTCGACGTTCGAGCGGCTGAAGAACCAGAGGAAGCCGGTCTTCTCCGTCGTCAGCGACGGAATCACCCTGGCGGCCTGCGGCATGTCCGCATCGACGTTCGGGTCGATGAACTCGACCTCGACCGAGAACCGGCCGTCGAGCAGGCACAGCCGCCCTTCGCCGGCTTCGCAGTGACCTGAGCCGTCACTCGCGAATCCGACACCACCGGGATCGAGGGACGCCACGTTCATCCGCAGGAGGTCGAAGCCCGGGCGGCCCGCAACGGTGTCGGCCCCGCCGGAAAGACCCGCCGCTGCGGTCAAATCGCTGAACGCCAGGAGGTCCTTCTGGCCGCAGATTTCCTTCGGCGGGTTGTGGTACGTCCGCCGCCCGCCCGACTCCGCGTCTCTCACGGTGATCCAGTACTCGACGTCCGAAAGGGCGCCGAAGAAGACCCAGTAGCTGCCGTTGGTCGCGCGTCCGTCGAGGACCTTGACGATCAGCTCGATGTTCCCGGGCTCGAAGAACCAGAACAGCCCGGACTCGTCCGAGATGTCGACTGGCACGGCCGTGCCGGCGCCGAACTCCTCCAGCACGTCCGGCTTGCTCCAGTGCGCCCGGACCTCGAAGCGTCCGTCGCGAAGGCAGAGGTAGTCCGCTGCCTCCCGGCAAGCGCCCCGGAAGGTGCCGGTGGTGACGCTGGCCTCCGGAGAGTAGTCCGTCGCGCCGGACCGAAGCCGGAACGTGTAGGGCGTTTCAGGCTCCAGCCCGAAGACCGTCGTTCCGCGGGTGGTCGGTTCGGCGGTCGCCACCTCGATCCAGCCGTTCGCCGGGTTCCGGGCCTCGATCGTCAACGATCCCCGCGCCGGGCGTACCCACCTGCCGGTCCAGGTCAGCTCGACTGAGGTCTCACCCGATGGAACGACCATCAGCCCGCCATCCTCCTCCTCCGGCGGGTCGCCGCTCGGTGTCGGCATCCCCCTGACGGTGTTGCTGGCGCGCGAGTAGCCCGAGTCGTCGTAGGCGAACACACGGTAGTCGATGTCTTCGCTGCGGCCGAGGGCGAAGGACGTGGAGCCTGCCGGGACCAGAGCGACCCGCTTCCACCGGCCGCCACCCACCACGGTCGTGTCCTGGCGGTCGTACTCGGGCCGCGACTGAATCTCGAAGCCGGCCGCCCCGGGTGAGTTGTCTTTCCAGGTCAGCCTGGCAACGCCGTCCTCGAAGCCCCAGTCGAGCCCGGTCGGCGCCGCCGGGCCGCGGCCCGGCGCTCCCAACCCCAACCTCGTGAAACTGCGCTCGCCAAGGCCCGCCTCGTTGTCGGGCAGGACGAAGAAGAAGTACTCGCCGCCGCGGGCCAGGCCCTCGATCTCGATCGATTCGCTGTTGGCGTCGGCCTCGAACAGGCCATACCAACCCGAGACGAACGCCAACACGCGGAAGCCTGTTTCGTCGGACGAATTGTCTCGCCAGGTCAGACGAACGGACGTATCGCCCGTCGCTCTCGCGGTCAGATCCGAGACCGCCCGGGGACCGGGAAGCGGCGGCGACCGAAGAACCAGCGACGCTGTCCTGGCGGAAGTCCCGGTGGTGCCGTGCGCAACCACCCGAACGCTGTAGGTGATGTCGGGGAAGAGGCTCGTCATCAGGGTCGATTCGGTGTTCGCGCGGACGAACTTCCGCCGCTGGAGCACCCCGCGGTACAAGAGTTGCACCTCGAAGAGACCCTCGTTGTCCGAGTTGTCGACCCAGCTCACGCGGGCCGAGTTCGTCCCCGTGCGGAAGGGATCCGCCTCGGCGACCAGGCGCCAGGCGAGTCCCGACGGCGGAGCCGGCTCCGCGCCCGGAACCGCCAGCGTGACCGTGCTGCTTCTGGCCGAGTAGGTGCTCTCCCCACTGACCGCCCTGACGAAGAAGAAGTAGCGGGTACCCGCTCCGGCCACCGGAAGGTCGAGGACCGCGGACGTCCGGTTCTCGAACCGTCGTGTCGAGGGATCTCCCGTTTGATCCGACCGCCAGAAGGTAACTTCGTAGCCATCGGCATCCGGGGCGTTGTCCTGCCACAAGAGCCGCACCGAGATGTCATCCGCCATCCGGACCACGAGGTTCGTCGGCGCCGCGGGAGCGTTCTCCGGCAGGGGTTCGACAGAATCTCCGTAGCGGACGCCGATGTGGATGCTCTCGCGCAGGGCTCGTTCGTTCTCCCGTTCGTTGGCGATACCGATCACCCGGCCCTGCGGCTTGACGCGCACGCTCGACAGGTACGGTTCGCCCTGGCCGGTGTAACTCATGATCGTCCCGACGTTCGGGATGCGATCGAGATTGCCGTGCCCAAAGGCGTACGGCCTGAAGGCGGTCTGCGGAGAACCGCCGTTTTCGGGGTCATGGTGAGCGCCCAGCCCGTGGCCGATTTCGTGGGCGAAGATCGGACCATCGTCGGAACAGGCGTTCGAGGTCCAACCGTAGGCGTACTCCGAAAAGTCCTCCGCCGTCTCGTCGCGAAACAGCAGGTAGTGCTGTCCGCACGCGCCTCCAAGCGCCCAGGGAGACTCTCCAGTGAAGAGATGAACCAGATCGGCGCCGTGCTCCCGTCGCAGGCGCAGCGCCTCCCCGTCGTACCGCAACTGCGTGATGATGGAGGTTCCGTACAGACCGTTGCCCCCTCGGCCGACACGGTCCAGCCCCGAGAGCTGGGCCATATGGACGATTCTCGCGCTCACTCCCACATTGCCGTTCCGCAGGACCATGTTCAGGTAGTCGCCGGCGCTTCGAATCGCCGCTCGGGCTCCTCCCTGGTCCGCCCAATTCGAAGCCGCAGTCCTCGTGTACACGACCAGGATGTCGAGTTGTTCGTGGCTCTGGGACGCCTCCACTCGCGCGGGCAGATCGATCGCCAACGCTCCTGCGGGAGGGCGCAACTGACCCAGGAAGCGCGGATCGGGAACCGCACCCACGGAACAGAGGGCTTCCGGCTCCGGCCCCGCCAGCGAGGTCCTGTGCGCCATCTGACCTTCACCGTCGGGCCGGGCGCTGATCCGGTACCTCACGCCGCCGGGCTCGCCGAACCAGCCGACGAGACGGCCGCCTTCCACGGTCAGGACGACGCTGTCGTAGCCCGCTCCCACGAAACCGCCCGACCACATGAGATCACCGCCGCCCCGATCCTCGAAGACACTGAGTTCCGCCGACAGGACCCGGCCGTCCGGTGTCGGCAACTCCAGCCGGCCGGGCTCGCCGCGCAGCAGCTCCAGGTCGACCTGAACCGCGATCGGGGCGATGTCCGGGCCGAAGTCCTGGGCGGCGACGGTCGCGGGCTGCGTCGCCCGCGGCACCAGCGTCAGCAGGCGCCGGCTCTCGAGCGGCGCCGCGACGAGAACGAACGTCGCGACGGCCAGCAAGCCGGCCACGGAGCCACGGCCCCTCGAGCTTCCGTCTGCATACACTTCGTCCATGCGCGCTTTGATTTCATCATGCAAGAAGCCGGCCGCCGCGCTGGTCGCGGCAACGCTGCCACTGTTCCTCGGTTGCGACGGCACGGACTCCGCCCCACGGCCCGACATCGTCCTGATCATGGCTGACGACATGGGCTTCTCCGACCTCGGCAGCTATGGCGGCGAGATCGACACCCCCAACCTCGATCTTCTGGCCTCGCACGGCCTGCGCTTCAGTCACTTCTACAACACGGCCCGCTGCTGCCCGACCCGCGCATCCCTGCTCACCGGCCTCTACGCGCACCAGGCCGGCGTCGGCCACATGATGGGCGACGACGGGTTGCCGGGATACCGGGGTGATCTCGCGGCCAATGCGATCACCATCGCCGAAGCGCTGGGGGCCGTGGGTTACGGCACGTACATGTCGGGCAAGTGGCACGTCACGCGCCACGTGGGCCACTGGAGCGGCAACGACGAACTCACATCGACCCACAACTGGCCGCGGCAGCGCGGCTTCGACCGCTTCTACGGCACGATCCACGGCGCCGGCAGCTTCTACGATCCGATCTCCCTCACCGAGGACAACGAACCCGTTGAACTCACGCCGCCGGACGACCCGGAAGGCCCCGTGTACTACTACACGGACGCCATCTCCGAGTACGCGGTGCGGTTCGTGCGCGAGCACGCGGCAGGCGACCGGAGCGGCGATCCGCTGTTTCTTTACGTCGCCCACACGGCGCCGCATTGGCCGCTGCACGCGTTGCCCGACGACATCGCCCGCTACCGGGGACGCTACGCCGCCGGCTGGGACGCGATCCGCACGGAGCGCCGCCGGCGCCTGATCGAACTCGGGCTGATCGACGCTGACTGGCCGATCGCCGGGCGCGACCCGAGAGTGCCCGCCTGGGAGGACGTTCCCGACCAGGAACGGCCCTGGTTCGAGCGCGCGATGGAGGTCTACGCCGCGCAGATCGACCGCATGGACCGCGGCATCGGCGAGGTCGTCGCGGCGCTCGAGGAAACCGGCCGGCTCGACAACACGCTGATCCTTTTCCTCGCCGACAACGGCGGCTGCGCCGAGGTGCTGTCGGATCAGTGGACCGGCCTCGCCATCCCACGTCAAGCCCTCGACGGCAGCCCGGTAGCAGTCGGCAACGATCCGGAGGTACTGCCAGGCCCCGAGTCGAGCTACCAGAGCTACGGCCCGCACTGGGCGCACGCCAGCAACACGCCGTTCCGCCTGTACAAGCACTGGGTCCACGAAGGCGGCATCGCCTCCCCCCTGATCGTCCACTGGCCGGCGCGGATCACCGATGGCGGCGGCATCGTGCGCGAAACCGCCCACGTCATCGACCTGATGGCGACCGCGCTCGACGCCGCCGGCGCCATCCACCCGGCGAACCGCGGCGGCAGCGGCTCCATTCCGGTCGAGGGAGTCAGTCTGCTGCCGGCGTTCCAGGCACAGCCGCTCGACCGCGACGCGGTGTTCTGGGAGCACGAGGGCAACCGCGCCGTCCGCTCCGGCAAGTGGAAGCTCGTGTCCCGTTACCCCGGACCGTGGGAGCTCTACGACCTGGTCGCGGATCGCACGGAGGCGAACGATCTGGCACCGGCGGAACCGGAGCAGGTCGCGGCCCTCGCCGCTCTCTGGGACGCCTGGGCGACGCGCACCGGCGTGGTCCCCTGGGACGAGATTCGTGAGCGCCGGCAGGCCGCCCGCGTGCTACTCTCCGGGCCATGAAAACGAGAGCTTTCCTCGCTGGCGCGGCCCTGATCTGCGCCTCTCCCGTGCTCGCCGCCGACGTACCGAAGACCGCGGAGGAAGTCCGGCCGCTGCTGGTCGGCAGCGCCGTTCCCGAAGTCGAACTCCCCGCCGCAGACGGCGGCGTCGTCGACCTGGCCGCCGCGGCCAAGGCCCAGCCGACGATCCTCATCTTCTACCGCGGCGGCTGGTGACCGTACTGCAACACGCAACTGGGTCAGTTGCAGGAGATAGAGCAGGATCTGATCAACCTCGGCTACCAGTTGTTCGCGGTGTCGCCGGACGTCGTCGACCAACTGCAGGCCACCGTCGACAAGAACGAGCTGAAGTACCGGCTTCTCTCGGATCGGGGCATGGCGGCCTCGCAGGCGTTCGGCATCGCGTTTCGCAACGAGGCGATGGTGCGGACCTACCGGGAGAGCTACCAGCTCGACCTCGAAGCGTACGCCGGGGACGACCACCACATGCTGCCGGTGCCCGCCGTCTTCGTGCTCGACACGGACGGCCGGATCGCCTTCCACTACGTGAACCCCGACTACAGGGTCCGTCTCCCGGAGACGGTTCTGCTCGAGGCCGCGAAGGCGGCGCTCAAGTAGCTGACGCTACCGGCGGCCGAGTTCGCCGGCAGCCGACCGCGTAGTGGAGTCGAACCGACAGGCGCTGGCGCGCACCGATCCCGCGGTGTGGGCGGCGATCGCCGGCGAGGAGGAGCGCGAACGGCGCGGCGTCGAGCTCATCCCTTCGGAGAACTACACGTACGCCGAGGTCTTCGCGGCCAACGGCTCGGTGCTGACGAACAAGTACGCGGAGGGCTATCCCGGCCGCAGGTACTACGGCGGCCAGGAGTTCACGGACGCGGTCGAGCGGCTGGCGATCGAGCGCGCCTGCAGGGTGTTCCGCGCCGAGCACGCGAACGTGCAGGCGCTGTCCGGTTCGCCGATGAACCAGGCTGCCTACTTCGCCTTCCTGGATCCGGGCGACACGGTGCTGGCGATGGATCTGTCCCACGGCGGCCACCTCACGCACGGCGCGCCGGTCTCCCACATGGGCCGCGTCTTCAACTTCATCCGCTACCGGACGGACCCGGCCAACAAGGGCGCGATCGACTTCGACGCCCTGCTCGCCCAGGCCCGCGAACACAAGCCGAAGATGATCCTCTGCGGCTACTCGTCCTACCCGCGGGACTACGACTACCGCGAGTTCAAACGGGTCGCCGACGATGTCGGCGCGCTGACGATGGCCGACGTTTCCCACATCGGCGGCCTGATCGCCGGCAACGCGATGGACAACCCGCTCGACCACGGATTCGACGTGATGACGACGACCGGCCACAAGACCCTCCGAGGCCCCCGCAGCGGCCTCATTTTGTGCCGCGCGGAACACCGCCTGAAGATCGACAAGGCGGTGTTTCCGGGCCTCCAGGGCGGCCCCCACATGAACGCCGTGGCCGCCCTGGCGATCACCCTGGGCAAGGCGCTCGAACCGGAGTTCGCGGTCTACGCGCGGCAGGTGCTGACCAACGCGAAAGTGCTGGCGGACGAATTGATGAAGCGGGGCGCCGAACTGGTCACCGGCGGCACCGAGAACCACATGATGGTGCTCGACACCGAGAAGAGCTTCGGTATCGACGGCCGGGTCGCCGAGGAGACCCTGGACAGCGTGTCGATCACCGTCAACAAGCAGTTGATCCCGGACGATCCGCGACCACCGCTACGGCCCAGCGGCATCCGCCTCGGCAGCCCGGCCGCGACCACGCGCGGCATGGAGGAGGCCGAGATGAAGCTGCTCGCCGAGTGGATCGTGGACGCGCTGCGGCGCCACAGCGACGAGGACCGGCTCGAGGCGATGCGCCGGGACATCGAGCGATTCTGCCTGCGTTTCCCCGTGCCTGGCGTGACCTCGACGGACGGCGCCGCCGGCACACCCTGAAACACCTGGAAGTACGAGGTTGAAGAACGAAATGGCCCCTGAACCCAACGACCACGCGATCCGCCAGGAGCTCGAGGACGGCGTCCTCACGATCACGCTGAGCCGGCCCGAGCGTCTCAACGCCTTCAACGGTCAGATGATGGCGGAGATGATGGACGCCTTCGACCGCGCGGACGCGGACGACGAGGTGCGCGCCATCGTCGTCACCGGAGAAGGCCGCGGCTTCTGCGCCGGCGCCGACCTGTCCTCCGGCGGCGACACCTTCGCCCGTTCCAACGCCGACCTCGACGACTACCGGGACGGCGGCGGCGTGCTGTCGCTACGGATCTACGACCTTCGCAAGCCGATCATCGCCGCGATCAACGGCCCTGCGGTCGGTGTCGGAATCACGATGACCCTGCCGATGGACGTGCGCCTGGCCTCCACCGAGGCGAGAATGGGCTTCGTCTTCGTGCGCCGGGGAATGGTCCCCGAGGCCTGCAGCAGCTACTTCCTCCCCCGCCTTGTCGGCATGGGAAGAGCTTCCGAGTGGGCGCTGACCGGCCGCGTCTTTCGCGCCCCGGAGGCGCTCGAAGCCGGCCTGGTCAGCCGCGTTCTGCCTCCCGGCGAACTTCTTCCCGCCGCGCGCGAGCTGGCCCGGGAGATCGCCGCCAACACCTCGCCGGTTTCGGTCGCGATCACGCGGCACATGCTGTGGAAGGGGCTCGATGCGGAATCGCCGATGGCGGCGCACCGGGTGGAGTCGAAGGGCATCTACACCCGCGGCAGGAGTGACGACGCAAGGGAAGGCGTGACATCCTTCCTCGAGAAGCGCCCGGCCGAGTTCCCCTTGAAGGTCAGTTCCGACATGCCGTCCTACTTCCCCTGGTGGGAGGACGAACCGTTCTAGGTCCTGGCGGCAGCGGATCGCAGCCTGCCGCCCGTCGCGGAGCGGTGGCGTCCTGGTGTCTCTACGACTGGGCCAACTCCGCGTTCACCACCCTGGTGGTGACGTTCATCTACGCGACCTACTTCACACAGACATTCGCGGAGAACGCGGACCGGGGCACCGTCCTGTGGTCACGCGGGGTCACAACCAGCTCTCTGGTCATCGCCCTGGTCTCGCCGGTCCTGGGTGCGATGGCCGACCGCGCGGGACTCCGTCGCCGCTTCCTGGCCGCGGCCACGCTGATCTCCGTCGGGGCGACGGCCTGGCTCGCCTTCATCGTCCCGGGAAGCGTGAACGCCGTACTCGCGGCGCTCGCCCTGTTCGTCATCGCGAACGTCGGTTTCGAGGTCGGCATGGTGTTCTACAACGCCTTCCTGCCCCAACTCTCCACGCCGGCGACGATCGGTCGCATCTCGGGCTACGGCTGGGGCCTGGGCTACGCCGGCGGCCTGATTAGCCTGGTGCTGGCGCTACTCGGCCTGGTCGGACTCCCCGACTCCCAACCCTGGGTGACGCTCAGCACGGAGGACGGCTTCAACGTCCGTGCATCGAACCTCCTCGTCGCGGCGTGGTTCCTGCTCTTCAGCCTGCCGATGCTCCTGGTGGTCCGCGACGCGCTCCCGGCGCGGAGCGGCGCCGCGTCCGCCGGTGTCACGGCCACCACCCGAGCCGTGTTCCGCGATCTCGGCCGCACGCTAGCCCGGATCCGCGACTTCCCGGACATCGTGCGCTTCCTGATTGCCCGTCTCGTCTACAACGACGGTCTGATCACCATGATGGCCTTCGGAGGCGTCTACGCTGCCGGCACCTTCGGTATGGACACCGGCGAAGTGATCCTCTTCGGCATCTCTCTCAATGTCACCGCCGGACTGGGCGCTTTCCTGTTCGGCCTCCTGGACGACCGCGTCGGCGGCCGGACCACCGTACTCTGGAGCCTGACCGGCCTGTTCCTGACCACCCTGGTCGCGATCGTGGCGACGAGCAAGGCCGTTTTCTGGGTGGCGGTCCTGGTTTCCGGCCTCTTCATCGGCCCCACCCAGTCGGCAAGTCGGTCGCTGATGGGCCGCTTCGCGCCCCAGCGCTACGAGTCCGAGTTCTTCGGGTTCTTCGCCTTCTCCGGCAAGGCGACCGCCTTCCTCGGGCCGATGCTGCTGGGGCTGATCACCGCCGGCTACGGGCAACGCGCCGGTGTGTCGGTGGTTCTTGGGTTCTTCCTCGTCGGCGGCGTGCTGCTGCTGCGGGTCGATGAGGCGCGGGGCATCGAACGAGCTGCGCGCAGCGCCTGACAGGTCAACAACGGGTACCGGATCAACGTAGGAGAGAGAGGGGAGCGATGGAGGCAGTCAGCAACTGGTGGGGGTCACTGGAGGGGGCCTACCGCGTCTTCTACGCGCTCGGCATCGTCTCCGCCCTAGCCCTGCTCGTTCAGGTCATCCTCACCGTCTTCGGACTCGACGACCTGCTCGACGCGGCCGACGGCGACGGGGTCTCCCTGCTTTCGCTGCGCACCGTCAGCGGCTTCCTTGCCGGCTTCGGCTGGACGGGCGTCGTCCTGCTCCGGGCCGGCTACTCGACGCTGCCCGCGGCGATGGGCGGCACCGCCGTCGGCCTGCTGTTCGCCGGCCTCCTGTTCCTCATCATGCGCGTGATGATGGGCCTCCGCCACAGCGGCACGATCGACTACGGGAACGCCGTCGGCGTTGCCGGCAAGGTCTACGCGCCGATCGGCGCCAGCCTCGAGAAGCCCGGTCAGGTCGAAGTTCTGGTCCAGGGCCGGCTGCGGACCGTCGCCGCGATGACGCGGCACGACGAGGACCTGCCGACTCTCGCCCGCATCCGCGTGGTCGACCTCCTCGATCAGAACACCCTGCTCGTCGCTCCGCTCGACGCGGAAGCCGACGACCCGAAAGAAACCAGGCAGTAGCTAGGAGATTCCATACGTGGACCTGATCATTCTCATCCTGTCCGGCCTGGCGGCCGTGCTCATCCTCGTCTTCGCGCTCTCGAGTCGATACCGGCGCTGCCCCTCCGACCGCATCCTGGTGGTCTACGGCAAGATCGGCGGAACCGGTTCGGCCAAGTGCTACCACGGCGGCGCGGCGTTCATCGTGCCCATCCTCCAGGCGCACCAGTTCCTCGATCTCGAGCCGATGACGATGGACATCAACCTGACCGGCGCGCTGTCCAAACAGAACATCCGCGTCAACTGCCCGTCGACGTTCACCGTCGGCATCTCGACCGAGGCCGGGGTAATGGAGAACGCGGCCGAGCGCCTGCTGGGCATGCAGATGGAGCGCGTGTCGGCACTCGCCCGGGACATCATCTTCGGCCAGATGCGCGTTGTCCTGGCGACGATGCCGATCGAGGAGATCAACGCCGACCGCGACAAGCTGATCGAGAACATCTCGAACGGCGTCGAGGTCGAGCTGAAGAAGGTCGGCCTGCGGCTGATCAACGTGAACATCCAGGACATCACGGACGAGTCCGGCTACATCGACGCGCTCGGCAAGGAGGCCGCGGCGCGGGCGATCAACGAGGCGAAGGTCAAGGTCGCCGAGCAGGAGCGCGACGGCGAGGTCGGCGCCGCGGCCGCGGAGCGCGACCGGCGCATCCAGGTCGCCGAGGCCAGAGCGACGGCCCAGGAGGGTGAGAACGAATCCGCGGTGCGGGTGGCCCAGTCCGACTCTCAACGGAGAAAGGAAGAGGCCGAGGCCGAGCGCGACGCCTCCGCCGCCGAGAAGGTCAAGGCAGCCCAGGCGCTGCAGGAAGCCTACGCCGCGCAGCAGGAGTCCGAGGTCGCGCGCGCCAGCCGCGAGCAGGCGACCCAGCGGGCGGACGTCGTCGTCCCCGCCGAAATCAAGAAGGAGGAGATCGCGACGCTCGCCGAAGCCGAAGCCGAGCGCAACCGCCGCCTGAAGCGCGGCGAGGCGGACGGCATCCGGTCACTGACCGACGCCGACGCCGACCGGATTCAGCGGCTCCAGGAAGCCGAGGCGGCAGGTATCGAGGCGATCCTCAAGAAGAAGGCCGATGGCTTCGACCGCATCGTCGACGCGATCGGCGGCGCCGAAAACGCGGCGCTGCTGCTGGCCACGGAACAGCTACCGAAGCTCGTCGAGGAACAGGTCAAGGCGATCGCCGGCCTCAAGATCGACAACGTCACGGTCTGGGACTCCGGCCGCGGCGAGAACGGCAAGACGGCCACCGCGGACTTCGTCTCCGGCCTCGTCGGCTCGCTGCCGCCGCTGCACGAACTGACGAAGAACGTCGGCATCAAGCTGCCGGAGTACCTGGGCGCCCGTGAAGGCGACGCGGGAGCCGAGGAGCCCTCCGCCCAACCGGACGAGGAGCCGCCAGCCGACCCCGAACCCTGAACGCATGTAGCCGCGAAGCGGCGACCGCTCTACGTGATGTCGCGGAGCGTCAGGCCGCGGCTCTTCAGATAGGGCATCAGGCCCTTCCTGTCGATCGTGCGGAGCGCGCGAGTCGACACCTTCAGCTTGAGCGTCCGCTTCAGCTCGGGCACGTACAGCCGCTTGGTCTGGATGTTCGGCCGCTGCCACTTGTTCGTGACGTTGTGCGCGTGCGAGATGTTGTGGCCGCTGAGCGGCTTCTTGCCGGTGATCCGGCAGACTCTGGGCATGTCAGGACTCCATCGGCGCGACGTCTCGACTGCGAGCGTCGGGGCGGTCGTGTTCGGCGCGCGATCATAGCAGCGAAAGCCGTTTTCGCGCCGAGTGTGCTCCGCGCACGGCTGCTACTCTGACGAGACGACATCCTGACGACATGGGAGGCCCACCGTGAACGAACTGGTCTACCGCTTCCTCCGCAACGATCTTTCCCGCCGCGGGTTCATTCAGGCGCTGACCGCGCTGGGGCTGACCGGCACGATCGCGGAGTCCACCGCCAACGCCGCGGCCGCGGCGGCGAACGCAGATCCGGAGACGGGCAGCCGCACCGCCAGCGGCACCGGCGGCGACCTGATGGTCGAACAGATGGAGGCGGCCGGCGTCCGCTTCCTGTTCACGAACCCCGGTTCTTTCGAGGTCGGCCTCTTCGACGCCTTCCTCGACCGGCCGAAGATGCAGCTCATCATGGGCCTCCACGAGGGGATCGTCATCTCGATGGCCGACGGCTACCACAAGGCCTCCGGCGAGCCGGCCTTCGTCAACGTCCACGTGATCGCGGGCACCGCGCAGTCCGCCGGCCAGCTCTACAACTCGAGCCGCGACGGCTCCGCGCTCGTCGTCACCGCCGGCCTGCTGGACAACGAGATGCAGGACGACAACCTGCTGCTGGCGGCTCGTCCCGGCTTCGACCAGAAGGACGTGAACCGCCAGTTCACGAAGATGTCCTGGGAAACCCGGGATCCCGAGTCCATTCCGGTCATGCTCCGGCGCGCTTTCAAGGTCGCGACCACGGCGCCCGGCGGCCCGACCTACCTGGCCCTGGCCAACCACGCACTGGAGGCCAAGGGCGTCTCCGCCACGATCCACGACCGCCCCTCCTTCATCATTCCAGACGACATCCCGGCACGCGACGAGGACATCGAAGCGGTGGCGCGGATGCTGATCGAGGCGGAGTCACCGATCCTCCACGTTGGCGACGAGGTGAGCAAGGCCGGCGCCCAGGAGGCGGTGCTCGAGCTCGCGGAGATGCTCCAGGTGCCCGTGGCCGACGTGAACTGGCCGTTCCACAGCTTCCCGCGCATGCACCCGCTGTATGCCGGCGGCTACAACAGCCGCGGTCGCGACTTCGTGCTCCGCATCGGCGTCGGCGACATCGGCGGCACCGCCGCCGCCGGCCCCGATGCCGAAGGCTCGCAGAGTGCCTGGATCGGCCTGAACACGGGGGCCATCGGCGGCGACCGTCCGTTCGGCCGGGCCGTCGTCGCGAACACGAAGCTGGCCGCGGAAGCGCTCGTCGAGGCCGTCGAGTCGATGACGACCGAGGAACGGCGGAAGAAGATCCGCGACTCGAGAGCCGAATCCGCCCGCCGGCAGCCACAGCTCGACGCGGCCAACGTGGGCAAGAGCCCGATCCACGCCGACGAGCTGGGCCACGTGCTCGAGACGGAACTCGACCCGAACGCCATCATCGTCAGCGAGAACCTGAGCGGCTCGAACCAGTTCTTCTCGACCGGCCACCGCGACGGCGAGAAGACCTGGCTCGCCACCTCCGGCGCCGGCCTCGGCTGGGGCATCGGCGCCGCGACCGGCGCCAAGCTCGGCCAGCCCGACCGGCAGGTCGTCTGCAACATCGGCGACGGCTCGGTCATGTACAGCGCGTCCGGCTTCTGGAGCCAGGCCCGCTACGGCGTGCCGGTTCTGACCGTGGTCACGAACAACCGGAACTACCAGACGGTCCGTTTCGCCTACGCCCGCTACGACGGCAGGATGAAGGCGGCCAACCGCTACACCGGCATGCACCTCGGCGACCCGGACATCGACTTCGCCGGCCTCGCCAGGAGCCAGGGCGTCGACGGCGTCACTGTCGAGTCGGCGGCCGACCTGCGGCCGGCGATCCGCCGCGGGATCGAAGTCACCCGCGCCGGCGAGCCGTTCCTCGTCGATGTCGTCGTCGACCGCAAGGGCGATGGCGGCGACTCCACCTGGCACCAGGAGTTCAGCCTGGCGGACCAGCGGACGAAGACGGTCTAGGAGCTTGCCCCGCCGAGACTGCCTGCGCCATACCGTGGCAGGACTCGTGCTCGCCCTTGGCCTGCTCCACTCCCCCGCCGCCGCACAGACGAGCACCAGCCCACGGCCAACCATCGAGGCGCTCCGGATCGACACCCCGATTCGCGTCGACGGGGTGCTCGACGAGGCCGCCTGGGACCGCGCACCCGTCGGCTCCAACTTCACCGCGCGCGAGCCGGAGGACGACCGCCCGGCCGCCCAGCAGACCGAGTTCTCCGTGGTCTACACGGAAGACGTCCTCTACTTCGGGATTCGCGCCCACGACCCGGAGCCCGGGGCGATCGTCGCCAAGGAACTCCAGCGCGACTCCGACCACGGACGCAACGACGACTCCCTGGCGATCGTGCTCGACACCTTCCATGATCAACGCAACAGCTTCTCCTTCGAGGTCAACCCGCTCGGCGCCCGCACGGACTCCCTGGTCACCGACGAGGGCAAGGATCAGAACGTCGAGTGGAACGGGGTATGGAACGCAACGGCCCGGAGCACGGCGGAGGGCTGGCAGGTCGAGGTGGCGATCCCCTTCTCGACCCTCCGCTTCGATCCGACGCAAAGCGTGTGGGGGCTCAACGTCCGCAGGGTGGTCCGCCGGACGAACGAAGAGAGCAACTGGGCGCCCATCGGACGTGAGATCGGCCCACGCGCCGTCAGCCGCATGTATGCCGCGCACTGGGTCTCCCTCGCCGGCGACCTCACCGGCATCTCGGGCGTCAAGCCTGGACGGCGCCTCGACGTCAAGCCCTTCGTCCTGGCCTCCGCCGCGGACGAACCGCGCAACGAGGCAAGTGGAACCACCTCTGACATCGACGGCGGCATCGACCTGAAGTGGGGACTGACGAAGTCGCTGACCCTCGATCTCACGTACAACACCGATTTCGCGCAGGTGGAGGTGGACCAGCAGCAGGTCAACCTCACGCGCTTCTCGCTCTTCTTCCCCGAAAAGAGGGAGTTCTTCCTGGAGAACGCGGGCATCTTCGAGTTCGGTCCGCCTGCACCCGGAGGCATGCAGCCTCCGCTCATGAAGGCCTTCTTTTCGAGACGCATCGGGCTGGATCGCGGCGAAGAGGTTCCCATCGATGTCGGCGCCCGCCTGACCGGCCGGGCCGGGGCCTGGAACCTGGGGCTGCTGACGGTGGGGACCGAGGCCGTCGCGGCCGGAGCAAGGCCCGCGACGGCAGCCACCCAGCACAGTGTCTTCCGCCTCAAGCGCAATCTTGGAGAACGTTCCAGCGTCGGGATGATCTACACCGAACTCGATCCGCGCGGGGGCGCGACGAACCAGCTCTACGGCGTCGATCTCGACTACAAGCCGACCCGCCAGTCCGCCTTCTACCTGTTCGGGGCCGCCACCGAAGAAGACGGGCAAGACGGTGACACAGGTGCTCTCGGCACCGGCTACAGCTACACATCGCGCAGCATCCGCGCCAACTTCGACCTGATGGAGTCGCAGGCCGACTTCGACCCCGGCTCCGGTTTCCTCCTGCGCCGGGACTTTCGCCGGTACAACCCGAGGATTCGCTGGGAACCGCGGATCAACCGCGGCGTCGTCCGCAGCGTGACGCTCGAGGCCGAACTCGACTACTTCGAGCGCGAGAGCCTGGGCCAGGTCGAGAGCCGCAAGCTCCTCCTGGCGCCGATCGGCGTGCGCACCACCGGCGACGACCGGTTTCGTCTCGCCTTCGTCGACGAAGTGGAGCAGCTCTTCGAGCCCTTCGAGATCCGTCCCGGCATCGTGATCCCGGCGGGCCTGTACCGCTTCAACTCGATCTTTCTGCGGGGCTTCTCGAACCAGGGACGGCGGCTGGCCTGGCGCGGCAACATCAACGTCGGCGAGTTCCTGAGCGGCGATCGCCGCAGCATCGTGCTGTCGAACTTCGTCCGCCTGTCCCGCCACCTGCTGACCGAGTTCCAGTGGAACTACAACGACGTCACCCTGCCCCAGGGCGACTTCACCGCCACCATCTACACCGTCCGCCTCGACGCCGCCTTCAGCCCGGACCTGCGCCTCAACACACTCGCGCAGTACAACGAGGCGGCTCAACTGGCCGGCGTCAACGTGCGCTTCAACTGGATCTACAAACCCGGCGCCAACCTCTTCGTCGTCTACAACCACAACTGGGCCGCCCCGACCTTCAGTGCCAGGGAGACGGCGCGCCGCGAGCTGATCGTCAAGTTCAACTACCTCTGGCAGCCGTAGAGCCGCTCCGCCCAAGCCGCCGGATCGGTCGTAGACTCGCCGGATGACACGCCTATCCCTGCGCTCCAGCCTTCGGTTCCACCTCTCCACCGGCCTGCTCCTGGCGCTCGCCGCCGTTCCGGCCCTCGCCGACGACGACGGGAAGTGGGACGTGAACGATCCGCCCGGGGACGAGGTCGAGTTCGAGCTCGACGTGACCGAGGGGACCTGGATGAACCTCGACGTCTCGCCCGACGGCGAGCGGATCGTCTTCGACCTGCTGGGCGATCTCTACCTGCTGCCCATCGGCGGAGGTGACGCCGAGGCTCTGACGAACGGGATGGCCTGGGACATGATGCCGCGCTTCAGCCCGGACGGCTCCGGGATCGCCTTCATCAGCGACCGGACAGGCGGCGACAACGTCTGGACCATTCCCGCGGACGGCGGCGAGCCGCGGCAGATCAGCCGCGAGGACTTTCGGCTCGTCAACAACCCGGCCTGGAGTCCGGACGGGCGCTTCATCGCCGCCCGCAAGCACTTCGTCTCGACCCGCTCCCTCGGCAGCGGCGAGATCTGGCTCTACCACGCCAGCGGCGAGGGCTCGGGCCTGCAGTTGAACGAGAAGCCGAACGAGCAGAAGGACCTCGGCGAACCGGCGTTCTCACCGGACGGGCGCTACGTCTACTTCAGCCAGGACACGACGCCCGGCGGCACCTTCCAGTACGGCAAGAACGCGGCCGAGGGCATCTACTCCATCCGCCGCATCGACCGCGAGACCGGCGACATCGAGACGGTGATCGCCGGCCCCGGCGGCGCCGTGCGGCCGACCCCGTCGCCGGACGGGAGATACCTCGCCTTCGTCCGCCGCGTCCGCTTCCAGAGCCATCTCTTCCTCCACGACTTGCGCAGCGGCGAGAACATCCCCATCTACGACGCGCTCGACCGGGACATGCAGGAGATCTGGGCCGTCCACGGCGTCTACTCGACGATGGCCTGGACGCCGGACAGCCGTTCGGTCGTCTTCTGGGCGCGGGGCGGCCTGCACCGGATCGACATCGAGACGCGCGAGGTCCAGGCGATCCCGTTCCGGGTCCGCGCGACCCACCGGATGAAGCGGGCGCTCGCCTTCGACTTCGAGCCGGCACCGGAGACGTTCCGGACGAAGATGCTGCGCTGGATCCAGGTCTCCCCCGACGGCGACCAGGTCGTCTTCCAGAGCCTGGGCCGGCTCTGGACACGCAGCCGCAACCCCGAGACCGGCGAAGTCGGCGAGCCGCGGCGGCTGACCACCCAAGACGACCACTTCGAGTTCTACCCCTCCTGGTCGCGCGACGGGGAGTGGATCGTCTACACGAGCTGGCACGATGACGACCTGGGCGCGGTCCGCATAGCTCCGTCGTCGGGCGGCGAGGGCCGCAAGATCACGCCCGATCCGGGCTTCTACCTCGAACCGGCCTTCTCGCCGGACGGCGCCACCGTCGTCTACCGGAAGAGCCGCAGCGGCGGCATTCTGAGTCCGCTGTGGTCGAAGGACCCGGGGCTCTACCGGATCGATGCCGGCGGCGAGAGCGCGCCGGTGCGCTTCTCGCGATCCGGCTCCAACCCCCACTTCGGCGCCGACTCCGAGCGCGTCTACTTCACCGCCCCCCAGCGCTGGGACCGCCAGTTGCTCCGCAGCCTGCCGCTCTCAGGTACGGGGGAAGCGGAGCCCCGCGATCATGCCGGCAGCAAGGTGGCCACCGAGATGCGGGTGTCGCCGGACGGGCGCTGGCTGGCGTTCGCCGAACGCTTCGACGCCCACGTCGTACCGTTCGCTCCGGCGTCGAAGGCGATCGAGGTCGGACCGGCCACGCCCGGCCTTCCGGTGCGCAACGTCTCCACCGACGACGGCGCCTACCTCCACTTCTCCGGCGACGGCTCGACGCTCTACTGGGCCCTGGGGCCGGAGCTGTTCGAGCGCGAGCTCGCCGACGCCTTCGCGCCCACGGACGACGAGGACGCGGACGGTGAAGGCAACGCGGAGAGCGACGAGCCAGAAGAGCCCGCCGCCGGTCTCGACCTCGGCTTCGAGGTGGACGCCTACCGCCCCGACGATGTGATTGCGATCACGAACGCCCGCCTGATCACGATGGCCGGTGAAGACAACCTGGAGATCATCCGCCGCGGCACGGTGGTCGTCGACGGCGACCGGATCGCTGCCGTCGGCCCGTCCCGGCAGGTCGACGTGCCGGCCGGCGCCACGGTCATCGACGCCGCCGGCCTGACCGTCATGCCCGGCCTGATCGACGTCCACTGGCACGGGCCGCAGGGCAGCCAGGAGGTCATCCCGCAACAGAACTCCGAGCTCTACGCCACCCTCACCTTCGGCGTGACGACGGCTCACGATCCCTCGACCGACACCAGCACTTTCTTCGCCGCCAGCGAGATGCAGCGCGCCGGCGAGATCGTCGGTCCGCGGCTCTTCGCCACCGGCACGATCCTCTACGGCGCCTTCGGTTCGTTCCGCGCGATCATCGAAACGCCGGACGACGCGGTCCAGCACCTCCGCCGCCTGCAGAAGGTGGGCGCGATCAGCGTCAAGAGCTACAACCAGCCGCGGCGGGACCAGCGCCAGATGATCGTCGCCGCGGCGCAGGACCTCGGCATGCTGGTCGTCAACGAGGGCGGCGCCCTGTTCCAGCACAACATGACGATGGTCGCCGACGGCCACACCGGCATCGAGCACTCGCTCTCGGTGGGCGCGATCTACGACGACGTCCTCCAGTTCTGGGGCAGCAGCCGGGTCGGCAACACGCCCACCCTGGGGGTTGCCTACGGCGGCATCCAGGGCGAGGACTACTGGTACGAGCACACGGACGTGTGGGCCAACGAACGGCTGCTCAACTACGTGCCGCAGGAGGTGATCGACGCCCGTGCCCGGCGCCGGCAGAAGGCCCCGGAAGGCGAGTACAACCACATCCTGGCCGCGGGTGTCGTCAACGCCCTCGACCAGGCCGGCGTGCCGATCATGCTTGGCGCCCACGGCCAGCGCGAGGGCCTCGCCGCCCACTGGGAGCTGTGGATGTTCGAGCAGGGCGGGATGAGCCCGCATCGGGCTCTCATTGCCGGCACGATCAACGGCGCCCGCTACATCGGCATGGAGGCCGACCTCGGCTCGCTCGAAACGGGCAAGCTCGCCGACCTGATCGTCCTCGAAGAGAACCCGCTCGAGAACCTCCGCAGCTCCGAACTCGTCCGCTACGTCATGGTCGGCGGCCGGTTGTTCGACGCCCTGTCGATGAACGAGATCGCCGGCGAGAAGCGGCAGCGCAAGCCGTTCTGGTTCAGCCGCTAGTCAGACTCGAGTCAGCAGGTCAGCGACCACGTCCTCTGTCGTGGCGTCGCCGCCGCGGTCGGGCGTTCGAGGGCCTGCGGACCGGTGCTCGGCGAGGACCTCCTCAACACGGCCCACGGCGTCCGCAAGGCCGACCCGTTCCAGCAGGAGCGCGGCGGCGAACACGGCGGCGACCGGATTCGCGATCCCCCGGCCGGCAATGTCCGGCGCGCTTCCGTGAACCGGCTCGGCGAGGCAGAAGCCGTCACCGCAGTTGGCCGAGCCGACGACGCCGAGGCCCCCGACGAGGGCGGCCCCGGCGTCGCTCAGGATGTCGCCGTAGAGGTTCGGCGCGACGATCACGTCGTAGCGCTCGGGTTCGAGGATGAGCCGGTAGGCCATGGAGTCGACGAGTTGCTCCTCGATTTCGATCTCGGGGAAACCAGCCGCGACCTTGAGCGCCGTCTCGCGGAAGAGGCCGTCGCTCAGGCGGAGGACGTTCGCCTTGTGGACGACGGTGAGCCGGGCCGGGTTGCCGCGTTGGGAGGCCCGAGTGACGGCCAGCTCGCAGGCGAAGCGGACGATCCGTTCCGTCCCCCGGCGGCTGATGACCCGTTCGGCGATGGCGACCTCGCCTTCCCGCTCCCAGCGTTCGCGGCCTGCGTACAAGCCTTCCGTGTTCTCGCGGACGACGACGGCGTCGGTGGCGCCGCTCTTGAGCGGCCGTACGTTCGCGTAGAGATCGAGCCGCCGCCGCAACTCCACGATGGGACTCCGGTACCCGTCCACGGCATGGCTCGGCGAGGAGACGGCCCCGAACAGGGCGCCAGCGCACCCTTCGAGGATCTCGACCGTGGACTCGGGCAGCGCGCGGCCGGTGCGCTCGAAGGTCCGCCAGCCCATCTCGGCCTCGACCCATTCGATGAGGTCACCGCAGACCGCGTTGACGACCCGTACCGCGGCGTCCACAACCTCCGGGCCGATGCCGTCGCCGCCGATGCGGGCGAGGCGGACCGGCGCCAACGCCGAATCGCCACTGGTCGGTGTCACGGTTCGCTTACTCCGCCGCCAGCCGGCGCTTCGTCTGTTCGATCAGTCCACCGGCAGCGATCATGGAACGTACGGCCGGGCTGAAGGGCGAGAAACCGTAGACGGTTTCGCCGTAGCGAATCGCCGATTCCTCGAGATCGACCTCCACCTCGGCGCCCTCCTCCAGCGCGTCGACCGCCTCGGGGCAGACGATGGCGAGCAGGCCGTTGTTCAGCGCGTTCCTGTAGAAGATCCGACCGAAGCTGCGCGCGACCACCGCGCCGACGCCGGCGTAGCGCAGGCAGACCGCCGCCTGCTCCCGGCTCGAACCGCAGCCCCAGTTCCAACCGGCGACGATCACGTCGCCGGGCCGCACGCGACCGGCGAACGTCGGATCGAGGTCTTCGAGCGCGTGGGGCGCGACCTCCCCCGGCCGGCTCTTCGTGTAGGTATAGCGGCCCGGAAAGATGACGTCCGTGTTCACATGGTCGCCATACCGGAAGACCCGACCGCGGAAGGGCCGGCCGACATCGACGGGACCGTTCACTCGGCCATCTCCCGCGGATGGACGATCCGCCCGGCGATCGCGCTCGCCGCCACGACGGCGGGAGAGGCCAGGTAGATCTCGGCGCCGCGGTCTCCCATTCGGCCCTGGAAGTTCCGGTTTGCGCTGGAGATGCAGACCTCGCCCGGGGCCAGCACGCCGAGATGGTTGCCCATGCACGGGCCGCAGCCCGGGGTCCCGAACACAGCGCCGGCGGCGACGAGATCCGCGACCCAGCCGCGAGCCAGGGCCTCGCTCCAGACCTCGCTCGACGCGGGCACGATGACCATCCGGGTGCCAGGCGCCGTACGCCGGCCGGCCATCACCCGATGGACCGCGCCGAGATCCTCCAGCCGGCCGTTCGTGCAGGTGCCGACGAACGCCTGGTCCACCCGCACCGATTCGAGCTCGCCGACTCCCACCGTGTCGTCGACCTGGTGCGGCCGCGCGACCTGGGGCTGGACCGACGACAGGTCGAACAGATGTTCAGCCGCGTACTCCGCGCCGGCATCCGGATAGAGAACTCGCTCTCTGAGCCGGACGGCGACCTCGCCGGACGTCTCACCGGGTTCCGCCCCGCGCCCCGGGCGACGCCCCGGACGTGTCAGCAACCGTTCAGCCAGGTACTGGAACACGTCCTCGTCCGGCGGCATGTACGCGTTCTTCGCCCCCATCTCGGCCATCATGTTGACCAGCGCCGCGCGCGAGTCCAGGCTCAGGTCGGCGATGGCCGGTCCCTCGAACTCGACGCTCCGGTAGAGCGCGCCATCCGCGCCCAGATCGCCGATCAGGGTCAAGGCCACGTCCTTCGTCGTCACCCATTCGCCGAGCCCGCCCTCGAGCCGGATCCGGAGCGACTCCGGCACTCTGAGCCAGAGCTCGCCGGTAGCCCAGAGGACCGCCATCTCGCTGCGGCCCACACCGGCGCCGAACGCCCCCAGCCAGCCGAAGTGCGGCGTGTGGGAATCCGAACCCAGGATCAGGTCTCCGGGCAGCACGACCGCCTCCTCGCTCAGAACCTGGTGGCAGATACCGCGACCAACCTCGAAGAAGTGGCCGATGCCCTGCTCGGCGACGAAGGCACGCACCTCGGCATGATTCCGGGCGTGCCGCACGGTCGGCGCCGGCACCGCGTGGTCGAGGGTGACCGCCATCCGCTCCGGGATCGCCACCCGATCTCGGCCGAACTGGCGCCAGATCTCGGCGATCGGCGCCGTGTTGTCGTGGCTCAAGGCGATGTCCGGCCGTGCGTCGACGATCTCTCCGACGGCAACCGACTCGTTGCCGCTGGCTCGGGCCAGCGCCTTCTGCGCGAAGGTCCGGACGTTGTCGGCCGGCCGACCGGCCTCGGTCACCCGGCCGCTCCCGCCACCGCAGGCAACAACTCCGCCGTGTGGTACTCGCGCAGCAGGGCGTCAACGTCCGACAGGCTGAGCGGTTTCTCATCGGCCAGCGCCTTGATGTGGGCCGTGATCTCCTTGATCTGCGTATCGCTCAGATCGAGCCGCAACTGCTCGACGCGGGACTTGATCGCGTTCCAACCGGTGAGGCGATGCGCGACGTGGACGTAACGGTCGAGCCCGAAGTCGGCCGGATCGAGGATCTCGTAGCTCGACGGGTCGTTGAGGATCGCCTTGGCGTGGATGCCCGCCTTGTGAGTGAAGGCCGTGTAGCCGGTGATGTAGTTGTTGAACGGCACGTCGACCTCGACCAGGGAGGCGACGTAGTTCTCGATCTCGCGGAGAAGCGGCAGGTCGTAGCGGGCGCGCACGCCTTCGGGATCCTCGGCGTAGAGCCGCGCCACCAAACCCCCGAGCGGCGTGATGCCGTTCCGCTCGCCGATGCCCAGCACGGACGTGTCGACATGGGTCGCGCCCGCTTCCAGCGCGCAGAACGCGTTGGCGACCGCGCAGCCGGTGTCGTTGTGGCCGTGGAACTCGATGTCGCAGTCGACCTCCCGTCGCAACCGCCGCACCAGGTCGTAGACCTGCCTGGGACTCGCCACGCCCACCGTGTCGGCGACGCCGACCCGGTTCACGCCGACCGCGTTGACCGCGCGGTAGGCGCGGATCAAATCCTCCAGATCGCTGCGGAACGAGTCCTCCGTGCTGAAACGGACCTCGACATCGTGCGAGCGGATGTACTCGACCACTTCGACCGCCGTCTCGATCACCTGCTCCATGCTCTTGCCGTGGGAGTACTCCCGCAGGTAGCGGGAAGTGCCGAACACGACGTCGATCCCGTCGACGCCGGTTTCGAGCGCCAGCCTGGCGTCGTCCAGGTGGCAGCGAGTGTGCGTCAGAACCTTGGCGCGGAGCCCGAGGTTCGCCACCCGCTCGCAGTCGTCCCGGCTGCCGCGACTCGCGGCAGGCGAAGTCAACTCGAGATACTCGACCCCGAACGCGTCCAGCAGGCGCGCTATCTCCACCTTCTGGTCGCTGTCGAAGAAGGCGTTGGCGAACTGCTCACCCTCGCGCAGGGTCGACTCGATGATGGCTGGATGGGAAGGCATGGAGGGATCCTCCGGATACAAGAAAGCCGGCGCACCCTTGAACTGGATGGCCGGCCGAGAAAGGTCGCTGCGTCGATCTCTAGGCGGTAGACACCCAGTCCTGTAGCCAGGGCTTCGCGCCCGGCTTGTGCAGCCGCTTGACCAGAGACGGAGTGAGCGTCGATTGAGTCATGGAAGCGCGGATTGTGCTCGCTGCGCGCCAGCGTGTCAAGGCGAACCGTGAAGCCGGGCGATGCCCCACAGGCGTCAGACCAGCTCCTGCAGCTCCTCGAAGGCCTGTCTTGCCCTCGCAATGTGCGCGTCCGCGTCTCCGCCGAGACCGCCCCCCAGCGTGCGGAGGCACAGATGGGTCAACCCCTTCTGCCGCCAGCCCCGGACACGATCCCGCCACTCGTGCTCGCGCGGCCCGACGACCGCGACCCCCGCCTCCGCGCCGATCGCCCTGGGGTCTCGACCGGCGGCGACCGCGGCGCCATCGATGTCGGCCTTCAGGCCATCGAAGTCCTCCGGCGAGCAGAGCACGAACCAGCCGTCCGCCTGCCGGCCGATGCGCCGGCGGATGCGAGGCGCCGGCAGTCCCCGCGCGCCGATCCAGATCGGGATCGGACGAGACGGCAGGGGATCGATGCCCGTGCCCTGGACCATGTCCCAGCGTCCCTCGAAGTCGACGACCGGCTCCGTCCATAGACGCCGCAGCAGTTCGAGTTGCTCCTCGCAGCGAGCGCCCCGGGTGCCAAAGTCCTGCCCCAGCGCCCGGTACTCCGCCTCGCTGCCGCCGACGCCGACGCCGAGACGCACGCCGCCTCCCGACAGCCGTTCGAGTGTCGCCAGTTGCTTCGCCAGCAGCACCGTCTGACGCGACGGCGTGACGATGACCGACGGCACGAGTTCGATGTTCTCCACCGTCGCGGCGACGTATGCCAGCAGGACGAGAGGCTCCTGAAGGTGCCCGCTCTTCGGCCGGGCGATCAGGTCCGGCACCCGCAGGTGCGTGTAGCCGAGCTCGTCTGCTGCCTGCGCGAACGCCTTGATAGCGCCGAGATCGTCCTTGAGTTCGCGGACCGGTAGGGAGATGCCGACTCTCATGCGGGGAGACTCCTGTGGTGGCCGTGCCCGGCGCGGGATCGTAACAGGGGGCTAGACTCTCCCACTTGACCGACCCGCAGCAGATCTGGACCGGCACGGTCCTGCCGGAGTGGATCGACCACAACGGGCACATGAACGCCGGCTACTACCTGGTCGCCTTCGACGACGCGACCGGCCCATGGACCGCGTTTCTGGGCATCGACCGGACCTACCGCAGGTTGAACCGGCGCTCCACGTTCTCGATCGACAGCCATCTCACCTGGCTGCGGGAGCTGCCGGAGGGCGCGCCGATCGTCATCGAAGCGGAGTTGCTGGGCTTCGACGACAAGAAGTACCACACGTTCATGCGCATGCTCCACGCGGAAGAGGGCTACGTCGCCGCGACGCACGAGCTGCTGAGCATCCACATCGACCTGGACACCCGGCGCAGCACGCTCTTTCCACGCGAGATCCACGAACGCTTCGAAGAGGTCCTCGAGGCTCAGCGCCGGATCGCCGGCCCGGGAGATGTGGGCAGAGTGATCCACACCAAGCCCTGGCCGCCAGCTGAAGGCCCGACCCTCAGCTACCATGGACCGCCATGATCAGACATGACGATTCCAGCGACTCCGACACTCCGATGACCCGCCGCACCATGATCGCCAGTTCGGCCGCGGGCGCCGCCGCGCTCGCCGCCACGCCGGGCGCCGCAGCGGCCACCGAAGACGATGGTCACGCCTGGCCCGAGCCGAACTACGTCCGCACCAACGGCGGCCTCCGGATGGCCGTCTACGAGGCCGGGACCGAGGGCGTGCCCGTCGTCCTCAGCCACGGCTTCCCGGAACTCGCCTACTCCTGGCGCCATCAGCTACCCGCGCTGTCCGCGGCCGGCTTCCGGGTTCTGGCGCCCGACCAGCGGGGCTACGGCAACACGCAGCGGCCCCTGGCGATCGAGGCCTACAACATGGGCGAACTCTGCGCCGACCTGGTCGGCCTGCTCGACGCCCGCAGCATCGAGAGGGCGGTGTTCGTCGGCCACGACTGGGGCGGCGGCGTGGTCTGGGCCATGCCCAGGCTGCATTCGGACCGCGTTCTCGGCGTGGTCGGCGTCAATACCCCAACCGGGCCCCAGCCGCCGCAACCGCCGATCGAGATCCTCCGCCGCGTCCGCGGCGAGGACAACTACGTCGTCGCCTTCCAGGAGCCCTACAAGGCGGAAGAAGTGCTCGAGGCGGACACCGAGAAGAGCTTCCGCACCTTCATGCGGCGCGGCTCGTGGAACGCCGAGGAGTTCAACAAGCTCCCGGCCGACGCCCCGGAACGGAAGTTCCAGTTGCTCGAGATCATCAAGCACGGCTCGGCCGAGTCCCTGCGCGGCGAGCTGCTGCTCACCGACGCGGAACTGGCCCACTTCGTCGGCGTCTACGAGCGCACGGGCTTCACCGGCGGCGTCAACTGGTACCGCAACATCGACCGCAACTGGGAGCTGATGAAGGGGATCGACCAGAAGATCGACCAGCCCTGCCTCTACATCGGCGCCGAGAACGACGTCGTGTTGCCGCCCTCCTCCGCCGACGGCATCGAGGCGCTGGTGCCGAACATCGACAAGCACACGATCAAGGACTGCGGCCACTGGACCCAGCAGGAGAAGCCGGAGGAGTTCAACCGGGTGCTGATCGACTGGCTGAAGGCGACGTTCGCGTAGGCGATCGGTTCGTCCCCGTATGCCATGAACATCGGCGACATCCGTCAGCGGCTGACGGCCCATGAGCCGCGCATCCTCCCTCCGGCCTCCTTCGAGGCC
This sequence comes from Thermoanaerobaculia bacterium, assembly GCA_965116955.1. Taxonomy (GTDB): domain Bacteria; phylum Acidobacteriota; class Thermoanaerobaculia; order Multivoradales; family Multivoraceae; genus Multivorans. The sequence continues at coordinate 3,097,151 of OZ220742.1, read as the reverse complement.
AGCGTCGCGATGGTGCTGCGTCCGTCGGTCAAGGGACCCGAAGCGCTGTTCATCGAGCGGTCGAAGAAGCCGCAGGACCCCTGGTCGGGGCAGATGGCCTTTCCCGGGGGCCGGCACGACGACACGGACCGCGACCTGCGCCACACCGCCGAACGCGAGACGATCGAGGAGGTTGGCCTGTCACTCGAGGGGGCGCGCCTGATCGGCCGACTCGACGATCAGACGGGGCAGCGCGCCGGCCAGGGGAGGCAACTCCGGATCGCGGCCTTCGTCTACGAGGTCGCTACCGGTGCCGGCAACGATCTGGTCCCCAACTACGAGGTCGCCGAAGCGTTCTGGGTGCCCCTGGTCTGGTTCGAGGAGCCCTCCCGGGTCATCGACTACCGCCATCCGCCCTATCCCGAGGTCAGCTTCCCAGGTGTCGTCGTCGGCGACCCGGAGCGGCATATCGTCTGGGGCCTGACGTTTCGATTCCTGGCCGCGTTCTTCGAGGTCCTGCAGCGCCCGTTCGCCGCGAACGGCCGCCCGTAGCGCTCACCCGACGATCTCGAGATACTCCCGCATCGACCAGCCCCGTTCTCCGCCGGGCAGTTCGATGCGGACCCATTCCGGACGCTGCTCGATCACGCGCACTTCCGTGCCGGCGTGGAGCTGGAATCGGACGACCGAACCGTCGCCGGCGGCGGCGTGAAGATCGATCTCCTGCGGGAGGACGACAGCGACCGGGGAGCTGAAAGCGGCGTGCGCCACGAGCGAGCCGGCCAGCGCGAGACCGGCCACGAGCAGACAGACGGCGGACCAGCGCAGCACCTCCGACGCCGGCCGGTAGAGCCGCAACGCAAGCACGATCCAGAAGCCGAGACCGACCAGCACCGCACTCCGCATGACTTCGACCGGCGCCAGGTTGTAGTGCCAGAACAGAACGGTGCGAAGCAGCACGGGCGGCTCCGGCGGCGCGATCTCGTCGCGCGCGCTGCGCCGAGCGAAGGTCAGGTTCGCGCTGGCGTCTTCGTCGCGCGGCAGGAGCTTCAGCGCACGGCGGTAGGAAGCAATGGAACGTCCCAACTCGCCGGCGCGCAGGTAGGCGTTTCCCAGGTTGTAGTGCAGGTGGCCGTTGTCGACCCCCATCTGGCGCATCTCCGCATAGAGGGCGACGGCTCGCCCAAAGTCGCCCGCCTCATAGGCGGCGTTGCCGTTGACCCAGAGTTCGGCCGGCTCCGGGGCAACTGCGGGGCCTTCCGCCGGCTGAGCTTCGGTAACGACCGGCAGTTCCTCTTCCTGGGCCAGGGCCGGTACTGCCGGCACCGCGCCGAACAGGACGAGCATCGCGAGGCGTCTCATGGCGGCACGTCTCACGGTTGGCGGCCCCGCAACTGCTTGTCGAGGGTCTTGATCAGATCGCTCAGACCTTCAGTGCTGGTTTCCGCCGCCAACCCGCCGCCGCCCGCCACCGGCGCCAGGCCATACTGGGCGGCCTCGAGTCGCTCGAGCAGAGCCCGGCAGCGCGCCGCCAGGGTGCTGTCCACGCCAGCCCGCACCAGCGCGGCCTCCGCCTCCGACGGCGTCAGCGCGGAGCCCTCGACACCGAGCTTGTCGCCAACGTAGCCGCGCACGATCCTGGAGGCCTCCGCCGCGGAAGCGGGTCCCGCGCCGGAACGGAGTTTCCTCGCCACGGACAGCGCGTCGCGCAATGCCCGCTGGCGCCGGCGCAGCGTCCTGTCAGCGGCGTAGCGGCGTTCGCGCCGATGGTGCGCCAGCAGTGCCAGGTAGATGAACGGCGGCAGTACGCCGCAGGCAATCCAGACCCAGAGGCGCCACCCCTGAGGCGTGACGGAGACGATCCCGGCCGCCGTCCGCCGCACCGGCAGGATGTCGTCCGCGAGGATCCGCACGGCCACCTTTCCCATGGTCGGCGCCAGCGACTCGGTGAGATTCAGCTCCTCCTCACCGTCGGCCGGGTCGACGTCCAGATCGATGCGCTCGGTCGACCGGGTGGCGTAGTCGCCAGGTTCAGGATCGAAGTAGACGAGATCGATCGGCGGGACATCGAGGGGGCCGGCCACCAACGGCACCAGAGCCCGCCGGAATACCTTGCGACCGGTCAGCTCGGCTCCGCTGCGGTCGATGCTCGCGTCCGGCTGGTCCGGGTAGATCTTGAATGCCGGCAGTTCCGGGATGTCGGGCTCGGTCAGGAGCTGTACGTTGCCGGTACCGCCGACCCGCACCTCCAGCGTGGCCGACTGCCCCACCTGCAGTTCCCGCCGGCTCAGCGAAGCCCCAATGTCGAAGTCCCCGACCAGGCCGTTCCAACCGGCCGGCGGCGGCGGCAGAGGCCGCACATCGAGAGTCAGGGGCTCCGTGAGCAGGTACTTCGTCGCCCACCGCCCGCCCGAGCCGAGCAGACTGTCGAACTCGTCGAAGATGCTGCGCCTCCGGCCCGGCCGGCGCGCCTGCTCGACCTCCACCTGCACCCGGAGCTGGGTCTGCGGCAGTGTCAGCTCGCCGGGTCGTTGGGGGAACAGCGCCTTGCGCACCTCGTTCACCGAGTACTGGACACCGTCGATCGAGGTCGAGAACTGCCGCACGTCACCGAGGTCCTCGACCACCACGTCGCTGCCGAAGTCCATCGACTCGATCGACCCCTGCCCCACGGGCACCCGGCTGTAGAAGCGCCAGGTGTAGATGACCTGCTGGCCCTGCCACGGTCGGTCCGTCGAGACGGTCGAGGTGACGAAGAGATCCCGATCCTGCTCGTCGTTCTGGCCCTCCGCGTCCGTGACCTGAATCGTGAACGGCCGGCTCCTGACCTCGGCACCGTCGATCAGGGCGGTCGCTGGACCGATCTCGAAACTCCCGGCCTGGGTGGGGATCAGCAGGTAGTTGTAGGACGTGCTGTTGCTGACCCGGCCGTTGACGATCTGCATGTCGCGCCGTTCGCCCCGCGACAGGACCCGGAAGTCCGGCAGTTCGGGCAGTCCCGGCGGTTCGTCCGGCGACCCTTCGATCCTGATCGTCAGGTAGAGCTGGTCACCCAGGGCGACCTGGTTGCGGTCGACGGTGACCTGAATCCGGTCCGGCTCCTGGGCATCCGCACCGGTCGGGACCAGGAAGAAGGTCCAGGCGACCAGAGCGGCGGCCCGGCGCCAGTCGAGGGACGGCCCACGCGTGCCTGCGTCCATCGCGCTACCAGTCCTTCGCCAGACGGCTTCGGCGGCCGCGCTGGCCCCGGCGAGTGGGATCCGGCCGGCCCTCTTCCAGGGCTTGCAGGTAGCGTTCCGCCTCCTCCTGCGTCATGCCCGGCTGGGGCTCCCGCGAACGACCCTGGTTACCGCTCTCCGGCCCCTCGTCCGGCGTGTCCGGGTCCTCAGCGTCCGGGATGCCGTCCCCGTCGCTGTCCCGCGGACCCTCGTCACCCTGCGGTTGCTGGTCCTGTCCCTGGTCGCCCGGGTCCTGCTCCTGGCCGGAGGGCTGCTCGTCCTGACCCTGATCTCCCTCCGACTGCTGTTGCGCGCCCTGGTCGTCCTGGTCCTGTTCCTGCTCCTGCTGCTCGTTCTGCTGCTCGTTCTGGTCCTGTTGCTGGCGCCGCCTCATCTCCTCGCGAACGAACTCCAGGTTGAACTTCGCGTCGAGGTCGTCGGGGTTCGCTTCGAGCGACGCCATGTAGAAGTCGACCGCGTCCTCGAGCTTGCCCTGCCGGTAGGCGCTGTTGCCCAGGTTGTAGAGCGCCTGCCCACGCAGTTCGTCGTCGCCGATGGCCGCGGCCCGGTAGAACTCGCCGTCCGCGGCTTCGAAGTCGTTCAGCTTGTAGTGGGCGGCGCCGACGTTCAGACTCAGCTCCGGGTCGTCCGGCCGTTCCGTCTGGTGGTCCGTGAACCCCCTAAGGGCCTGGTCATAGGCGCCCGCGTCCCAGGCCGCATAGGGCGAGGGGTACTCGGCGGGCGGTGACGACTCCTCGTTCGGAGCCTGCGCCGTGACGGCGATCGGAAGGAGAAACAGCCCCAATCCCGGCAGCCAGGCTGCGCTCGGGGCCAGGCGGCAACGCCGGCTCACTGGCTCACGCGACCGCGGCATGGTCCCTTCCCTCCTGCCCGGGGCCGCGCCGCCCCAGGCGCTCACCGATCAGCGGCTCGAGCATCAGCGCCGCGAGCGCGATGACCAGCAGCCACTGGAATCGCTCCTCCCAACGCTGCTGCCGGCTCGAGCCCAGCTCCTGGTCCTCCAACTGCGCCTTGATGCCCTGAGCGTAGATCTGCTCAAGGTCCACGTCGCCGGTCACCGAGCGGACATAGCGGCCGCCGGTGGTGAGGGCGATCCGCTGCAACGCCGCCTCGTCGAGCCGGCTCAGGACGATCTCGCCCCGGCGGTCGGTGCGGAAGCCACCTCCCTCCCTGGGTATGGGCGCGCCCTCGTCCCGTCCGATGCCGATCGCGAAGATCCGCACTCCCGCCTCGGCCGCGGCCTCGGCGGCGTCCTGGGCCTCGCCGAGGTGATCTTCGCCGTCGGTGATCAGGATGATCGCGCGCGACTTCCGCGACCCCGTCTGGGCCACCCGTTCGAAGGCCTCGAGCGAAACGTGGAGCGCCTCGCCGATGGCGGTGCCCTTGACCGGAATCAGGTCCGGCTCCATCGCCTCGAGAAACAACGCCGCCGCCGAGTAGTCCAGCGTCAGGGGCAGCTCCAGGAACGCGCTGCCGGCAAAGGCAACCAGCGCGATCCTGTCTCCTTCCAGCCGCTGCAGCAGGTCGGCGATCTCGCGCCTGGCGCGTTCGAGCCGGCTCAGTTCGCCGCCCGCCTCCGCGTCCAGCACGAGCATCGAGTCCGAGACGTCGAGGGCGACCACGATGTCGACACCCTCCCGGTGGACCTCCTCCCACACGAAGCCCCAGCGCGGCTGCGTCAGGGACGCCACCAGAGCGAGCACAGCGACGAGAACGAGAACCGCCTTGAGCCGCCGTCTCGGCCTGCTGACTCCCGCGATCAAACCCGGCAACGCCTCGCGTGAAGCGAAACGACCGAGCAGGCGCGCGCGCGTGCGAAACGCGTAGACGTAGAAGAGCAGCAGCGCCGGGCCGAGCCACAGCAGCCAAAGCGCATCCGGCCGGCCCGTGCGCACCTCGCAGGCGCTGACCAGCAGCAGGATCGCGACCAACGCCAGCGGCTCTCCGCGGCGGCGCGGTCGAGCGGCGTCCGGCCCCGTGTCGCGGCCAGCAACCCCACCGGTCACGGCAACTTCCTCAAACGGGTATCGAGCAGCACGACCTCGAACAGCAGCAGGAACACGGCCGGCGCCACCAGCCAGGCGAACCGCTCCTCGTACTCCATGTAGGACTCCTGGCTGATCTCCGTTTTCTCGAGCTCGTCGATCCGTTCAACGATCTGCTCCAGCCCGGCCTCGTCCTCGGCACGGTAGTAGGCGCCGCCTGTCGTGTCCGCCATCCGGCGCAGAGTCTCCTCGTCGATCTCCACGTCCTGGTAGACGACCCGCGGCCCGAAGCCGGTCTCGACCACGAAGGGCGCCTGTCCCCTGGTGCCGACGCCGATCGTGTAGAGCCGGACGCCGAGCGCCGCCGCCGCTTCGGCCGCGCGCAGCGGCGACAGCGAGCCGGCGTTGCTCCGCCCATCCGTGAGCAGGATCGCCACCTTTGACTCGGTGTCCGAGTCCTTGAGGCGCTTGGTGGCCACGCCGACCGCCGATCCGATGGCCGTGGCGTCTCCGGCCATGCCGATTTCCAACTGCTCGAGAAAGGTGGCCGCGACCCCGTGGTCGAGCGTCAGCGGACACTGCGTGAAGGCCTCCTCGCCGAAAACGACCAGGCCTACCCGGTCGTTCGGCCGGGCGGCGATGAACGTCTCGACGACTCCCTTCGCCACCTCGAGCCGGTCCCTCCGGCGACTCAGCGAACGCTCGTGCGCGTCCAGGTCCAGCGCCCGCATCGATCCCGAGGTATCGATCACGAGCACGATGTCGATGCCCTCGGTGGTCACCTCGGTCAGTGCGCGGCCGGTCTGTGGCCGCATCACGGCAAGCAGGACGAGAGCAACGACCAGGAGCCGCAGGGCCGAGACCAGCCGGCGCGCGGTCAGCGTGCCGGAGCGCGGGGTTCGCAGGGCATGGCCAAGGGAGGAGTACGCCACCGCCGCCGTGTCGCCACCGGCATCGCGCTTCGCCGCGATCTGGCGCAGACGCGGCCGGAGCCACCACAAGAGCGCCCAGATCACGTACAGCGGAAGCAGCACCCAGAGCCAGCGCGCATCGGCGAAGACGAGCTGTTCCGTCATGCCGCCTTCTCCGTCTGGCCGGAGGCCGGCGCCGCACCCTCGCTCTCTTCCGTGCCTTCCCTGGGCCGGGTCGCCGTGACGAAGCCCAGGGCCCGCTCGTACGTGCGCTCGATCTCCTCGGACACCGGCAGATGGGCCGCGAACTTGACCTGATCGGTGGCGACCAGGAAGCGCTCCAGGCGCCTCGCCTGTGACGGCTCCAGCCGCACCAGCTCACCCAGCCGACCCAGGATCTCCTCGGTGGTCAGGTCGGTCGCGTTCAATCCGAAGCGGCCTTCGACGTAGGCCCTGATCACCGATGAAACGGCGAAGTAGTAGCGCCGGAGTTCCCGCAGGTCGGAGAAGTCGGTGCGGCGCAACCGCTCAAGCTCCCGGATCGCCAGGTCGTAGGGCGGAACCGGAGGCGCTTCGGGCGCGCTGCCGTCCGGTCGGCGGCGGCGCCACCACCACCACGCCGCCAGCCCGAGCGCAACGGCGGCGAGGGCCAAACCGGCCCACGACAGCCAGGAGGCAACCGTTTCGATTCTGCGCAGCGGCTTGATGTCGCGGATGTCGGTCGCTTCACTCCGGTCCTCCGGTAGAACAGACTCGACCTCGACGGAGATCTCCGCCGTCTCCAGGTCGCCACCGGGGCCGGACGGCTCGCTGTACGTCGCGGTCAACGCCGGCAGGACGTAGGAGCCCACGAGGTCGGCGCGGAGTTCGTACCACCTGCGCTCGAGGAGTCGACCGGAAGCCAGCGTCTCCACAGGGGCCCGGCCCAGGTCGACGATGCGGAAGCCGGCGATGTCCGCGCCCGGCTCATCGAGCTCCACTTCGACCTCGGGATCGCGCTCGACCTCCACCGTGTACGTGATCAGGTCGCCCGTCGTGGCAACGGTCCGGTCCACGGAGGCACGCAGCTCGGCGGGCGGCTTCGCTTCGGCGTCGGCGACCGGTTCACCCGAGGCGCACGCCAGGAGCGTCACCACGGCGAACGCCAGCACGACCCGGATACCGATGTTCCGCAGCGCCATTCCTACACCCGCACCGACTGTTCCCGCGCTCGCATGTAACGCACAAGGGGCTCGATCCAGGGCCGGTCGGCCCAGACCTGAATCTCCCCGACACCCGCCTGCCGGAACTGCTCCGTGCGCCGCTCCATGTCCTGCCTGGCCAGCCGGACGAAGCTCTCCGAGACCCGCCGGTCCGCCGTGTCGATGACCAGCGTCTGGCCCGTTTCCGCGTCCTCGAGCTCGACGAGCCCCATGCGCGGCAGGCTCACCTCGCGCTGGTCGAGCACCCGGATCGCCGTCAGATCGTGACGCCGCGCCGCCACCCGCAGGCGTTCCGCAAAGCCCGTATCCAGGAAGTCCGAGATGACGAACCCCACCGACCGGCGCCGAACGACACGGCCAAGGTACTCGAGCGCGCCGTCCAGGTCCGTGCCGCGACCCGTGGGCCGGAAGCTCAGGACTTCCCGGATCACCCGCCACACGTGCGCGCGCCCCTTCTTGGGCGGAATGAACCGCTCGATGCGATCCGAGAAGATGATCATCCCCACCCGGTCGTTGTTCTGGATCGCGAGATACGCGAGCACCGCGGCCAGCTCCGCGACGACCTCCCGCTTCTGCTTGCCGGAGGTGCCGAAGGCCCCCGAGGAACTCACGTCGACGATCAGCATCACCGTCAACTCCCGCTCCTCGCGGTGCTCCTTGACGAAGGGGCTCGACATGCGCGCCGTCACGTTCCAGTCGATGTGGCGAATGTCGTCTCCCGGTGCGTACTCGCGCACCTGCTCGAACTCCATGCCCCTTCCCTTGAAGGCGCTGTGGTACTCCCCGGCCAGCGCATCGGTCACCAGGCGCTGGGTGCGGATCTGGATCGCCTTGATCCGCGCGAGCAGCTCGGGCGAGAGAGTCGCCGTCTCCTGCTCCGGGGCCTCGTTCCGCTCTGGCTTGAAGAAGAACATCGATCCCTTTGGGCGGTCTCAGGGAACGTCGACGGTGTTGAGGAGCTCCTGGATCAGGTCGTCCGAGGTGAGATCCCTGGCCTCGGCCTCGTACGAGATCAGCACCCGGTGCCTGAGCACGTCCGGGGCCACGGTCTTGACGTCCTGGGGCGTGACGTAGGCGCGGCCCGACATGAGGGCCTGCACACGGGCGGCAGCGGCGAGGTAGATCGTCGCGCGCGGCGACGCTCCGTACTCGATCAGCGGCTCGAGCTTCTCGAGGCCGACCCCGGCCGGCTCCCGCGTCGCGAACACGAGGTCGACCACGTACTCCTCGACCTTCGGGTCGAGGTAGATCGCGTCGGCCACGTCGCGCGCGCGACGGATGTCCTCCGGACTCACCACCGCCTCGACCGCCGGCCGCTCGCGGCGGGCCATCCGCCGCATGATCTCCATCTCCTCCTGACGGTCCGGGTAGTCCACGCACAGCTTCAGCATGAAGCGGTCGACCTGCGCCTCCGGCAAGGGATACGTGCCCTCCTGCTCGATCGGATTCTGGGTCGCGAGGACCAGGAACGGATCGGGCAGATCGAAGGTCTCGTCGCCCAGCGTGACCTGCCGTTCCTGCATCGCCTCCAGCAACGCGCTCTGGACCTTTGCCGGCGCGCGGTTGATCTCGTCGGCGAGCAACAGGTTCGTGAAGATCGGTCCCTGCTTGACCTGGAAGTCGTGTTGATCGGCCCGGTAGATCTGCGTGCCGAGAAGGTCCGCCGGCAGCAGGTCGGGGGTGAACTGGATGCGCGAGAAACCGGTATGAACCGCTTCAGCCAGCGTCTTGATCGCGGTCGTCTTGGCCAGTCCCGGAATGCCCTCGACCAGGACGTGTCCGTCGGCGATGAGCGCCATCAGCAACCGATCGATCATGTAGGTCTGGCCGACGATCACCTTGGCTACCTCGGCGCGGACGCGCTGGAGCAGGTCGGCCTGGGCGGCGATCTCCGTGCGCAGCTCTTCGCTGACGCCCGGCACGGCAGGCCCGGCCGGCGGCGCCTGGGGCACCGCCAAAGGCCGCTCGGTTGGAATGTTCTCGCTCGAATCCATCGTCATCTCGGTCGACTCTCCCAACCCGGAGACGGCCCGGGTTCTTCCCGCCCGGTTCTTCCCGAACAGCGGGGAATCGAACTTTATCCGAGCCCCCGGCACGAACCCGGCGACCCCTGAAGCCAACGTGGCGGTCAGATGCCGGACACCTGACCGCCGTCCGCGGTCGCGGCATCGAGGTGCTCGCAGCAGTTGACCAGGGACGCTTCCCAGGGCGCGCGGCCCCCCACATGAGTGACGGACGTATTGCCCCAGCGGGTGGGAGGTTCCACACCGTCACCGAGGTGTAGATGACGGAGCGCCAGCGAGTAGCAGACGAGGCCGTGGGTGACGAAGACGCTGTCTCCCTCCGTCGTCTCGGCCGTCTGCTGAATCCGGGCCCAGGCCGCGTCCACCCGACCGTGGAACGTCTCCCAGTCCTCTCCGCCCGGTGGCGCGTAGCCGGGTTCCATGATGTCGAGGCCGATGTCGGCATAGGCCCGCCCCCGCAGGTCGCCGAAGTTCCGTTCGGCGAGCAGGGGCTCGATGAGCAGAGGCAGTCCCAGGGCCCCCGCCACCGGCTCCGCGGTCATCTCCGCGCGGCGCAGATCGCTCGCGACCACGCAACCGATCGGACGTTGCCGGTGGTGCTCCAGCAACCGCGACGCCAGGCGCTCCGCCTGGCCGACGCCGCGCTCGTTGAGAGGCGTGCCCGGCGTCTGTACGACGCGGGCGGCGTTCGACGCGGTCTCGCCGTGGCGCACGATGAGCAGCACGGGCGGGAGGGTATCAACGCGCCAGTAGCTAGGATCGGAGCAGCCGTCATGCCGCCGCAGCTCTCGATCGTCGCCCCGGTGTACAACGAGGCGGGCAACCTGAATCGACTCGTGGTGGAGACACGCAACGCGATGGCCGGCGCCGGTCTGGACTACGAGCTGATCCTGGTCGACGACGTGAGTACGGACGGCAGCCGCGAGGATCTTGCCGGCCTGGCGGAGGACGACGTCAGGTTACGGGTTCTCGGTCTGGAGCGGCACGCTGGCCAGTCGGCCGCACTGCTCGCCGGGATTCGCGCCTCCCGAGCGCCCCTGATCGTGACGATGGACGCCGATCTACAGAACGACCCCGGGGACATCCCGGCCATCGTCGCTCTGCTCGAGGACCACGACGTCGTCTCCGGCGTACGCGCGAAACGCAGGGACACGCTCCTGCGACGGCTTGCGAGCCGCGTCTCCAACCGGGTCCGGCGCCTCGTCCTCGGCGACCCATGCACCGACATCGGGTGCGCACTCAAGGGCTACCGCGCCGCCGCCCTCGAAGACCTGCCCCCCTTCGACGGACTTCACCGGTTTCTGCCCCTCTTGGCCTTGCGGCGCGGCGGAAGCTACGCTGAGATCCCGGTCGGACACCGCGCGCGCACGGAAGGTGCGAGCAAGTACAGCATCCGGGGCCGCTTCCTGCGGGGAGTTCTGGATCTGTTCGGCGTCTCCTGGTACCGCCGGCGCGCGGTCTCCGTCACCGTCAAAGCACTGGAGCGCTCACCATGCCACCCGTCACACCCGATCTCATCTGGAAGGCAGTAGGTTTCGGAGGCCAGGCCCTCTTCGGCTCTCGTTTCCTGGTCCAGTGGATTGCCACGGAGCGACGCCGCCAGAGCGTCGTTCCGACCGCCTTCTGGTACTTGAGCCTCTTCGGTGGCCTGACCCTGCTGAGCTACGCCATCTCGATCAATGACCCGGTGTTCATCACCGGCCAGAGCTTCGGAGTGCTCGTCTACGCCCGCAACCTCTGGTTCGTCCACCGGGGCAAGGCGGACGAAGCCCGCTGAGTACGGCGAGTCGCCCGCATCCCGGCTTCAGGATGCGGGCGACAACACCGACTGATCAGAAGCTGTACTTGATTCCGAGCTGGACGATCCTGCCGTCCCCGTTCGTGGCGGTGATCATTCCGTAGTCGCGGTCGCCTACACGGTTCCCCGGCTGGGCGAAGTTGACCCGGTCGAAGACGTTGAACGCCTCGACGCGAAGCTGGAAGGACCGGTCGCCGCCGCCTAGCGGTATGTGCTTGATCAGTGACAGGTCGACCCGCTCGAAGTCCGGTCCGCGGATCGGGTTGCGCCCCGCGTTGCCGCGTCGCGTTGCCGTCTCGGCCAGCGTCAATGGCACGAAGCACTCCGTGTTGAACCACTTCTCGACCGAGTTCGGCGCGCCCGCGTTCGGGTCGCAAACCTGGTCTGGCCTCGAAGTCAGACCGCGGATGTCGTCGCCACGGACCCGGATCGGGAACGGGTACCCGGTCTGATACTGCAGGATGCCGTTCAACTGCCAGTTGCCGAACACGCCGCGCACGAATCCGCTACGGCCCTCGAGCGACGGCAGGTCATAGCCGAAACTGAACACCAGCCGGTGCTCCACGTCGAACAGCGCCGGACCTCGCTCGCGTTCCAGCGCCTGGTCGATGGAGCTCAGTCGCTCCAGATCGACCGGGATGATCGGCCGTTCCTCGCCGCCGATGTTCAGCCCGGAGACGTGGTCTTCCGCCTCGCCGTAGGTGTACGAGAACAGGAAGTTCAGACCGCGCGTCGGCCGCATGCGAATGCTGGCCTGCAACGCGTCGTACCAGGACTTGGCCACGGTGAAGGTCGGCCGCACCAGGCTGAACGCCGGAAACTGACGTGGTCCGAGCGTCGTCTGGCCCGGTTCGACGACGCGCGGATTGACCTCCATGAAGATCGGCAGGTTCCGGCCCCGCGATCCGACCCAGCCGACCTCGAGCCCGACGTTCTGGCCGAGCTGACGCTGGTAGGTCGCGTTGAAGTGCTGGTAGGACGGCGTCGTGAAGTGCGAACCCCAGCCAATGAAGATGATCCCCGGCGGGAACCTCGTCGGGCCGCCCGTCAGGTTGGCCAGCGGGTCCGCGAGCGTCACCACCGCGGGCGGCGCGTTCAACTGGATCAGGGGGTTGAACGGAGGCGCCAGGACCGAGTTCTGGAAGAAGTCGCCCTGACCCGGCAGGCTGTCGTGGAAGAGCCCCCAGCCGAGGCGAAGGCTCGAGCGGCCGTTGCCTTCGGGATCCCAGACCATCGCCAGCCGCGGCGCGAAGTTGTTGGAGTCCGTGTCGTAGGTCCCCGCGGGCACCCCCTCGTCGCCCGGATAGACCAGCCCGGTCGGCGCGTCGGGGAAGCGCGTCGACTGCTGGCCCGGCCGGAAGCTGTTCAGCGCGTCGCCGGTGTCCTCGAAGGGCGTCGCGAGTTCGTACCTGAGACCGAGATTCAGCGTCAGGCGCGAAGAGACCCGGAACTCGTCCTGGATGTACCCGGCGTACAGCCAGCCGTCACCCTCGTTGATCGAGTCGGCGCCCGGCACCGCGGTCCGGATGAAGGAGGGCAACCCGAGCAGAAAGTCGGCCGCGGCGCTGCCGGTATGGGTGCCCCTGAACACGAAGTCGCCGTTCGGCCGGTTGATGAAGCCGATGAACATCTTCTCGTTGCGGATATCGACGCCGGCCTTGATCGTGTGGCGGCCGCGCAGGATCGTCAGATCCTCCGTGAACTGCTCGACCTCGTTCTCCCGCTTGACGAAGGGCTGGTTGCGGTCGCCCATGCTCGGGAATCCCGAGATGGAGAACTGCGGCAAACCGACGGCCAAGTCGTTGATGTTCGGCAGGTTGATGCCGTATTCGGAGTTCGTGATGCCGCTCGTCACCACCGGTTCCGCGTCGATCGCGCTGGTCACGTAGCGCACCTGGTTGAAGACGTTCGACCCCACCGTGGCGGTGTGGGACAGCATGTAGTCCTCGAGCGTCGACGCCGCGGTGTTGCCGATGGGTCTCACGGTGGGCGGCTCGAAGCGGTCCGATGTGCTCCTGAGAGCTCGCAGCAGGATGTTCTGCGAGTCGGTGACCCGGTAGTCGAGACGCAGCCCGAACTGGTCGCGGTCGTCCGTCACGTCGGGCGACACGATGTACCTGCCGCCGGCGTTGGGAAGCGGCATGAAGTCGTTGATCAGCCTGGTCGCGATGGGGCTCAGCCGATCGGCCGGGATCACGTTGCCGGGGAATGGCTGACCGGTCATCGGGTCGACGATCGAGCCGCCTCCCGAGAAGTCGCCCATCCGCTCGGCCGCGGACATCACGGCGATGTTCTGGGTCGTGCCGCGAGTGTTCCGGAAGCCCTCGTAGTAGCCGAAGCCGAACAGCCGATCCGTCATCATCGGGCCGCCGATGGTGCCGCCGAACTGATCCTGCGCGAGGGTCGGCTTCTCCTGGTCGGGCGGCGAGAAGTAGTTGCGGGACTCCAGCGAGTCGTCGCGGTTGAATTCCCAGAGGCTCCCCTGCAGGCTGTTGCCGCCCGACTTCGTCACCACGTTGACGATCGAGCCGGCGTTGCGGCCGAACTCCGCCGTGTAGGAGTGGGTCAGAATCTTGAACTCCTCGATCGCGTCCGGCGGCGGACGCACGACGAAGCCGGTGTTGAACGTGTCGTTGTTCGCGGCGCCGTCCAGCAGGAAGTTGTTCGACTGGTTGCGCACGCCGTTGACCGCGAAGCCGGCGGTTACCGCGCCGAAGCCGTGGATCGCGGCATCGGCGTCGCCGCGCGCTCCGCCCAAACGGGCCGGCGGTTCAACCACGCCCGGGATCAGGGTGCCCAACTGGGTGAAGTTCCTGCCGTTGAGCGGCAACTGCACGATCTTCGCCTCGTCGACGACCACGCCCAGGGTGGCGTTCGAGGTCTCGATCAGCGGTGTCTCGCCGGTTACGGTCATCGTCTCCGAGAACTCACCGACCGAGAGCGCCATGGCGATCCTGGCGGTCTCGGCCGCGGTGACCCGGACGCCCTCCCGGCTCAACTGGACGAAGCCCTCGAGCGCCGCCGTCACGTTGTAGTCGCCCGGCGCCAGGAGCGGCGCTGCGAAGTACCCGTCCTGTCCGGTCATCACCAGCCGGGATTGATTCGTGGCGACGTTCGTCACGGTGACGCTGACGCCCGGCAAGGCGCCGCCCTCGCTGTCCGTCACGAAGCCGCTCAACTGTCCGGTCGCCTGCGCCCAGCCTCCCGTGGCGCAGAGTGCGAGCGCCAGTGCGGCAAACCCCACGGGTCGAATCCAGCCAACCTTGTTCCTCATCCTGCGTCTCCTTCTGTATACGCACTTCCGTCGCGGAGGTGCGGTCCAACAAAGTCAAGAAACGGCGAACGGTGTTCGCCGTCGGAATCCAGGTCAGTGGGGCGGCCCGCAGCATAGCACCGCGCCAACTCACGGTCCCACGACTAGCGGGGCAGTCTGCTAGCATTCGTCCGCTCCGCCGCGGTTCTCCGTGGCCGGGGCAACTCATCGAGACCGGCTGAGGGACAGGCCCGTTGACGCCGGGGCAACCACCGGGGCTTCGCAACTCCGGGAGGTGCCAACTCCTACGGGAGTTCCGTCCTCGGGCGGGGCTTGCCGAGAGATGAGTCAACGAGCCGCGCAAGCGGTTTCGGCGCCTCCTCCGGTTCACTCTCCGTAGAAGTCTTCTCGGGAGAGCGTTGAGCCCGTTCCGCGCAAGCGGGACCATCCAACCCCTTTCGACCGGAGACTCACATGACCAAGGACCACGACCCGGCAACCCGCGCCGTCCGCGCGGCGCTCGCCACCGACGCACATCACGGAGCGGTCGTTCCGCCGTTGCACCTGTCGGCCAACTTCACGTTCGCCGGGCTGGACGGCAAACGTCCCTACGACTACACGCGCTCCGGCAATCCGACGCGCACGGCCCTCGCGGAGGCTCTCGCCGAGGCCGAAGGGGGTCACGGCGCGGTCGTGACCGCCTCCGGAATGGCGGCGGTGACGCTGGTCTGCCAACTGCTCGACCCGGGCGACCGGATCGTCGCGGCTCACGACTGCTACGGCGGCACCTTCCGGCTCCTGGATCGCTGCCGGCAGCGCGGCCTGCTCGAGGTCGAGTTCGTCGATCTGACGGATCCGGAGGCCATGGCCGCGGCCCTCTCCACCCGCCCGAAGCTGGTCCTGGTCGAGACGCCCAGCAACCCGCTGCTTCGGATCACCGACATGGAAGACGTATGCCGGCACGCGAAGGATGCCGGCGCGCTGGTCGTGGCGGACAACACCTTCATGTCGCCGGCGCTCCAGCGGCCCATCGAGCGGGGCGCCGACATGGTGATCCACTCGACCACCAAGTACCTGAACGGCCACAGCGACATCGTCGGCGGCGCGGTCATCGCGGCGACTCCGGAACTGCACGAGTTCTTCGAGGAGTGGGCGAACATGATGGGCGTTGCCGGAGCTCCCTTCGACAGCTACCTGACGCTGCGCGGCCTGCGCACCCTGCACAGTCGCCTGCGTTGCCACGAAGAGAACGCGCTTGCGGTGGTGGAGATGCTCCGTGAGCATCCCGCCGTCGAACGGGTCTACCATCCGAGCCTGCCGGACCACCCCGGCCACGACATCGCCAGCCGCCAGCAGGACGGCTTCGGCGCCATGGCGAGCTTCGACCTCCGAGGCGACACCGGCGACGTGGCCCACCTGGTCTCGCATCTGACGTGCTTCGCCTTCGCCGAGTCCCTTGGCGGCGTCGAGAGTCTGGTTTCCCATCCGGCGACGATGAGCCACGCCTCGATGACGGCGGAGGCCCGCGCCGCGGCCGGCATCAGCGACCAGCTTCTGCGACTCTCGATCGGCATCGAGCACGCGGACGACCTGGTTGCCGACCTGCGCGGAGCGCTCGACGGCGTCCTGCCCCGGCCGCGGTCGGCGGCTGCCTCGGGCTAGGAGCCCAGGCGCTTCAGGGCCGCGCGGACCATCCGGTCGCAGAGGTCCCGGAAGGAGATCCCGAAGACGGCGGCGGACTGGGGAAGAAGGCTGGTCGGCGTCATGCCCGGGAGGGTGTTGACTTCGAGGCAGTAGGGAGAGCCCTTGGCGTCCAGGCGGAAGTCGACGCGGGAGAAGTCACGGAGTCCAAGAGCCTCGTGGGCGGCGAGGGCGAGTTCGCGGAAGCGGTCCTCGAGGTCCTGGTCGATCCCGGCCGGAAAGAGCTCGCGGGCCCGGCCCGGGGTGTACTTGCTGTGGAAGTCGAAGATCACGCCGGGCGCCACGATCTCGCCGACGCCAAGGGCCTGGCCGTCCAGCACGCCGACCGTGTACTCGCGCCCTGGCAGAAACAGCTCCAGGATCACCTGATCGTCGAAGGTCAGGGCCTTGCCAACTGCCGAGTCGAGGTCGGAGAGATCCGACATCAGGGTCAGGCCGACCGTCGAGCCCACCCGTGACGGCTTGACGATCAGGGGCAAGCCGAGTGCTTCGATGTCGGACTGCCGAGCCGGCCAGGTCAGCCAGTCGGGAGTCGGGATCCCGGCATCGCGGAAGCGACGCTTGCTTCGGTCCTTGTCCATCGCCAGCCGGCTGCCGCGGGCATCGCTGCCCGTGAAAGCGATGCCGGCGGCCTCCAGCAGTTCCTGGACTTCGCCGCCCTCGCCCTGGCGGCCGTGGAGCACGAGGAAGACAGCCTCGTGGTCGCCGAGCTCGCCCGCGACAAGCGCCGGCAGATCTTCCCGCGCCTCCAGTTCGCGCAACTCTGCCAGCGACGGCGGGCGGGCGCCGATTGTCTGGCCCAGGCGTTGCCGTTCCAGTTCGGCGTCCAGGGCTCCCGGTTCGATCGTGTCGAACACGGTGACCTCGTGGCCGCGGGCGCGCAGGGCGCCCGAGACCTGGGCCGCCCCGGCCAGGGCGACCGTTCTCTCCGGCGTCGAACCTCCGGTCAGAACTGCGATTCGCGCCATGCCTCAACCACCGGGAGCGGATGCTACTGCCGATCGGCCGCCGCTGTTACTCTGACCGCCATGAGGACCAGCACACGACTCATGCGAACCGTCATCGTCGCGTTCACGATTCCGGTGATCGGCGTCCCGGCCATCACGGCCGGCGACGCCGGAGAACCGCTCGCACCGGTGCTGGAGGGCCTGGGCGACCTGCACTACCCCATCACTACGTCGTCGGAGGCGGCGCAGCGGTTCTTCGACCAGGGGCTGCGCCTCGTCTACGCGTTCAACCACGCCGAAGCCATACGGGCCTTCGAGGAGGCGACGCGGCGCGATCCGGAGGCAGCGATGCCGCACTGGGGCAAGGCCCTGGCCCTGGGCCGCAACCTGAACGACTCGATGCCGCGCGAGCGCGAACTCCAGGCGCTGGAGAGCCTCGAGCAGGCACAGGGACGGCGCACCAGCGGGAACGAGCGTGAGCAGGCTCTGATCGATGCTCTGGCGAGCCGCTACTCCACTGACGACGACGCCGACCGCCCGGCGTTCGACGCGGCGTGGGTCGACGCCATCGCGGCGGTCGCGAAGCGGTTCCCGGACGACCCGGAAGCGGCCACCCTGCACGCCGCGGCGATCATGAACACGATGCCTTGGGACTACTGGCGCGGCGGTGAGCCGCAGCCGGGAACCCTGGAAGCGAAGGAACTCCTCGAGCGGGTGATCGCGGCCCATCCGGACCACCCGGGCGCCCACCACTACTACATCCACCTGATGGAAGCCCGGGAACCGCAGCTCGCCGAGCCAAGCGCCGACGCTCTCGGCAAGCTCATGCCGGCCGCCGGCCACCTGGTCCACATGCCGGCCCACATCTACATTCGCGTCGGCCGATACGACGACGCCGTGACGTCGAACCAGCGCGCGATCGCCGCCGACATCGACTACATCGCCCAGTGCAACGCCCAGGGGCTCTACCCGGTCGCCTACTACCCCCACAACATCCACTTCCTGTGGGCATCGGCGACCTTCGGCGGCCGCGCCGAACTCGCTATCGAGAGCGCCGACAACCTGGCAGAGGAAGTCCCCGCCGAACTCGCACCGACCCTCGCCTTCCTCCAGAACTACCTCGCGACGCCCCTGTTCGCACGGGTCCGGTTCGGCCGCTGGCAGGAGGTCCTCGACACGCCGCGGCCTCCCGCCGGCCAGACCTTCCAGACCGCGATGTGGCACTACGCCCAGGGTCTGGCCCTGGCCGCGACCAGCGATCCGCGCGGCGCCAGACGGCACCTCAGGGCACTCGCCAAACTGCGGAGGAGCCCCGAGCTCTCGGACCTGCGCATCTCCTTCGCCACCGGTTCCGACCTGGTGCGCCTGACCGAACACCTGCTGGCCGGCGAGATCCAGGCGGCACGAGGCCGGATGGGCCGGGCGATCGACGAGATGCGCTCGGCCGTGGCCCTCCAGGACAGTTTCCGCTACGCCGAACCGCCGTCCTTCCACTACCCCGTTCGGCACTCCCTCGGCGCCGTGCTGCTCGAAGCCGGGCGGCCCACCGAGGCCGAGGCCGTCTACCGCCGCGACCTGGAACACAACCCGCACAACGGCTGGTCCCTGTTCGGCCTTGCTACGGCGCTGCGCGCGCAGGACCGGAACCAGGAAGCGAACGAAGTGGAAGAGCGCTTCGTGAATGCGTGGCAGAGCGCCGACGTGGAACTCGAAGCGTCCGTGTTCCGCTAGAGGCTCCACTCCCTCGCCAAGCGGTCGGCCCGGGCCATGCCCTCGAGGGTCGGCTCCAGGCGACGATCGCGCACACGAAGCCAGCCCGCTTTCTCCCAGGCTTCGATCCGCCCGGCGTTGCCGGCTGCCGGGTCGATCCCGAAACGCCGTTCCAGGGCGGCGCAGTCGATGCCGGAGCGCTGGCGAAGTCCCATCATCACGGCTTCCAGCAGCAACTGATCGTCCGTCAACTCCTCCCGACCGGCAACCGGCGAGCCGCCGCCCGCCACCGCGTCGCTCCAGTCCCTCCAAGGCGCCACGTTCCACGACCGGCTGCGACCGGCGAAGGAGTGCGACGAAGGTCCCAGCCCCAGGTACGGCTGATGCCGCCAGTACTTCCGGTTGTGGCGGCTCCGATCCGCCTCGCGGCGCGCGAAGTTCGAGACCTCGTACCCCTCGTAGCCAAGCCCCGCGAGGCGACGGTGGGTAGCCACGAAGTTGGCGGCCCGCTCGTCCTCGCCGGTTTCCCGCAACCTGCCCGCGTCCCGCCGCCGCCCGAACGGCGTCCCGTCGTGGATCGTCAGTTCGTAGCAGGAGATGTGATCCGGCCCGAGCGCCGCCGCCTCGTCCAGCGTCCGAAGCCACCAGCCGCCATCGAAGCCGGGCAGGGAGTAGATCAGGTCGACCGACACCGACCGGAAGCCCGCCTCCCGCGCCCGTTCGACGCTCAACCGCGCCGCAGCCGCATCGTGCCTGCGGCCGAGAAAGCGCAACGCCCGATCATCCAGCGCCTGCAGCCCCAGGCTGATCCGGTCGAAACCAAGTTCCCGCCACCCCGCCAGCCCCTCAACCGAAGCATCCTCCGGATTCACCTCGATCGTCCATTCCGCCTCCGGATCGATCGCAAACGTCCCGACCAACCGCCGCCGAACCACCCCAAGCTGCTCCAGACTCAACGCCGAGGGAGTACCGCCTCCGAAGTACACCGTGTCGAAGCGGCTGGTCCCGAAGCCCTCTTCCGATCTACCCGCCCAGGAAGCGATCTCCCTGTCAAGAGCGGCAACGAACCGCTCCCCATCCGCCTCGCCACCCCGCGCCACGGCGAAGTCACAGTACGGACAGATCGCCGAACAGAACGGGATATGGACGTACAGCCCGGCTGCCTCCCTCACACCCATCCCGCTCCTCACCATTGAACCCTACCGCCCCAATCGTGCTCCTCATCCCTGGCAAGGAACCCCGGATTCTCGCGCCGACGATCGGCTCCTAGTCGACTGTAACTTGGGTTTCGGCACTAAGTCGTCTTGACGGATTGGTGTATTTCCACTTCACGGGCTTGGCTTTCTTGTTGTATTCGCGGACGTAACGCATCAGCTTTCGTCGCAGGTCGGCGCCGGACGTGAACACGCCCCTGGCGATGACATCGCGTTGGATCTTCCCGAACCAGAGTTCGACCTGATTAGGCCAGGACGAGTAGGTTGGCGTGAAGCGCATGTGGACGTTGGGATGAGCGTCGAGGAACTTGGCCACCTTGGCGGTCTTGTGCGCGGAGAAGTTGTCCACGATGACGGGATCTCCTGCCCCTTGGGGTGATGAGCCACTAACTCGCCGAGAAAGGCCACGAACTCTTCGGACGTGTGCCGAGGCGCCGTCTCGCCCACCACCTCGCCGGTGTCCGTGTTGAACGCCGCATGCAGCGACACCGTCCCGTGGCGCCGGTACTCGAAGCCGTGACGCTCTGCACGACCCGGGGACAGCGGCAGCACCGGGTCCTTGCGATCCAGAGCCTGAATCGCGGTCTTCTCGTCCACACAGAACACCGCCGCGTGGACGGGTGGATTCACGTACAGGCCGATGATCTCAGCCGTCTTCTTCTCGAAGTCCGGGTCGTTGGGCGCCATGTACCGATGGAGCCGATGAGACCGCAGACCGTGCTTGCGCCACAGCCGCGCGATCGTCATCTGGGAAACGCCGAGCTTCGCTGCCAGGCGGCGCCTGCTCCAGTGGGTGCCGTGACGGCGCTGCGGGCCCTGCCTTTGCGATCCTCTCGCTTCCGCGCTCGTCCTACTTGCGGCACGTTCTCGTTGGGCTCGCCTCCACCGACCGCTCGCGAAGGACCCGGCAGACCCTTGGCTCCGCGGCCTCGAGGCCTGCCTGCCCCGCCTGGGTCGCCGACCGACCAGCTTCAGGCTAGCGACCAACAACGTGCGCCCTCTATTCACACTCCAGTCGCCTTTCACGCCCTTTCCTTCGCGCTTCTTTCGCATAAATGTGCCACACTCGCCTCAAACGAGCATGCCACCGCCCGTTGCCTGACATCGGATCCTCGCGGACACACAACCCTTGCACCACTCGCTCTCCGCGCACACTCCCAACCAACGCTGCTCGATGAACCCGCTGAGCACCGTTCTGGTGGCCGAGGAAAGACGTATGAAGGTACTGCCCCTCGCAATCCTGAGCCTCTCCCTCCTTCAAAACCCACTCTTAGCACAAGAGCCACACGATCCTGCATACTTCTACTATGACGGTAGTCGTCAGATCCGCATCGTTCTACAAAGGGACTACCTCGTCGAGAAATCGAAGAACGGAAAGCTGAGAATCGCCAAAGCAACAACGGACGCCCCCCTTTCAGCTCATCCGAGCGCCACGTCGCCTACTAAAGAGCCTTCACGTTCGAATCCCGTCTTTCAGGACTCTGCGGGAAACCTGAGAGCGTTAGTCGGAGGGGTCATTCTCGTGTTGGACGCCGACTGGACCAACGAAAGAGTCCGTGCGTTCCTCATCGCTCATGGACTATCTGATGCCAAGGCTCTCGACTGGATGCCCAATAGTTTCATTATCCCCACAAAGCCCACGATTCACGAAACCCTCGATCTGGCCAACAAGCTCGCGATACACGAGGGCGTCGCCATTGCGTCGCCGAACTGGCTGCTTCAGTTGGACAAGATGTGATGCCAAAGCTCATCTGCCTCCTCCTCATCATGTTCACAATGACCGCATCTCTGGCTCGTACTCAGCCGCCACCACCCACTGATGTCGAGCTTTGGAAGGGTGAGCGGTCTCTCTCCGTCACGTGGACTACGCCTGATCAAGCAAATCTCACACATGAACTTCGGTACTCGTCCGATAGCGGTACGAACTGGACACACATCGTTGGCGTAGGAAACCGCACGCATGGCAACGTCCTGTACGAGCTTCTATCTGGCCTAGAGAATGCGATCGAGTATCGCGTCCAGGTTCGGGCGATATCCGGTTCTGGCTCCGGCGCCTGGTCCACTCTTGCACGGACAACGCCAGGCGACTCCGCCGGCCTCCCGGAGACTCTCCCTCCGCCGGCAGAACTGGAGCAATACATCGCCAACATTCGCAATGCCACTCCGGTTCCAATTGGCGTTCCCATTGCAGGATTCTTGTCTTCTTCGAGCGATGTCGATCACTATCAGTTTGACGTCGACGGAACCCGATGCCTCGCAATCATGACAACAGGCAGGCTCGGCCTCTCACTGCCGGAAGTCCTCAAATGGAACATACTCGAGGCTCCAGACCCCGCCATTCCTCCTCCGCCACCTCTGAGTCTATCACTTCCCATCTTTGACGCGCGGGTCCCTGACGGCGAGTACAACGACGCCCTCCTCTACTTCAAAACCACGGGTTCTTTCACGGGGACTCTTCACTTTCAGGTTGCGTCCGATCCCGATGCACCCGCATCTCGTCCAGGTGCGTACACCGTTTGGATCTACGAGTTCGGTCATGCCGACCTGACCTGGCGGGACTTTCCGGATTTTCCGTCAGAGGAGGCCGAGTGTGATACAAATTCCGATCGGCCTGGGGACCTCTACTTCGATGTGCCGGCAATGAACACGTCCGCAGGCTCGATGCTGAACCACATCAAGTTGGTGGACGGAAAGCCGGTGGAGGTTCAGTTCGGACTTGATGATGAATGGTTCCGCTTCGTCATCGAGGAGCAGACAGCCGTGTTGATTAGTGCATGGAATCGGGCACGTATGAGGATTGCAGTCTACTCCGAAAGCGACTGCTGCCCGGCAGCAGACTCCTTGGCCGACGACGAGGACCAGAACGCTCTTTTAGGAGGCGAATCTGATTTGTTCTCATCTAGCTATGGCAGACCGTACTTGTACGGTGAGCTCGCGCCTGGTACGTATTTTTTGCGTCTTAGGAGAGGTGGGACTACTGGCGGAGCCGAGAATGCGTATCCAACCGTTGTGTATATGACTGCCCAGAACCTCGAACTTGCCTCTCGCACTTTGGATATGGGAACGCTCTTCGGCTACTTTGGGCGCCCTTTCGTCGGTAGGACGAGAGCAGTTGGACCTGGTACTCGGTACGAGTTCATCCTAACCGAAAGGGAAGCAGTCTTCATTAGGGGCTTTTCTCACGGAGGCGTCGTGGATGCCGTGATGACCGACTCCGTTGGTCGCCCCGTTGGTCGTGTTCACTACGACCAACCTTTTTGGCACAAAGGTCCGAGCGGATTCACGATTACGGCGCTCCTTGACGCCGGCGCCTACTCCGTGCGGGTCTTCCCCCGAAGCGTTGGACGGGAGTACTACTACGCGATTCTGGGCATCGTAGATGTTTCCCAACGGTTCCTTGACGGGTGCCCGCCCACACTTCTCTCGGATCCCTATGCGGGCTGCGCGTGGCATTTGAGTAATACCGGATCTGGCATTGATATCTCCGTGGGTGACACCTGGAACACGTATAGAGGCGAGGGAATCTTGGTAGGAGTAGTGGATGACAGTCTCGATCTGCAGCACGCGGACCTCGTTCAGAACGTCGAAAAAGACTTGAGCTTAGACTACAGTGGCGACGGCAATCTGCTCGGCTTATGGGCTAATCACGGCACACAGGTCGCGGGCCTGATCGCAGCTCGAGACAACTCCTTCGGAAGCCGAGGTGTTGCACCTCGGGCCAAACTATTCGGCGTCAACTATCTCGATGCCAATTCTACAGCCCTCGGCGCTGCAGAGTCGATGTTGATTAACGTTCGCACAGCTGCGGTTTCCAACAACAGTTGGGGTCCTGGCCGGATCGGATTTACGGGTCCGGCACTGTCCGATGCTATCTGGCGCAAGGCGATTGACCTCGGTGTGTCCCGGGGCTATGGCGGGAAGGGTGTCTTCTACGTGTTTGCCGGCGGCAACGATCGGGCGGGTGCGGCGGACCTGGCCTACTCCAACCTGAGTGAGGTGGCGAGTTACTATGGAGTGGCGGCCATCTGCGCTGTAGGAGAAGACGGAGAAGTAGCATCCTATTCGCAGTTCGGCTCCAATCTTCTTCTCTGTGCACCTTCCCAGAAGGACCCACACGCTGGCTCTGATGTCGATCCCCCTGCCCCTGATCCGGCTTTGATGACGACATGGCCCTACAGTAGGTATGTGAAGACATTCAACGGCACCTCAGGATCGGCGCCGCTCGTCTCGGGAGTAGCCGCGCTCGTTCGCCAGGCTTGCCATCGGTGTATGTGGAGGGACGTGCGGCTCATTCTCGCAGGATCGGCCACGCAGGCCGGCTTGGTAGACGGTAACTGGGCTGTAGGCGCAGGAAAGTATGGCTCGCCGTCCGAACAGTACCGGTTCAGCCACAAGTACGGCTACGGCCTTGTCGATCTAGAAGCAGCTATCGAACTGGCAGAGGACTGGGAGCGCAGAGGCCGTGTGGGCGCGATGATCGAGGGCACCTACTCTTCCAATGACAATCTCAGTCTCACTATTCCCAATGCGGACATCGGGGTCGCTCCAACTCCGGGCGTTTTTCTTCCACTGGGCGATACGGCGAATCGCGATTCTGCGTTCGGTCTTGTAAACACGATCACAATCGCGGACTCCAGCATTGATTTTATAGAGTTCGTTGCAATCGAGATGGAGCTCCAGTCAGAGACTCTCCGCCACCTTCGCATGGAACTCGAGTCTCCCTCAGGCGCCGTTTCGGTCCTCACCGTTCCGGTCAAACTGCAACCTGACATCGGCTATCCTCCTGAAGTCGCGGTCGACGGCTTTCTGCGAACAGGCAGCGCCAGGCACATTGGGGAGACTGCCAACGGTGTTTGGCGACTTCGTATTCGCGATGAACGCCATGATCCCGATGCCGCCTCCACCCTGAACTCATGGAACTTGACGATCTTCGGTCATATCAAGGGCTCTCCCCCAGCAGTTCCGCGTCCATTGCCCCCTGAGCGAGATCCTCTTCCGCCTTTGCCGCCAACTGATCACGAGGAGGACGACGATGGTGTCTATGCCACTTCGGAATGTCGCACGGCGCATGTGACTCCTTATTGGAGGGGTAACGGCGGATTCGTCATCAGGCCGGAAGGCGGGAACACCTCTGCCGAAGTCACGGTATCTTGTGGTTTTCGGAGGCACGTCTCAGACGAGTTCATTGGCGACAATCGCCAACGAATGATCGTCAGGTTGGTCGACCTGCCTTTTTGCCGGGACCGGGAGGGTCGTGCCCGACGCGGCACTGTTTCGTTTGCTGGCATTCAAGACAACGGCTGGTACTGGATTCAGACCCCGAAGAACGGAGTGGCCGTGGCTCCTCTTGTCTGCAAGGATCATCTTGATGGGGATGTGCCGGCGTTCGTTCCGAACGCGGTCCAAACGGATGTTGGAAGATATGCTAGTTTTCTCACTCATGTTTCAGGAGTGTCGGCCATCATTGTTCACAGCAAGGAGCTGGAACAGAAGGATCCTTTGTACGTAGCGCCGTATTGGGGCGGTGCCGGAGGTTTCGTAGGAGAAGCGGCAGATCCGGGGAAACCGGTGAGAGTCAAGGTCGTCTGTGGGAACACTCATAGCTGGAACACTTTCTACGCTGATCCAACGGGCACGGTGAGCGGCCGGATCGAAAGAGCGTTCTGCTTCAGGAGGACCGGCGCTTACCGCGGCGGGAGGTTAGAGGTCAGGAACTTGAAGCCAGGTGCCTGGTTTTGGATCGATGGTGCGAAGAATGTGGCTGCGTCCGGCTTCATCCCGGAAGATCAACTCGGCAGTAGAGAGGCATTGAGACCAGGAGGATTGGAGTCGGATAGAGGGACCTTTGGCACTTTGTTCATGTCGTCAGCAGGGAATGTTGGTATTGTCCCAGATCAGTAGCGAGCGACTTGGATCCGTTATGAGACCCGGGTCGTTTAGAGGTGGTCCCGGTTCTTTTGGACAGTTTCGGGGCGGAGCTAACTAAGAGTGTGCTTCATGGTCTGATCACGCCGCAGCCGCCGCCGGGGCTGTGGAAAACTGTCGATTCTGCGGAATGCCGATCAGTCGGCGGTGTGCCTCGGCAGGCGTGCTACGGCCGAGCGCCGTGTGCCGCCTTTCGTCATTGTAGAAGGCCATCCATCCGCCGATGATGCCTCGGGCCTCGAGGCCCGAGGCCAACTCGTGCGGGTAGACCGCCTCGTGCTTGAGGGAGCGCCAGAGGCGCTCGATGAAGATGTTGTCGAAGAAGCGGCCGCGGCCGTCCATCATGATTCTGATCCCGGCGTCCATCACCGCCACCAGGTACAGGAAGCCTGAACGGACCGGAATGTAGGTGATGTCCGCAGCGCGTCCAGAGCCTTCAGCCCCAGGCTGATCCGGTCGAAGCCAAGCTCCCGCCACCCCGCCAGCCTCAGCCGACGCATCCTCCGGATTCACGTCGATCGGCCACTCAGCCTCCGGATCGATCGCGAACGTCCCGACCAACCGCCGCCGAATCGCCCCAAGCTGCTCGAGGCTCAATGCCGACGGCGTACCGCCCCGAAGTACACCGTGTCGAACCCGGCAGCCTCGAAGACCGGCCCGCCCGCCGGCGAATCCGCCTTCATCCGCATTTGAACCACGTTCCTCGATCTCCCTGTCAAGAGCGGCAACGAACCGCTCCCGATCCGTCTCGCCTCCACGCACCACCGCGAAGTCGCAGTACGGGCAGATCGCCGAACAGAACGGGATGTGGACGTAGAGTCCGGCCGCCTCCGTCACACCTAGCTAGCGTGGCTTCTCGCCGCCGACCCACCAGGGGCTGGACCAGGCGAGGTGGCCGTCGATCTGCTCGACGCGAAGGTAGTACCAGTCTTCCTCTTCGCCGAAGTCGGTGAAGCGGAAGGTGACGTCGTCGCGGAGGCCCTCGAGGAAGTCGACGCGAACGCTGTCGCGGTAGTCGCCTTGGTGGAACACGTGCTCATTGCCGCCGCGGGCGGCGGCCGACGTCCCCGGCGCGGCCGGAAGGGCCAGCGTGAACTCCGCGGCAGCGAACTGCTGCGGCGTGCGCACCTGGGTCGGCGCGGTACCGTACTCGACGGCGGCCGCGACCTCCAGGCTGAGCCGCGCCGCCGCCGGATCGCCCTCCAGCACCAGCGCGAAGGACCGCCGCGAACCCCGGGTCGTGAAGTCGAAGCTGGCCGCGTTCCCGTCGACCCCGAAGGTATCCGCCGGCAGCGGCGTCCCGGTCAGACGACCGCTGACCAGCTTCGCCCCTTCCACCGTCACCGTACCCCGCCACGGCCGCTGGCCCCGCGGGTTGTCCCGGATGTCGACCCAGGTCTCCGAGAAGAAGCTGACCAGGGCCTCGAACTGACCCTCCGGCAGCGCCGAACCACCGGCGCCGCGCGTGTCGAAGGTCGCCACGACCTCGCCGTTGCGGATCAGGTCGACCCGGCGGATCGGCCCCGTGCCGATCGCCCGTCCCTCGAGCACCCGGCGATCCGTCTGATCCAGTTCGCTCCCCATCACCGCACCGTTCAGCCGGGCGTCGAGCACGATGCGCTGCGCGCCCGTCGTCGCGTAGGCGTGGCGCGCCTTGAGCGCGCCGAAGACGGCGTCCGTGGTGCGCGCCGGCGCCCAGGCCGCGGCCAGACCGCCGAACTGGAAGATGTTCGATCGCCGCCCGGAGGCGCCGGCCTGGTGGCCGGGCGAGTATCCGGGGTGGCCCCGGTGGTCGTCCGACGCGGACACGAAGCCGACCCGGAAGCCCTGTTCCAGGTAACGGCTGCCGAACCACTCGAAGGTGCCGTGGCCGGACATGATCTCGATCAGGTTCTCCATCTCGAAGTCGTTCTGGCGCCAGTCCCCGTTCTGGTGGGCATGAGGGATGATCAGGACATCGTCCGTGTCGTACTCGGCGCGCAGGCCGCGATAGAGGTCGGAGAGGTTCGGCGCCGCCTGCACGCCCACCCGCTGCATGCCGACGTTCCGGAAGAACACGTTGTGGTGACCCCCGCGCTGGCGGGGCGACGTCCACTCGTAACCGGCGAAGACCAGCAACTCGCCCTCGCGGTGAAACTCCCGGACCGCCTCGTTCAACTCCTCCCACAGCCCGTCCGTCAGCCAGATGTCGTGCTCGCTCATCGTGATGAAGTCGAGACGGGCATCGTCGCGGGCGAAGGTGAAGTAGCCCTCCGGCGTGCCCTGGCCCTCGGCGAAGCCGGAGTGACCGTGAGTCTCGCCCCAGTAGAGGCGGTGTTCGGGATCCGCCCGCACCCACACCGGATTGGCTGCGCCGGTCACCTCGCCGTCCGGACTGCGGAAGGTGTAGCGGTGGACGCCCTCCGCGTCGGCCAACAGCTCCACCAGGTGGATCGCCTGCCCGGCCGGCAGTTCGGCCACCTGCTCGCCGTCGAGCAGTACCTGCAGGCCCGGAATGTCCCGGGTCGCGCGGTTGTAGACCCGGTCCTCAGCGCGCACCGAGATGACGAAGGGTTCGCCGGTGCCGACGATGGACGGGGCGAAGCCGTGAAACCGCTCCGCCGCGCCGCCCACGACCTCGTACGTCGCCGGCGGCATCTCGTAGACCCTGCCGTCGCCCGGGTCGACGTGAATGGGCAGGGAGATCCGGTCGTTGCTGAATTCGCCGATGCCGAGACCGCGGCCGCCACCGCTCCGGTCTCCGTAGGTCAACGTGATCGTGTCGCCCGGCGAGAGATTCCCGCCGCGAACCCGAAGAGTCGGGAAACCGGCCGGACCGCGGAAGCCGCCGTACGGGCCCCAGATCGGGTGCGCATCCTGCTCCAGGCTGATGCCTTCCCGGCTCACCCGGGCGGAGACGTAGTGATCGCCGGCGGGATCCGTGGTCTGCAGCCGGCCGTAGCCGCCAGCGCCCTGCGTCGAGATCACGATCCCGCCGCCCTCCTCCATGCCGAGCGACCCGACCATGTAGACGACCTCGAGGGTCACCCAACTGCGTGCCTCGAACACCTCGGACCCGGTCCGCGTCACGGTGCCGAGCGCTTCCTCGTCCTCCTCCAGCCAGGCAAGCTGCCGAACGTAGTCGTCCATCGACGCCAACTGGAACGGCGAGGGTTCCGTCCCCGGTCGCGGGAACGGTCCGAAGAACGCAACGAGGGGCAGGTTCTTGGGTACGAACCCACCCTGAAGGGAGACGGCGTTCGCCCATTCCCACAGAACCGGAGTGCGCTCGGCGACATTCGAGACGGTGGTCGGAGCTTCGGCGACATCCGCGATCAACGCGTCGACGCGAGCCCTGAGCTCGGGGTCCAACTCGGCGCTCAGACCCGGAGATGCGGCCGCCAGGACGCCCACCAGGACAAGAACGAGTCCGTCCGTCAGTTTCCGCACAGCGAACCTCCCTTCACGATCCGGAGAGAAAGAAACTCAAACAGCGATTGCGGTACGCAATAGTAGACTGCTTCGACACGCCTGTTAAGGAGAAGCCGATGAAGAAGCTGACGATGGTTGCGGCGGTGGCCGCGTTCTCCGCCTTCCTGATTGCCGCATGCGCTCCCAGCGAGGAGGCTGCAGACGGAGGCGAAGCGACTGTCGGGACCGCCGAAGAACCGAACCCGACGAAGAACGCGTACTTCGGCGACCTGCACGTCCACACCCGCTACTCGTTCGACGCCTTCATCTTCGGCACGACGACCGACCCGAACGACGCCTACGAGTTCGCCAAGGGCGGCACGATCAAGCACCCCGCCGGCTTCGACATGACGCTCGACCGGCCGCTCGACTTCCAGGGCGTGACCGACCACGGCATGTACCTGGGGATGCTGCCGGCGATGACGGAGGAAGGTTCGCCCGCCTACGGGCATCCGATCGCCGCCGACATGCGCGCGGCCGAGGAGGCCGACGAGCGCCGCGGCATCTTCGTCGGCATGCGGCCCTACCTGGGCGCCCGGCAGGGCGAGGACGAGCACCTCAACCTGGACGTCGTCCGGGACGCCTGGTCCAAGATCATCGAGGCGGCCGAAGCGCACAACGATCCGGGGAACTTCACGACGTTCATCGCCTACGAGTACACCTCGTCCGGCTACGAGCGGGACAACCTGCACCGCAACGTGGTCTTTCGCGGTTCCGAAGCCCCCGACGCGCCGTTCAGCCGGATCGACTCGCAGAACCCCGAGGATCTCTGGGCCGCGATGGACGGCTGGCGGGAACTCGGCATGGACGCGCTCGCCATTCCGCACAACCCCAACGGCTCCGGCGGCCGCATGTTCGAGATGGAGAAGTTCTACGGCGATCCTCTCGACGAAGGCTACGTCGACACACGGATGCGCAACGAGCCGCTCGTCGAGATCACCCAGGTCAAGGGGACGTCGGACACCCATCCGGCGCTGTCGCCCAACGACGAGTGGGCCGACTTCGAGATCATGCCGTACAAGATCGCGACCACGATCCTCAGCCAACCGGAAGGCAGTTACGTCCGCGACGCGCTGCTCCGCGGCATCCGGCTCGCCGACGGCGGTCTGACGAATCCGTACAAGATGGGCATCATCGGCGCCAGCGACACCCACGTCTCCGGCGGCGCCTTCCGGGAGGACGACTACTGGTCCAAGGTCGGGCTCCTCGACGCCACCCCCCAACTTCGGGGTTCGGTGCCCGGCACCGGCGCCAACCAGACCCTGGGCGATGCAGCCCTGCAGTCGGACGCGGCAACGCGTACCGACGACGGCTCGGGCCGCACCTTCCGCGACACCTACTACTACACCTGGGGCGCCTCCGGCCTGGCCGGCGTCTGGGCCGAGGAGAACACCCGCGAGGCGATCTTCGACGCCATGCGGCGGAAGGAGACATTCGGCACGTCCGGACCGCGCATGATGGTCCGCTTCTTCGCCGGCGACTTCACGGACGAAGACCTCGGCGATGCCGAGTTCCTGACCAGGGCCTACGCCGAAGGCGTGCCGATGGGCGGCGACCTTCTGGCCACCGATGTCGGCGAAGCGCCGACCTTCGCGGTCATGGCGATGAGGGACTCGATGGCCGCGCCGCTCGACCGCGTGCAGGTGATCAAGGGATGGTCCAGCGACGGCGAGGGCGCCGAGATGGTCTACGACGTGGCCTGCTCCGACGGCGCCGAGGTCGACCCGGCCACGCACCGTTGCCCCGACAACGGCGCCACGGTCGACCTCTCCACCTGCCAGATCAGCGACGACGCCGGGGCGGACACCCTGCAGGCCGTCTGGACGGACCCCGACTTCGACGCCTCCAAGCGCGCCTTCTACTACGTCCGCGTCCTCGAGAACCCGACCTGCCGCTGGTCGACCTGGGACGCCCTGCGTGAGGGCGTCGAGCCCCGCCACGACATCTCACCGACGATCCAGGAACGCGCCTGGTCCTCGCCGATCTGGTACACGCCGGAGTAGGCGTCTGCGCCAACCGACGGCGTCCAGCCCGGACGGGCGGCCACTACCCGTCGCTGCGCAACACGGAGACAAACGCCTCCTGCGGGATGTCGACGGAGCCGACGCGCTTCATCCGCTTCTTGCCCTCCCGCTGCTTCTCGAGAAGTTTCCGCTTGCGGGTGATGTCGCCGCCGTAGCACTTCGCGGTGACGTCCTTGCGGAAGGCGCTGATCGTCGTGCGGGCGATGATCTGGCCGCCGATGGCGCCCTGGATCGCGATCTTGAACTGCTGGCGCGGGATCGTGTCCTTGAGCCGCTCGCAGTAGCGGAGCGCCCGCCGCCGCGCCTTGTCCCGGTGAACGAGCTGGGACAGTGCGTCGACCCGCTCACCGTTGACCAGGATGTCGACCTTGACCAGGTCGGTCGACCGCAGTCCGATCAGCTCGTAGTCGAACGAGCCGTAGCCCTGGGTCACCGTCTTCAGCTTGTCGTAGAAGTCGAACAGCACCTCGGCCAGCGGCAGCTCGCAGGTCAGCTCGACCCGGCCGACCGCCAGGTAGTGGATGTTCGTCTTGCCGCCGCGGCGCTCCAGGCAGAGCTCCATGACCGCTCCGAGATAACGCTCCGGGAGCATGATGGAGGCCTTGATGTAGGGCTCGGCGACGGCCTCGATCTCGGACGGGTCCGGGTAGGCGGCCGGGTTGTCGATCAGCCGTTCCTCGCCGTCCGACATCGTCACCTCGTAGCGCACCGACGGCGCCGACAGGACGAGCGACAGCCCGTACTCCCGCTCCAGGCGCTCCTGGACGACATCCAGATGCAGCAGGCCGAGGAAGCCGCAGCGGAAGCCGAAGCCGAGCGCCGACGACGAGTCCTTCTCGTAGGTCAGCGAGGCGTCGTTCAGCGCCAGCTTCTCGAGCGCGCGCGTCAGATCCTCGTAGTCGTGACTCGAGACGGGGTAGATCGAGGAGAAGACGACCGGCTTCGCCTCCCGGTAGCCGGGGATCGGCTCCGCGGCCCCGTCCGGGACGCTCGTGATCGTGTCGCCGATGTCGATCTCCGAGATCTTCCTGATCCCGGCGATGACGTAGCCGACGGCGCCGGCTTCCAGCTCCTCGCGTTGCCGTCGCTTGAGCAGCAGGGTCCCGAGCTCCTCGACTTCGTGCTCGCTGCCGGTGTGCATCAGGCGGATCTTCTGCTTCGGGCGGAGGGTCCCCTGGCGCACCCGGACCAGCATGACGACGCCGCGGTACGGGTCGTACTGGGCATCGAAGACCAGCGCCTTGAGCGGCGCCGAGCCATCGCCCTCCGGCGGCGGCAGCCGCTCCACGATCGCGTCGAGCACGTCCTCGACGCCCTCCCCCGTCTTGGCCGAGCACAGCACCGCCTCGAACGGGTCCAGACCCAGGTCGCTTTCGATCTCCTCACGCACCCGGTCCACGTCGGCCGAGGGCAGGTCGATCTTGTTGATCACCGGAATGATCGTCAGGTCGTACTCCAGCGCCAGGTAGAGGTTGGCGACCGTCTGCGCCTCGACCCCCTGGGACGCGTCGATGAGGAGCAGCGCCCCCTCGCACGACATGAGCGACCGGCGCACCTCGTGCGAGAAGTCGACATGGCCCGGCGTGTCGATCAGGTTCAGGCGACAGGGCCGGCCCTCCGCGTCCTGGTGGCGAAGCGTCACCGTGTTGCTCTTGATCGTGATCCCCCGCTCCCGCTCGATGTCCATCGAGTCGAGGATCTGGTCGCGGAACTCCCGGTCCTCGATCGCCCCGCAGTGCTGGATCAGGCGGTCGGCGAGCGTCGACTTGCCGTGGTCGATGTGGGCGATGATGCAGAAGTTGCGGACGGACATGGCCGACCCGCATCCTATGAGCTTGTGTCCCAAGGTGCGTTAACTTCCCACCCATGTCCGCGCCCACCCCGGCAGCCCAGACGACGATCCGCATTGTCGGCGCACCGCTCGATCTCGGGCAGGCGCGACGCGGCGTGGACCTGGGTCCCACGGCGCTCCGCTACGCCGGTCTCAAGTCGGCCCTCCTCGGCCTCGGCTACCGCGTGGAAGACCGCGGCAACATCGAGACCGTCGAACGCGACTCCCTGCCCGAAGAACCGGGCCTGGGCTTCCTCCGGCCGGTGGTCGACGCCTGCGAGCGCATCTACGAGGCAAGCCGAGAAGCCGTGGCCGACGGCGCCCTGCCGCTGGTCCTGGGCGGCGACCACTCGATCGCCGTGGGCACCGTGGGCGGCGTCTCGCACGAGCACCGCACCGGCGTCCTGTGGATCGACGCCCACGGCGACTTCAACACGCCCGAGACATCACCCACCGGCAATCTCCACGGCATGCCGCTGGCGGCGCTCTGCGGCTACGGCGCGCCGGAACTGGTCGATGCCGGCCGCCCCGGCGCCAAGCTCCGGCCGGAGGATGTCGTGCTGTTCGGTGTTCGCGACCTCGACCCGGGGGAGCAGGCGCTGATCCACCGGGCCGGCGTCACCGTCTACACGATGCGCCAGATCGACGAGCGAGGCCTGGCTCCCCTCGCCAACGAAGCTCTCGAACGCCTGGGGCACGTGGACCGGCTCCACGTCAGCCTGGACATGGACTCGATCGATCCCCGGGAGGCGCCGGGCGTGGGCACCCAGGCGCCCGGCGGCCTGAGCTACCGCGAGGGGCACCTGCTGATGGAGCTGATCGCCGAACACGGCGGCCCGGGGTCCGTCGACGTCGTCGAAGTCAATCCCATTCTCGACACCCGCAACCAGACCGCGAAGCTCGCCCTCGGCCTGCTGGGCTCCCTGTTCGGGCGCAGCATCCTGTAGCGGGCCCTGGTGAGGAGGCGTGCCGCCGGCAGGGCCAGCCTCCCTACTCGAACCTGCTCCGCTGTGCCTGCGTTGTCAGGCGGACGAACTCCGAGCGTTCGACAAGAGTCGGCGCTACGTCACGGATTTGCGCCAAGAGCTCATCAAGGCCCAGCGGAGTCGTCACGCCTTCCCCGCCCCCGACCGTCAAGTCGAGAAGACGAAGCAGTGCCTCCGCTTTCTGCGGGCTATCGACGATGATCTCCAAGCGCTCTTCGCCGTCCTCTTGTCCATAGAGCCCATAGTCGTGACGCGACCCTGTGGATCCAGGGACAAGGAATCTGGCGACAGCCTCAACCGCTCCTATGAACTCTCCCCGACTCGCCGCTGGGATTCTCGCCATGGAGTGGCTGACGCCCCGCGTAACCAGATCCAACTCCTGCGGCCAGACGCGCTTGAGGAACGGCGACACCGCCCGGCGGAAAGCCTCTTCCGGGCTCGTCGATCCGTCGCCGCGGGC
This sequence comes from Thermoanaerobaculia bacterium, assembly GCA_965116955.1. Taxonomy (GTDB): domain Bacteria; phylum Acidobacteriota; class Thermoanaerobaculia; order Multivoradales; family Multivoraceae; genus Multivorans. Next base: position 3,062,512 of record OZ220742.1, on the reverse strand, counting down.
CGTCAAGCTGCGCCAGAGCGCAGCGGCACACACGCTCCGAAGCTCTCCGTCCATTCGACTAATCAGTTGCTTCAACTGAACCGGTTCAACCACCGGTTCGCTACCGTGGAAAAAGGCGCGCAGAGAATCGACCACGAGCGCCGACGCAAGCCGCTGCCGGGATCCCGCGGTCAGCTTGGGTTCCTCCTTCCGTTCCAGGAGCTCCACGGCCTTGGCAGCGAGAATCCTCGGGATCCCCGAGCGCAACCCGAAACTGCACAGAGATTCCCAAAGGGGAACGGCCGAATCGGACCACTCCATGAGCGGTCCCACCAAGTGTCGCTCAGCCCACTCCTGGTCCTCTTGCAGAAACCAGGCAACCCCACTGGCCATGAACGCCAAACCCAGAGGTCTGGCCCGACCGGGCGCCTCCAGGATCGCGGCGACGATCCGAGCGAAATCGCGGTCATCCGACAACCGACCTTCCTGGCCGAGATGGTGCGCGAACCGCCAGGCGATCCGGCCGAGATCTCCGGCCGGCGTGTTGGCCATCTCGGTCTTGAACGACATGGCGTTTGAGCTTGCGATCGTCCGGTCCACCGCGTGAGGCCATAGGCGCAGCCACACACGCCGAGCCTGCCCGTCCGGCTTCGCTAGAGACTCCCACTTCATCCACCAGCGGACGAGTTCCTTGACAATCTTGGCCAGCGTTTCGTCACTGAGAGTCTCGACGAGATCCAGCACCTTTGTTGCTTCAGCGGCGGCCTCGCGCAGGGAGCCCTCCGGATCGTCGCTACGTGGCGGGCGGTGCTGCTCCGCGAACGCCCTCCAGAGGTGAGGGGAATCGAGGACACCGTCAGCCTCCTCAGTCATCGCGACCAGGACTCTGGCCGCATTGTTTTTCAGCCAGATACCAGCGGCCCCGCTGTAGAAGGGCTCCTCCGAGGCCAGCCGCTGCTCCAACTCGACTAGCAGAGCGCCGCCGGTATAGCTGTCCAGCTCCCGGTCTGGCTGCACCTCCGCACGTTCAGGTTCCAGGTCCTCCACGAGTGGGCGCCCGCTGTCGTCAGTCTCAAGATCACGGTGCTTCTTCAATTCGGCTTCCAGCCACCTCTCGTGCTCGGCCGGTAGCTCGACTCCAGCGTTGCGGACGCGCTCCATCTCGCGGACAGCGAGCTCAAGGCTCCAGGCTTCGGCCCGCTTCCTGTCAGTGGACCGAACCCAGTAGTCGCGCGGCGGGCCCAGCCGAATGCGGGCGAGCGACTCTGCCCGGGTCTCAGCATCGAGATCGTTGAAGCGACCAAGGCGCAGTTCCGCCAGTTCGGGACAAACTTCTCTGGCCCAGAACTCCCAATGGTCCAGACGGAGCAGCAAACCCCCGACCTCGCGCGTACTCGCTAGCCGCTCGTCGAGGGCAAACGCGGCCCAGAGCCGCCGATGCACCGGACACTCGGTGTGCAGCCAGCGCCGAACCACTCTTGAGGCGGCACCAGGATCGAGTTCGGCCAGACGCTCGACCGCAGCGTGGAGAAGCTTGACGGAAGGCGCGACACCCCACAAATCCGGATCCTCCTCGTCTCCGGCAGCGCTACGAACCAAACTGACGCGAAACAATCCCCCAAGACGCAGGAACCGGAAGTCGCCCTCCCAACCGATGTACCGCGCCAAGTCGAGACCTCGACGGACGGACGCCTCCAGCGAACCGACCAGAAACGACAGGAACTCGACTTCGGAGACGATACTGAGGTCGATGTGATGAAGTTCGCTCACCGCAACGCTCCCGAGTTCGGCCCGAAAGAGGTGGCCCCAGACCGGCGGCTCAGGGCTCTTCACTCCTCGCACTTCAATGACCGGTACCGGGTCATCCAGTCGCAGCCACGGCGCCACGAACTCAGCCATCTTCTCCGCCAGGGCAAGAGACCGGTCCCCACGCTCAAGCCGCTCCTTGATCTCCCAGACCCTCGTCAAGGCCTCTTCCCGATCAGCGTACTCAGGGGCGCACCAACTCTTCTCCACCAACTGCCATGCCTTGAACCACGGTTCCGACAGCCGTTCTCCCCAGCTCGCCCTGTTGGAGAGTAGTCGCTGCAGCCCGCGACGGCTGGCACGATCGAGGGCCGGCAGTTCACGAGCCCAATTGATCGTGGCCCGTTCCTCAAGCCGCTTCAGCACGAAGTTCCGCACGCAGTGCGCCGCCTCGCGTTCAATCTCGCCTGACGGTGGAGCGAGTGACCTAGTGTCTTGGTCCCTCCGATTGATCGGTCTTCGAATCACAGCCAGTATCCGATCCAACCACTCGTAGTCCCTGCGGAGCTCTCCCAGGCGACTGGCAAGCTCTGCGCGTCGAGTGTGGACTTCCCGCCGAATCAGGTGGTCGAAGAGACTCCGATCCTCGTCTGACACCTCGTTGAGCGGCGCCTCCGTGATCCGCTCCAGCGTCTTGCGGATTCGCCGTTCGGTCACCGTTTCGTGCCCGCCGTCAAGTGACGGCGTCTTCCCGAAGAGGTTGGCCCACGTTTCGAGCGTGAAGGCCAGTTTCCGGTGGCTATCCGCCCGCGGATACGGGATCGGCGTCAGGCCGCGCCCCTTCCAGTCTGCGAGTTCCGTCTGGTCCGGTTCGTTTCCCTTGAACGGTACGAAGATGAACCGCTCCTTCAAGTCGGGAAACCGAGCCGCGTCGGCCGAGATCGCGTCCAGGAGATAGCGAACAGGAGGATCGTTCGCCGTGTAGCCCACGAGAACGAGGTGGAAGATACGTGCCGCGTCGTACAGCAAGTCCGGCACGATTCGCCGGCGCAGGTAGAACTCACCGAAGTCCCTGTTGGTCAGGATCAAGTCGGGAATACCGCTCCGGTCTGGGCGAAGAGCGCCATGGAGATGCAGCACTCCGCTGAACGAGGGTCGTAGTGACGGCCTCGGAATGGCGCCGAGCGCTAGACTCTCGACGGAGCACTTGGCTTCTCTACCAGCCGCCTCCAGCAGGAGATCGAAGTTCGTCGTCAGGATCGCAGTGACGCCGCCACGATCGGAGAGCCGGAGCAGATCCCGGTGAATCCCGGCGTACTCGGCAGGCGGATCCGGCTGTAGCAGCCTGACCACTGCTTGCCGCATTCGGCTCTCTTCCGTCTGCTGACCGTCAATCCGGCGTTCGAGCATTCCCAACACGACATCGAGTTGCCGCTTCTCGAAGCTCTCGACTTCCGCCTTCTGTTCTGGAGTAAGGGGCGGCCCCTCTGGTAACTCGTCCCTGTCTCCCGCAGGCGCTTCAAGAAAGGGCAGTACCGGATCACCGAGTTGCTTGTACACCTTCAGGACTAAGTCCCTGAAGCTCGGCAGGCAGGCCGGCTTAGGCATTGAGACACCCGCTCCAGCCAGGAAGAGCACCTTCCCCTCGGCATGATGGAGCAGTAGCCGTTCGGGCAAGGAGGCGCACCCCTCGCCCAGCACAACCTCAGCATCCTGCGGGTCGGAAGGTGCCGGAACCTCCTCGGATTCCCCTCCGACCCACTCACCAAATGTCCCCGGCGAGGGCGCGCCGGCCTTGCGCTCGCCATCAGCGTCGCTCACACCTCACACCCTCCCCGAGATCGTCGAAACGGGTTGCCCGAAAGCCCACCGTGTCACCTCCGGCTCTGACCTCACAAACCCTCAGTCAAGCTCACGGCACCCGAAGCCGGATCGTAAGTCACGGCGACCGCATCTCCCAACTCCGCCTCCACGATCGCCCCTCTCCTGAAGATCGGCACGTTTGCGCCTGCATGCCGTGCCGAGGGAGCCACCAAGCCATCGATTTCCAGTTCACGCGCCTCAGCGCCGAGCCGATTACAGAAGGTGTAGTCGGTCTCGTGGACGAGGTCCGGCCATTCGGAGGCCTTCGACCGAAGGTCCTTCTCGCTTCCCGAGAACGTGCAGTCCAGACGCCGGTAGTACGCTGTTCGGGGCTTCTCGGGCCTTCCCAGGAGCGTCGGCAACCAGTGTTTGATCTCGGCTTCAGCAGTCTCAGGCTCCAGCGAACTGTAGAAGACCGGAAAGGAGCCGTCGGAGTAGCGGGTGCGTCTCGGCAGCCGTCGCTTGGGCCTGAAGACCGCTTCGCAGAGTTCCTCAGCAGACGCTGCGCCGCGGATCGCAGCCAACGCCTCTCTCACCTCCGCCTCTGCCCCGGCGTCGAGGCCGAGTGCGGTCAGGAGGTCGAGCGTCGGGTCCCGTGCCAGCCGGAAGACCCTGCGCGTGCTCCTCTGGGTAGGCAGCTCATCAAGCAAGGTCTACGACCCGGCGACCTCGTCCACGTACTCTCTGACCAGGAGCAGGTCTTCCATCGAGCCGCCGACCATCAACGACATCGGCGACTTGCCTGCAAGGAGCTCGTGGGGCTCTCGCAGCCACTCGTTCTCGACTTCCAGGTCCCGGAAGAGCGAATAGAGCGTCTCTCTTATGCGGAACAGGTGGGCGATCCGGTCGCGAACATCCCGGCCGTGAAGCTCGGCTCTTCCCGCCAGCAGCGCCGCCGCGTGGGCTGCGTCTCCCGGGCCGAATCCAAGCAGGCCGGCAAGTTCATCCTGACTCAGACGCCAGGATCCTGCCAGCTTCAGCACGAACTGAATCGGCCCGGGCAACCGGCTACGAGGGCTTCCGGGCGGGCCCGGACTCTGGGCACGCGCGGCCTCGGACACCCGCGCCGCCGAGGACCGGGTTCGGATCCGTGGATTGCGGAACAGGCCCGCGTACTTCCCCTTCCGGGATGAACCCGGTCGTGTCGCCGACCGTTCCTTCTTCATGCCCATCGCTGTCCGCGATGGTATCCGACCCTCCTGCCGAAGGCAGGGCAGAATACGGGACTCTCGCCACTGCAAGGAGACCGCAAATGACCGATGAACCCCGCCAGTACTGGCTGATGAAGAGCGAGCCGGGCGAGTACTCGATCGACGACCTTGAGCGCGACGGCAAGACGTACTGGGACGGCGTGCGGAACTACCAGGCGCGCAACCTGATGCGGGACCGGATGCGCATCGGCGACGGGGTTCTCTACTACCACTCGAACGCGAAGCCGACGGCCGTCGTCGGTCTCGCCCGGGTGTGCAGCGAGTCCTACCCCGATCCGACCCAGTTCGACCCGGACGATTCCCACTACGACCCGAAGGCGGACCCGGAGAATCCCCGCTGGTACCTCGTCGACATCGAGTTCGAGTGCAAGTTCGACGAGCCCGTCCCGCTGGCCGAACTGCGACAGCGACCCGATCTGGAGGGAATGGCCCTGCTCCGCCGGGGCCAGCGGCTCTCCGTCCAGCCGGTGACCGAACGGGAATGGCGGATCGTCTGCGCGATGGCCGGCGTCTCCGACGCCGACTAGAGCCGCCTGCGTCTAGTCGATCAGTTCACGCTCGCGACGCGGACGCTTCCCGAGCCCGTGTCGAGGACGACGCTGGCATCGCCGTCGCCGGCGATGAACCGCATCTCGCCCCGCGACTTGTGCAGCGTCTTCGCGATCGGCACGTCGACGTCGATGCCGCCGCTGCCGATGTCGATGTCGAACCGGGCCGACAGATCGTCCGGAACCAGCATGACGATGCCGCCTGAGCCGGTGTCGATCTCGAACCTGCCGTCGCCCATCCGCTCGAGGGCCAGGTGCACCCTGCCGCTGCCCGTGTCGATCACGGCCGAGTCGGCGCCCGCGGACTCGACTCGCACGCTGCCGCTCCCCGTGTCGATCAGGAAACGTTCGGCCTCCAGGCCGTCCACCGTAACCCCGCCGCTGCCCGTGTCGATGTCGATCGCCTCGGCGGCCACCGCCGTCACCACCACCGAACCGCTGCCGGTGTCGATCGAGAGCACCGAACCCTCAAAGCCCTCTAGACTTGCGCCGCCGCTTCCCGTGTCCATGATGAGTCGGCCGCGCACGTCCCGCACCGCCAGTCCACCGCTGCCGACGTCGAGCTTCACGTCGCCGTCAAGGCCGGCCGCTTCGGCCATGCCGGCCTTCACGTCGACCTCCAGATCCGCGACGACGTCCCGGATTTCCACGTCTCCGGCCCCGTGCTCGAGCGTGAGCGACGCCCCCTCGGGCACGCGGATCGTCAGGTCGGCCCAGACCTCCATGCCGCTCCCGCTCCGCTGGATCCGGATCCGACGACCCGAGACGGCCCGCAGGATCTCCCCCAGCAGGCTGCTGGATCGACCCTCGCGGAACCAGAGCTGAGCCCGCCGGCGGCTGAACTCCGGATACACGAACCGGCGCTCGTCGTCGACCGGGAAGACAACGTTCAGCCGGGCGCGGGAACCGCGCTCCTGCTCGATGCTGATGTTCCGCCGCACGCCGTCGGCGCCGCGCACGGAAACCTCGACCTCGAATTCGTCGCCGGTCGCCTGTCCGATGTCGACCTTACCGATCAGGTTCGTGACTTCCAGCGAACGGGCGTCGAAGCGGTGGCTCTCGTCGAACTCGGCGAACGCCGGCGCCGAGAGGAAGGTCGCCGCGACCAGCGAGGCGACTGTCAGGCCGCCACGGGCGACTAGCGGGCCGCAGCGACTGATCGAAGCGTCGGGATCCGGAGCAGGCATCGAAGGCTGGTTGGTCATTTCGCTCTCCCTGGTTCGGGGCAGGGCTTCCGTCGCGGCCGGGGAGGGCCGGGATCTGCCGCCCTTACCGCCTTACAACGGAGCCAGGAGGCGGCGGGTTTCACCGGCGCCCTGCTGCTAGGGTTCGCCGCAGCGGGAGGCGTCGACGGAGGGACGTTTCGGGACCGATGGCCAGCTACAACATGAACCAGGTCCGCACCGGGCTCAAGGTGCTCGAAAGCGGCGAGCCGAACGTGATCATCGCGTGCGATTTCATCAAACCCGGCAAGGGCCAGGCGTTCACCCGGGTCAAGATGCGCAACCTCCTGAACGGGCGGGTCAACGAGAAGACCTACAAGCCGGGCGACCTGCTCGAAGGCGCCGACGTCATCGAGACCTCGATGCAGTACCTCTACACCGACGGCGAGCACTGGTTCTTCATGAACCCCGACACCTACGACCAGGTCGAGGCCGACGCCTCGGCCCTCGGCGGCGCCGAGCAGTGGATCAAGGAAGAGGACATCTGCAACGTGACGCTCTGGAACGGCCATCCGATCCTCGTCGCGGCGCCGAACTTCGTCGTCCGGGAGGTGGTCGAAACGGACCCCGGGCTCAAGGGAGACACCTCAAGCGGCGGCAACAAGCCGGCAAAGCTCGAGACCGGCGCGGTCGTCAAGGTGCCGCTCTTCATCCAGACCGGCGAGTCCATCCGGGTCGACACCCGCACCGGCGAGTACGTTTCCCGCGGCAAGACCTAAGGCGGACGGTGACGGGCGACGCCGCGGATTGGCGGCCCACCGCCGGGCTGACCGCCCTGCAACGACGGGCGGCCATGCTGGCCGAGTTGCGCGCCTTCTTCGCCGAGCGAGGGGTGCTCGAGGTCGAAACCCCGCTGCTGTCCGCCGAAACCACCCTCGACCGGCACCTGAACCCCCTGAGCTCCCGGGTCGATGCGCCGGGCGTCGAGGGCGAGCGGATGTACCTCCAGACCTCGCCGGAACTGGCGATGAAACGCCTGCTCGCCGCGGGTTCCGGTTCGATCTACCAGGTGTGCAAGGCGTTCCGTGGCGGCGAGCGCGGCCGCTGGCACAACCCCGAGTTCACGATCCTCGAGTGGTATCGCGTGGGATGGGACGTGCACCGCCTGATGAGGGAGGTCGCGGCCCTGATCGAGACCCTGCTCGCCGGTTCGCGCCGCCTGGAGCCGGCGGTCTACGCGAGCTACGCCGATCTCCTGCAGCGTCACGCCGGAGTCGATCCGTACGACTCCTCGACCGAAGCTCTCCGGCAGGCCGTCGAGGACACCCCTTCGCCCGTCGACACCGGCGGCCTCGACCGGGACGACCTGCTCTCGCGGCTGTTCGGCGAACGGGTCGAGCCCCGGTTCGCGCCCGACCACGTCACCGTCGTCTTCGACTATCCCGCCTCCCAGGCCGCGATGGCGCGGTTGAACGCCTCCGATCCCCGCACCGCCGAGCGTTTCGAGGCCTACGTCGGAGAGATCGAACTCGCCAACGGCTACGGCGAACTCCGCGATCCGGCCGAACAGCGGCAGCGCCTCGAAAACGACCTGGCCAGCCGCCGCGAAACCGGCCGACCGCTACCGCCGATGCCGTCCCGGTTCCTGGCGGCGCTGGAGTCGGGGCTCCCGCCCTGCGCGGGAGTGGCGCTTGGTTTCGACCGGCTGCTCGGACTCGAACTTGGAGCCGGGCGCATCGACGAACTCGTCGCGTTCCCCGCGGAACGCGCCTGACGGCGGAGCGGTGCCGGCCTGGCGGCCGGCACAAGTCGAAGCCGCCTGCGGCGGCGGCGGGTCAGAAGACCCGCGCACCCGGCGGCAGGCGTCTTCGGAGGGCGCCGGCGTCAGGTCGGGGGCGAAGACGCGGCGGCCGGGCCGGGAGGCACCACTTCCAGTAGTTCGACCGCCGGCTGCTCGTCACAGAAGATCGTCGCCAGGCGGCCATGGACCCGCGACCGTCCGCCCTCTCCCGTGACGCAGGCGCCCAGACCGAAGTGCCGGCGAAGTTCCTCGTCCGGCTCGATCTCCAGCAGACAGTGAGTGCTGATCCGCCGCAAACGACTGTGCCGGATCAGCACATGACCGAGCGGCGTCGACTCGCCGAGGATCTCGCGCCGCGCGCCTTCCGTCGCGAAGCGAAGGTCCAGGAGCACGATGCCGAACATGACGACGGCGCCCGATTTCGGCGACGGTGCGCACTCAGGGCCCGTAGCCCGGCGCAGGAGGATCCTCCGCGCGTAGCGCCCGTCGTACGCAACGCGATCCAGGACCTCGACGTCGACCAGGTCACCGTGGTGAGCCTCCAGGGTGACCGTCATGTGGTCCTCGTGATCCAGGAGATCACGCTGGGGCCGCGGAACGGCAGCCCGCGATACGACCACGGCCTCCGGCGCCCGCCGGCCGAACAGGCCGTACAGGTCGCCGATGTCGTGTGCCTGCGCGACAACCTCTTTCACGGCGGCGGACTCTACCGGCAACGCTTCAGCGGCGCCGCGACCTGTTCCTCCGCATCCTGGCGACACCAGACTCGAGTAGAGCAGAACGTTCCACCTCCGGCTCGAGTACCGAGCGGCGCCAGCCATCGACCTCCGCCGGCCAGACCCACCTGCCCCGCTCGAGAGTCCGCGCCGCCCAGGCTTCGAGAGCCCTCCTGGGGACGACGAACTCGGCCGGGACGTCGAGATCGGCGGCGACTCTCCCAACCAGCTTCCGAAGCCCATCCGACAGGCCGCTCGACGATCGCCTGCCGGAGCGTTCCAGACGGTCGGGGAGCCGCTCCTCCGGCAGCGAACGGGCGGCCCGCACCAGCTCGCGCAGCTTCGGCCCGTACCGCCGGGCCTGGCGCGGCCCCAAGCTCTTCACCGGGGCCAGGTCCTCCGACGTCCGCGGCAGGCGTCGTGCCAGGTCGACCAGGGTCTCGTCCTTCAGCACGAAACCCCGGGGCACGTCCCGCCGGCGGGCCCGGCCCTCTCGCCACCCGCACACGGCCTGGAGCACGGCCAGTTGACGCCTGGACATGCCCGGCCGCCGCAGCCGGCTGTAGGACCACTTCGGGTCCAGACGCGCCTCGGCGTTCTCCAGCAGTCGCTCGAACTCCTCTTCCGCCCAGGCTTCCCGACCGAGTTCATCGAGCCTCGCCTGCAGCCGCTCGTGGGCCGGCAGCAGGTAGGCCACATCGAGACCGGCGTACCGCACCTGCTCCTCGCTGAGTGGACGCCGCAACCAGTTCGACCGCTGCACGCCCTTGCCCAGTTCGACGTCGAAGAGCCGCGAGACCAGGTGGACGTAGCCCAGGGAACCGCCCAGGCCGCAGAGGGTGGCGGCGGCCTGGCAGTCGAACAGCGGTACCGGAGGCAGCCCCAGAGCGTTGTGGAAGATCTCCAGATCCTCGCTCGGCGAGTGGAACACCTTCGTCACCTCCGGTGCCTGGACGACGGCAACCAGCGGCGCCCGATCCCTGATCGAGACCATGTCGACGAGGTAGCAGCCCTCCGAATCCGCCACTTGAATCAGGCCAAGCCGGGCAAAGAAGGTCCGCTCCCGCACGAACTCCGTGTCCAGGCCGACGGCAGGCTCGCGCAGCCAACGCTCGGCGAGGTCGGCGAGTCGATCGTCGCGGTCCACGACCTCGGGGGTCGGCGGCGGAGGGAGGGTCATTGAACAGGCGGCGGCGACCCAGGCGAGGACCGTCGCCGGTCGGATGCTAGCGCCAGCAGGGGGCGCTCACATGGAGTCTTGGGTGTCGGAAGTCCCCGGCGTACAATCGGACCGTCCCGACGAGAGAACCGGACAGACGACCGATGGCCCATCAATCCGTACCACTCGTCATCCTGGGAGGCAGTGACCGCAGGCCCGCCTACATGCCTCCGGGAGGACGTTCCAAGCACCCGCTCGCCGGCATCAAGGGGGTGGACGTGAAGATCGGGGGCAGACCGCTGATCGAGCTGGTCATCGAGCGGATCCGCCAGGTCGACGCCTTCGACCCGATCTACGTCGCCGGACCGGGTCACGCCTACCGGTCCCTGCCTGACGGGATCTCCGTCGACACCGACGGCGGCTTCGGCCGCAACATCCAGGTCGGCGTCGAGACGGCCCGCCGGCTGCACGGCGACGGACCACTCGCGATCGTCACCTGCGACATCGTTCCCGACCCCGCCGAGATGAAGACAGTGGTTGGCGACTTCTGGAGCCACAGCCCCCTGGATTTCTTCTTCCCAATGATCAGGGCGCCGCGAGACCCGGAGCGGCTCGGCGAATCCGGGTGGAAGCCGCAGTACCACGTCAAGCCCGAGGGGGGTTCCGAGCCCGTCCCCGTGCTACCCGGCCACCTGGCCATGTTCGACTCAGCGGCGCTCCGGTGGAAGTTCATCTACCGGTTGATGGACCTCGGCTACCGGACACGCAACCGGCCGATCCTCTATCGCAACGCCTACATGGCGCGACGCCTTCTCTGGATCATGCTGGTTCAGGACTTCATCCACCTCCTGAATCTCCGGCTGCCGACGTTTACGTGGGACACCCTGCTGTCGGGCACGCGCGCGGCGCGGCGCCTCAAGGAGAAGGTCATCCAGCAGTCCGAACTGGAACTGGCCCTGCGCCGCATGTTCATCAAGCGACGCCACCGGCGCAGGCATCCCGACCGGAAGGTCCGAATGCCGGTCGTCGACGCGATGTCCCTGGCCCGCGACATCGATACCCAGGAGGAGGCGATCGCCTTCGGGGCCGTCTCGGCGTGACCTTCGCCGGACGACGACTCCCCGTCACCGCGGCGCTGGCGGTCGCGCTCTGCGCGCCGTTGCCGGCCGACCAGCCGCACCTCGTCCTGCTCTCCGTGGACACGCTGCGCGCCGACGCGCTCGGCGCCTACGGCGGCGGGACGGCCACGACGCCGACAATCGACGCCCTCGCCGCCGCGGGCGTGCTGTTCGAGGACGCGCACACCACGATCGGCAAGACCGGACCGGCCTTCGCCTCGATCTTCACCTCCCTCTACCCGCCCACCCACGGGGCGCGGCGAAACGCCCAGCGGATGCGAGCCGACATCCCCGTCCTGGCCGAGATTCTGGGCGGGGCCGGCTACGAAGCCGCGGCGTTCATCTCGAACTGGACGCTGCGTTCCGACCTGGTCGGTCTGCACCGCGGTTTCGATCACTACGACGAGGAGTTCACCGAAGCGCGGAATGCGGTGGGCGTGATGGAGCGCCACGCCGATGACATCGCCAGAGCCGCCGAGCGATGGCTGCGCCGCCGCGACAGCGATGAGGAGCGGCGCGGGCGCCCCCTCTTCCTCTGGGTCCACTTCTCCGATCCACACAGCCCCTACCTGGAACGCAGGGGCTTCACGCCCCCGCAGCCGCCCCGCGAGCAGCGCAGCGGCGGCTGGCAACGGCGCTGGCGCTACCAGTCGGAAGTGAACTACGTCGACCACTGGCTTGGCAGACTGTCCGAGGCGATCGACGAACTGCTGGCCGGCCCCCGTTACACCCTGTTCCTGAGCGACCATGGCGAGAGCATGGGCGAGCACGGGTACTGGGGACACGGCAAGAACGTCCACTGGCCCAACGCGCGCATACCCATGATCCTCGCGGGCCCGGGGATTCCCGAGGGCCGGCGGGTGAGCGCCGCGGTCGGCGTGGTCGACGTTCTGCCGACCGTGCTCGACCTGCTCGAGCTCGAAGGCCCCGCCGACGTCGCGGGACGGAGCCTCGTTCCGATCGGCGACGAGCCGGCCGGCGAGGCGCGTCCCCGCTACGTCATCGGCGACAAGCACAGCGCCCTGCTGGCGAGGTCGCGCCGCAACGCGCCCTACGACGACCCCCTGCAGATCAGCATGGAGCTCGACGGCGCCAAGGTCCTGCACGACTTCTCGAAGCGGGAGACCGTCTACTTCGATCTCACCGCCGACCCCCAGGAGGAGCGGCCGCTGCCCGCGCCGCCGGTCGACCTGGTGCCGCCGCTCGGCCGCCGTCTCGTGAACTGGTACCGGGACCTGCCGAAGTACGAGGCGAAGAGCGGCACCGTCCTCAGCGAGGAGGACGTCCGCCAGTTGAAGAGCCTCGGCTACATCGACTAGCTACTGGCCGGCGCTGACCAGCACGACGCAGTCGGCGAGCAGCCGGGTCGCGGTCTCGATCTCGGAGAGACCCGGCAGTGTCGGCGCGATGCGGATGTTCCGGTCCCGCGGATCGACGCCGTACGGGAAGGTAGCGCCGGCGGGCGTCAGCTTCACCCCGGCCCGGCCCGCCATCTCGACCACCGCCCGCGCGCAGCCGGGCTCCGTGTCCAGGCTCACGAAGTAGCCGCCCCGGGGCCGGCTCCAGGTCGCGACGCCGAGGCCGCCCAGCGACTCGTCGAGGACGCGCAGCACGGTCTCGAACTTCGGCCGGATCAGCTCCGCGTGTCCCCGCATGTGCTCCCGGACGCTGGCGAGGCCGCCGTCGAAGAAACGGGCGTGGGCGAGCTGGTTCAGCTTGTTCGGTCCGATCGTCTGGATCGAGCGGAAACTCCGGATCCACTCGCCGTTCGCGGGGCTCGCGGCTACCGCGGCCAGACCGGCGCCGCCGAAGGTCACCTTCGAGAACGAGGTGACGATGAACGGTCGGTCCCCGTGGCCGTGAGCGGCGCAACGGTCGTAGAGGTTCGCCAGCCGGTCCGGCTCCCCCTCGAAGGCGTGCAAGGCGTAGGCGTCGTCCCAGATGACGCGGAAGTCCGGCGCCGCGGTTGGCATCGCGGCGATCGCCTCGACCACGTCGTCCGAGTAGGTCGCGCCGGTCGGATTGCTGTAGCGAGGCACGCAGAACATCCCCTTGACGTTCCGGTCCTCGCCGGCAAGGCGTGCGATCTCGTCGACGTCCGGGCCGTCGTCGCCCATCCCGATCGGCAGCATCTCGATGCCGTAGCGCTCCAGCACGGAAAAGTGGCGGTCGTAGCCGGGACAGGGGCAGAGGAACTTCACCGGCGTCGACCGTCTCGGTCCGCCCCAGGGATCGCCGCCCGGCACGCCGACCAGCATCGCCTGCACGACCAGATCGTGCATCCACTGCAGGCTTGCGTTGCCGCCGACGAAGACCAGGTCCGGATCGACCTCGAGGATCTCGCCGAAGATCGCCCGCATCTCCGGCAGGCCGCGCGGGTCGCCGCCGTAGTTGCGGCAGTCCGTGCCGTCGGCGGCCCGATCGTCTTCCCGGTCGACTGCCCGCAGGAGACCGTGGGACCTGGCGAGCTGCTCCGGCGACGGCTTGCCCCGTGTCATGTCGAGGCTGAGTCCGGCCGCACGGGCCGCGTCGTAGCGGCCGCGCGCCGCCTCGACGATGGCCGGATCGATCGCCGGCACGTCCCTACTCTCCGGCGCCGGATGTAGCGCTGTAGACGATGCGGTAAATCACGCCTCGCATGTCGTCGGAGACGAGCAACGACCCGTCGGCACGTTCCATCACGTCGGCGGGCCGGCCCCACGCCTGGCTGCCCTGAAGCCAGCCAGTGGCGAACTTCTCGTACTCGCGGGGCTGGCCGTCTCCGTCAAGGTGGACCACGACTATCCGGTACCCGATCGGTTCGCTGCGATTCCACGAACCGTGCTCGGCAATGAAGATCTGGCCCCGGTAGCGCTCGGGGAAGGCGTCGCCCCGGTAGAAACGCATGCCGATGGCGCCCACGTGCGGGTCCAGATCGAGCGCCGGCGGCACCATGTCCGCGCAGGACTTCCGGTCACCGAATTCCGGGTCCGCGATGTCCTGCCCGTGGCAATACGGGTAGCCGAAGTGCTGGCCGTCCTCGGTCAGGACGTTCAGCTCGTCGGGCGGCACGTTGTCGCCCATCATGTCCCGGCCGTTGTCGGTGAACCAGAGTTCGTTCGTGCCTGGACGCCAATCGAAGCCGACCGTGTTGCGCACGCCGCGAGCGACGACCTCATAGGCACCGCCGTCGTCCAGGCGCAGGATCGTTGCGAAGGGATCGCCCTCGTCGCAGATGTTGCACGGCGCGCCGACCGGAACGTACAACCGGCCATCAGGGCCGAAGCGGATGAACTTCCAGCCGTGATGCCTCCTGTCCGGCAGGTCGTCGGTAACCACGACCGGCTTCGGCGGCGAGTCGAGGCGGCTGTCGATGTCGTCGAGACGCACGATGCGGTTGATCTCGGCGACGTAGAGGTCGCCGTCGTGAAACGCGACGCCGTTCGGCCGGTTCAGGCCCGCGGCGATCTCGTAGCGCCGGTCCGTCCTGCCGTCACCGTCGTGGTCCACGACCGCGTAGACTGCGTCGCTCTGCCGCAGCCCGCCGGTGCCGACGAAGACTGTTCCGGAGGGGCTCTGGGCAAGGGACCGCGCAAGGTCGATTCCCGAGGCGAACACGGCCACGTCGAATCCGGCCGGGAGCTCGATCGCGTCCAGACGGACCTCCTCGTCCTCGGCTGCCGACACGGTCCCGGCGACCAGGGCGAGGGCAATGAAGAAGGCAACGAAGCAGAGGATCGTGTCGCGTGAAGAAGAGCAGCGGCGCGGCGCGGGAATCGCGGAACGGAGCATGCTGTAACTCCTGAGGTGAGTGAGCTGTGCCTCCCGGAACACCGTGCCGGGAACCTGGAAGCGCCGAGAGTATCGCTACGGGCGGCAACTGTCCTGAAAGGCCCTGGCGTCCGTGATCGCGGCCGCCGACCGCCCCGGTTCGTTCCGGTACTCCCGAACGTCGCCCGTCGCCGTGTCCGTGACGCGGATCACGTAGCCCAGCGTCGTCGTCGAAGCTCCGTACACCCAGTAGTGACCATTGGTGTCGCAGCCGTTCAGCACCTTGACCAGGATCTCCCAGTTCTCCGCTTCGAAGAACCGGAACAGGCCGGAGTCGTCCGTCGCTTCCGGAACCACCTGGGCCGAACCCGTCTCCCCGTCGCCGGTCCACCACTCGACGCGGACTTCGTAGCGGTCGGCGTGCAGACAGAGAGTCTCCTCGCTCGCCACGCAGGGATCGCCGGGTTGCGGTGGCGGTGGATCGGGCTCGGGATCAGGATCCGGCTCGGGGTCCGGTGGAGGCGGTTCGGGGTCGGGTTCTTCGCTGCTTCCGGACTCGTGGACGATGCGGTAGACCGCTCCAAGCCGATCGTCCGACACCAGCAGCGAACCGTCCTCGCGCACCATGACGTCGACCGGCCGGCCCCAGGCGGTCCCGTTCTGAAGCCATCCCTTGGCGAACTCCTCGTACACGGTCGCCCGTCCGCCGCCGTCCAGACGAACCAGCATGACCCGGTAGCCGATCGGATCCGTGCGGTTCCAGGACCCGTGCTCGGCGATGAAGATCTGCCCGCGATAGCGCTCCGGGAACATCTCGCCGGTGTAGAAGCGCATGCCCAGGGCAGCCACGTGCGGTCCGAGTTCCTGGACCGGAGGCCGGAACTCGGAGCAGGAACCGAGCGAGCCGAACTCCGGATCGGAGATGTCCCGGCCGTGGCAGAACGGGTAACCGAAGTGCTGGCCATTCGAGGTCAGCACGTTCAGTTCGTCCGGCGGCCTGTTGTCGCCCAGCCAGTCCCGGCCGTTGTCGGTGAACCACAGCCTCCGCGTTCCAGGATGCCAGTCGAAGCCGACTGTGTTCCTGACGCCCCGCGCCACGATCTCGTAGCTGCCGTCGGCGGCCAGCCGCAGGATCGCGTTGTACGGGTCCGCCTCGTTGCAGATGTTGCAGGGAGCGCCTACAGGCACGTACAGCCGGCCGTCCGGTCCGAAGCGGATGAACTTCCAGCCGTGATGCGTGTCGGTCGGAAGCCGGTCCGTGACCACGAATGGCTGCGGAGGCGAGTCCAGCCGGTTCTCGATGCCGTCGTACCGGAGGATGCGGCTGATCTCGGCGACGTAGAGGCTGCCGTCGCGGAAGGCCACGCCGTTCGGCGAGTTCAGGCCCGAGGCGATCCGATAGCGCTCGTCCGCGTCGCCGTCGCCGTCCGCGTCGACCAGCGCATGGACCAGGCCCGCCTGCCGCGTGCCGACGAAGACCGTGCCGCCGGGACTCTGCGTGAGCGACCGCGCGCCCGTGACGTTCTCGGCGAAGAAGCCGATCGAGAAGCCATCGGGCAACTCGATCTGGGACAGGCGCGACACCTGGGCGCCGGCACCACCGGAGCCCATGACAACGAGGCCCAGGACGACGGCCAGGCGGAGCCGATAGTCACCCAGGAAACCGCAGGCCATCGATCGTCAAGCTACCAGAGCATCACCGCGACGCCGGCCGCGATCACGGCCACCGTCAACACCTTGCGCAGCGTGAGCGGCTCCGCGAAGAAGACGCGGCCGAGCACCAGCGCCAGCGACGATCCGATACCCCGCTTCACCGTCTCGACGAAGCCGACCCAGGCGTGCTGCAGCGCCAGCAACTGGAGTCCCTGCGCCGCGGCGCCGAGGACCACGGCCGTCAGGAGCAGAGCCCAGAGCCCAGCTCCCGCGCGAGAGTCCCCGCCACGGCGCACGCCCGGCGCCTCGCGCAGGCCGCGAAGCGCGAGCGTCGACACGGACAGGCCGACACCTAGGTGCAGGATCAGGCCGTGGAAGGCCGCGTTCGAGGCTTCGGTCGCGAGCTTGTCGAGCGGCAGCGCCGACGCCCACAGGAAGGCGACCAGGATCATCCACCACGCTCCCGCGCTCAGTCTCCACGGCTGGCGACGTTCTCCGGTCCGCTCCCCCAACTGGAGGGCGAGAGCGCCGAACACGACCATCGCGATGCCGAACCACTCGCGGGCGCCCGGCAGTTCGCCAAGCAGGGGGATCGCGAGCAGCGACGTGAAGACCGGCGTCAGCGAGAGCAGGGGGATCACCGCGCTCAGCCCGGAAAGGCGCACGGAGCGCAGGAAGCCGTAGTTCGCGCCCAGGTTGCACGCCACGGAGGCCACACCCGGCCACACGTACGCGGCACTCACGGCGGCGGGCGGCTGCAAGGCCACCCACAGGCCGTAGAGGGGCACGGCGCCGAGCGCCAGAACCATGACCAGGAAGGCGTCGCTCAGGCGACCGGTGAGCTTCTTGCGCAGCAGGTCGAACAGCGAGAAGCAGAGCGTCGCGCCGACCACCAGCACGATGCCGAGCAGGGAGACCATGTGCCACGGTCAGTCTAGGGGCTTGCGCCGTAGAGCGCTACAATCCCGATGCCCGTGACTTCGCCCGAATCAACGCCCGGCGATCTTCCGTTCGAAGCCGCCGGCGCCACGTCGAAGGGACTGCTCGCCGGCCGGCGGGGCCTCGTCGTCGGCGTCGCGAACAAGCGCTCCCTGGCCTGGGGCATCGCCCGGCGCGCCCACGAGGAAGGCGCCGAGCTCGCGTTCACGTTCCAGGGCGACGCCCTCGAACGGCGTGTGCGGCCGCTGGCCGAGAGCATCGAATCGGAGATCGTCGAGCCGCTCGACGTAACGGACGACGACCAGATCGAAGCCGTCTTCGCCACTCTCGCGGAGCGCTGGGGCCGCCTGGACTTCCTCGTCCACTCGGTGGCGTTCGCCAACCGGGAAGACCTGCTCGGCCGCACGGTCGACACCTCGCGCGCCGGCTTCGCCACCGCCCTGGACATCAGTTGCTACTCCCTGATCGCGCTCGCCCGCGCCGCCGAACCGCTGATGACCGGCGGCGGCAGCATCATCGCGATGACCTACTACGGCGCCACCAAGGCCACCCCGAACTACAACGTGATGGGTATCGCCAAGGCGGCGCTCGAGGCCTCGATCCGCTATCTCGCCGTCGATCTGGGCCCAAAGAACATCCGTGTTCACGGCATCTCCGCCGGACCGGTGAGGACACTCGCCGCGTCCGGCGTCTCGGGGATGCGCGGCATGCTGAAAGTGATGCCGGAACGGGCGCCGCTTCAACGCAACATCACCGTCGACGACGTGGGCGCCACCGCCGCGTACCTGCTGTCCGACCTGAGCGCCGGAACCACCGGCGGCATTCACTTCGTGGACGCCGGGTTCAACATCACCTCGATGCGCCACCCGGACCGGGACACGACGAGCGGCTAGAGGCCGCGCCTCCCCACGAAACCCTGTCCGCCCCGGTTGCGTAAACCGGGGACAGGGGCAGGGCGGTCCGCTCCTCCTCGTGTGACGTCGACTGACTACCTCCCCAGTGGACCGATACCGGCCGCTCCGCCCCTGTTTCCAAAGCGCAACGTCGGCCCGGAACTTGCAACCTACGTCGCTCGCCCCCTCAGGAGGATCGACGACCATGACGCAAGTCCGACGCCTTGAACACCGCAGCCGTCACCTGATCAGGACGCTGGGCCGTACGGCAGCACTGCTAGCTGTAGTCACGGCGGCGGCAGCGTCACCCGCCGTCGCGCAGAAGGAACGCTTCGAGATCACTCCGTACTACGGACACAGCTTCCTCGGCAGCTTCGAGATCGACGACTACGAGTTCGGAAGACTCGATCTGGAGATCGACGACGCCACGGTGGACGGCGTCGTCATCGGATTCCCGATCCGGCGCAATCTCCACATCGAACTCTTCCTCAACGAACAGGAGACCGGCTTCGGCCTGGACGAGGGCCCTTTCCTCGGCGCCACGCACCTCGGCGGAATCGACGTCGGCTACTACCAGGCCGGCGTCTCGTGGACCGCGTCGATGGGCCAGGTGCGGCCCTTCGCGTCGCTGAGCGCCGGGGTCACCCGACTCGCGCCGAACAGTGACTTCCTGCCGGAGTCCGAGAGCCACTTCTCACTGGGTCTCGGCGGCGGCGTCAAGATCTTCTTCTCGAACCACGTCGGCCTGCGGCTGGACGCACGCTTCCTGGTGACCGACACCAGCGACGAGGACGGGTGCTGCCATGGCTGCTGCTACGGAGCCGAACGCGACGATCTGGTCCAGGGCCTGGTCAGCGCCGGCCTGGTCTTCGCGTTCTGATCAGGAAGTAGCCGCAAGCTCGGCCGAAGCGCGCCGCGCCGCCGCCGCCAGCAGCGCCCCGCCGACGAAGATCGCCTCCTCGGCCGGCGCGAAGTAGGGCGTGTGGGCAAAGGCGACGGGGTCGCCTGGACGCCGCGCGCCGACTCGGATGAAGCAGCCCGGAATCCGCTCCTGGTAGAACGCGAAGTCCTCACCGCCCATGTTGGCGACCGGCAGCGGCTTGACCGACTCGGCGCCGATTACAGGAACCGCCCCCTCCCGGGCCCAGGCTGCCGCGCGCTCGTCGTTGAGCACCGCCGGCGTTCCCTGGAGCATCCGTACCTCGACCTCGAGCCGGCAGGCCGCGCCGACCGATTCCGCGACGTGCCGTACCTCGTCCGCCAGCAACTTGCGGATGGCCGGATCGAGCGACCGCATGGTGCCCTTGAGCAGGGCACGGTCGGGAATCACGTTGTGAGCCGTGCCCGCCTCGATGGCGCCGACCGTGACGACCGCCGGCTGATCGGGCGGCACGCGCCGGGAGACGACAGTCTGCAGGGCGGAAACGACCTGGGCCGCGCCGGCGATCGGGTCCAGGCCCTGGTGGGGCCTCGCGCCGTGCGCTCCCTTGCCCCTGAGCTCGACCTCGAAGCGGTCGGCGGCCGCACCCACGGCGCCGGGTTGGATCATCGCCTGTCCGACCTCGAAGGTCAGGTCGACGTGGGCGCCGAAGATCGCCGCGACCTCGTCCAGAACGCCGGTCGCAAGTACCGCCGCTGCGCCCTCGCCGGTTTCTTCCGCCGGCTGCAGCAGGATCAACACATCGCCCGCCGCAGGCTCCTCTCGGAGCAGGCGCGCAGCCGCAACCGTCCACGAGGCGTGCACGTCATGGCCGCAGGCGTGCATCACGCCGGCGTTGCGCGAGCTGAACGGCAGACCGGTGTCTTCCTTGATCGGCAGCGCGTCGATGTCGCCGCGGACGGCGACCGGCGGCGCTTTCGAATCGCGGCCGGGAATGCGGCCGACGAGGCCGGTACCGGCCACGCGAGTCACGCCGTCGGCACCGAGCTCGTCCAGCGTCCGCTCAAGACGCGTGCACGTACGCTCTTCCTGGAGCGAGAGTTCAGGGTCTGCGTGGAGTGTCCGCCGGAGATCGACGAGCGCCTCCATCGCCTCGTCGCTGTAGAGCCCCGCCACGACCTCCGGCAGCCGGAGGGATACGGCTCGATCGCCACTCATTGCGGCAGCGCAAGAGCCGGAAGAGACTCGCCGCCGTGGTGACCCACGCCGCAGCCGATCGGTGAACCGTCCGGGGCCCGCAGCGGCGCAGGAAGTTCGACCGAGCCCGGATCCTCGAGAAAACGCTCGATCATCCATCCCCCGTAGGTCCGATGCGCCCGCTCCGCGGGCTCGTCGGTCCCGCCCGGGTTCTCCTCCAGCCACTGCCCGAGAGCCGACAGCGCGGACCGGGCCTCGGCACGGACCTGGAACGATCCCGACCGCGCCGGCACGACCGGCCAGTCGAAGTTCGGCGGCGCGCTGACCGGAACACCCGCCGCCAGCGCCATCAGCCGCCGCAGGGCGGCGAAGTCGACCGCCCTGCCGACTTCTCCGGCGAGGCCCGGCGAGGGATCGGCGCGCCAGGTCGCAGCCAGCACCCGATCGATCACGGCGCCGAGAGCCGGCTGTTCCGCCGCGCGGGCATGGTGATCGACCAGACGGGCCGCCCGCTCGCCGTCGAAGACCATGGCGAGCGTCAGATCGGCCGCCATCTCGGCCGCGCCGACCGGATCGAACGTCAGTCCGGCCCGGGACGGCAGGTGCTCACGGCCGCGGCTCCGGCCGGGGGGCGGCGGTGGAATCAGATCGAGTATCCGCTGCGGCAACGTGAGTTCGGCCGGATCGACCGTCTGAAGCAGCGCGTCGAGCGCGTCCTCCTGCATCGCCGGCGGCAGCAACGACGCCGGCGCCCTGCCGTCGCCCCGCACCGCGTAGCTGTAGTCGACGCCGCCGACGATCTTCGCCGCCGCCTCGATCTGGTATCGATGCAGCAGGTAGAGAGGCGTCAACACGTCCTCCAGTTCCGACAGCGGGGCGCCGAACCGGATGCTCCGCTCGGAGAATCGGTCGAGCGCGGCCCGGCGCACACTCAGGAGGCGGCGCAGCTCCTCGGCCGCGGAACGGCCGTTGTCCCAGAGGTGAGCCAGGGGATGGGCGCCGCCCGCCGGCCGGGCGTCCTCGTCGCTGATGTAGTGAAGGCCGGCATCGATCGTCCCCTGCAGGATGGCCTCGAGTTCCGCCGCCTCGTCCGCGCCCTCGGGAAAGTCGGCGTAGCCGTACAGGACCGTCCGCTTGTCCCACTCGCCGACGCCGACGTCGTAGGCGGCACTCAGGTCGATCGTCCCGTCTTCGCGCAACCTGGCTAGCGGATGCGGATAGTCCATGACCGACTCGCGGCCGTCCGGTCCGTCGACGCTGGAGGCGAAGTTGTGCATCAGGCCGATCGTGTGGCCGACCTCGTGGGCGGAAAGCTGGCGCAGCCGGGCAAGCGCCATTTCGGTGAGCGCCTCGGTGGACGAGTCAGCGTCCTCGTAGGGCGACAGCAGACCCTGGGCGATCAGGAAGTCCTGCCGCACCCGCAGCGAACCGAGCGTCACGTGGCCCTTGATGATCTCGCCGGTGCGCGGGTCGGTGACCCCACCCCCGTAGGACCATCCGCGGGTCGACCGGTGAACCCACTGGATCACGTTGTAGCGGACGTCGAGCAGGTCGGCGCCCTCCGGCATCAGCTCCACCCGAAACGCGTCGATGTAGCCCGCGGCCTCGAACGCATCGTTCCACCAGCGGGCGCCGTCGAGCAGCGCGGAGCGGATCGGCTCCGGCGCGCCGCGGTCGAGGTAGTAGACGATCGCTTCGACCGGTTCGCTCCGTTCCGCGCTCGGATCGCGTTTCTCCAGCCGGTGCCGATCGATGAAGACGGCCTCGAGGGGCTCGTCGATCGCCGTCGCGTAGTCGAAGTAGGCCGTCGTGTTGAAGCCGGACCTCGGATCGGCGCGCCGGGGTTCGTACCCGGGTTCGGGCAGCGCGACGAAGGAGTGGCGAACGCGCAAGGTCACCGCGTCGGGCGACGGCGCGACCTGACGAACCCACGCTCCCGGCCCACGATCCGAGGACCGCAGCGTGAAGGTCAGGGTGCCCTCGAGTTCCGAGTTGCGTGGGAACGCGGCGACGCCCGGGCGATGAATCGCCGAGCGCGAGCCGTCGAGTCCGTAGCTACCCTGGCCGCGCTGCTGGAGCCGCGCCACGACGCCGTGCGAGTCCCGGAGCACGAAGTCCGTTGCATCCACCAGCAGCGCGCCGTCGTCGTCCTCGGCCGCCACCTCGAACCCCCAGAGCACCGAGCGGGCGAAGGCGTCGGCGACCGCCCGCCGTTCGTCCGGGTTGTCGCTCACCGCGCGGAAGCGCGTGTTCTGCTGGACCAGCAGCAGCTTCGGCCCGACCCGTTCGAACCGCGCCAGGTGGGTGCCGCCGAGTTGCCCGCGGTCGAGACCGATGTCGTTCGAGCCGAGCCCCGCCGACAGCGACTCGACGTAGAGCAGGTCGCTGTCGGTGGCGTCGACGTGGAGGAACAGCCTGCCGCCGCGAGCGTCCCAGTACAGGTCGAGGAAGCCGGGAAGATGCTCGAAGCCGCTGGTGGCTTCGGAGATCGACCGGGGTTCCTCCTGCTTCTCCCCGGGGTCCTGCGCCTGAAGACCCTGAATCGAGAGGACCGACGCAAGGCTCCCGATCGCGATCGTGGCCCGGCTCGACGACCAGGCCCGGATCACGAGGCGGCCCGCACCGGCACCGGCTCGGTCTTCTCGATCAGCGCCGTCAGCGACTCGCGGTCCGGTTCCGCGAGTTCGCGGACCCGTTCCCGGTTCACCGCCGCCACGATGATCTCGCCGACCTCGGTGTTCGCGCTCTCGAAGATCCCCAGCTCGATCATGCGCCGGGTCTGGTGCTGGTTGTCGTCCGTCGGACTCACGTAGTGCACCCACACCGCGCCGTAGCGATGGATCAGGAACACGTGCATCACGGCCATGAGACGACGCCGCCTCAGGTCGGTGTCGAACGTGTTCTGGTCGCGCACCGAGAGGATCATCCGCTCTCGACGGTCGCGGATGGGCGCGAAGACGACGTTCGCCGCCTTCGACTCCTCCCGCCCGTTCCGCGCCAGGACGTTGAGTTCGAGGAGCTCGGAGCCGGCGACGTGGGGCCGGAGCTCCACTCGCAAGCTCTCGTCGATGTCGTACTTGTCGCGCCAGAGGTCGAGCCACTCCTCGAGCAGCCGCGGCGGCACCTCGGTCTGCGCCAGGTGCTGGACATGGGTCGAGCCCTTGCCCATCGCCTTGGTCGTCGCCGTGTGGCCGGTCGCGGCCGAGAGTCCGCCGTCGAGCCGGGCACCGCCGACGAGGGCCTGCGGCGTCCGATACGGCGACCCGACCAGGCGCAGCTTCCGCTGCAGCCGGGCCAGGGCGAGCATGCCGTCCTCGCGCAGGGCGGTGGCGAAGTCCTCCGCCGCCAGGCCGTCGACCTGGTGGCCGCCGTAGGTGATGAAGTTGAACACGAAGCCGAGCTTGCCGAGCTCCTCGGGGAACTTCTTCATCTCCTCGTCGGACATGCCGGTCGTGTCCCAGTTGAAGGACGGCGACAGGTTGTAGGCCAGCAACTGGTCCGGATACACCGCGTGGATCGCCTCGGCGAAACGCCGGGCATCAGCCAGGTTGGCGGTCGCCGTCTCCATCCAGATCAGGTCGGCGTAGGGCGCCGCGTGCAGGGAACGGGAGATCGCGTACTCGATGCCGCCCTGGATCTGGTAGTAGCCCTCGGGGGTCCGTGCCATCTCGGCGTTCCAGACCAGGTTGATGCCCATCTTGCGCGCCCGAGCCGCCGCCTCCTCGACCGACACGGAATGGGCGAACGCCAGCCACTCCTCCACCGTGAGCTCGAAAACCGCGCCCTCCTCTTCCCGGAACGCGATGACTTCCGCCACCGCCTGCGGGTAGGTCTTGAGCCCCGCCTCCAACTGCCAGGCGTCGAGGAAACGGGCCATCGTCTCGTCGAGCACGGCCTCCATGCCCGTCCCGCCGCTCACGACGGTCTTCCGGTAGGCGGACTCGAGCTGCTCATAGACGCCGGCGCCCTCCAGCCAGACGTCGGCGCGGTGATAGGCGGCCTCCGAGATGTCGTAGAGCTCGTGACCGCAGACATCCTCGGCCCCCAGGGCGTTCAGCCGCCGCAGAATCGCCAGGGTCGCCGTCTTGCAGCTCGGCAGATCGAGGTTGGTGGCCCCCAGAATGAAGGCCTGGTCGCGTTCGTCACCGTTGCCGTCGAGGAAGGTCGCGGCCTCCGAATCCGTGCGGGCGACGATGAGTCCCGGTACACCCATCACGTCCAACTGGAAGCGGGCCGCGTTGAGACGCTTGTTCTGTTCGTCCTGCGCCACCAGCACCTTGCCCGCCTGATGGCCGCACTTCTTGACGCCGGGCTTCTGGTCCTCGATGTGGTAGCCGGGCACGCCCACCTCGACGAAGCGGCGGATCAGGTTGCGTACGTGCTGTTCGCCGCCGTGGCCCGTGTCCGCGTCGGCGATGATGAACGGCCGGAAGTCGGTCGCGGGGTTCGCCCGCTGTTCGGCTTCACTCATCCGCGAGCGGACGAAGGTCTGGTTCTTGTCGGCGGTGAGCAGGGCGCGGACGATCACGGCCGCCTCGTCCGGCACCTGACTCAACGGATAGCTGGCGAGATCCGGTCCCGGGTCCTCGGTGATCGAGCCCTTGGCCGAGGTCGCCCAGCCGCCGATGTAGATTCCCTCGATCCCCCGGCGCTTCATCGCCACCGCCTGGCCCGGCGAGTACGGGCCGAAACTCGTGATCGCCTTCTTCTGGTCGAACAGCTCGCGCAGGCGCGCGTGAAACGCCGCCGCGGCCTCCCGCGCCACCGTGTAGTCCTGCGGAATCGTGCCCCGCTGCGCCGCCACTTCGCGCGCCGTATGGAGCCTCCTGATTCCCTCGAAACGATCGGCGCCCATGAACTCCGCCGCCGCCACGGTCTGCCGCTCCATTGCCTCGTTGACTGTCTCGCCGCTAGCCATCGCCGTCGTCTCCGTCAGCTCGTGGTGGAAAGCCCCGGAAGGGCTCGGAAGAAGCTAACCGTAACACCGGAACGGGGCCTTCGGCCACGTCCGCACGGCCGCCAGGGAACCGCCGATTCCTCCTGCTAGCCTCCACGCCCATGAGCCTGCCAGCGATCCGTCCCAAGCACAGCCCTCAACGCGGCGGAGACGTCCTGCTCGACGCCCTGACCGCGTACGGCATTCCGTTCCTGTTCGGCAACCCGGGCACTACCGAGAGTCCGTTGATGGACCGGCTCGGGGACCACCCGGATCTGCGCTACGTCCTCGCCCTCCATGAGTCCGTGGCGCTTGGCGCCGCCCACTACTACGCCCAGTCGACCGGGATCACCGGAGTCGTCAACCTGCACGTGGCGCCGGGACTCGGCAACGCCCTCGGCATGCTCTACAACGCCTGGGAAGCGAACACGCCGATGGTGATCACGGCCGGCCAGCAGGACACCCGCTCCCGGCTCCGCGAGCCCCTGCTCGGACACGACCTGGTGGCAATGGCCGAACCGCTGGTCAAGTGGAGCGTTCAGGTCGAGCGTGCCGACGAGTTCGCGCCGATCCTCCACCGGGCCTTCAAGGTCGCGCACGATCCGCCCGCCGGACCGGTCTTCGTCGCCCTGCCGCTGAACGTCCTGGAGGAAGAGACCGCGGAGCCGGTACGGCCGCTCGGCGACCTCTACCGGACCCCGCAGCCGGAGGAGGAGGCGGTTGCCCGCATGGCCGGCGTGCTGAGCCAGGCTCGCCAGCCGGCGATCGTGATCGGGGACGGCGTGGCCCGAAGCGGCGGCCAGCAGGAACTCGTGGCCCTGGCCGAGTTCGTCGGCGCCGGGGTCTACCCGGAAGGGCTGATGCAGCGCCTGAACTTCCCGCAAAGCCACCCCTGTTTCCGGCCGCGGATGCCGCTCAACCACGCCGGCATCCAGCACGCCCTCGGCGGCGCCGACGTCGTCCTGCTGGTCGGCGGATCGTTCTTCGAGGAAGTCTGGTTCGACCCGGACTCGCCGTTCGGCGCCGAGACCACCGTGCTCCAGATCGAGGACGCGCCGGGCCGCCTCGCCTTCAACTTCGCGGTCGAGGTGGGAATGCTCGCCGACCCGCGCGCCGGGCTGGCGGCCGTGCGGGCGGCACTCGAAGAGTCCGCCGACTCCGGCTTCCGGGCCGCCGCCGCGGAGCGGATGGACAAGCTGCGGACGGCCAACGAGGGCGCACAGGCAGCCCGCCAGAAGCGGCTGGAGGCCCACTTCGACGACGCGCCCATGTCGCCGGCGCGGCTCATGTCCGAAGTCGCGAAGGCGGTCCCCGACGACGCCGTGATCGTCAACGAGTCGATCACCGCGGGCGGCGATCTGCTCGGCTTCCTGCCCGTCGACGATCCCGACCGCTACTGCGGCACCCGCGGCGGCGGCATCGGCCAGGGACTGGTGGGCGGCATCGGCGCTTCGCTGGCCCACCCCGAGCGGCCGGTGATCGTCTTCTCCGGCGACGGCTCGGCGATGTACTCGATCCAGGCGTTCTGGACGGCGGCGCACTACGACATGCCGATCGTCTTCCTGATCCTGCACAACCGCGAGTACAAGATCCTGAAGATCAACATGGACATCTACCGGGAACGCTTCGGGATTCCGGCGGACCGGCCGTATCCCCACATGAACCTGACCGAGCCGGAGCTCGACTTCGTCGAGATGGCCGCGGGAATGGGCGTTCCGGGGCGGAAGGTCGACGACCCGGCGGACGTCGAGGAAGCGCTGCGGGAGGCCTTCGCGACCGGCGGCCCCTACGTGCTCGACGTGATCATCGGCGGCCGAATCTGAGGCTCGAGCGCGCCGCACTCCGCCGAAAACGATGATGTATGCTCCTGACCGCACAAGCTGACGACAGCCCGCCTCAAGGCAACGTACCGGCATGACTCCCCCAACGGAGGTTGGAGACCATGGATGAGTTGAGAGAAGACACCTTCCTGCAGGACGACCTGCTCGAGGAACTTCGGCAGGAAGACCAGGACCTGGAGGAGGACGGCGACGGCTCCGGCCCCTCGAACGTCACCCGACGAACCTTCATCCAGGGTTCCGTCGCCACCGGCGCCGCCGTCTCGATGGCAGGCGGCAATCTGCTGCAGCCCGATGTGCTGCGTGCCGCCACGGAGCCGGTGGCCCGCACGATCAACCTGCGGGTGAACGGCGAGACCCACGAGCTGGAGGTCGAGCCGATGGACACCTTGGCCATGGTGCTGCGCTACGGGCTGGACCTCACCGGTACCAAGCTCGGTTGCGACCGCGCCGAGTGCGGCGCCTGCACCGTGCTGATCGACGATGTTCCCCACTACGGCTGCTCGATCCTGGTGCACCAGGTGCGCGGTCGCGAAGTGACCACGGTCGAAGGGCTTGAGCAGGACGGCGTTCTCCACCCGGTCCAGCAGGCTGTAATCGACGAGATGGGCTTCCAGTGCGCCTTCTGCGCCCCGGGCTTCATCATGAGCATGGCGGGCCTGGTCAAGGCCAACCCGAACGCGACCCGCGCGGATTGCCAGAAGTGGCTCGCCGGCCACATCTGCCGTTGCGGCGACTACAACAAGATCCTGAACACCGCCGAACGCGCGCTCGAGAACGCGCGCGCCGCCCTGAGCTGAGGAGTAAAGCATGGCCAAGACCCTTGTCGGCACCGACTACGCTCCACCCGATCTGATCGAGAAGATCACCGGTCGCGCCAAGTACGCCGAGGACTGGCGCGCCGAGGGCATGCTGTTCGCCAAGCAGTTGCTGTCGCCGATGCCCCACGCGCGGGTGCGGAACATCGACGCCTCCGCCGCCCTGGCGATGGAAGGCGTCGAGGCGGTTCTCACCGCGGACGACCTCGCCGAGTACATGGGCGAAGCGGGGCCGCTGGATGAGCGCTCCCTGACGAACCACCCGAAGTACGAGGGCGAGCCCGTGCTCGCCGTGGCCGCCGTCACCGAGAAGATCGCGGCTGACGCGATCGAGAAGATCCACGTCGACTTCGAACCGCTGCCGTTCGCGCTGGATCCCCTGGATTCGATCGCTCCGGGAGGCGCCAACTCGCTGCCCGACGGCAACAGCATCGTCCGCCAGCGCACCGATACCGGCGTCGAGACCGTTGTCCAGCGCGTCGAGTGGGCGGCCGAAGACCTCGCCACGGCGAGGGGCTCGAATGGCGAGAAGGGCAGGATGCCCGAGGGCGTGTTCCAGGACGAGTGGACGAACGGCGACCTCGAGAAGGGCTTCGCCGACGCCGACTACATCATCGACGAGCCGCTCTTCTTCCAGTCGGTCACCCATCACCCGATGGAGCCGCGGAGTTGCATGGCCCACTGGGACGGCGATACCTGCCACCTCTACCCCTCGACCCAGAGCGTCGCCTTCACGCTGCTCGCGGGCCAGGGCACGGTCGGCGTGCCGCCGCAGAACCTGATCGTCCACGCCGAGTACACCGGCGGCGGCTTCGGCAGCAAGATCGTCGGCACCAGCAACATGGCGGTGCCGGTCTACCTGGCCAAGAAGACCGGCAAGCCGGTCATGCACCGGGTCACTCGCTACGAGGAGAACTACATCGGCCGCGCCCGGCCCGGTTTCCAGGGTTGGGCGAAGATCGGCTTCAAGAAGGACGGCCGCATCTCCGCGTTC
Source organism: Thermoanaerobaculia bacterium (assembly GCA_965116955.1). Lineage (GTDB taxonomy): Bacteria > Acidobacteriota > Thermoanaerobaculia > Multivoradales > Multivoraceae > Multivorans. The sequence goes on along the minus strand of OZ220742.1, from coordinate 3,033,310 downwards.
GACTGGGCGGTGATCCAGGACAACGGCCCCTACGGCCGTCAGAGCGACATGGGCACCTCGGGCAACATGGTGTCCCTCACCTACCAGCCCGAGAGCATGCGCCATCGCGGCCTCTCCATCGCGACGAACACCCCGCCGAGGGCCCCGCAGCGGGCGCCGGGCGGCGTGCAGATGTCGGCCATGGTCGAGCCCCTGCTCGACCGCGCCGCGGACCACCTGGGAATCGACCGCCTGACGATCCGCCAGATCAACATCGCGAAGAACGGCGCCAAGTTCGGTGAGGCGGAAGGTCGCAACGTGACCACCGCCTACGTGACCGAGGCCTGGGACCGGCTGGCCGAGATGGTCGACTGGGAAGACGCCAAGGCCCGTAGCGGGCAGATGAACGGCTCGAAGGTCACGGGCGTCGGCCTGGCGAGTTCGACCTACACCGCCGGTTCGAGCGGCTTCGACGGACTGATGCTGATCACGCCGGAAGGCCGGCTCGAAATCCACACCGGGATCGGCAACCTCGGCACCCACTCCTACTCCGACACCGCGCGGGTCGCCGCCGACCTGCTCGACGTGCCGTGGGAGAAGGTGGACATGGTCTGGGGCGACACCGGCAAGGGCGTGCCCCACACCTGCGTGCAGGCCGGTAGTCAGACCACGCATGCGATCACGCGCGCCACCCACGCCGCCGCCACCGACATGAAAACGAAGCTCCAGGAGATCGCGGCCCAGGTCCACGGCGGCTCGGCCTCGCAGTATGTCGTGGCCGGTGAGCGCGTTTCCCGGCGCGGCAATCGCGCGGCGGGCCTGAGCCTGGCCCAGGCCGCCGAGAAGGCGATGGAGCTGGGAGGCCGCTACGACGGCACCGAGCTGAACGAAGGACTGAGTCCGATCACGCTCGGCGGCGCCGCCATCCTCAAGGGCCGCGGCCTGCTGGCCGCCGCCAAGGACAACTACGGCCGGGCCGGAGACGTCTACTCCTGGGTCGTCGCCTACGCCGAGATCGAACTCGACAAGGAAACCGGCGTCATCGAGCTCACGGACTACAAGGCGGTCACCGACTGCGGCACCGTCCTCAACCCGCGGAGCCTCGGCGGCCAGCTTCACGGCGGCGCCGTCCAGGGCTTCGGCTGCGCGGTCGGCCAGAAATGGGTCTACGACCCGCAGTGGGGCATCCCGTTCGCGAACCGCTTCTACACCGCCCGGCCGGCGACGATCCTCGACGTGCCGCTCGAGATGGAGTGGGACGCGGTGAACACGCCGGATCCGAACAACCCGGTGGGCTCCAAGGGCATCGGCGAGCCGCCGATGGGCGCCGGCTGCGCCTCCCTCCTGTGCGCCATCCAGGACGCGCTGGGGCAGGACACCGTGGCCTACCTGCCGCTCATGACCGACCACATCATCAACCAGCTCGAAGGCCGCGAGCAGGACAGCGAGTTCCTGGCCGCGCACACCTGATCGATCGGCAGAGCTAGCGATCAGATCAGCGACACGGAGGAGAACAAAGCATGGCCGTCATCAACGACATGATCCCCGACTTCGAGCTGTACCAGCCCGAGAGCCTGGACGGCGCCCTCGAAGTCCTCGACCGTCACCGCGACAGCGCCTGGGTGCTGGCCGGCGGAATGGACACCTTCGACTGGTTCAAGGACCGGGTGAAGCGGCCCGAAGCGGTCGTCGACCTCGGTGCGATCCCGGAACTGTCCGGAATCAGCGAAACGGACGGAGGTATCGAGATCGGCGCCATGACTCCGCTCACCGAGGTGGTGGAGAACGAGCTGGTCCGTGAGCGCTACGGCATCCTCGCGGAAGCCGCCGAAACCGTCGCCACCCCGCAGATCCGCAACCAGGGAACGCTGGGCGGCAACCTGGTGCAGGACACCCGCTGCTGGTACTACCGCGCCGGTTGGCCCTGCTACCGCGCGGGCGGCAACATCTGCTACGCCGACACGCCGGAGTCGATGAACCGCGAGCACTGCATCTTCGATGCTTCCCGCTGCGTAGCGGTCACGCCCTCGGACACCGCGCCGGCGCTGATCGTCCTCGACGCGGAGATGGTGATCCGCGGCCGCCGGGGCGAGCGCACCGTCGCCGCCGAGGACTTCTTCGTCGGCCCCGCGATCGACATCACGCGAATGACCGTCCTGCAGCCCAACGAGGTCCTGCAGTCCGTCCGCATCCCGGACACCTGGGCCGGCGCCGACTTCTACTTCGAGAAGGTCCGCGACCGGAACGCCTGGGACTTCCCCCTGGTCAACGTCGCGTCCGCCATGCGGGTCGAGGACGGGACCGTCCAGGACTGCCGCCTCTCCGTCGGCGCCGTCTCGCCGGTGCCGCTGCGCATGGAACGCTGCGAGGAGCTCCTGCGCGGCCAGACGATCAGCGAGGACATCGCCACCCGGATCGCCGAGCTGGGCGTCATCGGCGCCAAGCCGCTCCGCCACAACGGCTACAAGGTGCCTCTGATGAGAAACCTCATCCGCCGTGCCATCCGCGGACAGGCGCCGGTCTAGAGCTCGATGGAACTCGTCCAACGCGCCACCAACCCCTGGGGACAGGACGTTCTCCTGGGGATCGACTGGAGTCTGTTCTGGATCGCGCTGATCGCCGGCGGCGTCTTCCTGATCCTCCATCTGGCACTACGGCGCCGCTGGATCGGCGACGAGAAGAAAGCGGCCGCCAACGCCCCTGACGATCCGGGCCTGCCGCAGAAGATCCAGCGGCACAGCCTGGCTTCCCGGCTGTTCCACGCAGTGATGGGGATTTCGATGATCCTGCTGCTCATCACCGGCTTCCTGCCCAAGGTCGGCCTGCAGTTCGCCTGGCTCGAGATCCACTGGATCACCGGCCTGATCCTGACCGCGTCGATCGTCTTCCACATCATCCACGCCACCTTCTTCCAGAGCCTGAAGAACGTGTGGGTCGGGCTCTCGGACCTCGGCGACATGATGCGCGAAATGCGCAAGGCCGTTACCGGCGGCGAGCCGCCAGCCAAGCCCGGCAAGTACCCGGCGGCGCAGAAGATGTTCCACCACGCCGCGACCCTGGCGGGCATGGCCGCGATCGTCACCGGCATCCTGATGATGTGGCGGATCGAGCAGCCGCTCTGGGCCCAGGACGACTACAAGTTCTTCGGCGACGGCGGCTGGGGCTGGGTCTACGTCCTCCACGGCGTCGGCGGCGTTGTCCTGGTCACGCTCACCGTGGCCCACATCTACTTCGCCATCCTGCCCGAGAAGCGCTGGATGACGTGGTCGATGATCCTCGGCTGGATCGACCGGAAGGACTACCTCCGGCACCACGACCCGGCCAAGTGGCCGGTTAGCGGCGGCAAGTAGGAGTCGTACCGGGTACACGCCCTTGCGGCGCTACTCGATCTCGACCTCCGCGGCACGCCGCCGTTCGGTCCACACGGTCCGCACCTGATTCCCCCAGCGCAGGGTGTACTCGCCCTCCGGCAGGTTCGAGATCGTCTCGCCGACAGAGAATGTCGTCGCGCCGCCGAACCAGAGGCGGAGAGAGCCGAGGTCCCAGCCACCTGGGCCGGTGATCTGTACCGCCGCCGTCGACGGCTCACCGGCCAGGACGATCGAGGACTCGGACTCGAAGGGATCGAGGTCGACGCCGCGCTCCAGGACGGGTTCGAGCGGCTGCCAGCCGGTGAGGACCCAGCGTCCGTCCGCCCGGCAGGCGACGCGGACGCGGTCGGTTAGCGGCGGCGTGAGCTCGGTGCTCGCAACGCCGCGATCGATACGGACGGTCCGTTGCCCGGCCCCCTCCATCTCAACGAAGCAGAAGCCGGAGGCGGCGCCGGCGAGCCGGACCACAAGTTCGTCGTCTGACGGATCGTCCCGCAGGTCGAGCCGCACGGACTGGCGGTCGTTGTAATCCCTCAACTCGACGTCCATCAGATCGGAGCGCTGGTGCCGATACCGGGCCCGTAACTGGTAAGTGCCGGGGGCCAGGTCCCTGATCTCGTAGCGGCCGTTCTGGCCCGTTACGACCCATTGGCGGCCCGGGAAGACGTCGACTGTCGCGTGGGTAACGGGCTGTCCTTCGGCATCGACGACGATCCCGTCGATGGAGACGCCGCCATAGTGGAAGTCGACGACGGTTTCCTCACCAGGAGCGTCCGGGACCGTGACCTCGCGCTTGTCCTGCATTCCGCCCGTGTCCGACCACAGGGTCACGTTCCACTCGCCCGGGAGCATCGAGTCCAACCGATAGCGACCCTCCTGGTCGATCGGCGCCGCCAGATCGATCTTGCTGGACACGACCTGCGTCCGCTGCACGGGCCCGCCAAGCGTCCGCATCACTCCCTCGGGTTGTGGATTCGCTACCTTCGAGTGCCAGATCAACCTCCCGTTCCCGGGTTGGCCGGCAACCGTCACCAGACCCGTGACGGTCACCGTGCTCCGATCGCACTTGATGACCTCGTCGCCGGTTCCGGCCTCCTCGCGCCGCTCACAGACCGGCACACCTTCGTCCAGCACTCGAACCCGCAGGGATTCCTCCTCGGGCACGTTCTCGAACAGGGCCTCACCGTCGACCACTTTGCCCGTCATCGGGCCCAGAGGGTCGTGCTCGGCGCCTGGATCGAGCTTCGCGGCGCCGCCCTCGACATCCGAGCGCACGGTGATCCGGCGCCCGCGCGAGAGTTCGACGAAACCGGCATCGATCCACTGGACCGCCGCCGCCTCCACGTCGAACTCCAGCGGAGCAAAACCCTCCGCCTCCACGCGAAGGCTGGACGGGCCCACTTCCAGACCGTGCATCTCGAAGTAGCCGTCGGCATCTGCCGTGACCTCCGCTACCCGTCCCATCGCTCGGGCCATCAAGGCGCCGAACTCGGTTGGCCGCAGATAGGAAACCCTGGCGCCCGGGACCGGGGCGTACTCGGGACTCACCACGGTCCCGGACACCCAGGCCGACGCCGGGGCCATGATGATGCCCAGGTCGCGCGCCTCCCCCGCCGACCCCGAGACTTCCAGCACGCGCCTTCCGGCATTCGCGGCCGTCAGTTCCAGCGTGTAGGCGCCCGGCTCGAGGTCCAGGGAGAAGGAACCGTCCGCCGCGAGAGTTCGGTGATTGGTACTGCCCCCGCCGGCCCTCGGCCGGGAAGCAACGAGACGCCCGGAGGCGGCCGGAGTCACGCCGTCGGCCGCCACGAAGATGCCCTCGACGGTGAACGCCGGCGCCAGCCGCAGCACCAGCGGTGTTTCGACCGTCGCGCCGGCGTCGTCGGCCAAATCGACGCGAACGGCCGCCAGGCCAGGCGGCGGGTTTGCCTCGGCCGCGGCGCCGCCGCCAGCGAACTGGAACCGCGCCGTCCGGTAGCCCTTCGCGTTGACCAGGAGGATCCGGTTGAAACGGGGCGAGACCCGCGCGAGTCCATCCCGGTCGGTCGTCGTTGTCTCTCCACCCTCGAAGAGAGTGCGCGCCTCGGGTATCGGCGTTCCGCGGCTCGCATCGACGACCTGGACCCAGTAGTGCTCAGGCAAACTGAGCACGATCGACCCAAGGTCCAGGGGACCGTCCAGCTCGAACGCCTGGGAGTACTCCAGCTCGCCGCCGTCGGTTCGCAGGGAGGCGGCGCCCTTCGTGAAGCCGGAGAGCAGGAAGCGGCCGTCGGGGCCCGAAAGGCCGAGATGCCGCTGCATTACCACGAGTTCGTCGCCAACCCACGACAGGCCCAGGAGCCGGACGCCAGCGACGGGCAGTCCTTCCGGATCGACGGTCCGGCCTGTCACGGCGAACCCCGGACGGAGTGCGACGACCGGCGGCGTCTCGTCGAAACGCTCGAACGCCGACGCGGTCCGGGTCACGTGGGAGACGAGGATCGCGGACCGTTCCCGCTCGGACAGCGTCAGGCTCACCTTGCCGTCGGCGTCCGAGATCGAGAAGCCCAGAGGCTCGGATACCGCATACACACCCGAGCCCGGCCGTACCAGGTACATCCGCCCGCCCGCGAGGGGCGTACCGTCGGCGGTCGCCTGCACGGTGAACTCCACCGCCTGCCGCAGCGAGAGGTCCACCGAGCCCTCATCAGGAGTCACGTCCCGCCAGGTCGAGGCGAGGCCTCCCGCCAGCGCCTGGACGCGCCATGTCTCGTCGTCGCGGAGCAGGGAGAGTGTTCCGGACCCGACCCCGGTCGACGGCAGCAGATTCCAGGGCACCTGCCGCCACATCGCCGCCGGCGCCGCGACCACCTCGAACCCGGCCGCGGCCGCGGTCCCTTCCGCCGCGTCGCCATCCGCGTTCGAGGCGTCGGGGACCAGCATGCGGACGGTCAGCGGCCTGGACGAATCGGCGCCGGCGCGGCAAACGGCCGCCGGGTTCTGGCCGGCCTCGAGCAGCCGGGGCGGACAGAAGTCGCTCCACGCCCAGCAGCCGGGCGGCGCCGTACCGCCTGGCGGGATGTCGTCCAGTCGTTCCCACGTCCTGTCGGCAGGTACGGGAATCCCGTCGAGGAAGGCCGGGTCCGTCTCCCTGGGGCATACGAACTGGAACGGGGCGTCCGGCTCCGCTTCGTCCTGCGCCAGCCCCGGGGCGGCAACCGCGCTGACGATCAACCAGAGAACGTAGACAGAGAATCGCATCTCACTGGCCCTCGCCGCCGCTCGGCGGTTGAATGCGGGCTTCGAACGCCTCCGCAGCCCGAACGTCCCCACCCCGCAGGGCTCCGCCGCGAAGCAGGATCACCGCCCGGTCACCCAGGAGATCGGCCCGCAGGCGAGTGTCCGCGTGCTTCGACTCGATCACACACCGTCGCATGGTCACGGTGCGGAGATCGTCGACGCGAGCGTGGACCAAATCCCAGCACACCCTCCCGCTCGGCGGAGGCACGGAGGCGACGACGCGGTCCCGGACTGCCCCCGGCTGCACCTCGACCCGCCGGCGCGGCTGAACAGTCGGCTCCTGCGCCAGTTGTCGATGGGGTCCTCCGAAACTCGGCCCTTGTCGGTTCAGCCTTGCGGGCCCCGGGCCGGAACGTAGCGCCACGTGGTGGATCGCAGGCCGGCGCGGAGAGCCCTCGCCGCGCCACCCTAGTGCGGGCCGCCAGTGATAGGCGCTCGTGCCGGGCACCAATCGTCCCGGTGTAGCGGGCTCGTAACAGTGCGGCGTAGGGCAGTCAGCATCCGTGTTGGGCAACGTCGCGGTGATGTCGGTCGCGACGGCCCGCGGGCCGAGTTCGGGCAGCGAATCGAGAGCCGCAGCGGCCTCCTCAGCCGGCCGATCCGCCCGATAGCGTACGAAGAAGTACACGTTGCCGGCGCCGTCGGCCACGACCTCGTCGATGATGCGACGCGGACCCAACCAGTCGGCCCGCTCGTACGCATCCGAAAAGGGCGAGCTACCCCACTGGTCCAACTCGAAATCGCAGCCACTCTCGGCAAAGAAGGCCGCCGCGTCGAAACTGTCCTGTAGCGCGCCGTCGAGGTCGTAGACGAAGACACCGGCCTCGGCGCCCGGAATCACGAGCAGACGATCTGCAGAGATGAATCGGATCACCGAGAGTTCGGCGTCGCGACAAAGCTCCAGACCGCGGCCGCCGTCCCGCGTCGGCAACAGGCCACCTGGCGAGCCATCGCCGTCCGCGATCAACCACGCCGCGTATGGCGCCCAGCCGTCGGCATCCCCGAGCATGAGGCCTACTGCCGCGGTGAGCGGCCCACGCCGGTCCAGATCGCCCAGGAACTCGACGTCTATCGGACCGTCGATCCCGCTGTCGCTCGCTACGAACACCCCACCAAACAGGTCCGCGAAGGCAAGTCCTAGGGGCGAGGCCCCAAGTCGGCCGTAGTCCCGTTCGAACGTGTGACGGATGACTGTCCTGCCGCCGACCTCGACCACTCCAGGGCCGGGCTCCTCCAGGGCCACCCGCAGTTCGGCTCCGCTCTCGCCAAGGCGCCAGGCATGAACGCCCGGGCCGATCACGCCGAGAACGATCTCGTTGTCCGTCGACCAGCGCACGTCGGACGCCCGGGCGATCTCCCGCGGCAGGTCGAGGCGCTTCAACCCCTCGAGACTCGGCCCCCTCCCGTCATCCTGAGCCGTCGCCAACCCGGCCGCCGCGCTCAGCGCCACGACCAGCATCGAGATCTTGACCGTCGATGGGAAGCGACTTCCTTCCCGGAGCAGCCTGCGCAGCATGTGAGCTTCCTCCCCTGAGCCCGAGTCTCCTCAGGCGTCACACATGAAAGTGGGTATCGGGGAGGAGAACGTCAGCTACGAAGGCAACCATTCCGAGATCGCCTGACCGATCTCGTCCGGGGAATCCTCCTGGATGAAGTGGGAGCCCTCGACCGTCACTTCCGTCTGGTTCGGCCACGCGCGGCAGATCTCGCGCATGGCGCCGGTGAGGATCGCGCCCGGGTTCGCGTTGACGAACAGCTTGGGCACGTCCGACTCGGCAAGCCAGTCGGCGTAGGACTGCACGATGGCGACGACATCCTCCGGCTCCCCGGCGATCGGGATCTGGCGCGGCCACGTCAGCGTCGGCCGGCGCGACTCGCCCTCCTCCTCGAACGGACGCCGGTAGACCGCCATCTCCTCGTCCGTCATCTTCCGCAGCACGGACCCGGGCAGCACCCGCTCGACGAAGACGTTCTTCGCCAGCACCATGCCCTCGCCGGCGGGCGAACGGAAGCCCTGGAAAACACCGCGAGCCGCTTCGGGCCACGCGTCCCAGGTCGGAACCGGGCTGACGATCGCCTCCATGTAGGCCAGGCCCCGCACCGCGTCCCGGTGCCGGTTGGCCCAGTCGAAACCGAGCGCGGAACCCCAGTCGTGGATCACGAAGACGACGTTCTCCGTGACGCCAATCGCCTCGAGCAGACCGTCGAGGTAGTGCCGGTGTTCTACGAACCGGTAGCTGTCCGGCCCACTGTCCGGCAACTTCGTGGAATCGCCCATCCCGATCAGATCCGGCGCCACCAGCCGACCCTTCCCCTCCAGGTGCGGCATCACGTTGCGCCACAGGTACGACGAGGTCGGATTGCCATGCAGGAAGACGATCGGATCGCCCTCGCCATGGTCGACACAGGCCATCTCGAGACCGTGGACCTCGATCCGTTTCTTCTCGTAGCGCGCGTCAGCGGAGATCATCTGCGGGTTTCCTCCCTGCGTTTCGTCATCAGTTTCCCGTCAAAGCCCGCGGAGCCTACACCCGTGGCTACTGCCGGCGAGGACGCCGGCGCACCCAGTGTCGAGCGCCGTGCACAGTGCAGCGTTCAGTCCGCGACGGGGTCCGAGGGGAGGTTCCCAGCGGGCTGGAGGCAAGCGTCTCCCGAGATCGTCACCACCACCGACAGCCCCACGCAGCGCAGCCGACCGAAGCGAGCGCCGACCTTCCACTCACCAAGAAAGCGCGAGCGGCCGCTGGGAACCTCCCCTCGGACCCCGTCGTGGACGGGTGCAAGCCGCCGCTAAGGACCGGCCGATTCGCCGTAGCGGAAGCCGGTGCGGGAGCGGACCTTGTACTTGCCCTCGCGGACCTTGACCTTGATGTCGCGGTAGCCCTGGGTGCCGGCTTCGTACTCGGAGCGGAAGCTCACGAAGTAGTAGCCCTGATTCTCCTCGGCGACCTGACGCATAGGCGACAGGATGTTCGTGAAGTTCGCGTAGTAGTGGCCGCCCGTCTCGTTCGAGATCAGGCTCAGCGAGTCGTTCAGGGAAGCTGAGGCAATCGAGCGGCGGCGGCTGCCCATCGTGTCGATCGTGTAGACCGCCACGTTGCCGGCATTCAGCGCCTCGCGCATCTGCGGGTAGTACCGCGGATCCGGCGTGTAGCTGCCGAACTGCCCGATCTCGCCGAAGCCGAGGCTGAACATCACCAGGTTCTTGCGGCCCGCGATTCCCGCGGCCGCCTCTCCGACCAGTTCCAGCGCCTCCTGCAGCTTGCGGCTGCGCCGGGAAAGCTCCTTCCCCGCGGGCAGGTTGGCGAAGAGGGACGGCGAGTTCGGATCGAACTCGGGATCCGACCGCGTGACCCAGCGTTCGATGTCTCTCTTGCCCCGCGAGGCGGCATCCACCGCCGCCAGGATCTCGTCGCGGTCGCGGCTGAAGTCGAGGTAGACCTTGAGCCGAGCCTGGTAGGCGAACACGGCCACCTGGTCGTTGGGCTGAAGCTCCTCCTCGATCCACCGCTTCAGCCAGCGCGCGTTGTCCATCTGGGGACCCGCCAATTGCGGCGCCTGCATCCGCTGGTCGTGGAACATGAGGATGAAGTAGCGGTCCGTGCGCGCCGTTGCGCCCTCGCCGGTGGCCGACAGCTCGCTCGGTCCGCCGTAGAAGGAGGCGCTCGTCACCTCCTGCTCTTCGCCGTCGTGGAGAACGACGAAGTCCTCGGCGTCCAGGCCCTCGATCACATTGCCCTTCCGATCCGTGACCAGCACGTCCAGCAGCACCTCCGCGACCCGTATCCGTTCGTCCAGGCTGATGTCCCGTGCCGGAGCCGGCGCTGGCCGCGCCGCGCGTGGCTGCTCCGGCTCGGGGGTCGGCGCCGGGGCCGTCCGAACCAGTTCAGCCGCCGCTCCAGCCGGCTCGGCCTTTGGCTCCGCCGCAGGCTCCGGAGCCGCCTTCGGCGCGGGAGCAGGTTCAGGCACGGCCGCCACCGCAGGTTCCGCCGCCGTCGCCACTGCCGTCGCCGCCGCCGGTTCCACCGCGGGCGCTGTGGCCGGCTCGGACGGCTCAGGGGGCTCCGACGGCACGACAACGGCGCGCACGGTCCGGCCCCGCTGCCGCCGCTGCTTCTCCAGCCGCTTCTGTTCCTTCGCAGCGCGAGCCGCTGCCTTCTTCTCCGCCTTCCGCTTCTTCTTCTCGTCGTCCTGGACCGCAGCCTCGACTCCGACCGCGTCATCCGCGGCAACAGCGAACCCGAAACCGGTCGACAACAGGAAGGCACCGCCCGCCAACGCGGCAGCAGGCGCCAATCGTCGTCCAACCGTCGCAAATCTCTTCATCCCCGGACCTCCTGTATTCCTGAACGCCAGCCGCCGGCACACGGCGACGGCACGGGAAAGCGACGCTTCCGCCATCCTAGCAACCGAGGTCCCGGCCAGGTTCTTCCGGGAACCGGCTGACGAGTAGCATGCCGCCGCAATGGCTCCACCCGCCCCGGATCGTCGAACCGCGGAGCTCGCGGCCGCCTTCGTCGAGCTACGGACGGCGCTGGGACGGGTGCTGGTCGGTCAGGACGACGCCGCGACCGGACTGACTCTGGCGCTGTTGGCCGAGCAGCACGCCTATCTGGAAGGGCCGCCCGGCTGCGGAAAATCGGAGTTGGCCGCGGCCCTGGCCGCGCTGTCGGGCGCCCGCACTCACACGCTCGTGTTCCACCGCGACATCCGGGAGACGGACCTGCTCGGTGATGTTCTGCTGAGCCGCCACCGTCACCGGGGCCACGAGCGCCTGCGCCGCGAGCTGATCCCCGGCCCCCTTCTCCAGGCCGAAATCGCCTTGCTCGAGGACCTCCCTCGTTCCCCCGGCGAAGCTCTGGGACCCCTGCTCCGCATCCTCGCCGAACGGCACGCTCTGGGGCAGCCGCTGCCGCTCGAGTCGGCGGTGGCAACCGGACCGCTGGAGCAGGTAGAGGCCCCGATCGACCCGCTCGAACCCGGCCAGCTCGATCGCTTCGCCGTGCAACTTCGTCTGACCGGCCTGCTCACCGGAGGACTCTTCGACGAGGCCGCGGCCCTACTGGAACGAGGGGCGGCTCGAGAACCGTCACGGGCCGCGGTCCGGTCAGCCGCCGGCAGCGCGTACGCCCCCGCGGTGATGAGCACCGCGACCCGCAAGGCCGCGCAACGCGCGGCCGCCGCTCTTCACGTAGAAGCACGGACGATCGACGCCTACCACCGGCTGCTCGATCGGCTGCGCCAGCGCAGCGCCGACGAGTCGGCTTCGGGCGACCGCCTGATGTCGGACCGCTCGTTCAGTTCCGCCGCCCTCCGGCTCGTGCGCGCGCACGCGTTCCTGCGCGGCGCACCGGCCGCGGCGCCGCGCGACCTCGGCGCCATCCGCTACATGGTCGCCCACCGGCTGCCGGACGAAGTGCAGGAGGACTTCGACCACATCCTGGAGGAGTTGCTCGGCGACCCGCCGAACGTGACGATGACGGAAACCGGCGCCCAGATGCCGGGAGCGCAGTCCCAGGGCGACGACTCGGACGGCGCCGCGGCGGCCTCGCCGGCGTCCGACTCGTGGATCGACGATCAGGCCGACGTACCGACGCCCCCGACGCTGTTCGGGAAGCCGCCTCCGCCTGCCCAGGTCGATCCCCTGCTACGGGCGCTCGTCGGCCGCATCGAGCGTGGACGGATCGACCCGGACACCGATCCGGGAGGCCAGCCCCGCGGCTACCGCCCACTGCGCGACCTGGACGAGCTGATCGACGCCGACCTGATCGAAGCCCTGCTGTTCGCGGAGGGCCGATTGCCCGGCGCGCCGCGCACATTCGAGCGCAAGCGCAAGAGCGCGGGCGGCGCGGTCGCCGTGCTGCGGGACATCTCCGCCTCCATGGCCGGCCGGCTGACCGTGTGGTCGAGCCAGGTCGTGCTCGGCATCCTTCGCGTCGCAGCGCGGCGGCGGATGCGCGTCGGCTACGTCGAGTTCCACCACCGCGCCCTGCCCCACCACGTCGGCGGCCGGCTGCTGCATCGCTCGTACTCGCGCCTCGCCGAGCAGGCCGGCCAGGCCAAGGCGGTCGGCCAGACGAACTACGAGGCGCCGCTGCGCACCGCTCTCGAGGGCCTGCGCGGCGGCTCCGGGCGCAACCGGCACGTCGTCCTGCTGACCGACGGCCTGCCGATCATCGGCGACACGACCGTCCGCCGCGAACGCCAACTGGCCCGCCGGCTCGGGGTCGCCCTCCACACCGTGTTCCTGGGCAACGGGGACTGCCCGCCCGTCCTGGACGACATCTCGATCGAAACGGCCGGGTTGCGCTTCTACGGCCGCCCCCTGGCCGGCGGCGGCCTCCGACTGGAGGAGCGATGACCCCGATTCTCGGGTGCCGATAGAGTCGCGCGTTCCGTGAGCGACCTGACTCCTCTCCGCGATCTGCTCGATCACCACGTCGTCGGCCACGACGAGGTGAAGACGGCCCTGCTCCTCGCTCTGATCACCCGGGAGCACATCTACGTCGAGGGGCCGCCGGGCACCGCCAAGACCCGGCTGGCCGAGGTCGCGGCCAAGGGGTCCGAACTCGACTTCTTCTTCTACCAGTTGCACCGCGACACGCGGCTCGCGGAGCTCGTCGGCGACATCGTCCTGGAACGCCGCAAGGTGAAGACGGACGGCGCTGCGCCCGGAACCGCCGGCGAGGCCGAGCGGATCCACCAGCGGATCGAACCCGGGGGGCTCCTGACCGCCGAAGTCGCCGTGCTGGACGACATTTCCCGCGCGCCCGGCGAGGCGCTGAACGTGCTGCTCCGCATCCTGAACGAGCGCCGCTTCGGCGCCGAGCCGATTCCGCTGATGGCCGCGATCGCGACCGGCAACCCGATGGACGACGAGTACTACAACGAGCCGCTCGACCCCGCGAACCTCGACCGGTTCGCCCTCCAGTTGCGGGTTTCCGGCCTGATCCAGAGCGGCGTCGACGAGGCGAAGACCCTGATCGATCGCTTCGCCTCGGGCTCCGTCGTCGAACAGCCCGACCCGGAGGCGGTGACCGACCGGGCCACGCTCGACACGCTGAACCAGCGGATGTACGAGGTCGAGGTCGGGGCCGCGGTACGCGCCGCCCTGCTTGACGTGCTGCGCACGCTGGTGCTCGAGTTCGAGTGCAACGAGACGAACTCCCTGCTGACCGACCGCACGTTCCTGGTCAAGGCGATCAAGATCCTTCGCGGCGCGGCGCTACTGGCCGGCCGGGACGCTGTCGACCTTCAGGATCTCAATGCCCTGTCCTGGATGACGACCTTCCGGGTGCCCCCGGAGGCGCACGAAGCGCTGCCACGGATCGTCGGCCGGGTGAGCCGGCAGATCCAGGCGGTTTAGCCGGACCTACTCCTGGCCGGAGCTGGACTGGCCCTTCTCGAACTCCGCTTCCAGCAGCCGCGCCCCGCGCAGGGTGTTGCCCATCGCGTAGTTGCCCTCGTGGCAGGCGTACTCGTAACTCTTGCCGGTCGTCTTCGGCCACGGCAGCTCCCCGCTGTACGGCGCCTCGTACTCGGGGTTCTCGACCGTGAAGCTGTAGAGCAGGCTGTTCCCGTCGTTGGGGCTGAACTTCTCGATGACGCGCACGCCCTCGCCGCGGAGATCAGGCATGTCGCGGAAGTTCGTCGTCTCGACGACCAGCGTGTCGCCTTCCCACCAGCCGATCGAGTCGCCGCTCAGCGAGGTGTAGTCGGCGGGCATGTGCTCGCCACCGATCCGGACGACCCGGGCCCAGTGCATCCACTCGATCATGATCATGAAGTGGTCTTCGGTCTGGACGATCGTCTTCACGTTGTTGTACGGCAGCGAACGGATCGCGACCGAGGCGCTCGGCTGGTACATGCAGCGGACGCCGACGATGTTCGTCTCCGGACCGTCGTAGGGGATGTCGCCGGATTCGAGCCACCAGGCGTAGCCGCGGTTCGGCCAGGCGAACTTCGGGGCCGCGGCCGCCCGCGCCTTGCCCTCTTCCGTCATCGCCGGCATCTGGCCGTTGGGAGGATCGGTCAGCACCGAGGTCCGGTACTTGCCGTCGATCATGAAGTTCTGGCTGCCCCATTCGAACCAGAAGTTGTTGTAGGCGCCGACGTTGCCGCCCTTCTCGGGCGCCGCCCGCTCGCCGGCCGAAGCGCTGGGAGCGTCCTGGGCGGCGTCCGTCTCGGCCCGCCGCTTCGCGTTCGCGGCGGCCTCCTCCACTGTGAGCGTCAGCTTGTCGCCAAACTCCTTGGGTCTGGCGAACGGCGTGATGCTCGAGATGTCGTAGACGCCGGTGAAGTCCGGCTTGCCGCTGGCGGTCCTCTTGATCTCACCCTCGGCGGCAACGACAGCCGAAGTAGCGAGGACGAGTCCAACCAGAACTGCGGTGGCGATGAGCGACTTCCTCATGTCGATCTCCCTGCTTGAAAGGGGTTGGTCTTCCTTGATGAGTGCGGCGATCCTAGCAGCCTTCCCTGCGATACGCTTCCGCGCCACGACACCGATCCGCGCATGGAACAAGCCCTGTTCCTGTGTGTCGGCGCGGCGCGGACGCCGCGACTCGAATTGGTAGGAGGTCCGATGCCACGATCCGTCCCTGTCGCCATCACAGTCAACGGCAGCAAATGCGAGCGGGAGGTCGAGCCGCGCACGCTGCTGGTTCACTTCCTGCGCGAGGAACTCGACCTCACCGGAGTCCACATCGGCTGCGAGAGCACCCTCTGCGGCGCCTGCACCGTGCACCTGAACGGCCGCGCCGTGAAGAGCTGCACCGTGCTGGCCGTCCAGGCGGACGGCCAGGAAGTGACCACGATCGAAGGACTCGCCCCGGACGCGGACCACCTGCATCCGCTTCAGGTCGGGTTCTGGGAGAAGCACGGCCTCCAGTGCGGATACTGCACGCCCGGAATGATCATGGCAGCGAAGCAACTTCTGGACGACAACCCGAGTCCGACCGAAACCGAGATCCGCGAGGCCCTCGACGGCAACATCTGCCGCTGCACCGGCTACCAGCAGATCGTCGACGCGGTCCAGCACGCGGCGGAAGTCGCGGGGTCGGCGTGATGGCGGTCTGGCGTCCCAACTCCGTCGGCAAGCCGATCAAGCGGCGCGAGGATCCCCGCCTGATCCGCGGCCTCGCCACCTACACCGACGACGTCAAGCTGCCGCGGATGTCCTATGCCGCCTTCGTGCGCAGCGACTTCCCGGCCGGCGCCATTCGCTCCATCGACACGACGTCCGCCGCCGCTCACCCGGGTGTCCTTGCCGTCTTCACCTACGCCGACATGGACGGGCAGGTCGGACCGAGCCCGGTCGGCGCGGAGATGCCGGGCATGGGCAAGGCGGATCACCCGCTGCTTGCCGACGGCCGCGTGCTCCACGTCGGTCAGCCGGTCGCCGTTGTGGTCGCGGAAACGCCGTATGCGGCACGCGACGCCGCCGGCCTGGTCGAGGTCGACATCGAGCCGAGGGAGGCCGTTGTCGACGTCGAGGCAGCGATGGCGCCCGACGCGCCCAAGGTCTACGAGGAACTGGAGAGCAACGTCTGCATTCACGTGCCCATCCCGAACCCGGAGGCCGACAAGCTCTTCGAACAGGCGGACCAGACGCTCTCGATGCGCCTGCTGAACCAGCGCGTGGCTCCCTTCCCGATGGAAGGCCGCGCGATCTGCGCCCACTGGGAAGAGGGTCCCGGCAAGCTGACGATCTGGACCTCGAACCAGGCCCCCCACTTCGTCAAGCAGCAAGTCGCGATGTGCCTCCGGATTCCGGAGATCCGGGTTCGCGCGATCGCGCCCGAAGTCGGAGGAGGATTCGGCGCCAAGATCCCGACGTATCCCGAAGATCCCCTCCTGTGCTGGGTGTCGCGCGAGCTGCGCCGCCCGGTCAAGTGGTCCGAGACGCGGACGGAGAACCTGCTGGGGATGACCCACGGCCGGGGTGACGTCGAGAAGATCGAGGTCGCGTTCCAGAACGACGGACGCGTGCTGGCGCTCAAGGGCCAGACGATCTCCGACATCGGCGCCTGGCGTTCCTTCTACGGTCCGTTCATCGCCCTGTCGACGCACACGATGTCCTGCGGCTGCTACGACATCAAGGCGGTCGCCTGGGAAACGGCAACGGTGTTCACGAACACGATGGCGACGGAGGCCTACCGCGGCGCCGGCCGTCCGGAAGCCGCCTACATCATCGAGCGGGTGATGGACGAAGTGGCGGCCGCCACCGGTCTCGATCCCGCCGCCGTACGTCGGCGCAACTTCGTCGCCAGGGACGCCTTCCCCCACACGACCGCCTCCGGCGCCGTCTACGACAGCGGCGACTACGAGAAGTCGCTCGACCGGCTGATCGAACTCGCCGGCTACGAAGAGGCGCGCGCTGAGCAGACCACCGCGCGGTCGGACGGCCGTCTGGTCGGGATCGGGATCGCCACGTTCACCGAGGTCTGCGGCCTCGGCCCGTCCACGGGCACCGCTCCCCAGCAGCGGATGGGTACGTGGGAGAGCGCCAGCGTCCGCGTGGAACCGAGCGGCAACGTCACCGTCTACACTGGTGTCTCGCCGCACGGCCAGGGACAGGAAACCGCCTTCGCCCAGATGGTCTCGGACGCTTTCGGCGTCGGTCTCGACGATGTGGTCGTCGTCCACGGCGACACCGACCAGGTGCAGCACGGCGTCGGTACTTTCGGCAGCCGCGGCCTCGCGGTCGGCGGCACGGCCCTGCACATGGCGCTGACCAAGGTCCACGCCAAGGCGGCCCGCATCGCGGCCCACCACCTCGACGCGCCGGTCGACCAGATCGACTACGACGACGGCGAGTTCACGGTCGGCGGGACCGACCGGAAGCTGACGTTCCGAGAGGTAGCCGAGATGGCGCACCTCTGGAACGTGGCCGTGCCCGGCGAGGAACCGGGCCTGGAAGCGGTCGCCCGCTTCGAACCCTCGGCAACGACCTTCCCCTTCGGCGCTCACCTGTGCCAGGTCGAGGTCGATCCCGAGAGCGGCCAGATAGAGATCCAGCGCTACGTCGCGGTCGATGACTTCGGCGAAGTGATCAACCCGCTCATCGCCGACGGCCAGCGGCTCGGCGGCGTCGTCCAGGGCATCGGCCAGGCGATGTGGGAAGAAGTCCAGTACGACGATGGCGGCCAGCTTCTTTCCGGCACCCTGATGGACTACGCGGTGCCGCGCGCCAAGCACTTCCCCCGCATGGTGCTCGACAACACGGTCACACCGACGCCCGTGAACCCGCTCGGCGCCAAGGGCATCGGCGAACTGGGCACGATCGGAGCGACGCCCTGCATCGTCAACGCGATCGTCGACGCCCTGCGGCCCCTCGGCATCACGAACATCGACATGCCGGCCAAGCCGGAGCGCATCTGGCAGGCGATCCAGGCGGCGGGAGCAGCGCGGTAACCTGCTGCCTCGCCTGACCGTCCTCGCGGCCGCGGCTACCGCTCTGGCGGCCGCCGGCACTGTCGGAGCCCAGGAGTACCGATTCGGCCCGTTGCCCGTAGCCGAAGCCTGGTTGGGCAGCGGGTCGGGTTTTCTGAGCCTGCCGATCGAGGCGCCGGCCGCACCGGATAGTGGCGACGGCCACTGGCAAGTCACGGCGAGCTTCAGCCTCTCCAGCTTCTGGCTGCGGTCGCCGTCCGTGTCCGAGGTCATCGAGGCGCGCCGCTACCGCGGCCCGGTCACCGTCGAAGAAC
The DNA here is from genome assembly GCA_965116955.1 of Thermoanaerobaculia bacterium. Taxonomy (GTDB): domain Bacteria; phylum Acidobacteriota; class Thermoanaerobaculia; order Multivoradales; family Multivoraceae; genus Multivorans. The sequence continues at coordinate 3,014,976 of OZ220742.1, read as the reverse complement.
TCGACGCAATCGCGCCCTGGCCGGGTTTCGAAGGGATCTACTTCGCCGACATGGAAATCCACCGGCTGACACTCGACGCGCGCAGGCGCTTCGGACGACGGCTCGAACTCGGCCTCAAGACCAGCATCGTCAACGCCGACGGCGGCGTCATCGACCCGCTGATCGAGGGCTTCCACGACTTCTTCGGCTTCCGCCAGTCCGGACGGCCACAAACCCTCCAGAACGGCTACGGCCTCTACTTCCGCCGCGACGGCCCCGGAGGCTACGGCGAGCGGCTCCGTTTCATCCGCTTCGAGCAGGCGGGGCTCGGCCTCGGGGAAACGACCGTCTCGCTCAAGTCCGGACTCGGGCCGGAATCAGGCCCCTGGCGGCAGGCCGTCCAGGTTCACCTGAAGCTACCGACCGCCGACGACGACAACTTCCACGGCACCGGTTCCGTCGATACCGCGGTCCAGTACCTGGTATCCCGACCCTGGCGGCGCTGGACCCTCCACGGCAACGCCGGCATCACCCGCCTCGGCAGCCACGACTTGCTGACGCTGAGGCCGCAGAACATCTTCACCGTCGCCATCGCCGGCGAACGCCCCACCGGCCCCAGGTCCTCGATCGTCCTTCAACTCCGCCACCAGCGGAGCCCCTTCCGCCCGCTCAACCTCTCGATCCTCGGCGTCACGGCGACCCTGATCGACATCGGCTGGACCCGCAGCCTCGAACCCACTCGCAGCGGCCTCGACCGCTCCGCCTACTTCAGCCTCACCAACAACACGGCGAAGTACGGCTCCGCCGTCGACGTCAGCCTGCATACGGGAATCCGGTTCCGAACCGGACCGAGTCAGCGTTCGGGCGCCTTGCGGTAGTCGAGCGGCGGCTGCTGGCCCTCTTCGAGAGCGGCGCGGTAGGGACGATCGGCGAGGCGCCGGTCGAGCTCTTCACGGGCGGCCTCGACGATCGACGGATCGGCGAGCAGGTCCCAGGCAGTCGCCGCCAGAACCCGGGCGGCCATCAGCATGCCCTGCCGGCCGATCGTCGTGCCGCCGGCCGCGACTGCCTGCCAGGAATGAGCCGGCGTGCCGGGCACCCAGCAGGCCGTGCGGATGCCGGTCGTCGGCGCCACCCAGGAAACGTCGCCGACATCGGTCGAGCCGAGAGTCGTGTTGCCGGTTTCGTCCCGCAGTTCGGACACGGAGGCAAGGGGCCGCGGCTTGAGCAGCGACTCCTGGAGCTTCGCGGCCCACCCCTTCTCCGCCTTCGTGTAGCTCATGTCGATGAGGGCCTCGAAGTTGGCAAACGAGACCCTGGACAGCGTGTCGTTCGGCAACAGGTTGTGGATGCCGCCCAGGAACTCGATCTCCAGTTCGGTCTCCGTGGCGTGGGCGGCGCCTTCGGCCACGAGCACCAGGCGGTCGTAGATCGAGCGCGCCACGTCGATGTCCGGGTGGCGGACGTAGTAGTAGGCCTCGGCGAACGCGGGAACCACGTTCGGCGCGTCGCCGCCGGCGGTGATCACATGGTGGATGCGCGTGCGGTCCGGCGTGTGCTCCCGCAGCAACTCGGCCCCGTAGTTCAGGATCGCCACCGCGTCCAGCGCCGACCGGCCCGCCTCGGGGGACGCGGCGGCATGAGCGCTGCGACCGCGGTACCGGAACTTGGCCGCCACGCGGGCCAGGTTGGTCGGGTCGCCGGCCGAGTTCCCGTCGCCCGGGTGCCAGTGCAGCACCGCGTCCACATCGTCGAACAGGCCGGCGCGAGCCATGAAGGCCTTGGCACCGCCGCCCTCCTCCGCGGGCGTGCCGTAGAGCCGCATCGTGCCCTGAATCGCTCCGCCGCGGATGCCGTCCGCGACCGCCAGCGCGGCCCCGAGCGAGCCGGCGCCGAAGAGGTGGTGGCCGCAGGCGTGGCCCCAGTCCGGTCCCTCGCGCGGCGAACGGGTGGGCACCGCCTCCTGCGACAGTCCCGGCAGGGCGTCGAACTCGGCGAGAATCGCGATCACCGGGCGACCGGTCCCGAACGAGGCAACGAAGCTGGTCGGAATGCCGGCGACACCGCGCGCGACCTCGAAGCCTTCCTCCTCGACGATGGAGGCGAGCAGGGCCGACGACTTCGTTTCCTGGTAGCCCGGCTCGGCCCACTCCCAGATCTTTCGGGCGGCGTCCCAAAGCAGGTCGCCGCGCTCCGCCACCGCCGCCTCCAGGCCCTCCTTCTCCGCCACACCGCCGGCCGCTGCCGGCGCCAGGGGAAGAAGAACGATGGCGCAGGCAGCGACGCCCAGGCGCATCCGCCTACTCATCGAAGACGATGACCTGGCGGGCCACCTCACCGCTCTTCAGGTTCTGGAGCGCGTCGTTGACCTGGGACAAGCCGACCCGGTCCGAGATCAGCTCGTCGAGCTTCAGCTTGCCGGCCAGGTAGAAGTCGACCAGCCTGGGCATGTCGATGCGGAACCGGTTCGAGCCCATGACGCAGCCCTGAATGCACTTCGCCTGGAGCATCTCGTGACCGGGAATCTCGATCTTCTCGCCGAAGGGAACCATGCCGATGACGGTCGCCGTGCCGCCCGGACGCAACATCGCCCAGGCCTGCTCGGCGGTCACCTTGAGGCCGATCGCCTCGAAGGCGTACTGCACACCGCCTCCGGTCAGTTCCAGGACCTGCTCCACTGGATCGCCGGCCGACGCGTCGACGGTGTCCGTCGCGCCGAACTGTTTCGCGAGTTCGAGCTTCGACGCCACCCGGTCGACCGCGATGACGCGCGCCGCGCCGGCGAGTTCGGCGCCGTTGATCGTCGACAGGCCAATGCCGCCGCAGCCGATCACCACCACGGTCGAGCCCGGTTCCACCTGGGCCGTCCTGAACGCCGCGCCGACACCCGTGACCACCGCGCAGCCGATCACCGCCGCCCGGTCGAGCGGCATGTCCTCGCGGACCTTGACCACCGCGTTCTCGTGGACGAGCATCTGCTCCGCGAAAGAGCCGAGGTCCGCGAACTGCGAGATGGGCCGCGAACCTCCGCCGTTGCTGGTCGGCAGAGCCAGCCGCGGCTCCTCGGTTCTCGGTCGCCGCGTGGCCCGCTTGTCGCAAAGCGTCGGCTCGCCGCTCATGCAGTACTCGCAGTAGCCGCAGAACACGGACAGGCAGGTGATCACGTGGTCGCCCGGCTTGACGTAACGCACCTCGGAACCGACCTGCTCCACGATGCCGGACGCCTCGTGCCCGAGGATCGCCGGCGTTCGAATCGGCCAAAGGCCGTCCACGAAGTGGAGATCACTGTGGCAGACCCCGACGACCGCGCTCCGGATCAGGATCTCGTGCGGCCCCGGCTTGCTGATCGCGACGTCGGTGATCTCGAGCGGTTGCCCGACCTCGTGGAAAACGGCTGCTTTCATGTTCCGGCGCCCTCGTTCGTCTCTGGGTTGAAGGACGGGCAGGCTATCAGCGGGACGACGACCTCCCCGGTCACTCCTCCGCGGCGATAAGCTGCCTCGATGATCCCCGTGCCGGCTCCTGGTCTCCGCGTTCGTCTCCTGGCGCTCGCCGTCGCCGCGGTTTGCGCCGCCGCTCCGGCCCTCGCCCAGCGCACCGTCAAGCCCGTCCTGCACGGACGTCACTGGGTAGCGGTCACCGGCAAACCCCTGGCCGCCACGGCCGGCGCCCTGATCTTCGCCCGCGGCGGCAACGCCGTGGACGCGACGTGCGCGATGCTCGCCGCGACCTCGACGATGTGGGACACCCTGGGCTGGGGCGGCGAAACCCAGGCCCTGATCTTCGACCCGCGGAACAACGAGGTGGTCGGGATCAACGCGCTCGGCGCCGCACCGACCGGCGCGACGGTCGAGTTCTACCGTGACCAGGGCCACGTCTACCCACCCGAGTACGGACCACTCGCGGCGGTGACGCCGGGCACCCCCGGCGGTCTGATCGTGATGCTCTCGCACTACGGGACGATGAGTCTGGCCGAGGTGCTCGAACCGGCGATCCAGATGGCGGACGGCTACCCGATCGAGCGCGCCCAGGCCGACAACATGGAGCGCCGCCGGGAGATGCTCCAGCAGTGGCCGGACTCGGCGCGGGTGTTCCTGCCCCACCTGTCGTCGTCCGGAGACAGCGACGGTCGCGCAGCACCGCGGGAGGGCGAGATCTTCCGCCAGCCCGACCTGCTCGACACCTTGCGCAAGCTCGTCGACGCCGAAGCCGCCGCCCTCAAGCAAGGAAAGACGCGCGAGCAGGCCCTGGCCGCCGCCTACGACCGCTTCTACCGCGGCGACATCGCCGAGGAGTTCGTCCGCGGCTCGCGCGAACTGGGCGGTCTCCACACGATGGCCGACCTCGACCGCTGGCAGGTCCACATCGAGGAACCGGTGCGCACGAACTACCGCGGCGTCGACGTCTACAAGCTGACCTCCTGGGTCCAGGGACCGGTCATGCTCCAGGCGCTGAACATCCTCGAGAACGCCGATCTGAAGGCGATGGGCTACAACTCGGCCCGCTACATCCACGCGCTCTACCAGGCGATGAACCTGGCCTTCGCCGACCGCGACTTCTACTACGGCGATCCCTACTACCCGCCCGCGGAACCGCTCGAGGGCCTGCTGTCGAAGAGCTACGCCCGCGCGCGCTACGAGTCGATCGACTGGGAACGGAACGACGAAGGCGCCCGCCCCGGCGATCCGTACGCCTTCCAGGACGGCGACAACCCCTTCCTCGACCTGCTGGAGCAGTGGACGCCCATCCCGCCGGCGGCGGACGCGGAGGGCGAGCAGGGCTTCCAGCAGGCGTCGGCCGGCCGACAGCCCTTGCCGCGGATGACCTACGAGGAGGCCTTCACCGCCGGGACGACCTCGATCCAGGCCGCCGACGCCGAGGGCTGGGTCGTGTCGGTGACCCCGAGCGGCGCCTGGATCCCCGCCGTGATCGCCGGCCGCACCGGCATCGGCATGAGCCAGCGGATGCAGAGCTTCGTGCTCGACCCGGGGCTCAACCCGTACAACCTGCCCGAACCGGGCAAGCGGCCCCGCGCGACCCTGACCCCGGGGATGGCGCTCAAGGATGGCCGACCCTACCTGTCGTTCGCCGTCCAGGGCGGCGACACGCAGGACCAGAACCTGCTCCAGTTCTTCCTGAACGTCTTCGAGTTCGGCATGAACGTCCAGGAAGCCGTCGAAGCGGCGAACATCACCAGTCACCAGATGCAGAGTTCCTTCGGCGCCCACGAGTCCCGTCCCGGAGACCTCGACGTCCGCCGCGACGTGCCGCCCTGGGTGCGGGCTGAACTCCGCCGCATGGGCTACCGCGTTCGCGCGCTGGACCGCACGTCCGGACCGATCACCGCGATCTGGTTCGACCGCGAGAACGGCACGATGTGGGGCGGCGCCAGCGACTATGGCGAGGACTACGGCATCGCGTGGTAGGCCGACCTGGCGTGGCCCAGGCAAGGTAACGCCGCTCACGCCGGCTACGCCACAGTAGGCGGGAACCGTGAGGAGAAGGTCCACCTACGCCAGCGTTCTGGAGTGTGCCAGATCAAACTAGGGCACTGCGCAGGTCCGAGAGCAGGCACCGCAGGAGCACACTATCCATCCGCACTGCTTGCACACCGGGGAATCCACTGAGCTGAGGTGCTCTCTGCAACTCCAGCAATGCGTCTCCCTTGGCCCGCCTCCTAACTGCCTCCGTGCCGCAGCCTCGCGGGCTCGCCGGCGGGAGGCCGTGCTGGAGCTCGCCAACGGCCGGGGCGTCGGCCTTGCCTCGGCGTACTCGGCCACCGCCTTTGCATGTTCGCCCTTTGCCGGCTCGACGGCACGAACGATTTCTCTGACGCCGCCGTCGACGACGAAGGACGCTGTTCGGTGTTGGTCTACGATGAACAGGTTCACCCTGTTTCCACGCACCCCGCCTTGCGCTTCGGGATCGTAGATAAGGAGCCCAAAGGGGTCCGCCGTGCCGACCCAATAGCGCTTTCCCTTGTACTCCAACCAGCCCTTGCCGCGCCTGACCCTCTTCACGGGCGGCAATTCTGCCACTGCGGGAACGAAGCTCAAACGTCTGGGAGCCTCTGAGTAGCTTCAGGGGCTCAAGAACGACGATCGCGCCGTAGCCTCAGCACGCTGCACTGCTAGAGTCCCGCTTCCGACCGACGCGACTACAGAATGCGACTGACGATCGAAACAGAGCGCGAGGACGACGGCCGCTGGATTGCGGAGGTCATCGAGATCCTGGGCGTCATGACCTACGGCGAGAGCCGTGAAGACGCCACAAGACGAGTGAAGGCGTTGGCGCTTCGCGTGGTTGCCGAGCGGATGGAACAGGGTGAGCCTTCAGCGAGGCCGAACACGATCCGGTTTGCCGCTGCGTGAGTACCTGGCCCGCCGTCAAGGCTCGACGTGTTCTGGCGGCCCTTTGCTCATCGGTTGGCGGGTCGAACGCTCTGCGGGCTCTCACAAGACTCTCTTACGTTCCGGTTGGCCGAAGTACGTCTTCGCATTCCGCGGCGGTGAGGAGATCGGGCCACGGATGTCGTCCCGTACCGCCAAGCGAACCGGACTGACTCCAGACGACCTCTGAGCCGGCTCCGCAGTGTTCAAGCCTGCCATCCCAGCTCATGGCGAGCTTTGGTGACGGAAGCACTAGCGACCGGGGAACTCCGGCCCGACGAGCCCATCGCTGAAGCACACAGCGTGTCCGTGTACCGCTTGTTCTCGCGCGGCTACACGGTTGTCCGCTGCACGGCCTTCGACCTACGCTTCGAAGGTAAGCCGGCTAAGTCTCAGTGCATCCGGATAGACGACAGCGTCCGCATCGTGAACGAGAGGCGCTGGTTCTGGCGCCGCCTGATCGTCCATGGCGACGATCACCGGACCGTGACAATCGGAGGTCTCGGGAGGCGACCGGCGGCGGAGATCGAAGAGGCCGTAGCGAAGTCCCGGACCGAACTGGCGGTGGCGCGAAAGCAAGCCATCAAGCTCCAACCACTCCTACTGCGGACGGCGGAACAGGCGAACCGGCTGTTCGACGGCAGCCGCTATATCCGCCACTCGGTGGCCGCACCCTTGCTCGCCAAGATCCAGAGGGCGAGTCGGAACTCCCGCTCCGCTCTCGTCCGCCGCCAACTCGACGCCCCTTCAGTAGCGGCGCTGGAAGGCCTCGAAGACATAGGCACGACGAAGAGACGCTTCGAGTCCTCCCGGAGTACCGCCAACGAGCGGTTCGTCGCATCCGCCAAGACAAAGGTGCTTCAGGCGGCCGAGGGCGTCATCAGCCACCCTCCCACCGACGAGCAGGTTGCCGCCATAGCCACGGACGAGGACGTCACTCAGGTCCTTGCCGGCGCCGGCGCCGGCAAGACCGCGGTGATCACCTGCAAGGTTGCCCACCTCGTGCGGAACGTGGGCGTCCATCCGTGGCAGATCCTGGTCCTCGCCTTCAACAGGAAGGCGGCAGAGGAGATACAGGAACGACTGCCGTCCGACCTTGCCGGCGTCGAGGCCAGGACCTTCCACGGTTTCGGCCGGCAGGTCATTGCGGACAGCGAGGCAAAGCCAAAGGTCTCCCCCATGGCCGAGGCGGATACTCGCCTGAAAGAGAGCATCCGTAACTGGCTCTTCGAACTACCGAACGAGGTGACCCACTTCGGGGCGTACCTGAGCAACGAGTACCGCTCACCGTTCGACTTCGGGACGTTCCGGCAGTACGTCGAGTTCGTCCGTTCCTGCGACCTGTGCGCGCTGGCCGTCGGCCCCCCGGATGCGCCGACGCGTATCAGGTCGCATGGTGCCGGCGGACCGAGAACGGACCGTGACCGCCTCTACGTCGGCAGTCTGGAGGAACTCCTCGTCGCGAACTTCCTCACGCTTCACGGACTCCCCTTCGAGTACCGGGCCGCCTATGACGTGCCGCTGGAGACGCGGGAAGACCGGCAGTTCGAGCGGTACAGGCCCACCTTCCGGCTGTCGGGCCACGACCTCTACATTGAGCCCTTCGCGCTCGACGGGAACGGCCAAGGGCCGAGGCACTTCACGCACTACGAGGCCAGGGTGAACTGGAGGAGACGCGCTCACGAGCACTTCGGGACTCGGCTGATCGAGGTCCACACTCGGGAGTGCGCCGACGGCAGCCTGCCGAACCGGCTGAGGACGAAACTCGAACGGGCCGGTCTGAAGGTCCGTCCGATGCACACGAAAGGGCTGCTCGACCGCGTGCTCGCCCGGACGCGTCTCGACGAGACGCTCGCCACGTTCCTGAACCACGCGCGCGGTGCGGGGCTGTCACCGAACGAACTCCAACGTCGGGCCAGCCAAAGCGACGCCCCGACAAGGAACCTCGCATTTCTGCGCATCTTCGAGTCGATCAGGGAGAGGTACGAGCAAGAGTTGGCGTCGCGGAACGAACTCGACTGGAACGACATGATCATCCGCGGCGCCCGGCTCATCGAGCAAGGCCGCTGGAAACCTCCGTACCGCTACGTTCTTGTCGACGAGTTCCAGGACATCTCGGCCGGTCGGATGCGTCTGCTTCAGGCGCTCAAGGGAGACGACGTCGCCTTCTTCGTCGTCGGCGATGACTGGCAGTCGATCAATCGCTTCGCGGGCTCCGACGTCGGCCTGTTCCAAGAGTGCGAACGCTACCTGGGGCACGTCGAAACTTGCAACCTGAGCCGCACGTTCCGCTACGGGCAGTCCATCCTCGGGCCCACGTCCGCCTTCGTCCAGCGCAACCCGACGCAAACGCGTCGCAAACTCCACAGCGCCGGCGACGCTCCCGACGACGGCATCACCGTGGTTGCGGCCAGCGAACAGAAGGACGGTGTCATCGAAGTTCTCGACGACATCGAGGCGGCTTCGATCAAGGGCGGCGCGCAAGACCCGAAGCCGTCCGTCCTGGTCCTTGGGCGGTACCGGAATGGTAGAGCCGACGTTCCCGGCGGAAACGACCGCGGGCTCGATCTTGACTTCAGTACCGTCCACCGCGCCAAGGGCCTTGAAGCGGACTACGCCGTGGTCTTGATGGACCGCTTTCCGTCGCGCAAGCAGGACGACCCCACTCTTCGGATGGTCCTGCCTCGCGCCAAGGGCGCGGTGCCATACGGCGAGGAACGCAGGCTCTTCTACGTGGCGACCACTCGCGCCAGACGCGGGCTCTATCTGGTCGTCAACGACCGGTGGCCCTCCCCGTTCGTCTGGGAACTTCTCGATTCGTCGGACGACTTTCGCAAACTGGGTTCGTTCGTCCGCGACGGGGCGCCGCCGTGTCCGGTCTGCGCCGGCGTTCTCATCCCCTCGGGGTCCGGGAAGAACCTCCGCTGCACGAACTGGCCGGTCTGCCCACATCTCGCGCCCTGTTGCAGCGCATGCGGCACGGGCTACCTGGTCGCTGACGACGGCCACGCAGCATGCACGAACAACGACTGCGGCCAGACGGCGCAGTCGTGTCCGGTTTGTCAAGTCGGCGTCGTGGTCCCTCGCAACGGGCGGTACGGGCAGTTCTTGGGCTGCAGCGGTTACTCCTCCGAGCCGCCATGCCACTACACGAGAGACGCCTGATCAAGGGACCAGTTCGACCCCAAGGTCCGCGCAGATCTTCCGCGCCAGAATCCGGTTGATCTCGGTGTGCCGTGGAATCGCGCTCCGACGGTCGTCAGCGCGGTTGCGCCACCAGGAATGCCGTCGCCCCTCGCGGACCAGTTCGCAGCCCTGCCTTCGAAGGTACCGCAGAAGGGCTCTGCGCTTCATCCAGCGACGACGACCTTCTCCACCGTGTAGCCCTCGCCCGCCGCGGCCAGCGCTGCCTCGCGATTGAAGTCCAGCGCCTCGCTCAGCGTGATGCGCAACGTCTCCAGGAGCTCGCCACGGCTGCGTTCCTGGCAGTTCACGCCCGGCACTTCCTCGATCCAGCCGATCCACCAGTCGCCAGCGCGCTTGACGATCGCGGTGTACTCCTGCATCTTCTTCGGCTCCTTTTCGGCACTGCCCCCGCGGACACCGAGAACGCATCCTGGCGCCTCGCAGACTCGCCCGCACTGTCCCACCCATTGTACTGACGCCTGTCCAGCAAGTGGCGGGCAAGCCCGGCTTGGCGCTGTCGCCCCGGCGCGGCTACGATGCCTGTCTTGGCACACTCGACTGACGCAGACGCGGCAGAAGGGCCAGAAGCCGGCGCTCCACGCCGGATGCCGGCGGGGATGCCGGCGCATCCAGTTTCTGCCGCGCGTGTGCCTCGGGAACCCAGCCACCAGAATGGGAGAACCACCGTGAAACGACTGCCTGGAATCCTTCTCCTCCTCGTGCTCCTCGCCGCCTGCGGCGCTCCGCCGGACGGGCCTTCGTCCGGGGATGCCGATATCGTCGACATCCCCAACACGAAGTACGTGCTCGACAACGGCCTGCGCCTGATCGTCCACGAGGACCACAAGGCGCCGATCGTCGCCGTCAACGTCTGGTACGACGTCGGCGCGGGTGACGAGAAGATCGGCAAGACCGGCTTCGCGCACCTGTTCGAGCACCTGATGTTCAACGGCAGCGAGCACTTCAACGACGACTACTTCAAGCCCTTCGACCGGGTCGGCGCGACCGGCATGAACGGGACGACGAACCAGGACCGCACGAACTACTTCCAGGTCGTGCCGACGACCGCGCTCGACATGGCGCTGTGGATGGAGTCTGACCGGATGGGGCACATGCGCGCGGCGGTCGATCAGGCCCGGCTCGACGAGCAGCGCGGGGTCGTCCAGAACGAGAAGCGCCAGGGAGAGAACCAGCCCTACGGCAAGGTCTTCCTGACCATCTTCGAGAACACCTACCCCGACGGCCACCCTTACGACCACTCGACGATCGGCTCGATGGAGGATCTGAACGCCGCCTCGCTGGCCGACGTCCACGAGTGGTTCGACACCTGGTACGGCGCCGCCAACGCGGTCCTCGTCGTTGCCGGCGACGTCGAGGCCGAGGACGTCAAGGCACGGGTCGAGAAGTACTTCGGCCACATCCCGTCCGGACCGCCGCTGATCAAGCCGGACGTCTCCCTTGCCCGCCGCAGCGAGCCGAGTCGCATCGTCCTCCAGGACCGCGTGCCGCAGGCGCGGGTCTACAAGGTGTGGAACGTCGCCACGGTGAGGGACGAGTCCGTCGATCACCTCTCCCTGGCCAGCGACGTCCTGGCGACCGGCAAGAGTTCCCGCCTCTACAAGCGGCTGGTCTACGACGATCAGATCGCGACCGACGTTGGCGCCTTCGTCATGACCCGACAGTTCGGCAGCCTGTTCATCGTCATCGCGACCGCCAAGCCCGGCCAGGATCTCGCAGAGGTCGAGGCCGTCCTCGACGAGGAACTCGAGGCCTTCCTCGCCTCGGGGCCGACCGGGGCCGAACTGGCGCGGGCGCAGGCGAGCACGCGGGCCAGCTTCATTCGCGGCGTCGAACGGATCGGCGGCTTCGGCGGCAAGTCCGACGTGCTCGCGGCCAGCGAGGTCTACCTCGGCAGTCCCGACGGCCACAAGACGACGCAGGCGAACCTCGCGACCGCCACCGTCGCCGATGTTCACGGCGCCGCCGTCGAGTGGCTGGACGACGGTGTCCTGACCGTCGAGGTGAGGCCCTTCGCCACCTACACGACGACCGACAGCACGGTCGACCGCTCGTCCGGTCCACCCGAGGTCGCCGATTTCCCCTCCGCTTCGTTCCCGGCTCGCGAAACCGCGGAGCTCGACAACGGTCTGAGCGTCGTCCTGGCCCGGCGCGACGCGGTGCCGGTGGTCAACCTGACCATGCTGCTGGACGCCGGCTACGCCTCGGATCAGTTCGCCCAGCCGGGCACCGCGCGGATGGCGATGGGGATGCTCGACGAAGGCACGACGTCGAGGGGCGCGCTCGAGATCTCGGACACGCTCGACAGCCTCGGCGCCAACCTCGGAGCGGGTTCGAACCTCGACGTATCGACCGTGTCGATGAGCGCGCTCGTGGAGACTCTCGACGAGTCCCTCGACCTGTTCGCCGACGTCATCCTGAATCCCTCCTTCCCGGAGGACGAGTTCGAGCGCCAGCAGCAACAGCAGCTCGCCGGCATCGGCCGCGAGAAGGTGCAGCCGGTGTCGATGGGCCAGCGCGTCCTGCCCCGCATCCTCTACGGCGAAGGGCACGCGTACAGCAATCCGCTGACCGGCTCGGGAACCGAGGAGTCGGTCGGGTCGCTCGACGTCGACGGCCTGCGCGCGTTTCACGACACCTGGTTCAAGCCGAACAACGCGACCCTGATCGTCGTCGGCGACATCGCGATGAGTGACCTGCTACCGGCGATCGAGTCCCGCTTTGCGAACTGGGAAGCGGGCGACGTGCCCGCCAAGAACCTGGCGAACGTCGCGCCCCAGCCCGCGACGGTCGTCTACCTGATCGACCGGCCCGACTCCGCGCAGTCGATCATCTTCGCCGGCCAGCTTGCACCGCCCAAGGGCGATCCCCGTAACCTCCAGATCGAGGCGATGAACGACATCATCGGCGGCGGCTTCACCTCGAGGATCAACCTGAACCTCCGGGAGGACAAGAGCTGGTCGTACGGGGCTCGCGCCATCCTCCTCGACGCCGCGGGGCAACGCCCCTACTACGCGTTCGCTCCGGTCCAGACCGACAGAACGGCCGAGTCGATGGCCGAGATCGACAAGGAGATCCGCGGCATCCGCAGCGGAGGCAGCAGGCCGCCGACGGCGGACGAGCTGGCCAAGGTCACGGACCAGAACACCCTGACCCTGCCCGGGCGCTGGGAAACGAACGGCGCGGTGATGGCGAGCCTCATCGAGATGACCCGCTTCGACCTGCCGGACGACTATTGGGACACGTTCGCGGACGCCGTACGGGCCGTCGGCCTCTCCGACGTCAGCGCCCAGGCGGACCGCGTGCTCCAGCCCGACAACCTGGTCTGGATCGTCGTCGGCGACCGGGTCCGGATCGAGGAGAGGATCCGCGCGCTGGGCTTAGGCGACATGCGGTTCCTGGACGCGGACGGGAACCCGGTGGACGCGTAGAGGCGGAAGCACGCCGAGCGGCGGGGTCTGTCCGTGATCCGGACGACCGGCAACAGCGCCAGCATCGGCAACGCGCAGGACTTCAACCCCCGCGCCTCTTCGTGACGCTCGCGGCAACCGCGGGAGCGGGCGGAACATCGACGGGCCGGCCTTTGTTACCCAGGATGCGACCGCCGCCCCACCGGCCCCTGGCGTCGCGCCCGGCCGGTTTCCTGGGGGCCTGAGCCCCGCCCGACGTCCCCTGCCGGGGTCTCGCGCCATCTCCTGGGCATGCCGACAACACGCGGTAAGCCGTGTTACAGAGGATTCTCCGGTCCCTCCGAGCGAGCGGCCGGCGGTCTCCGAAGGCGGGAGGAGAACACGCCCAACGGATGCCCCGGGAAGGAGACGACGACTGCCGATGCCTCTTCACGACGAGTGCGATTCCAATGGTGGTGCGATCTCGGTCGGGCGAGCTCTGGAGACGTCGCTCGCCGAGAACACGCGGAGGGCTTACCGGAACGGCTGGCGGCGGTTCGCGGCCTTCTGCGACCAGCGCCGGGTTGACCCGATGGTTGCGACTCCCGCCACCGTTGCCGAGTTCCTGGTCGCGATGGCGACCGCGCCTGGATCGCCCCGGGACGGCGGCAGGACCGGCCCGCCGCTGGCACTCGGCACGATGCGGATCTGCCTGGCCGCGATCAACCGGCGCTACGGGGAACGCAACCTCGAATCACCCGCGAGGAACGTGGCGGTCAGGAGCGTTCTGCGCGGGCTCGCACGGTTGGCGGACCCGCGGCCGAGGCGGGTCAAGGCGCTACGAGAGCACGATATCGCGGCGATGCTCTCGGTTTGCGACCGGCTTGCGGACCTGCAGGAGAACCGGACGATCGCGGTGCGGGACGCGGCGGTCATTGCCGTTGGCTTCGCGGGCGCACTGCGGCGCTCGGAGATCTGCGACCTGCGGATGGACGACATCGAATTCGTGGAGGGCGCCGGCGACAGGATGGGCATGTTCCTGCACATCCGCCGCTCGAAGACCGACCAGCTCGGCAAGGGCCAGAGCATCGCGGTGCCCGAGGGAGCGTTCATCCGTCCAGTCGAACGGCTGCGGCGCTGGCTGGCCGCGGCCCGAATCCGCAAGGGGCCGGTCTTCCAGAGCGTCTGGCGGGGCGGACGGCCTCGCGGAAAGGCCCTGCATCCGAGCGACATTCCGCGGCTGGTGAAGGGCTACGTTCGGGAGATCGGCCTGGACCCCGCCGACTACTCGGGACACTCCCTGCGCGCCGGTTTCGTGACGAGCGCGGCCGTCCACTCGGCCCGGCTGGACAAGATCATGGAGGTCACCAGGCACTCGAACGCGGAGATGGTGCTCAGGTACGTCCGGCACGCGGATGCGTTCCGCGACCACGCGGGTGCGGCGTTTCTGTGAAGTGTCGCCAGATCGTCGCGTGGCGCCGCTCTGTGCCTGCCGGAACGCGCACTTTGCGCTACCGACCATCCTTGACAACACGGCTAGCGGAGGACTATCGTGGCCTGAGCTCAACGACACGCCGTTTGTTGTGTTGGACGGACCCTAGCGAGGCGAACTGAAGCAGTTTCGTGGCCGTCCGCTTCGCCCAACCTTTGGACGGCGAGAAGGTACGAGGAACTTGATGAACGCGAAGACACTCGTCGCCAGCTTGGCCTGCGTCGTCCTCCTCGCCGGGTGCGCTGGAACCGGCCTGCGGCACGCCGGCGTCCCTGGCGAGTCGTGGTACCGAATCGGGCTTCCCCAGGAGGGGGAGGAGGGCGACGAGCCTCTGGACAAGCTGGAAGAGGAGATCAGAAAAGGCGTGGATCGTGGTGAGAACCCGCTCATCATCCTCGGCGTGATCGTGGGAACCTGGCTTCTCATCGATGCGGTGTCCGAAGACGACGAGGAAGAACACCTCAGCTTCGCGGCCAGCCAACCCTCTCGACCACAACCGCCAGTGCAAGCGCGCCGGTGGCAAGAGAAACTGGAAGAGGCCGCGACCGCTCGCGTTTCGCTATGGCAGCGGACACCCTTACCGCGCCGGACCGAAAAGGCACGGATGGACCTCAACGACGGGGATGCTGATTGGCCGGACGAAGACAACCATCTGGGCCGGACCAGCGCTCGCGAGGCTCAGGCGGGCAAGAGCAATGCAGACCACGGGTTCGCGGGTGACGGGGCCGGCCACGTGCTCAAGTACGAAGTTCTGCCAGACACCGAGCAGTGACCCCCTCCAGCTGGCAAAGCACCGAAGGTGACGTTGCGGGGCACCTGGGCGGGCATGCTCGCGATAGGAAACGGTGCGCTAGCCGCGTGCATCGTTCGGCATTCACTGTTCCGCGAGAGCCTAGCCGCCACTTCAGCGTTCTGTGTGGGCACGTAGTGACTCGGGCGCCATTTCGAGTCCGCCGAGATGGCAGGAGATGGCGAGCAGAGACCAGCCTTACAGCGATCGACGCCTCAGACCCCTTCTCAACTCAGTCTATCGGACAGCACTGGTTCGGCTATCTCTCTTGCGCGTCGCGCCGCAACGATGCCGCAGCTAATGAGAGTCGGCCGGTGGAAGTCGGAGGCAACGGTCGGCCGCCACATTGAAGGAGAAACGGCAAGCCCGGACGCCATAGCCCGGTTGAAGTACGGGCATTGATCGAAGAAACTAAAACACAAAGGAATCACCCCATGAAGGCGCTGACAGCCCTGCTACTCACTCTCACGTTCGCAGCTTCCGACCTGTCCGGCGACGACGACGATACGACGCCAATGCGAAACTTGACGGGAGCAAGACAGGACGTCGGAGTACATGAATGCGTCGACGTACAACCCATGTCTGAGCAGGATATCGCCGGAGTCGGAAATAGGGAGTTCATACACGAGTTTACGAACAACTGTTCGTTTCCACTCTATGTAACTGGCAGGTTCTCCCTTCTACTAAACGGCCGATCCGTAGGAAGCGGAAAAGATCTAGAATGGGGTCAAGGTCAACCCAGTTGTGCCTACAGCAACAATGAAATGAGCGACAGTTACATTTACGATACGATCCCTGTGAATCCAGGGGAAGATCATCGGGTTACGACCTGTTTCCAGTTGTCCAGGTTCACCGGCCAGTATGAGGTGACGAGTGACCTTGCTTCTTGTCGGGAGAGACGCAGCGCCCGAGGAGGTTGCTTTCCCTTTGAGTAAGAGGTGACGACTCCTACGCAGAACCAACTCCCGGTTTCGCTTTCGAGTGTCTTTCCCGTCTACGTCAACCGGCGAACGCCGTCCGGCGGACTCTGTCGTCGACGGGGAGGACAAGTTCGTCTCTGCGTACTCCTCACTTGTGTTGGATTGACCGTCGGAGAGTCGAGGATTCCGGTGCTCGCAACAGCGACGGGAGGCGTCCGTGACGCGAAATCGGCCTGCGGCCTCTCTCGGCCCAGTTCCAGTCCTTCCCCCGGAGGTTGTACAGGTGCGAGGCTCCCACAGAGCGATCGAGATCGCGCCGCCGACCGCAAGTCGATTCACGTTCGGGCATCGGCTTCGCAGGGGGCTGGAAGTCGCGCGGCTGGCGGTTCGTGCTTGGGGTGCCTGAGTGAACGGTTCAGCGGATAGCCATGGGCCGGAGTGGCCTGTACTGCGCCGCGCTTGGGTGATCCCGCTTGTCTTGGCCGGTTGGGTTGCCGTGTTCGGCGGTGGGGTGGTGATTGACACCGCGCCCTACCGCGAACGCTTGGAGAACTTGCCGCAAGCGGCGCAGGCGAGAAGCTCCGGGACCGCGCTATCGGCGGCCACTACCGCCCTGAACGAGATTGGTCGTGAGCTGGATGACGCCGGCGATGCACTGGAGACCGCGGGGAAGGTCCTGAAGTCTCTTAGCCAAGGTGAACCGAAAGCCGACTACGGAGCCTCGGAGTTCTCGCATGGCACGTTGCGATCGGCCAAGAAGCTGGCAAGGGCGGGCGAGCGGCTGGCGCAGGTGGGTGGCGACCTCTCGGAAGCCGCCGAAGGGCTGGCGGAAGCGGGGAGAAAGGAGCTCACGGTTGCGGAGAAGGTCTGGTACTGGATCATCATTGTCTTCTGCTTCACACCCACGAACGTGGCCATTCTCTGCTGCTTTGCCGGTCTACTTGGAGCGGGCGCCGATCAAGTGTTTCTCGGCCGGGACGAAAAGGGCTCGACTCCACCAGCGGCCGATCAATCGCACCCGTTTCTTTCCGCCATGGCCCGGAGCTTCTGCGTCTACCTGCTGGTGATCTCCGGCACGATCATCGTGATGGCGAACCCGTTCGTCGATCCGAGCCCGGAATTCTATGTTCGTCTGGCAGGACTCATATCCGTGATGAGCTTCGTCGCCAGCTACCAGCCGGGTCTCTTCGTAGCCGCCCTCCGGCATCTCTACGGCGGGAAGCCGAAAGACGAGAAGTCCCGGTAGGGGAAAGACCGGGACAAGGGGACCATGAAGAAGTGATGCTCGATACCCGGTGCAACTCGGTCGTCTGCGTGACGACGAACAGAGCGTGGTGAAGGGTGACCGGGGCTGCATCCCGAACAACGTCAACAGGAAGGAGGCACCGGTGAAAGCGCTCTTGTTCTTGCCTACAGCCGCCTTGACCGTGTCCGCCTGCTGTAGTCAGCTACCGGATCTACTGGAGGTCGCGTTTCGACATGACAGCGAGTCGGACGCCGACAGAATCGGGAAAAGCGGAGACAGGAAGGTCACGAGCCTCGAAGAAGCCGTTGACGAACTGAAAACGGCTAGCCCCCGGCCGGCCAGCCCCCTCGATCACCCGGATCCCTTACCCGTGAGGGTCGGGACCACTGACTCCAGAAGGAGGAACCGATGCCCCTTGAGAAACCTGGCCTGATCGCACGTATCTGGTCCAACGTCATCGTGATTCTCGGCTTCGTCGCAGGCGCCTATGTCCTGCTCCTTTTGCTCCTGATCTTCGGCTCCTTTGGCTATGACAGGCCGACCGAAGCCAAGGACTTCATCGAGCTCACGACCATCGGTGCCCATCTTGCCGTGGTCCTGACTGCGATTGGGGCCTTTTCGGAGTACATTCGGAGAAGGCGCAAAGCGCGGCAGGATCTGCCCCATCTGCTCACTCTGCAAGCCAACATCGCCGCGGTCAACGGGAGGGCGGCTGCCATCGAGACGCACTTAGGGCTTCCGTCGGTGGACTACAGTGGGCAGGAGGCTACCCCGCCGGAAGAAGCTTAGCTGGTCTCCTCTGCTTCCGCCGGTAGCCGGGCGCCTGACGAAAGCCCATTCGGGGCGATCAAGTTCTTGTAGCACAGCCGCTTCCCGGCCATCGCGGCCGTCAGAGATACCATCTGCTGCTCGGTGTCGAGTTCGCGCAGGTTCGCCCTGCCGGCGAACTCGTGGGACCCTTGGCCTCACGTCGTCATGTTCAACAAGAACGACGTCTTCGCCGAGGAGTTTCGGTGGCTCAACGTGTGCAGCCCGTTCGACGGAGGTCGGTTTCCGCGGCGGTTTCCGTCCCTGTCGGAGGAGAGGGGCGTGCGCGCCCGCCGTCGTCGATGCCGCGGCGCCCAGGAGCCCTCCGACCCGACCTATAATCGCACGAGGAGTCAGCTCATGAGCGCCGCGCCAACCGAGCGTTCTCCAGCCACGCCGGAGGAGATCTGGGAGATTCTCCGTCAGGTAGCCAAGCGCCAGAGGGAAGGCGAGAGGGTCGCCCGCAGGGAGTGGGAGGAGATCCGGGCGGCGGGACGGGAGACGGACCGGCGGATGCGGGAGACGGACCGGCGCCTCAAGAAGGCGGAGGACCTGTTCACAACGCAGTGGGGCAAGCTGATGGAGAGCCTGGTCAGGGGGGATCTGGTCAAGCTGCTGGCCGGCCGTGACATCGGCGTGCGGAGTCTCGCACAGCGTACGTTGACGCGGCGAGGCGGCGAGAGCTACGAGGTAAACATCCTCGCAGTGAACGGCGAGGAGATCGTCGCGGTCGAGGTCAAGACGACGCCCCGCCCGAAGGACGTCGGGCGCTTTCGGTCCAAGCTGGGCCGCTTCAAGGAGTGGCGGCCGGAGTACCGCGACCGCCGGGTCTACGGCGCAATGGCCTTTCTTCAGGCGTCGGAGGACGTGGCACGTCAGGCCGAAAGGCAGGGCTTCTTCGTCATCCGGGCCACCGGCGACAGCGCCGCCATCGTCAACGCTGAGAACTTCGAGCCGCACGTCTTCGCCTGAGCGGTGCGGAACGGGACAAGGCGCCGCGCTCCGCAGCCGTAGCCGCGGCCGATGCAGCCAGTGCTCAAGCGTCGTCCGGCCAGCGCAGGGTGCGCCGGGCACCGGCGAAGTCCACCGTCCGGCAGTCCTCGGACGCGGTGCGCAGCAGCGCGAAGCGGGGAGCATCCGCCATCTCGACCAGCCCGTGATCCGCGGACGTAGCGAACAGCCGTTCCCGGTCGTCCAAGCGCAGCGAATCCGGATCGAGGATGTCGGTGCGGCCGTTGTTCAGATCGGCGCTGGCCCGGCCGTCTTCGTCCCCGACTCCTTCCCGCAACTGCACCGCCACAAGCGGCGTGGTCGCGCAGTCGAGATAGCACTTGTCCCACCAGCCGTCGTTGACCCGGTACTCGACGAACCAGACGCCGAGTGCCGGCTCGAAGCCGATGTGCTGGACGAAGAAACGCCGGATGCGCTCCGCCACCGGCTGCCCCTTCCACGACCAGCGCCGGTCCGCGTCGACCACCACCGGCGGGTAGTGGAACGACATCAGCGCGTCGTCGAAGGCGCGTCCCCCGGCGACCGCCCGGGCCAGTGGCACCGGGAAGTAGGTGCCCCGCTCGAGCCGGTCGAGCCGCTCGGGTAGGTCCTCGGCGACGACCGCCACGACGGCGGGGTCCCTTGCCGCCTCCGCGTCGGCCAGAGCCTCCCGGTCAACGGGCGACAGCGGATTGCGGAAACGGGCCTCGTGCGAAAGGAAGATCGAGATACCCCGGGGCCACAGTCGTTCGCAGGCCCGAACCAGGTCGTCCATGACGGGAGCGACCGGCTCGCCCTACCTGCCTCCGGGCTGCGGCGCCGGCTCCGGTTCGCCCGGCTCCGGGCTCATCCCCACGAGCCAGCGCAGACCGTTCTTCAGGTCGTCAACCATCACGTGCAGGGCACCAGACGACTCGCCACGGCCCCGAGCTACGAACCAACCACCACCTCGCCCGCACCACTACTCGCTCCAGGAGGCGAGTAGTGGAGGTTCTCAGCTATCAGGGCCGCTCCCGGAACAGCAGGTGTACCGCGAAGATTCTCCGATTGGAGATCTTCTCCTTCTCAAACTGCCTGACGGCAAGCCGCGCTGCCTTGATGCGTGTTTCGACATCGGACTTGAAGAAGGTCGCCGACGGGTCGTAGTCCGCGTCGAGTCGCTCGTTCTGGAGGTGCGTGAAGAGGCTCGCGAAGTTCTGAATCGCGGCGGAGAAGCCCTGCATCGCCCTTCTTTGGCGGCAAGCTTCGCGGGCTCGGCCATGGGAGAGTGCGCGATAGGTTCTCAACCAGGGTGCGGTGTTGCGAACGGAAGTCCCGACCATGGTGTCCGCGCAACAGCGGGCCAAGCAATGGAAGAGGGCGTAGTAGGTCGTACTCATCGCCCGCCGGAGATGCGTTTGCAGGGGGCGTCCCTGGCCGGCGGGCAGTTGCTGCTCGGCGGAGGTCAGGAGATCAGAGGCCTTCAGGGCGCCAGTCTCCGGCCTCCGACTTCGCGACGAAGTGCGGGTTTGGCAGTACGTCCAGCCCGCGATTCCACAGCATGTGCTGGAGCTTCGTTCCGAACGCCAATACCCCGCCGGCGTCGGTGAGATCGGCTACGTCGTCCTCGTAGACAGCCCAGATGTCGACGATCTCGTCGCCGAACCGGGACTTCCCGGGCCGGACCCAGATGTCCGCGAACTGGACGCTCGGGAAGAGCTCCCGGGCGATGATGGAGACATCGTCCCTGACGTGAGGCAGCTCGCGCCGGAGACGTGCGCTGACGTCGTTGAAGGTCTGTTGGCTCATTGGTGTCGGAGTCGGTCCGGGAGAGAATCGGTCCGGGAGGAGAAACTGTGAGCGGCGAACTCACGAAGGTCCTCGGACGGGCCAACCCTACTACGGCCCGCCAGCAGTGGATCGTACGTACAACGCGGCCGATGCGGCCAGCGCTCAGTCGTCGTCCGGCCAGTGCAGAGTGCGCCGGGCACCGGCGAACTCCACCGTCCGGCAGTCCTCGGAAACCGTCCGCAGCAAGGCGAAGCGGTGCGCGTCCGCGATCTCGACCAGCCCGTGGTCCGAGGCTGAAGCGAACAGGCGTTCCTGCTCGTCCAGGCGCAGAGAATCGGGATCGAGGGTGTCGGCATGGCCGTTGTTCAGATCGGCTACGACCTGGTCGGTTTCGGTCTCGGCTCCTTTCCGCAACTGAACCGCGACGAGCGGCGTGGTCGCGCAGTCGAGATAGCACTTGTCCCACCAACCGTCGTTGACACGGTACTCCACGAACCAGACCCCGAGAGCCGACTCGAAGCCGATGTGCTGGACGAAGAAACGCCGGATGCGCTCCGCCACCGGCTGCCCCTTCCACGACCAGCGGCGGTCCGCGTCGACGACGATCGGCGGGTAGTGGAACGACATCAGCGCGTCGTCGAAGGCGCGCCCCCCGGCGACCGCCCTCGCCAGCGGCACCGGGAAGTACGTGCCCGGCTCCAGCCGGTCGAGGCGCTCCGGGAGTTCCGCGGCGACGACCGCCACGACCGCGGGGTCCCTCGCCGCCTCCGAGCCGGCGAGCGCCTCCCGGTCGGCCGGCGACAGCGGATTGCGAAACCGGGCCTCGTGCGAAAGGAAGATCGAGATCCCCTGCGGCCACAGCCGCTCGCAGGCCCGAACCAGGTCGTCCATAGACGCTACGGGTTCGCCGCCTCTATCTGCCCCCGGGCTGGGGCGACGGCTCCGGTTCGCCCGACTCCGCGCTCATCCCCACGAGCCAGCGCAGGCCGTTCTTCAGGTCCTCGACCATCATGTAGGTGCAGGGCACGAGAACCAGGGCGATCCCGGTCACGAACAGCACCCCGAAGCCGAGGCTGAGCGCCATCGGCACCAGCCACTGGGCCTGATTGGACCGTTCCAGGATGATCGGCATCAGGCCGAAGAACGTCGTCAGCGAGGTCAGGATGACCGGTCTCACACGCCGGGTGACGCCGCCGACCACGGAATCGACCAGGCTCTTGCCCTCGCTCCGCAACTGGTTCACCGCGTCGATCAGAACCAGCGAGTCGTTCACCACGACACCGGACAGCGCGACCAGTCCGAAGATGCTGAGGAAGCTCAGGTCGTAGCCCATGATCAGGTGGCCGACGACCGCCCCGAACATGCCGAAGGGCACCGCCGAGAGAACGACGAGGGGCTGCAGATAGCTGCGGAAGGCGACCGCCATCAAGGCGTACATGGCGAGCATGGCGACGAGCAGGCTTCCCGTCAGGGAAGTAACCGCTTCGGCCTGCGCCTCCTGCTCGCCGCTGAAGTTGAAGGTCAGTCCGGGTGTGTCGGCCACGACCTCCGGCAGGATGGTCCGGGCCAGGGCGGCACGAATGTCGTTGCCGGTCGTCGCCGTCGGGTCGATGTCGGCGGTCACGGTCACCGTGCGGCGTCCGTCGACGCGCAGGATCTCGGTGAACGATCTTCCAGGCCGCACGTAGGCCGCCTGGTGGAGCGGGATCTCGCCCCCGCCCGGGGTCCGGATCAGCAGATTCTCGATCGCGTGGACCGAATCGCGCTCTTCGCGCGGCAGGCGGACGTAGACGCGGAGCTCGTCGCGGCCACGCTGCTGCCGGCTGGCCTCGGCGCCGAAGAAGGCGCCGCGGACCTGGGCCGCCAGAGCCCGTTCGGTGAGTCCCAGACCCTTGGCGGCCGGCTTGAGCACCAGGTCGAGCTGCGGCTTGCCGACCTTGAAGCCGTCGTCGACGTCGAAGACGCCGTTGTAGGTCGCCAGCGACTCGGCGACGCGCGCCGCCGCCGCCTCGAGCGGCGGCGTCTGGGTGTGCTCGAGCTGGACCGAAACCTTGGCTCCGGCCGATGGACCGTCGTTGAAGTCGAAGGACAGGCGGTCCACGCCCGAGACCTCGCCGACCCGATCACGCCAGCGCGCGGTGAACTCCGCCGAGCCGAACTCGCGCTCCGCGTCGGGCACGAGGTGGACCGTCACGACCCCTACGTGCCCGCCGGTCACGGCAAAACCCTGACCGGGACCGAAGGCGCCGGTGTCCGCGGTTCCGATCTTGGCCTCGATCCCCCGGAAGACGGTGTCCGGCATCGTGCCGTCGCGCCGCGGTCGCATCCGCCCCTCCGCCAGGAGTTCGGCGCCCACGTCCTCCGCGGCCCGGGTCGTCAGGCGCGCAACCTCGCGCGTGTCCGCGACCGGCGCGCCGAACGGCAGCTCGATCACGTTGTTCGCGAACTCGCCCTCGATCCGCGGGAAGAAGTTGAACTTGATGTGCCCGCCGGCAACGAAGCTCACCGCGACGACCAGCGCAGCGGACATGACGGCCACCGTCATGTAGCGGTCTCGGACCAGTCTTCGGATGATGGGCGGGACCTTCCCCGCGATCACCCGCTCCACCCACTCCGAGAAGCGGAGTTGAAGCGCGCCCAGCTTCTTGAACGGATTGAGCGACCGCCTCCGGCCCTTCCGGCCGCGCAGCTTCGTCCGTCCCACGTGACGCAGGTGCGCCGGCAGGATGAACACGGACTCGATCAGGGACAGCAACAGCACCGGAATGACGATGAACGGGATGTTCCGGAAGAACTTGCCGGTGATGCCGGGGACGATGGCCAGGGGGATGAAGGCGATGATCGTCGTGATCACCGCGAACGTGACCGGCGTCAGCACCTCGCGGGTGCCGACGATCGCGGCCTCGAGCCGGTTGTCGCCCCGGCGGTGGTAGAAGATCGCCTCGCCGACGACGACCGCGTCGTCCACCGCGATCCCCAGTACCAGAATGAACGCGAAGAGCGAGATCATGTTGAGCGACACGCCGAGGATCGGGATGAGGAAGAACGAGCCGCAGAATGAGATGAAGATGCCCAGGCTGACCCAGAAGGCGACCGCCGGCCGCAGGAAGATGCCCAGCACGGTGACCACCAGCAGCAGTCCGATCAGGCCGTTCTTTCCAAGGATCGACAGCCGGGCCCGGTAGTCCTCCGACTCGTCGTTGACGATCGAGATTCCCACCGAGTCCGGCAACGTGCCCTCGCGGCGCTCGACCAGGTCGTAGACCGCGGACGAGACCTGAAGCGGCACCTCCTCGCCGACCCGGAAGACCTGCAGGTCGATCGCCGGCTGACCGTTGTAGTACAGCTCCTCGTCCGTCTCCCGGAAGCCGTCGACCACGGTCGCGACATCGCGCAGCCGGACCCGGGTGCCGTCGGCCCGGGCGATCAGCGTGATGTCCCGGAACTCCTCGCCGAAGTCGCGGCGCTCGGTGGTGCGGACCAGCACCTCGCCGCCCTCCGTCTTGACCGAGCCGCCGGGAAGATCGATCGAGGCCGCTCGCACGGCCGTCGAGATCTGCGGCAGCGTGAGACCGTAGCGCCGCAGGTTGTCCGCGGGCACCTCGACGCTGATCTCGGGAGGCGGTATGCCCGCCTTCTCCACCAGCGTGATCCTCTCGTCCGAGAGCAGCTCGCTTCTGATCTCCTCCGCGAGCCGGTCAAGGGACTTCAGGTCCACGTCACCGTGGACCAGCAGCGACAGCACCTGCCTGCGGTTGGTCACCAGCGAGATGACCGGGCGCTCGGCGTCCTGCGGGAAGGACGTGATCCGGTCCACGGTGCTCTTGATGTCGTTGTAGGTCCGGTCCGGGTTCGCGCTGGTGAGGAGTTCGGCCATCACCGTGCCGAGGCCCTCGACCGAGATCGAGTTGATCTTCTTGATGCCGTCGAGGCTGCTGATCTCGTCCTCGATCGCGAGGACGACTCCCTCCTCGACCTCCTGGGGCGACGCCCCCGGGTAGGCGACCACCACGGTCACCATGTCCATGTCGATTTCCGGGAAGACCTCCCGCTTGGTTCCCAACGCGAACAGGATGCCGCCGATGACCAGGACTCCCATCAACAGGTTCGCCGCGACCGGATGCGCCGCCATCCAGCCGATCGGCCCCTTCCTGTCGACGGGACCGTGGTCGTGCGACATCAGGCTCATGGCGCCACTCCCGTCGGCACGGCGCCCCAGGCCGACACGTCCCAGCGGCTGGCGGCGGAGAGGAACTCGTCGGCGATCAACGGTGGCGCATCGGCTCCGAGGCGGAGCTTCATCCCCTCGATCGGGGTGGCGATCCGGCTGGTCACGACGAGTTCCCCCTCAGCCAGGCCGGTGTCGATGCACACGCTGTCCTCGAACCGCCACGCCACGTCGACCGGTCGCCGCTCGAGCTGCGCCCCGCTGTACATCCAGAGGTGTCCCCCCTCCTGGAGCCACTCCCTGGGCACCTCGAACAGGTCGCGAATCGTGCCGCCCTCGAGCAGCAGGTCGACGTAGCTGTCCAGAAGCAGGAGCCCGCGCCCCGCCGCGGCGCCCGTCCCACGCTCGAGTCCGAGCGGATCGTCGACTTCCACCAGGACCCTGGCCATCCGGCCCGCGGTGT
Organism: Thermoanaerobaculia bacterium; assembly: GCA_965116955.1. Taxonomy (GTDB): domain Bacteria; phylum Acidobacteriota; class Thermoanaerobaculia; order Multivoradales; family Multivoraceae; genus Multivorans. The sequence continues at coordinate 2,989,369 of OZ220742.1, read as the reverse complement.
CGAGATCGCCCAGCAACCGAACAATGCGGCCCGGCAGGACGTAGTCGGTCTCGGGATCGAGCCGTACCAGCGCCCGCGAACCCTCGACATCGCCATGGACACCCGGAACCCGGAGCTGCTCGAGTTCGTCGGTCCGGACCGCGGCTCGCACCCAGAACGCATCCGTGCCCGCCAACGTCACGGCCTGGCTCTGCGGCGTCACCGTCTGCCCCACCTCGATCGACTCGGAGAGGACGACGGCGTTGAACGGGCTGCGCACGACGGTGCGTTCGAGGTCCAGCCTGGCGCGCGCCAGGGCCGCGCGGGCGGTATGGACGGCCGAGAGCCGGGAACGCAACTGCGGTTCGCGGAGCGCCAGGGAGGCCTCCATCTGTTCGACGTCCAGTTCGTCCTGAAACAGTTCCCACTCCGCTCGGCGACCCGGCCCCGGCCCTGCTCGAGTTCGAGTTGTGCCGCCGCCTCGGCGACGGACGCTGTGGCCCGTGCCACCGCCAGCTTGAAGTCGGCATCCTCGATCGCGAAGATCACGTCGCCTTCGCGCAGCAGCGTGCCGGGAGCAAGTTGCGACATGACGAAGGCGATCCGGCCGCTCACCTGGGGCTGGACGACGACCCGCTGGGCCGGCAGCACCGTCCCCTGGGCCTCGATGTCGATGCGCCGCGGCAGCCGCCTCACCTCGGCCACCTCGACCAGCACGCCGGAGTCGTCCGGCGGTCTCTGCACCGCCTCCGGTCTGGCCTGGATGATCGCCCTGGCAAGCACCAGGCCGACCGCCAGGACCAGCACGACGATACCGACGCGAATCAGGGTGCCCTTCATGTCCTTCCGCCTGTCAGGACGCTCCGCCGGCGACCGTTGTTTCGGGCGCCGCGGCGAGTCCCGCCGCCAACCGCTCCACCGACGTGCCCGGCGCGAAGCCCAGCGCCCGGCAGAGCTGCAGGCGGCTCGCAAGCTGCTGCCGCCGGGCGTCGACCAGCGCCTGCTCCAGCCCCTGCTGGGACAGGAGCGCGGTCAGCACGTTCAGGTAGTCCGTGGCGCCCTCACGGTAGGACTCGCTGGTGAGAAGCAGCACCCGGCGCGCTTCCCCCAGACGCTCCTCCAGGTTGGCGACGAGCTCCCGGCTGCTGCGGCCGACCGCGAGCGCCGTCTGCACCTCGCCGACCGCGTTCACCAGGGACTGTGCGTAGGCATAGAGGCTCTCCTCCGCCGCCGCGTAGGCCTGATCGATCCGCGCGCGGCGGCCACCGGCGGCGTAGACCGACTGCGCGCCGCTGCCGCCGATCTGCCGTACGAGGTCGCTCAGCACCTCGGTGATCTCGAGCGCTCGCCCCGACAGCAGGGCGGTCACCGACAAGGACGGAAGCCACTCCTTGACCGCAGCGGCCGCCCGCCGGTCCGCCGCCTCCACACGTCGGCGAGCGGCCTGCAGATCCGGTCGCCGCTCCAGCAACTGCGCGGGCACGCCCAGATCGGGGCGCGCACTCCCCGCGAGCAGCGGACCGAGGCCCGGCGAAACCCCCGGGGTCTCGCGCTCAGCGCTGCCGAGAAGCGTGGCGAGCTGGAACTCGAGCGACTCGAGGCGGCCCCGCGCCAGTTCGATCTGCCCCTGCAGGCTCAGCAACTGTTCCCGCTGGCGGCCGATGTCCTGGGCCGGGCCCAGTCCCTGGCCGAAGCGGAGCTGCGTCAGTTCGAGGAACCGCTCCGAGGTCGCCTGCTGGCGCTCGAGCAGGGCGATCAGCTCCCGCTCGGCGACGATCCCGAACCAGGCCTCCGCCAGCACCGACGACAGGGTGATGGCCAGCGACCGAAGATCCTGCACGCTGGCCTCGGCCTCCAGCAGCGCCGCCACCTCCCGGTTCCTCAGCCGGCCCCAGAGGTCGACCTCGAAGCTCGCCGCGAGACTCGCGTCGTACGCGGCGCCCTGGAACAGGAAGGGGTTGACCAGCCCGCTGCTCGGGAAGGTCAGGTCGTTCCCCGCGAGCGTGGCGTCAAGGCGAGGCATCAGGTAGGCCCCGCTCTCGCGGGCGCGGGCGTCCGCCGCCTCGAACCGGCTCCAGGCGGCCCGCAGGTCGAAGCTCTGGCCGGCCAGGCGGTCCTGCAGACCCTGAAGCGTCTGATCGCCCATGGCGCCGCAGGCTCCGGGCGCCGCGGCTCCCGGCACCGGGTCCAGTCCCCGGTCGAACGCGGCCGGCGGTTCCGCGACCTCCGGAATCCGTTCCAGGACACTCGTGTGGGTGCAGCCCAGCGCGATCGCGGCCAGTCCGCAGGCCGCAAGACAAGTCACGTGGAACCAGGAGGATGGACCGTTGGCGGGGGCGGCCTTGTAGGACGGGCAACGCATGGGCGACGAACCGGCGGGAACGGACAACTCTACGTCAAGCCCGCCGGCGCTCAGTTGAGAACGGCCCTAGATACGTCCCTCCGCCTCGGAAGTTTGGGCTCGCCTGAGCAGGAGCCCGCGCGCCTCGTCGACTCGCAGTTTCCAACCCGGCTCCACCACCGTGATGCTGTGCCGCTCCTGGACCAGACAGGGGCCGGAGCGTTCGAAACCCGGAGCGAGCTCTTCGCGGTGTAACAGCGCGGCGGTCCGCCAACCGTCGAACCATGCCCGATGTTCGCCGACTCCGACTTCGTGGCTTGAGGCCGTCCCGTCGCGATCGAGCCGGGCGGCGGCGGGAGCGGTCGAGGCCAGAACGCGGATCGACTCGACCTCGATCGGGTGTTCAGGCGGCGGATAACCGTAGACCGCCTGGTATCGGTCGGCGAAGAGACCGGCAACCACGTCGGTCGAGACGGCCTCCGCGGCGGACGCGGGTTCCACTTCCAGGGCCGTTTCCTGGCCGAGCAAACGGAGCCGGACGATTCGACGCCGGACCGCGGCGCCTTCCAGGTTCGCGCCGCGTTCTTCCAACAGCCGGCCCAGCGCTTCGCTTTCCAGGCGCTCCACCACGGCTCCCAGCCCACCGCCGTCGAGCGGTTCGAGGACCTGCCGGTGAGCGAAGCGTTCCAGCACGGCGTGACCGAGCCCGACCGCGCTGAGCAGCGACGTATCGACGGGCACGAGGACCCTCTCCATGCCCAGCTCCGAGGCGATCGCACAGGCGTGCTGCCCGCCGGCGCCGCCGAAGCTGACCAGAGCGTAGTCTGTCGGGTCGTAGCCGCGCGAGATCGAGATGCGGCGAATCGCGTCGGCCATCCGTTCGTTGGCGATCGCGAGGAACCCCCCGAGGAGGTTCTCGTCGACGCCGCCGAGCCCGGCCAGCGCCTCGGCGGCACGCCTCTCGGCGGCGGCGACGTCGATGGGCAGGCCGAAGGCCGTCGCGTCGATCCGCCCCAGCAACAGGTTGACATCGGTGATCGTGAGCGGTCCGCCGGCGCCATAGCAGGCGGGTCCGGGACGCGCCCCGGCGCTCTCCGGCCCCACCTTGAGTTGACCGTGATCCACCCGGCAGATCGAGCCGCCGCCTGAGGCCACGGTCTCGATCGCCAGCGCCGGCGCCACGACGACCGCGTCGCCGACGCGGAACTCGAAGTTGTACTCGAAGTCGCCGTCGTAGCGTGAGACGTCCGTGCTCGTGCCTCCCATGTCGAAGCCGATGACCCGTTCGTGGCCACTCGCGCGCCCCGCCGCGGCCGCGCCTACCACGCCCCCGGCAGGGCCCGACAGCAGGCTGTCCTTGGGCCGGTAGCTCGAGAAGCCGGCAAGCCCGCCGGCGCTGGTCATCACCCGGGGCGCGACCCCGCCGTCCTCATCTGCTTCCCCCCCGCGACCTCCGGATAGCGCGGCGCCCGTGGTCTCCAGGTAGCCACCGACCGCCCGCCCCAGGTAGGCGTCGACCACTGCCGTGTGCGCGCGGGGCACGATCTTGATCAGCGGCGCCAGCTCCGCCGAGCACGACACCGTACAGAAGCCGGCGGAGCGAAGGATGCGCTCGGCACGCTGCTCGTGGTCCGGATTCCGGTAGCTGTGCATCAACGCCACGGCCGCGGCGCGAAAGCCCTCGTCGACGAGGCCGCGGGCGGCGGTTCTCAGCCCGTCTTCGTCGAGCGGCTCGAGCTCCCGGCCCTCGGCGTCCAGCCTTCCGCCGACCTCGACCGATCGTTCGTACAGGGGAGCGGGGCGTTCGACCGCGAGCGCGAAGATGTCCGGCCGCGCCTGATCGCCGATCAGCAGCAGGTCGGCGAACCCTTCGGTGACGAAGAGCACGGTCCGTGATCCCGCCCGCTCGAGCAGGGCGTTCGTGCCGCGCGTCGTGGCGAGCCGGAGATCGCACGGCGGCAGCGGTTGGTTCAGCGCCCTGCCGGTGGCGATGCGCGCGGCGAGAATCGGAGCGTTCTCCGGCGACAGGAGTTCCAGCACCTGGCCGGGCTGAAAAACGACGGGAGTTGCGGCGCCGGTCTCCGCGGGCAGGAGCCTGCACGTTCCATCGGCCGACCACCGCTCCACCAGCGCCGGCCCGCCTTCGCCAAGCGGCACCGCACGGTAGCCGGCGAAGAAGCCCTCAGGCAAGTCGAAGCGGGTCTCGAGCCGGAGCCCCTGAGGTGAACTCGCAACCACGGTGGCCCGGACCGCGCCCGAACTGAGGACCTTCACGCACCGGGACGAGCCCTCCGGGTCGATCGCGACACAGTCGGTGAACGTGCCTCCGGTATCGATCCAGAGCTGCCAGATGGGCGGCACAGCAGAACCCGGTCGCGCGGCCGCCAGGCGGCCCTAGGAGGCCGCCAGCAAGCGGACCAGGCGATCGATTCGCCGGTCGCCGTCGGGTTCCAGCCGCTGCGCGCGGCGAAGCAGTTTCTCGGCGGCCTTCCGTTCGCCCCGGCGCAGCAGCACCTCGCCCAACGCCGCCGCCGGCGCCGCCTCGTCGGGTCCAAGCCGCCGCGCCCTGCTGTAGAAGCGTTCCGCCTCGTCCAGTCGCCCGTACCGCAGGCTCAGATCGCCGAGGGCGATGTACGTGAAGGGGTTGCGGTTGCGCTTTGCGTCCGCCATCAACAGCAGGTCGTCCGCCTCCTCCGCTCGCCCGTTCAGCCGCAGCAACACAGCCAGGTTGACCAGGGCCGAACTGAGCCCCGGATCGACGACCAGGGCCTGCCGGTAACTCAGCTCTGCCGCGCCGGTCCGGCCACTCCGGCGCTGGGCCACACCCAGGTTGGCCCAGGCCGAGGCCAGTTCAGGGTCGATTCGAACAGCGTCCTCGAGCCAGGCGACGGCTTCGTCGAGGCGCTCTGCCCGCAGCGCCTCGGCGCCCCGGTTCGAGTAGTAGAGGGCGGTCGCCGTGAGATCGCTGATCGGCGTGACCCTGAAGCCCCGCTCTTCCTCGCGCAGTCCGAAGTCGATGATCCGCATCGCGTGCCTGGGCCCGAACCCCACGGCAACGTGGTCGGAGATGACGATCAGATCGCCCTCGCGCTCGAAGTTCTCGACGTGCGAGACCTCGACGAAGTAGGCGGCGAGATCGAGTTCCCTGGCCATGCCGACGAACATCTGGGTGAAGGCCAGGCAGTTCGCGGTCCGGGTTTCGAACACGTCCACCGCGGATCCGGTGCGCCCGGCCTTGTACTCGACGCCGAGCATGGACGTCTCCGTCACCGCCTCGACCAGACGGTCGAGACGCTTGTCCCGGTCGGTCGCGCCGACCGCTTCGTGAACCCAGACGGCCATCTCGTCGTTCAGCGCGAACGGCACCAGGGCACGGCTGACTTCGCGGCGCTCGAGTTCACGCAGCAACGCGTTCTCGCCCGTCTCGCGCACGCCAGTCGAGGCGCACGCCAGAGCCAACGCGGGCAGAAGCGCCGCCACAGCCGGCCGGCTCAGCCAGCGGCGCCCGACTCGCGGTTCGATGTCCCCCGAAGTCACAGCGGTTACACCCTCCATCGGCGCCCCGACCATCATAGCGCCCTTGGTTCCTCAACCCGCCGGATCGCCGCCGGATTCCAGGAGGGCCGGATCATGCCCACGGGTTTCCTCCCGCACATCGGCGGGGGGACTCACCTGGCGTTGGCTCAGGACTCAGCGCGCCGCGTCGTGAGCGCACGCCGGCGGACGATCCGGAGACTGACTACAGCCACCAGCAGCAGCACCGGCACGGCGGCCAGCGCGACCAGCGGCAGGGTGACCGCCAGCAGCGAAAGACCGACCGCGGAGCCGGCCTCGCCGGTCGAGATCACCGGATTGCCAATGCCGGCGGTGGCCATCGTCGAGACCCCGCGGAGCAGGCTCGTGCCGGCCTGGACCCCCGCCGCCGCGCCGCCGCCCGCCACCGCGGCCAGCGCCCAGTCCAGCAGAGGCGAAGCAGTCTCGATGTTCGCCGCCGCCACGGCGATGCCCGCGGTGACCGCCGCCGGCATGGCGGCAACGTCGAGCAGGTTGTCGAGCCACGGGATGTAGTACGCGCCGATCTCGAGTACCGCCGCCACGCCGAACGCCAGCAGGGCGGGTGTTCCCGCCATCCACTCGAAATCCTGGGACAGGTCGAGCGCGCCGGCCCTGCCCGCCACGCCCATGACCAGGAAGGGCAGAAAAACACGGAAACCGCACGCCGCGGCCAAGCCGACCCCCAGACCAACACTGAGCAGAATCTCCATCGCCTGACCTCCTCTTCCAGACTACGTCCCCTGGCGGCGCCAGGTTTCCATGAGCCATCGCCGGAGCGCCCGCGCCTCGGGAACCCCCAGCAGGTGCGCCGCCGCCAGATACGTGACCGCGAAGCCGACGACGGGGACGACGCCGGCAAACCAGGGCGGACCCGGCACCAGGGTCTGGGTAGCTGCCCAAGGCGCGAGGCAGCAGATCGCGAGGGGCAGATGCCGCCCCCATGCCCGCCACGGCCTCACCGGAGCACTCCGGCGCCGCAAGCCGCGAAGCAGCAGGGTCAGCTCGAACCAACTGCCGACCGCGGAGCCCAAAGCCAGCCCTACGGCGCCCAGACGCAGGGCATCCGGCGCCTCCGCGACCGCGGGCCCCAGCCAGCCGGGCAACCGCAGGTCCGTCACGGCGACGCGATCGAGGATCGTCATCAGCCCCGCGCCGAGTCCAGCCGCGATCACGAGGCGCACGAGGACGATCCGGGCAGGACTCCGCGTATCGCCGAACGAGAAAAACACGCTCTGCAGCAACCGCGAGGTACTCGACGCCAGCAGGCCCAGCGAGTATGCGGCCAGCACCAGGAACACGAGCCAGTTGTCGTCGAGATCGAAGGAACCCCATCGATACACGGCGCCGACGATTCCCACGCCCAGCGCCAGGTACCCGACCAGCGTCGGCGAGACGAGGAAGGACATCGCCGCCACGGCCCTTTCGGCCCGGTTTGCCGCCGCTTTCGACCGCTTCTGCTCGTCCCCCTCGAGCCGCGCCAACTCCGGCAGTTCCGCCGCCGCCACCGAAACGCCGAACAGCGAGATGGGCAGCAGGTACAGCCGCTGGCCCCAGCCCAGGACGGCAACCGCTCCCTCGGCCAGGAGAGAGGCCAGGAGACCGTCGACATAGCCCCCGAGCTGACCGGCGCCCCGGCCGGCAATCGCCGGCCAGAGCCGGCCCAGCGTCTTCCGCAGGCCCGGCGCCCGCAGGTTGAACGACGGGCGCAGCCCACCGGTCGCGCGCAGCACCGACGGCAACTGCACGGCGAACTGGAGCAGGCCGCCGAGCAACCCGCCCCAACAGGCGGCCAGCGCGAGCGCTTCCACGCGGTCCGCTTCACCGCCGGTCACCCGCGCGGCGACGAACCACACCGCGGCGATCACGCTGGCGTTCCAGAAACAGGGCGCGATGTAGGGGAGCAGAAAACGCCGGTGGCTGTTGAGGATGCCTAGACACCACGCGGAGAGCGTGATCGCGGCCACCATCGGGAAGCTGATTCGAACCGCGCGCGTGGTCAGCGCCAGGCGGTCGACGACCGCTTCCCCGGCCGCGACCGCCTCGGCATCACCAGCGAAGCCGGCAAAGAACAGCCTGACCAGCCATGGGGCCAGAAGGACGCCGAGAAGGCTGAGGGCCGCCATGACGGCAAACAGCAGTCCGAAGACGGCGCCCGCCAGCGCGCCGGCATCGCGCCGCCGGCCCTCGCTCAGCAACCGGCTGTAGACCGGAATGAAGGACGCCGAGAGCGCCTGGTCACCGAGCAGGTTCTGGAGCGCGTTGGGCGCGCGGAACGCAGCGGAGACGACGTCCGCCAGAGCGCTGGCTCCGGCGAGACTCGCGATCACGGCCTCCCGGACCAGCCCAAGCACGCGGCTGGCCAACATGCCGATCCCGACACGCGCCGCGCCGCCCGACGCGCGCGGCGTCGCGGTTCTGCCGGCGGACTCCGCCAGGGTCAATCCGAAAGGTGGACGACGACCCGGTCGCCGCGCCGCTCGACCGTCGCCACGATGTCGGGCGCCTCGAGATCGAGCACCACGTGCAGGTTCCGGGTCGCTCCCCTGCCATGAACGCCGGTGCGTACGCCACGCAACCGGGGTGCGCTCACCGCGCTCGCGTTGTAGTCGCGCTGCACGCCGATCAGCCGCACGAGCAGCCGGGGCGGTGCTTCAAGCAGCATCACATGGTGGCGCTCAAACGGAGCATTGCCTGTGATCTCGACCAGCGTCCGGCCATCCTGCACTGAAGCGCTGATGGCGCGAAGCGCGGTCGCGTTGACGGGCGGTGCGGCCGGCGCCGGACTCGTTGGTGCAGGCGCCGGACTGCGCGGCCGGGCAACCGGCTCGGGAGGCGGCGCTGACGGCTCGGGAGACGAGGTGGCCGGCTCGGGAGATGGGGCCGGCTCGGGAGATGGGGCCGGCTGGGAAACCGGGGCAGGCGCCGCCCGATCGGGGACTTCGGCGGCGACCGGGCCCGATGCAGACTCGGTGGAAGGCCGGGCGTCCGCTGGCGGATCCACGGGCCGGGCCGGTTCCTCGACCGGCGCCGCCACCTCGAAGCTCTGCGCCACGGGAGCCGGCTGCTCTTCGGCGCCGTTGCCGCCGATGCCCACGAGCCGCATCAGCGGCCCACGCAGGAAGATCAGCAGAAGGCCGACGAGGATGACACCGGCTACCGTCGGCCAGACCCAGGAAGGTCTGTCGGATTCCCGGTTCATCCAGTCGTCCTGGTCGCCCGCGAGGTCGCCGAACAGATCGGCGCGGGTGTCGCCGACTTCACCGTCCCCGGTCGCCGGCTCCTCCGGGGCTGCCGCCTCGTCCTCGACCGCCGTCACCTCCGGCTCTTCCGTCCCTTCACCGGCCTCGTCCGGGGTCTCGTCCACCGTCTCGACCTCCTCTGTCTCGACCTCCTCCGGTTCGGGCTCCTCCGGCTCGGGCTCGTCCGGCTCGGGCTCGTCCGGCTCGCCAGGCACCGGCGGAGGCGCTTCCGGGGCGGCATCCGAACCAGCGGCCTCGTCCGGCGGTTCGGAGAACAGCATGGCCAGGCGTTCCTCTCCCGGCGGCTCGACACGCGTGAACTGCATGCCCATCCCCGCGGGCTGATCGGCGCCGCCCGGCGCCTCGCGCACCCAGACCACCGCGGCCTCACCCTGGACAGTGTCGGGCGCGTCCGCCGACCCAAGTTCAAGCACGAACGCCGTGTCGGTTCCCACGGGCCGGACGTCCGAAGTGGCCACGAACATGCCGCCGATCGCGATGTCCCGCGTCCGGGCGACGAGCTCGCCATCCTCGCCGGGCACCGACAGGCGCACGGGCACCTCCCGCAGCAGGCGGCGGGACTCGCGGAAGCGGAAACTCTGACTAGCCGGGGACATGGATGCAAGCGCTCATTCGCGAAGGGCGCCGCAATAGTAACCCCTCAGGTCGTCTCCGCTCCCTTGCGCGCCACCAGTAGCGCCATCTCCAAAGCCTGCTCGTAGTTCAGGCGCGGATCGACCTGGGAACGGTAGGCCCGGCGCAGTCCCCGCTCGTCGAGGCCGCGCGCGCCGCCGGTGCACTCGGTGACGTCCTCGCCGGTGAGTTCGAAGTGGACGCCGCCCAGAATGGTGCCGTGGTCGGCGTGGAGGTCGAAAGCCTGCTCCAGCTCCGACAGGATGGCGTTGAAGTCCCTCGTCTTCATGCCGTCGGACGTGCTCTTCGTGTTCCCGTGCATCGGATCGCAGATCCAGAGCACCGGCTTGCCGGTGGCGGAGACCGCTTCGATGATCGGCGGCAGCTCCCGACCGACTTTCTCGGCACCGCAGCGATGGATCAGCGCGAGCCGTCCCTCCTCGCCGCCGGGATTCAGCACGTCGACCAGGTTCGCCACGTCCGTGGGGTCCATGCCGGTTCCCACCTTGACGCCCAGGGGATTCCGAATACCGCGCGCGTACTCGATGTGGGCCGAGCCCGGGAACGCCGTCCGCAGCCCGATCCAGGGCAGGTGGGTCGACAGGTTGTACCAACCCTCCCGCCGCGGCACCGTCCGGGTCTGCGCCTGCTCGTAGACTAGGTGCAGGGCTTCGTGGCTGGCGTAGAAGTCGACGCGGTCGATCTGGCCGACCTCGACGCCGGAGAGGGTCTCCATGAACTTCAGCGAATCGGCGATCGACTCGACCCGGCGCTGGTACTCGGCAGCGTTCTGCGAATGGCCCACGAAGTCGAGGTTCCAGTACTCCGGGTGATGCAGATCGGCGAAACCGCCGTCGATCAGTCCCCGGATGAAGTTCAGGGTCAGCGCCGAGCGGTGGTAGCCGCGCAGGAGGTTGAGCGGGTCCGGCTCGCGCGCGGCCGCGTTGAAGTCGAGCGAGTTGACCAGGTCGCCTCGATACGACGGCAGGGTCTCGCCGCTGCGGGTCTCGGTGTCGGACGACCGCGGCTTGGCGTACTGACCGGCAAAGCGGCCGACGCGAATCACCCGCTTCTTCAGACTGTGGGTCAGGATCAGGCTCATCTGCAGCAGGATCTTGAGCTTCGCCGTGATCGAGTCCGACGTGCATTCGGCGAAGCTCTCCGCGCAGTCCCCGCCCTGGAGGACGAAGCGCTCACCACGCGCCGCGGAGGCCAACTGCCCCTTGAGCGTCTCGACCTCCCAGGAGGTCACGAGCGGCGGCAGCGCGGCGAGCCTGACGGCTGTCGCCTGAAGCGCCTCCTGGTCGGAATAGGTCGGCTGCTGGCGCACGTCGGCGCTCCGCCAGGAGGTCGGGTTCCAGTTGTCCGCTGCGCTGCTCATCGCTCCACCGCCCACAAGAGAGCGACGAATCCTACTCTTCCTCTATCTGGAGATACCGGCGCAACCAGCGTGTGCCCAGGTAGAACGGCAGCGTATCGACCGCGGCCGCCGCGAACTTGAACACGTAGGCCGTACCGATGAAGACCCACAGTTGCGGCCAGACCGGTTCCCCGCTCTCGATGGGAATCGCACCCGCGGCGAAGTGGGTGATGGTGATGACGGAGAACGAGTCGACGAACTGGCTGACCACGGTCGATCCGTTGTTGCGCAGCCACAGGTGCCGTCCCTTCGTCAGCCGCTTCCAGAAGTGGAACACCCAGACGTCGCAGAGCTGCGCACTCAGGTAGGCGATCATCGACGCCGCGATCACGCCCAGCGTCATCGTCCGGATCTCGAAGAAGATCGGCAGCCGGCCATCCGGGCCCGGCACCGGGGCGTCGAAGCCCGGCAGCGCGCCGCCCACCCAGAGGATGATCGCCAGCCAGATGTTGACGAGGAAGCCGACCCAGACCAGGAAGTTCGCCCGCTTGCGGCCGTAGATCTCGGAAATGAAGTCCGTGCACAGGAACGTCAACGGATAGGGAAGCACGCCGATCGCCAGCGGCATCGGCACGCGCAGGCCGAAGATGGTGAAGCTCAGGTCCAGGAACCGGGTCACGCCCAGGATGTTCAGCATCGTCATCGAGCCCAGGAACAGTCCGGCCAGGATGAGGAAGACCCGTTCGCGGCGCGCGTGCAACGCGCTCGCCTCGATCGGATGCAGGTCGGAGGAGTGCGTTGCCGCCGGAGTCGTTGCCGTCGCCACTAGCCGGCGCCCTCCTGGACCCGTACCCGCGCCCGCTGCCTGGCGGCGATGAAGTCGGCGTGCGGCAGGTGCAGCAGCCTCGCGATCTTGCGGATGAGAAACTCCTCCTGCGCTTCGAGCACGCGGTCGGCGAACGCCACCCGCCACAGTTCCTCGATGAGCCGGCCCTTGCGCACGTTGTCGAAGGACTCGTGGATCAGCCGGGTGAACTCGTACAGGCAAACGGAACCCTCGGTTTCCGATTCGGCAAGCTCCACCAGCTCACTGGTCTGCCCCTCCGAAAGCCCAAGATGGCGTCTGACGCCGGCCAGCACGGCCTCCTTCTCCTCCTCCGCGGCATCAAAGTCGGCGCGCATCACCTCGACCATGAGCGCCGCCGCCGCCAGCCGCAGGCGAGCGTCCGGATCGTCCGACCGTTCGGGGTCGATCCGTTCACCGAAGAAGCTGCGAATGCGGTCGAGCATGGCGGGGCTCAGGTCGACGACGCGGCCAGCCGCGCCCAGGCCCCCTGGCGTCGGAGTTCCTTGGCGCGCGCGGCCACGCCGCCGCCGCCCGTGGCGCGCCGCCAGGCCGCGGCCGCGGCCTCGTCCACGAGCGTCCAGTGCTCCGTGTGGTCGGCGCGAACCCCGGCCGTGGCCCGGGACAGGGCGGCGACCCCGAGGTGCGCGGCGGGTTCGTCCAGCGGACCGAAGGCCAGGGCGCCGGCGGCAACGAGCAGAAGCAGCAGATCCTCGACCGCAGCTTCGGGCCATCCCGACCGCCGCGCGAGCGCCAGGTTGTACGCGGTCGTCGCGGCGCCGATGTACAGGTCCTCGATCGTCCGGAAAGGCTTGATCGCGTCCGTGTAACCGTCGCCGTCCATCACCTCGCCGGCCGCGACCGGCACGGCGCTCAGATCGACGACGGCATGACGGACTTCCCGGTTGGTCGCCGTCCGTTCGCCCAGTTCCATGGGAGCGATCCCGATCCCACTCCTGTCGGCCGGCACGCACAGCGCCCGCAAGCGATTGCGATCGCCGTCGCGCCCCAGGGAAGCGATGACCAGCAGCGCGGCCGCGGAGGGCGCCAGGGTGGCCCATCGTTTTTGACCGTCGAGACGGAATCCGCCGTCGGGCGCCTTCCTGAGCGAGGAGTGGACGGCCCGCGGATGCGCTCCGCCCTCCTCGCTGGCGCAGAACGCCACGATGCCGTCGTCAGGGACCAGCTCCTGGCCGCCACGTTCCCATGCCAGACGCCTCACCGCCGCCTGATGCCCCGCCACCATCGCCCAGGCCGGACGATCGGCGACGAAACCGCCGAGCAGACCGTGGGCGAAGTGATCGCGGCCGGAAGCGTCGGCGTCGCCGTTCGAGCGCGCCGGCCACGGCGCCAGCACCTCCTCGTGAAATGACCGATACCAGCCGGCCGGATCCTCGCCGCCGGCAAGCGGCACGGGCCGGGCGGCGAGCAGATGACTGAGCACCGGGTCGAGAGTCACGGACCGGCCCCCGAAACGACCCCTCGCGACGCCGGGCGCACTCGAATAAGCTCCATCGGCCGAAGATGATAGAGGAAGCGACAACGGCCGTCACCGGCACCGGCACCGGCACCGAGACGCCCGGCTTTCGTCGGGTGCCGCGGACCGGCGTCATCTACGTGATGCACCGCGCGGCGGCCGCCGGCCACGGTAGCGACGGCCGCACCTGGTACAACCTCGGTCAGGGATCCCCCGAGGTCGGCCCGCTGCCGGGCGCGCCGCCCCGCCGCGACGAACTCCACATCGACCCGCGCCGCCAGACCTACGCGCCGGTCGACGGCATCGACGAGCTGCGCGAGCGGGTCGCCGATCTTTACAACTTCCTCTACCGCCGCGACAAGCGCTCGCAGTACACGCGGGACAACGTGAGCATCGCGCCCGGCGGACGGCCGGCCATGACCCGGATCGCGGCGGCGATGGGCGAGATGAATCTCGGCCATTTCATCCCCGACTACACCGCGTACGAGGAGCTCCTGACCGCGTTCAAGGGATTCATTCCGATCCCCATCCTGCTCGACGCCGCCCACGGCTACCGCGCCTCGCGACGGCTGCTCGAGAAGGAGATCGTCGGTCGCGGCCTCTCCGCGCTCTGGTGCAGCAATCCCTGCAATCCGACGGGCCAACTGGTCGAGGGCGAGCTCCTGGCGGAGTGGGTCGGCGTCGCCCGTGACAACGCCTGCACCTTCATCCTCGACGAGTTCTATTCGCACTACATCTACACGCCGGCGCCCGACTCCTGCACGCAGATCGCCGACACCGCGAGGATGGTCTCGGCGGCCGCGCACGTCGACGACGTGAACCGGGATCCGGTGATCCTGGTCGACGGTCTGACCAAGAACTGGCGCTATCCGGGCTGGCGGGTGTCCTGGATCGTCGGGCCGGTGAGCGTGATCGACCGGGTGACGAGCGCGGGATCCTTCCTGGACGGAGGCGGCAACCACCCCTTCCAGGAAGCCGCCGTGCCGCTGCTCGAGCCGGAACTCGTGCTGCAGGAGACGCGGGCCATCCAGACCGAGTTCTCCCGCAAGCGCAGGTTCCTCGTCGACCGGCTGCGCGGCCTGGGCATCGAGGTCGAGCACGAGCCCAGCGGCGCCTTCTACGTCTGGGGCAACCTCGCCGGCCTGCCGGCGCCGCTGAACGACGGCATCGAGTTCTTCAAGGCGTTGCTCCAGGTCCAGGTCATCACGGTCCCGGGCGTCTTCTTCGACGTGAACCCGGGGCAGCGTCGGCGGAACGCGCGCTACCACAGCTACTGCCGGCTCAGCTTCGGTCCGTCGATGGAGACCCTGGAGCGCGGCATGGAGCGGATCGAGAAGCTCATCCGCTCGCACGCCTGACGCCGCTCAGGCGAAGCCGACCAACCGGCGAATCTCCGCCGCCTTCGGCTCGGCGACCTTCCGCGCGCGCTCCGCGCCGATCGCGAGCAGCCGGTCGAGCTCTTCCGGCGCGGCCATCAGCTCCTCGTAGCGCCGCCGGATCGGCGCCACCACCTCGATGACCGCCTCCGCGACGCCCATCTTCAGGTCGCCGTAGCCGCGAGCCCCGGCGAAGTCGGCCAGGACCTGGTCCTCGCTGCGATCCGTGATCGCCTGGTAGATCAGGAGCAGATTGTTGACGCCCGCCCTGGCCGGGTCGTCGCTGAACTCGATCTCGCGCCCCGAGTCGGTGACCGCGCGCTTCAGCGAACGCCGGATCTCGTCGTCCGTGTCGGTGAGACGGACGGCATGGCCACGCCCGGCGGTCTCGCTCTTCGACATCTTGACGGTCGGATCGTCGAGAGCCATCACCCGCGCGCCCGCGGTCGGGATGACTGCCTCGGGCAGGACGAAGGTCTCGCCGTAGATGTGGTTGAAGCGGCCCGCGATGTCCCGCGCCAGCTCCACGTGCTGTTTCTGATCCTCCCCGACCGGCACCTCGTCCGCGTCGTAGAGCAGGATGTCGGCCGCCTGGAGCACCGGGTACGTGAAGAGCCCGACGCCGATCCGCTCCCGGCCGCCCCGGCGTTCCGACTTCGCCTTGAACTGCGTCATCCGCTCGAGCCAGCCGATCGGTGTGGCGCAACCGAGGATCCAGGCGGCCTCCGCGTGGGCGCGCACGTGGCTCTGGACGAACAGGGTCGTGCGCTTCGGGTCGATGCCGCAGGCGAACAGCATCGCCGTCAGCTCGCGGGTGCCCGAGCGCAGCGCCTCCGGATCCTGGCGCACCGTGATCGCGTGCAGGTCCACGACGCAGATGAAGTTCTCGCGGTCGTCCTGGCGGGCGGCCCAGTGCTTCACGGCGCCCAGGTAGTTCCCCAGGTGCAGCACTCCGGACGGTTGAATGCCGGAAAACACCCGGCGCCTGCGGGCCGCCCCACTCATGCCGGAGAGATCCTCACGCCGGAACGGTCGCCGGCCGCGGTGCCGGACGAAGCACGGTCCAGCCAACGCAGACACCGTAGTTCACGAGCAGGCCCCAGACGCCGGCGCCCACCCCCCACGGGCTGCGGGTCGCCCACACGTCGAAGGCGGCGCCGCACCAGATGACCAGGGTGAGCAGGGTGCCCAGCACCATGCCGGCCAGCACGGCCGAAGCGGGCATCCGCCGCCAGTAGACGCCGAGCATGAAGACCGGCGAGAGCTGGACCATGAACTCGAGCTTCAGTTCGATCAGCACCCAGATCGAACTCTCCGTCTCCAGCGACACCCAGGCCATCACGATCAGGATCGCCATGACGCCCCAGGCGAACGTCTTGCCGACGATCAGCATCTCGCGGGCCGACGCCTCGCGGCGGAAGTAGCTCTTGTAGATGTCCTTCGTGAACATGGACCCGATCGACAGGAGGGCCGAGTCCGCGGTCGACATGATTGCCGCCACCACCGCCGCGAACACCATGACGATGAGCCAGTACATGACCGGCGAACGGTCGATCAGGCCGCCCAGGACGTAGATCGTGACCTTGTCGCTCTCGAGCTGCGAGAGCCCCGGGAACCGGCTCAGCGCGATGAAACCGATGAGGAAGGCGAGCAGCGTCGTGCCCAGCGGCATGAAGCCCATCGCCGCGAGCGACCGCCGCAGACTCTTTTCGCCCTTCGCCGCGAAGATCCGCTGGATCGCGTGCGGGTAGAGAGCGACGCCGAGGCCGAGCATGAGGAGCGTGCTGACCCAGGTGCGCAGACCGCGAGCGTCCGGCGCCTCCAGCCGCTCCGGCGCCGTGGCGCGAATCCCCTCTGACGCCGCCGCAAGCCCGCCGTCCGCGGTCACCAGCGTGTAGAGAATCACGGCGCAACCGCACAGCAGCAACGAACCCTGCACCGCGTCGGTCCAGGCGACCGCGCGCATGCCGCCCAGCGACTCGTAGATCAGCATCACGCCGACCAGCAGCAGCACGCCCTGCATGAAGCTCATGCGACCGCCGCTGATCGCCTCGACGCCGTGCCCCATCGCCACGAGTTGCTCGAGTACGTAGTTCGCCAGGCCCCAGCAGAGGAGCACCACGCACAGGACACGCAGCGGATGGGAGCCGAAACGGTGGTACACGAAGTCGGTCGGCGTGATGTAGCCGAAGCGCCGCGCCAGGCGGAACAGACGCGGCGCGTAGATCATGAACACCGTGATGACGAGGACCATGAAGGTCACGCTGACGATGTAGGTCGCCCCCTGGACGTAGGAGCGGCCGGCGAAGCCAAGCAGCGTGTTGCCGCTGTACTGGGTGGCGAACAGGGTCAGGAACAGGACCGCGAAGCCGAAGGTCGAGCCGCCGAGGTAGAAGTCGCGCAGCGAGCGCTCCTTCTGCTTCAGGCGGCCGAGCAGACCGAGGCCGAGCATGACGACGAGATAACCGCCGAGAACCGCCAGCGCGCCCGGCCCGAAGGTCACCTCGGGGACGGAGCTGTTCACGGGTTCTCCCCGGACGCCACCGGCGACGCCGGGTCGTTCGCCGCGTCTCCGCCCTCATCGGCGCCGTCCCGCCACAGCCGCAACGAGGCGAAAGCGGTGACGACCGCCAGGGCCAGGCCGCAGGCGATCGTGATCCAGGTCCAGACAGGCAGGCCGGCCGCCAACCGCCCCCCCACCGACGGCGGCAGGTACCAGGGCACGCTGACGGCAAGGATCAGGACGACCGCGGGCAGGAACCAGCGATGCCGCAGGGGTTCGTCGGCAGGACGAATCGCCTCCCAGAAGGCGTCCTGGTCCCGCTCGTCTTCGTAGTCCGACAGACGTTTCGTGTTGGCCACCGAGCGCGCATTATGCCCCACCGGCAATGGCGACCACCGTGCTAACGTCCCCCGTTCCGGTTCCGGCCGGCGCCCTCTGGTTTCAGCCTTGGACCAGGTCCGTCAACGACCAGGGGGCCTGCACATGGTGAACGGTTCTCGACTGCGTCCCCAAACTTTCCCGGTGGCGGTCTGCGCGGTCCTCGCCATGGGACTGGGAGCATGCGGTTCAGCGGAACGCGGGACGGCTGAACCCAACGGGAATGGGGAAGAGCAACAGGACTTGAACCAGGCAAGCGAAGCCGAGGCAACACCGGCCCCCGAGTGGTCACTCGCCATCCATGGGGGCGCGGGCAGTGCCCGTCGCGACACGACAAACGCCGAGGACTACTACCAGGCCCTCAGCTCTGTCCTGTCGCTCGGCGGCGAGCAGTTGGCGGCGGGCGAAGCGAGCCTCCGCGTGGTCGAAGAGGTGGTCGCCGCGCTGGAGGACGACCCCCGATTCAACGCGGGACGCGGTTCGGTGTTCACCTCCATCGGCACTCACGAACTGGACGCCGCGATCATGGACGGCCGCACCCTCGCCTGTGGCGCGGTGGCAGGCGTGAAGAACGTCCGCAATCCGGTGCGACTTGCCCGTCGCGTCATGGAGGACACAGCGCACGTACTGCTCGCGGGACAAGGCGCCGACAACTTCTCGGTGACTGCCGGCGTGCAGCGAAACGTCCAGGCCTACTTCACGACCGAGGCCCAGTTGGAAAGGTATCGCCAGATCCGGAGCCAGCGAAGGGCCGCCGACTCCGGAGGTGACGGAGCTCCGAATCCCGAGGGCGACTACACCGGCAACGCGGGCACCGGGAGCGGCGAGGGCGGCGCCTCCCATCTCGGCACCGTTGGCGCGGTGGCGATGGACCGCTACGGCAACCTGGCCGCGGCCACATCGACCGGAGGCACGATGTACAAGCGACTCGGCCGCGTCGGCGACGTGCCGGTCATCGGCGCGGGCACCTACGCGAACAACGAGACGGCCGCGATCTCCTGCACCGGCCGGGGCGAGGAGTTCATCCGCCACACGGTGGCCTACGACGTCTCGGCGCTCATCGAGTACGCCGGGCTCTCCGTCGAAGACGCCGCGCGCAAGGTCATCGGCGAGACCTTGCAGCCCGGTGACGGCGGCATCATCGCGGTCGGCAGGGATGGCTCCATCGCGATGGAGTTCAACACGAACGCGATGTTCCGCGGCGCGGCCAATTCACTCGGCCGGTTCGATGTCGGGATCTGGGAGGACGTCCGCAGCGGCCGACCGTGAGCACCCGCTACGAACAGACGCTGCACCGGGCCCGGAGCGACCCGGAGGGGTTCTGGGCCGAGGCCGCCGAGGCGATCTCCTGGCACAGGCACTGGGACCGTGTGCTGGACGATTCGAACCCGCCGTTCTACCGCTGGTTTGCCGGAGCGGAGGTCAACACCTGCTACAACGCGGTCGACCGGCACGTCGAAGCCGGACGGGGCGACCAGCCGGCGCTGATCCACGACAGTCCCGTCACGGGCACGAAGCGCATCCTCTCCTACTTCGATCTTCGGGAGCAGACCGCGCGGCTCGCCGGCGTGCTGCGCAGCCTCGACGTCGAGACCGGCGACCGGATCCTGATCTACATGCCGATGGTGCCGGAAGCGGCCGTCGCCATGCTCGCCTGCGCCCGCATCGGCGCCGTCCACTCCGTGGTCTTCGGCGGCTTCGCCGCCAGGGAACTCGCGACCAGGATCGAGGACGCCAGGCCGAAGGTCGTCCTTGCCGCTTCCTGCGGCATCGAGACAGCCCGCATCGTCGAGTACAAGCCCCTCCTCGACGAGGCGATCGCGATGTCGGCCCACAAGCCGGTCGCGACCGTCATGCTCCAGCGTCCCCAGCACACCGCCGAACTCGGCTCGGACGACCGCGACTGGCACGACGCGATGGCCGCGGCCGAAGCGGTCGACTGCGTCCCGGTCCAGGCCACCGACCCGCTCTACATCCTGTACACCTCCGGCACGACCGGCGTTCCCAAAGGCGTCGTCCGTGACAACGGAGGCCACCTGGTGGCCCTCGACTGGAGCATGGGCAACGTCTACGGCGTGTCGCCCGGCGAGGTCTACTGGGCCGCGTCGGACATCGGCTGGGTGGTCGGACACTCCTACATCGTCTACGCGCCGCTGATCCACGGCTGCACGTCGGTGCTCTACGAGGGAAAGCCGGTCGGCACGCCCGACGCCAGCGCCTTCTGGCGGGTCATCTCCGAGCACGGCGTCTCGGCGCTGTTCACGGCGCCGACGGCGTTCCGCGCGATCAAGCGGGAGGATCCGCGCGGCGAACTGATCGGGAAGTTCGATCTGAGCTGCCTGCGCACGCTGTTCCTGGCCGGGGAACGCGCCGACCCGGACACCGTGCAGTGGGCCGAGGACAAGCTCAGCGTACCGGTCATCGACCACTGGTGGCAGACCGAAACCGGCTGGGCGATCGCCGCCAACTGCGTCGGCCTTGGCGCCCTGCCGGTCAAGCATGGTTCACCGACCAAGGTCGTGCCCGGCTACGACGTCCGGATCCTCGACCACGACGATGCCGGCACCCCCGGCTCGAGTCGGGAAGTGCCGCCCGGCGAGAACGGCGCGATCGCGCTGCGCCTGCCGCTGCCGCCGGGCTGCCTGCCGACCCTGTGGCGGAACGACGAGGGCTACGTCGAGTCCTACCTCCGCGAGTACGACGGCTACTACCAGACAGGCGACGCGGGTCACCTCGACGACGATGGCTACCTCTACATCATGAGCCGGACGGATGACCTGATCAACGTCGCCGGCCACCGCCTGTCCACCGGCGCCATGGAGGAGATTCTCTCTTCTCACCGCGATGTCGCCGAGTGCGCCGTCATCGGGGTAGCCGACTCGCTCAAGGGACAGGTGCCCCTGGGGCTGGCGGTGCTCTACGCCGGCTCGAGCCGCACCGAAGCGGAGATCGTCCCGGAACTGGTACAGAGCGTGCGTGACGAGCTCGGCCCGGTCGCGTCGTTCAAGGTCGCGGCGGTCGTCGAACGCCTGCCGAAGACGAGGTCCGGCAAGGTGCTCCGGGGCACGATGCGTCGCATCGCCGACGGCGAGCCCTACACGGTACCGCCGACGATCGACGATCCGGCGATCCTCGACGAGATCGAGCAGACCCTCACCGAACTGGGCTATCCCCGCCCGGCGACGCCCTGAAGGCAGCCCCGCGGCGCTGAGGTCCGCAGAATCTGCGGAAAACTCTGCGGAAAGCAACCATCTTCATACGTTGTAAGCCCTTTGTTGTCAGCAACTTACGGCCATTCCGCACCGGATACGGTGCGAGCCCCCGACTCACTGTAAGTCATTCATGAACAAGAGGTTAAGCCGGCCCGGCGACTGACCGGCATTGCCGGATGTTTCGAGTCGGCGGTACAGTGCTCCTCATGGACCCCACGCAGGCAACCCGAGAGGTCTTCTGGAACATCGAGTTCACCTGGCTGGTGTACGTGCTGATGGTCCCCACGCTGGCGGTCTTCGGCTGGGGCTTCTGGCTCAAGATCCGGCGCTGGCGCGCGGGCCAGCCGGCAATCCGCTTCGACCGGCTGGGCGAGCGCCTGCAGCTCTTCCTGAGAAACGCCGTGGGTCAGGGCCGCACGATCAAGAGGCGCTACGCGGGTGTCTTCCACACGCTCGTCTACACCGGCTTCATCGTGCTGTTCCTGGCCACCACCGTGGTCGCCATCCACCACGACACGCCCCTGCACATCATGAAGGGGCACTTCTACCTCATCTTTCAGTCCCTGATCGTCGACATCTTCGGGCTGTTCGTCCTCGTGGGTGTCGCCCTGGCCGCGATACGCCGCTGGATCTCGAAGCCGAAGCTGCTGGTCTACACCGACGAAGCGAGCTGGATTCTGGTCAGCATTTTCGTCATGGCCTTGACCGGTTTCATGATCGAGGGCTGGCGAATCGCCGTCACCGACGACCCCTGGGCCGCCTGGTCGCCGATCGGCAACCTGTTCGCACTCGCATCGGACCCGCTGATGAGCGACGCGGCGATGCAGACCGGGCACGTCGTCATCTGGTGGTTCCACCTCGTGGTCGCGTTCGGCTGGATCGCCTGGGTGCCGTTCAGCAAGATGTCGCACGTCTTCACGGCGCCGCTGAACATCTTCACCGCCAACCTGGACGGCTACGGCGGCTCTCTCAAGACGATCGACTTCGAGACCGCCGAACGGTTCGGGATCAACCACCTGGGCGACTTCACCTGGAAGGACCTGCTCGACTTCGACGCCTGCACCGAGTGTGGCCGCTGCACCGACGTCTGCCCGGCCAACACGGTGGGCAAGTCCCTCTCGCCGCGCGACATCATCCTCGACCTGCAGCGGCTGATGCACAGGCAGGGTGACCAGTCCCTGCTCAACGGAAACGGGAACGGGAACGGAGGCGGCGCCAACGAAAACGACGGCTTGCTGCCGATCATCGACCAGGAGACGGCCGTATCGCCGGAAGCGCTGTTCGCCTGCACCACCTGCGCCGCCTGCATGGAGGCCTGCCCGGTCCACATCGAGCAGATGCCGAAGATCGTCGACGCCCGCCGCTACCTCGTCATGGAGGAGGCCGACTTCCCCGAAGGGATGATGGACATGATGAACTCGCTCGAGTCGCGCCAGCATCCGTTCGCCGGTACCCAGTTCAGCCGCGTCGACTGGACCGAGGGCCTCGACATCGACGTGATGGCCGACATGGACGATCCCCACGAAGCCGAGGTCCTGATGTGGGTCGGCTGCGGCGGCGCCCTGGTCGAGCGCAACCGGAACACCGTCCGCGCCACCGCCAAGCTGCTCAAGAAGGCGGGGGTCAAGTTCGCGATTCTCGGCCGCGAGGAGTCCTGCACCGGCGATCCCGCCCGCCGGGTCGGCAACGAATTCCTGTTCGAGATGCTGGCCAAGGGCAACGTCGAGACGATGCAACGCTACGGCGTTCGCAAGGTCGTCACTTCCTGCCCCCACTGTTTCAACTCGTTCAGGAACGAGTACCCGCACTTCGGCGGCAGCTACGAGGTCTACCACCACACCCAGTTCCTGGATCAACTGCTGGAGTCGGGCCGTCTCGACGGGCACGACGCCGCGGGTGGCTCGAACGGGAGCCAGACGGTCACCTTCCACGATCCCTGCTACCTCGGCCGCCACAACGGCGAGTACGAGGCGCCCCGCAACCTGCTCGCGAAGGTGGGCGGCGCGCGCCAGGTCGAGATGGAGCGCAGCCGCAACACGAGCTTCTGCTGCGGCGGCGGCGGCGGCATGGCCTTCGTCGACGAGCCGCCCGATCAGCGGGTGAACCAGGAGCGCGCCCAGGAGGCGGTCGACACCGGCGCCGACGTGGTGGCCGTGGGCTGTCCTTTCTGCGCCACGATGCTCGACGACGGCGTGAACGCGCGCCGCGGCGACCGCGAGGTCAAGGTCAGGGACGTGGCGGAACTGCTCTGGGACGCGGTCGGCGAGTCCGACCAGGCTGCGCCCTAGCGCGCTTCTTCAACGCGGTCCGTTGCCAACCTACCGGGCGGTCGGTAGACTACTCTCCGTGATCGTCCGAGGACCCTCGACCCGATGACTGCCCTGGACAGCGCCGCCCTCCGGGCCGACGCCACCGCGACCAACGGCGACCAGGACAGGCGGGCGGAGATCTACCGCAGCGCGGCGCGGATCTTCCACCGCAAGGGCTACCACGCCACCTCGATCAACGACATCGCGGCCGCCGTCGGACTGACCAAGGCAGGCCTCTACTACTACATCAAGGGCAAGCAGGACCTCCTGTTCGCGATCATGAGCTTCGCCATGGACCAGCTCGACGAGCAGGTCATCGAGCCGGCCCGGCGCGTACAGGATCCGCAGGCCCGCCTGGAGACGATCGTCGCGCGCCACGCCCGGCTGATCACCCAGGACTCCTCGGCCCTGACTATCCTGGTCAACGAACTCGAAGGGCTGCTCCCCGACGACCGCGCCGACATCATCGGCAGGCAGCGGGACTACGTCGACTTCATCGCCGACACCCTCGCCGCCCTGCGCGACGAAGGCAAGGTCGTCGGCCTCGACCCGACCGTCGGGGCGTTCAGCCTGGTGGGGATGATCCTCTGGATCTCGCGCTGGTACCGGGCCGACGGCCGGCTGGACGGCGACGAAGTGGTGGCGGAGGTGACCCGCATGGCGATCTCGGCGGTGCTGAACCGCGGTGACCACAGCAGCGCCGGCAACCCCGCGGAGACCGGGTAGCCGGCGAAGGAGACGCAAGAATGCCCTGCAAGGAGATCCGAGAATGAAACTGCTTGTCTGCCTGAAGCAGATTCTCGATCCGGACGTCCCCGCCAGGGATTTTCAGATCGATCCCGCAGCCAAGGCCGCCAGACGGGGCGGCGCCAACCTGGTGACGAACATCTTCTGCGAGAACGCGGTCGAGACGGCTCTCCAGTTCCGGGAGGCGGCAGGCGGCGACGTCAAGATCACGGCGCTCTGCTACGGCGAGTCCTCGGCCGAGGACTGCCTGCGCAAGGCGATGGCGATGACCGTCGACGAGGCCTGCCTGGTCGAACGCGACGGCAACACGAACCCCGACGCTGCCGCGGTGGGCCAGGTGCTGGCCGCCGCCATTCGACGACTCGAGCAGGACGGCGGCCCCTTCGACGCCGTGCTGGTCGGCCGGGAGTCGGGCGACTGGGGCGTGGGACAGACCGGCGGCCTGCTCGCCGAGGAACTGGGCCGGCCGGCGCTGGGTTTCGTCGAGAGCCTCCAGCCCGGCAACGGCAGCGTCACGCTCCGCCGTCAGACCGACGTCGGCATCGAGGTTGCGGAGGCCGAGTCCCCCTTCCTCGTCACAATCACCAACAACGAGGACAACGTGCCCCGCATCCCGAAGACGCGGGACGTGATGATGTCCTACCGCAAGCCGCTCCAGAAGCTGAGCCTGACCGACCTGGACGTGGATGGCGAGGAGATCCGTACCGGTTCGTCGATCTTCGAAGTCGAGGAGATCTTCATCCCGGCGGACGAAGTCGAGTGCGAGCTGGCGGAGGGCGACACGCTGGAGGAACGGGTCGACCAACTGGCGAAGCGCATCCACGAAGTCGTCGCCTCGATCGGCTGATACCGGCACCGCGCCAAGGAAGAGAGAGAGGAAGACCGATGGCGAACGTTGCAGTCTGTGTCCTGGGCAGTCTCGGCTATGACCGCGCCGCGCAAGGCGCGGCGGGCGCCGGCCGCGCCCTTGCCGAGAGCGTCGGCGGCGAACTCCACGCCCTGGTGATCGGCCCCGCCGGGGACGACGCGGTCGCGGCGCTCGCGACCGTCGCCGACCGGGTCGTGATCGGCGCCAACGAAGCGCTCCGGGACTACCAGCCCGAACAGGCGCTGCAGGCAGCGCAGCAACTCCACGCTGCGGGCGGCGGCGACTACGTCGCGGTGCTGCTCAGCAACGACACCTACAGCCAGGAGATCGCGCCCCGGCTTGCCCACCGTCTGGGCGGCAGCTCAATGGCCGACGCCGCCGCGATCCGCATGGACGGGGACCACCTGCTGGCCCAGCGCACCGCCTATGGCGGCAAGGCGATCTCGATCTACCGCCTGAAGAAGCAGCCGGCGGTCGTCTGGCTGCGGGCCAGGGGCTTTGAACCGGCCCCCGAACAGGCCTCGCCCGGCGACGTCGCCACCGTCGACATCGACGTCGATCCCCCGCGCATCCGCATCACCGGCCGCGAGGTGGCCGCTCAGGAAGGCGTCCGGCTCGAGGACGCGCCGGTCATCGTCTCCGGCGGCCGCGGACTCGGCGGGCCCGAGCCGTTCCAGGAGCTGAAGAAGCTCGCCGATGCGATCGGCGCCGAGCAGGGCGCCTCTCGCGCCGCCTGCGACGCCGGCTGGGTCCCCCCCAACTGGCAGGTCGGCCAGACCGGCAAGAAGGTGGCGCCCGAGCTCTACATCGCCATCGCCATCTCCGGCGCCAGCCAGCATCTCCTCGGCATGGGCGACAGCAAGGTCGTCGCCGCGATCAACACGGATGCCGACGCGCCGATCTTCAAGCACTGCAGCTTCGGCATCGTCGAGGACTACAAGCAGGTCGTACCTCTCCTGACCGAGAAACTCCAGACGATGACCGGCTAGCGGCTGTGAGCGGGTTCGGCGACTTCCCGGTCCATATGCAGAAAGACGCATAGACTCGGACGCCGTGCACCGAACCTGCCGCTGCTTCTGCGCCGTCGCCCTGGCCGCCCTTCCTCTCGGGACGGCGAAAGCGGCAGGGGCGGGCGACTTCCCACACGAGGGCTCAGCAAGCCGGGGAGTGGAAGAAGCGGTCCTTGGCGGCTTCGCGCGCGGGATGCTGCTTGGCGCGACGGACACGGTGGGCGAACGGTTCACGAAGGGCCCGGGCCGAAACCGCGTGAAGCTGAAGGCACTCGACCGCTGCGAAGCCGGACGTCGACAGCGGATCGACGTAGAGCGCATCGGCCTGGAGAGAGGCCGGGCAGCGAGTCACGAAGTGTGCGGAACTCCCGACATGGACTTCGATTTCGCGACGGACAGTTTCGAGTTCGTCCGTCGAGTGGAGCCGCTCGACGAAGAGCGCCCAGGCGGGACACTGGCGCTCTGGGGCGCCGGGGCTCGTCGGTCATTCGGCGGACGGACAGGCGAGAACGCCTACGCGGTCAAGCCCGAACTGCCCTTCGTCGGCGTCGACTACACGGCCGGCCGGTTCATGTTCGGGACCGCCGTGTCCTGGCTCGACGCCACCGGACGCTACCGGCTGGCGGGCGCGGGCAGCGGCGCCGTGCGTCTCGACCTGCACGGCGTCTACCCTTACGCCCGCTACGCGTTGGGTTGCAGCGGGCCGTCCGGGAAGAAATGCCGGACGGAACTCTGGGCCGTTGGCGCCGTGGGCCAGGGCGATCTTGTTCGAGACGCTGGTCCGACGGAGGGAGGGCCTCCGTCGTCCGACGCGCGCATGCGGCTCGGCCTCGCCGGCTTCCGCCAGCGCGTGGCCAACGCCGGATCGCTCGAATTCGCCCTGCGCGGCGATATCGGCTCCGCCGTCATCGAGGAAGGCGACCACTTCAGCCGGTCAGTCGGGAACGCCGGTCTCGGCGGCGACGCCGGCAGGGGACGAATCGGTCTCGAAGGCTCCCTGACCCGCAAGGTCGGCGCGGTCGTCTTCCGCCCCTTCACCCAGGTGGCCCAGCGCTATGACGGCGGCTCCTCGATCAGCGGAACCGGGACCGAGGTCGTGGGCGGCCTGGAGGTGGTTTCCGCCGATGGCCGGCTGCGCCTCCACGCCACCGGCAGGACACTTGTAACCGAGGGCCGGGCGCGCTACGAGGAAGAGGGCCTCGGCGCCACGATCGAGCTTCGACCAGCGACGAAGGACGGCGAGGGACTGTCCTTGCTCGTCGCCCAGAAGTTCGGCGGCGCGGCCGCACGCGCGAACGCCCTGTGGCGCTCCGATTCTCCCCGGTGGATCGGCATGTCTCCCGATGCGGTGGCGACCGTCTCTGCCCGCAGGGATCCCGCAGCGTCGCACACGCGGGCGGAGGTCGCATGGGGAGTGGGGATCGGCGCCTCCATGGTGACACCCTTCGCCCAGGCCGTGGCCGAGTCCACCACCGGGCGGGAGCACCTCCGCCTCGGCGTCCGCCACTCGATGCGCAAGGGTTCGCCCCACCGGGTGAACCTGGAGGTCACCGCCGAGCGTCCGCAAGTCGCGCTGAGCAGAGACCTCGCGGAGTACCAGCTCAGCGTCGCCGGTCAGGTCCGCGTGCGCCTCACGACCGCCCGCCGACGATGACCTGGTGGGCCTTGAGACGGAGCGCGTTGATCCGGATGAAGCCGCGCGCGTCGGTCTGGTCGTAGCCGCCCTCGACGTCCATCGACGACAGGTTCTGGTCGTAGAGCGAACTCGGTGACTCGCGGCCGAGGATCGTCACTCCGCCCTTGTAGAGACGGAGGTGGACGCTGCCGTCGATGATCCGCTCGGCCTGCTGGAACGCGGCGCGAATGAACTCCATCTCGGGCGAGAACCAGAAGCCGTTGTAGATCAGCTCGGCGAACTTCGGCGACAGGCCGTCGCGCAGGCGCTGTACTTCGCGGTCCATTGCCACGCCTTCCAGGTCGCGCAGGGCGTGGTGGAGGATGGTGCCGCCCGGCGTCTCGTACACGCCCCGGGACTTGATGCCGACGAAGCGATTCTCGACGATGTCGATGCGGCCGATCCCGTTCCGGCCACCGACTTCGTTCAGGTACTCGAACAGGGCAAGCGGGTCCGTGTGCTCGATGCCGCTCGTCCGGTCGCGCACCCGCACCGGACGCGCGTCCTTGAACTCGATCTCGACTTCGGTCGGTTCGTCCGGGGCGTCAAGCGGGGACACGGTGAGCGAGAACATGTCCTCGGTCGGCGTCTGCATCGGGTCCTCAAGCAGGCCGGCCTCGTAGCTCTTGTGCATCAGGTTCTCGTCCATGCTGTACGGCTTCTCGGACGAGGCTTCGATCGGGATGCCCTGTTCCTCGGCGTAGTTCAGGAGATCGGTGCGGCCCTGGAAGCGCTTCAGGAACTCCGCGTCCTTCCACGGCGCGTAGACCTCGATGTGGGGAGCGAGCGCGGCGTAGGCGAACTCGAACCGGACCTGGTCGTTGCCCTTGCCGGTGGCGCCGTGAGAGAGGACGTCGGCGCCCTCGCGAATCGCGATCTCGGCCTGCCGGCGGGCGATCAGCGGCCGCGCCAGGGCGGTGCCGAGCAGGTAACGATTCTCGTAGACCGCGTTGCCCGCGATCGCCGGGTAGATGAAGTCGTTCACGAACTCGCGGCGGACATCCTCGACGTAGACCTTCGTGGCGCCGATCGCCTCGGCCCGGCGGGCCTGCGCGTCGAAGTCCTCGCGCTGGCCGACGTCGACGATCACGGCCACGACATCGAAGTCCTTCTCCTGCAGCGTGCGCAGGATGACGGACGTGTCGAGGCCGCCGCTGTAGGCTAGTACGGCTTTCTTGCTCGGCATGGCTGGCTGGACCTCCCTCGGAACCGGAGACCGCTCCGGGCCGGCGGGAGACTATCCGGGCAACGGTCCGCGGTGAAGCTCCCGTCAGTCGTGCTCGACGACTTCGGCCGGGAGCAGGCCCACCGCACCGCTCAGCCAGAGCCGCCAGCGAACGCGAAACGCAAGGAAGATCGCCACGAAAACCAGCCCGAAGGTCAGGCCCCACCACACACCGCTTGGGCCGAATCCTCTCTCGAAGGTCAACCAGGCGCCGGCCGGCATGCCGATGACCCAGTACCCCACGAGCGCGACGGCGGCTGGGAACCGCGTGTCGGCAGCTCCCCGCAGCACACCGGCGGCGGCCACTTGCAAGCCGTCGGCGACCTGAAACAGACCGGCGATCGGAATCAACGCGGCGGCCGCGGCGATCACACCCGGCACGTCGCTGAAGACGCGCGCCAGAAGCTGCGGCAGCGAGAAGAACACGAGGCCGAAGGCGATCATCACGCCGGCGCCGAGACTGAGGCAGACCAGCGCCGAGCGGCGGGCCCCCACCGGATCCCTGCGCCCGATCGCGTTGCCGACGCGCGTCGTCGCCGCGCCGGCGAAACCCAGGGGCACCATGAAGGAGATCGAGGCGAGGCTGATCGCTACCTGGTGGCCGCTGAGCTGCGCCTCCCCCAGGCGACCGATGAGCACGGCCGCGAAACTGAACACGGTGACCTCCAGCGACACCTGAACCGCGATCGGCACACCCACGAACAGGAAGGGACGCAGCGCGGCCGGCCGCAGCCACGACCACCGCCAGCCGCCGACATAACGGCGCAGGTGACGCCAGCCGAACGCGGCGACGACGATCAGCATCACCCAGCGGGACCCGGAGGTCGCGTAGGCGGAGCCCCGCACACCGAGCGCCGGGAATCCGAGATGGCCGAAGATCAGCGCCCAGTTCGCGATCGCGTTGAACACGTTGGCAACGCCGATCGCGATCAGGGCCGGCCGCACGATGCTCATCGCCTGAAGCGTCTGTCGCAGACACATGAAGAGGAGGAACGCGATGACTCCGGGACCGATGCCTCGAAGGTACGCCGTGGCCGGGTCGACGATGGCCTGCGGTTGACCCGTGAGCGGAAGAACGCGATCCAGTCCGAGCACGATCAGTGTTGCCGGCACTGAAAGCAGGACGGCCATGCCCACGCCACGGCAAAGCACCCTGCTGATCTGCCGGTGGTCGCCGGCGCCGAACGCCTGCGCCGCCATCGGATCGATTGCCAGCAGAATGCCGATGAACGACCAGATCACGGCGATGCTGAGCGCGTTGCCGATCGACCCGGCGGCCAGGTCCGTCTCCGACACCCGGCCCAGCATCATCGTGTCGACGGCGCCCATCAGCACCATGCCGACCTGGACCACGATCACCGGCGCCGCCAGGCGCACCACGGCGCCCAGCTCCGTTCGCACCGGCCCCCGCCGGTCTCGCGCTGTTCCCGCACCCTTCAAGGGGCGGTATTGTAGGCAGCCTCACCCATATCGAGATCGCCGTTGCTCAGCTACATCCTCCGCCGGCTCCTCACCGGACTGGTCACCCTGTTCGGCATCTCGGTCATCTCGTTCTTCATCATCCAGCTCGTACCGGGCGATCCGGCCCAGATCCAGACCTCCCAGATCGCCGACGCCGCGGTCTCGGAGCGCGTCTACCAACAGTTGCGCGAGCTCTACGGGCTCGACAAGCCGATCCCCGTGCAGTACGCGAACTGGGTCGGCAAGCTGGTCGTGGGCGACCTCGGCTCGTCCTTCCACGACGGCAGGAGGGTGTCCGCGAAGATCGGCGAGGCGCTGTGGCCGACGCTGTCGGTGGCGCTGCTCTCCTTCATGCTGACCCTGATCATCTCGACGCCGATCGGGATCTACAGCGCGCTGCGCCAGGGCGGCGGCTTCGACCGCTCGGTCAGCACCGGGCTCTACATGCTCTATTCCGTGCCGAACTACGTCGCCGGCATGCTGCTCATCCTCTACCTCGGCGTGAAGTGGGACCTGCTGCCATTCCGCGGCATGCGCTCCGACGGCTACGACGAGATGACGACCCTCGGCCAGATGTGGGATCTGGCCCAGCACTACGTCCTGATCACCTTCTGCTTCACCTTCGGCAACCTGGCCTACTACTCCCGCTTCATCCGCCAGAACCTGCTCGAGGTGGTGCGCCAGGACTACATCCGCACCGCCCGCGCCAAGGGCCTCGGCGAGCGGAGCGTGGTGCTCAAGCACGCGTTCACCAACAGCCTGATCCCGCTGATCTCGCTGATCGGCCTCACCTTCCCCTTCGTGCTGAGCGGCAGCGTGATCCTCGAGTACATGTTCAACTGGCCGGGACTGGGCCGGCTGTACTTCGAGTCCGTCCTTCAGCGCGACTACCCGACGATCATGGCGCTGAACTTCATCACCGCCCTGCTCGTGCTCGGCATCACCTTCATCGCCGACCTGACCTACGGTCTGGTCGATCCCCGGATCAGCTACGAGAAGTGACGATGACGGTCGCGACCGCCGGCAACTCTCAACCCGCCCGTTCCTACTGGAGCATCACCTGGCGGCGGTTCCGCACCCACCGCCTCGGCATGGTCGGCCTGTGCGTGGTGGCGGTGCTGTTCCTCGTCGCCTTCCTGTCGCCGATCCTGGCCAACGAACAGCCCATCCTGTGCCGGTTCGACGGCGGCCTTTACTATCCGGCCGTCGTCGACCTCGTCCACCAGGTCCCGGGGGCCAGCCTGATCATCCAGAAGCAGCGGCCCTACCGCCTCGCGACCTTCGACTTCAAGCGCGAGTTCGACCCGGAGCGCGGCGACTGGGCGCTGTGGACGCCAGTGCGCTACGGCCCGAGGGAGATCGCCGCCGAGCCTCTGGCCGGGCCTTCCAGCCGTCACTGGCTGGGCACCGACCAGTCGGGGCGCGACGTCCTGTCGCGGATGGTCCACGGCACCGTGGTGTCGATGAAGGTCGGTTTCCTGTCGATGGGCATCGCGGTCATCCTGGGCCTCGTGCTCGGTTGCATTGCGGGCTACGCGGGCGGCCTCGCCGACCTCGTGATCTCACGCTTCATCGAAGTCGTCATGTGCTTCCCGCCCTTCTTCCTCATCCTCGCGGTACTGGCCTGGTTCCCGCCCAGCATCGAGAACGTGATGATCGTGATCGGGCTGACCCGGTGGGTCGGCATCGCCCGCTTCGCCCGCGGCGAGATCCTGCGCATCCGCGAGACGGACTACGCCCTGGCGGCCCGCTCGCTGGGCGTCAAGCCGGCCCAGCTCGTGCTCCGCCACCTGCTGCCCAACGCGCTGGCGCCGGTGCTGGTCAGCGTGACCTTCGGCATCGCGGTGTCCATCCTGATCGAAGCGGGACTCTCCTGGCTCGGCTTCGGCGTCCAGCCGCCCGACGCCTCCTGGGGCACGATCCTGCGCTCCGGCTACGAGAACCTGTTCACCGCCGGCCACATGATTCCCCCAGCCTGCGTGGCGATCTTCCTCGCGGTGCTGAGTTTCAACCTCGTCGGCGATACGCTCAGGGATGTAATCGACCCGCGGCTCCAGGCCGAACGGGCCTGACGCCGCCGGGCTCCCGCCCAGGAGGAGGCAGCGATGAGCGAGCAGACCGGGTTGCACAGCCTCTCCCTCGACTACGTCGAAGCGCTTCTGGCCGACTACCGCCGCGATCCGGCGTCGCTCGACCCGGCCTGGCGGCAGTACTTCGACGCCCTGGCAGCCAGCGGCGAGCTGGGCAACGGCGCGATCGGTCCGGAGCTTCAACCCTCCACGCTGTTCGGCGGCAACGGCGGAGCGGCCCGTCCCGCCGCGACGGCGCCGGCGGTTCAACCGCCGACCGGGCCGAGCCCCGCACCGCCGCCCGCGAGCCCGCCCTCCGCCCTCACCGGTGATGTCGAACTGCAGCGCCGGGTCGACGACATGATCCGCAACTACCGGATCCGCGGCCACCTGTACGCCGACATCAACCCGCTCCGTAATCCGCCCGTGCTGCCGGAGGAACTCGAACTCGAGGGGCTGGGTATCCGCGAGAGCGACGTGGACCGCACGGTGTCGACGGCCGGCATCCCCGGTGAGGACACCGCAACCGTGCGCGAGTTGCTCGAAAGGATGCGGGAGACCTACTGCAAGTACATCAGCGCCGAGTTCATGCACATCGACGACCTGGAGGTCCGCTCCTGGCTCCAGGAACGGATGGAGGTCAGCCGCAACCGGGTCCAGCTCAGCCGTCGCGAGCAGGTGCGCATCCTGAAGAAGCTGATCGACGCCGCGGTGTTCGAGGAGTTCATCCAGAAGAAGTACCTGGGCGCGAAGAGCTTCTCGCTCGAGGGCGCCGAAAGCCTGATTCCCCTGCTCGACCTGGCGATCGAGAAGGTCGCCGAGCAGGGCGCGGTGGAGATCGTCTTCGGCATGTCCCACCGCGGCCGGCTGAACGTGCTCGCCAACATCATCGGCAAGCCGACCCGGGACATCTTCCGCGAGTTCGAGGACCTCGACGCGGAGCAGTACACGGGCGGCGGCGACGTCAAGTACCACATGGGGCACTCGAGCGACTGGACCACGGACAACGGCCGCAGGATCCACCTGTCGCTGTCGTTCAACCCGAGCCACCTGGAGTTCATCAACCCGGTGGCGATGGGCCGCGTGCGCGCCAAGCAGGACCGGATCGGCAACGATCTGCGCGACCGGGCGGTGCTGTTCCTCATTCACGGCGACGCCGCCTTCGCCGGCGAGGGAATCGTCCAGGAGTCGCTCAACCTGTCGCAGCTTCCGCCGTACCACATCGGCGGCGCGTTTCACGTCGTCGTCAACAACCAGATCGGCTTCACCACGCCGCCCGAGAGCTCGCGCTCCAACACCTACTGCACCGATGTCGCGAAGATGCTCCAGGCGCCGATCTTCCACGTCAACGGCGAGCAGCCGGAGGCGGTGGCCCAGGTCGTCAACGTCGCCCTCGACTTCCGCCAGCGCTACCGCCGCGACGTGATCATCGACCTCTACTGCTACCGGCGGCGCGGGCACAACGAGGGCGACGAACCCGCCTTCACCCAGCCCATCCTCTACGACGGCATCCGGGCGCGGGATCCGGTCCGGGTCCACTATCTGGAGCACCTGCTCGAACTCGGCGAGATCAAGCCCGAGGAGGCGGACGTTCACATCGAGCGCGAGGAGAAGCGGCTCGAGGGGGCTCTCGCCACCGCCCGCCGGATGAACGAGAAGACGAGTCCGCAGGCCTACGACGGCGTCTGGAACGCGTTCGTCGGTGGGCGCATGGAGGACACCCCGGATCCGGATACCGGAGTCGACCAGGGCAAGCTGACCGAGTATCTGAGGCGGATGGTCGTGCTGCCCGAGGGCTTCAACCTGCACCGCAACCTGCGGCGCTTCCTCGCCGCCCGTGCCGACATGGCCGAAGGCAAGCGGCCCGTCGACTGGGCGGCCGCGGAAGCGCTTGCCTTCGCCGCCACCGCCGATTCGGGCAACCGGGTGCGGCTGAGCGGCCAGGACTGCGAGCGCGGGACGTTCAGCCAGCGGCACGCGGTGCTGCACGACCGGGTGACCGACTACAACTACCGGCCGCTGATGAACATCGCCGACAACCAGGAGGCCGTCGAGGTCTTCAACAGCCCGCTGTCGGAGGCCGGCGTGCTCGGCTTCGAGTACGGCTTCAGCCTGGACTACCCGGATGGCCTCGTGCTCTGGGAGGCCCAGTTCGGCGACTTCGTCAACGCGGCCCAGGTGATCATCGACCAGTTCATCACCAGTGCCGAGGACAAGTGGAACCGGCTGAGCGGCCTCGTCATCCTGCTGCCGCACGGCTTTGAGGGCCAGGGTCCCGAGCACTCGAGCGCCCGCGTCGAGCGCTGGCTGCTGCTCGCCGCCGAAGAGAACATGCAGATCGTCTACCCGTCGACGCCGGCGCAGTACTTCCACCTGCTGCGGCGCCAGGTCGAACGCGCCCAGCGCAAGCCGCTGGTCGTCTTCACCCCGAAGAGCCTGCTGCGCCGCCGGGAGGTCGGATCGTCCCTGGCCGAACTCGCCGGCGGCAGCTACCAGCCGGTCCTGGCCGATCCATCGCTCGCCAGCGACGAGGATCGGGCGAAGGTGCGACGGGTCCTCCTCTGCGCCGGCAAGGTGTTCTACGACCTCGACGCCCACCGCCAGGAAACCGGCGCGCACGATCACGCGATCCTGCGGATGGAACAGCTCTACCCGGCTCCGAAGGAGGAGCTCGACGCGGCGCTGACCGCGTTCCCGGCCGACGCCGAGGTCCGCTGGGTGCAGGAGGAACCGCGGAACATGGGCGCCTGGTCCTACCTGCGGCTCAACTTCGGCTTCCTGATGGGCGGCCGGCCCCTGTCCGGCGTCTACCGTCCGCAGTCGGCGAGCCCGGCGACCGGCTCTCCCAGCAGCCACAAGCTGGAGCAACAACAACTGATGGAGGCGGCGTTCGGCGAGTCGGCCGACTCCGAGTGAGAGTCCCTCCATGACGTACGAAGTCAGAATCCCCGAGATCGGCGAGTCGGTCACGGAAGCGCTGATCATCCGCTGGATCAAGCAGCCCGGCGAGGCCATCGGCAGGGACGATCCGCTCGTGGAGCTCGAGACCGACAAGGTGACCGTGGAGATGCCGTGTCCCGTAGCCGGCGTCCTGTCCGAGATCGTCTGCGCGGAGGGCGAGACGGTGCCGATCGGTGCGGTGATCGCCCGGATCGAGGAAGGCGCCGTCGCCGCAGTCGCGGCGCCGGCCGCGGAACCCTCTCCCCCCGCGCCCGACCAGGCGGCAGAGGTTCAGCCCGCGGCGGCTGAACCCCAGGGAGAAGAAGAGGCGGCAGCCGAAGAACGACGCATCCTGCCGGCGGCCCGGCGCCTGATCGCGGAGCACGGGCTCGACGCCTCCCTCATTCCCGCCACCGGCAAGGGCGGCCGGCTGCTGAAGAGCGACGTGGTCGCCTGGCTCGCCGCGCGGGAGGCGGAGCCGGAACCGACGGCGACCGCCCCGGTTCCGGCGCCGGCGCCACAGTTGGCTCCACCGGCGACTGCACCCACGCCCGCCGTCGCGCCACCCGCTGGCGACCGCGTCGAGGAACGGGTCCCCATGACGCCGATCCGCCGCAGGATCGCCGAGCGCCTGGTCGAGTCCCAGCAGCAGGCGGCACTGCTCACGACCTTCAACGAGATCGACATGTCCGCGGTGATCGACTTCCGGAAACGCTACCGCGACGCCTTCGTCGAACGGCACGACGTCCGCCTCGGCTTCCTCTCCTTCTTCGTCAAGGCGGCCGTCGACGCCCTGCGCCGCTTCCCGCGCCTCAACGCGGAGATCTCCGGCACCGACATCATCTACCGGAACTACTACGACGTCGGCATTGCCGTCAGTACGGACCGCGGGCTGATGGTGCCCGTCCTGCGCAGCGCCGAGAGGCTGTCCTTCGCCGAAATCGAGTCACAGATCGGCGACTTCGCCGGGCGTGCGCGGGAAGGCCGCATCCGCATCGACGAACTCCAGGGCGGCACCTTCACGATCACGAACGGCGGCATCTTCGGCTCCCTGCTTTCCACGCCGATCATCAACCCGCCCCAGAGCGGCGTCCTCGGCCTGCACGCGATCCAGGACCGGCCGATGGTCGAGGGCGGCGAGGTCGTGGTCCGTCCGATGATGTACGTCGCCCTGACCTACGACCACCGCATCGTCGACGGTCGGGAAGCGGTGAGCTTCCTGGTGCGGATCAAGGAGGCGATCCAGGAGCCGGCGCGAATGTTGATCGAGGTGTAGAGCCTCACGCCGAGGTCCCGCCGATTGACCCATACAAGTACCGGGTAGTACCGTATTACCGATGGTCACGATCTCCTTCAAGGTCGACGAACAGGAAGCACGCGCGATCCGCCTGCAGGCGAGGCGCGAAGGCATCAGCGTGTCGGAGTTCCTGCGTCGCAGGGCACGTCTGGCACCAGGGCCGCCCCCGAAGCCCCGGACGGTCCGCTGCCCCCATACCGGCGCCCGGATCTTCGCGGCCGCAGACACGCTGCCCCCGCTCACGACAGAGACCGTGCGCAGCCTGCTCGGCGACTTCCCGTGAACTACCTGCTGGACGTCAACATCCTCGTCGCGTGGGGCTGGACCGATCACGTAGCGCACGACCGCACGTCGAGGTGGATCGCCGCTGAGCGGACGCAGGGCGCATCGAAACTCCTCACGTCGGCGATCCCCGAACTCGGCTTCGTGCGGGTTTCCGTGCAGCGCACCGGAGGCGGGGTGACCGTCGACGAGGCCGCGAGGACGCTCGCCGGCATGCTCCGATCGCTGGGCCCGACACACGCGTTCGTGCCGGACGACAGGGCCGCCCGGCAGTTTCCCGCCTGGTGCAGACACGCGTCCCAGACCACCGACGCCCACCTGATGGCGTTGGCCGCCGCGCACGACGCCGAACTCGCGACGCTCGACACCGCAATCCCAGGGGCGTTCCTCGTACCCGGCGCCCAGACCGTGGAATGAAGACGGATGAGGTCCGAGCATCTCGCAACTGACTCTTGCCGGCGATGGCCGGACCGGCTGGCGTCAAGCCCTCTCGTCGCCCTCGGCGCATTCGCCGCCGCTCTGTTACTGGCGTTCGGATGGCCGGTTCGGACCGAAGCCCAGGGAACCGACGCCGCGACCTACCAGGTGACCTTCCAGGGCAGCTGGAACACGTCGAGCACACCGGACGGCGTCGTGGGTGGCGCCCACTTCACGACCCTGATCGGCGCCGTTCACAACGGCAACGTCACGTTCTGGTCACCCGGCGGCACGGCGACCGCCGGTGTGGAAGCCGTCGCCGAGCTCGGCGCCACTTCGCAGTTCAAGAGCGAGTACAACACGGTTCCGGCCGCCAACCGGAAGGCGCTGATCGAGGAAAGCGGGACGGGCGCGACCGGCACCTCGACCTTCACCATCGAAGCAACCCAGACGCACTCGCTGGTGACGCTCCTGTCGATGATCGGTCCGAGTCCGGACTGGTTCGTCGGCGTTTCCGGGCTTTCCCTGCGCGACGCCCAAGGCTGGCGGGCGACGATCAGCCAGAATCTCTTCCCCTACGACGCCGGAACCGAGGACGGCACGGAGTTCTCACTCAGTAATCCGGCGACCAACCCCCAGGGGACCATCACCAGCATCAGGGGCACGGGCAAGTTCTCGAACAGCCCAATGGCCACGCTGACGCTGGTTCTTCAGACGGCCCAGCCGCCGCCACCACCACCGCCGCCACCACCGCCGCCACCGCCGCCGCCACCACCGCCGCCACCACCGCCACCACCGCCGCCGCCACCGCCAGCGGTCGTCGTGTCGTTCGGCTCGTCGAGTTACGAGGTGCCGGAGGGAGGTTCGGTCGTCGTGTCGGTGGAGTTGAGCGGCGATCCGAAGCGGGAGTTGGAGATCCCGCTCGTCGTGCGTCACCTCGCAGGTGCGACCTCAGCGGACTACTCTGGGGTGCCTCAGAACGTGACCTTCACGAGCGGTGTGACGTCTAGCCAGTTCGACTTTGCGGCCGTGGACGACGGCGATGAGGACTTCGGCGAGTCGGTGGCGCTCGGCTTCGGCGCCCTGCCATCGCGCGTGACCGCCGGCGATGAGGCGACGATCTCGATCGGCGATGACGACACCCCCCCGCTGTCCGTGATCAAGGTGACGGGAGCGGACTGCGATCCCGAGCTGTGCCGCGCTCTGACCGGCACGCCGGTGCGATTCGTGGACGAGAGCACGGGCCCACTGATGTCTCGGCGGTGGGACTTCGGCGACGGCGCGGCGTCCGCCGCGCGTTCAGTGCGTCACAGTTGGTCGTCTCCAGGTTTCTATGAAGTGCGGCTGTGGGTGAGTGATGGCAACCGCGAGTCGGAGTCAACCCTCGTCTTCGTGGTGGAGTCGAGCAAGCCGGCGGGAAGTTGCGTTTCGGACGCTGAGACGCGCTGTCTTCAGGACTCCCGCTACGCGGTCGTGGTGGACTGGTTCACGGCGGACGGTAACCGTGGCAGGGCGCGGGTGGTGTACGCGGGGACGAACGATTCCGGGATGTTCTCGTTCTTCAAGCCGAGCAACTGGGAAGTGCTGATCAAGGTCCTTGACGGCTGCGGCCTGAACGGTCACGCGTGGGTGTACGGCGCTTCAGCGACCACGCTGGGCTACTCGATCCGGGTAACCGACACGGCGACGGGCAACGAGAGGGAGTACGTCAACGAAACGGGATCGCCGGGCTCCGCGATCACAGACGCGCTCGCCTTCCCGAACGGCTGCCGCCAGCCGGAGCCCGACATTCCATGACCGACCGCGCGGTCGACCTGCTCGTCATCGGCGCCGGACCAGGCGGCTACGTCGCGGCCATCCGGGCGGCCCAACTCGGTCTTCGGACCGCGGTGGTCGACGAGCATCCGGCCGCCGGGGGCGTCTGCCTGCGGGTGGGCTGCATCCCGAGCAAGGCGCTGCTCGAGTCGAGCCAGCGGCTGGTCGCGGCCCGCAGCGAACTCGCGGCTCACGGCGGCGTCGCGGGAGAAATCGGCCTTGACCTTCAGGCGATGATGAAGCGCAAGGATCGCGTCGTGACGACCCTCACCCGCGGCGTCTCGTCGCTGCTCAGGAAGAACGGGATCGACCACATCCAGGGCCGGGCCCGCCTCGGTGGGGTCGACGGCGAACTGCGCACGGTCGTTGTAGCGGCCGGTGACGGCGAGCAGACGCTTCACGCCCGCAAGGTGATCGTGGCCACGGGCTCCCGTCCCGCCACCCTGCCCGGCATCGAACTCGATGGCGACCGCATCGGCACCAGCACCGAGGCGCTGGCATACGGCGAGGTGCCGGAGCGCCTGGTCGTGATCGGCGCCGGCTACATCGGGCTCGAACTGGGCGCGGTCTGGAACCGGTTGGGCTCGAACGTCACAGTCCTCGAGTACCTGGACCGCATCCTTCCCGGCGCCGACGCCGAGATCGCGACCGCCGCCGCGAAGATCTTCGCCC
The DNA here is from genome assembly GCA_965116955.1 of Thermoanaerobaculia bacterium. Taxonomy (GTDB): domain Bacteria; phylum Acidobacteriota; class Thermoanaerobaculia; order Multivoradales; family Multivoraceae; genus Multivorans. The sequence continues at coordinate 2,949,685 of OZ220742.1, read as the reverse complement.
GCCAGGGCCTGGACATCCGGCTCGGCTGCCGGGTTCTCGGCGCCGAGGTCAAGGACGGAAAGGAAGCCGCGGGCTGCGTCGTCGAGATCGAAGGCCAGGACTCGATCGAGTGCGACCGGGTTCTGGTCGCCGTCGGGCGAACGCCGATCAGCGACGGTCTGGGACTGGAGGAGGCGGGCGTCGCGGTGGACGAGCGCGGCTTCATCCAGGTCGACGAGCGCTTCGCTACTTCGGCGCCCGGCGTCTTCGCCATCGGCGACGTGATCGGCGGGCCGCAACTCGCCCACAAGGCCGAGGAGGAGGGCATGGCCTGCGTCGACGGCATCGCCGGCGGCTACGCCCACATCGACTATGACGCGATCCCCGGCATCGTCTACACCGAGCCCGAAGTCGCCTCCGTCGGCAGGACGGAAGAGCAACTGCGGGAAACCGGCACTCCATACCGCAAGGGCTCGTTTCCGTTCCGGGCAATCGGCCGCGCTCGCGCCACCGGCAGCCTCGAGGGGTTCGTCAAGGTCCTGGCCCACGCCGAGACGGACGCGATCCTGGGCGTCCACATCCTGGGCAGCCACGCCGGTGACCTGATCGCCGAGGCGGTGGCGGCGATCAGTTTCGGCGCCTCGGCGGAGGACATCTTCCGCACCAGCCACGCCCATCCGACCCTCGCCGAAGCGGTCAAGGAGGCCGCGCTGGCGGTCCACGGCCGGGCGATCCACATGTAAACTCCAACGACCATGAAAAGCACCTGTACTCCTCTCAGCCTGGCGCTGCTCGCCGCCTTCTTCTTCCTGATCGCCTCGCCGCTTGCCGCCCAGGAAACCGCCGAACCCGCCGCCGAAACAGAGGAGGCGGGCGAAGAGAGTGTCGAAGAGGAAGAGAAGCCCCCGATTCCGGCGGGCGCGGAACTCCAGGTCTCCCCAACCGAGCTGACGCTGGAAGTCGGCGACAAGGCGAACCTCACCGCCACCGTCGTGGACGAGGACGGCGAACCGATCGAGGGTGTCGACGTCGTCTTCTTCTCCCGCAACCGCCGTCGACTCGGCGTCAACCCGGCGGGCGAAGTCGAAGCGCACGGCCCCGGCAACGTCACGGTCATCGCCCTGGTGCCCAAGGAGGCTGAGGACGAGCCGCGCAGGGCCGAAGCCCTGCTCCGGGTCGAAGTGGACGTCACGATCCCGAACCCCCCGGTCGAGAGCGTCGAGATCGTCGGGCTCCCCCGGGCCTTCTACAGCGGCACGCACCTGACGTTGCAGGCCCGCGTCGTGGACATCACGGATGTCGTGCGCGACAACGTCGAGGTCGTCTACTCGAGTTCGAACTCCGGCGTCGCGGCGCCGGACGGATTCGGAGGTCTGGACCTGGTCGCGCCCGGCACGGCGACCCTCACCGCGACTGCCGAGGACGCGACTTCCCAGGTCGACATCCGGGTCGCGCAGAACCCGACGCAGCGCATCGAGCTGACCGCCTCCGCGGAGGAGGCGCGCACCGGCGACGTCGTCTGGTTCGAAGCCGTCGGCCGCGACGCCTCCGGCGACGAGGTGGAGGACCTGCCCATTCGTTTCCTGGTCGCCGGCAAAGCGGCGAACCGCATCCTCGCCCCCGGCGCCACCGCCCAGATCGAACAGGACGGCGCCTTCGTCGCGGAGCGCTCGGGCATCTACACCGTTACCGCGCTGGCCGGCAGCCACTCCGACAGCGTGCCGGTGCGGGTGACGCCCCGGCGGGTGAACAAGGAGATCGAGTTCGTCGGCCAGGGCAAGGTCCACGATCGCCGCACCTCCGACCTCTGGGTCTGGGAGGGCACGGACGGCCGCGACTACGCGATCACCGGCACCTGGGGCGCCGAGGGCCACGCCTACATCTGGGATGTGACGAACCCGGAGAGCATCGTCCTCATCGACGCGGTGCGCGTCGACGCCCGGACGGTGAACGACGTCAAGGTCTCCGAAGATGGCCGCGTCGCGGTGATCAGCCGCGAAGGCGCCTCCAACCGCAAGAACGGATTCGTCGTTCTCGATGTCTCCGAACCTCAGGTCGGCGTGCGCATCCTCTCGCGCTTCGACGATCAGTTGCGCGGCGGGGTCCACAACGTGTTCATCCACGAGGAGCATGTCTACGCCCTGTCGAACGGCCGTCGTTTCGACGTGATCAGCATCGAGGATCCGACCCAGCCCCACCGCGTCGGTCGCTTCGAGCTCGACACGCCGGGACACTCGATCCATGACGTCTGGATCGTTGACGGCGTCGCTTTCAGCTCCAACTGGGACGACGGAGTGGTCGCGATCGACGTCGGCGGCGCCGGCATGGGCGGCGCGCCGAACAACCCGGTCAAGCTCGGCAGCTACGCTTATCCGAGCGGCTGGAACCACGCCGCCTACCCCTACCGCAGCGAGTCGACCGGCAAGTTCTACGTCTTCGCCGGCGACGAAGCCTTCCCCTACGGCGAGCTCGGGCGGGACCCGAGGGCGGCGCCGCCACGGGCCGCCGGCTGGATCCACGTGATCTCGTGGGACGACTGGGAGAACCCACGCGAGGTGGCCCGCTACCAGGTGCCCGAAGCCGGCACCCACAACCTCTGGATCGAAGACGACATCATGTACGTCGCCTACTACAACGGCGGCCTTCGCGTCGTCGACGTCTCCGGCGAGCTGCGCGGAGATCTGTACCGGCAGGGCCGCGAGATCGGCATGTTCCTGCCCTACGACAGCCAGGCGCTCGTGCCGAACTCTCCCTTCGTCTGGGGACCGCAGCCGTACAAGGGTCACATCTTCTTCTCCGACTGGCACTCCGGGCTGTGGGCGGTCAAGCTGAAGGACCCCGAAGACCCGAACCGGATCATCGGAGAACCGCACTAGGCCCCGACCGGGGCGTACCGGGAGGAATGCACATGTCGACTTGCCGGCAGTCGCGGACGGCTGTGCCCTCCACGCTGCTCCTCGCCCTCGCCGCCCTCACCGGTTCCGCCCTTCACGCGGAGTCGGACCTCACGCCGCCGTCCCGCGAGTACTACGCCTACGTCTGCGCCGAATCGGAGGACCAGGTGGCTCTCGTCCGCTTCGGACCCTCCGGGATCGAGGTGACGAAGACGATCACCGTCGGCAGCTTCCCGGCCGAGACGGAAGGGCCGCACGGCATCAACATCTCGCCCGGCGGGCGCTACTGGTACGTGTCGATCGCCCACGGCAACCCGTTCGGCTCCATCCACAAGTACGAAACCGGGACAGACGAATGGCTGGGCGATGTACGGGTCGGCATGTTTCCCGCCACTCTCGACGTGGCGGCTACCACCGGGCTGCTCTTCGTCGTCAACTCGGACTTCTACGGCGACCACGTACCGAGCACGATCTCCGTCGTCGAAACAGCGACGATGACCGAGATCGCGCAGTTCGAGAGCGGGACCATGCCGCACGGCGCCCGGTTCAGCCGCGACGGCCGGAAGCTCTACAGCGTCAACATGATGGACGACGAGCTCGTCGAGATCGACGCGCTCCGCTTCGAAGTCGGCCGCCGCCTGAGGCTGGGTCACACCGCGCACTCGGCCAGCGGCCACGGGGGACACGGCGATCACGGTGACACTCCGGCTGCACACAGCGCCCATGGCCAGCCGAGCGTCGAACCGTCGTGGGTCACGCCGCCCACCTCCGGCGGTCTCGTCTACATCACGGCGCTGTCCGGGAACGCCATCTACGAAGTCGACACGAGCGCCTGGAAGGTCTCCCGGCGACTGGAGACGCCGGCACCCGGCCCCTACAACGCCGCCGTGGCTCCCGACGAGCGGCTGCTGGTCGTCACCTACAAGAAGGGTGACTCGATCGGCTTCTGGGACCTGGAGGAAGGCCGGGAAGTCGCCCGTGTGGCCACGACACGGCGCATCCCCCACGGCGTCGCCATCACCTCGGATGGGCGCTTCAGCCTGGTCACCGTCGAGGGTGTCGGCGGCGAGCCGGGCGTCGTCGAGGTCTACGACAACGGCGCGTTCCGGCGGGTGGCCCAGATCGACATCGGCAAGCAGGCCGGGGGCATCGCGCTCTGGGAACGGAATTGAAGCCGACCGGCCCGGATCGGACGGCGACTTCGGAGGCCGACCCCGCGGAACTCCGGCGCCGTTTGCTGCGCGCCCTCTCTGCCACGGACCGCCGGCTGCGCCTCCGGCGCGGCCTTGCGGCCCTCACCTGGTTCGCTCCCGCCGCCTGCCTGTGGCTGCTCGCCAGTTGGCTGCTGGCGTTGGGCGCGGCGGGCGAGAGCACCGTCGCCACACTCTGGCCCTCCTGGGCCGGCGGCGCCGTCCTCCTCCTGCTCGCCCTGCGAGAGATGGCGGCTCTGGGCCGCGACCTTCCCGCGGCCGCCCGTGCCGTCGACCGGACGGGCGACCTGCATGACGCGGCCGCCACCGCGCTGGAGATGCAGCACCGCCTCGACGACCCGCGCGCCGACCGGCGGCGAGAGAACGACGGCACCGTCTGGCCCCTGCCCTGGATCGCACTGGTCCTCGAGCGGGCGGTGACGGGACTCGAGCGCACCGGACCCAGACAGACCGTGCCGCGACTGGTTCCGCGAAGCGCCCTTCCATCCGCCGGAATCAGCCTGCTCCTGCTGCTGCCGGTAGCGCTGCCCCGTTCCTTCGTCGGCGAGGCGCTGGCCGCGGCGATGAGCGGCGACGCGGCCGGGGACCTCCCGCCCGGCTTCGAAGCGGCCGCGCTGCTCGAAGACGATCCCAACCGGATGCCCGGCGTTCCGGAACTCGACGTGCGGCTCAGCGACCTGCCTCTCGTGACGCTGCGCGTCCGCGAACCCAACGCCGAGGACGGCGCCCGCAGCGGCGACTCGCCGGACGCGGCGGAAGGCAGCCTCGGCGACGGGGCGGAGGCCGAAGCGCTCGACGCGATGGCGGAGGGCGGCGAAGCGGCGACCAACGCGCTGACGGACGAGACGAACCCGGAAACCGGCGCCGACCTGATGCGTGAACTCGACAACCGCGAGGGTACCGGCGAAGAAGAGAAAGGCACGGCGCCCGGCACCGAGGGCAGCGGCGAGGGGATGGAGCCCGGCGCCGAGGCCGGCGAAGGCGACGGCTCGGGCGGCCAGCCCGTCGAAGACGGCGAGGGTTCGGACGGCGAGAGCGGCACGGCGGCCGCGGTCAGTGACGAACCGGGCTCGAGCGACGGCGAGGCCGATGGCGCCGCGGCCGGGGTTGGAACCGGACCGCAGGAGGAGATGGTCGATCCCTTCGGCGACCTCCTCGTCCCCGCGCTCAGTCTCGAACAGGCCCTGGAAACCGCCCTGCTCGAGTCGATCGAGGAAATCGAACGCCGCCCCCTGACCACAACCAGCGCCACCCAGTTCCGGGCCGCGGAAGTGGCGATGCGCGGACCCGCCCCGTCCGGCGCCGCCGCCGAAGCCGCGGCCTCGAACGGAGATCTGCCGGCCGCCCGCCGTCCGATCGCCTGGCGCCACCGGGAATCCGTGCGCCGCTACCTGGATGCGCTGGAAGCCGAAGCCGAGGAGGATCGGGAGTGAACGACACCGCCCAACCGCGGACCGCGGCCGATCTCGCCCTGCAACTGACCGAGTTCGCGGATCACTGCAGCCGTCTGCGCAGCGAGATCGGGAAGGTGATCGTGGGCCAGGAGAGAGTCGTGGACGGGGCGATCATCGGCCTGCTGGCGGATGGCCATGTCCTGCTCGAGGGAATTCCCGGCCTCGGCAAGACCCGTCTCGTTCGCACCCTGGCCCAGGCGCTGCACCTCAAGTTCAACCGCATCCAGTTCACGCCCGACCTGATGCCCGCGGACATTGTCGGCACCCACGTCCTCCGCGAGGACGAGACCGGAGGCCGCCGGCTGGTCTTCGAACGCGGCCCGATCTTCGCGAACCTTCTGCTCGCCGACGAAATCAACCGCGCCACGCCGAAGACCCAGTCCGCGCTGCTCGAGGCGATGCAGGAGACGACCGTCACGGTCGGCGGCGAGACGAGCGTCCTCGATCCGCCCTTCTTCGTGCTGGCCACCCAGAATCCCCTGGAGATGGAGGGCACCTATCCCCTGCCCGAGGCGCAACTCGACCGCTTCCTGTTCAAGCTGCGGATGACCTACCCGGCGACCGAGGAGCTGCACACCATCCTCGACCGCACGACATCCGGTCACGACCCCGAGGCTGAGGCACTCTGGACCGCCGATCAGGTGATCGCCATGCGACACGCGGCCCGCCTGGCGCCGGTGGCGCGGCCGGTCCAGGAGTACGCGATCCGGCTCGGACTGGCGACCCGGCCCGAGGGCGAGCATCCAACGGAAGCGGTGCGCCGCTACATCCGCATCGGCGCCAGCCCGCGCGGCATCCAGGCGATGGTGCTCGGCGCCAAGGTGCACGCGCTGATCCGGGGCCGGCCGAACGTATCTCGCGAGGACATCCGGGCCGTGGCGCTCCCCGCCCTGCGACACCGTGTCCTCATGAACTTCGAGGGCGAAGCCGAACGGATCGATCTCGACGAGCTGCTCCAGGACCTGATCGACAGCGTGCCCGAGGGCTGAGCGGGCAGGCGCCAAGCTCCGAGCCGTGGCCGACCACTCCGTCTTCGCCTTCGAGCCGGCCTTCCTCGCCCGGTTGGAGCGCCTGCGCCTTCTCACCCGCCGCGTGCCCGCCGGCGGCTTCAAGGGGGAGCACCGCGCCAGCCACCTCGGCTCCGGGCTCGAGTTCGCGGACTACCGTCCCTACGTCGAAGGCGACGACGTGCGTCACCTCGACTGGCGCGCCTACCTGCGATTCGACCGTCTGCTGCTCCGGATGTTCGAGGAGCATGGCGACCTCGCGGTCTACATCCTGCTGGACTGCAGCCACTCCATGGCGCCGACGCCAGGACCCGGCGGTCGCCGCAAGTTCGACGCGGCACGCCGGATCGCGGCCGCCCTGACCTACATCGCGCTGGCCACGCTCGACCGGGTCACGCTCGCGCCCTACTCCGGCCATGTGCACCAGGTCCTCGGCCCACTCCACGGTTCCCGCCAGGTCTGGCGGGCTCTCGACTACCTCGCCAACCTCGACACCGGCGGCGAGACGCATCTGGACCGGACCGTCCGGGAGGTGTTCGCCGCCGGCCGGCGCCGCGGCCTCGTCATCGTGATTTCGGACCTCCTCTCCGACACGACGGAGGGCGGCCTCGATCTTCTGTTGCCGCTCCGGCACGACGTCGCGGTCATCCAGGTGACCGATCACCGCGATCTCGAGGCGCCGCTCGACCGCGACACAACCCTGGTCGACAGTGAGACGGGCGATTCGCTCCGGATTCACGGCGCCCCGAACCTGCTCCACCGCCTGGAACGCGAGGCGGAGGCCCACCGCGAGGAGATCCGCACCCGCTGCACAGCCCGCGGCTGGTCCTTCATCCACGCCCCGGTCGAAATGTCCTTCGAAGAACTCGCACTCGGCGCTCTGCGCCGCGGTCTGCTCAGCCGGGGTCGATGATGCCCTTCTGGCTCCCACTCGGCATCGCCGCCCTGCTGGTGCTGGCGATCTACCTGATCCGACCCACGGCGCAGGCGCTGCCGGTCGCCTCCACGGTGCTCTGGCGCCGGCTGCTGGCGGCGCGCAAGCGGCGCCGGGACCGGCTGCGCTGGCTGCTTTCGCTGCTCCTGGCGACGACGGTCGCCGGTCTCCTGTCGGTCGCCGCGAGCCGAGCGCCCTGGCTCCAGCCCGGCGGCGGCGATCCGATCGCCCTGGCCTTCGACCCGTCGCCGACGATGCAGGCGGGCCTGCCGGATGGCGGTCCCAGCCGGATCGAACTGGCCGCGGCCGAGGCGCGCCGGATCGTCCTCGAAGCGGAAGCCGGCAGCCGCTTCACCGTGAACGCGGATCCGACGCCGCTGACCTCGACGGAGGTGCTGGCGGTCCTCTCCGGCCCGCCCGAGGCTCTCTCGGACGCCCCCGACACGGAACCGGCGATTCCCACCGCCAGGCGAGTCCACCTGTTCACCGACGGAATCGGGCCGTACACGCCGATCGTCGACCCCGGTACGGAGACGCACACCGTGTCCGTCCTCGTCCCGGCCCGGAACGCCGGCATCGTCAGATTCGCAACCCGACCGCCCGCGACCCTTGCCGCGGGGCCGGAAGCCTTGCTCGAGATCCTGGCGACCGATCCGGCCGGCGGCCCGGTACCGGTCGAGTTGACGGTCACCGACTCCGAGACGATTCGCATCCGCCGGCAACTCGAGCTCGACCCCGGCGACCGCTTCACCGCGCTGATCGACCTCGGCAGTTTCGCTTCGGGTCCCGTCACGGCGCGCATCGCGACGCCCGGGGACGTGTTCCCGCTCGACAACCGGGCCGGCCTGATCGACGCCGCCCGAGCCGAAACCGCATCGACTCCATTCCCCTTCCGTCACGCCCGCGCCCGGACCGAGCCGAGGCGCGTCCTGGTTGTGGCCCGCAGCCCGGGCTCGTTCACCGGCTCCGCCGCCGCGCTCGCTCTCGAGGCGGACCCCTCGGTCGACGTGGTAGCCGTCCGGGCGGCAACCGGCACCGACGATCCCGCACCGGAGGATCCGCTTCCCCTGGCCGACATCGCCACGTTCCACCGGACCGCGCCGGCGATCCCTCCGGCGATGCCCGCCCTGTACCTCGACCCACCGCGGGCGGTCGCGGCGGGCGGCCTCTCACCCGCCGCCGAAGCGCCCTTGTCACAACGCCGGATAGACCGGACTGACGCCTCCCATCCCCTCCTGGCGGGCGTCTCCCTCCTCGACCTGCCAGTCGTCGTCGCCGCTCGCGAAGTGGATCCCCGCTGCACAGCCCTTGCCTCGGCCGGAGACCGTACAGCGATCGCCGTCTGCGATCCGCCCACCGATGGCGGCGCCCGCTCTCTCACCGTCGCCTTCGACCTCGATCACTCTTCCCTGGCCCAGCGCCCCGACCTGGCCGCCCTGTTCCAGAACGCAGCAGCCTGGCTCACCGAAACCTCCGCCATCACCGGCGATCTCACCGCCGACACCGGCCTCCAGGACGAACGCGCCACCCGCATCAACGACTCGACCCTCGAACCCGTCCCCGCGGATCGCCTCGCCGACCTCGACAGCCGCAACCGCCGCCCCTGGTCCTGGCGCACCCTCGCCCTCGCCGGCCTCCTGTTCGCCTCCTTCGAGGCCGTCACCTTCTTCCGCGGCCTGACCCTGTGATGCCGATCGCCCTGCAGGAGCCACTCTGGCTACTGGCCGCGCTGCCGGTCGCGGCCCTCCTGTGGTCGCAGCGCAGCGACCGGCCGGACCGGCAACGCCGGCGGCTGCTTTGGGTGCGCGGTTCGCTGTTGATGGCCGTCGTGCTGGCGCTGGCGGACCCGGTGGCGACCTGGCGTACGCGTGAACTCGACGTGGCCGTTCTGGTCGACGTCTCGGCCAGCATCGAGCCGGCAAGCCTGAACCGGGCACTCGAGGCGATTGAGAGCGGTCTTGATCCGGACGGTCCGGCGCGCCTCTTCGCATACGCCGATCGCGCCGCCACCGTCGCCGGCGCGGCCGACCTGAGACGGCTCGAGGTGGCCGACTCAAGCACCGCATCGGCCGGCGCCGCCGCTCTCGACCGCGGCAGCACGCGGCCGGACGCGGCCCTCCGCCAGGCCGCGGCAACGCTGCGTCCCGACCGGGTGCGCCGCGTGCTGCTCCTTTCCGATGGCCAGCGCCTCGCGGGCGTCGGCGCCCGGATCGCGGACGAGTACCCCGACCTCCGAGTCGACACCGCGGTCCTCGGCCGGACGGCGCCGCCGGTCTGGATCGAATCGCTCGAACTCGACGAACGCGACCGGCCCCTGCGCGCCGGAGAGCCCCACGGCTGGGTACTCCGTCTCGGCAGCCGTTCCTCGCTGCCGGAAGCGCCCCTGACCCTGCGCGGCGGCGGCGCCGAAGAGCGCCGCAGCGTCGCGCTAACGCCGGGCGTCACCACCGTGGAACTCGAGTGGACCTTCGACGAGCCCGGGATGCAGACCTTCGAGGCCGTCCTCGGAACGGGCGAAGGCGCCGCTGCCTCAGAGGGCGCGATGTGGCGCGGCAGCCTGCGGATCGAGCCCCCGCACCGCGTCCTGCTGCTCGCGCCCCGGAACCACTCGGCCGACCTGCAGCGGCTGCTCCAGGCACAGGGTCTGCGTGTGATCCGGTCCACCCCGAGCCCAACCGCTCTCTCCCCGTCGTCGCTTCGAGGCTACGACGCGGTCGTGCTCAGCAACGTCGCCGCCGAGAGCCTCCCGGAACCGGCCCAGCAAGCCCTGGGCGAGTGGGTCTCGGAGGAGGGCGGTGGACTCCTCTTCGTGGCCGGGGAGGAGACGTTCGGCGAGGAGGGCTACCGGGACTCGCCCCTCGAGAGCGTCCTGCCGCTCGACTTCGAGATCGAGGAGGAGCGCAGCGAAGTCGCGCTGATGATCGCCCTCGACAAGTCGTACAGCATGAAGGGTCCGAAGATGGACCTGGCGAAGGAAGCCGCCAAGGCCGCGCTCGGCATGCTGAACGAGCAACACCGCTTCGGCCTCGTCGCCTTCGACTGGCACACCCACGAGATCGTCGGCCTGCAGTTCGTTCGCGACCAGGAGCGGCTGAACCAGCGGGTCGACCGCATCGAAGCGAGCGCCCAGACGAACTTCTACCCCGCTCTGGAGGCCTGCCTGGAGCAGCTCTCCGAGGTCGAGTCCGAGGTCAAGCACGTCATCCTGGTCTCCGACGGCAGGACCTATCCAGACGAGTATGAACAGCTCGTCCTGCGGATGAGGCAGGAGGAGATCACCGTCTCGACCGTCGCCATCGGCGTCGAGTCCGACCGGGAGCTGCTCGCCGACATCGCCGACTGGGGCGACGGCAACGCCTACACGATCGAGGACCCGAGTTCCGTCCAGAACATCCTGATCGACGAGACGATGAACCAGCTCCCCGACTCGGCCCGCGAAGAGACGATCCTGGTCGAACTGCGCGGCCAGTCCGACGCACTGACGGGAGTCGACGTGGCCAGCGCGCCGGAACTCTACGGCCGGATCGCCGCCGTGGCCAAGGACAGCGCCGAGGTCATCCTCGGCGCCGGCGAGTCGGATCCGATCCTGGCCAGCCGCTACGTCGGTCTGGGCAAGACCTGGATGTTCACCTCCGACCTCGAACCGCGCTGGGCAAGCGACTGGCTGCGCTGGCCGGAACTGGGCCGGCTCGTCGCCCAGGTAGTCCGCGACGCCGCCGACCGGCGAGCCGGCGCCGAGTGGGACTTCGATCTCGACCGCCGCGACGGCGTGCTCGAAGCGGCACTCAGCGTCGTCGAGGAGGACGGCCGCTTCGGCAGCGACCTTTCGCCCCGCCTCGTCGTCCTCCGCGGCGACCGCCGGATCGAGGAGCCGCTGCAGCGCACCGGACCGGGTCTCTACCGCCTGGTGTCCGGCGAAGGCATACTGCTCGCGCCGAGCCTCGAGCCCTACCGCGTGGAGGTTCACACCGGCCCCGCCGGCGCCGCGGAGACGATCGGCCCCGGCCGCACGATCTTCTACCCCGCCCGCGACGAACTCCGCCCCGGCGCTCCCGACTTGGCGGCGCTGGCCGAACTCGCCGCGGAAACCTCCGGCCTCTTCCACGAGACCGTCGCCGGCGCCGTCAGCGCCATCACCGCGCCCAGCGCCGACACCGCCGTTCGGCGCTTCGACCTCTGGTCCGTCTTCCTGGTCGCCGCGACCCTGCTGTTCCTCGCTGAACTCCTGCTCCGCCGTCGGCGGCGGCACGGCGCGTCAACGGCGATTCCGGTACAGGCCGAGACTCGCCCCGCCGCGTGAAGGCGGACAGTGCCTCCGAGTCTCCTTGACGGCGCTACGACTTTCTTCAGTAAGGGCCAGTGCTTCTGTACAATCCAAGGATGCTGGCCAAGTCCCAGATCCAGCGAGAAGCGCTCGCCCTGTCGCCGGACGAGCGCATAGAACTCGTGGCCGACATCTGGGACAGCCTCACCCCGGAAGAAATCCCCTTCCCGGACTGGCAACGAAGCCTGATCGACGACCGGCTGGCGGCCTTGGAAGATCTGCTGCCAGAGGAGCGTTCGGTGCCCTGGGAAGAGGTCCGTCCGCGGATCTTCGCCGACAAGGCGTAGCCTCCTGGCTGTTCGCCTGACCTCCGCCGCAGTGCGCGACGTCACATTGGCCGCGCGCTGGTACGTCTTCGAGGCGCCACACACGTTGGCGCAGTTTGAACACGAACTCAACGCGGCGTTCCGGCGGATCTCGGAGGCGCCTCACCTGTATCAGCTAGTGCATCTCACTGTTCGGCGCGCGCCGCTACGGAGATTCCCGTTCTCAGTCTTCTACCAGGTCCTGCCAGAGTGGGTCGAAGTCATCGCCGTGCTCCACCAATCCCGCGATCCCGAGACGTGGCGCCGCAGGCTGTGACCATCCAGGGGCAGCCGGAAGCCGACGCGACGTTGCCGCTTGAGCCCAGCCTCGGAGCGGCGGCGCCATAGACCCGGCCCGACGTTTCTCCGCGGCATGTTCCTGACTCTCGAAGACCCTCGAGCACGCGTCAAGGGATCGCGCGATCCATTGGGCGTTCAGCCGATCTGGTGGGGCTTCGGACGGAGCATCGTCGAGAATCTCACCACGCAGACCGACTCGTGTCGCGGGTTCGCGGTGCTGCTCCTGGGCCGCTACCTCGTCCAACAACTGCTGGTGAACGAGGAACTTGGCGAAGAGGACGCCCTCGACGCCTTTCTCCGGTTCGAGCAGGTCTGCGGCTATGCGCGCCACCGCGCACGCAATGGCGGCGGGCCGGAAGACACGACGGAGCGCATCCTCGGCATCGAACGGATCAGCCGACGTGCCGGGGAGCAGGCCGTCACGATCGACGCAACCGGGGAGGCGGCCATCCTGTCCGACCAGCGAGCCTACGGACTCTGGGGGTTGTACTCCGTCTCGGCCCGGGCATCGAAGCTGTTGCCGGACGGGCCACTCGGCGTCACCGAAGTGACCGCCGGGTTCGTCGAAGAGCATTACCTGCCTCAACTGAGCCAGGTTCTTGAGCACTTGAAGGACCTAGTCCGAGGCCCAGGCACACTGCGGCTCAGGGGCAAAGTCGTGGACGTACTGGGCAAGGCGTTGAGCGGGCGACTCTCGCCTCGAGAGCGGAGCTTCTTCCGCGAGCACCTCTGCGAGGCTGGCCACGCTAGCAACACCCCGCACGGCCAGCAGGCGAAGTTCTGCCAGCTGCTCGAACGCCACTCCGACCTGCGGCGGGGAATCAACCGGAGTGAGCTGGAGGTCATCCGGAGAGAGGCCAACGGTGAGCTAGCGAGCCGGATTGGCCAGGTCCTCACTGTCGAAGCGTTGCTCGCCCCCTGCGACGTGATCTTCGGGGTCCTGAGAGCGCGCCACGGCCAGAGGCCCGAAGCTGTCGCCAAAGAACTGGGCGACGCCTGGGGCGGCCAAGGTCCGCCCCACCTCGACATTGCCGACTTCGAGAGGGTCCTGCCACGAATCGTCGAAGTGGCAGGGAAGGAGGTCGAAGGACACGTCCGAGGAGTGCAACACGCGCTCTGCCACGGTGACTACGAGGCGGCAATCGTCGAGATGCTGCCATGGAACGAGGCCGTCATGACGAACCGCAACGCAGCTCCGTGGATCCGCCTCGACGAGCACGACGGCACGCTCGATGTGCGCTATCGCGCGCCAGAGCCGAGACTGCCGAGCCAAGCAGAACTGGACTCGCTATGGCGCTACTCCTACTTCATCAACGCCCTCAAGTCTCTGCTGGCGCAGACATCCGAAGCGCTGGGCGGGGCAGCGCAGTGACGGCGCCCAGCCACGTCCTGTCGGAAGCGTTCGCCGAGAAGATCGCCGGCCGGAGGGTCCTAGCCGCGCTGTTCACGACCTACACGTTCGACCCGGCTTTCTTTGAATTGGAGATCCTGCCGCTGCTGTTCCAAGGGCGAGTCAACGGCGGTTTCAGCCCTGCGGAGAAGATGCGGCGCGTGCAACTTGAGGAATGCCTACGGGAGGAGGCCGAGGTCGACGTCTTCTACGATCGCGGCGGGCTGGTAGCCAACGCCCAGCCCGCAACGCTGGACTTCCAGCGAATCGACGTCAGCCGGGACCGGGGCGTCTTCCACCCGAAGCTCGTTTTCGTGCTCGTGGAGAACTCGCACCCCGAGGAAGGCAGGAAGACGCGCAACCTGATCGCGGCCGCGCTGTCGGCGAACCTCACCCGCTCCGGCTGGTGGGAGAACCTGGAGACCGCGCACTTTGAGGAGGTCGAGCAAGCGCACCCGCGAAACAGACGATGCACCTTCCGTCAGGACCTGCTCGACGTGCTTGCCGTAGTCGCAAGAACGGCCCAGCCCAACTATGAATCCGGCGCGCTGAAGGAGATCCGGGGCTTCCTCGACGCGGACGCTCCGCAGCAAGGCGTCAAGAACGCACACACGAAGGGCCGCTACTACACACGGCTGTATGCCGGAACCAAGCCGCTCCCGGAATGGCTCCGGGACCGTCAGCTCCACAAGCGCAGCTGGAACCTTGAGATCGTCTCGCCCTACTTCGACGAGAGGAACGCCAAGGCGCTCAGGACCCTGCTCACGAGCCTCGCGCGGGGGAAACGGCCAGAAGTTCGAGTCCTCCTGCCCACCGAACCGGACGGAACGGCCTCGGTCACGACGGAGCAGTACAGAGCGATCGCGGCGCTCAAAGCTCAATGGAGTCGCCTACCGTCAGCCATGACACGTTCCGACGGCCTGGGCAAGGCCGAGGGCGCCGTACCACGCCGGGTCCACGCAAAGGTCTACCGCTTCTGGCGCCGCGGTGAGTTCGACGTCTCGCTTGTTGGCTCCCCGAATCTCACCTCAGCCGGGCACAACCCCGAGAACAACCTTGAAGCAGCCTTCCTGATCAACACTTCCGACAATGCCGACGACTCCGACTGGTGGCTCAAGCCGCTCGACGAGGCGCACGAGCGGTTCAAGGAGGAGGCCGACGACGAGGACGGCGGCGCTGAGCAGGTCGGCCTTCCGTTGTCGCTCCGCTACGACTGGCAACGCCACAAGCTGGAGTACTGGCTGGACCAGGACCACGGAGGCGACCTGCGCATCGAAACGATCGCAGGCGGCGAACTCTGCATGCTTCACCGTCCTCGGCCCACACAGGTGTGGACCGATTGCGGCCACTTGGCGGCCGACCAAGTGAGAGCGTTACTCCAGTCCACCAGCCTAGTGAAAGCCCGGGCTTTGACCAGGGGCGAGGGCCACTGGCGCGTCCTGATCCGTGAGGAGGGAATGCCGCACAAGCCGTCCCTTCTTGACCGGCTCACCGCCGAGGAGATCCTCGAGTACTGGTCTCTGCTCTCGGAGGCACAGAGGCAGAGGTTCCTTTCCGCCCGGCTGGAGACGGACGACGTGTTGCCCGGGATGGGGACGAGCGACGGCCGCTCGACTCTCCAGAACCGCCAGACCACATTCGACCGGTTTGCCGGCGTCTTCCACGCATTCGGCCGGCTCAGTGCCTGGCTTGATGAGCAACTCTCCGAGGACAGCCGGAAGGCGGCAGCGATCCGGCTGTTCGGAGAGAAGCACGATTCGCTTCCAGTGCTTCTCCGGAAGGTGGAGGAACGGGGGGATCGCGACACCGTCATGGCGTACCTCACCTTCCTAAGCGCCACGCAGATCGCTACTCGTGTCGAGGAACGCCATCCCGATTTCTGGCGTGACCATCAAACGGACCGCCAACAACTCGAACAGGAACTGGACAAGATCTCAGGGCTCCGGGAGGAGCTCCCCCTGTCGGACGGCGACCGCGCCGCCTTCCTGAACTGGTACGAGGAGATGTTCTTGGCCGAGGCATCCTCGCTTCAGGCGACAAGCGACTGGCCCCGCAGGAAGGCGGCCGGATGAACCGAATCGGCCTCCACATCGCCGGCGAACTGATCGACTTCACCGGCAACGCGCATCGCGGGAACGGGAGGTCCCCGGAACGCAGAAGCGACATCTCCTCCACGCTCGCACGTTCCCAACTCGAGGGTTCGGTCGCTGCGTACAACATGCTTGCCCGCAACCACGTCGCCTACATCGCCGACGAGGTCGGTCTGGGCAAGACGTACGTGGCTCTCGGTGTCATGGGCCTCGTACGCCACTTTCGTCCCAACGCCCGCATCCTGGTTCTCGCGCCCAAGGAGAACATCCAGAAGAAATGGGTCAGGGACTTCGGGAACTTCGTCCGGAACAACTGGCGTGTCATCGATAACCGCGTGAAGTCCGTTCAGGGAGAGCCGACCAGGAAACCAGTCGTATGCGGCTCCCTTACTGACTTCGCACGCAACGTCTCCATCAACGCGAACCGCGACTTCTTCCTTCGCATGACGAGCTTCAGCCTGGCGCTGAAGCACCCGGAGTCCCGGAACCGCTACCGCGAGCAGATCCTCTCCTACGTGGGCTGGCTCCATTCGGAGCTGCGGGCAGAAGAGGCTGGAGAGTTCCGAGAGCAGTACGGCCGGGCACTAAACGCGCTCCTTCCCGACATCGACCTCCTGGTAGTCGACGAAGCCCACAACCTGCGAAAGGGCTTTGGCACCCCAGGCGACCGCTACGTCTCGAACCGGAACCGCGTCCTCGGACTTATGCTTGGACATCCCCAAGCCGGAAACGACGGGCACCCCCACTACCAGCCCAGGGCCAAGCGGGTCCTCTGCCTGTCGGCGACTCCGTTCGAAGCCGACTACCACGACCTCTGGCAGCAACTCGACGTTTTGGGCAAGGGTCACGCCTGCGTGCGCGAAGCAGACGGAAACGGGGCGCTTTCGATGAAGAGCCTCGCCAACACCGGGATAGATGATGAGGCCCGGCGCACACTGGCAAGGAACCTGCTTATCCGCCGCATCACGCACCTGAACATCGGCGGCGAAGATCACACGAAGAACATGTATCGCCGCGAGTGGCGCCATGGCGGCTTCGAGCGACCGGACCAACCGATCCGCTTCGAGGATGCACGCCAACGGCTCGCCGTGGCCCTCGTTCAGAAGAAGGTGGCTGAGGTACTGGGCGACAAGAGGTTTGGGAATCAGTTCCAGATCGGCATGCTCTCCTCCTTCGAGAGCTTCCTCCAGAGTGTCGGGAACATCAGGAAGAAGCAGCTGGCTGAAGCGAACGGCGCGGAGGCGGAGGAAGCAGACGAGGCAACGACCTTCGATGGCCAACAGACCCACGACCCGGAGGAGCAGCGGGGCGCGGACACACAGGCGCTCAATGCCCTAATCGAGTCCTACCGCGAGCACTTCCGCAGCGAGATTCCACATCCCAAGCTCGACGCGACCGTCAAGGCACTGGCCGATGCCTTCAGAACGGGCGAGAAGGCCCTCATCTTCGTCCGGCGGGTCGCCACCGTAGCCGAACTGGCACGGCGTCTCGACCGGAAGTTCGACGAGTGGATCGAACGCCGGATGAAGGACCAACTTCCTGGTCTCAGCCCGGAGATAGACAAGCTCTTCGAGCGTTTCCGGGAGGAAACACGCGCCGGTATGGACCATACGCCGAACGCTTCGGAAGACGAGAGCGAGGCAGATGGGATCGTCGCCATCCAGCCCGGCGTTGACGACGACCCGGGTGGACGCGAGAACTTCTTTTCCTGGTTCTTCAGGGGCAAGGGGCCGGAAGGAGTCCTGTCGGGCGCCGCCTTCCAAAAGAACCGGTTGAGCAACCCATCGGCCGCCTACAGCACCTTGTTTGAAGATGATCTCGTCTCCTGGCTGCTGGACCGCCCGGGCGATCCGCTGGAGTGCCTCGCCCGCCACCTTCGCCTGACCTCCCGGAATCTGGAAGACAAGCTCCGCCAACTGGCCTGGGCCTACTACCGCCGGGAACACGAGGGGCAAACCGGTCGATACCCGCGCTACTACGTGTTCGAGGCCTACCAGGCAGCCGCGCTTCACCTGATCGGAGAGTCAAGCGACACGCTGGCGAAGAAGGCAAGCGAGGTGCTCAGGCTGCGGTTTCCCGAGCATCACGGCGAGAGCGCCAGTCCGCCACCCGGCTTCCCGCTGCCGAACTCGGCGATCGGCGTCAGCACGTTCTTCACCGAACTCGTCAGGAATGAGCGCCTACGGCAGGAACTCTGGCCCAAAGGTGAGGGTACGGACTTCACCGAGAGCTTCCGCCGCCGGGAGCAGCGGCGCGAACTGCTGAGCGCCATGGCTCGGCTCGGCGGTGCTTACATCGACCTCTATCTGCTCGCCATCCAGCAGTTTGAGGGGTTTGAAGGCGAGCGGGACACGCTCGGAGACAAAAGAGCCAGAAGAGAGCTCGCCCCCTCGTTCGTCGAATTGCTCGCGCAGCAGCGGCAACGCCCTGGAGACTTCCACGCGTACGCCGAACTCAGCGGCGCTGCCATGGCTTTCGACACCCTGATCAAGGTGAACTTTCCCGAAGCTCCAACCGCAGACTTGGGCAAGCTGGCGGAGCTCTTTGGCCGTGGACTGCAGGAGCAGAACCCGGTCGGCCGGATGGCGGGGAGCGTGGCGGGACGCACCGTCCGGCAGTTCCGCATGCCCGGGTTCCCGCTGGTCCTCATCAGCACGGATGTGCTCCAGGAAGGTGAAGACCTCCACACGTTCTGCCGGCGCGTCATCCACTACGGCGTCACCTGGACTCCTTCGGCGATGGAACAGCGCACCGGACGTGTGGACCGGATCGGCGGACTCGCCCAGCGCACGCTCGATGGGAAGTGCAGCCCAGCCGAGCCGCAAGAGAAGATCCAGGTGTTCTATCCCCATCTTCAGGACACCGTCGAGCGGCTGCAGGTCCGGCGGGTGCTGGAACGGCTGGACACGTTTCTTCGGCTCGTCCATGTCGCGCCCCTGAAGCACTTGAGTCACGACCCCAAGCTCGACATGAACCGGGAGGTCCTGTCCGCGACCGACATCCCTCCCCCAGTCAAGGAGAAACTGGAGTCAGCGTTTCCGGTGCGAAGCGGGTGGCTGAACGGCGCGACCGACCACGCCCTCGTGCACAGGGTCGACGTCCCGGAGCTACGCGACCTCCTCGAAGAGCACTGGAACCGCCTGCTCCAGGGCGAGGGCATCGAACAACCGGGGAAGGACGGCCCATTCGCCCGGCACGGTGTCCTGAGAGTGCGAGGGCATCGAATCGCTCTGGCCAAGGAGCCAGAGGCGTCGGGAACCGTCGAGGACCTTGGCGTTCGCCTCCAGCGCGTTCACCTGGAACTACGTTCCTCCGGAGTGGCCGACGTGACCTTCCTGCGCTGCAGCAGTGCAATCGGTCATGTGGACCTCAAGAACCAGCCTGAGCACTTCGACCAGTTGATGCGGCTACAGGCCCGCCTTGGTCAGCCTCGCCTGTGCGCTCGATGGGACGCCAAGCACGGCAGCTTCGCACTCAGCATCGAGGCCAGCCTGCCTTTCGACCGCGCTACGACCCAGTACGAAGAAGTCCACGATCTCGTCTGCCGCATTGCACTACAGGCCGACAGGATCGAGGAGACGCTACTAGGTGAAGACAAGGACGCACGAACGCCCGCGGGCATGCACGCCGTCGATCAGTCTCGGGCGATGCAGGTGCCAACCCCGGCCCCGAGGGACGTCGGGAAGACAACGGCCCGACGACCACACCACCTTGACCGTGTTCGGGAGTTACTCGGCAGGCACGATGCAATCGAGTGGAGCACGGACGGCCCCGAGATCGTCGTCGCCATGACTTGCAGCGACCTTGACGAGAGCGACGCACCCAACACCTCAGGGCGAACTATCGCACGGAAGCAACGCGTCCGGATCAGTCGCAAGGGAAACGAGTACGTCTTCACGACTACCGTGCTCGGAGCGACCGCCGAGGGTCACGATCTGGCCCTGAGGGCCTGGAGCCGCAACGCGGAAACGGAGTTGGTGAACTTCGCCCTAGATCCGAAGGACCGACTGGTGGGGGAGATCCCCCATCCCGTCGGTCACTTGGACGAAGGCGAGCTCCTGATCTATCTCCACGCTCTCGCAACGGAGGGCGACCGGTTCGAGTATGTCTTGTCGGGACGCGACGAGTACTGACCTGCGGGAGTACCCCCCATACCCAAACGCACGAATACAGGCCTGCCACGAAAGCAGGACGCCCTTATGCAGACGACGCCGCCCACGCCAGCACGCCCGCCAGGCCGGCATCGGTGCCGAGGGCGGCGGGCTCGACGCGGATGTCGTCCGTCGGGAAGACACGGACGCGGTCGGCGATC
Organism: Thermoanaerobaculia bacterium; assembly: GCA_965116955.1. Classification (GTDB taxonomy): domain Bacteria; phylum Acidobacteriota; class Thermoanaerobaculia; order Multivoradales; family Multivoraceae; genus Multivorans. The sequence goes on along the minus strand of OZ220742.1, from coordinate 2,929,485 downwards.
GTCTTTCTGACGCCGTCGAACAGCAGGTCGCCAAGGCCGGCGACGCCGCCTCCGAGCACGATGAGCTCCGGATGCAGGGCGACGACGACGTTGGCGGCGGCGATGCCGACCAGGCCCGCGATCCGCTCGAGTTCCCTCGTCACCGCTTCGTCGCCCGCCCTTGCCGCCTCACCCATCGTCTCGGGCGAGACCTTCTCGGTGTCTCCACCAGCGACCTCCTGCAGGATGGGCGCCTGGCCCGAGCGCAGCAACCGGACCCCGACCGCACCGATCGCCGGGCCGCTCGCCACCGCCTCCAGGCAGCCCCGGTTGCCGCAGCCGCAGAGGGGACCGGTCGGGTCGACGATCTGGTGGCCAAGTTCGCCGGCTGAGCCGAGCGGTCCCAGGCGCAGTCTGCCGTCGACCACCACGCCGCCGCCGATGCCCGTGCCCAGGGCGAACAGGGCCATTGTCGACACTCCACGGCCGGCACCGAAGGTGAACTCTCCCAACGTCGCCGCGCGAACGTCGTTCAGCAGACGGACCGGCGTCTGCAGGCGCGCGCCGAGCAGGCGGCCAACCGGCACGTCCCGCCATTGGCCCGGCAGGTTGGGCAGGAACCGGGTGACGCCGGCCTCGAGGTCGACCCATCCGGGACAACCGACGCCGACCGCGGCCGGGCGCCTGCCCACCTCTCCTTCCAACTCGAGCAGGCCCCCGGCAATCCGGTCGAGCATCGCCTCCCATCCGTCGTAGCCACCGCCTTCTAGATTCCGGCCCGCGACCAGGCGGTAGCTGCCGGCCTCGACATCGACGGAGCCCAGCGCCAGTCCGACGTGGGAACCGCCGAGATCGACGGCGCCGTAGAGCTCCTCAGTCGTCATGATCCGATCGCGCCATTCTCCCAAAGAGCGACGGCGTCACAAGGAGAAACGGCGCGCCCAACCGAATGGACGCGCCGCATGGCCAAGCTCTTGCCGTGACAGAGCCGCTACTCGCCACCGCCCCCGGCGGGCGTCGCGGTCGCAGCCGCGCCTTCCGCCTCAGTGACGAGGTCGCCGCCCCGATCCTCCGAGTAGTCGATGAAGCCGATCATCATCTCGTCGGTGGTCGGTCCGCCGAACTGGACGGCGCGGGTCGTGTCGAGCTCGAGCACCGTCTCCGCGTTGCGCTCTTCCGTGTTGACGTAGGTCATCAGCACATCGACGCGGGTTCCGGCCGGCAGGTCCTTCGGCTCCTTGTAGATGTAGTTCGTCTGCCAGTTCCAGTCGTAGGCCGGCACGTCGAGGAGGACCTCCTCGGTGCCGTCGGGGTAGTACGCGGTGTACCTGGCGTCCAGCCCCCGCAGGTGGGAGTGCGGCAGGTAACCGTAGATCGTGGTCGGGTACTCGAAGACCTTGGAGGCGCCGATGACCCAGTTCTCATGGCCCGGCGGGATCTCGAAGTCGCTGTTGCCGACCCCTTCCCACTGCGCGACCCGGTCGATCTTCGCGTCCCTGGGATGGAACTTGAAGGCCATCTGGGAGCGGTCCCACACGCCGGTGCCCTCGCCGGGCTCCTTGTTGTAGTGCATCGAGAAGTAGAGCTGCGTGCCCGGCATCAGCAGCCGGCCGGCGCCTTCCGGAAGGTAGAACGGCTCGGTGCCGGGGGCGATGCCGCCGAGCAGGCCCGAAGCACCGGGCGTCTCGGTCTCGGTAGCGACCCGTGAACCGACCACGTGGTGAACGACATCGCTGCCGGGGCGGAACTCGATCGCCTGGATCCAGCGCGGCTCGGGCAGCATCTCCTCCGTGATCATGACCGCCTTCAGGCTGATGTTCACGTCCTTGACGTCATCGTCGACCCAGAACGGCTCGGCCAGGTCGAGCACCAGGTCGGGCTCGCCGATCAGCCAGCCGGTCGGCCACTCGATCGGCGCCGGGGCGTTGGCCGGGTCACCGCGGCGGGCGCCGCTCTTGGTCCAGCCGACGATCGTGTCGATCTCTTCCGCGGTCAGGATCCGCTCGTTCGTGAACTGACCGTGGGTCGCGTCGCTCGCGAACCAGGGCGGCATGTCCTTCGACTCCACCTGCCGGGCGATGCTGCGGGCCCAGGGACGCGTCTCCTCGTAGGTGGTCAGGGCCATCGGCGCCTTCATGCCGCCGTAGGCAACACCCTCGGGGCGATGGCAGCCCTGGCAGGAGCGCTGCAGGATCGGCTCGACGTCCTCGTGGAACGTGATCGCGTCGGGACTGTCGGGTTCGTTCGGGCCGGCGGCGAGAACCGGGGCCGCGACAACAAGAACCATGACGGCGAGAGCGGCGAAGCGGGAACGGCGTGACATCACGGGCTTCCTCCCAGAGGGTCTGGTTGCGGTTGATCGGACCTTACCACACTGAGTGACGACTCAGCTATTGAGAGGGCTGCTGTCCTGTTGCTGTCCACCTCTCCGTGAGCACCGTTCAGGCTCACACCTTTGAACGGCACGGCGCTTAGCCGACGGTGTCGCGGAAGATGCCGATGATCTCGTCCGCCTCGTTCTCGGTGAGTGTCAGGATGGGTCGGAACTCCACCCCGCCGTCGGTGTACCAGGCGGGCACGGTGAAGAGTCCGGCCTCGAACAGCCGGCCTGTCATCTCCATCTTGCCCATCTCCTCGGAGAGGATGCCCATGCACAGCCCGTGCTGGTTGATCCGGTAGGGGCCGCCCCGCAGCCCCTCGGCGAACTGCGCGGCCAACGCACCCACGTGGTCCAGAAAGCCGGGCGCCATCGTCAGGTCGCAGACCCTGGCGGTGGCGACACAGCCGAGCTCGTTGCCGCCGAAGGTCGAGGAGTGCGGTATAGCCGTGTCGAAGAACCACTCCTTGATCTCGGGGGCGAGCAGAACGGCGGCGTTGGCGAGGATGCCGCCGCCGAGGCCCTTGGCGGTGGTCACGATGTCCGGGACGATGCCGTGTTGCTGCCAGAACCAGAACGTCCCGGTCGCGCCCAGGCCGGTCTGGACCTCATCGATGATCAGTTTCGCTCCGTGCTTCCGGCAGAGGTCCGTCACGGCCTGGAAGTAGCCGGAATCGGGAACCGGGAAACCCGACTGCGCCGGGGACGACTCGATCAGCACCGCGGCCGTCTCGTCGTCGACCGCGGCGGCCATGGCGTCCAGGTCGTTGTATGGCACGAAGACGAAGTCGTCGAAGTCGAGGAGGTAGCGCTCGTGGTTGTCCGGGTTGTCGCCGGCGGCCAGGGCGAAGCAGGTGTGGCCGTGGTAAGAGGCCTCGATGCAAACGAGCTTCGTACGCCGGGTCATGCCCCGGGTGGCGCGGATCGCGACCTCCGTGGACTCCGCGCCGCTGGCCGTGTAGGTAACGCCGGTCAGGGCGCCGCCGGTGCTCTCGACGAGTTTCTCGGCGGCCTTCGCCTTGTAGCCCGAAACGAGCAGCAGGTTGCCGATCTCGAGCTGGTGCAGCGCTTCCTTGACCGCGGCGATGATGTCCGGGTTGCGATGCCCGAGGTTGTACAGGGTGCCGTTGCGGTGGCAGTCCCAGTACCACTTCTTCGTGAACGCGTCCTGCACCCGGGCACCCTCCCGCCGGCCGAAGTGAAGCTCGGTCCCGAACGCCTTCATGACGCCGGCATTGCCGGGGGATACGTGCTCCGCGAAGGCGCCTTCGGTGGCTTCGGCCGACGGATACGGCGGGTAGCCCTCGGGAAAGTGCACCGCTTCGATGGTCGCTACTTCCTGGTCACCCGTGTCCGAAGCGGCCCGCGTGTTCGGAGCGCAGCTTGCCAGGGCGGCAGCCCCGCCGGCAGCGGCCATCGTCCTGATGCAGTCGCGCCGGCTGCTCTTCCTGTTTCGGGTGCCCTCGCTCATGTCGGAGCCTCGCTTTCTCGGTTACCCGCTCACGTCGCTGGAGGCAGCACCGTCTCCAGCCGGTCGATCGCATGGACCGGTGCGGCTTCGCCCTTCATCAGGTGGGCGATAGCGCGCAGTACGAGCCGCTGACGCGCCAACCGGTTCCGGCCGGCAAAGGCGGCGGATTCAACGCGCAGGCTGAAGTGGTTCCCCTCGCCCGTCACTTCGATTCGCGCGTCCGGCAGCGCCTCGGCCACCGCGTCCCGCATACGCTCGGCCGTCTCGTGGGTCGTCGGTTGATCGACAATCTCCACCATGGGCGACCTCCGCGCCAGCGCGGAAATCAGCCGCCGGCGCGGGCGGCCGGAATGTCGACGTCGAGGCGCTGGCCGTGCTCGGTGTCGACCACCGTGATCGAGGCGCCCCGGGCACGAGCCGCCGAATCCCGGTCGAGCAGGAAGAACAGGCCACCGACCGAAACCCGGAGTTCCGCTCCCGCCGCCGGGCCGAAGCCGAGGAAGGGCTGGAACTTCGCGTCGATGCCGAAATGGAGTTCCGCCCCCTGCTGCTGCTGGGCGTTTCGGAGGATCTGCTCCGCCTCGGCGCTGATCGTGATGTCGACCTCTTCGGCGGACAACTCCGCTCGCTCCACGCCCAGGGCATCGTGAAGCTCGCCGCTGTCGTACATCTCGTTGACGATGTCGCAGCCGCCCATGAACTCACCGTCGATGTAGAGCTGCGGAATCGTGGGCCAGTCCGAGAACTCCTTGACCCCTTCGCGGACCTCGGTGTCCGACAGCACGTCGAAGGTCTGGTACTCGGGCAGCAACCGGTTCAGTACCTGGATGACCTGAGCCGAGAACCCGCACTGCGGCGTGGCGGGGCTGCCCTTCATGAAGAGAACAGTTGGCGCGGAGTCGACGATGCCCTGGATGCGGGACTGAAGTTCGGGGGAAAGCGACATGGCGGTAGACCTCGGTGCAGGCGGAACGGGCCCTTGGGCGAGCCGCCACAGCCTACCAGCCTGGGAGGTACTCGCAGCGAAGACGCAGCAGGTGGAGCCCGATCCCTACTGGTCCTCCGTCTCCTCCCCGAAGGCCGTGCTCTTGTACTCCCCCTCCTCGGCCCATCGCTCCCAGATGGGACGGTTGTCCGTACCGGTGACCAGCCAGCGGTCGTCGTACTTCCTGACGGTGTAGAACTGCTCCATGATCGCCTGGCGGCGCGGCCGGAAGTCGATGAAGACGCCGCGGACGACCGCCGTATCGCCGACCCACCCTTCCAGGTACATCGACTGCTTGTCGTAGCCCGTCGGAGGTCCGATCCTGCCGGCCGCGTTGAAGATGTTCCGGTACATCGCGACCCAGTCGGCCTTCGTCTGGCCGGAGTAGTCGCTGAAGTCCTCGGACCAGTAGCTCAGGTGCTCCTCGACCTGCTCCCAGGTCGTCGCATCCCGCTGCGTGTCGAGCACCTTGTTGACGACCTCGAGCACCGCCGCCTCGTCTTCCGGAGCCGGCGTCCAGTCCGCGACCACGTCGCCGGCAGGGCCGGCCGCCGCGTCCGTCACCTGGTCGGGGGCAATCTCGAACACTGCGAGGTGCGCCTCGTCCTTGACGTACATCCGCGACCCGGCGACCGTCAGGTGGGTGAAGACGGGAGTGTCGGCGACGTCCCAGGAAGCGAGTTCCCGGTACTCGGAGGGATCGGCGGCGACCACCTTGATCTCGCCGTTGTCCGTGAGCACCAGGAGCCGGTCCTCGCCGACGACGACGAACGCCGCGTAGCGCGCCACCTGGGGCGGACCCTGCCAGCACTGCTGGCCGGTGCGCATGTCGACGCAGACGAGCGTTCCGAGCCTCTTGTGGGAACGGAAGTAGGCGTAGTCTCCGACCAGCACCGGCGAGTCCATGTAGAGCTCGTGCCGCTTCGTCGCCCAGACGCTGTTCACGTTCCAGAGGCCGTCGCCTTCGGTGGGCTCCGGATCGAGCAGCGCGTTCCCCCAGTGGTAGCCGCCGATCAGGATGTTGTCCTCGTAGAGGAGCGGCGTCGGGATGTTCTGCTCCATGAAGATCCGCAGTTCCTTCTTCCACAGCGTCTTGCCGTCGCTGATACGAATCCCGACCACGTGGTTCTGGGTCGAGGTGACAAGCTGCCGGACACCGTCGATGGTGAACGCCATCGGCGAGGCGTAGCCCGGCGGCAGGTACTCGGTGCGCCAGACCTCCTCGCCGGTGTGTCGGTTGTAGGCCACGATCTCGCCCAGGCTCTCGATCGACGGATCCGGCCAGGTCTGCCCGACCGGCACGATGACCAGATCGCCTTCGACGAGCGGCGAGGCGCTGGTGCCGCACTCGGGAAACGGCTGCGCGTAGATGTCGTCGTAGCTCTTGTCCCAGAGTACGTCGCCCTGCTCCGCGTCGATGGCGTGCAGCCGCTCCGTGACGCCGAAGGTGTAGAGCGTGTCCCCGACCGCGGTCAGCGTCGACTTCGGACCCGGGCCCCAGGCCCAGGCGTGATTCACCGGCACGTAGGCAACCGGGTAGGCGTAGCGCCAGATCTCCTCGCCCGTCTCCGGGTCGAGCGCCAGGACGACCTCCTCCTCGCCCTGCCGGACGTGGATGTAGAGCTTGCCCTGATGGATGATCGGCGCCGACTGCCCGAGGCCGACCTCCATCTTCCAGACCTGGTGCAGCGACGCCGGCAGCGGACCATGAAGCGCCGCTGCCAGGCTCTCGTTGCCGGCCACGGGCGCGTACCCGTCCCTGGCCGGACCCCGCCACTGAGACCAGTCACCTTCGGCGGCAGGGGCCGGCGCGGACCAAGCAACCCCGAGCAGGGCCAGGCACGGAAGGAACTTCAGGGCTCCGTTCGACCGAACGACTTTCGCTTTCCGCATCATGTGATCTCCCTTGTCGAGGTCAGCAGTCAGTCCAAACCGGCCGGCCTGGCGCTAGAAGTCGAAGCTGAGCCGCAGCATCAGCCGGCGCGGATACTGATAGAGCGAAGGCACCAGATTACCGTCCCTGAACGCAGTGGCCTGCCACCAGTCGAAGGCGTCCTCGTTCAACGCATTCAGGACCTGCAGGTCGACGCCGAACGAGAGGTCGCCGCCGAGCGAGAAGTTGCGCCCGATGCCCAGGTCGAGCGTTGTACTGCCCGGCATCCTCCGGTCGTCCTCCCGCGGGGTCAGGGCGACGTCGATCTGGCCCTGAGCCAGTTGTACCCGCTGGAACAGTCCGTACGGCCGGCCGTCCTGAACCTTCAGCACGGCAGCGCCCCGGAGCTGCCACGGCAGGTCGACCTGGACTTGGCCCGCGAAGACCCACGTTCGGTCCCCCTGCAGCATCCCCTCGGCGTTGATGTGGTGGTTCGGATCAACGCCCGACTGGGACGAGAAGAACGGTTCTGCCTGACGCTGGTCGAGGTTCCGTGCCGTGAATCCCTCAGACTTCGACCAGCCGAGCGATGCGTTCATCCCCCACCGGCCGACCTTGCGCTTGGTCAAAGTCACGAACACGCCCTCGTAGTCCTGGTCGTACTTCGCGCCGGGGGGTGCGTTCGCGCCCGGCCCCGGGCTGTTCCCCTTGCGGCGGGTCGGCTCCTCGACGATGCTGTAGAGCGTCATCGTCTCGCCCGTCTCCGGGTTGACGAACGGCACTTCCTCGTAGACGCCGTCGTCGAGGATGTGCCAGCCGATCAGGTTCGTGCCGCGCTTGACGACGAGCTCGGCGCCGAGCGTCAGCGTCTCGCTGAGCTGCTGCTCGTAGCCGAGGGCATACTGGTCGTACTCGGGCGCCTTCAGGTTCGGGTCCGGTTGGATGAGATTCTCGTCCGCAACCGTCCGGTAGACGTACCAGGGGCCGGTCCGGTAGTAGCTGAAGGCGTACATCGAGGGCGGCCGGTCTGGGTGAGGGCCGTTCCATACGGCCGTGTTGTTCGCCTCGAAGTACTTGCCGTAGGACAGCCGCAGCACGCCCTGCCGCTCGCCCTCGCCGACCTGGTGGGCGATGCCGAGGCGCGGCGAGATGTTCTTCCAGTCGACGAGGTCATCGTAGGCCGGGTAGAAGTCACCGCTGAAGACGGCATTCCCCTTGCCGCCCCCGTGGGACAGCAGCACCTCGTAGGGCGGGATGCCTCCGTTGTCGTGGTCGTAGCGCACTCCGAGGTTCAGGGTCGTCTTGCCGCCCAGGTTCCACGAGTCGTCCACGAAGAGCCCGAGAGAGGTCGAGTCGCTGCCGTAGTAGTGCTGCTGCCGGGTGTAGCGCCAGTAGAAGCTCTCGGCGAACTTCGCGTAGTAGAGACCGCCCGAGCCCGGGTAGAGCTGCGGCGTCTTCGTCGTCGCGTCGGTGAACTGGACGCCGAACTTGAACTCGTGACTGCCGGCGAGGTCGTCCGCGAAGTGCGTCAACTTGGCGCTGGTGCGGATCATCCCGGGACCGTAGTCGTACGGATACCTCGGCCCGCCGACCGTCGTGGGGACCGGCTGGGTGTAGTCCACGAAGGGTGGCTCCGTGCTGCCGGTGACCGAAGCCACGCGGTCGTAGTTGTCGAAATCGGCGACGTTCACCTCGAAGAACGTTCGGTTCGAGAACACGGACTGCCAGCCGAGCCGGAAGGAAGGCCGGATGCCGAACTCGTGCGTCTGCGCGTCCTGGGAGAGGAACGGATCCGACGCCTGCTGCCAGTCGTAGTCCTCGTACTGGGCGCTGAGCGTCAAGGTGTTCGACGGGTTGAAGGTCCAGTCGAGCTTCAGCGCGGAGCGCTCCCAGAGGTCCGGCCGGACGTACTCCCGAATCGAGCCCGGCTCCCCGAGGGCGTCCTCCTTGTACTCGAGCGACAGGAAGTACCACAGTTCGTCCTGGACCAGCGCGCCGCCGAGCGCCAGGGTGAAGTTGTTGAACTTGTCCCGATAGAAGCCGGTCTCCTCGCCGGTCAATCCAGCAACCTTCGGGCCCTCGGCGGTCAGCGAGTCGAACTGGCCGTAGTAGTTCAGGCGGCCGTCGAACTCGTTCGTCCCGGACTTCGTGACGATGTTGATCGCGCCGCCGGACATGCCGCCGTACTCCGCCGGGGCGCCCACACCGAGCACCTGGACCTCCGAAATCGTGTCCGGGTTGATCCAGAACCACACGCCGCCGTAGTCGTGCAACGAGGAGTTGAGGCCGTCGAGGTTCCACGAGTTCGATACGCCGCCACTGCCGTAGACCGAGTACCTCCAGTCGCCGTAGGTCTGGTCCCGCCCCTGGAGCGTCACCCCCTTGGCCATGGCGGCGTAGTCCTGGAAGCTCCGCTTGGTCGGGAGGTCGTCGATGAACTCCTCGGTCAGGTGAGTGCTGATCACGTTGCTCGTCACGTCCAGGATCGGCCGCTCCGAGGTCACCGTGATCTCCTCCGAGGCCGCGGCGAGCTGGAGGACCATGCTCACCGTGCTGGTCTGCGAGATCGAGATGCGGACGTCCTCCACCGTCTCGTCCTCGAAGCCGTCGAGCGTTCCGGTGACGGAGACCGTGCCCGGAAGCAGCGCCGTGACCAGGAACTCGCCGTTGACGCCCGTCGTCGTCGAGCGGTCGCCGCGCACCAGCGGCCCGTCGACCTCGATGAGCACCCCCGGCAGCGGGTCACCGTTCGCGTCGCGCACCTCGCCGCGCACCGTTCCGACGTTCTGGGCCAGGGCCGGCGCCGCGATGAACAGGAGGAGCAGTGAGACTGAAACCAACGAACGCGTCTTCGACATGGTCACCTCCGGTTCGATCGTCGCCTGAAGCAAGCGGTTTACTCTGACTGACAAACAGGGGTTGGATCTAGAAGGAAACCTGAGAGAACCTTAGGCTTTCTAAGCGCCAGCGCGGCCACCCGGGCTCGAATAGGCTCGGCTCTGATCCGACTCTCCCGCGCTCGACGAGTTCTCCAGTGCTTTCGGCCCGCCCTCCGGCCCATTCCCGCGTCAGGCCTGTGCTGGCTCCCGTCGTCGTCGCGCTGACGTTCGGCGGGCCGGCGGCCGGTCAGGTCGATGCCGATCTCAGCAAGCGTCCCTCGATCGCGGCGCTCGCCATCCACGAGCCGATCACGGTCGACGGCCGGCTCGACGAGCCCGCCTGGGACCGCGCCGAGGTCGGTAGCGGCTTCCGCCAGCGCGAGCCCCAAGAAGGAGCGCCGGCTTCCGAGCGAACGGAGTTCTCGATCGCCTATACCCCGTCGACGCTCTACGTGGCGCTGCGCGCGTTCGATCGGGAGCCGGAGAGGATCATCGCCAAGGAGATGGAGCGCGACGCGGAACTCGCCTCCGACGACTCCTTCGTTCTGGTCTTCGACACGTTTCTCGACGGCAGGAACGCCTTCGCCTTCGCCACCAACCCGAACGGCGCCCGTCACGATGCGCTGATCACCGACGAGGGGCGCGACGTGAACGTGGAGTGGGACGGTGTCTGGACCGTCAGGGCGCGGCGAACGACGGACGGCTGGACGGCGGAGATCGCCATTCCCTTCGCAACCCTGCGCTTCGATCCGGCGCTCGACCGCTGGGGCCTGCACGTGCAGCGGCTCATCCGCCGCAAGAGCGAGGAAGTCAACTGGGCGTATCTGCCCCGTTCCACGCTGCCGATCACCACGTCCGGCGTATCCCACTACGCGGCCTACCGCGTTTCCCTGGCCGGCAGCCTGACGGGACTCGCCGGGCTCCGGCGCTCGCGCAGTCTCGACGTCAGGCCCTACCTGATCGGTTCCGCCTCGGAAGAGCCGCCGGTCCGTACTTCGGGGACCGACCTCGACGGCGGACTCGACATCAAGTGGGGATTGAGCAAGTCGATGGCGCTCGACCTGACCTACAACACGGACTTCGCCGAGGTCGAGGTCGACGACCTGCAGGTGAACCTGACGCGCTTCTCCCTCTTCTTTCCCGAGAAACGGGACTTCTTCCTCGAGAACGCGGGCATCTTCGAGTTCGGCCCTCCCCAGAGAGTGCCGTGGATGCCCGCCCTGATGAAGGCCTTCTTCTCGCGCCGTATCGGGCTCGACGGCGGCGAGACGGTGCCGATGGACCTGGGGGCTCGCCTGACCGGCCGGCTCGGCGAATGGAACTTCGGCGTCCTCGGCGTCGGCACGGGCGAGGCCGACGTCGGAAGCCGGAGCGTGCCGCAAACCGCCTTCTCCGTCGCGCGGGTGAAGCGCAACATCGGCCAGCGCTCCAGCGTCGGCGCGATCTTCACGCAGCGCGATCCCGCCGCCGCGGGAGCGCAGAACCTCTACGGCTTCGACATCGAACTGAAGCCGACCCAGCTCCTCCAGCTCAACGGCTACTGGAGCCGCAGCGAGCGGCCGGGAATCGAAGGCAACGATGCTTCCTTCGGCGCCGGGGTCGGCTACCAGGGCTCCACGCTCACGACCTCGCTGGACTTCATCGAGTCACAGCAGAACTTCGATCCGGGCGTCGGGTTCCTGCTTCGCGAGAACTTCCGCCTCTACAACCCCCGCTTCATCTGGCAGCCCCGGATCGAACGGGCCGGCATCCGCTCCTGGTACGCCGAAGGCACGCACCGCCGTTTCGAGCGCTCGAGCGACGGACGCCTGGAGAGCGAGGAGACCGTCTTCTACCCCATCGGCATGGTCTTCAAGACGAACGACTTCCTTGAGCTCGGCGCGGTCCGGACGAAGGAGCGACTGTTCGCGCCGTTCGAGATCTTCCCCGGCGTGGTGATCCCGCCGGGAATGTTCGAGTTCGACGGCTGGGAACTGCTGCTGCTCACCGACGCGTCCCGATCCGTGTCCCTGCGGAGTTTCAACTTCTGGGGCGAGTTCTACCAGGGCGACTGGGTCTCCGTGCGACAGCAGCTCAGTCTTCGCCTGTCACGCCTCGTGCGCGCCTCCACCACCTGGTCGCACCACAACGTCGAGCTGCCGCAGGGCGCCTTCGAGATCAACCTGTGGAGCCCCGGCGTCGATCTCTCCTTCACACCCGATCTGCGCCTGAACATGATCGCCCAGTACAACGACGCCGCCGAGGACCTCGGCGTCAACATCCGCTTTCACTGGATCTACCGGCCCGGCGCCGACATCTTCCTCGTCTACAACGAGAACTGGACGGCGCCGTCGCTCCGGGAGCGACGCTCGGAAGGCCGGCAGCTCATCCTCAAGGCCACGTACCTCTTCCAGCGCTAGCGCCCCTGCTAGCCGGCGGGATCCGTGGTGGCGACGCGGGGATCGTTGACGCCCATGGCGTCCACCAACTCCTGGAAGCGCGGCTCGTCACGCAGGCAATCGAAGGCCGGATGCACCTTGGTCCAGAGGACGGCCCCGAACCTCGCGTTCAGGGCGTCCTCGAGGCAACGCAGCGCGTTCTTCTTCTCCTCGAGCCAGGCATAGAGGACCGCCAGCGCGACCGAACGGTCTTCACCCGTGTCCGTCCGTCTCAACTGCTGGTCCACCATCCAGCGCAGCACCCCCGGCTCCCCCTTCTTCGCGTAGACCCTCCCCATCGCCTCCGCTTCCTCCGCGCGGCCGCTAATCCGCAGGTGCGCCTGGCGCGCCTCGACCGCGTCGTCCGGTTCACCCAGGGCGCTGTAACAGGCCGCCAACAGGGGGCGCACGATGGGGAAGTTCTCCTCCAGGGCGAGCGTGCGAAGAGCCTGCTCGGCCGCCTCTTCGTAGCGGCGCCGGTAGTAGAGAATCTGGCACAGGCCCTGGCCGATCACCGGCGCAAGGGGGTCGAGATCCACGGCAGTCCTGATCTCGCGTTCAGCTTCGTCGACACGGCCTACCGGGGACAGGAAGTGGTTTCCGTACGAGTAGCGGGCCATCGAATTCCCGGGATCGAGCAGCAGGGCCCGCCGATACGCCCGCTGCGCCGCGGGCCAGTCCCATCGGAAGGCGGCACTAAGAAGACCCAAAGCCCGGTACGCGAGCACGCTCGAGCCGTTGAGTTCAAGGGCCCGGCCGATCGCCTCCTCCGCCTTGGGCACCGCCTCCCGCACCGAAAGGAAGCCGTAGATCGCGAGGCTCACGTAGCACACCGCGAGCTGGGCATGAGCACGCGCGAAGTCGGGCTGCAGCTTGAGTGCGCGGTCGAGAACCTCCATGGCCTGCCGGAAACGGTCGTACGTCTGGAAGTTGAGACAGTAGCGCGCCTCGAGGTAGAGCCGGTAGACATCCGGATTGTCCGTGTAGCGAGGTACGACGGGGCCAGGATGCGGCGGCAGGAGCTTCATGCGCACGTGCTCGACGACGGCCTTGGCGATGGCTTCCTGGATCTCGAAGACATCGCCGAGATCCCGGTCGTAGTGCTCCGACCAGAGCTGCGTGCCGTCCGAAGTCCGGATGAGTTGCGTGGAGATGCGAAGGCGCTCACCGGCCTTGCGCACGCTGCCCTGGAGAATCGCCGAGACGGCCAGTTTCTCTCCCACTGTCGACGCGCTCAGATCCCGCAGCCGGCGATCGAAGGAGGACATGCGGCCGACGACCCGCAGCCCTTCGACACTCGCGAGAGCATCGATGATCTCCTCCGCGATCCCATCGCAGAAGAAGTTCTGATCCGGGTCGGGACTCATGTTGGCGAAGGGTCTGACCGCGATGGACCCTTCGAGGGCGGCTTCGACCGGAGCTGTGAATCGGTAGCCGCGGCCACGAATCGTAACGACGTACTGGTTGTCCCTGTCCTGCCCCAGGACCTTCCGCAGTACGGAGAGATTGTGCATCAGACTGCTCTCGTCGACCACGACGTCCGGCCACACGAGCGCCATCAACTCCTCCTTGTGCAGCACTCGGTCGTTGTTCTCGACGAGTGCCCGCAGCGTGTCGAAGATCTTCGGGCGAACGGCTACCTTCTGCCCGTCTCTGAGCAACAGCCGCTGATCGACGTCGAGCAGATAGGGCCCGAAGGTGTAGGAGCGACGGCCAGGCAGGGAGGACATGGGCGATCAGGAAGCCGGCACGTCGCCGCACCCCCAGCTTCCCGCCGCGCATCCGCCGAATCCGGAACAGCCCGGACCGAGGGCCGCATCAGGGGCGCCGGACAGCATGTCGCGACGGAGCCTGTGACCTGCCGATCTTAGCGTCCGCCTGAGGATCGCGCCTGTATCTCCCGACCGAACCGCACCGCCCGCATCGCCTCTCCGGGGCGGCCCAGACGACTGAGGATGTCCGCCAGAACGAAGTAGCCGAGAGCCCCGGCCTGGTGCGTTTCGTCCTGATCAAGACCCGCGCGCACCAACTCCTCCGCCCGCTCAAGATCGCCGCCCTGGTCCATGAGCAGCTTCGCCAGCAGATAGTGCCCTTCGATGAACTGCGGGTTCGCGTTCAGCGCGGCCAGCCAAAGCTCCTCTTGTTCCACCACGTCGCCCTCCCGGCCCAGCAACCGGCCAAGGTTGAACAGCGTCCTGTAGTGCCACGGCATGCGGGCCAGTGCTTCCTTGTAGCGCTCGATCGCCCTCGTCGTCTCTCCGCGCTCTTCATAGAGAACCGCCAGGTTGAAGTGCGGCTGTACCGGGCGGTCGTTCGCCTGGATGGCCCGCTCGAAGGCCTTCTCCGCCTCACCGACCCGCCCGGCGAGCGCGAGCAGTTCGCCGTGCTGGTTGTGGACCAGCGCCGGGGCGTGCTCGTAACGGGCCGCCGACTCGGCGACTTCCAGCGCTTCCGCCTGACGGCCAAGATCGACCAGGATGTCGGTGGATGCGATCGCCGCCTTGCTGTCGTGCGGCGCCAGCCCGCGGAGCCGCTCGAAGCCGACCAGGGCGTCCTCCGGCCGGCCGAGCCAGAGGTAGGAGTCGGCCAGCCCCATGAGCGACGCCTGGTGATTCGGGTTGCGGGCCAGGGCGTCCCGGAAGTAACCGATCGCCGCCTCGTACTCGCCTTCGCGCTGGTGCAGGTTGCCGAGCATCTGCTGGGCGTCTACCACGCCGGGATCCAGCTCGATGGCCTCCAGCAGCCGATCGCGGGCCGCCGCCGTCTCGCCCTTTCCGATGTCGCTCTGAGCGAGCATGATCGCCCGGTGGACCGCGATCTTGCCCTTGGGGTCGGCAAGACCGGATAGGTCCTCGGGCGCCTCCGCGCGGCTGCCGCTGCCGGCAAGATAGCCAAGCGCCTGGAGTTGCGCCAGCGTCTCCTGATCGAGGTCCGGACGAGCCGCGTCTCCCGACCCGGACTGGTCGAAGTCACGGATCATCTCCAGCAGGCGGTCGCGCAGTTCCCGCGCTTCGACGCGCGTGCCGCGCACGATGTTCTCCGTCTCGCCCGGATCGTCGGGCAAACGGTACAGCTCGGGTTCCGGCGCGTCGATGAACTTGAGCGAACCGGTGTGAATGGCCCGCAACGGCGCCCAACCGTAGTGGTAGAGCGAGTAGTACGACTCGATGTAGGCGGAGCGCTCACCGTCGTCCATACCGAGCAGGAGCGGGAGCAGGCTGCGGCCGCGCTGGCGCGAGCGGGCGGGCGGCGCCTCCAGACCGAGCGCCTCGAGAATCGTGGGCCGAAGATCGACGTGGCTCACCGCGGCGTCCACGCGGCGGCCCCCGAGACGGCCTTCCGGCAGCCGGACGATCAGGGGTACGCGCGCGGTGCTGTCGTAGACGAAGTAGCCATGGAAGTACTCGCCGTGGTCGCCAAGTCCTTCCCCATGGTCGGCTGTGACGACCAGCAGGGTCCGTTCGAGAAGGTCTCTGGCCTCCAGCATCTCGCGCAGACGCCCGATCAGAGTGTCCGTGTAGGCGACTTCCGCGTCGTAGGGCCGGTTCGGGTAGCGCGACGCGAAGGGCTCGGGCGCCTCGTAGGGGTCGTGCGGCTCGAAGAGATGCAGCCACAGGAAGAAGGGCGAGCCAGACACCTCATCCAGCCAGGCCCCCGCCTGGCCGATCGTCTCCGTGCCCTCGCGCTGAACGGACCCGATGTTCAGAGTGCCCATGTCCTGAACCTTGAACTCGTCGTGGTAGCGGTCGAAGCCGCGATCGATCCCCCATCTACCGTCCAGGACGAAGGCGCTGACGAAGCCTCCGGTGCGCCTCCCGGCGGCGGACAGGTCCTCGGCGAGGGTAGGCAGCCGCTCGTCCAGCGAATAGCCGACGTTCTCGCGCACGCCATGCACCGGCGGGTAGACGCCGGTCATGATCGAACTGTGCGCAGGGAGGGTGAAGGGAACCGTGGTGAGAGCGTTCTCGAACAGGATGCCCTCGCTCGCGAGGCGGTCGAGCTGCGGCGTCTCGATCTCCGCGTAGCCGTAGCAGCCCAGCCGGTCGGCACGCAATGTGTCGATCGTGACCAGCACGACGTTCCACGCCTCGGGCGACAGGTCGCCGACGGCTTCGGTCCAGGCCGCGGTCAGGAAGGGGCGTTCGACGGATGCGGCAGGTACCGACGCCACGGCGCGCTCCGGGGCCGGAGCCGGGTCCCTCTGGCAGGCCGCAAACGCAGCGACCGCAAGGGCCAAGGCCAGGGCGTTCAATCCCTTGTGTCTGAACACGGTTCCTTTCTGCTTCTCATTGACCACTTGCAGGGCGCTCAGTACTATGAAAGCCATCCTAGCGGCAGCGCGAAGCCTCCTGAGTTACCGAGAAGGTCGATCGACACGTCATCCCCCAAGACACAGGAAGGCTCCGACCTGGTTCCGAAACGTCTGCCGGAACCTTAGAAATTCTTAAATTTGCTGGGGGATGAGGTTCCGCAAAGGGAGATCGCGATGTTCACCAACTCTCTCAAGACGACCCCGATCGTGGCCTTGAGCGTTCTCGCTCTCGGCGCCGGCTTCCTTGCCTGCTCCCCCGCCGAAGAGGAAGTGGCGGAAGCACCGGAGGAGGCGCCCGCCGTGCGGGAAGTGCCGGCGCCGCTCGGAGAGATCGTCGTCATCCGGGGTGACAGCCGGGAGTTCCAGGAACTCACGCCCGGCAACCCGACATTGATGGTGTCCACGGAGGTCGGCGACCCCAATGCGATCGGCACGGTGGCGGGCACCACGGCCATGACCGCTGTCATCGCGCAGTACGAGAACTTCTTCCTCGAGGACTGGGTCTACACCTACGACGAGTACATCTACGGCCTCGAGGGTGGAGTCCTGACGCTCGAAACGGAGGACGAGGTCTTCGAGGTCGGTCCGGGTGACGGCCTGTGGATCCCCAGGGGTACGGTGGCCAAGAGGCTCGAGGCCGGCGAGATGGCCCCGAACCTCGTCGCCGTCTACCCGTTCGACTGGGCGCCCGCGGACGAGAACTGGTCGATGGAGGGCGAACCGGATCCGGTCGTCTTCGTCGCGGCCGCCGACCGCCAGATCGTCGAGTACGGACCGGGCATCTACACCGGGTCCGATGTCGGTCCCGCCAGCGCGCCCGGCGTCGTCGCGGTCAGCGACATCCTGCACTGCGCGGTCACGGTCCTGGACAACTTCGACACCCAGGAACAGCGCCCGATGATGTTCGACGAGTACCTCTACGTCCTCGAGGGAAGCCTGACGATCCTCTCCGGCGAGGACGCCCACGAACTCGGACCCGGCGACGCCATCTGGATGCCGAAGGGTGCGATGGTGCAGTATCAGTCCGAACAGTCGACGCTCATGGCGATGATCTACCCCGCCAACTGGCAGGAACGGATGGCCGCAGCGCAGGAGGCTGCGGGAGGCGAGGAAGCCGACTAGCGACATCGTCGGCGCGCTCCGACCGCGGGATGCAAGAGCGTCTCCGGGAGATTCCGCCTAGAATGTGCGCCGCGCGCGGGTCGCCGTCCGCTTCCCAACACCCTGCCAAGGAGCCGAGATGAGGAATCGCATTCAGTTCTGTTCATTCCTGCCCCTTCTGACGCTGGCCGCCGCATCGCTGCAGGCGGAGGAGTGGACCTCCTGGCGCGGGCCCTACCAGAACGGCTACTCGCCGCAGACCGGCCTGATCGACACCTGGAGCCCGGAAGGTGAGAACCTGATCTGGCGTCAGGACTTCATCGCCCGTTCGACGCCGGTCGTGATGGGCGGGCGGGTGTTCGTCAACGGGCGCGCAGGCACGGGAATCCACGAGCAGGCGGTGATCGCGGCGTTCGACGCCGGTACCGGCGAGCCGCTGTGGGAGAACCGCTACAACCTGTACCTGACGACCGTCGCGATGAACCGGGTCGGGTGGGCCTCGCTCACCGGCGACCCCGAGACCGGCTACACCTACGCCCAGCTCGTCAGCGGTCTCTTCCTCTGCCACGACCGCGACGGCAACCTGGTCTGGTCCCGGTCACTGAAGGAAGAACACGGGCGTTTCGAAGGTTACGGCGGCAGGACCGCGTCCCCGGTGATCGACGAGGACCTGATCATCGTCAACATGAACAACGGGAGTTGGGGCAACCAGGGCATCCCCCGGCATCGCTACTACGCCTTCGACAAGCGAACCGGCGAAGTGCAGTGGATGTCGACACCGGGCGGCACGATCTACGACCGAAATACGCAGTCGATCCCGATCGTGACCGTGATCAACAACCAGCGTCTGCTGATCACTGGTAACGCGGATGGGCACATCTACGCCCTGCAGGCTCGCACCGGAAAGAAGGTCTGGGAGTTCAACCTTTCGAAACGGGGCATCAACTCCTCGCCCGTGGTCGACGACCAGGGCCGGGTCTTCATCTCCCACAGCGAGGAGAACATCGACGAGGGCACACTCGGTCGCGTCATTGCGATCGACGGCACGCTGAGCGGCGACCTCACGAACACCGGCGAACTGTGGCGGTGGAACCGGAACAAGGCCGGGTTCCCGTCGCCGACCATCCACGACGGCCGCCTCTACGTGATGAACAACTCCGGCAACCTGGCCGCGGTCGATACGGAAACCGGCGAGGTCTTCTGGGAACTCAGCATCGGCACGGTCGGCAAGGCGTCGCCGGTCTGGGCCGACGGAAAGATCTACGCTGGCGAGACGAACGGCCACTTCGCGATCATCCGGCCGGGAGACACGAGCGCTGAGATCCTCGCCCGGCATCAACTGAAGGTACCGGACGGCCGCTATGCGGAGCTGTACGGCTCGGCCGCCATCGCCTACGGGCGCATCTACTTCACGACCGAGGAAGGGGTCTACTGCCTGGGCGACAGCGACGCGCCGTTCGAGGTCACTGCTTCCCCACTGCCGAGCCGCGGCGACGAGGGCGAACCCGAAGGACCGCCGGCGACACTGCTCGTCGTGCCGGCCGAAATCAGGGCCAACCCCGGCGAGAGCCACGACTTCCAGGTCTTCGCCTACGACGCGCTCGGCCGACCTCTGGGTGAGGTCGAGGCCGACTGGTCGCTCAAGGGGGTCGAGGCGGATCTTACGGACAGCACCCTCCGTTTCGCCGACGACGCGGGCTTCCAGGCCGGCGCCCTGGTCGCGACCAGCGCCGAGCTCGAGGCCGAAGCGCGCATCCGTGTCTTCCCGCCCCTGCCCTGGACGGAAGACTTCTCCGGCGGAAAGCAGGGCTACTGGATCGGCGGCGGCCGGTACGACATCGCCGAGGAAGATGGCGAGACCATCCTGGTCAAACCGGTCGCCGAGCGCGGCCTGCTGCGCTCGCCGCTCCTGCTCGGGCCGCCTTCGCTGGGGAACTACACGATCCAGGCGGATGTGCGCAACTCGCAGAAGGGCCGGCGCCGTTCCGACTCGGGCCTGATCAACTCCGGCTACATCCTCGACATGATGGGTATCCACCAACGCCTCCAGATCCGCTCCTGGTCGGCCCAGTTGCGGGTCGAGCAGAAGGCCGACTTCGAGTTCGAGATGGACCGCTGGTACACGATGAAGCTGCAGGTGGAAGCAACCGGCGACACCGCCGCGATCCGCGGCAAGGTATGGCCGCGCGACGAGGAGGAACCGGCCGAGTGGACGATCACGGCCGAGGATCCCCACCCGATCCGGAACGGTTCGCCCGGTCTTCTGGGCTACTCGCCGTCGGTCGTCTCCTACGACAACGTTCGAATCACGAGCAACTGAGCACCTGACGCTCGACCACTTGGATAGCCAGAGAGGGCACGACGCATCCACTGATCCCGAGGAGCAGAGCATGAAAAAGGGGACCGTTGTAGCAGCGTTCCTGATCTCGACCGGAGCCGCTGCGGCGCTGGCGGAGGACCCGCCGGCCATGTTCGGCCTGACCCCTTCGCGCAACATGGTGTCGACCGAGACCGGGGTCCCGACCGACTGGGACATCCTGTCCGGCAAGAACATCAAGTGGAAGCAGAAGCTCGGCTCCCAGACCTATGCCGGGCCGATCATCTACGACGGCAAGGTCTTCGTCGGCACGAACAACGAGGGCGAACGCCGTCCCGGCATCGTCGGCGACAAGGGGATCCTGATCGCCTTCCGCGAGAGCGACGGCGAGATGCTGTGGCAGGCCACGCACGACAAGCTGCCGGCCGGACGGGTCAACGACTGGCCGCTCCAGGGCATCTGCTCGACTCCCTACATCGAGGACGGCGTCGCCTACTACGTGTCCAACCGGGGAGAGTTCGTTGCGGTCGACGTCGACGGCTTCGCGGACGGCAACGACGGCATGCAGGACGAGCAGTACAGCCACGAACAGGACGCCGACATCCTCTGGATCTACGACACGATCGCCGAACTCGACGTCTTCCCTCACAATCTAGCCGCCGGGTCGCCCCTGGTCGTCGGCGACGTCGTCGTGGCGACCACCGGCCAGGGCGTCGACGAGGGGCACATCAACATCCCCTCTCCGCTTGGTCCGAGCTTCGTGGCACTGAACAAGCACACCGGCGAACTGGTCTGGGAGAGCGCCCACCCGGGCGAGAGCATCCTCCACGGAACCTGGTCGAACCCCGCCTACGGTGTGGCCGGAGGCCGCGGCCAGATTGTCATCCCGGGCGGCGAGGGCGTCGTCTACTCCTTCGCGCCGGACACGGGCGAACTCATCTGGACCTTCGACGCGAATCCCAAGGAGTCCGTGTGGGTACTCGGCGGCAAGGGCACCCGGAACAACATCATCTCCACGCCGGTCTTCCACCACGGCGTTGTCTACATCGGCGTCGGCCAGGACCCGGAGCACGGCGAAGGCCCCGGACACTTCTACAAGATCGACGCCTCCGGAACCGGCGATATCACCGAGTCGGGCCAGATCTGGCACGTCGGCGGCGAGGACTTCCAGCGCACGATGTCGACCGCGTCCATCCATGACGGCCTGGTCTACATCGCCGACCTGTCCGGCCACATCTATTGCTTCGACGAGGAGACCGGCGAACTCCAGTGGATGCACCATGCATACGCGGCGATCTGGGGTTCGACCTTCGTCGTCGACGGCAAGATCTACATCGGAGACGAGGACGGCGAGGTCGCGATCCTCGCGACCGGTCGTGAAGAGAACCTGATCAACGAGGTGTTCATGGAGGGAGCGGTCTACACGACACCCCTCGCCAAGGACGGCGTCCTCTACGTGGCGACCCGTTCGGAGCTCTACGCGATCGAAGAAGGGGCTCAGTTGACAGCGGAATAGCGCCGCCAACCGCGGCCTCCTTTGCGGTACGCTCCCGGCTCGCACCAACGGGGAGCACGCGATGGAACGGAAGATCCGCATGGGCATGGTCGGCGGCGGCCAGGGCGCCTTCATCGGCGCCGTTCACCGCATGGCGGCCGGACTGGACGGCCTGATCGAGCTCGCCTGCGGCGCCTTCAGCTCGGACCCGGAGCGTTCGCGCGCGTCCGGCGCCGAGCTCTTCCTGCCTCCGGAACGCTGCTACGGCACCTACCAGGAGATGATGGAGCGCGAGGCCGCCCTCGACCCGGCCGAACGGATGGACTTCGTCTCCATCGTCACGCCCAACCACATGCACTTCCCGGTGGCGAAAGCTGCCCTCGAAGCCGGTTTTCACGTGATGAGCGACAAGCCGATGACGAAGTCGGCGGCCGAGGCGGAAGCGCTGGTCGAACTCGTGGAACGAACCGGCCTCACTTTCGGGCTGACCCACAACTACACCGGCTACCCGATGGTCAAGGAGGCCCGGCACCGGGTTCGCAGCGGCCAGCTCGGCAAAGTCCGGAAGATCGTCGTCGAGTATCCGCAGGGCTGGCTCGCCACCCAGCTCGAATCGGAGGGCCAGAAGCAGGCGGACTGGCGCACGGACCCGGAACGCGCCGGGATCAGTTGCTGCATCGGCGACATCGGCACCCACGCGGAGAACCTCGCCGAAGCGATCACCGGGCTCCGCATCGAGTCGCTGTGCGCGGACCTGACGACCTTCGTCGACGGCCGGCCGCTCGAGGACGACGGCAACATGCTGCTGCGCTTCGGCAACGGCGCGCGCGGCGTCCTCTACGCGTCCCAGATCTCGATCGACGAGGAGAACGCCCTCGCCATCCGGGTCTACGGTGAGTCGGGCGGCCTGGAGTGGCGCCAGGAGGAGCCGAACACCCTGATCCTCAAGTGGCTCGACCGGCCGCGGGAGATCCTGCGCACCTCAGGCCAGGGGCTCTCCGACGACGCGGCGGCGCACACGAGGTTGCCGGCCGGACACCCCGAGGGCTTCCTCGAGGCCTTCGCCAACCTGTACCGGAACTTCGCACAGACGCTGGACTGCCGCCGCCGCCGGGTCGAGCCCGACGCCACCATGCTCGACTTCCCCACCGTCTACGACGGCCTGCGCGGAATGCAGTTCATCGAGACCGTCGTCGCGAGCAGCGAAAGCGACCGGAAATGGCTCAGCATGCCGGCCTGACACGGCAACAACTCGTAGGAGACGCACCGTGGCCCGACCCGTAACCCTGTTCACCGGCCAGTGGGCCGACTTAGGCCTGGCCGACCTCTGCCCCCTGGCCCGAGACCTCGGCTATGACGGCGTGGAACTCGCCTGCTGGGGCGACCACGTGGAGGTCGACCGCTGCGATCGGGCCTACGCGTCCTCCAGGCGCGAGTTGCTCGCCTCGAACGATCTCGAGCTCCACGCGATCAGCAACCACCTGGTGGGCCAGGCGGTCTGCGACCGCATCGACGCCCGGCACGAGGCGATCCTGCCGCCTCACGTCTGGGGCGACGGCGACCCGGAAGATGTCCGCAAGCGCGCCGCCGACGAGATGATCCGCACCGGCGAGGCCGCCAAGGCCCTGGGCCTTTCCGTCGTGAACGGCTTCACCGGCAGCTCGATCTGGCACCTGCTCTACTCCTTCCCGCCGGTGCCGCCGGCGATGATCGACGACGGCTTCGCCGACTTCGCCGCCCGCTGGACGCCGATCCTCGACGCCTACCGGGAACTCGGCGTCCGCTTCGGCCTCGAGGTCCATCCGACCGAGATCGCCTTCGACACGGTGAGCGCGGAGCGCGCCATCGAAGCACTGGGCGGTCATCCCGCCTTCGGCTTCAACTACGACCCGAGCCACCTCGGCTACCAGGGCGTCGACTACGTCGACTTCATCCGCCGCTTCAGCGACCGCATCTTCCACGTCCACATCAAGGACGCCTGGTGGTCCGACCAGCCGAAGCCATGCGGTGTCTTCGGCGGCCACACGAACTTCGGCGACCACCGCCGCTTCTGGGACTTCCGCTCCCCCGGCCGCGGCTCGGTCGACTTCGAGGAGATCATCCGGGCGCTGAACGACATCGGCTACGACGGTCCGCTTTCGGTCGAGTGGGAGGACTCCGGCATGGACCGCGAGCACGGCGCCGCCGAGGCGGCGGAGTTCGTCAGGGCGCTCGACTTCGCCCCCTCCGCGATCGCCTTCGACGCCGCCTTTGAAGACAACTGACGGAACGCGCGGAGCGAGCCCTGAGATGACGCCCTTCTTCCCCGAGGTCAGCAAACCGATCCCCTTCCACGGTCCGGACAGCCGCGAGCCGCTGGCGTTCAAGTACTACGACCGCGACCGGAAGGTCGGCAACCGGACGATGGAGCGGCACCTGAAGTTCGCCGTCGCCTACTGGCACACGTTCAAGGGCGGCGGCCAGGACCCGTTCGGGCCCGATCCGGTGTACGACCGGCCGTGGAACCACGCGCCGACGGAGATCGAAGTGGCCGTCCGCACCCTGAACGCGGCGTTCGAGTTCTTCACCAAGCTCGGGGTGCGCTACTACTGCTTCCACGACCGGGACATCGCCCCCGAAGGCCGATCGATCGCGGAGAGCAACGAGTACCTCGACGAGATCGTCCAACTGGCCAGGATCAGGCAGCGGGAGACCGGCGTCAAGCTGCTCTGGGGCACCGCCAACCTGTTCTCACACCCGCGCTACACCCACGGCGCGGCGACCAACCCCGACCCGCGGGTCTTCGCCCACGCCGCCGCCCAGGTGCGGCGGGCGATCGACGCCACGATCGAACTCGGCGGCACCGGCTACGTGTTCTGGGGCGGCCGCGAGGGCTACACGTCGCTGATCAACACGGACATCCGCCGCGAGCGCGAGCAGATGGCGGCCTTCCTGCGACTCGCCGTCGACTACGCGCGCCGTCAGGGCTTCAAGGGCAAGTTCTTCCTCGAGCCCAAGGCGAAGGAACCGTCGGTCCACCAGTACGACTTCGACTGTGGCCACTGCCTGAACTTCCTGCGCGAGTTCGACCTGACGGACGACTTCCTGCTGAACGTCGAGGCGAACCACGCGACGCTGGCCACCCACTCGTTCGAGCACGAGCTGGCGACCGGCGCCGGCGCCGGCATGCTCGGCAGCGTCGACATCAACCGCGGTCTCGAGGGCGTCGGCTGGGACACGGACAACTTCGCGATGAGCCTGCGCGAGTGCGTCCTGGCGCTGCTCATCATCCGGGGCCAGGGCGGGCTCCGCTGGGGCGGCCTGAACTTCGACGCCAAGGTGCGGCGCGGCTCGTTCGACACGATCGACCTGTTCTACGCCCACGTCGCCTCGATGGACATCTTCGCCAGGGCGCTGTTGATCGTCGAACGCATCCGGAAGGACGGCGTGCTCGGCCTCGCCGGCAAGCGAATCCGCCAGCGCTACGCCGGCTACCGCCGCGGACTGGGACGCAAGGCCCTCGCCGGCGACACCACTCTCGAGGAGCTGGAACAGTGGGCCGGCAGGCTCGGCGAGCCGCCCAAGACGAGCGGGCGTCAGGAAGAACTCGAGAGCATCCTGAACGACTACCTGTACAGCACCCGCATCGAGTGAGCGGCGCCTTCTACCTTGGAATCGACGTCGGCACCCAGAGTCTGACGGCGCTTCTGGTCGAAGTCACGCCAACGGGCAGCGACAGCGAAGTCCGGGCCGAAGACATCGCCGGTCGCGCGGGCGTCCACTACGACTCGGAACTTCCTCACTACGGAACCGTCAACGGCCAGCTCCCGAGCGACGACCCGGCGATCGGCCGGGTACCGCCGCGCATGTGGCTGGAAGCCCTGGATCTGGCCCTGAAGAAACTCGGTTCCGGAGCCTGCCGCGGTATCCGCGGCGTGTCGGTATCGGGTCAGCAGCACGGTTCCGTCTACCTCCGACCAGGGGCCCAGGCCGCACTTCAGTCCCTGACCCCCAGGCAGAACGTTGCCGAGCAGATCGAACCTGTCCTGGCCCGCCCCGAAGCGCCGATCTGGACCGACTCCTCGACCACACGGGAATGCGAGGAGATCCGGCAAGCACTCGGCGGACCGCACGCGGTCGCCGAACTGACGGGAAGCGACACCTTCGAACGCTTCACCGGCCCCCAGATCCGCCGCTTCGCGCGGACCGAACCCGAGGCGTGGGCCCGTACGGCCCACGTCTGTCTGGTCAGCTCCTTCGTCACGTCGGTCCTGGCCGGAAGGCTGGCGCCGATCGACCACGGCGACGGCTCCGGGATGAACCTGCTCGACATCCGCCGGCGCGAATGGTCCGAGGCCGCAACGGCGGCAACGGCGGCAGGGCTCGACCGCAAACTGCCGCCGACCTGCGCGCCCTGGACGGTGGTCGGACCGGTCGCGCCCTACTACGTCTCCCGGTACGGCCTGCCGACCTCGGCACAGGTCGTCGCCGGCTCGGGCGACAACCCCTGCTCCCTGGTCGGCGTCGGCGTCCGGGAACCGGGCGAGGCGGTCCTGAGCCTGGGCACGAGCGACACCTACTTCGGGCTCCTGAAGGAGGTCGCGGTCGACCCGGAGGCGAACGGACACGTGTTCATCGCCCCGAGCGGGCACCCGATGAGCCTGATCTGCTTCCGCAACGGCTCGCTCGCTCGCGAGGCGGTGCGGGACCGGTACGGACTGGACTGGCCGGGCTTCGACGCCGCCCTGCGGGCAACACCGCCGGGCAACAACGGCATGATGATGCTGCCCTGGTTCGAACCCGAGATCGTGCCGCGCGTAGCAAACCCCAATGTCCACCGGCTGGGCGGACTGCGAGACGAACCGGAGCAGGCCGCCCGGAACTGCCGGGCGGTGGTCGAAGGCCAGTTCCTGTCGATGCGGCTCAACTCCGAGTGGATGGCGACCCGGCCGGAGCGACTCGTCGCCACCGGCGGAGGCTCGCGGAACCGCGAACTCCTGCAGATCGCTGCCGACGTTCTCGGCTGCCGTGTCGAGAGCCTCGAGGTAACGGACGGCGCCGCCCTCGGCGCCGCGCTTCGCGCCACCGGGCAACGACTACCTCCCCTGCCACCGGCCGGCGGCGCCGGTCCTGCCGCCGAACCAGGGCCGGAGGCGACTGCGATCTATGACGCGATGCTGCCCAGGTATGCCGAAGCTCAGCGCACCGCCGCCGGCTGACCGGGTTACTCGAGCGCTCCGTAGAGCTCCCTGAGCTTGGACCGTACCCGTTCGCCGTTGTCGGGCCCCAGCCGCAGGAGCAGCTTCTGAGCCGGGCTCAGGCCCTCGAGTTCCGGATCGACGTACTCGAAGCTGATCACCCGCAGGCGAAGTTCGGGCGGGGATTCCGGCGTCGGAGTCGAGAGGATCTTGGTCATGGCGAGCTCGAGGGTGTCGCCGAACTCCCCCGGTAACCCGAGCTCGTCGTGGGCCCGCTCGAACAACGGCTCGAGCCGCTCGTAGGCTCCGGCCGCTCCGGCGACATCGATCGAATCGAACACCTCCACCGCCAGGTCGTAGCGGCGGTAGCTCGTCTCCGCCGGATAGAAGCGCTGTCCGCGCCGGACAACGCTGAAGCCGTCCTCGGGGCGCAACGGCTCGAGGCTGTTCTGCGGCGGCTCGTCGTAGGCGACGGCGCCTACCGAGCGGACGAAGCTGATGGCCAGCTCCTCGGGAGCGAGCCAGGCGACCCACTCCGCGTGCCGGGACAGGCCGCCGATGATCTCCCGCACCAGGGAGTCGCTGCCGAGCAGGTCCAGCTGGGGCTCGGGCGCCGGCGCGGCCGGTTCGGCGGGCGGTTCGGACTCCGCCTCCGCTTCGGAGGCCGCCTCATCGACGACTGCCGCCGGGGCCTCCCCCGCGCCTGCGCCGTCCGTGCCGCCCCCGCGGCTCGTGTACCACCACCAGAGAACGACCCCCGCGCCGATCACGATCAAGGCCGCGATGACGATGACCGCTATCGTGCCGGAACGTTCCGCCGGCTCGTCTTCGGGGGGAGCGCCCCCCTCTTCGCCCAGGTCCAGGGGCAGGTCGAAGCGCGGACCGCCAACGTCCGGTTCCCCTTCACGCGGCCGCGTGTCCTCCGGCAACGTCTCCTCAGGCCGATCTCCGCCCGTGGGCTTGTCGTCCATTGGGACAGTGTAACCCCTCGGATCCGCCCGTCATTCCGCCGGCACCGCGCCGCGGCCGGCGATAGTTCCCCGCGTCAGGCGGCGAGCGCGCGATTCGGCCGGATGCCGCGGAGCACGTCGATGCCCTCGGTCAGACCGTCGATCGTCAACTCGAACATCGGGAACACCTGCCGGATCAGGTGGATCGTCGGCGCGTTCCAGATGCGCCGCGGTTCCGGGTTGAGCCAGATCGAGTTCGGACAGCGGTCGCGGAACTTGCGGAGCCAGTCGAGGCCGGTGACCTGGTTCGTGTGGTAGTAGTCGATCGCGCCACCGGTATGGGTCAGCTCGTACGGGCTCATCCAGGCGTCCCCGACCAGGCACACGGACCAGGTGTGATCCAGGCGCTTCAGGATCTGGGAGGTCGCTTCGCCCTTCCACCGGCTGATGTCCGTGTACAGGTTCTCGTACACGCAGTTGTGGAAGAACTTGAACTCGAACTTCTTGAAGTGGTTCGCCTTGTGGGCGGCGGAGAACAGCCTCTCGCAGAGCAGGGTATGCGGGTCCATCGAGCCGCCCACGTCGATCAGCAGCAGCAGTTTGATCCGGTTGCGCTTGGGCGGTCGGAACACGAGGTCGATCTCGCCGGCGTTGCGGGCGCTGCTGTCGATCGTCTCGTCGATATCGAGCTCCTCGGGCCCCTCGTCCTTGTCCAGCTTGCGCAGCCGGCGCAGCGCCAGTCCGATCTGCCGGGTGTCCAGGATGCGGTCCGAGCGCAGGTTCCGGAAGCGGCGGTCGGTCGCCACCTGAACCGCTGAACGGCCTCCGCCCGAGCCACCGATCCGAACCCCCGTCGGGTGTTCGCCGCCGTGGCCGAAGGGCGACATGCCGCCCGTCCCGATCCAGCGGTTGCCGCCGTCGTGCCGCTCCTTCTGCTCGTCGAGCAGCTCCTTGAAGCGCTCACGGAGTTCGTCCAGGTCGAGCGCCTCGAGCTTCGCGCGCTCCTCGTCGGTCAGCTCGCGCGGCAGTTCCGGCTTGGACAGCCACTCCAGCAGCTCGTCGCTGATGTCGAAGTGGTTCTCGACGCCCATGAAGAAGGAGGCGAAGGCCCGGTCGTAGTTGTCGAAGTCCGCCTCCCGCTTGACCATCAGGCAACGGGCCAGGTTGTAGAAGACGTGCAGGTCCGCCCGGCTGTGGCCGATCGCCAGCGCCCTCATCAGCGACAGCCACTCCGTGATCGTCACCTTCAGGCCGTAGCCCCTCAAGTGGTAGAAGAAGTCGACGAACATGGGTTCGGGCCTGTGTCAGTTGACGCGGCCGCGGCGATGAGCGGCCATGACCGCTTCCAGGTCGTTCTCCCGCTTCATCAGGACTCCCAGGAAGGGTAGCTCACTCTCAATCGACTCCGTGCTCACGCCGCCGCGACGCAGCGCGGCGATCCAGTCGATCAGCTCGCTGGTCGACGGCTTCTTGCGCAGCTCCGGCAGGTCGCGGAGCCAGTAGAACCGCAGCAGCACCTGCCGCAGCAGCTCGTCCTCGACGTCCGGATGGTGGACGCGAATGATGTCCTCCATCTCCGCCTTGTCCGGAAACGCGATGTAGTGGAAGACGCAGCGGCGCAGGAACGCATCCGGCAGCTCCTTCTCGTTGTTCGAGGTGATGACCACGATCGGCCGGAACTTCGCGGCGTGCTGCTTGCCGGTCTCATGAACGAAGAAGCTCATCCGGTCCAGCTCGTGCAGCAGGTCGTTCGGGAACTCCATGTCCGCCTTGTCGATCTCGTCGATCAGCAGGACCACCCGCTGGTCCTTCAGGAAGGACTCGCCGAGGGGCCCGTACTTGATGTACTGCGAGATGTCCGTGATGTCCCGGTCGCCGAAGCGGGCGTCGTTCAGCCGCTGCACGGTGTCGTACACGTAGAGGCCTTCCTGGGCCTTGCTGGTCGACTTGATGTTCCAGGTCAGGAGCTCCATGACCAGGTTCTCGGCGATCGCCTCTGCAAGCACGGTCTTGCCGGTGCCGGGCTCGCCCCGTACGAGGAGCGGCTTCTCGAGAGCCGAGGCGACATTCACCGAGTCCCTCAGTTCAGGCGATGCAAGGTAGGTGTCGGTACCGGTAAAGGCGTGGAAAGACATACTGACCCTCTATCCTCCGGCGTGGCCGGCTTTGTCCAGCTTCGTTGCGGGCCCAGTTCCCTATGGGCTGAAGGGGGCAGTGTAACAGACCGACCGGTCGGTAGACACCTGCCCGTAGACTCGCCGACGCCGGCTGAAGAACCCTGGAGACACGAATGAGCCAAACGCAGGACCTCGAACGCCTGATCGAAGAAGCGTCCCGCATCGTCGCTTTCACGGGCGCGGGAATCAGCACGGAGTCCGGCATCCCGGACTTCCGGAGCCCGGGCGGGATCTGGACCAAGTACCGGCCGATCGACTTCAGCGAGTTCATGGCCTCGGAAGACGCGCGGCGCGAATCCTGGCGGCGCAAGATCGGCAGCGACCGCACGATCGGCCAGGCGAAGCCCAACCGCGGTCACCTGGCTCTGGCCGAACTCCGGCGCCTGGAGAAGCTCCTTGCCGTGATCACGCAGAACGTGGACGGCCTGCACCAGCAGTCGGGCATTCCCGACGACGACGTGATCGAACTTCACGGCAACGCGACCTACGCGGCGTGCCTCGAATGCCGGCAGCGCTACGAGCTGGAGCCGATCGTCGCCGCCTTCAGGGATCGCGAGGAACTGCCGGTCTGCACACGGCAGAACCTGGCCGGCGATGCCTGCGGCGGCATCGTCAAGACGGCCACGATCTCATTCGGCCAGGCGATGCCGGAAGAGGCGATGCGGCGCGCCCACAAAGCGACGCTGGCCGCCGATCTCTTCCTCGCCATCGGCAGCTCGCTGGTCGTCTATCCGGCGGCCGGCTTCCCCGCGCTGGCAAAGCAGGCCGGCGCCAGGCTCGTCATCCTGAACCGCGAAGCGACCGACCTCGACGGCATCGCCGACCTCGTCCTCCACGCCGAGATCGGTCCCACGCTCGGCGCCGTCACTGGCGTCACGCTGCCCAACTGAGTCGCCACAAATATGCGCCTCTAGAGATCAGGTAGTTGACATCTGCTTCGGATACACTCATAATCTTGAGTCGTCGGCCCCAGGAACTCCAGGCGCCGACCCCGAATCGAACGATCAACCAAGGAGGGCAACAACCATGACCCGTAGCCTGATTCGACACACTCCGTTCCACCGTCCCCTGATCGGGGCCTTCGAGCCGCTCTTCGGCAAGGCCATGCTCGACGACTTCTTCTCACCTGTCCTGAGCCGCGTCGCCGGCCACGACGGTGCCGAGTCCGCCGCCATGACCTGGTGGCCCGCCGCGGACCTCACGCAGACCGACGAGGCCTACACCCTCGCCGTCGATCTGCCCGGTCTGACCAAGGCCGACATCGACCTCACGGTCGAGGACCACACCCTCACGCTGTCTGGCGAGCGTCAGGCCAGCCACGAGGGCGCGACCGCCGACCGGGTCGAGCGGGTCTACGGCCGCTTCGTTCGGCGCTTCAACCTGCCGAGCGACACCGACGTCTCGGCGGTGAGCGCCGAGTTCGAGCACGGGGTACTGAACATCACCATCCCCAAGGCCGAGGAGGCGAAGGCGAGGAAGATCGACATCGCCTGACCGGTCTCCGGGACGGCAACCTCAAGGGCCCTGCCTCGGCAGGGCCCTCTCTGTTTCCTGTCGGTGCTACAATGCCCTTTCGGCCGGCCACGCCGAACCCGCGCCCAAGCCGCGGCCCCTTCTCCTCCTCCTGACCATGACTGAGACGAACGATCAAGCGCTCGCTCAGGAGGCTGTTGAGAGCGACGCCCCCGCCGAGCCGGAACCCGCGGCGACCGCGGAGGCGGCGACTGCGGAGGCGGCGACTGCGGAGGCGACGACTACCGGCGAGACCGGGGCCATCGAGGTCGAAGGAGCGCCTGCGGACGAGGCAGCGCCGGAACAGGAACAGGCTCAGCCTGAACCCGAAGCCGTCGAAGAGCCCCCGTTGGCCGCATCGGCCCTCCCCTTCGCCGCCGCGCTCGAGGCGAAGAACCCCGTCGAGGGCAAGGTGATCGGCTGGAACAAGGGCGGCTTCCACATCGCCTGCGACGGCGTCACGACGTTCTGTCCGCGATCGCTGATGGAGCTGGGCAACCGGCCCAAGCCGCCTTCCCACTACGTCAACAACACGTACGCGTTCCACGTTCTCGAGATCAAGGAGGCGGGGCGACGGATCGTGCTGACCCGGCGGCCGGCGATCCGAAGCGAGCGCCGGCAAGCACTGGACGAGATCCGCGCCAAGCAGGAGTCACGGGAACCCGTGACCGGCAAGGTGACGTCTGTCACCGAGTTCGGCGCTTTCGTCGATCTGGGCGGAGGTCTCGGCGGCCTGGTCCACCGCACCCAGATATCCCGTACCCGAAACGGAGAACCCGCCGACCTCGTCAAGGTGGGCCAGCAGGTCGAAGCCGTGGTCACGAAGGTCGAAGCGAAGAACGGCAAGCGCAGCGCCCGCATCTCGCTGTCGATGAAGGCTCTCGAGGCCGACCCGTGGAAGGAGACGGCGAAGAGCTTCAGCGCCGGCGACCAGTTCAAGGGCAAGGTTGTCCGGCACTGCGAGTTCGGCTTCTTCGTCGAACTCGCGCCCGGTCTCGACGGCCTGGTCCACACGTCCCAGCTCCCCATCGGCAAGTCGATGAGCCATCCTGCGTTCGCCACCGGCGAGGAGATCGAAGGCTGGATCGTCGAAGTCGCGCCGAAGCGCCGACGGATCGCCCTCTCGCTGCGCGAGGTGCCCGCAAGCGACCCATGGAAGGACCTGGGCAAGCAGTACGTCGAGGGCGCCGAGGTCGAAGGCAAGGTCGAGCAGGTGTCGCGTTTCGGCATCTTCGTCGAACTCGAGCCCGGGCTTACCGGCCTCCTGCCGATGTCCGCGGTGAAGCTTCCCGAAGGGGGTCTTGCGCGCCGCACCTACCCTCCCGGCCGGGAGATCAAGGTCGTGATCGAGAGCATCGACCGCAAGCGGCGACGCCTGGGACTGGCGCCTCCGGGGTCGCAACTCGTCGGCACGAAAACGGACTACAAGAAGTACCGCCAGCGCCAGAAGGAATCGAGCGGCCTGAACGTGATGGCCGCCGCTTTCGCCAAACTCCAGCAGCCCAAATAGCCCGTGTCCGACGACCTGATCTACCGGGTGACCTTCCTGAGTCAGGGCGAGATCTACGAGGTCTACGCCCGCTCGGTCTCCCAGGGCGGCCTGCTCGGCTTCGTCGAGATCGGCGAGCTCGTGTTCGGGGAGAGGACCCAGGTCGTCGTCGACCCTTCGGAAGAACGGCTCCAGCGCGAGTTCAAGGGAGTTCAGCGGACCTACCTGCCCATGCACTCCGTCCTTCGCATCGACCAGGTCACGAAACAGGGCACGGCCCGAATACGCGATGTCGAACGCCCGGAGAGCCGCAAGGTGACGCCGTTCCCGATGCCGATCTACACGCCCGGTGGAGAAACGAAATGACCAGTCGCCGCCTCATCGTCTGTTTGCTTGCCGCCCTGCTCACGGCCGCCGTCTCGCCGGCGCTCTCCGCCCAGGAGGCAACGCGCGTCGCCTCGATCAACGTCGAACTCGTCGTCGCCGAAGCACGCGAGGGGCAGGAACTCGCGGCGTTCCTTCAGCAGATCGAGACGGAGACCCGGACCGCCCTGGAAGCGAACGCCAGCCGGGTCGAGGCGCTGCGCCAGAGCGCGGTCGGCAAGGGACCGGACGAGCTGCGGAGCATCCAGCACCAGATCGAGGACCTGCAACGTGAATCCCAACGCCTCGCCAACGACGTCGAGCGGCGCGCGGCGAAGCGACAGGAGGAAACGCTGCAGCAGATCAACGAGCGCCTGCGTCCGATCGTTCAGCAACTGATCGACGAGAACGGCTACGACCTGATCCTGAACGCCAGCATCGGCGGCGTGCTCCACGCCAGCGCCCGCGTCGACCTGACGCAACGTGTCATCGAGATGCTCCAGGCGCAGGAGCAGCAGGAAGAAGCCAGCCAGGAACCGTAGGAGGCCGGCCGCGCGCCCCGGCTACGGAGGGGCCGGCCGGCTGCTGTACAGCTCGTACGACCGGCTGTGCCGGTTCGAGAGGTCGACGTCGCGGCCGCGGACGATCACGTGGCGGACCGCGGTCCGAACCTCCAGCGGGTCGCCGTCGGTGACGATCAGGTTCGCCCACTTGCCCGGCTCGATCGAACCCAGGCGGTCGTCAAGGCCGAGGATCTCCGCCGCGCCCAGTGTCAGAGCCCTGAGCGCCGCCTCGCGTTCGAGACCGAAGGCGACGGCAGTGGCCGCCTCGTACGGCAGCACCCGGGCGCTCGACGAGTCGAACGTGCCGAAGGCGATCGCAACGCCGGCGCGATCGAGTTCGCCCGGCGCGGCGAACGGTCCGTCGTACGGGTCGTCCTCCTCGACCGGCAGCGCCTGAACCGAGTTGAGGATGACGGGCACCTGCTTTTCGGCGAGCAGGTCCGCCTCCTTCGCCGCGTCGCGTCCCGAAGCCACGACGAGCCGCAGACCGTGCTCTTCCGCGAACGCCACGGCGTCACGAATGGCCCGGGCCCGATCCGCGACGACCAGGAGCGGCAGTTCACCCCGCGCGAGACTTGCTACCGCCTCGAGCGCGTGATCCTGCTCCACCGCGGCCCCTGAACCGGCATTCGAGCGCGCGTGGTCGTACTGGCGCGCCGCCTCGATCCAGTCGCCGAGTTCGGCCACGGTCCGGTCGTAGTCCCGCTTGGCCTCGGAGAACTTCTTCTCCTGGACGCTGAAGGTCGAGAAATCGAACTCCCGGGTCGCGAGGCTCGGCCACTCGACCACGACGCCCACGCTCTTCTCGACTTCCATCTCCTCCACCGTCCAGCCGTCGAGGAGGATCACCGACGCCTGACCGGCCCAGGGTCCGCCGCCGGGCGCCGTCAGCGCGTGAGTGATCCCGTTCTCTCTGGTGACCGGAATGATCTCGCTCGCGGGATGAACCCCCTCGACCGCCAGCAGATGGGGCGTGTCGCCCAGTTCCGTCTGGTCCACCGTGGCGGAAATCGCGTCGATCTCGACCAGCCCGAGAACGGTCCAGGCATTGAACAGCCCGGGATAGACGTGAAGACCCCTCGCGTCGATCACCTGCGCCCCCTGCGGCGTCGCGACGCTCGGACCGGCCGCTTCGATCACGCCGTCCCGCACAACGACGGTGCCGGAATAGGCAGCGCCCGAAACCGGATGCACCGTGCCGCCCTCGATCGCCAGCGTCTGGGCCGTCACCGGCTGGGCGAAGGCCGCCAGGGCCAGCGCAAGCAACCCCGCCGTCGCGATCCTGCCGAACACGCGGATCATGGCTCGTCTCCGCTGTCGTCACTCGCGGTCTCGGTCAACGACTGCTCCAGCGCGGCCAACTGCTCCCGCCGGAGCCGGTCCAGTTCACGGTCGAAGTAGACCTTGCCGTCCACCAGGGTGGTCTGCACCACGGCATAGGAACTCAACGGATGCCGGTCGTAGATCACGAGATCGGCGTCCTTGCCGACCTCGATCGAACCGACCCGGTCGTCGATGCCGAACTGCCGGGCCGGGTTGATCGTGACCAGGGCCAGCGCCGCGTCGTCGGAGAGGCCGCCCCACCTGACCGCCTTGGCCGCCTCGTGGTTCAGGTGGCGCATCTCCTCCGCGTCGTCCGAGTTGACCGAGACCAGGACGCCGCGATCCGCCATCAGGGCCGCGTTGTGGGGAATCGCCTCGTAGGCCTCGACCTTGTAGGCCCACCAGTCGGAGAACGTGGAGGCGCCGGCGCCGTGGGCCGCGATCTCGTCCGCCACCCGGTAGCCCTCCAGCACGTGCTGGAGCGTGGCGATCCGGAACCCGAGCTCCTCCGCCAGCCGCAGCAACTGGAGAATCTCGTCGGCCCGGTAGCTGTGGGCGTGGACCAGGCGTTCGCCCTCCAGAATCTCGACCAGCGCCTCGAGTTCCAGATCGCGCGCGGGCGGCCGGCTGCGCTCGCCGGCGGCTGCGGCCTCACGATGACGTGACCACGCGTCCCGGTACTCCACGGCCTCCGTGAACGCCTCCCGGATCACGTCGAGGACGCCCATCCGGGTCGCCGGGTAGCGCCGCGGCCCCGGGCCGAAGGACCGCGACCGCTTCGGGTTCTCGCCGAGCGCGAACTTGATGCCCGGCGGCGCACCCTCGAAGCGCAGACCGTCCGCGTCCTGACCCCAGCGGAGCTTCAACACCTGGTTCTGGCCGCCGATCGGGTTCGCGCTGCCGTGGAGCACGTTGATCGTCGTAACGCCGCCGGCTAGCGCCCGGTAGATCGCGATGTCGGTCGGATCGACCACGTCCTCGATCCGCACCATCGCGGTCACCGCCAGGCTGCCCTCGTTGACGCCCCCCGCGGTCGCGATGTGGGAGTGGGCGTCGATGATGCCCGGGATGACGTAGCCGCCGTCGGCGTCGATCACGTGCGCGCCACCGGGTGGCCTGACGCCGCTGCCGACCCTGGCGATCCGGCCGTCCCGCACGACCACCGTGCCGTTCTCGATCGTCTCGCCGGCCATGGTCAGGACGGTGGCGCCCGTGATCGCCAGTACGTCGTCCTCGCGGTAGGGGCCGGTCATCGACACCATCGCGTCGCCGGCGACTTCGGCGTACTTCTCCGCCAACTCGGCCAGCCGCATCGGCGCGGGCGTTTCGCTCGGCCCGCCGCCGCGACCGCCGGGGCCGCGCCGTCCGCGCGGCCGCGCCTCGTCCGGTTCTTCCGCCGATTCGGTTTCCTGGGCGGCTTCGCCACCTGTCTCGGCGCTCTCGCCGCTTTCGCCGTCCTCGCCGTCGTCTTCGGCCTCGTCACCGTCGGACACGGCATACCGGACGCCGTCGATGAACACCGCCTCGACCCGCGTCGACTCCTGCCACGGGTAGCCGTCGGCCAGCACGAGGTCCGCCGCCATTCCCGCGGCTACCGCGCCGATCCGGTCGTCCAGGCCGTGGACCGCCGCCGCGTCCCGGGTCAGCGCCTGAAGCGCCCGGGCCGGTTCGAGGCCGCCCTCGATCGCCCGGCGCACACCGGCCAGGAAGTCGTCCGCGCTGCTCGCCCCGCCGGAACTGAGCGCGAACTGCACGCCGGCCTCGGCCAGTTCGACCGGCGTCGTCGGCGCCAGCCGCTCGTGGAGGATCTCGCGGAGCGGCCGGTCGGCGTCCGGATCCCGGTCACGCTCCGGCAACGGCTCCGGCCAGTCGACGTCGACCAGTACCGCGAGGCCGGCATCCGCGAGTTCGCCTGCCAACCCGTAACCCTCCTGGCCGCCGTAGATCGCGAAGTCGAGACCGAGTTCCTCGCCGAGCCGGAGCGCCCGGTTGATCTCGACCGCGCTCGAACCCGGCAGGAGGATCCGTTCCTCCCCCGAGGCGACGGCCGCCAGGGGCGCCAGGGTACGATCGAACTCCGGCCGCCGCCAACCGGAGGGATCGTCCTCGTAGGCGGCAGTCGCGGCGGCGTAGTGAGCCGCGTCCATGAGCAGTTGCCGGAAGTAGGCGACCCTGCCCATCAAGGCGCCGGGGTAGGAGCCGAAGCCGCCGCCGCTGCTGAGGGAAGCCACCTGCGCCAGTTCGGGTGCGACCACCTGATGTTCCGGATCGCGGCCGGGAGCACCCAGCCGAACGAGCGACAGCCGGCCCGGGAACAGCCCGTCGCCCGGCCTCGCCGCGATCGAGGTGACACCGGCCTTGCGCCAGGCCTCGACCGCCTCCGCGTCCAGCATCAGATCGTCGGCCGCCCGCTTCCAGGGGGTCGTCAGCGGACGATCCTCAGGTCCGCGAGGCAGGGCCCGGTCGGCATCCGGGCGCCGCCGCTGGCCGCCGGGCGTCCCCGCGCCCGGGCCGCCGGGAGGCCGCCGGGGCTGCGGAAGACTGCCCATCGCGTCGATCAGGCCCGGGTAGACCGTGAGGCCCTCGCCGTCGATGACCCAGGCGTGGGCCGGGATCGCCGCGTCCTCGCCGACGGCCGTGATCGTGCCGTTCTCGATGACGACGGTCGCGCGCTCGAGAACGGTACCGTCGCCGACCTCGACCCGTACGCCCTCGATGGCGTAGAAGGGAGGCGGCTCCGGCGGAGGACCGGCAACGAGCGGCGCGGCAGCCGGCAGCAACGCCAGCACGAGGCCCAGACCTCGAATAGCCGCTGGTTTCCTCATCGAGCGCGGCAGCCTAGCACCGTCAGCGCGGCGCCAAGCCGTTACGCGGACACCACTCCGTCAGCGTGCAGTTCGCGCAGTCGGGCCGTCGCGCGGCGCAGACGCGACGGCCGTGCCAGATGATCGCGTGGCCCATGAAGATCCACCGGTCCTGGGGGAGCCGGTTCATCAGATCCCGCTCGATCTTGACCGCGTCCTTCTCGGGGCTGATGCCCAGCCGGCGGGCCAGCCGGCCGATGTGAGTATCGACGACGACGCCGACCGGCTTCCGGAACCAGGTGCCGAGCACCACGTTCGCCGTCTTGCGCGCCACGCCCGGAAGAGTCACGAGTTCCTCCATCGTGTCCGGCACCTCGCCGCCGAACTCGGCGACGATCTTCCGGGCAGCGCCCAGCACGCTCTTCGTCTTGTTGCGGAAGAAGCCGGTGCTGCGAATCTCCTGCTCGAAGACGGCCGGATCGGCGGCCGCGAAGTCCTCGGCGGTCCGGTAGCGCTCGAACAGCGTTTCCGTCACGAGGTTGACCCTCACATCGGTCGACTGGGCCGAGAGAATCGTCGCGATCAAGAGCTGAAGCGCGTTCTCGTGCCGGAGTTCGCAGTCGGCGTCCGGGTAGAGGCGTTCGAGTTCGGCCAGCACCTCCTGAAGCGCCGGCTCGGGGATCGGTTCGAACGGACCTTCCGGCCGGGGCACGGCTACGGCCGCAGCAGGTCGAGCACCGCCAGCGTCATCGCCTCGACCCCCGCGCGGATCGAAGGCTCCGGTTCGATCCGGAAGAAGGGCGAGTGGTGCCCCGGAACCGGCGGCCCGCCCGCTGCCTCCGCTTCCAGGTCGGCGGGGTCCGTGCCGCCGATGTTGAAGTAGGTGCCGGGCACCTTGTGCTCCGTGCGGACGAAGTAGGCGAAGTCCTCGGCGCCCATGCCCGACGGCGGCTCGCTGTAGAACACGTCATCGCCCATGCCGGCAGCGATCGCGGCCCGCACACGGGCCGCAAGCTCCGTGTCGTTCACCGTGACCGGCGTCGATTCCTTCGTGCGCACCACCTTCGGCAGCAGCGAAGCCGGAAGGCCGGCCGCCCTGCCGACCCCCTCCGCGATCCGCTCGATCGCGGACAGCAACTGCTCCCGTGTTTCCTCGTCGTTCGCCCGCACCGTGAGCTGCAGTTCCACCCGGTCCGGGATCACGTTGTGCTTGAAGCCGCCGTGGATGGCACCGACCGTCACGACGCCGGGGTCGAGCGGGTTGAGTTCGCGGCTGACGATGCCCTGGAGCGCAACGACGAGCTGCGCAGCGATGTAGATCGGATCCTTGCCCCGGTGCGGCGACGCACCGTGCGCGCCGACTCCGAAGACCGTGATGTCGACGCTGTCCGAGGACGAAGCGAGCAGACCCGGCGGCACCTCGATCTTCCCCGCCGGTTTGCCCGCCGAAACGTGGAGCGCCAGCGCGTAGTCCGGCACGCCGAAGCGTTCGTACAAACCGTCCTCGAGCATCTCGCGGGCGCCCATGATCCGCTCCTCGGCCGGCTGGCCGACGAACATGACCGTGCCCGACCACCGGTCGCGCATCGCGGCGAGCCGCCGCGCCACCCCGACCATCGTCGTGATGTGCATGTCGTGGCCGCAGGCGTGCATGACCGGAACTTCTTCGCCCGAGAGGTCGACCTGGGTGACCGTCGAGGCGTACGGCAGCTCTGATTCCTCCGCCACCGGCAGGCCGTCCATGTCGGCCCGCACGAGGACCAGGGGTCCGTGGCCGTTCTCCATCATGCCGACGATCCCGGTACGGCCGATGCCTTCCGTGACCTCGACGCCAGACTTGCGCAGTTCGTCGGCGAGGCGGGCCGCGGTCTTGTGCTCCAGGAAGGAAAGCTCGGGGTTGCGGTGGAAGTGCTCGAAGAGCGACTTCAGTTCGGTCCGGTAGTCCTCAGCGATGGCGTCGGCGAGGCTCTGGGCTGAACCGGTCCCCGGAGCGGCGAGGACCGCGATCAGGGATAGGGAGATGACTGGCAGGGAACGGGCGCTACGCATGAAGGACTTCACGATAGCCCGATCGTACCCGGACGTCGCCCGGGCTATTCCGCGCTGCGCCCGACCGCTTCCTCGATAAGCGCTACGAAGTCGTCGGGGAGGTGGTTCGTCCTGTCGAGAATCTCGCCGCTCTCGTCCACGAGAATGTAAGTGGGGTAGGAAACGACGTTCAGAGCCCGCGTGATCTCGCTCGTCATTCCGATATGCCAGTTCGCCCACGGCATCGGCTCGTTCTCCATGAATCCGGTTACGGTTTCGAGCTCCGCATCGACACTGATCGACAGGAGAGCGAATCGGTCCGCCGGGAGGTCGGCAACGAGTTGCCGTTTCCGGGGCAGCGCGGCCACGCACGGCACGCACCAAGTCGCCCAGAAGTCCAAGAGCACGACACGGCCCATGTAGTCCGAAAGCCGTTCTTCCACGCCGTCCAGCCGACTGCCCACGAGGTCCGGCAGCTTGCCGCCCACGGTCCCGTGGCGGATGCTGCGGATCAGGTCGGCCTCGGCCTCCGCGAAGGTCCGCGTGTCCCCCGGGAAGGTCTCCTCCTCGACACCCGCGCTCAGGCCGGTCGCCGTTTCGAGGGCGCGCTGACGCCGCGCAGCGCGGTCCTCCTCGGAGACTCCAGGCGCGTTCGCGAACTGCATTCGTCCGGCCGCGACGTAGTACCGCCCCGAGGCGCGCAGCACGGGATCCTCGGCCTCCGCGGCCAACACCCTGAAGACACCCGCCGCCGCGGCCCGCCTGTCCGGTCCGAACCGGGCCAGGGTATGCAATCGCGGAAGCATGAAGCGCCACCCCTGGTAGTCGGGCGCGAACTCGAGCAGGGCGCTGGCGCCCCGGGAGGCGTGCTCCGCGCCTCCCGGCGCCATCGCAGCGTGGTTGACGAGAAACTCCGCCGCCTCGACTGTCTTCTCGTGAGCCCCGCCCTGCTCCAGAATCGCAACCGCCGCGCTGGCGGCACGCCCGACTTCCGGCGGTTGCGCTCCGCCGAGCCCACGACCGCCGTGCGATGGCTGCTCTTGAACGTTCGGCCGGTCGGGCGCCGTGTTGCCGCCGGCAGGAGGCGACTCCCCGTCTCCGGCCGAAAAGCTCACGACCTTCGCGCCACCCTGTGCGCCGGCGGCGGCTCGCAGCAGTTCGTCCAGCAAGGCGCGCGAACCCTCATCCGGGGGCTCGATGTCCGAGCTGCCGTCATCGTTCCGCCTCTCGATCGCCTCCCGCAGCCGCTTCTCCATCTCGTCCCTGGACAGCGAACCCTCTTCCGGCGCGGACACCACTACGATCCGCGGCTGCGGACTGTTCCCTTCCCGGGTACCCGGCGACGGGAGGTCGTCCGGAGCTCCGGCGAGCACCTGCTTCCGGATCTGAGCCGTCCAGGCGTTCTGGCGCGCGAGATAGTCCTCAACGATCGCCCAGTCCGGACCGATGTCCACTGAGGACTCCGTTGACTCGCCTTCCGTCCCGGTGTCCTCCTGGCCTGCGGCGCGCTCGCATACACCGAACGCGAGCACCGTCACGAGCGCTACGGACACCCTGACGGCTCTGCCCCATTGACCGAACGCCATGTCGCTGGACATCGTCATTCTCTCGTCTCCCCTCCCCGGTCAACGCTTAGTCGGCCGCATCGATGAACTGGATTCGAACGCCCTCCGGCCGTTCAGTTCTCAAACCCGATGGGTTCTATGTTGCAGATCGAGTAGGCCACCGGCCCGCGGCGGGTCCAGGCCGGTTCCACGGTGATGGAACGCCAGTCCTCGATGACCGCTTCGAGGTTGGCGACGTCCTCCGGCCGCTCGGCAGCGAGGTCCGTCTGTTCCCGAAGATCGGTGGACAGGTCGTAGAGAAAGCCTCCCGGCGCATCCTGGTTCGGCTTGATCAGCTTCATGTCGCCGCTGCGGACGGCGACTGTCGGGTAGTTCCGCCACACGAAGCGGCCGTCGCCGGTCGCCTCGGCCGACCCGTCGAGCAGCGGCATCAGGTCGTGGCCGTCCAGTTCGAGATCGGCGGGTCCCGC
Source organism: Thermoanaerobaculia bacterium (assembly GCA_965116955.1). Classification (GTDB taxonomy): domain Bacteria; phylum Acidobacteriota; class Thermoanaerobaculia; order Multivoradales; family Multivoraceae; genus Multivorans. The sequence continues at coordinate 2,887,858 of OZ220742.1, read as the reverse complement.
GGCTCCAGCGGCAGCCAGGGCGGTCGGCAGGATGTCGAGCGTCGAGACCGGCGCGTCGATCGTGGTCCCGGCCGCGACCGCCGCCGGCCAGCGCAGCAGGTAGGGCACGCGGACGCCGCCCTCGTAGTAGGTCAACTTGCCGCCCGAGAGCGGCTCGCAGGAGCACAGCCCCGGGAAGTAGCCGGCGCAGCCGTTGTCCGACAGGAAGACGACCAGCGTGTTGTCGGCGATCCCGGCTTCGTCCAGCGCGTCCAGGATGCGGCCGACCGCGTCGTCGAGGGCGGCGATCATCCCGAAGTAGATCCGCTGCAGCTCGTGCTCCACGTCGGGGAAGCGGTCGTAGTACTCCTCCGTGACCTGGAACGGCGAGTGCGGTGCGTTGAACGCCGAGTACAGGAAGAACGGCTCATCGGCGTGCCGGCGGATGAAGTCGACCGACTCGTCGCCGAAAACATCCGTGATGTAGGCCGGTTCGTCGACCACGGTCTTCTCCGGCCCCCGCACGATCAGGTTGCCGGCCCGGCGCGTTGGCGGCGCGGGTGGCTCCGTCCCCCGCACGACGAGATCGGTGCGCGGATCTTCGGGCGGGCGGCTCCTGAACTCGTCGTCGGCGGACATCGATACGGCGCCCTGTGTCCTGCGGTTGATGAACCGCGTGGCGCCCGAGAGATGCCCGTAGAACTCGTCGAAACCCCGGTTCGTCGGGTAGTGCTCGTCCTTGAAGCCCAGGTGCCACTTGCCGACGATGCCGGTCGCGTATCCGGCCGCCTTCAGGTGGTCGGCGATCGTCAACTCGCCGGCGATGAGCCCGACATCCGGCACTTCCGGCGCCTGGCGCGCGTTGTACTCGAAACCGTACCGCTGCTGGTAGCGGCCGGTGAGCAGCGCCGCCCGCGACGGCGAACAGACCGGCGTCGTCACGTAGCCTTGGGTGAACACCGCCCCTTCGCGGCCGATCCGGTCGATGTTCGGCGTCTGGAGCCGGTCGCCGTAGATCGAGACGTCGGCGTAGCCCAGGTCGTCGGCCAGGATGACGACGATGTTCGGCGGTGGAGCGTCCGTGGACGCTTCCTGCGCGGGGCCGTTCCCGTCCGTAGAGCAGGCGATCGCCAGCGCCACCACGAGGAGCACCGCCGCAACCGGGACACGAGTTCGTTCGCTCATCCGAGATCTCCGCTGTTTGTCCGTCTATGTCAGTAGTTGAACTGTACAGAAAGGAGACCGTATTGCTACAGAACGCTACAGTTGCTACGATCCGCCGGGTGCGAACGATCACACAGAGGCAGCTACGAAACGACTCGGCGAAAGTGCTCCGAGCCGTTCAGGAGGGCCAGGCCATGACGATTACCCGAAACGGGACTCCGGTAGCCGAACTGCGGCCGCTGGCCGCCCGCCGCTACGTTTCCCGCGGCGTGCTCAAGCAGGGGGCACGAACCGCTCCCAGGATCGATGCGAGCCGCTTCCGGGCCGACATCGACAAGTTCGTCGATCCCTGGATCGATGACTAGAAGCCCGGAACGCGGAAACCGCCGGACATGAGCTCCGCCGTACAGCCGCTTCAGGAAGCGGCGCACGAAGCCGGACTGCAGGCCAGCCAGACACTCGGCGCCGACAGCCACGGTCTGCTGGATACGTCCGTCATCATCGACTACGACCTGATCGATGCGTCGGCACTGCCGGAACTATCCGCGGTTTCGGCCATAACGATGGCCGAACTCACGGTCGGCCCTCTGGCCGCCGGCCCGGATGCCGAGGAACGGGCCCGCCGGCAGGACCGGCTGCAGTGGGCCGCCACCACGTGGGACCCGCTGCCGTTCAACAACGCGGCAGCTCGCGCCTACGGCCGCATCTACTCCGCACTCCTGGCCCGCGGCCCTGTCGGCCGCCGGCGCCTCGCCGACCTCCTGATCGCCGCCGTCGCGCTGGCCAACGACCTGCCCCTCTACACGAGAAACGCCGCCGACCTGCGCGGCCTCGAGGAGCTTCTCGCCGTCCGAGCCATGTAGCGGTTCCAATCCGTCAGTCGACGCGTCCCGCCAGTTTCCAGGCGTAGTCGAGGGCGTGGCCCAGCGAGTCCGTGAACGCCTTGCCCTGCCAGGCGATATCGAAGGCGGTGCCGTGGTCGACCGAAGTGCGCACGATCGGCAGGCCGATCGTCACGTTGACGCCGCGCTCGAAGCCGTAGAGCTTCATCGGCGCATGGCCCTGGTCGTGGTACATGCAGACGATGGCGTCGTAACGGTCGAGCTGGATCGCCTGACGGAAAATCGTGTCCGCCGGATGCGGGCCGGACACGTCGAGCCCGTCGGCCGCCGCCCGCTCGATCGTCGGCCGGATGATCTCCTCGTCCTCGACGCCGAACAGGCCATGCTCCCCGGCATGCGGGTTCAACCCGCAGACGGCGATCCTCGGCCGCTCGATGAACCGCGACAGGGCCCCGTGCGTCAGGTCGATCACCTTCCGGATGCGAACCGGCTCCACCCGCTCGATCGCCTCGCGCAGGCTGACATGAGCGCTGACGTGGGTCACCGCCAACTCCGGCACGGTCAACATCATCGCGAAGTCACGGGCGCCGCAAAGCCCGGCAATGAACTCGGTGTGCCCCTGGAAGTCCGGCCGCGACATCCGTGTCGCCTCCTTGTTCATCGGCAGCGTGACGACTCCCGCGACCTTTCCCGCCAGGGCGTCCCGCGTCGCGCAGTCGACATAGGCCAAAGCCGCCGCCCCGGCCTCTCGACTCAAGACACCCGGTGTCACCTGCTCACGACTCAACAGCCCGAGATCGCGCACATTCAGTGCGCCCTCCATCGCCTCGTCCGGTTCTCTAACCAAACGGATCCGCACATCCAACCCCAGCACCGACGCCGCGCTCGTCAGCACCGCCACGTCGCCATAGATGACGCTGTCACGGCCCAGCAGCCCCTCCGCAAACCGCCGCACCGCAATCTCCGGACCAACGCCCGAAGCATCCCCCATCGTCACCGCCATCCCCCGGCCACTCATCACCGCAATCTACTCTGCTACCCGGCAACAACCGCCAGCCTGGGGCGGTCCGGGGGAGGGGGTCCCAGCGAGCTTGGAGTAAGCGACTGCCCATGTCCCATCATCAGCCGAAGCCGACCGGAGCGAACGGAACGCAGCGAGCCCCACCCTCCACCCCACCCAGAGAAGGCGAGCGTTCGCTGGGACCCCCTCCCCCGGACCGTCCCAGGCGGGTGCGTCCGACGCCCGCCATACGAGGACTACAGGAACAAGACGTCCCGCACGATCCCGCTGTTCATCGCGGAGCCCGCGTAGCAGCCAGGGCGCACTGCACCGAGACGCCGGAGCTACTGGGACGGATGCCCTCCGACCCAGACCGGGCTCGACCAGGCCATCGCGTCGTTCAACTGGCGCACGCGGACGAAGTAGTAGTCGCCCTGACGCGGCGTCTCGGTGTCCGTGTAGCGGAACTCGATGTCCCGCGGACCGTCCGGACGGACGCGCCGCAGGGTGACCGAGTCGCGGTGGTAGTTCTCGATCGGCAGCAGCTTCTCCAGCCGGCCGCCCTGCATCTCCGAGAGCGGCAGCCGCACCCTGGCGCCGGGGATCACGGCTCGCGGCCGGTAGAACGGAGGCGCCGATCCCGTTTCGGCCGCTTCCTCCAGTTCCACGACGATCGCCGCTCCCGGCTGCACGTCGGCGACCGAGAGCCTCAGTGAACTCATCTCGCCGCGGGTGTTCGTACGGAACACGGCGCCGTTGCCGTCCTGCTCGACGTTCTGGGTCGTCGGGTTCGCGAAGTCCGTCCCCTCGATCGAGCGGAGCGTGGCGCCGGCCACGGTCAGCCGGCCCCGCCAGTGCCGCCAGCCACGCGGAGCGTCGCCCAGGTGAACCGGTGTTTCTTCGGAGTAGAACGTGAGCAGCAGGTCGGTCGGCGCTCCGCCATCGGTGTCGAGCGAGTAGTCCTCGCTCCATAGCTCCTGTTCGTTCTTGATCAGCGCGATGGAGCCGATCGGCGCGGTGCCGATCACCCGTCCGGCGATCTCCCGGGTCTCCGAGAACGGCGCCCGCGAGCCCATGCCGGTCCCGTTCACTTCGAAGTCGAGGATGATCCGATCCCCGGTGGTCGCGTAGGTGCGCCGCGCCTTCATCCCGTCGAAGATCGCATCACGCGACCTCTCCGGCGCCAGCACCGCACCCAAGCCGCCGCGCTGCGCCAGCGAGGTCCGGTTCGGGGCCGAGTACCCGGGGTGCGAGAGGTGGTCGTCCGAGGCGGCGACGACGCCGACCTGGTGCCCCCGCGACAGGTACTCCTGCATGAACCACTCGAAGGTCCCGTGCATCGACATCATCTCGACCAGCGGCTCGAGGCCAGGATGCGACTGGCGGAAGTCGCCCGGGTTGTGGGCGTGCGGGATGACGACGACATCGCGCCGGTCGTAGCGACTGTCGAGCTCGCGGTAGAGCTCGGAAAGGGTCGGGAACTCGAGCACCGAGATCACGTCCTGGTCGCCGACCGTGCGGTAGAGCACGTTGTGGTGGCCGCCGCCCTGGCGGGTGTGGCGCGTCCATTCCCAGCCGAGGTAGGGAATGAACCGTCCCGGCTCGTCGTACTCGGCGCTCTTCTCCCGCATCAGTTCCCACTCGCCGGCGTCAAGCCAGATGTCGTGTTCGGAGTGCGTCACGAAGTCGAGCCGGGCGTCGTCGCGCGCGAACCGCAGGAAGAAGTCGAGGGTACCGATGCCCTCGGCGTAGCCCGAGTGGCCGTGCGTGTCGCCCCAGTAGATGCCGTACTCCGGGTCCTCCACCACCAGGATCGGGTTCGCGTCGCCGGTGATCGACGGCCCCGCGCCTCGCGACCGGATCGCCGTCCAGTAGACGCCGGGCTCGTCGAGGGCCAGTTCGAGGACCGTGATCGCCTCGGTTCCCGGTTCGGTCGAGGCGCGCAACTCCCCGTTGAGGAGCACATCGAAGCCGGGGATCTCGCCGGTCGCCCGGTTGTAGAAGCGGTCCTCCGCCCGCACCGAGAGTTCGAAGGTCTCGCCCGGACGGACCACGCTCGGCGCGAATCCGTGCACGCCCGCGACGGTCGTGCCGACGACCTCGAACGGCAGAATCGGCAGGGGCCGCCACTCGCCGGAGCCGTCGAGATCGATGTACAGGGGGAACGGCAGCCGCGCGCTCGAAGTCTGCGCCATCAGGATCCCCGGGCCGCCGCCGGAGGTGTCGCCGTAGGTGATCGTGACGCTCTCGCCGGGCTCGACCCGGCCCTCGGCGACGCGGAACATGAGCGCCGGCTCCGGCGCCCGGAAGCCGCCGTGGGGACCGGAGGCCATGTAGACGTCCGTCTCGAACCGCGCGTGCGCCGCATCCGTCCCGATCGTGACGTAGCCCGCGGCGCCCGGGTCGTCGGTCTGGAAGCCGCCGTAGTTCGCGTTGAAGTGACGCGCCACCCAGAAGCCTCCGCCGGTCTCGACCGCGCGCGTGCCGGCGGTCCAGGTCTGGCTGACGGTCGCGTACTCCTGCGCTTCGAACGGACCGAGCGACTCGGCCTCGAGCGTTCCCAGAGCGCCGGCCTCTTCGCGCAGGGTGAACTCCCGCACCAGGCGGTCGATGATGGCGCCCGAGGTGACCGCCGCGTTACCCGTCGGCGGCAGGGTCGACTGGATCCGGACCCGCGGCCCCTCCAGGCCCATCTCGTGGCCAGCCAGGGAAAGGGCGTCGGCCCAGTCGGCCACGACCGCCGCCCGCACGACCACGGTCGATTCGTCCGTCGGCCGGGCCGCTACGTCTGCCTTGAGCTGCTCAATCGCGGTGCCGAGATTCCCGTCGTAGACGGCACCCGGGCCGGACGCCTCGCAGCCGGAAAGAACAAGAGCCAAGGCGCCGCTCACGAGGAGCGGCGCCCGGCCCGAACCTTGCGTTGCGCGTGGGATCAGAAACTGAAGCCCACCTTCAGCCGGAACTCACGCGGCCGCTGATACGAGGAGACCCGTGCCCTCGGCCGTCCGGTCTGCGTGTTGATGGAGATCGGCTCCTGATTGTCGGTCGCGTTGGCGAGATCGAAGCCGATCTTCGCCCGCACGTTGCCCGCCATCGCGATCGAGTACATCAGGGACAGATCAACGGTCCAGGTCTCCGGGAGCCGGTGGCTGCCCGCCGGCTCACGGAAGGTCGACGTCGTGATCGTCTGACCCGATACCGGATGTCGCACCTGGGTCGAGACGTGGCTGGCCCACGGCGCCCCGGATGCGTAGTGGAGGAAGCCCCCCAGGACCAGGTCGTGCCTGCCGAAGACGAAGCGCTTCATCCCGATCACGTTCGCCAGGTGCTCCCGATCCTCGAGCAGCCGCCCGAACCAGTAGGGACTCGAGGTCGCGTTGGTCAGCCCGGTGCTCACCTCGATGCCTCCCAAACCCTCATTGAGGTTGAAGTTGTCGTTGAGAGAGTTGATGTTCCCCTTGGTCGAACTCAGGGTGTAGTTCGTGCGCAGGGTCCAATTGTCGCGAAACAGCCGGTTCGCCTCGATCTGCAGTCCCCGGTACTCGCGGCGGGCGTCGGACCAGTTCCGAAGATCACGGACCACCTGGCCGGCATCGTCGAACTGGAGCGTGGCGTGGAAGATGTTGTCCGCATCGCTCGCGATCAGGCGCGACTTGACGACCCACTTCTCGGACACCTGGAAATCGGCGCCGAAGGAGATCTCGTCCTTGTAGTACGGGTCGACATCCTGAATCGCCTGGTCGAAGGTCGGCTCGACCCGCCGCTGGAAGATGTCGTAGCGCTGGGTCGCCCGGTTCCACCGGAACTGATCGTAGATGTTCTCGCCGTTGTTCTGGCGGGAGAACTCCTGGAGCACGATGCCCATGCCGATCGCGTGGTAGTACCGGCCGAGCGTGCCGCGGAGCAGGATGCTGCCGTCGGCCTTCACGTCGTAGACACCGCTGACCCGCGGTACCCACTCGGCGTACTCGTTGACCCGCTCGCCGATGTCGTTGTCGATCGTCTGCTGATCGCCGCGGATACCCAGGGTCCAGACCCACTTGTCGCCGACCTCGAAGCGATCCTGGGCGAAGACGGCCAGGAAGTCGCTGGTCTCCGAGATCACGTTCGACGGGTCGAACACCCGCTTGTTGACGGGCGTCGCGTAGCCACCGGGGAGGTTCGCGTCGTAGTTCCGCCCCCGGAACTCGGTGATGATCGAAGTCAGGTTGGCGAACTCGATCGCCTGCGCGTCGAGGCCGAACTTCCATTCGTGGCGGCCCCGGAAGCTCGTCAGGGACACGTTCGCCTGGTCGCGCGGGAAGTCGTTGAAGCCCTCGGCCAGGCGCACGGCCGGACCGTTGTGTCTCAGGCCCGTCGCCAGATCCCGATAGCGGAAGTTGTTCCCCAGCGGGTCGTCCGGTGACGCGTTCGGATCGATCGGGTGCTGCTCCGCCGCGTTACGGCCCACGAACTCCTCGCGGTTGGCGACCTTGAACTCGAGGAAGTTCGAGGCGCCCAGACCGAGGCTCCAATTCAGTGTCTGCACCCGCCCGTTCAGCGGGAAGTTCATGATCGCGTACTGGTCGCCCGGGTTACCGGACAGGCCGATCGCGTCCGACGGAGCATCGATCGTGGTGATCGCGATCTGCTGGTTGTCCCCGGGCTGGAAGTTCACCTTGGCGACCAGAGGATCCGCCTGACGGCTGAGATTGACGATGCTCCCGTCCGACAGCCGATCGATCCGGTTGTCCGAGATCCTGCCGTACGAGACGAAGAACCACGCCCGGTTGCGGGCGAGCGGACCGCCGATGCTGGTCTCGTAGCTGTTGATCTGGTCGTCCGGTCGCTCGAGCTCGAGGACGTCCGGCGCTCGCCACTTCGGGTTCTGGCCGATGTAGAGCGCCTCGCCGTGGAACTCGTTCGTCCCGGTCTTGACGGTCGAGTTGATGATGCCGGACGTCGCCCGGCCGTACTCGGCGCCGAATCCGGTCGCCTCGAGCTTCGTCTCGGTCAGCGCGGTGCTGGGGATGAGCAGACGCATCTCGCCGCCGCGACGGTGCATCGAGGTGTCCACGCCCTCGACGTAGACGCCGACCTCGGTACTGATGCCGCCGTTCACCGACGGCCGGGAGTCCGCGTCACTCCGGTTGACGACGGACGGCAACTGCCGCACGGCAGCGCTGTAGGCGCGCGTGCCGAAGGCGACGTTGTCCGTAATCTCAGATGGGATCGTCGCCGCAGCCGCCGTCTCGTACTTGCTGATCAGTGGTGCTTCGCCGGTAACCGTGATCTCCTCCGCTGTCGCCGACACGAGCGTCAGGTCGACGCCGCGCCGCTGGCCCGGATCGAGGTCGGTCGCGAGTTCGGCGGTGCCGAGCCCTTCCAGCTCCGCGTTCACCACGTAGCGGCCGGCGAGCAGCAGCGCGAAGCGGTAGACGCCGTCAGCGTCCGTGATGACCGTCCGCGTGTTCTGCGGTCCGGTCAGGGTGACGGTAACCCCGGGCAGCGGCGCACCCTGAGCGTCCAGGACGCGGCCGTCGATCGTGCCCGTCTGCGGGCCGTCCGCGAGCAGCGCTCCGGCGCAAACCAGAACGAAGAGGGCGATGCACCAGCCCGAGATCAAACTTCGCTTCATCCTTAGCCTCCAGTCGATCGCGCGACCAACCGAACAGGACTTCGAGGCTGTACGGCCGTTCGCGTGCTTGGTGAGTGGCCTAAACTAGCCAACGCTGTAGGAATCATCAAGTCCGTTCAAACCGCCGTACTCCCCAAACCGGAAGGAGTAGTTCCATGAATCGCAGCACCCGTCGCGACTTCCTCCAGCAGTCCTCGCGCCTGCTCGCCGGCGGCGCTCTCGCCGGTCTCCATGGCTGCGGCAGCCCCGAGCCGCAGGCCGAGGCCGACGACCGCCCGAACCTGCTGTTCTTCTTCCCCGACCAGCACCGCCCCGACTGGCTCGGCCCAGGCAGCCGCGGTCTCGCCGCACTGCGGACACCGAACATCGACCGCCTGGCCCGCGACGGCGTCAACTTCACCAACGCCCTGGTGCCGTCGCCGGTCTGCGCCCCGTCCCGTGCCTGCCTGGCCTCCGGCCGCGAGTACGACCGCTGCGGCGTGAGCAGCAACCGATTTGACTATCCGCTCGACCAGACGACCTTCTACGGACGACTCCGCGATTCCGGCTACCACACGATGGCGGTCGGCAAGCTCGACATGTCGAAGAACAGCGGCAACTGGGGCATCGACGGAACGAACAACGCCTATGATTGGGGCTTTTCCGCCCAGATCAACAACTGCGGCAAGGGCGACGGCATGGAGTCCTACCTCAAGGATCCGGAAGGGCCGAAGGACCCCTACTACGCCTACCTCGACTCGCTCGAGCCGCCGCTGGGTCGCGCCTGCGCCACGGACTTCCGCCGCCGCCGCTCAGGCTTCCCCGACTCCTGGTGGGGCGACGTGATCACCTCGCCGCTCGGTCCCGAGGCCTACTGCGACAACTGGATCGCCCAGAACGGCCTGGACCTGATCGAGGCCGCCCCGAAGGACCACCCCTGGCACCTGGTCATCAACTTCGTCGGCCCGCATCCGCCGGTCGATATCACCGCCGAGATGGAGGCGTGGGTCCGCGGCCGGGATGGTCTGGGCCAACCGTTCGCCTACGAAGGCGCCCTGACTCCGACCGAGCACGTGGCCCTGCGCCAGAACTACGCCGCGATGATCGAGAACATCGACGCCTGGCTGGGCCGCTACATCGACATGCTGGAAGAAACCGGCCAACTCGACAACACGATCATCGTCTACTCCAGCGACCACGGCGAGATGCTCGGCGATCACGCGCGCTGGGGAAAGTCGGTCCCCTACCAGGCTTCGGCGGGCGTACCCCTGCTGGCGGCCGGCCCCGGCATCCGCGAGGGCTACGAGTGCAACCTGCCGACCACCGTGCTCGACCTGGCCGCCACCTTCCTCGACTACGGCGGACTCCCCACGCCGGACGACATGGACAGCCAGTCCCTGCGGCCACTCCTGGAGGGCCGAACCGACAGTCACCGCGAAGCCGTGCTGTCCGGCCTTGGCGACTGGCGGCTCGCCTACGACGGCCGCTACAAGCTGGTGACTGGCTTCGGCGACGAGGACATCCTTTGGGACCTGGAGGCGGATCCGATGGAGACGGAGAACGTGGCGGGGAAGCAGCCGGAGGTCGCGCGGCGGTTGCGGGAGGTTCTGGCGGCCTGAGCCCGCTATCATCCCGCCGCCGGCGGTCGACCCGGCTTCGATCATGTCCGTTCGTTCGACGCTCGCAGCCATCCTGCTCGCGGCCGCCGCTTTGCCAGCAGCCGCCCAGTCCGAGGCGACGACCGGGATCATCCGCGGCACCGTCCACGGCCCCGGCGGAGCGGCCGTCGGCGGCGCCCAGGTGCTGATCCAGCACGCGGAGACGGGCTTCACGACCTCCGTGGAAACGACGGCTACTGGCACCTTCGCGCGCACCTTGCTGCCGCTCGGGTCGTATGAACTGATCGTGACGAAGGATGACGAAGGACTGATGGAGCGACTGGCCGGCCTGACCCTTCGCGTCGGTGAGAGCCTGAACCTCGACATCGCGCTCAAGGAGGTCGTGGCCGACGAGATCACGGTGTCGACGGATGCCTACGGAACGCCCGCGACCGAAGACGTGACGACCTCCCAGCGGCTCGCCGACGAGGTGATCGAAGGGCTACCCACGAACGGCCGGAACTTCTTCGACCTGACCCTGCTGACCCCGGGCGCATCGCTCTCCCAGGGGCCGGACGGCGATGAGCTGAACATCAGCGGCCAGCGCGGCATCTTCAACAACTTCATCGTCGACGGCGCCGACTTCAACAACTCGTTCTTCGGCGAGCAGCGCGGCGGGCAGCGCCCGGCCTTCACCTTCAACCAGGATGCGATCCAGGAGATGGTCGTCATCAACCAGGGCGCGACCGCCGAGTTCGGCCGGTCCGCCGGCGGTTTCGTCAACGTGATCACGAAGTCCGGCACGAACGAGCTCGAGGGCACGATGCACACGTTCCGGCAATGGGACGGGATCTCGTCGGAGCACCCTTCCGGCGAGGCGGCGAAGCCGGAGTTCGAGCGCATGCAGTACGGCTTCACCCTCGGCGGGCCGATCCAGCGGGAGCGGGTCTTCTTCTTCGGCGCCTACGACGAGCAAGACGCTTCGGAGACCAAGCAACTCGTGCGCGGCGTCGCCGGTCCCGCCAACCTGGCACGGCTCGATCGGTTCCTGCAGGAGCGCTGGCCCGGCCTGTTCGACGACGAGTTCGGGCCCATCGACCGCACCGACGACAACCGAGCCCTGATCGCCAAGCTGGACTTCAACCTGAGCGAGCGCCACCAGGCGTCGGTCAAGTACAACTACACCTGGTCGGAGCAGGAGAACGGAACGTTCGACGTCGACTCCTGGGGCCTGTCGGCCAACGGCATCGAGCAGGACTACTCGCACGCCGTCAACCTCAGCCTGCGGTCCCTGCTCAGCAACCGGACCTCGAATGAACTACGCCTGCAATGGGCCCGCGAGCACCGGCCGCGGCGTTACGGCGGACCGCTGCAGCCGGGAGTCGAGCCGCCACCCCAGCCGCCGTACCAGGTGCTCGGCGGCAGGCCCTTCCCCGACATCGCGATGGACTTCGCCGACGGTTTCCGTATCGGTCTGCCCTTCTTCCTTCCGATCGGCGCCGACGCGGCGGACGACCGCAAGCAGCTCGTCGACAACGTCTCGACGCTGCTCGGCGATCACCTGGTCAAGGCGGGGATCGAGGCCAACCGGACCGGGATCGCCCAGCAGTTCCTGGGTTTCGGCAACAGCCGCTACATCTTCGACTCGGTGGACGGCTTCATCCAGTTCGTCGAGCGAGGGAACCACTACGTCACCTGCTCCGACGGCACCAGCAGCGCCGTCGGCCTCTGCCCGCCGGGCGCCGAGATCACCGGACCGGTCCTGCTCTACCTGCAGGCCGCGACCGTTCCCGGCATTCCGCCGGAAGACCTGGGCAAGCAGGCATTCGACGTCGATGAAATCGGCCTCTTCCTCCAGGACACCTGGCAGGCGAGCGACCGGGTCGTTCTGAACCTCGGGCTGCGCTGGGAGGGAACCTGGAACCCGGCCCCGCTGATCGAACCGGAGAGCACGTACTTCGCGCCCTACCTGGCCGATCCGCGGTTCCCGTCGGACGGCACGATCCCCGACGATCTCGACAACTTCCAGCCCCGTCTCGGCCTGGTCTGGGACGCCTCGGGCGACGGCTCCAACGTGCTGCGGCTGAACGCCGGTTCCTACGTGTCCCGCATTCCCAGTCTCGTCCTGGCCGGTCCGCGCACGACGAACGGCGCCTTCCAGCAGGTCCTGTTCAGGAGCAGCGCCGCTTCGCCGGCGCTCGGCCCGGTTCCGCCCATCGACCAGCAGATCGACGGCTCGGACACGGTGCCCTTCCTGCCCGACATCACCGTCGTCGACCGGGATCTCGAACTGCCCGAGACCTGGTCGTTCGGCGCGGGCTTCGAGCGACGGCTGGGCCGCGGCCTGACCGCCGAGCTCGCGTATCAGCATGCACGGACCGACGAGCTCTTCCGCTTCGTCGACCGCAACCACCCTGCCTTCGGCTCCCCCTTCGGCGTCGGCACGCATCCCGGCGGCGGCGGCATCAACGCCCTGAACAACACGGAAAGCTCGGCGCGCTCGCGCTACCACGGCCTGACCGCCACCCTGCGCGGCCGGGACGCCTTCGACGGCCTGCTCACCTTCGAGATGAACTACACCCTCAGCCGGGATCGCTCCGACGACGACAACGAGCGCGATCCCTTCACCTTCCGCTACGCCGACCCCGCGAACCTCGGCCCCGAGTACGGCTGGTCCGACCGTGACCGCCGGCACCAGGTCGCGGGCTACCTGCTCTTCGCCCTTCCCCGCAACATCCAGCTCAGCAACGTGTTCCGCTACCTGTCCGCATCACCCGTCTCCGAGTCCTGCGCCAACTCCGGCCGGAGAGCCGCCCAGCCGTCCGACCGCATCTGCGCCGACGGCAGCGTTCTGCAGCGGAACACGCTACGGCGGGACAACGACTTCCTGACCTGGGACATCCGCCTGTCCAAGCCGTTCACTCTCGGCCGCGGCGTCACCCTGGAACCGGTGTTCGAGATCTTCAACCTGACGAACGCCGACAACCGCCTCGACGCCTCCCAGGGCTCCCTGCTCTTCAACTTCGACGGCACGATCCGCAGTGGCCTGGGAGACAGCCGCCGCGGCCAGATCGGCCTGCACGTTCACTTCTGAGGCACTTCTGAGGGCTCAGGCGCCGAGGATCCGCAGCTCCCTCGGCGACGACGTGAGCAACTCGCAGCCCTCCGCGGTGACGCGCACGTTGTCCTCGATCCGCACCCCACCCCAGCCTTCGAGGTAGAGGCCCGGTTCGATGGTGAATACCGCCCCCTCCTCGACAGTGTCGGTGTTGCCCGCCATCACGGACGGCGGCTCGTGGATCTCAAGGCCCAGACCGTGCCCGGTTCGATGGGTCATGAACTCCTTGAAGCGCGCGGCCCGCAGGTTCGCCTGGCAGTTCTTGTGGACGTAGGCGTAGGTGACGCCGGGACGTGACGCCGCCACTCCGCGGATGTTCGCCTGCAGCACGGCCTCGTAGACCTCCCGCATGCGGTCGGTCGGCGAGCCGCTGACGACGAACGTGCGGGTGATGTCGCAGTGGTAGCCGTCGAAGGACGTTCCGAAGTCGATCAGCAGAAACTCGCCTTCCTGCATCTCGCGTTCGTCCGGGACACCGTGCGGCAACGCCGACTTGGGGCCACTGAGGACGATCGGCCCGAACGAGATGCCGCCGCCGCCACGGCGCAGCAACTCACTCGAGAGCTTGGCCGCGATCTCGCGCTCGGTGCGTCCCGGCTTGACGTCCCGCAGCGTGAACTCGAGCGCCGCCTCGGCGATCTTGGACGCCTGCTGGATCGCTTTCGCTTCCTCGTCGCTCTTCTTGAGCCGCAGTTCGCTCACGATCGACTCGGCGCTTTCGAGCTTCGCCTTGGGCAGCTCGCGGGACAGATGCTGCGCCTCCATGTAGCGCAGACTGAGGGGTTCCACCGCCACTCGTGACGCCTTCCCGAGATCCTTGAAGGCCGCGGCCGCGGCCTTCTCCGGACCGTCCGCGTCGTCCCAAAGATGCACCGCCTCGACCGCCGGCGCGACCCCGCGAAAGTTCGCCTCCTCCAGCGCGGGCACGATGGCCACCGGGTCGTCGGCGGTCGGCACGACGAGCAGGAAAAGCCGCTCGTGGCCATCGAAGTGGTGGCCCAGGAGCCATCTCAACGTAGCTCCCGGCGTCAGCACCACGGCATCGGCGCCGGCCGCAGCCGCGGCCTGCCGCAACTGCTCCAGACGCACGGCATCGCGGCTCGAGTGCTTCGCTGCGTCGGCCTCCTCGGCTCCCTCCACTAGCCCTTCTTCCACCGTGTCGTCGGCCATGTTGTCGTCGCCACCCTTCCCGAGGTTGTCCTTCGACGGAGTGTCGAACCCGACAGCTTACTCCGAACGCCCGAGCGTGCTGACGAGGGCCCCTGCGCAGGATAGAGTCGCGCCCATCATGGACACATCGATCGGCTCCGAATACGACTCCCTCCGCGAGGAGGTCCGCTCCTTCTTCGCCGCCAACGAGGATGTCGCGGTCCCCGCCGGACCCGGCTTCGGCGGCGACGCCTCGCAAGTCCGCGCCAGAACCCTGGAGTGGCAGAAGCGGCTCTTCGATGCCGGCTACGCCGGCCGCACGATCCCGAAGCGCTACGGCGGCGCCGGCCACGAGCCGGACCCCCTCGCGAGCCTGGTAATCGAGGAGGAGTTCCAGAGCGCCGGGATCTCGCTTGGGATGGAAAGCCAGGGCACCGGCATGTTCGTCCCGACCCTGCTGCACTTCGGTCGCGAGGATCAGAAGCAGGAGCTGATCCGGCCCACGATGCGCGGCGAACTGATCTGGTGCCAGGGGTACAGCGAACCCGGATCCGGCTCGGACCTGGCGTCGCTGCGGACCTCCGCGGTGCTCGACGGCGACGAGTACGTGATCAACGGCCAGAAGATCTGGACCAGCGGCGCCCGCGAAGCCGACATGATGTTCGCCCTGATCCGCACCGAGGCCGACGCCGGGAAGCACGGAGGCATCAGCTACATCGTGCTGTCGATGGACACGCCCGGCATCGACGTCCGGCCGCTGATGACGATGACTGGCGACGCCACCTTCAACGAGGTCTTCTTCACCGACGTGCGCGTGCCGGCCACGAACGTCGTCGGCCGCCCCGGCCAGGGCTGGGAGGTCGGCACCTACACGCTGCGCTTCGAGCGCAACATGCTCGGCCGCTCGAACGCGACCGAGAACTACGTCGCCGGCTGCGTGGAGATCCTGCGCGAGACCGGACTGATCGACTCGCCCGTCTACCGCGACCGGCTGCTCAGGCTCGAGGGCCGGGTGCAGGCCATGAAGTACCACCAGTTGCGCCTGCTCACCGACCGCCTGAAGAAGCGGGACTCCGGCGCCGGCGGCCTGATCGTCAAGCTGAACAACTGTCAGTTGAACTACGACATCTGCGCCCTGGCGATCGACGCGATGGCCGAGCGCGGCGTGCTGAAGCGCGGCTCGAAGCACGTGCGCGACTACGGCAACTGGCAGCGCAACTACATGTACGCCCTCGGCCTGATCATCGGCGGCGGCACCGCCCAGATCCAGAAGAACATCATCGGCGAGCGGGGTCTCGGACTGCCGCGCGAGCCGAAGCCGGCCGCGGCCTGACGGCCGGGGCCACAAGGAGTCCTCGAACATGGACTTTGGACTGACGCAGCCGCAGGAGCTGCTCCGAGACTCGATCGCCCGCTTTCTGGCCCAGGACGTGGGTATCGAGCGCGTCCGCCGCGTGATGGACTCGGAATCCGGCCGCGACGAAGCGATCCACGGCCAACTCGGCGACCAGGGGATCACGGGGCTCCTGATCGACATGGACCTGGGCGGTTCG
Source organism: Thermoanaerobaculia bacterium (assembly GCA_965116955.1). Classification (GTDB taxonomy): domain Bacteria; phylum Acidobacteriota; class Thermoanaerobaculia; order Multivoradales; family Multivoraceae; genus Multivorans. Next base: position 2,871,859 of record OZ220742.1, on the reverse strand, counting down.
GAGCTCGGGATGCAGGAGGCGGCGATCGCCGCCCAGGAGATCGGTCGTGCCGCGGCGCCGGTGAACTTCCACTCGTCCTATGTCCTCGCGCCGCTGCTGATTGCCGGCGCCGAGGGCGGCGAACGCCGGAACGGCCTGCTCGAGGGGATCGCCGAAGGGAGGACCCTGGTCACGCCGGTTCTCGACGCGCCGATCGAGAACGGCCGGGTCGACGGTTCCGTGCTCTACCTGCCCGACGCCGCCTGGGCGGACGCCTTCCTGCTCGAAGACGGGGGCAGTCTGCACCTGCTCGACGCGACCACGCCGGGCATCGAAGTCGAACCCCTCCAGACCGTCGACGACACGCGCCGGGTCGCCGAAGTCACCTTCTCCGGCGTCGACCTGGGAACGGCCGAGAGTCTCGGCGGCAACGCCGACAGCACGCGGCGAGCCGTCTACGCGGCCCAGATCGCCCTCGCCGCCGACGCGCTCGGCGCCGCCCAGAAGGGACTGCACATCTCGGTCGAGTACGCCAAGGAGCGCAAGCAGTTCGATCGCATCATCGGCTCCTTCCAGGCCGTCAAGCACATCTGCGCCGAGGTCCTCGCCGAGGTCGAGCCGGTCCAGTCCCTGCTCTGGCACACCGCCGATGTCTGGGACGAAGGGTCGGACGAGATCGACCACTTCGCCCCGCTGCTCAAGGCCCACGCCACCGACGTCGCCAACCAGGCCGTCACGATGACCACGCAGGTCTTCGGCGGCATCGGCTTCACCCACGAGTGCGACATGCACATCTTCTACAAGCGCGCCGGCTACGACCGGCAGATGCTGGGGAACCCGACGGCGTTGCGGGAAGAGGCCGCGGCGGTGATGTACGGCTGAGGCGGACGCTCTAGTCGGCGGCGCCGAACAGCCGCACCATGCTCACCGTCAGGCCGATCCCCTCCGCCTCCACCGTCGACGGCACGGTGACCCGGACGTCCGGGAAGTCGGCCACCCAGGACTCGTCCCCGTACTCGCTGTAGGTCGCCTCGAAGCGCAGCGCGATCCGGCGGGCGTACTCACCGCTGCCGAAGCGCTTCTCCAGACCGAGGCCCCAGGTCGTGGCGACCGGATCCACGTCGCGGCCGTCGGCTCCCGAAACGTACTGCGATGGCGAACACGGCTCAGCGCTGAGACAGCCCTCGAAGGTCGTGCTGAAGCGCGACTTGAAGAGCCGCACGCCGCCGAGCAGGTAGACGCTCATGTCCCGGGACTGGAGCGATTCCGGCTGGAAGCCGAGCCGCAGGGTCAGGCCGTAGCTGCGTTTCTTGTCGAGAGACCAGGCGTCCGGCCAGCTCTCGCCCAGTTGCTTGCGTTCGGCCGACGTGCCCACGCCCGCGAGCCGGCCGTCCGGTTCGCCGCTGTGGAACATGACGTCGAGTTCCGTACTGAGGTACGCATCGCCGTCGCCAGGGGCCGTGCGGTAGCCGACGACGAAGCCGGCCGCGACATCGACCGTGCCGGCGGAGTCCTCGTCGTGGAAGACCATCCCGCGGCGCGGTTCGGGCACGAGGGTGTCCGGATCCGTGTTGTCGACGCTCTTCGAGAAGGTGGCGTCGAACTGCTCGGCCGCCGCGGTGTAGCCGGCGTAGAAACCGCGGTCCTGGGCGAGAGCCGCTCCGGCCACGATCAGCAGCGACGCGACGCCGAAGCCCGCGGCCCTGAGCTTGCGCGTTTTCATCTCCTCGCGCCTACTCCACGATCGCCTGGTAGGTCAGCACTTCCATCGTCGGACGCAGCGGATAGGTGCCGGTAGGCAGCAACTGGGTCAGCACCATGGCGACGAGGTCCTCCTCGGGATCGACGAAGAAGTCGGTCGAGGCCGCGCCGCCCCAGCCGTAGGTGCCGGGCGAAGCCGGCAGCCCGGTGAGCCCCGTGTCCGTGATCGAGTAGCCGCCCAGGCCGTAGCCCATGCCCTCGCTCATCCCCATGTCGAGGTTGAGGCTCGACATGGGCGACGGCCCGTAGGCCGATCCCAGGTGGTTGTCCATCATCAGGGCCACCGTCTCCGGTCCGAGGATCCGCACGCCGTCGAGCTCGCCGCCGTTCGCCAGCATCTGGGCGAAGCGCAGGTAGTCGCCGGCCGTGGCGACCAGGCCGGAGCCGCCCATCTCCACCTTGGGCGGTTTGCGGTAAGCGCTGGCCTCGGGATCGTCGAAGACGACGATGCCGCCCTCAGGCGTCGGCGCGTAGTTCACGGCGAGGCGATCGAGCTTCTCGTCCGGAACGAAGAAGTCCGTGTCGGCCATGGCCAGCGGGTCGAAGATGCGCTCCTTCAGGAAGTCCCGGAAGCTCTGCCCGGAAACGACTTCCACCACCCGGCCCGCAACCTCGAGGCCGACGCTGTAGTTCCAGGCAGTGCCGGGGTGCGCCAGCAGCGGCTGTTTGGCCAACTCCTGGACGTAGTGCGCCAAGTCATCGTGGGGAACGGCATCCGCCGAGCCCTCGAGTCCGGCGGCCGCGTAGCTGGCGGCGACCGGACTGGGGATGAAGGTATAGGTGAGCCCGGAGGTGTGGGTCATCAGGTCGCGGATGACGATCGGCCGTCGCGGCGGCTCCGTCTCCATGGCGTCACCGTCGCCGGAAACGTAGACCTGCGTGTCGGCGAACTCGGGAAGCACCTGGGCCAGCGGCGTCGACAGCAGGAAGTGTCCCTCCTCCCAGAGGATCATCAGCGCCGCCGAGGCGATCGGCTTGGTCATCGAGTACATGCGAAAGATCGTGTCCTCGGTCATCGGCTCGCCGGCCTCGACGTCCTGGTGGCCGCTGGCTTCGACGTGAACGACCTGACCCCCGCGGCTGACCACGGTGACCACGCCAGACAGCTTGCCGTCCGTCACGTAGCTCTCGAACGCCGGCCGGATCCGGTCGAGCCGCTCGCTCGACATGCCGGCACTCTCGGGCGTGACGCGCGGCAAGCCGGCGAACGTCTCGCCGGCGCCGCTCGTGCTGTCCGTGCCCTGGGGCGCACACGCGGCGAACAGGCCGATGGCGAGTATGCAGGCGAGAGGGGTGGTGGAGATCTTTCGTCGGTGCATGTCGGGTTCCTCTCTCAATCTTCGGCGAGCAGCCAGGCCTCATCGAAGCTGACGTGCTTGATGCTCTTGCCCTGACCGCCGTCGTCGAGTGCGCCTGCAACGTGGTAGCTGTAGGTCACGTGGATGCGGCCGTCCCGTGCCTGGATGACGGACGGGTAGTGGTAGCGGCCGACGCCCTGCTCCTCGCGCTCGATGTAGCGCCGGCGTGGGAACGTGCGGCCCTCGTCCTCGGAGACGGAGACGGCGAGCTGGTAGCGGCCGTCGGGAATGTCGTTGTGGACGACGATCCAGCGGCCGCTCTCGAGCTTCAGGACCTCGAGCCCGGCGCCCGTCTCGACCAGGTCGGGATGGTCGCGGGCGATCGTCCACGTGGCGCCCAGATCGGACGACTCGGCGACGTGGGCCCGCTTCGGCGGCGGGCCGTTGTCGCGCATGAAGGCGACCAGGGTGCCGTCGTCGCGGAGCGCGAACGTGGGCTGGATGCTGCCGCCGCCGATGATCGGCTCGCTCATCGTCCAGGTGTGGCCGCCGTCGTCGCTGTACGTGGCGGAAGCGAAGCTGAAACCGTCCGAGTAAAGCCCGAGGAGGAGCCGTTGGCCGCCTTCGGGCAGGGGCAGGACGACCGGATGCGCCCGGGTGAACCAGCCGATGCGCCGGGTCAGCTTGTCGGCGGCCTGCTCCAGGTTGCGCGCGGCCCACTGCCGGGCCGACTCCGGGGCGGCGGGGTCCGTGGCGTCTGTGAAGCCCAGGCTCCGGAAGTACTCGTCGGTCTTCTCCGCCACCAGGTCGTGGAAGCCCTCGCCGGGCTTCATGTGAAGCACGTCCTGCCACTGCCACACCGGCGGACCCGGCCCGTCGAAGTCGGTCGAGACCTTGACCTTCATCAGGGCGCTCTCCCAGAGATTCGCCTGGATCGTGGGCCAGAACAGCCACAGACGGTGGCCGCCCGCGCTCACGGGCTCAAGCAGCAGGGTGCAGTTCGTATCGGGAAAGCCCGGCGTGTCCGCGAGCAGGAACGGCTCGCTCCACGCCTCCGCGCCGGCACGCAGGCGGGCGCCCAGGATCCGCACGTCATCCGCCCTCCGCTCGCCCGAACCGTGGAACCAGGCCGTCAGCAGGTCGCCGTTCGGGAGCTCTACGATGGATGAGCCATGGTTGTGCCAGTGCTCGAGCGGGAAGATGAGCTCGCCCTTCGGGCCATCGCCGGCGGCCGGCAGGGTCGCGAGAGCGAGCAGCAGGGTCCCGAGCGCGACCCGGCCGCGGATCCGGGCCGGCTTACTCGGCGGCCAGGGAGACACGGATGATCTCCTCGTCGTTCCTTGCGACGATGTGGCGGTTGGCATAGGCGGGGTGCGTCCAATTCACCATCGCGTCGAAGAGCCTGCGCGGACCGAAACCGGACTGCGTCGTCGGTTCGATCAGCCTGGCTCGATCGATCTCTTCGTAACCGTCCCGCGAGAAACGGGCGATGATCAGGTCGCCGAGATCGTTGTTGACGAACCAGCGGTCTCCGTGCCTGACCATGAAGGCCGCGCCCCAGCGGCCTTGACGGGTCATCCTGTCGCTCTCCCAAAGGCGTGAGCCGTCGGCGGCGTTGAGACCCCGGAGCTGGCCGTAGCTGCAGACGCCGTAGATCGTGTCGCCCTCGAGAATCGGCGTGGTGATCAGGGAGTGGAGTCCCTGCGTCTCCTCCGGCATCTCGCTGCGGCTCTGGCCGCGCCACAGTTCCCGGACCTCCGGCTTCTCGGAGTCGAACTCGAGCAGCAGCGAACCGCGGTAGAACTGGCTGAAGAGCAGCCGGTCGCCGTCGACCACGGGGGTGGTCACGGTCATGCCCGACGCCACCTCCCAGGGCACGCTCCAGTAGACCTCACCGGTTGCCGGATCGAGCGAGTTGACCGCCTGCGGCTCCCAGATGATGAGCTGCTCGACGCCGCCGCGCTCGAAGATCATCGGCTGCCCGTAGCCCATCTCCCAGTTCGAGGAGAGCGACCGCCAGACCTCTTCGCCCGTGTGCTTGTCGAAGGCCATCACCTTGCCGTCCGGCTCGGCGCCCACGATCTGAATCACCAGGTCGCCGTGGACGAGCGGCGAGCTCGTGAAGCCCCAGATCGTGATGCTGGCGTTGCCCTGCTCCACGGAGTCGTAGCTCCAGATCACGTCGCCGGTCTCGGCTTCAAGCGCGATCAGATGGCCGACGGCGCCCATCACGTAGAGCGTGTCGCCATCGACGGCCGGCGTCGAACGGGGACCGATCGCGTAGCTCTGCTGCAGCGCCGAGTAGTTCACGTCCCACTCGTGACTCCAGAGCTCCTCGCCGGTCTCCTCGTCGAGCGCCAGGATCCGTTCCCTGCCCATGATGGCGCGTGTTCCCTCGACGCGCTGCCAGTCGGTCACGAACACGCGGCCGTCCGCCACCACCGGCCCCGAGTAGCCGCCACGGATGGGGACCCGCCAGACCGCCTTCAGACCGTCTTCCGGGAACTGCTCGAGGATCCCGTCCTCGTTCCAGACTCCGGAACGGTCGATGCCTCGCCACTGCGGCCAGTCGTCGGCCAGCGCCGGCACGGTCAACGTCAACCCCAGCACGATGCCAAGGGTGCGAATCACTGAGGCTTGCACGGAAGGGACCTCCTGCTCCGGAATGAAGGGGCAACGGTAGCAGCAGCTGAGGCCAGGGCCGCCTCCGCACGAAAGAAAGCCGGCCGCGCAGGAATGCGCGGCCGGCTAGTGGAACCGAAGTCTGCTTCGGGATCTAGATGTCGTAGTACAGCGCGAACTCGTGCGGATGCGGCCTCAACGCCACCTCCTGGCACTCGCTCTCACGCTTGTACGCGATGTGGTTCTCGATCACGTCCTCGTCGAACACGCCGCCCGCGGTCAGGAACTCGTGGTCCTCCTCGAGGGCGTCGAGCGCCTCCTCCAGCGTCGCCGGCGTGGTCGGAACGCCCTGGCTCTCCTCGGGCGACAGATCGTAGATGTCGACGTCGAGCGAGCTGCCCGGGTCGATCTCGTTCTGGATGCCGTCGATCGCGGCCATCAGCAGCGCCGCGAAGGCGAGATAGGGGTTGCAGCTCGGATCGGGGCAACGGAACTCGACCCGCTTGGCCTTCGGCGACGGCGAGTACATCGGGATCCGCACCGCCGCGCTCCGGTTGCGCTGCGAGTACACCAGGTTCACCGGCGCCTCGAAGCCCGGCACCAGCCGCTTGTAGCTGTTCGTCGTCGGGTTGGTGAAGGCGAGCAGCGCCGGCGCGTGCTTCAACAGGCCGCCGATGGCGTGCATCGCCATGTCCGAGAGGCCGGCGTAGCCGTCACCCGCGAACAGAGGCACTCCGTCCTTCCACAGCGAGAGGTGGGTGTGCATGCCGCTGCCGTTGTCCTCGAACAGGGGCTTCGGCATGAACGTGACGGTCTTGCCATGCCGGGCGGCGGTGTTCTTGATGATGTACTTGTAGAGCATCATCGCGTCCGCCATCTCGACCAGCGGCGCGAACCGCAGATCGATCTCGGCCTGACCGCCGGTCCCGACTTCGTGGTGCTGGCACTCGGGATTGAGGCCGAGATCCTCCATGGTCAGGATCATCTCGCTCCGCATGTCCTGGTGCTTGTCGGTCGGCGGCACCGGGAAGTAGCCCTCCTTGTACCGCGGCTTGTAGCCGAGGTTCGGACCTTCGTCCGCGCCGCTGTTCCAGCGGCCCTCGATCGAGTCGACTTCGTAGAAGCCGAAGTTCGGCCCGCCGTCGAAACGCACGTCGTCGAAGATGAAGAACTCGGCCTCCGGACCGAAGTAGGCGGTGTCCGCCAGACCTGTCGACTGCACGTAGGCCTCAGCCGCCCGGGCGACGCCGCGCGGGTCGCGGCCGTAGCTCTCCCGCGTGATCGGATCGACGATGTTGCAGGTCATGACGAGCGTCTTGTGCTCGTAGTACGGGTCGATGAAGGCGGTGTCCGCGTCGGGGACCACCAGCATGTCCGACTCGTTGATCACCTGCCAGCCGCGGATGCTCGAACCGTCGAACCCGAGCCCGTCCTCGAAGGTGCCCTCGTCGACCTCGCGCGCCGGCACCGAGAAGTGCTGCCACAAGCCGGGAAAGTCGGTGAACCGGAAATCGACGATCTGGACCCCCTCATCGCGGATCCGATCGAGAATCGACTTGGGGCTTGCTCCTGACATGAAGTTCTCCTTTGCTGTTCCTTGCTGCGGACCGAGCCGCGCCAAATCTGTTGTGGCCGAGACACCGCCCGGCCGCAGGCTCAAACACGAATCGCCAAGGCCGCGTGTCTATCAGCGCGGCCATGAACTAGGCAAGCCACGGGCCGAACGCTGCGGGTCTTACTAGCAACGTCCATGCCCAAGCGGTGTCCCGGGAAGAATGATGCTCCGCGCGACGAACGAACCGCCCCGACGCCCCCGCTCGCCCCACCGATGTGACAACCCTGTCGTCCGCGGACCCAGGGATCCAACGTTTCTGTAGCGTCTAGCCGGTCTCCAGGCGGCTCAGAACCGCGGCGTCCTCGCGCCAACCCGGCTCTGTCCGCACTCGCAGTTCCAGGTAGACCCGCCGCCCCAGGAACTCCTCCAGATCCAGTCGCGCCGCCGTGCCTATCTCCTTGATCCGCTTTCCGCCCCGGCCGACGACGATCCCCTTGTGGCTCTCCCGGTTGACCAGAATGTGCGCCAGCAGATCGGTCCGCCTGTCGCCGTCCTCCCAGACTTCGACGACGACCGCGGTGGTGAACGGCAGTTCGTCGCGCGTCTGCTCCAGCACCTTCTCGCGAATCAGCTCCGCGACGAGGAAGCGCTCGGTGTGAACCGTCAGCAGTTCCGGGTCGTGCCGCGGCTCCCCGGGTGGCAGGTGCCGCCAGAGAAGTTCGAGCACCTCGTCCACGCCGTCGCCGGTGAGCGCCGAAACCGGAACGATCTCCTCGAACAGGGCGCGGCCCGCGTAGCGCTCGATCTCGGGCAGCAGCCGGGGCTTGGAGATCAGGTCGATCTTGTTCAACAGGCAGAGCATCGGCCTGCGGCGCTCCGCCGCCGCCGCGGCGACGAGGTCGAGGGCGTAGGCGTCGCCCCGCCCGAACGGCGTCGCCGCGTCCCGGAGCAGACACACCACGTCGGCCTCCTTGAGCGCCGCCGCGGCGGCGTGAACCATGCGCCGGTTCAGGCGGTGCAACGGGCGGTGCAGGCCGGGCGTGTCGTGGAACACGATCTGGCCACGCTCCGTGCTCAGGATGCCGGTCAGGCGGTGGCGGGTGGTCTGCGGCTTGTCCGAGACGATCGCCAACTTCTCCCCCAGCATGCGGTTCATCAACGTCGACTTGCCGGCGTTGGGCCGGCCCACGAGGGCCACGGTGCCCGCCCTCCCCGATTCCTGAACCCCGGACGACGCCAGGAAGCGCTCCCGCAGCCGGGCTTCCAGGGCCTCCATCTCGCCGTCGTCCGTCTCGTGGTCGTGGCCCAGACAGTGCAGGATGCCGTGCAGCGCCAGAACCTTGAGCTCCCGCTCGAGGAGCCCATCGCCACGGACCGCGGCCGTCTCGACCGAGATGACGATATCGCCCAGGTGCCGGCCCTCAGGTGTCTCCTCACCCGGGAAGGACAGCACGTCCGTGGCCGAGTCGATCTGCCGGTAGTTGCGGTTCAACTCGCGAATCTCGGCGTCGTCGACCAGGCGCAGGGTGAGCGTCGCCGCCGCCGGCGCCAGTTCGGCAACCACCTCGCGCGCCACCGCCCGGAGCCCCGGGAGACACTCGCGGCACCGGGCCTCCACCGCGGCCGCGACCTGCAGGTCGATGGTTGCCACCGCCTCGTCAGTCGCCAGCCGGCCCGCTCCCGGCGCCGCCGGGCAGAACCCGCAGGGAACCACGGCCGCCACGCCCGAACTCGAACCCCGGGTACTCCACCCGGTGATGATGCACCGTCTTCAGGACGTTCTGCAGGGTGTAGCGCATCCGCCGCAGGTCGGCCAGCGTCAGGTCGGTCTGGCTGAACTGATCGTCCTCCAGGATGTCGTTCAGCAGGCGCTCGACCAGCGCGCGGATCGAGTTCTCGGAGAAGTCTCCGAGGGTGCGGCTCGCCGCCTCGACGGTGTCGGCGACCATCAGCGCGGCAAACGTCTTGCTCTGGGGCATCGGGCCCGGATAGCGGTACTGGCGTTCGTTGACCTCGTCGCCCGCTTCCGCCTGTTCCTTCGCCCTGGCCAGGAAGTAGTTCAGCCTGCGCGTGCCGTGGTGCTGCTCGATCGCGTCGATGATCGGCTGCGGCAGCCGGTTCTCACGCGCCAGCCGGACTCCTTCCTTCACATGATCGATGATGATCAGGGAAGACATGGAGGGAGAGAGGCTGTCGTGCGGGTTTTCGCCCTCCCGCTGATTCTCGACGAAGTACTGCGGCCGCAGCACCTTGCCGATGTCGTGGTAGAGACCGCCGACATAGGCGAGGGTCGGATTCCCGCCCACCGCCTCACAGCAGGCCTTCGCCAGATGCGCGACCATCAGGGAGTGCTGGAACGTCCCCGGCGCCTCGAAGGCCAGACGTTGCAGCAACGGCAGGTTCGTGTCCGAAAGCTCCAGCAGCTTGATGTCGGTGGTCCTGAACAGGACCGCCTCGAACACCGGAACGGCGAAGCTGACCGCCGCCGCCACCATCAGGCCGCCCAGCAGCCCGCACAGCACCTCGAAGCCCCAGACCGCCACCGTGACGCCATCCCCGAGCAGCGTCAGCATCGTCACCGAGGCGACGTTGACGAGTCCGACCAGCAGGCCGGCTCTCGTCACCGCGGACCGCCGCTTCAACTGGTCGAGCGCGAACACCGCGGCGAGGCTGCCGGTCAGGCAGTAGAGCATCGTGCCACCCGCCAGGCCCAGCTCCGCGCTCGCAGCCTCCACCCAACCCAGGCGGCCGACCAGGACGGAGAACACGACGCCGGCCAGCAGGCCGGCGCCGCGACCATAGAGCACCGACACGAGCAGAGCCACCGCCGCGAAGGGGATCGCGAAGACGTAGCTCCGCGCCGAACTCAGCGCCTCGATCGGGAACGAGGCGGCGACAGCGTCCGCAATCAGGAATCCGACCCGCGTCGCCGCGAGACCCAGGATGAGAATCAGGACGACGCTGCCGAAGTCGCGACCCTCGACCGCGACCAGGCGCTTGCGCCGGAACGCAACCCACAGGAACGCTACCGCAAGCCCGAGCACCAGGGCCGACGCCAGCGGCGAGCGCAGGAGGATCAGACTGCTCTCGCTGCCCGTCATCTCCCGCAGCAGACGCAGCGATTCTGAGTCGACCTCGTCGCCCTTGCGCACGATGACCTGACCGGCCTGAATCTGGTTGAACACGGGCCCGACGTTCTCCGCCGCGGCGTTTCGCCGTTCCTGGGTCTCGTTCAGGTTCAGGTACACGTTGGGCGCCAGATTGACCATCAGGAAGTCGACGACCGTTTCCCGCTCGGCCCGCGACCACCCCGCCCAGCGGCCGACCTCCGCCTCCAGATAGGCCTCCACCTCGACCGGATAGCCCCGATAGCCGAAGAGGTCGAACTCGACCGATTCCTCGCCCGTCTGCATGTTGTGCAGCGTGACGCCCTCCAGGCGATTCTGGAGCAGGGTCTCCTTGTTCTCCACGATCCCGGCCCGGAGCAGCAGGCCCACCAGGCGGGTCAGTCGTTCCTCGAGCTCCGCGCCCTCGTCCTCGCCGCCTACGCGGACCGCCAGCAGGTCCGCGTGACGTTCATCGACCCGCAGGCCGCTGTCGAGCCTCAGCCGACGCAGCCGTTCCTCGGCCACCTCCTCCTCGGGCAGAAGTTCGGCGACCTCGTCGAAACCCCGCTCGATCTCGAACAGATTCGCGATCCGCGCTTCGACTTCGTCGGCCTGAACGGCGTCGAAGTCGTAGAGCGGGCGGACGTCGGCGCGGGCCCGCTCCTTCAGTTCCTCCGAGGTCTCCTCGTCGAGAAGCAGAACGTCCCGGGTCGCGTGGTAGTCGCGGTTGGCGATGTCCCCCTCGCGCAGATCCGGCCGGAAGAAGACCCCCGGCGGCGCCATGATCCAGACGCCGGCCAGGATCATGACCACCACCCAGACGATGTCGCGTTCCAGCGCGTAGTGCCACAGGCCGGCCACCGTCAAACGGTCGCCGTGGCGCCGGTACATGCTGCGGCGGAGCCGCTTGCGAGCCTCCCGCCTGCGGTCGGACCGGCGGCGCTTCGTCGCCTTGACCGCCGCGGTCACCGGCTGCCCCTCTCCGGGGATCCAGCCTCCCGGGACCGCGTGCCGTGACGGGTCTCCCAACGGTCGTACGCGCCGACGATCCGCTGCACGAGTTCGTGCCGGACGACATCGGACTGCCCGAAACGCACGAACGCGATGCCCTCTTCGCCCCGCAGCACCTGCAGGGCGTGCTTCAGACCGGACTGCTGTCCGGGCGGCAGGTCGATCTGGGTGATGTCGCCGTTGACCACGGCCTTCGAGTTGAAGCCGATGCGGGTCAGGAACATCTTCATCTGTTCCGGCGTCGTGTTCTGCGCCTCGTCGAGAATGATGAAGCTGTCGTTGAGAGAGCGGCCGCGCATGAAAGCGAGCGGCGCCACCTCGATGACCTCCCGCTCCATCATCCGGGACACCTTGTCGAAGCCGATGATGTCGAACAGGGCATCGTAGAGCGGGCGCAGGTAGGGGTTCACCTTCTCCGCCAGGTCGCCGGGCAGGAAACCGAGCTTCTCGCCCGCCTCGACCGCGGGCCTCGCCAGCACGATGCGCCGCACCTTCTGCTCCTTCAGCGCCGATGCCGCGACCGCCACCGCCAGGTAGGTCTTTCCGGTGCCGGCCGGCCCCGTCGAAACGACCAGTTCATGGTCCAGCATAGCGCGGAGGTACCGCTTCTGGTTCAGGCTGCGCGGCGCCACGAGGCGGCGCGAAGCCTGAATCAGGGCGCCCGTGCGGAAGAAGTCGATCAGGGAAGTCGCCGGCTCTTCGGCCACCACCCGCAGCGCCGTGGCCAGGTCGTCTGCGCGGAGACGGCGACCCGTGGCCGCCAGAGCGCCCAGATCGTTCAGCAGCCGCTCGGCCGCCCCGACCGCCGCTGCCGCGCCCTTGATCTGTACGGCGGAACCACGTACGCCGAGCGTGACCTCGAGAGCCTTCTCAACGCGGCGCAGGTTCTCGTCGTGGGCGCCGCAGATCGCCTGCACCGATTCCTCGGGCAGCGTCACCTGCGCCCGGGCCTGCGCTGCCGGCTCAGCGGTAGTCAAAGAAGCCCTTGCCCGTCTTGCGCCCCAGATGTCCCGCCTGCACCAGTTGCTTCAGCAACGTCGGCGGTGCGAAGCGCGTCTCCCGGTACTCGTCGAACATGATGTTGGCGACGGAGTACATCGTGTCCAGGCCAATGAAGTCGCTCAGCGTGAACGGCCCCATCGGGTAGCCGCAGCCGAGCTTCATCGCGGTATCGATGTCCTCCATGCTGCCGACGCCGCTCTCGTAGGCGCGAACGGCATCGAGCAGATACGGGATCAGCAACCGGTTTACGATGAACCCGGAGTTGTCGCCGCAGGCGACCGGCGTCTTGCCGACCCGCTCGGCGAGGCGCCAGCAGGCGTCGTAAGCCTCGTCCGAGGTCATCAGGGTCCGCACCACCTCGACCAGCCTCATCGCCGGCACCGGATTGAAGAAGTGGAGCCCGACGAACCGGTCCGGTCGCGCCGTCGAGGCCGCGAGCTGGGTCAGCGTCAGCGAGGACGTGTTACTGGCGAAGATGCAGGCGTCGCCGACGATGCCGTCCAGCGCCACGAACAGCTCCCGCTTCGTCTCCAGGTCCTCGACGATCGCCTCGACCACCAGGTCGGAACCGGCGAGGTCGGACAGCTCGACGGTGCCGGTCAGGTTCGCCAGCGCCCGGTCATGCTCCTCGACATCGATGCGCCGCCGCTCGAGGCTCTTGGCCAGTGACGCGCGCACCGCGCCGAGCCCCTTGTCGAGCACGTCCTGGTTGATCTCGCGCACCGTGACCGGGATACCGGCCCGCGCGCAGATCTCCGAGATGCCGCGGCCCATCAGACCGCAGCCGACCAGTCCCACGCGTTCCACTTCCATCGGTACTTCGTTCTCCTAGGTTCAGATTCCCGGGGCCTCAGCGGACAGAGGCGGCACCCTAACAGTTGATCTCGACCTCCCGTTCCTCCGGCGAGGCGCCCATTCGCAACCGTACTTCGATGGCGGACGGCGGGTTCGGCAGACGGTCCGCCCACTCCACGACCTTGACCCCGTCCCCGGCCAGGAACTCCTCGACGCCGATCGCCTCCACCTCCTCCGGTTCCAGGCGATAGAGATCGACGTGGACGAGGCGCACGGGTCCCCGGTCGGACCCGGGGCCCCGGTCGTACTCGTGAATCAGCGTGAACGTCGGCGACTGGACCAGGGCCGGGTCCAGCCCGAGGCCCCTGGCGATGCCCTGCGTCAGCACTGTCTTGCCGGAGCCGAGGTCGCCGAACAGAAGCGCGGTTCCGTCCGGCCGGAGCCGGGCCGCCAGTTCAAGACCGAGTTGCCGGGTCTCGGCAACGTTCTTCGTGCGCACGATCATTCGAGTGACTGGAACGCGGCGCCCAGTTCGTCCACGAGGTCACAGGCGGCCATCGAGATCTCTCCCCAGCGCTCCGCCGCCAGGTCGCCGGACAGCCCATGAGCGTAAACGCCCAGCCGGGCAGCGGCGGGCGGATCGAGTCCCTGGGCCAGGAGCGCCGCGATCACACCCGTCAGCACGTCGCCGCTGCCGCCCGACGCCATGCCCGGATTCCCCGTCGGGTTGACCCAGGTGCCCAGCGCCGGGTCCGAGATCAGGGTCTGGCGTCCCTTGAGTACGACGACCGCTCCGGTCTCGCGGGCGGCCTGCCTCGCATGCTCCCAGCGGCTCTCGACAACCGCCGAGGCGGATACGCCGAGGAGCCGGGCGAGTTCTCCCGGATGAGGCGTGATCACCAGGTCCGAGTCGCGCGCGAGAAGGGCCTTCGCGTCGCCGGCGAAGGCGGAGATGCCGTCCGCGTCGAGCACGATCGGCGCCGCGCTCCGGGCGACGACCTGTCGCGCCAGGACGCGGGCATCGTCGGAGAGCCCGAGGCCCGGGCCGAGAGCCAGCGCACCGCGCGCGGCACGCTCGACGATCGTCTGCAGAAGGGGTTCGACGGCGTCACGCGACCACCCCTTCCCCTGCTTCGGCAACCCCAGGGTCATCGACTCGATCGAACCGGCGTCGACCACCTGAACGAGATGTTCGGGCACCGCCGCCGTCACCAGGCCGGCGCCGCCCCTGACCGCCGCGCGCGCGGCCAGAACCACGGCGCCGCTATAGCCGGTCGACCCGCCGGCGACGACGACGTGGCCGAAATTCCCCTTGTGCGCGTCGCGCTGCCGGGTCCGCACGCAACCGACGAGGTCCTCCCGCCGCGACTGGTAGAGGGCGTCCGGCCCCGGCGGCGGCTCGGGCAGCGGAACGCCGAGATCGCCGATCCACAGCCGCCCGCCCGCGTCCGCGGCCGGCGCCAGAACGTTGGCAACCTTGGGGAATCCCAGCGCCACGGTCAGATCGGCCGCCACATGCGGACCCGGTGGCGTTGCCGCGGACGCGTCGAGGCCGGTCGGTACGTCGACCGAAACCAGCGGCGCGTCGTCGCGGCGCTCTCCAAGCCAGTCGACCCAGTTCGCCACCGGTCCCTCGACGGGCCGGTTCAGTCCCGTACCGAGCAGGGCGTCGACCCAGACGTCGTAGTCCTCGTTCACCTCGTCGTCCGCGGTCGGTTCCGGAACCGACCGGGGCGACAACCCGAGTTGCTGGCACGACACGAACTGCCTGGTCGCGTCAGCGCTCAGCCGGTCGAGCGGCCCGGCGACGAAGGCGGTCGCCTCGTAGCCCCGGGTCGTGAGATCGCGGAGCAACGCGAGACCGTCGCCGCCATTGTTGCCCCGGCCGCAGGCGATGGCGATCCGGCGGGCGCCCGGATAGCACTCGACGATCGCATCCGCGGTCGCGCGCGCGGCGTTCTCCATCAGGACGATCGCCGGCACGCCGAGGCTCTCGATCGCCTCGGCCTCGACCTCGCGCATCTCCCCGGACGTGAGGACCCTCACAGGAGGACCTCGGCGGTGCGCGGACAGAGCGAACGCAACTCGGCCCGACGCTCGAGCCGTTCGCGGAAGCGGGCGAGGTCGGCCACCGTGTCGAGATCGTGCGCCTCAGGCAGGAGGGCCGCGGCCAGACCGAGCTCGCCGACACGCGAGAGCGTCGTTCGGAGTACCGACGGAGCACTCCAGGCGACACCCTCGAACAGGCGCGGGTGAAGCGCTTCCCGCCGAAGCGCGATCAGGTAGTAGCCGCCGTCCGCCGCCGGCCCGAGCACGACCTCGCGGCCGGCGTCCAGCGCGTCGAACGCCTCCTCCACCCGCGCGGAGTCGAGGTCGGGGTGGTCGCTGCCCACCGCGGCCACATGGTCGGCGGCGTCGGCCGCCCAGCGAAGCCCGTTGTAGAGGCGGTCCCCCAGATCCCGCCCCTCCTGGCGACGCCACGGCACATCGGCCGGCGCCAGTTCCGCGGGTGGCTGAGCATCCGGCTTCAACGCCCACATCAGGACGAGTTCCCAGGGACCGGCGCTCAGGCGGTGTCCCAGGTCAGCGACGAGCGCGCGCTGAAGCGAAGCGGCGCGGACCGCCGTGAGCCCTCCCGGCGCCACCAGCCGGGTCTTCACCCGGCCCGGGACCGGCGCCCTGGCGAAGAGGAGCAGACGCCGCGCGCTCACCGGTTCCGGAATCGCCGCAGCGACCACGCGATGGCGATGCCGAGCGCGCCGGCCGCGATCGGCAGAACCCAGGCCCCGCCCTTTCCGGGAAACGCTGAAAGGCGAGGGCCGCCCGCCTTCTCAAGGGCGCCCCTCACGTCGGCCATCGCCTCGCGGACATCGTCGCGGCGACGCGCCAGCGCCGCCGCCCGGGCCCGCTCTTCCGACTGCCGGCTCACGACGTTCCTCCGGGTGCATCGTCGCCGCCCTCGTCCTCCAGCACGCCGCGCCAGAACGCAAGGTGGCCGCCCACGCGCCGCCTGACCGTGCCCACCGGCGACTCGAGCCGGCGCGCACGCGCCCGAACGACCCGCATCAGGATGAACGCAAGCACCACAAGGCCGCCGGCCACCGCGAGCGCCGCCGCCCACACCGGCAGTACAGTGGCCAGGCCCGCACCCGCCGCGAACAGCAAAGCGCCAAGCGCCCAGAACACGACCGCGAAGACGAAGGCGGCAAGCAGGAGCAGGCTGAGGAAACGAGCCCAGTTCCGCGCCAGGTCGTAGCGCAGTTGTTCGACCTCGGCCTCCAGCAGCGCCGCCGCCGAACGCGCCAGCGATCCTCCGAGTCCGCTCAGGTTCGCGAGAGCCTCGACGATCTTCGTGGGCATTGGGGCTGAAGCCTCAGGACAGCCGCGGCCGGCTTCATCGCCGGGCGCAGTTCAGGTGTCGTTCAGACGCCGACACGCAGGGTCCGTGTGACGAAGGAGGTTTCTCCCGCCACCTCGTCCCGCACCGCGACCGTCAGGCGCTGGTCGCCCTCCTTCATGATCAACGGCAACGTGTACGTGTAGTAGCTCTCCATGGCGCGGTCCAGGTCCGCGGCCGGGATCGTGAGCTCGAACGGCTCGACCTGCGGCGGGGAGATGTCGCCGTTCGACGCCAGCGCCTGCACCCAGATACGGGCACGGAGAAGGTGCTCGCCCTCGGTCCCCACCGGCACCAGGGTCATCTCGCCGATCGGAACCTGGACGTCGACGTGAACCGTGTAGAGACCTTGCTCCTCGCGGCGGATCTCGTCCGCCTTGATCAGAGAGATCTCCAGGTCGTTCTTCTCGTAGCCGAGCTTGAGCGCCGCCAGCGTTCCTTCGGTCATCTCCGTGTCGACCGACTTGTCCCGGTAGCTCAGACGATGCCGGACGAAGCGGTCACGTTTCAGGCCCAGCCGCTCCTTTGCCTCCTTCGTGAGTTCGACCTTGATCCTGTACCGCCGGCCCGTACCCGCGTGACCAGGCTGGAAGCCGAGCGAGTAGTAGCTGGCGAAATCGAGGGCGATCCGGTTCAGGCCGTCACGGAAGTTGTTCGTGTTGACGATGTACTGGCCGCCCGTCTCCTCGGCCATGTACATGACCGACGAGTGCATGTTGTCCCGGGCGACGGAGTCGATGTTCGACGAAAAGGCCATGCCCTGCATCGAGGCATCGCGCGAGTTGATGCCCATCGGCCCCGAGGCGTCGACGGTGTAGAAGGAGACCTCGTTCGCGTTGGCCGTGTCGACGAGGTCGGTGAAGCGCCGGCTCGAGTCGTACTGCAGCGAATCGAGGAAGAAGTTCTGGTCGTACTCGATCGAGTCGACCGAGCGGCCGCGCTGGTCGAGCGCCTCCCACATGTCCGCTCCGGCCCGCATCGGCAGACCGTCGGAGACGTAGAGGAAGGCCTTGCGTCCGGGCAGGCCCGCCAGCGAGATGACGCTGTCCTTGAGGCCGTCGAGCGTGAACTGCATGTCGTTGTAGATCTGCTGCGCGTAGATCCGCACGCGTCCCTGCACGAAGTAGTAGTCACGGTCTTCCTCGCCGATATCGCGGATGAGATCGGCCCGGTCCGAGTCCCACATCGTCCGGCCGCCCGTGTGCTTCTCCAGGTCGTAGAGAGCGTTGGCGATCAACTGCGGATCGCTCGTGAACTCGCGCTCCACCTTCACCGAACGGTTGTAGGTCAGGAGCATGACGCGGTCGTCGCGGGTCACATGCTGGCGCAGGAATTCCCGGACGTAGCGGAAGAAGCGGTTCCGGTTCTGGGGACGGATGTTGTGGTGATCGACGTAGACGATCAGGTTCAGGCGTTCGTCCTCGGGCACGATGTAGTTCCGCCGCGCGAGCCCGGGCCGGTCGATGATGTGCGCCTCCGGCTCGCCCGGCACCAGGCCGGCAACGGCACCGACCTTGACCCTCTCGTGGACTTCGTAGAAGTTCGTGATCGGTACCGGACGCTTCTCCTCCATCAGGACGAAGTCGTCCCTGGTCAGACCGGTCACGGGATTGCCGTCCCGGTCACGGACGAAGACCTGGACGTTGATCACCTTGACGTGGACCGCGTCCTCGAAGGTGGCGCGAGGCGACCTGGGCGGCGTCTCCTGGGCAGCCAGGGAAACCGGTGCGATCAGCATCCACCCGGCGAGCAGTGCAAGGGCGAACGCGGGCGATCGGTATGAGGGCGTGCCGGTCATGGATAGTCGATTATAGGCGACCAAACCGGCAAACCACCGGCGCCGCCCGCCGCATTCCGGGCGCCCCGCCTCAGCGGCGGCCGCGACGCCCCGCCATCGGATCGAGCGTGCCTTGCCCGCCGCCCCGTCCCAGGGGGTAGGAACCCCGCAGCGCGCGCTCGACGAAGGCGACTGCCCGCCGCACGGCTTCCTGCAGCGGCAGATGCCAGCCCAGACCGGCGGCGACCGCCGCCGAGAGCGTGCAGCCCGTGCCTCGCCGCCAGCGCGTCCGGATCCTCGGGTGGACGAAAGCCTCGAAGCGGTTGCCGTCGAAGAGAAGGTCGGTCACCTCGCCGCCGCCTCTGCCGGTGCCGCCGTTCGATCGGGAGGCGGCGGCCGGATAGCCGTGACCGCCAGTGACCAGGACGCTCGGTCCCATCCGCTCGATCCGGCGAGCCGCCTCGCGAGCCCCGTCCGGACCGGTGATCGTCACCCCGCTCAGACGCTCCGCCTCGAACAGGTTCGGTGTGACCAGCAGAAGCTGCGGAAGCAGCCGCTCCATGAGCACGGGCACCGCCTCCGCGTCGAGAAGCGCCGTTCCCGAGGTCGATCGAAGCACCGGGTCCAGCACCGCCGGCGTCGGCGGCAGCCGCTCCAGCCAGCCTGCCACCACTTCGACGGTCGCCGCGTCGGCGAGCATGCCGATCTTGATCGCATCGAGGCCGATCTCCTCGGCCGCCTCCAACTGCTGGCGCACGAGGTCGGGCCCCAGAGGTTCGACGGCACGCACCTCGGCCGCCGACTGGGCGGTAACCGCGGTCAGGGCGCAGAGACCGTGCACGCCGTAGGCGGCGAAGGTCCTCAGGTCCGCGGGCGCCCCCGAGCAGCCGCCGGAGTCCGAACCGGCAATCGTCAGGACGCGCGGCGGCGGTGCGGCCATAGCGAAGCGACCAGGAGCAGGATGGCGATCGCGATCAACTGAGCCAGCGTCAGAACGCCGAAGAACCGATCGTCCTTGGCGCGCAGGAACTCGACCAGGAAGCGCTCCAGCGAGAGCAGGCCGATGACCGGAAGCGCCACGCCGCCCGGCGTCGTCCCGCGCACGAGCAGCGACCTGCCGAACCAGAAGATCAGCAGCGCGGCAACGGTCTCGTAGATCTGGGTGGGATGCACCGCTACCAGGGCGTCGGCGGCGACGTCCGGCGGCAGCTCGACGCCGAACTCCCGCTCCAGCGCACTGGCCACGGTGGGGATGGGGCCCTCCGGGAAGGTCATGCCCCAGGGCAGGTCGGTGGGCACGCCGTAGTCGTCGCCGACCAGCAGGCAGCCGATGCGGCCGACGCCGTAGCCGAGCGCCAGGGCGGGAGCGGCGGCATCGGCGGACTGCCAGAGCGGCATCCGCCGTCGCCGGATGACCAGCAGCACCGCCGCCGCACCGACCAGAAAGCCGCCGTACCAGACCAGGCCGGCACGGCTGTAGAGCAGGTGCCAGTCCCCATAGAGGAGGGCGTAGTACGCCTTGCCGCCGACGATGCCGCCCACGGCGCCGGCAAGCAGCAAAGCGGCCGCGTCGTCCGCGGCGCGGGAAGCGCTCGAGCCCACCTGCCGGAGGCCCCAGCGCAACTGGAGGCTGGCCGCGAACAGCGCCGCCACGAGCATCACGCCGAACGGCGAAACGGAGAGCGGGCCGATGTGAAACAGCTCCGAGATCACGGGCCGATCCTACCGGCGAACCTCGCGGCGCTAGCATGAACGGGATGCTGAGCGAACTGGCCCGGAGCCGCTTCGCCGCGTTCCGCGAGTACATCGAGACCACGGATCCGCGGGCGCGCTGGCTCGTCCTGACTCACAACAACCCGGACCCCGATGCACTTGCCGGCGCGGCCGCCCTGGCCAAGGTTCTGCGCTCCGGGTTTCAGCGCCGCGCCACGCCGGCTTACGGCGGCATCATCGGCCGGGCCGAGAACCAGGAGATGGTTCGCTCGCTCGATCTCGACTTCCGTCAGGCGCGCGGACTGAAGCTCGCCAGCTACCGCTACGTAGCTCTGGTCGACTGCCAGCCGGCGACCGGCAACAGCTCGCTGCCGGCTGAGCGGACGCCCGAGGTCGTCATCGATCACCACCCGGCCCGCCCAGGCACGGCCACGACGCCCTTCCACGACGTCAGAACCGACTACGCCGCCGCCGCCACGATCGCCGCCGAGTATCTGCTCGCCTCAGGAGTCCCGGTCACCCGCCGCGAAGCCACGGCGATCGTCTACGCGATTCGGAGCGAGACTCTCGACTTCTGCCGCGGCTCCAGCGACGCGGACCGGGCGATCCACGACCACTTCAATGCTCAGGCCCTGCCGCGGCTTCTGGGACGCATCCAGAACCCCAGGCTGCCGCTCGACTACTTCGAGACCCTGCGCGAAGCCCTGGACAATCTCTACGGCGTGGGCACCCTGATCCTGAGCCGGCTAGGCGCGGTGGCCCAACCCGACATCGTGCCCGAGATCGCCGACCTGCTGCTTCGCCTGGAGGGTTGCACCTGGTCGATGTGCAGCGGTCTCCACGGGGACCGCCTGTACTGCTCGATCCGCACGACGAATCCCCGCGCCGACGCCTCGCGGATCATGCGCCGCCTGGTCGGACGCCATGGACGCGGCGGCGGCCACGGCATGATCGCCGGTGGCTGGATTCCCAGGGCGGAGGGGGGCGAAGACGCGGTACGCCGCCAGCAGGACCGGCTGGCAGCCAGGCTGGCCGGATTCCTGCGCAAGGACCCGAGCCGGATCGTGCCCATTGCCCGCGCCTGAACGCGGCCCGCTCTACTCCCACTCGATCGTGCCGGGCGGCTTGCTGGTCAGGTCGTAGACGACCCGGTTGACCCCCGCCACCTCGTTCACGATCCGACCCGCGACGCGGCCCAGGAACTCGTGCGGCAACTGGCTCCAGTCCGCCGTCATGAAGTCCTCGGTCTCGACCGACCGCAGCGCCACGACGTTCTCGTAGCTGCGTCCGTCGCCCATGACACCGACGCTCTGCACCGGCAGCAGCACCGCCAGCGCCTGGCTCACCCGGTCGTAGAGCCCGGCCGCGCGCAACTCGTCGATGAAGATGGCGTCCGCCTCCTGGAGCACGGCCACGCGGTCGGCGGTCACGTCGCCCAGAATCCGGACCCCGAGCCCGGGACCCGGGAAGGGGTGCCGGCCCACGAACTCCGAGCCGAGACCCAGCTCCCGGCCCAGCTTGCGGACCTCGTCCTTGAACAGGAAACGAAGCGGCTCGATCAGATCGAAACCCAGCTGTTCCGGCAGGCCGCCGACGTTGTGGTGGCTCTTGATCATCGCCGACGGGCCGAAGGCGGAGACCGACTCGATCACGTCCGGGTAGAGCGTGCCCTGGACCAGGTAGCGGATCCTGCCGCCGTCTCCCGTCCGCTCCAGTCTCTTCGCCTCCCGCTGGAAGACCTCGATGAACACCCGGCCGATCGTGCGCCGCTTCTCTTCGGGATCGGTGATTCCCGCGAGCTCTCCGAGGAAGTCGCTCGCCGCGTCGACGACCACAAGCCGCAGGTCGAGACCGGAGCTGAGACTCCGCTCGACCGTCGTCCGTTCGTTCTTGCGCAGCAGGCCGTTGTCCACGAACACCGCGGTCAGGCGATCCCCGACCGCCCGCCGCACCAGGCTCGCCGCCACCGCCGAGTCGACGCCGCCCGACAGGGCGCAGAGAACGCGGTCCGTCGGCCCGACCTGTTCCGCGATCGCCGCCGTGGCCTCCTCGGCGTAGGACGCCATCCGCCACGCCCCGGAAGCGGAACAGGCGCCGTAGAGGAAGTTCCTGAGCATCTCGCGGCCGCCGTCCGTGTGGGTGACCTCGGGATGGAACTGGATCCCGAACAGGGCCCGTTCCCGGTCCTGGACCGCCACCACCGGCACCGTCGGCGCCGAAGCCGTCGCCTCGAAGCCCGGCGGCACCTCGTCGACCCGGTCGCCGTGCGACATCCACACCCGCTGCTCCGCATCGAGCCCTGAAAACAGGCCTCCGTCCCTCGCGGACAGGGAGATCTCGGTGCGGCCGTACTCGCGCATGCCCGACGCCACGACCCGGCCGCCGAGCACCTGGGACATCCACTGCATGCCATAGCAGATGCCGAGGACCGGAATGCCCAGCCGCAGCAGCTCGGGGTCGGCCTGAGGCGCGTTCTCCTCGTAGACGCTGTCCGGCCCGCCCGAGAGCACGATGCCGACCGGCTTCCGTGCCCGAACCTCGTCCACCGGCAGATCGAAGGGGTGGATCTCGCAGTAGACGCGGAGTTCCCGCACCCGTCGTGCGATCAACTGGGTGTACTGGCCGCCGAAGTCGAGGACGAGAACGGTCTCGTGCTCGGTCACAGGGCGGACTCTACCTTGGGTTCGCGCCCCATCAGATCGCGGATCGCAGCCGCGGGTTCCTTGCCCCCATAGAGGATTTCGACCATCTGTTCCGTGATCGGCAGCTCGACCTCTTTCTCCGTCGCCAGCTCGAGCAGCGCGAGCGAATTCCGCACACCCTCGGCGACGCCGGCACGGCCCGTCTCGACTTCCTCCAGGGTGCGGCCACGCCCCAGTTCGACGCCCGTGCTCCGGTTGCGGGACAGGCCGCCGGTGCAGGTCAGCACCAGGTCGCCCAGACCGCCGAGCCCGGCGAAGGTCGCCGGCCGACCGCCGCAGGCGAGACCGAGACGCATCATCTCGTGCAGACCGCGAGTGATCAGGGCAGCGCGCGTGTTCGAACCGTAGCCCAGGCCGTCCAGCACGCCGGCGGCAATCGCGATCACGTTCTTCGCCGCGGCGCCGATCTCCACGCCGACGACATCGGTCGAGGTGTAGAGCCGCAGCGCCCCGCGGGAGAGTTCGGCCTGCAGCCGCTCCGCGACCTCGGTCGCCTCCGACGCGACGACGCAGGCGGTCGGCAGCTCGGCGGCCAGCTCGGCGGCGAACGACGGACCGCTGATCGTCGCGAAGTCGATGTCCACGGCCGCCGCGGAGGCCTCCTCCGCGCAGACGTCGCTCATCCGCCGAAAGTGGCCCTGGTGGTCGGACTCGATCCCCTTGGCGCCCGAGACCAGGGTCACCCGCTCGGGCAGCGGGGCGGCATCGCCCAGGCTGGCGCGCGCCTCCAGGAAGGAGCGAACGACCGCGCGGAAGCCATGAGAGGGCACGACGACCAGCACCGTGCCGCTGGCGGCGGCCTGTCGCAGGTCCCAGGTAACGCGGACCTCGGCCGGCAGTTCGACGCCCGGCAGGTAGCGTTCGTTCACCCGTTCGGAAGCCAGCTGCGCGCCGAACTCGGCCGAGCGGGCCCAGAGCAGCACCGGCGTACCCGCCCGAGCCGCATGAATGGCAAGCGCCGTGCCCCAGGCGCCCGCACCGAGCACGGCGATGCCGCCGGCGTCTCCGGCGCCGCTCAACCGGAGGCCTCCGGCGCGGGCGGGGCACCCAGTCGCGACTCGGTTCCGGCCCTCAGCCTGACCAGGTTGGCCCGGTGCTTGACGATGACGAGAACGGCGATCGCCGCCGTACCCGCCAGCAGGGCCGGCCCCGAATCGACCCCCTGGTCAATCCGAAAGGCGCCGCTCAACCAGTAGACCCCGACCAGCAGTGGCAGCGCCACGGCCGCCGAGATCGAGCCCAGGGAAACGTAGCGCTTCCACGCCACCATGACGACGAAGACAACCAGCGCTCCCAGCGCCGCCCCAGGCACCAGCAGCGCCAGGACGCCGGCGGCGGTTGCCACTCCCTTGCCGCCCCGGAACCCGAGAAACAGGGGGAACACGTGCCCGGCCACCGCCGCGACCGCGGCCGCCGCCAGCCACCAGGAACCGACGTCGAGCGAGCGCGCCAGGACCACCGCCGCCGCGCCCTTGGCGACGTCCAGCAGCAGCGCGAGCAGCGCCGCCCACTTGCCCGAGGCCCGCAGCACGTTCGTCGCGCCGGCGCTGCGGCTCCCGATCGTGCGGACGTCGATGCCCCGGTGAAGCCGCACGATGAGGTAGCTCCAGGGCAGGGACCCCAGGACGTACGCCGCAACGACGGCAACCGGGCCGGCAACCGTCACGGCGGCCCCATCCGCGACGGCGCGGCCCAGGGCAGCGCGTCGGCCGGCCCTTCTCCGGACAGCAGCATCCGCCGCAGCATCTCGAGTGCGAACTGGGTCGAGAGCTGCCTCACCCGCGCCCGATCCCCGGGAAATCGAGCCTCGAAGTGCGAACGAGCGTCCGCCGGTCCGGCCACGGCGATGTGGACCGTGCCCACCGGGCGCGACTCGCTGCCGCCGCCGGGGCCCGCGACGCCCGTGATCCCGATGCCGTAGTCGCTGCCGCAACGCTCCCGGGCTCCCGTGGCCATCGCCAGCGCCGTCGGCTTCGACACGGCGCCATGCTCCACCAGGGTCTCCCGGGGCACGCCCAGCAGCCGCATCTTCAACCGGTTCGAATAGGTCAGGCAGCCGCCCACGAACCAGGCGCTGCTCCCCGCCGTAGCGGTCAGCCGTTGGCCGAGCTGGCCGCCGGTACAGGACTCGGCCACGGCGACCGTCTCGCCGCGCGCCGCCAACAGGCCCCCTACCGCCGCCTCGAACTCGACACCGTCCTCGATCGGTCCGACGTAGAACACCGCGTCACCCAGGACATCCCGAAGCGCCTCCTCCATCTCCGCCAGACGCGGCGACCGGCCTTCCACGGGGCCGCCGGCACGCAGCCGCAGCCGGATCTCGCCCGGCCGTGCCAGGACCGACACGTTCTCGTCGCCGAAGCGCTCGTAGACGGGGCCGATCCTCTCTTCGACCACCGACTCCGGCAGGCAGGCGACGCGCATCTCGACCTGATCGAACCCCGAGCCGTCCTCGGATCGCACCGCCAGCCAGGGATCCAGGGCGTCCTCGACGAGCGCGTGAAGCTCCCGCGGCACCCCCGGAAACAGGAAGTAGGTCGTGCCTCGAGGCGAGGGCGCGCCATCCACGATCCGCTGGCCCGGCGCAACGCCCGCGCGGTTCGGCAGCAGCTCCGCTCCCTCGACCCGTTCCGCCTGCTTCCGGTTGACCCGGGGAATGCGCCGCCCGAGTTTTCGGAAACCGCGCTCGATCCGGTCCCACTCGGCCTCGTCGACCGCCACCGAACGCCCGAGTAGCCGGGCCACGCCCTCCCGCGTCAGATCGTCCCGGGTCGGACCCAGCCCCCCGGTCACGAGCAGCAACTCCGCCCGCTCCCGGAGCGCGTCGAGGGCCTCGGCGATCACAACGACATCGTCGCCCACGACCGCCTTCGAGACCAGTTCCACGCCCCGCCGCCTCAGCACCTCCGTCAGCGCCAGCGAGTTCGTGTCGAGCCGGTCCGTACCGAGCAACTCGTCGCCGACCGCGAGAATCGAAGCCTTCACCGGACGCAGTGTAGCGAGGCCGGTTGCGCCCGCCCGCTGGGTGCGCGGGTCTTCCGACCCGCCGCCGCCGCAGGCGGCTGACGCGCTTGCGCCGTTACTCCACCACGGCTGGCGGCACCTCGGTTCGCTCACCGATGACGAGCGCCGCGGCGACCTCGCGCTGCAACGGTTCGGGATCGCGGCGCACGTAGAGGCGTGCGAGTTCCTGGCCCGGTTCCACTCGCTGGCCCAGGCGAACGTCGTAGCGGAGCGCCACGGCATGGTCGATCCTGTTCGGGTCCCGGTCCGGGCGGCAGGCGTCGGCGAAGGCGTTGCCGATGCGGCGACAGTCGACGGCTTCGAGAAACCCCGACCCGGAGGCCGTGACGACGGCTTCGACGGGCGCCAGGTCGAGAGCGTCGACCCAACCGGGCTCGGCGCCCTGCGCGTCGGCCCAGTCGACGAGCTTCTGCCGGGCGGCGCCGGAGCCGATCGCCGCGTCGACGTCCCGCGGCGAGAGTTCCCGTCCCAGCAGGCCGGCGGCCTTGCGGCAGATCGCGCTCACCACCTCGAGCAGCCGCGGGTCGCCGTCGCCGGCCAGACAGTCCAGCGCTTCCCGCACTTCGGCCGCGTGGCCGACCCAGCGCCCCAAGGGCTGGTTCATGTCGCTCAGAACGTAGTCGGCCGGGGTGCCGCAGGCGGCGCTGATCTCGACGAGGCTCGCGGCCAGCGAGCGGGTGTCACGCGCGTCCGCGAAGAAGGCGCCGTTGCCGATCTTCACGTCGAAGACGATCCCGGACGCTCCGAGCGCCAGTTTCTTGGACAGAATGCTGCCGACGACGAGCGGAATCGAACTCACGGTCGACGTGCGGTCCCGCAGGCCGTAAAGACGTTTGTCGGCGGGTGCGATGCCGGCGGTGGCGATGCCGATCGCCATGCCGAAGCGGTCCAGCAGGTCGAAGGTACCGGCCCGGTCCAGCTCCAGGCGCACGCCGGGAATACTCTCCAGCTTGTCGGCGGTGCCGCCGCTGTGGCCCAGGGCCCGGCCCGTCAGCTTTGCCGCCGGCACGCCGCAGGAGGCCAGCAGCGGCAACGCGACCAGGCTCACCGTGTCGCCGACGCCGCCGGTGGAGTGCTTGTCGACGAGGGGGCCAAAATCCTCCGCCAGGGCCCACCGGTCGCCGGACTCGAGCATCGCCAGGGTCAGTTCCCGTGTCTCGTCCCGGTCGAGGCCCCGCATGGCGGCGGCCATCAGGAAGGCGGCGAGCTGGACGTCGGTCCAGCTACCGGAGACCGCACCGTCGACGACCGAGCACACTTCGGCCGCGGTCAGTGTCCGCCCCTCCCGCATCCGGTTCAGGATGTCGAAGGGCGTCGCCATCGCGCTGTCTCGAACCGCTACTGGCTCTAGCCGCCGAACGTGAACGGCGACGGGGCCGCCGCTTCGGGACCGAGCTGCTGCCGGGCGCGGATCGCGTAGCCGCTGTCCGGGAACTCGTTGACCACCCGCTGGAAGGTCTCGCGGGCGCCCGCTTCGTCGCCGAGCTGCGCCAGCGTGGCGGCCAACTCGAACAGCAGGGCGTCCTTCGGCAGCGGCGACGATTCGGCCGCGACCGCGCCGCGCAGACTGGCGGCGAGTTCCTCGCCCCGCCCTTCGGCCCGATCCAAACTGTAGAGGTTCAACTGCACGCCGATGGCCACCGCGTGATCGCGGTCGGCGGCTTCCAGGTAGCCCGTCCACAGTTCCCGCGCCTTCGCCGTATCCCCTTCGGCCGCCGCGATCTGCCCGAGGTACACGGAAGCCAGCCTGCCGGACGAGGTCGAGCCGTAGCCTTCTCTCACGGCCTCCAGTTCCGTCCTCGCCGCCGAGCGTCGCTCAGCCTCCGAGGCAAAGCTCAGGCCCTCGCCACCGGTTTCGCTCCCGGCGGCGGACGCCTCCGTCTCTTCCGCGGCGTCCTCGCCCGGAGCGCTGTCGGGAGGCGTGCCGAACAGGTCGTCGATAGCGTCCGTCGCCGGCGCGTCGATCGGCGCCCGGTAGACCTTCAGGGCCTCGCTGAGCTGGTAGCTGGCCTCCTTCTCCCGGCCATCCTGGTAGTTGAGGAACAGCACGACCCCGACGACCGCCGCGATCACCGCGACGACGCCCATCAGGATTTGTCGAACGTGCTCCGCGAACCAGGTGGAAGCCGAGAAGACAGCCTCCCGCACCTCGTCGCGCCGTATCTCGTCTCGTGTCAAACGGCTCATTCCGCATCTCCTCCGACGCGGCGAACCCTAGCAGCCCGTCTTAGCAGTCGGAGCGGCCAGCCCGCGACTCGGGCGACCGTGTGGCAGACTTGGCTAACGGCCCCCGGCAGCGAAGGGGTCCTTTCCCCTCGCGACCCTGCCCCTACCGACCCGGCACGCAAGCCACTGGAGCACCCAAGATGCCCACCCTGGGATTCGGCGAACTTCTGATCGTCCTCGCGATCGTCGTCCTGATCTTCGGCGCCAGCCGCATTCCGAAGCTGGCCGGCGGCCTGGGCAGCGGCATCCGCAACTTCAAGCAGGGCCTGAAGGGACCGGACGAAGACGAGGCCGAGGACAAGCCCAAGCGCGAGATCGAAGAGTAGAAGCGGGGCGTGGCGCGCCTGGCCTGTGGTGCGCCTGGAGGGACTCGAACCCCCGACCTGCGGATTAGGAATCCGCCGCTCTATCCTGCTGAGCTACAGGCGCCCTCAAACGCGGAGGCCGCGACGCTGACCGCCGCGGCGGCGACCGTCGAAGGATCTCAGTAACGGACCAGGGATTCAACCACGTCGTATCCGTCGAGCCGGCGGCGGCCGTCCAGGTAGGTCAGCTCAACGACGAATCCGATCGCGTCGACCGTCCCGCCGACGGACTCGATCAAGTCCGCGGCCGCCTTCGCGGTGCCGCCCGTCGCCAGCAGGTCGTCGACCAGGACGACCCGCTCGCCGGCGGCGACGCCGTCGAGATGCATCTCCAGAGTGTCGCGGCCGTACTCGAGTTCATAGGTGCGCGACGCGGTTTCGGCCGGCAACTTTCCCGGTTTTCGCACCGGCACGAAACCCACGTTCAGCCGGTTGGCCACCAGGGGACCGAAGATAAAGCCCCGAGCTTCGATTCCTACGACCTGCTCAATGCGGCGGCCGGCGAACCGCTCCGCGAGCCGGTCGGCGGTCTCCCGCAGCGCCGCCGGATCCTTGAGCAGCGTCGTGATGTCCTTGTACAGGATGCCCGGTTTCGGAAAGTCGGGAACTTCGCGGATCCGCTCTTTCAGCCACTCCGAGCTCATGAGGCCGCCTCGACCTTCGTCTTCCAACCGTGACGACCGATCAACGGCACGAAGCGCACCGCTTCGCCGAGCTGGCGAACGACCGTCCCATCGTTGTGCTTCTGGTAGGCAACGAGGCGCTGCTCGTGGCGGTCGCCCTCAGGAATGACAAGACGCCCGCCCGGCGCCAGTTGCTCCAGAAGCGAGTCCGGAACCCGCGGCGCCGCGGCGGCCACCAGGATCCGGTCGAACGGGGCTTCGGCGGTCCAGCCGACCGTGCCGTCGAAGACCTGGACCTTGACGTTCGGCAGTTCGAGGGCCTGGATCCGGGCGATCGCCTCCCGCGCCAGCCGGCCCACCCGCTCGATGCTGTACACCCGGTGCGCCAGCAGGGCCAGGATCGCCGTCTGATAGCCGGAACCGGTGCCGATTTCCAGCACGGAGTCATCCTCCCGCACGCCCAGATCCTCGGTCATGCGCGCCACCACGTAGGGCTGGGAGATCGTCTGCTCACAACCGATCGGCAGCGCGTGGTCGCCATACGCATCATTCACCAGGTGCTCGGGCACGAACAGGTGGCGCGGCACCCGCTCGAACGCGGCGATCACCCGCTCGTCCCGCAGACCGCCGCGTTCGACCAGGTTCGCCACCATGCGGCGGCGGGCGTAGGGGTACCCGCCTCCAGGACCGGTCGTCTCCGTCTTCAACCCAGGGCTCCCGCGAGACGGGGCAGCACCCCGTCGCCGGCGTCGAGCGCCTCTCCGTCGGTCAGGTCGGCCGTGAGCGGCGTGATCGAGATGAAGCCGTCCCTGATCGCGGCCGCGTCCGTGTCGTGGAGGCGCTCCGGATCCGGCTTGCCGACGATCCAGTACATCGTGCCGCCCCGCGGATCCGCCTGTTCGACGACGGTGTTCCGGTAGGGCCGCCGGCCGAGCCGCGCGACCCTGACCCCACGGGGCGGGTCGAACGGGAAGTTCACGTTGAGCAACATCCGCTCGGGAATCCCCTGCTCGACCAGGGAGACGATCGCGCGGGCCGCCAGCTCCGCGGCCCGTTCCATGTCGGCCCGCCGGGCTTTCCGGTACTCCTGGGAAAAGGCGACCGCCGGCACGCCGAGCAGCCGTCCCTCGAGCGCCGCGCCCACCGTGCCGCTGTGGGTCACGTCGTCACCCAGGTTGACCCCCATGTTGACCCCCGAAACGAGCAGATCGGGACGCTGGCCCAGCAGCGAGTGAACCGCCAGGTTGACGCAATCGGAGGGCGTGCCATCAACGGCGAACCAACCCTCCCGCACCTGCTTCGCGCGCAGCGGCCGGAACAGGGTCAGCGCCTGACTGCAGCCGCTTTGCTCGCACTGCGGGGCCACCACGTCGTAGGCGATCGGCCCCCTGGCGGTCGACGCTCCATCCAGCGCGGCGGCCAGGCAACGCAGACCCGGCGCGTCAACGCCGTCGTCATTCGTCAGAAGCAGTCTCGCGGCACTCATGGCTCGCGACCGTCGCCAATGAGGCGACCGACAATCGGCGCCAGATCGCGCAAAACGGAGGCCGGAACGGCCGACGGATCGGTGATCAGCGCGTGCTCCAGGGCATCGACGCAGGGACACGCTCCGGGCCGGCGCTCGTCCGGCAACGACTCCACGATCCGGGCCACGGCGGCCTGGGCGGTGCGCGCGTTCTGCCTCAGAACCGCGAGGACGGCCTCGACCGTCACGTCCTCTTCCTCCTCGTGCCAGCAATCGTAGTCCGTGATCAGGGCCAGGGTCGCGTAGCAGATCTCCGCCTCGCGGGCGAGCTTCGCCTCCTGCAGGTTCGTCATCCCGATCACGTCCGCGCCCCATCCCCTGTGCATGAAGGACTCGGCGCGGGTCGAGAACTGAGGCCCCTCCATGCACACGTAGACGCCGCCGCGGTGGACCACCGCGCCGGCCGCGGCCGACTGCTCCGCGCAGACCTTCATCAGCACCGGACAGATCGGATCGGCGAAGGCGACGTGGGCCGCGAGTCCGTTGCCGAAGAAGGTGTCCGGCCGGTGCCGCGTGCGGTCGATGAACTGGTCCGGCACCACGATGTGGGTCGGCTGGTAGCGCCGTCGCAGCGAACCGACCGCGGAAAGCGAGATCAGCCGCTCCACACCCAGGCTCTTGAAGGCGTAGATGTTGGCGCGGAAGTTCAGCTCGCTGGGCAGGATGCGGTGGCCGCGGCCATGCCGGGCGAGAAAGGCGACGGACCGGCCTCGCAGTTCCCCGAGCACGAAGACCTCCGACGGACTTCCGAACGGCGTCGCGACCGCCCGTTCCTCATGTACGTCGAGCTCCTCCATGCCGTAGAGGCCGGAGCCGCCGATGATCCCGATCGGGCGGGCGTCAACGCTCACGCCCCGGCGCTCCCGGCGATCGTCGAGTTCACGAGCAGGGCCGTTTCCAGCGCGCGCCGGCCGGCCGCGCCATCGACGAACGGCGCCCCGCCGCCGGCGCAGCGGTCGAGAAACGCCTCGAGTTCGAGCCGTAGCGGCTCACCGCCCTCGACCTCGAGATCGGCACCCAGAATCCGGCCCGCCGGCCCGCCGGCGGACGCGGAATCCCGGCCGGCGGTCTCGGCTTCGCCGCGCACGCGCCGGGCCCCTCGCACCGTCTGCTTCTGGTAGTCGAGCGAGTAGTAGCGATCCTCGAAGAAGACCCGCAACTGGCGCACGCGTTCGGCCGAGACCCGGGACGCCGTCAGGTTCGCCACGCAACCGGACTCGAGTTCGATCCGCGCGTCGGCGATGTCGACCCGGTCCGACAGGACGTCGATCCCGACCGCCCGCACTTCCCGCACCGGACTCGGGTCGAGAGCGTGGAGGATCTGCAAGTCGTGAATCATCAGGTCGAGGACGACGTCAACGTCCAGACTGCGCGGGCTGAACGGCGACATCCGTTCGACTTCGACGAAGCGGGGCGCGAGGCCCAGCGCCAGCAGTTCCTGGACGGCCGGATTGTAGAACTCGACATGCCCCACCGCCAGGACGACGCCCCGGGACGCGGCCGCCGCGATCAGGGCATCCGCCAGGGCCAGATCCGCCGCGATCGGCTTCTCCACCAGCACGTGGACACCGGCTTCGATCAGACGCGCCGACACCTCCAGGTGATCGACAGTCGGCACCGCGACGACGGCGACGTCGACGGCGTTGAGAATCTCGTCGATCCCGGCCGCGACCGAAGCGCCGTGCTCGCGCGCGGCCTCCTTCGCCCGCGCCGGATCCGCGTCGACCACGAGCACCGAGTCGGGCCCCAGCAAACGGGACAGCAGACGCACATGGTGGCGTCCCATCGCGCCGGCGCCGACCACGGCGGCCCGAACCGGAGCTTCCGCGCTCAGGGCGAACTCCCGTCCTTCACGAGCGGGCGCCGCGGGCACCGCGCCGCGCCGAGCGGATGAATCCCCGGTCGGAACTCCTGATGAAGGCGATCAGGGCATCGACATCCGCGTGGCCGGCATGCTCGGCGTCGAGCTCCTCGAGCGCCTGGGTCGTGTTCCGCCGCGAACGGGTGAGCACCCGCACCGCCTTCTCGACCGACCGGATGTCCTCCGGTGACTTGCCCTTACGCTCGAGTCCGATGCGATTGACCCCCATGCAGGCCGGCTTGATCCCCACCGTGATGCAGAACGGCAACGCGTCCATCGTGATCACGGAGTAGCCGCCGATGTAGGCGTGCCGGCCGACCCGGCAGAACTGGTGGACCGCCGAGAAGGCGCCGATCGTGGCGTCGTCCTCGACCTCCACGTGACCGGCCAGGGTGCCGCCATTCGTGAACACGGTCCGGCTGCCGACCTGGCTGTCGTGGCCGACGTGGGTCTGGGTCATGAACAGGTTGTCATCGCCGATACGGGTGACGCCGCCGCCGAACGCGGTGCCCCGGTTGATCGTCGAGAACTCGCGGAACTGGTTGCGGTCACCGATCACGAGCCGGCTCGACTCGCCCTCGTACTTCAGGTCCTGGGGATCGAATCCGACCGCCGCGTACGGGAAGACCCGGTTGGCCCGTCCCAGAACGGTGTCGCCGAGGACCGTCGCGTGCGAGCTGATCTCCGTGTCGTCGCCAATCCGAACGCCGGCCCCGATCACCGCATAGGCGCCGACAACCACGCCATCGCCCAGCTCGGCCGAGCGATCGACGATCGCCGTCTCGTGGATCTTCGCCGTCATGAGCCGCGCCGCGGTCCGAGGTCCTTCAGGGCGCCACCATGGTGGACGTGCACACGGCCTCCACCGCCAGCTCCCCGTCGACAGTGGCCCGGCCCCGGAAGCGGGAGTGGACGGTGCGCAGGCGCAGCGACTCCACCTCCATCCGCACCTGATCGCCGGGAACGACAGGACGGCGGAATCGCGCCCGTTCGATGCCGGAAAAGAAGAGCATCCGCTCGTCCCGATCCTCGATCTCGTGCAGCAGCAGCAGCCCGGCGGTCTGTGCCATCGCCTCGATCACGAGGACTCCGGGCATGATCGGATTGCCCGGGAAGTGGCCGTCGAAGAACGGCTCGTTGCGGGTCACGTTCTTGATCGCCACCACCCGCTTCCCCGGCACCAGCTCCAGCACCCGGTCGACCAGGAGGATCGGGTAGCGGTGCGGCAGCACGCTCGCGATCCAGCGCGAGTCGAACGGTCCGAGCGGCGCGCTCGCGGCGGCGCTTCCGGCTTCCTCCCGTTCCTTGCTCACGTCTCGTCTCCCTCGTCGGCCACCGGATCGTCGCAGCCGCCGCGCCCTGCCGACTCGAGTTCGCTCACGCGTCGCTCGAGCGCTCTGAGCGCGCTGCGCATCGCCGGCAGGCGCGACTGTAGCGCGTTCCGCCGGCGCCAGGCCGCGATCGGCATCGCGGGTATGCCAGCAACCCGCTGATCGTCCTCGACCTCCTGAAACACCGCCGACTTGGCCGCCACCTGCACGCCGTCGCCGATCCTGAAGTGACCGGCAACGCCCACCTGTCCCGCCAGAAGGACCCGATCGCCGATGCGGCTGCTGCCGGACACACCGACCTGACCGCAGAGGATGCACCCCTGGCCGATCTGCGCGTTGTGGCCGATCTGCACCAGGTTGTCGATCTTCGTTCCGCGACCGATCGTGGTGGTGTCAAAGGTGGCCCGGTCCACCGCGGAGTTGGCGCCGATCTCCACGTCGTCCTCGATCACGACGACACCGACCTGGGGCAGCTTGACCTGGGCGGCTGCCTCCGCGCCCTCCGCGAACCCGAAGCCGTCGGCGCCCAGAACGACGCCGGAGTGGACCACCACCCGCTCGCCGATTCGGGCGCCGTCGTAGATCACGACATGGGGGTGAAGCACGGTACCGGCGCCCAGACTGCAACCGCGGCCCACCACCGTGTGGGCGCCGACGACCACACCCGGACCGAGCGTCGAACCCTCGCCGACCACGGCGAATGCGTCGACGCGGGCGGTGGGGTCCACCTGGGCGGAAGCGTCGACACAGGCCGTTTCGTGAACGCCGGGTTCCACCTCGGGGGCCGGAAAGAGAGCCGTCATCAGGTCGGCCAGGGCGCGGTAGGCGTCGTCGCAGAGCACCAGGTCGGCGCGCAGATCGGCGAGCGTTTCGCGCGACAGGTCCCTGGACACGAGCACTGCGCCGGCCTTCGAGACCAGCGCCTGATCGCGGTACCGGGGATTCGTCAGAAAGGAGAGATCTCCCGGGCCCGCGGCCGTCAGGGTGGCGATGCCGTCGATCGGCCGATCCGGATCGCCCTCGAGGTCAGCTCCAACCATCGCGGCAAGATCGGCGAGGCGGTGGGTCACGAAGCGAGCCTACCGGATACCATGCAGCACGATCCGAACATCTGAACCCCTTCCAGTGACCGGGAGATCCGATCTCGATGAGCAACGCGACATCGCATCCGCACCGCCAGCAGTCCAGGCGCCATCGCGCCGTCACCCTCGCCGCTTTCGCCTGCGCCGCGCTCGGCGCCGGCGCGGCAGCCGCGACCGACAACTGGCCCCAGTTCCGCGGCCCGGGCATGAACCCGGCCGTTGCCGACAACCCCGCCTTGCCCGACCGCTGGAGCCAGACGGAGAACGTCGACTGGGTCGCCGAGATCCCCGGGCTCGGCTGGTCCAGCCCGATCGTCTGGGGCAATCGGGTGTTCCTGACGACCGCGGTCTCCGACGGGGAGTTCGAACGCCCCCAGGCCGGTCTCTACGCCGCCCGCGGGCGCAGCGAACCGCCGCAGGCGCAGCACGACTGGCGCGTGTACTGCCTGGACCTGGCCACGGGCGACGTCGTTTGGGAGCGCTCCGTCAAGGCCGGCGTACCCGAGTTCCCGCGCCACCAGAAACAGACGTACGCCTCCGAGACGCCGACGACCGACGGCGAACGCGTCTACGCGCGCTTCGGCGACCTCGGCGTGTACGCCTTCACGATGGAGGGCGAGCCCGTCTGGAGCTTCGACACGCCCTACCGGCCGACCATGTGGGACTACGGCTCCGCCTCCTCGCCCGTGCTGCACGATGATCTGCTGATCGTCCTCTACGACAACGAGGAAGAGTCCTGGATCGCCGCCCTCGACAAGCACACCGGCGAGCAGCGCTGGCGCACCAGCCGGGAAGAGGTGTCGAGCTGGGCAACGCCGTTCGTCTGGTCCAACGAAGCCCGCACCGAGATCGTCACCAGCGGCAAGAACCGGATCCGCTCGTACGGCATCGACGGTCAACTGCTGTGGGAGATGGACGGCCGCATGTCGTGGGCGGCCATCGCCACGCCTTTCGCGGCTCACGACATGGTCTACGTCAACTCCGGCTACTTCCAGGATCAGCGCCGGCCGGTCTTCGCCATCCGCCCGGGGGCGCTGGGTGACATCACCCTGGAAGGGGACGCGACCGAGAGCGAGTTCGTCGCCTGGCACCAGCCCAAGGCCGGCAACTACAACACGTCGCCACTGGTCTACAAGGGCGTCTACTACAGCCTGCTGGACCGCGGCTTCTTCGAGGCGTACGACGCGCTGACCGGCGAACCGGTGTACGGTCGGAAACGGGTGGCGCCCCGCGGCGGCGCCAGCTTCACCTCATCTCCGTGGGCCTACAACGACCGCGTGTTCGCGCTCAGCGAGCAGGGCGATACCTACGTGATCCGCGCCGGCTCGGAGTACGAGGTACTCCACACCAACAGCCTCGACGAGATGGCGATGGCGTCACCGGCGGTCGCCGGCGACCGGCTGCTGATTCGCACCCGGTCGAAGCTCTACAGCATCCGCAACCCGGAGTAGCGCGCCAACAGCGAGGAGTCGGCCTGACGGCCGACGCGCTCCCCGGCCGCCTGCGGCGGCAGCGGGCCAGCACCCTGGCGGCGCCTCCTGGCGCCGCCAGCGTCACAGTCCGAGCGCCCGTCCGCGGGCGGTCGGATGTCAGGCCCGCGCACCGACAGTTGCCGCGCTACTCCGTGGGAGTCGCCGGGTACGCGGCGTTGTAGCGCTCGATGATCAGGTTCGTGATGTCCGCGGCGTCGGCGGCGTACAGCAAGCCGCCCTGGAACTTGTTGAAGATCGCGGTGTAGCCGAACTCCCTGCCGACCTGGGCGATGATCGGCAGCACCGCCTGCTCGATCTCGCCGAACCTCTCGCCCTGCACCTTCTGCATCTCGCGGTTCGCGTCGTCCTGGGCCCGGCGCAGGTCGATCGTCATGTCCTCGAGCTGCTTCTCCAGTTCGGCCAGACGGTCCTCGGCCAGCGTCAGCCGACCGTCGTTGTACTGCTGCTGCAGCGCCGCCAACTGCTCCTGCCTGGTGGTGAGCTCCGCCTGCTTCTCATCGCGGAGTCGCGTGAGTTCCTGAACCGCGACCTGGCCGCGCCCCGACTCCTGCAGCAGGCGCTCGACCTCGACCACGGCGATCTTGCTCTGGGCCAGGACCGGCCCGGCCATGAGGACACCGGCGATGACGGCGACGGTCGCCGCGACCGCGCGGAATCGAGAGGGTTTGACGTTCATTTGCGTAGTTCTCCGTGAGGCGTCAGAAGCTGGTGCCGATGCTGAAGTCGAAGCTGTCGAACCGCTCCCGGTCGACGCCTCCGAGGTTGTCCAGCGGATTCAGGTTCGTAGCGTAGATGAAGCGGAGCGGAGCTC
Source organism: Thermoanaerobaculia bacterium (assembly GCA_965116955.1). Lineage (GTDB taxonomy): Bacteria > Acidobacteriota > Thermoanaerobaculia > Multivoradales > Multivoraceae > Multivorans. Next base: position 2,834,799 of record OZ220742.1, on the reverse strand, counting down.
CAAGGATGGGCACGTTGACCCGGAGCTCGATTCCGGCGGACATGCGCATGTGGTTGAAGTCGACGTCCTGGTCGTCTCCGTAGACGTTGCCGGCGTCGAAGAAGGTCACGACCCGGAAGGGACCGTTGACCAGGGTGTGGTGCTCGAGGTTGATCACCACGCTCTTGTTGCCGCCCTGGGGGAAGCCGTTCCGGTCGAGAAGAGTGCGGCCGGTTTCCGGATCGCGCACCCAGATCGAGCGGAACGCGAAGCCGCGGAGGCTGTTCTCGCCGCCCAGCAGGTAACGGTCCAGGAAGAACAATTCGCGCAGGTTGCCGGCTCCGTCCTCGCCGAACGGTTCGATGTAGCCGAGCTGGATGTTCGCCCGCCCCACCGTCCGCAGGCCGCGCCTCGTCAGCGGCACGGTGATCGCCGCGTTCAGCGACGGGCGGATGAAGAAGGACTCGCCGCCCAGGGGACCGCCGGCGTACTCGAGGGACGCGACCAGGCGCTTGCCCTGGGTCGGTTCCAGACGGCTGTTGTGGCTGTCGTACTGGTAGCTCGCCGTGACGGAGCGGCGGTTGAACTCGAACGCCTGCTCGAACGTGTCGCTCATCGGGTCGTCGTCCTGCACTTCCGGGTTGTCGAAGAAGTAGAACGTCTGCGACTGGTAGCTCTCGATGTCCATGTTGCTGTAGGACAACTGAACGAGTTCCCAACGGCGGAACGACCGGCCATAGGTGAGGACGCCGCCGGCCTCCTTGCTCCGATAGCGCTGGTCGATCAGGAGGTCGAAGTCCGTGTCCCGGTTGAAGAGCTGAATCCCGAAGTTCTGCGGGCGGTCCTTGACCCAGGGCATGTAGTACGAGACGTCGAAGATGTCGCGGTAGCGGCCGGTCTGGATCGACACGCCGACGGTCTCGCCGCGGCCCAGGAAGTTGCGGGTGCGCAACGCCGACTGGACGAAGAAGCCGTCCAGTTCGCTGTAGCCGCCGCCGAACTGAACCTCGGTCTGCCCGGTCTCGGTGCCCTTGACGGTGATGTCGACTTGCTTGTCGTCCGTCTTGTAGTCGACCTCGACCGGATCGTCCTCGTTGACCACGTAGTACTCGAGCTGGCTGAGCCGCAGCAGGCTGGTCCGCAGCATTCCCGAGTTGAAGACGTCGCCTTCCTTCAGCAGCATCTGGCGACGAAGTACACGGTCGCGGGTCCGGTCGTTGCCGGTGAACTCCATTCGACCAATCCGGAACTGGTCGTTCTCCTCGACCGTCACCAGGATGTCGGCAACCAGGTCCTCGCGCTCGATGATCTCCATCTTCACGTCGGCGAAGATGTAGCCACTGTTCCGGTACAACTCCCCGACCTGCTCGACACCCTCGTCGATCACGTCCGAGCGCAACCAGCCGCCCTTCGGGTCCTTGAACATCGCGACCAGCAGACCCTCGGGCAGAACTTCGGCCCCCTCGACCTGGACCTCGCCCAGCTTCCAGCGCGGGCCCTCCTCGATCGGAATCACGAGGGCGAGCTGGCGTTTTCGGTCCTCGATGCGCTCGGCGTTCGGCTTGCGCTCGATCACGTCGAGCTCGGGCTCGCCGACCTCGACGTCCTTGTAGCCGAACTGGCGGTACAGGCCCTTGACCTTGTCGAGGTCCTCCTGGACCGTCGCCGAGTTGAACACGTCGCGCTTTCGGATCCGGGTCAGGAGGTTCGACTTCTTCGTCTTCTCCATCTGGCGGCGAAGGCGGCCGGCGGAAAACACCTCGTTGCCCTCGAAGTCGACCTGACCGATCTTGACTCGCCCGCCCTCGTCGACGGTGATCAGCACCCGCTTCTCGCCCAGGCCCGCGTCCTGGATCTCGACGTGAATCCCCGCGAACCGGAAGCCGCGCTCCTCGTAGAGTTTCTTGATCGCCCCTTCGAGGCGCGCCAGTTCGCCCAGGTCCAGCGGCAAGCCCTCGAAGACCGAGATCCGCTCCCGGTCCGTCATGTCGCCGATGTCGCTTCGCTTGACTTTCTTCAGACCGTCGTACTCGAGCGACACCAGGAGCGGTCTCTCCGTGACCGTCACCCGGACCAGGACGCCTTCGCCCTGCGCCTCGGCCGCGATCGAGATGTCGTCGATCAGCTTGCGCTCCCAGAGGTCCTTGATCCGCTCGTTCACGCGGCCGGGATCCCAGGGCTTTCCGGCCTCGATATCCAGGTAGTAGTTCAGGCTGTCTTCGCTCAGCGTCTCCACGCCGGCGTACTCCACCGAAACGATCGGCCGGCCGACCAGCAACTGGCCGGCGGCCGGTACGGCCAGCAGGAAGGCGGCGATCAGCGCGCCCGGCCATGCCAGCCATCGAAGCACCTTTCGATCAGGATTCCGCAAGGGCAGGTTCCTCCTCAACGGTCAGGGCCGCGTCCTGAACGACCTCCAGGACCAGTTCCTCCCGGGCAAGATCCACACGGATGCGTTCGACGGAATCGCCGGTGCGCTGGATCAGAAGGTCCGACACCGCATCCTGGACGTAGCGCTGGATCGTGCGCCGCAACGGACGGGCCCCGGTCGACGGATCGATGCCCGCCTGCTCAAGCAGCCATTCCCGCGCCTCACTGGTGACCTCGACGCTCAGACCGCGTTCGGCAAGGGTCTCGTTCACGTCGGAGAGCAGGAGGCAGGTGATCGCGCGCAGCTCTTCCCGGCCCAGCGGATTGAACACGATCGTCTCGTCGATCCGGTTGATGAACTCGGGGCTGAAACTGCGGCGTAACTCCGCTTCGATCTCTTCCCTGATGCGCCCGAAATCCTCTTCCGAAGACGCGCCACCGAAGCCCATGCGCCCACCCTTGAGCACCAGCTTGCTGCCCAGATTCGAGGTCAGCAGCACCAGGGCGTGACGAAAATCGACGTAGTTGCCGTAGGCGTCCGTCAGGCTGCCTTCCTCCAGAATCTGTAGCAGCAGGTTCATGATGTCCGGGTGCGCCTTCTCGATCTCGTCGAAGAGGATCAGGGAGTACGGCTGGCGCCGGACCCGCTCCGTCAACTGGCCGCCCTCCTCGAAGCCGACGTAGCCCGGCGGTGAACCGATCAGCTTGGAGGCCGAGTACTTCTCCATGTACTCGCTCATGTCGAAACGCATGAGAGCGGTCTGGCTGCCGAACAGGAACTCGGCCAGGCGCCGGGCGACCTCCGTCTTGCCGACGCCGCTGGGGCCCAGGAAGACGAACGAGCCGACGGGGCGGCGGGGATCGGAAACGCCGAGCCGCGACCGGCGGATGGCGCGGCTGATCGATCGGATCGCCCGATCCTGCCCGACGACTCGGCGCCGCAGCGCGTCCTCCATCGTCATCAGCCGCTTCGCCTCGTCGCCACGCACGGCAGCCACCGGCACCCCTGTCCAGGAGGCAATCACCTCCTCCACGTCCTGAGCGGTCACGACCTGATCTCCAACGTCCTGGTCATGCAACTCCTCGATGCTCTCGAGATCTTCCCGGAGTTCGATCTCCCGCTCGCGGAAGCGGACGGCGCGGTCGAAGTCCTTGTCCGAGATCGCCGCCTTCATCTCGGCCACGACTTCCCCGATCTCCTGCTCGATCCGCCGGGCCTGCCTGGTATCCCGTACCCGGCGCAGCTTGACCCGGGCGCCGGCCTCGTCGATCACGTCGATCGACTTGTCGGGCTGATGACGATCGGTGATGTAGCGATTCGACCCGGCGATCGCGGCGCGCAGCGCGGCATCGTCGTAGGCGACGTTGTGGAAGCCCTGGTACCGCTCCTTCAGGCCGACGAGGATGTCGTAGGTCTCGTCGGCGGAAGGCGGCTTGATCTGAACCGCCTGGAATCGCCGCAGCAGAGAGCGGTCCTTCTCGATGTGCCGGCGGTACTCGCGCTGGGTCGTGGCGCCGATGCACGCGATGTCGCCCCGCGACAGGGCCGGCTTCAGGATGTTCGCCGCGTCGAGCGAACCCTCGGCCGACCCGGCCCCGACCAGAGCGTGGATCTCGTCGATGAAGACGAGCACGTCCTCGCCTTCCTCGAGCTCCTTGAGGATGCCCTTCAGGCGCTCCTCGAACTGCCCCCTGTACTTCGTGCCGGCAACGATCAGGGACAGATCGAGCGCGACGATCCGCTGGCGCGCGAGGAACTTCGGCACCCGGCCGTGCGACACCCGCTGCGCCAGTCCCTCGACGATGGCCGTCTTGCCCACCCCCGGCTCCCCGAGGAGGATGGGGTTGTTCTTCGTCCGTCGCGCGAGGATCTGGACGATGCGACCGACTTCCTGCTCGCGGCCGATCAGGGGGTCGAACTGGTCCTGCTGCGCAAGGGCGGTCAGGTCGCGGCCGAACTCCGTCAGGAAGGGCAACTCCTGTTTGCCGCGCCTGCTGGCGCGCTCGCGGGCAATGGTCGCGACCTGTTCGCGCACCGTCGCAACCTCGAGTCCGCGCTTCGCGAGAACGCGCTGGGCCAGACAGCCGCCGACCCGCATGATGCCGATCAACAGATGCTCGGAGCCGACCGCGGCATGAACCATGCTCTCCGCCTCGTGCGAGGCGTGGGCCAGGATCCTCTTCGACTCCTCCGACAATGGCAGTTCGGCGGTCGACGAGATGCGCTCGACGAACACCCGCTCGCCCTCTATCTCGTGGCGCAGATCCTCCGGCTTGACCTGGAGCCGTTGGAGGAGCTCGATGATCGACTCCTCTCCCTCGCGCAGGATGCCGAGCAGGATGTGCTCCGACTCGATGACCCGGCTGCCCAGCTTGCTCGCCTCGTAGCGCGCGAAGAAGAGCGCGCGGCGCGACTTCTCGTTGTACTTCTCGAACACGGCCCAGAGTCTATGAGCTTGTGAGCCGGAACGCAGCGAAGCGAGGACGGCCGCAAGCTCATGGACTCGGGACGGGCTGGGCCGAAACACCGAGCCCGCGAGGAGTTTCGGGGCGCTATGCCCCCGCGGCCGTCAGGCGGCCACCGTCGAGACGGAGAACCCTGCCGCAACGCTGCGCCACTTCCGGGTTGTGCGTCACCAGCACCATCGTCGTGTCCCGGCGCCTCCGCAGTGTGTCCAGCAGCTCCAGCACCTGCTCGCCGCTCCTTGAGTCCAGGTTGCCGGTCGGTTCGTCGGCCAGAAGCACAGCCGGTTCAAGCACCAGGGCACGACAGATCGCGATCCTCTGCCGTTCGCCGCCGGAAAGTTGCTGCGGGAAGGCGCCGGCGCGGTCGGCGAGGCCGACCTGGTCCAGGAGCGTGAGCGCATGGGCGCTGAGAGACGAGGTCGGGCGGCCCGCGATCCGCCCCGGCATCATCACATTCTCGAGCGCGGTGAAGTCCGGCAGCAGTTGATGGAACTGGAAGACGAAACCCAGGGACCGGTTGCGAAAACCCGCCAGGGCCGACGGCCTGGACGATGTGAGATCGACGCCGTCGACTCGAACCGAACCCGCGTCCGGCGCATCGAGCGCGCCCAGGATGTTCAGCAGCGTCGACTTGCCCGAGCCGGACGGACCGACGATGGCCGCCGTCTCGCCGCGCGCGACCTCCAGGTCCACGCCGCGCAGCACCTGCCGCCGGACCGCGCCGTCCTGGTAGGCCTTGGTGACCCCGGCGGCCGCGATCACGTGCGCGCGCTCCGCATCGCCTCGACCGGGTGAAGAAGGCTCGCCTTGCGCGCCCCGATCACCGCGGCCGCCGCGGTGAACAGGACGGTCACAGCCAGCACGACGAGCACGTCCGTGCCCCGGACCAGGAACGGCACGTAGTCCACGACGTACACGTCGGACGGCGTGGAGATCACCCGGTAGCGGTCGAGGAACGCCGCGAGCCCAGCGCCGGCCGCGCCGCCGAAGCCGGCGCCGCCCACCGACAGCAGCGCGCCGAGTAGCAGGAACACCCGCTGCAACCGGGCCGGCGGCGCACCCATTGCCGCCAGCACGCCGACCTCGGCGCGCTTACTCGAAAGCACCATCGACAAGGCCGCGAGCAGGGCGAACGAGGCGACCGCCACGATCAGCGCCACCGCGGAGAAGACCAGTCCCTTCTCGAGGCGCAGCACGAACAGAAGCGCCCGGTTGGCCTGCCTCCAGGTCGTCACCGTCGCCACGCCCGGGTCGATCCCCCGCCGCAGAAAGTCGCCGACCTGCTCCGGATCCGCCTCCGGGGCAAGCGTCAGGTCCAGTCGCCTGTCGCCCTGTGCGAACAGGGCGGAAGCCTGCTCGAGCGGCACCAGCACCGGATCGTCCGTGTCCTCCGCCCGGTCCGACATGTAGATCAGGTCGACCGGCAGCACCCGGGTCCGTGGCTGGCGCCCGACCGGCGTGAGGCCGGGGCGAGGCGAGACGACGCGAACCGTGTCGCCCACGGCCAGCCCCATCCGCAGCGCCACGGAGACGGGCACGATCAGCCCAGGCCTCGCCTCCCCCTGGACCGGAATCCAGGGCGGCGGTGTCTTCTCGTAGCCCAGCACTTCGACCGCGATCGGACGGTCGTCATCCGCCAGCCAGCCCCGCGCATAGAGCAACTCCTGGACGCCGGTGACACCGTTCGTCGCGGCCGCCAACACGGCGAGGCCCCGCACCGAGTCCGTCGTTGCGGCGCCCTGGAGGGCACTTCCGGGAACGCTCCCGCCGCCGAGCTCGATCTGGAGGGCCGGCGTATGCCGCGCCAGGTCTTCCAGCAGGAGGTTCTGGAAGCCGGCTAGCGCCGCCAGCGCCAGCACCAGCGCCGCCGTTCCCACCGCCAGGCCGCCCGCCGTCAGCGTGGACAGCGCCCGGATGTGCGCATCCGCGCGGGTGGAGCGGAAGTACCTGACGGCTATGTGCCAGACGAACCCCACGGCGACGCCTTCAGACCCAAGAGTGACAGCCTACTCCGGGGCTCCCGGCTCTTCCTCCAGCACGCCGATGTAGGGCAGGTTGCGGTAGCGGTCGTCGTAGTCGAGGCCGTAGCCGACGACGAACACGTCGTCCACCTCGAAACCGCGATAGTGGATCTGCACCGGAGTCTCCCGCTTGCAGGCCTTGTCGAGCAGCACGCAGAGCCGCACGGAACGCGCCCCCCTGAACCCCATCAGCGCCATGATCGTCCGCATCGTGTAGCCGGTGTCCACGATGTCCTCGATGAGCAGAACGTCGCGCCCGGCCAGGGAGTGATCGAGGTCGCGGCGGATCCGCACCTCTCCGGGCGAGGTCGTCTCGCCCCGGTAGCTCGAGGTCTGGAAGAAATCGACGACGAGCGGCCGGGACAGCCGCTGCAGGAGGTCGGACATGAAGAAGACGGACCCCTTCAGCACGCCGACACAGAGCAGCTCCTCGCTGTCGGCGTAGTCCCTCTCGATCTCGGCGGCCAGCTCGCCGACCCGGCGGTCGAGCACCTCCCTCGAAATCAACTCGCGCGGCATGCCGTCTTCGGTCATGGAACTCCTCAGGATATGGTCTGCCGCACGCCAAGCCTGGAGCGCGCGACACGAGAGAACGCCGTGAATCGTCACAAGGATACCGGCCCGGACACGAGTCTCGCGGCCGAGCTGAAGGAGAGCCGGCGGCGCTGGCTGGACGCGGGAATCCCGACGCCGGATGCCCTCCTCGTCACCGGTTCCGGCCTGAACCTGGATCTCGGCCAACCGGCAGCGGGCCCGTGGCCGTTCTCCGACCTGTTCCCTTTCGACGTCGAGGCGATCGAGGGCCACGCCGTGACCGCCGAACTCGTGCAGACGGGCAAGGGCAGGCTGGTGCTCTACAGCCGTGGCCGCTTGCACGCCTACCAGGGCTACACGCCGGCGCAGGTCGTCTACCTGGTGCGGCTCGGCGCCCTGCTCGGCGCCCGGTCTCTCGTCGTCACGAACGCCGCCGGTTCGCTGCGGGCGGACCTGCCGCCCGGCTCGATCGCGGCCATTTCCGACCACATCAACCTGACCGGCCTGAACCCGCTCAGAGGCCGCCTGCCGGCTGCCTGGGGGCCGCAGTTCCCCGACCTGGCGGACGCCTACGATCCCGGCCTGCGCCGCCGCTTCGCGGAACTCGGAGAAGAGGCCGGAGTCCCGGTCGGCGAGGGGGTCTACGCCGGCCTGCTCGGGCCGTCTTTCGAGACCCCGGCCGAGATCCGCGCCTACCGCACCCTGGGCGCCGACCTGGTCGGCATGTCGACCGTGCTCGAAGTGATCGCCGCCCGACACATGGGACTCCGCGTGCTCGGCTTCTCCCTGGTCACGAACATGGGCGTGGGGCTCGTGGACGAAGCGGTCGACCACCAGGACGTGCTCCGAGTCGGCGGCCGAGCCTCCACCGGCATCGCCCGCCTCCTCTCCGACCTGTTCGCGGACGACGCAATCTGGAACCGCCAGGTCGACCAGGAAGAAGCGCCGAGCTGAGCCGTGTCGGAACTCGAAGCCCAGATCGAAAACCGTCGCGACAAGCGCGACCGCCTGCGTGAACGCGGCATCGACCCCTACCCGACCCGCGCGCCGTACGACCTCGAGCCGGGTGAAGTCTGCGAGCGCTACGGCGAGCAGACCGAGGCGGAACTCGAGGAGACCGCGGTCTCTCTCCGGGTTCCCGGCCGCGTCCGCGCCCACCGCACCCACGGCAAGGCGGCCTTCCTCGACATCTCCGACGGTGCCGACTCCACGGTCCAGGTCCTCCTGCGCCGCAACCACGTCGGCGAGGACTGCTGGTGGCTGCTCTCACAACTCGACATCGGCGACTACGTGCTCGCCGAAGGCCTGCTGATCCGCACCCGCACCGGCGAGCTGACGATCTCGGCCGACCGCCTCGACCTGCTGGCGAAGGCGACCCGCCCGCTGCCCGAGAAGTGGCACGGCCTGGCCGACCGGGAAGAACGTTACCGGCGCCGCTATCTGGACCTCCTGAACTCCGCCGAATCGACGCGGCGGTTCGTCGTCCGCTCGCGGACGATCGCCGCGCTCCGCGCCTGCCTGCTCGACGAGGGTTTTCTCGAAGTCGAGACGCCGATGATGCAGGCCATTCCGGGGGGTGCTGTGGCCCGGCCCTTCGTGACCCACCACAACGCCCTCGACCTCGACCTCTACCTGCGCATCGCGCCCGAGCTGTATCTCAAGCGACTGCTCGTCGGCGGGCTGCACCGCGTGTTCGAGATCAATCGCAACTTCCGCAACGAAGGCATCTCGACCCAGCACAACCCCGAGTTCACGATGCTCGAGTTCTACTGGGCCTACTCCGACTACGAACAGTTGATGGCCTTCACGGAAACGATGTTCGCCGCGGTTCTGGATGCCGTGCACGCCGACGGCTCGACGACCTGCACCTGGCGCGGCAACGACATCGACTTCCAGGCCCCCTGGCCGCGACTCAGCGTGCGGCAGTCCCTGCTGGAGATCGGCCGCCTCGATCCGGCCGCGGTCGACGACGAGACGGCGCTCGCCGCCGAACTTGCCCGCCTGGGCGAAGACCCGCCGAAGAACGCCGGCTACGGCAACCTGCTGATGGCCCTCTTCGACCGTCTCGTCGAACCGAAGCTGATCCAGCCCACCTTCATCCACGACTACCCGGTCGAGGTCTCGCCTTTCGCCAAGCTGTCGGCCGGCGACTCCCGCTTCACCGAGCGGTTCGAACTCTTCATCGGCGGCATGGAGATCGCCAACGCCTTCACCGAACTGAACGACCCGGACGCCCAGGCCGAACGTTTCCGCCAGCAACTGGCCGCCCGCGAAGGCGGCGACGACGAAGCCCACCGCTTCGACCGGGACTACGTCGAGGCGCTCCAGTACGGCATGCCGCCCGCCGGCGGCCTCGGCCTCGGCATCGACCGCCTGGTCATGTTGCTGACCGACGCCCGGTCGATCCGGGACGTCATCCTGTTCCCGTTGCTGCGGCCGCGGTAGATCAACAAGGAACTTGACGATGTCTGGCCGAGATACCCCAGACCGAGCCCAGCAAACCGAGCCAGCCCGAACCTACGTTGTAGAGAGAACGGACAATCGGCTTCTCTTCAGGGACCGTCTCAACGCACAAGCTCATGGCCAGTTCATGTGGTGTCTTCACGACTGCCTGCAAAAGGGCTACGAGGACATCGTTCTAGACCTGGCACCGTGCCGGGCCGCATACCAGAACGGCGTACTGCCACTAGTCGCCAGCGTTGACTATCTGCGACGTGAAGGCAAGGACGTCGAGGTCCTGCTGCCTACCGAGGAGTATCTGCAACGCCTCTTCCTCAACACGAACTGGGCGCATCTGCTTGAACCGAACGCGTACCCGCAGAGCGACACCTCCCACCCAAGCCACGTCTCCGCCCGGCGCTTTCTCGACGCAGAACAGCAGCACCGACTCGTCAACGAGGCTCTTGAAGTCATTCTCGGCGGCATCCCGTCGCTCCAACGAGACGACCTCGCCGCGCTCGAGTGGTCCATTCAAGAGATCACGGACAACGTCCTGAACCACTCTGATTGCAACCTCGGCGGGATCCTGCAAGTCAACACGTTCGAGCTCAACCGCAAGGTCGCTGTAGGAGTTGCAGACTCCGGCCGCGGGATTCTCGCCTCACTGCGCGAGGGTCATCCCGAACTCCACAATGACACCGACGCCGTTTACAAAGCCCTGGAAACCGGGGTCACCCGCGGCAGCAAGCACGGGCAGGGAAACGGAATGTCCGGAGCGCTCCGAATTGCGGTTCGCTCCGGAGGACACATCGAGATCACCTCGGGGCGCGCCCAAGTCGTGTGCCGTCCCGAAGAATCGCGACCTTATCCACGCGGACCGCAACAGAGTTTCGTAGGTACCTTTGTCTACTTCGAACTCGCCCTCGACTCCGAATTGGAGCTCTCCGAGGCCCTTGCCTTCGACGGCGCTCCCCACCGACCAAGCGACATTGTAGAGACGCTCTACGAGACCGAAGATGGAGGCGCCATCATGCTCCAGCTACGCGAGGAGCAGGTGGGATTCGGCTCAAGGATGGCCGGACGACAAATACGTAGGAAATGCCTCAACCTCCTCAACGCCGAGCCGACTAAACCTCTCCTCCTAGACTGGGACGGAGTACCAGTCATCTCCAGTAGCTTCGCAGATGAACTGGTCGGGAAGCTATTCGCGACACTCGGCCCGCTAGGGTTCAGCGCGCGTATCCGGAACGTAGGTATGCGCCGCGTGGTCCACGGGCTTATCGATAAGGCCATCATGCAAAGAGCGGTGCAAACAGCCGGCGCCCCTTCTTCCGGGCAAAACGAATCTTCTGACCACGACCGGTCCTAGGGCCCAGTTGCCCCTCGAACCTCTCTTGGCACAAGAGACGCGCCCAGCTTAACGGCCATAGCGACTTAGCCCTAAGTAGTCCAAGAGGTTCCCAAGAAGAATGGAGTACGCATGCGTCCGTGGTCAACGACGCTCGCCCCTTCCCGGGCTCCGGGGTTCGTGCTGCGGATGCGGCCCTGAGATGATCGCGAAGTGCGGCAACTTCGTCAGATGGCATTGGGCACACAAAGCTAGAGAGCGCTGCGACCCGTGGCACGAAAGCGAAACAGACTGGCATCGCGAATGGAAGTCGCACTTTCCCGAGGACTGGAGGGAAGTTGCACATACCGACGCCACGAGTGGTGAACATCACTTCGCGGATATCAAGACCGAATACGGCCTTGTTATCGAGTTCCAGCACTTCCCCATCAAGACGGAGGAACTCGAGAGTCGCGAGGCATTCTACGAGAACATCATCTGGGGCGTCGACGGAAACCGGACACTCGATGGTGTTTCTTTCCATGGAGGTGTCTCTGCCGAACCATTTCGGTTGTCCCCGGTAACATACACATTTGAATTCTGGGGGCGCGGGCACCTTTTGGAGAGCTGGCAGCACGCAAATTCTCCGGTCTTTTCGATTTCGGGCACGCAGAGCTGTGGCGCGTAGCCGCTTACGACCCTGATCGACACTTTGGAGTCGCGTACTGGATCCCACACGAGAGCTTCGTCGAGCAGTGCTTCACACGCTCAAGGATCCGGTTGGTCGAGGTGGAGGAGGAGGACGCTCGGTTTCTGTCTCGCTGGCTTGTCCGTCAAGGCTAAAGCCCAGCGGGCAGCAACCTGAGCGCCTCCCGTATGACTTGCTCTTGCAGGAAGTCGTCGAACCGGGTGCCGTGTTCAACGTCCGGGCCGATGCCGATGAAGTGCCAGCCCAACCGGCGGCTGGCTTCCCTGTCCCACGGGCGGTTGCCGAAGTAGGTCTTCCGCTCGGCTGATCTGCCAGCCAGAGTGCGTTCAGCCGCGGTCCGCATGATCTCGACACGGCTTTCCGCGTCCGAACCGGATGCGAGGTTCAGCGTGTCCGGGTCGAGGCCGATGGCCCGGAGCTTCATCGCGGCGGTTTCCTGCCAGCCGCCGGTGGCGATGCCGATGACGACCTCCGGCCACGCAGCGAGCCGATTGACGAAGGCGCGGGCGCCGGGGACTTCCGGCAGCCGACCGCCGCGATCCGCGAGGTAGCCGGCGACGAGGGCGATCAAATCCCTCCTGACGGAGGCGTGAGCCAGGGAGCGGTCGCCTTTGATTCCGTTGCGATCCAGGACCTCGTTCAGGATGCCGCTGTCCGTCTGATGCCGATATCTGGACCAGTCCTCGTCGACATCGATCTCTAGCGCGGTCCTGATCGCTCGGGCGTAGAGGATGTCGTCGAAGTCCTCGGACTCCACCAGTGTTCCGTCCACGTCGAAGACGACCAGGTGCATCGGCCTTCAGTCTGCCGGCCGTGCGGAAAGCCACTGCTCCACCGCCTGCCTCGCCGGATACTCGAGCCACGGCAGAACGCCGAGGTTGCCTTCGCGGGCTGCGGCCTCGACGTCGATTTCGTCACGGTCGAGGAAGCGGGCGGCGCGGTAGTAGGCGTCGCCCCCGGTGACGGCGGCATCGCCGAGTTCGATCAGATGGCCCGCGAGTTGGCGGGCGACGCGGAGCCGGGCAGGGAGCGGCGAGGCCGGCAGCGGCCGTGGAAGGCGATGTTCGAGACCGGCGGCTACGGCGGCGTCCTGGAAAGCGCCAGTGTCCGCCGGTAGCTCGTTGGCGTGGAAGAGGGCGTCGAACGCCTCGGGCCAGGCCGACTGCAGCCGCTCGGCAAGCAGGCGGCGATCGCGGGCGTCCAGTTCCAGCGAGCGCGGGACGATTCGGTGGGCTCCCGCTGCCGCGAAGCGGACCGTGGCCGGGCCCAGAACCTCTGGTTGATCGGTCCAGCCGGAGATCAGCGGCCAGACCAGGGTCGCGTCCTGGAGCGGCGCCGGAGCGAACGGGAGGGTCGGCTGCCGGTTCTCCCTGAACTCCTCTCGCAGCGCTGCGGCCTGGCGAAGCAGGCTGTCGAGTACGTCGAGCACGATCGTGGCGTTAGGCGGCAGGCCGGCGGCCGCGGTGCCCGCCAGGCGACCGCATACGACCTGGATCAAGAGGGGGGCGCCCGTGGCTGCCGCGGCTTCGACGATGCCCGAGCGGAGTGGTCCGTGTTCAGCCGCGAGCGGCGGCACGTAGACGACATCGGTCACTGACTGGAGTAGCTCGACTGAATCCCCTGCATCGACGGACGCCCCGTCCGCCGCGGTACCGGACGAACGCAGGCTACCGGTTGCGAGATCGCACCAGATGTCGTCCTCACCGGAAGGTGGCCAGCGGGAGAAGCTGTGGCGTATCCAGAGGTTCGCGGGTTCGGCGACGTGTTCCCGAAGCGTGAGGGACGTCACTTCACTACTTCGACTCGAACGCAGCGGCGACCGCCGCCTCCACCGCCTTCTGAACGTAGCGGGCGAGGACGTCTCCCTCGACATTCACCGGGTCGCCCGGCTTCAGACCGCCAAGCGTCGTCACCTCGAGCGTGTGCGGGATCAGCGCCACGTCGAACGTCCGCTCATCAAGGGCAGCGATCGTCAGGCTCACGCCGTCGATCGTAATGCTGCCCTTGAGCACCACTCCCGTCTCCAAACCGGCCGGAACGTTGAACGTGACGACACGGTGGTCCCCCTGCTCCTCCACCCGTGTTACCCGGATCGTCGTGTCGACGTGCCCCTGAACCCAGTGGCCGCCCAACGGGTCGCCGGCCGAGAGCGGCGGCTCGAGGTTCACTTCGTCGCCGGCGCGCAGCGCGCCGAGCGTCGTTCGGCTCAGCGTCTCCGGAGACAGATCGAACACCGATCGCGCAGCTCCCTCCGCCTCGCCCTGCTCCACCACGGTCAGACACACGCCCGCCACGGCGATGCTGGCCCCCGGATTGAGTTTCCCAGCCAGCGCCGCCGAGTGTCCGACGACCAGGCGCGCACCTCCCCGATCGGAGGAGGCTCCGGTCACCTCGACTACCCGCCCACGCTCAGTGACAATTCCGGTAAACACCTAAAGAGTATCCGTTGCGTGCCTACTTGCCATTGACGAATGACCGTTTCCGTGCGGCCGTTCTAGGTCGATTCTGGCTCGTCAATTGAAGCCGCGACTTCGGCCTCTAGCTTGCGCCTATCCGGTTCAGCCACGCGCGGGCTCCGGTACTTGAACTCTCCAGCACAGTAGAAGTCTAGGGGTTCTCCGTCAAGCCACCAAGTATCCCGCACCGCCAGCGCGCAGAACCCGCCGCGACGCTGCACGATGACTACTCGCTCAGTCTTATCCATGCCTCCGTCTCCTACCCCGGCTCCATCGCCGGCAAGCGGCGCACCGTAGCACGCTGCGGCCGCCTCTCATACCGCGCCGCCTGCGCGCGTCTCGGCGGGGGTCACGAATCTGGAGGCCCGGGCTCTCGGCCTTCGGGTTTACCGCCGCGTGCCTCCTCCGAAGCCGGCGCGATCCGGTCGTACATAGCGCGTCTTCTCGAGAGCGCTCGGTTCACGTCCTGGACTAAGTCGCCTAGCTGCTCGTGGACGCGCGCAATCTCATGCGCGATCCACCGCTCCCACGTGGTGGCCTGCTCGGGCGTCAACTCGTCGCCTTCCTGCACGGAGGCGAGGCGAAGAACCTCTAGCGTCTGGAACCAGTCAGCGATCTCACTGGTCTTCTCGTAGAGGAAGCCTCCGCCAAGCGCCTTCAGAAGCCACGAGAGCCAGCGAAAGGGCTTACCTATGAGCGGAAGGGGAATCCACCTGCCGAGCAGGTGCTTCGTAAGATTGAGTGGCAGGGGTTCAACGTGTATCTCAGTGCCCAACCCAAGACGCTGGAGGGCTACGCACATCCGAGCCACCTCTTCTACCAGCTCCTTCTCACGTTTCGAGTAGACCTTGACGTGCAAGCGACACCTCCACATTTCTCTCTGTCCGTAAATCCCGAAGCGTACAGCAGCCGTGGGCGCGCGTCGTTCTCCCTGCGGGTCGGGCCGCCTACAGGTCCCGCTAGAGCAAGACCCTGACTTACTCAACGGCGGCTCAGCTCTGGGGGTGCGTCACCTAGCAGAGGCCGAACCCCGATTCCAGATTACTTCAGAAGTAAGCCGGAAACCCAAAGCGCAGCCTAGCCAGTCGGCAAGATCCCACTTCCAACCGGCAGCTAGATACGACTTTCTCCGGCGACCTAATCCGAAACATCGAGACTCTAAGGCTCTCGCAGGTGCGAGGTCGAAACAGCCGTTTAGCCTAGATAACTGACAGCAGCGCCCATCCGTGGCGCCTTCGTGCCCCAAGCAGACACCGCGCTATCGGTGCCGAAAGGCGCGGGATAGACGACGCCCTGCGCTGCCATTGCCTGCGCGGCGGTGAACGGCCGCTCCGTCAAACAGCAAGGCGCAACGCTGATAGTCGGGTCCAGTTTCTCGCATGGACGTAGAGCGTTCGAGGACCTCACCGCCTCTCTGAATCCCGACACTCAATGGTGCTCTGCACCATGCACGTTCACAAGGCGGCCGCACCGTCTGCACATCTAGTCATAGAAGAGGCGTAGATCCCGGTATGATTCGCCCCCCGGACAAACGGGCGGGAAGGAGAGAAGCGTGAAACGCGATATGGACACCGTTCGCACCTTGCTTCAAGAGATCGAGGCCAAAGATGATCCCTACGTTTACGCGGGCGCTCTCGGCGATGGGCTAGACGGGGTCTGGGGACACCTCAAACTGATGGAGGATGACCGGCTAGTTGAGTTCTCATCGGCTAGCGTTGAAGTAAATGGAAAACACATGACAACGCTGAACAGGTCCATACGCATGACTAGTCGGGGTCACGACTTCCTAGAGGGGACCCGGACTCCGGACAGGTGGAAGGTAGTAAAGCAGGCACTGAAGAAGAACGGCGTAGCGTTGACCGTGGAGGCGATCCTCTACTACATCAAGAGTCAGATTGTCGGCGTCGAGTAGCGCCGCTTGACACGGCACGGCCAGCGTAGGCCGTTCGAGATTCCTCCTGAGGCCAGCACGAATGCCGTAGGCTCTCAGTTCCGTTTCTTGTTAGACAAGGCGCGCACCGTCATCTCCAGGCTTCTGCTCGAAGGCACACTGGCGCGGTTCTCAGGCGTCCATCCATACGCATACGGAATCGGATCTTGAGCCTTCCATTTCCCGTAGCTTTCGAGCGCACTCTCTATGTGTCGGAGCCGTTCTCCATAGCTCCAAAACGTGTTGCACTTTTCAATCTCTTGCCGGGCAACGAGTTGCAAGCACTCCTCCAAGAGTTCCCTGTTTTCAAGGACTGAGCGAACAAACCTCCTCCTCCTTGCGTCGGGTCTGCGTTTGCGCCATCGACTCGACACCCGCTTGCTCTGCCCCACAACTCTCGGCCAAGCCCACTTCAAGAAAGCCCATACCCCACCAACCACCGTTACGGCGGCAGCGAGCCCCAACAACACCTCCAACAAGGTCACTCCCTTCTCCTCCGGCTACACAAGCTCCTGATAGTCACGGTTTGTGGTCGACAGACCGGGATTCCGTCCTGTAGCCTACCGGCATTGGCTAGTAGCGTGGAGGTTGGCACCCCCGGCGCGAGATTACCGGTAAAGATGCGAGAATTCCGGTAAACATCCCTGCCTGTAGCCTAAGAGAATCACGTCCGGTCCGCGCCTGCTGACCCGCAGTTCGTCCAGGCGCCAGGCATCGGCCAGCTGTTGCGGTCCCTCGCCGCCCAAGGGACCGGGGGCCGCCGCGCCGCCGATCAGAACGGGCGCGCAGCAGACCGCCGCTCGATCCCACAGCCCGGACCCGGAAAAGACGGCGAGCACTTCCCCGCCACCCTCGACCAGCACGGTGGAGACCCCACGGTCGAAGAGGTCCTCCAGCACGGCGGCCGGCTCGACGGCGGCAAGACTCACCACCTCGGCGCCGGCGCTGCGCAGCCGATCGCGCCGCGTCGCGCAGGCCCGGGCATCGGCAGACGCCGAGGAGCCGATGTCCCGCGAAGCCTCCGTGTAGACGACGACCGGTCCCTCGACCTCGAACATCCGCGCCGCGGGCGGCAGTCGCAGCCGCCGATCGAGCACTACCCGCAGGATCGGTCCCTCGGCCCGGTCCAGCCGCCGGTTCAGCCGCGGATCGTCGGCCAGCGCGGTGCCACTGCCGACGACGATCGCCTGGTGCTCTTCCCGCAGGTCGAGCGCCCACCGCCTGCCGCGCTCCGACGAGATCCACTGGCTGTCGCCGGTCGCGGTCGCGATCCGTCCGTCCAGGCTCATTGCCCACTTGAGGGTCACCGCCGGCCGCCGATGCACGACCCGGGTCAGGAACGGAACGTTCAGCTCGACGGCCTCCGCGGCAAGCAGCCCGCCCTCGACCCGGACGCCCAGGGCCCGCAGCCGGTTGCCGCCGCCGCCCGTCACCTCCGGATTCGGATCGCGGTGGGCGAAGACCACGCGCTTGACGCCTGATTCGATCACCTGGTCGACGCAGGGCGGCGTGCGCCCGTGGTGGTTGCAGGGCTCGAGGGTCACGTAGAGCGTGCCGTCGAATGCCGCGTTTCCAGCGACTCGCAGCGCCGCCGCCTCGGCGTGCTCTCCGCCCGCCCGGCGGTGCCAGCCCTCGCCGACGATCTCGCCGCCGTTCGTGACGACCGCCCCGACCTTCGGGTTCGGCGCCACGGTGTAGCGGCCGCGGCGCGCCAGAGTCAGCGCGCGCGCCATCGCGCGGTGATCGGCCCGACTGAACTCCGACTCGCCCCTCATCCGATCTGAACTCATCCGAAGAGTGCGGCCGCGAACGACCGCGGATCGAAGTCGACCATGTCCTCGACCGCCTCGCCAACGCCCAGCCAGGCGACGGGAAGACGCAGGTCGCGGGCGATCGCCACCGCCATGCCGCCCTTCGCGGTGCCGTCGATCTTGGCCAGGAAGACGGCGTCGAGCGGGGCGGCGGCGCCGAACTCCCGCGCCTGCACCAGGGCGTTGTGCCCGGTTCCCGCGTCGACGACGAGGAGGTTTCTCACCTGCCAGACGCGGCGCTCGGCTTCCGTCGCTGCCCGCCGCGCCACCCGATGCACCTTCGCCAGCTCGTCCATCAGTTGGGCGCGGGTGTGGAGCCGGCCCGCCGTGTCGACGATCAGGTGATCCGCGCCGCGGGCTCCGGCCGCCTGCACGGCATCGAACACGAGCGCTGCCGGATCGCCTCCCGACGGACGGCGCACGACCTCGACTCCGAGCCGCTCGCCCCAGACCTGAAGCTGCTCGGCCGCCGCCGCCCGGAAGGTGTCCGCCGCCGCGAACAGCACGCGCTCGCCGCGCGCCAGGGAAGCATGGGCCAGCTTGGCGGCGGAAGTCGTCTTGCCCGAACCGTTGACGCCGACCAGCAGGGTGATGCGCGGCGGCGGCGGCCACTCGGCCCGTGGCGCGTCGAGGAGCAGGACCGCCACCTCGTCGATCAGCAACTGTCGGAGCCCGACCTCATCGCCTCGCGCGACGGATCCCGTTTGCACGGCCGACCGCAGGCGCTCGACCAGCTCAAGCGATGTCTCGACCCCGAGGTCGGCCTCGATCAGGGTTTCCTCGAGCTGCTCCAGGACGTTCTCGTCGATCCGCTGCGCGCTTCCGAGCACGGCGCCGATCCGGCCGGAAAGCCCCTTCCGGGTACGGCCGAGACCCCGGCGCAGCCGGTTCCACAGCCCGCCCGACCGGAGTTCGTCCTCGGACCGCTGCAGCGCTACTCCGCCGCGGAGGTCCGCACTCACCGCGAGCACCCGCCCGCCGGAGCGCGCGACAGGTCGAGGAATGCCTCGAGTTCGCTCCGCACCAGCGCGGGATCGAGATCGGGGACGATCTCGCCCCTTCCGGGCGCCGCCGGCAGAATCCACACCAGGCCGCTCTCGCGGGCCTTCTTGTCCCGGCCCATCGCCCCGATCAGGCGGTCCGCGTCGAGACGCACGCCCAGCTCCCGCTCGACGTCCTCGAGCGCCGGCGGCCCGAGCCGATCGATCATCCGCTCCAGGCGCTCCGCAAACTCCGGATCCAGTCCGCGTCGCCGCGCCAGGCGGAGGGCGAACCTCATCCCGTGGCCGACCGCGTCGCCGTGGCGCAGGCCCCGGTAGCCGAACTCCGACTCGATCGCGTGTCCCAATGTGTGTCCAAAGTTGAGCAACCGGCGGCGGTCTCCTTCCTCCAGGTCCGCCTCGACCACGTCCAGCTTGGCCTGAATCGAGGCCGCTACGACCGGAGTCAACACCTCGGCGTTCACGGCGAGCAGGCGATCCAGCGACTGCTCCACCAGCGCCAGCAGATCGAGATCGAGCAGCGCCGCCATCTTGACCACCTCGAACAGGCCGGCTCGAAGCTCCTCGATCGGCAGGCTCCCCAGGCAGTCGATGTCGGCGAGCACGAAGCGCGGATGGTGGAAGGCCCCGACCGTGTTCTTGCCGCCGGCCAGGTCGACCCCCGTCTTGCCACCGACCGACGCATCGACCTGCGCCAGCAGCGTCGTCGGGATCTGCACGTAGTCGATGCCACGCAGGAAGCACGCCGCGGCGAAGCCACCGAGATCGCCGACGGCGCCGCCGCCGAGCGTGACGAGACAGCTGTCCCGCTTGCCGCCGCGATCGAGCATCCGCTGCCAGACGGAGGCGGCGCATTCGACCGTCTTCGCCGCCTCACCGTCCGGGACCTCGAGCGTCTCGACCCGTGCCGCGGGCTCGAGCAGCCTCCTCGCCGCGGCGCCGCAGTGGCGGTCCGGGACCTCGCTGGTCACCAGGAACACGGTCCGGCCCCGGCACCACTCCGCCACCTCGCTCAGCGCGCCGGCCCCGGCCGACGCCAGGAGACCCGGCCCGACCAGGATGTCGCTTACGCCGCGCGGGTGCGCGAGGGTCAGGCGACGCGGCGCGTCCGGAACGGAGTCCACCATGCCTCCCTCACGTTCCTAACCGCCGCGCGGGCGGACGCGCAGCCCGAGTTCCAGCAACTGTTCCTGGTCCACCGTCGACGGCGCCTCCGTCATCAGGCAAACCGCCGAGGCCGTCTTCGGAAAGGCGATCACGTCGCGGAGCGAGGAGGCGCCGGCCATCAGCATGACGATCCGGTCGACGCCGAGTGCGATCCCGCCGTGAGGCGGCGCACCGTAGCTCAGCGCCTCAAACAGGAAGCCGAAGCGGCGCTCGGCCTCCTCGGCGTCGATCCCGAGCACCGCCAGGACGCGTTTCTGCACCTCCCGGTCGTGGATCCGGATGGAACCGCCGCCGATCTCGTTGCCGTTCAGGACCACGTCGTAGGCGCGCGAGAGAACCGACCCCGGGTCGCTCTCCAGCCGGTCCAGGTCCTCCATGCGCGGCGAAGTGAACGGATGGTGGGTCGCGTTCCATCGTCCTTCGTCGCCGTTCCAGGTCACCAGCGGGAAGTCGTGGACCCAGAGGAACTCGTGCGCGTCCTCGCGCATGTGCCCGAAGCGCCGCCCCACCTCGACCCGCAGGGCGCCGAGCGCCGCCGCCGCGGTCGGCGCCGGTCCGGCAACCAGCAGGCCCAGGCCCCCTTCCTCGACGCCGAGACGATCGGCCAGGGTCTCGACCTGCCCGTCCGTCAGCGCGCCCTTGACCAGGAACGAGGGAACGCCGCCGTCCCGCTTGACCCAGAGAACACCGGCGGCGCCGTGGCGGCGGGCGATGTCGGCGTACTCGTCGACCTGGCGACGGCTGGAGGAAGCGGCGCCCGGAACGTGGACTCCGCGCACGACGCCGCCCGAGGCGACCGCAGCCTGGAAGGCACGAAACCCCGTCTCGCGCAGGCAGTCCGTCACGTCCTCGATCTCGAGGTCGACCCGCAGGTCGGGACGGTCGTTGCCGTAGCGGAGCATCGCCTCGTCGTAGGAGAGCCGCGGGTAGGAGGCGGGCGGTTCGATTCCGGCCAGCGGGAACACCCGGGCGAAGAGCCCCTCGACCAGGCCGTAGACGTCCTCTTCGTCGACGAAGGACATCTCCACATCGATCTGCGTGAACTCCGGCTGGCGATCGGCGCGCAGGTCCTCGTCACGGAAACAGCGGGCGAACTGGACGTATCGCTCGAGTCCGCTGACCATCAGGATCTGCTTGAACAACTGGGGCGACTGCGGCAAGGCGTAGAAGTTGCCGTGGTTCAGGCGGCTCGGCACGAGGTAGTCGCGCGCGCCTTCCGGCGTCGAGCGGGTGAGTATCGGCGTTTCGACGTTGACGAAGCCCTGCTCCCGGAAGTAGGCGAGAGACTCGATCGTGAAGTCGGAGCGCAATCGCAGGTTGCTCTGCAGCGCGTTCCGACGAAGGTCGAGGAAGCGGTACTTGAGCCTGGTCTCCTCGCTGGCGTCCTGAGCGCCCTCCACGCCGAACGGCATCGGCTCCGAGCGGCCGAGCACGCGGCCGCTCGCGACCTGGATCTCGATCTCGCCGGTGGCCATCTTCGGGTTCACCTTGTCGGGGTCCCGGCGCACCACCTCGCCTTCGACCTCGACGACCCACTCCAGCCGCGCTGACTCGAGGGCCTCAGCCGCTTCCGGCGTGGTCTCGGGGTGTACCACCGCCTGCACGACGCCGCTCCGATCGCGGACGTCGAGGAAGATGACGCCGCCATGATCGCGCCGGCGATGGACCCATCCCTGGACCTTCGTCTGCCGGCCGACCTGTTCGGCGGTCAGCGTTCCTGCCTGCGTTCTCTTCACGTGCGTGTTTCCTCGTGGCGAGCCGCTCCCGGCTCGAACCGCCGATCCTCGCACAACTCAGGCGGAAATTCTCGCCTTCACCGCGGCCACGAACCCGTCCCGCTGAATGGTCTCCTGGGTGCTGCTCTCGAAGTCCCGCAGGACGACGGTGCCGGTTGCCACCTCGTCCTCGCCGATGAGAATGACCCAGCGGCAGCCACGGCGGGCGGCCTGTCTCAAGCCAACCTTGAGGGGCCTTAGAGCATCGAACTCGCAGATGGCTGTGATACCCGCCGCGCGCAGGGCCTGGGACAGCTCCAGACCCTGGCGTCGGCAGGAGGCTCCCACTGGCACGACACAAACCGGCACCTGCGGGGGAGGTGCACCGGAGATACGCCTTCCCGGATACAGCTGGCGGAACCGCGAAACCAACCGATCTTCCCCGATCGCGAAGCCAATGCCCGGCACGCTCGGACCGCCTAGGTCGGCGATCAGACCGTCATAGCGACCGCCACCCAGAATGGCATCCTGCGCACCCGGAGAGGCCGACGTGATCTCGAACACGGTTCGCGTGTAGTAGTCCAAACCTCGAACCAGCCTGTCGTCGATCTCGAAGTCGACACCAAACTGCGCCAGTTGCTCGCATACGACCTCGAAGTGGCTCTGTGCGGAGCTCCCTAGCACCTCCCGCAGGCTCGGCGCGCTCTCGAGGAGCTCTCGCTCCTTGGGCGCCTTCGTGTCCAGGATGCGGAGAGGGTTCGTATCCAGGCGGCGCCGACTGTCCGCGCCAAGATCGGCCCGATGGGGTTCGAGGTACTCCCGCAGGCGCCGCGAGTAGCGCTGCCGGCATTCCGGATCGCCAACCGAGTTCAGGCCCACCTCCAGGTCCTGGAAGCCGACCTCCTCCAGAAACCGCAGCAGCATCACAAGCAGCTCCACGTCACTGTAGGGCCCCGGATCGCCGATCAACTCCGCGCCTATCTGGTTGAACTGCCGGTAGCGATCTGCCTGCGGACGCTCGTAGCGAAAGTAGGGCCCCATGTAGAAGACCTTGATCGGCTGGGGCCAGGACGCCATGTCGTGTTGCAGGTAAGCCCGCGCTACCGGTGCCGTCCCTTCTGGACGAAGCGACAGGCTACGGCCCTTCTTGTCGTCGAAGCTGTACATCTGCTTGCCGACGACCTCACTCGCCTCGCCGACCCCCCGGACGAACAGCTCCGTGTCCTCCAACACCGGTGTACGCACCTCGTGGTAACCGTAGAGGGAGAACACACGGCGCGCGGTCTCCTCTACCTCAGCGAAGGCGGGAGCTTCGTCGACCAGGTCGTGCATGCCCTTGACCGTCTGGAATCGCCGCTTCGCAGCCATGGCGTGATCGTATCTATCCTGGGACCAGACCGTGACGTGAAGATGCCAGTCCCGGCGGAGCCGGCCTTGCGGCCGGCGCGTTCTCAGGCCGCCTGCGGCGGCGGCCGGCGATGGACCGGCGGCGCGCCGGAACAACGGTGGTAGCGTCCCGGCAGGGACGGACCACGGGTGCCGATCGAACTCTCCGAACGCCAGCGCGCGACGGTCGCCGCCGCCGCGACGATCGCGGCGGCGGCCGTCATCCTGGCCGCGGTCGTGGCGCTGTTCTGGGCTATTGGCTCCTTCTTCGCCGCGTTTTCGAACGTCTTCCTGCCACTGGCGGTGGCGGCCGTCCTGGCGTTCGTGCTCAGGCCCTACTACGAGTTGCTGAACGAGCGACTGCGATTCCCGAAGATCCTGGCGGTGGCCGTGGTACTGCTGTCCCTGCTGCTCCCCGTCGCCGGCTTCGCCTGGTTCTTCGGCGCCCTGGCCGCGTCCCAGATGACGGGTTTGATCGACGCGTTGCCCGACGCATCGGATCGCGTGGTGGATTGGGTAACCGAGACCTTGCCGGCCCTCAACGAACTCACCGAGACGATTCCATACGCGAGCCGGGTCCGCGAGGCGATCGAGAATCTCGACCTGACGAGTCTCCTCCCCGGCTTTGGCATCGTCGGAGACACCACGCTGAATGTCCTGCAGGGCATCGGAGCCGGCCTCGCCTCCCTGTTCGCCTGGGCCGTCCTGCCCGTCTACCTCTGCTTCTTCCTGATCATCGACCCCGACCGCTTCCGCAAGCTGGACCACCTCTTCCCCTTCCTCAAGCCGAGAACCCGCGAGGACGTGGTCTACCTGATCCAGGAGTTCATCGACATCCTGGTCGCCTTCTTCCGCGGCCAGCTCGTCGTCGCCTTCCTCCAGGGAGCGCTGTTCGCCATCGGCTTCTCCATCGCCGGCCTGCGCTACGGGCTCGTTCTCGGCCTGGCGCTCGGCTTCCTGAACATCATCCCCTACCTCGGCAGCATCGTCGGCCTGGCGGTTGCGCTGCCGATCGGCTACTGGCAGGAGGGCGGCGGCCTCCAACTCGTGGTCTGGGTGCTGGTCGTGTTCGCGCTCGTCCAGCTCATCGAGGCCTACGTGCTGACTCCCCGGATCATGGGTAACCGCACCGGCCTCCACCCGATGGCGATCATCGTCGCCGTGTTCTTCTGGGGCTCGGCGCTCAACGGCATCGCCGGCATGATCCTCGCGATCCCGCTGACGGCTTTCCTTGTCGTCTTCTGGCGGCTGGCGCGGGAGCGCTACATCGGCGAGGTGGTGTAGTCCGCAGCTAGAGCAACACGAGGCGGCCGGACGCCGGCGTACCGGTCAACTGCTCCAGCGCATAGCAGTACCAGCGAACCTGCCGGCGGTAGAGCTCGCCGCGGGAGACGCCGTTGTCGCTGGCGCCGTCGCGCGCCGGCGTGTCGAGATCGCCGAGATCCGTCTTCCAGTCGACGACGATCCACCCGCCGTTGTCGTCGAGGTAGGCAAGGTCGATCACGCCCTCGACGATCCGGTGCTCCGCGTCGCCATCCGGCGGCAGGAGGAAGGGCGTCTCACGCAGCACCCGCCGCGAAGTGCGGGCGGCTCCAGCCGCCGGGCTGGCAAGCGCTGCTGTCACTACACTCTCCGCCGCCGCCACCTCGGCCGCCGGCGAGCCGATCAGGACGCTGTGAAGCCGGGCCAGTTCACCGATCCGCTCCACTTCTCCTGACAGCGGAGCGTCGCGCAGCACGGTGTGAACCAGGCTGCCGAAGCGTCTACCGCCGGGCCGGTCTCCTGACCGCGCCAGTTCCTCGACTGCAACGTCGACGAGCTCTCCCGGCGGCTCGCTGTCGAGCTCGGTGACCGCGACCGGTCGGGCGCTCGGCTCCGAGCCTCGGGCCACCAGGTCCTCGCCATGGCGACGCCAGCGTTCGAAGCGTTCGCAGTTCGCGTCGTCTCCCGCCTCGATCAGCAGATCCTCGCCCAGCAGGCCGTAGCTCGCCGGCGGCTTCTCGTCGACCAGTTCAGCGTCCCACCAGACGACGTCGTAGCCGGTGTCGGCGCCATCGCCCGCGACGCCCGGGAAGCGGTGGCGGCCAGGCCGGACCGACGTCTCCGGCTGCGGCTGGTGGTCGTGCTCGCCCGGGCGCCTTGCCACCGAACGCTCGCCGAACGCCGGGCAGCCCTCCGCCGGATCGGACTGCCGCGATTGCTCCGCCGGCGGATAGACGGCCTCGTTCAGGCACTGGACCCAGCCCTTCCGTTGCGCATCGCCGACCGCCGGCACGACCAGCAGGTCGCGGGCGCGAGTCGCCGCCACGTAGGCGACCCGCACGCCCTCCGCTTCCTCGCGCCGGTCCTCGATCTCTTTCGCCTCGAGCAGCTCCTGAGGCGAGAGGCCAAGGAGCCTCATCGCACACAGGCCGTCCTCCGGTCGCACGGTCCGTTCGGCGCCGCGAGAGAGGCCGGCCGTCATGTCGGCAAGGATGACGACCGGGAACTCGAGCCCTTTCGCGGTGTGGACCGTCATGATCCGCACGCCCTCCGCGTCCTCCTCGACCACCGGCGCCTGGGTGCTGGCCGGGCGTTCGGCCTCCTCGTCCAACTGTTCGACGAAGCCGCGGAAGGAGCGGCCGCCCGCGAGCTCGTATCGGCGGGCAAGATCGCACACCCGCTGTGCGTTGCCCAGCACCTGGTTGCCGGCGGGCCGGAGCGCCATCGACGCCTGGGCCCGGGGTTTGGCCAGCACCTCCTGCACCGTGCGAACGATCGGCCGGTAGTTTCGGCGGCGGTGGAGTTCGGCGAGAAACTCCAGCACCTCGACCAGCGAGCGGAACTCCCCGGGCGGCTCGCCATCCTCGCGCGCTCGCCGCGGGCCCCAGAACGGGTGCCAGGTGCCGTAGCGGGCCTTGAACAGCAGCAGCAACTCGTCGTCGAACGCGAACAGGCCGCCCCGGAGCGTCGCGTAGACCGAGAGATCGTCGTCCGGCCACTCCACCGCCTTGAGGGCCGACCGCAGCGCCTCCACTTCTTCCCGCTCGTGGAAGGAACGGGCGCCGAGCAGGAGATGGGGAATGCCCACGGCCTCCAGGCCCCGAACGTACTCGCGGGAGGTGTCCCGGTTCCAGCTCAGGAAGCGGCGGAAGAGGAGGCAGACGTCCCGCGGCCGGACCCGCGACCGCGTGCGATGTCCGAACCGGTCCGGGTCCGGGACCTCGACCTCGAAGCCGCTGTCTTCGATCAACCAGCGCACGAACTCGACCGTCGCGTAGGGCTGGCACGCCTCGATCTCCCGGTTGCTCAGGTTGCGGGAACCGTACGGCCTGGGCGGCGGCAACGCGATCACCGCGGGCTGGCCGGGGATCGGTTCACGGTGCTCGCCGAGGGCGATGTAGTCCGCGCTGCCGGCGTCATGGTCGCCCGTCATCAACGGCGCGAAGGCACGGTTGACGAGCCGCTGGATCGGCGCAACCGACCGGAAGCTGGTCGTCAGGTGAAGGACCTCGACGCCTCGAGCGGCGAGCATTTCCTTCACGCTGTGGTACAGCACCACGTCGGCGCGGCGGAAGCGGTAGATCGACTGCTTTGGATCGCCGACGACGAAGAGCTTGCCCGCCGCCGGACGCACCTCCGTCCAGTCGTCCTGTTCGGGGCTGTCGGCGGCCAGCAGAAGCAGAATCTCCGCCTGAAGCGGATCCGTGTCCTGGAACTCGTCGATGAACAGATGGCTGTAGCGCCGCTGAAGGTGGGCCCGGACCGTGCCGTCCGAACGCAGCAGGTCCCGGGCCTTGATCAGGAGGTCATGGAAGTCCAGCTTGCCGAGAGAGTTCTTCGCCTCTTCGTAACGCTCGACCGCACCGGCCAGTTCGTCGCGCAGCAACGCCGCGAGATCCGCGTTGGCCGCTGCCACGAACTCCTCCAGCCGCTCCGCCAGCCGCTGCCAGAGTTCCCAGACCTGGTCCCGCGCGACGCCCTCCGCGAAGCCCCCGCGACCCTTGCGGGGGGCACCGTAACCGCTCAGACGACGCTGCAGCTCGACGAGCCGCGCCTCCAGTTGATCCTGAAGCGCCTCAATGCCATCCGCTTCCGCGCCACTGCCGTTCGGGCCCGAGGCGCCCAGCTCCCGCGCGCGGGCGATCCAGGCCGCCAGCTCGACGACCCGGTCGAGGCCCCGCCGCAGGATGTCGCCGCGCCGCCCGTGCCGCAGGAGGTCGGCGAGACGCTCCACGCGCGACGCGAGATCCCCAAGCTGCGCCTCGCGGTCGAGATCCGGCCGCCGCCAGCTCGACGGGAAGTCGCGCCATTCGACCAGCCGCCAGGCGGTGTCGCGCAACTGGTCGAGTGGCGCCCGCTGCGGCGACCACGGCCCCGCCGTGAGCCGCGCCAGTTCCCGTCGCAGACCGGGCGGCATCGACTCGAGCTGCTCCTCGATCCAGCTCCGGAAGGCGCGGTTGAAGAGCCGGGGCGCCTCGTCCTCGGCCAGTTCGCCGAAACCCGGATCGACGCCGGCTTCGACCGGCCGTTCCCGGAGGATCTCGGCGCACAGCGAGTGGATCGTGCCGATCGACGCCTCCTCCAGGCGCGAGATCGCCGCCTCCAGGTTCCGCGTGCGCCTGTCCGCCGCGCCCTCGGCCCGCAGCGCGGTCAGCCGCTTGTCCAGCTCCTCGCGCAGGCGGAGCTTCAGCTCGCCCGCGGCCTTGCGCGTGAAAGTGACGGCCGCCAGCCCGTCGACCCTGCCGACACCTTCCTCCAGGATCGCCACCAGACGCTCGACGAGCACGGTCGTCTTGCCGGTTCCGGCCGCCGCCTCGACCAGTTGGCTCTCATCCAGCGCTTCCCGGATCCGCCTGCGGGCGGCTTCGTCCGCGAGCGGCCGCTCGGACGGGCCGGTCACGGTTCGAGCCTCAAGTCGTTGAGCGCCCCTAGCCGACTCTTCTGCTTGCGGGCGACGCGCAGGTCCTCGTACGGACCGCAGACCGGGCGGTAGTCGCAGAACCGGCACTCGTCCTTGCCGGGCGCCGCGGGCAGGAAGCCTTCCGCCAGCGCGCCGTCGACGGTGGCGAGCATCCTGCCGGCTGCGTTCCGGCTTCGCTCATCGAGACGAACCGAGACGTCGCGGTAACCACCGCGCTGCGTGCAGTAGTAAAGCCGACCGGAGACGACGTCGCGGCCAAGCACGGCCTCAGCCGCCAGGCTGTAGAGGACCGGCTGCAGCACTTTGCCGCCGCCGATCACGAGAGACGTGCCGGCGTGGCGTGCGCCGCCGGTCTTGTGATCCGTCACCCGCAGGCGACCGGCACTGTCCGCTTCGACCAGGTCGATCGAGCCCCTGAGCGATGCAACGTCCAGCACCGGAGCGGCTTCCCGAACGCTCTGGGGGTCCCGGTCGCGCGACCGTGCCAAGCCGAAGCCGAGTTCGGCATGGATGGGCGTCCAGCCGCCGGCCTCGTCCGCCACCTGGCGCAGCCAACCCCGGAGATCGCCGCGCAGGCCCTCGAACTCGGCTTGCCACACGCGCTCGATCGGCGGCGCCAACTGGTCCCGGAAGTCGCGTTCGGTTTCCTCCAGCACAGCGTCCAGCACGCTGAAGGCGTCCTCGAGTTGGGCAGATGCCACCGGCAAGAGATCCGCCTCGCGGAGGGCGCCGAACAACCGGAACTGGATCTCGTGGAAGATGCTGCCGCGGGTCAGCGGGTCCAACTGCTCGAGTTGCACGAGTTCGTCGCGCGGGTACAGGCGCAGGACCGCTCCGAGGAAGAACCGGTAGGGACAGGCGGCGAAGTTCTGGAGCGCGGTCGGCGAGTAGGAGCGGGCCCCGATGCGGTGCCGGGACAGGTACTCCCGAGCCTCGTCGCCGGCGTCCACCAGGCCGTCGACCGGGAACCACCCCTTTCGCCAGCGTCTGGCCCGGGCCCGCAGCGCCCGCGCGAGGTGCTCGTTCGAGGAGAGCAGGAACCGGGCCCGACCGCGGCGCTCGGCCGGCGACAGAGCGCCGCCGAGCAACGGCTGCAGCATGGCGAGGTCGAACTCCGCCTCGTCGATCGCCTCCTCCGGCTCGGCGGGCGCCGGCCAGCCGACGACCGCCGCACCGGCGGCCGCGGCCCGCCGGCCGAGAGTGTCAAGGTCCGGCAAGCGCCCCTCGGCCGCCCGCAGCAGGTCGAGGGCATAGAGCGACGGCACCCGTGCCCGCCCCTGCACCAGGTCAACCCGCGGGTAGGAGGCGACCAGCGAACGACCCGCCGCGCCGGCGGCCAGCCGCAGCAGGAGTTGCTCGCGGCGCGTGCGGTCGACGTCGACCGCGAGGCGGAAGCCCGCTCCACCAAGGGCCCGGCGGCGCTCGTCGAGCAGGAGCGCGTCCTCGCCGGAGCGCCGCGGGAAGACTCCCTCGGCGAGGCCGGGTACGAAGAGGAGGTCGAAAGACCGCCCGGCCACCTCCTCCACCGACCCCACGAAGACGCGTCCGTAGCGGCGCTTCGGGGGCTCGCGTCGGCTCAACCGCAGACGTTCGGCGAGCACGCGCTCGACCTCGTCCAGGCCGACCTCGTCGACCTCCGAGAGCGGCCGGAGTTCGGCCAGCACCTCGAGCACGGACTCCGGGTGCCGGAGCGCCATCGTCGCCAGCCGGCCGAGACGATCGAGCCAGACGCCCCAGTCGGCGCGCTCCGGCAGATCGTCCAGAAACTCGACCAGGGGCAGCGCGAAGTCCCGGAGCGTGCCGAGACGCGCGATCTGACGCTCGAGGTAGCCGCGACGGCTCTCGCTTTCGTCGGCGGCCTCGCCAAGTTGCAGCCGGAACTCGGCGTCGAGCCCCTCCAGGCGCTTCCGCCAGCGCCCGGCGCCGCCCACCACCGCCGCGTCCACCAGCAACCGCTCCCACCGAGCCGGGGCCCGGAGCGCGCCGGCGGGCGCCGCGTCTTCCCGGGCGTCGTCGGCATCCTCCGGGCCGGCGGACGCGGGCGGAGGCTGCGGGGCCGCCGGCTCGTTCGACTTGAGCACGAGCTGCTCGCCGGCCGGCTCCACCCAGGGCACATCCTCGACCTCCGGCGGCGCACCGTCCGCGGCCGGCTTCGGCGTCTGGCCGAGCGACAGATACTCCGCGAAGCGGCTCGCCGAGAGCCGTTCACCGGCGCAGGCGAGCAGGGCCAGGAAGGCGCGGCCGGCCGGGTTGGGGCGCAGCGAGCCCCGCGTGACGTAGGCGGGGATTCCGGCACGCCCGAGGGCGTCCTCCACCAGGGGCAGGTAGGCCGTCGGCTGGCGCACGAGGACGGCGATGCGGTCGAAGGCCAGACCGCCGGCGGCAACACGGCGGATACGGCGCGCGATCTCGACGCACTCCTGGCCCTCCCCCGCGGCCGAGAACAGGTCGACGGACGGTGGCGCCTCCGCTGCTGAAGCCGTCCGCTCGGCGTCCACACCGGTCTCGAAGACGACGCGTTGCACGCGACCGAGCGCGGTCCCCGCGCCGCCCTCCGTGTCCGGGTCGACGTTGGTCACGGCCTCGTCGCCGAGCACCGAGGTCAGCCACTCCAGCGACTCGCCGTCGCCCGCGGCGACGGTCGCCACGACCTCCCGGCTGCGCCTGGCAAGGGCCCCCAGCACTTCCGCCTGGGCGCGGCTACGCACCGGAAGGTCGAGCCAGACAGAACGCGGCGGCAGGATCGCCCGCCCATCCGCCAGGGCCTCCGCGGCCAGCCGGAGGACGGCGGACCGGTCGGCCAGCCCGAATCGCTCCATCTCGCCCGCGAAGCGCTCGAGCAGGCGGCCCAGGTCCCGCGTGCCCTCATCCCCGGCCAGCGTCGACGGCGGAACGCCGGCCGCGCGCAGTTCGCCGAGCGTCGCCGCCAGCGAACGGGCGAATCCCGGCATGCCCGCGACCGGCGACAGACGCTCCAGTTCCCCCTCGACCTCCGCCAGCCGCGCGGCGCGGGCCGCGATCGCCTCGGTGCCGAGCGGCGTGATGGGGCGCAGACCGCGGGCCGCCAGGTCGAGCGCGGCGGCCTGGAGCGTCCACTGACCGAACGACATCGCATGAACGCCCAGCAGGCCGCCACCGCTCTCCGTCAGGCCCCGCAACAGGTCATCCGCGGCGCCGCGGGACGGCCCGAGCAGCAGGACCTCCTCACCGGTCTCCAGACACTCGCGGAGCCTCCTTCCGGCCCCCGCCAGGCGGGCCCGGGCGGAGGTCGAAACGAGGATCGAAGCCGCTAGCAGATCCGTCACGGGTCCGGCGGCGGGATGAGTTCCAGCGCGGCCAGCCGGCTTCGGCCTCGCACGTAGAGCACGCCGTGGGCGAGCACCGGGGCCGCCCAGGCCGGGTAGCGCAGCAGGTCGACGCCACGGCCGTCCACGTCGGCCCGCAGGCGAATGTGCGCGACCTGCTGATAACTCTCCGGCGTCGCGCGGATGAGCAGCAGATCGCCGACCTCGCTGTGGACGACGAAGTGGCCATCGACGTAGAGCAACTGCGTGCGGGCCAGGCGCGGCTGGCTCCAGTGGACCTCGCCGGTCGCAAAGTCGACAGCGCGGAGCTCCGCGTTCGGCGACTTCTCACCGCTCGAGACGTAGACGACCCCCTCGTGGTGGACGGGCGTGTTCCAGTGGGCGGCGATCGCCTGGTTGCGCGGGCCGTCCTGCCAGACCGGCCGGAACCCTCCCTCGCCCTTCTTCGTGTCGCCGTCGTACTCAAGGAGCACCGCCCCTTTCTCGTAGGACTCGGTGAGCAGCACCCGGTTGCCGACGACGACCGGGTTCGCGGCGTTCACGCTGGTCAGACGGCGCGCCCTCCAGCCGAAGGCGTCGATCTCGCGGCCGTCCTTCGGATCGAAGAGGATGAGGCCGGAGCGGGCGAAGTGGAGGCCGTGGCGTCTACCGGCGAAGTCGACGACCACCGGGCTCGCGTAGCTCGCCAGATCGTCACCCAGGCGGTAGCGCTCCTCGCCGCTCCGCTTGTCGAAGGCGACCAGCGCCGTGCCGTTCGGCTCGACCCGGCCGCTGTGGATGTTCGGCGCGCCGGCCGGACTGCCGCCGACCGCGACGATCAGCAGATCGTTCTCGATCCAGGGTGAGCTCGCGACGCCGAAGAAGTTCTGCTGGACGCCGTACTCCATGTGGGTGTCGCGCTCCCAGAGCACCTCACCGTCGAGCACGCGGAGGCAGCGCAGAACGCCGTCAGCGCCGACCGAATAGACGCGCGCGCCGTCGACCAGGGGCGCCGTGCGCGGCCCGCCATCGTAGCCGTAGTAGTCCTCGTAGTCCGTGCGGTACTCCGAGCGCCAGAGTTCCTCGCCGCTGTCGGCCCGGACGGCGACCAGGCGCGCCCGGTCGCCGAAGCGGGTGAAGTAGAAGAGCCGCCCACGGGCAACCGATGGCGCGGCGTATCCCTCGCCCAGTTCGAGGTGCCAGATCAGCGGCGGCGGTTCGTTCTCCCAGTCGGTGCGGATGCCGGTCTCGGGCGACTTCGAGTCGCGGTTCGGGCCCAGGAAGCCCGGCCAGTCGATGCCGTCCGTGCGCGAGCGGAGGTCGGGCGGCAGCGTCTCGCCTTCGGCCGCCAGCGCAACGCCCGCAGGTTCCGTTGCCAGGGCCGCCGCCAGCAAGAGTCCCGCCGCGCGGAGCACGGCCGGGGGACGGCGGCGCGGGTTCACGCTCAGCCGACCAGGTCGATCCGGTCCGGCCGGTTCGGCACCAGGCAGAGGAACTCGAACGGCGCCTCGATCACTTCGTAGGAGTGCGGCAGGCCGGCGGGAATGAGCAGCACGTCGTCCGCGCCGACCTCGACCGTCTCCTCCCCCAGCACGATCCGTGCGCGGCCCCGAAGCACGTACTGCTCGTGCTCCACCTGGTTCGTGTGGAGCGGCATCCCGCCGCCGTCCTCCATGCGGAACCGCCGCATCGCGAAGTGCGGCGCCTCGTCCGCGGCGCCCAGCAGGACCTGGGTCGTCGTCGCCGTGCCGAGTTCGACCTGGTTGGCCGGCGCGTCGTCGGCGCGGCGGACGACGGCAGTGTGAAGCTTCGCAGGGGGCTTCGGGTTCATCGACCTGACTCTACCGCCGCCGGCCTCCTCCGAGGCCGGCCGTGGTCAGCATCAAGATCAAGGAGCGATGCTGGCGCCCGCCCTGATTCCCCACTGGCCGTCCGCTTCCGTGACCAGGTAGACCGTGTCGAAGCTGTGGATCTTCGCGCCGCCTGCGCCGTAGCGCGTGATCCTGACCGCGACGTTCACGCCCCTCGCGCCGACCTGAATCGCCTCCATGGAGTCCGCTTCGGAGTACTCCCAGCCGAGCCGCTCGGCGAACGCGTCGAAGTCGAATCCCTCCATGTACTCCGCGGCCGAGCCCCAGACTCCGGCTCTCCCGACTCCGACCCGAACGTGCGGGAAGTGGAGGGCGGACACCGTCGCCCCCTCGTCCCGGGCGTTGAAAGCCTCCAGGTAGCGCTCGACGGCGGCGACGGCGGCCGAGGCAGTCGCCTCCCGGTCGTCCTCGGACAGATCGTCGAAGCCTGCGGCGAGCCTCGCCTGGATCCCGATCGAGCCGTCGTTCTCCGTGACCACGTAGGTGACCTGGTTACTGAAGATGGCCGAGCCGTCGGCGCGCAGCCGCGTGTACCGCCCGGCGACATGGGCCTGTCCTTCCCCGGCCTGGACGACCACCGCCGAGTCGAGCCTGCTCCGATCCCAGCCCGTCGCCAGCACCTGGTCGAAGTCGATAGTCGCCGCGTAGGCCGAGGCATCGGCGAACACACGACCGTCGAAGCCCGCCGCCGGCCGAACGTGCGGGTACTGAAGAGTCGCGGCGAAAGCCGCCGGATCGCGGGTGTTCCACGCTTCGATGAAGCGGCGGACGGCCTCCCTCGCTCCCTCATCTGTCAGGGCCGGAGCCGGAGCCGGCCAAAGAACGGAGAGCAGGAACAGTCCAGGCAGGTTGCGCACAGCCAGCCGCATCGTCGAATGACTCTAGCCCGCCGTGGCGCCCGCTAGGATCGATCGTGGTGATTCGACCCCTCAGCCTGCTCGCCGTCTGTCTGCTCGCCACCGGCAGCGCAGCCACGGCTCAGCACGACGCCCCGAACGTCCTGTTCGCGATCGCCGACGACTGGGGATTCCCCCACGCTTCCGCCTACGGCGACCCGGTCGTCGAGACGCCGTCGTTCGACCGCATCGCGAGCGAAGGTGCCCTGGTCCACCACGCCTACGTCTCCTCGCCCTCCTGCACGCCGTCGCGCGGAGCGATCCTCACCGGGCAGTGGCACTGGCGGCTCGAAGGCGCGGCGAATCTCTGGAGCGTCTTCCCCGACCGTTTCGAGACGTACCAGGAGCTGCTCAAGGCGGCCGGCTACCGGACGGGCATGACGGGCAAGGGTTGGGGACCGGGCCGCACCGAAACGGAGGGCCGGGAACTCGCCGGGAGGCGCTTCGAGAGTTTCGAGGCCTTCCTGGCCGGACTCGGAGAGGCCCAGCCGTTCGCGTTCTGGCTCGGCACCTCCGATCCGCACCGCCCTTTCCGGCGCGGGTCGGGCGAGGAGAGCGGCATGGACCTGGACGCGATCGAGCTTCCCGCCGCCTTTCCCGATCACCCGGACACCCGCGGCGACGTGGCGGACTACCACTGGGAGGTGCAGCGCTTCGACGCCCTGGTCGGCGACGCGCTGAGGCTGCTCGACGAACAGGGTCTCGCCGAGACCACGATCGTCGTCATGACGAGCGACCACGGCATGCCCTTCCCCCGCTGCAAGAGCAACCTCTACGACTGCGGCTCGCGGGTGCCGCTGGCGATCCGCTGGCCCGAGCGACTCGAGGCTGGGGTCGAGATCGACGCCTTCGTCAGCCTGACGGACCTGGCGCCGACGTTCCTGGAAGCCGCGGGTCTGCCACGGCCCGAGATGATGACCGGCCGCAGTCTGATGGCACTGATCGAAGCCGGCAACGACGAGGCCGCGGTCGAGGCGGTGATCGAAGCCGACGGACGCGACTACGTGCTGACCGGCAAGGAGCGGCACGTGCCAGCGCAGGAGGCGCCCGACGTGGGCGGCTATCCGAGCCGCGCGATCCGCACGCACGACTTCCTCTACATCCGCAACTTCCGGCCCGACCGCTGGCCCAACGGCACGCCGCACCACGAGCAGGCCGCTTACCCGGGCGCCTGGTACGCCGACACGGACAACGGGCCGACCAAGACGTACATGATCGAACAGCGGGACCGGGACACCGAGCATCGCCGGCTCTACGACCTGTCCTTCGCGAAGCGGCCCGCGGTCGAGCTCTACGACCTGCGAGGCGACCCGGACCAGCAGGTGAACGTCGCCGACGAACCGGAGCACCTGGCGACCCGGGACGAACTGGGCGAGCGCCTGATGGAGCGCCTGCGAGCCACGGGCGACCCGCGCGCTGCGGGCGGCGGCGACGCCTTCGACGAGTACCCGTACCTCGGCGGCGCCCCGCGCCACCCGAGCCTGCCCCGCGTACCGCCGGGCGCCCTCCGGCCGCCGGCTGATCAGCCCTGAGTCGGCGGAGACGCGGCAGGAAACCCGCATGCGACAGGAGCGGCTGATCGGGATCGTCGGCGGCCTGGGACCCTTTGCCCACATCGACTTCGAGCTGAAGCTCCTGGACGCGGCGAGCGAGCTGATCGGCGCGCGGCGCGACCAGGACTTCCCGCAGTGGGTGCTCTCGAGCATTCCGCAGACGCCGGACCGGACGGAGGCGTACTTCGGGGAGGCGGATGACCCGACGCCTGTTCTGCTGAGAAGCCTGGAGCGGCTTCGACGGGCCGGCGCGAACTTCGCGGTCGTCGCCTGTAACACGGCACACCTCTTCCTCGAGCGACTGCGAGAGGCGAGTCCGCTGCCGATCGTGAGTCTTATCGAGGTGACGGCAGACGAGGCGGCACGTATCGGCCCGGGCGGTTCCGTGGGACTGCTGGCCACGTCCGGGACCCTGCGGTCGCGGCTGTACCACGATCCGCTGGAGGTGCGCGGACTGCGGCCCGTGTGTCCGTTCGACCTGGAGAGCGGCGAGACCTTGCAGCGCCGCTACGTGATGGAGCCGATCTACGGTCCCTGGGTCGATGGGCGGCACCAGGGCGGCGGGATCAAGACGGACGGCGGATCGCCGCGGGCGCGGGCGCTGCTTGAGGAAGCGGCCGGACGATTGGTCGCGGACGGGGGCGCCGACGTGCTCGTGGCGGGGTGTACGGAGATTCCGCTGGCGCTTGAAGGGGCGGAAGTCGCGGGAAGGCCGTTGCTGGACCCTGCGAGGTTGCTGGCCGCAGCAGCAGTTCGGTACGCGTACGGACTTTGAGGACTGCCTGTTCGGGCTCGCCGCTTCGCGGCATCGCGCTTGATGCGGGTCAGAGGACCCGCGCACCCAGCGTTTCAGCGTTTCAGCCTTTCAAGCGCGGAACCGCCGGCGGCCTTGCGGCTCGCCGGCGGTTCAAACGGAAAGGAACTGCGCTCGGGTTTACTCGCCGCCGGCGGCTCCGGCAGCCGCGGCCTCGGTCTTCTCGCGCTGCCCGGCCATCTGCTCCAGGAGGGCGTTGGCGGCTTTCGCCTCCTCCATGTCGATGGCGCCGTCCTTGTTCTGGTCCATCATCTCGAAGTACTGCTTGACCCCGCCGGGCGTCTCTTCGAGCTGCATCTTGCCGTCGCGGCTCTCGTCGGCGAAGGCGACGATGGCCGTCACGTCGATGCTCTGGCCGCCGCCCTGAAACGCGCCGCGGCCCTTGTTCTCCTCGTTGATGTAGGAGACGAAGCCGAAGCTCATCTCGTCCGTCGTCGGCTCGCCCCAGCGAACCGTCGCGGTCGGGTCCGGGTTGGCCGGGTTGTTCTCGGAGTTGTCGAACACCGTGGTCAGGACCAGCTTCGTGCCGGCCGGCACCTTCTTGCGTGCCTTGTACTTGTACGTCGTCTGCCAGTTGAAGTCGTAGTTCGGCACGTCGAGCAGGACTTCGTGGCTGCCGTCCGGGTAGTGGGCCTCGTACTTCGCCGCCTTGCCGCGAAGGTGCATGTGCGGGAGGTAGCCGACGATCTCGGAGTCCGAGGGGAAGGTCCACTCGGTCTGGATCGTGTAGTCGGAGGCGCCAGGCGGCACGGCGAAGTCGTACTTGCCCATGTCCGCGTTGAAGACCTCGTACTTCACTTCCTCGTCCTTGTCGTAGAACTTGAGCGCCACCGAGGACTGATCCCAGGAGCCGGTGCCGGGGCCCGGCTCCTTGTGGTAGTGCATCTGCCACTGGAGGTTGCGACCCGCCTTCAGGACATCGGCCATGCCGTCCTCGTGGATCACCGGGTCGTTGCCGGGAGCGATGCCGCCCAGGCCGGGAACGATGATGTGATGGACCGCCGGGCTTCCGGGCCGGAACTCGATCGCCTTGACGTACCGATCCTCGGGAATCATGTCCTCGGTGACCGTCGTCTGGAAGTAGATGTAGAGGTCCTCGACATCGTCCTCGACGAAGTAGGGCTCGTCGAACTGGAGAACGAGGTCCGGCTCGCCGATCAGCCAGCCGTCGCTGCTCGGCCACTCGATCGGTTCCGGAGCGTCCGCCGGATTGCCGGCCGGAGCGCCGGACTCGGCCCAGTTGACCAGCAGGTCGATCTGTTCCTGCGTCAGCGTGCGCTCGTTCGCGAAGACACCGTTGTGCTGGGGAGCGGCATCCCACGGAGGCATCGCCCGCGAAGCGACCTGGCGCGCGATGGAGCGGGCCCAGGGGCGGGTCTCTTCATAGGTCGTCAGCGCCATCGGCGCCACCATGCCGCCGAGGTTGGCGCCGTTCGGGCGGTGGCAGACCTGGCACTCCTGCTGCAGCACGGGCGCCACGTCGGCGTAGAAGGTGATCGGCTCGGGGTCGACCGCGGCCGCCGAGGCGGCGCCGGCGAGCGCCAGCGAAGCGAGGGTGCCGAGGGCGAGCAGTCGGGTCACGGACGAGATCTGGGGACGGTTCATTCGAGGTCTCCGTGAGGTGTGGTGTCCAGCGTTCTTGACGGGCGCGGTGCTCCCGCTCCGCGCCACATACTATCCGATTACTCAGTATACGCCAGCGAACCCGATCCTGTTTCACCGGACCGAAAGGCGCTACCGTAGGCGCTGCAAGACGACCGACACGCACGAGTAAACCAAGCCCCGCCGACAACCGTATAGACAGCGAGGAGGTAGAGCATCGTGAGCACGACCGTCGACGTGCAGGGTCTTAAGCATGTCTACAAGGGCGGCACGGTCGCCCTCGACGGGGTGGACCTGTCGGTCGGCGCGGGTCTGTTCGGCCTGCTTGGCCCGAACGGCGCGGGCAAGAGCACGCTGATGCGGATCGTCTGCACCCTGCTCAAGCCGTCCGCCGGCACCGTGACCGTCTTCGGTCACGACGCGATCAAGGAACGCCGCGCCGTCCGCGCCGACCTGGGCTACCTGCCGCAGGAATTCGGCGCCTGGCGCCTGCACCGGGTCGAGGAGGTTCTGGACACCCTGGCCGATCTTTCCGGTCTCGACGATCGCGCCGCCCGCCGCGAGCGCGTCGACACCGTCCTCGACAACGTCGGTCTCGGCGATGTCGCCCACCGCAAGGTGAAGAAGCTCTCCGGCGGAATGACCCGCCGTCTGGGTATCGCGCAGGCCCTGATCCACAGGCCGCGCCTGCTTGTGGTCGACGAACCGACCGTGGGCCTGGACCCCGAAGAGCGCATCCGGTTCCGCCAACTGATGGCCACGCTGGGTCGGGAGCGGACGATCATCCTCTCCACCCATATCGTCGCCGACCTGGGCACCGGCTGCAACGACCTGGCACTGCTCGACGGCGGTCGAGTCGTGTTCCGGGGCTCGCCGACACAGTTGCTCGAACGAGCCGCGGGCCAGGTCTTCGAGCTCACCCTGCCGATGTCCGCGCCGCAGCCCGAAGGCGACTTCGAGATCGTCTCGCGCACCGCCAGCCAGAACGAGGCGACCTACCGAGCGGTCGCCGCGCCGGGCGGCGTCCCGGAAGGCGCCCGGGTCGCCGCCTCGCCCACCCTCGAGGAGGGCTACCTCGCCTTCATGGTCGCCCGCGGCCGCGCGGAGGCGCTGGTCAGCGACGAGCACTTCGGCGAGCACGAGGAACTCGAGTTCGCCGAGCCGCCACCCGTCGATGACGGCACCGGGAAGGAGGCCCACCCGTGATCTCGCTTTCCCACGTATGGTCGCTCGCCCGAACCGAGATGCGGACGACCCGCCGCCTGTTCCGCTTCTGGCTGTTCTCGGGCGTCGCGATCCTCACCTGCCTGGTGAGCTACGGCTATTTCTGGGTGATCCACGGACTCTTCTCGTCCTTCTCGGCCACGATCGGTTCGATCAGCCCCAAGTTCCTGCTCAGCCAGACCGCCCAGTACCAGACGACGATCCTGGGCCTCGGCGTCGTCTTCCTCGCCTTCGACCTGCGCGCCCGCGACCGTCGCGACAGGGTCATCGAGGTGCTCGACACCCGGCCCTACTCGAACGCCGAACTCGTGCTCGGCCGCTTCCTGGGCACCGTGCTCATGGTCTGGGGGGTGGCGTTCGCCGCGATGATGCTCATCCAGACCGTCGGCCATGCGGGATCCGCCTTCGGCTGGTACGTCGGCGAACCCGCGCTCTGGAGTTCGGTCTGGGCCTACCTCCTGCTCGAGGCACTGCCGGCGCTCGCCCTGTACGTCGCCTTCGTGCAAGTGGTCTCCCTGGTCAGCAACAACCGGTTGATCGCCGCCCTGGCGGGCATCGTTCTCGCCGCTGGCAGCATCTACCTGACGTTTCGGCTCCCGGTCTACCTCCTGCCGCCGCTTGCCCTGAACGGCGGTCTCATCACCAACATCTCGGAGGTGGCGCCCCAGATCTGGACCGGCTTCAACTTCCTGAACCGGGGCAGCTTCGTCCTGCTCGCGGTGGGGTTGCTGGCCACCGGGGTCGCCGTCCACCCCCGTCTCGACGACGCGAAGCGCCGTCTGTGGGGGATCGCCGGCGGTGCGGGCCTCGCGGCCGGCGCCGTCCTCGTCTCCGCGGCGATCACATGGAGCGGGAACCAGATCGCCGAGAGGGACGCCTGGCGCGCCGCACACGAGGAGCGCCGGGCCGAAGCGGTCGTCGACCTTCAGACGATCCGGGGCTCGGTCGACATCGAACGGGGCGGACGGCTCGACCTCGACCTCGAGGTTCACTTCCTGCCCGCGACCGGTTCCGAAGCCACGTTCAGCCTGAATCCAGGCCTCCGGGTGGAGGGAGTCTGGGACGCCGGCGGTGACGCGCTCGACTTCAGCCATGACAACGGCCTGCTCGACGTCAACCTGGGCTCGGCGCCACCGGCGGGCCGGGTCACCGGGGTCCGGGTTCGCGCCCGCGGGCGGCCCGACCTCCGCTTCGCCTATCTGGACTCGGCGGTCGACTTCAACACCGGCGACTGGCAGGACGCGCAGATCGTCATGCTCGGCAACCTGAACGGCTCCGTCGAACGCCACCACGTCGCACTCCCCGCGTCTCTCGCGTGGCTTCCCCGTCCGGGCGCGTCCGTCGGCGCCGATGACGTGCGCCAGCGCTCACGGGACTTCTTCGCGCTTGACCTCGAGGTCGGAATCCCCTCCGGCTGGACGGTCGCGGGGCCGGGCATGGCTGAATCCAGCGGCGAAGGTCGGCGATTCGCGCCCGCGGGCCCGGTGCCCGAGGTCATGCTGGTCGCCGGCAGATTCAACCGCCGCACGACCCAGGTCGAGGGAGTCGAAGTCGAAGTCCTGTTCCACCCAAAGCACCTGCGCAACCTGGACTACTTCGCCGACGCAAGGGCCGAAATCGAGCAGGTCGCCGCCGACCGCTTCGCCACCGCCCGCGAACTGGGAATGCCCTACCCCTACAGGCAGTTCAGCCTGGTCGAGGTGCCCTGGACTCTCCGCTCGTACGGCGGCGGCTGGCGCATGGACACCGAGCGAGCGCCGCCCGGCATGTTGCTGATCAGCGAGAGCAGCCTGCCGACCGCCCGCTTCGAGTTCCGGTTCCGCAATCCGGAGCGGTTCGAGGACGAAGAAGGCGGACTGCCTCGGGCCAAGGCGAACGGACTGCAGCAGTTCTTCCGCCTCGACTACTCCGGCGGCAACCTCGAGGCCGGCGGCATCCGCAACGTCTTCCTGTACCAGACGGGCGCCCGAGGCCCGGAGGCCCTGGCGCTGGAAGCGCTCTGCCACAACCTCGTGAACCAGTTGGTGAACGGCGGCGAGTCGTACTTCTCGGCTCACCTGTTCGACCGGGAGTTCGGCTGGACGATGGCGAACGTGATGCAGGGCGGTGTCACCGGCCAGTTCGCGGCCGGCGGCGGCTCGGCCGCCAGCGGCATCGTCAAGGCCCTCACGGACCGGCCCGGCGTCTGGGACGCGGTGCTCAGCAGTTCCCTGACCGACATGAACGTGGAGGAGAACCCGAAGCAAGCCGTGAACGCGCTCTATCTCAAGACTCACGCCCTCGCCACGGCGATCCTCGACGGCGCCGGGCGGGAACGCACCGCCGCCATGATCGCCAACCTCCTGCGCGATCACCGGGGTTCGACCTTCACCGCGACCGATCTCGACCGCGCCGCGGAAGAGGCGGGAGTGGATCTCGCCGGGCTCGTCGGCGACTTCCTGCACCAGACGGACCTGCCGGGGTTCCTGGTCTCTCCGGCACGACTGGAGCGCCTGCCGGACGATGACCAGGGAACACCGCAGTACCAGACCCGGCTGTTCGTCCGCAACGGCGAAGCGGCACCCGGCCTGTTCCGGCTCCGCTACGCCGTCCGGGCTCCCGGTGGCGCGCGTTGGGATTCGAGCGAGCCGGTCCTCGTCCCCGGGCACACGACGGTCGAGTTCGGACTCGTCACGTCCCGGCCGCCGGGAACGATGCTCGCCTCCCCTTACCTGTCCCTGAACCGGCGCGAGTTCTCCATCGAGTTGCCCCGGCTCGACGACGAGACGATCTCGGACAGCGAACCGCTCCGCGGGGTCCGGCCGGCCGACTGGACGCCGGCGTTCCTCGATGGCGGCGCCGGCACGATCGTGGTCGACGACCTGGATGCCGGCTTCTCGGTCGAAACGGACGAAGCCGAGGCGGACGGCATACGGCTCCAGGGCGGTCTCGCCGGCATGTTCGCACCCACGCTCGAAACCGACCAGGGTCTGCCCGTCTACTCGATCTTCAGCGGCACTCCGGCCGACTGGTCCCGCTACGAACAGCCTTCGAGCTGGGGACGCTACCGCCGGACGACCGCGCTCATCGCGAAAGGCGACGGAAGCCGCCGCGCCACCTACACCACGAAACTGCCCGAAGCGGGCCGCTGGCGGGTGGAGCTGCATGTGCCCTCGCTTTCGCCAGTGCCGGGCGGCGGCGAGATACGCCGTGAAGTGCGGATTGGCGGCGGGGACGGTCCACCGCCCGACGACGCTCGCGGCGCCCAGGTCAACGTGAGTTTCGGCCTGAGTCTCGGCACCTACGACCTGGAACTCAGAAACGGCGGAAGCTCCCGTCCCATCGACTTCGACGCCCAGGGAGCGGGCATCGGCTGGGCCGTGCTCGGCGACTTCGATCTCGCGCCCGGGACGGTGGAACTCGAACTGAGCAACGACACGACCGGCAACGTCGTGGCCGCCGACGCCGTGCGCTTCGTGCGCCTCGACAACGGCGCCGGCGCCGACACGACCGGCGGCGGTGGGGCGCCGTGAGCGCGCGGCAATGGCTGGGCGCTGCGACGGCCGCCTGCGTCCTGGTCCTGGGTTGCGAGGCGGCAGGCACGACGGACACCGTCGACTTCCTGGTGCCGGTGAGCGCCTCCGAAGTCCGTACGGGCGATGTCGAAGACCTGATCGTCGCCACCGGCACGCTGCGCGCCGCGGAGAGCATCGTGCTCCAGGTCGAGACACCCGGCCGGCTCCAGATCGGGCGCAACAGGGACGGCAGCCGGCTCGCCGAGGGCGATCGCGTGGTCCCCGACCAGATGATCGCGGAAGTCACCGGTGAAGATGCGCGGCTCGCGGCCAGGGTCGAGGCGACGCACCAGGCCTACCAGGGCGCTCTCGCCGAGCGGGACGCCCGAGCCCGGCTCTTCGAGCAGGAACTGATCGCCGCCGAGGAGCTGCGCCGGGCCGAGACCGCGCTCGAAGACGCCAAGGCGACCTGGGAGCAGAGCCTGCTGACGGAGGACCGCGCCCGGATGCTCACGCCCATTGGCGGCGTGCTGATGGAACTGGCCCGCGACACGAGCGGGATGCCGATCGCGGACGGCCAACTCGTGTACCAGGGCTTCCAGGTCGCGCGAATCGCTCCCGTCGACTCCCTGGTCGCCGACATCGACCTGGTCGGCCCGGAGCTGGCGCGGGTCCACCCGGGCCAGAAGGGACGGCTCCGCCACT
This sequence comes from Thermoanaerobaculia bacterium, assembly GCA_965116955.1. Taxonomy (GTDB): domain Bacteria; phylum Acidobacteriota; class Thermoanaerobaculia; order Multivoradales; family Multivoraceae; genus Multivorans. The sequence goes on along the minus strand of OZ220742.1, from coordinate 2,791,142 downwards.
TCGCCTGGGAGGACATCACCTTCGAAGGAGCGGTCGTCCGCCTGTCTCCCGAAGTCGACCCGACAACTCACACCTTCCGCGCGGAAGTGGCGATCAACAACCCCGGAGGCCTGCTGCGGCCCGGCATGTTCGTCGAGGTCACCCTGGTCGTGGAACAGCGGAACGCCGTGCCCGTCATCCCCCGCGAAGCGGTCACCGAGCGCGGCGGCCGGCGGGTCGTCTTCGTGCTCGACGGTCAGCGCGCCGTCCGGCGCGAGGTGGTACTCGGTCTCGGCGACGACGAGATCGCGGAAGTCCGTCAGGGGCTCGAGATCGGCGAGCGGATCGTCGTGCGCGGACTCGAGACTCTGACCGACGGCACGCGCGTCCGGGTCTCCGGGTAGCGCCGCCCACCAGGAGGTCGGGCAATCGTGATCGCTGCTCCCGGTAGAGGTTCCGGCCCGGCCCGTCTCGCCGCCCGCCGTCCGGTAGCGGTCACGGTTACCGCCCTGGCATTCGCCCTCGTGGGCTGGATGTCGTGGCGTGAGCTGCCGACCGACCTCCTCCCCGACCTGCGCTCGCCGACGATCATGGTCGCGGTGCGCTCCGGCGACCGGCCACCGACCGAGATGGAACGGCTCTACGGCGAACAGGTCGAGCAGCGCCTGTTCACCGTGCGCGGCAACCGCGAAGTCCAGCAGGTCGCCCGGACCGGCCGGCTCATCGCCACGGTGCGCTTCGACTGGCAAGCCGACATGGACCTGGCGCTGATCGAGGTCCAGAAGGCGATCAACCCGGTCGCGGCCGACCCCGAAGTCGACGAGGTCCTTGTCCGCCAGCTCGACCCGAGGCAGTCGCCGGTCATGACGCTGGGGCTGGCCTCCAACTCTGGTGGCCCCGATCTCGCCGAACTTCGCCGTCTGGCGCGACGCCAGGTGGCGCCGGCGATGGAACAGCTCGCCGACGTCGCCGAGGTGCGCGTGCTTGGCGGGCGCGAGCTGGAAGTGCGCGTGCGAGTCGACCGCTACCGCCTGCAGGCGTTCGGCGTCACCCTGAGCCAACTGGAGCAGCGCCTCGTCGCCGAGAACGTCGACATCGACGCCGGCACGCTGGAGGATCGCGGCCAGGTCCTCCTGGTCCGTGGGATCTCCCGTTTCCGCAACCCCCGGGACGTGGAGCGGGTCGTCATCCGCTACCGCACCCAGGCTGGTACCGGCGGTGAGCAGGTCCGCCAGCCGATCCGCGTCTCCGACGTCGCCGAGGTCGAAGTCGTCCACGGGGAGATCGACCACCTCGTGCGGGTCAACGGCGAGGAGGGTGTCGGCCTCCAGGTGTTCAAGGAGGCCGGTGCGAACACGGTCGAGGTCTCGCGCACCGTGCGCGCGGCTCTCGAGAACCTGGAACTCGACCTGCCCCGAGTCCAGGTGTCGATGGTCAACGACGACGCCGCCCTGGTCGAGGACGCGATGGCCGACCTCCAGAACGCCGCTCTGGTCGGCATCGCACTGGCCGTCGTCGTTCTGGCCCTGTTCCTGCGCTCGCTCGGTCCAACCGTGGTCGTCGCGTCCGCGGTGCCCGTCTCCCTCTTCGTCGCCCTGTTCGCGATGCGCCTGTGGGACCACTCCCTCAACATCATCACCCTGGCCGGTCTGGCGCTCGGCGCCGGCATGCTGGTGGACAATGCGATCGTCGTCGTCGAGAGCATCCACCGGCGCCACCGCCCCGGGGCTTCGGCGACCGACAGCGCCGCCCGGGGCACCGGCGAGGTCGCCGGAGCGATCGCAGCCTCGACGCTGACTACCTGCGTCGTCTTCCTGCCGGTCCTCTTCGTGCAGGGCCTGGCGGCGCGGCTGATCGAGGGCATCGCCTTCACCGTCACCGCCTCGCTGGTCGCCTCGCTCGCGGTCGCGATGATGCTGATTCCGGCCCTGTCGCGCTGGTTCCTGCCGCGCGGCAAACCGGCGGCCGACAGCGAGGAAGCCGCGGTCGCAGCCGTGGACGTCTCGACCGACGATCCGGACGACGGCGAGGCGCGTCCCCTCGGCTGGGCCTTCGGCGCTCTCGAGCGCTTCGTCCTGTTCCTGCTCCGCCTGCGCTGGCTCGTCGTCGGCGCCGCCGTGCTCGCCTCCGCGGCCGCGGTGAACGTCCTGCTCGGCCTCGGCGGCGAACTGCTGCCGCCGGCCGATCCAAGGCAGTTCTCGGTGCGCATGGTGGGGCCGCCCGGTCAGCGAGTGGAAGCGACCGCGGCCGCGGTATCCGCGTTGGAAGAGGCGGTGCGCCAGGCCGCCGGCGAGCACCTCGAAGCAATTCAGGCCGAGGTCGGGCGGCTGCCGGAGGACGACCGGCTGGTAACCACCGAACTGACCGAGGAGAACACCGCCCGGCTCCTGGTGCGCCTGTCGGCCGAGGGCCCCACCGGCGGTCAGATCGTGGCGGCCCTGTCCCCGAACTTCACCGAGATCCCCGATACCGAGATCGAATGGGAGGTCGGCACCTCGGCGCTGGCCGAGGCCCTGGGCTCGTCCGGGCCGCCGATCGTGGTCGAAATCGCCGGTCAGTCGCTCCCCGATCTGCGCGCCGCGGCGACCAGCCTCCGCGACACGCTGGCCACCCGAGGAGAACTCTGGAACGTCCGCTCGTCCTTCGAGGGCGGCCCGCCCGAACTGCGCATCGAACTCGATCGCGCCATGGCCGACGGCCTGGGCGTCGATCTCGAGACGATTGCCCGGGTGCTCCAGTCCGCGCTCGACGGCCGCAGGGTCACGCTGCTTTCCGTCGGCGACGAGGAGCGCCACGTCGTCCTCTCCCTGCCCCAACCCCGGCCCGAGGAACTCGCCGGACTGCGCTTCACCAGCAGCGCCGGAGCCGATCTCGTCCTCGGCCAGGTCGCGCGCTTCGTACCCACCGAGGGAGCGCGCGAGGTCTTCCGCCGCGACCAGCGGCGCGTGGCGCAGGTGACCGCCAGAATCGCCGAAGGCAGCGACTACCCGCGGGCCATCGCCGCGGCGAACGACGCGATTTCCACGACCGAACTCCCCCCCGGCCTGATCGTGCGCCTGGCCGGCGAGGAGGAGGAACGTCAGCGCGCCACTTCTGAACTGCGGCTCGCCGGCATCCTGGCGATCGTCCTCGTCCTGATGGTCCTCGCAGGCACGTTCGAGTCCCTCCTGCAACCTCTCACGGTGCTGTTCTCCATCCCGCTTGCCCTGCTCGGCGTCGCCTGCACGCTGGGTCCGATGGGCAGGCCGGTCGGCGTCATGGCCCTGCTCGGGCTGATCGTGCTCGCGGGCGTCGCGGTGAACGACGCGGTCCTACTGATCGCCACGGCGCGGCGGCTGATGGCCGCCGGCGTCGAGCGGCGGGCCGCCCTGGCCCGGGCCGCCGCGATCCGGCTGCGGCCGATCCTGATGACCACGCTCACCACGGTGCTCGTTCTGCTGCCGCTCGCCGTCGGCGCCGGCGAGGCAGCCGAGTTGCGAAGCCCGATGGCCTACACGATCATCGGAGGCATCGTGACGTCGACGGTGGGCTCGCTGCTGGTGCTGCCCTGCCTGTACCTGATTCTCGACTCGCTGAGGCTGACCCGGCGCCGCCGGCCGACCGCGGACGCCTGACCGGAAAGCGCCGTGAAAGCCGGTCTCGACACGCTCGCCATCCGCCGCCCGGTGGCGGTCACGATGTTCTTCGTCGCGCTCGTCATGCTCGGCGGGTTCGCCTGGCAGCGACTGCCGGTCGAACTGATCCCCGCGTTGACGGGCGATTCGCTCCACGTCAGCTTCTTTCGCCCTGGGAGCGAACCGGAGACCATCGAGCGGGAGATCCTGATGCCGCTCGAAGCCCGGGTCCGCACCCTGCCGCGGGTCGCCGAAACCTGGGGGGAGGTCAGCGGTGCCGGCGGCAGCTTCACCGTCCGCTTCGAACGCGGAGTCGATCTCAAGGTGCGGGAACTCGAAATGCGCCGCATCGCCGCCGACCTGGCCCGAACCCAGCCGCGCGATGCCTTCCTGAACGTGCAGGCCGACGACACCAGCCTCATGTCCAGCTTCGCGATGATCCTGCAGATCACCGGTTCCGACGACGAGGACGCGCTGCACGACCTGGTCGAAGAGCAGATCACGCCGCGGCTGGCCGCGGTGCCCGGCGTAAGCCAAGCGACGGTCTTCGGCGGCTCGTCGCGCCAGTTGACCGTCTGGGTCGACCCGAACCGCTGTGCCGCGCTCGGTGTAACGACGGAGCAGGTAACGGCGGCGGTGCGCGGTGCGGCGGGACGCCTGCGCTACCTCGGCAGCCTGGAGGACGAGGCCGGACGGACGGCGGTGATGCTCGACGGCCGGCCTGCCGGCCCGGTGTCCATGGGCGAAGTCAGGGTCCTCCCCGACCGTCCCGTCCTGGTCCGTCACGTCGCGGAGGTGGAAGTCGGCTCCGGCCGCCGGCAGGCTCTGTTCCGGGTCAACGGCGAGCCGGGAGTCAGCATCTTTGTGTTCCAGGAAGAAGGGGCGAACCTGGTGCGGCTCGGCGGCGATCTGCGCCGTCGCATCGAAGAGCTCAACGAGGAGTTCGCTCCTCTCGGCATCCGGCTCCTCATCAGCTTCGACGGCGCCGACGTGGTCTCGACACAAATCGACCGGTTGAGGAATCTGGGTCTCTCGGGTTTCGGGATCGCGCTCCTCGTCCTGTTCCTCTTCCTGCGCCAGTGGCGCGCGGTGGCGGTGATCGCGGTCGCCGTACCTGTCAGCCTGGCGGTGGCCCTTTCCTTCCTGTACCTGGCCGGCCTGTCGCTCAACCTCTTCACGCTCTTCGGGCTGGCCATCGGCATCGGACTCATCGTCGACAACAGCGTGGTCGTGTTCGAGTCCGTCCAGCGGCGGCTCGAACGCGGCAGGAGCCCCGACGACGCGGCCGCGGGCGGCATTCGCCGCACCGGCCGCGCCATCATCGCCGCTTCCGTCACGACGGCGATCGTCTTCCTGCCGGCCGTCATCGTCGACCTGGAATCGACCCTGATCCAGAACATGATCGGGCTCCTGTCCCTGGCCATCCTGCTGCCGCTGTTCGGCTCCCTGCTCGTAGCGATCGGCCTGGTGCCCCTGCTGGCGCGGCACCTCGCCGCACCGGCCGCGATCCGGCGGCTGGCGAAGCTGCGTCAACGTCGCAAGCGTTTCGGTGACCAAGTACCGCCCGACCCCACGCGCATCCTGTTCGCGGGCGTGCTCGCCTCCGCACTGCGCCGGCCGGCGAGCTGGGTCACGGGAGTCGTCGTCGCGATCGTCCTGAGCGTCATCGCCGCCCTTTTTCTGGTCGCTTCGAGCGGTTCCGGCCAAGCGCCGATCGCCGACCAGGTCCAACTCGCCGTCCGTCTACCGGAGGGCCGCGGGAGCCTCGAATCGGCGCTCCGCGTCTTCGAGCGTCTCGAGACGATCCAGGACGTCGAGGGCGTCGACCGCGTGGAGAGCGCGATCCGGGAAGAAGGAGGATCGCTCGCGGTCTATCTCGTGGACGAAGACGAGCGTCCCGAGGATCTGACGGCCAGGCGCGTGCGTCAGCTCCTGCGGCCGCCGGCCCGGCGCGCCGGCGCCGAACTGCTGAATCCGGGCGAGGGAGAAGGCCCCGGGGGCCGTGGCGGCGGTGGAGGAGGCGGGAGCGGCGGCGGCGCCCAGGAACTGCTCGGCGGCGGCCCGTCGAGGGTCGTCCTCTCCGGCAATGACAACGAGCAGTTGACCGACCTCGCGGCCCAGGTCACCGAGCGGTTGCGGGAGATCGAGGGCATCGCGAGCGCCTACCCGGCGGTACGCCCGGGGCCGGATGAACTCCACGTCAGTCCGAATCGTCGGGCCTTCGACACCTTCGGCGTGCTACTGGACGAAGTGCTGCCGATGCTGAACCTGGCCGGCCGCGAGGGGACCAGGATCAACACCGGCTATCCGCTTCCCAGCGGCCGGGAACTGCCGATCGTCGTGCAGCGACTGGAGAGTCCGCGCGACGAAGCGCAGTTGATGGACGGCAGCCCTCTCGACCGCGACGTGTCGCTGAGCGGCCTGCAGCGGCTCCGCGTCTCGACCGCTGCCGGTGTGCTCCCAGTCGCCGCTCTGGCCCAGGTGAGGCAGGCGCCGCCGTCGCCGGTCATCACCCACCACAACGGCGTCCGCGAGCGCGAGGTCTTCTACACCCTGTCGCCGGACGTGCCGCGCCGAGGCCCGGCGCGCGACGCCTTCGACCGGAACCTGGACGAAGCGATCGCCAGCATCCACCGGCCCGCGGGTACGACGATCGCGCTCGACCGCTCCCAGGAGAGCACGAACTGGTTCCGGCGCATCGCGGTTCCGGTGATCCTGCTCGTCTTTCTCGTCCTGGCCGTGACGTTCGAGTCGCTGACGCTGCCGATCCTCGTCCTGATCGCCCTTCCGCTCGCGATGCTCGGTTCGGTCTGGGCTCTGGTGCTGACCGGCATCGGCTTCGAGGCGATGGCCCTGCTCGGCGCGCTGGTCCTGCTCGGGCTGGCGATCAACCCTGCCGTCCTGCTCGTCGACCGCATGCAGCAGCACACGCTGGGCGCCGGCTGGAGCGCCGGCGCGGCCGCGCTCGCCGCGGTCCGCGAGCGGGCGCGCCCGGTCCTGATGACCTCCGCCACGACGGTCGCGGCCCTGGCGCCCCTCTCCATCACCACCGGGCGCGAATACGAGATCTGGCCTCCCTTCGCCACCTTCGTGATCGGCGGCCTCGTGACCGCGACCGTGCTGACGCTGCTCGTCATCCCCGTCGGCTTCGTCTTTCTGCGACGCCTCGACGAGCTGTTCAGCCGCGTCGGCCCCTGGGTCGTGCTGGCCTGGCTCGGCGTCGTCATCGCGATCACCACCCCCCTGTTCGCGTTCGGCGTGATCGAGTCGATGTTCTGGCAGATCACGACCACGGTGCTGATCGCCGGGGCGTTGCTCGGCCTCACCGTATGGCTGCTGCCGAAACCGCCATCGCCCGAGCCGGAGACGGCCGCCGGCCCGCCGAGGCTCGTGGTCCGTCACCTGCGCAAGACGTACGGCCTGCCCGGACCGGTCCGCCGGGCGCTGCGGGCTACGGCAGACTTCGCCAGACGGGTCGCCGCGCAGGGCGGCCAGGCTTTCGAGCCGGCCGACGCGCGCGACCGGCTGCTGCCTCTTCTGCTTCTTTTCGCCGGCGCCGTCGCGCTGGCGGCGCGGATGACCGGCGGCCTGATCATCATCGGGGTGCTGATCGCCATCCTGCTGATCGGCTCCCGGCTGCTGCGCGAGGTCCGTCGCGCCCGGGGCCGCGCCGACGATCTCGGTCGCGTGAAACCGGGCGGCGTCGAGGGCGTGCTGACGGCCCTGCTGCCCTGGGCGCTCCTCGCCTGGCTGGTCGTTCCGGAGATGGTCGCCGATCCTGAAGTGGGAGGATTCGTCGCGCTCGCCATCGTCTCCACGATCATCCTGCTGGTTCAGCTCGGGCGCCGCACGGCGCGGCTGGAGACGATGCGTCGGGAGCAGCGGACGTCCCGGCGGCGGCGCGCACGCGGCTGGCGCGGTCAGCTCCTTCGCCTATGGCGCGCCGCTGCCACGAAGATGTTCGGCCTGGACCTGCCGATCGACACGGTCAAGGCCCTGGCCGCGGTGAGCTTCGAGGTCGAACGCGGCATGGTCGGAGTCCTCGGCCCGAACGGCGCCGGCAAGACGACGCTGCTCCGGCAGTTGACCGGCATTCTCGACTCGACCCGGGGCCGCATCACGCTCGGCGGCGTACCGTTGCTCAGGGTCCGAACGCGCCTCGCGCGCTACGTCGGTTATCTGCCGCAGGACGCCGGCCTGCCGCCTCGGCTGACCGCCCGCCAGTACCTCGAGTACTACGCCGCCCTCTATCAGATCGACGCGTCGGAACGGACCGACCGCATCTCCACCCTGCTGCGCGAGGTCGGCCTGGACGAGCGCGCCGACGAGCAGATCGGCGGCTACTCGGGCGGCATGCGGCAGCGCGTGGCGGTGGCCCGCACGCTGCTCCGGCTCCCTCCCATCATCGTCGTCGACGAACCGACCGTCGGCCTCGACCCCCGCGAGCGGGTCCGCTTCCGCAACCTCCTCTCACGGCTCGCGAAGGACCGGATCGTGCTCTTCTCGACCCACGTCGTCGAAGACGTGGCGGTGGCGTGCGACCGCGTTCTGGTGCTGAGCCGCGGCCGCATGGTGTTCGACGGCCATCCGGCCGCCCTGTCGCGCGAAGCCGAAGGCCGGGTGTGGTCGTGGCGGACGGCAGATGAGGAAGAACTGCCCGAGCTGCCCGAAGGCGCGGTGCTGGCGGACCAGAAGCCCGAACCGGACGGCACGAGCAGCCTTCGCGTGCTCGCCACCGGCCGCCCGGACGAGCGGGCCACCCCCGCCGAGCCGACGCTGGAAGACGGTTACCTCTGGCTCGCGCGGGCGGCGCGCACCGAGGCGCCGGCATGATCACGTTGCTTCGCACCTCGGCGGTGTTGCTTGGCGGACGCCGGTACTGGCTGCTGCCGCTGCTACCCTTGGTGTGGCTCGCAATACAGGCACTCATGCTGGTAGCCGGCATGCGACCTGCCCTGGAGCCGGCGGCGGCGCAGAACAGCCTGATCGGTGTACCGGTAGCCGTGCTCGCCATCTTCCTGGGCGGCCGGATCATCACCGGAGAACTCGATCAGCACAGTCTCGAGATTGCCTACACCGTGCCCGGAGGCGCCCATCGCGTCTGGCTCGGCAAACTCGCCGCCGCGATCCTGATGCTCCTGGTCAGCCTGGTCCTCCTCGCCAGCGTGACCTATGCCTTCTTCACGGACTTCCCGGTTCTCCAGGGCCTGTACGGAGCAACGCAGGGAGTCGTCTTCTACCTCGTTGCCGCCATGGGCTTCGCGACCCTCTTCCGCAGCGACGTGGCCGGCTCCCTCGCCACGATCGGCGTCCTCGGCCTCAACCGGCTGTTCGGTTCGTTCCGCGTCTCACCGTTCTGGAACCCGCTCGCCGTGGAAGAGGCGGACGCGGCGCAGATGCTCGCGCTGAACGTTCAGAACCGCATCGGCACCGCCCTCGCCATCGCGGCGATCGTCGCCCTGACGTTCACCCGTGCCGAGCGCCGGGAGAAGATGCTCTCCGGCTGACCGCGCCTGGCTGAAGCTGGGCCTGCCTGGGGTCGAGATTCGCTCGATTCGCTAGAAGTCGCAGATCAGTCCCGGATACCGGAACACGACGCCTGGATCGAGCTGCTTCGGCTTGTTCGCCGCCTCTTCGGCGCGGGCGCCGGCGAGCATGCCCTCCATCCCGTAGTTGCCTTCGTGACAGGCGTACTCGTAGATCGCGTCCTCCGTCCGCTTGAGGGGAATCGACGCCGTCCAGGGCTTGGTCCACGTCCCCGGGTCGTTCACCGTGACCTCCCACTCCAGGGTCTCCGGGTCCGTCAGGGTGAACCGTTCGGTGATCTTGAGCTGTTCCGAGGAGCCCATGAAGTCGTTCTTCTTCGAGTAGTTCGTCGTCTCGATGACCAGGGTGTCGCCGTCCCAGTGGCCGCGGGAGTCGCCGTTCCAGAGCCTCACGTCGTCGTCGAGAGCGGACTCGTCGTCCAGCCGAATGACGCGCGCGTCGTGGATCATCTCCTGGTGAATCACGACGTGGTCCGGGCTCTGGAAGATCTGGTGATAGCCGTTGTAGCCCGGAAAGATGAAGGGAGCGCCGTAGCTGATGCAGCGCTCGGCGATCGGGCGGTCGAGCCAGGAGTCGGCCGGATGCTCCATCAGGTGCTTCACCCGCTTGCAGAGGCGCTTCTTCGCCGCTTCGGTAAAGGGCGGAATCAGGCCGTCGGGCGGATCGACGACCAGCGAAGTGCGCTTCGTGAAGTACCGGTCCGCGATCCAGAACTGGTTGTAGTTGCCGGTCGTCGGGTCGTAGGACGTCGCCTTCGTCCGCTCGATCGCCGCCAGAACGAGCTGATCGCCGAACAGGGCGTCCGCGCCGGGGTTCGTCGCTTCGGCGACGGCCGCCATCAGTTCCTGGAACTCCTCGTCCGTCAACCGCTCCTTGCCCGCCCACGCAGCGGGGCGCTGCAGGGGAGTGCCGTTGTTGTTCTCCCACACGCCCTGAAGGTCGGGATGACCATAGGCCGTGCGGGGGATTGTCCAGTCCGCGTCCTTCGCGTTGTTGTTCGCTGCCGAAACCGCGCTTGCGGCGAGCCCGAGCAACAGGCCCATCGCGCCAATCGCCGCAACGGCCCTCGACCGTTCGTTCTTCCTCATCCGACTACCCTCCCAAGAGCGGGTGAACCCAGGACTGCAAACCAGCGTCTTTCGATCATAGCCGCGGATCGACAGCGGTCCGCGTCACGTCCAGCCCCAGGCGTTCACTTCTTCGTCCCACAGCGCCAGGCACTCGGTCGCCAGACCGGCGTCGAGAACCCAGTGAGGCATGTCGGTCATCGGCCCGGTGGGGCCCTGCCAGACCCTGATCGGGCGACCGTTGGCAGTCCAGGCCGACCGTACGTGACCTATCGCCTGCGCCCCCTCGCCTTCACCTGACTCCACCTCGAGCGAGTTGATCCGCACGCGCCACTCGACATCCTGGCCGGAACCGTCGGGGCGAACGAAGTGAACCTCGTCGCCGTCGGCTTCGAGGTTCGCCACGAGGTCAATCGATTCGATCTGCGCGATGAAGGACGCGCGCAACGTGTCCACGTCCGGCTGCGGCTCCGGCGGCGGTGCGTCCGACGGACCGCAGGCCGCGAGCGTTGCAGCCAGGGCCACAGCCAACAGGGCGGCCAGCCACCTCGACCGCGATGCTTCGGCGATGTGGATCATGGCGTCAACTCTAACGTCTGCCAGCCGTACTACTCTCCCGACGCCCTACGACCTCGCCGGCATTCCCAGGGCGCGGCCGTCGATGCCGCGGTTCCTGCAGGGTGTCGGTGCGCCGGCCCTCTGGCCGGCATCCGCCGGGCAGGCTCCACCGCCGAACCGATCCACACGATGACTACGCCCCAACCACACTCGCCTCCCCGCCGTCAGGCCGGAGTCGGCTTCATCTTCGCCGTGATCCTGCTCGACATGCTGGGGGTCGGCCTGATCATCCCCGTCTTCCCCGAACTCGTCGAGCAGTTCCGGGGCGGCGACACCTCGTCCGCCGCCGTCGCGGTGGGCGCGATCGCGGCCTGCTATGCCGTGGCGCAGTTCGTCTGCGCGCCGATCCTCGGCGCGCTGTCCGATCGCTTCGGCCGCCGACGCATCCTCCTGCTCTCCATGTTCGGCCTCGGCGTGGACTACCTGATCATGGGCTTCGCGCCATCGCTCGGCTGGCTGTTCGCCGGCCGGATCGTCGCCGGGATCATGGGCGCCAGCATCACGACGGCGAACGCCTACATCGCCGACATCTCGACGGCGGAGACCCGGGCCCGGAACTACGGACTGGTCAACGTCGCCTTCGGCGTCGGTTTCATCCTCGGACCGATCTTCGGCGGCCTGCTCGGCGGCATCGACCTGCGGCTGCCCTTCTTCGTCGCGGCCGGTCTCTGCCTCCTGAACTCGCTGTACGGCTTCCTCGTGCTGCCCGAGTCCCTGGCGCCGGTGAACCGGAGCGCCTTCCTGCTCCGCAAGGCGAATCCGGTATCGAGCATCGTGCACCTCCGCACCTACCCCCTGGTCGCCAGCCTGGCGGTCGCCTTCCTGCTGCTGGCGCTCGCGCAACGCGGCCTGGAGACCTCCTGGGTCCTCTACACCGGCTATCGCTATGGCTGGAACGAGTTCCAGAACGGTCTCGCGCTGGCGGCCGTCGGCGTCGCGGCGGCGCTGGTCCAGGGCTTCCTGGTGCGGCCCGCGGTCACCTGGCTGGGCGAACGCCGGGCGGTGCTGGTCGGCTTCGGCATCGGGACACTGGCCTTCGCCGGCTACGGCCTCGCGCCGAACGGCCCGGTCCTCGTCACGGTGATCTTCGCGGGTTCGCTGGGGGGCATCGCAGGACCCGCGGTCCAGGCGATCATCGCCGGTACGGTGAAGCCCACCGAGCAGGGCAAGATCCAGGGGGCGCTCACGTCGCTGATGAGCCTGTCGGCGATCGTGGCGCCGCTCGTCTTCACCAGCGGCGTGTTCAGCTACTTCACCTCCGACGCCGCTCCGTTCGAACTGCCCGGCGCGCCCCTCCTGGCCGGATCGCTGCTCATGGCGGTCGCCATGCTGCTGCTGGTTCGCGCGTTCCGGCGGCACTGAAGCCTCCGGTGTCCCGCCAACCAGCCCGGGCGGGCTAGAATCGACCCTCAAGGAGGTTCGCCATGCCGTTCGACAACACGTCGCTGCCGATACGACTCTTCACGGCTTCCCACGAGCGTTCGTGGAACCCCGCCGACATCGACTTCTCGCAGGAGCGCTCCGACTGGACGTCGTTCTCGGACGACGAACGAACCCTGCTGATCCGCCTGATCTCCGGTTTCCGGGTCGGCGAGCGCGGCGTGACCCACGAACTCGCGCCGCTCCAGTTCCGCTTCCGCCAGGACGGCCGGCTGGAAGACGAGATGTACGTCACCGCGCAGATGTACGAGGAGGCGCGCCACGTGCAGTTCTTCGAGACCTGGCTGATCGAGGCGCTGCCGGGCCGGTTCGGCGTCGACATCCCCTACCCCAACCTGCACGGCGACATGTTCTCGACCCGGTTGCCCGCGGCGATGCGCGCACTGTTCGAGGACGACAGCCCCGAGGCGCTGCTGAACGCCATCATGCTCTACCACTTCTACGTCGAGGGCGTGGGCGCCGAGGCCAGCTACCCGATCTACTACAAGATCTTCGAGCGCACAGGCAAGTTGCCCGCGCTCAACCGCGGGATTCGCCTGATTCAGCGTGACGAGGCCCGCCACATCGGGTTCGGCGTGTACATCCTGCAGCGCCTGCTCGCCGAGCATCCGCACCTGGTCGACCAGTTCGAGGCGCAGGTCGAGGCGATGCGCCCGTTCGCGGAGGACGGCCCGAACCAGACCTTCGCCGGCTTCGAGCGCGGTCAGGCCCCGTTCGACCTCGACTACGACGAGTACCGGCAGCTCTATCTCGACAAGCTGGAAGAGATGCGGCAGAGCATCTACGACGGCCGGCTCGCGGCCGCGGTGTAGGCACTTCAGCGATGATGCAGGTATCCGCGAACGGCAGTCTCCGGCGCGGACTGCCCGGCCTTTCCGCCGTCGCCGCCGGCGTTCTCTGCTTCGTCCTCCTGGCTACCGGTCCGCTGACGGCGCAGACGGAGCCGCGGGCGGACCACGTCGTGCTGGTCTCGGTCGACGGCCTCCGGCCGGACTTCTACCTCCCCGGCTCCTCCTGGCCGGCACCGAACATCCAGCAGATGGCCCGCGACGGCGCGCACGCCGAGGGCGTGCGGGGGGTCTTTCCTACGGTCACCTACCCGTCGCACACGACGATCGTCACCGGCGCGCTGCCCGCCCGGCACGGGATCTACTACAACCGGCCCTTCGAACCCGGGGGCCAGAGTGGAGAGTGGTACTGGCACGAGTCGTCGATCCAGGTCCCCACGCTCTGGGACGCCGTGCGCGAGGCCGGCCGGCGGACCGCGGCGATTTCCTGGCCGGTGTCGGTCGGCGCGCCAGTGGACTGGCTCGTGCCGGAGGTCTACTCCCTCGACCCCAACGTCGACCGCCTGCTGCCGATGCGCGAGGGCAGCACGCCCGGCCTGTGGCAGGAACTGGAGCGGGAAGCGACGGGCCGCCTCAACCTGCGCAACTACTCCGCCGCCTACATCACCCGTGACGACACGACCGGAGTGATAGCCGCCTACGTCCTGGAAACCCAGCGGCCCGCTCTGCTGGCGCTGCACCTGATCACGACCGATTCCGCCCAGCACGCGCACGGCCGGGAGTCGGACCGCGCCCGGCGCGCCGTCGGCGCCGCCGACCGTGCCATCGGCGCCGTCCGCGACGCCGCGGAGCGAGCCGGCATCCTGGACCGCACCGCCTTCGTGGTCACCGGCGATCACGGCTTCGTCGACCTCCACACCCAGGTGATGCCCAACGTCTGGCTCGCCGAAGCCGGCCTCCACGGCACCGAGCCCGACCGCGGCGAGTGGCGCGCCACCTTCCATCCCAGCGGCGGCTCCACGTTCCTTCACCTGCGAGACGCGGCGGACGAAGAGGCTCTGAACGCGGTCCGCGCCATCCTCGCCGACCTGCCTCAACCCATCGGCCGGCTGTTCCGGATCGTCGAACGCGCTGAGCTCGACGAGATCGGCGCCAGCCCGAGCGTCCCCTTCGCTCTCGCCGGCGCGCTCGGCGTCAGCTTCGGCTCAGACGCCTCCGGCGACGCCGTGCGGCCCACCGACGGCGGCGCCCACGGCCACTTCCCCGCCGACTTCCCGGAGATCCTCACCGGCTTCGTCGGCTGGGGCGCCGGCTTCGAGCAGGGCCGCACCGTCCACCGCATGGGGCTGACGGACATCGCCGATTTGATCGCGATGCTGCTCGACGTGGATTTCGAGAGCCCGGACGGCGCGCCGCCGCTGGGAGTGCTCTCCCGCTGACCTACGCCGTCAGCCGCTCTCTCCTGAACTGCACCTTCCGATCAGCAATCGCACTTCCCCATGAAAGCCGACCCTGTTCGCTTCCTTGACCTGCTGAACCAGAAGATCCAGTACGTCGTACCGCGCTGGCAGCGCCGCTACCGGTGGGGCGAGTCCGAGATCACGCGGCTCGTCGAAGATCTGCTGGCCGTCGGCCAAGCCGAGGAGGCCGACCACTACGGAGGCTCCCTCCTCACTTTTCCGGAACCTGGGCAACCAGGCGGCGTACTACCGACTACCAGGGTCGTCGATGGCCAACAGCGACTGACCACTGTGAGCATTCTGCTCTCGTGCATCGCCGAGAGTCTCGAAACAGGTGGCAGACAACACAACGGCTGGACGGCCGAGAACATCCGCGAAGAGCTACTGACCAATCCTCGACGCAGTCCCGAAAGACACCGCAAACTACGCCTGCAACAAGGAGACGATGAGGAGTACCGCGCCGGCCTCGAGGGTGAGCCTCGCGGCAGCGGTGCCGTGACTCAGGCTTGGAAGGTCGTACGTCGCCTGGTCGGTCGAAGCGACCCCACGCAGCTCTTCCAGGGTCTCGAACGCTTCCAGATAGTGAGCATCGGCCTTCATCCGCACGACGATCCGCAGCAGATATTCGAGAGCATCAACGCCACGGGACTGCCTCTCGCTGAGAGCGAGAAGGTCAAGAACTGGCTGCTCATGGGTCAGCCTGATGGCGTACAGCGGGACCTCCACGACAACCACTGGCTGCTGATCGAGAAATCCCTCGGCGCAAGCCACACAACCGAACCGATCGATCTGTTCCTGCGCGACGTCCTCCGCTGGCACACCGGAGAGCTACGGGGCAAGGACCAAGCCTACGAGGGTCTCCGGCGTTGGGCACTCCGGGAACATGGAGCCAGCCTCAGTGCCCGAGCGTCGATCTGTCGTGAGCTTGCACGCCTTGCCCAGCTCTACGGGGTTCTGACCGGCTCTGCGGGACTTCACCGCGACAGGCGTGTCGAGCTGGAACTTCGCCACCTCCGGGCTCTTGGTCTCGACGTTCACCGACCGTTGAGTCTCCGGCTTCTCGACGACGCTTCAAAGGACGATCCGACACCAACAAACCTGGAACTTGCGAAGGTCCTCGACGCGATCGGAACGTGGCTCACACGGATGTGGCTGGCCGAGCGGCCCATGGCCGGAATCAACAAGGCCGCCGCCGAACTCGCCAACATGAAGGGGCCCGGACCAGACCAGGACTATGTCGATTACTGGAAAGGCCAGATTCGGCGCCGCCAGAACACCCGGGTCGGCGTCCCCAACGACGAAGACGTCATCCGCGGGGTGCGGAACCGCAAGGCCCATGGAGGAACCGCAACGCGGTCCTCCACGGCCGTTCTCTGCGCGCTGATGGAGGCCGAGCATGGAGAGGAGTCGCCTGCCCGGAAACGCCTGACGATCGAGCATGTGATGCCACAGAAGCTAACCAGTGCGTGGATAGAGGCCTTGGGAGACAACGCGGCCGAGACACACGAACGCTGGCTTCACCGGCTAGCGAACCTGACCCTGAGCGGGGATGTGACCAACGTCAAACTAGGCACGGGCACGTTCAAGGAGAAGTGCTCGATCTACGAGAAGAGTCCGATCGGACTGACCCGCGAGATCGCCGCTGAGGATCAATGGGACCGGGAGGCTCTAGAGCGGCGTGCCGGTGTCCTCGCCGAGCGAGCGTTGAAGCGCTGGCCATGGCAAGGCCAGGGTCCCGAAACGGCGCCATCCGACACGTCGGGGCCACTTGAATGGCGAATCGAAGACGGCCTGTGGCGCGCAGAAGGGAGCGCGAGCCAGATGGTCCTCAACTTGGCCGGAGCCCTCCTGCGTCGGAATCCGAAGAACGCGAAGAGACTCTCAGGCGATACGCTCAGCAAGAACCTGCAGTCGGCCCGGCAGTATCCGCCCGGATCGAAGGCCGGCAGCCTGACGATGCGGGCAGTCCCCGGCCACGACGATTGGGTTCTCTACCCCTACGATCGGGACTATGCCGCAAGCGCGAAACGTTGCAGGGAAATGGGCAACGTCTGCGACGTCACCGTCGAGGTCAGGGGCTTCCAGGAGATCCACCGAAGGACTGAGTTCTTCCGGTTCCTGAAGAAACGTACTGGTGGCCTCCCTGGACAAACTGACGCCTGGCGCGGGGAGCAGCAGTGGACCAGGCCCTTGAACTCCCACGGCGACCGGGTTGGCCTCCGAGTCGGCGACAAGGCACTGTTTCTGTTCATTCGGAAGGCTTGGGGTCAGGAATCATCGGCTGACCTCGCTGCGCGCCTGCTGCGCTACTCGGGGAGTATCCGCTCAGGAATGGGGGATCAACGGATCGAGGGTGAGCCGCACGCCGAGAGTCTTGAGGGCAGAACGGTATCGGTAAAGAAACCGTGGGCGTATGAGGACGACGAGGACTGGCCACCCGCGGCGGACTGGATCAAGGATCAGTACGAGCGCCTTCGGACGATCCTGAAAGACCTAGAACACGGCACCGAGCCAGAGTAGAGGCTCCCGCTCTTCCAGCTCGGCTTGGTGGATCCCGCGGCCGGCTTTCTGGCCGCTCCGTCCGCCTCCCAGCGTTGCCGTCCGGCACCATGATCGTGTCCCTTCGGAATTCACCGCCAGACCGTCAACTCAATCTCTTGACACCGTTTCCGAGTCCGACGACACGATCGACGCCAACTCCGCGAGAAGACTCGGAACGTCTCTCTGCGCAGTACGCCACACCAGGTTCACGTCGATGTCGTCGTAGACGTGGACCATTCGGTTGCGCATCCCTCGGATCTCACGCCACGGGATACTCGGGCGCTCTTCGCGGAAGGACGCCGACAAGCGACCGGACGCCTCTCCTATCACCAAGAGGCGGCGGATCACCGAGTCCTGCAACTGCTCGTTCTCGATGAACTCCTCTCGCGAGACGCCGGCGATGTAGTCAGCGATCGACCTGGCCGACTCCACGATGTCCGCCACGGCCGCGAGATCACGATTCATACAGCGTCTTCACTGAGCCGAGGATCGCCTCCCGCCGAAAGCGGTTCTTGCTTCGCTCGACGGCCCACCAACTCAGAAGGTCGACTTCACGCCCCAGAATCGACCCCAGTTCGTGCTCCATCCGCTCCAGGTCGAGGAGAGAGTGTTGTGCCGCCTCGCTGAATCGGGCCAGGACGTCCACGTCGCTGGCGGCGCCGAAGTCAGGGCGCAGGACGGAACCGAACACGCCGAGCCGGGTGATCTGCCACCGGCCGCAGAACGAAGCGATGTCCTTAGCAGACCATTCGACGTTGCCACGTAGAGAGGTCATCGCGCTTCCCGCTGTCGTTGCCGATTGTGATGCAGCCGACATGACGCTCTCCAGTTTGTCGTTCGGGACCCTCGCGGCCATCGCAGCGCGACGTCTAGTGAAGCGCTCTCATCCTAGCAACGCTGGCCTCACCGTCCGGTCAACTCGTCAGCCCCCGGTACACCTTCGGCAACTGGCTCGGCAGGGCGGCGATCTCGTCGATGACGAGGTAGCGGCGTTCGGGGCACATCTCGCGCAGGTAGTCGTGGCCGGCGGGGTCGACGGTGATGCAGAAAGTGGAGATGCCCTGGCGTTCCGTCTCGCGGAGCGCGACCATCGTGTCGCGGATACCGTAGACGCGGGAGGCCCGGTCACTGCCGTAGTCGAAGTCCTGGGGGTAACCGTCGGAGAGGATGAGCAGAACCTTGACCTTCGCCTCGCGCTCGGCGAGCTTGGCTGCTGCGTGGCGGATGGCAGGCCCCATCCGGGTGCTGCGCTTCGGCTCCATCGCGGCGATCCGGTCCTCGGCCCCGCGGTCGAAATCGTCGTCGAACTCCTTGGCGACGAAGAACTCGACCTCCTTGCGGCCGAAGCCGGAGAAACCGTAGATCGCGTAGTCGTCGCCGAGCGTCTCGAGCGCGTCGGCCATCAGGACCAGGGACTCCTTCTCGATGTCGATCACCCGGCGGCCCGGCGGAATCGGCTGCGGGTTGTCCGGCCAGTCGAAGTCGTCGAACACGCCGACGTACTCCGGCTCCGGTTCGCGGCCTGACGCGGGTTCGGGCTCTTCCACCGGCGCCTCCGCGTCGGTCGAGGCGCTCATGTCGAGCAGAAAAGCCGCCGCCACGTCCCGGTGCTGGCGGCGGCGGCTCATGTACACGGCGCCGTCCGGCGGCCGGCCCGCACGGCGGTCGACGTGGGTTTCGACCACCCGGTCGAGGTCGAGCTCCTCGCCCTCGATCAGGCGCCGCATGCGCCGGAATTCCTCCGGCTTGAGCAACTCGAACTGCTTCCTGACGCGGCGCAGCAGGTCGGCATGGAGGCGCCTCGTTTCGTCGACGAACCGGTCGGCCGGGGCCGTGGCGCCGTTAGGGGCGACACGGGGTGGCTCGATCGCCTTCTCCCGCAGGTGGCACCAGCGGCGGCGGTAGCCGGCCAGCTCGTGGTCCCACTCGTCGTAGTAGTGGACCTGTTCCCGGTCGAGTCCGGCTTCCGCCAGCTCGCGCTCCAGCCGCTTCGACAGTTCCTCGAGGCGGGCCGCCAGCTCCTCGGGATCGAGCTCGACCGGTGTCGCGTCCTCGTCGCCCCCTTCGGCCTCGATCGCCCCCGTGACGTCGAGGTCGGTCAGCGGCAGCCCGGCGGTGCCCGAAAGATCGCCGTCCTGCAGGCTGAGCACGCCCAGTTCGTCTACCTGCAACTGCTCCATCAGGCCGGCGGCGATCGGGCCCGGTTCCACGTCATCCCGCAGTTCGACTTCGGATGCGAGTTCCTGCCACTCGCGGCGCAGCTCGACCCGCTCCGGCGCGGGGTCGCCGTGGTGCGCGGGCGCCGGCACGTCGAGGGACTGGGCCTCGGCTTCGAGGTCCGGGTGGACGCCGCGATCGTGCGGTCGCCCGTCGTCGGCGGGCGAGGCGGGCTCGGACAGGGAGGACGCGGAGCGGAGGGCGGCGAACTCGGGATACAGCGCGCGAACGGCACGCAGCGTGTGATCGACGGTGGCGCCGGGGTTCAACAGCGCCGCGGCTCCGGAGTGCCGGCCAGAGGGCCGGCGCACCGACACTTGGCTCGGCGAATCCGTGTCGGCCAGGTCCACGGCCAGCCGGCTGCGCTGTTCGACGAGCAACGCCCGCGCCAGATCGAACAGGGCCGCTTCCCGCGGCTGCCGGCGCTCCGCCGGCCGCGACGCCGGACTCAACGACGACTCGAGCGCATCGTCGATCAGCCGCAGCAGATCGCGGCCCACCCCCCGGAAGACGCGCGCGAGAGCGGCATCGATGCGCGCACCCTCGAGGCGAGCGAACAGCGCCCGGGCGAGACCCGGCTCGTCGAACCCGGCGAAGAAGTCGGCGAAGCGAACCGGACCGCGCCGGTACGTGCCGAACAGCACGCCGCCCAACTGGTGCAGCACAGCCATCCGGTAGACCATGAAGTTGCCGTGGCTGTCCGCCAACCGGTCGATCCGCTCCGGCAGGTAGAAGGCCGCGCCGTCGGTCGTCGGCCGGCCCGCGGCCGCCGCGCCCTCCAGGTCGAGATGCCCCACCCGCGACCTGTCGCCCGTTCGAAGGTCGGCCAGCGGCCGGACGTCGGCCGGGCGCGCCAGCATCGCCTCGACGTAGATCTCGAGGACGCGGGCGACGTCGTCGAGTTCAACCGCGGTCAAGGCAACAGCGTCGACGCCACCTCGGTCACCGCGCGCTGGACCTCGTCGTCGTCGGTGATCGCCCGGCAGATCGCCGCGACGCAGGCTTCACGCACGCCGATGCCGCCGGCGATCAACTGCGCGGTGTAGATGAGCAGGCGGGTGCTGACCCCTTCGTCGAAGCCGCGATGGTGGAGGTTGCGGATGCGTTTTCCGAGTTCGGCCAGATCCCGGGCCAGTGGGACGTCGATTCCCGCCTCGTGCGCGATGATCTCCGTTTCGACCTCGGGGGGCGGGTAGTCGAACTCGAGCGCCACGAAGCGCTGGCGCGTGCTCGGCTTGAGGTCCTTGGCCACGCTCTGGTAGCCCGGGTTGTAGGAGAGGACGAGCAGGAAGTCGGGGTGCGCCGGCAGGATCTCCCCGCGTTTCTCGATCGGCAGGATGCGCCGGTGGTCGGTCAGCGCGTGGATCAGCACGGTAGTGTCCTTGCGCGCCTCGACGATCTCGTCCAGGTAGCAGATCGACCCGTCGCGCACCGCCCGCGTCAGCGGACCGTCCATCCACACCGTGTCGTCGCCTTCGAGCAGGTAACGCCCGACCAGGTCGGTCGCGGTCAGATCCTCGTGGCACGCCACCGTGACGAGAGGCGTCTCGATCCCCGTTCGCGCCCCCGCGTCGCCTCCCCGGTACAGCCGATGGGTCATGTGCTCGAGGAACCGCGTTTTGCCGCAACCCGTGGGACCCTTGAGCAGCACCGGCATGCGCGCGCGGTAGGCGGTGAGGAACAACTCCACCTCGTTGCCGACCGGCAGATAGAAGGGCGCCTCAGGCAGAGGTCCCGGAGCCGCTTTGAGGGGTTGGGTCATCGCTTGCCCGCCGGCCGTCGAGTCAGCTCTGGTCGATCGCGCGGGCCAAGGCGAAGTCCTTCTCCGTCACGCCGCCCGCGGAATGGGTGCTGAGGGTCAGGCGAACCCGGTTGTAACGGATGTCGATATCCGGGTGATGGTCCGCCGCTTCTGCCAGCTCGGCCACGAAGTCGACGAACCGCACCGCAGCCGGGAAAGTCGGAAACTGGTACTCCCTGGATATTGCGGGTGCTTCCAGATCCGCCTCCCAGCCAGGAAGTTCTCCACACGCCGCCCGGATCTCGTCCACTGTCATCGCTGCCATCACCTGTTACCTCCGCCGCGCGACCCTAGCAGCCGCCAGCCGCTGGGACCCTCCCCCGGAACCCGGACCGGCGGGTAGCAACAGCAACCCGCAGTGGTACTGTCGGCGGCCTATGAAATTCGGCATCTTCTACGAGCATCAGCTACCGAAGCCGTGGGGGCCGGACTCGGAGCATCGGCTGCTTCAGAACTCGCTGGAGCAGATCGAACTCGCGGACCGGCTCGGCTACGACTACGCCTGGGAAGTGGAACACCACTTCCTGGAGGAGTACTCGCACAGCTCGGCGCCCGAGGTGTTCCTGGCCGCGGCGTCGCAGCGGACGAAGAACATCCGCCTCGGTCACGGCATCGTCCAGTTGACGACGAACCACCCGGCCAGGGTCGCCGAACGGGTTTCGACCCTCGACCTGGTCTCGAACGGACGTGTCGAGCTCGGCCTCGGCGAGGGCTCGAGCGTCACCGAGCTGCATCCCTTCGGCCGCAGCTTCCGCGACAAGCGGATCGTCTGGGAAGAGGCCGTCCAGGCCTGCCTGCCGATGTTCTGGAACGAGGGCTGGGAGTACCACGGCCACTACTTCGACTTCCCGCTCCGCAACGTGATCCCGAAGCCGCTGCAGCGGCCCCACCCGCCCCTCTGGGTCGCCTGCTCGCAGCTCGACACGATCCGCTACGCGGCTCACCGCGGCATGGGCGCGCTGTGCTTCAAGTTCGCCGACCTCGACTCGGCCCGGGCCTGGGTCAACGCCTACTACAACACCTTCGTGGGCGACCAGCGCAAGCTCTGCGACTACCAGACGAACCCGAACCTGGCCACGGTCAGCGGTTTCATGTGCGCGCCGACCGACGAGGAAGCGCAGCAAAAGGCCGACGGCTGGACCTTCTTCCAGTTCGCTCTCCAGCTCTACAACAAGGAAGGCCCTTTCGAGCCCGGCACGAACAACTTCTGGGAGCGCTACCAGGAGTGGAAGCAGACCCCCGAGGGCCGGAAGCGCTCCGACAGCGAACTGATCGGCTCGCCGGAAACGATCCGCGACCGCCTGCGGGAACTGGAACGGGCCCACGTCGACCAGGTCATCCTGCTCAACCAGGCCGGCAAGAACACGCACGAGGACATCATGAGCAGTCTGGAGCTGTTCGCCCGCGAGGTGATGCCCGAGTTCCAGGCGCGCGAGGACGAGCAGCAGGCGTGGAAGCGGGCGGTCCTCACCGGCGACGCGCGCCTCGACGAGATCGACACGGAACCGTTCAACACGACGTCACGGTTGCGGCCTACGATTCCACCGTCCGAGGAAGCTCTGGCCGCGGCCCGCAAGTGGGCAAGCTAGCCGCCACGCCTCTGCTCCACGCCTCGACCCAATCCCGCGCCCTCTATCCTCAGGTACCCGCAACACCACTCTGCATGCTTCGGAACCTCCAAGCGCCACATTCCGAGGAAAGCGCCTCTCCAATGCCCTCTGTTGCACAGGACCAACCTTCGCGTGTAGTCTCCCCAGTCGACCCTGACCAGCCCACTCTTCCACCTAAGGAGATGCCCCAGTGAAGAACTGCCTAGCCCTGTTCGCTGTACTTACCGTTGCAGCCCAACTCTTGGCATTCCCGGCTTCCGCCGGAGAAGAACAGGACGAGCCAGTCTGGTCTCGCCCAACCTCCCAACTGCATCGGACTGCAATCAGCGCCGCCCTTCGCAATTCCAACCACACCCAACAACGACCTCCGGGCTACGAAGCGACCGCCTCTCAGCTCCGGGGCGCACTTCACACGCTCATCGACGAGGCTTCGGACAGTGACGAACTCTTCTGGATGCTGCACGGCCTCCAAGAAGCTAGACAAGACTACCTTCGGTCTGAGCAGTTCGACTTTCGCCTACTTGGAACTTTCCCGACGTCGCCAGCCTCTTCGGACGTAGAGGCGGACACTGCAGGCGAAGACCCCACTCAATCTTCAGACAGAAGCAAGCCCACTAGCGTAACCAGCGCTTTTGGCGTTCCAACCGGAATGATGATCAGCGTTATGTGCAACGGAGCGGCTTACATGCTGATGGACATGCAGGACCGTTATGAGCTCGCCTGCACTCACGAAGAGGGCGACACGGTTCTGGCGTCCAACAACTATTGTACCGACCTCGCCATTAACATTGGCTTAGGGATGACGTGGTTTGAAGTCGGTCCCGGAACAGCCTGCGGCTACTGATTCCTGCCGCGAACCCAAAGGACAGGTGCTAGCTTGCCAAGCAACGCCAATCCAATAGGGCGCGTGGTGCCATTCAACGCGAAACCGAAGGGGAGAAGAATCTTGGCTTCAAGTTACTTTCGACCGCACCGAATCACCCTCCTTCTCACCGCCTTGGCTTTTCTTGGCAGTAGCGCGACTGCAGCGCTTCTCCTCGCCGACAATCACGAACTGCCCAGCCCTGCGGAGATCGTCTCCCGCTACATCGACGCGCTCGGCGGCGAGAAGGCTATCCGGGCGTACAACTCGGCAACCACCAAGGCCACGTTCGATATGCCCGCGGCAGGCCTCGCCGGCGAGACGACGATCCACCAAATGGCCCCCGACAAGTACTTGGAAACGACGGTCTTGGCGGGCTTCGGTGAATCCGTCACTGCCTACAACGGCGACATTGGGTGGGCCGCCGACCCGATGCAAGGCACCCGCATTCTGGAAGGCCAGATGCTGAAAGACGCCGCACGCAACGCACGCTTCTATGCCGAGTTGGAGTACGACGAGATCTACCCGGAACAGACGACGGTTGGGGAGTCCGACTGGAACGGCCAGCTCGCCTACCAGGTCGATTTGCTCGACCACGACGGAAACCAGTCGTCGCACTACTTCGCTAAGGCCACAGGCCTCTTGATCGGCATCGAGACGACCCAAACAAACGAGATGGGTACCGTCGACATCACCGTCGTTTCAAACGACTACAGAGACTTCGAAGGCGTGATGGCACCAGGCCAAGTGGTCATCGGCGTCATGGGCATGGAGATGACCCAGACCATCGAGTCTGTGACTTGGGACAACGTCGACCCGAGCGTCTTCGAGCCTTCCGACGTGATCAAGGCGCTCCTGCCGGAGTAGGGGCTCGACCCGCCCGAAACAGCTCGTTCCCCGGTGCGGCCGCGCCGGCGCGGCCGCACCGGCGCTCTTCGTGGCGGCGGCGCTGCTCGCCGCTGCCGCGACACCCGCCGAAGCCCAGGGCAGCCGCCGGCCGCAGGCGCGGCTGACGGACTTCTACGAGCAGTGGCTTGCGGAAGTGGCGCCGCTGGTTGCCGAGGCGGAGCGCCGGGCCTTCGAGCGTCTGGAAGGGCCGGGCTCGCGCGAGCGCTTCCTCCGCGCCTTCTGGGCGGCGCGGCCTGAGCGCCTGCTCGAGCGCTGGCAGGAGAACCGCGAGGCCCGCGAACAGCTCCGGGAACGCTCGCCGGCGATGGAGCGCGCCGTGCTCCTCGCCGGCAAGCCGGCCGACCGCCAGACGGTCGAACCCTGCGAGTCGAAGCTCAGGCGAATCGAAATCTGGACCTACGACGGCTGGCGACTCGAACACCAGCTCGGTCGTCCGCCTCCCCCAGGCCAGGACGAGATCGTTCTGGCCTTCGTCCAGCAGGTGAACTTCGACCCGCGATCCATGCGGCTGTGGTCGCCGTCCTCCGGCGTCGATCTGACCTTCGACCCGGAACGACCGGACAGCGGCCACGAAGACGACGCCGAGACGCCGCTGGCCGGAGCGTTCCGGGTGCTCGACCAGGCCGAACGGCGCCGATGCATGACCCCGACCGAGCGGCGCCGCCTGGAGCGGCGGCTCGGGCGCGCCGTCAGTTGGCGAGAGTTCATCGACCGGCTGGAGTGGACCGGTGCCGCGCCTGACGAGGAAACGCCCGGGGCGGACTGGATCGACCGCTTCCTTCGCGTTGAAGCCGTGCTCGACGTGGACGCCATGGCCCTGCCGGGCACCGTGCTCGACTTCGAACCCCTCGGCACGGAGAACCGGCGGACCGCGATGCGCGGCCGGCTGCAACTGCCGCCCGAGTACCTCACCGCCATCGGCGCCGGCCAGATCCTCGATCGCGTGACGATCACCGGCGACGTCTTCCTGCGCGACCGGCTGGCCGACGCTTTCGTCGTCACTCATCACCTGAGCGGCGGCTCCTCAGCCCTGGAGGCCGCCTCCGGCGGCACAGACATCGCCCTCGACTTCTACCGCCGGCTGCCGGCCGGCGCCTACCGGATCGAGATCCGCGCCGAGGACCGACTGGGCCGCGGGCTGCTCCGCACGAGCCGGACGCTCGAAGTGCCCGAGCTCGAGGTGCCGCCCGACGTACCGGGTCTCGGCCTCCTGAGCCGGCGCGAGACGATCGCGCTCAACCAGTTGCCGAGCGTCGAGTTGCTGGCGCCCGAGGGCCGCGTCCTCGGCTCGACCTTCACCGCCCGGGTCGTCGCCAGCCCGGCGGTCTCCGGGATCGTCCTCCTGCGCGACGGCGAGACGGTCGCAACCGTCGACGCTCCTCCCTTCGTGCAGGACATTGATCTACCGGACCGCCGCCACCGGATCGAGGTCCGGGGACACGACGCCGCGGGAGCGCTCCTGGCCCGTCACGCACTGGAGATCGAGCGGGAGGAGCACCCATTCTCGATCGCGCTCGAACGCCCGGACCCGGCGTTCATCGAAGAGGCGCTCGACCTGCCCGTGCGCGTCGACGTCCCTTCCGGCCGGGAGCTGGACCGCGTCGACTGCCATCTGGACGCCGAACTCCTCGAGAGCATGACCGCGCCGCCGTTCCGGTGCCGGGTTCCGGCCGGGCTGCGCCTGCCGCTGAGCTTCGTCCGGGCCGCCGCCACGCTCCGTACGGGCGAAACGGTCGAGGACCTCGCCTTCCTCGGGTCGGGGGCGCCGGAAGAGATCGAGGTGCGCCTCGTCGACCTGCTGGTCTCCGTCGGAGGCCGGCAGGCGGAGCCGGCAACGGGACTGGCCGCGGCCGACTTCCGTGTTCTGCACCGGGGCGTCGAGGCACGGATCCGCGACTTCCGAAATCTCGCCGACCGGCCGCTCACCGTCGCTCTGCTGATGGACATCTCGAGTTCGATGGGCCGCGGCGTCCGCGTCGCCGCGACCAGCGCGCAGCGCTTCTTCGAGGGCATCCTGACCGATCGCGATACCGCCAGCCTGATCGTCTTCAACCACGACCTGGACCGCCTGGCGCCGTTCTCGGGCGACACGCGCCTGCTCCGCTACGCCGCCGAGGGCCTGCGCGCATGGGGCGCCACGCGCCTCTACGACGGGATCGCCTACGCCGTGTCGTCGTTCGCGGGCCGTCCGGATCGGCGCGCCCTGGTCGTGCTCAGCGACGGCGCCGACACGGACAGCAACCTCGACTTCGAGCCCGTGCTCGCGCAGGTCGAACTCGCCGGCGTCGTCGTCTACCCGATCGCCCTGAGGGTCTCCGACCCGGCAACCACCGAGGCGCTCAGGCGCCTCGCGGAACGCACCGGCGGCCGCTACCACACGGCCGATTCGGTCGGGGACCTGGACCGCGTCTACCGGGAGATCGAGCGAGCTCTTCGCTCGCAGTACCTGATCGCCTTCGAGCCGCCGCCCGGGATCGAGGCGGGTGGCGACGGGCTCCGGGACATTCAGGTCGAAGTGTCGCGGGCGGGGCTTACGGTGACCGGTGTGCGGAGCCGGGGGAGATAGCGGTTGGCAGCAGTCGCGGATTGACGTTCACCGCCTGCGGCGGATGCCGGCCGGAAGGCCGGCGCACCGACGTAGACTGCCGGCATGAGTGCGGCGCGAGGGGCGATGGCGGCAATCCGGCGCGCCCTGATCCGGCCATTCCGCGCGGCGGAGGGCGGCACGGGGTTCTGGCTCTTCGTGAGCCATCTCGTCACCACGTTCGGCATCGCGCTGTCGAACTTCCTCCTCTTTTTCACCCTGATCTGGGCCGCCGTCCGCCGGCGGCGGCTCCACTTCGGCAGCGGCGACGAGGACCGGCGACGGCGACGGCGGATCCTGCTCCCGCTAGGCCTGTACGCGGGTTGCTTCGTGCTCTCGGCCGCCTTCTCCTACGATCCGGCGACCAGCCTCCAGGAACTCTCCACGCTCTACGCCGTCCTGACCCTGCCGCTGGCCCTCCTGCTCGTCCGTGGCGAGCGTCAGGTGCGGGTCGCGATCGTCTCCCTGGCCGGGATCTCGGCCGTGCTCGCCGTCCACGGCCTGGCTCAGTTCGCCTTCACCGACTACGGCCCCCTCGAACAGAGGATCCCCGGACCGTTCTCGCACTACATGACCTTCTCCGGCGTCCTCCTGCTCGGCCTCGCTCTGATCGCCGGGCGCCTGAGCAGCGCGGGCGGCTGGCGTTCCCGCGTCAACTGGCTCGGCCTGGCGCTCGTCGGCGGCGCGCTCATCCTGACCCTGACCCGCAGCGCCTGGCTCGGCGCCTTCGCCCTCGCGGTAGCGGCGATGGCCCTTCAGCGCCGCCGCGTGTTCCTGGGCTTTGCCGCCGCGCTGGTCCTGGCCGCCGTCTCGCTCGCGGCCGTGGCGCCGACCCTGTGGCCGACCTACTGGCAGCGGGCGACCTCGATGGTCGATGTCCGCAATCCCTCGAACTACGACCGGCTGTGCATGCTGTGGGCCGGCGGCCAGATGATCGCCGACCGACCCTTGACGGGGATCGGCCCGGTCATGGTCCGGGAGTGGTACCCGGCCTATCGCCATCCGACCTCGGTCCGGCCGCGCGTGAAACACCTGCACAACACGTTCGTCCACATGGCCGCCAGCCGGGGCATACCGTCTCTACTCGCCTATCTCTGGCTGATGGCTGCCGCGGCGGCGATGGCGTTGGAGGGCTATCGCCGCGAAGGTGGGCGGGCCGGGCCGCGCGCCGATCTCTACCTGGGCGTCCTCTTCGCCCTCCTGGCCCTCAACGTGGCCGGCCTGTTCGAGGCGAACTGGCGCGACACCGAGATTCAGCGCTGGACGCTGTTCCTGCTGGCCCTGCCGGTTATCCTCCGCGCTCCAGACGACCAGCCCGGAGATTCGGCATGCACCTCGACCGCCTCAGCCTGATTCAGCTCCTGGACCTCCTCTCCGCCCGGGAGGTCTCCTGCACCGAGTTGATGGAGGCGACGCTGGAGCGCATCGAGGCCACCCACCCGAAGCTGAACGCCGTCGTCAGCCAGCGGCCGCGCGAAGAGCTGCGGGCCGACGCCGAAGCGGCCGACGCGCGCCGCGCTGCCGGCAACGCCCGGCCGCTCGAGGGTGTGCCCCTCGGCGTCAAGGACCTGGAAGACGTGGCCGGCATGGTGACCTCGATGGGCTCGCGGGTGTTCCGCGACTCGGTCGCCGAGGCGGACTCCACGCAGGTGGCCCGGCTGCGCGACGCCGGCGCGATCGTCGTCGGCAAGACGAACACGCCCGAGTTCGGGTTCACCGCGATCACCAAGAACCCGTTGTTCGGCGTCACGCGCTCGCCCTGGAACCCGGAGCGCACCCCCGGCGGATCGAGCGGCGGTTCCTCCGCCGTGCTGGCCGGCGGCGTGCTGCCCCTGGTCACCTCCTCGGACGGCGGCGGATCGATCCGGATTCCAGCCAGTTTCACCGGCGCGTTCGGCCTGAAACCGAGCCAGGGCCGGATACCGCGCGGACCGATGAAGGCCTGGGACTACGGCAGCACCTCGGTCTACGGTCCCCTCACCCGCACCGTGGAGGACGGGGCTTTGTTCCTCGACCTGGTCGCCGGTCCGTCGCCCTGCGATCCCGCTTCACTGCCCCATCCCGGTCTGAGCTACCGCGAAGCGCTCGAGTCGGGACTTCCCTCCTCCGTCCGCATCGCGTGGTCTCCGGACCTCGGATACGCGAGGGTCCAATCGGACGTCGCGAGGGTGGCCGCGGACGCGGCGGCCGTCTTCGATCAGGACGGTCTCTCGGTCGAACCACTCGAGGAGCACGTACCGGGCGGCCCGCCGATGCTCACCGCGGCCTGGGGAGCGCTAGGCAACTTCCTGATCGCCGGCCAGATCCACGAACCGCTTCGAAGCCGGCGCGCGGACATGACTCACTCGTTCGCGGAAGCGCTCGAACGCTCCTGGGAAATGACGCCCGAGACGTTCGGCGCAGCGGCGCGGGAGCGGGCTCAACTGAATCTCTGGTGCGGGGAGGTCTTCGACCGCTTCGATCTGCTGCTGACGCCGACCGTGCCCTACGATCCGCCGCCAGCCCGCGGACCCTTCCCCACCCACACCGAGGGCCGGGAGCAGGTGCCGGCGGGGGTCGCGGCGTTCACGATTCCGTTCAACATG
Organism: Thermoanaerobaculia bacterium; assembly: GCA_965116955.1. Lineage (GTDB taxonomy): Bacteria > Acidobacteriota > Thermoanaerobaculia > Multivoradales > Multivoraceae > Multivorans. The sequence continues at coordinate 2,761,520 of OZ220742.1, read as the reverse complement.
TCCGGGCACCCGGCGGCAACGGTGCGCGCCGGCCTGTCCGACACCGGCCTGCCGGTCGGCCTGCAGATCGTCGGACCGCGACACCGGGACGACCTGGTGCTGCGGGCTGCCCGGCTGTTCGAACGCGCCCGTCCCTGGCACCCGAACTGGCCGGAGGTCTGACGGCGGCCGGCCCGGGGCTCAGGGGATGACGGTCACCTTGACGGCTCCCGACCGCTTGTCGCCCGCGATCTCGAAGGCACGTTCGATCTCGTCCAGCGGCACCTGGTGGGTGAGCAGGCTGTCGAAGCCGTCCCCACCCGCAACGAGTATGCCCACCGCATCGGCAAAGTCGACTTCGCCCGGCCTCCGCGAGTAGCAGTTCGACCACTGCAGGCGCGCCTCCTTGCCAAGCAGCACGAGGGGGTCGAGGGTCAGGGGGCCCATGAACACACCGAGTACGCAAATCGTGCCGCCCGGGGCGAGGGCGATACCCGCCGCCGTCATCGTGTCGGCCAGGCCACCCACCGTCTCGACCACGAGATCGGCGTCGTAGCCGGCCAGATCGCCTGGAGAGCCGGCTTCAAGCACTTCGTGCGCGCCTAGCCGCTCCGCCGCCTCGGCCTGGTGCGGGTGACGGGCCGTGATCGCCACATGGCCGAAGTCCCAGGCCCGGGCCACCGCCACAGCCGCCAGACCGATCGAGCCTGCGCCGAGGACCAGCAGCTTCGCCGGCGGCTTCTCCCGGTCCGCGCCCGCGAGCCGCAGGCCGTGGACCGCGACCGCGAACGGTTCGGCGAGCGCCGCCAGAGACGGCGACAGGGAACCTGGAATGCGGTACAACCGATGGGCCGGCACGACAACGGCGTCCGCGAAGCCACCCGGCCGTCGCATGCCGTAGAGCTCGAGTTTCCGGCAGATCGAGTCCCGGCCCTCGCGGCACGGATCGCAGTCACCGCAGGATGCGAGCGGCTCCACGACCACCGGTTCTCCCGCCTCGAAGCCCGAGACACCGGCGCCCAGGTCGTCAACGACGCCGGCCATCTCGTGGCCCATGACCGAGCCCGGTTCGATGATCGGTTTCGGACTGTGAACCAGATGCAGGTCGGTCCCGCACAGGCCGCAGGCGGTGATTCGAAGCCGGACCTCGCCCGGTCCGGGCTCCGGTAGCGCCCGCTCGGCGAGCGCTACTTCACCGGGGCCGCGATAGACGCCCGCGCGCATCGCGCGGATCGTAACAACGGCCCGCGATCAGAAACCGAGCACGGAGCAGTCAGCCGTCTCACCGTTCACGGTGCAGGCGCAGTCGCCGTCCGTGCAGTCGACGTTCACTTCGCACTCGCCGGAGTCGCCGCAGGCCGAGGCCGCGAACTCGAGAGAATTCGCGTTGGCCACATCGACCGTGCAGTCCTCGCCGTCCTCGCAGTCGACCTTGACCTCGATCACGCGGGCTTCGGCCTGGCCGTCGGAGGCTGCCGACATCGCGCGGGACATCTCGACGCGCCGCTCCTGCTCCTCCAGCGTGGCGCTGATCTTCTGCACTCGGCCATCCCGCCAGACCTCCAGCACGACGGTGTCGCCGTCCTCGTGGTCCCGGATGGCCCGCGCCAGCGCCGACGAAGACGCGACCGGTTCGCCGTCGACGGCGGTGACGATGTCGCCGACTTCCAGGCCGGCGCGGAAGGCCGGGCTGCCGTCGACCAGCTTGCCGACCATGACGCCCGCGTCCTCGGGAACGCCGAAGTGCGTGCGCAGTTCCGGCGTCAGGTCGGAGAGTTGCACGCCGAGAAAGGCGCCGCCACCGTGCCGCAGGTGCAGGCGCGCACCGCGCTCGCCGATCCCCTGCAGCACCCGGTGCACGCGGCGCCGGATCGACTCGCCGGCTTCGCCGTCACCCTCGTGGTCCTCGATCACGACCACATCGTGGTCGCCGGCCTTGAGGATCCTGACGTTCTCCTCGGAAACCCACTCGTGGTCGCTGTCGTGGAGAACGCGGACGTCGCCATCGTCGCCGACGAACACCATACGGCTCACCTGCTCGTCACAGTCCTCGCCGTCCGCGCACTCGACGAGCTTCTGCACCTGGATCTTGCGGACCTTCTTCTCTTCCCCGTCGTCAGCGGCGACCGGCGCCACAACCGCCAGCGCCAGAGCGACAGCCAGCCAGAGCTTCATTCGCAACATGGTTCGTTCCTTCTCCTGTCTGCGTTTCTTCACATTCTACGTTGGGCACCGCATCGACGCGTCGCCTTGTAGTGAGAACGCTCCCCGGCCGGATTCGTTCCCGCGGAGCGGGCGCTTGCTCAGGAGTCTTCCATCGACGCCCGCACCGTCCGCAGGTCCTGGAGCGCCGCCTTGGCCATCGAACCGCCGTCGCGGGCTACCTCGACGAAGCGGAATCCCTGCTTGATCCGCTTGGGGGCCTCCTTGACCGTGCCGGCGACCCCGGCGAACAGACCGTGGCGCTTGCAGCCGTCAAGGATCTTGTCGATCGCGGCCGTGAACTTCTCGTCCTCCTGGTCCGCTGCCGGCCGGAGTCCCAGCGACACGCTGAGGTCGCTCGGGCCGACGTAGACACCATCGAGGCCCGGCACGGAGAGGATGTCGTCGAGGTTGTCGAGCGCCTGCTGGGTCTCGATCATAGGGATGCAGTAGATCTGCTCGTTCGCTTCCTCGAGGTAGTTCCCACCGTAGAGCAGGCCCGCGCGGAACGGGCCGAAGCTGCGCTTGCCCCGCGGGGGGTACCGGCAGGCGGCCGCCGCGGCTTCCGCCTCGGCGCGGCTGTTCACCATCGGGATGATGATCCCGTGGGCGCCGGCGTCCAGCATCTTGCCGATGATCCCCGGCTCGTTCCAGGGCACCCGGACGATCGGTGTCGTGTCCGAGGCCGTCATCGCCTGCAGCATCTCGGTGGCCCGCTGGTAGTCGACCAGACCGTGCTGCATGTCGATCGTCGCCCAGTCGAAGCCGAGCCGCGACATGAGTTCGGCGCTGTGCGTGTCCGGGAACGCGAGCCAGGCGCCGAGCGCCGGCTCTCCGTGGTCGATCTTGTCGCGGAGACGGTTCTTCATCGGCATGGCCTCTTACCCCTTCCTTCGAGCTTTGCGGTGGTGTGGCGGCGAATACTACGGGCTTGCGTCGCCGAGCGCACGGGACGGGCTCAGGGAATCAGCGATTCGTCCGGTTCGAGAGACGCCGCGAAGCCCGCGAGCAGATCGGCCGAGCGATCGATGTCGTCCAGCGAGATCGTCTCGACGGCGCTGTGCATGTAGCGGTTCGGGACGCTGATCAGCCCGGTCGCGACGCCCGCGCGCGTGATCTGGATCGAGTTCGCGTCGTTCGGCGCCGCCCGGCCGAGGGCCGCCAACTGGAACGGGATCTTCTCTTCTTCCGCGACGGCTTCCAGGCGGTCGCTGACCTTCGGGTTCATGTTCGGGCCGCGCACGATGACCGGCCCGCCGCCCAGGCTCAGGTCGCCCTCCTGGCGCTTGCTGATCGTCGGACAATCCGTAGCGTGGGTGACGTCGACCGCGATGCCCACGTCGGGGTCGACGCCATGGGTACTGGTCCGGGCGCCGCGCAGTCCGATCTCTTCGCAGACCGTCGACACCGCGTAGACCGCGACCCGGGGCTTTCGCCGGACGACCCGCCGAAGGGCCTCGATGACCACCCACAGTCCGGTCGTGTTGTCCATCTTCGGCGCGTTCGCCAGGCCGTTGCGCATCTCCTGGAAGCCCAGATCGAGCGTCACCGGGTCGCCGACCCGCACCGCGCTCTTCGCGTCGTCGCCGTCCTTCGCCCCGATGTCGAGCCAGAGGTTCTCCATCTTCACGACCCGTTTGCGCTCCTCCATGTCGAGCAGGTGGATGGGCTTGCGGGCGATGACCGCCGGTACCGGACCGTCCTTCGCCCACACGGTCATCCGCTGGCCGATGAGCTGCTGCGGATCCCAGCCGCCAATCGGCTGCACCCACAGGAAGCCCTTGTCGTCGATGTAGCTGACGAGAAGGCCGATCTGGTCGCAGTGGCCCGCGAACAACACGCGGCGGCCGCCCGGCTTCTCGCCGGCCTCGACGTTCACCGCCGCGATCACGTTGCCGTGAACGTCGGTCGAAACGTCGTCGGCGAACTTGCCCGCGTAGGCGCGGACGACTTCCTGTACCGGCTCCTCGTGTCCCGAAGGGCTCGGCGCAGCCAACAGATCAGTGAAGAACTTGCGTGCTGTCTTGTTCACTTGCTGCTCCCAGCCGCTGTTTCGCCCGACCGCAGGTCACGGTCGGGCAGCCACTGCGCCTGTCCTGTTCGTTTCGGGTCCTTGAGTTCAACGTCCTCTGCGGCGCTGGCGGCTGCTGTAGGACCTCAGCGCGCGCAGGAGGTCGATCTTACGCAGAGCGGGCCAGTGCGTATCGCAGAAGTAGTACTCCGAGTAGGTGCTCTGCCAGAGCAGGAAGCCGCTCAATCGAACCTCGCCGCTGGTGCGGAGGATCAGGTCGGGTTCGGGCTGACCGGAGGTGTAGAGGTACCGCTCGATCGACGCGGCGCTGAACTCGTCCGCGATCTCGTCGAGGGACTTGCCGACCGCCGAGTTGTCCAGCAGGTAGTTGCGGAAGGCGCTCGCGATCTCCTCCCGGCCGCCGTAGGCCATCGCGATGTTCAGCCGGTAGCGGTCGTAGCCGCTGGTCGCCGCCTCGGCTTCGCGGATCGCGGTCTGGAGGCTCTCAGGGAGTAGCTCGATCTGCCCCAGGAAGCGCACCCGGATGCCCTTCTGATGGACATCGTCGTGGTTCGTGAGTTCCCGGGTCTTCTCCTCGAACAGATCGAAGAGGGCCTGCACTTCCTTCGCGGAGCGATTGAAGTTGTCGAGCGACATGCTCCACACCGTGACCGTCGAGACGTCAGCCTCGTAGCACCAGTTGAGTACTTCCCACAGCTTCTCGGCGCCCCGGAAGTGGCCGGCGCTGACGTTGCCCAGTCCCTGCTGACGCGCAAAGCGCCGGTTCCCGTCCATGATCAGTCCGATGTGCTGCGGCAGGCGCCACGTCCTGACCTTGGACTCGAGCCGGCGCTGGTAGATGACGTAGAACGGCCACTTGATCAGGGCCTTGACACGCCGCCAGAGTTCGCTCGCAGGGCGTGTTTCCCGCGCCGGAACGGCGCCTGACTCCACCTGGTCGAAGACACTCACCGGCGGCTCCTCGGCAGGCCGGCGGAAACCGCTCGCGGAAGACTGTTCACGCTCGAAGCTCTCCGTTTCGCTGTGCTATTTTCCGTCGTCGCACCGTCCGCAGCCTTTGAGGCATCCCACTCCGAGCCGCTCGAGGCCAGCCTACTCATGACACCGCGAGACTCACTGGAGTCGGCCCGGCATCATAGCGGCCTTGCCAGGCCTCGGAGCGGAGGTCAGACGACGATGGCCCGGCAGAGGCGACGTCGCGCGCCGCGCCTGATCTTCCCGGTTCTCGTGCTCTTCGTCTTCACGGGTCTCGCGGCGCCGGCGCCGGCGCTCGAGACGACCGAGGGCACGGAGGCCCTGCGTCTCTACCTGGACTGCGACTGGGGCTGCGACTTCACCTTCCTGCGCAGCCAGGTCACCTACGTCAACTGGGTGCGCGACCGCCAGGACGCGGAGGTCCACGTCCTCGTGACGATTCAATCAGGCGGCAACTCGCGCGAGTACACGTTCAACTTCATCGGCCTGGAACGCTTCGAGGGCACGGATCAGAGGTTGATCCATACGTCGTCGTTCACCGACACGGACGACGAGCGCCGCCGCGGTATCCAGCGCCTGCTGGAGTTGGGTCTGGTTCGCTACGTGCTGGAGACGCCACAGGCCGAAGGACTCGTCGTGGAGTTCGAGAACGGAGACGAGCAGGGCGAGCCGCACCGGGACCACTTCCATCCCGAACCGAACAACCTGGTCGCCGACCCCGAAGACGACCCCTGGAACCACTGGGTCTACCGCCTGCGCCTGGAGACCGACTTCCGAAGCGAGGATCGCAGAGACTCGCAGTCCTACCGGGCAAGCGCTTCGGCGGGCCGTACCACGGACTTGTGGCGGATGGGCATGGGCGTCTTCTACTCCTACCGGGAGAGCAACTTCGAGTTCGAGGACGGCAGCACCTTCAAGAACGTCTCCCGGAGCACGAGCTACTTCGGCCAGGTGATCCGCACCCTGGCCCCGCACTGGGGAGTGGGCGTCGGCGCCAGCAGCCGGCGTTCGACCTTCCTGAATCTGGACAGCTCCTACCGCGCGGCCGCAGCCATCGAGTACAACTTCTTCCCCTACAGCGAGTCGTCCGAGCGCGAGTTCACCTTCGCCTACTTCATCGGCGGCACACGCCTTGACTACGAAGAGATCACCGTCTTCGACAAGCTGGACGAGACCTTCACGGACCAGGGCGCGTACATCGCCTTCGGCATGGAGAGGCCCTGGGGCGAGGCCCACCTCGACCTCCAGTACAGCCACTTCATCGATGATTTCGATCGCAGCCGGGTGGAGTTCAACACCGAGGTCGAGTACCACATCGTGCGTGGGCTGAGCTTCGACGTCTACGCCGGCATATCGAGGATCCGGGACCAGATCTACCTGCCGAAGGGCGGCGCGACCGATGCCGAGGTTCTGGTCGCCAGACGGCAACTGGAGACGGACCTTTCCTTCCGCGGCGGCATCCAGCTCCGCTACACGTTCGGCTCGATCTACAACAACATCGTCAACTCGAGACTCAGCAGCGAGAGCGGCGGCTTCTCGCGCATCTTCTAGGTCTTCCGGGCCCCGCCGGGCGGCTCGCGGGCGCCGCTCCGGTATCGTGGACCCGTGACTGTCGTCATCGCCGGTGGCGGCGACATCGCGTACCTGCTTGCCTCCTCCCTTGCGCGGGAGGAGGACGTCTTCGTCATCCTGCCGACGGAGGCCTCCCGCGACCGGTTCGAGAACCTCGACCTGCAGATCACGGTGGGGCCGGCGGCCAGCCGATCCGTTCTGCAGCACGTGGGACTCTCCGACCGCGACACCTTCGTCGCCTGTGCCGATTCCGACGAGCGCAACATCATCGCCTGTCTGGCGGCGCGCGGCCGGGCGCAGTGCACGACGTACTGCTTCATCACCCAGGACGAGCACCACGAGAGCTTCAACGACCCTGAGCAGACCACTCTCGAGGAGGTCATCGACCACCTGATCTGGCCGCAGTGGTCCCTGGCCCGGGAGATCGGTCGCATCGTGCTCGAGCCCAGGGCGCTCGACGTCGAGAGCTTCCACCGCGGCCGCATCTGGCTCGTGGAGTACAGGCTGGAGGCCGACTCTCCGCTCTGCGGCCCCACCCTCGCCGAGGCGCCCCTGCCGGGCAACGCCCTCGTCGTGAGCAGGGTGCGCGACGGCAAGCTGATCGTGCCCCGCGGACTGGACCGCCTGAAAGCCGGCGACAAGGTGCTCTTCATGGGCCGGCGCACACCCCTTCGCCAGGTGGCGAAGCGCTTCTTCGCCGCTCCCGAAACCGTGGTCCGCAGCGTGACGATCATCGGCGCCGGCCGCACCGGCAGGCTCCTCGCGCGCGAACTCACCAGCGGCCTGTGGCCGGAGGTGAAGGTCATCGAGGTCTCGCGGCGGCGCTGCGAGGACATCGCCGACCAGGTAGGCCGGGCGATCGTCTTCCACGGCGACGGGACGGACCTGAGGCTGCTGGAGGAGATCGGCGTCGCGCGCAGCGACGCGCTGGTCGCCATGGCCGGCGACGATCAGACCAACCTGCTCTGCTCCCTGATCGCGAAGCAACTCGGGATCCCGAAGGTCGTGACCGGCGTCAGCAACGACACCAGCAGCGCCCTCTTCGAGCGGGTCGGCATCGACGTGACCCTGAACGCCCGAGCCGCCGCGATCGCCGAGGTCCTTCACCAGATCCAGGCGCCCCGGCTGGAGTACCGCGCGACTCTGGAAGACGGCCTCGCGGAAGTCGTCGAAGTCGTCGTCCCCGAGGACTTCGAGGCGCGTCGGCTGAAGGAAATGGACATGCCGAACGGCGTGATCGTCGGCGGCGTGCTGCGCCAGTACAACACGATCGTGCCCGGCGGAGAAGACGAGGTGCGGCCGGGCGACCGCCTTCTGATCGTGACCACGGCGGAAAGCTCGGGACTCGTCGGTCCGATCTTCGGTCTGGCCCCCGGGACGGACTGAGGGCGGCGCGAGCGAGCGTGCGCGGCTCACTGGTACTTCGCACGGCCCTGGCCCTGGTCGGCTGCTTCGGCGTCGTCCTGCTGGCGCCCTCCGCGGTCGAGGCCGCCTACGGCAACGGCCGCAGCGCCATGGGCTTTCTCTGCGCCGCGGGCGCGGCCATCCTGCTCGGACTCGGGTCCCGGTTACTCCCCGGACGGGGCCTGGAGATGCGGCGCATGGAAGGGCTCGCCACCGTCGGCATGTCCTGGCTGCTGCTCGTCCTGATCGGCGCCGCTCCCTACGTCGTGAACGGCTTCGAGCCCGCCGATGCCCTGTTCGAGTCGATGTCCGGACTGACCGGGACCGGCGCCACGATCCTCACCGACTTCGACGCGGTCAGCGAGGGCGTGCTGCTGTGGCGCAGCCTGAGCGAGTGGGTGGGCAGCATGGGCATCATCGCTCTCTTCATCGCCGTGCTTCCGGCGCTCCGCATCGCCGGCCGCCAGATGTTCTTCGCCGAAGCGCCCGGACCGACCGAGGAGCGGCTCACCCCCCGCATTCGCAACACGGCGGTGGCCCTCTACACCCTCTACGTCGGCTTGACCGTCCTGGAGACCGGACTCCTCGTCCGTCTCGGCATGCCGCTCTTCGACGCCATCTGCAACTCCCTCTCGACCGTCTCGGCGGGAGGCTTTTCACCGCATCCGAGCAGCATCGCGGGGTACAGCAGTCCAGCCATCGAGTGGACGGTCATGGCGTTCATGCTCCTCGCCGGCGCCAACTACGCGTTCCAGTTCCAGGCGATCCGGGGGCGCCCGCTGACCCTGCTGCGCAGCGAGGAGTTCCGTCTCTATCTTCTGATCGTCCTGGTTGCCACCCTGCTCCTGGCCTGCACGCTGAAGAGCGACGAGGTAGCCCTTTGGGACTGGATCAGGGCCGGAGCGCTGTCCGAGGAGACTCTGAGGCGGGCAGGCTTCCAGGCGCTGACCCTCATCACCACGACCGGTTTCGCGACGGAGGACTTCGCGCTCTGGTCGGGAGCGAGCCAGACCATTCTTCTGCTGCTCATGTTCTGCGGCGGCTGCGGCGGTTCGGCAGCCGGCGGGCCGAAACTCGTGCGCATCTGGCTGATCGCCAAGTCCTCACTGCTGGAGCTGTTCCACACGGTCTACCCGCGCGCGGTGCGGCCGCTGAGACTCGATGGCCGCAGGGTCCCGGAGGACGTCATCCACGCCGTCGTCTCCTTCCTTCTTCTCTACCTCGTCCTGTTCGCCCTGAGCGTCGGCGTGGTCGGGTTGACCGGCGTCGGAATGGAGACCGCCGTAACCGCCAGCATCGCCACGCTCGGCAACATCGGCCCAGGGCTCGGGGATGTCGGCCCGTTCAGCAACTACGCCCACTTCCCGGCGGCGATCAAGGTGTATCTCTCGCTCAACATGTGGATCGGGCGGCTCGAGATCGTCACGATCCTGATCTTCCTGCACCCCGCCGCCTGGCTCGGCCTCCGCTGGCGCTGAAGCCGCTGCTACGATCCGCGCCCCATGGAACTCCTGGCATCCGGCTACACCCTGGTCGAAGGGCCGCGCGTCGACACAGAAGACCGCCTCTACTTCAGCGACGTGCTGGGCGGCGGCGTCTACCGCCGCAGCCCCGACGGCGAGATCGAAACCGTCGTGCCGAAGCGCCGCGGCGTCGGCGGCATCGCGCTCCACGCCGATGGCGGCATCGTGTGCTCGGGCCGCAACATCTGCCACGTCCGGGACGGCGTGACCCGCATCCTCTTCGACCCCCCGAACACGCCCGGTTTCAACGACCTGTTCGTCGACTCGCAGGGCCGCGTCATCTGCGGAACGATGCGCACGAGCCCGTTCACCGGTGAGAAGGAACGGACACCCGGAGAGTGCTGGCGGATCGAGGCGGAAGGTGAAGCGACCGAGCTCTACGGCGACATCAGCCTGACCAACGGCATCGGCTTTTCGCCCGACGGCCGCACCCTGTACCACGCCGACACCGCCCGGCGTCACGTGGTCGCTCACAACCTCACGGACGACGGCCGCTGCGTCAACCGCCGGGCGATCGCCGAGCCCGACCGCGGCCGCCCCGACGGTCTCGCCGTTGACGAGGAAGGCTGCCTCTGGGTCGCCTGCGTCGCCGGCGGCTGCGTCACCCGTTTCGATCCCACGGGCCGGATCCTCAGCCACCTGAAAGTGCCCACCAGGAACATCACCAGCGTCTGCTTCGGCGGCAGCGACCGGCGCGACCTCTACGTCGTGACGACCGGCGACCCGAAGGAGCCTGGAAGCAGCGGCTCGATCTTCCGGACCCGGTCGCCGGTGCCGGGACTGCCGGTGCCGATGGCGACGGTCTGAGCGTCACGCCGGCTTCCCGGCGAGGAAATCTACGGATCGGGATCCGCCGGCCGACACGCCGCATCGCTTGTACGATAGGCACCGGCAGAGTCGCGTTCTCCACTCTTGGAGATCTTGAAGATGGGCAAGGAGCAATCTGGAAGCAGGACCGCCCGCGGCACCGACCTCCAGGCCCGCTTGACTCGCGCCCTGGAGCCTCGGCTCGAGATCCTCGACGCCTACCTTTTCGGCTCGCAGGCGCGAGGCGACGCGGGCGCCCTGAGCGATATCGACGTCGCCGTGTTCATCGACGAGAACCTGGCCGAGCCAGGGCCATACGGCTACGACGCGGAACTCATCACCGACCTGATGACCGAGCTTGGAACGAACGACATCGACGTCGTCCTGCTGAACCGGGCGCCGCCCCTGCTCTACCACCGCGTCCTGCGCGACGGCAAGCTGCTGGTGACCCGCGACCTGAAAGCCACGACCACCCGCGCCGGCTATGCCCTCTCGCGCTACTTCGACTTCTTGCCGCAACTGAAGAAGCAGGCGGACGCGCGTCGCTACGCGAACCGGAACCGACGGGAGTGAGCCCGGGCCAGGTCCAGCCGGAGATCATCGAGCGGCATCTCACCGCGCTCCGCGGCGCACTCCGAGAACTGCAGCGGCACCAAGACGCATCGGTACGGTCGCTGCGCACCAACACGAGCCGACGCTGGGCAGTAGAACGGGGACTACTGCTCTGCATCCAGAACGCGCTCGACATAGCCAGCCACGTTGCGTCGACCGAAGGTCACGACCCGCCGACCTACGGAGATTCCATCGACTCCCTCGTCGCGTCAGGGGTGCTGCCTGCGGAATTCGGCGAGCATTTCCGCGCCGTGGCCGGCTTCCGGAACATCATCGTCCACGGCTATCTCGACCTCGATCTGAACCGCGTGGCCCGATTCCTGGGCGAGGATCTGAACGACTTCGAGGTCTTCGCTCAGCACATCGAGCGCTGGCTGGAGGGCTGACGCCGACCCCCGGGGAGCGAACCCGGCCCTCAACTACGAACCCAGGCGCTCCACTTCGTAGACCACACGGCCGGACACGTCCCGGTGCCGGAGCACGATCCGCGGCCGGTCGCCGACCCAGTCGACGTCGACGCTGAGGAAACCGCCGCCGACCCGGTGGAAGCGGTGGTACTCGGGATCCTCCCCCGGCGTGCCGCCAGCGTGGGCGTCGCTGGCCGGCCCGACCGAGAACTCGTCGAGCCTCGCCTCCGGGTGGACCGAGTGGTACTGCCAGTGACGGTCGCCGACGATGACCAGGAAGCTGTCGTCCAGGTTCGCACGGAACCACTCGCGGATTGCGTCGCCTTCGTGGCTGAAGGCCGCGTTGGCGTGGTTGTCGGCCTTGCTGCTTCGGTCCGGGCCGACGATCGGCGTCGGCGAGACGAGGATCTTCCAGTCCGCGTCGCTCGCTAGCAGGGAGTCCCGCAGCCACCGCCACTGCTCGGCGCCCCAGATCGTCTTGCCGGAACCGTCCGGCATGTCGTTGGGCGAGCGGAAGTCGCGGCCCTCGACCAGCCAGAGCTGCACGCCCTTGCCCCAGCGGACGGTGCGATACGGGCGTTCCGGCGCGGGCATCTGCTCGACGAAGACCGCCTGGCCCTCCTCGAACGTCATCGGCGCGGAGATGCCCGGGTCGATCCCGGGCCAGGAGTCGTTGCGCAGCAGATCGTGGTCGTCCTTGAGCCAGTAGCCGGGCACCGAGCGCAGGAAGGACGCGATCGCCGGCAGCGTGAACATCCGCTGCCAGTGGTAGCGGGCGAGCTCGACCGAAGTCGCGCGCGGCGACTCGTTGTCGTAGTAGACGTTGTCGCCGATCGACAGGTAGAAGGCCGGCCGGCCGGCCGCCATCGAGGGGTAGATGCGGAAGCCGTCCGGGCGGTCGCGGCGGCCGTAGTACTGGCAGGTCATCGCCGTAAACCGCACGGGCGACCGCTGATCAGAGGTCGGCGCGGTGCGGAAGGTCGCGGTCTCGATCGCTGTCGCGGGAGCGTCCGCACCGCCGCCCGCGGGCCGGGCCTCGACGGTGACCAGGTAGCGAGCGTTCGGAGTCAGATCGTCGAAGGCCGCCTGGTGCGTGAAGTCCCGTTCGGCCCCGGTCGGATGCCAGCCGGAGGGCCGTCTCGCTGCTCTGCCGGCGGGCTCGTCCGCCGATGCCGCCGGCCGCACCACGACCCGCACTTCCCCCGGTTCGCCCGGCACGGCGCCTTCGAGGGACGATACGTCGGAACCGCGCGCCAGCGTCACCACCGGCCGGCCTGAGATCTCCTGTCCTGAACGCCGCTGCGGCTCGGCCGTCGTCCGCGTCCAGACCACTGCCGAGGTCGCACCAACCTCCCCCACGCGAACGCCGCTGGCGAGGAACACCGCGTCAGCGGCGTCGCCGGCCGGCTGCGCGACCGCCGCGCCGGCCAGGAGGACGAGCGCGACGAGGAACCGAATCAACCGCAGCCCAACACTCCGCCGTCGACGGTGAACGTCTGCCCCGTGGTCCACGAACCCGCACGCGAGGCGAGGTAGACCGCGATGCCCGCGCAGTCGACCGGCTCGCCCAGCCGCCGGAGCGGCGTTCTTCCGGCGACCGCCTTTTCGCGTTCCGGGTCCTCCCACAGGGCGCGGGCGAAGTCGGTCTTCACGAGTCCGGGGCAGACGGCGTTGACACGGATGTTGTCGGGACCGAACTCGGCTGCCAGATTCCGCGCGAGCTGCATGTCCGCCGCCTTGGAGATCGCGTAGGCGCCGAGCACCGCGTTGCCCCGAAAGCCGCCGACGGAGGACACGATGACGATCGAACCGTCCTTGCGCTCCTGCATCTCGGGAATGACCATCTGGCACAGCCAGTGGACGCTGCGAATGTTGACCTCCATCACCTTGTCGAACGCCGAATCCGGAATGCCCAGGCTCGATCCGTAGTAGGGATTGACCGCAGCGTTGACGACGAGGTTGTCGATCTTCCCCCAGCGCTCGCGGGTTGCCGCCACCAGCCGTTCCAACTGGTCCTTGTGGCCGACGTGGCAGGGGTGCGCGATCGCCTCGCCGCCGCGCTCGTTGATCGCGGCCGCGACCGCCTCGCAGGCATCCGCCTTGCGGCTCGAGATGACGACCTTCGAGCCGAAGGCTGCCAGGGCTTCCGCCATCGCCTTGCCGATGCCCTTCGTCGATCCGGTGATGACGCTCACCCTGCCGGTGAGGTCGAAGAGGTCCTTCATCTTGGGGTCTCCTTGCCTGGCAGTTGTAAGGCGGCAGAGGGTAACACCGCTGCTACAGTGCGCGCCGCAATGAGCGAACCAGGAACAGCGTCAAGAGCGGCCACCGAGCAGATTCCGATGCGGGTCGGCATGACCGCGCCCGAAGCCTTCCCCGCCGCCGAGATGGCCGAGGCGGCCGGCCGCGCCATCCTCGACATCGGAAAGAACTTCGCCTTCTACCCCGGCGATCTCGGCCATCCGGGTCTGCGCGAGGTGCTTGCCCGGCGCGAAGCGGACCGCGAAGGCGTGGACTTCGACCCCGACGAGATCGCGCTGACCAACGGATCCATGCAGGCGGTGACGCTGGTTGGCCGGGTGCTGATGGACGAGCCGGGCGACGTCGTGATCACGGAGGAGACGACCTACTCGGGCACGCTCGGCGCCTACCGCGGGCTCGGCTACCGGCTGGTCGGCGTCCCGGTCGATGAGCAGGGGATGGACATCGCCGCGCTCCGCCGAACGCTCGAGGGCCTGACCGCGGCCGGCCGCAAACCGCGCTTCATCTACACGCTGCCGACCTACCACAACCCGACCGGCGCCGTGATGCCCCGCGAGCGCCGGCTCCAGATGATCGAGGCCGCGCGCGATTTCGACGTCCTCCTGGTCGAGGACAACTGCTACGGCGACGTCCACTACGACGACGCGCCGCGGCCGCCGCAGAGCCTATACGCGCTGGCGAACGGCGAGGGCGTCGTCTACATCGGCTCGCTGTCCAAGATCCTCGGCGCAGGCGTCCGCATCGGCTATCTGATGGCCAGACAGCCCCTGCAGCAGCGGTTTCTCGACGAGCGTTTCGACGCTGGCCAGAGCACACTCTCCTCGAGCATCGTGGCGGAGCTGCTGCGTGGCCGTCTGCCCGCGCAGATCGAGCGCAACAACGCCGCCCTGCTGCCGAAGCGTGACGCGTTGCTGGCCGCTCTGGAACGAGAACTCGGCGGCATCTGCACCTGGCGCAAACCCGCCGGCGCGATGTTCCTGTGGGTCGGCCTGCCCGAAGAAGTGGACCGCGAAGCGCTGTTCGCCATCAGCGAGCGGCGCGGCCTCGACTACGGCTACGGCGCCGCCTACCACGCCGGTGGCGAAGACGTACCGTTCCTGCGTCTGGCCTACGCCTGCCCCTCCGTCGCCAGGATCCACGAGGGAGTCGAACTGCTGGCCGCCTGCCTGCGGGAACTCGCGCCGGGGCGGTTTCCTCAGTCCACGTAGCCCAGCGCCCTGAGCCGCCGGCGCACGTCCTCGTCGAGCTGGTCGTCCTCGATCTCTTCGGCGGATTCGACTTCGTCGGCCAGGTTTCGCTCGGCCAGCAGGCCGTGCATCCGCTCCACGATGTCCGGCCGGTCGGCGGCCAGATCTTCCAGTTCGCCCGGATCCGCTTCCAGGTCGAAGAGCATCGGCTCCGTTCCCTGGGAGGGCGACTGCGGCAGCACGAGCTTGTAGCGGCCGCGCATCACCGAGGCGGCGCGGTGGCCGTCGACGTCGAGGTGGGTGTAGACATCCGGCGGATCGTCGCCGCGGCGGCGCGGCGCCAGCAGGTCGCGTCCGTCGGTAGGCGGCGCCTCGATGCTGAGATAGCCGAGCAGCGTCGGCAGCACGTCGACGTGCTGCGCCGGCTCTGCCACACGCCCTGCCGGCACCCCGGGCAGGCGCATGACGAGCGGGACGCGCAGCACCTCCTCGTAGAGCGAGAGCCCGTGCTCCCAGCGGCCGTGCTCCGCGAACTCCTCGCCGTGGTCGGAGACGTAGATCACCGCCGTGTCCTCGACCAGGCCGCGAACCGACAGCTCGTCGAGCAACTCGCCGAAGGCGCGGTCGTTCTGGGCCACCTCGGCGTCGTACAGCCGCGAAAGCAGGTCGACGGTCTCAGGCTCGGGCTCCACGTCGCCGCTGTTCAACCCCAGCAGGTAGCGGACGGTCCGGTAGTGCTCGGGCGCCCCGCCGGCCTCGAACATCTCCTCGAACTCGGGTGCCGGGTCGTAGGGTCCATGGGGGTCGATCGCGTGCAGAAAGAGGAAGAAAGGCTGCTCGTTCCCCTCGCGCTCATCCAGCCACAGCCGCACCCGGTCGAGCATCGTCTCGTCGCGCTCGCGGTCCTCGCTGCGGAAACGGGTGAAGCCCTGGGCGAAGCCGAACGCACGGCCGACGTTCGGATTGCGGACCAGGCCCATGCCCTCATAGCCGTTGGCGGCCAGGATCTCGGCCAGGGTTTCCGCGTCCTCGGGCAGCACGGAACGGCGGCCGACGGTGCGATGCGCCGGCGGCAGCAGGCCGGTGAACAGGGACGCGACCGCCGGCCGCGTCCACGACGACTGGGCGTAGGCGTTCTCGAACAGGACGGCGCCCGCCGCGAACGCGTCGAGCCGCGGCGAGGTCGGTTTCTCGTAGCCGTAGGCACCCAACCGGTCCGCGCGGACAGTGTCCACGACGTAGAGCACGATGTTCGGCCGCAGCGGCTCGGACGTCCCGTCCGTTGGCCCGGCCCCGCAGGCGGCCAGCGTCGCCGCCAACGCCGGTCCACACAGGCGGCGGAACATGGAACGAGCGTCGCTCACGAGGCAGCCAAACCGTAGCAAGTCCTGCCGCCGCCAAACCTGTCGCAAGCTCCCGGTTTGGCCCCAGCCCCCACCTCGCTAGCAGTGTGCGCCCTGGATCTTGCTTTGCTGCGTTCCACGGCGCACGCTGCTAGCCTCCGCCCGCCATGAACTCAACGACCGCGCTCGCATCCCCTCTGGCGGCCGGCCTCGCGCTCGTGACCGGCCTCGTCGGCGCGCTCGGCGCGCGACTCGACCTCATCGCTCCCGTCGCGGGCTTCGGCCTGTTCGCCTTCCTGATGCCCCTGGGCGCCGCGGTCGCCCTGATCCTCGGCCTGATCGGAATGCTCAGGACGCGGCCCCGGCAGCGGCGCGGAGGCGCTTCGCAGGCATGGGGCGGGACCGTCCTCTCGACGGTGATCATCGGCTGGGTCTTCGTGCTCAGCTACGGCACGACCGACGCCCCGCCGATCCACGACATCACGACGAACATCGACGATCCGCCGACCTTCGTCGCCGCCGCCTCCGAGGACAGTCGCGGCGGAGGCTTCGCCTACCCGAGCGGCGGCGCGGGCGTCCCCGATCTCCAGCGGCAGGGCTATCCCGACCTGGGCACGCTGCACCTGGACATCTCGCGGCAGGAGGCGCTCTGGCGCGTTCGGCACACGGCCGAAGACATGGGCTGGGTTCTGATCCGAGGCGACGACGAGAGCGGCCAGGTCGAGTTCGCCGACACGACGCCCTGGTTCCACTTCGTCGACTTCGTCTCGGTCCGGGTCCGGGCCGAGGGGGCCGCCGCGGCTGTCGACGTGCGCTCCGTGTCCCAGGTCGGAGTCGGCGACCTGGGCAAGAACGCGGACCGCATTCGGCGCTTTCTGGACAGGCTGGGCCACGCCCACTGAGCGGCTACGCTACCGCTCGCTTTCTGCACACGTTCCCAACGTCAAACCACCGGCGTAAACCAACACAGGGCGCAGGCGCGCCAGGAGAGAACTGAAGCATGACTGCACTCACCGACATGGTCGACTACGAAGTCCGCGGCAAGGTCGCCCTGATCGTGATCGACAACCCGCCCGTCAACGCGCTCAGCCACGGCGTGCGCGCCGGCATGGTCGAGGGACTGGCGAAGGCCGAAGCCGATGACAACGTGGCCGCGGTGCTCCTGGTCTGCAAGGGCCGCACGTTCATCGCCGGCGCCGACATCACCGAGTTCGGCAAGCCGATGAAGGAGCCGGGGCTCAACGAGGCGATCGAGGCGATGGAGCACGCGACCAAGCCCGTCGTGGCGGCGATCCACGGCACCGCTCTCGGCGGCGGCCTGGAGACGGCGATGGCCTGCCACTACCGGGTGGGAGTCGCGTCGGCCCGCTTCGGCCAGCCCGAAGTCAAGCTGGGGATTCTGCCGGGAGCCGGCGGCACGCAGCGGCTGCCCCGGCTGGTCGGGTACCCGAAGGCGCTCGAGATGTGCGTGATCGGCAACCCGATCGGCGCCGCGGAGGCGCTCGAAGGCGGCCTGATCGACGAGATCGTCGACGACGTGTTCGAAGGCGGCATCGCCTTCGCCGAGAAGGTTGTCGCCGAGGCCCGGCCGCTCAAGAAGATCCGCGACCTGGAGGAGAAGGTCAACGAGGCGCGGGCCAACCGGAAGGAGATCTTCGACGGCTTCCGGCGCAAGATCGCCCGCCGCACTCGCGGCTTCGAGGCGCCGGAAGCGAACGTCCGCGCCATCGAGGCCGGTCTCGACATGTCCTTCGACGAGGCGCTCGACAACGAGCGGAAGCTGTTCGGCGAGCTCATGTCCGGCAAGCAGTCGATCGCCCAGCGCTACTACTTCTTCGCCGAGCGCGAGGCGGCCAAGGTGCCCGACGTTCCGCGCGACACTCCGATGCGCAAGATCGAGAAGGTCGGCGTCCTCGGCTGCGGCACGATGGGCGGCGGCATCTCGATGAACTTCGCCAACCGCGGTATCGGCGTGACGATCGTCGAGGCCGAGCAGAGCCGGCTCGACCACGGCTTCGGCGTCATCCGCAAGAACTACGAACGAACCGCCAGCCGCGGCCGGATGACGATGGAACAGGTCGACCAGTGCATGGGCCTGCTGAACGGCGTGACCGACCGCGAAGCGCTCGCCGATTGTGACCTCGTGATCGAGGCCGTGTTCGAGAACATGGATCTGAAGAAGGAGATCTTCGCCAGCCTCGACCGGATCGTGAAGCCGGGCGCCATCCTGGCCACGAACACCTCGGCACTCGACGTGAACGAGATCGCCGCAGCCACAACGAGGCCCGAGGACGTGATCGGCATGCACTTCTTCTCGCCGGCCAACATCATGCGCCTGCTGGAGGTCGTGCGCGGCGAGAAGACGGCGAAGGACGTGATCCATACGTCGATGACGATCTCCAAGCAGATCGGCAAGGTGCCGGTGCTGGTCGGCGTCTGCCGCGGCTTCGTCGGCAACCGGATCCTGTTCCAGCGCCAGCAGCAGGCGCAGGCGATCATCCTCCAGGGCGCGAAGTACTACGACGTGGACCGCGTCCTGTACGACTTCGGCTTCCCGATGGGTCCGTTCGCGATGAGCGACCTGGCCGGCCTCGACATCGGCTGGAACGAGAAGGAGTCGGCGTCCCGCGACATCCGCGAGATCCTCTGCGAGTCCGGCCGGCGCGGCCAGAAGAACGGCCGCGGCTACTACGTCTACGACCCCGAAACGCGCGCATCGGCGCCCGATCCCGAGGTCGAGCAGATCATCAGCGACTTCGGCTCCGCCCAGGGAATCAAGCAGCGCGAGGTCGGCAAGGAGGAGATCCTCGAACGCTGCCTCTACCCGATGGTGAACGAGGGCGCGAAGATCCTGGAGGAAGGGATCGCGATCCGGCCGTCGGACATCGACGTGATCTGGGTCAACGGCTACGGCTGGCCGGTGTACCGGGGCGGCCCGATGCACTGGGGAGACAGCGTGGGCCTCGGGAAGATCGCCGACCGGATGCGGGAGTTCGCGGACCAGGCGGGCGACGACTTCTGGCAGCCCTCGGCCCTGTTGGCCGAGCTGGCCGACGCCGGCAAGAGCTTCAGCGACTGGAGAGCCGGCTGACGGAGACGAGCATCGAGATCGGACTGACCCCCTGGGTCAACTACCTGGGTGACGAGGCTGCCGCGATCGCCGATCAGGCCGAGTTCGCGGACCGGCTCGGGTTTCACTCCCTCTTCCTGCCCGAGAGCCACTTCACGGGCCAGGCCGCCTGCCCGTCGCCCATCGTCGTGCTGGCGGCCGCGGCGGCCAGGACGAAACGCCTTCGCCTGGGCACGACCTCATACCTCCTGCCGGTTCGCAACGCCTTCCAGGCGGCCGAGGAGGTCGCCGTCCTCGATCGCCTCTCGAACGGCCGGGTCATCCTCGGCCTGGGCCGCGGTTTCCGGCCCGCGCTGTTCGCTGCCTTCGGCGTCGATCCCCGCACCAAGCGCGAGCGTTTCCTCGAGTCGCTCGACTTGATGAAGCGCGCCTGGGCCGGCGAGGCGATCGAGGTCGGCGAACCCGGCGCGCGGCAACCCGTGCGGATCGCGCCGCTGCCGGTGCAGCAGCCGCATCCGGAACTATGGGTCGCCGCCTTCGGCCCCCTGGCCCTCAAGCAGGCCGGCGAACTGGGCCTTCCCTACCTGTCATCTCCGCTCGAGACGATCGGACGTCTGACCAGGAACCACGAGCTCCATCGCGAGGCTCTGCCGCAGGGGGCGCCGCGACCGATCGTCCCGGTCATGCGCACCGTGTTCATCTCGGAAGACCGGGCCACCTGCGAGCGGGTGGCTTCCGCCCTGACCGCGCAGGCGCTCCGGATGGCGCGCGCCGGCACCCGCCTCGTGCAGGAAGAGGAACTGGGGGACATCGAGAACTGGGCCATCGTCGGCGGACGCGATGAGGTGCGCGCCGGCCTCGACCGCTACCGCGAGCGCATCGGGATGACCCACGTCATCGCCCGCTGCGGCGTACCCGACGCAGCACCGCGGGAGATCGAGGAGTCGATCCGGGCCTTGGCCCGAATCGACCCGTAGCGCCGTCTCCTAGCTGCTCGCCGGACAGGCGTCGGGGAAGGCGCCTACTTCCGTCAGCGCCGGATGGCCCTTGGCGAGAACGTTCTGCGCGTAGTCCTCGTCGGACTCGTCCGGCCCCTGGGGCCGCCTGGTGATCGGCGGGAAGTCGTACGTCCTCGAGTTGACGATCATGGTGCCGTCGGCATTCTGGTCCGGGAGGGTCGTGTCGCGAACGACCAGCCGGATGCCGACATCGCTCGCCGTGGCGGCGAACACCCAGTGGTGCTGGTTGACGCCGCAGCCGTCGAGTACCTTGAGCAGCATCTCCCAGTTGTTCGGCTCGAAGAAGTAGAAGAGGCCCGAGTCCTCCGTGCGAGGCCTCGCCACCCTGGCGGGCATCGTCTCGCCGTTCGCCGTGAACTCGACCGTCACCTCGTAGCGACCCTCTTGCAGGCACAGCGTCGTGGCGCTTTCGACGCAACCGTCCTCGCTTGCCGCCGCGACCGAACCGGCAGCACCGGCCCGTTCCGGCACCTCCGCTTCCCCGGCGCGAATGGGCTCAACGTGCAGTCCCAGTAGCAACAGACCAATAACCGCGAACAACCCTCTCACGAGCTTCGGCATCCTGATCCTCTCCTCATCGTGACCAACGTGCAACAGTCGTCTGAAGCCGACGCCGACGATCCTAGCGTAACGCCGACCTTCCCGAGGCAGGCCGCCGATGGACCAGCCGTGTAGAGTCGCCTCCCCGTTCACACGACCTGGACCCAACCCCGGAGGCAACATGGCCGAGATCCGCTGCCGCAGAAACCGAGTCCGCTGGACCGTCAGCCTGGTCCCCACGCTCCTGTTCGTTGCCACAACGCTTGGCGCCGGTACCGACGACACCGTAGTCAAGACCGGGTCCGGCGAGCTGCAGGGCGAGGTTCTCGATGCGGACAGTGGCCTCACGGTCTACCGAGGCATCCCCTTCGCGGCGGCGCCGGTCGGCGAACTGCGCTGGAAGGCGCCGCAACCCGCATCGAAGTGGAGCGGCGTGCGCGACGCCACGGAGTTCGGCGCCATCTGCCCGCAGAGTCCGGTCCTGGCGATGATGACCGGCGCGGCCCTGCCCGAAACCTCCGAGGACTGCCTGTTCCTGAACGTCTGGACTACGCATCGCGACGGCGACGACCCGCGGCCGGTGATGGTCTGGATCCATGGCGGGGGCCTGAGCCTCGGCTGGAGCAACGAAGCGACCTACGAGGGATCCGCGTTCGCCGCCAGGGGCGTCGTCCTGGTCTCGATCAACTACCGGCTCGGACCCCTCGGCTACCTCGCCCACCCCGCGCTCTCCAGGGAGTCCGGCGGCGAGTCCGGCAACTACGGTTTCCTCGACCAGATCGCGGCGCTCCAGTGGGTCGAGCGGAACATCGCCCAGTTCGGCGGGGATCCCGGGAACGTGACGATCTTCGGCGAGTCCGCGGGCGGCACGAGCGTCCATGCCTTGATGGCGAGCCCGCTGGCTGCCGGGCTCATCGACCGTGCGATCGCCGAGAGCCCATGGATCACGGACACCAACATCCGCCCGCTCGAAGGAGCGAACGGCATGCATGCCAGTGCCGAAGAGGTCGGCGTCGCCTGGGCGAACGCGCTCCTCGGCGATGGCGAGCAAACAGCGAAAGCCCTGCGGTCCCTCGACCCTCAGACGATCATCACGAAGACGCCCCAGGCCGGGCAACCGGGCGCCTACGAGCCGCACATCACCTACGGCACCGCGTTCATGCCCGAGTCGAGCGAAGACCGGTACTCCGCCGGCAAGCAGAACGACATCCCCCTGATGGCCGGCACGAACCGCAACGAGGGGACGATGTTCATGTCGTTCCAGCCGCTCGCCGACCGGGCGCAGTTCCTCGAAACGCTGAGGGGCGTCTACGGCGACCACGCCGAGGCAGTCGCGGAGCTGTATCCGTCGTCGAACGCCGACGAACTCAAGGTGCAGCAGGACCGCTTCATCACCGACACGTGGTTCCTGCGCGGCACCCGCAGGATGCTGCTCGGCATGGACAACGTGTCCTCGCCGGCCTACCAGTACTTCTTCACCCGCGTGAACCCGGAGAACCCCGCCTGGGGCGCCCACCACGCGGCGGAACTGGGCTACGTCTTCAATACGCTCCGGGGCGAGAACTACGACGAGACGGACGACCGGCTGGCAGAGCTGATGATCGACTACTGGGTCCAGTTCGCCCGCACCGGTGACCCGAACGGCGGCGGCCGGCCCGCCTGGCCGCGATTCGAGGGCAAGAAGCAGGCGTATCTCGAACTCGGTGACGAAGTGAAGACGGGAACCGCGCTGGAACGGAAGATCAACGACCGGCTGGAAGCGATTCGCGGGCAGTAGCCCGGTGAGTCAAGCGAAGATGGTGAAACGGACAGCCTGAGACGATCAAGGCACCCCGATGACCAAGCGTCCGTTCATCGGTTGGTGGATCGTCGGCGTCGGCTCGCTCTGCTACGGCTTCGGCATCTCGCCGATGTACTACTCGTGGGGCCTCTTCCTGCCGGAGATGCAGCGGGATCTGGGCCTGAACGACACCCAGAGCGGCCTTGTCTTCAGCGTCTTCAGCTACATCTACCACCTGCTCGGCCCCCTGGTCGGCATCGCCATGGGCCGCTTCGGAATCCGGTCGGTGATGGTGCCCGGCTCCGCGATCGCGGTGGTGGCCTTCTGGCTCATGAGCCGGGCCGACTCCTTCGCCGACTGCCTGTTCGCGTATGGAGTCCTCGGTGGAATCGCGATCGGCCTGGCGACCATTCTGCCCGCCCAGACCCTCGCCTCGAACTGGTTCGTCCGCTCGCGTTCGAGGGCCATCGCTCTGGTGCTTGGCGGCGGCGCCGTCGTCGGTTTCGGCGTGAACAAGTACTTCGCACCGGAGATCCTCCGATTGGCCGACTGGCGCACCGGCTGGGTGATCATCGCCGGCATCTCGGCGACCGTCGGTGTGATCGCCGCGCTGTTCGTCCGCGGCACACCCGAGAAGGTCGGCCAGGAACCGGACGGTGGCCCCGCCGCCGGCGACGCGGAACTCGAAGATCAACGCGGTCCCACCGGCCAGGGCGAATGGACCGCGCCGCTCGCTCTCAGAACGTCCCAGTTCTACCTCCTGGTCGGCCTGTCGATCGCCTACGGCGTTCCGTGGGGCATCATCAGCGTCTTCGGCCGAGACCACCTGGAATCGCTGGGCTTCACCCTCGCCGTCGCCGGCTCGATTCTCGGCGCACGGGTACTGGTCAGTCTGTTCGGCCGATTCAGCGCCTTCCTCGGCGACTTCATGCCGCCACAGACACTGCTGGGCATCGTGCTGCTCGTCGAGGGACTCGGCTGCGCCGGACTGATCTTCGCCGAGACGACCCTGTTGGCCTACCTCTCCGTCATCCTCGTCGGCCTTGGCTTCGGCGCCGCCTACGTCTGCATCCCCGTCACCTACTCGGCGTTCTACGGCCGCCGGGCCTTCGGCACCACCGTCGGCATCCGCTTCGCCATCACCGGCGTCATCGCCCCCGCCGCCCCCACACTCGCCGGCATGCTTTCCGACTGGTCGGGCTCCCACGTCCTGACCTTCTCGATCATGGCGACCACCTGCCTCCTGGGGGCACTGGTCGCGTTCGGCCTGCGCGCGCCCGTACTCGGCGCGAGACCGATCACACCGCTGGCCACCGGCTAGCAGAGTGTCGGGAAGCCGGCGCTTCGCGCCGGATGACGGCGGGGTCGCCGCTGCAACCAGTCTCCTCCGCGCCGCTGCTAGCCGGCGGCTGAGACCGTCGTCTGCCAGAGGTGCTCGCCCCAGGACAGCTTGAGCGTCCCGGGAGCGTCACCTTCGGGCGGCTCGATGGCGATCGTCAGCCGCGACTTCCCGCCCTCGACAACGGAGTGCTCCAGCCGGGTCTCGCCCAGGTCCTTTGCCGGATCGTGCATCGTGCCCCAGACATCGGGTTCGTGGTTCACGATCAGCACCCACTGGCCATCGTCGTCCAGATGGAGCCACAGGCTGTAGAGACCCGCGAAACCGGGCGAGACGTTGCCGGCCGGCACCTCGAGTTCACCGACCACGATGTCGGCCTCCGTGCGCAGCTTGATCGCGGCCGCGGTCTGAAACTCGAAGAGGCCCTGTTCGTGTTCCTGCAACGCCTCCCAGTCCACGCCGAGGAGCGGCAGCCTGCCGGCGTTCACCTCGACCATGCCGCCGCCGATCTCGGCCTTGTCGATCGAACGCGTCGCGGCGACCAGTAGCTTGAAGGCGTTGGTCAGTCCGGACGCGTCGAGCTTGCGGCCCTCACCCTCCTTCGAGGGCTTCTCGATGACTTCGGCGGTCTCGGCGAACTGACTCGCCGCCGGCGCCGCAAACGCCGCTGCCGAGAACAGCAGGACGGCGGCGACCGAAGGCAGCCGCCGCCCGCGCAAACCGGTCATTCCCGCCTACCTACTCCCCGCCGCCGGTGCTCTGAATCGAGGCGACTCCGAGGCGGAGCGCGATCGGATCGACCGGCTCAACCGGCGCCCAGGCCACGAAGCCGAGCATCATCTCGTCGGTCGTCGCCGTACCGTTGATCACGTTGTCCGCCGGATCGAAGCCGCGCTCCTCGCCGCGTTCGGGCGTGTTCTCGAACCACATCGAAACCTCGACCCGAGTGCCGGCGGGAATCGTCTTCGGCTTCTTGTACTGGTAGGTCGTCTGCCATTCCTGGTCGTAGTTCGGCACGTCGAGCAGGACCTCGGTCGTGCCGTCCGGGTAGTACGCGTCGTAGCGCACCGCCACCGACCGCAGGTGGGCGTGCGGCCACAGGGCCAGGATGTCGGTCTCGACCGGGAAAACCCGTGCCGCGCCGACCTTCCAGCGCTCGTGGCGGGGTGGAATCTCGAACGTCAGGTTGCCGATCGAGTCGAACTTGACCTCGCGCAGTTCGCTCTCCGGGGAATCGGCGAAGACGAAGCCGATCTCGGAGCGGTCATGGAAACCGCTGCCCTCGCCGGCCTCCTTGTTGTAGTGCATCGAAAACTCGATCGTCGATCCGGGTTCGAGCTTCATCGCGTAGCCGGGCTCCATCAGGTGGCTCTCGGCGCCGAGCGCGATGCAGCCCAGCGAGCTGTCGCTGAACTTGCCGAGCGCCGTCGCGCCGCCCGGAGGCCGAACGCTGGCGCACATGTGATGGACATCGCTTCCGCCGACCTTGAACTCGACGCCGCGCACCCAGACGGGTTCGGGGAGCATCTCCTCGGTGAGCTCCGTCTCGAAGTTGATGTTGATGTCGGCGATGTCGTCGGCCACCCAGTACTCCTCGGGCATCGCAACGACCAAGTCCGGGCGCCCAAGCGACCAGCCGCCGGAGCCCTCCTCAACGAACTTCTTCGTCGGCGGCGCGGCGGCCGCGTCGCCGGCGGGCGAGCCGGCGCGGACCCAGGCGAGGACCGTCTCGATCTCGTCGTCCGACATGACCCGCTCATGGTGGAACTGCCCGCGGGTCGCCTCGGTCGCGAACCAGGGCGGCATCGAGCGATTCTCGACCGCGCGCGCGATGGATCGCGCCCAGGGCCGGGTCTGCTGGTACGTCATCAGCGGCATCGGCGCGATCATGCCGCCGATGTTCTCGCCCTCGCCTTCCGGCCGGTGGCAGGTCTGGCAGTTCTCCTGCAGAACCGGCAGGACGTCGGCGTAGAACGTCGGCGTGTCCGCGTCGGCGGCCAGACCGAAGCCGGGAACGGCGACGGCGGCGACGAGCATGAGCAGGATGGGACGAGAGGTCGCGGTCTTCATGATTCTGGTCTCCGGTTCGCTCGCTGGCTCGGATCCTTGGTCTGTGCTCAGTAAGTGTACCCGAACGAAGCTGGCGTATTGTGGGTTGCCGTAGATCAATCGACGAAACCAAGCGAAGGGAGGTCACCAACATGCGGAAGGTGCTGGCCAACTCAACCGGAACTCTGGGAACCACGATCCTCCTGATGCTCTGCGGAGCTCCCGCCGCGATTGCCGAGGAGTCCGACCGGAGGGCCCTGTTCGGCGATCTGCACGTCCACACCCGCTACTCGTTCGACGCCTTCATCTTCGGCACCCGCAGCACGCCGGACGACGCCTACGAGTTCGCCAAGGGCAAGGCGATCGAGCATCCCGGCGGCTTCGACCTACAGCTCGACCGTCCGCTGGACTTCCTGGCGGTTACCGACCACGCCAACTACCTGGGCATGCTGGAGGCGATGTCGCAGCCGGACCACCCGTTGTCGAAGCTCGAGCGGGCGGCCGACTTCACGCAGGCCCGCACGATTGCGGAGAAGCGGCGCGCCTTCCGCAGCGGGGCGTACGTGCGGGAGCATCGCGACGTGGACGTCATCCGCTCCGCCTGGAAGCGGACGGTCGAGGCGGCCGAACGGCACAACGACCCCGGGAACTTCACCACCTTCCCCGCCTACGAGTACACCTCGAGCCGCGATCGCGGCAACCTGCACCGCAACGTGATCTTCAGGGGCGACGCGGTGCCGGACTACCCGTACGGACGCACTGACTCGATCAACCCCGAAGACCTCTGGGCCTGGATGGACGATCTCCGATCGCGCGGCATCGAAGCCCTCGCGATCCCCCACAACTCGAACGGCTCGGACGGCCACATGTTCCAGCTCGTGAACTTCGCGGGCGAGCCGATCGACGCCGCCTACGCCGAGACCAGGATGCGGAACGAGCCCCTGGTCGAGGTCACCCAGGTCAAGGGCACCTCCGACACCCACCCCTTCCTGTCGCCGAACGACGAGTGGGCCGACTTCGAGATCATGCCCTACCGGATCGCCCAGTGGAACAAGTCGAGGCCGCGCGGCTCCTACGCCCGCGACGCCTACCTGCGCGGGCTCAGGCTCCAGGCAGAGCGGGGCGTCAACCCCTACCGTTTCGGCCTGGTTGGCGCCAGCGACACGCACAACGGCGGAGCTTCCCTAGACGAATCGAACTTCGTCGCCAAGGTCGGCATCCTGGATGCGACGGCGGAACTCCGCGGCTCCGTGCCGATCGCCTCGGACGAGGGCGTGACGGCCTACAACGACACCTACTACAAGACCTGGAGCGCCTCCGGCCTCGCCGGCGTCTGGGCGGAGGAGAACACCCGAGAGTCGATCTACGGAGCGTTCCGCCGCAAGGAAACCTTCGCCACCAGCGGCCCACGGATCGTCGTCCGTTTCTTTGCCGGCGTCTACCCGGACGATCTGGTCGAGCGCGACGACGCGGTCGACATCGCCTACGCCGAAGGCGTGCCGATGGGCGGCGAACTGCCGGCCGGCTCGGACGGTGCCGCCTCTCCCCGCTTCCTCGTCTGGGCACTCCAGGATCCGCTCGGCACGCCGCTGCAGCGAGTGCAGATGATCAAGGGCTGGAGCGACGATGGGCAGGCGATGGAACAGGTGTTCGACGTTGCGTGC
This sequence comes from Thermoanaerobaculia bacterium, assembly GCA_965116955.1. Taxonomy (GTDB): domain Bacteria; phylum Acidobacteriota; class Thermoanaerobaculia; order Multivoradales; family Multivoraceae; genus Multivorans. The sequence continues at coordinate 2,733,754 of OZ220742.1, read as the reverse complement.
TCTGATGGCCTGACTCCCGATCCCGAAACCCATCGCTGCCCCGACAACGGCGCCGAGGTCGATCTCTCCGACTGCAGCATCACGCCGGACAAGGGAGCCTCGGAACTCGTCGCCCTCTGGCAAGACCCGGGATTCGAAGCCGGCCAGCACGCCTTCTACTACCTCCGGGCGCTGGAGAACCCGACGTGCCGTTGGTCGACCTGGGACGCGATCAAGGCCGGCGTCGCACCCCGGCCCGAGCTGCAAGCGACGATCCAGGAACGCGCCTGGTCGTCGCCGATCTGGGTCGGCGGCCCGCCGGCCGAGTGAGAGCGGCGCGCCGGAGGCCACCTCAGCCGGCGGTTATACTGCCGACGGCCTCAGCCGACTCCACCTTCTTTTCCCTCGACTAGCCAACCCGATCATGCGCAAGTGTCTGATTCCGCTGGCGCTGAGCGCAACCCTCGGCACTTCGCCCGGTCTCGCGCAAGGCGACGAGGAGAACGTTCCTCAGGAGCCGGGGACCCTTGGAGAGGCGATCCGCGACGCGGACGTTTCGGTCGGTCTCCGTTACCGCGTCGAGCAATCCGACGACGATGCGTTCGACAGCGCGGCGCTCGCTTCGACGCTGCGGACGACCCTCAAGCTGCAGACGAAGCCCTTCCGCGGCTTCTCGTTCCTGCTGGAGGCGGAGGACGTGACCCCGGTCGGCAGCGACAGTAGCTACCGCAACCTCGGCTACGGCAGTCTCGACAACGGCGTCCGCGACCGTCCGGTCATCGCCGATCCAGCGCTCACGGCGATCAACCAGGCCGCGGCGAAGCTGGAGCGCGGGCCGGTGGCCTTCACGCTGGGCCGGACGGAACTTCTGATCGGCGACCAGCGCTTCGTCGGCGCGGTCGGCTGGCGCCAGCACCACCAGGCCTTCGACGCGGCCGCCCTCGACGCGAAGCTGCGCGCCGACTGGTCCCTTCGCTACGCGTTCCTCGACCGCGCCCACCGGATCACCGGTGCCGAGGAACCGATGGGCTCGCACGTGATCTACGTCTCCGGTCCGGCAGGACCCGGCAACCTGGCCCTGTTCGGCTACCTGCTGGACTACGAGCGACCCGGCGCCGCGGCCAACTCGACGTCCAACTGGGGCGCCAGCTACAACGGCTCCCACGACGCCGGCGCGGCCTCCGTTCTCTGGGAACTCCAGTACGCGGTCCAGTCGGACTGGGCGGACCATCCGGGCAGCGTCGACCTCGACTACCAGAAGACCGGGATCGGCTTCACGCGCGGCGACATCAGCATGCGCGCGGTGCGCGAAGCCCTCGATGGCGACGGAACGTACGGCTTCCGCACGCCGCTGGCGACGCTCCACGGTTTCAACGGCTGGACCGACAAGTTCCTGGGCACCCCTGCGAACGGCCTGGTCGACGTCTACCTCCGGCTGGACCACAACCTCGACACCTGGAACTGGACGCTTCGCTGGCACCAGTTCCGCTCCGCGGTCGGCAGCTTGGACTACGGCACCGAGATCGACGCGATGGCGGTTTGGAACACGCCCTGGAAGCAGGACTTCGGCATCAAGCTGGCGCAGTACAACGCGGACGAGTTCGGCACCGACACCTTCAAGGTCTGGGTCTGGACGTCCTGGAACGTCAGCCTGCGATCCGCAGGCGGCCGCTGACGTCGACCGAGGCCCCTGCTCCTTCCGGCAGAGCCTCCCAGTCCGCCGCTTCGAGAAGGACCACCGGCGGCGACCGCTCGTAAAGCTCCCGGGCCACAGCGGCGCCCAGCGCCAGAATGCCGTCGAGCTCCCGCAGCACCACGGCCGCCGGCGCCGTACCGAGACGTACACCCTCGAGCAGAACCGAACTCGAACTGCTCGACCCCCGCCCGTAGGGCATCACGAGGACGCGGCCGGAGACGCTCTCGCCACAGCGCGGATGCCTCCGGTCGATGATCGTCCCCGTCACCGGATCGACGCCGCCCCAGAACGACAGCGGCTCCTCGAGCCGCAGCGCAGCGCCGGCACCGGCACCGGCGACCAGGGCCCGGCCCTCGAGTTCCACGACGCTCATGGCCACAACGCCGGATCACGGCACAGCCGGCCGCGATGCGCCGAGCGAACACACTCGGCCAGACTGCCGAAGACGACGTCGAAGCCGACATTGCCTGGCGCGTAGTGGGCGAACTTGCCGGAGTTCGTCATCAGCACGCCGCCCGCCGGAGAACGCAGGATCGGAGCCACGACGACGCAGGTGTCGACCACCACGCGGACTCCGAGGTTGCGCAGCCGCCCGAGAGCCCCTTGCCCCTCCAGGAAGCCGAGCGAAACGCGATTCGTGCAGACGACGAACTCGACGCTCCCGGCCGGCGGATGGCGCTCGACGAGCGGCAGCAGTTCAGCGAACTCGCGCGGTGAGAAGTGGGGGCTGCCCAGGGCCACGACATCGATCGCCAGGTCTCCGCCGGCGCCGGGACTCGAAGCCGCAGCCGCGGGGACCGTCGACAGACTGCGCAGCCCTGCGTGCAGATCATCCACGGTGACATCGACCCACTCTTCGGCTTCCCCGCCGCCGAGCGCCGCCTCCAGCGTCGGTGCCTCGGGTGTGATGCCAACCGCGTGGAACAGGGCGACCGCACCCGAAGAAGCCGCGGCCGCCCCCAGCGCCTTCAGGCCGTCCTCGTCCGCCTGCTCCAGGCCGAGCAGCACGGGAATCCGGTTGCCGCAGCGCTCCCCCACCAGATAGCCGATCGCCGGCAGCAGCCAGGACGCGCTCCGGAGAGCCGGCGGCAACGAGCGCAGGTCGAACACGACCTGCCCGCGCCGGTTCTCCTCCAGGTGGAGCCCTCCCGCCGGCGCCCGTCCGGTGATCGCGGCGCAGATGTCGATGAAGTCGCCGTAGCGGTGGGTGCGCGCACCGAGCACCGAGTTCGCGAACACGATCGCGTTGCTCTCCGCCCAGGCCACCTGCTGCCCGAACGCGGGCCGCGGCGTCGTCTGGTAAGGCGCGCAGGTCCAGATCGTCCGGCAACCCATCTCCTCGTAGCACTCCATCAGTCGCAGCGCCTTCGCCCGACGTTCCGCCGTGCCGGAGAACTCCTCCGGGTGCAGCAGATCGAGGCCGCCGACGTTCAATGTCGTCGGTACTCGAACCCGCGCTCCACCGGCGACGAGAAGCTCCGCGAAGTCGACGCCCGAGTCGCCGTGGTAGAGGCAACCGTCGATGTGGGCGCCCTCGATGTCGAGCAGCCGCTCCGCGCCGTAGACGCCGGCCATCGTGGCCAGGATGCGCATCGCGACCGCCGCGGCTTGACCGCACTCGCCCGCGAGCATGGCCCGGTCACGGTCGGTCAACTCGACCGTCTCGGGCATGTTCGCGGCGGCCATGGGCAGTCAGTGTAGCTATGGGTACACTCTCGGCTCTTTCCAGCAGATCCGAGCAACGCAACAAACAAGGAAACCAGGACGCCGGCCTCTTCCGGCGCCCGCGGAGAGGGCCGCATGGCGATCGACCTCGAACTACAGGAACGACTCATGGCGGCAGCGCCCTACGGCATGGGCGTCGCGGTGCACGCCGATGTGGCTCCCGAGCGGATGGCCGTGCTCTCGAAGTTCGGCGGCCGAACCCTCGGCGAACTGAACGCCAACGCCAATCGGCTGGCCCGCGTGCTGCGGGCGCATGGCGTCGGTCCCGACGTCGGCGTCGCCCTGCTTTGCCGGAACCGGCCGGAGTTCATCGAGACCGTGGTTGCCTGCCAGCGCTCCGGCGGACGCATGACGCCGATCAACTGGCACCTCTCGCCGCCCGAAGTCGCCTACATCGCCGACAACTGCGAGGCCCTCGTGCTGATCGCCGACGCGGCCTTCGCGCCGGCCGTCGCCGCGGCTCAGGCCGATTCCAGCCACCTGCGCCTGACACTGGCAGTCGGCGGCGAGATCGAGGGCGCCGAGTCCTACGACGAGGCGCTGGCGGCCGAAGACGGCTCGAACATCGACGACCCGATCCTCGGCGCACCGATGCTCTACACGTCCGGCACCACCGGCCATCCCAAGGGCGTGTACCGCAAGGCGGATCCGACGCCGACGCCGTTCCTGCTGGCAGTCCGTGAGTCGGGCGACTTCGAGCCCGACACGGACTGCTCCCTCGTCACCGGGCCGCTCTACCACGCCGCACCCCTCGGTCTGAACCTGGCGATGCCGATGGGCGCCGGCGTCGGCTCCGTGCTGATGGACAGGTGGGATGCCGAGGAAACGCTCGCCCTCATCGACAGGCACCGCGTGACCCACACGCACATGGTGGCGACGATGTTCCACCGCATGCTGGCGCTGCCTCAGGAGGTCCGCGACCGCTACGACGTCTCCTCGATGCGCTGGCTCTGCCACGGCGCGGCGCCGACGCCGGTCCAGGTCAAGCACAAGGTCATCGACTGGTTCGGTCCCGTGGTATGGGAGTACTACGCCGCCACCGAGGGCGGCACCTTCTGGGTCGACTCGAAGGAGTGGCTCGAGAAGCCCGGCAGCGTCGGCCGCACCGTGGAGGGAACGAACTACAAGGTGCTCGACGACAACGGCGAGCCGGTGCCGAGCGGAAGCACCGGCACGGTCTACTTCGAGGCGTCCGAGAACAGCTTCGTCTACTTCAAGGCCCCCGACAAGACCGCCTCCGCCTACCGCGACGACTACTTCACGATGGGCGACATGGGCTACGTCGACGAGGACGGCTACCTGTTCCTGACCGGCCGCTCGGCGGAGACGATCATCGCCGGCGGCGTCAACATCTACCCCCAGGAGATCGACGACGTGATCCAGCAGCACCCGGCGGTCTACGAGGTCTGCACCGTCGGCGTTCCCCACGACGAGTGGGGCGAAAGCGTCAAGTCGGTCGTGGAGGTCGACGAAGGCTACGAAGCGGGCGACGAACTGGCCGAGGAACTCCTGGCCTGGTGCCGCGAGCACCTGCCCGACTTCAAGCGGCCCCGCTCCATCGACTTCGCGACCGACCTGCCGCGCATGCCCACCGGCAAGATCCAGCGGGGCCTGGTCCGGGCGCCGTACTGGAAGGGCCGCGAGCGGCAGATCTGACAGCGAACTTCCCTGAACTACGTCCAGAGGCAACCATGAAGGCAGTTGTATGCAGCGCATTCGGCCCCCCGGAGAACCTGACGATCGAGGAACTTCCCGATCCGGCCCCGGGACCGGGCGAAGTCGTCGTCGACATCCAGGCAGCAGCGATTACCTGGCCCGACACCCTGATCATCGAGAACCGTTACCAGTTCCGGGGAGAGCCGCCCTTCGTCGTCGGCGGTGAGGTCGGCGGCAGGATCGCCGCCGTCGGGCCGGATGTGAACGGCCTCGCAGTCGGTGACGACGTGGTCGGCGGCGGCGGCACCGGCGGTTTCGCCGAGCAGGTGCTGCTCAAGGCGTCGCAGGTGCGCAAGCTGCCGCCGGGGCTCGGCCACGCCGAGGCCACGGGGTACGGCTACGCCTACGGCACCGGCCACTACGCGCTGAAGTACCGGGGCAACCTGAAGCCGGGCGAGACGCTTCTCGTGCTCGGTGCCGCCGGCGGCGTCGGCCTTGCCGCCCTGGAGCTGGGCAAAGTGATGGGCGCGCGCGTGATCGCCGCCGCCTCGAGCGAGGAGAAACTGGCGCTCTGCCGCGAACGCGGCGCCGATGAGACGATCAACTACGCCGAAGAGGACCTGAAGAACCGCGCCAAGGAGCTGACGGACGGCAAGGGCGTAGACGTCGTCTACGACGCGGTCGGCGGCGACTACGCCGAGGCGGCGCTACGCGCCACCAACTGGCGCGGCCGGTTCCTTGTGATCGGCTTCACCGCCGGCATTCCGCGCATGCCGCTCAATCTCACTCTGCTCAAGGGCTGCGACGTCGTCGGTGTGTTCTGGGGCGCCTCCAGGATGCGCGAGCCGGAGATCTTCGAGGCGACCCGGGTCGAAACGGAAGCCCTCGCCGCCTCCGGAAAGATCCAGCCGTACATCTCGCGCCGGTACCCCCTGGAAGAGGTGCCGCAGGCGCTTCGCGACATGATGGACCGCAAGATCATCGGCAAGATGGTCATGCAGCGCTCTTGAGGGAGATCAGGAAATGAAGTTCGGCGCACAGGTCACCGTCTACCGCAACACCTGGGACAGCGTTCGGGAGGTAGCCGAGCTGCTCGACCAGGGTCCCTGGGACAGCATCTGGTACGCCGACCACTACCTGCCGCCGCCAGGCATCAAGGAAGAAGAACACCTCGCGGCGCAGGAGGCCTTCACCGTCGCCGCCGCGACCGCCAGTATCACGAAGAACCTGAAGATCGGCCACCTGGTTCTCGGCAACACGTACCGGAATCCCGGCCTGGTCGCCAAGATGGCCGGCACCCTGGACCACATCTCCCACGGCCGCTTCGTGCTCGGCATCGGCGCGGCCTGGTTCAAGCGGGAGCACGAGGCCTACGGCTGGACGTTCCCGTCGATGAAGGAGCGCCAGGATCGCTTCGAGGAGGCGGTCGAACTGATCCGGGCCCTGTTCCGATCCGGCGGGCCGGTCGACTTCGAGGGCGAGTACTACGAGCTCGATTCCGCGCCGCTCTCGCCCGGCTGCTACGACGCGCCCATCCCGATCCTGATCGGCGGCACGGGCGAGAAGCGGACGCTGCGCACGCTGGCGCGTCACGGCGACGTGATGAACCTCGACGGCTGGGCGCGTGGCCCGATGACCCGCGAGTACTTCCGGCACAAGGTCTCCGTCGTCAACCGGCACTGCGAGGACGCCGGCCGCGACCCCGCCGAAATCCGGCACACCGTGCTGATGCCCACCTTCGTGACGGACGACGAGGCCGCCGCCAAACGCTTCGTCGACGCCCGCGGCCTCGGCGAAGGCACGGCGGCCGGCCCGAAGAGCTACGTCATCGACCGGATCGGCGAGATGATCGACGCCGGCGCCCACGAGATCATGATCGGCGGCATCCCGACGCACCGCCTCGACCACTACCAGATGGTCGCGGAAGAGATCATCCCCGCCTTCGACTGACGCGGATGTCCGGCGGGGCTCAGCCGGCACCGGCGGCGCTCCTTGGCGCCGCACTTCTACTGCCAGGCCTTACCCAGGCTTGGGCGCAGGACACCGACTGGCCGACCATCACCGGCGGCAACGACGCCGGCCGCTACGCCGCGCTCGACCAGATCGACGCCGGCAACTTCGCACGCCTCGAACCGGTCTGGCGCTGGCGGCTGCCGGACAACGACCTGATGGCGAACGACCCGCGCTTCGAAGACCCATCGATGAAGCAGCGCACCCACGTCACGACGCCGATCAAGATCGGCGACCGGCTCTACGTCGTCACGGGCTACGGCATCGCCGCCGCCGTGGATCCGGCAACGGGCGCAACGGTCTGGCAGCACGATCCGCAAAGCTACGGCCACGGCCGGCCCACGAACCACGGCTTCACCCACAAGGGACCCAGCTTCTGGCGCGATCCCGAGCGCCCCGAGGCCCCCGGCCGTCTCATCTACGCCAGCACGGACGCCATCCTGCGCGCCATCTACGCCGACGAAGGCACGGCGGTGCGCTCCTTCGGCAACCACGGCGGCGTCGATCTGACCGCCGGCCTGCACCGGGCCGTCGAACGCCGCAAGTACACCGTCAGCTCGCCGGCGACCATCTGCCGCGACGTCGCGATCGTCGGCTCGTCCATCTCGGACGGGCCGCTCGGCCCCGACGACGGACCGCCGGGCGACGTGCGGGGCTTCGACGTGCGCACGGGCCGTCAGCTCTGGACCTTCCACACCGTGCCCCAGGAGGGTGAGCTCGGCACGGACACCTGGGAGGACGAGTCCTGGCGGATCACCGGCGGCGCGAACGTCTGGGGCCTGATGAGCGCCGACGAGGAACTCGGCCTCGCCTACCTGCCGACCAGCACGCCGACGAACGACTGGTACGGCGGTCACCGCCGCGGCGACAACCTGTACGCCGAGAGCCTGGTCGCCGTCGACTGCGAAACGGGCGAGCGCCGCTGGCACTTCCAGGCCGTCCACCACGGTCTCTGGGACTACGACTTCGCCGCTCCGGCGGTACTGGGCGACGTCGTCGTCGACGGGCGCACCGTCAAGGCCGCGATGCTGCCCAGCAAACAGGCGTTCCTCTACGTCTTCGACCGGGAGACCGGCGAACCCCTCTGGCCGATCGAGGAGCGGCAGGTCCCCCAGACCGGCATCCCCGGCGAGCAGACCTCGGCCACGCAGCCCTTCCCCACCAAGCCGCCGCCGTTCGATCGCCAGGGCATGCAGCTCGCCGACGTCATCGACTTCACCCCCGAGATCCGCGCCGAGGCGGAACGCATCCTGACCTCGCACCAGTACGGCCCGATCTACACGCCGCCCAGTGAGCGCGGCACCGTCGCCATGCCCGGCTTCGAAGGCGGAGCGAGCTGGCCCGGCGGCGCCTTCGACCCGGACACGGGAAGGCTCTACGTGCCGTCCTTCACGGCGCCGATCCTGATCACGCTCAGACGTCCCGACCCGAACCGCTCGTCCTTCGACTTCGTGGCCAGAGTGTCAGGCTTCCACGGCCCCTTCGACCTGCCGATCTCGAAGCCGCCGTACTCGCGGGTCACCGCCTACGACATGAGCCGCGGCGACATCGCCTGGCAGGTTCCGCTCGGCGAGGGGCCGCGGCGACACCCGAAGCTTGCCGGCCTCGACCTGCCGCTCCTGGGCTCAGGGGTCCGCGGCCACGCCCTGGTCACGAAGACACTCCTGATCGTCAGCTCAGGTCACTCGCGCTCCTTCCGCTCCCAGGAAGCGAAGGCGGAGCGGGAGTGGTCCGAACAGCCCGAGGAAGTCACCGGCGGTCTGGCCTGGACCGATCCGCGGTCGGCGGCGCGCGAAGACTGGCGCTACACCGTGCCGGCTCTAAGGGCCTTCGACAAGGCGACGGGCGAGCTGGCCGCCGAGGTTGAACTGCCGGCCCACTCCGACGGCAGTCCGATCACCTACCTGCACCGCGGCGTGCAGTACCTCGTCGTCTCCATCGGCGGCCGCGGCGAGCCGTTCGAGCTGATCGCGTACCGGCTCCCGGGTTAGTCCGAAGGCCAGGGAGTCCCCAGGTCCTCCTCCGGCACGGGCCGCATCCCCAGGTTGACGAACTTCTGCAGCCGCTTCCCCTCGTAGGTCTCGGTCGTGTAGATGTTGCCCTTCGAGTCGGTGGCGATGCTGTGGACGGCGAAGAACTGGCCGGGCTGCCGGCCGCCGTCGCCGAAGGCGTAGAGCACCTCCATGCTCGCGCGCTCGATCACGTAGACCTTCATGTTCTGGCCATCGGCCAGGTAGAGGAACTTCTGCTCCTCGTCCGGCGAGAAGGCGACATCCCAGGTCGAGCCCTGAGACAGGGTCTCGGGCGCGATGAAGACCTCGTTCACGAAGGTGCCGTCGGCCTGGAACACCTGGATGCGGTCGGCGGCGCGGTCACAGACGTAGAGCAGGCCGTCGGCGGAGATGTCGGCGCAGTGGATCGGACCGCGGAACTGCGTCGCCGGCGGATCGCCGGGGACGTACTGCCCGAGGTCCAGTTCGTCGTCCGGGGCCTCGCCGTAGGCGCCCCAGTAGCGCTTGAACTCGCCGGTGTCGGCGTCGATCACGACGACCCGGCGGTTGAAGTAGCCGTCGGCGACGTAGATCTCGTTCGCCTCCGGGTCGACCGACAGCTTCGCCACCCGGCCGAAGTTCTCCATGTCGTGGCTGTTCCGCACGAAGCGCGGCTCGGCGCCCTCGTTGACGAGGGCGTTCGCCTTGCCCACCTGCATCAGGAACTGGCCGTCGCGGGTGAACTTCAGCGTGTGGGAGTCGCCGCCGCCGTTGCCGCCGATCCACACGTTGTCCATGTGATCGACGAGGATGCCGTGGTTCGAAGCCGGCCACTCGTACTCGCCGGTCTCGCTCGGCCCTCCCCAGTGGCCGACCAGGTTGCCGTCCGGATCGAACTCCAGCACCGGCGGCGCCGGAATGCAGCACTCGGAGAGCGGCGGATCCTGCGCGGCGCCGATCTCGTTGATCGCACCGAAAGCGCCCGGCGTGTTCCGGTGAACGATCCAGACGTGGTCGCGGGAGTCGACCGTGACCCCGATCGCCGGACCGAGGATCCAGTGGTTCGGCAGCGGCTGCGGCCAGAAGGGATCGACCTCGAAGCGCGGCGCCATCGGCCCGTCGCCGGCGGTCTCGTCGCCGCCGCCGTAGCCGCCGCCACCGCAGGCGGCGAGGAGCAAAGCAAGGGCTGCCACGCAGCCGAGTACGGGGTACGAACGCTTCGATGTCATCGTCGGCCCATCCAGTCGTTGGAATCCCTCGTTTGCCGCGCTGTTGGCGGTTCCTGCAGTACCCGGGAGGGACGGTCAGTGTACAACGGACCAGACTGGGTGCGCCGGCGCCCTCGCCGGCGGCCTGGAAGGCCCGGCGGTTAGCATTCGCCACCTGAACCGCCTCGGTACCAACGCGCGTCTCCCGCTCCGCTTCGGCGGCGCCGCCCTCGCCACAGCGTTGCTACTCCTCGCCGGCGAGCCCGCGGCCGCCCACGAGGTTCCCGGCAGCGTCACCGTCCAGGTGCTGGTCAAACAGCAGGAGGACCGGCTACAGATCCTCGTGCGCACACCGCTGGAAGCGATGCAGGAGATGCAATTCCCGGTCGACTACCGGGGCATCCTGGACCTCGAGGCGCTACGCGCCAGCGGCCTGCTCGCGGAAGCCGCCAACCGCTGGATCACGCCCAATCTCGACCTGTACGCCGGCCGCGATCAGTTGCCGCCGACGACCGTTCAGGCGGTCCGGCTGTCGATCCCGTCCGACCGCTCCTTCACCGACTTCGACCGCGCCCTTGCCCACATCCGCGAGCCACCCCTGCAGGCGTCAACGCAGCTCGTCTGGCGTCAGGCGTTGCTCGATGTCCACCTGGAGACGCCGCTCGGTGCTCACGGCGCCAGCGAACGGCCCCGATTCTCGATCGACCCGCGTTTCGGACGGCTCGGCCTGCGGGTGCTCACCGTCATTCGCTACGAGTCGCCCGACGGCGATGCGCGAGCGCTCCAGCTCGCCGCCGAACCCGGCCGGGTCCGGCTCGATCCGAACTGGGCGCAGGCTTCGATCCACTTCATCGCGATGGGTTTCGAACACATCCTGAGCGGCCTCGACCACCTGCTCTTCCTGGTCTGCCTGGTGGCGCCGCTTCGCCGCCTCCGCCAGCTCGTGCTCGTCGTCACTTCGTTCACCGTGGCCCACTCGATCACCCTGATCGCCTCGGCGGCGGGCCTCGCGCCACGAGCGCTGTGGTTCCCCACCCTGGTCGAGGTGCTGATCGCGCTGTCCATCGTCTACATGGCGTTCGAGAACATCCTCGGAGTCGGCCAGGACCGCCGCTGGACCGCCGCCTTCGGCTTCGGCCTCGTCCACGGCTTCGGCTTCTCCTTCGCCCTCAGCGAGTCGCTCCAGTTCGCGGGCTCGCATATCGTGACGTCGCTGCTCGCCTTCAACGTCGGCGTCGAGCTCGGCCAGCTCCTGGTCCTGCTGCTGCTGATTCCGCTGCTCGACTTCGTCTTTCGCCGCCTCCCCAACGAGCGCCTGGGGATCATCCTCGTCTCCGCCCTCATCGTCCACACCGCCTGGCACTGGACCGGCGAACGTGGCTCCGACCTCTTGCAGTACCGCCCCCTAGCGCCTCTGCTGGATACCGTGCCTCAGGGCGTCCTGCCATGGGTTCTCGTGATTGCGGCGGCAGTGGTGCCCACCAGCCAGTGGCTGCGCCGGCGACGATCGCCAAGCCCAGCGGTCGCGCCGCGACCCGCTCGGGAATCGGGCAACGCCAGTACATAGGGGCTTGCTCCGGAACCGCGCTTCGCGCGGGATACCGGCCAGAAGGCCGGCGCACCGACAGCCAGCTGCGTGATGAGGGCGTCCAGCCTGAGATTCCGGGAGTGGACAATTTGGACAAACTGTCCATTTCGGACTATTCTCCCGTAGCGAAAGGAGGGGCGACCGTGCGAACCGTCAGCGCAACCGAAGCCAAGCAGAGATTCGCCGCGATCCTCGACGCGGCTCAGCACGAACCCATCATGGTCCGGCGGCAGAAACGCGAAGTGGCCGTGGTGCTGTCGCCGCGAGACTACGAGCGGCTGCGGGCGCTGAACCTGCGGGAACTCGAAGAGTACTGCCAACGCATCGGGGCCCAGGCCGCCGAGCGAGGGCTGACCGAGGAGAAACTCGCCGAGATCCTGGACGATGGCGACGGCGAAACGGATCGTCGTTGACACGAACCTCCTCGTCAGCCGGCTCCTGCTTCCCGACTCGGTTCCCGGCCAGGCGGTGCGGAAGGCGGAGCGAGAGGGAGTCGTCCTCGCTTCCCGGGCAACCCTCGACGAACTGTCGGACGTTCTGAGCCGACGGAAACTTGACCGCTACGTCAGCGTCGAACAGCGCCGGAAGTACGTTCGCCGGCTGCTGGGGACTGTCGAGGTGGTCGCCGTCCAGCACGTCGTTCGAGCATCCCGGGATGCCAGCGACGACAAGTTTCTTGAGCTAGCCCTGAGCGGGGACGCGGGCCTGATTCTGACGGGTGACACGGATCTCCTGGTACTGAACCCGTTTCGCGGCATTGCCATTCGGACCGCGAGCGACTATCTGCTGGCCGACTGAGGCTTGCGATCTTGCCGACCGACGCGCGTCGCGAGTCAACGGGGGCGAAGAAAGCCGCCCGTTCCTTGCGTCGACTGCGGCGGTCACGCGGCGGAGACTCTCAGGTTCCGACGTCGGTAGAGGGAGCGAACCTACAGGGGCATTCCGACAGGGAACCCGTCGCGACCAAGGGGGCAAGCTCCCCTTGGAACCCTCCAAGGAGGTAAAGACTCAGGGGGTGAGCGTCCGGGCTACACGAAAACCGGTGAAGAGGCGGCGGCTGACGGAGGTGTCCCAGTCCCGGCTCGCGGAGCGGAGGTACGTCGGAAAGAGGTACCAGGAACCGCCGCGCACGACGCGAAGAGAACAATCACCAGACTGCCAGGCGCTCCCATTCGACGGCGCACCCGCGTAGGTCTTGCTCACGCAATCCTCGACCCACTCGTACACGTTCCCGTGCATGTCGTGCAGACCGAATGCGTTCGCCCTGAACGAACCGACCGGCGCCGTCTCACGATCGTCCCACTGACTGCCGCAGCCGTCACAGTTCGCACGGCCCGAACCGAACTCGTTGCCCCAACTGTAGGCCGTGCTCGAACCAGCGCGCGCCGCGTACTCCCACTCCGACTCGCTGGGCAAACGGTACGAGGCGCCCGTCTCAGAAGACAACCAACGCACGTAAGACTGCGCATCCTCCCAAGACACGTTCATTACCGGACGATTCCCGCGCCCCCAGCCTTCGTCGTCCGGCCGGTAGCCCCGCCGGCGTTGCCGCCTGTTGACGCCTCCGTGGTCGAGGCAACCGCCGGCGGCCGCGCACGCATCCCATTGCGCAAACGTCACTTCGTGCTTCGATACCGCGAACGGGCGCGAAATCGTCACTTCGTGCACCGGCAACTCGTCGTCGTCGCAACCCACACCCGATACGCAGCCCATCCGGAAGCTCCCCGCCGGAATGACGACCATCTCCATGCCCGGCGCGAGACGAGCCAACTCGGCCGCCACCTTCGCCATCTCTTCTTCCGCCGCAGCCGTCGCCTCTGCCTGGGCGTCGATGATTGCCTGCCGTGCGGCACGGCGCGCTGCCGTTGCTCGCTCCTCCCGTTCCCGTTGCGCTGCCAGCCGGCTGACCTCGGCAGCCTCGCGTTCGGCGGCGGCTTCCGCGGCATCCAGGAGTTCAAGGGCGGCAAGGTAGTGCTCTCCTTCGCGGCCGGTCGACTCGACATAGCGGGTGACCGATGCGGCCGCCTGGCGGTGCAGACCGGCCTGATGGGACGCACGGCCGTGGCTGAACCAGAACGCGTCAGGGAGCGCCACGCCGTGCTCGGTCTGCAGTTCCAGTATCTCGCCGAGCGATGCCAGAGCCGACCAGTACTCGCCCTCCCCGATCTGCCGTTCCGCCCGGAGCCAGAGCCGGTCCACCTGGACGTCCGGCGGCAACTGCGCCGCCGCGCAGAGCGGTTGGAAGAACGCGGCCAAGGCAAACGCGAGCAGCACGGCTCTCGCGAGCGTTCCCTTCGCAGCCACACTGTCTTCCATTGAACTGACGGCGAGGTTAGCGGTCCTGGAATCAAGGAGTCAAGGGAACGGCACAGACCGGCACGGACCGGTCTCCGGGCCGCGTGCGCAGGCTCCGTCCCGCCCGTCCCCGCGCGTGCGCCCGAGCTCTCTCACACCCTTGAAGGGATCGGCAAGGGGAACGCACGGATGGCGCGCGGGTACCTTGCCCCCACTCAGGAGCGAAGCCCCGGAGTCCCGTGAGCTTGCCCGGTCTCGTGGAGCGCGCCGAGAATGTGATGCTCCTGGGTCCCCCGGGAGTGGGCAAGACGCATCTCGCGGTCAGTCTGGCGATCACCGCCGCCGAGTCGGGCCGAAAGGTCTACTACGGCACGCTGGCGGCTCCTGACCGAGTCGCAGACCGAGGCCAAGGCCGCGGGCAACCTGTCGCGCCGGCTCCGGGTGTGCTCACCCATCCAGCCCTGCTGGTCGTCGACGAGATCGGCCACCTGCCGATCAGCCAGGACGGCGCCGTGCTCTTCTTCCAGTTGATCAACGCCCGCCACGAGCGGGCGTCGACCGTCCTGACGTCCAATAGGGGCTTCGAGGAGTGGGACGACGTGCTCGGCGACGAGATCATGGCCGCGGCGCTGATCGACCGCCTGTTGCACCGCTGCCATATGGTCAACATCCGAGGCAACAGCTCCCGGATGAGGGCCCACCAGAACCTGCTCCGGCCCGCCCGAGGCGAGCGTCACCAGAAAACCGGGGCAAGCTCAAGAGCTTCGATCAGCTGGGCAACCGTCCATGGTGTATGTACACTGCCGGCGCAGCCCCACGGTGGCCGCACACGAACCGCGCGACGCGGCCCTGGTGAACGCCGAGGCGAGCCACCAGCGCACCCACGCAACCCTAACCCGGAACAATCGATGACAGCCAGAGGGATTCTCTTCGCGGTCGACGCTGCCGTCGCCGCCACCTTGACACTGTCTTCCGGGCGAAGCTGGAAGGCGAAGCCCCGGAACGCGTGGAGAAGAAGGGTCGCTGAGAGAGCCGAAGTCGCCAGAAAGCAGTTTGGTGCATAGGATCCCCGACCTCGTGGCTCGCTCTGAAACGCCTCTTCGGTTGGCGGAAGACGTGCGAACCGGCCTCTTCGGCGCAGCCGGAGCCCGTCCTTGAGATGCGACGGGCGCCAGGGGATGGAGCCGTGTGAAGCCTGCGCCCACAACGTCAAGCAAGCGCGGGTCGGCTTCGAGAACAGAAGGAGCGTCAAGCGAAGCAACGAGCCCGCTCGCTTGGTCTTGCTCCGGGACCTGAACACGAGCTTTCCCGGACTTGAGCGGTTTGTCCTGATGCCCGGTCGATGGGAGAGGGAGGCCGCCCGTTTTTTCCCCATCAATCCTGAGAACGTTGCTTCGGTCGACCTTACCCTGGATGTAGTCGACGCTCCACTACCGTTCTCGGCCGCAGTACTGAAGCACGACTGCGATTGCTGCGATACCAAGACGCGGATGATTCACTTGGGAGCACCCTTCCTCGCGCTGCTGCACGAGATGGCTTCCTACTTTGACGGTAGTTGGCGGTCTGCGAGCGACCTCGCAGACCTGATAGCGAGTCTCTACTGCCGCGAGCCGGAGTACGGGACGTGCCTGGCCGTCCGAAAGACCCCAGAACAGCGGGACATCGCGGCTTCAGCGGCAGCTTGGCTCGTGACCCATGAGGTCGGACACTTCGCCTCGCGACGATACGAAGTGGAGATCGACCTCCAGGCGCCTGAAGCCGCCCGGCTGGCCTTGGAAGAGGAGTTGCGTGCGGACTACTGCAGCTTCCTCATGCTGATGCACCGGCGCACAGCGAGCTGCCCAACCAATCCGCGCTCCCTGTACCCGTTGTTCGCAGGCGCTGGACTCTTGGTGCGAATCTTGCATCTAATCATGCACCCACAGGACGCGGCCCCGGCCCTCGGCTGCTATGGCCCCAGGATCGGTTTTGCCACGCCGTCGCCGACGCTACGGTCGAAGATGATTGACGACCTCCGGCGCTGCTACAACAATCTGCACGGGTTGGCTGACTTCACCGAGTACCACCAAAACGTGTTCCGGGACGACCACGACAGGCTTCATGAACTAAGGGAGGAACTCCATGTCAGAAGTGTCTGGAAAAGTGGCAGATGACTGGTTCGAACTTCTGCGCGAGAAGCGGCCCGAAGTACACAATGCCTATAGGGAGTACGGCTTCGCACAGGCGGGCCTGTTCCTTGACGCGACGCTGGAAGAGGACAATTTCGGTGTTGCCGACTATTGGCGCCGGTTTCGGGAGGAGATGCGAGTAATCCTCTGCACCGAAGAACCCAAGTACGCGAAGGTCCGCGAAGAGATCACGAGGTGGACCGAGAACGCGAGTCAAGCAATGGCGGTCGTGGTTGCTGCCGCCGTAGGAGGGACTCTCGGCATAGATGAGGGTCCGCTGGTTCCTTTCGTCGCACTTGTTTTTGGCTATGCGGCCAGCGTCGGAGTGGACGTATGGTGCGCACACGGCTGCACGGAAGGAGTTCCCGCCTGACGTCATTCTTCGGCCAGACTCCGACGTGCTAGAGCGAGAATCGCCCGACACCAACGACGCGCCGCTACCGCACCGCGTCGGCGAGCGCCGCGACCAGAGCCGCGCGGTGGCGGCTGTACTCCGCGCTGGTCGCGTACGGCCAGGCGCTGTGGGTGACGATGACGATGTTGGCCGACGGGTCCATCCACAGGAGCTGAGCGAAAATGCCCCTGCCCGAGAACACGCCGTCGCCGGACAGCCACCAGAGGTAGCCGTAGCCGTCGTAGCCGTCACTGGGGGTCGTCGACTCCTCCATCCAGCCTTCGGGCAGCGCCCGCGTACCGTCGCGGAGGACGCCGCCGTTCATCGCGAAGATCCCGATCCGGGCGTAGTCGCGGAGCGTCGCGCTGATGCAGCAACCGCCCAGTGCGCCGCCGCCGTGGCAACCGCCGTTCAGGCGGCGGTCACTCTGGGCGCCGACATGGACGACGTCTTCGCAGAGCATCGGGAACGCGGCCGCCACCTCGACACCGCCTTCCGGGCGGTCCTCCTGGGCGAGTACCGGGCGAAGGCCAAGGCGGCCGTCCCGGACGCGTGAAGCAGCTCGTCGACCGGGCGGCCGCACTTCGGGGCTTGGAGGAGGACGTGCGGGAGCGACTCTTCCGCGCGGCTGGGACATCCTTCTGAAGTGCGACGACTCTTCGAGTCGTCAGCAGGCCGCAGGGTCGACAGGCGCCTCGGCCGCACACCTCTTCACCAGGTTCAAGGCGGTTCTTGCTTCCGCCTCGGATTCGTACCAGATGGAATCGCCAGCCCTATCGCCGTTGATCTCGACGATCCACTTCCAAACGTCGATTACATCCTTCGGTCCCGACGACCTCCCAACGATTCGGAAGTGGACGAGATCCCTGGTGCTGGTGTTCTCATTCGTCATGGCGTTAGCGTCTCCTGAGTTGGTCGTGGAACTTCGGCCGACGGCACCCACGTTCGCGGGACCTAGTGCCGCCACTCTACTCGCGAGGTTCAAGAACCGGCGGGACATCCGCGCGGCGACGCCGTGCTATGGTGAATCGCATGGTCAGGCCTTCGTCTACCGAACGCCTCCGCCAACGCGTTCACGCGCTGTTCGAAGCCGGGAACGCCGATCAGCTTCACCTCGCCGAGGCGCACTGCGTGTACGCAGCTTCCGAGAAGGTCGAACAACTCAGCGTGGAAGGCCCGACTGAGGCATCGACGAACGACCATCCCAGGCCCCTGATCGACGGTAGTGAGCAGGCCGCTTCCGCTTGGCTCCATGCTCCGAATCCCACATTCGGTGGACTCAGCCCGGAGTGCTTTCTCTGCGGTGACGATGAGCAAAGAGCCTTCTTTGAAGGGGTCCTGGCGTCGCTTGAAGACGGCGCGTTTTCTTGATGCCAGTGTCGCTTGCTCGAACGGAGCCCTGGTACAGCGTCGCACCGTCCGCCGTAGCCAATCCCTCCCATGTGCCGTCGAAGCACGCCCGGAACCGGTTCAACGACGCTTCGGGGAAGCTGGCGCTTCGCTACTTCGGTCCCGACATTCCAACCGCCCTGCTTGAAGCGACGGCCCTCCACGGCTCCTACGCGACGGGCTTCGTTCACGGGCCACCGCCCGCGCGATCGTGGACGGTCTTCGGGTACCGGATTCTCAAGAACTTGACAGTGGTCGACTTCACCGCGCTCTCAGAACGACGGGCAAGAAAGACGACCGTGCAGGAACTGACCGGCGATTGGCTTGGCTATCATCACCGCGGCCTGCATCGGCCGGCCGGCCACCTGCCAGCCGTGAAAGCCGGCGCGGCAACTGCCCCAACACAGGTCTTGGGACAGTCCCTGCACGCGATGCCGAACATCCACGGTTTTCTCGCCCCTTCGGCCAAGGTCCCGACAATCGCCAACCTCGTACTGTTCTTCGATCGGCTTCCGGCCGGCTGCCTGCAGCTCACCGGCTCTGCAACAGTCGTCACGTAGAGGCTGCGCCGACGGGGCCCTGCTACCGCACCGCGTCCGCGAGCGCCGCGACCAGGGCCGCGCGGTGGCGGCTGTACTCCGGGTTCGTCGCGTGCGGCCAGGCGCTGTGGGTGACGATCACGATGTTGGCCGAGGGGTCCATCCACAGGTACTGGCCGAAGATGCCGATGCCGGCGAAGAGGCCGTCCTCGCCCAGCCACCAGAGGTAGCCATAGCCGTCGAAGCCGTCGCTGGGGGTCGTCGACTCCTCCATCCAGCCCTCGGGCAGCACCCGCGTACCGTCGCGCAGGACGCCGCCGTTCATCGCGAAGATACCGATCCGGGCGTAGTCGCGGAGCGTCGCGTTGATGCAGCAACCGCCCAGTTCGCCGCCGCCGGGCTCGTGGAGCAGCCAGTTCGCGTCCGCCTCCATGCCGAACGGGCCCCAGATCTTGTGCTCGAGGTAGGTCGAGAGGTTGTTGCCGATCGCCGCCCTCAGCACGGCGCCGGCCATGTTCGTCTCGCCGGTGTTGTAGTTGAAGACCTCGCCCGGAGGATGGAGCTCCTCGAGCCCCGCCATGTACTTCGTCTGCTCAACGATCGGCCCCGGCAACGTCGCAACGTCGGACTCGGGGTCCGCGTAGTCCTCGTTCCAGTCGACGCCTGAAGCCATCTGCAGCACGTCCCTGATCGACACCTCGTCGTAACCGCCGCCCGAAAGCAAGGGCAGGTACTTCGTGACCGGATCGTCGACGCTGCCGATGTAGCCGTCGGCGATCGCGGCGCCGTAGAGCATCGAGACGACGGACTTCGCGATCGAGAACGAGATCCAGCGGCTGGTCTCGTCGTTGCCCAGACCGTAACGCTCGAACAGAACCTGGTCGTCCTTGACGACCAGGAGGCCCGCGATCCGGCGATCCTGGATGTACTCCTCCACCGTGAAGGTCTCGCCCTCGACCTCGTAGGTCACCGCCGACAGGTCCCGCGGCGCCGGCTCCAGCGGATACGGATCGTCGGAGGCCTCGAACCAGCGGGTAGCACCGATGAGGTCCGCGTTCCGGTAGCCCGCGATCTGCTGCTCGGGTGTCCAGAACAGCACCGAATCCCGCGGCCCCAGATTCTCCAGATCGGGATTGACCGGCTCGGCCGAGCCGGCGGCCTCGGTGTCCGCGACAGGAGCGCAGGCTGCGAACACCAGCACGATCGCGACTCCGGCGACCAACAACGGGTCACTCCACCCTCGTGTACTCAGGATCCGCTCGTCCCGTTTTCCAGACATCTCATCCTCCTCCCTCAGGTCGGAACCTCAGATCGTACCCCTCACTGGCCCTCATGGGGCCGGCGCCGGTAGGCTGATTGCCGGCTGCCATGAACGACGAACGATCCGCCGACACACACGTTCCCGCCGCTCTCGCGTCGGTTCACTCCGCCGGCGGCGACGACGGCGTCAGCGAACTGTTCGAGGCCCGTGGCTGGACGGACGGTCTCCCCATCACGCCGCCGACGCCGGAACGCGTTGCGGCCGCGCTCGAGGCCGCCCTCACGGAACCGGGCCAGGTGCTGGGCGTGGAGACGGTCCGCGGCCGGGCGATCACGGCCCAGAAGGCGGCGATCAACGCGGTGATGGCCGGTTGCCGGCCCCGCGACTTCGCCGTCGTCGCCGCGGCAGTCGAGGCGATGTGCGACCCGGCCTTCCTGCTGCATGGAGCCACTTCCAGCACCGGCGGTTGCGCGGTCCTGATCATCGTGAGCGGACCGATCCGCCGCGAACTGGGCATGACCGGGACGTTCAACGCGCTCGGCGGCGCCGACCGGGCCTCGCTGGCCATCGGCCGGGCCGTGCGGCTCATCCTCCGCAACCTGCTCGGCGTGCGGCCCGGGGAACTCGACCGGTCCACCCTGGGGCATCCCGGCAAGCTCGGCTACTGCCTGGCCGAGGACGA
This sequence comes from Thermoanaerobaculia bacterium, assembly GCA_965116955.1. Lineage (GTDB taxonomy): Bacteria > Acidobacteriota > Thermoanaerobaculia > Multivoradales > Multivoraceae > Multivorans. Next base: position 2,713,173 of record OZ220742.1, on the reverse strand, counting down.
AGAGGGCTCGCCGTGGCCCTCGCTGGGGACCGACCGCGGCGCGCCTCCGGGCAGCTCGACCGTGACCGTCCTGGCGGCCGGCGCGCCCCGGCAGATCATGAACGAGTGGACGACGGAACCGGAGGCGATCCTCGACACGATCGCGGCCGAGATGCGGGCGAACCTCCTCCACTACTCGATCTGGGCCGGTAATCACTGCCTCATCCTGCCGCCGCAGTTGCGCGAGCGCTTCGCCGGCGCGAACTGGACGAAGACGGACATCCGGGACTACCTGCACCGGCGCGCCCGGGTCCGCCGCGGCGACTGGCAACGAGTCGGCAAGGCCTCCGTCGTCAGCGACGCGAACCGCAACCAGGAGTACGCGGCGCTCCAGTCCCCGGACGATCTGCTGATCGTCGCCGCCGGCGGACCGGCCGGAGGTTTCGCGGCGGTGATACCGCCGTGGTTCGGCAACAAGTCCCGGGCGGTGACGGCGGGCGTGGGGTTCTGCCTGGAGTGCTGAGCCTCTCAGCCCTTGCAGGAGTCACTGAGCAGGTCGGCCAGCGCAGCGCTTGAGGCGCTACCGCGGTAGCGGGCGCAGATCTCGCCGTCCTCCAGCCGGATCACGAAGATGGCTTCCGCCCGGTCCTCCGCTTCGCCGTTCGAGCCGGCCAGCTCTCGCCAGGCGTCCGCGCCTTCCTCGACGACCAGGAACGAGTCCTGGCGCGCGGCCGGAACGTCGCCGCGGAGCGCCCGGACCACCATCCGGCGAACGAACCCGGGGGCTCCTTCGAGCACGACGACCGTGTAGACCGACCAGCCATCGACCCGCGGGTCGTCGTCGAGAACACGCCGCCACTCCCGCGCGCCGCCGTTCGCGACGCGATGGAAGCTGACGACGAGCAGCGACCGTGCCTCCAGATCCTCCGGCGCCTCGACCTCGTTTCCTGCCAGTGTGACCGCCCGTGGGGCCGCACTGGACGCGCCGGCTCCACCGGCGTTCAGCACCAGGCACAGACCCAGCGCGGTGACGCTCCGCAGTCGCATTTCCCTCAGGAAGCGCTTCGGAAGCGCATGACCCGGTAACGCCTGGTCCTGGCGAAGGCCTCCGGATCCAGCAACCGGTCGAGCCGGTCCAGGCGGCGGGTCACCGGCCCCGCCAGACGCCAGGCGGCGCCCGCCAGCCGGGGGAAGCGGGCCGTCGAGGCGTCGCGCAGCAGGCTCACGATGCCGCGGCCGAAGCGATCCACGATCGCCTGTCCGAGACGGAGCGTCGGCAGCACCGAGAGCGTTACGTCCTCGTCCGTCTCCAGCACCAGGCCGGCCGCCTCGGCCCGGGCCAGGAACTCGTCCAGCAGGTGACCGCTCCTCGGTCTTCCCTGGTCGACCTCCACGGTGAAGTAGTCGCAGAGCAGGACGCTGCCTCCCGGCGCCAGAGAGCGTTCGACCGCCTCGAAGAACTCCTCGAGCCAGACGTACTGCGCCGACTCGCACAGGAACAGGAGGTCGTAGCGGCGGTCCGGCTCGAACTCCTGGAACCGGCCCAGGTGGAAGCGTCGCTCCGGCAGCCGCTCGACGAACAGCTTGCCGTGATACGGATCTGGCGACAGGCCCTCGACGTCGTAGCCGAGGGCGGTCAGCCGCTCGCTGATCACGCCGGTGCCGCAGCCGACATCGAGCACGGAGGACACGCCGGGCGGCAGCAATTCGAGGAGCCGCGCCACCAGGCGTTCCTGGGCGCGCCGCAGGCCGGCAACATCGAGCGGATCGTCATCGGCCCAGATCCCGAAGTTCAGGTGCTCCAGGCCGACGATCCGGTGCAGAAACTGAAGCGCGAAGCTCGTCTTCACCTGGCGAGGGCTGCTGCCGTCCGCGGCCTGGCGGAACAACTGTCTGCCCTGCGGCCCCGGCCAGCGTGGCGGCGCCGCCGGAACCGGTGCAGGGGCAGAAGCCACGCTCGAGCGCGGAGGCGGCGGGACGATGCGCAAGCTCACCGGGAGGAGAGTGTACCGCCCATGGACCTGCCCGGTAGACTGTCATTCCGATCCTCGGAGCAGCGACCGACCAGGCCTCACCGTCCGGGACCTCAAGGGGAGCAACCATGCGCAAGCCGACCCTCCGTCTGACACTCTGCCTGCTCGCGGCAGCCGCGATCCCCGCCGCCGCGGCGGACCATCCGCTCGATCAGCTCAGCTACCAGGAAGTCTGGAGCGCGCTCGAGATCCTCCGCGACGCCGGCCGACTCGACGGCGAGACGACCTTCTCGCAACTCACGCTGAGCGAACCGGCCAAAGATGTCGTCCGCGCCTGGCGAGAGGGCGACGAGGTACCGAGAGCCGCCTACGCTCTCGTTCGCCAGGGCGAGGACACGTTCGAAGCGACGGTCGACCTGAACGCCGGGGAGGTCTCTTCCTGGACCCCGCTCACCGGCGTCCAGCCGAACTGGAGCCTCGGAGAGTTCGGCGCGGTGGTGGGCAAAGTGCTCGAACACCCCGAGTTCATCGCGGGACTTGAGAAACGGGGCATCACCGACACCAGCTTCCTGGACTGCTCGACGATCCCGCCCGGCTACTTCGGCACCGAGGAGGAGAAGGGGCGGCGGCTCGGACATGTCCGCTGCTCCGAGGCGCGCGGCGCCAGGAACACCTGGGCGCGGCAGGTCGAGGGCCTGACCGCCGTGGTCGACCTGACGGCCGGCGAGGTGCTCAAGGTCGTCGACGACGGCGTGGCGCCGATCCCGGACGTGGACGCCGACTACGACCGGACCACGCTCGACGATCCGCGCGAGATCGCCGGCCCCTTCAGGCTCGACCTGCCCGAGGGTGTCGGCTTCGACATGAACGGCTACCAGGTGAGTTGGCAGAACTGGAGCTTCCACCTGCGGCCGGACCAGCGCACCGGCCTGGTCGTGTCGCTCGTCGCCTACCGCGAGAGCCCCGATGCGAATCCACGGTCCGTCATGTACCAGGGCCAACTCTCCGAGATCTACGTGCCCTACATGGACCCGGCCTTCGCCTGGTACGCCCGCAACTTCATCGACGCCGGCGAGTTCCCGGCAGGCGGGCTGGCCAAGCCGTTGCTGCGCGGCCGGGACTGCCCGGACCACGCGGTCTACGTCGACTCGATCAACACGAACGCCCAGGGCCGGCCGCGCACGGTGCCCCGGACCACGTGCGTCTACGAGCGCGAGACCGGGGACCCGTCCTGGCGGCACTACGAGGACGAGCAGCCGGACAGCCGCGCGAGCCGCGACCTCGTCGTGCGCACCGCCGCCGTGGTCGGCAACTACGACTACCTGCTCGACTGGATCTTCCGCCAGGACGGCTCGATCGAGGCCCGGGTAGGCGCCACCGGCCTCCTCGAGGTCAAGGCGACGAGCGCCGCGTCGGCCATCCAGCCGGCCCCGGCGGCCGGCCCGGTGAACGCCGCCGCCGTGGACGCACTCCAGGCCGGGACGCCCGCCGACGCCTACGGCCGCTTCCTCGACCGCAACATCATCGGCGTCAACCACGACCACTACTTCAGCTACCGACTCGACCTCGATGTCGACGGCGCGGACAACCGCTTCGTGGCGGACCGCCTGGTCACGCGGGAACTGCCGGCCGACCATCCCCGGCGAAGCCTCTGGGTCCAGGAGCCCCACGCCCCGCAGACCGAGCAGGACGCCCGGTTCGACATCGACCTGGCGACGCCCGCGCTGTGGCGGGTTCTGAGCACAAGCCGCCAGAACGCGGTCGGCTACCCCACGAGCTACCAGTTGATGCCGGGCCGCAACGCCAACCACCTGTTCGTGCCCGACGACTACTCGCTCCAGCGCGCCGGGTTCATCGATCATCACCTGTGGGTGACGCCGTACGATCCGGACGAGCGCTACGCCGCCGGTGACCACCCCACCCTGAGCGAACCGGGGATGGGCCTGCCGGCCTGGACCGAAGCGAACCGGTCGATCAGCGACGAGGATCTCGTGCTGTGGCACACGGTCGGCATGCACCACCTGCCCCGCGCCGAGGACTGGCCGGTGATGCCGGTCATGTGGCACGGCTTCGAGCTGCGGCCATTCGACTTCTTCGACCGCAACCCGGCGCTCGATCTCCCCTGAGTCCGGACGCCGGGAGATCGCGACAAATCTGTCGCACCCAAATGTCGGCCGCACATTCCTGTGCGGCGCACAGGTGTCGGCCGCTTCGTCGAGTCGGTCGCTGAGCCAGTTCGGGGCCCGCTCGGAGGCTCCCTCGTTCGAGCCTAAGTCCCATTGAACCGGGGATTTCCGGGTCACCGTCCGGCCGCCGTCCAGGCCGGCGACCGCGACCTGCGGCAGGACGCGCGGTTGGCACGATTCTCGTAACTCCCGAGTACGCCCGCCCCGGAAGAGCCCGCCGCGGGTACGCCCGGCCGACCCTCGGCCTTAGGCCAACCGACTACGAGGAGGTACTCGAATGAGCTTCAGAACGCGAGGCCGGACATTTCGTCTGGGTCCGGCCCTGGGACTGACGCTGCTCCTGGCTATGCTGGCCGCTTCGCCGGCAGCCGCCCAGGACGGCGTGGACACCGGCGACACAGCCTGGATGCTGACTGCCAGCGCCCTGGTGCTGCTGATGACGCCGGGACTGGCGTTCTTCTACGGCGGACTGGTCCGCCGCAAGAACGTCCTCTCGATCCTGATGCAGTGCTTCCTGTGCATGGGCGTCATGACCGTGCTGTGGGTCGTCGTCGGCTTCAGCCTCGCCTTCGGTTCCGACGCCCTGGGCGGCGTGATCGGCGGCGGTGACTACTTCCTGCTGAGCGGCCTCGGCTACGACGTCTGGGACGGAACCGGCATCCCGGCACCGCTGTTCATGATCTTCCAGGGCATGTTCGCGATCATCACGCCCGCTCTCATGATCGGGGCCTTCGCCGAGCGGATGAAGTTCAGCGCCATCTGCCTGTTCATGAGCGCCTGGCTGCTCGTGGTCTACGCTCCGGTCTGCCACTGGGTCTGGGGCGGTTCGGAGGGCTTCTTCGGCCTCGGCGGCGACGGAGCGCTCGACTTCGCGGGCGGCACCGTGGTCCACATCAATGCCGGCGTTTCCGCGCTGGTCGCGGCGATGGTCCTCGGCCGGCGGCGCGACTATCCGGTGCACACCTCCCCGCCCCACAACCTGCCCTTCGCCGTCCTCGGCACCGGGCTGCTCTGGTTCGGATGGTTCGGCTTCAACGCCGGCAGCGCCGTCGCTGCGAACGGCTCGGCCGCCAACGCCTTCGTCGTTACCCAGGTCGCTACCGCAACCGCGGCCGCTACCTGGGGCCTGATCGACTGGTTCAAGGATTCGAAGCCCACGCTTCTGGGCGTCATCACCGGCGCTGTCGCCGGTCTCGTGGCGATCACGCCGGCCTGCGGCTCGGTCAGCGCCGTCGGCGCAATCGGCGTTGGCGCGGGCGCCTCCGTGTTTGCCTACCTCGCCGTCACCTGGCTCAAGAGCAAGCTCGGCTACGACGACTCGCTGGATGTCTTCGGTGTTCACGGCGTCGCCGGCATGTGGGGCGCGGTCGCGGCCGGCCTCTGGGCCACCGACGCCGTGCCCGGCAACGACGCGAACGGCCTGTTCTTCGGCAATGCCGGGCAGGTGCTGATTCAGCTCAAGGCAGTCGCCTACACCATCGTCTGGGCCGCCGTCGTGTCCTTCATCCTGCTCAAGATCGTCGACCTGATCGTCGGTCTCCGGGTCAGCGATGACGAGGAGCGAATCGGCCTCGACCTCACCGACCACCGCGAAAACGCCTACACCCTGGTTGACTAGGGCCGAAGGAGGAATGACATGAAGTACATCGTGGCAATCGTTCAGCCCGACCGGATGCAGGAGGTTCTCGACCTCCTGGAACAGAAGGAGATTCACCTCCTGACCGTCTCCAACGTGATGGGGCGGGGCCGCCAGCGAGGCGTCTCCGAGATCTACCGCGGTCACAAGGAAGCCGGCGCCCTGCTGCGCAAGCTGAAGATCGAGATCGCGGTGAACGACGACTACGTCGACATCGTGATCGACGCGATCACGAGGGGCGGCAAGACCGGCCGCGTCGGCGACGGCAAGATCTTCGTGATGCCGCTCGAGGAGACGATCCGGATCCGCACCGGCGAAACGGGAAACGTCGCGATCGGCTGATAGCGCCGCCACCGCGAGGTTCAAGAACGCGCGCCGCGGGAGCTTCCGCTCCCCGGCGCGCGTTTCTTTTTCAGTCCGACAGCCCGTCGAACAGCCGTTCGAGGGCTCCCATGTGTTCGGCAATCAGGTCCCAGGCGCCCTCCTCGTCCGGCAACTGCCCCAGACTGTGCAGTCGCCGCGCCAGGAACCGGAACTCTCTCGTATCCGCCGGGGGAATCACGAGGTCCTTGCTGTGGCCGCGGACGATCCGCAGGCAGTTGATCACCGCGCGCAGGAGCCGGTAGCCCTCGCTGATCTGCTCGAACTCCTCAGCCGGCAGGTGACCGCGCTCGTGGAGCGCGTGGACCGCGTCGAGGGTGTTCGTCTGCCGCACTTCCGGATCACCGGCGCCTGCCGCGATCTGCCGCACCTGGACGAAGTACTCGGCGTCCAGCAGACCGCCGGCGCTGAACTTCGCGTTCGTCGTGCCGCGCGTCGTCAGCTCCGAGCGCTGGCGATTCCTGAGATGCCGAATCCGCGCGACGTCGTGTGGACGCGGATCGAAGACGAAGTCCTGCCGGTGCGCCTCGACGCGAGCAGCCAGATCCGGGTCGCCGGCAACGGTGCGTAGCCGCACCAGCGCCTGACGCTCGTACGGATCCGCCTCGCCGTCGATGCTGTAGTACGAGACGAAGCGCTGATACGAGGCGGCGAGCGGCGACGACGCACCGCCCGGCCGGAGCCGCCAGTCGAGTTCGAAGATTCCGTCGCGCTTGGCGCGGATCAGCCCCGACAGCCGCTGCGCCGCCCGCTCGTAGAACTCGCCGGCCTGGGCCCGGCCCGACCGTTCCGCGTCCCAGACGAACATCAACTCGATGTCCGACGCGTACCCCAGATCGCGTCCGCCCCACTTGCCGAGCGCGCACAGGCACCAGACTCCAGGTTCCGCCCCGTCGCCGGCCGTCTCCCGAACGGCTTCGGCCGCCGCCCGCGTGAGCACGACATCGGAGAGCGTGGAGAGTTCTTCGCCGAAGTCGCTGAAGCGCTCGATGCGCCGCGTCAGGTGGCGCATGTCGATCCGCCCGATCTCGTCGTCCTTGAAGCGGTTGAGGGCCTCGTCCGGCCCCTCCTGCCCTTCGAGCGCGGCATCGAGGCGGCTTTCCAGATCTTCCCGTCCGGCGCCCAGGTCGAGGTCGGCCATGCCTTCGAGCAGAGGCATCAGGTTCTCGTGCTGCCGGCGCAGGAACTCCTCCCAGAGATACGTGCCGGCCCCGAGTACGCGCGCCAGTTCGTCGAGCGACGACGCCAGAGCCCGCGTCGGATCGTCAACCTGCTTGCAGGCCGCGTCGATCAGCGCCCCGAACTGCCGCAGGGCGAGCTGTGGATTCGGCGCCACCGCCAGCCGACGCGCGAACTGCTTCATCAGCGTCACCGTCAGCCGCAGGTGGTCGACGCCGACCCGGTCCTCGATCTTGCCGCCGCTCCGCGTGGTGACGAACAGACGGTCGCGTACCTCACCGTCGACCGTGTCGAACTCCACCTTGTCGATCCAGTAGTCCCGGGTCGAGAGAACATTGGCGAACTCGAACAGGAACATGAAGCTGTCGGGGCTTCGGATCTCGAGGATCGTGCAGTGCTCATCCGACTCGCTGTCGACCGAGATCGAGATGGGCGGCATGACCTGTTCCGCATCGTCGCCCGGATCGGTCAGGCGGGCGGCCTCCATCACCCGCAGGGTCAGTTCCTCGTTGGCGCGCTGCGCGTCACCCTGCGCCAGCAGGCCGAGAAGCCTGTTCAGGTCCCGCTCGAAGTCCGACCACGAGAAGACGCGGGACGCGTAGGCCGGGGCCGGCTGGACCTCCGCGGAGTAGACGATGCGCGTGGGGCCATGCGCCGACGGCCGCGAACTCTTGTCCTTGCGGCGACTCCGGCGCCCGCGCCGGCCGCGCGTCCGCGGCGAAGAACGCCGCTCGGCCCTCCCGGCCCGCCGGTAGAACTCCATGTCGCCCGCGTCCTGGTACGTGTAGGAACTGCCGCTCAGGATCGACTGGCCGTAGGCCGCGAGCAGACCGCAGATCTTGGCGAACTCTCCCTGGTAGTCGTTGGCGACGATCGTGACCCGGCGGGTCGAGCCGACGTGCCGCACGTCGACCCGGCACAGCCGCTCGCCATCGAGTTCGTGGATCAGCTCGACGTGACGCGCCACCTCGTCCACCGGGTGGGCGAGGAAGTAGGCGCTCTCGAGTCGCTTGAAGTGCTCGTCGATGAGCTCCGCCGGCAGGTCCGGGCAGCGTTCGCGCACCTGGTGCTTTCGTTCCAGGAAGTCGATCGTCTCGTCGAAGAACTCGCCGAAGATGCGCCGCACCTCGGCCGCCGTCTGCTCGTAGCGCTCCGCCAGGTGGAGCGTGCTCACCGGCTGGCGCAGGGCGAACGCGACCCGCCACTCGAACGTCGCCCACTGCTTCGGCTCGCGCGGAAGCTGACGCACCGGCAGGTCGCGCTCCAACTGCAGCACGTGCTCGACCACCCGCAGGAAAATGTAGGCCTCGCGCAACCGGTCGTACTCGTCCTTCGTGATCACGCGGTGCGCCCGCAGCCGCGACATGGCCCGCAGCGTGTTCGGCGAGCGCAGGCTCTTGTTGGAGGCGCCGTGGTAGAGCTGCAGCAACTGGACGATGAACTCGATGTCGCGGATGCTGCCGGCGCCGAGCTTCACGTTGCCGACTTCCGTGCCCTTGGAGCGGAGCGACTTCTCGATCATCTGTTTCATCTCGAAGACCTCCCGCAGGAGGGTCTCCGGCGAGCGCTCCGGGTCGAAAACGAAACGCCGCGTACCGTCGATCAACGCTTTGGCCGCGGCCGCGTCGCCGCCGGCGAAGCGCGCCTTGATCAGCGCCTGGAACGTCCAGTTCATGCCGTAGCGCTCGTAGAAGCGGAGGTACTGCCCCACCGTCCGCACCAGGGGGCCCATCTTCCCCTCCGGCCGCAACCGCATGTCCACGCGGAAGACGAAGCCGTCGCCCGTGTTGTCGGAGATCAGGCGGATGAACTGCGGCGCCTGCCGCTGCAGCCGGTGCAGGGCCTCCTGGTCGACATCGTCGGAGGCCACGAACAGGGCGTCGATGTCCGAGCTGTAGTTGACCTCCAGCCCGCCCCACTTGCCCATCGCGATCACCGCGAACGGCTCCTTGTCCAGGCCGGTCGCATCGAGCGCCCGCTGGACGCAGACGTCCGCCACCTGGGAGATCTTCTGCGTCGTCGCGGCGAAGTCGTCGAGACCGCTGAAGTCGGCGACCGCGACCCGGATCAGCTCGCGATACCGGAGGATGCGGAGCCAGCGGCGGATGTCCTCGTCCGGCTCCGGCCGGAGCGCCGCCATGCGCTCGCGCTGCTCGCCCACCGATTCCTGCTCGACGGGAAAGAGCCCTTCGTCCGCCTCCGGATGCGCGTCGAGCCACCGGGCGTAGGCCGGCGCGTACTCGCGCAGGATGTCGCGCTGCGAGAGCGCGAGCGTCTCCCGCGGATCCTCGGCGTCCTCGATGTCCATGGCCGCGAAGGCCTCGATCGCTTGCTCAAGGCGCGAGTTCACGGCAGCTCCTCCTCGTCGCACGCCCGCCGACAGCGGCGGAGGCAGGATGCTAGCGAACAGGCGTCCGGACCTTCGACAGCGCCTGTATGGTTCACGAAGTCCAGATGGAGGAGTTCGCCATGAAGTCAGCTATCGCCATCGCCTGCTCGCTATGCACATTCGCCCTCACCGGCCCGGTCGCCGCACAGTCCCACCCCGGCTCTGGCGGCGGCTATCTCACCCCGCCGCAGGAGATCGTCGACATCCTCGACGCGCCGCCGACTCCCGGCGTGCTGGTGAGCCCGAACCGGGACGTCATCGTGCTGACGGAGCGACGGAGCATGCCGCCGATCTCCTGGCAGGCGCGGCCGCTCGAGCGTCTGGCAGGCTACCGGATCGACCCGCGCAACAGCGGGCCCTGGCGGGCGCCCGAGACCGCGGCGCTGACGATTCGCCGGATCGAGGGCGAGCAAGTCGACGGCGGCGTCCGCATCGACGCGCCCCACGGCACGACGCTCGGCTGGCCGCAGTTCTCGCCGGACGGCGCCCACCTCTCCTATGGCGTCCTCCGCGATACAGGGATCGAACTCTGGGTCGTCGACATCGGGAGCAGCAAGCGGCGAGCGCTTACCTCGGCATCGCTCAACGCGACGTGGGGAAACCCGTGCCAGTGGCTGTTCGACTCGAGCGGTGTGCTCTGCCGTTTCCGGGTTCCAGCCAGGGGCGCGCCGCCTTCGCCGCCGCGGCAGCCCGACGGACCGAACATCCAGGAGCACGACGGACGCCTGTCGCCGGTCCGTACCTACCAGGACCTGCTCGCGAACGCGTACGACGAGGCGCTCTTCGAGTACCACTTCACGAGCCGGGTCGAGACCGTGGACCTGGCCACCGGGAAGCGGACCCAGGTCGGCGAACCCGGGCTCTTCATGCGCGTCGCCGGCGCTCCGGACAGCCGGCACGTGCTCCTGGAACGGCTCGAGCGTCCCTTCTCCTGGCTGCACCCGGCGAGCCGCTTCCCGCGTTTGGTCGAGGTGTGGACCCGGGACGGCGGCAAGGTCGCGACGGTGGCGAACCTGCCGCTGGCGGACGCCGTGCCGATCGGCGGCGTTCCCACCGGTCCGCGAAGTCACCGCTGGAATCCGACGGCGCCGGCCACGCTGGTCTGGAGCGAGGCGCAGGACGGCGGCGACCCGAAGGCCGAGGTTCCGCACCGCGACCACGTGTTCGCACTCGACGCGCCGTTCGACGGCGAACCGCGGGAGCTGACCCGCACGGAGTACCGCTTCACGGGGATCGGCTGGACAGCCGACGGCACTGCCCTGGTCAACGAGTACGACCGCGAGAAGCGATGGTTCCGCACGTCGCTGCTAGACGTCGACGGTGACGAGCCGCGAACGCTGTTCGACCGCAGCGCCGAGGACCGCTACGGCGATCCGGGCTTCCCATGGCAGCGGCCGGGAGGCGGCACCGCCAGCTCCGTGGTCCTCCAGGATGGAGACAGCATCTACCTCGTCGGCCGCGGCGCCTCACCCGAAGGCGACCTGCCCTTCGTCGACCGTCTGAACCTCGACACCCTGGCCACGGAACGCCTGTTCCGCAGCGAATCCGGGACCTACGAAACGGCGGTCGCCGTGCTTGCCGCGGACGGCGGCTCGCTCCTGACCCGCCGCGAGAGCACGACCGAGCCGCCGAACTACTTCGCGACCAACCTCTCGACAGGCGAGCGGCGCGCCCTGACCGGCTTCAGCGACCCGGCGCCGATCCTCCGTCAGGTCGAGAAGCGGCTGCTGACCTACGAGCGGGACGACGGCGTCGGCCTGTCGGCGACGCTCTACCTGCCGCCCGGCTACCGGGAGGGCGACCGCCCGCCGATGCTGCTCTGGGCCTATCCGCGCGAGTTCACGAACGTCAACGCGGCAAGCCAGGTGACCGGCTCGCCCCACCGTTTCACCACCCTGCGCGGCACCTCGCACCTGCTGCTGCTGACCCAGGGCTACGCGATCCTGGACGGACCGACGATGCCGATCGTCGGCGAGGGCGAGACGGCGAACGACACGTACGTCGAACAGCTCGTCTCGAGCGCGCAGGCGGCGATCGACAAGGTCGTCGAACTCGGCGTCGCCGACCGCGACCGGATCGCCATCGGCGGCCACAGCTACGGCGCCTTCATGACGGCGAACCTGCTCGCCCACTCCGACCTGTTCGCGGCCGGCATCGCCCGCAGCGGCGCCTACAACCGGTCACTCACCCCGTTCGGCTTCCAGAACGAACGCCGCACCTTCTGGGAAGCGCAGCACATCTACGCCGCGATGTCGCCGTTCTTCCACGCCGAGAAGGTGAACGAACCGATCCTGCTCACCCACGGCGAGATCGACAACAACTCCGGCACCTTCCCGATCCAGTCCGAGCGCTTCTACCAGGCCCTGAAGGGCCACGGCGCCACGGTGCGCTACGTCACGATGCCCCACGAGTCCCACGGCTACGCGGCACGGGAGTCGGTGCTACATGTCGTGGCCGAAATGCTGAACTGGTGCGACCGCTACCTGGGTAAGGGACGGTAAAGCAGGGCTGGGAAGCAGAGCCGCGTCGGCGGATTCCTCGATGACCCGGTCGAGCTCCAGCTCGACGCTCCCCGCGTCGGGCGGCGTCTCGACGCCGCCCGACGTCACGAGGTCGAGCAACCGGCCCTCTTCGTCGTACGCGCGAAAGATCGCGCCCTCGTCGGACAAGTCGACCATCCAGAAGTGGGGCTCGCTCGCCGAGCGTTCGATGTACCAGCGTTCCTCGGGGTCGACGGTCCGCGCGTCCATGCCCATGCAGCCGTCGCCGAGGTAGAGCACGCCCTCGCCCGGCCCGACGACCTCGCCGAGCCGGATCGGATGGCTGCGCTTGAAGACGTGGTCGTGGTTCTCGAACGCCGCCGTCAGCCGGCCCTGATCGAAGACCTGCTCCCACGCGTCACGACCCTCGGCCGAGTCTTCGTACGACCGGTGAGCCGGATAGAGGGGCACGTGGTAGAGCGCGAGGCGGTTCGGCAGGTCGGCGTCGGCCGCCATGTGCGCCGCGAGCCACGCCGTCTGGTCCTGGTGGGACACGATGTGCCCGCTGTCCAGCACGTACAAGGCGCCCGCGGAACCCAGACTCCGCCGGAAGTAGGTGGCCTCGCCGTCCTCCCGGGACCCTGACCCGTCCTGGTTCTGGGCGAAGAGCCCGTAGAAGAAGGGCGCTTTCCGCTCGGGCGGCGCCGACGCGGGAACGCCGCCCTCCCGGCCGACGTTCACTTCGTGATTGCCGATCGAAAGCACCAGGGGCACGGTAAAGCCGTCGGGGGTAACCAGGCCCTCGGTGACATGTTCGAGCCAGACTCGCCACCGAGGCCACCTGGCGGTCAACCCGTTGGCGTAGGCGAGGTCGCCGCCGATCGCCAGCAGGTGCGGCGACTGCCGCGCGGCCTGGGACAGCAAGGCGAGCGAAAGCGGCTCGGTGCCGACATCGCCGCCGGTCGCCAGGCGGACCGGGCCCTCGCGCGGTACCGTGCGGAAGCTCCGTGTCTCGCCCACCGAGCGTCCGTCGAGCAGGGTCTCGAAGTGGTAGCTCCCGCCCGGCTCCAGGCCGCGCAACTCGACGCGGAACACGCGGACACCCGGAACGCCGGCGATCTCGACCGCGTCGCCGGCGACCGACGACGCCGGTCCGTCCTCCCCCGCAGGGCGCCACTCGACGCTTGCCGATCCTGGCAGTCTCTGTCTCGAGTTCTCCGCCTCGACGACCAGGTTGACGGTCATCGTCGTCGAGGTGTCGCCCTGCCAGGTCAGGTGGACCGAGTGCCAGGGCGGCTCCCCGCCGGAGCCGGCACATCCCGCAAGGAGGAACGCCGCGAGAACGACGGTCGCTGGCGTAGAGAATCTACGGTGCGGCTTCACGGAGTTGCTCCATCACGGTCTGCGCGTTCTCCGGCCGCCCGAGGTGCAGGCCCATACCTGGCATCGGCGCCACCGGTACGAGAACGCGCGCGACGCCGAGTTCGGCGAGCGAACTCAGACTGGACAGGTCCTCGCCGATGCCGGTCGTCATCTCCAGCGCGGCCGGATCCCGACCGTGTTCGGCGGCCACGTCGCGCGCCAGTTGGATCAGTTCGGCGGAAGCGCCTCGTGCGGGGAAGAAACCGTCGCCCAACCTGCCGGCCCGCCGCGCGGCGGCCTTCGAGTGGCCGCCGACGATGATCGGCACGCTGCCCCTGACCGGCTGCGGGCGGCAGTACGCGGCGTCGAAGTGAACGTACTCGCCGTGGTAGGTCGGACGTTCGGCGCCCCAGAGTTCGCGCATCGCCTCGATGTACTCATCGGTCCGGCGCCCCCGGTCGTCGAAGGGCGCGCCGATCGCGTCGAACTCCTCCTTCAGCCAGCCGACGCCGATCCCCAGCAGGAGCCGCCCTCCGGTCAGATGATCGAGGGTCGCTACCTGCTTGGCCGCCACTACCGGATTGTGCTGGGGCACGATCAGGATCCCGGTGCCGAAGCGGATCCGCCGCGTCCGCGAGGCGACGAACGCCATCCAGATCAGCGGATCGGGCAGGTCGAAATCGTCGCGGCCTCCGGCCATCTTGCCGTCCGGCGAGTAGGGATAGGCCGATTCGTACCCTCCGGGAACCACGGTGTGTTCGACCGTCCAGATCGACTCGAAGCCCGCCTCATCGGCCGCCTGCGCCAGCTCCACAGCCAGACCCGGATCGACGAAGCGGCCCGTGTTGCAGTACCTGAGTCCGAACTTCATAGGCGACGCAGTGTAGCCCGCTCCTCCGCTACGATGCCGGCGGTGCGCGAGGCCGCGGGCAAGACGAGAGTCGCCGACATCGATTGGCGATCGTGGCGCGCCGTCGATAAAGCCACGCTGACCTTCGTCCTCGATGCCGAACGCGTCCTCCTGATCCGCAAGAAGCGGGGTCTGGGCGCGGGCAAGGTCAACGGCCCCGGCGGCCGCCTCGAACCGGGCGAAGAACCGATCGTCTGCGCGGTCCGCGAAGTCGAGGAAGAGGTCGGCATCACGCCGCTCGACCTCGAGTACCGGGGCGAGAACCTGTTCCAGTTCGTCGACGGCTACTCCATCCACGTCTACGCGTTCACGGCCTCCGGGTACCGCGGTGAACTCCGCGAGACCGAAGAAGCCACGCCCATGTGGACGGACCTGGACTCCATTCCCTACGACGAGATGTGGGAAGACGACCGGCTGTGGCTGCCCCACTCCCTGGGCGGCCTGACACCCCAGGGCCGGTACATCTTCGACGGCGACCGCATGCTGGACTGGGAACTCGAAGTCGGCGGCAGGCTCTACCGTCCCTGAAGCGCGGCACGGCTCGCGCCGGAGAGGACTTGCAGATAACTGAGAATCGAATATCATCTCTCTCATGGAGAGAGCCAAGCAGCAACTGACCGTCCTGCGAGCCCTTGCCGAGGCAGCCGGCCCCCTGTCCGCCAGGGAACTGTGGAGCCGCCTGAGCGGAACGGGTGTCGGTCTCGCCACGGTCTACCGCGCCCTCCAACGGGGTGTTGAGGAAGGCTTGCTGGAGTCGGTCGATCTGTTGGGTGGCGGCGTTCGGTACGAGCCCAAGGATCGCGAGCATCACCACTACTTTCTTTGCTCGACCTGCGACCACGCGTTCGACCTTTACGGCTGCGTTGACGGCCTCGAGTCCCTTGTTCCCGACGGGTTTCAGCTGACGGGACACGAAGTGGTCTTGCTCGGAACCTGCGAGACGTGCGGCGATGCGGCATGACGGTCGTCCACGGCGGGGAGGGCGCTGATGCACCTGGCGGAAGGTGTGCTACCGCTGAGCCATGCTGTCGGCTGGAGTGCCCTGGCCGCACCCGCCGTGGCCTGGAGCCTTCATGACGAGCAACGAACGCGACGCAAGAAGGCGTCCTCGACGGTCATCATGGCGGGCGCCACGAGCCTGCTCTTCGCAGGCACTCTGCTGCCGCTACCGGTCCCCGTCGCAGGCGTAACCGGCCACCTCTGCCTTACGCCAGTGCTCGCCCTGATCGTCGGCGTTCCCCGCATCGTGTGGCCCACGTTCTTCGTGCTCCTGCTGCAGGCGGTCTTCTTCGCTCACGGCGGGCTCACGACGCTGGGGGCCAACGTCCTGACGCTCGGACTGCTGGGGCCTCTGACGACCGTGGGGCTTTGGGCTCTGCTCCGGCGCCTCGGTGTAGACGGGGCTCTCCGCCTTGCGCTCGCGTGTGGTGCCGGTGGCCTGAGCGTGTACGTGGCTGACGCCGCGGTGCTCGCCGCGGCCTTGTCCGATGTGACGGCGCCTGCGACGACCTTCGGCGCGGTGCTCATCGGTTTGGCCCCGGTCCAGCTCCCCCTGGCGGTTCTTGAGGCCGTCGCCTCCGTCGGCATCGTGCGGCTGTTGGCCGCACGTCGGCCGGACCTCCTGCCGCACTCGCTGAGAGGCGGCTCTCGCACCCTGTCCGCGCCCGGGCTGGAGGTCGTGGCGAGGCGTACCCGGGGACGGCTTCCCGGAAGGCGGCGAGATGCACTTCCACGCTGAGCATTCCCTGTTCTTCAACCGCGCTCAACCTCCATGGGTTGCGCCCTTGGGTGTCGCTCTGACCGGCAGCGTGCTGATCGTCAACGCGGGCGCGCACAGTGCCGCCCTCTCCCTGACCGGCTCCGGGATCGGCGCGGTGCTTCTGCTGTTCGCACATGCCCATGGACGCCGCAGGATCAAGCCTGCCCTCGCGTGGACCCTGGCCGCCGTGGCGCTCACACTGCTCGGCGGAGTCGCCCTGGATGCCGAGACGGACGTCCTCCTCCAGACCGGCGCCAGGATCCTGTGCGGCGCCATCTGGATCCTCTGGCTCGGCACCCAGGTCGACTGGGCGTCGCTTCGACAACTCCTGCTTCGGCTTCGGATTCCCGAAGGCGTCGTCGCCAGCCTCGACCACGCGCTCATGCACGGTGTTCTCGCACAGCGTGAGTGGGTCCAGCGGCGTGACGCGGCCCGTGTCCGCCTGGGGTCACCGCGTTTACCTCTCGCCGCCTGGGGACCGCTGCTCGGCGAAGGCGCCCTGCACGCCTTCACGCGCCTCGAACGCTCCGAGGAGAACGCACTGCTGCGTAGTGCCTCCAGCGAAGACGCCCGGGCTCATGACGGCGTCCACCTCGATGCCATCGACGTCGAACGCGGTGGGCACCTCGTGCTCCAGCAGCTCGAACTTCGCCTCGCAAGAGCGGAGTGGCTGCTCGTGCTTGGGCCAAGTGGAGCCGGGAAGTCGAGCCTGTTGCGCCTGCTCGCGGGGCTCGACGGACCCGCGCAGGGGACCATGACGCGCCTGGGAAGCCACGTGTCGCCCGATACGACGCTCCGCGACCGGCTCCACGGACGCGTGGCCCTTCTCGGCCAGAACCCGGAACACCACTTCATCGCGAGCACGGTTGCCGAGGACATCGCCTGGGGCCTGCTTCGCCGTGGTGCCCCGCCAGGCGAAGCGCGATGTCGATCCCGCGAGGTGGCGAAGGCCTTGCGCATAGACCACCTGCTGCAGCGTCCGTGTCATCATCTCAGCTTCGGGGAGCAGCGCCGCGTTGCGCTCGCCGGTCTCCTGGTGCTCGAGCCTGAACTGCTGCTCCTCGACGAGCCCACCGCCGGGCTCGATCCCGTCGCGGCCCTTGAGCTGCGCGCACTCGTTGCAGAGGCTGTTCGCCGAACGGGCACCACGTGCGTCTGGGCAACCCACTGCCTTCACTCACTGCCATCCCAGGCAACGCGCGTCATCCTGCTGCGAGACCGGCGGGTGCTCTTCGATGGGTCGACGGCGGAAGGGCTGTCGAAGCCTTGGCTGATCCAGGCCGGTCTCGCCGTCTGGAAGGAGAACAGAGCGAGTGTTGATCAGAACTTCGGCGCGCTACCCAAAGGTGCTCGCGCCGCCAATCCAGGAGGACTAGCCAGATGAGCGCACCCCGAAAGATCCCTGTCACGATCCTCACCGGCTTCCTCGGCTCCGGCAAGACGACCCTGCTGAACCGGATCCTGAGGGAGGAACACGGCAAACGCATCGCCGTGATCGAAAACGAATTCGGGGAGGTCGGCATCGACCAGGCGCTCGTCATCAACGCTGACGAGGAGATCTTCGAGATGTCGAACGGCTGCATCTGCTGCACCGTGCGCGGAGACCTCATTCGCGTGCTCGGCAACCTCATGAAGCGCAGGGACAAGTTCGACTACGTGCTGGTGGAGACCACGGGGCTCGCGGATCCCGGTCCCGTCGCCCAGACCTTCTTCATGGACGACGAGATTCGCGCGGAGTTCGCGCTGGACGGGATCGTCACGCTCGTCGACGCAGCCCACATCGAGCAGCAACTCGGCCGAAGCGACGAGAGCACGGAGCAGGTTGCGTTCGCGGACGTCCTCGTTCTCAACAAGACGGACCTCGTCGACGACGACGCGCTCGACGGGATCGAGGCTCGGCTCCGGGAAATGAACCGAATGGCGCGCGTCATCCGCAGCGAAATGGCGGAGGTCTCGGTCGAGACGGTACTCAACCTCGCCGCCTTCGACCTGGACCAGGCGCTCGAGCGTCGTCCGACCTTCCTCGAGCCGGAGTATCCGTTCGAGTGGACCGGCGTCTACTCGCTCGACACCGGCCGCTACGAACTCAGCCTGGCCGAGGGACCTGATCCGGCGATGTCTCTCGTCGTCGTACCGGACCAGGGCACGGATGACTCCGCACTTCGCGAAGGCGCGGAGTGGTGTGTGCGTCGGTACGCCGAACCCGCGGCTCCCGTTCGTCCGGGGGACGAGGTTTCCGTCGGAAAGCACCTGAACCTCCTGCTTGACTCCCCGGGACGCAAGTCGTTCTTCCTGGAGGTCGATACGCAGGCGAAGGTCGGCCTCTACGCCCAGCACACCGCGGAGGAGTTCGATCTGCAGCTGACGAACGGCGCCCCGCACATCAACGGAGCGATTCCCGCCGAGGTCGAGCGAACCTGGGTCGCACAGCATGAGCACGACGACGAAGTAGGCTCGCTCGCCATCGAGACGGACGGCGACGTCGACCCCGGCAGGCTCAACGCGTGGCTTGGCGAACTGCTCCGTGAACGCGGCGTGGACATTTTTCGAATGAAGGGTTTCATCAGCCTCGCGGGTGAGTCGCGTCGCTTCGTCTTCCAGGGGGTCCACATGCTCTTCGACGGACAGCCGGATCGTCCATGGGGGGACACGCCCCGCCGCAACCAGCTCATCTTCATCGGCCGCAATCTCGACGAGCGCTCGATACGGCTGGGATTCGAGGCATGCCTGATCTGAATGAAGGCGGCCCGAGGGGCGCCCTTCGCCCGGGCTGGTCCGCAGAGGTCGGTGACTACGCCATCGCCGGTGGTTGGACGCCACGCGGTGAGGCGCTGGTGGTCGGAGACGCCGCGGGTGGCGTCTATGCGTTCGACGGCAGGTCCGGCGCCGCCATCTGGGCGCAGCGCGGAGCCCATGAAGGTGGAGTGCTCGCGGTAGCGATGCACCCGAACCGACCCGCACTCGCCACGGCCGGCCAGGACGGCCGAGTCCTGGTCTGGAATGCCGCCGAAGGTCGGGTCGACCACGTTATCGACGTCGGGAGCGGTTGGGTGGAGAACGTGGCATGGTCGCCGGACGGCCGGTTCCTGGCGGCCTCCTGCTCCCGGGACGTTCGCGCGTACGGCGCCGATGGAACGGAAACCAGGCGATTCCACACCCATCCCAGCACCGTCAGCGCGGTCGCCTGGCCCAGCGCAGAGGAGCTGGCGACGGCCTGTTACGGGCAGGTGACGTTCTTCGACGCGCCCACCGGAACGATTCGCCAGAAACTGGAGTGGAAGGGCTCTCTGGTGTCGATGGTGCTGAGCCCGGACGGGGACGTCGTCGCCTGCGGTAGCCAGGACAACTCCGTGCACTTCTGGCGTCGCTCCACCGAGCAGGACTCGATGATGTCGGGCTATCCCGGCAAACCGTCGGCCCTGGCATTCAATGACACCGGCACGCTCCTGGCCACCGGCGGAGGCGACTCGATCACGGTCTGGAGCTTCCAGGGAAACGGCCCCGAAGGCACGCGGCCCGGCGTTCTGGAACTTCATCTAGCGGCCGTTACAACGCTCGCCTTCGCTCCCGGGGGGAGGCGCCTCGCCTCCGGAGCTCGGGATGGCGCGGTCGTCGTGTGGTCACTTGGCCGCAACGGACAAGGCGATCCGGTCGGAATCGCGACTGTCGCGGACGTTATCGGCGCCGTGTACTGGCGACCAGATGGACGCGCGCTGGCCGCGCTCGACGCTCACGGTGGCGCGACGGCCTGGCGGGTCGGATGAACCAGGCCCCGAACTCCCCGTGGCAGCTCGATCGCTCCAGCAATGACTCAAGCGTCGGCCTTGCCGACGACCCCACCACCTTTTGCCCCACAGGAGAAAGACCAATGCCACACAAGGCAAACCCACTCAACCTGTTCGATCTACTCCCGGCGCTCCTGCTCGCCACTCTAGCCACAACAGCAGGACTGGGTGCCGAGGAGAACACCACGGCCCGCCAGCCAGCCAGCGAGAGCGACGAAGTCGCCGCGGTCGATGCCACCACCGACGGTGGGGCCGAAGACGAAACCACGGTGACCGATCGGATCACCGTCTACGGCACGCCAGTCAGCACCGTCAGCGAGACGGGCAGTCGGCTGGAACTCACCGTCATGGAAACACCGGCGACAGTCGACATCATCGACGGCGATACGATTCGTGAGCGCCTGGATACGAACGTGATGGAGGCCGTTACCCGCTCCGCCGGCTTCACCAACGATGGACACCCGGGCAATGGCAGCCAGAACATGGCCGCCAGAGGCTTTCGTGGCCAGGGGACTGTGACCAAGATGTTCGACGGCACGAACTACTACAACGCATTCAACACGCTCACCTTTCCGTTCGACACCTGGGGCATCGAACGTATCGAGGTACTGAAGGGCCCTTCCTCCGTGCTGTACGGTGAAGGCGGCATCGGTGGCGCGTACAACGTCATCCCCAAGCGACCACAGCAGGCAACCGACGGCGACCTGCGTGTCTCCGTCGGCGAGAACGACACCCGTTTTCTCGGACTCGGCCTGACCGGCGGCCTCGCCGACAACGTCGCCTACCGGCTCGACTACAGCAACAACCAGTCCGACAACTGGGTGGACCGGGGTGACAGCAAGACCGAGATGATCTCCGCCTCGCTCCTGTGGCAGGTCACCGACGACTTCTCGCTGACAGGTCGATACGATCGCGGCGACCAGGAGCCCATGCGGTACTTCGGGACACCACTCGTCGACGGGGCCTTCCCAACCGAGTTGATCGAGACCAACTTCGATGTCACGGACGGGAGCATTCGCTACCAGGATGGCGTTGCCCGCATCAGAGCCGACTGGAACATCAGTGGACGCCTGTCCATGCAGTCGGAGCTGTACCGGCTCACCAGCGATCGTTTCTGGAAGACGCTCGACTACTTCCAGTACGACCGGCCCTCCGCCACGGTGAACCGGTCCTCACCTCTGGTCATCGGCCATGACATCGAGCACGACGGATTCCGCACCAACTTCGTGCTCGATACCGGGAATGACAACCGCCGGGTCAAGACCTCGGCAGGTTTCGAGATCAACGACCTCACCTTCGCGCGGGCAACCAACTTCGGCGGCGCGAACCCCAATGGCGTCGACTGGAACAACGACTTCGACGTCGTCAACGCCTTCAACTTCGAGCCCGGCCTGTTCACCGACATCACCGACGCTGAGCACAGAACGGAGATCATCTCCGACGTCGCCCAACTCGCCGTGTTCGCCGAGAGCCAGATTGACCTCACCGGATCGCTGACGCTCGTCCTGGGTTTGCGCCACGAGGATGTCGAGACGGATTACGAAGATGTGAGCAATCCGCCGATCTTCGACCAAAGCGTGGACGCCCTGACGGGCCGGGCGGGACTGACCCTTGACCTGCGAGACGATACCGTGCTCTACGGTCAGTACACTACGGGAGCGACCCACCCGAGCAACAGCATCGTGCAGACCACGGCCAGGAATCGGGAAGTGGATTTCATCACGAGTGAACAGGTGGAAGTCGGCATCAAGCAACAACTCCTGGACCGGCGTTTCTCCTGGAGCGCGGCCCTGTTCGACATTGTCAAGAACAACCTGATCGAAGATGATCCGGATTCCCTCAACCCGGAAGACGTGATCGTCATTCCGGAACAGACTTCCCAAGGTGTTGAATTCAGCCTCACGGCCGCGCTGGCCGATGCCTTGACGTTGACCGCCACCGGGGTCCTTCTGGATGCGGAAACGGACACTGGCGACACACCAAGAGAGGTGCCTGAAGAGACCTTCAACTTGGGTCTCGTCTGGACTCCTCTCGGAGAGTTGCAGTTCTCGGCCGATGCCCGCTATGTCGGCGAGCGCGCACATCCTGACAACCCGATCCCCTCGTACACGGTCGTTGACGCCTCCGCACGCTGGCGCTTCAACGAGGATCTCTCCGTCGCCGTGCGCGTCGACAATGTGCTCGACGAGCTTTACGCCGTTTCCGCGTACTATTGGCCCAACACCTGGCTTGTCGGCAAGCCCCGCACGGTCAGCCTGACGTTGGACTACGACTTCTTCTAGTCAAGGGTCCTGGCGGACGCACTGAACCGACTCTTGAAGCCGTTCGGGTTGAGGCCCCCAATGAGACCTGGGAGGCT
Source organism: Thermoanaerobaculia bacterium (assembly GCA_965116955.1). Lineage (GTDB taxonomy): Bacteria > Acidobacteriota > Thermoanaerobaculia > Multivoradales > Multivoraceae > Multivorans. The sequence goes on along the minus strand of OZ220742.1, from coordinate 2,690,795 downwards.
GCTCTACTTCAGCCATCGGTGGCTGGGCATCGGCATGTGCGTCTTCCTGGCCATGTGGTGCATCACCGGCGTGGTGATGATGTACGTGGGTTTCCCCGAGCTGACCAGGGACGAGCACTACGCCGGGCTGGAGCCGCTCGCCGCTGATGGCGTCAACGTCGCTCCTGAAGAGCCGCTGGGTCTCGCCGGTCCCGACGACGTGATCGAGCAGCTATTGCTCACCAGCAGTGCGGGACGGCCCGTCTATCTGCTGAAGGTGGAAGGCGCGTCATGGAGGGGCATGTACGCCGATACCGGCACAAGCATCGGTCAGTTGCCCGCGGAGGCAGCCGTGGTGGCCGCGGTCGACTTCCATAGGGCACAACATTCCAACGAGGCAGTGACGGGCAGGCATCTCGAGCAGCTGCACATCGATCAGTGGTCCGTGTCCGATGGTCTGCATCCCTACCGGCCGCTGCACCGGGTGTCCATCGAGGACGGCATGGGCACTCAGTTGTATGTCTCATCGTTGACGGGTCAGGTTGTACGTGACACCCACCGCAGGGAGCGCATCTGGAACTGGCTGGGCTCGAATCTGCACTGGATCTACCCGGTGCAACTGCGCGAGCACCGTGCTCTTTGGGAGCAGGTCATTGTCGTCCTTTCCCTGGTGGGCCTGGTCTCGGTGATCACCGGCGCGATCATCGGCTTCACGCGGCTGCGGCCGAGACGTAGATACCGGAACGGCTCCTGGTCGCCCTATCGGGGCATGACCAGGTACCACCATCTTCTGGGTTTGCTCGCCTTGGTGTTCCTGTCGACCTTCCTGCTTAGCGGCCTGCTGTCGGTGGGGCCCTGGGACGTATTCGAGTCCAGGAGCAGTTTTTCCGAGCAGAGACAGCGTTACCAGCAACAGGATGGCGTTTCGTGGACAGCTCCCGCCTACTCCCGCGCCGAGGACATTCGAGACTTGATCAGGAAGGACGCGGGTTTTCCCGTCAAGGAGATCGCATGGCACTGGATTGGCGGCAGGTCCCATGTATCCCTGCACGGCTCCGGTCGGGAAGTCCAGCACCTGCTCGTTCCAGGCGAGACGGAATCCCTGGAGCGGAGGATCCATGGCCGCATCGGCAACCTGATTCCCGGCAGCAGCATCCGGGATCGCCGACAGTTGGACAGTTACGATCTCTACTACTACTCCCATCACAACCGTCATCGCCCACTGCCGGCGCTAAGAGTTGAGTTCGACGATCCAGAGGCCACCTGGTTTCATATCGACCTGTCCACCGGGCAGATTCTCGAACGCCTCACCGCCAGGCGCCGGCTGGAGCGCTGGATCTTCAATGGGCTACACACGCTCGACTTCACTTTGTTGATCAACAACCGACCTGCGTGGGACCTGGTGATGATCTCTCTTTGCAGTGGGCTCTTCATCTTCTCGGTGACATCCGTGGTCATTGCCGCCCAGTACCTCCGGCGGAAAACGCGCTCGTTCGGTGTGGATGCACGCCGGTCGTGAAGACGACGGTGGTATGGCCGGTGTTCCTGCCCCCTATTCGACCGGAAGCCGGCTCGGCTCGGAACGGTCCAGAAGGATCACGGCGTCAAACGACATGACGAGATCCCAATACTCCCACCCGTCCGGATAGGACTGCAGTGCGTTCAGTCGCGCTTGCCTGAGCGGCGCGCGCAGACCTCGAAGGTCGAACAGTGTCCAGTCCGCTACGGCCGCGGAGCGAAACGGTCGTAGCGCTCTCTGTTGCTCCCAGGTGCAAGGCCTGGGAAAGTCCCCGGGAGAAGTATCCCGGCAGTTGATGATCGCGAGGTTCAGCATCCCTGTTCGCTCGGCGATCGCCAGTTCCCCGACGAAGTTCGCGAGTGTGGAAGTGCCGAAGTCGTGCATCAGTCCGCGGGCGGCATGGTAAGCGCCGAGCCGGAACATCACGCGCGGCTTCGAGTCGCCCTTTTCCTTCGCAACCTTGTACTGGCGCAAGAGGAGTTCCTTCTTGAGGTCGTCGCTCGTGTGTTCCCCGGGCGCGGCGACTCGCCAACGCAGCGCATCGAGTATGTAGCGCAGCTCGGTCCCCGGCCTGGCTCGCGTCTGTTCTGTGACTTGCTCGATGGCATCCCGGAAGGCACGAGTGTTGTAGTCGCCGTTTCTCTCCGCAGCCCCTACCTGCTCCAGCAAGGACTGGACCGCCCGTCGCCTGGCGGGCCGCGGCGACAGCTCCGCCAGCCTCTTCAGCAACGGGGCGGCTCGATACTCGGCATCCAGTCACCAGATCAAGGGAGCTGCAGACTTGCGGTGTGGACCGCTGACGCTGCCAAGTTCCTCGTAGAAGGCAACGTCCTCCTCCGAGATCGGCGGCACGCTGTTGTTCGGCAGACGGGGCAGGGTTGCCCCCTGGAAGTGAGCAAGGGCCTGTTGATCGGCAAACCTGGTGAACTTGTCGAGCCTGTCGCCCAGCCAGGGACCAGCTTCGATCGCTACGTGCTCGTAGCCCAAGGGAACGAGTTCCCGCCAGAGAGCACCCACCAGAATCGGAACCTCCCGGACATCATGCTCTTCGCCGATGAACACGAACTGGGCTTCGGCCGCCTCGGCCCGAAACCACTCCGCCGCAGGTCCTTCGAGCCCTCCCTCAGCACTCAGGGCCACCTCGAAGGCGCTCTGTTCCAGATAGGCGGCGACCGTCTCGTGAATTCCCGGCTGTGGGCCATCCTGAGCTGCGGCGGCTTCGCAGAACGCCACGCTGATCAAGAGTCGCAGCAGGAACTGCACAGGCGCCTCGCGAACGTCCCTTGGGCCCCTGCCACCCTGCCCTCAGCAGACGGGTGTACTCGCCGCCGTTACTCGCCGCCGCCGGTCGATCCGGCGGAAACGGCCGCGCGTATGGCCGCCGCGTCTTCCGGCTCGACGTAGGTCCAGGCCAGGAACGGCGCCATCATCTCGTCCGTACTCTGGGCGCCCCAGTCGACCGCGCGGCCGATGTCCAGGAACGGGTACTCGTCGAGCTTGGTTTCCGAGTTGTCGTAGACGGCCTCGATCTCGACCCGGGTACCCGCCGGCAGCACCTTGGGCTCCCGATAGATGTAGTTCGTCTGCCAGCTGTAGTCGTACTCGGGCACGTCGAGCAGCACCTCGGTGCCGCCGTCCGGGTAGTAGGCCGTGTACTTCATGCTCTGGCCGCGGAAGTGCATGTGCGGGTGCAGCGACAGCAGCACCGTGTCCTTCTCGAAGATCCGGGACGAGCCGACGCGCCAGCTTCCGTGGCCCGGCGGGATCTCGAAGGCGCCGGCGCCGATCGTGTTCCAGGTCACCTTGTGCCTGACCTCGGCGCCGACCGGGTGGAACCTGAAGGCGACCGCCGAGCGGTCGTAGCCACCGCTGCCCGGACCGGGTTCCTTGTGGTAGTGGACGTTGAGGCGCACGACCATGCCGGCCCGCAGCAGGTTGCCGAAGCCCGGCGGGTAGATCGTCGGGTCCTCACCCGCGGCAATCGAACCCAGCGAGAAGGTGTTCTCGGAGAGCACGTCGACCTCGCCGTCCTCGTTCGGGATCAACGCCCGGCCGGTGATGTGATGCACGAACTCGGCGTCCGGCTGGTACTCGATCGCTTGCAGCCAGCGCGGCTCGGGGAGCATCTCTTCGGTCAGCGTGATGAAGAAGTTCGGCTGCTCGTCCTCCACGTCGTCGCCCACGTAGTACGGCTCCTCCATGTAGACGATGAGGTCCGGCTTGCCGATCAGGAAGCCGCCCGTGTCCTCCCACTCACGCGGCGCCGGACCCTTCGAGGGATCGCCCTTGGGTGCGCCGCGCTTGGCCCAGGCCATGACCGTGTCGATCTCCGCCTGGGTCAGGGTCCGCTCGTTCAGGAAGACGCCGGCGGTGTGATCCGTCGCGTCCCAGGGCGGCATCTCGCGGCTCTGCACGAGGCGGGCGATGGAACGCGCCCACGGCCGGACCTCTTCGTAGGTCATCAGCGACATCGGCGCCACCATGCCGGCCACGTTGTCGCCGCCCGGGCGGTGGCAGGTCTGGCAGTTCTCCTGGAAGATGGCCAGCACGTCCTCGTGGAAAGTGACGGCTTCCCCGCTGTCGGCGGCCACCGCCACGGAGGTCAGTCCGAGCGTGCCAAGAACGAGAAGTGCAGCGATCGAGCGGTTCATGCGCGCCTCCAGCATCCAACCAGTTGTTCCGCGTCGGCAACCGGACTCTAGCAGCTTGCTGGCCACTCACTCAGTCCCACACGCCCTCGGGGATCGGCTTCGCCTCGACCACCTCCACCGCCACCTTGTCCGGCCCCATGACGAAGAAGCTCCGCATGTCGAGTTCCGGCCGGTAGGTGATCGGCTCGACGATCTCGACGCCCGAGGCCTTCAGCCGCTCGAACACCGGCTCGATGTCGCGGTAGGACAAGGCGAAGTGGTCGATCGCCCGGCCCCGCTGGGGCTCCGTCTCCAGGAGCGGCGGAGCCTCCTCGGGCCACCACGGCGCCACCGGCTCGTAGTCCGGCAGGCTGTAGACGATGAAGTTCACGTTGTCGGCGCGGAAGGCGTTCGCCCAGGCGCGGTGCTCGCGGTGGAACTCCTCCCAGGTCGCGAACTCGGCGCCCTCGCCCACCGGCCGCGGGTTGCCCTCGGCAGTGCGCCGCGCGGGCAGTCCGAAGTGGCGCTCGTACCACGCCGCCGTCTCGTTCACGTCCGCCGCGAACAGGTGCACGTGGGCGAAGCGGTGGTGACCCATCGTGTTCACCTCGATCATCTCGCGGTCCGGTCCGTTCACGTAGATCACATGCCCCCGGCCCAGGCGGTAGATCGGCGTGTGGATGTCGACGCCGCGGGACACCAGCCAGCGGTACTGACTGGGCAGGTCGACGCCGCCCCAGCCGAAGTGCCAGATGCCGCTCCGCTGACTGCCGTCCGGCGGCTCCTCGACTTGGTTCAGGAGGATGAAGGAGCGCTCCGTGAACAGGGCGTCCGCCACGCCGCGGAACTCGATGGGCAGGGCGCCGAAGGTGGCGCGGTAGAAGTCGACCGAACGCTCGACGTCGGTGACGTTCAGGTGGATGTGGTGGAACCTGGCCGCTTCGACGGCCGCTCCGGCGTCCTGGGCCGCGAGCGGTCCGGCTGCCGCCAACACCACGGCCGAGCAGGCGAGCCGTCGCCCCACATTCAGGAGCCGGCTACCGGCCCACGTCAATGCGACCCTCCCTCCAGCAGCTCGACCACCTCGATCTTCGCGCCGTCGGGCCCCTCGATGAAGGCGATCCGGTGCCCGTCGTCCAGCACCCGCGGCTCTTCGACGAACTTCACGCCGTTGGCGCGCAACCTCTCGAGCCACGGGTCGTAGTCCGTCGTGTGCCAGCCGATGTGATCGACCACCGTGCCGTCGGTGCCGGTCAGTTCGCCAGGCGCCTGGTTGACGATCAGCCAGGTCTCGTCGCCGCCGTTGTCGTAGAGGATGGACTGCAGCGGCGCAAGGCCCTTGAAGGGCACGATCTCGCCGCCGAACTGCTTCGCGTACCAGGCGACGGTCGCCGCCGCGTCGCCCGAGAAGACATGGACATGATGGAGGCCCGGCGCCCCGCCGTGGTCCATGTCGTCGATCACTTCGATCCGCGTGCCCCAGGGGTCCTCGCAGAAGCCGAAGGTAAAGCCGGCCACTTCAACATGGCGCGCGGGCGCCACGACCTTGCCGCCCGCGGCTTCGCACTGCTTCAGGGAAGCCTCGACGTCCGGCACAGAAAAGCCGATGTGGTCGACCGCCGTGCCCCCGCTGCCACTGGTCGGCGTACCCTCCCTGACCTTCAGGATGTCGTTGCCGTAGTAGACGGCATCGAAGGGACCACTCTTGCCGAGCCGGCCGCCGAAGAGTTCCTGGTACCACGTCGCCGCCTCCAGCATGTCGGGCGCGGTGAGATGGACGTGGTCGAAATCCTCGGCGACCACGGGCGGCCCTACGCCAAGGGCGAGGCCCAGCGCCGCCAGCGAGACGACGAAACCGGGAGTCGTGACTCCGGGAGAAGCGAGGCGCATGTGAGTCCTCCGGCGCTTGTATGATCTGGAGAGCGGCAACCGGCAGCGTACCAGTCCGACGGGGTACGACTGCCATGGACAGCACGAACGGAAAGCCCGGCGCGACGCTCGCAGCCTGCGCCCTGTTCCTCCTGTGTCTGACGAGTGTGGGCTGCCGCGGCGCCGGCGCGGACGAAGCGGCCGGTCAGACGGAAGCTCCGGGCGCCGCCTCGACGCACCGCAACGAACCGGCCCCGACGACCCGCGTCCGCCGCGGCCAGGTCGACGCCCTCGTGACGGCCTCCGGCTCCGTCGTCGCCCCTCGCCTGACCGAGCTCGGGCCCGAGGTCTCCGGACGGCTTTCCGCCGTCTACTTCGATGTCGGCGACCAGGTGACCAGGGGCGAGGCCGTCCTGCAACTCGATCGAGGGCCGTTCGAGACCAACCTGAAGCGGGCGCGCGCCGGCCTGACCCTGGCTCAGGCCGAGGCCGCGCAGGCTCGCCAGGAGCTGGAGCGGATCCGACGGCTCGCCGAACAGGAGGTCGCCCCGACGCAGCAACTCGACCAGCAACTGACTCACCTGGCGGTGGCGAGGGCCCGCGTCGAGCAGGAACTCGCCGCGGTGGAGAGCGCCGAACAGGACCTCGTGCGAACCGCGGTGATCAGTCCCTACCATGCCCACGTGGTCGAACGGGAGCTCCACGAAGGGGCGATCGTCGGCCCGGGTTCGGTCGTCGTCACGATCCAGGAGCAGACAGGCTTCGCCGCCGAGCTCGACGTACCCGCGGCGGCGGCGGCGCCGGTCCAGGTCGGCGACCCGGCCCTGCTCATCGTCGAGGGCACTGCCGCCCCCTTCGAATCGCGAATCGCGTCGGTGAACGCCAAGATCGACCCCGAGAGCCGCACCTACCGGGTGCGGGCGCCGGTTCCCGCCGACCTGCCCGGGGCCAAGGCCGGAGCCTTCGTCCGCGCCGAGATCAGGCCGCGGACCCCCGGCGGCGCCGTGATCGTGGAACGGGCCGCGGTCCTCAACCGAGACGGTCGCGCCTATGTGTTCAGCGCCCAGGCCGGGCGAGCGCGGCAGATCGAAGTGACGGTCGGGGCGACCGGCGCCCGCTGGATCGAGATCCGGAGCGGCGCCGAACCCGGCGACGCGGTGATCACGGGCCCTCTGATCGAACGGCTGGCCGACGGCGCGCCGCTCCCCAACGTGCCCTGAACTCACGATGCTGAACCTGCCGCTCCTCTCGATCCGCCGGCCGGTCTTCGCCTTGATGCTGAACCTGGCCCTGGTCGTCCTCGGCGTGGTGTCGCTGAACCGCCTCAACGTCGACCTGAACCCCGATGTCGAGGTCCCCTTCGTCACCGTCACCACGGTCCTGGAAGGAGCATCGCCGGAAACGGTCGAGACCGAGGTCACGGACATCCTCGAAGAGCAGATCAACACGATCGAGGGCATCCGCGACCTGAGCTCGGTCTCCTCGGAAGGCGTCTCCCAGATCTTCGTCGAGTTCGAGACGGACTACGACGTGGACGTCAAGGCGCAGCAGGTACGCGACAAGGTCGCTCCGGTTCGCGCCGAACTGCCGCTCGACGCCGAGGATCCGGTGGTCATCCAGCTCGATCCCGACGCGACGCCGATCCTCTCCGTCATGCTGGGCGGCCCGCTCTCCGTCCGCGAGCTGTCGGAGATCGGGGAGAACATGGTCAAGGACCGGCTCGAGCGCCTGCCCGGCGTCGGCAGCATCGAGATCATCGGCTCGCGGAGGCGCGAAGTCCGGATCTGGCTCGATCCCGTCCGCCTCGCCGGCTACGGCCTGTCGATCGACGACGTCCGCTCCACCCTGCTGCTGGAGAACGCCGAGACGGCCGGCGGCCGCGTCGAGGGTCGCGAGCGCGAGTGGACCGTGACCACGTCGGGCCGGGTCAAGCGGGTCGAGGACTTCGGCGCCCTGATCGCAGCCGAACGCGGCGGCCGCCTCGTCTACCTCCGGGACGTCGCGAAGGTCGAGGACGGCCTGGCCGAGGAGCGCTCGCTGGCCCGTTTCAACGGGCAGCGAGGAGTATCGCTGGAAGTGCGGCGGCGAAGCGGGACGAACACGGTCGCCGTCGCCGAAGCCGTGCGGGAGGAAGTCGAGGCCCTGCGGCCCAACCTGCCCCCCGGCATGGAGATCCTGATCACCCGCGACATGGCGGTGTTCATCGAGGACTCCATCTACTCCGTGTTCTCGAACATGCTCTGGGGCGGCCTGCTGGTGGTCGCCGTCGTTCTCCTGTTCCTGCGCAACCCGAGGTCGACCCTGATCTCGGCGCTCGCGATCCCCTCCTCCGTGATCGCGTCGTTCACGTTCTTCTACCTGGCCGACTTCACGCTGAACGTGATGACCCTGATGGCGCTGTCGCTGGCGATCGGCGTCGTGATCGACGACGCGATCGTCGTCCTGGAGGTGATCTACCGGCGGATCGAGCAGGGCCTGGGGCGCCGCGAAGCGGCGGAGGAAGGCGCCAGTCAGGTGACGCTGGCGGTCATCTCCACCACCCTCGCCCTGTGCGCCGTCTTCGTGCCGATCGCCTTCCTGACGGGCACCGTCGGCCAGTGGTTCTACGAGTTCGGCATGGTGATGGCGATCGCCGTCTGCGTCTCGAGCGTGTTCGCCCTGACCCTCACGCCCATGCTCGGCAGCCGCGTGCTGACGGCTCGCCAGGGAAGGGACCCGGTAAGCCGAGCCCTGGGCATCGGCCTCGACGCCCTCGACCGCTTCTACCAGGCGGTTCTGCGCCGCGCCCTCGGCCACCGCGTGGTCACCCTCGTCGTCGCCGTGACGGCCATGGCGGGCGGCTTCCTGGTTGCCCGCACCCTCCCGTTCGACCTGTTCGTGACGGAGGACCGGAGCGAGTTCAACGTGGACCTGAAGATGCCGATCGGTACGCCGCTCGCCGTCACCGCGGAAGCGGCCCGCCGCGCCGAAGAAGTCCTCGCGGCCGATCCGGAAGTCCGAAACCGCTTCGCGACGATCGGCGGCGGCAGCCGGCAGGAGCCCCACCGCGCCTCGATCTACGTCCAGTTGACGAACAAGCGCGAGCGCGACCTCGGGCAGCTCGCGATCATGGACCGGGTCCGCGAGCGGTTGCTGGCGCGGGTCCCGGAAGCCGAGGAAATCGCCGTGTCGCCGATCAACTGGATCGCGGGCAGCGACGACCAGTTGGGGGCGCGCGCCGTCACCTACAGCCTGCGCGGGCCGCGGATGGAGGACCTCGAGTTCTACTCGGAGCGGCTGGTCGGCCTGATGAGGTCCGACCCGGCGTTCGTCGACGTCGGCACGAGCTGGGAAACCGGTAAGCCCGAAATCGAGATCGACGTCGACCGCGACCGGGCGGCCGACCTGGGGGTGCCGGCAACGGTCATCGGCCGCACGATCCGCACCCTGCTAGCCGGCGAGAAGCTGGGCGCCTTCGAGGAGGGCGGCGAACGCTACGACGTCCGCGTCCAGGTGCTGCCCGAGTACCGCGACACGCCGGCCAAGCTGGACCTCATCCAGATCCGCACCGCCTCGGGTCAACTGACTCCGATCACCAACGTCGCCGACATCCGCCTCGGCGAAGGCGCGGTCCGGATCAGCCGCCAGAACCGCTCCCGGGAGATCACGATCGCCGCCAACGCCGCCGAGGGCGTCGCGCAGTCGGAACTGGCCGCCCGGGTCGAAGAGTACGGCCGGCAGGTCGGTCTCCTCCCCCCGAACCAGCTCGTCCCCAGCGGCATGACGGTCGTCATGCGGGAGACGGGCCTCTCGCTGCTCTTCGCCTTCGTGCTGGCGATCGCGGCGATCTACATGGTCCTGGCGTCGCTCTTCAACTCCCTGGTCCACCCGATCACGATCATGATGTCGGCGCCGCTCTCGTTCATCGGCGCCTTTCTGGCCCTCAAGCTCGCCGGCAAGCCGCTCGACATGATGAGCGGGATCGGCCTGCTCGTGCTGATGGGGCTGGTCATGAAGAACGGGATCCTGCTGATCGACTACATCAACCGGCTCCGCCAGGACGGCCGGTCACGCCGGGAGGCCATTCTCGAAGCGGGGCCGGCGCGGCTCCGCCCGGTCCTGATGACGGCCTTCTCCCTGATCTGCGGTCTGCTGCCGGTCGCCTTCTCGACCGCCTCCGGTTCCGAGGCCCGGGCCGCGATCGCGGTGCTGACGATGGGCGGCATGGCCACGTCGACCCTGCTCACGCTGCTCGTCGTTCCCGTCATCTATGACCTGATCGACCGCGCCGTCGACAAGGTGACGGCGTGGAGTCGCGTCGCGTGGGACTGGATGGTGAACCTCAGCCGGCAGCCCGCGGCGCAGCCGGCGCACGTGACCCGGCCACGGCGGCGGCGAAAGCGCCGTCGCAAGCGATCGCGCCGCTAGGGCGCCCCAGCCGACACCGCACGCACCGGCGCGCCACGCAGCGCCACCGATCGGCAGGCCTCGAACAGGGCCGGTACGAAAAGGTGCGGCCTCGCCACGCAGGCATAGTGATCGGCATCGACCCGATGAACCTCCGCGCCGGGAATCGCATCCGCCATCGCCGACTGGTACTGAGCCGGAATGTGCTCGTCGCGCTGGGTGAGCACGACCGCGGCCGGCACGTCGACGCCGCCCAGCCAGTCGCTGGAGTCGAAGTGCGCGAGCGCGGCGCCGGCCTCGATCACCGAGGCCGGCTCCGTCGGTCCGAGCTCCTCCTTCAACGCCAGACGCCGGTTGGGGTCCTGGACGTTCTCGAGCATCCGCTCGCCCATGCTGTCCCACACCGACTGGGGCGCCACGCGGGCCGCGAGCGACAGCAGCGGCCCAAGCGTCGAAGCGGCCCGCTTGGTCCGAGGTCCGCCGAAACGGAAACTCGTCGCGCAGAGAACCAGACCGGCGGTGCGATCGCGGTGGCGCCGCCAGAACAACTGGGCCACCGCGCCACCCATCGAGTAGCCGACCGGGATGACGCGCTCCACGCCCAGCCGGTCGGCCAGTGCCGCCGCGTCGTCGGCACAGTCCTCCAGCCTGAAGGCGCCGATCCGCCGGATTCCCCGGCCGTGGCCGCGGTGATCGAGCGCGACGACCCGGAAGCCGCGCGCCAACGAGGCGAAGCTCGTCGACCAGTTCAGGAGCGCGGTAGCCGCCAGGCCATGCAGCAGCAGCAGCGTGGGCGCGCCGGCCGGGCCGGCGATGTCGTAAGCCCAGGTCGCGCCCCGGCCCAGCAGGTCGATCCGACGCCCCGACGAGGAGTCCACGGCGCCGTCCTCAGGCGTAGCGCCCGGTCTGCTGGGTGCGGGCGTGGACGTCATCCACGACCCAGTGAAAGAGGCTCACGTGCAGGCTCTCCACCATGGCCATGTCGTCCAGATCGACGTGGACGCCGTCCTGCTGAAGCTCCTTCAGCCGACCGCCGTCGAATCCGGTCACGCCGAATGTGCCGAGTCCGTGGCGATTGGCCCAATCCACCGCGGCCAGAACGTTCGGACTGTTGCCCGAGCCGCTGAAGGCGATCAACGCGTCACCTGAAACGGCAGCGCTCATCAACTGCTGGACGAAAACCTGCTCGTAGTCCAGGTCGTTCGCCACCGCGGTGATCCAGGGCACGTTGTCCGTCAGGCTGACCACCCGCAGCCGGCGGTGCGACTCGTCCCGCAGCCGGTCGGCCGCCACGGTGCCCTTGCCCAGGTCGACGCTCAGGTGGCTCGCCGCCGCGGCGGAGCCGCCGTTACCGACCAGGAACAGCGTGCCGCCTCGGCCCCAGATGTCGAACACGAAGTCGGCCCAACGCTCCAAGGCCGCGGTGTCGATCCTCGCCAGTTCTCCGCGCAGGCGATCGAGATATGCGGAGGCGTCGAGCGTCGTGCCGAGCATGACGGCATCGTAGCTCAGGCCTGATCCGCCCAGGTCGCTGCGGGCCGGCGCCCGGCCGACCTCACCGGGGCTGGCGCGTCACACGGCCCGCGGGCACCTGGCAGATGCGGTCCATGCGGTGGCTGCCGGCCTGGGGATGGGTCCAGCGGAGCTCGTCGCCCTCCATCCACCGTTCCACCCGGATCCAGGGGATGCCGTAGCCGTCCATCTCGAGGACGCCGTCCCGGTAGCGCGTCCGGTTGCGGATCCGCATGCAACTCGGGTTCACGTCGTTGGCGCCATTGCGGAGAGTGCCGTCGGCCCGCATGTCGTGGATCACACCCGCGGCGGTCACGACGACCCGGTCGCCGCACTGCTCAACGCGTTCAAGGTGTCCGCTGTCGGGGTCCAGCCACAGGCCGCGCAGGTCTGGCGCTCCGGCCGGAAGCGGCTCGGTGCAGGCCGCCAGCACCGGAACCGGCCACTCCGTGTAGCCCTCGCAGCCGGGCGTGTAGGCGATCGGTATCTCGTCGGCGGTCAGGCCCGAGCCGTCGAGGACCGGCAGGTCGCAATGGTCGACCTCGCCGCCCCCACCGACGAGCAACCTCGCTTCCGTCGTGTCCGGAGGCCGTGGAGCGAAACGCAGGTAGCCACTGATCCCCGCGGCGGTCGACACCGTCAGCGCCACCAGAACCAGCGCACCCAGTACCAGCGCGCGTCGCTTGATCGCCACGCGGAACCTGGCCACTACCCGGGCGGCACCCGCTTGCGCACCTTGCACCGCCGTGCGTCGCTTGATGGCCACTCCCGAGCTATCCCTCGACCGGCGTCTGTTCGACGAAGTCGGCGACGATGGTGGCCAGTTCCGCCCCCCGGCCTTCCTGGAGGAAGTGCCCGCCGCCCTCGATCGTCTGGTGAGACTGCCCCTTCGCGCCCGGCACACGCTCCTCGAACGGTCGCCGCGCCCCGCCCGTCACCGGGTCGTTGTCCGCGAAGGCGCAGAGGAACGGCTTCGTCCACTGCGAAAAGACCTTCCAGGCCTCCATCTGCGCCGGCACGGAGGGGTCGTTCGGCAGCATCGGCACCCGGCTGGGCATGGCCCGGATCCCCGCCTTGTAGGACGGGTCGGGGAAGGGCGCGTCGTAGGCCGCGATCTCTTCGGGCGTGAGGGTCACTCCGTCGACGCTGCCCGCGAGCAGCATCCCGACCGGAATGTCCTCGGTCTCCCAGGTCCACTTTTGCCAGTACGCGAACTTCAACGCGGGATCGGTTCCCATCCGCGAGATCTGCTGCTGCATCTCCATGATGGTCGGCGTCGGCGCCTCGGCCCGGAATTTCGCGATCTCCTCCACCGTCTCCTCCGGCACATTCATCGGCAGGGGCAGGCCCGTGTTCGCGGCAACCACGCGGTCGAAGCGCGCCGGATCGTCCGCCACCAGCCGCAGCCCGATCAATCCTCCCCAGTCCTGGCCGACCAGGGTCGCGTGCTCGACGCCGTTGCTGCGCAGCCAGGCGCCGAGCCAGTCGACCTGACGCTGGTAGGTGTAGTCGTCGCGCTCGGTCGGCTTGTCCGACCGGCCGTAGCCGACCAGATCGGGCGCCATGACGCGCATCCCCCGCTCCACCAGCACCGGGATCATCCGGCGGTAGAGGAAGCTCCAGGTCGGCTGGCCGTGCATCAGCAGGACCAGCGGACCGTCGGCCGGGCCCGCTTCCACGTGGTGAATGCGGAGGCCCTCGCCCGCGCCGTCGCCCCTGGGGACGATGGTGTAGCGGGGCTCGTAGTCGAAGTCGGGAAGGCTGGCGAAGCGCTCGTCGGGCGTGCGGAGGACTTTCATGGCGACGTAGGATAGCGGCCCTTCCGAGCCGAAGATGACGTTGCGATGAAGCTCCTGATCGCCAACCGCGGCGAGATCGCGGTCCGCACAGCCCGCGCCGCGGCGGAACTCGGCATTCCGACCGTCGCCGTGTTCTCCGAGGACGACGCGCGGTCGCTCCACGCGTCGAGAGCGGACGAGTCGGCGGCGCTTCCCGGCGCCGGCCCGGCCGCCTACCTCGACGGCGAGCAACTGCTCCGCGTCGCCGACGAGCATGGCTGCGACGCGATCCATCCCGGCTACGGCTTCCTGAGCGAGAACGCCGGCTTCGCCCGCTCCTGCGTCGATGCCGGCATCCGCTTCGTGGGCCCTCCGCCGGAAGCCCTGGAGCTGTTCGGCGACAAGGCGCGGGCTCGCGCGCTCGCGGAGCGCCAGGGCGTGCCGGTCGTGCCGGGAGTCTCCGAGGCGGTGACCCTGGAACAGGCCCGCTCGTTCTTCGACGGGCTGCCGGCCGGCGCCTCGATGCTGATCAAGGCGATCGGGGGCGGCGGCGGCCGCGGGATGAGAGTCGTCCGGACGGCCGATCAGATCGAAGACGCCCACCGCCGCGCGGTCTCGGAGGCCGGCTCCGCCTTCGACACCGACGGCGTCTTCGTCGAACAACTGCTGGCGGGCGTACGCCACGTGGAGGTGCAGGTCGCCGCCGACGACAGCGGCGCGGTCCGTCACTTCGGCGACCGCGACTGCAGCCTGCAGCGCCGCCACCAGAAGCTGATCGAGATCGCGCCCGCGCCCGCGCTGCCGGACGACGTGCGGAGCGCGCTCCACGAAGCGGCGGTCACTCTCGCCTCGGCGGCCGGCTACCGCAACCTGGGCACGGTCGAGTTCCTGGTCGAAACCGGGAACCGGAGCGAGCCGCGCTTCCACTTCATCGAGGCGAACGCCCGCCTGCAGGTCGAACACACGGTGACCGAAGAGGTGTTCGGCGTCGATCTCGTCCACATCCAGCTCCAGCTCGCCCGCGGGCGGCTGCTCGCCGACCTGGGCTTCGGCGGAGACGGCGCGGCCGAGCCACGCGGCCACGCGGTCCAGGCCCGCGTCAACATGGAGACGATGGCCGCGGACGGCCGCGTGGTCCCGGGCGGAGGGATCCTGACGGCCTTCGAACCGCCCTCCGGACCGGGCGTGCGCACCGACACCTTCGGTTACGCCGGCTACCAGACGAATCCCCGCTTCGACTCCCTGCTCGCCAAGGTCGTGGGCCGCACGCCGGGCGCCGGGCTTGGCGCGGCGCTGGCGCGGACCTCCCGCGCTCTCGGCGACTTCAGGACCGACGGCATCGACACGAACGCCTCCTTCCTGCGCGCGCTTCTGGAGCACGACGAGGTTCAGGCCTGGAACGTCCACACCCGCTTCGTCGACGAGCGGCTGCCCGAGCTGGTCGGAGGCGCCGCCGTCTTCGACGATCGTCCCTGCCAGGCGGACAAGGGCGGCGACGGCGAGGGGCGCGGGCTGGCAGGGGTGAAGGTCGACGCGGTCGATCCGCTCGCCGTGCTCGATCACGGCAAGTCCGGCGCGCCTTCGGTGGGCCAGGGGAGCGCCGAACCGGCGCCCGTCGACTCGACGCCCGTTCCCGAGGGCCTCACCGCGCTGCGGGCGCCGATGCAGGGCACGGTGCTCAGCCTCGAGGCGGAACCCGGCCAGGAGATCGCGGCGGGCCAGATCCTCTTCGTCATGGAAGCGATGAAGATGGAGCACGAGATCCGCTCGGACGTCGGCGGCGTGCTCAGCGATCTTCGCGCGGGCGTCGGCGACGCGGTCTGGGAAGGCCACGTCCTCGCCCTGATCGAAGAGGGAGACGTGGCGGCCGCAACCGGCGACGAAGAAGGCGAGATCGACCTCGACGCCGTCCGGCCCGATCTCGCCGAGGTGCTCGAGCGCCACGCGGTGACGCTGGACGACGCCCGGCCCGAAGCGGTCCGGAAGCGGCGCAACACGCACCAGCGGACCGCGCGCGAGAACATCGACCACCTCTGCGACGAGGGCAGCTTCGTCGAACACGGCCAGCTCGTGCTCACTCCCGGCACCGGCCTCCCGAAGGAAGAGGTCATCCGCAAGTTCCCCACCGACGGCATGGTCACCGGCGTCGGCTCGATCAACGGCGAGCTGTTCCCCGACGACCGCTCCCGCTGCGTCGTCATGGCCTACGACTACACGGTCCTCGCCGGCACCCAGGGCGCCCTCAACCACCCGAAGACGGACCGGATGGTCGAACTGGCCCACCGATGGAAGCGCCCGGTGGTGCTGTTCGCCGAGGGCGGAGGCGGCCGCGCCGGCACCGGCGGCAAGCGGAAGGGCGGCGCCTCCACGACCAAGGCCGGCCAGGGCCGCAGCGACGAAACGTACCGGCCGCTCGACACGCCGACCTTCACCTCCTTCGCACGACTCTCGGGCCTGGTGCCGATCGTCGGCATCACTTCCCGCTTCTGCTTCGCCGGCAACGCGGCGCTGCTCGGCTGCTGCGACGTGATCATCGCCACCGCCGATTCGAGCATCGGCATGGGCGGTCCGGCCCTGATCGAGGGCGGCGGCCTGGGCGTGTTCCGGCCCGAGGAGGTCGGCCCGATGGACGTCCAGGTGCCGAACGGCGTCGTCGACATCGCGGTCGAGAACGAAGAGGAAGCAGTGGACGCCGCCAGGCAGTACCTGGGCTACTTCCAGGGCCGCACGGACGACTGGGAAGCGCCCGATCAGCGGCTCCTGCGCCGGATCGTGCCCGAGAACCGCCTGCGCGTCTACGACATCCGGGAAGTGATCCACACGCTGGCCGACACCGGCAGCGTGCTGGAACTGCGTCCCGAGTTCGGCCTCGGGATGGTGACCGCCCTGGTCCGGATCGAGGGCCGGCCGCTCGGGATTCTTGCGAACAACCCCGAGTTCCTGTCCGGCGCCATCGACAGCGACGGCTCCGACAAGGGCGCCCGTTTCCTCCAGCTCTGCGATGCCTTCGACATTCCCGTCCTCGTGCTCTGCGACACGCCCGGGATGATGGTCGGCCCCGAGATCGAGCGCACGGCCCTGGTGCGGCACTGCTGCCGGCTGTTCGTGGTCGGCGCCAACATCACCGTGCCGTCGCTGACGATCGTGCTCCGCAAGGCCTACGGGCTCGGCGCCCAGGCCATGGCCGGCGGCGACCTGAAGGAGCCGTTCTTCACCGTCGCCTGGCCGACCGCCGAGTTCGGCGGCATGGGCCTCGAAGGCCAGGTCAAGCTCGGCTTCCGCAACGAACTGGCGGCGATCGAGGATCCCGAGGAACGCCGCACCCGCTACGAGGAGCTCGTCGCCGCGGCCTATGAGCGCGGCAGCGCCCTGACCGCCGGCGCCTCGTTCGCGGTCGACGACGTGATCGACCCCGCCGACTCGCGGCGCTGGATCGCCCGTACTCTCGACTCCGTGCCGCCGCCCCCGAACCGCGACGACAAGAAGCGCCGCAACATCGACACCTGGTAGGCGGCTACTCGGTCCCCGCCGGCTCGATCATCCCGTACATCAGGCCGCCGTACTGCCCGTGGTCCCAGGTCCCGGCGTAGCGCTCGTCGTAGAACAGAACACGCGCCCCGAACTGGTCGCCAAGGCCCGGCAACTCGAAATCCGTGATGCTGACCATCGGCGTATCGCCGGCCCAGACGATCGGCACGACGACCGGCAACGTGACGTCGACCGTCATGTAGACGACCCGGACGTCGAAGCGCCAGCGGTCGCCCTCCCCCTCGAGCTTCGAGACGCTTGCGATCTCGTACCGCTCCGGGTTCTTGTCGCGGCTGACGCCCTCGACGTCTTCCAGGCCCTCGATCCCCTCGATCGTGAAGTGGCCGACCAGGTCGACGTTCTGCATCCGCTCCGCGAACGCCCGCTCCCGTTCGGAGAGTTCCTCCAGCGGAACGGTACGCCCGACCCCGGTGGCGTGGACGAGCCAGCCGGCTCCGTAGCCGATACTGAGCAGGACGAGACCAGTTACGGCAGCGGCGATCCATAGTGTTGCCTTCTTCAT
This sequence comes from Thermoanaerobaculia bacterium, assembly GCA_965116955.1. GTDB lineage: Bacteria > Acidobacteriota > Thermoanaerobaculia > Multivoradales > Multivoraceae > Multivorans. Next base: position 2,673,071 of record OZ220742.1, on the reverse strand, counting down.
GGTGCGCGTGAAGGTAGCCGCCACCGGCTTCCGCGTCAACCGCTACGCGCACGGCTACAATCCTCCGGTCCGATGCGACTCCTGAACGCCGCCGGCCTGACGGTCGCAGCCGCCGTTGTGCTTGCGGGCGTTGTCGGCGCCCAGGAGCTGACGGGTCAGCCGTGGTCCGACATGGACTACGGGCCCTTCAAGGTCCACTCGTACATCGTCGAACCGGGCAACAACGCGAACAAGGGCATCGCAATCCGGGTCGACGACGGCCCCGGAGGCGTCGCCAAGGGCACGGAGTTCCTGCTCTTCGACACGGACACGTTGCGCTGGGCCGCGGGCTGGACCGGTCCCGGCTTGATGGACTGGAACTCGATCAACTACAACGGCAGGCACGTGGTGGAGCCGGCGCTGGTCGGCGACGTGGTCTTCACGAACCCGGATGCGCCGGGCTGGTCGCGGGCGGGCGACGGGTTCCGGGACACCCGGATCGTCGGCCGCGGCGGCCGCCGGTTCGGACCGCAGGATGCCCACGTCGCCCGCTGGCTCGGGCACTACGTTCATGGCGCCCAGGTCGTGCTGCACTACCGGGTCGGCGGCACGGAGGTCCTGGAACTCGGCGCCTCGGAGGGCGGCGGACTGTTCAGTCGGACACTGAACGTGGGGCCCCGGGACGCGGACCTCGTCGTCCAGGTGGCACACCAGCCGGGCGGCCGGGCCTGGATCGACGGCGAGGCCGCCGGCTTTCGGCAGCCCCGCCCGAACACGCCGGACCGGGGCGAGCACAGCGGACCCATCGTTGCGGCCCTCGTCGGCGCGCCAGCAACCGTCCGGTGGGTCGAAGGCGGCAGCGACGATCTTCGCCTGACTGTTCCCGCCGGCAACGAGCCGGTCCGCTTCAAGGTCGTGATCGGGCGGCGCGGCCGGTCGAACGCGGGCTTCCTGGCCAGGGCCGCCGGCGTCGAGCCGGCCGTCGATCTCAAGGCACTGACCCGCGGCGCGCCGGCGCAATGGACCGAGACGATCACGACCGAAAGCCGTGTCCTGGGCCGCCGGGGCGGTCCCTTCGAACTCGAGGCGATCACCACGCCGCTCGAGAATCCCTACCGTTCCTGGATGCGCCTCGGCGGTTTCGACTTCCTGGACGGCGGCAAGCAGGCGGTCGTCGCCACCTGGATGGGCGATGTCTGGCTCGTCGACGGCTTGGGCGGCGAAGAGATCGGAGCCGCCACCTGGAAGCGCTTCGCCACGGGGATGTACGAACCGCTCGGCGTGAACACCCGCGACGGCGAGATCTTCGTCACCTCGCGTGACCAGATCACCCGGCTGCGCGACCTGAACGGCGACGGCGAGGCGGACCACTACGAAGCGTTCAATCACGACGCCCAGGCCTCGGCCCACTTCCACGAGTTCGCGGTCGGCCTGGAAGCGGACGCGGAGGGCAACTTCTACTACGCCAAGGGCGCGGGGCATGACTTCGACGCCCGCGTGCCCCAGCACGGCACGGTCCTCAGGGTCGCGGCCGACGGCTCCTCGACCGAGATCGTCGCCAACGGGTTCAGGGCCCCGAACGGCCTGGTGGTCAACCCGGACGGCAGCGTCATCGTGACCGACCAGGAGGGGCACTGGATCCCCGAGAACCGGATCAACTGGGTCGAGCCGGGGACGTTCCACGGCTACATGAGGGCCTGGCGCGAGCCCGACCGCGATCCGGAGGACTTCGTGCGGCCCGTGACCTGGATTCACCACGACGTCGACCGCTCCCCGTCTGCGCCGGTGTGGGTGCGGAGCAAACGCTGGGGCGAGCTCGACGAATCGTTGATCTACCTCTCGTACGGGAACGGCAAGATGTTCTCCGTGCTCTTCGACGGGGCCTTTCCGCGGGGTGCCGGCCCGCCCCGCCAGGCGGCCGTGATCGAACTTCCCGTCACGGCCGCGCCGACCGGCCTGATCCGCGGCCGTTTCAACCCCGCCGACGACCACCTATACGTCTGCGGCCTCTTCGCCTGGGCCGGCGACCGCACCCAGCCGGGCGGCTTCTATCGCGTGCGACGCACGGACGAGCCGCTGGGCATCCCGGTGGGCTACGAGACCGCCCGCGACGGCATCCTCGTCCGCTTCAGCACCGCGCTGGACCCCGACGCCGCCGTCGACCCGGGCAACTACTCGATGAGGATCTGGCAGTACGTGCGCCAGGCCAGCTACGGCTCGGAGGACTACCGCGTACTCGGAGAGGGCGTGGGCGAGGACGATCTAGCGATCCCGTCCGCCACTCTTTCGGAGGACGGCCGCTCCGTCTTCATCGAGATCCCGGCCATCCTCCCGGTGCAGCAGTTCCACCTGGAGATGAACCTGAGAAGCAGGGACGGCGCGCGGGTCCGGGAGTTCGTCCACGGCACGATCCACGAACTGGGCCCCCGGCGCGGCGCCGAGATCCTCGCGGGCGCTGGCTGAACGGGGCGCCGGACTCATCGTGTGCTTCCGCGGGCTCGCCGTCCTGCCCCTGCTGGCGGCCCTCTCCCCGCTGGCGACCCTGTGCGCCGTCCCGGCGTCAGGGCAGCCCACGCAGGAGGCCGCAACCGACTTCGAGCGGCCCGGCCTGGAACTCGTCCTCCACTCGCGCGCCGGCGACGCGACGGACGCCCGGGTCGCCCGGCTCGCCGCGCTCTACGTGCCGGAAGGTGAGCCGTCGAGCCCCTTCCTCGAACCCGGCCCGTTCGAAGCCACCTTCCGCGGCGCGATCGAACTCGACCTGAACGACTCCTTCCGCTTCGCCGTCCGCGGCAACGGCGGCGTCCGGCTGAGCATCGACGGGCAGGTCGTCCTCGAGCACGACGCTCTGCCGGCCAATGGCGCGCCCGTCTCCACGGACGGCGAAGTGCGGCTCCGCAAGGGGCTCAACCCGGTCGAACTCACCTATCGCAGTCCGGCCCGTGGCGACGCCAGGATGCGTCTCACCTGGAGCAACGACTACCTCCCGGAGGAGCCGGTGCCCCCAGGGTCCCTCCGACACGCCGGTTCGACGGCGCTCGACCGGGGCCGGTCCCGGCGGGCGGGCCGCGATCTCGTTGCCGACGCGATGTGCGTCCGCTGCCACAACACACCGCGGGCAGCCGAGGCGTCGGCAGGCGGCATGCCCGAGGCCGGAGAAGCCGGACCCGATCTCGACGGCATCGGTCATCGCCTGCGCCGGGGATGGATCGAACAGTGGCTGCTCGACCCGCGGTCCCTGCGTCCCCGGGCCCGCATGCCGAAGGTCCTCTCGATCGATCCCGTCGAGGCGCGCAGGCAGGCCGCCGATCTCGCCGCGTATCTGACGACAACCGCCGGCGACAACCGAGCGGCCGAGCCCGGAACGCCGCCGACGGCCGGAAGCGTCACGGACGGCAAGCGCCTCTACGGCGAAACCGGCTGCGCGGCCTGCCACGGGGATCAGACTTCCCCGCCGGGGGTCGAGGAAGCACCGCGTCTCATGGCACCTTCGGACCCCGACGTCACGGACGCGGCTGACACGCCGATCCGGCTCCGCGACAAGTGGCGTCCGCCGTCCTTGACCGCCTATCTGCTCGACCCGACCCGCTTCGACCCCGCGAGCCGCATGCCGCGAACGGAACTCGACGCCGGCGAGGCCGCCTCGCTCGCCGCCTACCTCCTGGCGGCGACTCCCGAGAACGGTGAAGCACAACCGGCCCGACGTGATCCCCCGGGCGACCCCGAACGCGGCCGGCGTCTGGCCGAAGAACTCCGCTGCCGCGGCTGCCACTCACTACCCGGAGGCGAGCCATCGCCCGCCGCCTTGCCGCTGCAGCGACTCGCGGGCAGCGCCGAGGTGTGGACGACCGCCGCGGGCGAAGCCGCCCGGCATCCGCGCTACGACTTCGCGCAGGTGGAAGTCGAGGCCATCGAGCGACTCCTCGCCGAAGACGCGACGTCCCTCTCTCGCGTCGTACCGATCGAGTACGCCGAGCGCAGGATCCGGCGGACCGGTTGCCTCGCCTGCCACGGCAGGGACGGCGTACCCGCTTCCTGGTCGCCGCCCCGGACGGAGGACGAGATCGGGCCCGACCACTATCCGCCCGACCTGACCTGGGCCGGTGAGAAGCTCCGCAGAGACTGGCTCGAGGACTATCTCGCCGGGCGGCTCGACGACCGTCCGCGTCCGCACATCCGGGTGCGAATGCCCGCCTTCCCCGCTCACGCCGACCTCCTTGCCGCCGGGTTGCACCACCAGCACGGGGTGGCCGTGTCAGGGCCGGACCCGGAACCGGTCGGCGCCGAGCTCGCGGCCGTCGGGAGAGACCTCATCCGCGGCGACCGCCTCGGCTGCCATGCCTGCCACGCCCTCGGCGATGAACCGGCCCTCGGCGGCGAGGGCTCCGAGGAGACGATCAACTTCGACCTCGTCCGCCGCCGCCTGCGGCGACCGTTCTTCGACTGGTTCCTGCGCGACCCGCAGCGCATTCTCCCGGGGAGCAAGATGCCCCAGTTCGTCGACGAGGACGGCTACACCGCGCTCTACGATGTCTTCGACGGCGAAGCGACGCGGCAGTTCGAGGCGATCTGGCACTACCTGGGAACGATCGACTGAGACCGATGTCGGCTTTTCGCCCGGCCCGTGTTCCGGCCGCCCGGCGGCAGCCGGCGGGGACGCCGGCGCACCCGGTCTGGACCTCCCGGGGCCTTAGACTGCCGCCATGCGACGAAGCACCTTCATTCTGGGACTGTTACTGACGCTTGCGGCCTGCACATCCCCGCAGGAGGTCGCGGAGGAGGCCGCGCCGCCCTTCGAACCGGCTTCGACGGTCGCCAAGAACCTCCGCCAGCACCGCGCCCTACCCGATCCCGCGGACGAGGTCTGGTGGACGGAGACCGGCGAGGCGATGGCCTGGCGCAACCGGAACCTCCACCAGATCGTGCCGACCGTCAACGTCTACCGCGACGGCCCGGTAAGGGAGCTGGCGGTTCACCCGCTGGCCGCGGTCGCCGACCATCCGGTCGACACGCCGAACGGCGAGATGACATTCGACGCCTGGCTGCACGGCGAACACTCGACGACGATGGGCATCGTCATCGTCCACCGCGGCGACATCGTGTTCGAGCGCTACCCGCGGATGCAGCCCCACGAGAAACCGATCTGGTGGTCGGTGACCAAGGTCCTGCCGGCGACGCTGGTGGCGATCCTCGAGCACCGCGGACTGGTCGATCCCACCCAGCCCGTCGACCGCTACGTGCCCGCGCTCAAGGGTTCGGACTTCGAGGGCGTCACCGTCCGCAACGTGCTCGACATGGCCTCCGGCGTCGACTGCCCGGACGGCGACTACTCCGACCGAAGCACCTGCTACTACCAGTTCGAGGCCTCGCTGGGCGACGCCGTGCGCAGCGAACGGACACCGGACGACCCTTACACGATGCTCTCGAACCTCCGGGTCGGCCGCTGGGCCGAGCAGGGCAAGGGCTACGACTACAGCGGCACGAACACCTTCGTCCTCGGCTGGCTGGTCGAGGAGGTCACCGGCATGCCGTTCCAGGACGCGCTGAGCCGCGAGGTGTGGACCCGCATCGGCGCCGAGGCGGACGCCTCGATCTACGCCAACCGGTACGGAATCCCACTCACTTCCGGCGGCCTGCTGGCGCGTCCCCGGGATGTGGCCCGCTTCGGGATCCTGTTCACGCCGAGCTACGGCAGGGTCTCGTCGGAACGGATTGTGCCCGAAGAGCACATCGACCTGCTGCTCCACGGCGGCCGAGCCGAACTGCTCGAGAACGCCCGCTTCGGCGGCAGGCCACCCGGAGTCAAACACAACGTCTACCAGTGGGATCTCGTCTTCACGAACAACGACATCTACAAGGGCGGCTGGGCCGGTCAGGGGCTGCTCGTCAACCCGGACCGCGACGTCGTGGCCGTGTGGGTCGGTTACACCGCCGCGGACTCGGACCCGGAGACCTATCCCCTGCTACCGCGCGTGCGGGCCGTGCTCGACGGCGTGTTCGGCGGCGCGGAGAGCGCCGACCGCTGAGTTGTGGCGCCGGCCTTGCGGCCGGCCCGTCCTCCTGGCCGCCTCCGGCGCGTGTTCTCCGCGGGTCAGAAGACCCGCGGCAACAGACCCGCGCACCCAGGCGGCGCTCTACTTGCGTGCCGCCTGGCAGCGGGCGAACTCTTCGCCGACGCCGGGCAGCTCGTCCTCCAGCAGCGGCAGCGACTCGACGGCCGGTCCGGCGCCGTGCCGGCCGCTGGCGAGTCGGGTGGTCATGTTCGTGAAGGTCTCGAGCAGGGTCTTCGCGGTGCGCGGCGTCACGACCCGGGCGCCCATGCCGAAGGGCGGTTGCGGATCGCTGACGCTCTTCTGGACGACCGTGACCGTTCCTTCCTCGTCGCCAGGGGAGAGGAACCAGCGGGTGCGCATGCAGAGCACGCGCTTGCCCTTGAAGGCTGGCGTCTGATCGTCCGCGCCGATCATGTCCCCCACGACGTGGCCGTCGGCGGTCCGCCACCACGCCGCGCTGTTCATCGAGATCCGCCGGGTGATGCCCTTGCCCGACACGCGCTGGCGAAGGGTCTGAAAGGGGGCGTCGAGCGCCTGCACGGTTTCTTCCGTACACATGGCCTGCCACTCGGGGCACGCCGCCGCATCGTCCAGGAGAGCGATGACCGCCGGCATGGAGCCAGGCACCGTCATCTCGGCACGAACCAGGGGATAGTCGGCGTTGTCGATCGGACAGGACTCGACGGTGACGGGACCTTCGGCCTCCAGCGGTTCGCAGTCGGCGGCTGCGGGCGGTGGGACCATGAACAGGATCAGGGCGCCCCCAGTGAACAGCGCCCGGAGGCCGGCGCTTCGCGCCGGATGCGGGCCAGAGGGCCCGCACACCGACAGGAATGACGTTGGCATCCTCATCGACCTAGCCTCCTATCTCGGACTCCGGTAGCGCAAAGGCGATCAGTTCATCGGGAATCCGGCGGTTGCGGGCGCCGCCCCCGGCGATCACGATGTACTGCCGGCCCTCGTGCATGTAGGTCATCGGCGGGCCGTGCAGCCAGACGCCGGTCTCGATCTCGGCGACGACCTCGCCGGTCGCCTTGTCGTAGGCGCGCAGAAGTCCGCCGCTGCTGGTGCGGGGCTCGTCCTCGTCGGGCAGGGCGAGGAAGCCGATCAGCAGGGTGCGCGTGACCAGCAGGGCGCCGTCCGCCGGCATGCCGATGTAGCGGGTGCCCATGTCGCCGAGGTTCAGGTGCGCGATCGCCGGGTGGTCCTTGGGACCGGGACCGACCGGGACCTGCCAGAGGTGCTCGCCGCGATTCAGGTCGATCGCGGTGATCGTCCGGTAGGGCGGCTTGGTCAGCGGCAGGCCCTGGGGACCACCCGTGTTGACGTAGGCGATCACGTAGCTCCAGTCCGGGCGGCGGGCCGCGTCCGGCTCGATCAGCGACATGCCGGTCGGCCGGTGCTGGGACTCGACGAAGAGCACGCCTGTCATCGGATCGACGGACGCTCCGGGGTGATTCGCGCCCCCGGCCGCCCCCGGGACCACCATGACGCCTTCTTTCCCGCCTTCGCCCCGGACGATCAGCGGCGGGAACATGGGCGCCAGCACCAGCTTACCGGCGATCTCGAGCGCCTCCTCCCGCAGTTCCGGCGTCCAGTCGATCAGGTCGTCCTCGCTCACGCCCTGCCGTTCGAAGGCCGGCGGCTTCGTCGGAAACGGCTGGGTCTCCGCCAGCTTCTCGCCCGGCACGGTCGACTCGTGGTTCACCGGCCGGTCCTCGATCGGCCACACCGGCTCGCCGGTGGCCCGGTCGAAGACGTAGGTGAAGCCGGTCTTCGAGACCTGGGCGACCGCCTTGATCAGCTTGCCGTCGACGACGATGTCGAGCAGGTTCGGGGCCGAGGCGATGTCGTAGTCCCAGATGCCGTGGCGGACGGTCTGGAAGTGCCAGACACGCTCGCCCGTCTCCGCGTCGACGCAGACCAGGCTCTCGGCGAACAGGTTGTCGCCGGGCCGGTCGGCCCCGTAGTAGTCGTTCGAGGGCGTGCTGGTCGGCAGGTAGACGTAGCCCAGTTCGTGGTCCGCGCTCATCGACGCCCACACGTTCGCGTTGCCGGCCGTCCGCCAGGACTCGTTCTCCCAGGTCTCGACCCCGTACTCGTCGTCCCGCGGGATCGTGTTGAAGCGCCACTTGAACTCACCGGTGTGAACGTCGTAGGCGCGCACATGGCCGGGCGGCGCGTCGCTCCTGATCGAGTAGTCGAAGATCTTCGAGCCGACGATCACGCTGGTGCCGACGACGATCGGCGGCGCGCCGTGGGTGATGTGCCTGATCGAGTAGTCGCCGGGACCCAGATCCTGCGCCAGGTCGACCACGCCGTCCTCGCCGAAGGCCCGGTCGGCTTCACCGGTGGCGGCATCGACCGAGACGAGCTGGCGGCCGATCGTGGCGACGAAGAGGCGCTCCTTCTCGCCGTCCGACCAGTACTCGATGCCGCGAGCGCCGACCGGCCGCATCGTGGTGCCGCCGCGCTCCCAGGTCTTCGGGTTGTACACCCACTTCTGCTCGCCGGTCGCCGGGTCGAGCAGCGCCACCTGGCCCAGGCTGGTCGGCGCGAACAGGCGGCCGCCGATCATCAGCGGCACGGAGCGGAAAAAGCCCGTGTCGTAGCCCGGCAAGACGTCCAGCGGCACCTCGTGATCCGCGCTGCGCCAGCGCCAGGCGATCTCCATCCGGCCGAAGTTCGAGCCGTCGATCTGGGTCAGCGGCGAGTAGCGGCTCGAGGCGTGGTCACCACCGTAATGCCGCCATTCGCCGTAGGCGGAGCGACCCTGCTCGCCGGTTTCGGCCCCGACGGCGCCGGCGACGAGCGCCACCAGCGCCGCCGCAAACCCACAGGTCCAACTGACCTTCGCGTTCGTCACGAGTGCGCTAACCTAGCGCAAACCCGAACACACCAAAGCGAAAGGCACTTCCTCAATGCCCGAACAAGACCTGAGCCGCCGCAGCGTGCTCGGCGCCGCAGCGGCCGGCGCTGGCTTGATGATCGTCCCCCGCCACGTCCTCGGACGCGGCGAAGAGGCCCCCAGCGACAAGCTGAACATCGCGGCCGTCGGCGCCGGCGGCAAGGGCCGCAGCGACGTCGCTGGCGTCGCCAGCGAGAACATCACAGCACTTTGCGACATCGACTGGAAGCGCGCCGAGGAGACGATGAACGCGCACCCGGACGCCGCGCGCTACCACGACTACCGCGAGATGTTCGACGCCCACGGCGACCTCGACGCTGTCCTGGTCTCGACCGCCGACCACACCCACGCCGTGATCACCGCGGCGGCGCTCGAGCGCGGCCTTCACGTCTTCACGCAGAAGCCGTTGACGCGCACGATCGGCGAAGCGCGGATGCTCGGCAAGGCCGCCCGCAAGGCCGGCACCGCCACCCAGATGGGCAACCAGGGCCACGCCGCGGAGGGCACCCGCCTCATCCGCGAGTGGATCGAGGGCGGCGTGATCGGCGAGGTGAACCGCGTCGAGTACTGGACCAACCGGCCGATCTGGCCGCAGGCGATACGGCGCCCCAAGGAAGTCCACGAGGTGCCCGACCATGTCAAGTGGGACCTGTGGCTCGGACCCGCGCCGGAGCGCCCCTACCACTCCGAGTACTACCACCCGTTCGCCTGGCGCGGCTGGTGGGACTTCGGCACCGGCGCCATCGGCGACATCGCCTGCCACGCGATGGACGCGGCGTTCTGGATCTTCGACCTGCGGGACCCGTCCTCGGTCTACGCCGAATCGACGCCGCTGTTCAAGGAGTCGGCCCCGGCCGCCACGCGCATCACGTTCGAGTATCCGGCCCGCGGCAACCGGCCGAAGATGACGGTCGTCTGGCGCGACGGAAACCTCACGCCGGCGACGCCCAAAGTGTGGGAGGGCAAGTGGCCGCCGCGCAACAGCGGTCAGCTCTTCGTGGGCACCAAGGGCGTGATCGTCGCCGACATCTACGCCGGCAGGCCCACGATCTACCCGTCCAAGCTGCACGAGAAGATCACGAAGAACCCGCTGCCGCAGGTCTACGCGCGGACCGAGGGGCACTACAAGCAGTGGATCGACGCGATCAAGGCCGGCACGACGAACCCCGACGGCTCCAACTTCGCCGACCACGCGGGTCCGATGACCGAAACCGCGCTGCTCGGCAACCTGGCGGTCCGGACCCAGCAGGAGATCGTCTGGAACCCGAAGAAGCTGAAGGTGACGAACGGCGTCGAGGTGCCGCGCGAGTACATCGAGCCGACCTACCGGGACGGCTGGACGCTGTAGCGGGTCGTCAGGCGGGTTGCTGGACGGCAGCGACCGCGGCGTCGCGGTCCGGCTCGATGCCCACGATCAGGCTGAAGCCCGAAACCTCGAACAGTTCCTTCACTTCGTCGTTCAGGCCGCAGACGGCGAACTTTCCCTTGCGCGCCTGCAGTTGGCGGGCCACGACCAGTACGACCCGGAGTCCGGCGCTGCTCATGTAGCGGGTGCGGCTCAGGTCGAGGACGACGGCCTCCCCGCCTTCCGCGATCTCGGAGGTCATCGCCTGCTCCAGGTCCGGCGCGCTCGAGGCGTCGACCCGCCCTTCCGGCACCCAGACGGTCACGTCGCCAACCGTCTCGCCGCCGATCGCCGACTTGCCGATCTTGATGCTCTCGATCACGTACACACCTCTCTGCGTCTTGTTTGCACTCAGTAGAACGGATGATGCGCCGTCGCCGTCGCGGCGGCAATGTCCTGGACGGACTTCTGGATCGCCCGGCCCATCGCCTGGCCGATCAGATCGAAGCCGCGCACCAACTCGATCCGGGCCGCGGCGTGACGGAGTTCCTGCGCGCTCAGGATGACCTGGAATGCGTTCGACGCATCGGCCAGGCAAATGAGGGCGACATCCCTGGGCGCGGGAATCCGGTCGCTCAGGAGCACGTCGAGGATCCGCAGCTTGACCTCCCGCTCCTCCCGGTCGTCGACCATCGGGTAGCGCCGACTGCCGAACACCCACAGGAAGCTCCGGTCCTCGACGCGGAGAATTCCCCGCTCGACCAGGCGCGCCAGAGCCGCCTCCTGGACCTGCTTGCTGCGGGCCGAGAGACGGACCACCCAGGTGCGGGCGTCGGCCTCGTCGGCGGCCTCGGCGATCTCCGCCAGCGGGCCGTCCAGAATCTCCTCGCCAACCGGCGTCGGATCGACGACGACGAGTCGCTGGAGGTCGCAATCCAGGCGTCCGCGCAACGCGAGGTCCATCAGGATCGCGCCGGCGACCAGCAGCTCCATCACGTTGGGCGCGACGCGCTTCATCGCGCCGGAATCGTCGTCCAGGAGAAGAAGCAGGATCTCCTCCACGAAGGTCAGGTGGGGGTTCTGACTCACGTGAGTTGGGGGCTCGCAGGTCGTTTCATGGAGAGGTCACTTCCACCGCGGAATCCTACAAGAAGGCTGCGCCCTCCTAGATGCCGGCCGCGTCCACCTGACCCGTCGGTTCCTGGCTGTCGCTGCTCACGGTGACCGTGAGGACATCCGTGTCGTGGTACTGCTGGTGCTGCACCGAGGTCGACACGTGCCGCAGCAACCGCAGCGACAGCTCGTTCTCGATCGGGACCGGAGCATCGGGCGCCATGACCACCAGCCGGTCCTCGATGTTGCTCCCGCCGGGCGCCGCGATGAACTCGAGCTCCGCCGCCTGACGGTCGACCCTCGCGACGACGAGCAGGCTGCGCTTCCGCCCGCCCTCCTCCTCGTCGAGGCCGGCCAGGCTGAGCAGCGCCTCTTCGCCCGCCGACCACAGGCGATCGCAGGCCTCGGGCGTCCACCGCGCCCGTTCCGCCAGGGTGCGGAGAAAGCCGCCGATCCGCGAGGCCGACTTGGGCGTAACCTCGACTTCGAGCCGGCGCCGGCGCGGCCCGGTCGATTCGAGGAACGCGGTCAGGACGATGGCCGTCAGGCCACCGGCCGTCATCCCGTTGCCCAGGATCGACGTCGCCCAACCGCCGAGCAGGTCGCTGAAGATCAGGTCGTTCTCGAAGCCGACGCCGATCCAGAACGACACGCCGATGACCAGGGCCTTCCGGTAGTCGATCCCGCCGTGACCGGCGATGCGTGCGCCCAGCACGAACAGGATGGAGATCAGCACCAGACCGTAGGCGCCGACGACCGGGCCGGGAATCGCGAGGATCAGGGAGAGCGCCTTGGGCAGAAAGGCCAGGCCGAGGAAGATGATCCCGATCCACACCCCCACCTTGCGCGAAGCCACGCCGGTGAGTTCCGTGACGGAGATGCTGCTCGAGTACGTCGTGTTCGGCACGGTGCCGGCGATGCCCGAGAGCAGGTTGCCGAGGCCGTCGGCGGCGACGGCGCCCTGCACCGCCCGGTAGTCAGGCGCCCGTGGCGTCCGCCAGGAGACGCGCTGGATGCCCACGGCATCGCCGATCGTCTCGACCGCGCCGATCAACGTCACGATGACGAAGCCCGGCAGCAATGCCCAGAAGGCCGGTCCGAAGGACAGATCGAACCCGGGCCAGCCGCCGGCGGGAGCGCCGATCCAAGCCGCCGCGGCCACCTGCTCGAAGTCGTAGAGCCCGAGAAACGAGGCAACGATCGAGCCCGCCACGACGCCCGCTACCGGCGCCCACAGCCGCCCGATGCCCCTGGCCCGCAGGCCGAACCCGGCCATGACCGCGATGGCCACGACGAACGTGATCGGACCAGCGGCAGGAGACGCATCGTCGGGAACCAGGGTCAACTGGTTGAACATGATCGGCATCACGCTGACCGAGATCAGCATGATGACCGTGCCCGTGACGGTCGTCGTGAACAGCCTCCGCAGCAGCAGAAGCCGCGCGGAGAGCAGGAACTGGAACAGCGACGAGACGATGACCAGCTTGGCGAGCAGCATGGGGCCGCCCTGGCTCAGAGCGGCGATGCTGACCGCGATGAAGGCCCCGGAGGTGCCCATCAGCAGGATGAAGCCGGCGCCGATCCGCCACAGACGTGCCGCCTGCAGAATCGTCGTGATGCCGCTGACGAAGATGGCCGCGAACACCGCCCAGGCGAGGTACTCGTCGCTGCCCCCGGCGGCACGGACGATGATCGCCGGCGTCAGCACGATCCCGGCGACGCAGAGGGTCGCGTACTGCAGGCCCATCGTCGCGGACAGGAGCGTCGGCGGCCGGCCGTCCGCCTCGTAGCGGACGCCGGCGCCCGGAGCCTTGGCCGCGGCGCTCATGCTTCGTACAACGCCGCGTCCGGCCGCCACGGAGACCGCTGGCCGGCGTAGACCGGCGGGCCGTTGCGGAAGTGGGAGGCCTCGTCGAGCGTCTCGACGAACGGCATCTGCCGTGGGTAGAGCTCACCGTCGTCGCGCGGCCGTGGCCCAGCCTTGGAGACGTGGCCCCAGAGCGGATGGCCGACCACCTCTTCCGCGATCTGTGCCGCCTCGATCAGCTTGTCGAGCCTGTAGCCCGTCTCGATCCCGAGTTCGTGGCAGAAGTCGACGAAGTCCTCCGTCGGCACGTGGCCCGCGGCTCGGCCGTTGCCGCAGTAGGGGCAGCCCCCCATGCCGCCGATCGAGGTGTCGAACTCGCGCACGCCCAGCTTGAGCGCTTCGTAGTAGCTGACCATCGCCGCCCCCCGCGTGTTGTGCAGGTGGCAGTGGAAGTCCGTGATCTCGGGCCAGCGCTCACGGATCGCGAGCAGCGTCTCGCGCACGGTGTGCGGCATGTTCCAGCCCATCGCCTCGATGATCGCGCAGCGGGTGACCCGGAAGCCGGCCTGGTGCCAGCGATCGATCATCAGCGCCAGCAGGTCCATCCGCTGCTCGAGCGTGAACGCCCCCTCGAAGTTCGATCCGAACGGGTTGCCGATCGCCACCGCGCCCGACTCGGCCCCGCGGGCGCGGGCCTGCTCGATCACCCCCGGGATGCGCTCGATCTGCTGCGCCTGGGTCGCGTTGTAGTTGCGCCGGGCGAAGGTGTCGCAAAGCTCGACGTGAGTGCCGAACCGGCGCTGCCGGACGTCGAGCTTCGGGTACCAGCGGTCGGCGCGGTCGAACCCGATCTTGTTGAAGATCGCGGCGGTGTAGCGCACGCCCGGCTTCGGCACGAAGCGCTCGGCGATCTCGTCGATGCAGGCCATTTGCGGCGTCCACTTGGGGTGCGCGTAGGAACCGATCGAGATCACCTTGGCGCCGGTCTCGCCCAGCGCGTCGAGCAGCCGCAGCTTGTCCTCGACCGGAATGTCGGCGCTCTCGATCTGCAAACCCTCTCTCATCGTGTCGTCCGTGATCGTCACGGACTTCGGTAGCTGGCCCATCGCCTGAGTCCTCCGCCTGTCTCGTTGCCGGCGATCTGTGAAGCGAACGGGTACCTTATCGCCGCGCGGAACATCGGAGCGCGGCGGGCGCCCCTTCCGGTGGCAGGATCGCCCCTGTGGCAGGATCGATCGGTGCGAGGACGCCTGCTCCCCTACCTCGTCCTCGCCGCGGCAGCGACGGCCGTGCTGCTGCCCGGGATCGGCAGCCGCGACCTGTGGAACCCGGACGAGCCGCGCTACGCCGAGGTCGCGCGGGAGATGCTGCTCGAGCCGCGGGCGATCGAGCACTTCCTGGTGCCGCGCCTGAACGGCGAACGGTACGACCACAAGCCGCCGCTTCACTTCTGGAACATCGCCCTGTTCGGCGCGCTTCGCGGCGGCGTCGACGAGGTGGCGGCCCGTCTGCCGTCGCTTCTTGCCGGCATCGGCTCGGTGCTCGTCGTGTTCGCGCTCGCCGGCCGGCTGTTCGACCGGAGAACCGCCTGGCTGGCGGCGCCGATCTTCCTGACCTCGGCCCTGGTGATGTGGAACGGACGGGTCGGTCAGATCGACATGACGCTGACGTTTCTGGAACTGCTCGCCATCCTGTTCTGGGCCCGGGGACGCCCCTGGACTCGGGAACCACACCGGGCCCCTGACGATCCGGCCCTGCGTCCCGGCGGCCAACTTGCCAACCTCCTGTTCTTCGCCTGCCTGGGCCTGGCCACCCTGGCCAAGGGGCCGGTCGGGCTGATCGTGCCGCTTCTCGCGGTGGTCACCTGGCTCGCGTTCGAGCGCGACCGGGCCGGCGTCGCCGAACTCCGCCTGGGGCGAGGATTGCTGCTCTGGGCCGCGATCGTTCTGGCCTGGTTCGGTCCGGCCGTGTGGATTGCCGGACAGTCCTACTTCGACGCCCTGATCCTCGACCAGACCGTGTCGCGTTACGCCGAAGCGACCTACCATCCCCGGCCCTGGCACTACTACTTCCGAACCCTCCCCGGCACGTTCGCGCCCTGGACGCTGCTCGCCCCCGTAGCGGTCTACGCCGCCTTTCGCGTCTCTCATCGCGAGTCGGCCGGCCGCGAAGCGCGGGCGGTTCGCTTCCTCCTGATCTGGATCGCCAGCACCTTCGTCTTTTTCAGCGTGTCCGGCGGCAAGCGGACCGTCTACCTGCTCGCGCTCGCGGCGCCGCTCGCGATGCTGGTCGCGTACGGCGTGCTGGCGATCCGGGATCGCTGGCCCCGCTTCCGCGCGGCCTTCCTGATCTCGGCCGCGACCGTCCCGCTGCTCTTCGGCGTCGTGGCGGCCGCGGCGGCGGTCGCGGCGCGAGACCTTCCTGACGGTTCGATTCCTGAAAGCACCATCGCCTGGCTCCAGGCAGTCGCGGCGATCCCCCTCCTCGCCGGTCTGATCGGCCTGTACTTCGCTGCCAGGCGGCGGCCCGACCTGCTGGTGGCTTGCCTCGCGACCGGCCTCGGACTCACCATGTCGGTGACCGCCGTGTGGTTGCTGCCGCTGGGCGACGCCTTCAAGTCGGCCCGCGCCCTGTCGGCCGACCTGGTCCAGTGGGCGGAACCCGGCGAGCCCTACGCGATCTATCCCGTTCCCGATGCGGCCTTTCTCTTCTACACGCGCCGGTTCGCGGTCGACCTCCACGGCGGCACCCTGACCCACGACGAGGGCGACGAGGAGGCACTGCGACGTTACGTCGCCCGCACGGATCGGCCCGTCTGGCTGCTCATCGAACGGGACAACCTGGAGCGTCTCTCGCCTCCGCTCGACCTGGTCGAGGTCGCGCGCGACCACGATCCCGAGCAGGGGCACGTCCTGCTGACGACTCCGGAAGCGGCCGCCCGCGTTGCCGCGGCCGAAAGATCCGAGCGATGAACGACAGCCGGCGGCTTGCCGACCAGGGCCTCTTCCTGTTCCGGCACCGCAGCCTGTTCGTCGTGTTCCTGCTACCCGCCGCGGCGCTGGCGGTGCTCGAGCGCCGGTCGGCGGTACTGCCTGCGGACCCGGGACTCGGCTGGCTCGCGCTCTGCCTTGCCGTGTCCCTGCTCGGACTCGGTGTGCGGTGGGCGGCGCTGGGCTCCGCGCCTCCGGGCGCTTCCACCCGAAGCCGCCGGGCGCCGAGCGCCAGCCGCCTGAACGTGACCGGCATGTACTCGCTCTGCCGGCACCCGGTCTATCTCGGCAACCTCTTCGTGCTGATGGGCTTCGCGCTCGCCCTGAGGTCGTGGTGGTTCGTGGTCGTGGCACTGCTCGCCTACTGGCTGCTCTACCAACGGGTGATCGCCGCCGAGGAGCGGTTCCTCGGCGAGCGCTTCGGCGCGACTCACCGCCGCTGGTCGGAGCGAACCCCGGCCTTCTGGCCCCGGCCCCGATTGTGGCTGGCCCCGGAAATCCGTTTCAGTTGGCGGACGATCGTCCTCCGGGAGTACAACTCGCCGCTGCTCATCGCCTCGATGCTCCTGTTCCTGCGGATGGTCGATCAGGTCGTCGTCGGCGGCCTCGACCCGAAAGCGTGGCTGACGCAGGATCTCGGCCTGGTGGCGGGAGTCCTCGGGCTGATCGTGCTGGTTTCCGTCGCGCGACAGGTGCGCAAACGCGGCCGCTCGGGCCACTAGAGGTCGCCGACCTTCGGCCGGCGCGACTTCCCAGCCGGCTACGCCGGCGGCGGGTCGGAAGACCCGCGCATGTATGGTCCGCCCCGCTTGTGCAAGGGCTCTTTTCCGGGCTTCCGGCGAGTTAGGTGCAGTTGCTTGCATGTATCCGGCCTGTTGATGGGAGTCTCTTCGTTCGAGTTCCCTGGCCCCGATGGAGTACGCGCGCGCCGGCCTCTTTACACCCAGACGGCCTCTCGATGGGCCCTGCGCGGGTCCAGGCTGATCGACGCGCCGGTCCGACCTGTCTCGCCATCGCTCGTTCGAGTCCTCGCAAACTGCTTGGTGGGGCAATCCTCCCTTGGTTGGTTCGCTGTGCCTCGGGTCGCTTACGCGGCCCGCGACGCCTTCGTTCGATCGCCGACGTGCAGCGCGTCGCTATAGCTCTTGTCGTGCCGGAGCACCGCCCAGGCGATCCGCGCCAGCTTGTTGGCCACCGCCACCGTGGCCACGTTCGCTCCCCGGCGACGCTTGACGTCCAATGCCCACTCCTTGAGACGGGTCCGCTCGCCCTTGTGGGCCGTGCGCAGCACCGCCCGAGCACCGTGGATCAGCAGAGCCCGCGTGTACCGGTCGCCCCGCTTCCCGATCCCCAACAGCTTCGTGCGACCGCCCGTCGAGGACTGACGAGGCACCAGCCCCAGATAAGCCGACATCTGACGACCGCTGCCGAAGGCCCAGCCGTTGCCCACCGACGCCACCAGCGCCGTCGACACCATCGGACCGATCCCCGGGATCGACCGCAGACGCTCGCACAACGGATTCTCCTTCGACTCCCGCTCCAGCATCGCGCTCAGGTCCGCCACCTGCGCGTCCGCCTGCATCAGAGCCTTGTGCTGCATGCACAGCAAAGCCCGAAACTCGCCCGGCAGGTCACGCTCCGGGTCCGAAGCGATCGCGGGCACCTCCCGCATCACCACCGCCAGACCCTGAGGCAGCACGATCCCGTACTCGCCCAGGAAACCCCGCAACTGGTTCGACAACTGTGTGCGCAGACCCACCATCGCCTCTCGGCTCCGATGCACCTGCTGCAACGCCCGACGCTCCTTCGTCTTGTACGGCACGAAACGCATCGTCGGACGAGACACCGCCTCGCAGATCGCCTCCGCGTCGTTGTAGTCGCTCTTGTTCGACTTCACGTAAGGGCGCACAAACTGAGGACTCATCATCCGCACGTCGTGGCCCAGATCGCTCAGCTTCTCCACCCAGTGGTGCGCCCCGCAGCTCGCCTCCACACCTACCAGGCAAGGCTCGATACGCGTCATCAGCTCCATCAGCCGCGGCGCCTTCACCTGGCGCTGCAACACCACCGCACCCGAACCGTCCATCCCGCACACCTGGTACACATGCTTGCCCAGATCGATCCCCACTCGAGTAACCTTCTCCACGGTCCGCCTCCTCACTGTTGTTTGGACGAAAGCTCCATCCTGGCCCATCACGAGGCCCTAAGGAGCGGGGCGGACCATCCCATTACCCAGCGTCTTGAACCGATTCGTTGCAGAATCGGACGACGAGTCCTCCAATGACCGCCCGAACCAGGATCGCATCCGCTCTCGCCGCGTCGCTGCTGGTCGCAGCAGCCGCCGCGCAGGACACCGCGAGTCCACGGCCGCTCGATTCCCGCTTCGTCCGCTGGCTGGAGCGGGTCGGCCCGCTGATCAGCGACGAGGAGCGGGAGTTCTTCGTCAGCCTGCCCGAGGACTACCGCCGTGAGGCGTTCATCCAGGCTTTCTGGAAAGCCCGCGACCCCGACCCGAGAACCCCGCTCAACGAGCTCCAGGTTCTCTGGGAAGACCGGGTCGACGCCGCGCTCACGCAATGGGGCACGCTGGAGGACGCGCGCGCCCTGTTCTACCTTCTGAACGGACCGCCCGGGCGCTTCATCCTCCCGGACGGCCGGACCGCTGCCTACTGCCTTTCACGGACCAGCGAACTCGAGATCTGGTTCTACGGCGGCAGCGACCGCACCGCCCGCCACTTCGTCGTCATCTTCCTGAGCACGAGCCGCAACAAGCCCTACGTGTTCTGGCACGAGAGCCCCGTGCGCCGCCCGACGTCCCGTCGCGGCCTGCCCACCACGAACATCACCGTGCTCTGCGCGGACGAGTGGTTCGGATGGTCCGCGCAGGCGGTCCAGCGCGACCTGGCCAGCAACGGCGTCATCGAAGAGGTGTCCGCCCCGCCCGAGCCGCCCGAGGAGTGGCTTGCGACCTTCGCCGCCTTCAACACCGACGTACCGGAGGGCGCCCCCCGTTTCGACATCGACATCGAGTGGGACTATCCGGGCCGCAACCAGACGCGCACGGTCACCCACGGCCTCGTGATGGTGCCGGGGCCGAGCGCCGGCCGCAGGAGCTTCCAGGAGCGCGAGTACCACAGCTTCCACATGACCGGCGAGGTCATCCGCGACGACCGCCTGTTCGAGACGTTCCGTTACCGCTTCGAGCTACCCGCAAGCGGCAGCGAGGAGGACTCGATCCCGCTCGTCTTCACGCGCTACCTGCGGCCGGGCGAAGTCCAGATCCGGCTCAAGATCGAGGATGTCTTCGGGCAGCAGTTCGCCGTGGTCAACGAGACGATCGACGTTCCGAACCTCGAAGAGGCGCAATCGCTGCGCAAGACCATCCTCGAGACCTTCCCGGCCCTTGCCGAAGCCAACCAGGCGGCAGCGCGTGGCGAACGCCTGCTCCGCCTCGTGCCGCCGCGGGACGAGCGCCTGCGCGTCGGCATGGTGCGCTTCTCCACCCACGCGATCGGCGACTTCGACGCCGTCGCCTTCTCGCTCGACGGCCGCGAGATCCTGCGCAAGCGGCGACCGCCCTTCGGCGTGGAGCTGAACCTGGGCTCGCACCCGACCGAACACCGGATTCGGGTGGAAGGCCTCAAGGACGGCAAGGTCGTCGCTTCGGACGAGATGTCCGTCAACCGCGGCGGCCAGCGCTTCCGCGCCCGGTTCATCGAACCGCGTTCCGGCGAGCAGTACCTGCAGAGCACGCGCGCGGCCGTCGAGATCGCCGTGCCGGACGGCGAGGAGATCGAACGTCTCGAGCTGTTCCTGGGGGAGGAACGGATCGCGACGCTTTACCAGCCCCCCTGGGTCCAGCCGGTCGTGCTCGACGGTCCGGACCTGACCTATCTCCGCGCAGCGGCGTTCCTGGCCGACGGCAGCAGCACGGAAGACGTCGTCTTCATCAACAGCCCGAACCCGATCGAGCGAATCGACGTGCAGTACGTCGAGCTTTTCGCCAGCGTCGTCGACGAGCGGGGACGGCCGATTCCCGAACTGGAGCAGGATCGCTTCCGCATTACCGAAGACGGCGTTCAGCAAACGGTCCGCCGCTTCGAATGGGTCGACGACACGCCCTTCCACGCCGGCCTCTTGCTCGACACGTCGGCTTCGATGCAGGACTCGATCGGGCAAGTGCGAGCCGCCGCCCAGCGTTTCGTCGACAACACGCTCGAACCCAGGGACCGGATGGCGGTGCTGGCCTTCGCCAACCGGGCGCGGATCGAGAGCCGGTTCACGAAGGACCGGGGCCAGCTCTCGCGGGCGTTGGCGGGCCTCAGGGCGACCGGCACGACATCGCTGTACGACAGCCTCGTGTTCGCTCTCAGCTACTTCGACGGCATCAGCGGCCAGAAGGCCCTGCTGCTCCTGTCCGACGGCAGGGACGAGAACAGCTCCTTCACCTTCGAGAGCGCGCTCGAGACCGCACAGCGTTCAGGCGTCACGATCTACGCCATCGGCCTCCGGGAAGCGGCCGCCGACCGAACGACGCGCCGCGTGCTCGAACGCATCGCCGGGGAGACGGGCGGCCAGGCCTTCTTCATCGACGGCGTCAGCCAGCTCGACGCGATCTACGCGCGGATCGAGCGGGAACTGCGGAACCGCTACCTGCTCACCTACCAGTCGACCAGCACCAGGCCCGAGAGCGAGTTCCGGGTGGTGCGAGTCGACGTCGACGACCGCGACGCTGAGGTGCGGACGATGTCCGGGTACTACCCGTAGAAGCGACCCGCCAGGCCCTACGCCAGCGCGTCCTCGCCGAACCGCTCCATCGCCTCCAGCGTCTCCCGCACGTCGTCCCAACTCGTGGAGTGGTTGATGATGCAGAGCCGCAGCGAGAAGCTCCCGTGGAGCGAGGTCGACGAGACGAAGGCGCGGTCGTCCCAGAAGAGCCGCGCGAGAACCTCCCGGTTGACGTCCTCGAGCGTCCCGTCCTCCAGACCGGCGCCTTCGGGATTGACCCGCATGCAGACGATGCCAAGCGCCGCCGGCGACTGCAGTTCCAGGGTCCGGCTCTCCCGAACGTACTCCTCGGCTCGCTTCGCAAGCTCCATGCCCTTCGACACGGCCCGTCTGAACGCGGACATGCCGAAGGTCTGAATGGACATCCAGATCTTCAGTGCCCGGAACGACCGGCTCAGTTGCAGACCGCGGTCGTCCATGTTCGGATGGTTCGCTCCCCAGACCGTGTCCTGGAGAACCGTCGTGCTGAAGGCGAAAACCCGCTCCAGCGTCCGGACGTCCTTCACCAGCAGGCAGCCCACCTCGTACGGCTGGAACAGCCACTTGTGAGGGTCCAGCCCGACCGAGTCGGCTCGCTCGATTCCGCTGAGAAGCTCCCCGCCCTTCTCCGTGATCGCCGCGAAGCCGCCGTAGGCCGCATCCACGTGCAGCCAGATGTCCTCCGCCTGACAGAAGTCCGCCATCGCCTGGAGCGGATCGATCGCTCCCGTGCTGGACGCCCCGGCATTGGCGCAGATCGCCAGGGGTGTGAAGCCCGCGGCACGGTCCTCCGCGACCGCGCGCGCGAGGGCATCCATATCCAGGCGGAACGCACTGTCCGTCGGTACCTCGCGAATGCGCTCCCGCCCGACGCCGACGATCACCGCGGCGCGCGCCTGCGCACTGTGGCTCTGGTCGCTCATGTACACGCTCGGTCGCTCGGGGTTTCCGGCCGCTTCCCTGGCCGCCACGAAGGCGTCGACGCTGGCGGCTGAACCGCCGCTGGTCAGCAACCCGCCCGAGCCGTCCGGATAGCCCAGCCAGCGCCGGAACCAGTCCAGGACGACGAGTTCGACCTGGCTCGGACCGCTCGCCACCAGCCAGGTGCAGGCGTTCACGTTCCAGGCTGACGCCAGGAAGTCTCCGACCACGCCGGGCCACGTCGGCTCCGACGGAACGAACCCGAAGCAGCGCGGGTGGTCCAGCCGGGTCGTCATCGGGAGGATGTCCGTTACGGCCTGTTGCAGGACCTCCTCAGGCGGGCGGCCCTCCTCCGGCGGCTTTTCGAGCAACAGACGCTCGAGCCCTTCCTTGAACTCTCCGTCCCAGGCGCTCTCGCCAGGCAGGCTGTCGATCCGGGCCACCGCAAGCTCCGCGGCCTTTTCGGCCAGAGCCAGCATGGCTGCCTGCGACATCCGGAGGCCGGAAGGGCGTGACCCCATACGAGTTGATTCTAGACGCTGGCGCGGTCACCTACCGGAATGCCGGCGCGACCTCCTCGATGAACCGGTCGAGGACTTCCTTCTGGCGATCCTTGCCGCCCAGGTTGAAGGCCGGCACGATGAACTCGTGCACACCGACGTCGCGGTAGGCGCCGACCGCGTCGGTGATCTCCGAGACGCCGCCGATGTTCGACGGCATTCCCGTGCCGCGTGCCCGCACCTTGGCCAGGAAGGCCTCGTCGTCGCTCAGGAAGAGCAGCGCCACCGCCGACCGTTCGATCTCCGCCGGGTCCCGTCCCACGTTCTCGCAGTGGGCGTCGAGCACCGCCATCTTGTGCTTGAGGATGTCCGCCGTTCCCCAGACGTTCCACTCGTCGGCGTGCTGGGCGGTGATCCGCAGGGTCACCTTCTCGCCGCCGCCGCCGATCATCAGTGGCAGTGGGTCCTGGACCGGCTTCGGCTCGAGCGGCGCATCGACCAGTTGGTAGGCGTCACCCACGTAGCTCGCCCTCTGCGAGCCGTAGAGCGCCTTGATCGTCCGGCAGGCCTCGTCCAGGCGGCGGAGC
Organism: Thermoanaerobaculia bacterium; assembly: GCA_965116955.1. Taxonomy (GTDB): domain Bacteria; phylum Acidobacteriota; class Thermoanaerobaculia; order Multivoradales; family Multivoraceae; genus Multivorans. The sequence continues at coordinate 2,650,101 of OZ220742.1, read as the reverse complement.
CGCTCGCCCATCGTGTAGAACGGGATGCCGTAGGCCAGGTGCTCGTTCTCCTGCCAGCCGGCGCCGAGGCCGAGCACCACGCGGCCACCGGAAATGTGGTCGATCGTCGCCGCCATCTTCGCCAGCACCGCCGGATGCCGGTAGGTGTTGCCCGTGACCAGCGGACCGAGGCGCACGCGCGGCACCGCCGCCGCCAGAGCCGCGATCGTTGTCCAGCTCTCCGCCCACGGCGCCGACGTATCCTCGCCGTTCGGCATGAAGTGGTCGGCGTACCAGATGCCGTCCCAGCCGGTCGCCTCGACGTGCCGGGACATCTCCAGCAGGTCGGTCCAGGGCATCGTGGGGGCGGGCCAGTAGCTGAATCGCATGTTGCGGGAGTCCTCCGTGGCGGCGGACAGTAGCACCGGCAGCTACCTGGGGAAGTAGCGCACACCCGGCAGCCCCTCGAAGTCCGCATCCTGGGTCCACAGTTCCGCCTCCTCGGAGTAGGCGGTTGCGAGGATCGAGGCGTCGGCCATCGGTAGCGAGTGCTCAAGGGAGAGCCTTGCGGCGAGAACCGCCAGGTCCGCCGAGAACTCGATGACCCTGCCTTGCCGCATGGTCGCAACAGCCTTCAGGGCCTCGACCTCCGAACGCTGTCGAGACGTGACCCTGAAGACCTCGTAGAGGCAGATCACCGGTACGAGGAGCCTTCCGGTGTCGAGGATGGGCTCCTCATACAGGTCCGCGCGCTCGGAGTCGGCGAGGAACTCGAGCCAGGCAGACGAATCGACAACGTTCACAGTCGATCAGGTTCGCGGTCGACCGTCGTGTCGATGCCCTTGAGAAGGCCCCGAGACTCGCGCATTGGCGTGACCGGGACCAGACTGATGGTCTTGCCCACGCGAAACGCCTGGATCTTCTGGCCTGGCTCTAGCCGCAAAGCGGTGCGGATTTCAAGTGGGATGACGACCTGGTACTTGGGTGAGAGAGTCACTTGCGTCATGGCCGTACAACGGTACCATGATCGATCGCCTCCTCGTACATCAGCGCGCAGATCGATGCGGGAAGGACCTGCGAGAGAACCGGCCGGGAAACGGCGGTGACCGTCGCCAGCGGTCTTCCGCTCAGGAAGCGGCAGAGGCCATCGTGTACGTGAGCAGGCCGAGAAGAAGCGTGATGAAGGCCATGAAGCTGCCGAAGGTCCACTTCAGCATGCCCACCTGACCGGCCAACCCCGCGATCTGTCCCTCGACCGCGCCGAACCGGGCGTTCATCTCGCCCCTGAACTCGGCGAAGCGGGCGTTGATCTCCGCCAGGTGCTGCGCGTGCTTCGCATCGTCACGCTCCAGCATCGCCGCGAACCGGGCGTCCGCCTCGGCTTTCGCCATGTCCTGGCGCTCCAGCATCGCCGCGAACCGGGCATCCGCTTCCGCTCTCGTCAGCATCGCAGCCGCCTGTTCATCCAGCAGGTCGACGAGCGTCTCTGCTACCGGGCGCTCCATCCCCGCGCCGGTCAAGGCCTTGCGCCGGGCAACCGCCTGTCCGCTGGTCCACGCTGGTTCCGCTCCCGTACTCTCCGAACTCGCCATCGTCGGCCCCATCCCTTCACTCTTCCGCGTCGGGCAGCCGCGACGTCGAGAGAAAGCGTACTACAGGCCTCGGCGCCAGGCCCTCAGCGGGCACGGCCAGTCGCCGCCCCTCATAGACATGGACGGATTCGGGATCGGGTTGCTCGAATCGTCGCCTGCAGGACCACGCTCGGCCCGTAGCGGCCACGACTGTCAGATGTCTACCGGAGGCGCCAGCCGGCCGCCTGCGCGGCAAGGACAATCCGGGCGCAAGCCAGCGCGTCCGAACCGGCGTCGTGGTGCTGGAGAGGAATGTCCAAGCGGCGACAGACATCAGGCAGCCTGGCCGACGAGACATCCCATTGAGCCAACGCCAGATCCACGGTGCAGACGAAGCGCTTCCGCGGCGTGCGCAGGCGGTGCCGAGCGCAGCAGGCGTTCAGCACCCGCCGGTCGAACTTCGCGTTGTGTGCCGCAACGAACCGTGCCGGAGCGAGCCATTCGCGCAACGTCGGCCAGAGGTCACGGAACGTCGGCGCCTCGCGCACATCGTCCCAGCCCAGACCGTGGAGCCCGGTGAAGGTGAACCGTCGGCCAGGAGGGCGGATCAGGTAGCTGCGACACTGCACCACCTGGCCGCCGCTACACGCCGCAAGCCCAACCGCGCAGGCGCTGTCGTGACGGGAGTTCGCAATCTCGAAGTCGATCGCCACGAAGGAGTCCGTCGGCTCGCGTACCATGCGGCGTCGAATGCTAACGGCGCGGTGCAGGCGCTGCTGCACCTTCAGAGCGAGGACTTCGGCGTGGACGCGTGGGGGAAGTACGACCAGGAAACGGGGGCCTTCCACCGACTGGAGCATCACTGCGCCGACGTGGCGGCCTGCTTCGAAGTACTGCTCCGAGAACCCGTGCTGCGCGCCCGGTTCGCCCGGGCCGCGGGTGCTACAGAACTCGACAGCACGACTGCCGCTCGATTGACGTACCTCGCCTTCTTGCACGACTTCGGCAAACTCAACGCGGGCTTTCAGTTCAAGGTGCCTCGATCCGGCGTACCACCTCGCGGTCGTCCAAAACCAGCCGGACACGTCGGGGAGGCACTGCTGTGCGCCGAACAAGAGGAGCTCTGCGAACTGCTAGGGCTCTACCGCATCCTCGACGATTGGGGCGATGGGGCAGACACTCTTCTCTTCGCGGCACTCGCCCACCACGGTCGCCCCGCACAACGGCCGTCGCGCACCGGCCAGGGACCACCGGAGCTCTGGAGTCCCTTCGGGGGTTACGAACCGAAGTGCACGGCCAAGCTGCTGTACGAGAGAGGGCGCTCCTGGTTTCCGGAGGCCTTCGAGCCGGGACCACCACTGCCTGACACCCGCGCTCTGGCCCATCTCTTCGCCGGAGTCGTCGCTCTCGCCGACCAACTCGGCTCCGATGAGGAAGCGTTCGAGTTCGTGCCGGACCCGGACCCGCTCTACATCGAACGTGCCCGCCGCGTTGCCACGCGAACAGTTGCCGCCAAGGGGTTGAAGCGAGCGGATTGGTCTCAAGACGCTCCAATCACCAACGTCCAGACGCTGTTCGGCTATGCCGAGCCCCGCCCCTTACAACAGGAAGCAGCTTCGGCACCGCTCCACTGCCCCCTGTTGATTCTGGAGAGTGAGACCGGCTCCGGCAAGACCGAAGCGGCCATCCTGCGGTTCGCGGCCCTATGGCGCGCAGGGATCGTCGATGGCCTCTACTTCGCGGTCCCAACTCGGTCTGCGGCTAAGCAACTGCATAAGCGAGTCGGCCGAGCGCTGGTTCGACTCTTCCCGCCGACCGCCAAAGTACAGACCGCCCTGGCGGTGCCGGGCTATCTCCGGGCGGGAGAGGCCGAAGGACATCGCGCGGGGAGGTTCGAGGTCCACTGGGAGGACAAGCCTGACGAAGCGCAGCGGCTTGCGCGCTGGTCGGCAGAGAGTGCCCGGCACTACCTGACGGCGCCGGCGGCGGTCGGGACAGTCGACCAGGCGCTACTCGCCGGCTTGCAAGTGAAGTGGGTACATCTCCGGGCGGCCTCCCTTGCCCGCAGTCTTCTCGTCGTGGACGAAGTCCACGCCAGCGATGGCTACATGACGGAGGTACTTCGCGGCGTCCTGCGGGGACACCTCGCGCTCGGAGGCCACGCCCTGCTCATGTCGGCGACCCTGGGTTCAGCGGCGAGTTCGAAGTTCCTCTCGAAGAGCAACCGCTACACCAGGCCCTCGCCAAGCGACGCCGAGGCCGTCCCCTACCCCACCCTCACGCTCGCGGACGGGACCGGCGGATTCAACGTATCCCCCATCCGGGCAACGCAAACATCCAAGACCGTCGCAGTGTCCACCGCGGCGTTCTTGGGCGAATCAAGCGCAATCGCCCGTACCGCGATTCGAGCGGCCCAGAACGGCGCCAAGGTGCTCGTCGTTCGCAACACCGTAAACAGCGCACGAGACGTATTCGCCGCGCTCGTGGCACAAGGGGGCAGCGACCTGGCGCTCACGGTCGAAGGCGGGCCGACCCTGCACCACAGCCGCTTCGCCGCCGAGGACCGAATACGGCTGGACGATGCCGTCGAGCGGGAGTTGGGGAAGGAGAACCGCTCGCCCGGCGGCTCCGTCGTCATCGGTACGCAGACGCTGGAGCAATCGCTCGATATCGACGCTGACCACCTGATCACGGACATCTGCCCTGTAGATGTCCTGCTCCAGCGACTCGGGCGATTGCATCGCCACGCAGCGACTGGGCGCCCAGCAGGGTTCGAGGACGCCCGCTGCCTCGTGCTCGTACCCGACTCGGGATTGGCGGTAGGGCTCGACGGCTCACTCCTTCAGCATGGGCTTGGCGTCTCGGATCGTGGCGGGATCTACACCAACCTCGTCGGAATCGAAGCGACGCGGAGACTCATCGAAGAACACCCGAGTTGGACCGTCCCGGCGATGAACAGGATGCTGGTCGAGCGCGGGACCCACCCAGAAGTGCTGCGCGAGTCGGCCGCCACGCTCGGTGAAGACTGGCTCTCTCACTTGGGCGAGGTAGTCGGAAGAAAGTCCGCCGAAACCGTCGCGGCGAGGAACCATGCGCTGACGCGGGTGGAGCCCTTCAACGAGGATCTCGTCTTCGCCGACCTGGACTCCAAGGTCCGAACCCGGCTGGGCGAAGACGGCCCGCGCATCGAACTCCCCTTCCCCGTAACCGGCCCGTTCGGCGGGAACGTACGCACCTTCAACCTCCCGGTCCACTTGTTCCGGCGCGGCCTACCCGGAAAGGAGGACATCGAGGCCGCACGCGCCGAACCTGGCGCACCCGGCACTTTCGTCCTGACAGTCGGTGATGATCGGCTGCTGTATGACCGGACCGGGATTCACTGGCAGGAACCCTGACATCCTCGCGCGGAGCTTGACGAGGTTCGGTGAGTTGACTTAGTGTACGTGGAGCAACGGAGGCGCTCCTTTTTCTAGAGTGCAACCGTCTACGCTAGAACTTAGTGGAGTAGCGACGTGACGACGAACGCCAAGCGATGCCTCCCTGAACACGCTCCGACACGAGCAACCCCTTGCATCGCAACACGCCGGCGCACCCCCATTCACACAAACAGAGGCAAAGGTGCCCGCCGAGCGGGTAGCTCGGCGGGCGGCAACGGAGTGGCCCCGTCGTCTAAGGTCAAGACGCGCCAAAGAACAACGGTGAAATGCCCGGTTCAAGTCCGGCCGGGGTCACTTCGCGTTTCGGCAGTCGAACTGCTTTCGAGGATTTACTGCATCCTAACAGCCGAGAACAGACGCAGCCCCCTCCGACTCATCGGAGATAGACCCGTACGCGGAGCCACGGAAGCGCACGCTTAGATCGCGACCCCGCCATAGCGGGGAGAGCGCGAGAACCTCACCATGCACAACCTCCTCACAGACCCCCTGATTCGAGTTCAACCTGTAGACGGAGAAACGGCGGCGATGTCGCTGCCGGAGATCTTCAAGGCGGCATCCACGCATGAGGTGGCGGCGTTCCCGGCCCTACGACCTCACCAAAGACACGCTTGGCACGCCTTCCTGGCCCAGCTTGGGACTATCGCGGTGCAGCGGGCTGGCTTGGCGGAGCTCCCCCGCGCCGCCTCCGAGTGGCGGACCGTCTTGCGAGGTCTGACGCCGGACTTCGACGAGGACGAACCGTGGCAGTTGATCGTCGATGACCCGGTGCAACCCGCCTTCATGCAATGCCCGGCCGGCGACACGCTCAGCCACTACCGGCGGCGAGTTGCTACGCCGGACGATCTCGATCTACTGGTCACTTCCAAGAACCATGACGTGAAACAGGCCGCCGCCACCACTTCGGCACCGGACGACTGGGTGTTCGCGTTGATTGACCTGCAGACGATGGCCGGCTTTCTCGGTGCTGGGAACTATGGGGTAGCCCGCATGAACGGCGGGTTCTCAGCCAGGCCGTGTCTTGGCCTGGCGCCTGCCGACGGGGGTCTTGGGGCACACGTCTTTCACGACATCCAGAGGATGCTGCAGGATCGCCCAAAGCTGCTGGAGCGCTTAGCGGAGTACTACCGTTCCGAGAACGGAACCGCTCTCCTTTGGACCGTCCCGTGGGACGGCACGACATCGTTCGACCTGGGCGACCTGGATCCGTACTTCATCGAGATCTGTCGGCGCGTGCGGTTGCGTATCGAGGACCGGCGAATCGTGGCGAAGACGGCCGGGTCGAAGAGGAGCCGGGTCGCCGCCAAGGCCGCCCAAGGCAACGTCGGCGACTTCTGGACGCCAATCAACAAGAGCGACGCCAAAGCGCTATCGCTGTCCAACGCCGGATTCAGGTACGACCGTCTGAACCAACTCCTCTTCGATGGGTCCGCTTACGATCTTCCGCCGGCGATGACCGTTGCCGCGACCGGCAAGGAGCGGTGGCGAGTCGTGGCCCGAGGCATGGCAGGCGGCCAAGGCAAGACCGACGGCTACCACGAGCGGAACGACATCGTCTTCGCCCCGAGAGTCGCCGCAGCCTTCGGCCGGCAAGAGGAGCGCGACCAACTAGCGGCCATCAGCAGTGGCCTTATCGAGGAGATCGCCGAGGTGGCGCGGGCGCTACGGCTCGGCGTAGCCGTTGCGGCGAGTGGCGGCAAACTGCTGGCCGACCTGAGCAAGAGTGATCGAACGCACGCCACTCCGTACGCTCGCCGGTTCGACTCGTGGGTAGACCCACGGTTCTTCGAGACAGTCGAAAAGAGGTTCGTCGCTGGCAGCCGAGCCACCACTTACGCGGAGCGCGCGAGCTTCGCCCAGGACATGGTGGCCGCAGCGGACGATCTCCTCGCGGAGGCGGTTGAGTCCGTGCCCTGCCCGGCCATCCGGCGACACCGGGCTCGATCGCGGGCCTTCAGCACCTTCTATGGACGTCTTCGGAGCGCCAGGAGCGTATTCGCCGATCAGCCGGAGATCGTCACGGCACCGGAGCCTGCCCATGTCGAGTAGCGAGACCAGAACAGCAAGGACGGCGCAGGGTTCGAAGAACCTTGGCAGCGTGATCCCGAGGCTCGCGGAGGAGATCGCGCATCTCGACCCGGGTTCGGCCGCCGCTCTTCGCCGCAGCCCCCTGAGCGGCGCCGGCTCGGCGGCCTTCTGGAGGTTGCTCAGTCGCTACGGTCCGGATGGCAACGAGAAGAGATGGGCGGCGCTGGTTCAGGCCATCGCGATCCTGACGCCGAAGGGGCGGAACCCAGAGAAAGACTCAGCGCACGGACGTGAACTGCCCATGGGCACGGCTCTCTTCAAGGCCGGCGTCTCGGAACTGCGCCTTGCCCGCCTTCTCGGAGCGCCACCCAACCTGCGGTCCGAGCTTCTGGTCCGTACCTGCCGGCGACTGGCACGCACCGAGTTCAAGCGCTTCAATCTGGTCAGGCTCGGCCAGTTCGTGCTGTCCGGCGACAACACACATGCGGCCCGCCGGATCGCCCGCGAGTACTACAGCGCTGATCTTGAGGCCATGCGCAAATCCAAAAGCAAGGAGACATCAACCGATGCCTGACGCCCGCTTCCTCCAGATTCACAGCCTTCACGGCTACTCGGCGGTGCTCCTGAACCGCGACGACTCCGGCCTTGCCAAGAGGATCCTCTACGGCGGTGCCATGCGGACGCGGGTTTCGTCCCAGTGTCTCAAGCGTCATTGGCGAGTAACCGAGAGCCCGTACGCGCTCCAACGAATCGACGGCGCTGCTGCGAGCGTTCGGTCCCGCGAGACGGTGAGCCGCAGGGTGATTCAACCCCTCCGGGATGCCGACCACGATACGGAGGTCATCGACGCCATCTCGACTGCCTTCCAGAAGGCGGTGTATGGCGAAAAGAAAGGAGACGAGAGTCGGCAGCCCTTGCTCCTCGGCGAACCCGAAATCCAGTACCTGGCAGCCGAAGCACTCAAGATCGCGCAGGAACACGGGGCCGACGCCACCGCAGCGGCGAAGGCGGCGGAAGGTTGGCAGAAGAACTCGAAGGCGAACATGAAGGCGCTTCGAGAGAACTGCTCGGTCCCCGGCGGTATCGCTGCCGCGCTGTTCGGGCGCATGGTCACATCCGACGTGGAAGCGAACATCGACGCAGCGGTCCACGTCGCGCACGCCTTCACCGTTCATCGGGAAGAAAGCGAGAGCGACTACTTCACCGTCGTGGACGATCTCAAGGGGGCAGAGGACGACTCCGGCGCCGATCACATCGGGGAGACCGAGTTGACTTCGGGGTTGTTCTACGGCTACGTAGTCCTGGACCGGGACGGGCTCGTGCGAAACCTGGGCGAAGACGTCGAGATGGCCGGCGAGATAGCGCGACGGCTGGTCCATCTGATCGCCACGGTCACGCCCGGCGCCAAGCTGGGACCGACAGCGCCCTACGGATACGCGAGCTGGATGCTGGTGGAGGCTGGCGACCGGCAGCCTCGGAGTCTGGCCGAGGCGTACCGTGAGCCTTGCAAGCCGGACAGGTTCGTCGCGACACAGGCTGCAGGCCAGTTCCTCAAGAAGGTCGATGGGCTGTATGAGACCGGAGAAACGCGCCGATTCATCAGCGTCGAGGAAACCGAGGTAGCGGGCGCCGAACAGTCGGAATCGCTGCGAGAACTTGCGTCGTGGGCCGGCGCCGTGGTGGAGGCAGGCAGCGCCTGATGCGGTGGATGCACCTGCGACTGCGCGCCCCCATGGCCGCATTCGGCGGAGAAGTCGTCGACGCGCATGGCGTGATTCGGAACGTGCCGGCCCAATCGATGCTGACCGGCTTGCTCGCGAACGCGCTGGGATGGGAACGGTCGATGCGTGCGGAGCACCAATCGTTGCAGGACCGGATCATCTTCGGCTCCGTTTGGGAGCGAGACATCGGCCTGAGCCGCATGGTCGACTACCAGACCGCACAACTCGGCAAGAACGATCGCACCTGGACGACTCGCGGCGTTCCTGCTGGGCGGGATGGAGGCGCCGCCACCTACGAAGGGTCGCACCAGCGCTGGCGCGAGTACCACGCGGACCTGCGGCTGAGCGTCGCACTGAGGCTGGCGCCCGAAGACCACTCCCCCACGCTCGACGAGCTGCACGCGGCTTTCGACCGGCCCGCACGGCCGCTCTTCATCGGACGCAAGTGCTGCCTGCCTTCCTCGCCGATCTTCGGGGGCTGGATCGAAGCGCCCTCGGCGCGCGAGGCGCTTGAGGCCGTCGCGCCCACCGGGTCGTCAGGGCTCTTCGCGTCCTGGCCAGCCACGGAAGGGGAAGCTGGAAGCAACCGAGTCACGACCGTGACCGACGAGCGAAACTGGGTCAGCGGACTTCACGGCGGCGGAAGGGAGATCTGCGAGGGCGCGATCACGTCCTCACGGGAGGAAGTATGAAGCTCCATCTCGTACACGTTCCCCTCGACATGCGCATCTTCAACCGTTGGGCTGGCGAGCGCGGGTTGATCCGGCGAGGCACCTTCGATTCGGGCTACGCATTCCACGTTCTCCTGGCCTCCATGTTCGGCAAGGGAGTGCTCCAGCCCTTCCGCCTGTTCGCCTCGGAACGTCGCCGCAGCGCGGCCCTATACGGGTATTCGGGTATCGACCAAACCGAGTTGCAGAGGCAGGCTGCGGCCGTCGCGCCGCCCGACTGCGAAGCCGTCGTCGACCCGCGACGTCTGCGCTCGAAGCCGATGCCCGCCCGCTTTGAACAGGGGGAGCGCCTCGGCTTCGATCTGCGGCTTCGACCCGTGCGCCGCGCGAGAAGCAACGTGCATGACCCCCAGCTCGGTGCTTCAATCAAGGGAGGCAGCGAAGTGGACGCGTTCCGCCTGGAGTTGATCCGGAGATTCGCGGCAGAGCCGGGGAAACAGAATGTGCCGGCGGCCGCGGAAGCCGGCGTGACCCGTCAGTCGGTCTACGCCGAGTGGCTGTCTGAACGCCTCGGTGAGGCAGCCTCCTTGGAGCATTGCGAACTGGCCGCGTTTCAACGAACCCGCGTGATTCGCGGTGAAAACGGAGGACCGGAGGGACCTGACGCGATCCTTCACGGAACGATGACGGTCGCCGGAGAAGAGGAGTTCGCGCGCGTGCTCCGAAACGGTGTGGGCCGCCACCGAGCCTACGGCTACGGCATGGTGCTGCTCCGGCCACCAGCGCGACGGCCACCCAGTCGCTGAATGCTCAAGGGGCGCCTTGGGCTCGAAACAGCCCGGATTCCGCATGCCGACCGCGCCGGCCTTCTATGGCTCTCCCGAGGAGCGTTGACGGCACGCGACGGGACGCTGTCCTTTGAGCGCGGGCCAGGGGCGACAGAGAACGACCCGCTCGATCCGGGCCAGTACGGGATCCCGCTACAGGGCGTGTCGATGATCCTCCTCGGCCCCGGTTCCACGGTGAGCCACGATGCCCTTCGCCTGCTGGCGAGGCACGGCACGGCCCTCGCCGCCGTGGGCGAAGACGGCGTGCGCTGCTACACGGCTCCGCCGCTCATCGCCAACCGGTCGGGCCTTGCGCGACGACAGGCTCGGGCCTGGGCGGACCCGAGCACTCGCCTTCACGTCGCCCGCCGGATGTACGCCTGGCGCATGGGCGAAGTCCTCCCCAACGAGAAGATCTCCGTTCTTCGCGGCATGGAAGGCGCTCGGATGAAGGAGACCTACCGCCTGGCCGCCATTCAGGCCGGGATCGAATGGCGAGGGCGGCGCTACGACAGAGCACGTCCGGGCGCCGCCGACCTGCCCAACCAGGCCCTGAACCACGCCGTGAGCGCCGTCGAGGCCGCGGCCGCCATTGCCGTGTCCGCGACGGCCACCCTGCCGCAACTCGGCTTCATTCATGAGGATCCTGGACAGTCGTTCGTGCTCGACATCGCCGACCTGTTCCGCGACTCCGTCACGATTCCGGTGGCGTTCCGCTCGGCACGAAAAGCAACGGAGAGCGGCGGCCGCCGGAACATCGAACGGGTTACCCGGCGAGAGTGTGGCCGAACCCTGCAACGGGAACGAACGGTCCCGAAGATGATCGAGCGCATCAAAGCTCTCTTTGAAGACGAGACGAGTCCCTCCACCGGAAGCCCGTAGAACCATGCCCACGACGGTGATCGTGACCCGAGACGTAGAAGCCAGGTACCGAGGTTTCCTCGCATCGGCCATGCTTGAAGTGGCTCCGGGCGTGTACGTTTCCCCCGACCTTTCCGCTGGCGTCCGGGAGAGAATCTGGGCAGTGGTCGAAGACTGGTTCACGACCCTTGGCAATGGTGCGGTCGCGATGATCTGGCGGGACGCCAGTGCTGCGGGCGGCCTGGCACTTCGCCACCTTGGCGATCCTCCAAAGGACATCTGGGACGCCGACGGCGTACTGCTCGTGAAGAGGTCGTGATCGCTCGCCGACCCTGGCTCTTTGACAACTGAAGGCACCCGACCAGCGTCGGCCGCTTTGCCCCCAGCCGCTCAGAAGCACGTCCGAATGGACTCGACGCGGCCGAATCGGCCAAAATGGCAAGAGGTTCCCCCGCACCCGCGGGGATAGACCCCTGAGGGCGGCTTTTCCCAAGGTAGTCAGCCCGGTTCCCCCGCACCCGCGGGGATAGACCCTGCTCGACTCGCGTTGACGGCCGCAGCCGGTAGGTTCCCCCGCACCCGCGGGGATAGACCCCTACCTAGTGGCAGTGACGCGATGACGCCAGCGGTTCCCCCGCACCCGCGGGGATAGACCCTGAACCTCGAAGGCACGGACACCCGCGACGCAGGTTCCCCCGCACCCGCGGGGATAGACCCCAAGCCGACAACGCCGCGCCATGCCAGCTCCTGGTTCCCCCGCACCCGCGGGGATAGACCCTGGAAGGAGGACAGGAATGAGTCCGGGAGAACGGTTCCCCCGCACCCGCGGGGATAGACCTCCACTACGCGCCGGCAGCGATCGAGCGCTGTAGGTTCCCCCGCACCCGCGGGGATAGACCCGTCTCCCGCATCGGGATCTCCGGTCGGCAAGTGGTTCCCCCGCACCCGCGGGGATAGACCCCGCGCCATCCCCTCGGGGTGTCGTGTGCCGCGGGTTCCCCCGCACCCGCGGGGATAGACCCCTCATCATCATGCTGTTCCTGCGCGCCATGTAGGTTCCCCCGCACCCGCGGGGATAGACCCCAGTCGGCTAGCAGCTCAGGCTCCCGACGCAGGGTTCCCCCGCACCCGCGGGGATAGACCCTCCGAGCCCGTGCGGCCGCGCTGGTCGAGGAGGGTTCCCCCGCACCCGCGGGGATAGACCCCGTCAAGAGCATGACCAGTGAACAGCGCTAGAGGTTCCCCCGCACCCGCGGGGATAGACCCAGCGATCTGCCGGACGACGTGAAGGAATGGCAGGTTCCCCCGCACCCGCGGGGATAGACCCCGCATGAACAGTTGGTTCGTCGCGTCGGCCATGGTTCCCCCGCACCCGCGGGGATAGACCCTCCTCCTGCAGCGCGTGCCAGCGCGCGATGACGGTTCCCCCGCACCCGCGGGGATAGACCCACAACGCTGACCCGAACAGTCACGCGCATACGGGTTCCCCCGCACCCGCGGGGATAGACCCCGGGCGGCGCGGAATCGCGCGACGTCGTCGCTGGTTCCCCCGCACCCGCGGGGATAGACCTTGGACATCTCAGAAGTTCGAGGACCGCCACCGGGTTCCCCCGCACCCGCGGGGATAGACCCTGGCACGAGGGCTTCGAGGTCGAGTTCGAGGAGGTTCCCCCGCACCCGCGGGGATAGACCCCCCACGGGCGCGCCTCCGTTGGAATCGACGGCGGTTCCCCCGCACCCGCGGGGATAGACCCTTGGCAGGACCCCGGATCGAGGTCTTATTGATGGTTCCCCCGCACCCGCGGGGATAGACCCTACACCTACGGATCGACCTTGTGGACGGTCCAGGTTCCCCCGCACCCGCGGGGATAGACCCGTGTATCCCGGAGGCGGATCGGTGAAGTACCAGGTTCCCCCGCACCCGCGGGGATAGACCCCTCTATAGCGAAGATTGTAGAGATTCTCTGTGGGTTCCCCCGCACCCGCGGGGATAGACCCCATCGAGGCCACAGGTGGCGAGGGTCGTCTGTGGTTCCCCCGCACCCGCGGGGATAGACCGTCGACGACGACGCCGGGCCAGGCCAAGTCGACGGTTCCCCCGCACCCGCGGGGATAGACCCTCGCCATGTTCGGGTTCGTCACCCGCTCGATCGGTTCCCCCGCACCCGCGGGGATAGACCCCTTCATGCCGACGCCGGTGTTGGAGTCCTTGAGGTTCCCCCGCACCCGCGGGGATAGACCCGTGTCCGCCTTCGGGGCCGTCCTCCCATCCTTGGTTCCCCCGCACCCGCGGGGATAGACCGTACCTGGAAGAGGCGACGAAAGACGTGACCAAGGTTCCCCCGCACCCGCGGGGATAGACCCACGTTCGACTGGGGACGGCAATGGATCGGGCTGGTTCCCCCGCACCCGCGGGGATAGACCCGCAGCCGCGCCTCCCGGCCGTCCGCGGGGGATGGTTCCCCCGCACCCGCGGGGATAGACCGCTGTGCGGCGAGGTCCACCTCGACCCGTATCGGGTTCCCCCGCACCCGCGGGGATAGACCCGGCGACGAGAACCCGTTCGCGGAGCACTGCGCGGTTCCCCCGCACCCGCGGGGATAGACCTCGCTCTTCGCGTAGATCGACCCAGGTCAACCAGGTTCCCCCGCACCCGCGGGGATAGACCCCGCGGGGCAGCGCCACCAGGCCGCCCAATCGAGGTTCCCCCGCACCCGCGGGGATAGACCCCGGGCAAAGGCTCATGCGGTGCTCGGGAAGTCGGTTCCCCCGCACCCGCGGGGATAGACCCTCGTAGGAGAGGCGGTGTGCGTAGACCGTGCGGGTTCCCCCGCACCCGCGGGGATAGACCTCCGTCAAGCATCTACGGCGGTCCGATGCAATAGGTTCCCCCGCACCCGCGGGGATAGACCCGGTGCGGACGACTTGCATCCGACGCCGGTCGGGGTTCCCCCGCACCCGCGGGGATAGACCCGAAGAAGACGCTCCGCGACGCGATCCGGGGCTGGTTCCCCCGCACCCGCGGGGATAGACCCACAACACCGACCCGAACGCTCACGCTCACACGGGTTCCCCCGCACCCGCGGGGATAGACCCAAGGCCGCGTGGGCGTTCGACTACGCGACGAAGGTTCCCCCGCACCCGCGGGGATAGACCCTCAGCCTGCCCGCCCTCGTTCAGCGTCGGGCTGGTTCCCCCGCACCCGCGGGGATAGACCGTCGACGCGGCCTGGCGGCCCGCGAGCGTCGCCGCGACGTCCGAGTGGTTTCCCGTGCGCCGAACCTCGTCGCCGAAGCGGCGCAGCCGCGAGGTGGCACTCCGGGCGTCGGCGAGGTGCAGCCGCAGGCCGTAGACGAGACTAGGCATCTGCTAGCCTCAACCGCATGGATGCCCTGGCCGGAATGCTCGTCGCCGTTGCCGCTGTTTCGTACCTCGTCGGCAGGCTCGCAGCCAAGGCCGCGGTCGTCGCGGCCGCGGACTTCCTCGACGCCGTCGACGGCGCGCGTCGCTGAGCGGCCGTCAGTGCCCCGCTCCTTGGCGGCCGCGACGCCCCGGTCGCGCATCGAGGGCGCCGGCCTCCATCTCGCGCAGTAGTGGAAACACCCGCCGCCAGCGCAGCCGGCGGCCGCGACGCTCGTCGCCATGGCCGTCGGCCGTCACGCCGCGGACCGCGGCCTGTGCGGCGGCGTAGTCGAGGCCCAGCAAGCCGCCCGCGGGGCCAACTCGCCATTGCGTCGCACACGCCGCGAACGCCTGTGCCGCGTCCCACACGGACGGCAACAGGTTCCCCCGCACACGCGGGGATAGACCGTAGGTCACCTGGGCGATGGCGCCCTCGGTGGTGGTTCCCCCGCACACGCGGGGATAGACCCTATGCGGAGTTTCGCGTCGCGACCTACGCAATGGTTCCCCCGCACACGCGGGGATAGACCCGACCTGGGGCGCGTGTGGAAGCGTGTGGACCGGGTTCCCCCGCACACGCGGGGATAGACCTGCTGCCGACCGTCCTGCCCGGCCAGGCGGGGCCGGCGGACTTCGGGCTCGGCGACTTCGACCCGCCGCGGCGGCGCCAGGCCGGCCCGCCCCCCGCGACCGCCGAGGCCGCCATCGCGGCGTTCCAGCGCGAGATCGGCTGGCGCGGCAACCCGCGGCCCGACCAGTCCAACTGGATCTACACCGTCGAGACGCCGGCTGGCCCGGTCGGCATCACGCACCGCTTCCTGAGCCACACCGCCGAGTGACACCCGGACCGCGCGGCCTTCCTCCAGGACGTCCTTCCGGCGCTTGCCGCCCCGGAGGAAATCTGGCTCACCTGGATGCGGACGGAGCGCGGCGAGGTCGTTTTGCGGCCCGTTCACCTGGCCGCCTCTCACCGCCCCGACATCGGCATCCTCGTCGTGATCAACCTTGACCCCGCCGTCGGCTGGACCTGGTTTCCGATGAGCCGGCGGCGCCTCGACAAGAAGCGCCGCGGGCAACTGCTCTACCCGGAGGCCCGGGAATGAGGGCCGCTGCCTGCCTCGACCCCCGGATGCGCCCGTGGCGGGCGGCCCGCAGGCGCCCCGCGAACCATGGGAGACAGGTCCAGTTGAGCAGTCCGGCGCACCTCGAAGGCCCGCAGCATAGCCCACCGGAGGCCGCGCCGTGACCTTCATCGAACCCCTGCCGGAGAACCGCGACGCGATCCGCCGCCTGGAGGCGCTCGCCAGGGCCGGCGAGAACCTCCGCCCGGCCATGCGCAAGATCGCCGAGGCGCTCCAGGCCGGCGTAGAGCGGAGCTTCGCGGCCGAGGCGTCGCCCGACGGCAAACCCTGGGCGCCGCTGGCGAAAAGCACGCTCCGCCAGCGCGAGAAGAGCGGCTACGACGGGCCGATCCTCCAACGTCGCCGCCGTGGTTCCCCGCACACGCGGAGATAGACCTCACGTCGTTGTCGGCCCCATCAGTGTCAATGGCAACCGAAAATGTCCCACTTGTGGCAACTGAAAATGTCCCACTTCATCCGTGGCTGGCGAGGCAGGAGCAGCGGTGCGGCCCGTCCCATGGCTCCAGTGTCGGCCGTAGGAAGCGGAGCGACCGGAGGCCCACACCGGACGCAGTCCGGAGCCAGGGGGTTGGCAGTCACGACGGTTCCACCTTCCCGCGACGCCTCTCCTGCGCGGGCCGGAGCAGGTCCTGGTGGGCCCTCATCCGGTAGCTGTTGCCCCGGATGTTGACGATGTGGCAGTGGTGCAGCAGACGGTCGATCAGCGCCGCGGCCATGATCTCGTCGCCGAGCACGCCGCCCCATTCCTCGAAGCCCTTGTTGGAGGTGAGCACCGTCGAGGCCCGCTCGTGTCGGGCGTTGATCAACTGGAAGAAGAGCACGGCGCCGTCCTGGCTGATCGGCAGGTAGCCGATCTCGTCGACGACCAGCAGGGCGGGATGGGTGAGCACCCGGAGCCGGCGCGACAGGTTGCCCGCGGCCTTGGCCTCGGTCAGGGACTCGATCAGGGCCGCCAGCGTGCCGTAGTAGACCTTGCGGCCCGACTCGGCGGCGGCGATCGCGAGGCTGATGGCGAGATGCGTCTTGCCCACTCCCGGCGGTCCCAGCAGGATCACATTCTCGGCGCGCTCCAGGAAGCCCAGCTCGTGGAGGCTCTCGATCTGCTCCCGCTTGATGCTGGGCTGGAAGCTGAAGTCGAACTGGTCGAGGGTCTTGACCGCCGGCAGGCGCGACGAGCGCATCGCCGCCTGCAGGCGGCGGTTGTTGCGCGGCACGATCTGGGCGGAAAGCAACTCCTCCATCGCCCGACGGTCCGTCGCTCACGTTTCCGCTGAAACGTGTACAGGATGCGCTTCCGCGGAAACGCCGCCGACCGATCCGCACCCGTACGGGGCCTGGTTCGGCGATTCCCACATCCGCGTTTCCGCGGAAACGGCCCGGCGCGTCGCCTGCGAGGCCTCGACGGTGCAGATCGTCCACCGGAACGGCGAGATCCTCAGCGTCGGCCGCAAGACCCGCGCCATCCCGCCGCTGGAAGACGAGGGGGTCCTCGTCACCGGGAAGGAGTCGATGCCCGCCTGGGACGGCGAACCGATGGACCTGCGCTACGCAATGGACTGCCTCTGGCGACCCCACCGCCCCACCTGGAGGCGGTGGTCGCGCGGGAGCGGGCGACCGCTCAGGCGGCGTAGGGACGTCGATCACCACACACGATCTACGACGTAGTCGTCGAACACCCTGTCTACCGAGACGATGCGCAGATCGTGAGCCAACGCCTGGGCGATCAGCATCCGATCGAACGGATCTCGGTGCGGGCCGGCCAACCGGCCGGCCCGCTCAGCATCGGCCACGCTGATCCCGAGTTCCAGGAATCCCTGCGAGGCGATGCAGGCGACAACGTCAGCCGCAACACGCTCGCCTCCCGGCAACTTGCCCAGCCGAAACTTCGTAGCCAGTTCCCAGGCCGATGCCGCGCTGACGAAGATGTCGTTCGAGTCGTCCGCGATCACGGCTCGGGCCGTCTCGGAGAGACGCGCACTGTCAGCCACCCACCAAAGCAGCGCGTGGGTGTCGATCAGGGCCCGCACTCAGCCGCCTTCCCAGGCGGCGAGCTCGTCCTCCGGCAGCGGGTCGAAGAAACTGTCGGGAACCTCGATCTTGCCCTTGAGGACATCAGGCTGGCGCCGGGGCACGGGCTTGCAGGGAACGAGCCGCGCCACCGGCTCACCGTCGCGGGCGATGACGACGTCTTCACCCGCCTCCATCTCCGCCAGCAATCGCGAAAGGTGGGTCTTGGCTTGATGGACATTGACGATAGACATGACCAGCTACCCCTACGGGCCTTAGCTAAGCGTAAGACTACGCTCGTCGACAGTCAACCCGAAGTGTCGTCCAGCCGCTAGGCGAACGCGACAGCCACTTCGGCCAGTCGAACGCCCAGACGGGCCGTCCGAAGGCGGATCTTCACCAGCGGCACAAGGGCCGAGGGACGCATCAAGGCCCCCCGAACGACCGGGCTCAGCGGAAACCCGCTGCCGGGCGCCGACACGCGCTCTAGCCACGACGGAAGCCGGTCCGCCGCCGTGTCGCTGATCGCTCGCACCGCGGCGAAGGGAACGCCGGCGCGCTGAAGCACCCGGGCCGCCGCCCAGGTCTCCATGTCGACGGCGGTCTCGGGCCGGGAGCCGGTGCGCCGCCACAGCGCCTCGCGAGACGAGGCGGTGACCACCAGACCGGAAGCCGTGACCAGAACGCCTGGCCGGCAACCCCCCGCAATGGCCGCCCCGATCAGGGTTTCGTCGAGTTCGAGAGGCGGCTGGTCCGGCGCCATGACAGCCAGACCGACGACCAGATCGCCAACCTCGAGGTCCGGCGACAGGGCGCCGGCGATGCCGAGCCAGACCACCCTGCCGCAAGCGCCTTCGGAGGCCAGGCGAACGCAGCGTTCGGCGGCCCGCCGCGCCGCCCGTTCACCGACGCCGCAGACGGCCACCTGGACGGACCGGTCCCCGATGCGGCCCCTGACGGCAGCGGCGGACGCGCCATCCGTGACGCGCACGGCGCCGTCGACGCGGCGCAGCAGGGCCGAAGCCTCCGACCTCATGGCGGCCAGGTAGACCGTCTCTCCTGCCGGAAGCCGGTTGGCCGCAGTCGTCACCGGCGCGGCCCGTTCACGTAGCCGTTCTCCTCGAACCACCGCACCGCGCGTTCGAGCGCCTCCCGGATCGGACTCTGGACCAGGCCGAGTTCCCTGACCGCCTTGCCTGGATCGAAGAACATCCTGTGGCGCGCCATGCGCGCGCTGTCGAGCGGGACGCGGGGTTCGCCACCGGCCAGCCGCGCCCAACCGGTGGCCAGAGCCGCGGCGCCGACCGGCAGCCAGTGCGGCAGCCGCAGGCGGGGCGCCTGGAGCCCCGTGATGTCGGCAAGCATCCGCAGCATCTCGACCAGCGTGACGTTGCGGTGCCCCAGAATGTACTTCTCGCCGACGCGGCCGTGCTCCGCGGCCAGCAGATGGCCCCGGGCAACGTCGCGCACGTCGATCAGGTTGAGCCCCGTGTCGACGTACGCCGGCATGCGACGGGCCAGGAAGTCGACGATAATCCGTCCTGTCGGTGTCGGCTTGACGTCCAGTTCGCCGACCGGTGTCGAGGGATTCACGATGACGACCGGAGCGCCGGCCGCGGCCGCTTCGACGGCGGCTCGCTCGGCGAGGTACTTGCTGCGCTTGTAGTGCCCGACCATCGCCGAGATGCTGACGGGGGTCGTCTCGGTCGCGGGCCGGCCGCCGGGTTCCAGACCGAGCGCGCCGACCGAACTGGTGTAGACGATGCGCGCCGCCCCCGCCTCGGCCGCGGTCGCCAGCAGGTGCCGGGTGCCGTCGACGTTCGAGGCGTAGATGTCACGCGGACGGCGGACGAACAGCCGGTAGTCGGCCGCGCAGTGGTAGACCTCTCGGCAGCCCGCGCAGGCTGCCCGGAGACTCGCGGGATCCCGCAGGTCGCCCTCGACGATCTCCACGTCGCAGCCATCGAGGTTCGAGCGGTCTCCGCCCGGCCGGGCGAGACAGCGCACAACGTCGCCGCCGCGAGCGAGCAGCGCCCGCACCAGGTGCGCGCCGACGAAACCCGTGCCGCCGGTGACGAGAACCGTCACCCGTCAGGGCCGGCCCGCCCGACCGAGTGGCTGAACCCGACCCCGGGGCTGGGCCCGACCCGACGGCTGGGCCGCCGTGGCCATCATCCCGACAGGTGCCAGGCGGCGAGGCGCAGCGCGTCCTTCGGACTCTTCCGGACCTCGCGTACGACCGACGCTTCGAACCCCGAGTGCATCGCGCAGTTCGTGCACAGCGGATCCTGGCGCGACTCCCAGTAGTCCCAGTCCGTCTCCTCCCAGAACTCCTCGTAGGTCGCGTAGTGCCGCTTGCCGATCAGGTAGCAGGGCCCCTTCCAGCCGAGCGGCGTTCTCGTGACGGTGCTCCAGGGCGAGCACGAGTAGTCCCGCAGGCCGGCCGCGAACTCGAGGAACATGGGGGTGGAGGTCAGCTTGTACTCGTCCGCGATCTCGAGAATGCGCCGGAACTTCCGCTCCGTGTCCTGACGCGTGAGGAAGATGTCGCGGTCCACCGACTCGTACTGGTAGCCGGGTGAGATCAGCATGCCGTCGATGTCGAGGTCGCGCAGGAAGCGGCACAGCTCCTCGACCTCGTCGATCCGCGTTTCCTTGAACACGGTCGTGTTCGTCGTGACGTGGTAGCCGCGCTCCTTGGCCTCGCGGATCATCTCGACCGCCTTGTCGAACACGCCCCCGCGGGCGCAGACGTAGTCGTGGGTCTCGCGCATGCCGTCGAGGTGGACGTTCAGGGTCAGCCGCCGGTTCGGTGCGACCCGATCGAACACCTTCGTATCCAGGAGCAGCGCGTTCGTGCACAGGTAGATATGCCGGCGCCGGGCGATGATGCCCGCGATCAGTTCGGGCAGTTCGGGGTAGATCGTCGGCTCGCCGCCGCAGATCGAGACGACCGGAGCGCCGCTGGCCTGAACCGCGTCGAGGCACTCGGACACCGGCATCCGATCCTTCAGCTTGCCGGTGTGCCTCTCCACCGAGCATCCGAGGCAAGCCAGGTTGCAGGTGTAGAGCGGCTCGAGCATCAGAACGAACGGGAAGCGGCGCCGCCCGCGAAGGGCGTTCTTCACCTGGACCTTCAGGTTGTCGGTCACCATGTGGAGCGGTGTTCGCATGGGATCTCGGCTTGTGTCCTTTCTCAGAAGGGTCCGTTCGCACGCATCGCGTCAGGCTCCGGCACGGTGAGACGCCTGTATGCGGCCAGCGCCTCGAGCGGGAAGTACTGCGCGTAGCCGTGGTAGCGGAGGTAGAACACGCCGGGGAAGCCTACGCCGGTCCAGTCGTGGTCGTACCACGAGCCGTCGTCGCGCTGGCGCTCCTGCAGGAACGCCACAGCCCGGTCCAGCGCCGCCACGGTCCGGGCCGCGTCGTCGCTCCAGGGCCGCGATTCGAGCGATGCGATCAGACCCATCATCGCCCAGGCGGTCTGCGAAGCCGTGCTCCGGCCGCGGCCCCTGAAGGCAGGATCGTCGTAGGAGCGAAGCGACTCGCCCCAGCCGCCGTCCTCGTTCTGCACCGCGAGCAGCCAGCGCCGGCCGAGCCGGCATGCCCGGCTCAGGCGTTCCCCGGCCCGGCCGCCCGTACGCGTAGCCAGCGGCGCCAGCGCCGAGAGGGCAAGCCAGGTGCCGTAGATGCCGTTGGCGCCCCAGCGCCCCGGCCAGCTCCCGTCCTTCTCCTGCTCGCGCAGCAGGTAGTCCGTCGCGCGCCGGACCGGACCGTCGCCCGGATCGTGTCCATGAGCCAGCAGGGCGCTGATCACCCTGGCGGTGATGTCGGGGGTGCTCGGATCGATCATCGCGTTGTGGTCGGCGAAGGGGATGAGGGTCAGGACCTCCTTGTCGCAGCAGCGGTCGAACGAGGCCCAGCCTCCGTCCGGATTCTGCAGGCCAAGGAGCCAGCGCCGCCCGCGCGCCGCCGCGGCCTGCCTCCGCGCTTCCAGTTCGTCGGTCCGGCCCCGGACCGCGGCCAGCACCATCAGCACTTCCGCCGTGTCGTCGCAGTCGGGGTAGTGATCGTTCCGGTACTCGAAACACCAGCCCCCCGGCGCGTCCTGGAGACTCTTCTCCCGCCAGTCGCCGCCAACCGTGATCTCGCGCTCGAGCAGCCAGGCCAGCGCATCCTGGATGGGCGCCTCGTTGCCGTCCATGTCCGCCGCGAGCAGGGCGCCCACCGACAGCGCCGTATCCCACACCGGCGAGAGGCAGGGCTGAAGCCGCATCTCTCCGGCCTCTTCGATCTCGAACCGTTCGAGTTCGCGGAGTTGGTCCTGGACCAGAGGATGACTCTCCTCGTAGCCCAGGCAGCGAAGCGCGATGACCGTGTTGACCATCGCCGGGAAGATCGCACCCAGACCATCCGAGCCTTCCACGTGGGAAACCAGCCACTCCTCGGCCTTCTTCAGGGCGGAGCGCCGCCACCGGGGCACGGGGCCGATGATCTCCACCAGCTTGATCAGGCCGTTGACGCCGGCGAACACCCGGGACCAGAACGACTCGTAGAGGGTCGTCCCTCTGCGTCCGGGCCTGGAATCCCCCTGAAGTTCGTCGAGCGTCACATCCAGCGGCACGCTCGGCCGAAGCGCCCAGATCACAGACAGCGGCACGACGATCGTCCGGGTCCAGGAGGACATCTCGTGGAGGTTGAAGTAGAACCAGCGCGGTAGCAGGATGAGCTCCGGGGGCACCGCGGGCGACCGCCGCCAGGTCCACAGCCCGAAGATCGACAGGTAGAGCCTCGTGTACGAGTTGCACGCTCGCAGTCCGCCCGCCCGCAGGATCGCCCGGCGCGCATCGGCCATCCGCGGCGACTGCGGGTCGTCACCGGCGAGTTTCAGGCACAGGTAGGCCTTGACCGAGACGCTCGGGTCCGTCGGCCCGTCCGGGTAGATCGCCCAGCCCCCGTCCTGCTGCTGCTGACCGCGCAACCGCTCGCAGCACGCCGCGACGCGCGGGTCGTCGCCGCGTCCCAGGAAGTGAAGCAACAGGACGTACTCCGACTCGAGAATCGTGTCGCCCTCGAGTTCCGCGCACCAGTGGCCGTCATCCCGGCGCTGGCCGAGCAGATTGCGCACCGCCGCGTCGATCGTCAGGTCGATGACCTTCGGCGGCGGAGCTGGAGACGGCTCCGGGCGCTCGCGGAATCCTCTGGTCAGGCTGGACAAGCTGCGTAACCTAGTCCGGCGGTTCGCTTCCGGTCAACGTCTCAGCTCGGGCTAGCGCCGCCAAACCTGTCGCAGGCTCCATGTCTGGCCCCAGCCCCCACCTCCCCTGGACCTAGAAGCTGTACTTCAGACCGAAGCTGACTCCCCACATGCTCAGGTCATCGCTCGACATCACATAGGCGACGTCCTCTCCTCCGGGGCCGCGGCTCGAGTGGTGGCTTCGAAGCTGGTCCCAGGGCAGGCGGCCGGTCTCGAAATCGCCGTACTCCACCAACCGCGCCTTGAAGCCGAGCGTCACGGAGTCGCTGACCGAGAAGTCGACGCCCGCGAGCAACTGGTAGGCGGACACGCTGTCCTTGAGCTTCGTGTTCGCGATGGTCGTCGTGCCGGCGACGATCCGCCGCAGGCTCTCCTCGTCCGGATGGCCGGCAAACGTCGTGATTGCGTTCGGATCACCGTTGCGCTTCCACCGGTTGAAGTAGTCGATCGAAGCATCCGCCGAGCCGATGCCGAGGCCCACGTACGGGGAGACTCTTGCGTCCGGCGTGAAGTCCCAATAGGCATTGGCGAAGAAGCTCTCGTACTGCACGGTTTCGATCCTGGTCTCCGCGATCTCGAGTTCCTGCTGCGCCTTGTCCACCGTCACGTCGTCGGTCGCCGCCAGGTCGGCGGTCGTGTCGTAGGAAATCGCCGAATGGGTGTACTCGAGTTCGGCCCGGATGTTGCCGAAGCGATAGCCGACCGCGAGGCCGCCCATCATCCCGGAGCCGCTGCCGAGGTCCGAAGACCATGCCGAAGCCGGCGGATCGCAACCTTCGTTCGTGCCGTCGATCGGCACGATCCAGCCGTCACAGGTCGTCGCGACATCGTTGTCCGTGCCGTCCAGGGTCATGGACGCGCCGTTACCGATGCCGAGTTCCAAACCGATGTACGGCCCATTCTGCGCGCCAACCGGCACGGCGACCAGCATCGCCAGAGTCGTCGGCAAGCCAAGCAAGTGCAGCTTAATCGGTCTCATTTCACGTTCTCCCCTCAGTTCTTAGAAGTCGAAGCGCCGTCTTTCGGCCGACGCCACATAGGCTGCATACAGCACCCGCACGACCTCCAGGCCGAGCTCTCCGTCCGACTCCGCGGCCTGTCCGGCCAGCAGGTTGGCGGCAAACGCCTGGCACATGCCGAGTTGTCCCGATGTCCAGTCCTCGTCCGGCATCGGCGTCGTCCAGCCGGCGCCGGAGTCGATCTTCTCCATGATGTAGGCGTCGTCGAAGATGCTCCCGTCGGGCGTGTAGGCGCGGAGCATGTCGTTCGGGCTCAGGCTGAGCCGGAGCCGACAGTTGCTGGCAAACAGATCGAGGCTGCTTTCCATTCCACCGAGGACGTGGTCGCCGCCCCAGGCGAGGGCGCGCGAACCGTCGTCGAAGCCGATCACCGTACAGCCCCAGTTTTCGACCTCGCCCCATTTCCCCGCGATGCGGAGCTCGTCCGCCGGGACGCCGGCGACCGCGCTCAGATCGGCGGTCTCCGCGCTGACCGAGGCCGGCCGTACAGGCTTCCCGGACCGCCGCAGCCCTTCGACGCGCTTCAGGTGGAGCATGGCGCCGACCGGATGGGAGGCGAGCCGGATCAGGGCGCCGCCGCCGGTGTGCCGCCAGATCCGTGAGTAGGGAGAGTGGGAGCCGCTGTGGCACTCGCCGCCCCGCATCTCGAGCAGGACGGCGTCCGCCTTCTCGAGCAGCCCGAACGCGCGGCGAAAGGCCGGTGCGTAGATCCAGTTCTCGCCGTAGAGAAGCTGCACGCCGGCGCTCCTCGCCGCCTCGACCATCGCCCGCGCATCCGTTTCGGCCACCCGCAGCATCTCGCGGCGGTCGCGACCGGCGACGTCGGCGTCGCTCGCGTCCTCCGGCAGATCCTGGCCGGTGTAGGCGGTCAGGGGCTTGGTGCAGATCACGTGCTTGCCGGCCGCGGCGGCGGCTTCGGTCATCTCCCGGTGCAGGCGGTTGGGCACGCAGAGATCGACGACGTCGATCAGAGGATCCGCGAGCATGGCGTCGAGATCGTCGAAGACGGCCGGGACACCGAAGCGTTGCGCGTAGTCCGCGGCCTGTTCGCGGCGGCGTGAGACGACGCCGCCGACGCTGGCTGAGACGACCTGCTTCCAGCAGCGCGCCCTGGTTTCGGCGAGGAAACCGGCGCCGACGATCCCTACGCGTAGCTGTCCCGATTCTCCCATCGCCTCGCGGGAGCATAGCGGTGGAACCGACGGGTACGATTGGCGGCCGACATGCCAAGAACGATGATTGCCGTGGGCGGCCTGTTCGTCCTGCTGGCCGCTCAGGCGACCGCCCAGCGCGGCGCGCCGGCCGGCGAGTGGCCGAGCTACGGCGGCGACGTAGGGTCGACCAAGTACTCGCCGCTCGATCAGATCGACGCCAGTAACTTCGGCGAACTCGAGGTCGCCTGGCGCTGGCGGTCCGTGGACGGCTTCCTCAGCAAGTCGGAGGCGGGCGGCGAGTGGTACGCCGACCGCGACGTCATCTTCAGCCGGCTGAAGAACGACGATCCGCTGCTCTGGCGCGCCGGCCGCGCTCCCTTCATCCGCAACCTGAAGGCGACGCCGCTGATGCAGGAGGGGCTGCTGCTCCTGAACACGCCGATCTCGATCGGTGCCGCGGTCGACCCCGGCACCGGCCGGACGGTCTGGGCCTACAACCCGAAGAGCTACGAGGAAGGCACGACGACGATGACCGTGGTCTGGAACCAGCGCGGGGTCGCCTACTGGACGAACGGCGAGGAAGGCGACGAAGCCGACAGCCGCGTCTACTGGGGTACCGGCAACGGCTACCTGCTCTCGGTCGACGCCCGCACCGGCCGCCCGAACGAGGACTTCGGCGACGGCGGCCGCGTCGACCTGATGGAAGACCTGCCGCGCGCCAACCGCGGCGAGCGGGACTACCTCAACGCCCTGCTCTACTCGATGCAGTCGCCGCCGGTCGTGGTGCGTGACGTCATCGTCACCGGCGCCTCGATCGCCGACCGCCGGATCACGAAGGAATCGATCCCCGGCTGGGTGCGCGGCTGGGACGCGCGCACCGGGGAGCTCCGCTGGGTGTTCCGCACCGTGCCCCAGGAGGGCGACGAGGGTGTCGAGACCTGGGAGGACGAGTCCTGGCGCTACTCCGGCAACGCGAACGTGTGGACGATGCTCTCGGGTGACAACGAGAACGGCATCGTCTACCTGCCGATCGGCACCGCCACGAACGACTTCTACGGCGGCCACCGCCCGGGCGACAACCTCTACTCCGAGAGCCTGGTCGCGGTCGATGTCGAGACGGGCGAGAAGCTCTGGCACTTCCAGGCCGTCCGCCACGGCCTCTGGGACTACGACTTCCCGGCCGCGCCGACCCTGATCGACCTGCCGGGTCGTGGCGGCGACGGCCCCCGGCAGATCGTCGCCCAGGTGAGCAAGCAGGGCTTCCTCTACGTCTTCGACCGCGTCACGGGCGAGCCGGTCTGGGAGATCGAGGACCGGCCGGTGCCCCCGGCGACGATGCCCGGCGACACCGCCGCGCCGACCCAGCCCTTCCCGACGAAGCCGGCGGCCTTCGAGTACCAGGGCGTGACGGAAGACGACCTGGCCGACTTCACGCCCGAGATCAAACAGATGGCCCTCGACGTCATCAAGGACTACCGGATCGGCCCGCTCTACACGCCGCCCTCGCTGCCCGAACCCGGCGGCAAGCGGGGCACGATCTTCCGGCCGTCGGCCGGAGGCGGCGCGAACTGGTACGGCGCCGCGGTCGATCCGGAGACCGGCTGGCTCTACGTGCCGTCGCGGAACGCGTTCAGCATGGTCACCTTCTACACGCCCGACCCGCTCGAAGGCGGCACCCTCCGCTACACCCACGGCGGCCGAGGCCGGCGGCCCGCGATGCCGGAAGGTCTGCCCCTGTTCAAGCCCCCGTACACGCGGATGACCGCGATCGACCTCCTCACCGGCGAGCACGTCTGGATGAAGCCGCTGGGCAACAACGACACGCTGCGCAATCACCCGCGTTTGAAGGACCTCGACCTGCCGCCGCTCGGCGGCGACACCTACACCGGGCCGCTGCTGACGAAGACCCTGCTGATCCACGGCCAGCACGCTCCGGAGGACGACGGCGGCAACCGGCTCGTCGCCCGCGACAAGCGGACCGGCGACGTGATTGCCGAGGTGCCGCTGCCGGCGCGCGGGCTCGGCACGCCGATGACCTACCTCTGGGAGGGACGGCAGTACATCGCCCTGACGGTCGCCGGCAGGCGCGAGACGAACGGCGTGCCGGAGTTGATGGCGTTCGCGCTGCCTTGACGCTTCCCGAAACACACCGGCCCGCCGGAGCGTCCTGACTGTTATGAGAAAGGCCCTGAGCTTCACGATCCTGGCGGCCGTTCTGGCCGGTTGCGGCGCCGGCGGCGGCCCGCCCGCCGTCGCCGTTGTCGACGGTCCGGGAACCTCGTCCATCAAGGCCGAGGTCTGGGCCGACAACTGGTTCGCCTTCTACCTGGGCGACCGCCTGATCTTCGAGGATTCCGTGCCGATCACGACGGAGCGGTCGTTCAACGCCGAGGCGTTCGTCTTCAACGCCGACTACCCCCTGCAGCTCAACTTCGTCGCCAAGGACTTCAAGGAAAACGACACGGGCCTGGAGTACATCGGCCGCGGCAACCAGCAGATGGGCGACGGCGGACTCATCGCGCAGTTCACGGACGCTGACACGGGAGAGCCGATCGCCGTGACCGACTCCGACTGGCGCTGCCTGGTGATCCATGAGGCGCCGCTCGACCGCGCCTGCGAGGACGAGGCCGAGCCGGTGGCCGGCGTCGGCCCCTGCCAGTTCACGGCGACGGCAGAGCCCGAGGGCTGGCGGGACCCTGGATTCGACGACAGCGAGTGGCCGTCAGCGGTCGAGCACAGCGCAGCGGCGGTCAGGCCGAAGGGCGGCTACGACGCGATCGACTGGCGGAACGGAGCGCGCCTGATCTGGTCGGCCGATCTCGAGACGCAGAACACTCTGCTGTGCCGCCTGACGGTCAACGCTTCGCCATGAAGGCGGCAACGGCCTCGCGGTGAGCCTCGCTCTCGTAGGCCGCATGGAGCTCTTCCATCTCGCGCTGATGAACCTCGTCGAGATCGTGCGATGAGCCGTTCTTCGTCAGCAACCGCTTGACGGCGCGCAGCGAGCTGTCGGCGTTCTCGCCGATCCGGGCGGCGATCTCGAGCGCCCGCTCCAGCGTCTGGTCGTGCGGTACGACGGCATTCGCGAAGCCCATCGCCTCGAGCTCCGGGGCGTCATAGAGGCTTCCGGTCAGGCACATCTCGCTCGCCTTCGCCCAGCCGACGCGCTGCACCAGGAAGTGGGAGGAGCAGAGCTCCGGCACCAGCCCCATCCGCACGAAGAACATGCCGACGCGGGCGCGCTCCGAGAGCACGATCACATCGAACGGCAGGGCCAGCGTGATGCCGACACCGACGGCGACGCCGTTGATCGCGGCGATCATCGGCTTCGATTCCCGCACCAGTTCCACCCAGGGGCGCGTCGGCCGGCGGTCGGCCTCCTCCGCGGCCTCGCCGCCGTCGAGCCGGGCCTTGAACTGCGCTCCGATGTCGGCGCCGGCACAGAACCCGCGCCCCGCACCGGTGACGACGATGGCCGCGAGCCCCGGGTCGTCGTTGGCGACCTCGATCGCGTCCACCAGCTCGAAGTTCATCTGCCGGGTCCAGGCGTTCAGCTTGTCCGGCCGGTTCAGGGTGAGGATGCGGGTGCGATCCCGGTCCTCGACCAGGATCTGTTCGTAGTTCGGCGCGGTCATGGAGGGTCTCCCAATCTGCCCATGATGGAAATGCGCGGCGGCCCGAGAGCGCTCAGGCTCCGTCGAGGACCGGCGCGATGCGCGGCGGCGGCGCGGTCGCCTCGGCCTGCCGCCGCGCCAGGGAGATCCGGGCGCGTCGCGCCACGAACCACACGCAGACGAGAAGCAGGGCGATCGCGTTGATCCTGAGCGGCAGGATCATCGTCGTGTGCACCGTCTCCGGTGACGACTGCATCTGGTGGATGCTCCGCCACCAGTTCACGGAGTAGTAGACGAGGGGCGCGTTGACCGAGGCGACGATGCTCGCCGCCGCCGTCCACGGCGCCCGCCGGTGCTCTTCGGCGAAGCGGCGCAGCGCCAGAACGCCCAGGAAGGTGAGCCACATGACGAAGGTGAAGGTCAGCCGGGGATCCCAAGCCCAGTAGACGCCCCAGGTCGGCTTGGCCCAGACGATGCCGGAGAGCAGGCCGGCCGTCTCGAGCACGACGCCTGTTTCGATCACGCCGACCAGCATGCCGTCGATCCAGGCCCTCCGCTTCCACAACGAAGCCGCGCCCACGAAGCCGGCGCCGAAGAAGCAGAGCAGCGCGTTCCATTG
The DNA here is from genome assembly GCA_965116955.1 of Thermoanaerobaculia bacterium. Lineage (GTDB taxonomy): Bacteria > Acidobacteriota > Thermoanaerobaculia > Multivoradales > Multivoraceae > Multivorans. Next base: position 2,620,795 of record OZ220742.1, on the reverse strand, counting down.
CAGCGGAACGTGGACGTAGAGGATGCGGTAGACCTCGCCCATGAAGCGCTCGGTGGGCGCCACGAACAGCCCGATGTAGACGCCCGCGATCAGCGCGGCGAGCCCCGTCAGGCCGAACCAGTGCTCCCAGGCCCAAGCGCGCTTCGCGGTCGCGGTCGTCATCGCGCCGGGACGTTAGCACCGGACACCTTGATACGGTCGGCGCTCGATTCCGGGCGGAGGACTACGAGCGATGACGGATTCCACAAACATCCTCGGCAGGCTGGGCGTCTGGACCGGCCTCGACGGCCTTGCGGCGTCCCAGGCGGCCGAGTTCGCCACCGCCATCGAAGCTCAGGGCTACGGCGCGCTGTGGACGCCGGAAGCGATCGGCCGCGACCCGTTCGCTTTGGTCGCCTACCTCGGCGCCCACACCGAGCGCATCACTCACGCCACCGGCATCGCGAACATCTACGCCCGCGACGCGATGACGACGAAGGCGGTGCACAAGACGCTGTCCGAGATGCTGCCGGGCCGCTTCGTCCTCGGCCTCGGCGTCTCCCACCCGCACCTGGTCACCCACCTGCGCGGGCACGAGTACAAGCCGCCGGTGCCGAAGATGCGCGAGTACCTAGAGGCGGTCGGCAAGGCGTTCTACCGCGGCCCGGAGCCCGAGCAGGAGGCGCCGATCGTGATCGCCGCGCTGCGGCCGCTGATGCTGAAGCTCGCCGCCACCGGCGCCGACGGAGCCCATCCCTACCTGGTGACGCCCGAGCACACACGGCGGGCGCGCGAGATCATGGGCGACGGGCCGCTCCTCTGCCCCGAGCAGAAGGTGATCCTGACCACCGACGCCGACGCGGCCCGCAAGATCGGCCGCGCCAACCTCTACGTCTACCTGCGGGCCCCGAACTACCAGAACAGCCTGCTCGAGCTGGGCTACACCGAGGACGACTGGCAGGAGTTCCAGGCCAGCGACCGCCTGGTTGACGCGCTGGTCGCCTGGGGAACCGAGGATCAGATCCGCGAACGCATCGAGGCCCACTGGGACGCCGGCGCCGACCACGTCTGCATCCAGGCGTTCCGGCCCGACGGCAAGCCGGGAGCGGACCTCGACGCCCTGGCGAAGCTGGCCCCTGAGCCCTGACGCCCGCAATCGAAAGGAAGGGGAACAACCCATGAAGAACCGACCCTCCCCCACCGTCATCATGACCGCCGCCCTGCTGGCGCTGGCCGCACTCGCCTGCGCGCCCGCCGAGGAAGTCCCCGAACCGGTCGACCTCGAGGCGCCGCTCGCCGATCTCGCCGAAGGGTGGAACACGATCACGCCGGGAGGGAGCACGACCTGCTCCGACGGCTCACCGTTCCGGTTCTTCGTCCGCAAGGCCGATCCGACCCAGCTCGTCTTCTACCTCCAGGGCGGGGGCGGCTGCTGGACCGCCGAGACCTGCGACCCGCAGGGCCGTCCCACCTACACGATGACCGCGATCGAGGAGATGCGCTCTCCGAGCGGCACGGAGCCCGAGGAAGGCGCGGCCCACGGCATCGCCGCCTTCAACCATCCCGACAACCCGTTCGCCGGTCACAGCTTCGTCTTCGTGCCCTACTGCACCGGCGACGTCCACATCGGCGACAGCGACACGGTCTACGAAGTCCCGGCAACCGAGGAGGCGCCCGCCCGCCAGGTGACGATCCATCACCGCGGCTACACGAACGGGCGGGCGGCTCTCGACTGGACCTACGAGCACTTCCTGGGTCCCGAGACCGTGTTCATCACCGGTTCGAGCGCCGGCTCGATCCCGTCGCCGGTCTACGCCCGCCATTTCGCCGAGAACTATCCCGACGCCCGCGTCACCGCCCTCGGCGACGGCGCCGGCGGCTACCGCAACCTCGCCGACGGCCGGCCGCACGAGTCCTGGGGAACCCTGGCCGCGCTCTCGCACTTCGAGAACATGAACGAGGTCGACAGCGACAGTTTCTCTTTCGAGGCGCTGTACATCCAGGCCGCCAAGGCCCACCCCGAGGCGATGTTCACCCGCTACGACACCGCGGAAGACGATGTCCAGATTCAGTTCCTGGAGATCGCCGGCACCGATGTCAGCGGCGGTCTGCAGCCGCTGCTCGACGCGAACGAGGCCGACATCGACGCGGCGCTCGAGGGCCAGGACAACTACCGGAGCTACATCGCGGCGGGCGAGCTGCACACGATCATGCTGCGGCCCCAGTTCTACACGTACGAGTCGGACGGCGTGAAGATCCGCGACTGGGTCGCGTCGCTCGCCGCCGGCGAAGCGGTCGACGACGTCCACTGCGGCGACTGCGCCGGTTCGCCGGAACCGGAGGCCTTGGAGGGTGGCGAAGCGACCGGGCCCTGACCACCGGATGCGGGTCAGAAGACCCGCGCATGTATGGTCCGCCCCGCTTGTGCAAGGGCTCTTTTCCGGGCTTCCGGCGAGTTAGGTGCAGTTGCTTGCATGTATCCGGCCTGTTGATGGGAGTCTCTTCGTTCGAGTTCCCTGGCCCCGATGGAGTACGCGCGCGCCGGCCTCTTTACACCCAGACGGCCTCTCGATGGGCCCTGCGCGGGTCCAGGCTGATCGACGCGCCGGTCCGACCTGTCTCGCCATCGCTCGTTCGAGTCCTCGCAAACTGCTTGGTGGGGCAATCCTCCCTTGGTTGGTTCGCTGTGCCTCGGGTCGCTTACGCGGCCCGCGACGCCTTCGTTCGATCGCCGACGTGCAGCGCGTCGCTATAGCTCTTGTCGTGCCGGAGCACCGCCCAGGCGATCCGCGCCAGCTTGTTGGCCACCGCCACCGTGGCCACGTTCGCTCCCCGGCGACGCTTGACGTCCAATGCCCACTCCTTGAGACGGGTCCGCTCGCCCTTGTGGGCCGTGCGCAGCACCGCCCGAGCACCGTGGATCAGCAGAGCCCGCGTGTACCGGTCGCCCCGCTTCCCGATCCCCAACAGCTTCGTGCGACCGCCCGTCGAGGACTGACGAGGCACCAGCCCCAGATAAGCCGACATCTGACGACCGCTGCCGAAGGCCCAGCCGTTGCCCACCGACGCCACCAGCGCCGTCGACACCATCGGACCGATCCCCGGGATCGACCGCAGACGCTCGCACAACGGATTCTCCTTCGACTCCCGCTCCAGCATCGCGCTCAGGTCCGCCACCTGCGCGTCCGCCTGCATCAGAGCCTTGTGCTGCATGCACAGCAAAGCCCGAAACTCGCCCGGCAGGTCACGCTCCGGGTCCGAAGCGATCGCGGGCACCTCCCGCATCACCACCGCCAGACCCTGAGGCAGCACGATCCCGTACTCGCCCAGGAAACCCCGCAACTGGTTCGACAACTGCGTGCGCAGACCCACCATCGCCTCCCGGCTCCGATGCACCTGCTGCAACGCCCGACGCTCCTTCGTCTTGTACGGCACGAAACGCATCGTCGGACGAGACACCGCCTCGCAGATCGCCTCCGCGTCGTTGTAGTCGCTCTTGTTCGACTTCACGTAAGGGCGCACAAACTGAGGACTCATCATCCGCACGTCGTGGCCCAGATCGCTCAGCTTCTCCACCCAGTGGTGCGCCCCGCAGCTCGCCTCCACACCTACCAGGCAAGGCTCGATACGCGTCATCAGCTCCATCAGCCGCGGCGCCTTCACCTGGCGCTGCAACACCACCGCACCCGAACCGTCCATCCCGCACACCTGGTACACATGCTTGCCCAGATCGATCCCCACTCGAGTAACCTTCTCCACGGTCCGCCTCCTCACTGTTGTTTGGACGAAAGCTCCATCCTGGCCCATCACGAGGCCCTAAGGAGCGGGGCGGACCATCCCATTACCCAGAGCTCCGGCGTCGAAACTGCCAAATCGTCCTGCCGGAGCCACCGTCGGTGTACCTACTCCGGGAAGAGGCTCCGGTCGAGGCCGGGGATGATCTTCAACGCGTTGCGGAAGTAGACCTTCTCGAGTACCTCGTCGGACAGGCCGAGCCCGTACATCTTCCAGTGGGCGTGACGCTTCCGGTAGTAATCGAAGTACTCGTCCCGCGTCTCCAGCACGCGGAAGTAGACGTGGTAGCCGTCGATCGGATCCCAGGAGTCCTTGCCCATCAGGACGCGGTCCTGGTACTTCTCCATGAAGGTGGCGCCCGTGATCGGCTGCCGGCCGAGCTCGGCCAGGACCGCGCCGAGTTCCGTGTAGACGTTCGGTAGTTCGTCGAGGAGCTTGCCGAGCCGGGCGAGGTCGTTGCCGAGCCAGCCCAGGTGGGCGTTGATGAAGATCGTGTTCGGGTGGTTGCGGAACAAGTTGTGCTGCTCGCCCATCGTCTGCTCGAAGGAGGCGAAGCGCGTGGAATCGTCGCGGCGGCGGTTCGGGAACATCTTGAGCTCGAGCCAGCGCTCGTTGTGCTCGTCCCACGGGTCCCAGAACGGCGACGGTTCGCCGACGTGGATCAGGACCGGGATGCCCAGTTCGCCCGCCTTCTCCCACACCGGAGCGATCCGGGGGTCGTCCGCCGCCACCCTCTTGCCGTCGCTATCGGTCTGGAACATGCTGAGGTTCTTGTAGATCTTGAGGCCCTGCGCGCCGGCCTCGACGTCCGCTTCGAGCTGCGCCGCCGCCTTCTTGCCCCAGCCGGGTTGCCCGATGCCCGCAAAGTCGACGTTCGCGTAGACGACGAACCGGCCCGGATAGCGGCCCTTGGTGGCCGCGATGTTCGCCTTGAGGCGCTCACCCGAGGCGCCACTCAGGTTGACGAACACGGCCATGTTCATCTTGTCCATCTCTCTGACCATCTGGTCGATCCGGGCCGGATCGCTCCCGCGCAGGTGGCCGTGGGCGTCGACGAAGGGGAACTTCGCGCGGGTCACCGGCCCGCCCGGCACCTTGAGCGTCGAACGCGGCTCGTAGGCCTCCACGGTCATCTCCTGGCCGGCGGCCGGAAGCGCCGCCGCGAGCAGCAGAGAGGCGAGCAGGACCCGGCTCGGACTACCTGAGAGAGTCGACGCGTTCGAACGATATGTGAGCGGCATGTTCTCTTCCCCGGTTTCGTGGTTCCTCGTCGACGGCGTCGAAGCCGTCGGAGTCTACGGGATGGGACCTCCAGACTCCGCGCGTATACTCCCCGCGATGTCCATCGTGCGCGCCGCCGAGGTCGTCGTGCTGCTCTGCACCGTGTACATCGCCTGCGGGCTGGCCTTCGCTCCCTTCTTCGCCTGGCGCGGAGTGCGCCGGATCGATCCCGCGGCGCGATCGGCCGGGCTGGGCTTCCGGCTCATCATCCTCCCGGGCGTCGCCGTGCTCTGGCCGGTCCTCCTGCGGAGGTGGCTTGCCGGCCGGCCGCCGCCTTCGGAGCGCAACGCTCATCGCGACGCCGCCTCCGCTCGACCGGGGCGGGCACCCGGATGATCCGCGGCCTGCGGCGACGTCACCGCCTGGTGTGGACCGTGCTGTTCCCCATCCTGGCGGTCCTGCTCGCCGCCGCGATCCTCCTGCGTCCCGAACCGCCGCTCGTGGACGCCCTTCCCGAGGCGCGTGAGGTCGCGGCGGACGCCGTCGAGATGCGCACGCAGGTCGAAACCGGACCAACGCGGAACGAAGATCCGTGAGCGCGGAGTACCAGGCGGTCCTGTGGAATCGCAACAAGAAGCTCTACGACCTGACGATCGCGGCCGGCGTCGTGGGCTTCCTCGGCCTCTTCGTCGGCATCGGGGTCGCGACCCGGCCCCAGGCGACGATCGAGACCCTGCTGATCCGCGGCTTCGGCGCCGGCGCCCTGCTGCTGCTGCACGTCGTGCTGGCCATCGGGCCGCTCTGTCGGCTGGACGATCGGTTCCTGCCCCTGCTCTACAACCGCCGCCACCTCGGCGTCTGCGTGTTCCTGCTGGCTCTCGCCCATGGCGGGTTCTCGATCGTCCAGTTCCACGGCCTCGGGGTCCTGAATCCCCTGGTCAGCGTGCTGGCGAGCAACGGGAACTACGAGAGCCTGACGCAGTTCCCGTTCCAGGCGCTCGGCCTCGCGGCGCTTGTCATCCTGTTTCTGCTGGCGGCGACCTCGCACGACTTCTGGCTCGCCAATCTGACCGCGCCGGTCTGGAAGTCGCTCCACATGCTGGTCTACGTCGCGTACGGACTGGTCCTCGTGCACGTCGCGCTGGGTAGCCTGCAGGCCCCGGAGCGACCGCCGGCGCTCGCCGTTCTGCTGGGCATCGGCTTCGCCGGCATCGCCTCGCTGCACCTCGTAGCCGGCTGGCGCGAACGCGCCGCGGCGCCGGCCGCCGCGGCGGGAGGCTCCGCGGTCGATGTCTGCGCCGTCTCCGACATTCCGCTCGACCGGGCGCGGATCTTCCTTCTCAGCGGCGAGCGGGTCGCCGTGTTCCGCTATCGCGCGGACGGCGGCGAGCGGATCGCGGCCGTCTCCAACGTCTGCCAGCACCAGAACGGTCCGCTGGGCGAAGGCCGGGTGATCGACGGCTGCATCACCTGCCCCTGGCACGGCTACCAGTACCGCCCCGAGGACGGCTGCTCGCCGGCGCCGTTCACCGAGACGATCCCGACCTTCAACGTGCGTGTCGAGGATGGTCGCGTGCTGGTTGACTCCCGGCCCAATCCGCCCGGCACCCGCGCCGAGCCGGCACGGCTCGACGCTCCAGCCGGCGCCGAGGAGCCTTCGTGAACGGCGACCGCCACGACGACTTCTACATCGGCTACGTCGACGAGACGCCGCCAGGCATCGGCCGCTTCGCGCGCCGGCTGGCCGTCGGGCTGGTCGTCCTGGCCGCTGCGCTCGGCCTTTGTCTGGCATTGCTCCTGGAACGGTTCGACGAGGGTGTGTTCGAGTACGGCACGGTGCGGGACTACGAAGGCGAACTGGTCGTCGACCCCCATCCGCGGCTGCTCACGGTGGACGGGCCGGCTGAGGGGTACCTGCTGGTAGGCGTGGGAAAGCGCGAAATCAAGGTGGACGAACCGTCGAGACGGCCCTGGCCATCGGCGCCGTCCAGGGCAATCGAACTCTCCGGAACTCTGATCCGAAACCCGGAAGCGGCCATGCTCGAAGTGCACTCCCTGACGCTTCCCGACGGACACGCAGCAGCCGACGCCGAGCGCGCCGGCGGCCAGGAGGCCGAGGGTTCGGCCCTCGACGAGGAGCGCGGCAGCGCGACCGCGGAAAACGAGGCAACGACCGAGGACCACCGCGTCGTGGTGCGCGCCGACAGGCTCATCGGCGAGATCGTCGACACGAAGTGCTATCTCGGCGCGATGAAGCCCGGCCGCGGCAAACCACACCGCGACTGCGCCTCGCTGTGCATTCGCGGCGGGATTCCCGCCGCCCTGCTGGTGCGCACGGAGAACGGAGAACGCCACTTGGTGCATCTGGTCAGCTTCGGTCGGCCGGTGGGTCGCGAAGTGCTCGACTTCGTCGGCCAGCCGGTTGAGGTCACCGGCCTGCTGAGACGCAAGGATGGCCGCCTGTTCCTGGACGCGTACTTCTTGAGGGCGACCCATTCGTCCACCCCGCCCCTCGACCTCCTCCGGCGAGCGACGTCCGGCGGGTCGGAGACCGACCCATGACGCATCCGGCCCGAGAGAGCGTCTCGGCGAACGCGACGGCCGGTACCGCGGCGATCCCCAGTCCCGAACACCTGCCCGACGGAACGATCGAAGCCGGTACCTACCGCCTGCGCTTCGCGCGCACGGCGGAGGACATCGACCGGCTGCTGACGTTGCGCTTCGAGGTCTTCAACCTGGAGCTGGGGGAGGGTCTCGACGAGTCGTACGACACGCGCCGCGACACGGACGACTTCGACGCGAACTGCCACCACATGCTGGTCGAGCGGGCGGACGGCACGATGATCGGCACGTACCGGATGCAGACGGCCGCGATGGCGGCCCGCGGCGACGGTTTCTACTCGGCCATCGAGTACGACCTGGCCGCCCTGCCCACCAGCGTGCTCGATCAGTCGGTCGAGATCGGCCGCGCCTGCATCCACCGCCGGCACCGGAAGCGAAACGTCCTCTTCCTGCTCTGGCAGGGCCTGGCCCGGTACATGGTCCACAACCGCCTCCGCTACCTTTTCGGCTGCTGCTCGCTGACCAGCCAGGACCAGGCCGCCGGCATCCGCCTCTACCGGCAACTCGTTGCGGCAGGCAAGGTCCGGCCGGACATCGACGTACCGGTGCTCGAGCACGCCCGCTGCGAGGCGCCACCTGAGTTGGTCCAGAAGGGTCCGAAAGTCGAGATACCGCCCCTGTTCGCGACCTACCTTCGCTACGGCGCCCTCGTCTGCAGCCAGGCGGCGATCGACCGGGACTTCAAGACGATCGACTATCTGGTGCTGATGGACACGGCCACGCTCAGCCGCCGCATCCGGCTGATCTTCGGGCTCGACGAAGCCTCGCCGGCAGCTACGGCGCCACCGGCCGCCACGTAGCGCCGCCAAACCTGTCGCAGGCTCCGTGTCCGGCCCCAACGTCCACTTCTCCAGGCGCCTCGTGCGGCTGTGGCGGCTGGTCTGGCGAGGCCCGACGCTGCTCCTGCTCACCCTGTCCGCGTGGCTGCCGCTGTTCGTCCTGAAGCCGTTTCTCGCACGCCGCCACTACCCGACCTGGCGGAACGTCCGCTCCGGCATCAAGCGACGCTGGGGCCGCGCGTGCCTGGCAGTGCTCGGCTGCCGGGTCACGGTCCGGGGTGCGGCGCCCGCGCCGCCCTGCCTGCTGGTTTCGAACCACATCTCCTACGTCGACATCCTGGTTCTCGCCGCGCACTCGCCGGCCCGCTTCGTGTCCAAGGCCGAGGTCGGGGACTGGCCCCTGGCCGGAACCATCTGCCGGACCGTCGACATCCTCTTCGTCGACCGGGGCCGGCGGCGCGACGTGACCCGGGTCGGCGAGCAGATCGCCGAGGCCCTGGAGGCGGGCGACCCGGTCATCCTCTTTCCCGAGGGCACGTCGACCCCCGGCGACGCGGTGGCCACCCTCAAGCCCTCGCTGCTGGCGCCAGCCGCGGTCCGGGAACTCCCGGTCCACTGGGCCGTCCTGCGCTATGAGACCCCGGACGACGAGGATCCCGCCTTTCTGAGCGTCGCCTGGTGGGGCGACATGCCGATGACGCCCCACGCGCCCGAGCTGCTCAAGCTCCGCCGGATCGACGCCGAACTCGAGTTCGGGGCCGAGCCGTTCCGGCACGCGGAGCGCAAGCAACTCGCCCGGCAGCTACGGGAGCAGATGGCGGCCTCGTTCCGGCCCATGGTCTCAAGCGAGGAAGCGGCAGCTTCGACTGGTGACCGCCGCTTCCCATGACGACCTCCAGGCAGCGACGGTCCTGGCTTCGGATCGCCCTGGGCGTCTACTGCGCGCTGCTCCTTGTCTCGACGGTCGTGCGATTCGCCCGCGAGCAACGCCCGTCCACGACTCTGCTCGAGTTTCCCGACCAGGACGGCGAGTTCGTGCTGACGCGTTCCCCATTCAGCTTCAAGCCGACGATGGAGATCTCCACACCGAACGGAGAAGGCACACTGCGCATCGCATGGGAGGAGAGCGACTCACCGAACCCCGAGTCGCTGCCCCTCGTGCTCCTCCATGGATCGCCCGGCAGCTCTGACAACTTCTTCCGCCTCAGATCCAGGCTGCACTACACCTCCACGGGCCAACCAAACGGCGTCTCCGACGCCCTCCGGCGGCGGACCATCGCGCCCGACCTTCCCGGCTTCGGCGCCTCCGACCATCGCGTCGCCGACTACTCCTCCCGGGGCCACGCCGACTCGACGCTCAGGCTGCTCAACCGGCTGGACATCGAACGGTTCCATGTCCTCGGCTTCAGCATGGGCGGCGCGGTCGCCCTGCATCTCGCCGACCAGGCGCCCGGCCGGGTCGCCTCCGTCATCCTCATGTCCTCGATCGGTGTGCAGGAGCTCGAACTCCTCGGCGACTACCGGGTGAACCACGGTATGCACGGCCTGCAGCTTGGCCTGTTCTGGGGAGTGCGAAACCTCGTCCCGCACTTCGGCGCCCTGGACATGGCCGTCGCCCGTTCCTACGCGCGCAACTTCTACGACACGGACCAGCGGCCGCTGCGCGGCATCCTGGAGTCCCTCGAAGCGCCCGTCTTCATCATCCACGGTGAGCAGGACCCGCTGGTGCCGGCCGCCGCGGCGTGGGAGCACCACCGGATCGTGCCGCACAGCGAGTTGTGGATGCGGCCGGACAGCCACTTCTTCCTGTTCCGCGGCGGCGAGGGTCTGGCGACCCGTATCGAGGACTTCCTGAGCCGTGTCGAAGCCGGTGAGGCGCCGACCCGCGCCGACGCCGAACCGGAGCGGCTGCGACGGGCGGCGCTGCCGTTCGACGACCTGGACCTGCCGCCGTTCACCGGTCCCGCGCTGCTGATCGTCTTCCTGCTCCTCGTGTTCGCCGCGTACGCCAGCGAGGACCTGACCTGCATCACCGCTGGCCTGCTCGTGGCCCAGGGCCGGCTCGACTTCCCCGTCGCCGTCGCCGCCTGCTACGTCGGCATCCTGAGCAGCGACCTAGGCATCGCCTGGCTGGCGCGGGTCCTCGGCCGGCCGGCTCTCAGGCTGCCGCCCTTCAAGTGGTGGGTCAGTGAAGCCAGGTTCGAAGAAGCCTCCACCTGGCTGCGGCGCCGAGCCCTGGTCGTCGTCCTGGTCAGCCGCTTCCTGCCCGGAACGCGGCTGCCGACGTGCCTGGCGGCCGGCATCCTGCGCACGAGTCTGCTCCGCTTCTGCTTCTACTTCGCGCTCGCCGTGGCGATCTGGACCCCGGCCTTCGTCGGCGTCAACGCTCTCCTGGGACGCGAAGCCGTCGAACGCTTCGGCGGTCGCCTGCCGGGGGGCCTGCTCGGCGCCGTGCTGGCCCTGGCCCTCGTCATCTTCACCGTGCGAGGCGTCGTCGTGCCGCTCTTCACCTGGCGCGGGCGCCGCGCCTGGCGCGGGCGGCTGCTGCGCGTCCGGCACTGGGAGTTCTGGCCGATGTGGGCCTTCTACCCACCGCTCGCTCTCTACATCCTCTGGCAGGGCCTGCGGCGCGGCAGCCTGACGGCGTTCACCGCGATCAACCCCGCCATGCCGCTCGGCGGCCTGCTCGGAGAGTCGAAGAGCGACATCCTCGACGGACTGGCGGGCATCGGCGAGGCGTTGCCGGCCTGGAGGCGTCTGCCGACCGGCCGCGCGGAGGAACGCGTGGCGGCTCTGGATCGGTTCCTGGAGGAAGAGAACCTCGCCTACCCGGTCGTGCTCAAACCGGACACCGGCGAACGCGGCCGCGGCGTCGCCGTCGCGCGCTCCGAGGCCGACGCCGCGAGGTTCTTCGCAGCGACACCCGGACCCGCGCTCGCGCAGGAGTACGTCGGCGGCGAAGAGTACGGCGTGTTCTGGGCCCGCCACCCGGGCCGGCGCGACGGCCACGTCTTCTCGATCACCCACAAGGTCCGGCCCACCGTGACCGGCGACGGGACCAGCACGCTGGAGCGGTTGATCCTCGACGACGCGCGCGCGGTCGCCATCGCGCACATCTACCGGCGGGAGCATCCGGAAGCGGCGACGCAGGTCCCGGCCGCCGGCGAGAACGTCGAGTTGACCCAGGTTGGAGCCCACTCGCGCGGAACGATCTTCCTGGACGCCAACGACCTGCACACGCCGGAACTCGAACAGGCGATGAACGCGATCTGCACCGCCTACGACGGCTTCGACTTCGGCCGCTTCGACGTACGCGTCCCGAGCGTCGAGGCGCTGCGGCGCGGCGAGAATCTCCGTGTGCTGGAAGTGAACGGCGTGACCTCAGAGGCGACCCACATGTATGACCCACGCTACGGGTTCTTCGCCGCCCACGCGATCCTGCGACGTCAGTGGCGGATGGCCTTCGTTCTCGCCGAAGACCGCATCCGCGCCGGCGCCGAACCGGCCACCGTGCCCGAGGTCCTCCGCGCCGTACGCGCTGAACGACGGTCGCGCTAACCGCTACCCGGCCTTGGCGGACGCCTTCTTCTTCGCCGTCCGCCGCCGCGGCTTCGGCTTCTCCAGCGCGTCAAGCCGCGCCTCGATCGCGCTCAGCCGTTCGATCACGGCCTCCAGGTCCGCCTTGCCGGGGACGCCGAGCTTCTCGAGCCGGCGCTCCAGGTGCTCGTCGATTCCCGTCCGCGCCTTGGTCCGGGTCTGTTCGATCCCCTTCTCGGCCGCCGATCGCACCTGCTGCACCTTCTCCTCGGCCTTGTCCCGCCAGCCGCTCAGGGACTCCTTGCCCTGGCTCTCTGCCTTCTCGCCGCGCGCGACCAGCCGGTCGAAGACCTTGGCCCCCGCGTCCGCCGCCTCGCCCGCCGCGCCGACGCCGGCGAGCGCCACCCTGTGGGCCGTTTCGACGGCGGACTCGACCACCGAGCGTGCTTTCGATTCGCTATCCCTGGTTTCCGTCGCGGATGCTGCTGTCATCTGATTCTCCCCTTGTCTGTTGGGGCTTCCCCTGGCGCAGGCCGCGATCCCGTCAGGAACTCCGGGCCTGAGCGACCCGCCGCTTCACGGTTTCGATGGGATTGCGGTAGTCCACCGTGCCCAGGCCGCGGTTGGTCAGCTTGTAACCGATCAACGCCTGCAGCTTCTCGGGCATTTCCACCACGACTTCCCACGGCACGCCGACGAACTGGTTCTCGCGCTGCTTGAGCCACGCCAGGTTGAAGTTGAAGTTGAGGGAGCGCCGGTACCCGCCCTCCGTCGAGTTCCCGCCGCCCCGGTGCCAGACGGCGCCGTCCCAGAGGAACAGGGCCCCGGCCGGCATCTCCACGGTCAGGGTCGGCACGTCGGGATCGACCGGGTCGGCCGAGCGATGGCTGCCCGGAACGATCTCCGTCGCCCCGTTCTCCGCCGTGAACGGATCGAGCGCGATCAGCGTGTTGGCGATCAGCGGAACGTGCGGCCGCGGAAGCGGATAGTGGCCGTCGTCCTGGTGCATTCTCTGCGGACGGTCGCCCGGTCCGGGCCGCATGGCCGCGACGCCGGAGACCTGATAGTCCGGTCCGAGCACCGCCTCCACGAGGCCCAGCAGGCGGTCGTCCATGAGCAACTCGTCAACGGCGCGCGTCTTGGCGAGCAGGTTGTGCGTGTGGATGGTCTGCTGGCCGTAGTCGTCGGTCATCCGGCTGCCGATCTCGTCGAAGACGGGGGCCAGATCACGAAGCAACCGCTCCAGCGCCTCTTCGTCCAGGAAGTCGGCCACCACCGTGTAGCCGTCTTCCCGGACCTGCCGTGCTGAACTCTCGATGTCCATGGGTTCCTGTGAAAGTGGTCAGTTTGATGGTGCGCGGCAGCGTAACAAAGCGGTTAGCCTTCACTCCATGAGAAGAAGTACGACATATCCGCGACCGATGTTCCGGGCCGTTCTGACGACGCTGGTGGCGCTCGTCGCCTTCACCGGCGCCTGGGCGCAAGGCGAAGCCACGACCCAGTCGTTCACCGCCAGCGACGGCGTCGAAATCCACTACATCGTGGAAGGCCGCGGCGATCCGGTCGTCTTGCTCCACGGGATCACCGGCACGGCCGCCTCGAACTGGGGCGGCGCCGGCATCATCGGCCGGCTGGCCGAGGAGTTCCAGGTCATCGCCGTCGACCAGCGCGGCCACGGCATGAGCGGCAAACCGCACGACCCCGCGAGTTACGGCGAACGCATGGCCCTGGACGTCGTCGACCTGCTCGACCATCTGCGGCTGCAGCAGGCGCACGTCGTCGGCTACTCGATGGGCGGCTTCATCACGATGAAGCTCGTCGCCCTGGCCCCTGACCGGCTGATGTCCGCCGTGGTCGGCGGCGCCGGCTGGTCAAGCCCCGAACTGCGCGACCAGGCGATGTTCGACGCGCTGGCCGCCTCCCTCGAGGCGGGCAAGGGCGGCGGTCCCCTGGTCGAGTTCCTGTGGCCAGGCGACGAACCGCCGACCCCCGAACAGGTTCAGGCGATCGGCCAGGCGATGGTCGCCTCGAACGACCAGATGGCCCTGGCGGCCGTCGTCCGCGGCATGGCCGCCCTCGACGTGAACGCCGAACTCCTTCGCATCAACAAGGTGCCGACCCTCAACATCATCGGCAGCGACGACCCCCTGAAGCCCAACGCCGACGCCCTCGTAGACGTCATGCAGGAGCACCGCCTCCACGTCATCGAAGGCGCCAATCACATGACGACCCTGAACTCGCCCGAGTTCCTCGACACCGTCCGCGCCTTCTTCATCGAACTCTGCAACTGCGCGTAGCGACGGCGGCGGCGACGCAGCGCAGCGCTTCGGCTACACCCGTCTGCCGAGAGTCCGGAGGGTGCGGTCCCAGGCGGCCGTTCGCGCTTAGTCGGATGATGAGGAGTGGGCGCTCACTTCTTCCCGCCCGGAGTCTTGCGAACTAGTAGAGAACGCAGGTAGATACGGGAAATCACGGTCGGGATTGCCCCCCTGCATGGTCCCGCTTGCTGACTAGCTCACGCTAAGATCTGGTGTTCCTCGACACCACTCCTGCCGCGGGCCAGCCAGCCGTTAGTCGTCGTTCTCACTTCCGACGTGGGGCACGGAGCCGATGAGTCTGACTCGGTGGTGTTAGGAAGGAACCGTAGGTCGAGGCTGGAGCCAACCTCCCTTGCAGGCCGGCGACTGTCGCGGACGCCGGGTGGTGGAGAGACGGACAGGGCGCAAACCATCCGCGTCACTTGAAGCTGGTGCCGGAGAACGACCATTTGCCCTAGCTATAGCTAGGCACCGCCGTCCAGCCAGTTGACGACTACTTCTAGAGCCTGGAGCAGCTCGGGGAGCTCTCTTGCTCCGGCGCCGTCATGCTGGGTCGACTTCATTCCTGTCTTAGGCACGCTCGAGGGCCTCCTCGCCGTCGACCAGCAACCTCACCGCGGCTTCTTCGGTCATGGGAACGCCATTGGGATGCAACACTGGGACCTCTTGGACCTCTGCCCCCTTGGTGTCGTTGTACGGTGGCTCGTGGATGCGGATCAAGTACCGCTCGATGCCTAGCCGTTCGCTCCTCGATTGCACTGCCGCCCATATGCAGCCGAAGCCATCCCATTCCGCGATGCGGTCCGCGACGAGACCTTCTCCAACGTACTGCACTCGCGGTGCATCGTGGATGACGTACACCCCCCGAACGGTGCGCGGCGGCGCGGCGCGTGTCCATGCCAGGTCCTTCATATGGTTCTCCTTCTACGAATCGGCGGTTATCGTGTCGTCGAGCGTCTGGGACCGTTCTCGTTGCACCGCCTTGAGGATCGGGCTGGCCGAAGGCGACCGTGTGACGGGCCATGAAGACGGGCCACAGCGATATCTCTGCTCGATTTGCTCCCGAACCGCCTGGACTAGGGGCCTTTGGCGCCTTAGACAGGGAGCAGCGGGAGAACTCAGAGCGTCGAACACGGACACCTTCACGCTGCCCGGCGGTATGGCGGCCGAACGTCGGGGCGGGTGGCAGCTCGGGACCGCCGGTTGACGGAAGCGGACGCCGGCCAGAGGCTTGGCGACGTCGCTCAGGTCAGGTGGACTCAGACGCCACTGTAATGTCACTGGCGCTCCGGCGGCATCCGACGGATGACAGTTTCCGTCCGAGCGGATGAGGCAGCGGTAACGCACTGAAGAGCCTGAATGTCTCCCGCCACCGTCTGGGCGCCCTGCGGATTGCGGAGAACCCACTTCTCTCCCGTCAACTGCGCCTCAACCTCGATGTTGAAGGCGACATCGGTTGCCGGCGCAACGTAGATCCAGCGGTACCCATTGATCGTGCAGCCGTTGAGGACCTTCACGAGCAACTCGATGTTGTCCTGATTGAAGAACCAGATCAGGCCCGACTCCTTGGAACCGATGCTCTTCGGACGGCCTGGCCCCGTCCGCCCGTCACTTGTCTCGTAGCAGACCTTCACCTCGTACCAGTCGAAAGTGAACGCCACATCGTCCGGGACGCAGTTCGAGTAGGCGCCTGTCGGAGGCGGGTTGCCGCTGCCGGGAAGCTTCGTGAACCTCACGAGGAAGTCACCGGCACGGTGCTCAAGCCATGCCCGTCCGTTGCAGATGTCGTCCAGGTTTCCGGGTCCGACCGTCATCCGCGAGACCCCTGAAGGAACCCGCCAGTGCGGAAAGCAATCCCGGCCCTCTGCCTGATGAGACACGATCCAGGCTCCGTAGCCGCCAAAGTTCTGGTCCGACTCGATTCTCCATTTTCCCGTCGTCAGCGGATGCGGCAGGTTCACGTCTCGACGTACGCGGACAGTGAAGTCGTTCTGATCCTGCGCCTGTCCATGTAGGGTGCCGCCCACGATAGCGATGGCACCGCAGGCCGCAGCTCCAACGATCAGTGCAGCGACTAATCTCTTACGCACTCGTCCGGGTACTCCGTCCTTCCCGCGAAGCTAGCAGACTAATCGTAAACAGAGTGTGTTTACTGTGCCCGTAGTGCTGTCGATTCCATAAGATCGCCACCGCAACCGCCTGAGTCTGAACTAGAGTCCCAGCCTGGACCCCCGGCCGCCAGGGATTCCTCCGGGGGCAATCCGGCCTTCCGCGAGACATCGACCGGCGGCCGGGTGTCAGAGGAAGGAGTAGGCCCATGAAGGCGACTTTGACCGCGGCGTTGCTAGTCGGGCTGCTGGCTGGATCCCTGTTGTTCATGCACACGAATGGATGCATAGCCGCCAGTTCGACATCGACTGGTGGATCAAGGATCCTGCGACCGACGAGTGGGTACGCGCGAAAGCCCGCTGGAAGAACGACCAAGCCATCCTGTTCTACGTGTTCGACCGCGAGAACCCTGGCACGCTCCGCAAACTCCTGCAACGTCACCGTCTGACCCTATTAAGAGACACACCATGACGAAGACCAGACCCTTCCTCCGCCGCTGGCCGGCGCTGTTCTTGATGCTCACCCTGTTCGCGGTCAAGGCTGCGAGCGCTCAGCCGTTCGAGTGCGGCGTCGATCACGACCACGACGGGCCGCACGTCGCGCCTGAGTACCAGCGCGTCGACAAGCGGTCGGCCACGCCAGTTCGGATCGACGTTCTGGCGCTCGGCAACCCGAGCGACAATCCGTTTCATCGGGACTTGATCGAGCGGCAACTCCGACGCGTGAACGGCTACCTCAAGACCGCAGGCGCGAACGTCGCGGTCCGTCTCGCGGGTGCGTGGGAGTTGCCCCCCCCCGATTCGAGCGGTCGCGGAAGGCATGCGTACCCGAACGGCATCGACATGGATCTCGTTGGCGGACGAAGTCCTCGACATGGCCCGATCGAGTGCTGCGGTCGATACTGCCCGTCGCCGTGTCGGCGCGGACCTCGTGTTCGTGTTGACTCCAGAACCAGAGCACCATCCGGTTGGAAGAACGAGGATTCCGTATCGAGCTGATCGGAGCGAGGCGTTCGCTCTGATCGGTCACGACTACGGTGGCGGCGCGTTCTTGTGGGCGCACGAGATCGGCCATCTGCTAGGACTCGCGCATCAGGTCGGCAGGTCTAGCCGCCCGCCGATCAGCACCTACGGCCGGCCGTACATCGGCCGTCTCCCGGACGGCAGCCAGTTTTCCACGATCATGGCGAACCCGACTGTGGGCCTTCAACTCGACACGTTCTCGCACGACGGGCACTACGTTGACGAGAACGGCAACGAGGGAGTGCGGGTCGGCGACCGGAACCACGACTCTGGCCGTGCGATGAGTGCGTTCGCACCGATGGTGGCCGCCTACCAGCAGGAAGCCCGTGGCCCGTACGCCCTGACATTGCGCGGCCGCTTCGACGTGACGATGGATTTCCACACCGATCAGGATGGCTGGCAGCGGGCTCGCGTGGTCGATGTCGACCTGCCCGGCGACAGTGCGGCGGTGCTGTACTTCTTCGCTCCCGACAACGCCGAGGTCCTGCTGAAGGTTCTGGACGGCTGCGGCGTCAACGGCAACTGGTGGGTCTACGCCGCAGCCGCCACGAGCCTTGGTTTCGAGATCGAAGTGAAGGATCGGCGGACCGGCCGTTCATGGCACCGGATGAACCCGGTCGGAACCACACCGCGCGCGATCACCGACAACGCAGCGTTTCGCTGCTCCTAGCCCTACTCGGGCCAGCCGATCACGGCACCGCGCGGGTCGAGATCCTGCAGGTCGAACGACCCACTCCATGCTTGGCTGCCAGATCCCACAAGCGCCTCAACAGTGCCCTTGCAGCCGCAGGAAACCATCCAGTGGAGCACGTCGTTGAGTTCGATATAGACGTTGGCAGCGTTCGACGCGATCACGACCTGGTTGACCGTCACAATCGCGACCGTCGATTTCGTGACCACGCACCGAACGTCCTCTGGACCGAAGACGCCCTGATAGTCGAGTGCTTGGTCGATGACGAGTTGGCCTGACACGCCCGTGATGCAGTCCGCATACGGCAGGCCGCCACCACCTTGCCAGACCCCTAGAGTGGGCCGTTGGAGATCGTCCGGCCACTCCGCGAACACGATGCAGATGACCCCGCAACTCATCCGCCCGATCAAGGACCACAAGGGCGGCGCTGGAGAGGGGAACCCGGTGCTCCTTGCGCGACTTCATGCGCGACGCCGGAACGGTCCACGTCGCCGACCCCAGATCGAACTCCCGCCACCGTGCTCCCCGAAGCTCGCCGCCGCGAGCGGCCGTCAGCGCCAGGAAGCGCAGCGCCAGCCCCGTCCCGATCCACGCCCCGGAGGCCTGCACCTTGACCAGCGCCTCCCGCAGCTCCTCGGCCGGCAGGTAGCGATGGTGCTTCCGCTTTCTCCGGCCGGCCGGCAACACCGCCGAGAGGGTGCTCGTCGGGTCGTCGGCCCGATAGCCGGCCGCCACGCTCCATGCCATGACGGCGGCGATCCTCTGCCTCAGCCGCCGGCCGGTCGGCCGCTGGCGGCGCCACAGCGGCACCAGAACCCGCATCAGGTCGGCGGTGTGGATCTCGTTGACCGGCAGGTCCCCGAGGGTAGGGAAGGCATGCTGCTCCAGCAGCCGTCTGACGTGCTTCGCGTGCTCCTCTCCCCAGTCGGGCGACTGGATCTCCAAGTACAGCGTCGCGGCCTCCCCTGAAGGTCGGAGCGTCGGTGACTACAAGCGGCCCGACCGAGAGTGTAGCTCCCGCACGCCCCCACCGCAGACCGATTCGCGCTCCGCCGGAGCTGCGGGCGAACGGTCCAACACGGATTCGACACAAAAGACATCCAGGCTAACATGAAACTTTTAGGAACAGTCTGGCAGAATCACCGAAGAAGCAGCAACATGCGAGGTGTTCGGCTTGTTCGCGTCCGAAGATACCAGTGCGTCCGCTCGCCGCGGAGAGAACCTATCCACCCCAGAACACCCCTGGTTCCGCTGCTGAAAGGACGGACCCAGAGGATGAAGTCGCCCCGACGACCGTGAATGATGTTCAACGAAGAGAGCCTCACTCGTACCGACATCGAGGCGGCTTGAGGCACCACGGCTCGGTCGCAATGCCAGATCGCTCCTTTCGGTGGCGTCCGCAGCAAGCTCTGGTTTGGTGGACCGGCGGCAAGGACTCGGCATGGGCGCTGTACCTGCTGCAGCAGGATCCTGCCTGGGACGTGCTCGGGCTCATCGCGCCGGTGAGCGAGACGAACGGTCGCGCCCTCCTTCATGGCGTCCGTAGCGAGATGCTGGAGCGGCAGGCTGCCGCGGTGGGGCTGCCGCTTCAGTTGGTTCCCGTCGATTGGACCACTTCGCAACGGGAACGTGAAGCCGCCTACCAGCGGGCATTGAGCGCGGCTCGGGCGGAAGGTCTGGAGTTCGTCGTGTTTGGCGACCTCTCCTCGGAGCAGCGTCGTGAGCGCCAGTCGTTGGGAGTCGGGCGGATCGGGATGGAGGCGATCTTTCCCCTCTGGCGCCGGGATTCCCGCGAACATGCAAAGGAGCTGGCGGACGCCGGCGTGTCTGCTCGGGTGTGCTCGGTCGATACGGGAGCCGCCCCCGCTGAACTCGCTGGCAAGCGATACGACGAGGTCTTCGTGGACGCCCTGCCGAAGGCCGTTGACCCCGTTGGCGAGAACAACGAGTTCCACACCTTCGTGGAGTGGGCGCCGGGTTGGCACCGTCGAGTTCCGGTGGCCGCTACCCGGCGGATCGAGGCCTACGACTTCGCATTCGCGGAGATGGAGCTCGTGGACCAGGACGACGGCCCAGCCGGTGATGCTGATGCCGAGAACACACACCCGGACGGTGCCGACCCATTCACCTACTTCGAACGGCTCGCGCGGGTCCGGCGCTACGTAGATGAGCACCTCGCTGAACACCTAGACGGCGACGCTGTGGCTGGTGTCGCCGCGATGTCACCAACTGGCTTTTCGAGGTACTTCCGGCAGCACGTCGGGACACCGTTCGTCGTATGGTTAGCCCACCGCCGAGTCGAACAAGCCTGCCGCCTGCTGCACGAGCACAACGACGCTGTCGGCCAGGTCGGATTTGCTGTGGGGTTCCACAGCGAACGGAACTTTCGCCGTGTCTTCCACGAGCATATGGGCTGCAGCCCGTCGGAGTACCGGAAGCGATGGATCGAGAAGAGGTTACCGATGAAGCCGGCGTAGACCCGGCACTGCTACGGGTTCGCGAACGAGGGAAGTCACTCCCGTCGTTTCGTCGCGCACGCCGACGGCGACTTGGTAGCTACCGGTCGCCAAGTCCATCGCTACCTCGAAGCGGTACGCACCGTCGATGGGGTCGGTTCCGCTGATTCCGCCCACCAAGAGGGACTTCTGACGCACCGTCGTTCGACCGCCCGTCTCCTGCTCCACGGCCATGAGCCAAAGGCGAAGCCAGCCGGTTTCCGCTCCTCGGAAGGGTAGGGCGAGAATCGCTTCGGCTGGGACGGTCACACTGACCACCAGCCTATGGACGTTCTCCTCCTTCGGCTCAGTGGTCCCGAAGTGGATGCTCGCCTCGAGCGGATTCTCGATAGCGCCAAGATAGGCAACGGAAAGCAGCCGCTCGGCGAGCCGCTCGTCGAGCGACTTCTCACGGTAGCTCCGGCGGTAGTCGATCCTGCGACTCTTGGCGGCATGTCGAGCCAGTGCGACGCTCACTTGGCGGATCTCACGCGGCTTGCCGGGGGCAGCCAAGAAACCGAGCGAGTACGAAGCTGAGAGGTGTGTCGAAACGTCGTCAAAGAGGATCGCCGCGTCGTTCGCGTTGACGAGCGCCTTGCCGCCGGTCTCAGCGCTCACGATACGCAACCCGCTCTGCGCGTTCGTCGCGAAGAGGCTGGTGTTCTCAGAACGGGGAGCGAGGGCGGGACTGTCGACCGCAATGTCGCCGACTGCGCTTCGCAGTCCGGCGGCGTCCAGACCGTAGAAGGTGACCCTGTTGGCGTTGGCATGCGCGGCGAGCCAGTTGAATCTGCTTGCCTCGTCGTACTGCACCATCTCCGCCATCACCTCGGATGGCGCGTTGGGCCTCAGGTCCCTACAGAGCTGGTTGCCGAGATAGTCAAGTATGGAGAGGCCCGGCCGTTGAGGTAGGCCATCCGTCACGTACACGACCGCCTTCTTGCCCGGGACGCCGGCCAGCGTCGTGACGAGATCGGTAAGGCCGTCGACGGCCACGGCGGCGCTGGTCGTCTGGTTGGCTGCGTGCTCTCGCGCCTGAGACAGCAACTCGCCCCAGTTGTCCTGGCAAGGGCGACAGAAGGGTGTCGACAAGCAGGCCTCGTGGCTATCGATCAGACTCCGGATGGCGAAACGACGGGCACCTTCGCCGGCCTGAATCGCACGCGGCGAGCCCTTCGGGACCGCTGAGGCTCCTTCCACGAGTGCGTTCAGATCGCGGGTTGGCGGTACGAGCACTTCGAGACGGTGCTCGAACCGGGTAAGCATGAAGTTTGCGTTGAGCGTTCGCCACGGCTCGACGGCAGTCACGAGTCGCCTCAAGAGGCGAGTACGGTGCGATGGAAGCAGGTTCGCGTCGTCGAGATACAAAACGACGGTGAACTGGCCCTCTGTCGCCCTAGCAACAGTCCCCTGGCTACTTGCTCCCTGGTCGTTGCCCGCGTTTGGCCGCTCGGCGAACACCGTCGCCTCGTAGAAGTTCGCGATTTCGACGACCTCGCCGTCCACGAAGAGCTCGAAGTCCTCACGCTTCAGCCCGCTCACCGGGCGGCCCCTCCTGTCGGTAACGACGGCGTCGACTTCAACCACCTGTACGTCGACGGTGTCCATGAAGGCCTCGTCCGGTTGGGCGGCGAGCCCCGCCGCCAGCAGGACAGCAAGCGGCGGGGCTGAATAGAGAACTCGGTTCATACCGGACCTCACACTCTACTTGCCGAGGCCTCCTGCCCCTGAAGAGTCGTCGCACACGTGCGCGCATCCCGTGGTCTGACACCAGATCAGTTCATCGACGCATCCTTCATGGCAGTCGTACCAGTCGTCGAGGCCGCAGTTTCGCCTGCATTTGCGCCATTCCGCCATGCAGTCGAGCTGGCACTCTGTACAAGCGTCGATATCATCTGACGCGCCGGCCGCAGAACGCGTCTCGCACTGCTTCGGATCGAGCTTCGTCTGGGGAGCAGCGATCAACGGAGCAATGTCAGGGGCATCCTCCGCCCGGTCTCCGATGGCAACCGGCGCGTCCGGCGTGGGACCGGGGGCGGCGGGATCCGCGCTCGCAAGTCCGGCGACCGCCAGCAGCGAGATTCCCAGGGTGACCGACAAGACGCTCTTCATGGTTCCTCCTTCGCCCAGCTTGGGCGGTTGGTTGTCTACCCAAGAAAAGCTATCGACCGACAGTCGCGAAGTCCGGCCAGTTTCTGGCGAATCACGGACGTTTTCTAGCCGAAGGCGGCCAACCTCGGCAGAGAACGGCAGCAATCAGCTCCTCAGTCAGCTTCCTCGTGGTGTTCCACCGCCAACGAGCGGCTTGGCGCCCCGAGGCGATCCAGCGGGGTGTCTGGCTCCCCGCCCATAGCAACGTCCCTGGCCCAGTCAAGGTCAACGTGAGCCACCCGCTGGTTGCGCCACTGGCGGGCGAACTCGGCGGCCTTTTGGCCTCTTCAACCAGGACCTTGAGCGTCGCTTTCTGTTGGTCCTCGACGTCGTCGCCGCCGAACAGCCGTGGAAGGCAGAGCACGGACAGACTCTCTTTCTCCCGCTCCCGCCCGCCGGCTTCCTCCAGAAGCCCGGTTTCGGGCGAAAGGCCGTGATCCAGCTCAGCCGGTTTACTGCCGAAGCTGGGGCAGTTCGGCTTCGGCGCAGGCCTCGATCTGGAAGCGTCGGATCAACGCCTTGACGAAGCGGCGCTGGATTTCACCCCGGCCCGAGCGTTGCCGGCTGTGCTGGCCGCTCGGAAGAAAGGCGCTGCTGCCGTCGTAGGTGACGATCCAGTTGTGCTGACCGCGCTTGGTCGTGTAGCCGGGAGCACAGGCGTCCAGCATGGCGAAGACGCTCCGAAGCTGGATTTGCGCCACGAATCAGGCGGCTTCGGGTAGTCCGGCGAGGACCAGCTCGGATGGCTTGGGGTTGTTGGTGGGTGCGGTCTCGACGAACAACGTGACGCTATGGCGAAGGGCGGGATTCGGTCGCACCGGGAGTTCGGACTGGACCTGGCCGGCCGCGACCCTCTTTCGCGCCGCGTCGAACGCGTTAGCGGCCCACGCGTCCGTATCCTTGAAGAACCTGGAAACCTCCCGCTCGAACACGTCGAAGTCGGGTGCGTCGGCGGCGATGTCGTAGAGCGCGAGTTCCGTGTTCGCCTTCAGGTCGAGGTAGGCCTCGATCAGGGTGTCGCCCACGCCGGCGACGCCGCCCGGCTTCAGGCCGTGCGCGAGGAAACCGTCCTCCTCCTCGGTGACCACGGCGCCCCCACGAAACTCGACTCCGGCGGCGAAGCCCGGGCCTTGTACGGGGATCTGCAATCGGAACACGACCGGGTAGACCGTGTCCGGCATGGGATCGATCATGTCGGTCTCCCTCTTCGACGTGGGAGGCGGGAAGGTCTGGATCAGCGACTTGCCCGGCAGGCAGCCGGGTGCTGGAGGGCGATGAGTATACCGAGGAGTCCGAGCATGGGGGCTGCAGTGCTGATTGGCCAAGCCCCTCGGCGCGCTAGTTGGCGGGGCTGGCGGTTGTCAGGCCGGTTCGCGGTACAACTGAACCTCTCGGCTCATTCCGGGCAGCCCCCGGCACGGAGCACGATGGTCGGAAACAGCACCACTCGTGTCGAGGCGCTACACCGCCGGTGCTACGCGGACAACTGCGTCTCGACGAGGGTGGTCCAGTAGCGCATGCCGACGGGGAGGACGTCGTCGTTGAAGTCGTAGCGGGGAGTGTGGAGGCCGGCACTTTCGCCGTTGCCGAGGAACATGAAGGCGCCCGGGCGTTCCTGGAGCATGTAGGCGAAGTCCTCGGAGCCCATCACGGGGGCGAGGCTGGTGGTGACTTCCCTGCCGACCTCGCGGGCGGCGTTGGCCGCCTTCTCGGTCTGATCGGCGTGGTTCACGGTGGCCGGGTAGTAATGGCGGTACTGGAACTCGAAGCCGGCGCCATGGGCGGTGCAGATGCCGCGGCCGATCTGGCGCATTCGTCGCTCGACCAGCTTCTGTACCTCGGGCAGGAACGCCCGGACGCAGCCGCCGTGAACGACCCGGCTCGGGATCACGTTGTCGGCGTGGCCGCCGTGGACACGGGCCACCGTGATCACCGCGCTGTGGAGCGGGTCCACGTTGCGGGCCACGATCGTCTGCAGGGCGAGGACGATCTCGGCCCCGATCGGGATCGGATCCACCGTGCCGTGGGGAAACGCGGCATGGCCGCCCGCGCTGGTCACGGCGAACTCGAACACGTCGATCGCGGCCATCAGCGGCCCGGCGCAGAGGCCGAAGTTGCCGATCTCCATCCCCGGGTAGTTGTGGACGCCGTAGACCTCCTCGGCCGGGAACTGCTCGAAGAGACCCTCCTCGATCATCACCCTGGCGCCGCCGTCCTTCTCCTCGGCGGGCTGGAAGAAGAAGTAGACGGTGCCGTCGAAGGTCCGGTTCCGGCTCAGGTGCCTGGCCGCTCCGAGCAGCATCGCCGTGTGGCCGTCGTGGCCGCAGGCGTGCATCTTGCCGGGGTTTTGCGAGCGGTGCTCGAACTCGTTCTCCTCCTCGATCGGCAGCGCGTCCATGTCCGCGCGGAGCGCGATGCTGCGATCCGACGAGCCGGACTTCAGCACGCCGACGACGCCGGTGCCGGCGAGGCCGCGATGGACCTCGATGCCGTCGAAGGACTCGAGCAGCGCCGCCACCTTGCGGCTGGTCTCCACTTCCTCGAACGCGAGCTCGGGGTGTCGGTGGAAGTCCCGGCGCCAGGACCTCATCTGTTCGTGCAGCGGATCCATGAGCCTGGATGGTAGCGGAGATGCGGCCGGACCTGACGCTACACTCCCCAGCCGTGCCGGAGCTTCCCGGGCTCCGCGCCTCGACGCCGGGCAACGGTGACGCAGATGACGACCAAGGACCAACGATCAAGGCCCAGCCGGCACGTCTACGATGCCGGCGAGATCGAGCCGAAGTGGCAGCGGATCTGGCGCGAACACGACGCCTTCCGCACCCCTGACGACCCGGAGATCCTGAAGAGCCGGCCGAAGTACTACGTCCTCGACATGTTCCCCTACCCCTCCGGGGCGGGGCTTCACATCGGCCATCCCGAGGGCTACACCGCGACCGACGTGATCGCGCGCAAGAAACGGATGGAGGGCTTCAACGTGCTCCATCCGATGGGCTGGGACGCCTTCGGCCTGCCGGCCGAGCGCGCCGCGGTGCGGGAGAACCAGCACCCCCGCCTCATCACCCAGCGCAACGTGGCCAACTTCCGCCGCCAGATCGAGCGCCTCGGCTTCTCGTACGACTGGGAGCGGGAGGTCAACACGTCGGCGGCGGACTACTACCGCTGGACGCAGTGGATCTTCCTCGAGCTGCACCAGCGCGGCCTCGCCTACCTCGAGGACGTGCCGGTCTGGTGGTGCCCGGCGCTGGGCACGGTGCTGGCCAACGAGGAGGTCAAGGACGGCGCCTACGTCGACACGGGCGATCCCGTCGAACGGCGGACGATGCGGCAGTGGATGCTCCGGATCACCGCCTACGCCGAGCGCCTGCTGGAAGACCTCGACCAGGTCGACTGGCCCGAGTACGTCAAGGAGATGCAGCGCAACTGGATCGGCAAGTCCCACGGCGCCGAGATCCGGATGCCGATCGCCGGCACCGGCGACAGTTTTCCCGTGTTCACCACGAGGCCGGACACGCTGTTCGGCGCCACCTACTGCGTGTTGTCGCCGGAGCACCCGCTGGTCGCCGAGATCACGACCGCCGAACAGCGCGACGCGGTCGACGCCTACGTCCAGGAAGCGGTCAACAAGAGCGAGCTGCAGCGGACCGACCTGGCCAAGAGCAAGACCGGCGTGTTCACCGGCGCCCACGCCACCAACCCGGCCACCGGCGAGCCGATCCCGATCTGGGTCGCCGACTACGTGCTGATGAGCTACGGCTCGGGCGCAATCATGGGCGTCCCCGGCCAGGACCAGCGCGACTGGGACTTCGCAGTCCAGTACGACCTGCCGATCGTGCGCACGGTCGAGCCACCGGGCGGCTGGGAGGGCGACGCCTACCTCGAAGACGGCCCGGCGATCAACAGCGGCTTCCTCGACGGACTCCTGGTGGACCAGGCGAAGGAACAGATGATCGAGTGGCTGGTCGAGAAGGACCACGGCACCCGCCGCGTCGAGTACCGGCTGCGGGACTGGCTGTTCTCGCGCCAGCGCTACTGGGGCGAGCCGTTTCCCGTCCTCCACGTGCTCGGCGACGACGGCGAACCGACCGGCGAGATCCTGCCGGTGCCGCGCGAGGACCTGCCGGTCGAGCTCCCGGAGGTCGACGAGTTCAAGCCGACCGCCGACGGCCGGCCGCCGCTCGCCCGCGCCGGCGACGACTGGCTCATCGTCACGCTGCCGGACGGCCGCAAGGCGAGGCGGGAAACGAACACGATGCCCCAGTGGGCGGGCTCCTGCTGGTACTTCCTGCGCTACATCGATCCGAAGAACACGGAGGCGCCCTGGTCACGGGAGCTGGAGCGCTACTGGATGCCGGTCGACCTGTACATCGGCGGCGTCGAGCACGCGGTGCTCCATCTTCTCTACGCCCGCTTCTGGCAGAAGGTGCTGTACGACGCCGGCCTGGTCTCGACCTCCGAGCCGTTCGCCCGCCTGTTCAACCAGGGGATGATCCTGGCCTACAGCTACCGCGACACGTCGGGCAAGTACCACCACCCGGACACCGTCGACTGGCGCGACGACCAGGTGTTCCTCGCCGGCACGAACGAGCCGGTCGAAGCGCGGATCGAGAAGATGTCGAAGTCGAAGCTGAACGTCGCCAGCCCCGACGACGTGATCGACCGCTGGGGCGCGGACACGCTGCGGCTGCACGAACTGTTCATGGGGCCGCTGCACCAGCAGAAGCCGTGGCAGACCAAGGACACCGACGGCCTGCACCGCTTCCTGCGGCGGACCTGGCGCCTGGTCGTCGACGAACGGACCGGCGAGCTCGCCGGGAAGGTCGGCGGCGACGGGGCCGCGGGTGGCGACGATGTCGACCGCCTGCTCCACAAGACGATCCGCAAGGTCGGCGAGGACATCGACTCGCTCGACATGAACACCGCGATCTCACAGATGATGATCTGGGTGAACGCGGCCACCGCCGCCGACCGCGTGCCGCGCCGGTCGCTCCAGGCGTTCCTGCGCATCCTCTCGCCCTTCGCGCCGCACATCGCCGAGGAGCTCTGGTCCCGGCTCGGCGCCGAGGGCCTGATCTGCCACCAGGAATGGCCCGCCTACGATCCGGAGCTGGTGGTCGACGAGACGATCAACGTCGTCGTCCAGGTCATGGGCAAGAAGCGCGACGTACTCCAGGTGCCCGCCGGCGCCGACCGGGCGACCCTGGAACAGCTCGCGCTCGCCTCGGACAACGCCCGCCGCTTCATGGACGGCAAGGAGCCGCGCAAGGTGATCGTCGTGCCGGGGCGGCTGGTCAACATCGTCGTGTAGGAGAGGGAATTCGGGTATCATCGCCCGCCCTCGGAGGCGTCGCGGCGTATCCGCCCTCCCGGGCCGCCCAACCCAAGCGAGAAACACCATGAAGAGCGATATGCACCCCCAGCTCCACCCGGTCGTGTTCATCGACCCGTCGGCGAACGCCGAGTTCATCTCCCAGTCGACGATGACGAGCGAGAAGACCCGCGAGATCGACGGCGTCGAGCACTACGAGATCCGGCTCGAGATCTCGTCCGCGTCCCACCCCTTCTACACGGGACGCCAGCACTTCGTCGACAGCGCCGGCCAGATCGAGAAGTTCCAGCGCCGGTACGGGCGCAAGTAGCGCAAGGTCGCCGCTTCGCGGCGCTGTCTATCGCGGGTCAGAAGACCCGCGTTACAACAACGCTCGCCAGACCTGGGCGACGGCGAAGCAGAGCAGGAAGCCCATGGCGATGGGCAGCAGCGCTGAGACCGCGGTCCAGCGAACGCTGCGGGTCTCCTTCCAGATCGTGTACAGCGTCGTCGAACAGGGGTTGTGGACGAGCGAGAAGAGCATCAGGCAGACGGCGGTCAGCAGGGTGAAGCCGCCGGCTTCGAGGACCTGAGCGGTGGCGACCTCGGAGTCGAGCTCGAACATGACGCCGGCGCCGGCGCCGACTCCCGGGATGCCGGCGACGAGCACCGTCAGCATGAGGATCGTCGGGATCACGATCTCGTTGGCCGGCACCGCGATGATGTACGCGACGAGGATGATCCCGGACAGGCCCAGGACGTAGCCGAACGGGTCCAGCGCTCCGATCAGCGTCTCGGCAAGCGACGCGTCGCCGGCGCGGATGTTGCCAAGCAACCAGATCAACGCCCCGGCGGGGGCCGCGAACACGACCGCGCGCCAGAGGACGATCAGCGTCCGGTCGATGATCGAGGTGTAGATCGTCTGCAGGACCCGCGGCGGCCGGTAGGGCGGCAGCTCGAGCGAGAAGGCGGACGCCTCGCCGCGCAGGACGGTACGCGACAGGAACCAGGAGACGGCGAAGGTCAGCAGGACGCCCAGCACGGCGACGCCGACCACCGACAGCGCCGAGACGGCGCCGGCGAGATGGGCCGGCACGAGGCCGCCGATGAAGATGGAGGCGATGAGAATCTGCGTCGGCCAGCGCCCGTTGCAGAGCGAGAAGTTGTTCGTGATGATCGCGATCAGGCGCTCGCGGGGGCTGTCGATGATCCGGGTCGAGACGATCGCCGCCGCGTTGCAGCCCCAGCCCATCGCCATCGTCAGCGCCTGCTTGCCGTGCGCGCCGACACGGTGGAACATGCGGTCGAGGTTGAACGCCACCCGCGGCAGGTAGCCGAAGTCCTCGAGCAGGGTGAACAGCGGAAAGAAGATCGCCATCGGCGGCAGCATCACCGCGACGACCCAGGCCGTGGCGAGGTAGACGCCGTCGATCAGGAGCCCGTCGAGCCACCAGACCAGGCCGAACGCGGCGGCCACATCCTTCAGCAGCGGGTGCACGGTGTCGATCAGGAGCGACGCGAGCAGCGACGACGGCACGTTGGCGCCCGCGATCGTCAGCCAGAAGACGACCGTCAGCATGAGCAGCATCAGCGGGAAACCGAACACGCGGCTGGTCACCAGCCGGTCGAGCGTGGCGTCGAAGTCGAAGCGTCGCCGCTCGCCGTCGCGGGAGACGGCGCGATCGGCGAGGCGGGCGGCCTCGGCGTAGACCGCCTCGGTCAAGGCCTGGTGGAAGTTCCGGCCCACTCCCCATCGCAACTGGCCGGCCAGTTCGAGCACCGCCGCGCGCGCCGCGGGATCGGCGGCTACCCGCGGTTCCGCCAGTTCGGCGGCGGCCGCTCGAGTCGCCTCCGGCTCGTCGACCCTCGCTGAGCCGGCCTCGTCGCCGGCCTCCCGTTCTCCCAGATCGACGAGTTCCGCCAGCGAACCGCTCTCCACCGCCGCCGCCAGCGTTCGATCGCCGTCGAGCAGCCGGAGAGCGACCCACTGCGGATTCGGCAATGCCGGGAACGCGTCCTGAATCGCTCCGGACAACCGGCGGGTCGCCTCGCTCAGAACCGGGGACCGGCCGCCCACCCGCCGCGGGCGGCAACGGTACGAGCCCGTCGCCACCTCCGCGACGACCCGGTTCAGTTCCTCCAGCCCCTCGCCCGAGCGAGCGGCCGTCGCCACGACCGGCACACCGAGGTCGCGCGCCAGGCGCCGCACATCGACGGTCAGCCCCTTGCGACGCGCCTCGTCCATCAGGTTGAGACAGACGACCGCGCGATCCGTGATCTCCAGCACCTGCAGCGCCAGGTTCAGGTTCCGTTCCAGGCGAGTCGCGTCGACCACGATCACGGTCACGTCGGGGCGGCCGAACAGGATGAAGTCGCGGGCGGTCTCCTCGTCGAGGCTGGACGAGAGCAGCGAGTAGGTTCCCGGGAGGTCGACCAGCTTGTAGCGGTCGCCGCCGTACTCGAAGCCGCCTTCGGCGCGGGTCACCGTCTTACCGGGCCAGTTGCCGGTGTGCTGGCGCAGGCCGGTGAGCGCGTTGAATACGGTGCTCTTGCCGGTGTTCGGGTTGCCGGCCAGGGCGACCACGTAGTCCCAGTCGCTCATGTCGACGCCGAGCCGGACGAGGTTGCCCAGATGATGCGCCGGACAGTTCGCGCAGTCGTGCGCGAGCGCCGGTTGGGTCATGCCGTCGCCTCCCGCGGGAGCTGCTGGACGTGGATCTGGTCGGCCTGGGAGCGCCGCAACGCGATCA
Source organism: Thermoanaerobaculia bacterium (assembly GCA_965116955.1). Classification (GTDB taxonomy): domain Bacteria; phylum Acidobacteriota; class Thermoanaerobaculia; order Multivoradales; family Multivoraceae; genus Multivorans. The sequence goes on along the minus strand of OZ220742.1, from coordinate 2,590,018 downwards.
CCGCGCCGCGTACCCGGTAGGCGACCGGATCGCCCGAAGGGCTGGCCATCTTCGTTTCCACCAGCGTGCCCGGAAGCAGGCCCAGATCGAGCAGCCGGCGGCGCTCCATCCCGCGGCAGAAGCGGGAGAAGCCGACCACCAGCGCCTGTTCACCGACGGCCACGTCCGACAGCGATCCGGTCGCGTCCGCGGCTGCCGAGGTCTCGTCGGACGCTTCCTCGGCGGCCGGCACGGCGAAGATGTTCGCCGCGATGATCGGCGCCAGCACGACTTCGTCCAGGTCGGCTTCGAAGCGGATGCGCTCGGGCGCCACGGACGTGATCCGCAGCTTCATGCCGGGATGCACGCCCTCGGCCACCAACTGCGCGTAGATCGCGGCCGGCTCGTCCTCGACGTGGACCACATCGACGTCGTCCCCGGCGGCGAAGTCGGTCAGCGGCCGGCCGGCTCGCGGCGGCAGGTCCCCTTCCTCCGTCGGGATCGGGTCGCCGTGGGGGTCGAAGGGCGGATGCCCCAGCCGCACCGACAGCTCCTCCGCCTGCTGAGGCGACGTGCGGTGCTCCCGGCGCTCCGCTTCCAGGTGCCAGCGCTCCGGCTCCAGTCCGGTCTCGTCGGCCAGGTAGCGCTCCCACAGCCGGTGAATGCGGATCACGCGCAGCGCCTCGCTGCGCCCTTCGGCGGTCAGCCGGAAGCCCCCCTCCGCCGACACGATGAGGCCCAGCCTCTCCATCCGGGCGAGCAGTTCGGTGCTCCGCCGGCCGCCCAGCCGCAGCACGCCGACCAGGCTCTGGTGGGTGGCCTGACGCCCCTGATACTCGCAGTCGAAGAGGTGCTTGAGAGCGTCCTCGGTGCGGGTGCGGTGCAGGGCCCGCCAACCGGTGCGCCAGCGCCACAGCCAGCCGCGGTCCGGCCATGCCACCAGGACGGCGAGACCGGCGACCACGGCGAGAATGACGAGGGCGAAAAGAGGGCTCATGTTCGGTTATTCGCTAGCGCGAATCAGAAGTTTAGTCTACACTAACTTTTCTCGCGCCGCGCTCTCGTCGAACGAGTTGGAATCGGCCCGACCGCGGGAGCGTTCTGCGACGATAGAGTGACTCAGCAATGACGAGCTTCCTGCAGGCGACCTGGAGCGTGCTCGGCGAGCTCGCACCCTGGCTGCTGTTCGGCGCCCTGCTCGCAGCGCTGCTGCATGTCCTGCTGCCCCGCAACCTGATCCGGCGCCAGCTCAGCGGCTACGGCGGCGCGGTCAAGGCGGTTGTCCTGGGCGTGCCGCTGCCGCTCTGCTCCTGCGGCGTGATCCCGGCCGGCATCGGCCTCAAGCGCACCGGCGCCAGCAACGGCTCGGCGATGGGCTTCCTGATCAGCACGCCGCAGACCGGTGTCGACTCGATCCTGGTCAGTGCGACCTTCCTCGGCTGGCCCTTCGCCCTGTTCAAGGTCGCCGCCGCGGCGGTGACCGGCATCGCCGGCGGCTGGTGGGTCGAGGCGATGAAGGACGACGGCGCCCCGGTCGAGGACGCCGCGCCGGAGGACAACGTCGACGGTGAATCGAGTAGCGGGCAACGTACCGGGGGCGCGATCCTCCCGAAGATCACCGAGATGATCGACCACGGCGGGGAACTCCTGCAGAGCATCTGGCGCTGGGTGGCCGTCGGCATTCTCGTCTCCGCCGCGATCGAGGTCCTGCTGCCGCAACAGGCGTGGCTGGACCTGGCCGCCCTGGGAACCTTCGGGGCGGCGGCGGCGGCGCTGGTCATCTCCCTCCCGCTCTACGTATGCGCCACGGCGTCGGTGCCGATCGCGGCCGCCCTGGTCGCCAACGGACTGCCCCTGGGCGCCGCCCTCGTGTTCCTGATGGCCGGCCCCGCGACGAACGTCGCTACGGTCGGCGCCGTCTACCGCGGCTTCGGCCGCAAGGTCACCGCCGTCTACCTGGCCACGGTCATCGTGGGCAGCCTCGCCTTCGCCGTGCTGTTCGAGAACGTGATCGGCGGCGGCGCGCTCGTGGCCGGCCCCGCACACGAGCACGGTGTGCCTTGGTGGGCCGCTACCTCAGCGATCCTGCTGGTGCTGATGTTCGGCTGGTTCGGCCTGCAGGAGTTCAGGCGCTGGCGGCGCAACGCCAAGGCGGACCGGTGGTCGAGCGAGCAAGTGGCGGCCGGCGAGCCAGGCGGCAGGGCGGTGGAAATCGCGGTGACCGGCATGACCTGCGGCAACTGCGCGGACGCCGTCGAGTCGGCGCTGCTCGCCGCGCCGGGGGTCCAGGCGGCGCGTGTCGACCTGACCGGCGGCACCGCCACGGTGTGGGGCGCGACCGCCGCCTCGACGCTGCGCGAGGCCGTCCAGGACGCGGGCTTCGGAACCCCCTGAGCCATCCGGCACGTCCGAGCTTCTCCTCCGGTTTGCACGCGACGCCTCCCGGACATAACCTTCGCGCGCGGACATGCAGGTTCCCTCCCGAACATGATTGGCGGAGTCGTACGCGAGACGCACCCGGGAGAGCGCCGGGTCGCCCTGGTTCCCGAGAGCGTCTCCCGAATCCACGCCAAGGGCGTCGACTTCCTGATCGAAGCGGGCGCCGGTGCGGCCGCCGGCTTCAGCGACGACGCGTACCGCGAAGCCGGCGCCGAGATCGCCGCGACGGCCGCCGACGTGCTCGCCTCAGCCGATCTGGTGGTCCGCGTCCAGGCGCCGGCTTCCGCCGAGATCGAGGCGTCGAAGGCGGGAGCGGCTGTCGTCGGCCTGCTCTTCCCGCTGACCGCCGCGGCGATGGTGCAGCAACTCCGTTCGGCCCGGCTCACCGCGATCGCCCTCGACCGGATTCCCCGCGTCACGCTCGCGCAGTCGATGGACGTCCTGAGTTCCCAGAGCACGGTAGCCGGCTACCGCGCGGCCGTGCTCGCCGCCTACCGCCTGCCGCAGTTCTTCCCGCTGCTGATGACCGCCGCCGGGCGGATCGACCCGGCACGGATCCTCGTCCTCGGCGCCGGCGTCGCCGGACTGCAGGCGATCGCCACCGCCCACCGGCTGGGCGCCGTGGTCGAGGCCTACGACGTACGCGCCGTGGTCAAGGAGCAGGTCGAGAGCCTGGGCGCCACCTTCGTCGAGGTCCCGGCGATCGAGGACGCCGAGACGGAGGGCGGCTACGCGCGGGAGGTCTCGGAGGAAAGCCAGCGGCGGGCCAACGAGGTGATCTCCGAGCGGCTGCGCTCGACCGACGCCTGCATCACCACGGCGTTGATCCCGGGTCGCCCGGCGCCCCGGCTGATCACGGCCGAGATGGTCGAGGGCATGCCGTACGGCTCGCTGGTCGTCGACCTGGCCGCCGAGCAGGGCGGCAACTGCGAGCTGACGAAGCCAGGTGAAGAGGTCAACGTGAACGGCGTCACCATCCTGGGCCCGCTCAACCTGGCCAGCGACCTTGCCGCCGACGCCAGCCGCATGTTCTCGCGCAACGCCGAGAAGCTCGTGCTCTACCTGCTCGCCGACGGCGAATTGAGCTTCGACTTCGACAACGAGATCGTCAAAGGTTGCGTGGTCACCCACGACGGCGAGATCGTCGACAAACAGGTCGCCGAAGCACTGGCCTGACCGCAACGGCAGGCCCGAACCCCGCGCAAGGAGGAGCAACCGAAATGCTCGAGATCTTCCTTGGGCTGTACATCTTCATGCTCGCGGCCTTCGTCGGCTACGGCGTGATCAAGGGTGTACCTGCCCTGCTCCACACCCCGCTGATGGCGTTCACGAACGCGATCTCCGGCATCTCCCTGGTTGGCTCCCTGGTCGCCGCCGGCGCTCACTACAACAACGTGAGCACCGTGCTCGGCGCGATCGCCGTGCTCTGCGCGACGATCAACGTGGTCGGCGGCTTCTGGATCACCGACCGCATGCTGCGGATGTTCAAGAAGCAGGATCCGAAGGCTGACGCGGCCGGAGACACCGCATCGTGATCAGCCAGGTCGAGACGCTCTACCTGATCGCGTCGTTCCTGTTCATCCTCGGGCTGCGCGGCCTGACCGCGGCCCATACCGCCCGCCGGGGGCTGATCCTGGCCGAACTGGGCATGGTGTTCGCCATCTGGGGCACCGTGATCCACCCGGACATCATGGCCCACCTCGAGATCGCCGGCTTCTTCCAGACGTACAAGTGGATCCTGCTGACGTTCTTCATCGGCAGCGCGATCGGCATCGCCATCTCGGCGCTCATCCCGATGACCCGGATGCCCGAGCGGATCGCCCTCTCCCACGCCTTCGGCGGACTCGCCGCGGCGCTCGTCGGCGTCTCCGAGTACTACCGCGAGCAGGTCATCGCCGGCCACATGGATCACACCACGATGGGCGCGATCGGCTTCGAGGTGCTGTTCGGCGGGCTGACCTTCACCGGCTCACTGATGGCCTTCGGCAAGCTCTCGGGCCTCATCCCCGGCCGCAACATCACTTGGCCGCTCCAGAACCAGAGCAACATCCTGATGTTCGGGGGCACCTTCGTGCTGCTCGTCCTGGTCACGATCGATCCGTCGAACCAGGTCCTGTTCTACGCCATGGCCGCGATGCCGCTGCTGCTCGGCATCCTCTTCGTGGCGCCGATCGGCGGCGCCGACATGCCGGTCGTCATCACCCTGCTCAACTCCTACGCCGGCCTGGCCGCCTCGGCGACCGGATTCGCGCTGGACAACAACGTCCTGATCATCGCCGGCGCCATCGACGGCGCCTCGGGCTTCATCCTGTCCGTGGTCATGAGCAAGGCGATGAACCGCTCTTTCCGAAACGTCCTGTTCGGCGCCTTCGGCAAGGTCGATGAGGAGGACCAGGCGATGGTCGCCGCCGGCGGCGAACGCGTCCAGGAGGCCTCGGTCGGCGACGCCGCCATGCTGCTCTCGGGCGCCGGTTCCGTCATCGTCTGTCCCGGCTACGGCATGGCGGTGGCCCAGGCCCAGCACGTCGTCGGCGAACTCGCCGAGATCCTCGAGGCGAACGGCACCCAGGTCCGCTACGCGATCCACCCGGTCGCCGGCCGCATGCCCGGCCACATGAACGTCCTGCTCGCCGAAGCGAAGATCCCCTACACCTCGCTGATGGAGCTCGAGGAGATCAACGAGGACTTCAAGAACACCGACGTCGCCCTCGTCGTCGGCGCCAACGACGTCGTCAACCCCGCCGCCAAGCACAACCCGGCGAGTTCGATCTACGGCATGCCGGTGCTCAACGCCGACCTCGCCCGCTCCTGCATCGTGCTGAAACGCTCGATGAGACCGGGCTTCGCCGGCATCGAGAACGAACTGTTCTTCGCCCCGAACACGGTGTTGACGTTCGGCGACGCGAAGGACACGTTGACGAAGGTGGTGGAGGCGTTGTCGTAGCCGCCTCCCTACACTTCCTGGCGGGCCATCTTTCAGCCAGACCCTAAGCACCTGACACTCGCTCAAGCCCCCCCCTGGCCATCCCTGACTAACTCCTTTAGGAGGAGCCACTCCGTGGAACTACCGGGAACAATCGCACGCGGCTACTTTTCGCCCTACCATTTCGCCCGAGACTACCTTTACAGCGCGGCAGCGGTACTGCTAACCGCTGTCGCTGCCGCTTTCTACTTGCCTGAGTTCCGATCGTTTTCAAGCAAGATCACGAGTCAGGAGCCCGCGCCCCTACTCGTCGCGGCCCTGCTCCTCTTCGTTTCATCCCATGGACTCGGTTTTGTCGCTAACTCGATGGTTGTGTTACCACTAGACTGGGCAATGAGGCGGCGCGACAAGGGGGGTCGTTCGCTATTCGAGCTACACTACGAGAAGTCCAAGTCCCTCATCGACAGACTGTACATGCGGCACTTTGGCGACGCAGTCGGATCCGACTGCCCCGCCAGCAGAAGAGAGAAGATGAACCGACTGATCGAATTCTGTCGGCAACACGAAGCAGTCGGGTTCGTCCACATCGTGCGCAACTACGCACTCATCTATTTCCATCGACAGGTTCTAGTCTACTTTCTTCTACTGGGCGCCATCATCTGTCGATTCGAGTTTACTTGGCATGTCCTTTGGTTGTTCGCAATCTCCGCATTCGAAGCTCTCAACCAAGCTCGCATGGTGAAAGAGACAGCTGCAGCTGAACTCAGCTTCATTTCTGCCACATGCGCTAGACTGCAACACAAATCGCGACTCGCGGAACACACAGAAAACCCAGGCGGAGGACGATGAACTTCGAGACGCATCGAGTCGGGTGACTGTGCACGTCGATGAGAACGGCATGTACGTGATCCGTGGGCGGCTGGCGCCCCCAAGCCGCTTAGGGCCACGGGCTGCTTCCTCTAGCGAGGCAGCCTTTCGCGCTTGGTCACCGCAAGCTCCGCCTTGAGAGCCGCGATCTCCCGCTGCGACGCATCGAGTGCGGTGCGGGCCTCCTCCACCTGAGCGGAGCGCTCGAAGGCCTCCTCGCAGGTGGGCAAGTACTTGCGCTTCGCTACGTCGACGAAGCGAAGCCCGTCCCGCTCGAGCCTGAGTTCGAGGCCCAGGTCGCTACGGAAGCGGAGGCCGCCGTCCAGTTCGGCGACCGCCTTGATCGGGCGATACCGGCCGTCGATCAACCGCGAACCCCTGAGCGCCGGGTCCAGGTAGTCACCCGTGGGGTCGTACCGCCAGTACTCGCCGACGCCGAGCTCACGGTACAGGCGGCGCTTGCGGCCCTCGTCCACGGCCCGCGTCGCCTTCGACGTGATCTCCAGGACAAAGTCGGGCGTCCTGCCGCCTTCCGCCCACACAAGCCAGTTGTCCCTCGGAGGCAGCTTCGGCGCGCCCAGGACGACAAAAACATCGGGCGCCACGGAACGTTTCGGGTCGCCCTCGGCGTAGTAAAGCAGCATGTCCACGCCGACATACACGTCCGGGCTGTTCCGGAAGTGCCATCCGAGCGCCTGACGCGCATCCATCGTCACCATGGCGTGACGTTCGGTCTCAGCCATGGGGATGCCGTCCGAACACGGGTACTCAACTGCAGCGAGGGTGATCCGGCTCTTCGTCTGAACCATCGGAGTAGACCTTTCGACGCGCGCAGCGAGGGTGTGGGAATCTCGACGACCGCGACTCACGGTAACACCTCCTCAGACAAAGACGGATTCGGGACGAGATTCCGAGCGAGAGAGCTGGCGGCCCTACCCGAGCCGCGGGTCGAGACGGAACCGGCGAAGCACGCCCGGCACCACGCGGTCGAACCGCGGGTGCAGTGGGTTGATGACGACGTTCTTCTCGAGCGGGTTGACGACACTCGGCACGGCGATGGCCAGGTGGCGGCCCAGGGCGGCTGCGCCGAGGCTCTGGCTGTCGGGCGCCGCCGGTTCGACATCGAGGTGGGCGATCGAGTCGTCCGGGACCGTCAGATCCACGATCCTGTAGGCGGAATGGTCCACACCGAAGGGGAGGCCGACGAGAATCTCCAGGACGGCCAGGGACGAGGTCTCGCTGCAGTAGACGGCCCGGATTCCGGCCGGACTCCATCTGCCGCCACGGCGCAGTGCTCCTTCGCCGTTCAGGATCGTCTCGACGTCCGGCGCCGACCGGTCCCGGGCGAGGCGCCAGACCTTCACGTCTCGCTCACAGAGGAATGCCGTGGGCGAGACGGTGAAGAACCGTCAGGACCTCTTCCGCCCCTACTTCCGTGTCGGAATGCTCAAGAGGTGTTTCGCCGCCTAAAGCGGGGTTGCCGTGCTTCAGCCAGTGGACGGCGCTCTCGTGGTTGTAGTCGAAGAACTCCAGCGCAGCGTTGTAGACCCGGGCCAGCCGGGCCGCCCGGTCACTCTCGTGGCGGGTGAGACGTCCCTGCTTCAGCCGGCGGAGCATCGTCTGGCGCGGAATGCCGACGACCGCCACGAGTTCGAGGTCCGAGATCGAGAGCAGCCGCTTGAGCTCGGAGAGGATGCTCGCGGAGGCGCCGCCCCGGATCTCTTCGAGATCGGGAACGCTCAACGGCTGTGCTTGTGCCTCCCTCGTCTCCATCTGGTACAGGATACCGTACCAAATGGACGGGCCTCACTCGCCGAGGCAGATGCCGAGGTCGCGGGCCGTGGCGACGACGTCGGCTTCGAGCGGGACGCTCTTCATGCGGCTTGCGGCGAGTTCGAGCGGCACGGCGCGGACGGTCGGCGGGTCGAGCGAGACCATGACGCCGAACTCCCCTTCCTCGATCTGGCGCACGGCGGCGGCGCCGAAGCGGAGCGCGATCAGGCGATCGTACGGAATCGGCTGGCCGCCGCGCTGGAGGTGGCCCAGGGTGACGGTGCGCGTCTCCTTGCCGGTTCGCTGGTGGATCTCCGTCGCCACCCGTTCGGCAACGCCGCCGAGGGTCTCGGTCTGGCCACCGATCCGCTTCGACCAGGTGAAGTCGCCGCCGACGGGCCGCGCGCCCTCGGCCGCCACGACGACCGCCCAGTGCCTCCCCCGCCTCTCGCGCGCCATCAAGTGATCGCAGACTTCCTCCATGTTGTACGGGATCTCGGGAATCAGGATGACCTGGGCAGTCGCGGCGACGCCCGCGAAAAGAGCGATCCAGCCCGCGTAGCGGCCCATCAGCTCGACGACGAAGATGCGGTCGTGTGCTTCGGCAGTCGAGTGCAGTCGCTCGATCGCCGCGGTCGCGACGTCGACCGCGGTGTGGAAGCCGAAGGTGACGTTGGTGCCGGCGAGATCGTTGTCGATCGTCTTCGGCACGCCGACGACGGGTATACCGTGCTCGTGCAGCTTGAGCGCGAGGCGCATGGAACCGTCGCCGCCCACCGCGACCAGCGCGTCGAGTCCGAGACGGTGGAACCCCTCGACGGCCTCCTCGGTCACGTCCTCCACGACGACCGAGCCGTCGTCCTGCTCGACCCGCCGCTCGAAGGGATAGGCGCCGCTGCGGGTGCCCAGGATCGTGCCGCCGAGGTGGGTCGTTCCGCGCACCGCGTCGCGGTCGAGGATGCGGACCTGGCTCGGATCGAAGAAGGCGCCGTAACCGCGCAGAAGGCCGACGACCTCCCAGCCGCGCCGGATCGAGGCCAGGGTCACGGCCCGGATCACCGCATTGAGACCGGGCGCGTCGCCGCCGCCGGTGCTGATGCCGATTCGCTTCATCGGACTGCGGAGGTTGGCACAGCGGCGCCGTTGTCGTCTACCACTGGCTGCCAAGGTGGACACCGGCCTACGGCCGGTGCAGTCTCTCTAGCCGCCTACGGCGGCAGCCGGCGGGGACGCCGGCGCACCCAGTGGGCGGCCAGTCGACCGGTCATTCGTTGCCATAGACGAACTGCTCGATCTCGCCGTGGACGCGGGCCACCGTCTCACGGGAGGGACCGGGGGTGAAGGCGGAAACGCCGACGGCAAGGAGAGTGTTCGCCAGGAGCCCCCACAGCCCGCCGTGAACGCCCAGCGGATGGGCGCCCCAGGGCAGCGCGAATCCGAGGTTGAGCGGCAGCGTCAGGGCCAGGGTCAGGAGACCGGCGCCGAGACCGGCGAGGACTCCCGCCCGGCTCAGCGAGCGGCGGCCGGGAAAGCAGACCCCGACGATCGCCGGCATCAGTTGCAGCGCCCCGGCCCCGGACAGGGTCACGATCGCCACCAGCAGGTCGCTCTCGGTGATCGAGAGCGCGAACGCGACCCCCAGGAGCGCAAAGACGATCGCGCGCCCGACGAAGACGTAGTGCGCCTGACTCCGCCCGCGCGCGATGTAGCGCTGATAGACGTCGCGGGTCAGCACGGTCATGTTCGCGTGCAGGATGGAGTCCAGGGTGGACATGGCGGCCGCCGCCGCGCCGGCCAGGATGATCCCCGTAAGCCACGCCGGCGCGTGCTGGAACAGAAGCTCCGGAAAGACCCGGTCCGCCTGCTCGAGCTCCGGCATGACGAGCGCCCCGCCCAGACCCACCAGCGCGGCCGGGATGTACAGCGTCATCAGGTAGATCGGCGTCGTGGCGCCGAGCAGCTTGAGGGTCTTGCCGTCCACCGCCGTGTAGTAGCGGATCATCATGTGCGGCTGGAAGATGATCCCGAACGACAGCGTGAGGACCATGCCGACCCACATGCCGGGCGTGAAGAAGCCCTCGGGACCGGGCAGGGTCAGCATGTCCGGCCGCTCGCTCGTCACTCGCTGCCAGAGCTCGACCGGACCGCCGAAGAGTTCGAACGAGAGGACGAGCGCCCCGGCCCAGATGGCGACGTACATCCAGGCGCCCTGGAACACGTCCGTCCAGTAGACCGCGCGCAGGCCGCCGACCATCAGGTGGACGACCGCGACCGTCAGCATGATGAGCACGCCCAACTCGAACGGCACGCGGCCGTCGGTCGCCACGTCCATGATGTAGCCGAGTGCCAGCGCCTGAACCTGGATGTAGAGGATCGTGAACAGGACGGACACGATGGCGACCGCGGCGCGCACCGCTTCGGACTCGTAGAAGTCGGCCAGCAGGTCGGCCGGCGTGATGTAGCCGAACGCCTTGCCCAGGGCCCAGATGCGCGTTCCGATGACGTAGGTGGAGGCCCCGACCAGCAGGGTCCACACACCGGCCGCCCAGAAACCGATGCCGTGCGTGAAGAAGAAGCCGCCGGAGCCGAGGAAGGCGAACGCCGAGTGGTAGGTGGCGACGACGGTCAGATAGAGGACGACGAAGCCGGTGCGGCGGCCGCACAGGAGGAAGTCCTCCATGTCGACCGTCATGTGACGGTTGGCGACGACGGCGACGCCCAGTGTGATCAGCAGGTAGACGCTGATCAGGCTGGTGGCGACGACCCAGGTTTCCATCAGCGCTGCCTGGACGGCCGGTTGACCGCGCGCGACCGCTTCATACGCCGCGGCGGTAGGCCCAGATCAGCACAGCGATCAGGGCCACGTAGACGCCGAACAGTGCGACGTACAGGAACGGCAGACCGAAGACCCTCGGCTCGATCCGGTTGAACAGCGTGTGCGAGACCGGCGGCATCGCCAGCAGGAAGATCGCCCCGAAAGCGATCGTCGCGATCCAGCCGTCGCGGGTGCGCGGCAGGAACCGGGAGGGGCGTGGAGGTTCGTTCATCGCGGCGGGCGAGACGCCGGCGCGGGGAGCCTAGTCCGGGTTCTCCATGCGGTGGTACATCCGCCGCACCTCCACCTCGGAGGGCTGCCGCTGCGGAAACGCCGTGGCGGAGAGGTCGAGCGTTCCGGACACCTCTTCGGCCGGTACGCCGGCCGCATGCATCTCGGCCGTCCGCTCCCACAGGACGCGGTAGTACTCCTGCGACTTCTCGATCGCACTCAGGTCCTCGAGCGGCGGGCCATGCCCCGGAACGACCAGATCGAAGTCCAGCGCCTTCAGGTTCTCCAGCGTCTCGGACCACTCGTCGACGTAGCCGTCGCCCATGAAGGATGGTCCACCGAACAGGATGTCGCCGGTGAAGACGAGCCTGTCCTGCGGGAAGTAGACGACGACGTCGCCGCCGGTGTGGGCGCGGCCGACAAAGACGATCTGGATCTCCCGGCCGCCCTGAAAGAGGGTCATCTTCTCGTTCATCGTCACGTCGGGCGGCAGCGGATCGATCTCGTCGAAGTCCGCGGCATGGGCGGCGAACATCGACCGGTAAGCCTCAAGGCCCGCGCGCTCCTCCTCGTCCTCGGCCGCTTCGATCTGTTCGGCGAGCCGCTCCAGCGTCGCCGCGTTGCCTGTGATGCCCTGAACGTAGGTCGGCTCCTCCAGCGGCGCCGTCGCCATCTTCATCCGCGTGAACTCGTGGCCGATGATCGGCACGTCGGCGAACTCCTGGTTGCCGTGGGCATGGTCCCAGTGGAAGTGGGAGTTGATGACGGCGGTCACCGGCTTGTCGGTGATCGCCGGAATCGAGGCGATCAACTCGCGGGCCTTGGCCGGCGTCACGTGGGAGTCCACGATCACGACGTCCTCGTCGTTGACGATCACGAGCGCGTTGCTGTTGAACACCTGCGCCGTGGTCTGGGTCAGCCAGATGCCGTTCCGGACCTCCATGAACCGGTGGGTGTCGGTCGTCGTGGTCCAGTCCTGGGCCCCCAACGAACCCGCCGTGAACAGAGTTGCGGCGGCCAGCGCGGCGCGAGTCGTCAATCGAAGAGCGTGTCTCATGCATCCTCCCTCTTGCTGTCTACAATAACCCGATGAAGCTGTCCGCCCCCGCGTTCCTCGCCGCCGGCCGACCGGCCCTCGTCCTGATCTGCATCGCCTCCCTGGCCGGGGCTACTCCGGCGCTCGCGGAGGAAGGCGACACCGCGTCGGCGGCCGCCGAACCGCCCGCTCCGCCCGGCCGCTGGGAGACCAGCCACTCGATCGAGGTCGGCGGCGAGACGGTGGAGTACGACGCCGTCGTCACCGGAATCCAACTCGACAACGACGACGGCGCCCCCGCCGCGCAACTCTGGTACACCGCGTACTTCCGGACGAACGGCGCGTCGCCCCAGCAGCGCCCCCTGGTCTTCTCCTACAACGGGGGCCCGGGCTCGGCGTCCTTCTGGCTGCACATGGGGATCATGGGGCCGAGGCGCGTCGTGACCCCCGAGGTCGGCCCGCAGGGAGCGCCGCCCTACCCGCTCGAGGACAACGCCTGGACGATCCTCGACATCGCCGACATCGTGATGGTCGATCCGATCGGCACCGGCTTCAGCCACACCCTCGGCGAAACGCCGGGCTCCGACTACTGGGGCATCGACGAGGACGCGAAGTCGCTCGCCCAGTTCATCCGGCGTTTCCTCAGCGCGCACGACCGCTGGAACTCGCCCCGCTACCTGCTCGGAGAGAGCTACGGCACCACCCGATCGGCCGTGCTCGCCAGCCACCTGCAGCGCGCGAACATCGACCTGAACGGCATCGTCCTGGTGTCGTCGGTGCTGCAGTTCAACACGATCCAGTTCGCGCCCGGCGACGACCTCCCGTACATCGTCAACCTGCCGTCCTACACCGTCGCCGCCCGTTACCTCGACGCGCTGCCGGAGAAGACCCCGGCGGACCTCGAGGACCTGATGGCCGAAGTCGAGGAGTGGGCGCTCACCGAGTACGCCACCGCGCTGCTCCGGGGCAGCACGCTCGACGCGGACACCCGCGCCAGGGTGGTCGACGGCATGCACCGCTACACCGGGCTCTCGCACGACTTCATCGAGAAGTCGGACCTGCGGGTGACCGCCCCGGCCTTCGAGGCCGAGCTGCTGCGCGACGAAGGGAAGATCGTTGGCCGCCTGGACGCCCGCTTCACCGGCCCGGCCGGGGACACGCTGGGAGCCCGGCCTTCCCACGACCCGCAGTCCACGGCGATCAGCTCGGCCTACACGTCGGCGTTCAACAGCTACCTGCGGAGCGAGCTCGGCTACGACGGCGACCGCGAGTACGTCCCGAGCGGCGCAGTCCGCGACTGGAACTGGGGGCGGGTGAGCGCGGGCCGCTTCTCGCGCGGCGACGGCACACCGAACGTCGCCCCCGACCTCGCCGCCGCCATGCGCCGCAATCCGGCACTCGAGGTTCTCCTGATCAACGGCCTGTACGACCTGGCGACGCCCTACTTCGCGGCTGTCTGGACGATGGACCACATGGGTCTGCCGCCCGAACTCAGGGCGAACATCCACCGCGAGGACTTCGCCGCCGGGCACATGATGTACGTCGAGCAGTCCCTGCTGCCGCAGTGGAAGGAGACGCTCGACGCCTTCATCCTGCGGACTTCGGGCAGCGGCGCGCGAGACCCCGACTAGGCGCGGCTCGGCCGCCCGTTCCCGTCCCGGAACAGGCGGGACTGATACAGTGTTACAAGTTCTCTCGTACCGGAGTCCCCAGCCTGCCCCCGTACGCCATGAAGTTCGATCTCAGGACGATCCTGGTGCTCCTCTGCGTCGGCGCCTTCGCGCTGCCCACGGCGGGCGCATCGGAAGAATCGGACCAGGCGGGCGAAACAGCGCCGCTGGCGCTGACGCCCACCGAGTACAACAACACGGTGGCCGACCTGCTCGGCTTCCCCAGGGATGGGGAACAGTGGCCGAAGCGCCCGGCCGTCGCCGACCGGATCAGCCCGCGACGCACGGCGAGCAAGGGCGTCTTCTCGCCACCGCCGCCGCCCGACCCGTGGCCGTGGCCGTTCCCGGCAGAGCCCGGCTCCGACGGCTTCGAGGGCATCGCACAGGGGCAGAGTCCGTCTTCCTACCAGGTGGAGGAACTCCACCTCGCCGGGATGCACTTCGGGGCCTTCGCCCTGCTCTCGCCGACCTTCTTCGACTGTTCGGGCTGGTCGGACCTGCCGGCCGCGGAGCGCCAGACCTGCGCCGCGACGAGCATCCTCCGATTCGCCGAGCGGGCGTATCGGCGGCCGCTGCGCGGCGGAGAGCGCGATCGGATCGAAGCGTTCTGGCAGGCGCAACTCGCCGCTGAACCGATCGACGAGGCGGTGGCGCTCACCGTCGCCGGCATCCTGCAGGCCCCGGCATTCCACTTCAAACTGGAGCCGGGCGCCACGGAGGCCACGGAGTTCGATGCGTGGCAGCTCGCCACGCGGCTCTCCTACTTCCTCTGGGACTCGATGCCGGACGAGGAGCTGCTGCGGGCGGCCGGGGCCGGCGAACTCGAGACCGCGGAAGGCGTCGAACGGCAGGCACGGCGCCTGCTCCACGATCCGAAGGCCCGGCCGGCCATCGTCCACTTTCATCACCAGTGGCTCGGCACCGAGCAGGTCCTGCTGATCGCGCCGGCACGCCGCGCTTTCGGCCCCCGGTTCGGCCTCTCCCGAGTACTCCGGAACGCGCGCGACGACGACACGAAGTGGCCATCGATCCTGGGGCCGATCCGGCACTCGATGAGGCTGGAGACCGAGCTGTTCGTCGAGGAGGCGATCTTCGACCGCGCAGGCACCTTCACCGAGCTGATGACCGGCAACCACGCCTACATGTCGCGCAGCACCAGGCCGATCTACGGCGAAGGGACGGCCCCGGACGAAGCGCGCGACGCGGTGACGCGGCAGATCGAGTACGTCACTGCTTCCGTCGGACGCAAGAAGCCGCTCACCCTGGATCCGGTTGTATTGGACCCCGCGCAGCGAGCCGGTGTGCTGACCCTGCCCTCGGTGCTGGCGATCGGCGCCTACGCGGTTCAGCCCGGACCGATCCCCCGCGGCGTGCGCATCCTGGAACGCGTCGCCTGCATGGAAATGGGCGATCCGATCGAAGGAGTCGAGAGCGCGCTGCCGCCCGACGCGCTCGGCGTCGAGAGCACGAACCGCGAACGCACCGCCGCCGCCACCAAGCCACGCGAGTGCAACTCCTGCCACCGCCGGATCAATCCGGCCGGGTTCGCCTTCGAGCACTACGACGCCATGGGCGCCTGGCGCGCCGAGGACAATGGACAGCCGGTCGACGCCAGCGGCTCGCTCCGGCTTCCCGGCGCCGAGGAGCTCACGTTCGACGACGGCGTCGAGTTCGCGCACGAGCTGGCCGCGAGCAGTCGCGTGCGAGACTGCTACGCGCTGCACTGGACGCGCTACGCGCTCGGCAGCCACCTGGACAGAAACGCGGCCGGTCTCGAACCGATCCAGGAGCGCTTCCGCGAGAATGACTCGGTCAAGGAACTCCTGGTCTCGATCGCCACCAGCGACCTCTTTCGCGCCCGGTCCGCCGGGGTAGGCTTCGAGAGCGGCCCATGATCTCAAGACGCCACCTGCTCCAACTCGGAGGGCTGACCGCCCTCGGCGCCGGCTGGCCGGGCGGCGCCCTCCGCGCGCTCGCCCAGAGCCCCGCTCAGGTCCGGCGCCTGATCCTGATCAGCCACTGCCACGGCTGGCCCTACGCCACCTGGAAGATGCGCCCGGAGGGCGTCTCCGAGAGCGAACCCTGGTCGGTCGACCTGGAGCAGCTCCCGGAGACGGCGTTCAGCAGGCCGCTGGCCCCGCTCTACGAGCACCGGCGCCGCATCCTCGCCCTCGACGGTCTGTCCCTGGCTACCGCCGAGCTCGATGGCGGTGGCAACCGGCACGACCGCGGCTGGGTCCACGCCTGGACCGGCGACAACGCGGACTTCGCCGGCCGCGACACCCGCTCGACGTCGGCCTCGCTCGACCAGCTCGTCGCCGCGCACGTGGCCCGGGCGGACCGGTTGCCGTCGCTGGAAGTCTCGGTCGACGCCGCGCTCGAAGCGGGCCGTCCAATCAGTTACAACAGCGGCGGCGTGCGGCTGCCGGCCGAGAACACGCCGCTGCGGGCCTGGAACCGGGTCTTCGGACCGGCGTCCTCCGGCGACACGGTCGGCGCCTACCGGCGCAGCACCCTGGACTTCGCGTACCAGGAGTACCGGGCGGTCGCCGCGCGCTTCGACGCCAACGACCGCGCCCGGCTCGAGTCCCACTTCGGCCTGGTCGACCGGCTCGGGCACCGGCTCGAGGGCCTGGCGACCCTCTCCTGCGAGGCGCCTCCCCGGCCCGCCGCCTCGTTCGACCGCTACGACCTGCAGTTCGACGCCTTCGCCGACATCATCGCCGCGGCCTTCAGTTGCGACATCACGCGGGTCGTGTCGTTCTCCCTCGGCGAGATGCCGACCGCGGAGTTCGGCGCGGACCACATCAGCGACAAGGTGCACAAGGGCATCGCTCACTACATCCACGAGGACGTCCGCAAGCACGACGCGATGACGCAGTACGCGGCCTACCACGGCCAGCAGGTCGCCCGTCTCGTCAGCACCCTGGAGGCGATCCCGGACGCGGGCGGCGGCTCGCTGATGGACAACACGCTGATCGTCTGGGGCTCCGAACTCGGCGACGGCTGGCACGGCTACCGCAACTACTGCCCCGTCCTCATCGGCGGCTCCTGGGCCTTCGACACCGGCCGCTACCTGTACTGGCCCCACGAGACTCCCGCCGAAATGCGCGTCCCGGCCCAGGTCGCCCCCGGCGGCCTCACCCGGTTCGCCGGCGTCCCCCACCAGCACCTCCTGGTCAGCGTCGCCCGCGCCATGGGCCTCGACGTCAACCACGTCGGCCTCCACCACGCCTACGGTCAGCGTGGCGACCTCATCTCCCTCGCCGGGCCTCTGGCCGGCCTACGGGCGTAGCGGCAGCGGCAGCACGCTCCGCCAGCAGCACACACCAGCCCAAGAGGGCCCGGAGAGCTCCCTTCTGCACCTCTGAGCTGAACCGTTGCCTTTGAGCCCTAGTCACGTCGGCCGCTAGGTCCGTGGCCCATGATCGTGCAATCTGCCTTCTTCCCGCAGCAGACGGGAGCGTCCACCCACGGCTAGATCCGCGGCGTCAAACGAACTTGCTACAGTTCCGCCCGTCCTGAGTCCGTACTACTCGTTGTTGTCTGCTGATCTGAACGGCTGAAGGTGAACGCCTGTCTGTCGTCGAGGCCGAAGGCCCCCAGTCGGTCGCCTCGCTCCGGTCGCCCCTGGCGTGCTCCTCGCCTCCGAACGGGTCGTGTCTGCCGTTCTCGCCTTGAGATCAACTCAACGCTCCGAATTGGATGGCTGCGACGCGGACTGTGCCCAGCCAATGACGCTAAACGACCTGCTGACCTCTTAGCGCGGCCGAGATGGCTGCCTGCGCCCGTTCACGAACGATGACTACGGAGGGGACGTGACCATCCGAGAGCCCAAGGCGCCCAGTTCTCTCCTTGGACCTGCCGGCGTGATCGTCCCACAGGGCCGTATCCTCGACTACATCGATGGCGTCACCCAGAGGAAAGAGACAGCGGAGGAGTACGTCCGTCAGGAAATCGCCAAGTCCCTGGTGCGCGAGTACGGCTACGAGAAGGCCGAGATTGCAGTCGAGTTCGGCCTGCGCCTCGGCACTCGGCGACCGAGGGCCGACCTCGTAGTCTTCGATCCAGGCAACTCGCACGAGCAGGATCGCGCACGTGTGATCATCGAGTGCAAGTCTCAGAAGATCAAGGCCACCGGCCGCAAGGACGGTGTTGGCCAGCTACAGAGCTACATGGCCGCGTGCCCGAACGTCGCCTACGGCATATGGACGAACAGCATCGAGCGCTTCTGCTATCGCCGAGTCGAGATCCACGGCAAGGTCCAGTTCGAGGAGATACCCGACATCCCGGGCAAGGGTCGCACCGAGGACGAGATAGAGCGGCCCCGTTTCGACCAACTCAAGGCTGCCTCATCCGACGCTCTGCTGTTCGGCTTTCGCCGCTGCCACAACTACATCGCCGGGAACCAGGGACTCCAGAAGCACGAGGCGTTCTGGGAATTGCTCAAGGTCATCTTCTGCAAGATCCACGATGAGCGGAGCTCGGACGAGGTCGAGTTCTACGCAACGTCCAAAGAGCGCCACGGGATGAACGGCAGGCTGAAGGTAAAGAAACGCCTTCACGACCTGTTCGGCGAAGTGAAATCAGAGTACTCGGCGATCTTCCGAGAAAACGAGGAGATCGATCTCAATCCGGAAGTCTTGGCGTACATCGTGAGTCAACTGCAGACCTACTCTCTCCTGGAAAGCGACATCGATGTCAAGGGACGTGCCTACGAGGAAATCGTCGGCTCGAATCTGCGCGGAGACCGGGGCGAGTTCTTCACGCCGCGCAACGTCTGCCGCATGGCCGTTTCGATGCTCGATCCTGGCGAACGCCAGACCATCCTGGATCCCGCTTGTGGAACGGGAGGCTTCTTGATCACCGCGATGAACCACGTGATCGAGAAGATCCGAAGCGCGGAGGTCAGCAAGTGGGCGGACGTGGAACGCGCTGAGAGATCGAGTCGCGTGAGGGTCCAGCGCTTTGCGCAGAAGTCGATCATCGGGATGGACCTGAATCCGAACTTGGTCAAGGCATCCAAGATGAACATGGTCATGAACAATGACGGTGCAGGTGGTCTCTTTCAGGCGAACTCACTCAAGCCACCAGCGACCTGGGATGAGGAGCTTAGCGAGCGGCGGATCATGGGCAAGATCGATCTGCTCTTCACGAACCCTCCATTCGGATCGAAGATTCCCATAGATGAGCCTTCGATTCTGGAATCGTACGATTTGGGCCATGTTTGGGTCTACGATGCCAATACCGACGCGTGGAGCCAAACGAAGGCGGTCCAAAAGAAACAACCGCCTGAGATCCTCTTTATAGAGAGATGCGTCAAGTTCCTCAAACCGGGAACCGGCCGCTGCGCCATGGTGCTACCGGACGGCATTCTAGGTTCACCGGGCCTCGGCTACGTTCGAGAGTGGATTCTCCAGAACACCAGAGTGCTTGCAAGCATCGATCTCCATGCTGACACCTTTCAACCGCACGTCAGTGTGCAGACCAGTGTGCTCTTGCTTGAGCGGAAGACCGCCAAGGAGATGGTGGTTGAAAGGGCGGCGGGCCGGCTGACTGACTACGATGTCTTCATGGCCGTGGCCAATCACATTGGCCACGACAAGCGCGGCAACGTCACGTACGTGCGCGACAGGCAGGGCAACGAGATCGTCGAGGAGGTCGAAGAGACACTAAAGGAGTATGAGGACGGGAAGCCGGTCTACAAGAAGCAGCGCTCCAGCCGGAAGGTCGTAGACGACAACACGTCCCAAATCGCCCAGGCGTTCAGGTTGTGGCTCAACGAGCAAGACTGACCCCGCCGCGCCCGGCACGGACGGATTGGCCGTGGCACGACGTCGAGTCGCTTTCGCTCAGGGCCTCCCTCCTCTTCGGCGGCGACCGGCGGATGGAGGCCGCGAACTTCCTGGCTGAAGGATTCGGAGTTCGTCTCGCGATCGAATCCAAGGCTACGGGATGGGAGCGCTTGAGCAGCGTGGCGACGACCTGGCAACCGTCACGCCTCAAAGGGATCCAAGTTGGACCGGACACCGGGACGCCGTTTCTAACCGCGACCCAAGTCTACGACGTGCGACCCGTTCCACGAAAGTGGCTCGCGCTGAGTCAGACCAGCAACTACGCCGAGAGATTCCTCGAGGAAGGGACGATTGTCGTAAGTTGCTCGGGCAGCGTTGGAAGAGCGACACTCGCGCACTCAACAGTCGCAGGTGTCCTAGTCTCCCATGACCTGCTGCGCGTGGACCCTAACGACGGCAGTTGGTGGGGTTGGCTTTACGCCTACCTTCGGGCGCCAACGGTGCGGAAGATCATGAAGGCCGCACAGTACGGCCACATCATCAAGCACCTCGAGACACATCACCTGGACGCGCTCCCAGTCCTCCAAGTGGATGAAGCGTCCCGAGCCAGCTTCGGGCTTGCGGCACGTCGCATCTTGGACAAGAGAAACAGAGCGTATGCGCTCACACTCGAGGCAGAGCAGCAGTTCACGGCTGCCTTCGGCGACATCGACATAGACGTGGAGAACTTCGGCGAAGCGGGCTTCGCAGCTAGGGCCAGCCGCACGCTCGCAACGTCACGCCGCCGTTTCGATGCGTGGCACCACAATCCCGCAGTGAAGGCGATCAGAGAGCACATGTCAAGGACGGCCGTTGGCTGGTCTCCAATCGGCGCTGACTTCGACGTCTGGTTGCCGACGCGTTTTCGGCGTGTAACGGCCAATGACGGAGTTTTTCTTCTTGACAGCTCTAGCTTGTTCAAGGTCAATCCAGACGTCACCAAGCGCATCGCAGACCGCGACTTTGGCGACCGGCACAACGGAAGAGTGAAGAGCGGTTGGATTCTCATGTCGCGCTCCGGCCAGATCTACGGGCTGATCGGCTCGGCGATGATCGCTGGGCGACGGCACGAAGGCAAGGTCGTTTCAGACGATGTCATCCGGATAGCCCCGAGGCGAACGACGTGCCGCGTGGGATACCTTCTCATGGCGATCTGCCATCCGAAGCTGGGCCGTCACAGAACGAAGGCTCTGCCTTATGGGTCGAGCATTCCACATATCGAAGTTGACGATGTTCGGTGTTTCGAGATTCCCCGGCTTGACGCAAGTCTCGAAGGTGAGATCGCCGACCAGGTTGAGGAAGCTGCACGGTTGCAGGACGAGGCCGACGAAGTCGAGAAGGAGCTGGCGGACAGCGCCGAGGCCGTAGTTGCCGAGTTCCTGACGCGCAGGACGCTTTCAGGCTAACTCCGGCCTAGGAGGCACGGAGATTCGACGCTGCGCAGTTCCCCGCATCATCGGCGGCCCGGAGACCAGGGCTCGTGTAGCACCCCTAAGGCACGTCGGGATCCGGCCCCCGGAAGAGCCGCTCATCCCACCAGATGGGAGTCTCGAGGCCAGCCTCCAGGCGCTTGAAGTGAGGATGGTGAGCGTTGATCACCAAGTTGTGTTCCATGCGGGCCACGACCGACGGTACGATCAGGAGCGCGCTCCGGCCCGCTTCGTACCAAGCGCGACCAAAGCGCCTGGCCGCTTCGCAGTCAAGGCGATGCCAATCCGGCAGGATGTCCGGCGTGACCACCTCATAGCTAGTCCCGGACGGGATGGAGACTTCGATGAAGTGTTGGTTGCTCGGCACGCGGCCGTTCCAGTAGACGAGCTTCTCCAGCATGGCCGTCGAGTAGCTCCGGGATGCATAGATCACCTCGGCACCCGCCTCATGCCATCTTCCCGAGACATGCCTCGCGCCTTCGGCACTCCAGACCGGGTACCGCCCTTCACCGTCGCCGATGCGATAGGCGGTCATCGGCTTGTCCAAGGCTCGTGCCACGGGAGGGCCGCGACTACAGAGCTACGCCGGCCTCGGCCCGTCGAACCAAGTCGACCACAGCCTCGGCACCCGCCGAACCAGTTCCCGCCAGATCGAGCGGCGTCTCGCCCTCCAGCAGAGGATGCGGTCTGTTCAGGAAGTTCCTGATCGCCTCGGCATCGCCCTCGTATGCGCGGCCAACTGCATCGAAGACACGGTAGATCCCGTAGAGCCTCTCACTCGCCTGTTTTGAAAGCGGCCGGCCAGCCTTGCGGGCTCGGCGAAGCGTTGCTTCAGGAATCACCGGCCCGATGACGTGTTTCCTGCCAAGGACCCATACCAGTGTGCTTTCCGCACCTGGACGTAGGCCAACCGAGACTTGGCGCGCAAGCTGAACGTGACTCCGGGCCGTGGGTTCGTCAAGCGCGAGCAGCTTGGCCAGCCGTCGAGGCTCACTGGCCGGCAAGCGGGCCGGGTCAGCGTAGGACTCCAGGATCTGCTCTGCGAGTACTGTCGTCATGTGACGACAGTACAGCAGTCGTTTGACGAGAGCAAGCCTACTCTGGGCCGTGGTTCTGCTGCGGTAGCGCGAAGGCGAGGAGTTCGGACCTCCGCGGGGGTGGGCGGGGAGGCGGGGGCGGTGCGTCGGCGATGGCGGTCGACGAGATGGAGCGACCGGGGCCGGGGCGTTCGCCGCCGCCGGCGATGAGGATGTACTGGCGGCCCTCGTGCATGTAGGTCATCGGGCCGCCGTGGAGGCTGCGGTCGACTTCAAGCTGGGCCAGGAGTTCGCCGGTCGCCTTGTCGAAGGCGACGAGGTAGCTGCCGTCGGCCGAGCGGTCGCCGAGTTCGTCGACGATCGGTTCGATCGAGATGACCAGGGTCTTCGTCACCAGGACGCCGCCCTCGGTGACGACGCCGTCCTGGGGCGGCGTGCCGAGCCGGCCGAGGTTCAGGTGCCTGATCGCCGGATGGTCGCGGGGCCCCTCCCCCAGCGGCACCTGCCACAGCATCTCGCCGCGGTCCATGTCGAAGGCGGTGATCCGCCGGTAGGGCGGCTTGAGCAGAGGCAGGCCCTGGACCTTGGGCATCGGCCGGCGATTGATCGAGAACCGCCAGTCGGAGCGCGCCGGATCGGGGGCCGACAGGGAGATCGCGCCCGGCCTGGTCAGCGAGGGCACGTAGAGGATGTTCGTCTCCGGGTCGAAGGAAGCGCCGGTCCAGTTCGCGCCGCCGCCCGGGCCGGGATTCTGGAGATACGCGCGCTTGCCGTCCTCGCCGTGGACGATCGGCGGCGTGAAAACGGGGCCGATCACGTAGTCCCGGATCACCTCGAACGCCTCGGCCCGCAGCTCCGGCGTGAAGTCGATCAGATCGTCGTAGTCGATGCCCAGGGTCTCGAACGGAGGCGGCCGGGTGGTGAAGGGCTGGGTGGGGGACAGCTTCTCGCCCGGGATCCGCGAGTGGTAGTCGACCGGCGCCTCGACGATCGGCCACACGGGTTCCCCGGTCGCCCGGTCGAACACATAGGTCATCGCCACCTTCGAGACGACCGCCACCGCCTTGATCTCCCTGCCGTCGACCGTGATGTCGATCAGGTTCGGCGCCGAGGCCAGATCGTAGTCCCAGACGCCGTGGTGGATCGTCTGGAAGTGCCAGACGACCTCGCCGTTGCGGGCGTCGAGGCAGACGATCGACTCGGCGTAGACGTTGTCGCCGTGACGGTCGCCGCCGTAGTAGTCGTTCGTCGGCGTCCCGAACGGCAGGTAGACATAGCCGAGCTCCTGGTCGGCGCTCATCATCGACCAGACGTTCGTGTTGCCCATCTTCCGCCAGGACTCGTTCTCCCAGGTCTCGAGGTAGGGCTCGCCCTCCCGCGGTACGGCGTGGAACGTCCACTTCAGCTTGCCGGTGCGGATGTCGAAACCGCGGACGTCCCCCGGCGGGTTGTTGTTACGGAGCGGGAAATCGAAGATCGTGCCGCCGATCACGATCGTGTCGGCCACGACGGTCACCGGCGCCGTCCAGTTCATGTTCCGGTTCGCGCGCCCCGGCAGCAGACCCTGCATCAGGTCGACGACGCCCTCCTCGCCGAACTCGGGATCCGGCCTGCCGGTCTTCGTGTCGATCGACACCAGCCGCCCGCCGCGGGTCGCGATCAGGATGCGCTCCGCGTCGCCGTCGGTCCAGAACTCGATGCCGCGGATCTGGACCAGCGAGCCCCGCTGCTCGATCTCCCAGTCCCTCGGGTCGTGCCGCCACAGTGCCTCGCCGGTCGCCGGGTCGAGCGCCGCGACCTGGCCCAGGTTGGTCGCGATGTAGACCACGCCGTCGATCATCAGCGGCATGCTCCGGTACGGCCCGGGCGTCTTGTCGGACACGTCCTTCAGCAGGACATCGGCCGACTCCCAGCGCCAGGCGACCTCCAGTTGCGAGAAGTTGTCCGCGTCGATCTGGTCCAGGGGCGAGTACCGCGTGGAGCCGCTGTCGCCGCCGAAGTGCCGCCACTCGCCGCCTTGCGTGCCGTACTGGGCAACCGCCGGCGCGGCGGTGGCGATAGCCGCGAGCAGGACACAAAGACCCGAAACGAACCTCACATCGAGACTCGACATTCGCACTCCCATCAGGTTGGACCGGCGCATCCTACCCGCTAGCGAGTGTCGGTGCGCCGGCCCTCTGGCCGACTTCCGGTAGTAGGCTCCGCCGGCGCCGATGACCGCGAACACGACCACCATCTCATCCGTCACCGGCCGTGAAGTGCTCGACAGCCGCGGCAACCCGACCGTCGAGGTCGAGATCGTCCTCGAGGGCGGCGCTCGCGGCCGCGCGATCGTCCCCAGCGGCGCCAGCACCGGCCGCCACGAGGCGGTCGAGCTACGCGACGGCGACGCGGCGCGCTACGGCGGCAAGGGCACGACGGCCGCGGTAGCGCACGCGAACGGCGAGATCGCTGCCGCGGTGCGCGGCCTCGACGCCGCCGATCAGACCGAACTCGACCGCGTTCTGCTGGAGCTCGACGGCACGCCGAACAAGGGCCGCCTCGGCGCCAACGCCGTGCTCGGAGTCAGCCTCGCCGCCGCGCACGCCACGGCAAGCGCGCACGGCCTGCCGCTCTACGCCTCGCTCGGCGGCAGCGAGGCCCGCACCCTGCCGGTGCCGATGCTGAACATCCTGAACGGTGGCCAGCACGCCGCCGGTTCGACCGACTTCCAGGAATTCATGGTCATGCCGACGGGCGCCGGCTCCTTCGCCGAGGGCCTCCGCTGGGGCGTCGAGATCTACCACCGGCTGCGCGCGATCCTCCACGACCGCGGCTTCTCCGTCGCGGTCGGCGACGAGGGCGGCTTCGCGCCGGCTCTGGGCGGCAACGAGCGGGCCGTCGAGGTCATCCTGGAAGCGGTGGAGGCGGCTGGCCGGCGGCCCGGCGAGGACATTCAACTCGCGCTCGACCCGGCGACGAGCGAGCTGTACGACGAAGCGTCCGGCCGCTACGGCCTGCCGATCGAGGGCCGCGAACTGGAGAGCGGAGAACTCGTCGACCTCTGGGCGCGCTGGTGCAGCCAGTACCCGATCATCAGCATCGAGGACGGCCTGGCCGAGGACGACTGGACCGGCTGGAGCGAACTGTGCCGGCGTCTCGGCAACGACGTGCAACTGGTCGGCGACGACCTCCTCGTCACGAACATCGATCGCATCGATCGCGCGATCGAAGAACGCTCCTGCAACGCCCTGCTCTGCAAGGTGAACCAGATCGGCTCGCTCGCCGAGAGCGCGGCCGCCGTCGAGCGGAGCCGCGCCGCCGGCTGGGGCGTCGTCATGAGCCACCGCTCGGGCGAGACGGAAGATGTGACGATCGCCGACCTGGCGGTGGCCTGGAACACCGGCCAGATCAAGACAGGCGCCCCCGCCCGCAGCGACCGCGTGGCGAAGTACAACCAGCTCCTCCGTATCGAGGAAGAACTGGGTGACCGGGCGGTCTACCCGGGCCTGGGCGCGTTTCCGGTCAGGAACCCGGCCGGCTAAGGCGTCTCGCTAATCGCAGCGATCGCCCCGCCAGTCCTCGATTCCATCGAGCCACTCGTCAAACTCGGCGGTCGCCGGAGCGCACAAGTCGCTGAAGTGGAACCAGAAAGCCTCGAGTCCGCCGACATCGAGAAGCTCGTCGGGCAACGCGCCCGCGAGCTCGTTGTCGTGAACGTAGAGTTCCTCCAGGGCCGTGAGGCGGCCGATCTCGGGCGGCACCGCACCGGTCAGGTCGTTCGAAAACAGGCGTAGCGACGCCAGGTCGGTCAGATCGCCCAACGAAGGCGGTATCGCGCCCGAGAACCCGTTGTCGCCGAGTTCGAGCACACTCAGGTTCGACAGTTCTCCCAGCCAGGCGGGAATCGAACCGGCCAACTGATTGTCCCGCACGTCCAGGAAACCGAGCCCGCTCAGGTTGCGGAACGAGGCGGGAATCCCACCGGTCAACTGGTTGTAGCCCAGCCGAAGGCCGGCCAGGTCGGAGAGGCGCCCAAGTTCCGCCGGAATCTCGCCGCTCAGTTGGTTGAAGTGCAGATAGAGAAATAGCAGGTCACGGAGACTCGCCAGTTCCGTTGGTATCTCGCCGCTCAGTTCGTTCGACGACAGGACCAGGAAGACGAGGTCCCGAAGGTTGCCTATCTCGGCCGGGATCGACCCCGTCAACTCGTTCCCGTCCATGAACGCGACCAGGAGTCCGTCCAGGTCGCCGATCGCCGCCGGCAAACTGCCTTTCAGACCGTTGTCGCTCAACTCGAGCCAGGTCACGCGCCCGGCCGAGTTCGTGGTCACGCCGTGCCACTCGTCCAGCGGACGATTACTGAGCCAGTTCTCCTTGTTCGTCCAGTTCGGGCCGTCGGTCGCCCGGTAGAGCGCGATCAGCGCGTTGCGGTCGCGCTTGGAGATGACTGTCGCAACCGAGAACCCCGTGTGCAGCTCATAGGCGCCGGTCGTTTCCGGGTCCTTGCCGGAAACGCGCACGTAGTAGACGCCCGGGCCCACCCGGGCGGCCAAACGGAAGTTGCTCTCGGCGCCCGAGTCCGCATCGCTCGCCAGGACTTCTCCGGCAGCGTTCATCAGCGCGCCCTCGGTGTCGGTCGAGCCCGTGGTGCGAAGCTGCACACGGCCCGAGCGCGGCACCCGGAAGACGAAGAAGTCGCTGTCGCCAGGTCCCAGATGGCCTGTCCGCGATCGTTCGAGGGGGACGTCCGTCGCCCCGACACGGGTGTCTGCGTGATCGTCCGTCGCGGAACACGAGAAGAACTTCGTGTCCTTGATGGGACGGAACGGTCGGCCCAGGCGGTTGAAGTAGTTCCGCGTGGCGCCCGTCCGGACATCGACGACGGTCATCTCCACCGCCACGTCCGTGAGTCCCCCGGCGAAGACCCAACGGTGACCGTTCACCGCGCAGCCGTCGAGCACCTTGATCACGATCTCGATGTTGTCGGGCTCGAAGAACCAGAACAGCCCGGTGTCGCCGCTGAGCGGGAGGGAACTGCCGAAACCGGTCTCCTCGTCCTCCTTCTCCCAGTCCAGGCGCACGCGGAAGCGGCCGTTCTCGAGGCAAAGCGTCCGGTCGTCGGCCTTGCACTCGCCCGGAGCGGCCTGTGGCAGTTCAACGCGGCCAGCGCGTAGGCGCTCCAGGGCCAGCCGAACCTCACGGTCGGGGTCGAGTCGCCGCGCGAGAGGAGGCGAGGGCATCGTCGTCGCCGAGTCCGCCGCCGCAACGATCTCGTCGGAACTGCAGGTCTCGAACGCCTCACTGTCCTGAACCGGCGACAGAAGCGTCCCCTCCGGATTGAACCAGGTCCCTGCAACGCCGGTTTCCGTGTCGACAACCGTCAACTGGACCTCAGTGTCGGTCAGACCGCCGGAGAAGACCCAGAAGTGCTCGTTCAGTCCACAGCCGTCCAGCAGCTTGACGACCATCTCGACGTTGCCGGGATCGAAGAACCAGAAGGCGCCGGTATCCGCGGTCAGCGGCATCGAGCCGCCACGGCCGCCGGCACCGTTCGCAGCGGCCCACTCCGCCGTCACCCGGAACCTGCCCTCGTTCAGGCAGAGCGTCTGCTCATCCTCCGTGCACGGGCTCGTCTCGCCGTGGGTGACGGCGCTGGCCTCGCTGGTGGAGGAAGAACGGCCGCCGGCGTTGCGCGCTGCCACTCGATAGGAGCGGTAAGTCGCGGGAGGAAGGCCTTCGACGACGAACGATGTCGCGTTGCTGCCGGCACTGGCGATCAGCGTGAACTCCGTCTCGTTGATCGATCGCTCGAAGATGTCGAACGCTGCCTCGTCGTTCGAGTTGTCCTGCCACGCGAGTTCCAGGCTGTGCTGATCGATAGCCTTCGCGGTCAGATCGGAGGGGCTGGCGGGACCGCTGTGCGCAGGGTAGAGAAACCGGACCGCGGCCAGATCGTCGGCGTTCGGCAGACCACCCCTGTAGATCTGCCTGCCGCTGGCAGTCGCCTTCATCAGGGAGTCGCCGGTCAGCGCGCTGCAGGTGTCGCTGAATCCCTGGGCGCAGGAGTGAGCAAGGCCCAGCGTGTGGCCCAGTTCGTGCGCCATCACGTGCTCGTGCACCTTGCTGGCATTGAGGCTCAGCGCCGCCCAGCTCCGCCCGTAGCCATCCTGGGTCAGGATGTCCGCCTCCAGGATCGGAAGGGCCTCGTGGGCCCTGTTGCCCGGGATCCTGTGGCGGTTCTCCTCGGCACAGCGAAAGCGGGTCAGAGCGACGGCCAGAATGCCCCCGGTACTGGCCTGGAAGTAGCCCGGAATCAAGTCATGCGGATCCTCGAAGAGAATCGAGTTGACGTCGTCCGGTTGGGCAACCTCGGCCTTCTTGTTCGTGGTGCCCAGATTCACCAGTTGAATGGTGCTCTCCGGATCGTCGTTCCAGGCCCGCATCGCGCGCACTACCTCGGCGATTCCACCGCCCGGGATGCCGGGCTGTCCGTCGGCCTGGATCGTGAAACCGACGGTGCGTCCCCGATCGAACTGCCGCCACCGGATAGGGAGATTCGGCGCCTCGCAACGGGAAGATGAGGTGAGCAACCGGTAGGGCGACACCACCGAAACCGGCCCGTCGGCCGGCGCGGCCGCGAAGTAGTCCGCCTCCCGCTCCACGCCACGGGCCTGGTCGCTGATCCAGCCGCGAAAGCTCCCGCTGATCCGGGGCCGCTGGCCAAGCGTTTCGGACTCTGTCCCGTTCGCTGAAGCAGGAACCTCCTGATGAAAGGCGGCCTCACGCACGAGCAGGCTGCCCGCGGCCGACGGCACTTCGAAGAACATGCCCAGCGACAACTCGACCGTGCGGTACACGAGCTCGTCCCCCGCATGCGGAATCTCCTCGAGAAAGAGCAGCATCCGGTCTCCCGGCGCCATCATCGGCAGCCCGCGGATACCCGAATACACCCCGTCCTCGCTCACGCCCCCCAGTTGCCGAACCAGGATCGTGCCGCCCGGGACATTCCCCTTCAACACCTGCTCTACCTCGAAGATCGCGTCGGTGGACGGGTGCCGCGCCCGTGAAGCCGACGCTACCGACCGCACCTCGCCGAACACGATGATCGGCGTCCGGTCCACCATCACCGCGTCGCCCGGGTCAACGTAGATGATGCCGTCCACGGGCGCCACGACCAGCAGCGCCAGTCCGACGCTCGCAAACCCCGCACCAACTCGCCTCCCCATGCTCTTCCTCTTCACTACCTGATCCCCCCAACGGGCAAGTGTCGCCCGAGAACTTCCGGCCTTCGACCGGAGGACTCTATGCCTTCGACAGGAACAGCACGACATCTGCAACATTTGTGCCCGTAGCACCGGTGCGGAGCAACGCGCCGGCCCCGTCGAGAGCGCCGTAGGAGTCGTTCTCCTCCATCGCTGCAACCGGGTCGACGCCGGCGGCCCGGATGCGGGTGACCGTCGCCGCGTCGACGATGGCGCCGGCCGCGTCCGTGGGGCCGTCGCGGCCATCGGTGCCGGCGGCGAGGAGGACCCAGTCGGACCGTTCCGCGAGCGGACCCTTCGCCGCTTGCAGCGCGAAGGCGAGGGCAAGCTCCTGGCTGCGGCCGCCCTTGCCCGCGCCGCGCACCGTGACCGTCGTTTCGCCTCCGGCGACGTATGCGGGCGGGGGCGCCTCAGCGAAGCGCGCTGCCAGCCTGGCGCCGACTTCGCGCGCCTCGCCTTCGAGTGGCTCGGGTTCGACTTCGGCGCCGCAGGCCGCGGCCATGGCCCGGACGCTGGTCCGGTTGCCACCGGCGATCCGGTAGGTCGCACCGTCGAAGATCGGATCACCCGGCTTGGGCGTCTCTTCCAGTTCGCCGCGAGCGCCCGCCTCCAGCCGCTCGCGTACCGGCGTCGGGCACCTTTCGGCTACTCCGCGACGCACCAGGACGGCAAGAGCATCCTCGAACGTCGACGGATCGGGCGCCGTCGGGCCGCTGCCGATCACCGACGGGTCGTCGTCGATCACGTCCGACAGTGCCAGCGTCAACACCTGCGCCGGACGCAACTGCCGCAACAGCCCTCCACCCTTGGTCGTCGACAGGTGCTTGCGCACCGCGTTCAGCTCGTGGATCGTGGCGCCGTTCCGGAGAAGCTGGCGGGTCGCCTCCAGCTTGTCTTCCAGCAGGACGCCGGGCGCCGGCGCCGGCAGCAGCGCGGAGGCGCCGCCCGAGATCAGGACCAGGGCCAGGTCGCCGGCACCCAGTTCCGCGGCCCGTCGTTCAACGTCCCTCGCCGCGGCCTGACCGCGCTCGTCCGGCAACGGGTGTCCGGATCGCAGGGCATCGAGGTGGCCAAGCCGTTTCGCCTCGTCGTGGGTGACGACCAACACGTCGGCAGGTCGTACGCGATCGCCAAGCACCTCGATCGCGGCTCGGGTCATCCCGAACGCCGCCTTCCCGACCGCCAGCACCGCGACACGGCCGCCTGCTTTGGCTCGGAAGTCGAGTCCGCGAAGCGCCGAAGCGGTCGACGACGCCGGGTCGGCAGCCGCGACACCCGCCAGGAAGATCCGCTCGGCCCGCTGTCTGAGCGCCTGCGTCATGCGTCAAGGATACGGCTCACTGACGGCTAGAATGGTCTCCAGGGGACGCCATGGACTCTACTCACGCGCCGCCTTCCGCCGCCTGCAGGATCGGCTGGCAGTCCCCGGCGCCGGTACCCGAGGGCCACAGGTTCAACACCTTCCTCGAAACAACCGGAGGCAGGCTGCAGGCCCACGGGCTGGACCTCGCGGCGTTCTTCGAGGTCGGCCGATCTCCCGCCGGCGGTCTGCCCGACGACGCGATGCCCAGCCCGCTGGAGATCGCCTTCCTTCCGAACATCCGCGCCCAGGTGGCAGCGATGGGCCGTTGCTTCAGCCGCGCGATCGAGGAGCTCGGCTACCCGGCCCCGGTCCACTTCGCCTTCGCCTCGAAGGCGAACACGGCGGAGGAGATCGTCCGTTCGACCCTGACTGCCGGCGCCCACCACGAGATGTCGTCCGATGTCGACGTGGAGATCGCGCGCCGCATGATCCAGGCCGGGCTGCTGCCGGAAGATCGGATGGTGCTCGCCAACGGTTTCAAGGGGCCGGGCAGCGCCTACGCGCGGAACCTGCTGGCGCTCCGCCGCGAACACGGCGCCGTGATCCCGATTCTCGAGGACTCCGCTGAACTCGGCGCCCTTGCCGGCCGAGGCGTGGACTTCGACTTCGGCATCCGGCTCAAGCGGACACAGGAGGACGCGGACGCCGGCGAGTGGCCGCCTGGACGCGCCGCCGACCGGGACTCTCGCTTCGGCGTGGACGCCGGCGAGCTGGAGCGACTGGCACTCGAGATCGACCGCACCCCCGGCGCGTGCTTCGTTCTCCTGCACGCGATGTTCGGCGCCCCGAGCGACAGCGCGGAGCAGTTCGTCCAGGCTCTCGAGCCAGCCCTGGACCTCTTCGCTCACCTCGCACACGACCACCGGCACCTCCGCTTCTTCGACTTCGGCGGCGGCGTGCCGGGACGAACCACGCTCGACGACGCCTTCGCCTACGACCGCTTCGCACGACTCCTGCTGACGAAGGCGCTCGAGGTCTGTGCCCGCCACGGCGCGAAACCGCCGGCACTGATCGGCGAGTTTGGCCGCTACACCGTGTCCGAGCACGCGGCGCACCTGTTCCGGGTCATCGCGGTCAAGACGAACGAGGCCGGCCCTCCCTGGTACCTGGTCGACGGCTCCATCATGACGTCGTTCCCCGATACCTGGGCTCTCGGCGAGCACTTCATCTGCCTGCCGCTCAACCACCTCGACCGCCCGTTCCGGCGCATCCGCCTCGGCGGCATCACCTGCGACCGGGACGACGTCTACCCTCCGCGCGGCAGCGCGGCGCCGCTCTTCCTCCCGGAGATCGCGGCCGCCGACCTCGACGAAACGCCGCTGTACGTGGGCTTTTTCTCCGTCGGCGCCTACCAGGAGATGCTCGGCGGCGTACGCGGCAGCAAGCACTGCGTTCTCCCGGAAGCGACGGAACTCCTGATCGACGACGGCGAGGACGGAGGCTTCGTGTGCGACATCGTGCCCGGGCACACGACCGAGGACGTGCTCCACAATCTGGGATACGGACGAACAGCCCGCGTCGGTGCGCCGCGAACCGCGGCGGCGGTGGCACTGGCTTCACCGTGACGGTGTTCCGGAACGCCCAGGCTCCCGCGCTCGCCCTTGTCCTGGCAGCGACGACGATCGTGGAGCCCCTCACGGCCGAGGAAGGGGAGCCCGTCTTCGTGGACCGCGCCGCTCAACTCGGTGTCGACTTCGTCCACGACAACGGGATGACCGGCGCGCTCTACTTCGCGGAGAACATGGGCGGCGGCGCGGCGCTCTTCGACGCGGACGGCGACGGCGATCTGGACCTCTACCTGGGCCAGGGTCACCGGCTGGCGCCGGCCGGCGACACGTCCGCGCCGGGCGCCCCTGAATTCAGGGACCGCCTGTATCGCAACGATCTGGAGGCCGGCGAACTCCGCTTCACCGACATCACAGCCGGCAGCAACACCGCGTATCGTCGGCCCTCGCTAGAGGTGCTGCCGCGAAAGAAGAAAGTGCGAGCCGTCAAGCTTCGGCATCCAACCGTCAGGCTGACCTTGACCGCTGGCCCGCGCCTCAGCTAGCGTGCCCGATATCTGGGATCTCGGACGCACCGAGACCCGACTCCAGAGGGACTTCCATGAAGAAGATCGCCGTACTGGCTGCACTACTGATCACGCTACCCGCGTTCGCGGCCGCGGCAGAAGACCCGCCGAGGAACAGGAGCTCGATCGTCGGCCCCGTGAGCCTGGATGATCTCGTGAAGCCGGACCAGACCCTGATGCAGACGACCTCAAGGGGATTGCCGGGACTGTCGTTAGTGTCCAGCCAATACGGAGACCAGGCGGACTGCGTGGTCAACTGCTCGACCGCCTGGGACATGTGTGCCTACAACTGCGATCAAGACGACGATGACTGCGACAACAACTGCCGCGAGGAGTTCCAAGCGTGTAAGCGCGGCTGCGCGAACTTCTCTCCACCGCGTGACGGTCCACATCCGCCCTGCATCCGGTTCCAACTCGGGAACACCGTCTACTTCGTCTGTCCGTAGAGGACTCAGGCTGAGCCTCATCGAGAAGAGGATCTGGGGCAGACCGTCGAGTCCCTGGGGTCGCTGAAGCAGGGAGTAGCGACAGTCGTAGGATCTGATCCGAGGAGGCCAGATCCATGTGCACCAGCAGTCAATCGCCGGGGAGTTTGTGCAGTTACGTGCCCTTTCGCAGAGCGGGTGCCGCAGCGGCCTCCGCCCCGCCGAACGCGGACCATCGCGGAAGCGGCGCTGACGTCGCTGTCGCCCCGCTTCAAGGAGTCCTCCCGTCGCGACCGGCCATCGGTGCTTCTGGCGTGAATCCTGGCGAACTGGAGCGACTGGCGCTTGAGATCGACCGGAATCCGGTCGCTCGCTTCGTTCTCCTGTACACGATCTTCGGTGCCCCGGGCTGCGGCGAGCAGCAGTCCGCCCGGGCCCGCGAGCCGGCCCCAGTTCTCTTTGCCCGCCTCGCACGCGACCACCGCCACCTTCGTTTCTTCGACTTCGGCGGCGGGGGCGGCAGCAAGCACTGTGTCCTTCCCGGGGCGACCGAACCCTCCATCGACGACGGCGAGGACGGGGCTTCGTGTGCGACATCGTGCCCGGGCACACGACCGAGGACGTGCTCCACAATCTGGGATACGGACGAACAGCCCGCGTCGGTGCGCCGCGAACCGCGGCGGCGGTGGCGCTGGTCTGAGGTGTGACATGCCGAGATGTCATACAGCTTCAGCGAAACCGAGCCGACGCTGCACCCTGCTGACGCTGGCTCTCGCGCTTCTGACGGATGCGGCCTTCGGCCTGCTCCCGGCGGACGCGACCGAACCCATCTTCGTCGACCGTGCCGCTGAACTCGGAGTCGACTTCACTCATGTCAACGGCATGAGCGGCGAGCTCTACTTCGCCGAACACATGGGCAGCGGCGTCGCGCTGGCGGACTTCGACGGCGACGGCGACCTTGACCTCTATCTCGGCCAGGGACATCTCCTGGCGCCGCCGGGCGAGGTGATCACGAGTGCCGGCGCCCCGGCGCTTCGCGACCGCCTCTTCCGCAACGATCTCGACACCGGGGAACTCCGCTTCACCGACGTGACCGCGGAGAGCGGTCTCGACGCGCGCGGTTACGCGATGGCCGCCGCCGTCGGCGACATCGACAACGACGGCGACCCGGATCTCTACATCCTGAATCTGGGTGCGAACGAACTCTGGCGCAACGATTCGGAACCTGGCGTCATCCGCTTTACCGACATCAGCGCCGGCAGCAACGCGGCCGACCCCCGCTGGAGCGCCGCCGCCAGCTTCTTCGACTTCGACGCCGACGGCCTGCTCGACCTGTTTGTCGGCAACTACGTCGAGTTCCGGGTGGCCATCCACAAACAGTGCGCCTCCGCGGAGGGCGTGCTCGACTACTGCGGTCCCAAGGCCTACCAGGCTGAAGCGAACCGGGTGCTGAAGAACCTCGGAGGAGGGGTTTTCGAGGACTGGACGGCCCGTCTCGGCCTCGCGGATCTCAAGCGGCCCACGCTGGGAACCGTCGTCGCCGACTTCGACGACGACGGCCGGCCCGATATCTACGTCGCCAACGACCAGCACGCGAACGCCCTGCTACTCAACCAGGCCGGCACCGGTTTCGTGGACGACGCCGCTCTCGCCGGCGCCGCGGTTGACGCCTCGGGCCAGCCCCAGGCCAGCATGGGCGTACTGGCGGAAGACCTGAACGGCGACGGGCTGGTCGATCTGTTCATGACCCATCTTCATCGCGAGACGAACACGCTCTACGTGAATCTCGGCGACGGACTCTGGGACGACGCCACACGAGCCAGCGGCCTGGGAAGGCCCAGCTTCCTCTACACCGGCTTCGGCACGGCAGTACTCGACTACGACCAGGACGGCGAACTCGACATCGCCGTCGCAAACGGCGCGGTCAAACGAATCGACGAGCAGTTCCGGGACGGCGAAGCGTTGCCCCTGCGCCAGAAGAACCAGTTGTTTCGCGGCCTTGGCGAGGGCCGTTTCGTTGAGGCGCCGGACTTCGAAAGTCTCGCGGTCGCCGAAGTGAGCCGGGCGCTCGCGGCCGGCGACCTCGACAACGACGGCGACCGGGACCTGGTCGTCGCGAACAACAACGGGCCGGCGCGCATCCTGCTCAACAGTCGTCGTCCGCCGCCGGAGCGATGGGCCGGCGTCGACCTCCGGTTACCCGGCCGGAACGAAGCGACCGCGGGGCGCCGCGCCCTCGGCGCCCGGATCGGCGTAAAGAGCGGCAACGGGGCCGTCCGCGGCTGGCGCCGGTTTCATAGCGACGGTTCCTACGCCGCAGCGAACGACCCGCGCGTCGCGTTCCTGGCGGGAGACGACCCGCTCGCCGCCGTCGTCGCATGGCCGGGCGGCGAGCGCGAGACCTTCCGGCTGCCCGGGCGGGGCCGCTACTTCACCGTGGTGCGCGGCAGCGGCGAGCGGACGGTGCGACCGGAAGCGGTCCCTTGAAACGCGTCTCGCCGTTGCTTGTTCTGGCGTTCGCTCCGGCGTATGCGCAGGTTGCCCTGGAACCGGTCGAACCGCCCCGAATGGACCACTACGAGACGGCCGCCCAGGCGCAGATGACCGCCGCACAGGACGCACTCGACCGTGCCGTGGACGAACCCGGGACCGACCCGGCCCGTCTCGCCGCGCTGTTCGGCCGGGTCGGTGAACTCTACCTGCTCTACGACTTCATGGCTCCCGCGGCGGCCGCGCTTCGCAACGCCCAGACGCTCTCCCCGGACGACCCGCGCTGGGCCTACTACTTCGCGATCCACCAACGGTACGAGGGCGAGCTCGAAGAAGCCCTGGCGGCGCTCGACCGGGTCGTGACGCTCATGCCGGACAACCTCGCCGCCCTGACCCACCGGGCCGACATCCGCCTCGAGATCGGGCTGCTCGACGAAGCCGGTACCGACTACCGACGGCTTCTGGAAAGCGATCGCGCCTACTGGTCGGCCGCCCGACTCGGACTGGGACGCATCGCTTTCGAACGGCGCGACTACGCGTCGGCCGCGAGTCTCTTCCAGACCGCGCTGGCCGGCCAGCCCAAGGGATCGGTGGTCCATCACCACCTCGGCCTCGCGCTCCGGCGCCTGGGCCGGCGCGAGGAGGCCGCCGCTCAGCTCGCCCTGAACGAACGGCTCAACGTGACCTTTCCCGACCCGTTGTTCGCCGCCCTGCAGCGCCTGAACGTAAGCCGCGAAGCCCACATCAAGCGGGGTACAGCCGCGATGCGGCAAGGCCATCCGCGGGCCGCGCTGGCGGCGTTTCTCGAAGCCCTGTCAGCTCTCCCCGACGACCCGCTGACGATCTTCAACGTCGCCATGGCCCTGATCGAGCTCGGCGAGAAGGAACAGGCAGAAGCCCGGTTGCGGGAGTCCATCGCGATCAACGACAACTACCGCGACCCCCAGTACAACCTCGCGCTGCTTCTGGCGGAACGCGGGGACCTGGACGGCGCGGAACGTCACTTCCGGCGCGCGGGGGAGATCGACCCCGAGGACGTCGAGGCGAGGGTCCGGCATGCCGACATCCTCACCCGGCTTGAACGACCCAACGAGGCCGTTGCGCTTTTGGTCGAGGTCGTGGCGAGCGATGGGGCGCTGCCCCTGGCCCAGCTTGCTCTCGGCGCCGCCCACCAGGCCGCAGGCGCTTTCGAACCGGCTCGCGCTGCCCTCCGAAAGGTCCTCGAAGCCGCGCCCGGCGCGGCCGGCGAACGCGCCGAGGCACACTACCGGCTGGCCGTGCTCGCGGTGACGAGCCCGCCGGCCGGATCGACGGCCGACGGAGCGACGAGCGCACTCAGTTCCTCCCCCGACGATGGCCGCGAGGCGATCGAGCATCTGCGCAGAGCGATCGAACTCGACCCCGATCTGGCCGAGGGTCATGCCTTTCTGGGTAGGCTGTTGGCGCGCGATGCGCGGTACGCGGAAGCGGCCAGCCACTTCGGCCGCGCCCTCGCCCGCGATCCTGCCAACGCCGGCTGGCACCGCGACCGGGCAATGGCTCTCCTCCTCGGCAAGCGCTACGCGGCGGCCCGCGGCGGTCTGGCCAGCGCGCGCCGCTCGCTGGCCGGCACGGAAGGTAATCCCGGCGCGGCCGCCGACCACCTGGACACGCTGTTCGCGCGCCTGCTCGCTGCGAGCCCCGATCCGAGCGTGCGCAACGGCACCGAAGCGCTCGCGATCGCGGAGCGGCTAATGTTCGAACGGCCCTCCCTGGAGCACGCCGAGACGGTCGCCATGGCCCTGGCCGAGATCGGCGACTTCGACGGCGCAGCGGCCATGCAGAGGCAGGTCCTGGACGAGGTCAGGCGGCGCGGCGGCGCGCCGACCACGGGCCAATCGCAGCGACTGGCCGCCTACCTGAACCGCGAACCCGCCCGCGAGCCGTGGTTCTCGCCCTGATTCCGGCGCTCGCCGTCGCGCTGGTGCTCGCCGCGCCCGCCTATGCCACCGGAGGACTCCACTTCGTCGACGCGGCGGACGACTGGGGTGTCGACTTCCACCACCGCCACGGCGGACGCGGCGAGTACTACATGATCGAAACGGTCGGCAGCGGCGTCGTAGCGTTCGACTACGACGGCGACGGCGACGACGATCTGCTGTTCGTGGACAGCGGCGAGCCCGCTCCCCACGGCGGCGCGCCGGGCCGCACGACCCTGCTCCGGAACGACGGCGGCCGGTTCGTCGACGTGACGGATGCCTCCGGCATCCGGCTCGACAGCTACGGCATGGGCGCCGTCACCGGCGACGTGGACGGCGACGGCGATCCGGACGTCTACCTGACCGCCTTCGGCCCGAACCGGCTGTGGCTCAACCGCGGCAACGGCGCCTTCGTCCCCGCGCCGGACGGCGCCGGCGCCGCCGACGCCTCCTGGAGCGCCTCCGCGGCCTTCGGCGACGTCGACCTGGACGGCGACCTCGACCTGTACGTGGCGAACTACGTCGACTTCAGCTACGACAACAACGTGCTCTGCGGACAGCCCGAACGCGGTGTACGTTCCTACTGCCATCCGGACGTTTACAACGGGCTCCCCGACCGCTTCTATCGCAACGACCGCGGTGCCGGAGGTCCCCCCGTCTACGTCCAGGCCGCCGCCGAGGCCGGTCTCGCGGGGCCCCGCCACGCTGGTCTCGGCGTCGTGATCACGGACTTCGACGGCGATCGGTGGCCCGACATCTACGTCGCGAACGACATGGATCCGAACCTCCACTTCATCAACCGGCCCACCGCCAACGGTGCGCGCTTCGAGGACGACGCCCTGCTCGCCGGCACCGCCCTTTCGGACCGCGGCGAAGCCGAGGCCGGCATGGGCATCGCGGTCGGCGACGTGGACGGCAACGGCCTGGAGGACCTGATCGTGACCCACCTCGACCGGCAGACGAACGCGCTGTACTCGAACCGCGGCGACGGCCTCTTCCTCGAACGTCGCTTCGTGGCCGGCATCGCCGAACCCTCGATGCCCTGGGTCGGCTTCGGCGCCGACCTCGCCGACTTCGACCTCGACGGCGACCTGGACCTCGTCGTCGCGAACGGCCACGTGATCCACAACATCTCGGAACACGCCGGCTTCGCCGACGCCGCCTACGCGCAACCCAACCAGCTCCTGGAGAACCTGGGGGAGCGCTTCGCCGAAGTCGAGAACAGCGGCATCGGCGCCGTCCGCGTGAGCCGCGGCCTGGCCACCGCCGACTTCGACCTCGACGGCGACCTGGACCTCGTCATCTCGAACTGTAACGACCGGGCCGAGGTCTACCGGAATGAGAGCGTGCGCAAGGGACACGCGGTCCAGATCGACCTCGTCGACCGCGATACGGCGAACCGCCGCGCGGTGGGCGCGGTGATCGAACTCCACTCCGACGCGGGGATCCAGCGCCGCGAAGTGCGAGCCGGATCGTCCTACCTGTCCCAGAACTCCCTGACCCAGACCTTCGGCACGCCTGGTGCGGCTCGCGCCGTGGAGCTCCGGATCCGCTGGCCACGCGAGGGAAGGCTGAGGCTGCCGCAACTGCCGGGCGACCGGCGTCTGCGGGTGGTCCGGTGACAGCGCGGCCCGGCCGCGCGAGCCGTCAGGTCGCGCTCTCCGTCGCGA
The DNA here is from genome assembly GCA_965116955.1 of Thermoanaerobaculia bacterium. Classification (GTDB taxonomy): domain Bacteria; phylum Acidobacteriota; class Thermoanaerobaculia; order Multivoradales; family Multivoraceae; genus Multivorans. Next base: position 2,550,763 of record OZ220742.1, on the reverse strand, counting down.
CGCTCCTGGCGCTGCTCGGCCCACCGTCTCCGCTCGACGCCTCTAGCGGTGAGATCGCCTTCCGGGAGGTCGCAGCCGACTGGGGCCTCGACTTCCGGCACACCGCCGGCTTCACCGGCCGCCACTACATGGTCGAGACCATGGGCGGCGGAGTCGTCTTCTTCGACTACGACGGGGACGGCGACGAGGACGCCTTTTTCGTCGACGGCGGCGTGCTGCCGGGATACGAGGGACCAACGCCCCGCTCCCGGCTTCTGCGCAACGAGGCCGGCGGTGACACCCCGCGCTTCGTCGACGTAACGGATATGGCCGGAATCGCTTTCAGCGGCTACGGAATCGGCGGCGCGGCGGGCGATGTCGACGGCGACGGGGACCTGGACCTCTACGTCACCGCGTTCGGCAGCAACGAACTCTTCCTGAACCTCGGCGACGGCAGCTTCCGCGCGGCCGGCGCGGAACGCGGCGTCGCCGACCCGCGCTGGAGCTCCTCGGCCGCCTTCGGCGATCTGGATCTCGACGGCGACCCCGACCTCTACGTCACGAACTACACGGACTTCTCGCTCAGCAACCACAAGCCCTGCGGCCTGAGCGGAAGGAGCGAGGAAGAGGGCGGCGAGTCCAGCGCCGGCGAAGCCGGCTACTGCCATCCGGACATGTACAACGGCCTCCAGGACCGCATGTACCGCAACGCCGGCGGCGGCCACTTCGTCGATGCCACCGCCGCGAGCGGTCTGGACGGCCCGGCCGAAGCCGGTCTGGGAGTCGTCATCGGCGACCTCGACGGAGACCGTTGGCCCGACATCTACGTGGCAAACGACAAGGATCCGAACCTGCTCTTCCGTAACCTGGGGGACGGGCGGTTCGAGGACGAGTCCCTGCTCGCCGGCACGGCTTTCGACCGGAGCGGCGCCGCCGAAGCCGGTATGGGCGTCGAACTGGCCGACCTCGACGGCGATGGTCGCCAGGACCTTGTCGTCACCAACTTCGCGCTCGAAACGAACGCCTTCTACCGGAACGCCGGCGGCGGCGTCTTCCTCGACCGGCGCTTCCCCGCCGGCCTCGCCCAGCCATCGCTCCAGCGGCTCGCTTTCGGCGTGAACGCGTTCGACGCCGACCTAGACGGCGATCTCGACCTGTTCGTCGCCAACGGCCACATCCAGCCGCAAGCGGCCAGCATCGGCGAGGTTGGCGCCTACGAGCAGCCGAACCAGTTGTTCGAGAACCTGGGTAACGGCCGCTTCCGGGAGCGGACCGACGCGGGCCTCGACGAAGTGAGGACGAGCCGCGGCTCAGCGGTCGCCGACCTCGACCTGGACGGCGACCTGGACCTCGTCGCGGTCAACTCGAACCAGGTCGCCGAGGTGTACGAGAACGGCGCCTCCGGCGGCTGGTTCGCCCTGACGTTCGCCGGCGGCAGCTCGAACGCCGCGGGCGCCGCGGACCCTGGCGCCCGCATCGAACTCACCGCCGGAGGAACGACGCAAGTGCGGGAGACGCGGGCGGGTTCCTCCTACCTGTCGCAGAGCACGCTCGCGGCCTTCTTCGGACTCGGCGGAAAGGACCGCATCGACCGCGTCGTCGTCCGGCCGCCGTCCGCCGCGCGTCCGCTCGTGCTGCTGGACCTGCCGTCCGGCAAACGGGCGCTCCTGCGGCGATAGCATCACCGCCATGATCGCCACCGCGATTCTGATCGCAGCCGTCCTCGCCGCGCCACTCGCCGTGACGGCGGCGCCCGCGCCCGGCCAGCAGCAGGAGGGGGCGGCTACGCCCGACGCGGACACCGGCATCGCCGAGGCGCTGGCCCTGGCCAACGCCGGTGACCTCCAGGGCGCCATCGCCGCCGCCGAGACGCTCTGTTCCACCGGCGGCACCGGCGATCGCGACGCCGCCTGCGCCCTGCTCGGAAGCCTCCACGTCGAGGCAGGCGACTTCGACCGGGCGATGGAGATCCTCGCCCCACTGACCGGGCGCCAGCCACCGGACGCCGGCGTGCTCTACAACGCCGGCCGCGCGGCCGAAGCAGCGGGCCGCATCCAGGACGCGGGCGAGTACTACAGGCGCTCGCTCGGCATCCAGCCGTACTCGCCGGCGCTGCGCGCGCTCGGCATGATGCTCGGGCGCTACGGTCACCCCGCCGAGGCCTACGCTTTCCTGCAACCCTGGACCGCGTCGAACCCAGGCGACCTGGAAGCCCGGGCGGCCGCCGCTGCCGGGGCCATCGCCCTGGAGCGGGCGCCGGAAGCCGAGGCCCTGCTCGAAGGGCTCCCCGCCGCCGACCCCGGCGTGAAGATGCTGCGCGCGCAGGTCCTGCTCCAGCAGGCGGACCCCTGGGGCGCGATCAATGAACTTCGCGACCTCGCCACCGAGCCGCCGCCGGACATCGACGGCGGCATCCGCCGCACCCTCGCCCGCGCCTACCTGGTCGTCGGCGAGGCCGAGGGCGCGCTGGAACAGATCGAGTCGCTCGAGAACGCCACACCCGAGGACGCCGTGCTGCTGGCCAGCGCCCGGTTCCAGGCTGGCCGCCTCGAAGAGGCGATCGCGACCCTGGCGCCGTACGCCGAGCCGTTGCCCGAGAGTCCGATGCCCGAGAACCCGCCGCCGGTGGCCCGCGACCTCGTGCTCGAGTACGGCCGCTACTTGCATTCGTCCGGCGAGCCGGGACGCGCCGTCCCCTTTCTGCGCCTGGCCACTGAACTGGACGCCGACAAGGCGGACGCCTACCAGGCGCTCGGGCAGGCGCTCGCCGCCAGCGGCGAGCGGGAAGAGGCGCGAGAGGTCCTCGAGCGCTTCCAGGAACTGTCACGCGATGCGAGCGACGAGGTCGCGTCCCTCAACCAGCGACGGCAGGACATCGCGGATCCCACGGGCCGCGAAGTGCGCGGCGCGCTGGAGCTCGCCGCGGCCGGCGAGATCGAAGAGGCGTTGAGCGTCCTGGCGCGCGAGGCCCGGCTGGCCTCCACTGACCCGCGGCCCGCGTACGCAGCGTCGTCGATCCTCCTCGACGCGGCCCGGCACGAGGAGGCGCTTGCCGCCGCCGACCGGGCGCTCGCCGCGGCGCCCGGACGCGCCGACGGCCTCTATCAGCGCGGCGCCGTGCTCATGTCCCTCGAACGGCTGTCGGAATCCGAGGAGATGTTCCGCCAGGCGCTCCAGGCCCAGCCGACCCACGCGGCTACGCTGCAGGACTATGCCGTCCTGCTGATGAGCCTCGACCGGAACGACGAGGCCGCCGGACTGCTGCGACGGCTGCTCGAACTGCGGCCTGGCGACGCCGTGGCCCGCGGCCATCTCGACAGCCTGCGCGCGGCGGAAGCGGTGGGCGGCGGCCGAAGCGAAGAACTGCCGCCGGCCGACTTGGGACGCCAACTGATGCGGAACCGGGACTTCCGCGCCGCCGAGGCGCCCCTGGACCGGGCGGTCCTGCTCGACCCAGAGGATGCGAGCCTTCGCATCGACCTGGCCTCGGCGCTGTGGGAGAACAACAAGCCGGCGGAGGCCGAACCGCACGCCCGCGAGGCCGTCGCGCTCGAACCGTCCTCGGCGGCGGCGCACCGGATGCTAGGCGGTCTGCTGCTCTGGCGCGGCGAACACCTGGGGGCGGCGGAGTCCCTGGAACGCGCTGCGGCGCTGGCCGAGCCGGACGCGGCGCTGCTCGTCGACCTTGCCCGCGCCTGGGACGGCGCGGCCAGTGATGCACCCGAAACGGCGGATGAACGGACGCGTCTGGCCACGGCCGAGGACGCCTACCGCCGGGCGGTCGCCGCGGCGCCTGATCACAGCGAAGCGATCTACGGCCTCGCCAGGGTGCTGCAGCGCCTCGGCCGGGACGACGAGGCCGCTGTCCACATGAAGCGCTACATGGATCTCTACGGCGAAGATCAGCGGGCCACGCGGGAGCAGGGGCTGACCGCGGCGGAAGGCCCTCCGGACGGCAACTGACTACAGTCCCCGCAGCAACGACCGCGCCACCGCCAGGTCCGCCGCGTACCGGTCGCCGAGGGAGGGTTCCGAGGCTGCACTCACGTACCGCTCCAGCGCCGGCCGGGCCACGTCCAGGCGATCGGCCCGCGCGGCCACGCTCGCCAGGTTGAACAGCACGTCCAGGTCGCCGGGATCGAGCTCGACGGATCGCTGCCACGCCCCGATCGCCTCGTCCGGCCGGCGCTGATTGAACAGCGCGATCCCCAGGTAGTTCCATGCCAGCGGCAACGCCGGATTCAGCGCGAGCGCCGCGCGCGCCTCCCGCTCGCAGAGCGGCCAGTCGGCTTCGTGCAAGGCCGCCAGCGCCAGGTTCTGTCGCGCCCGCGGGTTTCGCTGGTCGATTTCGAGGGAACGGGAAAGGACCTCCCGGGCCCGCGCGGATTGTCCCGCTTCGGCCAACACCAGGCCAAGCACGTCCAGAGCGTCCGGGTCGCTTGACCGGGCGTGGCGCTCCATCAAGCGCACCGCGTCCTCCGCACGGCCCACCTGAGCCAGGGTCAAGGCCAACTGCCGCTCGAGGTAGGGGGATGCCAGACGCCGCCGCTCCGCGTCGATCATCAGGCGAAGCGCCTCCTCGATCCGCCCCTGGTCCAGCAGGACCTGGGCCAGGTTCGCGTAGCCAAGCCCCATTCCGGGCCGGCGTTCGATCGTCCGCCGCGCCAACGCCTCGGCCTGCTCCAGGCGGCCGGCCTGCCAGGCCGCCGAATAGTCCTGGATCATCCGGTCAATGTCGACGAGGGACTTCGGGTCGTCCTCTTCGCCGTACGTGCGCGGCAGAGACACGCCTCCGGAGGAGCTCAGGTAGCCGAGACTCTGGAGCGCCCGCCGCTCCTCCTCGCTCACCGCACCCGCCGCGGGCGGCCACTCCGACTCGGCCGGAAGGAGCGCCGCGAGCGCCGCCGCCGCGCCGCGGGCAGCGGCGTGGAGGTTGCGCGCCTCCGCCGGGTCCACGTCGAGGTCGTAGAGCTCGGGCCGCGGCAGGGAAACGTACTTCAGGAGGCGGCCGGGGTCATGCTCGTCCCCATCCTCCGCTGGTACCCGGCCGACCACGCCCCGCAAGGGCGCCCAGCCGCGCTGCAGGTTCGCGTGCAGGGCCTCGAAGTAGGTCGCGCGCCCCGCGAACGCCGCGCCGGCAGCACCGCCGCCGGGGTCCCGCCACAGGCTTCGGCCCACCGTGCCGGAGAACGCCGCCGTCTCGACTCCGGCCGCCTCCAGCAACGTCGGCAAGACGTCAACATGCCCCACTGGCGAACCAACCCTCTCGGCGTTCAGCGCCTCGGCCCAGAACACGAGCGGCACCGCGAGCGTCGCCTCGTAGGCGAACAGCCCGTGCGTCGCCTCGCCATGGTCGCCCAGGCCCTCGCCGTGATCCGAGGTGACGGCGAACAGCACGTCCGGGCCGCCGCCGCCGGACGCCACCGCCCGGTGCAGACGGCCCATGTGGGCGTCCGCCGCCGCGACCTCGCCCAGGTAGGGCCGATCAGGGAAACGCGCGGCGAACGGTGGCGGGGGCTCGTACGGCACGTGCGGCTCGTACAGATGGACCCAGAGGAACCTGCGTTCGCCTTCGTGCCGCCGCCACCAGGAAACGGCGGCTCCGACCACCTCGTCGCCGCTTCGCTCCGCGACCGCCATGCCGCGGGCCGAGCCTTCCGGGTAGGCGTCATCGTAGACCTCGAAGCCCCGATCCAGACCGTAGCGCGCGTCCAGCGGGAACGCCGCGACGAACGCCGCGGTGCGGAATCCCGCGGCCGCGAACGCCTCGGCGGCGGTCGGCACCGACTCCGGCAGCACGAAGCCCGCGTTGTCGCGCACGCCGTGCTGGTAGGGCAACCGGCCGGTCAGCAGGTTCGCGTGCGACGGCAGCGTCATCACGCTGTGCGCGTGCGCCCGCTCGAACACCCAGCCGCCCGCGGCAAGTTCGTCCATGTGCGGAGTCGCCGCCGTCGCGTTGCCGGCGAAACCGGTCGCGTCCGCGCGCAGCGTGTCGATCGTCACCAGGATGACGTCCCGCGCAAAGCCGGGAGGCGGGGCCACGGGCCACGCCGACGCTGTCGCGGTGACCACCTGCTCTTCATGTGGCCGCTCCGGCTGGCAGGCCGCCAGGAACGGAATCGCCAGCATCGCGGCGACCGCCCCCTGGCGGAGTGATCTCCTCAGAGCGATTCCAGGTACTCCGCGAACTGCTTCGCCTCCTCGGCCTTCTCGCCCTCCGGCTCAAGCTCGAGCATCCGGCGGAAATCGGCCGCGGCCTCCGCGTTGTTGCCGGAAGCCATGTTCGCGAGACCACGGAAGTAGAAGGCGTCGGCCCAGTCCGGCGCCAATTCCGCTGCCACGTTCAACTTGGCCAAGGCGCCCTCGAAGTCGTTCTGGTTGTATAGCGCGACACCTTCGCGCACCAGAATCTCCGGGTCGGCCCGCTGATCCTCGGGCATCCGGTCCAGGTACTGCTGGGCCTCGTCACCTCGGCCCATCGCGGTCAGTCGGCGGCTGATCAACCGCAGCGCATCGACGTTCGTCGGCGCCAGGGCGAGCGCCCGCTCCAGGCTGACCAACGCCTCGGCGTCTCGCTCAAGCTCCACCTGGGCCTGCGCGACCGCAACCAGCACCGCCGCCTTGGCCCCGTCGGGAAGCGACGGGAGCGCGCCGGAGAAGACTCGAATCGCCTCTTCGTAGTCCCCCACCGCGAGCAAGGAGTTACCGCTTTCGAGCGACTCCCGCGCCGCCTGGGCCGCCTCGTTGTCCTCAAGTGCCGCCGCCGATCCATCGGTCGCCGCTGCGGATCCCACCTCCAGAGTCGTCCTCAGAAAGACCCGATCCGCGGGCGCCGCATACTCCTGGACCGCCGCCGTGTGCGAAGTGGACACGTAGCCGGCTTTGGAGACGAGCACTTCCCAGCCCCCGCCCGCCAGTCCGGCACGCGCCCAGCGCCCCTTCGCGCTCGTGGAGACCGCCTCCGGCCCTGCCCCGTTGAGGGTGAGCTGAACGCTCGCCCCTTCGACCGGATTGCCGTCCGCATCCTGAACCGTGCCGCTCAAGCGCCCGCGGCCCGCCCAGGCCTGCGCCGAAACCGCCGCAGCGAAAAGGGCGCCGACGAGCATCGAGGCGGCGATACGGGTTCCGTAGTTCATGAGTCCTCCCTCGTTGTACGACCCTCGATTCGCGACTCGACCATCCTACTATCCAGAGGCAACGGCAGTACGCAGGAGGAGGTGCCGTTCAAGACCGTCTCCCGGTTCACACCCGCGCGAAGTAGAAAGGGCCGGGGATCGCTCCCCGGCCCTCTCGTTCGAGTCGATTCCGCGGCCCGACGGTCAGGCCACGGACTTTCCGTGCTGGACTACTTCCAAGCCAGCCGCACGCCCAAGCGGTAAATGCGCGGCGAGATGTTGTCGTCCAGGTTGCCTCCGTTCGTGTACCGCGTGTTCAGGAGGTACGCGAGGCCGGTGCCTTCGTTCGTCGCGTTGAACACGTCGATGCCGAAGGTCATGTTGACCGGACCCTGAAGGGCGATCTCCTTCTCGACCCGGAAGTCGATCGTCTCGATGTCGTCCAGGCGGTACTGGTCGTACTCCTGGTTCGGCACGATGTTGACCGTTGGGCGGGCGCCCCTCGAGCCCCAGGGAACCAAGTTCGCGTTGTTCCAGTAGGCGAGCGGATAGCCCTCGCGCCCCGTCAGGTTGGCCGAAACGTTGAAGCCCCAGGGCCGGTCCGGCGCCACCTGGTACATGCCGTTCAGGCTGTAGCTCCAGGTGGCCTGCAGGAACCGCTCGCCCTTGCCGGAGCCGGTCGAACGGGTCAGGAAGAGGTCGCCGTCCTGGCAGCCGGCCCGCCCAACCAGCGGACTCGCGTGGTCGTAGTAGGAGCGCGGGATGCTGCACTCGCCCTTGCCGTACTGGTAGAAGCCGCGGGCCATCCAGCGGTTCGCCAGCCTCTTCGTGAAGCTGATCGAGTAGCCGAGATAGTCCCGCCCGCGGTCGCCGTTCGTGACGTAGCTGCCGCCCGTGTTCACGAGGTCCGGATTCGGGACGCCGTAGAGCGGAACGCTGACCTCACGGCCGATCCGCGGCAACTCGGTCTCCAGGGTCCCGACCTGCTCGAAATCGCTCCGGTTGGTAATCCGCGTGCTGCCGTCAGGCTGCCGGAAGATCGTGAAGGAGTCGAGCAGATCGCTGACGTCCCGGTGCGTCACCGTGAAGGCGACGACGAACTCGGGCAGGAACGCGTGCTCAACCGCGGCCAGGATCTCCTGGGTGAGCGGAGCGTCCAGGCCCGGATCCGTGTCGTCCACGATCATCAGCGGGTTCTCGGGGTCGAAGCCGGTCGCATACTGGAACTCCCCGGTGACCGAGTCGAAGTAGGCGTACGAGGCCCCGAACGGCGAGTTCCTGGTCACCCAGCCCGAAGCCATCTGATCGTAGAACTGGGAGACGCTGGCGCGAATCAGCGTCTTGCGCTCCTCGCCGATGGCGTAGGTGGCGCCCAGGCGCGGCGCGATACTGCCCCAACTGAAGCCGGCCTCGGAGCCGCGGAAGTTCGTGTCCGGGAAGATGTCACGGTAGGCCGCGACCGGATGCGCGGGACGATTGTACGCCTCGTTGGCGCCGCCCTGGTCGTCGTACCGGAGGCCGAAGTTGATCGTCGCCCGGCCGAAGGTCATCGTGTCCTGGGCCCAGATGGCGGTGTAGTCGGAGACGGCGACGCCCGTGTGATCCCGGACGGCGACCGACTGGCCCCAGTCGCCGTGGAACACGTCCCGCGGCCCCCACTGGAACACGGAGTTCTGGGTGAACTCGCGGAAGCGTCCGCCGATCTTCAACTCGTGGTTGACCGACGCGCCCGTGGTGAAGAAGTAGGACGTGTCGACCTGGTAGGAGTCGAACGGACGAGAGCTGCTGCCCGTCAGGAAGTTGTCCTGCCAGACGCCGGCTTCCCGGCGCGGGTCGAGCGCGTCCGGATGGAGTCCATTCTCGTCCGAACGGGTACCTCGGGCAGCCAAAGCGAAACCGAAGTCGCCGTGCGAGTAGGTGCCGGTGAGGAAGAAGTTCGCCGAGAAGACGTGCGTGTCCTCGAGCCGGTACTGGGCCGACGGACCGCGCTGGTTCCAGGTCGTCGGTGCCGGCCGGGTCGTGCCCGCGCCGCGTCCGAACTTCAGCTTGTCGCCGTTGTTGAACGAGCCGACGATCGAGTTCGACGCGTTGATCTGGCCGTTCGCCTTGAGTGCCGTGTTCTCCAGGATCGTGTCGTCGGCCAGACCGGTCGCCGCGTTCTGCTGGATGTCGTTCTGACCCCAGCTACCCCAGAAGAACAGACGGTCCTGGATCGCGGCACCGCCGGCCTCGAAGCCGATGTCCTCGATCTTCCGCGCCTGAGCGCCGGCGAGTTCAGTCTGGAAGTTGGCCGTGTACAGCTCGCCCTCGATGTCCGGCTGCGACTGCTTGAGCGCACCGCCGAAGTAGCCGTTGCGCTGCGTGTTGTAGAACCGGGCCGAACCGCGGAACTCGTTGCTGCCGCGCTTCGTCACCAGGTTGACCTGGACGCCGGCGCTGTTCTTCGTCACGTCCGTGCCGCCGGTCGTGAACGACATCTCGGCGAACTGGTCGAAGTCGTAGTAGGTCGGCGAGGCGCCGGTGGCCGCCATGTCGGTGATCGACGTGCCGTCCATCTGGAAGTCGTTCTGGTTGCCGCTGACGCCCGGGGCGCGGAAGGTGGCCTGCTGGCCGGATTCCGTGCCGCCGACGTTGACCCGGTCGACCAGCACGCCCGGGGTCTGCGAAAGCAGGGACCAGGGATCGCGGGCGGTCGGGATCTTCTCCAGTTCGACCTGGCTGACGTTGGTGCCCGTGGAGAGCTTGCGCTCGTCGAGCAGCGGACTCTCCGAAGTGACGGTGATCGTCTCTTCGAGAGCGGCACTCAGTACCAGCGGCACGCTCGTGTTGCGACCGACGGCGACCACGACGTCAGGGAACTGGAGGCCGCCGAAGCCGTCGAGCTCGGCGGCAACGGTGTAGGCGCCCGGGTCGAGCGCCAGGAAGCGCCACTGGCCCTGGCCATCGGTGAACTGCGTACGCGGCGCGCCGATGCCGCTGACGGTAACCATGACTCCCGGCAGCGCGGCGCCGGATTCGTCCGTCACCGTGCCGTAGAGATTGCCCGTCGGCGACGCCTGGCCAAAGGCGAGGCTGGCGACGAACAGGAAAAGGATGACGCTGAACGTCGAAACGATGCGTCTGCTCATGCGTTCGTTACTCCCTCCGAAGTGAGTTGTGCGGAAGATCGCGGACTGCCTAGACGGCCCGCAGCCACCTCCCGCGGTTTGGGCAGAGCCTGAGCGGCTCGCCCACAGTGTCAGAAATCCCGCAAGGAGTATGCCAAATCGGCCAGTGCCCGGCCATCCTCAACGCTGGCCGAGAACCCCTTCCACTACGGGCTTTGCCGCCCGACCAGGATCCCACCCGCGCCAAACTGGCACGATGACACCCGGCGGCCCATCCAAAAATGTGCTCCTTGTCCATTATCTTGAAGCTTCTCGCAGGTGACCTGCTTCGTTGCGCTTATCCTGTTCCGGCGCTGACGCGTACTGGGACCGTCTACTGACCGAACCGAAGTGCGAGGACGCCACGCCAAAGGATCCATAGGGCCAAGACCTGACTGACGGATGACCGCCCGCCGGACGAAGCCGTGACGGATGCGCCCCTAAGGAACAAACCTGTCGAGTGAAGGCATCGTACAGTAGATGCAGGATGCTGTCCACCCGAAGCAAGTCCCGCGTGGCGTTGCCGGCGCTCCTCGCGCTCGCCGCCGCCTGCGGCGGCTACGTCCCCTTCGACGGTTCTCTGGCCCTGGCGCCCGAGTTCGAGCGCCGCCTGGGCGCAGAATGGCAGCAACACGTCACCATCCCCTTCGCCATCGACGAGGAGCTGCGGCGGGAAGTCGACGAGCGCCTCAGCCCCGCCGGCAGCGAGACGCGGCGCCGCGACGCAGTGCTCGACTTCATCTTCGGCCGGGTCGGTCTCGAGTACGAGTTGACGCCCACGCGGACGGCGAACGAGGCCTTCGCCGCCGCCCGCGGCAACTGCCTGTCCTTCGTCAACCTGTTCGTGGCGGTCGGACGGGAGCGGCGGCTGAACCCGTTCTTCGTCGAGGTCGAGGACTACCAGCGCTGGAACTACCAGGACGGCGTCGTCGTCAGCCGTGGCCACATCGTCGGTGGCATGTACGTGGACGGCGAGATGGCGACCTACGACTTCCTGCCCTACCGCCCGAAGTCCTACCGCGACTTCCGGCCCATCACCGACCTCGCCGCCACCGGGCACTACTACAACAACCTGGGCGCGGAGGCGTTGATGGCGAACGATCTCGACGCCGCCGAACACTGGCTCGAGGTCGCCGTCCGGCTCACGCCGGACTTCGACAAGGCGATCAACAACTACGGCATCGTCCTGCTCCGGCGCGGCCGCCTCGACGATGCCGCCCGCCGGCTTGAGGAAGGCGCCGAACTCCACCCTGACAGCGTGCCGTTGCTGACGAACCTGGTCCGCGCCTACCAGCTCCAGGGCCGCAACGATCTGGCCGGAGGGGTTCTCGACACACTAGAGGAGATGAACCAGGCCAGCCCGTTCTTCTACGTGTACCGCGGCGATGCCGCGCTCGCCGTCGGCGACGGCGAACTGGCGCTCGACTACATGCGCCGCGCCCTGCGGGCCGACTCCGAGATCCCCGAGGTCCACGTCGGACTGGCCCGCGTCCACCTGGCCGCGGGCCGATTCAGCGAGGCGAAACACCACGTCGAACGCGCCCTGCGGCTGGACGCGACCCACGAGGAGGCGCGCAGGTACGCGGCCCTGATCGAACGCGGGCCGCGGTAGGGGCCGCTGCTGCTAGCCTAGCCGTCGACGATGCTGCGGGACCGGAGATTCGGGGTTTTCGCTCTGGCCGGCCTGCTCCTGGCCGCCGCGCCCGGGCCGGCCCAGGAGCCCGGCGACCTGCGCCAGTTCGACGACCGCGCCTTCGTGTTCGAGGTCCAGGTGCCGGTGAACGTCACCGCCCGCGGCGGCGCGCCGGTGCGCGGCCTCGGTCCGGACGACTTCCAGATCCTCGACGAGGGTGAAGCCCAGGAGATCACCGGTTTCCGGGTGATCGACCTCGACCTGATCGCCCCCGACGAGCGGCGCGTGATCGAGGCCGACTACGGCATCCCGCCCGCCGCTCGCCGCCACTTCCTTTTCCTGTTCGACCTCTCGTTCTCCGCGCCGACCTCGGTCGGCAAGGCCCGCGCAGCCGCCCAGGAGTTCGTGCTCGAACACATGCATCCGACGGACCTCGCCGCGGTCGCCGTCCACACCGTCGAGTCGGGGCCGCAACTGCTCATCACGTTCACGCCCGACCGGGCCCAACTGGCCCGGGCCATCGCCACGCTGGGCAACCCGCGGCTCCTCAACCTGGCGACGAAGGACCCGCTCGGCTTCATGATCGACGCACCCAGCGCGAGCATCGCCGGCGCGCTCGACGTCGGTGGCGTGAACGAGGACATCCGCGCCCTGGAGCGCGACTTCAACGCCTACCTCCAGGTGATCGGCAACGAGATGGCGAAGTACGAGAAGAGCTACGCCCGTGGTCAGATCGCGAGCTGGACCGGGTCCCTGCAGGGAATGGCCCAAATCCTCGGCAGCGTCCAGGGCCGCAAGCATGTGGTCCTCTTCACCGAGGGCTTCGACGGCCGCCTGCTCTTCGGCCGCCAGCCGGACTTCTTCGACCAGGAGATGCAACGCGAACAGGAGGCGATCGACACAGGGCAATACGGTCGCGTCGACACGGACAACCGCTACGGCAACACGCAGCTTCTCGGCAACGTGAACCGGATGCTGAACGAGTTCCAGCGGGCGAACGCCGCGATCCACACCGTCGACATCTCCGGCCTGCGCGCCGACCTGCCGGAGGAGCACCGCACCCGCATCGTCCACCGGGACGCGCTCCACTACCTGGCCAACGAGACCGGGGGCGCCCTGCACGAAGACGCGAACGACTTCGGCGCCGAGCTAGGCGAGGTGCTCGAGTCCTCCACCGTCACCTATCTGCTCAGCTTCGAGCCTTCCACCCCCGGCGAGCCGGGCGAACACCGGCGCCTCCGGGTGCGGGCCCGGGCCCCGAAGGGCGCCCAGATCTCCCACCGCATGGGCTACTACACGCCGCGACCCTTCGACGATCTCCACCCGATGGAGAAGCGGTTCCTGGCGTCCGACCTGATTGCCGCGGCCGCGGAACGGGACGACCTGGCCATCGACGTGCTGGCGGCGCCGTTCCGGGCTGCCGAGGATCTGGCCTACGTGCCGGTGATCGTCGAGATCGGCGGCCGCGATTTACTGGAGGGCCATGAACCCGCACGCATGCCGGTCGAGATCTACGCTTACGTCACGGACGAGAAGTCCGAGATGCGGGATTTCTTCAGCCGCGTAGTCACCCTGGACCTGTCCGGCCGCGAGGACGCTTTCGGCAACACCGGCCTCAAGTACTACGGCCACCTCGAACTCGGCCCGGGCAGCTACCTGCTCCGCGTGCTGGTCCGCAACGGCCTCACCGGCGCCACCGGAGTCGAGACGGCCGAGATCCGGGTTCCGGCCTTCGAGGCCGGGAAGCCCGCCCTGCTTCCTCCCTTCTTCCACGAAGAGCCCGGAAGCTGGTTTCTCGTCCGCGAACAGCCCGCCGACCAGTACGCGAGGACGACGGTCTATCCCTTCACCGTGAACGGCGAGCCGTACGTGCCGTCCGCGGTGCCCCTGGTGCGAGGAGACCAGGTCGGTGCCGGCGCCGAGATCTGCCTTGTCGGCTACAACTTGGGCCGCGGCGACCTGGCCCTGGAGGCAACGGTGGTCGACGCGCAAGGCGAACCTGTCGAGGGCGGCGCTCTCCACCTGCGCGAACGTACGGTGACCGGCATTCCGGGCCTCGACAAGCTCGTCGCCGCCTTCGACCCGGCGGATCTGCCCGCGGGGAACTACACTCTCACCGTCGCCGTGACCGACCCGGCGACCCGGCTTCGGCCCGCCAACTCGATCCCCATCAAGGTGCTCAACTGAGCGGGCCGGCACTGCGCTGACGCAGGCCGACCCGCATCTCCTGACCAAGGGAGCCAGCCCATGACGAACCCCAGGCTCAGCAGCCGTCCATTCACTCCGGCCGCGGCCCGAACGGCCGCCCTCGTTTGCACCGGCGCCCTGCTGCTTGCAGCGGCCGCCGACGCGCAACGCGGCCGTCGGCAAAAGAGGGCGCAGTTCAGCGACGCGACCACGGTCACCGTCGTCGAGGTGCCGGTGCAGGTCAGCAGCGGCGGCGATCCGCTGCGCGGTCTCACCCGCGACGACTTCGAACTCCTCGACGGCCGCAGGCCGGTCGAGATCACCGGCTTCGACATGGTCGACCTGGAGGTTGTCGAAGGCAGGGTGTCGGACGAGCCGGTGCCGGTCGCGGCGCGGCGGCACTTCCTGTTGCTGTTCGACCTCTTGAACGCGACCCCGGACTCCGTGGGCCGTGCCCAGCAGGCCGCCGCCGATCTGGTGCTCCGCGAGCTGCACCCGACGGACCTGGCCGCCGTGGCCCTCTACGACACGCGGCCTCGGCTCGTGCTCGGCTTCACCTCGGATCGAAGCCAGTTGCGCCAGGCGATCGCCACCCTGGGCAGAATCGAGACCGGCAAGGCGGTACGCGATCCGCTGGGGCTCGTCATCGCGGACCTGGGCGGCGAGCTGCCGACGGGCGACAGCCTGGGCGAGACGGCCGACCGCGCGGGTCTGGACGCCGATTCGATGCTCGCGCGGACCCGCAGCGAACTGGCGAATCTCCAGGACACCGCCAACCGTGACCGGGCAGCCAGCGACATTGCCGCCCTGACCGCCGGGATGAGCGAACTGGCCGCCTGGATGGGAACGGTCCAGGGCCGCAAGCACGTCGTCTTCCTCTCGGAAGGCTTCGACAGCTCGATTCTGGTCGGCAACCGCAGCCTCACCTCCGACGAGCAGGACCGGATGCTTGAACTCCAGCAGGCCGCCGCCGACGGCCAGTCCTGGCGCGTCAACAACGAGGAGATCTACGGCAGCACGTCCGCGCAGCGCTCGGTGAACGAGATGCTGACCAGGTTCCGCGAAGCCGACTGCGCGATCCAGTCCGTCGACGTGAGCGGCGAGGTGATGACCGAGGGCCAGAGCAACCGGGACTCGCTATTCCTCATGTCGAAGGACACAGGCGGCGAGGTGTTCGCCAACTTCACCGATCTGGGCGACGCCATGTCCGAGATGCTGCAGCGCACGAGCGTGACCTACTTGCTCGCCTTCCAGCCCAGAGACCTGACGTACGACGGCAAGTTCCGGCGGCTGCGGGTCCGGCTCAAGAACGCTCCGCGCGGAACCCGGATCGTCCACCGGCCGGGCTACTACGCGCCCAAGCCCTACACCCAGACGAACCCCTTCGAGCGGGCGCTGACCTCGGCCCAGCAGGTGATGGGCGGCGTCGAAGCCGGCGAGATCGAGGCGGCCGTCCTCGCCGCCGGCTTCGCCGCCGGCAGCGGCAAGGCCTACGCCCCGGTCCTGATCGAGGCCCGCGGAGAGGATCTCCTGGCCGGCATCGACGGCGGAACGGTGCCGCTCCAGATCTACGCCTACGCTCTCGACGAGCACGGCATCGTGCGCGATTTCTTCGTCCGCGCGATGGGGCTCGACGCCGTACAGGCCGGCCCGGCCCTGCGCCAGAGCGGAGTGAAGTACTGGGGGCACTTCGACCTGGATCCGGGCACCTACTCGGTGCGCGTGCTGATCCGCAACGACGCGACGGGACGCCGCGCGCTGACCACCTCGCTGCTCGAGGTGCCCGGCGAGACAGCGACGCTGCAGCCGCCCCTGTTCCCCGAGCAACCGGGCAAGTGGGTGCTGCTGCGGGAGGAGGAGTCGGAACAGCGCCAGGACGTGGCCTTCCCCTTCCTGCGCAGCGGTGAGCCCTTCATTCCAGCGGCTCGGCCAGAGGTGACCGCCGGCGGTGAGACGCCGATCAGTCTCGTCGGCTCGGGTCTGGACGCCGGCCCGGTGTCGGTGCGAGCGCAGGTGTTCCGGCCTGACGGCGAACAGGTCGCCGACGGCGGCGAGGTCGTCCTGGCTCCGGGCGCCCAGGCCGGTGCCGGACTGTCCCAGCTCTCCGGCGTCTTCGTCGCGGGGAAGAAACTCACCGCGGGCGACTACACCCTATCGGTTGTCGTGACCGATCAGTCGAACCGGGAGCACTCCTCGTCGACACCGATCCGGGTGCTGTAGCGGCCTTTTCCGGGAACGGCGACGCGTCCTAGCGGACGTTGACGCCGCCGCGCAGGAAGGACTGGCGGCCGCCCAGGCCGTCGCGGAAGCCGATGCCGATGTCGTGGTAGCCGGCCTCCATCGTGACTTCCAGACCGTAGCGCCACCAACCGCCCTCCGTCTCAGCGAGCCGGTCCGCCGGTACGGCGATGTCGAGTTCCGTCCGGTGCGGCTCCGTCGCGCGGTCTTCCTCGTCCTTCGCGGCAATCCAGAGCTCGATGCGACCGTGGTGGACGCCGTCCCGCGGGATCAGCGCGAGCTGGCTCCACGCAACCTCGATGATCACCGGCACGTCGTAGTTGCCGTCGGACCGGCGCTTCGCCGGCAGGCTGTTGACCCGGACGCCCAGGGGATTCTCCTGCATGTTCAGGTTGAGGGCCGACAGCGTGCCCTCGATCATCCGCGACTCCACCGTCTTGTCCCGGTAACCCCTGCGATAGCGTACCGACGCGCCGCGCGGCCTGTCCTTCCAGCGCACCTCGATCTTGCGGTAGCGGCCGCTGCCGGCGTTCGCGGGCATGTAGCCCAGGGCGTAGTAGTTGCGGAAGTCGTCGGCGATCCTGAGCAGATCGGGCATCACGCGGTTCGCGTTGATCACCGCGCGGCCGCCGGTTTCCTCGGCCAGGAGCTGCAGCGGCGCCTGGAGGTTGGTCATGCGGATCTGGTCGATCAGCGTCGCCTGGCCGGGTGCGCCCGCCACCTGGCCGTCGACCGTGCCCTGGGAAAGGACAGTCAGGCCGCGCGCGTCGATCGCGTAGAAGCTCGTCCGGTTCGCGTTCGCGCTCGCCGCGAGCTGCTGGAACCGTCGCGACAGGTCGTACTCCGCCATCTCGATCAGCGAAACCGAACGCTCGTAGAGCTGCTCGACGAAGTAGAAAACGTCTTCCGCAGCGATCATCGGGATGCCGTCCGCAACGTAGACCAGGGCCTTGCGGCCGGGCGCCGCGGAGAGATTCTCGACCACCCTCGTCAGCGCGTCGATCGCCAGGTTCGTGTCGTTGCGCACCGAACCCGCGTAGGCCATGAGTTCGTTGCGCGCCCAGCTCCCGCCCCCGCCGACCGTCAGGCCGGCCCGCTCCGCGGCCGCGACGCCGGGCCGGTTCTCCATCGTCTCCTCGTTGTTCACATCGTTCACGTTGTTGATGAGATCCCGGCGCTCGTTGTTGCGGTGGATCCGCTGCGCGGAGACCTCCTCGAGCTCCAGCAAGGCCCGGTTCAACTCTTCGCGGTCGTTCGTGAACGGCATGCGGAGCGTGAGCCCCGGGTCGGACGAGGCCAGCATGACCTGGTCGTCGCGCCGCAGGTGCTCGCGGATGAATGCGCGCAACTCGCGGAGGACGCGATTGCGATTGAACGGCGTCAGGTTGAAGTTGTCGATGTAGACGGCGACGTGCAGCGCCTGCTCGGCCGGAATCTCCGGCCGCGCCCGGCGCAGCCGGTCCGCCTCTCGCGGATCCGTGGGCGGGGGCGGCGCCAGGGGCTGGGCATCGACCTCGCCGCCCCGACGCACGAACAGCTCATCTTCGCGAAGCTCCACAGCGTAGAAGTTGCTGATCCGCACCGGATTGCCGTCCACCCGGAGCTCGAAATCCTCCGGTCCGAGTCCGAGCACGGGCTTGCCGTCGGCGCCGGTCACGTAGACATCGATGTTGACGACCTGAACATCGACGGACTCTGTGAAGCCGGGGCCTGAAGGGCGTGAGCTCTCGGGCTGGGCGGCCACCGGGAACGCACCGAACAGCCAGACCGCGAGAATCGTCAGCGCGTTTGCCGGAATCTTCCCCAGGTTGCCGGACGCAACGGTGGATCTTGTCGCCATGAAGAAGAGACTAACCCCTTGGCGCCACATGCGGGCAGCGACGCCCAGACTCACCGCGAAGCGGCGAGCACCCGCAGTTCCTCCGCGTCCGGCCAGCGGCGCAGGGCCTCGCCGAGCAGGCCGTTCGCGGAGCCCGGATCGTTCATCGCCCGAAGCGCCCGCACCGCTTCGGCGTAAGCCGCCGCGTTGGGATTCACGGTGACCATCTTCTGGAGGGTGCGGCCGACCTCGGCGCCACCGCCCACGAGCGCCTGGAGAAAGGCCAGGCCTGAGTACGCCCCGAGGAGGTCGGGCCGCAACGCGATCGCCTCCCGGTAGGCGCTCTCGGACTCGCGCTCCCGTCCCAGCGCCGCCAGCGCGGCGCCACGGTAGAGATACAGGTGCCCAAGGATCTCTCGGTCGCGACGCTCGCCGAACTCGGCCAGTAACCCGTCGCTCAGCGCCAGGGCTTCCTCGAAGCGGTCCTGCCTGTTCAGCCAGGCCGTCTTCGTGATCAGCGGTCCCACCTGGGCGCCGCGTTCCTCCATCGCGCGTTCCAGGAGCTCTCCGGCCGCTTCCAGGTCTCCTTCCAGCAATGCCGCCTGAGCAAGCACGTCATTCGCCATCGGCGACCGGTCCACAACCGCCAGGGCGTGCTCACGGGCCTCGGCGACGCGGCCCTGCCGGAGCAACAGTTCCGCGACCTTGAGGCCCGCCGCGGACGCTCCGCCGGCAGAGAGCTCGAACGCCTCGCGGTAGGCCTCGAGCGCCTGCCCGGGCCGCTTCCGGCGTTCGAGCACGTCGCCGAGATGCTGCCATGCGAGCACGAGCTGCGGCTCCTCGCGTACTACCGCCCGCAGCGCCGACTCCGCTTCCGCGAGTTCGCCCGCCTCCGCCAGCCGCATGGCCCGGCCCAGATCCGCAACGACGGCGATGCGGCTCTTCGGGTCGGCAAGCGGCCCGTCACCGCCGCCCGTGCCGCCCGACAGGTAGCCGAGCGATTCGAGCCGGCGGCGAACCTCCGGGTCGTCCTCGGCCGGCGCCGCCAGAGAACGGTCCATCTCCGCCAGCGCCGCGCGCAGGCGCCGCGCCGCCGTCCGCTCCTCCTGGATCACGTTGTTCCGTTCGCCCGGATCTTCGGAGAGGCGGAACAGTTCTGGCTCGGGCGACTCGATGAAGTGCAGGTCGCCCTCGACGACCGAGGCCAGGTCGCTCCAGCCGAAGTGGATCCGCGGATAGACGCTCTCCGACACGATCCGGCGCGGCGAGCCGTCCGGCGGACCCGCGCCGAGGGCGAGCAGGTCCTCGCCGGCGAGTTCCGGCGGCGGTTCCAGGCCGAGCAGCGAGTAAACCGCCGGTGCCACGTCGGCGAGCTGGACGTTCGCCTCGACCCGCTCGCCGGCCCGCTCCCCGGCCGGCAGCTTGACGATCAGGGGAACCTGGAGCACTTCCCGGTAGATCAGGATCAGGTGATCCATCTCGCCGTGGTCCATCAGGCCCTCCCCGTGGTCCGAGAGCAGGAAGACCAGCGCGTCGTCGTAGACCCCCAGTTCCTCCAGACGCCGGATCAGCACTCCGACCACCTCGTCCGCCGCCGCCACCTCGCCGTCGTAGGGATTCTCCCGGTAGCGCTCGGCGAACGGCGGCGGCGGCGCGTAGGGAGCATGCGGCTCGTACAGGTGCAGGAAGAGAAAGAACGGAACGCCGGCCACGCCGCCGAGCCACTCGGAGGCCGCGGCGAGCGTCTCGGCGCCCGGGCGCTGAAGCTGTCCCAACTGGCGCCCGGTCTCGAACCCGACCTCGTCGTCGTAGACATCGAAGCCCCGGGCGATTCCGGTCCCCGCCCGCAGAACGTAGGACGAGACGAATCCTCCGGTCGCGTAGCCGGCCTGCCCGAGTTCGGCCGCCAGGGTCGGGATCGCCTCGTCCAACCGGTAGCCCGCATTGTCGCGCACGCCGTGCTCCGGCGGCAGCAGGCCCGTGAACAGGCTTGCGTGAGACGGCAGGGTCACGTTGACGTGCGTGTAGGCGCGCTCGAACAGGACGCCATCGGCTGCCAGCCGGTCGATGGCGGGCGTCTCAACCGCGTCGTAACCGTACGGCGGCAGCCGGTCGGATCGCAGGGTGTCAATCGAGACCAGGACGATCGGCGGGCGCCGTTCACCGCCGGCCGACTCGACCTCCCCGGGCGGCGCCGCGCAGGCCAACGCTGCCGCCGCGAAAACGCCAGCGAGCCCAAGCGCTGAAGCGCCCGGAGAACTCACTTCAGATTGAGCGTCATACTGACGGTCTGCGGCAGGCCCGGCACGTCGCCCAACGGCGTCCAGACCTCGACCATCTCGCCGTCTTCCTCGACTTCGGAGACCTCGACCCATCGCGCCTCGCGAAGGCGGACCAACACATCGAGTTTGCCGTCCGCCGGCGCCGGACGGCCGGTTTCGGAGGTCCAGAAGTTGAAGAGGGCGACTTCCTCCGATTCGCCGGCATCGATGACCTGCAGGAAAAGCTGCTTCTCGTACACGGGAAGACCTGTCCCGTTCAACTCGACATCGAAGGCGAAACTGTAGGCGGCCCGCCCACCGCCGTTGCGAACGGTCACACTGAGCCGGCAGAGGGTCTCCGGCCCGGGCTCGGCCGGCGTCACTTCGAGGCCCTCGATGACGACCGGCGGCTCCTCGGCCGACGCTGACACCGCGCCGACGACAAGCAGACCAGCGACGAAACAGGAGATGACCCGGCGATGACCGGGAAATCGCGGATGCCGGGATCGTAACCCGTCCATGACGCCGGAAGTTCCGGCGCTGACTCCGGCGTTCAACACGGCAGCGATACTATCGACCCGCCCGAGCTTGAGACCATGGCTTCCAACGCCCGCCAACGCTTTGCCGTTGCCCCTTTCCTCGTCATCCTGAGCGCCTCGGTCGTCCTGACGCAGGAAGTTCCCGGGCAGGTCGATACGGAGCCGTTCAGTGAAGGAGAGTGGAGCCAGCGCCAGGTCGTCCTGGAGGCCTCGTTCCCCCCGGATACGACAAGGGAGGGCGTCTACGCCGGGCCCCTGAGACGTCTGATGTCGGGAAAGCCGAGAGCGAGAAACCGCGCGGCACGGGCACTGGAACGAATCGGTTCCTCGGCCCTGGTCCCGCTGGTCGACGCCTACTTCTTCATGCCCACCGAAGTCCGCCCTGACGCCCTGCGGCTCCTGGAGGACTTGTCCGGAGAGAAGCTCGGCACCCGCTACCGCGATTGGTTCACGTTCGTAGGCGGGCTGACGGACCTCGAGACGCCGCCCGGCTACGTCGCCTGGAAGGGCGAACTCTTCTCCCGCATCGACCCCGTCTACCGACGTATCCTGGGCCCCGGCGTCGCCGTGAAGCTCCGGCTGCGTGAGGTCCAGTGGGGCGGTGTTCCGCTGGACGGCATCCCGGCCATCGACGACCCTCAAGCCGTCCCCGCGGATACCGCGGTCTTCATGCGTGATACGGATACCGTCTTCGGCGTTCGTGTCGGCGGCGAGCATCGCGCCTATCCGGTGAAGGTCCTCAGTTGGCACGAGCTCCTGAACGATACGGTCGGCGGTCGACCGATCACGCTTTCCTTCTGCACCTTGTGCGGTTCGGGAATCCTGTACAAGGCAGTCGCCGAGAACGGCGACCGGTTGATGTTCGGCACCTCCGGACTGCTCTATCGCTCGAACAAACTGATGTTCGACCGCGCCACGCTCAGCCTGTGGAGCAACCTGACCGGCGAGGCCGTGGTGGGACGGCGAGCGGCCGACGGCGCCAGACTCACGGTCCTGCCGATGACGTTGACCCGCTGGAACGCCTGGCGACAGCGCCATCCCGACACGACCGTGATGGTCCCGGATCCGGCGGCGGCCCAGCGGGCCGGCTACCGCTACGTCGAGGGTGCCGCGGACGCCGCGCGGGCCGGCGTCCAGTTTCCGGTCTGGCGGCAAAGCGACGCCATGGAGCGGAACGCTCTCGTGTACGCGCTCCACGTCAACGGCGAAGCGAAGGCCTATCCCCTCGAGAAGCTGCGCGCCGAGCGCATCGTTCACGACACGCTGGGCGGACTGCGAATCGTCCTCGTCCTGGACGGGGCGAGCGACGCCGTGCGCGTCTACGATCGGGGCGGGCTCACGTTCCACCCGCCCGATGAAGGGCCGCTTCGCCAACTCCACGCCGAGAACGGCAGTTCGTGGTGGATCGGGGAAGAAGGCTTGGCGCGAGAAGGCGAAGGCAGCGAACTCCTGCCGCGCATCCCCGGCCACGTCGCCTTCTGGTTCGGCTGGTACGCGTTCTACCCGGAGACGGCGGTCTACTGACCCCCGGCGCCGGGCAGAACCACATCGAGCTCGACTACTTCAGTTGCTGCAAGCGAAGGCCGCGTTGTCGCTCCTGGCTTCCGCAGTCCGGCTGAGCCGATTGCTGTGCCTCCAGACCTCGTCGTCCGGGTTCGGCGACACCACGCTGAGATTGAACGCCAGGTCCGTGACTGGGGCCACGAACACCCAGCGATAACCGTTCACGCCGCAGGCGTCGAGCACCTTGATCAGTACCTCGGCGTTGCTTCGCTCGAAGAAGTACAGAAGACCCGACTGTTGTGAGTCGAGCCCGAAGTCGCGGGCTTCCGTCACTTGCGGATTCCCGTCCTTGAGGTACTCGACGCACATGTTCACCGTGTAGCCGCCGGCCAGTGTCGTCACCGGCTGGGGCTCGCAATCAGTCGCCTCGCCCGCGGCGATCGCATGAGCGACTCCGACCGGGGCTACGGGTGCCGACCTTGCCGCAACCGAAGCCGGGGCGATGGGCGCCTGCGGCAGGCCGGAATCGACGAGCTCCACTCCCGTTCCATCGCCGCCTCCGTTTCCTGCGGCCGCCGCGGACGCCCCACAGGGAAAGGCCGCCACGTCGCTTTCCGTCGATGCGGTCTGCCCGCCCTTGGGATTCCTGTGCTCCCACACCTCTCCGGTAACCGTTTCCTCGACGTAGAGGTTGAAGGCAAGGTCGGTTACCGGCGCCACGAACACCCAGCGGTGCTGATTCACGGCGCAGGCGTCCAGCACCTTGACCAGCACTTCGGCGTTGTCCCGGTCGAAGAAGTAGAGGATGCCGGACTCATCCGACTCCAAGCCGTAGTTCTTCGCGTCCTCCACCACCGTCTCGCCGTCCTTTTGGAACTCGACGCACATGCTGACGGTAAACCCGTGCTCGAAGGTGATCTGCGAAGCCGACGGCACGCAGTCCGTGTACTCCTCCTCTCGCAGGACGATCGTGGAAACGCCGCTGTTCCGGCCGCCGCTCCGGTTCCAGGCCCGGACACGGAAGTCGTACCGGCCTCCCGGCTGGAGGCCGTCCACATCGGCGGACTCCGCGTTCGCGGGGGCCTCGGCCACCGTCTGCCAACGACCGCCCGAGAGCCGGGCGTGGACGTGGAACCCGTGCTCGTTGTCCGACGCGTCGGTCCAGGTGACCTTGACGCTCGTGCTGCCGGTAGCCGTGACGCTGACATCCGTCGGCGCGGTCGGGCGGTCGCCCGGCGGCGGTTGCGGCGGGGGTTCACCCGGGTCGGGAAGATGGTCGCTGAACCGGACCGCGACATGGACCGTCTGCTGCACGGCGCGCTCGTTTTCCCGCTGCCCCGCAACGCCGAGGGTGTATCCGTCCGGCTTCAGTCGCACGGTCGAGAAGAACGGTAATTGCCGACCCTCGTTGTAGCTCATGACGCTCTTCCGGTTGGGCTGCGGCGTGAAGTTGTGGTGACCGAAGGCGTAGGGATAGATCGCGTCGGCGGGATCGAGACCTGTATTGTCCGGGTCGTGGTTCGCGCCCAGGTTGTGGCCGATCTCGTGGGCGAACGTCTCGACATGGTTCGCGTGTTCTCCGGGCCGCACCAGGCGCTCGGCGCTGACGCAACCGCCGGCCACGGTCGTGACGCCGAAGCCGCTAGCCCAGAAGTTCGCCGCTGTGCCCCCACGCGTCATCAGCCATGCCTGGCCACAGAAGCCAGGGCTCTCATTGAAGAACAGGTGGACCAGGTCCGCCTCGTGCTCCGCCCGAAGATCATGTACGTCCTGATTCCGGCTCAGCGCGTCCAGTGGACTCACGACCTGGCCAAGCGCCGCCGGCGCCTCCTCCTGATGGACCAGGTTCCCGGTCACGGTGACCTGGTTGTTGCGGAACACGAGGTTCAGGTAGTCCATCGCGTGCTGCGTGAACGTCGCGGGCGGCCCCCAACCCGCCTGTTCCAGCCGCTGCCGAGCGGACGCCGTGTAGAGGATCAGAATGTCGAGCCGGTCGTGGTTCGACGCGCCCGTCACCCGCCGAGGCGTGTCCACGCGCGCCGCCGCCGCGATCCCCGTCGCCGCGTCGCGGTCCGGAACGACTCCGCCGCCGCAGGCCAGGGGCGAAGCCTCCCCGCCCTCGGTCAAACGGCCGGAACCGTCGCCGGGCGAACGAATCCAGTACGTGCCGCCTTCAGGCAGCCCGAAACGCCCCAGCAGGTAGCCGTCCTGCAGGGTCAGGACGACGCTGTCGTACCCAAGTTCCGGGTAGCCCCCCGCCCACATCGCGTTGCCGTCGCCACGGTCTTCGAAGACGCGCATCTCCGGCGCCAGCACGCGGCCGTCGGGAACCTCGAGCTCGAGGCGCTGTGGAGCGGAACGCAGCAGATCGTGGTCGACCTCGACGGACCAGCCGCCGGAGGTCGGATCATCGCCCAGCGGAACGATGTTCAGAAGCCGCTGGCCCTGGGCGCTCGCGGCGAGAAAGACAAGAAAGAGCAGCGGCAGAAAGGACGGAAGAAACCGCCCTCCCCGCCAGTCATCCCTCGCGGGAAGTCGTCGGTTTTCCATGGTGAATCAGTATAGACCTCCGCCTCAGAGGCGTCATGACGTCCGACCGGTCGGTAGAAGGTGACGTCTTCCTAACGCGGCAGCGCTCCGGTGTCGATGCCGCCGCACAGGCTGCCCGCTTGGTTGACATAGCGCTTCGACTCGCCGGTCACCGTATCGGTCAGCGTGATCGTGTACTCCACGTCGGACAGGCCGCCGTACAGGAACCAGTACTTGCCCGTCAGCGCGCGGCCGTCCAGCACCTTCGCTGCCAGCTCCACGTTGGTCGGACTGAAGAACCAGAAGAAGCCGGTCTCCTTCGTCGTCAGGGACGAAACGATCTGACCGGCCTTCCTCTCGTTCACGTTGGGATCGGTGAACTCGACGTCCACCGAGAAGCGGCCGTCGTGCAGGCAGAGCCTGTCCGCCCCCGATTCGCAGGTCCCGGCGCCTTCCTGGGCCAGAGCGACACCAGGAAGCTCGATCGGAACCGCCTTCATCGCGACCAGGTCGATTCCGGCGCGCCCTGCCGCCGCAACCGAGTTGCCGGACGCCGAGGCCGCGGCGGGAACGAACGCCGTGATGTCGGACTGGCCGCAGCTCTCGGCCGGCGGGTTGTGGTAGGTCCTGCGACCGCCGCCGGCGGCGTCGCGCACGGTCACCCAGTACTCGACGTCCGAGAGGGCGCCGAAGAACACCCAGTAGTGGCCGTTGACTCCACGGCCATCGAGCGTCTTGACCACCAGCTCGATGTTCGTGCTGCTGAAGAACCAGAACATCCCGGACTCGTCCGAGACGTCGATCGGCACGGCTGTCCCGTTCCCGTAGACGCCCTCGCGATTGTGGTCCTTCCAGTGCACCTGGATCTCGAAGCGGCCCTGGGACAGGCAAAGGTACTCGTCCCCCGACCGGCAGGGGCCGGACACGTCGCCGGTCGTCACGTTGATCCCGTCCGACCAGGAGGAGACCTTGCCGCTGTTTGCGCGCAGGCGTAGCCGGAACGTATAGGGCGCCTCGGCGTCGAGGCCCTCCACCGTCACCCGGCCGGCGGCGGCATCCGTCGAGGCCACGTTGCGCCACCCTTCCTTCCAGGTTCGCGCCTCCACCTCGACCGTGCCGGTCGCGGCGGCCGACCATCCCAACTCGACAGCGGTGGAACCACTGGCCGTCGCCGTGATGTCGTCCGGAACGCTGATCCCGCCCGGGCCGGGACCCGGCCCGGGGCCGTCGCCGCTCGGCAACGTGACCGCGACGATGTCGCTGTCCGCTCCGCCGAGGTCGTGGTAGGCGCGCACCCGGACCATGTACCGGCCGCCGCGCTTCAACGTGTCGAGCGTCGCCGTCTCCACGTCGGCCTCTACCGCGACCAGGTTCCTCCACATGTCTCCGCCGGACCTGATCTGAATCCGGAAGCCGTCCTCGTCGTCCGACTCGTCCTTCCACTCAAGGAGGACGCTGGTGCTGCCGGTCGCCTCGACGATCAGGTTCGCCGGCGCCGCTGGCACCCAACTCGGAGATTCCGGGAACTCCGCCGGCTCTGGCATGAGCTCGCTGTAGCGGACGGCCAGGGGCATCGTGTCGTACAGGGCCCGTTCGTTCTCCCTTTGGTTCTCGACTCCGATCGTCCACCCGTTCGGCCGGATACGCACGGACGAGAAGAACGGCACCCACTGGCGCGGCACGTAGCTCCGATAGCTCATGATCGTCTCGACCGTCGGAGCGACGCTGATGTCGAAGTGCCCGAAAGCCCAGGGTCTCACCGCGACGTCCTGACTGATCCCTGTGTGGGGTGGATCGTGGTTGGCGCCGAGGTTGTGGCCAACTTCATGGGCGAAGACCTGGCCGAAGTAGGGATAGGCGCCCTGCTGCGCGGGGAAGATGCAGTCCGCAGTGGTCACGCCGTGAGCGTTCGACCAGTCGTTCCGTTCACCCGCGCGGGTCAGCACCCAGGCGATGCCGCAGTATCCCAGACGTTGCCGCGCCTCGCCGACGAACAGATGGACGATGTCAGCCTGGTGTTCGGTCCGAAGCTCGGCCACCTCCCGGAGGTCGGACAATCGCTGCAGAACGGACTGCGGACCGTCCAGCGCCGCGGGCGCCTCAGCCACATGCACCAGACGGGCGCTGGCCGGCATCGAGTTGTTCCGGAACATGAGATTCAGAAAGTCCATCGCAGCCTGTATCGAAGCCCGCGGCGTGCCGTAGCCGAATCTCTCCCAGACCTCCGCCGCCTCTACCGTGTACAGGGCGAGGATGTCCAGCCGATCGTGGTTCGACTCCTGCCGAACTCCCACGGGCAGATCGCTCGCCGCCGCCCGGCCGACGACGGCCGGCACGGCTTCGTCGTGTACCAGACCGCCCCCGCAGAATTCGACAGGTCCGCCGCCGACGGGTTGATCGAGCAAACCCCTGCCGTCCCGGCCGGAACGGATCCAGTGGGCGGCCCTGCCCGGTTCGCCGAACATGCCCTGGAGCTGCCCGTCCTGCACGGTCAGCACGACGCTGTCGTAGTGCGCGCCCGGGAAGCGCCCCGCCCACATCACGTTGCCGTCTCCCCGATCCTCGAACACGCTGCGTTCGGCGACCAGAATCCGGCCGTCCGTACCCTGCAGCTCCAGTCGCTGGGGGCCGGAACGCACGAGGTCGTGATCGACGACGATCGCCGTTCCTCCCGCGCGAGCCGCGGCGCTCCGGTCGTCAGCGGAGGACGCGAGGCTCACGAACTGCTGACCTTGAGCACCGCTGGCGATGAGCAGCAGGCAGAAACCAGGCAGCAAGCGGCAACGCGCAAGGCCGACGCGAGTGGACTGCCGTCCACCGGTCCTGAACCTCAACAGACTCCTCCTCCTCCAGGCCATGTGTTTCAGCCTCTAGGGCCGTCCGTCCACGGCAAGGCTATCCCGGCCCAGGACGCGGATCACCCAGGACGTCCCGCAGCTCGTCGAAGCCCCGGTCGCGGCTCACCGCCTTCCGACCGCCGACCACGAGCAACACCGACACCTCCGGGTCGAGAAACCGGCGAGCCGCGCCCCGGATGTCCGCGGCGGTCACCGCGAGAAGCCGCTCGCGATAGACCGCCCAATACTCGTGCGGGCGACCGAGCAGTTCGTCCTCCGCGTAGCGGCCGGCGATGGCCTCGGCACGGTCGAACAGCAACGGCAGGCGTGCGAGAAGAGACTGCCTGGCGCTGGCGATCTCGTTCTCCGGCACCTCGTCACGCAGCAGCCGACGGACTTCTTCGAGCACGACTCCGGCGGCCGCCACGGTCTCTTCGGGCGCCGTCTCCAGGAAGACGCGGAACTCCCCCATGCCGCGATTGCGCTCGGAATCCGTTACGACGTCAAGACTGAAGTGAGTGAGCACACGGTAGGTGAGCCCCTCTTCGAGCTGCAGCCGCGAGCGCAACCGGGACACCGCGCCCGGGCCGTCCAGGATCTCGGCCAGGAGCATCAGGGCCCAGCGACCGGGGTCGTCCCAGGAGTCGAAGATCGCGCCACGGTGCCCGAACGCGATCGCGGCCTGCGTGCCGGGTCGATCGATCGTCCACCAGCCCGGCGAAGCGGCGGCGGGCTCTCCGTCTTCGGCGGGCGCCGCGTGCTCGGGGGACCCCACGGGCAACCCTTGCGGCAGCCCCCTCGCGTCCTCGCCCGCTTCCGGTGGCCCCGGTTCCCAACCGCCGAACAGCTCGTCGAGGCGCGCCACCAGTGCCTCGGCGTCGACATCCCCCGAAGCGGCGATCACTGCTCCGCGTGAACTCCAGTGCCGCCGTTGGAAGCGGGCCAGAGCATCGCGATCGAACGCCGCGATCGACGCCTGCGTCAAGCGGCGGCTCCGCGGCGAAGCCGGCCCGTGAACCAGACGCAGCCACTCCCGTTCGAGAACCGCCCGCGGGTCGTCGGCCTCCGCCAGGAGGCTGACGCGGAGGTTCTCCTTCGCCTGCTCCAACCGCGCTTCGTCGAACCGCGGTTCGAACAGGATCGACGCCAGCAACTCCAACCCCCGATCCAGCGACTCGGAACCCGAGTCGAGCACCAGGACCGTGCGCCCCCAGGAACTGCTCGCCTCGATGCGGGCGCCCAGGGCGTCGATCTCGACGTCGATCTCGTCGGGACCCAACTCGCCGGCGCCGCCGCGCCGCGCCATCGCCGCCGTCATGGAGGCCAGGCCGTCCTCGCCCGGCGCCTCGTTCCGGTCGCCGACCGGCAGCGCCACCACGACATCGACGAGCGGCAGGCCGCGGTCGGGCACGACATAGACAGGCAGGCCGTTACCGAGTTCGAAGCGCAGCCCGGAAACCGGAGGCGGCTCGAAGACCAACGGTGGGAACCGCAAGTCCTCCGGCCGCTCCGGAATCGCCTGGGCCGTGACGGACGCGGGGACCGGCACCACCGCCGCCGCGAGAAGCGCGAGCGCGAGCACCCTGCTCACCGCCCAGCGTCCTCCGAGCGGGTCAGGGACAGGACCGCCCGATCAGCCGTCACGAAGTAGCGATCGATCACCCGCTCCAGGTCAGAGGCGGAGACGGCGGCCGCGGCGTCCAGCCATCCCGTCAACTGTCGCCAGCCGCCAAGTACTTCGGCGGCAGCGAGCCGGTGCGCCACTCCGGCGTCCTGTTCGAGCTGCCGCCAGGAATCGGTCAGAAGCTGCCTGCGGACCCGGTCGAGTTCGGAGTCGACGGAACTGCCGGCGAGGATCCTCTCGAGCAGCCGGTCCCAGGCAGGGGTCAACTGCCGAAGTTCCGCACCCGCCCCGGCCTCGATCCGGACGGCGAAGTACCCGTCGAGCTGTCGCGACACGTGCTCCGCCGACGCCGCGAAGGCGACCCGGTCCTCGCCCACTACCAGGTCCCGGTACAGCCTCCCGGAGCGGCTGTTCAACAGGCCGGCCAGAACGTCGAGAGCCACCGCGTCGCCGGCCGCCGCGAAGGGCACCGTGCGGTACCGGATTTCGACCTGACTCCGGCAGTCGCAGAGACCTTCCAGTGATTCGAGCGCCGGCTTGGGCACCACTGCGTTCTCCGCCGGAGCTGCCTCGCGACGACCAGGACGTTTCAGCCTGCCGAAGTACCGTTTCGCAAGTTCCCGCGCTCGCACGGGAGACAGGTCGCCCACCAGTACGGCGACCAGCCGATCGGGCCGGTAAACGGCCTCGAAGTGGGAACGCGCGTCCGACGGAAGCAGGCGCGCTACCTCGAGCCGCTCGCCGCCCGGCGAGTGGGCGTACGGGTGCCCGGCACCCCAGTAGGCAGCGTCGAACAACTCGAACCAGGTACCGGCCGGACTCGAGTCGATCCGCTGGCGGCGCTCCTGCTCGACCACCGCCAGCTCCCGCCGGAAGCCCCGGAACACCGGTTCGAGCAGACGATCGGACTCCATCCAGAACCAGAGCTCGATCTTCTCCTTCGGGAGCAGCGTCTGGAACGTCGTCGAGTCGTGGCGGGTGAACGCGTCGATGCCGAGAGCGCCCGCCCGGGTGTAGACGCCGGCGTAGGCGCCGCCCCGTTGAAGGGCTGTCAGGCGCTGCTCAACCCGGTCCAAACCGGATGCCGCCGCGCCGCGCCGGACGGATTGCTCGTACAGACGCTCCCAGCGCCGCAGCAACGGCGCTTCCTCCTCCCAGTCACGCGTGCCAATCGTCCGGCTGCCGCCGTACAGCAGATGCTCCACCACGTGGGCCAGACCGCGACGACCGGGCGGATCCGATGCCGAGCCGGCGCGCACCGCCCAGACGGCGGACACCAGGGGACGACCCGGGCGTTCGACGACCAGGAAAGTCATCCCGTTGTCGAGAGTGAATCGCGCCGGTTCGAAGGCCGGCGACGCGGCTGCGAGCGAAGACGTCGCGGCGAAGAGTAGACCGGCGAGGCCGCGCGATGTCACGGTCGTTCCTCAACGACGAGGTAGGCCCCCGCCGGTGGATCGACGATTCGGGTGCGTTGGCCGGTGGGCCAGCGGAGGTCGAGCTGCAGAGGACCGCTTTCGCCCGGAACGGCCCAGCGGAGGCGGTGCCCGCTCGACGACTGGTAGCTGTCGCCGCGGATCGCCCAGCGCCGCGCCGGCGTAGTTCCTCTGTCACCGGACAGCGTCGCCACGGCGCCGACCGCCTGCGTGTTCGGAGAACGGCCGCGCAATTCGACGCCCAGCCATGTAGCGCCCGTCGACCCGGCCGCTTCGTTCCGCCACAGGCGGGCCGGACCGTCGTTCGCGGTCACCGCCAGGTCGGCGTCACCGTCGTTGTCGAAGTCCGCCACCGCAGCGCCCCGGCTGACCAGCGGCTCTTCCTCGGTCCATGCGCACCGGATCTCGAGGAACCGTCCGGAATCGGGATCGCCAACGCCGCGCAACAGGAGGTTCCGCTGCCGGTGCTCGGTGTTGTCCCGCCGGGGCGAAGCGAAGATGTGGCCGTTTGCCACATACACGTCGAGAACGCCGTCGCGGTCGAAGTCCTCGGCAACGATTCCGAACCCGAGCAGGTTGAACGACGGTTGACCGAAGCCCGTCGTAGCCGAAGCGTCTTCGAACAGCATCCCGGCCGCCCGGCCGACGTTGCGATACAGCGTGTTCGTCTCCACGTCGAAGTTGGTCACCGCCAGATCGGGGTCGCCGTCGACGTCGAAGTCGGCCACGACCAGCCCCATGCCCGCCTCGGGCCGGCCGTTGCGGTTGACGGCCGCACCCGCCAGCAGGGACAGGTCGTCGAACGTGCCGTCGCCCCGGTTCCTGTACAGGAGGTTCAGGGTCAGGTCGTTCGCCACGTAGAGATCCGGCCAGCCGTCCGAGTCCAGATCGGCGAAGAGAACGCCGAGCCCCTTGCCGTCGGCGCCGCCGAGACCGACGGCCTCGGTCTCATCCTCGAACCCTTCGCTGCCGCGGTTCACGTAGTAGCGGTCGTGCTGGCCCACGAACAGCGACGGGTCGCAAACCTCCGGCGGCGAGTCCGGGCCGTCCCGGCGACAGTCCAGTCCGTGCTCCGGGTCGTAGTCCAGATAGCGGCTGACGTAGAGGTCGATATCGCCGTCGCCGTCAGCGTCGGCGAGCGCCATCGAGGAGCCCCAGGAGAACTCGTCCTCGCCCGCCGCCGAGAGCGTCTCCGCCGGTGCGAACTGCCCTGCGCCGTCGTTGCGCAGTAGCACCGTCGGACCGTAGTGCGACACGAGCAGGTCGACGTTCCGGTCGCCGTCGACGTCGGCCGCCACGACGCCCTGGCCGTAGCCGCGCCCAAGCTCGCCAGCTTCGGCCGCAACGAACCGGAACTCCCCCGCTTCGTCCGGACCGACGTTCCGGAACAGCCGGTCCGCCGCCGCGCCGCCATCCGGCGGAAACGGCCCCGACTGCACGAGGTAGAGATCGAGCCAGCCGTCTCCGTCGAAGTCGATCCAGGCGACGCCAGCCCCCATCGTCTCGGGCAGATGGAGGCCGCCGCTCGCGCCCGCTTCATGGACGAAGCTCAACCCGGCTTCGACCGCCACCTCGACGAAGTCGAAGCCGCAACCCTCTCCGGCGGCGCCGACCTGAGGCCAGCCGGCGGCAGGAATCGAGGCGGCGAACAGAGCGGCCGACAACCAGGCGCCGCCTCGAAAGCTCATCCGGCGACGGTAGCAGCTAGACCTTAGACTGGAACGATGGAACTGGCCTGCGGCCCGCACACGCTCACGTTTGGCGACCGGCCCCTGGTCATGGGTGTCCTCAACGTGACGCCTGACAGCTTCTTCGACGGCGGACGCCACAACGCCGCCGAGGCCGCGGCCCGTCACGCGCGGCGCATGGCCGCCGAAGGTGCTGATCTGATTGACATTGGCGCCGAAAGCACCCGACCGGGAGCGGATCCGGTGACGGCCGGAGACGAGCTTGCCCGGCTATTGCCGGTGCTCGAGGGAATCACCGCGCTCGACCTCGGCGTGCCCCTGAGCGTGGACACGGCGAAGCCCGAAGTCGCCGACCGGGCGCTTGCCACGGGCGCTCACCTGATCAACGACATCTCCGGCGCCGGCGAGGCGATGCTGGAGGTCGCGGCCCGGCACGAAGTGCCGGTCGTCGCGATGCACATGCGGGGCGAACCCCGCACGATGCAGAGAGAACCCCGCTACGACGACGTCGTGGCGGAGATCCGCGACTACCTCGCCGAGCGCGTGGCGGCCGGACGCGACCTCGGAGTCGACGTGCTGGTGGACCCGGGGATCGGCTTCGGCAAGACGCTGGAGCACAACCTCGACCTGCTCGCCAACCTCCGCGAACTGCAACAGATCGGCGCGCCCCTGGTGCTCGGCACGTCACGCAAGTCGTTTCTCGACCGGCTGCTCGGCGGCGTACCGGTCGAGGAGCGCCTGACCGGAACGCTGGCCGTCAACGCCTGGGCCGCGGCCCTCGGCACAGCCGACATGCTGCGGGTCCACGACGTGCGGGAGCACCGGCAACTGGCGGAGAGCATCGGTGCCCTGCGCCGCCATCGCCGGGCGCCAGCGCCGCGGCGGCGGGTTCTCGCCCGCGGCATCCCGTGCCGATGTCGCATCGGGGTCACCACGAGGGAACGCTCGGCGCCC
The DNA here is from genome assembly GCA_965116955.1 of Thermoanaerobaculia bacterium. Taxonomy (GTDB): domain Bacteria; phylum Acidobacteriota; class Thermoanaerobaculia; order Multivoradales; family Multivoraceae; genus Multivorans. The sequence continues at coordinate 2,517,275 of OZ220742.1, read as the reverse complement.
CAGGATCTCGTCGTGGACGTGGAGGTGAACATGACGCCCGCGGCGCTGGGAGCGCCAGACGCTCTCCATGAAACCACGGACTACGCCGAGATCGCGGACCTCGCCCAGGCTGTGGCAGCAGGCGGCGAGTACCGGCTGATCGAAACGCTGGCCGAGCGGATCGCCGTCGCAGTCGCCGGACCGGTCGACGACCAGGAGACCCGCAAGCGCATCGATTCGCTGCGGGTCCGGGTTTCGAAGCCCGGAGCGGCCCGCGAGCTCGGCCTCGCCGAAGTCGGCGCCGAGATCGACTGGCGGCCGTGACCCGCACCCGTGCGTTCATCGCCCTGGGTTCCAACCTGCGGCCGCGGAGCACGAACCTGCGCGCGGCCCTCGGTCACCTGCGTTCGGCCGCGGAGGTGAGGTCGGTATCGACGTTCCACCGAACCGAGGCGGTCGCCGAGCGCGGTGTCCGCGCAACGGACCCCGAGTTCCTGAACGCCGCCGCGGCGGTAGAGACCGACCTCGACGCCCACGGACTGCTGGCCGCCCTGCTCGCGATCGAGGCCGCCCTCGGCCGCGATCGAACTGCCGACACCGCCGGCCCGCGGCCGATCGATCTCGATCTCCTGCTGTTCAGCGACCTCGTCGTTGACGAGTCCGACCTCACCGTGCCGCACCCGCGGATGCACCGGCGCCACTTCGTCCTCGAACCCCTGAGCGAGATCGCCCCTGCCGCCTGGCATCCCGGTCTTCGGAAGACGGTCGCCGAACTGCTGGCAGCGTTGGTCGTGCCGGCTAGTAGCTCTTCGGCAGGCCGAGGACCTTCTCGGCAATGTGGCAGAGGATGAGCTGCGGGCTCACCGGCGCGAGGCGCGGGATCATCACTTCCCGCATCAGCCGTTCGACGTGAAACTCCTTCGCGTAGCCCATGCCGCCGTGCGTCATGACCGCCTGTGTGCAGGCCTTGAAGCCCGCTTCGGCGCCGAGGTACTTCGCGGCGTTCGCGTAGTGGCCGCACGGCTCTTCACGGTCGTAGAGCGACGCCGCCTGCATCGCCATCAGGAAGGCGGCCTCCAGCTCCATCCAGCACTCCGCCAGGGGATGCTGGATCGACTGGTTCTGGCCGATCGGGCGGCCGAAGACCCGGCGCTCGCGGGCGTAGTCCGTTGCCCGCTCCAGGGCGTTGCGGCCCACCCCTACGGCCTCGATGCCGATCAGGATCCGCTCCGGGTTGAGGCTGTGCAGGATGTACTCGAAGCCCCGACCCTCTTCGCCGATCCGGTCCTCGGCCGGAACCTCGAGCCCGTCGATGAACAGTTCGTTCGAGTCGACCGCCGCGCGGCCCATCTTCGGGATGCGGCGGACCTCGACACGGGATCGGTCGAGCGTCGTGTAGAACAGTGACAGTCCCTTCGTCGCCTTCCCGGTCTCGGACCTGGGCGTCGTGCGCGCCAGGAGCATGATCCGGTCAGCCTCCTGGGCGGTCGTGGTCCAGATCTTGCGGCCATGGACGATGTAGCCGCCGTCCGGCTGCCGCTCGGCGCGGGTCGTGATCGCCGTCGTTTCCAGGCCCGCGTCGGGCTCGGTGACCGCGAAACAGGTCTTCGCCCGACCCTCGATCAGTTCCGGCAGGAAGCGTTGGCGCTGCTTCTCCGTCCCGAAGACGACGATCGGGTGCGGACCGAAGATGTTGATGTGGATCGCCGACGCCGCGCTCATACCGCCGCCGGCGCGGGCCACCTCGTGCATCACGAGAGCGGCTTCGGTGACACCCAGGCCGGAACCGCCGTACGCCTCCGGCATGGCGACGCCGAGTGCGCCGCACTCGGCCATGGCGCGGTGGAACTCACCAGGGAACCGCACCTCGTTGTCGACCTCGAGCCAATACTCGTCGTCGAAGCCCGCACAGGTGCGCGCGATCCCCTCGCACAGGGCCCGCTGCTGTCCAGTGAGGCCGAAATCCATCAACCGGGCGCGGAGGGCAACAGGACGTAGCGCGCCAGCACGGCGAAACCGCCGATCAGGATCAGCGCCGCGGTCCAGATCAGGGTCAACTGCTGCCACCGTTGGAGATGGTCGAGCGCCCGAACCCGCCGCAGGATGCCGCGCAGCAGAAACGGCATGGACGCTCCCCAGACCAGGAGCAGGCCCAGGAGCAGCCACGAGGTCGGCGAGAAGCCCTGCAGCACGGCCAGCGCCCCGATCGCGAACAGGAGGGCCAGACGCACCACCACGCGCACGAAGCGCAGGCTCCCGGCCTGCTGCCGCTTGAGCTGATCCCGCCGGTCGCTGAAATCGATCGCCACGTTCCCGTCTCGACTCAGGAATCGCCGAGGCCGGCCAGGTCGAGCAGGAATGCGTAGACCAGGGCGGTCTCCCGGTAGCGGTCATAGCGGCCGGATGCGCCGCCGTGGCCGGCGCCCATGTTCGTCTCGAGCAGCAGGAGATTGTCGTCCGTCTTGTTGGCCCGCAGCCGCGCCACCCACTTCGCCGGCTCCCAGTACTGGACCTGCGAGTCGTGCAGGCCGGTGGTCACCAGAAGGTTGGGATAGTCCCGCGCCTCCACGTTGTCGTAGGGCGAGTAGGAGAGCATGTAGTCGTAGTACTCGCGGACCCGCGGGTCGCCCCACTCGTCCCACTCGAAGGTGGTGAGCGGGATGCTCGCGTCGAGCATCGTGGTCACGACGTCGACGAAGGGCACCCGGGCCACGACCCCGTCCCAGAGGTCAGGCCGCATCGTGAACACGGCGCCCACCAGCAGGCCGCCGGCGCTGCCGCCCATCGCGTAGACCCGGTCCGGGTCCGCGTAGCCCTCGGCCACGAGATGCTCGGCGGCGGCGATGAAGTCCGTGAAGGTGTTCTGCTTGTGGAGGAGCTTGCCGTTCTCGTACCAGGAGCGGCCCATCTCCTCGCCGCCGCGGATGTGGGCGATCGCGTAGACGAAGCCGCGGTCGATCAGGCTCAGAAGCGGCGAGCTGAACGACGCGTCCATACTCGCGCCGTAGGAACCGTAGCCGTAGAGCAGCAGCGGACTGCCGCCCTCCCCGGAGCGCATGTCAGGCCGGTAGACGAGCGACACCGGCACCTGGGTGCCGTCCCCCGCCGTCGCCCACAGCCGTTCACTCCGGTAGTTCGCGGCGTCGAAGCCGCCGAGCACCTGATCCTGCTTGCGCAGGGTCTTCTCCCGGGTCGCGGGGTCGTAGTCGAACACCGAGCGCGGCGTGGTCAGCGACTGGTAGACGTAGCGGAGCGTCCCGGACGACGGATCCGGGTTGGCGCCGAGCCCGGTCGAGTAGGTCGGTTCGCCGAAGTCGAGGTCATGGCCCGTGACGGTGCCGTCCCCGCCCATCGGTGCGATGCGGAGCTGCTCCAGGCCCTCACGTCTCTCCGCCAGCACGAGGAAGCGATCGAACAGCTCGAAGCCTTCGAGCAGCACGTCGTCTCGGTGCGGAAGTTCTTCGCGCCAGGCCACGCGTCCGGTGTCGCCTTCGGCGGTCGACATGAGCCGGAAGTTCGGCGCCCCGTCGTTCGTCCGCACCCAGAAGCGGTCGCCCAGGTGATCGACGCTGTACTCGTGGCGTTCTCCGCGCGGCTCGAAGACGACGAAGTCGCCCTCCGGGGCGTCGGCTCGCAGGACGCGCACCTCCGTGCGCAGGGTGTGGCTGGAGGTCGCCAGCAGGTACTTCCGTGACTGCGTCCGCCCGAGGAAGACGCTGAACGTCTCGTCCGGCTCCTCGTAGACCAGTTCGTCCGGCTCGGTGGAACCCAGGCGGTGTCGGTAAACCTGGTAGGCGCGCAGCGTGTCGGGATCCTGGCGCACGTAGAACAGGGTCGCGCTGTCGGCGGCCCAGACGATGTTCGCCGTCACGTCCGGGATCTCGTCCGCGAGCGTCTCACCCGTCGCCAGGTCCTTGAACCGAACGGTGTAGAAGCGCCGCCCCACGTCGTCCACTCCGTACGCCAGGATCCGGTGGTCCGGACTGACGGACGGGCGGACCGCCGTGTACTCCTTGCCTTCGGCGACCTCGTTCACGTCGATCAGCACTTCCTCGGCTTCGGGAGTCTGATCACCGCCGAAAACGTCGCCGTCGGCCGGCCGGCGGCCGTGGATCGGGTACTGCTTCCCCTCTTCGTAGCGCGTGTAGTACCAGTAGTCGCCGTCGCGGTAGGGCACGGACGCATCGTCCTCGACGACCCGGCTGCGGATCTCCGCGAACACGCTCTCCTGGAGCGCGTCGGTATGCGCCAAGGCGGCGTCGACGTAGGCGTTCTCCGCCTCGAGATAGGCGATCACCTCCGGGCTCTCGCGTTCCCGGAGCCAGTAGTACTCGTCGACCCGCACGTCGCCGTGGGTCTCGAGTTCGTGCGGTCGCACCTCGGCGAGCGGCGGCTCGCCGGGCCCGGCCGCGGGGCCGGCGCACGAGGTCACGGCGAGGGCGGCCAGGAGCAGGACAGCAGCAGGTACCTTTGGCATAGGTACGAGAGTCTAGCCACCACTCCGCTCCCACAACAGGATGGCGGCGAACAGGTCCTCCAGCGCCGCACCGACCGACTTGAACAGCGTGATCTCGGACGGGTCATGACGCCCCGCGTGCCGGCCGCGGCACAGCTCGTAGAGATCGCCGGCAACCTCCTCGGCCCTCAGCGCGCCGGACTCGATCGGTTGAACCAGGTCGCCGGCCTCGACCAGAGCCCCGTCCCGCGTGTCGACGAACACCGTGGCACGGCGCACCGCCTCGTCGTCCGCCTCGCGCATCGCCGGCGTGAAGCCGCCGACCAGATCGACATGCGTGCCGGCGCGGAGCCAGTCGCCCAGGACCAGCGGTTCCGTGGCCAGGGTCGCGGTGCTCACGATGTCGGCGCCGCGAACCGCGGCCTCCAGGTCGCTTGCCGTGCCCGTCGCGAGCCCCTCGAGCAGCGGCGACCGCGACGCCGCGAGCGCACGCTCGGATCGGCGACCCCAGAACGCCACCTCGAGATTCGGGTGCACGGCGGCGTGGGCGCCGGCCAGGTGGGGCGCCAGGTTGCCCGTGCCGACCACCAGCAGGCGGCGGGCGTCCGCCCGGGCGAGGAATCGCGCGGCCAGCGCCGACGCCGCCGCGGTGCGCCGGAGCGTCAGCTCCGCACCGTCGATCAGGGCCAGCGGCTCGCCGGTCTCCCCCGACGCCAGGATGTAGCTCGCCTGAATCGTGTCGAGGCCGCGCGACGCGTTGCCCGGAAAGGCCGTCGCGACCTTGACCCCCAGGTACCCGCCGACGGTCCAGGCCGGCATCAGAAGCAGCGTCGCTTCGGGCTCGCCGGCCGGCGCCTGGATCCGGTGATGGTGGCGCACCGGCATCTCGCAACCGTCTCGAAAACCCGTCTCGAGTGCGTCCACCAGGGCGCCCCAGGGCAGCAGTTCGGCGGTCCGGACAGTGTCGAAGATCTTCATGCGGTTGGCGGAGGATAGTCTCATCCGCGATGACCCACCTCAAGGAACTCGAAGGGAATGGCTACGTCATCCTGGAAGGAGTACTCGACCGCGAACGGCAGGAAGCGCTGCGCGGGGTGCTCCAGCCTGACTTCGAGCGCCATCTGTTCGGCCGCAACCCCTTCGAAGGCCACAACACGCAACGGGTCTATGGCCTGCTCGCGAAGTCGCGGCTCTTCGATGCGCTGGTCGCGCACCCCGCGGTCATGGCGGCCTGCGAGGCGACGCTAGGACCCGGTTTCCTGCTCTCGGTGGCTCACGCCATCCTGATCCACCCGGGCGAAGCGGCGCAGAGCCTCCACCACGACGACTCGTTCTATCCGCTGCCGCGGCCCAGAAAGGCGCTCGGCGTGAGCACCATCTGGGCGCTCGACGACTTCACCGAGGACAACGGCGCCACCCGCATCGTGCCCGGGAGCCACCGCTGGAACGGCGAGCGGCCCGACGAAGCGGAAGCCGAGCCCGTCGTCATGCCCGCCGGCTCCCTGCTCATCTTCCTCGGCACCCTCTACCACGGCGGCGGCGAGAACCGTTCGGCGGGGTCACGACTCGGCCTGACCATCCAGTACTGTCCGGCCTGGGCCCGCCAGCAGGAGAACTTCATTCTCGGCGTGCCGGCCGACGATGTTCCGCACCTGTCCGAGACCATCCAGAAACTGATCGGCTACGGCATTCATCCCCCGTTCATGGGACACGTCGACGGCCGCCACCCATTGAAGGCTCTTCAGACATGAAAAGAAAGCTCGCACTCCTGGCGGCGCTGGCCGCGCTGTTCGCACTCGCCTGCGGCGCCCCTGCCGACGCTCCGGAAGCTGAAGCCAGCGGCGGAGAAACCCCCGGCAGGGCCGTCCCCGAAGGCGCGCCCCGGCTCGTTCTCGTGATCGTCGTCGACCAGATGCGGGCCGACTACCTGGAGCGCTTCCGCCCCCTTCTGAACCATGGGCTGGGACGGCTGCTCCAGGAAGGCGTTGTCTTCACCGACGCGCACCACTTCCACTCCGCCACCGAAACCGCCCCCGGACACGCGACCCTGGCCACGGGCGTGTTCCCGAAGCGGCACGGGATCGTCGGCAACTCCTGGTTCGACCGCGAGAGCGGCAATGACGTCTATTGCTGCGGCGATCCGGACCACGGCGTCTCACCGCGCAACATGCTGGTGCCAGCTCTCGGCGATCTGCTGAAAGCCGCGTATCCCCAAGCCAAGGTGTACGCCGCCAGCGCCAAGGACCGTGCAGCGATCCTGATGGGCGGACACCACGCGGACGGCGCCTGGTGGTACGGCCGGTCCACCGGCAGCTTCGTCACCTCGACCTACTACGGCGACGAGGAGTCCCAACCCGCCTGGGTCGAAGCCTTCAACGACGAGGACCGGCTGGGAATCCACTTCGCCAACGCCTGGAACCCGCTCCTCCCGCTCGACCACACGTCGGCCTACGACATCGAACCGCTCGACCGCGGCCCCTTCATCGACACGTTCCCCCACGCGGTGGGCGGCTTCAACGTCGAGCGGAACGGCTTCTACGCGTCCATCTACCGGTCGCCCTTCGTCGACAGCTACCTCGAGGACTTCGCCGAGACCCTGATCGAGGCGGAGAACCTGGGCGCGGACGAGGTCCCCGACCTGCTGGCGGTCAGCTTCTCCGCCCTCGACACGGTGGGTCACGGCTACGGCCCGAACGCCCCCGAGACGCTTGATGTGATCCTCCGACTCGACCGCACGATCGGCGAACTGCTCGACTTCGTCGACGAACGGATCGGCATGGAGAACGTCGTCGTCGCGCTGTCGTCCGACCACGGTGTCGGCGAGGTCCCCGACCTCGTGGTGCGCGACGGTGGCGACGGCGGCCGCTTCGGCACCGACCAGACCCTCTGCCTGCAGCGCCTGCAGTCGCGTCTGAAAGGCCGCTTCGGCGGCGGGGAGTTCCTGGTCGACACCTTCTACCTCGACGGCGAGACGATCGCGGCCGAGGAGGCCAACCGGGCCGCGATCGAGGACGAGATCATCGAGGCGATGAGCGACTGTCCACTGATCGCCGAGGTCGTCCGGCCGGCGGAACTCGACCCGGCGAATCCCCTCCACGAGCTGTACCTGAACAACTACTACCCCGAGCGCAGCGGAGACCTGGTCCTCGTGGTGGAGCCGAACGTACTGCCCGTACCGGCATCGGTCATCGTCGCCAGCCACGGCTCGCCGTACGCCTACGACACCCACGTGCCGCTGATCATCCGCCGCCAGGACGGCGCGGGCCAGGTGGTCGAAGCCAGGGCGAACACGATCGACCTGGCCCCCAGCCTGGCGCCGATCCTCGGCCTGGACCTCGACGGCATCCCCGGCTTCGAGGGCTTCGACGGCACGGACCGGCTCGCCGATCACTGAATCCAGGGAGGAGAAAGACAACATGCGCAACGTGCTCCGGACCGCCGCCGTCGCCCTCACGCTCTGCCTTGCCTCGTTCCTTGTCGCTGGCTGTCAGGCCGAGGCGCAGACCTACGCCGAGAAACTCGGCTTCCCCGCCGGCACCCGCGCCGTCATCCTGCACGTCGACGATGCCGGCATGTCGCGCGACTCGAACATCGGCGCCCTCCGCTCGATCCTGGAGGGCGCTGCCAATTCGATGAGCGTCATGATGCCCTGCCCCTGGGTGCCGGAACTCGTGCGGAGCATGGAGGAGAACCCGGGCATCGACGCCGGCCTTCACCTGACCCTGACCGCCGAGTGGGATGGCTACCGCTGGGGGCCGCTGGTGGGCCGCGAAGCCGCACCCGGCCTGGTCGACCCGGAGGGCGCCCTGTGGTCGAGCGTCGCCGAGGTCGTCGCCAACGCCTCCCCCGACGAGGTGGAAGCGGAGATCCGCGAGCAGATCCACCGTGCCCGGACGATGGGTTTCGAACCGACCCACCTCGACTCGCACATGGGCACGCTGTTCGCCACGATGGACTTCCTGGAGCGCTACATCGAGGTCGGCATCGACGAGGGCATCCCGCTCATGTTCCCCGGCGGCCACAACGCGATCCTCGAGGCCCAGTACGAAGCCCAGGGACGGGACACCCCGCCGGGGCTGGGCCGCGCGACCGAACTCGGCCGGCGGATTTGGGACGGCGGCCTGCCCGTCCTCGACGACCTTCACAACCTGAGCTACGGGTGGGTCCCCGAGAGCGGCGCCGACGCCACCGACGAGGAACTGACGGAGTACAAGGTCGAACGCTACGTCCAGGCCCTGCGCGACCTGCGACCCGGCGTCACAATGGTCATCATGCACTCCACCGACCCGAGCGAGAACTTCAAGCACATCTCGACTTCCGGCCCCAGCCGCAAGGGCGACATGCTGGCGATGCTCGACCCCCGCGTGCAGCAGGCGATTGAGGACGAGGGCCTGGTGCTGACGACCTTCCGTGAGCTCAAGGAAAGACGGGACCGCGTCGACTAGCCAGCGGAGGATCCCGGGTGCCGGCGACGCATCGCCAGAGGAGGCGGCTCAAGCCTGGCTGACCCAGGCCCGGCGGTTGCTGGCGGTCATGGACTGGCCCGTTGACGTCGCCAAAGCACTACGGACGGCTGATGGCGCCCACGTCACCGTCGAAACGCCATCCGAGCACGCCCCTGAAACCGCTGGCGCGATCGCCGACTGGGCGCTCGAGGCGGCCAACCGCGTACTCCGAGGCGACCCACCGCCTTCCGACGCCGAGGTCTACAAGGCGGCCCGGGCGATGCTGAGCTAGACCGGACCAGAGACAAGTCGGTGCTCTGCCTCTCGGCACCGACCTCCAGCCCAGTCGGGGCCGGAGGGGTCGGCTCCCAGGTGCCTCTGAACGAGCGACGGCCGGCACCCTCCCGCCAACCGACGCCAAACCGGAGCGAGTGAAGCGGAGCGAGCGCAACCCCTTCCATCTCCTCTCAAGCGCGAGCGTCAGCTGGGAGCCGACCCCTCCGGCCCCCAGACGGGCGGGTGCGTCCGACGCCGCTAGCTCGTGATGCGCTGGAACTTCGGCGGGCGGCGCTCGACGAAGGAGGCTACGCCTTCCTTGAAGTCGTCGCGCTGGAGGCTCTCGGCCATCAACTCGTTCGACTCGCGGAGCGCGTCGCCCGTGTCCATCATCAGGTGACGGTAGACCTGCTGCTTGATGACCTTGAGCGACATCGGCGCGGAGCGTTCGGCGAGCGCCCGGACGTAGTTCTCGGCCTCGGGCACGACCCGGTCGTGCGGCACGGAGCGGTTGACGACGCCCATCTGAGCAGCCTCCGGACCGTAGAACTTGCGGCCCGTCCAGAGGATGTCCAGCGCGTTGGCCGGGCCCGCCACGCGCGGCAGGATCCAGCTCAACCCGTGCTCGGCGATCAGGCCGCGGTTCACGAACGCGGACGTGAAGACCGCCCGGTCCGAAGCCAGGCGGATGTCGCAGAGCATCGCGATGGCGAAGCCGAGGCCCGCGCAGGGACCGTTGATCGCGGCGACGATCGGCTTGCGCACCGCCATCAGGTAGTTGTAGGTGACGCCGAAGTTCTCGGCGCCCATCTCCTCGATCGCCCCCGCCTGCGCGTCCTCGACGGCGTTTCCGCCGCCGCCGCGCTCACCGCGACTCGTGGCCTGCAGTCCCTGCATGTCCGCTCCGGCGCAGAATCCACGGCCGGCGCCGGTCAGAACGATGCCGACGACGCGCTCATCGCGCTCGGCCGAAGCCATCGCGTGCTTCATCTCGGCCAGCATGCTGCCGGTGATCGCGTTCAACTGCTCCGGGCGGTTCAGGGTGATCGTGGCGATCGGATCGTCCACGTCGTACTTGATCAGTTCGTACTCGGTCATGCGCTTGGCCTCCAGCCGCTGTTCAAAGTGAGCGGCCAAGAGTAGCAGCGCTTCCGGCCGAGGTCCGGCGGCTAACATGGAAGCCATGCTGCAAACCCGAGCACGGAACGAGACCGGAACCGCCGGCGCGATCGTCGCCGTCGCCGCCGCGGCTTTCCTCCTCGGCTGCGCCGGCGCGGAGCCGGCGGCCGAGCCCCTGCCGACCGCGCCGCCCGCCGCTCCGCCGGGGACGTCGGATCGGCTGGAGATCGTCGACCGCGCGATCGAGCACCACGGCGGCGACCTGTTCGAGCATTCCCGAGTCAGGCTGACGGTGGCTTCGCGTTCCGGAAGCTTCGACGTCGACTCGACGACGGACGGCGACCGCTTCGAGTACGTCATCCGGGCTTCGGAAGGAAGTGACGAACGCGAGTACCGCCGGGACAACCGAGCGCTCGAGGTGACCGAGGCCGGCGAGCCGATGGAGATGGACGAAACGGAGCACGTACGCGCCGAGAGCTACGTCAACCAGCGGATGTACTTCCTCTTCCTGCCCTACAAGCTGAACGACCCCGGCACCTACAAGGAAGACCAGGGGCTCGAGTTGTGGAACGGACGGCAGTTGCACCGGGTCCGCGTGACCTTCGAACCCGATTCGAGCGACGGCGCCGACAGCGCCTACGTCTACTGGTTCGATCCGGAGACCGCCAGGCTGGAGCAGTTCGCCTACGACTACAGCAAGGGCACCGGACTCCGCTTCCGCATCCTCCGCAACTACCGCCGCATCGGCGGCCTTCTGTTCTACGACGCGGACAACTACGGCCTGAACACTCCGGACGGAGGGCTGACCGTCGACGACATCACGCCAACGTACGTCGCGGAGGAACTGCCCCTCGTCTCCCAGATCGAACATCGCGACGTCCACGTCGAACAGCTCGCGAAGTGAACAACGAACCCGCCGCCTCCGCCCTCGCCGGTCTCACGGCCTGCCTGCTGTTCGCGTCCTGCGAGCCGCCGGCACTCGAAGAACCGGCGCCGGCGTTCGACCCGCAGACCGTTGCCGCGGCAGTGCTCGAGGTGCTGGACGCGCAGGTGGAAGCCTGGAACGAAGGAGACATCGAGGGCTTCATGGCGGGGTACCTGCGGAGCGAGGAGCTGCGCTTCACGTCGGGCAGCGAGGTTCGCCGCGGTTGGAGGAACACCCTGGAACGCTACCGCCAGACCTACCCCGACCGCGCCGCGATGGGTACGCTGGCCTTCGAGGAACTGGACGTCCGGGTGCTGTCCGAGCACGCCGCACAGGTCTTCGGCCGCTTTCGGCTGACGCGGGAATCCGACGAGCCGACCGGTCTGTTCACGTTGCTCGTGGAGCGGCACGGGGACCGGTGGCGGATCGTCACCGATCACACCTCCCGCTAGGCGTACCGTCGCGACAAGCCGCGGCGCCGACGATGATGAGACGATGAGAGAACCAAGCGTCATTCTGATGGGCGTGGCCCTTCTGCTGGTGCTGGGGGCAGTCTGCCTGGCGCTGGAACTGCCCCGCATCGAGGAGACGATCGAAGCGCGAACCGCCGCGACGCTCGCCGACGTCGGCGTGCGCGATCTCCGCATCGAGGCGGACGGACGCGCTGTCACGCTCCACGGCACGGTCGCCTTCTCGGAGATCGGCGTCGAGGCCGCGCGCCGCGCCGCGGTCGAACCGGGCGTGCGAAGCGTCGACAATCGCCTGGTGATGGCCGGCGAGCCCAGCTTCGAGCTCGGCCCCGACGGCGACATCTGGCTGCTGGCTGGACGCCTTCCGACTCCCGAAAGTCGCCAGGAGCTGTTCGATGCGGCGGCCGCGATCGTGGGTCAGGGCAACGTGATCGACGAAACGGAAGTCGACGCTTCCGTGACCGAGCCGCACTGGATCCCGACTCTCCCCAGGCTGATTCAAATCCTGCGGCAGGTGCACGGTGGACCCGGCCTGAGGCTGCAGGACGGGACGCTGACCCTGATCGGCCACGCGTCGAGCGAGGCCATGCGCGACCGCCTGGAGTTCGACGTCGTCGCGATTGCCGCGGCGGCCGAAACCGGCTGGACGATTACCAATGAGATGGTCGTCGCTCCCGTCGCGGTCAACAGGGTCGCCCAGAACCGGATCCGCCGCCTGCTGCGCGAGCAGCCGATCGCATTCCAGGGCCGTACGGATGCGCTCACCGACGACGCGCGGACCGCCATCGCCGGCATCGGTGAACTGCTGGACGCGTTCTCGGACACCCGGGTCGAGATCCTCGTCCGCACCGATGTCGGCGCCGACCCCGAAGACGACCGGCGGCTGAGCATGGCGCAGGCCGAGTCCATCCGCGAAGTCCTGTCCGCGAGCGTCCATCCCGACCGCCTGCTGGCCTTCGGCTACGGCAGCGACAGCCCGCCCGACGAAGACGGCGACGGCGGCGGTCGAGGGATCGAGTTCCGCGTTCTTCACCGCCCCTGAAGCAGGAGCCGCATGCTCTACGTCCTGTTCGAGATCTGGATCTGGGTGGTCGCCGCGGGACTGGTCGGCGCCATCTTCGGCTGGTGGCTCCGCAGCATGCGGGCCGCCAGGGAAGTTGCACGCGAAGCCCTGCTCTGGCAGCGGCGCGTCGAACGACTGAGGAGACTCGCCACCGGTCTTAGGCAGACGACGGAAGACGAAGAAAGAAGTCGGGACGACGCCGACCGCTGACCGTGGCTACTGTCCGCCGGTGCGGAGATCGAACTGCGACGGCGCCACGGTGACGCCGGCCCGGTGTTGCATAGCGCGCGATGTGACGTCAGCAAGGACATCCGGCCGGTCGGCCGCGACGTCCCATTGCTCGCCGGGATCGAGCGCCAGGTCGTAGAGCAGCGGTGGATCGTGTTCCGTCCGCTCGCCCGCCAGACCGTACGCGCCACGGGTGATGAAGTGCGCCTTGAAGTTCCCCACCCGGTAGGCGTAGAGCTCGCTGCCGCGGTAGAACGGCAACTCGTCGCGTGGCCCGTCCCCGTCACCGCGAAGCACCGGGGAGAGATCGAGGCTGTCCATCGGCCGATCATCCGGCACGGCGCCGCCGGCCAGGCCGAGGAAGGTGGCGAACAGGTCGCTCGCCGACCCGATCGCGTTCGTGACCACGTCGGGGGCGATCGTCCCGGGCCACCAGAACAGCCCGGGTACCCGCATGCCCCCGTCCCAGGTCATCCCCTTGCCTTCGCGAAGCGGACCCGCCAGACCGCCCTGCGTGCGGAACGCGGTCCACGGGCCGTTGTCGCTGCTGAAGAAAACCACCGTGTTCTCCGCGATCCCCTCCTCTTCGAGCGTGTCGAGGATCCGGCCCACGCTCCAGTCGATCTCCTCGATCACGTCGCCGTAGAGCCCGGCCTCGCTGTGCCCCTCGAACTCGGGTGCCCGGAACAGCGGCACGTGGGGCATGCTGTGCGGCACGTAGACGAGGAAGGGCTCGTCCCGGTGCGCGCGGATGAAGTCCACCGCCTCCTCGGCGTAGCGCTTCGTGATCGTCGTCTGGTCCGCGGGCTGCTCCAGGGTCTCCGTGACGATCTCGCCGGTTTCGCCGCGCTCCGAGCGGATGAGGGGCACGTCCCAGTACTCGATCTTCGGATCCAGGAAGGCGGCGCGTCGCTCTTCGCGAGGGAGGGTCGACATCATGTCGTTCGAGTAGGGAATGCCGAACCAGTAGTCGAAGCCGTGGCGGGTCGGCAGGTACTCGGGGCCGTCGCCCAGATGCCACTTGCCGAACATGCCCGTCGCGTAGCCGAGGTCACGGAGCGCCTCGGCGATCGTGATCTCGTCGTCCTGGATCCCGCCGACGAAGTCCGGGAACAGGACCCGCACCTCGTCGCCGTAGAGCCCGTTGCGCACCGGCAACCGTCCGGTCAGCAGGCCGGCCCGGCTCGGCGAGCAGACCGAGGCGGTGACGTAGAAGTTCGTCCAGCGCTGGCCTTGGGCCGCCATCCGGTCCAGGTGCGGCGTCCGGATCACCGGCGCGCCGTAGCTGCCCAGATCGCCCCAGCCCAGGTCGTCGGCGAAGACGACGACGAAGTTGGGGGGACGGTCTGACGGCGAAGACTCTGGAGGTCCCTGAGCGCATGCAGCCAGGACCGTGAGCGGCAGGAGAGCAAGACGACCTGTTCTCGGCATGGCGCGAGTGTAAGGGACCGCATCAAGACAGTAGGATCGCCAACTTCCGCTTACCCCCAACCGACCCGAGACCGCCCATGACCCCGACCCGGATCGACGAAGCCCGAGCCCTGGACCACCTGATGGACCTGCTGGCCATCGAGGGCCTGAGCGGCCGCGAGGGAAAGGTCGCGACCGCGGTCCGCGAGAAGCTGCTCGCCGCGGGCTGCGAGCCCTCCTGGATCGGACACGACGACGCGAACGAGCGGATCCCCGGCGACTACGAGGTCGGCAACCTGATCGTCGACCTGCCCGGCACGCGGCCCGGACCGCGGCGGCTGTTCATGGGCCACATGGACACCGTGCCGCTCTGCCGCGGCGCGGTGCCGGTACGCCGGAACGGGCGGATCGAGGCGGAGGGGGACACGGCGCTCGGCGGCGACAACCGAACCTCGATCGGCGCCCTCGTGACGATGGTCGAGACCCTGCTCGCTCAGGACCTGCCCCGGCCGCCGATCACGGTCCTGATGACGGTCGGCGAGGAAGTCGGCCTGTGGGGCGCGCGGACCGTGGAGCTCGAGCGACTCGGCCGTCCCGAACTCGGCTTCAACATCGACTCCGGCGCACCGCACGTGCTGATCATCGGCGCCACCGGCGCCGACCGCTGGCAGGTCGACATCCAAGGCAAGTCCTCGCACGCGGGGGTTCATCCCGAGCACGGGATCTCCGCGGCACTGATCGCTTCGCGCGCGGTGGCCGACGTGGCAGCCCAGGGCTTCTTCGGCAAGATCGAGCTTCCGGCCGGCAGCGGCACCTCGAACATCGGCCGGATGGCCGGCGGCGAGGCGAGCAACCAGGTCACCGACCACGTCTTCGTCTCCGGCGAATCGCGCAGCCACGACAAGGCGTTCCTGGCGCGGATCACGGCCGCCTACCGCGACGCCTTCGAGCAGGCCGCCCGCAGCGTCACGAGTTCCGACGGCCAGTGCGGCCGCGTCGAATTCCGTGCCGAAACCGACTACGAGGCGTTCGAGATGCCGAAGGACTCACCGCCGGTGCAACTCGCCGCGGAACGGGTCCAGGCGGTTCTCGGCGTGGAGGCCGAGTACCTCGTCGCCAACGGCGGACTCGACGCGAACTACCTGAACGCCAAGGGTCTGCCCACGGTGACCCTGGGCGCGGGACAGCACAACCCCCACACCGTGGACGAGTACGTCGACGTACAGGAGTACCTCGACGGCTGCCGAACCATCGCCGCCATCGCCGCGGCCTGAGACTGGAGGCACCTGAAATGAACACTCGCATGTTGCACGAGAAGGTGATCGTCGTCACCGGCGCCGGCCGCGGCATCGGCCGCGACATCGCCCTCCTCGCCGCTTCCCACGGCGCAGCCGTGATCGTCAACGACCTCGGCGGTTCCGAACGCGGCGACGGTGCCGACCGGACGCCCGCGCAGAGCGTCGTCGACGAGATCGCCGCGGCGGGAGGACGTGCTGCCGCGAACTACGAGAGCGTCGCCGACTTCGACGGCGCGAATCGTATGGTCGAGCAGGCGCTCGACGAGTTCGGCCAGATCGACGGCGTCGTCAACAACGCCGGCATCCTGCGCGACGTCATCTTCCACAAGATGGACGAGAGCGACTGGGACGCGGTGATCGCCGTGCACCTCAAGGGCAGCTTCAACATGGCCCGGGCCGCCGCGCCCCACTACCGCAAGCAGATCGGCGGCGCCTTCGTTCACATGACGTCGACGTCCGGGCTGATCGGCAACTTCGGTCAGGCGAACTACGCCGCCGCCAAGCTCGGCATCGTCGGACTCTCCAAGTCCCTCGCGCTCGACATGCAGCGCTTCGAGGTCCGCTCGAACTGCATCGCCCCCTTCGCCTGGTCGCGGCTGATCGGCACGATCCCGACCGCCGATCCGGCGCAGGCCGCGCGTGTCGCGAAGATGAAGGAGATGACGCCCGCGCTGGTCGCGCCGCTCGCGGTCTACCTGCTGGGCGACGGGGCGAAGGAGGTCAGCGGCCAGATCTTCGCGGTGCGCAAGAACGAGATCTTCCTGATGAGCCAGCCACGGCCGATCCGCTCCGTCCACAACAGCGACGGCTGGACGCCGGAGTCGATCGCGGAGCGCGGCATGCCGGCCCTCGCCGGATCGTTCTTCGACCTCGACCGGACGACCGACGTCTTCACCTGGGAGCCGACGTAGCGTCGCCTACAACTGCCAGGCCAGCAGCAACTGGACGGCGCTTTCGTCTTCCTCGGTGCCGAGCTTGTTGCTCCAGTACTGGTACTCGATCCCCGCGAACAGCTTGCCGGCCTCGCCGCCGAACGCCTTGCCCGCGTCCCAGCGGAACTGAGGCTGGGCCAGGATCGTGCCGCCGTATTCGACGCCGAACTCGTTCGTCACCGCGCCGATGTACTCGGCGTGGCCGGTGATCTGGAAGCTCTGCTCGCCGACATCGAACAGGTACAGCCAGTTCACGTCGAAGCAGTAGCTGTCATCCGTTCGCGGCGCGCCGCCGGCGCCGACGCCGCTGCTGCCGTCGAGGTACAGCATCAAGTCCGTGTTCAGGAAGATGAACCCGGGCGCCTTCCAGGCCAGGCGCAGGCCGGGCAGGTACTTGACGACCTTCGCGTCACCCGCGGCATTCAGGCCGGCGATGAAGCCGATGTCCACGAGCGGGCCGCCGCCGACTTCCTTCCCGGTCATCTTGCCAAGGCTCAGCGTCGGGTACCACTCACCGTAGAAGTCCCGCTCGTTGAAGCCGTCCCGGCCCCTGTCGTCGAGGTAGTCGATGAAGAAGAAGCTGTCGCCGTACTTCCACTGCGTCGCCTGCTGCAGCGTGAGGACGAAGCTCTCTTCCTCCTGAGCCGAGAACGGGTTCAGCAACTCGCCGAACTGGAAGTGGAACTCGGTCCGCGCGGCGGCCGGAGCGGCGGCCGCGACCAGGGCGACCAGGGCGGCGACGGCGAAACGGCGCCGCCGCCCGACATCACTCCGCCAGCCGCAGCCGAGCCTCACGCCACCTCGAACAGCCCCGCGGCGCCCATGCCGCCGCCGATGCACATCGTGACGACCACGTTCTTCGCGCCCCGGCGCTTGCCCTCGATCAGGGCGTGGCCGACCATGCGCGCGCCGCTCATGCCGTACGGGTGGCCGATCGAGATCGCGCCGCCGTTCACGTTCAGCTTGTCGTTCGGGATGCCCAGCCGGTCGCGGCAGTAGATGACCTGGACCGCGAACGCCTCGTTCAGCTCCCAGAGGTCGATGTCGTCTATCGTCAGGCCCTGGCGCTCGAGCAGCTTGGGGACGGCGAAGACGGGACCGATGCCCATCTCGTCCGGCTCGCAGCCGGCGACCGCCATGCCCTTGTAGATGCCCAGCGGCTCGAGGCCGCGCTGTTCGGCCAGCTTCGAGTCCATCACCACGCAGGCCGATGCGCCGTCGGAGAGCTGGCTCGCGTTGCCGGCGGTGATCGTGCCGTTTTCACGTACCGGCTTGAGTCCGGAGAGACCCTCGATCGTCGTGCTCGGCCGGTTTCCCTCATCCTGGCTCAGCTCGACCTCGCCGAAGCTGATGTCCCCGGTTGCCCGGTCGAGGATCATCTTCGTCGCGTTCATCGTGATGATCTCGTCATCGAAGGCGCCCGCCTCCTGGCCGGCCGCGGTCCGCTGCTGGCTCTGCAGGCCGTACTCGTCCTGCTGCTCGCGAGTGACGTTGTAACGCTTCGCGACCACCTCGGCGGTGTCGATCATCGGCATGTGGAGATCCGGCTTGTTGTCCCGGATCCACGGATCGGGCGCGCGGAAGCCATTCATCTTGTCGTTCTGCACCAGGCTGATCGAGTCGATACCGCCGGCGACCACGACCGGCGCCCCGTCGACGACGACCTGCTTGGCGGCGGTGGCGATCGACATCAGGCCGGACGAGCACTGCCGGTCCATCGTCATCCCCGACACCTCGACCGGCAGGCCGGCCCGGATCGCGCACTGGCGGGCGACGTTGAAGCCCTGCGTACCCTGCTGCATGGCGCAGCCCATGACGACGTCGTCGACCTCGCCCTTCTCGACTCCGGCGCGTTCGATCGCCGCTTCGATCGCCGCCGCGCCCATCGTCGGCGATTCGAGGTTGTTGAAGGCGCCCCGATAGGCCTTGCCGATCGGCGTGCGGGCGGTGGAAACGATGACGGCGTCAGTCATGGAAAGGCTCCCTGGCTTGGATGGTTGCTGTGGGTCGAGTCCAATCTGGTTGCGGGAGATTATCACCTACCGTCCGGTCGGTCGGTCACTCCTCCAGCCAGGCGTTGAAGGACGGCTTCCGCTTCTCGCGGAACGCCGCGACACCCTCGCGGGAGTCCGGGTGATGGTCGCCCATCGGGGTCCGAGCCGCGATGTCCTCGAGCGACTGCTCCCAGGTCTGGTCGGCGGCGTTGTAGAGGCTGCGCTTGAGCAGCCGCATCGCCACCTGTGGTCCGTTGGCGAGCTCCTGAGCGAGATCCATGGCGCGCGGCATCAGCTCGTCGGGCTCCACGACCTCGTGGACGAGCCCGAGTTCGAGCGCCTCCGCCGCGCCGACGAGCCTGCTGCGCATCAGGAAGTCCATCGTCTTCGGCAAGCCCATCATCTGCAGCAGCAGGTAGTGGCCGCCCTCGTCCGGCAGAAGCCCGAAGCGGAGCGTGCCGCTGCCCATGCGCGCCGCGCTCGAGGCGACCCGGAAGTCGCAACTGAGCGCGAGCGAGAAGCCGGTCTGGACCGCGACGCCGTTCATCGCCGCGATCGTCAGCTTGTCCATGCCGCGGATCGCGGTGTTGATGGGCTGGGAGATCTTGCGCAGGCCGTTGATCGTGCCGAGCACGTTGTCATGGCCGCGGTGAATGTCCGGCACCAGCGCCTCGCCGCGCCGACCCTTGTCCTGGCCGCTGATGTCGTCGCCGGCCGAGAAGGCCCTGCCGCTACCGGCAAACAGGACGACCCGCACCGAGTCCTCCATCGCGGCCTGGGTGAGCGTCTCCAGCAGGTCCCGCTTCATCGGCGCGTCCATGCCGTTGAGACGGTCCGGCCGGTTGAACGTGATGACCAGGATCCCCGGATCCTCGGTGGATACTTCGAAGCCCCTGAACTCGCCCGTCTGGATCATGCCTGCACTCCTCAGCGTGTCATTCGTCCTTGCCGCGTGGGGGCGGCGATTGTCGCACAGCGCGGTTTGCAACTGCCCGGTACCCACCGCGAAACACCGCGTCAATGACGATCCCCGCGTGCTACCCTGCGCCCGCCAACCTGCGTGGCCGCTCGGGAGTCGCGCAGTAAACCAAGGGAGGTTCCAACCCGATGAAACGCACCATCAGCGCGCTGACGCTCGTGCTGACCGGCGCCCTGCTGCACGCTTCGGCGTACGCATCCGGCACGATCGCCGCCGGCAAGGGCATCAACCCGCGGGACGCCTACACGATGGGCAAGGCGCTCACGTTCCAGAAGCTCGTGTGTCCCTCCTGTCCCCTGCAGAAGCGCGACCTCGACCGGGACCGCGCCCTGAGCCTGAAGAACAGCCTGGAGGCTCGCGACGAGTCCGATAAGCCGGGCACGGCCGACGACGAGCACATCAACGTGCTCTGCCCCGGCGCCGGCGAAGCCGCGTGCGCGGAAGCACCGGACGAGCAGGAACTCGTTCATTTCTACCTGACCCGCCGCTACAAGCTGTAGCCCGGAACGAAAGGACCGAACAGGAATGAAGAACAGGATCCCTGCGCTCGCGGCCGCGGTGCCGCTCCTGGCCGCGACCACCGCACCGCTGGTCGCCGAAGGCTCCCCCTGGCTGCCGGCACCCGGATCGGGCACGGTTACGTTCTCCTATGTCTCCCAGGAGGCGACCGACTACGAGCGCTCCGAGCGGTGGCGAAGCATGGCCGGCGCCGACTCGACGACCATCCAGCTCGCCGGCACGCTCGGCCTGGACACCATCTGGGTCAACGGGACGTACGGCATATCCGACGCCCTCGCGCTCGACTTCCAGGTCGGCACGTCGGACAGCCAGTACCCCGGAGGCGGCCCCAAGCATCCGACCAAGGACGACCTGAGCGGGCTCCAGGACGCGCGAGCCGGCCTGACCTGGCGGTTCCGGGACGAGGTCGTGACTTCGGGCCCCAGCATGGCGCTGCGGTTCGGCGCCATCCTCGCGGGCGACTATGACACCGGCTACATCAACTCCCTCGGCGACGGCGGCAACGGCGCCGAAGTCTCGCTGCTCGTCGGCAAGTACGTCGGTGAGCGGGGCGTCCTCTCCGCCGAAGTCGGCTACCGCTACCGCACCGACGACATTCCGGAGGACATCATCCTGAATCTCTCGGCCGGCCTTCTGGTCGGAGACCGGGTCGGCCTCAGCGTCGGCTACCGGATGACCGACGGCGGCTCGGGGCTGGACATCGGCGTTCCGCCATTCTCCCCGGCCCGCTTCCCGGAGCTGCAGGAAGACATCAACCTCCTGTACGGCACGGTGAACATCGGCCTCACGGGCAGCGCGAGCCTGGCGCTGACCTATGGCGACGTCATCGACGGCCGCAACACACCGAACTCCGAGGTCATCGGCCTCAGCGTCGGCTTCACCTTCGGCGGCGGCGGGTTCTGACCCGAGCGCCCGTCGCCTAGGGCGCGTTCAGGCTCCAGTCGTACTCGTAGTCGATCGAACCCTCGAACCCCTCGAGGCGCGCCGCGAGGTCCTCGTCCGCGTAGTCGACGAGGTGGGCGACAACCGACTCCTCGGTGTTGCCGAAGTCCTCGGTGTACCACTGGTAGATGCTCGAGATGACGATGAAGTCCTCGTCCACGAAGTCGACGCCGCGCGGGTTGTTCACGTAGTCGTGCGCACCCTGCTCGAGCAGCTCCTCCGTGTTGGCGGCGGTGAACGCCGTGGCCAGCAGGTGGGGACAGCCGTACGCGGCGCAATTCACCGCGTAGTGGATCCGTTTGTCCCGCCACAGGGGCCTCAGGATGCCGTGCTCGATGTCGTCCAGGCTCAGGTCCCGGCCGTTCACCTGCGCGTGCGGGTCCTGCCAGGGACCGGTGTTCGGAACGACGCCCTCGTGAATCTCCTTGATCGAATCCACGGGGTACTCCGAGAGCACGACATGGACCGTCAGGGCGTTGTAGAGGTTGATCCAGTACGCCATCTGTTCGGCTCGCGAGTAGGTCAGCGGATCGAGGCCCTGAAGGTACTCCAGATAGCCGGCCAGCTTCCCAGTGTCGGCGGCACTGGCCGAGATCGCCGCGTAGTCGAACAGGTTGACGCCCATGTCGTCGGTGCCGACGTAGGCGTCGAGGATCTCCTGCCAGGGGCCGTGATCGAGCGTCTCGCTACTCGTTTCGTCACTGACGTCCCATCCCGCGATCTCCTTCGACTCCGGAGCTCCACAGGCCAGCGAGACCGCCATCACCGCCGCGAGGATTGTCAGGTTGCGATTCGTCATGGTTCTTCCCTTCGTATCTCTCCCCGCCGCCGCAGCGCGACGTCGGCAGCCAGCGCCAGACCGATCAAGCCGAACTCCAGTCCCCGGACCCAGAGCGGCTGTTCGTATGGTTGCAACGTGTAGTCGGGCAGATTGAGCCCGGTGATGTAACTGAGCAGGATCGCTACGGATGCCGTCCATGCCCAGACGCTCGGAAAGACTACAGCGAATGGCAGCAGCCAGAGCAGGTACCAGGGGTTGATCACCGGCGACAGCACCAGCAGAACTCCGAACAGCCAGTCGCCGCGGGGGATTCCGCGTTCGACGCCGCGGACGTGACGAAGAGAGTAGAAGAGCCAGAAGGCGGCGAACAGCAGCGCCGCGGCAACCCTCGCCCCGGACGGCGGCACGAAGGTCCCGAGCAGCCCGAACACGGCCGAGTTGAACTCCCAGTCCCGCGCGAAGGTCAGGAGCGAGACGAGATCGGTGCCGCCCATGACGGCGAACGGCAGGTAGGCCGCAGCCGCCGTGGCCACGAAGAGAAGCCAATGCCGGAGCCGGGCGCGCAGCAGGACGAGCGGCGCCAGTACCAGGGCGAACGTCTTGGCCGCTACGGCCAACCCGAGAAGCGCGGCCGCCATCCGGAACCGGCGCTCCCGGGCGAGCACGATGCCAGCCAGCAGCAGGCAGACGCCGACGCCGTCCGGGTGCGCGGTGAAGGCGATCTCCTTGACCACCAGCGGGCACCAGGCGTAGAGGAGCACGTTGCGAGCGGGCGCCAGACGGAGCAGAAGGACGACAACGACCAGATCGACGGCGATCAGGATCGCCTGCAGCACGGCGACGCTCGCCGGCTTGATCCAGTACGCGACAAGGAACACGAACTGCGTGACCGGAGCATAGATCGTTGGCAACTCCGGGTAGTTGACACCGTCCAGGACGCCCTGGAACAGCGCGGGCACCGCCGGGTCGACGAAGAATGCCTCCGGCGCCGCGCCGTATGGCGTCCCGGCGGTGGCGAACCGGAATCCGTCCCACAGGTAGCGGTAGAAGTCGTCCTCGTAGAACGGACCGCCAACGAACCCGATGAGGCGAAAGGCGATGGCCCAGAACAGCAGCCGAGAGACGGGAAACGGCTCCCCGGCCCTCCGAAAGTGAAGGAAAAGGCCGAAGACCGGCAGACCAGTCCACGCGGCAAGAACGAAGAACGCCCGCAGGTCGGGCTCGCCGGTTTGCCGCGCCAGGAACGCCAGGGCGGTGTATCCCAGGACGCACCAGAAACCGACCGCGTCTACATACCTTCTAGAGGTCAACCCACTCCGTCCAGCCGGATCCGCGGTGCCCGAAGTCGAAGATCTCCGGGTGCAGCAACTCGGCCAGGATCTCCGCCGACTCGACGACCCGCGGGCCCGGCCGGTTGAAGTACTGGTTGCCGTCGGTCAGGAAAACGCGGCCGTTCTTCACCGCGGAGAGCTCGGACCAGCCGGGCTGGGCGGCCAGCGGCGGCATCTCGACCGCGGTCCGGGGAATGTCGAAGCCGCATGGCATGACCGCGATCACGTCGGGGTCGGCCTCGACCATCCGCTCGAACTCGAAGTAGCCGGAATGCCTCCCCGCCTCGCCGAACATCACCTGGCCTCCGGCGATCTCGACGAGTTCCGGCACCCAGTTCTCCGCGTGCATCAAGGGATCGATCCACTCGATGCAGGCGATCACGGGCCGCTCCGCGAGTCCGCCGGAGCGCTCGCGGATCGCGTCGAGGCGCGCCGTCAACCCGGCGTTCAGTCGCTCCGCCCGCTCCGGACGGCCGAGCGCCGAGGCCACGGAGTGAATGTCGCTGTACACGTCGCCGAGGTCCATTGGTTCGAGCGAAACGATCCGGGGCTCGGACGACACGAGCTCGCAAACCGCCTGCTCGACGTCCTTCAGGCTGACCGCGCAAACCTCGCACTGGGTCTGGGTCACGATCACGGTCGGCCCGAGATCCTCGAGGAGGCCCGCGTCGACCCGGTAGACGGAGAGCGCGTCCGCGACGATGGCGCGCACCTGGTCGTCGATCGCGCGGCTCGATCCGTCAACGTCGACTTTCGACGACGAACACACCGGTAGCCCTTCCACCGACGGCGGAAAGTCGCATTCGTGCGACCGCCCCACCATCCGGTCCTCGAAGCCGAGGGCGCACACGATTTCCGTGGCGCTGGCGATCAGCGAAACGATGCGGGGTTCGCTCATCCCGGAATCGTCCGCGCCAAGCCCGCGCGATGCGCGGGCAGCAGATCGCAGAAGCCGAACCCGTCCCGCTCCGTTACCTCACCCAGATCGACAGCGATTGGCCGGTCGAAGATCGGACCGTCGAACACGAAGGTGTGAAACTCACCGTTCTCGCCGCACGGGTCGACGCCGGCCGGAAGATCGGCGAGGAAGGCATCGTCGAAGGGCCGCCCCGCGAAGGAGACAGGCAACACGGCGGGGTCCACGCAGACGGTCACGGCCCGAAAGCCGTCACCGATGAACGCCCTCGCCAGCTCGTCCGTGGGCGTGTGCCAGATCGGGAACTCGCACTCGAGACCCGCTTCCGCGAGCTGGCGGACGCGGTAGTCGCGGAGATCCTCGAGGAACAGGTCACCGAAGCCGACCCGGCCGATTCCCTGTTCGCGGACCTTCGCGAACGCCTTGCCCATCTCCCGCTCGTAGACCACGTTCGACGGCTCGGGCGGCACGACGACCTCGGTCAGCGGAAGGCCGATCGCGTCCGCCTGCTCCCGCAACAACGAACGGCGAACGCCGTGCATGCTGACCCGGTCGAAGGCGTCGGTCACGGTGGTGACCAGCTGCACGACCTCGAAGCGCCCCTCGGCGCGGAGCCGCTGAAGCGCCAGGCAACTGTCCTTGCCGCCACTGAAGCAGAGCGCGATGGGTTCAGGCATGGCGACCCGAGGCTAACGCCTACCGAGCAGCAGAACCGCCGCCGCCGGCAGCACGGTCACCGACGCCAGCAGGCAAGCCGGCAGGCCGATCAGCATGACCGCCGCCATCGTCTCCAGGCCCGGGTGGTCGGTGAACAGCAGGATCGAGAAACTCGCCGTCGTGGTCAGGGTCGTCATCGCGATCGCCCTGCCCACCGACAGGGCCGCCATTCGAATCGGTTGAGCCGGATCGTCGAGGAACCGGTGGACGACGTGGATGCCGTCGTCGATGCCGAGGCCGAAGATCAGCGGCAGCACGAGCCAGGTCATCACGTTGAAGGGGATGCCGACCCAGCACAGAACGCCCAGGGTGAACGGCACCGCGGCCAGCACCGGCAGCACCGCCAGGAGGACCGAGGCGGGCCGGCGGAAGTCGACGCAGAGGACGATCAGCACGAATCCCAGGATCGAAAGGGCGATCCAGGGGATCCACGGCCGGTCGCCGATCATCATCCCTTCCACCACCGCGAGCAGCCCGCTGGCGCCGGGATCGATCGACTGCACGACTTCGCGCTGACGCCGGGCCAGGGCGCCGTCCGCCTTCGAGTCCGCGGCGTAGGCGTAGACGAGAAACTCGCCGGTCGGAGCGATGAACTTGTCACGCAGGGCGGGCGGCAGCGAGTCGATGTCGGGCGGACCGGCCGCCGCGGCCCGACGGAGAGCACCCACCGCCAGGGCCCGGGGATCGGCCATTCCCGGGGCCGCGCCGACCGCTCCGCCTTCGGGGCCGAACACGCGGCGCAGCGCGGCGGCCCGCTCCGCCAGATCGTCCGGCAGGATCGTGCCGAGGCTGATCGTCTCGCTGAACAGCGGATGACCGTCCAGCCGGCCCGCGAACTCCCGAGCCTGCTCGAGACTCTCCGCCGCCAGGATCCATGGCGCACCGTTCGTGCCGAGAACTTCCTGAATCCGGTCGACCATCGCGATGGCCGGTACACCGCGATTCATGATCCGCTCCAGCCGCGTCTCGACCTGCAGCCGCGGCAGACCAGCGAGAGCAGCCACCACCAGGACGCTGCTCACCAGAAGACATGGCACGGGCCGCTCAGTCGACCACCGCACCACGGACGGGAGGCCGGGAACGCGGACCGGCGTCGCGCGTCCGGCCGGGGATTCGGCCGCCGTCTCGACACGACGGCGGTGCCGTCGCTGGCGTAGCACCCACACGGAAGGCAGGATGAGCAGCGTCAGCGGCAGGCAGAAGAGCAGCCCCAGCCCGCCCGACAGGCCGAGATGAAGCGCCACTGGATCCGGCGCGGTCGCCGCGATGAGGAACGCCCCCGCCGTTGTGATGCCCCCGGCGACGACGCCGCGGCCGGCGCCCCTGATCGTCCTGCGCAGCGCTTCCTCGAACGGACGGCCGTTTGCCAACTCCTCCCGCTGGCGTACGAACAGGTGGACGGCGAAGTCGATGCCGAGACCGAAGACGGTGACGCCGAAGAACGTCTCCATCACCGTCAGCTTTCCGGTCAGGAGGCCGACGGCGCCCAGGGCGGCGCCGATCGCGAGGATCAGGACCGCGGCCACCGACAGCATGCCGCCCGGTCGCTTCTCGACGAACCGGAAGAGAAGCAGGACGAGCACGAGGCTGATCGGCGTCAGGCGCTTGATCGCACCCAACGTCTGCTCCTGGTCGCCCGCCGACAGCGCCGGCAGGCCCGAGAAGCCTGCTGTCACCCCGGAACCGGCCAGGGCGCTTTCGATTGCCGCTTCGATCTCGAAGAACGGGCTCTCGCCCACCTCTTCCGCCAGCGGGTCCTTCGCCATCTTGATCTCGACCAGGCGGGCGCCGGGCACGCCGGCCACGGAAGCGCGCAGCACCAGCGCGGAGGCCAGGAACTCCGCGGCGTTCTCCGCGTCTTCCGGTTGTTCGGCGAGGGCGATCCAACGGTCGAACAGAGGCCGCTCGACGAGCCACGGCGCCTGCTCCGCGAACCACTCGATCGGCAACGGTCGCCGGGCGGCGGCGACCGACGTCAGCGCCGACGCGGCCTCGATCGTGCGGTCGACGGCCTCGTCGAGTCGCGCGTCCTCGCCCTCGAGCAGCACCAGGAGCAGACCGCCGAGCTCGTACTGCTCCGACATCTCGAAGTAGCGGCCGACGTGCTCGTTGGCCCGGTTCATCACCCCCGTGAAGGTGAGGTCGACCGTCGTCGCCGGCAGCAACGCCGCCAGGGCGAGCGCCGGCACGACGGCGCAGGCGATCGCGCTCCACGGAGAGCGGATCGTCCATCGCGCAACCGCGTCGAGAGCTCGTCTCATGCTCACGGAACGCTGCTACAGTCCCGCGCGCCCGTGGCCCGGGAGATGGGGCCGGCAGCACAAGGAGAAGAGATGAAGTTCGGCATCATGTTCGCCAACACCGGCCCGTTCGTCGACGGCCCGCCCGCAGCGGGTCTGGCTCAGGCAGCCGAAGCCGCCGGTTTCGACTCGCTATGGACCGTGGAGCACGTCGTCGTCCCGCGCGGCTACGCCTCCCCCTACCCCTACGACGAGAGCGGCAAGATGCCGGGCGGGCGCGAGGACTTCGACATCCCCGACCCGCTCGTCTGGCTATCCTACGTGGCCGCGGCGACCAGAAGCATCAAGCTCGCGACCGGCATCCTGATCGTCCCGCAGCGCAATCCCCTGGTCACCGCCAAGGCCGTCGCCACGCTCGACAAGCTCTCCGGCGGGCGGGCCGTTCTGGGCGTCGGCGTCGGCTGGCTCGAGGAGGAGTTCAACGCTCTCGGCGTGCCCTTCGCCGGCCGCGGACGCCGCCTGGACGACTACATTCGCGCCTTCCGGGCGCTGTGGACCGAGGACTGCCCGAGCCACGAGGGCGAGTTCGTCTCCTTCTCCGACTGCTACAGCCGGCCGCAGCCCGTCCAGGGCTCCGTGCCGATCGTCGTCGGCGGCCACTCCGACCGCGCCGCCCGCCGCGCCGGCGAACTGGGCGACGGCTTCTTCCCCGCTCTCGGCGACGTCGACAGGCTGAAGCAGCTGCTGGGGGTCATGCGCGAAAGCGCCGAGGCGGCGGGCCGCGACGCGGACGCGATCGAGATCACCGCCAACGGCGGACCGCCCGATCACGTGGCGCGCATGGCCGAACTCGGCGTCTCGCGCGTCATCTTCCCGCCGATGCCGCCCGACAAGCTCGCCCAGTTCGGCGAGGAGGTCATCTCCAAGTTCAGTTGAGAAAACCGGGTGCGCGGGTCTTCTGACCCGCATCAGGCGCGATGCCGCGAAGCGGCGAGCCTGCGCGGTGGTAACTTCCCCCGCATGATCCACGCTCAAAGTCGCATTCGCCCCCTGCTCCTCGCCCTCGCGTTGTTCCTCCTCGCGGCCACGCCCACCCTCGCCTCCGAATCCGAAGCCGACGACCCCGTCCGCGTCCTCTTCCTGAGCAAGTCCTCCGGCTTCGAGCACTCCGCGATCAAGCGCACCGACGGCCATCCCAGCCACGTCGACACCGTGCTGGCCGAGCTGGCGGCCGAGCGCGACTTCGAGATCACGTCCACCAAGGACGCAGGCCTGATCAACGCGGCGCAGCTCGCCAACTTCGACGTCGTCATCTTCTACACGACCGGCGACCTGACCCAGCGCGGCGGCACCGGCGAGGGCTGGTTCCGCGGCGACGGCAATTCGCCGATGAGCGCCGACGGCGTCTCCGACCTGATCGCCTGGATCGAAGCCGGCGGTGGCTTCGTCGGCTTCCATCCCGCGACCGACACCTTCCATGGCGAGAACGACGAGGTCACCCCCTACGTCGGCATGGTCGGCGGCGAGTTCACCCACCACGGCGCCCAGTTCCCGGGGATCGTCCGCGTCGCCGACGCCGGCCACCCGACGATGAAGTCCGTCGAAGACGGCTGGAAGATCATGGACGAGTGGTACCTGTTCAAGAACGTCGCCGAAGACAAGCTCCACATCCTGGCGCTGATGGACCCGGGCGAAGAACGGGCCAAACAGGAGGTCTACGACATCGCCCCGTACCCCATCGTCTGGTGCCGCGAACTCGGTTCCGGCCGCGTTCTTTACAACGCGATGGGCCACCGCGAGGACGTCTGGGACCACGAGATGTTCCAGGCCTGGGTTGGCGACACGATCGAATGGGCGGCAGGCGAAGGCGAAGCCGCAGCCACGCCCAACTGGGGGGATGTGGTTCCGTAGGTTTGGCCTCGGGGACCACGAAACCGGCCGCACACTTCGCGGTCGCTTCTCGTCAAACGGTGTACCACTCGGTGACCACCTCTCCCGGAAACTACACTCGCTGTGCCCGACGTCACATGGCCCTAAGGGAGAACGCTGCGGGCTCCCAGGCTAGATCGTGCGAACCCGCAACCACACGGATGAGGAATGGACTGGCAATCTTACGAAGAGCTCACGAAGAACATCTACGAGGAACTCGGTAAGGCCGACGGAGTGACAGTAGAGTGTTGGGGGTCGACCTGTCGAGTCCAAGGAGCCTCCGGTACTCCGTATCAGATCGACGTTCTCACGTCACACAGAGAGGGCGAGCAACCCTACCGAACCGCCATAGACTGCAAGTACTGGAATCGGAGGGTCGGACGAAACCACGTCGCGCAAATGTGGGCAGTCCTTGACGACACCGGCATTCAGAAGGGAGTAGTCGTATCCCCTCTGGGATTCACTGACCCGGCCATCACCTACGCCAACAGTAAGGACATCAGTCTCGTCCACCTCCGGCGCCCGGAGGATAGCGACTGGGACGGCTACATTCGGCGAATCTCGGTCGACCTGCGCCTAGTTAGAGACTGCGTCTTTGACTACAGCGCTCAGATTCACGCCGACCAGGACACGTACAGGAGCGACCCAGCATCGGCCCGCACGCTCAGCATCTACCGGAATGACGGCTCTCTTGCGAGCCTAACCGACGTCGCCGACCAAGTCCGCCAGCTCGCACTGCCCGCCAACCGGGGTGTCGACGTGCGGGGCCTTCCGGCAAGAGCACGTTGGTCTGCTGCTGCCGACGACGTCAAGTCGTACGTCCTGCGTTTTCGAGACAAGACCGAACTCATGGAGAACGGCTCCAGTGCGAACGCCGTGATCCGTGAGCTCAGCTTCAAGGTCAAGGAAGTAGTCCTCCAAGCCACGGTCGATATTGATGCCGCCGAGCGTGTCGCCTGGATCATGCAGCAACTCTTCGACCAACGGAGCTTCGCTATCTCTCCTGAACTCTCTGTTGCACCCTGGAAATAGTCCCGTCCTCGACCGACCGCAGACACCCAAGTCCCGCAACGATCCTTCACGACGCGTCGGACTACCACTCTCGCGAACTCTTCGATGATGACCACAGGACAGCACCGCGAACTCCCAACACACAGCCACGGCCCCCTATTGCTCCACGCGACCAAGCAGTCGCCACACAAAGTGCGACGGTTGCCGACGTATCTCCGCGAACTTTAGTGAGTGCTTCCAGACCTTCTCGCCCGCCCACAGCAACGTCGCGAGTGACAGGCCCTGCGATGGGGTCACGGCGGCCAGACTCGCCAACCCGATAGCTGCATCTCGGAACAACTCCCGCTTGAGCCGTGCAACCTCATTCCGGACATGGCGCACCTGCACCTCCGCCATCTCGTGCTGAACTTCCTCCAGTCGTTGGACCAGCTCTACCTCCGAGTCAACTCTTCGTAGACCTCGAAGTTGCCGCTGAAGAGCCAGTCGGTAGCTCTCGAATGCCTCTCCTTCCGACTCGCGAATCGTCATCAGATGCTCGGCTGTAAGGTCGTCCAGAAAGGGCAACTCAAACTGCATCGCCAGATTGGCGAGGTCCTCTCGAATCCCTCCGTTCTCGCCGATCTGCACGTCCAACAACTCCGAGACGAGCTCAGAGTCCGTGAACATCATGGTCCCGAATCCGGCAGCGACTCGCATGTCCTCCGCGACCTCTCGATAAACTTCGCCTGACATTTCGTTTATGGACTGCGTGACCCATTGGCGGAACGCGTTCGCGTCGGGTGGCTCGTCCGGGATCCACTGGATCATCTGAAGTGCCTTCTCGCCGTCGCGTTCGCTTTCCTCCATCCTGACCGTCATTAGATGAAACCTCATCCCCTCATCGAATCCGCGAAGGCGGACCTCTATCCCACGGCATGGCGTGAGTTCATCGTGAGGTCGGGACTCCCATCCCGAGCGGCTGTCTCGACGCAGAGGCAAGACCTCTGCTCGTCCGTGAAACCACGGGAGCAGGGGTGCCGGCACGCGCTCAGCAAAGAGAGTCTGGGAGTACGCGAGAGCAATCTTGCTGGATGGCTCGTTCTGAACACTAGCGGGAACAAGCTTGAGCACACCACCGGCCACGAACGGCCGCAGTTCAGCGACCAAACGCGCGGCATCCACGACCGATTGACGGTTTAGCGGCCCTCGTTCGTAACCAAGGAACCCCATGTAGGTTTCGCGGTCAGAAGTCTGTTTCCTGCCGCATCGGAACAGAGGATCATCGATCACCAAGAAATCGAAGTAGAGACCGGCGCGGATTAGTTGGCGGAGCTTTGGCTCGCTACACACTGAGGTTCCGAAGTATGCGCCGAGTCGGCCTCTGTATGAGAGTACGTCGTTCTGGAGTTCTTCCAGTCTGTCGAGCACATGCCCTCGATAGGCCGCCAGTTCTTCCATCAGCTCCTTGTCCGTCAGATCCGAGAAGAGGTTCGCCTGCGCTGCGCGGTCGAGGAGAACGCTGTCCGACAGAAAGTCGAAGCTCACGCGAGACATTACTCGTCCCTTTCAGTGGGAGTAGGCCACGTCGACGACACCGCAACCGTCGTCTCCGTGTCCCCAGCCGCGAGAGCGTTCATGTACGCCAGGACGAGATCTCGCGTCCGATACCGGGCGAACCGGGCCTCGTCCTGCCGACGGACGATGGGGAAAGTCCCGAGCACGTACTCCGCGTCTTCGCGGGACAACCCGTAGAGCAGGAAGTAGAGGGCGTCGAGACGAGCGCGGAGGTGCCGCCGTTCTTCTTCGTCCCAAGGGAACGGCGGTCCGTCGCAGCGGAAGTCGCGGGCCAACGGCGCCATGTCATGCGCGGTGTACGTCAGGCGCAGTAAGTGGGCGCGGACAAGCTCCCGGGCGGTACGTTCCCCGAACCGCCAATCGTAGCTCTCGGCCGTGAGCACGGGCAACTGCTCCACGATGAACCAGTTCAGGTGCTGTCCCTGGACCTTCTGCCGGGCGACGAAGTCGAACACGAAGGAGTTGAGGTTGGCGGCGAGAAGCCCCAGCGCCTCGGCGGCCGTCCCAGTTGAGCGGGCACCGTCTGGCACAAGCAGGGGAAGCGTGTTACCCACACCGGAGCGAGGCACCAGAGCCCCGATCATGGCGCGGACGTTCGTCGGTGACGTGACGTCCTTGAATGCGAGTGCCCAGTCAGGGCCTTTCGGCCAGTCCACTTCATCGGCCGCAACCCAGAACTGCGGATCAGGCGACCACCCGGCGTCTTCATGCTCCTCCAACGTCGCCTCCCGCGGCTGCGCCGGCCGGTTCAGATTCTCCGGGTTGACCACCACGCTCGCCGCCCGGTGGTCGAAGGCCTGGACCATCTTCCCTTCGTACAGCGGCAGCCACTCCTCCTCGCCTCGCTTCCACCGATTGCCCGCCACCGGATAGCAGCCTGCCGCCTCAAGCTCAGCAGCCGTCCTGAACAGGTGGGAGTCGTTGGTCATGTGGAACATCGTCTTGTAGCGCACCGGCCATGCCCGGCGCTCCACTCCGCCCGAACGGTCCACCAACACAGGATGACGCTCGTAGATGCCCTTCGTGATCTCCGCGTCCCGGCGCGTACGGAAGACCGGCGCGGTACCTGTGTTCGGATTGACCCGCCCGAAGTCGGCTGGGCTCAACGGGAAGCAGCGTTCCGAGTCGCTCAGGTCCTGTGCGCTCTCGAGGAAGAAGCCACACGGTGTCTCCGTAAAGCTCAGATCGGTGCCACCGACGATGAGCGCACAGAACTTGAACCGTGTGTCCACATCGGGGAAGAACGGCGGCAGTCCGGTACCCAGGCGCCGATTCTCGAAGTCGAACAACCCGGCGACTCGACCGCTGGTGGACATCGACCGGAAGAAGGGCGCCGCCGTCCTGTCAGCGCAGATGCCGGAAGGCACCAACAACCCGACCAAGCCGCCGGGCTTGAGCACGTCCAGAGCCCGCTCGACGAACAGCGAGTAGAGATTGATGTCGCCTCTGCCAAGCAACGGATACTGATCCGACTCCCGGAACATCGCCAGGAGGCTGTCGGCACGCTCCTTCGCCTCGTCGAACGCCGCGGCCAGCGGCGCACCGCGGTCCCGGAGCTTCTTGATGCCCTCTCGCCGCAGAGCCGCGGTCGGGGCGCGCGCCAGCTCCGGGTCACGCGTCGCAAACCACTCCACTTCCTGCAGCTTGATCCGATCCCAGGGCGGATTCCCGATGACCGCGTCGAACCCACCCTCCGGGCGGCGCCGTTGCCAGTGCCGCCACACGCCCGGGAACGCCACCTCCCAGTGCAGGAAGCCCTCGCGCTCGGCCAGGGCGCGGGCGTCGCACCACAGTTCCGCGAACCTCGACAGGCCGGCGTCATCTGAACGGGCGGGGGTCGTATCAATGGCCTCCGGCCCATCCGCAAGGAGCGAGTACGCCTTGGCCGGGTAGGCGCCGATCACTTCAAGCAGTCCGCGCGTCTCGAACTCGGCGCGCTGCTTCTTCTTCATACCCGCGGTCAGCCAGCGAAGGCTCTGCAGGAAGTCGAGCACGTGGCGCAACTCCGCAGTGGCTTGGTCCACGCCCTCGAAGAGCCTCGCCGACTCACGCACTTCGGCCACATCCGCGTCGGACATCTCCTCGATCAACTCCATCCCGGCGACCGCGTTCTCGGCGCCCTGGATGGCGCTGGACGCGATGAGTCCACCGAGGCGACGAAGTTCATCCGTTCCCTCGCCTACCCTGAGCCCGACCAGCGAGTCGCCGCACCGCAGGTGATGGTCCAGGAACGACAGCGGCGCGCCGACGGTGAAGCTGTGAAGCCACAGCGACACTTTCGCCAGTTCCACCGTGAGGCGGTTCTTGTCAACGCCGTAGATACAGCGCTTGAGCACCATTCGCCGGATGATCGCCTGATCCGTGAGCTGGGCCTCGTCGATCACCCACTCCGACTCCGCGGCACGCTCGAGAATGCCCTGCCGGATCTGCGCGATCCGGCCCACCAGGGGCGACTCGTACGGCTCCTCCAGCCAGTCGGGCACGGCCGGCACGTACTCGATGAGCTCCGCCACGTAGTCGGAGAGGAAGTCCACTGCCGTGACCAGGAAGTGGCCGCTTCCCATGGCCGGATCGAGCACCTTGAGATCCAGCACAGCCTCCGCAGGGTCCATCCGTGCCAGTTCCGCTAACCGATCGCCCTTGGGTCGGCGGTCACTCTTCAGGTTCTCGGCCTTCGCTTCGAAGACCCGCAATGGTTCCTCCGCCAACGGCTTCAACGTCCGCTCGACGATCAAGTCGACCAACTCCTGGCTGGTGTAGAAGCTGCCGCTGTCCTTCCGGGCGAAGCGGTTGAGCTGGACGCTGACGTTGCCTGCGGAATCGCGAACCGGTTCGCGCTCCAGGAGCCGCTCGTAGAGCGAACCGAGCTGCTGAACGGTCATGTCGCGGTAGTTGACGAACCGGGCTCGACCGCCGTTGGCCTGCCCCACATGGCTGAGTCCGAAGACAACCGGCGCCATCTCGCTATCCGGCAGGCGGACCTTCGTCAGCAACGGTGCGGCCTCTTCCGCGAACAGGCCGCCGTTGTATGGCGGAAGCCCGATCGACCGGTCGCCGCCATCGATCTGCCGAAACAGCTCCATGAGGCGGTTGTAGTAGTTGCCTGCCGTGCTCGAGAACGTGTCGCGAGCACGAGACCTCGTCGCGATGTCGTCGCGCACGGGGCGCAGACCGTAGTCGTCGTACTTGAGATCGTTCACCGGCAGCAGCCCGCGATCTTCGGCGTAGAGCACGAACAACAGCCGATACAGGAAGATCAAGGCAGCTCCCCGAACCTCCTGAAGGTCAGCTTCCGGAGCTTGCGCCGCAAGGGCGTTCAGCAGGCGAGGGAACGCATCGCCGAAGACGACCTGCGACAGGTCCTCTGCCGCGCTCTCCTCGTACCGCTTTCCTTCGGCGATCGCTGTGTCGATGAAGCTCGCCGTGGCGCCTTTCGGCAGAACGAAGGCCCCACGCCGGAAGAGCAGGAGAAAGGTCCTCAGGTCGTCCTCGTCCCCACTCTCCAGGATCGCGCCCAGGTCTGCCTCGAAGTAGCCGCTGGCACGTGGCCGGGCTTGGTGGTCGTAGAGCCTCCAGACGCGACCGTTCGTGAGAATGCCACGACCGATCCGGCCGTCCGACACGCCGTATGCCGTAGCCAGGTACCGGAGGATCTGGCCGTGGGGTGTTCCGAGAACGAAGCGATCCGAACGGTCCCGGGCATCCAGCGGCAGGCCGAACCGCTTGCTCTCCTGGACAACGAGCGCGTCGAGGTAGCGGTCATCGGGGATGGACCGCTCGGCAGCCCGCGTCTTCGAGCCGGAGTCCTCGAACAGGAGATGGTCCGGGACGTCCTCGCCACGCGCAGCTTCCTGCTGCGGCAGGTAATCCGTCCATCCGAGCAACCGGAGGATCGGCCTGATCAGCTCCTCCTCGGTGACCGCCTCATTCGGGTTGCTGAAGCGGCTGAAGCTGGCGAAGCGGCTCGCCGCCTCGGTCTGGAATCCGGCTAGAGCTTCCGGAGCGCGAACGGACTCCCGCCACTCGGGAGTCTCGCGAATGCCCTCGGTGAGGAAGTAGTGGGTGAAGAGTTGGCCGGTCATGGCTGCTCAACCGGGAATCAGGAAACAGCGGCGCAACCGAGGCGCGCTGACGGCTGGCAAGCGTGGAGTCTAGGACTTTGCGCGCTGGACGCAAGTCCGTGAGCAGCTTCAGCCGTGCCGTTGGCCGTCTGGGACCGCCGTCCTCGCCTCCGGGCTCGCCGATTGAGACGCCGAGGCCGGCGGCCTCCAGCAGGCTGAACCCTCTCTCCACTGCTTTGGATTTCTTTGTGTTACTCAATGCTGAATTGATAGATTCAGTCTCCCAAACGGAGGCCCCGACGGGCCGGTCCGACACCCGACAAGCCGACCGTCAGGTCCAGCAGTGGATGAGAACCGAATGATTGACAAAGAAACCGGCATGAGCACCAAGGAACGCATGGGCGAGGAGATCGCCACGCTCGCAGCGCGGATCGACGCGGCGACGTACGAGCTGCTTGTTCTGATTCGCGAGTTCGACGAAAAGGAGGGCTGGAACTGCGGCTTCCTCACGTGTGCGCAGTGGCTCACTTGGCGAATTGGCCTTGCACCCAGCGCGGCCCGCGAGAAGGTGCGGGTCGCCCGCGCCCTGGGCGAACTGCCGATGATGAGCGAAGCGATGAGGCGGGGCGAACTCTCGTACTCCAAGGTGAGAGCGCTGACCCGCATCGCTCGGCCCGACACGGAGAAGGACCTCGTCGAACTCGGTAGGGCCGGAACCGCGGCGCACATCGAACGGGTCGTCCGATCCTGGCGCAGGATCGACCGCTCGGTCGAGGCGGCCGACGACGAGTTGCGCGACGCATCGAGCCAAGTGTCTACCCACATCGACGAGAACGGCATGTTCGTGATCCGAGGGCGCTTGGCGCCGGAAGCGGGCGACATGTTGATGAAGGCTCTCAAGGCAGCGGGTGAGAAGCTCTACGCTGAGGCTCAGGAGGAACGGCCGCCCGCCGGCAAAGTCCGAGCGGACGCTCTTGCCCTCGTCGCCGAGAGTGCGCTCAAGGGCGGTCTCGATCCCGGGTCAAGCGGTGATCGTTACCAGGTTGTCGTTCATGCGAGTGCCGAGGAACTGAGGGCTCCGGCGATTGCCTGCACGTCGTGTGTTTCCGCGGAAACACCCGCTGCACACGTTTCCGCGGAAACGCCGCCGGCCCACCCGCATGAGTACACGGCCGTAGCGGCCGAAGCTGAACACGTTTCCGCGGAAGCGCCAGCGGGTCCCGAACCGACAAACGGCCGGTCTTCGCCCCGCGGTGCTTGGCTCGGCGACTCCCACGTTCCTGTTTCTGCGGAAA
The DNA here is from genome assembly GCA_965116955.1 of Thermoanaerobaculia bacterium. Classification (GTDB taxonomy): domain Bacteria; phylum Acidobacteriota; class Thermoanaerobaculia; order Multivoradales; family Multivoraceae; genus Multivorans. The sequence continues at coordinate 2,480,405 of OZ220742.1, read as the reverse complement.
CAGCCCGGCGGATTGCCTGCGACGCCGGCAAGGTCCGGATCACCCACCGATCGGGCCAGATCCTGAGCGTAGGCCGCAAGACGCGAACCATTCCACCCCCGATCCGACGCGCTCTGGAGTTCCGCGACCAGGGTTGCCGCTTCCCCGGCTGCACTTCGAAGCACTGCGACGCCCACCACATCGTCCACTGGGCCGACGGAGGCGAAACGAAGCTCTCGAACCTCGTGCTCCTCTGCCGGCGACACCACCGGCTGCTCCACGAAGGTGGCTTCAGCGTACGGATGAGCGAGGACGGCGCCGTACGGTTCTTCCATCGCCGGGGACGCCCGCTGGAGCAGAGTCCGGCACCACCGCCGGTCGGCCTCCACGCCGCCCGGGAGCTGGTCGAGCATCTAGAGAACGCCGGCATCCTGATCACGGGCAACGAGTCGATGCCGACCTGGGACGGTCGGCCGCTCGACCTGCCCTACATCATGGAGTGTCTGTGGCGGCCGCCGCCACACCTGGAGGCGGTCGTGGCGCGGGAGCAAGAGTCATCCCGCCTGCAGTTGCCAGCAGCTTAAGCCGCATTGGAGCGCGTCACCGCACGGGCAATAGCCACACCCGCCCTGTGGACGATTCCAGCCGACAACCAATGTCAGCAAGAGGTGGCCATGCTAGCGGTTAGCATGACCCGGTCGCTCTGTGATCGCGCCTTCCCTTGAGGCCCCGACAAGTCCACCCTGGCCAAGAACATGAATCGCGAAGTCTGGCAGACGCTCCTTACTCTCGAGAGTCGAGATCTCACGAAAACACGGTTTCAGAGAATCCACTCAAGAGACCTCAATACGCGCCGGGCACGGGAGATAAACGCCGCCGCCAAGCAAGGCCGCGAGTACTTCCGAAACGCCGCCGCCGCCGACTACTCAGTTCGGCCCCTGCTGACTTTCTACGGCGTTACGTCCTTGAGTCGCGCTCTTCTCCTCCTACTGAAGCCCGAGGGTGGAGAGGAGTGCCTGACCGCCGGCCATGGCCTCGAAGCGCTGGCTTGGCGGGACGTGATGTCAGGAGAAACGGCTGCGGGGTTGCGCAGCTTGCCGGATCTCAGAATCCGCACTTGCGCCGGTTTGTTCTCCGACTTCGCCAAGCACACAGACAACAGAATCGCCATCCACGTTAGCTCCAGCGGCGTGAACTGGCGCTTGAACTACGATGTGCCGGACGTTGGCTTGGAGGTTTCCGTTTCTGACTTGTTCTCGCGACTCCCTGATCTCCGAGAGGACTACTCCGACATCGCTAACACACTACGCTACAGTTCCGTCTCCGACCTGACGTACACTAACGACGCAGGATTCTCTATGACGGTCCTCGCGGAGACCTTCTCCTCGTTTCAACCTGTCTACGAGGCACTCGGCTACAACGTGCGGCGTAAGGACGAATCGCTCGTTGTTGAATGTTCGACGGAGACGCTAGAGAAGGTCGGTCCTCCGCTGTTTGTCCATGGTTATCTTCACAAGACGTTTGGAGCGATTCCTCAGCTCTTTGTTGCCGAACCGTTTGCCGGGAGGACCCGCTATTCCCAACTGTGTATCACGTACTTGGTCTCGTTCCTTCTTGGCATGCTTGCGAGGTACTATCCAACTCATTGGATAGCGCTTGTCCAAGGACACAGAGGCGACCGCCTATGGCCGACAATCAGCCAAGCACAGCGTGTCGTTGAGGAGTCCTATCCCGAACTAGTGGCAGAGATGGTCAAGGATGCAACTACTACAGGCCACCCGCTGTAGAGCCCGCAGTTGAGCGGCGAGCAAGGACATCCGACAGCCTCTTCAGGCCAAGCCCTCCGCAGTGTCACTCAACTAGCGATCGCGGCACCGCAAGCTCGCAGCCGAGGCGACAGACACAGGCCACGCACTCCGCTGTCGCTATCCTCCCCGAACGATGCACCAGCGGGTGACAACGACCGGACTGGGAGCCAGCTACCGGTTCCACCTTTCCTCCGGGGCGCGCGTCACGCTCGGCCTGGCGACGTTCCAGTTGGTCCTCCTGCTGGTGCTTGTGGCACTACAGCCACCCGCGGCGCGGGAGCTTCTGCTCAAGGGTCTGGCAGTCGGCATCGCGACGCCCGAGGCGTTCTCCGCGGCCCGGCTCGGATTCGCGGTCTGGGCGATGGTGGCCGCTGCCGCGGCGGCGCGGCGCCTGGCGCCGGCCCACCGCGGTTGGCAGCTTCATCTACCCGTCGGTCTACGGACCCGCTGGGCCGCCGGTGTTCTGGGTGTCGCCTCGACCCTCGCCCATCTTGCCGTTCTGTGGATCGTTCTCTGGATCGGAGGCAGAGTGCTCGGCGAGCCGGCCTCGCCCCGAGCCCTGGTTGCTCTGCCACTCGTAGCCCTGGCAGCCGCGGCCACCTGGACGCCGGCGCCCGGGCGAGTTCGCGCCTGTGCCGCAGTGGCCGTACCGCTGGCGGCGAGCGCCTCCCTTCCGAGTCTGGCGGCCGCCATGGCGTTGCTCGCCCTCGCGTTCCTCCAGGCCGGGCGCTGGTCACCCCGCGCCGCGCGCGTCCCGTCCGTTCCGACCTCCCTTCGGTCGCTCGGCCGGCGTCTGCCGACCGGTCAACTCGTTTTCTCCCTGCGAGCGCTCGGACTGTGGATCACGCTGGCTCACCTGCCCGCCGCCCTGTTTGCAGCGCCGACCGGCCTGGCGATTCACAACAACGAGTTCACTGCCGATCAGACCGAACTCGTCCTGCGCCTGGGCGCTTCCCTCGCCATCACCGCGACGCTTCTCGCCGTGGCGACGCTGCTGAGCGCGCGCCGGCCGCCCTGGGCCTGGTCCCGTTCGCTCCCCTGGTCAGCGAGACGAAGGGTCGCCGCGGACGCTGTCCTGCTGCTGCTGATCGCCAGCCCCCTGTTGATCCCGCTTCTCTACCTGCCGGCCTCGAGCGGCCTGTCCGTCCTCGCGCTCGTCGTCTTTCTGGCGGTCCGGCTGCCTGGACGGATCCGGAACTCGCTTCGGGGACTCACGCGACTCGGAGCGTGGAGCTACATCGAGGCCCTCCTGGCCGCCCTCCTCACGAGCCTGCAACCCCTGACGGCACTCGTCCTGGTACTCGCCTCGCCGCTCGCGCTGGAAGCGTCGGCAAGACACGAGCGGTCGCTCAAGGCAGGCCTCTTCCTGGAGCGTCGATTCGACGCAGCCCGCGAGGCGGAGTCGTGACGCGAAGCCTCCAGATGGAAGGCGTCGCCTTCGCCTACGACGACCGGGCCCGCATCTTCAGCGATCTGAACCTGGAGGTCGCTAGCGGAGTGACGCTGCTCTCCGGTGAGAACGGCGCCGGTAAGACGACGTTGCTGAAACTGGCGGCCGGAGTGGAGAAACCGGACGCCGGGAGAGTCCTCGTCAACGGTTCCGATCTGTGGCGGCGAGAGGTCGCGGCACGCTCCGACCTGGCGTTCGTTCCCCAGGAACCCGACGTGACGCCGTTCGCGACGGTACGCGAGGTTCTGGGCCTCGTCTGCCGCCTGAGATCGCAGCCGGCGGAGCAGGTCGACCAGGTCCTGGCCGAAACGGATCTCGAGGATTCCGCCGACCTCTCCATTCGCGAGCTGTCCCGAGGCCAGCGCCGCCGGGTTCTCCTCGCCGCCGCCTGGATCGGAACGCCGCGAACGGCGATCCTGGACGAACCGCTCGATGCGATGGACGAACACTGGCGAGGCCGCATCCACGGGTGGCTCGAAGCGCTCCGGGAGGCCGGCGGCCTGGCGCTCGTCGCAACCCACGAAGCCGGGGCGCTGGCGGACCTCGCCGACCGCTTTCTCGTTCTGCGCGACGGCGAAGTCAGGGAACTCGATTCTCTATCGCAAGACACAACCTGGAGGACTCCATGAAGAACCCACCCGAAGGCTGGCCGAGAATCTCGTCCTCCCTCTTCTACGACGATGCGGCTGCCGCGATCGACTGGTTGACCCGGGCGTTCGGATTCGCGGTGCAGGAGAGGGTCGAGGACGAGCAGGGGCGAGTCGTCCATTCGCAGCTCGTCCTGGACGGCGGCCTCATCATGGTCGGGCAGACCGGCCTGCAGCCGGACCGGGAGTACCAGCAGTCTCCGCGGACGACCGACGGCGCCAACACGCAGTCCCTGGCCGTGTACGTCGACGACGCCGACGCGCACTGCGAGCGGGCGCGGGTGGCGGGCGCCGAGATCACGATGGAGCCGGCGACCCAGGACTACGGCGAGGGCTACTGGGTCGACCGGAGCTACGGAGCCCTGGACCTGGAGGGACACCACTGGTGGTTCCTGCAGCGGCTGCGCTGAACGGGTCCGTCATTCGTCCTCGACGCCTTCGTTCAGGATCTTCAGGTAGCCGCCGTACACGTAGACCCGGTTTCGCGCAAAGCCGGTGATCTCCCGGACCAGTCCTGCTCGTTCCAGCAACTGAGTCGCGGCGGAGGCCGTCGGGAAGGAAAGGCCGGTGCGCCTGCACGCCTCGGGAATGGAGAGAACGGGGCGCTCCTGAAAGACCTCATGGACGCGAAGCGCTGAGCCGGCTCGCCGCCCTTCCCCGGCAATGCGTTCCCGGTCGGCCACGAATCGCTCCAGGAGACGCTGTGCGGTTGTAGCAGCGTTCTCCGCCGTCTCTTGCACGCCCCGCAAGAAGAACGCCAGCCACGCCTCCCAGTCGCCGGTCCGGCGGACTCGACCAAGCAGCTCGTAGTACAGGTCCCGGTGCTTCTTGAGGTAGACGCTGAGGTAGAGAAGCGGCTGGCTCAGTGCGCCGGCCTCACAAAGCAGCAGGGTGATGAGCAGCCGGCCGACGCGGCCGTTGCCATCCAGGAAAGGGTGGATCGTCTCGAACTGAACGTGCGTCAGGCCGGCCCGGACCAAGGTCGGTAAACCGTCGGCTTCGGCGTGCAGGAAGAGTTCGAGTTCAGCCATGCAGTCGGGCACGGCAAGGTGCGGCGGCGGAACGAAGACGGCGTTCCCAGGTCGGGTGCCGCCAATCCAGTTCTGGGAACGGCGAAACTCGCCGGGATCCTTGCTTGCGCCACGACCGGCGGACAACAGGATGCCGTGCAGCTCACGAATCAGCCGGTTCGAGAGCGGGAAGCCCTCACCAAGCCGTCTCAGGCCATGTTCCAGGGCCGAGACGTAGCGCGAGACTTCAGCCGCATCGTCGCGCGGCACGCCTGGAGCCTGGTCGAGTTCAAACAGCAGGAGATCGGAGAGCGACGACTGGGTGCCCTCGATCCGGGAAGACAGCACCGCCTCCTTCCGCACGTAGGAGTAGACGAAGATCGTCGGCTCCGGGAGTTGATTCGCTGCCTCCAATCGCCCAAGGGCGAGACTGGCGGCCTCCAGGGATTGCAAGAGGGGACCTTCGAGGTTCAGCGGCGGTTGCGGCGGCAGTGGCGATGGAGTGAAGGGGGCTGGCACGTCAGGTCTCTCCTGCAGGAACCTTGAATAAGCGATCCAGCTATTCAAAGTTAGGCCCAATATCTTAGTACTGACCGCAGCGCCTTGCTGCCCGGATCACCTTTGGGACCAGGCGACGCCACAACAAGCGGGCTTCCCGTTTACGCCTTAGTTGCGCTATGATGGTCTCTTCCCACTTCCACGTCTCTTCTCGTTCCGCTCCACGGTGCCGTGCCTTCCCTGCCCGCAGCCCTCACCGACCCGCAGTGGCCGCGGTCCCTGGTGCGCCAGATCCGGCGCGGACGGGATCTGGTGAGCGGCGACGATCCGGCCGGAATCCAGGAAGGGGACGCCGACGTGTTCGCCACGCGGCTTGCGGACGTCGACCGGCTGCTCGGCGGCGGCATCTGTCGTGGACAGACGATCGAGCTGGTCGGCCCCCGGAGCAGCGGACGTTTCTCCCTGGTGCTGGAACTGCTGGCCGGCGCCACCGAGAGCGGTGAATCGGCGGCGCTGGTCGATCTGGGAGACCACTTCGATCCGCAGGCGGCGACGCGCGCCGGGGTCGTCCTCGAACGGCTGCTCTGGGCGCGGCCTGAGCGACTGAAGCAGGCGCTGGGCAGCGCCGAGGTGCTGATCGGCGGCGGCTTCCCCCTGGTCGTGCTCGACCTCGGTCTGCCGCCGATCCCCGGCGGCCGCGGCAAGGAATCGGCGTGGCTGAGGCTGCGGCGCGCGGCGGACGACCATCAGGCGGCGCTGCTGATTGCGACGCCGTACCGCGCCGGCGGCACGGCGCCGCAGAAGATTCTCGATCTCGGGTCGCGAACGTCGCCGGTCCGTGCCCTCTGGGCGCAGGCCGCTCCGAGAAGCCCGCGCTTGCTCGACGGGCTCGCAACCCGGCTCGAGCTCGCCAAGTCGCGCGGCGAACGGCCGGGCGCCGCGGCCGAAGTCGAGCTGCGCATGCTCACCGGCAGTCTGCGTCGCCCCCTGTCAGACGTACCTCTCCAACAGACGAAGAACCGCCGCTTCGGCCTGCCCGCCGAGACGCTGAGACGTGCCGGGTAAACGCCGGAGATCCCGCATCGCCTGCATGAAGGCGGCTTCTGAGGGTCACAGCCCACTAGCCGCCTGCGGCTCCGGAACGCATCATGCCGACTAGGCGAAAGACCCGCATCGCGTGCATGAGAGCGGCCCTTTTTCCACTTGCCGCCTACCTGCGAGGAGCCCCCGAACTCGCCCGCGAGGCGGTCGTGGTCCACGAAGGTCCGTCGGCCCGGATCGTCGCCGCCTCCCGGCTGGCGCGACGAGCCGGAGTGCGACCGGGGCTGACCGTGGCCCAGGCGCGCAACATCGAGTCCGGTCTGGTCTCTCGCGCCCGCGACCCGGAGCGCGAGCACACCGCGCAAGAAGTGCTGCTCGAGATCGCCGACGCCTTCTCGCCCCGGGTCGAGGAGGGCGGCGAGGGCATGGTCTACCTCGATCTGGCCGGTATCAGTCCGGCATCCTCCGGAAACGGCGAGCACAGCCTCGGCCAGTCGATCATGCGGGACATGGACACCGCCGGCCTCCCCGGCCGGGTCGGAATCGCCGGCAGCAAGCTCGCGGCGCGGGCAGCGGCCGCGCGGCCGCGGTCGCCGAACGTCGTGGCGCCGCGTGGCGAGGCCCGGTTTCTGGCGCCGCTGCCGCTCAAGTCCCTGTTCGAGGGCGGCGGCCGCGACCCCAGCCCGGCGCAGGACGACGACCAGGAAATCCTCCACACGCTGAAGCTCTGGGGACTGCGCACGGTCGGCGACCTGGCCGGTCTGCCGGCGGCCGAGGTCCACAGCCGCCTCGGCGAGCGCGGCACGGCGCTCCATTCCGCCGCCCGGGGCTTCGACCCGGAGCCGCTCACTCCGCGTCCGCCGGCGCCCACCTTCCGCGAGTCGCAGACCTTCGAGTGGCCGATCGACAACCTGGAGCCGTTCCTGTTCGTCGCCCGCGGCGCCGTCTCCCGGCTGGCGGCCCGGCTCGACGCCCGGGGCATGGGCTGCAAGCGACTCGAGCTGTCACTCAAGGTCGAGCCCGAGGGCCTCCACGAACTGGCCATCGAGCTGCCGGCGCCCACCCGCGAGGCGCGGACGCTGCTGTCGCTGATCCGTCTTCACCTGGAGGCCGAGCCGCCCCGGGCGCCGATCACCTCGATGCAACTGCTCGCCCATCCCGACGTTCCGCGCCAGGCGCAGCTCAGCCTGCTCGGACCGGCCGCCCTCTCGCCCGACCGTCTGGCCGCCGTCACCGCCCGGCTGCTCGCCCTGCTCGGGCCGAGCCGCGTCGGCTCGCCGCGCACCCGGAACGGCCACCTGCCGGAGCGGTTCCGTCTGGCCGACTACGACCCGCCCCCGCCGCCCCGGATCCGGCTCGAACCGAGGCCCGGCCGCGGCATGCTGGCGGTCCGCACCCTGCGGCCGCCGGTCGAGGTCGAGGTGCTGACCGCGGCAAGCGAAGAGACGGATCGCGTCGCACCCTGCCCCGCACCGCTACAGATCAATCCCATACCAACGGACAAGCGTCACGTCCGCATCGAGGGCGCCGTCCGCACCGCCGCCGGCCCGTGGGAGATCGAGGAAGGCTGGTGGCGGGAAGCCCCAGCGCTGCGGGACTACTGGGACGTCGAGCTGCGGAGCGGCGCGGTGTGCCGGATCTACCGGGATCGGATGTCGGAGCGCTGGTTCGCGGACGGGGTGTACGACTGAGGAGCTTCAGTTCCCACTTGCGCCCGCAATCACCTGGTCCGCCACCGCCTGGCCGCCGATCAGGTGGTCCTGGATGATCCGTTCCAGGACCTCGGGCGTGCAGCCCCAGTACCAGACGCCCTCCGGGTAGACGACCGCGACCGGGCCGGCATCGCAGATACGCAGGCAGTTCGCCTTCGTTCGCATCACTGCGCCCGACTCGCTGAGGCCCAGCTCGACCAGGCGTCGCTTCAGGTAGTCCCAGGACTCGAGCGACAGTTCCCGGTCGCAGCACTTCGGCTTCGTCTGGTCGCAGCACAGGAAGATGTGCCGCTGCACGTTGGCGATGCCGATGGCCTCCGCCTTGCGGCGGGCGCGATCGAGAGCTTCGCGGTCCATGCCGGCGATGATTCCACGACCTCGGTCGATAGGCTGTGCTCCATGACGCTCTACAAAGCCGCCTACCCTTTTCAGGACGACGTGCTGGCCTTGCCGGTCGAGGACCTCGACGCCACGGCGCAGTGGTACGCGGACGCCTTCGAGCTACAAGAGGTCGAGCGACGCGAAGAGCCCGTACCGACGGTGATCCTCGAGCGCGACGGTGTCCGCATCGGCTTCGCGATCAACGGCGGCGACGCCAGCATGGACGGCGCCGCGATCCTGGTCACCGACATCAAGCGGGCGCGAGCCGAACTGAAGAGCAACGGAGTCAAGGTCAAAAACTGGCGCATCGACAAGCGCGACGGCAAGAAGTTCCGGGTGTTCTTCGTCGTGGCGCCGGACGGGCTCTGCTACTACTTCCATCAGCCGCTGGAGCGTGGCTAGTTGGTCGTGAGGCGCCTTCAGGCAACCGTTCTCATCCTTCTTGGAGCCTGCGTTCCAGGAGCCGCCCAAGACTTCGCCGAACTCCTGGAGATCCGCCGAGTCAAGGAGACGCTGGACCTGAACCAGGCGCCGGAGCCGGATCTGTCCCAGGTGCCCGCGGTCGACGCGCAGCGGCTCCGGGACTACCGGGTGCTGACAGCGAACGCCCTCGAACACGCCGCCGAGCCGATGCAGGCGCAGTTGGCGGCGAACACCTTCGGCGATCTCTGCGCGCGCTACCTGCACTACGAACTGCACGACGCGGCGGCGGCGTGCCTGGAGCAACTCCGCGAACTGGCGCCCGCGGACTTCCAGTGGGCCTACTTCAAGCTGCTGTTGCAGATCGCTACCGGAGACCTCGAAGGGGCGGTCGCAGCCGCTGAGGAGGCGTTGGCGATCCGGCCGGACGACCCGCCGACCCTGATCCGCCTGGCCGAACTCCATGTCGCCGCCGGTGAAGTCGACGCCGCCGAAGCCGCCTACGAGGCGGCGATCGAGGCCTACCCGGAAAGCGCCACGGCCCGCGTCGGGCTCGGCTACATCGCCCTGGAGCGGGACGACCCGGCGAAGGCGCTCCAGATCTTCCAGGAAGTCGCCGCATCCCAGCCCGAGGGCAGCGAAGCGAATCACCACGTCGGCCTCGCCTACCGCGCCCTGGGCGACGCGGACCGGGCCGCCGAAGCGTGGCGGCTGAACCAGGACGTCCTGATCCCGATGTACGACCCGCTGCTCGAACGGTTGAGGCCGCTCGAGGAGGACGTGACGCTGCCGCTCGACCGCGCCGTCGCCGCGGCCGCGAAGGGAAATCACGAGCGGGCGGTCGAGCTGTACGAGGAGATCCTCGCGGCGAACGAGACGGACGCCGAGGCTCACTTCCGCCTGGCGGGCTCGCTGCTGGTTCTAGGTGAAAGCGGGCGCGGCGAGCAGCATCTGCGCCGGGCCATCGCCCTCAACGCCGATCACCCGGGCGCCCACTTCGCTCTCGCCATGTACCTCGCGCAGGCCGGACGGCGCGCCGAAGCGGCCGGGCACCTGGAGCGCGCGGCTGACCTCGCGCCCGAGAACCTCTCCTGGCGTCTCCAGCGGGCCCAGATGCGCGCCGCGTCCGGCAACACCGCCGGCGCCGCCTCCGAACTCGAGCAGATCGTCGCCCGGGACCCCGGCATGGTCGAGGCGCGGCGGATGCTCTCCGCCGTGCTGGTCGGCACCGGCAGGACGGAAGAAGCCGCCGTCCAGTTGCAGGCCCTGGTCGCGCTGACGCCGGACGATCTGCAGGCGCGCTTCAATCTCGGGCTGATGCTGTTCGAGACCGGCCGCTACGCGGAGGCGCGGCGAACCCTCGACGACACCCTCGGGCGCTTCCCCGGCGATGTCGCCACCCGTCACCTGCTGGCGCGACTCCTTGCGGTGAGCCCCGAGGAGGCTGTGCGCGACGGCGCCCGCGCGGTCGAGCTGGCGCAATCCGTCGTCGACGAACAGCCGGCGCTCGACCACCTGGAAACGCTGGCCATGGCGTTGGCCGAAGCCGGGCGGTTCGACGACGCCGTTCTCTGGCAGCAACGGGCGCTCGAACAGGAGCGCCAGGCTGCCGGCGGCAACTCGCCGCAGCGACTCGACCGGCTGGCGCTCTACCAGGCGCGCCAGCCGCTACGGGCGCCCTGACGGTTCGGGTTCAGGCGCCGGGCGCGCGGTAGGGCACGCTCTTCGCCACCGCGCCGTCGATCTCCTCCGGCGTCATCAGGACGCGCATCGTCACCTTGATGCCGCCGCCGGCGTTCAGGGTCATTGAGACCGCGACCGCGCTCTCGTTGTCCGGAAGCTCGACGATCATCAGCAGGTCGGCGCCACCGAACGCGTAGTAGATGGCCTCCACCGTGCCGCCCGCGCCCTCGACGGTTTCACTGAGCGCCTTCCGCCGACTGCTGCCGCCCTCCTGGATCAGGCCCTGGACGCCAGCGTGAGTGTAGTTCGCTTCGATCAGGTACTTCGCCACTTTCGCATCTCCTTTTCTCAACAGCGTGATCTTTTCGCGAAAACGCTGTAGCGGGTTCATGTTGCCACAGCGCGGGCAGATGTGCCTCCACTATCTTGCCTTCCGTTACCGCCTGATTTACGCTTCACGGATGGCTCGGGACGATTCCCCCAAACCCAAGGTCCCCAAACCCACGGTCGACGTGCCGGCCCGCAACATGGGGCTCTCCGGTTCCGTGCGCAAGGGCAGCGGCTACGGCGACCGCGGCGGCAACGACCTGCTCGACGCCCGGGGGGAACCCAACCCCGGTTACGCCGCGCCGGGCGCGGTCAAGGAGCAACTGCGACGGCGACGGTTCCAGACTTCGCCAAAACGCCGAAGCAAGCCGCCCCCGCCCTACGCCGAACTCCACGCCGCGTCGTCGTTCTCCTTCCTGCGCGCCTCGTCCCAGCCCGAGGACCTGGTGGCGCGGGCGGCGGCGCGGGGGCTGCCGGCGGTCGCCCTGGTCGACCGGAACGGCGTCTCCGGCGCGCCGCGCTTCTACAAGGCGGCGCGGGAAGCGGGGATTCGGGCCCTGGTCGGCGCCGAGGCGGTCATCGACCGGCCGCAGGCGTCCGCGGTCTCGCGACAGCGCGAGGAGCGGCCGGCCCTGGACGACCAGGAGACCCGCGTCAACCTGCTCGTGCGCAGCCGGCAGGGCTACCGCAACCTCTGCCGCCTGCTGACCGCCGGGGCGCTCAACCATCCCAAGGGCGAGGCGCGGATCGACTGGACGCTGCTGGAAGAACACGCGGAAGGTCTCCACTGCCTGGCCGGCGCTGAAACCGACCCGGTCGGACGGGCGCTGGCGCGGGAAGGGCTGGAAGCGGCCGGCCGCCAGCTCGAACGTCTGCACGCCGTCTTCCCCGGCCGCCTGCACGTGGAGCTCGCACGCCACGGCATCCGTGCCGAGGAGCACCGCAACCAGGCCCTGGTGCGGCTGGCGGACAGGCTTCGCGTGCCGGTCGTCGCCACCGGCGGCGTGCGCTACGCCGCGGCCCGCGACAAGCCCCTCTACGACCTGATGACCGCGATCCGGCACCACGTGACGGTCGACGACGCGGGCGCCCGCCTCGCCCGCGAACGCCAGCGCCGCCTGAGGAGCCCGGAGGAGATGCACCGGCTGTTCGCCGATCTCCCCCGGGCCGTCCACGCCGCGCACGAACTGACCGAAGAACTCGACTTCACCCTCGCCGACCTCGGCTACCGCTTCCCGGACTACCCGGTGCCCGCGGGCGAGACGTCGATCTCCCATCTCCGCGAACTGACCTGGCAGGGGGCGCGGGAACGCTTCCGGCCACTGACCGCCAGGGCCGGGGCGCAGCTCGAGAAGGAGCTCGCGTTGATCGAGAAGCTCGATCTCGCCGGCTACTTCCTGATCGTCTGGGACGTCGTCCGCTTCTGCAAGGAGCAGCGGATCCTCGCCCAGGGCCGCGGCTCGGCCGCCAACTCCGCCGTCTGCTACGCGCTCTCCATCACCGCCGTCGACCCGGTGAAGATGGACCTGCTGTTCGAGCGCTTCCTGTCCGAGGAGCGCGGCGAGTGGCCGGACATCGACATCGACCTGCCGTCCGGCGACCAGCGTGAGAAAGTGATCCAGTACGTCTACCGGCGCTACGGCCGGCACGGCGCGGCGATGACCGCGAACGTGATCACCTACCGCGACCGCATGGCCGCGCGCGAGGCGGCGAAGGCGCTGGGATGCTCCAAGTCCCAGGTCGACCGGCTGGCCAAGGGCCTCGGCCACTGGCATTACGACCTCTCCCGCGGCGACAGCAAGGAGATGGACGAGGAACTCACCGAGCTCGGCTTCGATCCCCGCGACCGGCGCATCCGGATCTTCGTCCGCCTGTGGCGGCAGCTCCAGAACCATCCCCGCCACCTGGGCCAGCACTCGGGCGGCATGGTGCTCTGCGCCGGCCGGCTCGACGAGATCGTGCCGCTCGAACCGGCGGCGATGGAGAACCGGGTCATCGTCCAGTGGGACAAGGACGACTGCGCCGACCTGGGGCTGATCAAGGTCGACCTGCTCGGCCTCGGCATGCTGAACGCGCTCGAGGAGGCGGTGCCCCTGATCCGCCGCCACGAGGGCAGGGAGGTCGACCTCGCCCACCTGCCGCCCGACGACCCGGCAACCTACGAGATGATCTGCCGCGCCGACACGGTCGGGGTCTTCCAGATCGAGAGCCGGGCGCAGATGGCGTCCCTGCCGCGCCACAAGCCGTACAGGTTCTACGACCTGGTGATCCAGATCGCGATCATCCGTCCCGGGCCGATCGTCGGCCGCATGGCCCATCCCTTCTTCGAGCGCCGGGTCGGCCGCGAGGAGGTCTCCTACCCCCACCCGCTGCTCGAACCGATCCTGCGCCGCACCCTCGGCGTGCCGATCTTCCAGGAGCAGATCCTGAAGGTCGCCATGGTCGCGGCCGGTTTCTCCGGCGGCGAGGCGGAGGACCTGCGGCGGGCGATGGGCTTCAAGCGCTCCGTCGAACGGATGCAGCAGATCGAGCAGCGGCTGCGCTCGGGGATGAACGAACGCGGCATCACGGGCGACGCCCAGGAACAGATCGTCAAGGCGATCACCTCGTTCGCGCTCTACGGCTTCCCCGAGTCGCACTCCGCCAGCTTCGCCCTGATCGCCTACGCCAGCGCCTACCTCAAGCGCCACCACCCGACCGCCTTCTTCCTGTCGCTCCTGAACGCCTGGCCGATGGGCTTCTACCACCCGGCGACCCTGGTCCGCGAGGCGCAGCGGGCGGGGAGCGCGGTGCTGCCGATCGACGTGAACGAGTCGGGAGTGAGGTGCCGCTGGCAGGACCGGCCGGAGGACGCCGGCGAGCCGGAGCCGCTCGGCGAGCCGGAGCCGGCGGGCGCGATCCGCCTCGGGCTGCGCTACGTCAAGGGAATGCGGCGCGAGGCGGCGGAACGGATCGAGGCCGAGCAGGCGGTCAGGCGCTTTGCGAGCATCGAGGATCTCGCCGAACGCTGCCGCCTGCGCCGGAACGAGCTCACAGCGCTGGCCTCGATCGGCGCGTTGCCCGGCCGCGGCCGGCGCGCGGCCCTGTGGCAGGCGGCCCAGGTCGAGAAGCCGAAGGGATCGCTGTTCGCGGATCTCTCAACCGCCAGTCCGTCGCCGCTCGACGAAATGACGCCGATGGAAGAAACCGCCGCTGACTTCGCCGTCGCCTCGATCACCACCGGCCCCCACCCGATGGAGTACTACCGCCGGGCGCTCGACCGCCGCCGCGTCGTGACCGCGGCCGCCCTCCCCGACCGGCCTGCCGGCCGCCGGGTGCGCACCGCCGGCTCCGTCATCGTCCGCCAGCGCCCGGGCACCGCCCGCGGTCTCCTGTTCCTGACCCTGGAGGACGAAACCGGGATGAGTCAGGCGGTCGTCATGCCCGACCAGCTCAAGAAGCACCGACGCACGATCGTCTCCTCCTCCGGCCTGATCGTCGAAGGCGTCCTGCAGAAGAAGGACGGCTCGCTATCCGTCAAGGCGGACAGGTTCTGGCCCATCGACCGGCTGGAGCGGATCCCGAGCCACGACTTCCGGTGAGCTACCAGGCACTGTGGCACCCAAGGGCCACCACCTCACCCACCTTCGGGAAAGACGCAACCGAGATTGTCCACATCGCTCGGCGCCGCGTAGAAGACCTGGGATCCGCTCTCCCACGGAATGTCGAGCGCGCCGCGCGACATCTCGACTCCTTCGAGCTCGGGTTGATCCACGGCGTGCTTGAAGCCCAGGAGATGAAACAATTCGTGGACGATCTGCTCTCCCCCGCGCCGGTTGGCGTTTCCCTGACAACAAGGATCATCACCTGTCCACCATGCTCCCAGGGCGCGTTTGTTGTAGCTCGCGGTCCCGCAACAGGCGTGACCGCTCATGATCGATCCGCCCCTGCCATCCCAATCCTGGGGGTTGTCGTCGTTCATGTAGAACACGAGGATCTGGCCGCGCTCGCGGAGCCGCCAAGACTCCGAGAAACGTCCGAATTCCTGATCCCAGCCTGCCGGAGCACTGGACGGAACGCCGACCAACTCGCCCATCTCCACGATCCGGTAGCCGAGTCTCGCCTCGATCTGATCGGCGAGCCGACCAATCGGCGCAAGCAGCCGTCGGAGATCCGAGTCGGTGACGAAATCGGGAAAGTTGCGCACCATATCCACGCGAAACGGCGTGCCGTCCCACTCGCGGACGACTCCACGTCCTCCAAAGTGCGTCTCATGGAGCAACGCGAGTGATCTCTGGTTCGTACACTCCCCGCTGGCGCCATCAGTCGGCGGGTCCGGATCCGGCTCACTATCGGCACCGCCACCATCGTTCTCGTCGGCACACGGGAATGCCGCGGTATCTGCGGCCGTCGGCGCCGTTCGGCCGACCGGGTTGGTGTACGTCCACGTCTTGTTCGGGCCCACGATCTGAAGGTGGAGACCAAGGTCGCTAACTGGAGCGAAGAAGACCCACCGATGCTGGTTGTAGGCGCACCCGTCCAGGACCTTGATCAGGGCTTCGGGATTGCCACGATCGAAGAACCAGAAGAGGCCGGCTTGACCGGATGCCCAGATACCGGATCGACCCTGCCCTACATCGCCCGCCGGCGTCCTGTAGCAAAACCGCACCCGATAGCCGCCGTCGAACTCGAACACGTCGGACGTCGGCGCGCAGGGCGCGGTACTGGCGCCGGGAGTTCCCACTGGCGCTTCAGTCGAGGATGTCGTGAAGTAAGCCGCAGGCGACTCGGCACCGGCCACTCGGTCCGCAATCCACTGGCGGAAGCCAATGGCGTCCCTTGGACGGAGCCAGCGAGCCCCGGCCGGCTCAGGGCCGGCTGCCGCCGCAGCTCCCCAGCCCAGCAGCAAGGACCTGCCGCCCATCCGGGCCTCCCAGAACATCCCGAGGGGATACTCCGCGATCGCGTACGCGCCGCTCTCTTCGGCTTCCAGGAACAGCAGCACGCGGTCACCCTCGGCCAGCGCCAGCCGCTCTCCATCGCCCCTTCCTCCCGGGCCTCCGGGGTTCCGCACAACGATTGGGCCGCTTGCTACGCGACCCTTGAGCACCTCTTCGACTTCCAGCAGACTGTCCGTGACGGAGCGGTCGCCCGACGACCCCAACCCGGTTGACCGAACCTCGCCGAAGACGACAACGGGGGACCGGGACAGCATGAACTCGTCGATGGGCGGGGCAGGAGCCTGGGCGCCAGCCGCGGCCGCCAAGGCCAGGAAGAGAGCGACGCACGGCGCGAGTCGAGTCGGCATCGAGACTCGCTAGCTGTCTATCGCGGCGAGGAGATCGCGGGCCTTCGCCAGCGAGCCCCCGCACTCCGCCAACCACTCCGGTTCCTTACCGACCCTGACCGAGAGCCAGTCTGTGTCCGTCGCGTCTGCGCCCCTGTGCTGACCCATGTGGCCGATGACGTATCGCTTCAGGACGGACTTGGGGATCACCCAGGCGTGCGCGTCGAAAGGTGAAATGCCCAACGCAAAGAGATAGTCGTAGTTCTGGTCGCGGATCTGCTGAAACTTGTACACGCCGGACTTCCAGAGTGTGGAGAACTTGATCTCGACTCGGTGACCCTCGATGAGCCGGTCGGCCTCCGAGTCGGGCGACTTCACGACATCGAAGTCCTTGGCGGCGCACCATGCGGCCACCAGCCGCTCACCGATGGCGCCGACCTGTCTGGAAGGCCGGGTCTTGATCCAGCCGAACGGGCTGTCACGCCAGGGGTCCGGTTCGTCCTTCACATACTCGTCGCGGAGCAGCGCCGCGTACAGCGCCAAGTCGCGCACTTCCGGATCGATGATCGACCCCAGGGGATCTTTCACGGCAGCAGGCCCAGCTGCTCGGACTCATCCGTCTGGACCGTCAAGCGACGGAAGCGACTGTCGACGTAGCTAACGCTCGCCGTTCCCAAGCGGTTCGCCATGACGGCGACGGCTTCGTCGTTCCTGTCGACCATCACGAACCGCCTACCCATCTTCTGCGCTACGGCCGCCGCGGTCCCGGATCCAGCGAAGAAGTCGAGCACCCAGTCGTTCTCCTGCGACGACGCGCTCAGGATCCTTCGTAGGACGCCTTCAGGCTTCTGGGAGGCGTAGCCCGTCTTCTCGCTTCCGTTCGTCGGCACGATCGTGTGCCACCAGACATCCGTCGGTAGCTTCCCGCGCTCAGCCTTGGCCTTCGACACGAGGCCGGGAGCCATGTAGGGAATCCGTTCGATCGCATCCTGGTCGAAGAAGTAGCGATCCGGATCCTTGGCGTAGACCAGGATCGTGTCGTGTTTCGCGGGCCACTTCCGGCGAGAGCGCCCGCCGTAGTCGTAGGCCCAGATGATCTCGTTCACGAAGCACTCGCGTCCGAAGAGCCGGTCCAGAAGCACCTTGCAGTAATGCGCCTCCCGGTAGTCAAGGTGGAGGTAGAGGGTTCCGTCGGAACTCAACAGCCGGCGCGCATGCTCCAGACGCGGCCTGATGAACCCGAGGTAGTCGTCGAACACGTCCTCATACGAGGTCGTTCCGAGTTCGACCGTGCGGTAGCGGCGGCCGCCAAAGCCCACCCGGTCCCCTTCCAGCGAGCGGATCGTCGAGATCTCCTTCCGCTGCTGGATCTTGCCGGTGTTGAACGGTGGATCGATGTAGATCAGGCGAAAGAACTCGTCGGGAAGCGCAGGGAGCACGTCAGCGTTGTCGGCCTGGATCACCCAATCGCATCTACCGTCCAGGCACAGACGCTCGCGGCGCCGAGGCTCGGTGATCGCGACGGACGAGCCAGCCTCTGTCGCGCCTCGCCCCCGCCTTCCGCCCCGCATCCCCCCGTCGGACCCGGGCTCCCTCGACAAGCTCATGAGGACACTCTAGCGCCCTCCACCGGCGCAGGCGTCGAGCTTGCTACGGTAGGGACATGAGCAAGTTCGACCGCGTAAAGGAGTAGTTCGCCGCTCCTACTGCCCCGATCGCAGCGGCACACCCTGACGGTACTGCTCGAGCCTGCGGTTCAGCAGCTCGAGCAGTCGCTCCCGGTCGGGCGAGTCGTTCCGGGCGTCGCCGACGATCTCGAGCGCCTGCTCCACTGTCCTCGCCGCCGTTTCGAAGTCGCCGGTCTCGGCCTGGGCGGCCGCCAGGGTCTCGAGCAGGGCCGGCTCGGCGCCGCCGGCGACCGCGTTCAGTTCGAGGGCGATCAGGAGAGCGAGCTGGCCGTCGCGCCGGCCGGCATCCGGATGCGTCGCCAGCGTCCAGGCGATGTCGTTGCCCCGCGCCAGGAGGTTCCGGTCCTCCACGTAGGCGCGGCGCAGGTGTTCCGCGCCCTCGGCGGCGGCGGCCGGACCGCTGCGGATCAGGGCCAGTCCGAACTCGTGGCGGGCCGCGGCGTGATCGGGTTCGTGCGAGAGCAGCGCCCGGTAGTTCTCGATCGCCTCTTCCAGGCGGCCTGCGGCGGCCGCGATCCGGGCCGCTCCGTAGAGCGCCTCGGTGTCCCGCGGCTCGACTTCGAGGATCGCCCGGTAGTGTCCCCAGGCGGCGCCGAGCTCGTCGCTGCGGACGGCGGCTTCCGCCAGGACCCGGTGCGCTTCGACGTGGCGCGGATCGAGGGTGACCACGGCCGCGAACTGCTCCATCGCCTCCCGCAGGCGCTCCGCCTTGCCGAGCAACTGGCCGTAGAGATACCGCAGTTCCACGTCCCTCGGACTCGCCTCCACCGCGCGCCCGAGCTCCCGCACCGCCTCGTCGGTGCGGCCCTCCCTGTCGAGCAGTTCGGCAAGGCGCACCCTGGCGGCGGTGCTTCCCGGATCAGCGGCGAGCACAGCCTCGACTTCGGCCCGCACCTGGTCCACGTCGCCGGCATCCACCAGGGCGTTCTCGTAGGCCATGCGCGCACCTGGATCATCCGGTTCGAGATCCAGCGCGGCACGGGCATGGCGGGCCGCGGCCCGGTGATTGCCACGCCGGCTCTCGATCGTCGCAAGGCGCTGGAACGACTTGAACAGCCGGTCCTTCGCGCCTCGACGCTCGAACTCGGCCGGGCCGCTACCGTCCCCCGCACCGCCTTCGAGCCGGGTACGCTCGACGTCGACCGATCGGCTGAGGAGAGCGACAGACTCGTCGGGGAAGCCGTCCTCGTACCAGCGCGCGTAGCTCGCCAAAGAGACCTCATCCGGCGGCTGAGTGAACCAGCGGCCGGCAAACGGCACCGCCTGCGCGCGCAACTGCACGCGAGAAGCACCCAGCAGCTCAAGGTCGGCAAGAAGGTCCGCGGCCGTCACCCCGCCGCGATAGAGCACGGCGACCCTGCCCTCGCCGTCGAGCAGCATGGAGAACGGCAGCGACAGCGGGAAGCGGCGGTCAAACAGGGACCTCTTGATGATCTCGACCTTGTCGAGCGTCTCCTCCGTCGCCATCCCGTGCGGGAACGGAAAGGCGATCTCCTCCATGAACTTCCGGGCCGCCTCCTCGGTCGTCGTCGCCACCTCGCCCATGCCGTCGGTCGACAACGCGGCGATCTCCAGTCCGGCGGCTCCGAGCTCCGCTTCCTCCGCCGTCAGATCGCTCAGCTCCGAGCGACAGGGCACGCACCAGCTCGCCCAGATGTTGAGCAGCACCGGCCGTCCTCGGCCGGCGGCTATCACCACCGGTTCGCCGGCGCCGAACGGTCGCAGCGTGAACGTGGGCGCCGGCGGACGCGGAGCCAGGACGACGCGTGAACCCGTGGTCGGAGCCGGGACCTGTTGCTCGCGCGGTTCGAGAGCCGCCGGGCGCTGCCGCGCCGGCTCAGACGCCCCGCGGCCGGCACCCTGGACGATCCGGTAGCGGCCACCCGCCTCGAGTCCGGCGAACGTCTCGCTGCCGCCCCCGGGCCAATGGACGGTCGCCGTCCCGGTGGGGTCGCTTTCGCCGAGACCGAGGTGCAACCAGCGGCTGGACTGCGAGAGGAAACCCTCGCCGGCGCGCACCGAGCGCCGCAACACGCCGTCCGTTGTTGCCAGCTCGACCCGCGCCCCGATGGCGTCCCGGTTCGTGCCGGCGCCGTCGCCCTCCAGATGCAGGGCGACGAAACGCCGCCCCGCCGGCAACTCGTTCCGCATCAGCCGTAACCTGGGCGCGGTTCGGTTGCTGATCGCCACATCCAGGTCGCCGTCGGCCTCCAGGTCGAGGAAGGCGACGCCGCGGCCGTCGTCCGGGAAGTCCAGACCACTCACGGCCGAAGCGTTGCCGAAAGCACCGCCCGCTTCGCCCGGGTTCAGGCTGGCTCCCAGGTTCAGGAAGACGCAGTTCCGCTCGTTGCCGCTGAAGGAGAGGCCCTCGTCGAGCCGCTCGTGGAGCGCGCGAAGGGACTCGAGATACGGCTCCAGCGATCGGTCATCCGGCGAACTGGGCGCGCGCGGCACGACCTGCCGCCAGAAGAAGCTTCACAGGTCGTCCGGCAGCGTCTGGGTCAGGTTGCCGTTGGCCACCACCAGGTCCTCCCAGCCGTCGTTGTCGATGTCGGCGAAGACGGACGACCAGGACCAGCGGCCCATCGTGACGTTGGCGTCCACGCTGCGATCGTGGAAGCCGCCGTCCGAAGCTCCCGCAAAAAGGGAGTTGCCGCGCGCCATCCGCTGGACCTCCGCCAGCGGGCCGGCGCGCTGGCGGTCCCGCTCGAACTTCCGCTGATAGGTGATCCGGTTGCCGGCCGCCGAGAACATGTTGCCGACGTAGACGTCCATCCGGCCGTCCCGGTTGTAGTCGGCCCAGCTCACCGACATGCCGGAGGAGATGTCCTCGACACCGGCCTCCCCGGCCACGTCGACGAACCGGCCGCCGTCGTTGCGGTACAGGTTGTTGCGGCCGTAGTCGTTCGCCACGTAGAGGTCCACGTCGCCGTCGCCGTCGACGTCCTCCCAGGACGCGGCCAGGCTGAAACGGCGGTTGTTCACATCCAGCCCCGCCTCGACGGTCGCATCGACGAAGCGGAAGCCGCCGTCGTTGCGCAGCAGCACGTTGCGGCCGCCGTTGTTCGCGTCGTGGTAGGGCACCGGGCTTGCCACGCCGCGCTCGTCGTAGGCCCGGCGATAGGCGCAGATGTAGAGGTCGAGGTCGCCGTCGTTGTCGTAGTCGGCCGCCGCAAGCGAGTTGCTGTCCGGGATGTCGCCGGCGATGTAGCGGATGCGCGAGAAACCGCCGCGGCCGTCGTTCTCCAGGACCAGCACCGCCGGCCGGCTGGACAGGACGAGGTCCGGGTCGCCGTCGTTGTCCAGATCGACGAACAGCCCGGCGAGGGTGCGTTCCAGGTAGTCGACCGCCGCCGCGGCAGAGCGGTCATCGAACGTGCCGTCCCGATTCTGCACGTAGAGCCGGTTCGGAAGGCCGCCCTGCTCGGGTAGGAAGAGGTCATCCAGGCCATCCCCGTTCACGTCGGCGACCGACACACCCTGCCAGCCCGTCTTGTTGTAGCCCGACGCCTTCGTAATCCGGTTGAGCCAGGCGTCGGGCGACTGCAGCAACTGGTCACGGTAGCTCGGGTTGTGGCCGACGGCGGCTCCGGTGACGTCGACGAAGAGGGGGCCGCGGGGAGTCGAGGTCTCCTCGTACTCGGAGACCTCGACCCTCAGCAGCAGGGGAACGCCGGCGCCGTCTGCCGGCAATCTCCAGATGGTCGACCAGACCGCGTTCAACTGCCGGCTGCCCGCCGGTCCGGCGACCGAGGCCTCGAAGTACGCCAGCGTGGTGAACCCGGCGGACCCGGCGTCGACCGAGTAGAGCTTGAAGTCCGCCCGCGGCGGTCCGTCACCGGCCAGCCGCCCGGCGAGGGCGCCGAGTGCGCGCCTGAAGCCCTCGGCGCCGCGAAAGGCGATACTCGCGCCGTCCACGCTCCCGCTCTCGACGGCGAACGCCGTGCCCCGGTAGCGAGCGGTCAGTTCACCGGGTACGAACCCCGGCGACTCGAAGGCCTGATCGACGACCGCCCCGACGTCGCCGGACGGCACGGCATCGGCGCCATCCGTGGCAACCTCCGCGAGCCAGGCGGCGACGCTCTTGAGCTGGGCCTCAGCCTGTTCGCTGAGCGCCTCGGTATCCCAACCATCGGCCCGCGGATCGACCGCGGCTGCGAAGTTCTCGGGCCCGAAGGCAGGGGTGACTTCCGCCTGCGCGCTCTGCGCCGACGCCGCGGTCGGAGCGACCGCCACAGTCAGCACGAGGACGACTCGGAAGATCCGCACCGCCGACACTCTAACGCTGCTCTTCTATGATCGGCCGGTGAGTCCCAGCCCGCGGACCCCCTTTGGCCTGGGGCAAACCAAGCCGCGCCACTACCTGGAAATGGCCAAGGTGGCCTGGCGCAACCGGGACGAGGCGGGCTACGCCTGGCGCATCCTCCGGGACGGCGTGTGCGACGGTTGCGCCCTGGGGACGTCGGGGCTCCGGGACTGGACGCTGGACGGCGTGCATCTCTGTATGGTCCGGCTCGATCTGCTGCGGCTGAACACGATGCCGGCGCTCGACCCGGCGCTGCTCACCGACGCGGGCGCCTTGACAGCCAGAGGCTCCACGGAGCTGCGAGCCCTCGGGCGACTGGCGCACCCGATGGTCCGGCGCGCCGGCGAACGCGGGTTCCGTCGCATCGAGTGGCCCGAGGCGGTCGACATCGCCGCTGCCCGGCTCGCAGAGGTTCGCGAACGCGACCCCACGCGCACGGCCTTCTTCCTGACCTCGCGCGGAATTCCCAACGAGACCTACTACGTGGCGCAGAAGGCCGCCCGGTTCTTCGGCACGCCCCACGTCGACACGGCCGCCCGTCTCTGCCACGCCGCCTCGACGATCGCGCTCCGGCGCGCTCTGGGAATCGGCGCCGCCACGAACTCCTATCGCGACTGGCTCGATGCGGACCTGATCGTCTTCTTCGGTTCCAACGTGCCGAACAACCAGCCGGTCACCATCAAGTACCTTCACTTCGCGCGCCGGCGTGGCACGGAGATCGCGGTGGTGAACCCATACCGGGAACCCGGTCTCGACCGCTACTGGGTGCCATCGGTTGCGTCGAGCGCCCTGTTCGGCACCGACCTCGCCGAACACTGGTTCGCCGTGGATACCGGCGGCGATCTCGCTTTCCTCAACGGCACGATGAAGGCCCTGCTCGACCTCCCGGAAGGAGTCGTTCGCGATTTCGTCGAACGCTCAACGGAGAACCTTGAAGAGGTCGAGACGGCGCTGCACGACACCTCCTGGGAAACGATCGAGCGCTCCAGCGGCGCTCCCCGCGCCGAGATGGAGCGTTTCGCCGAGCTTCTCTGCTCCAGGCCGAAGACGATCCTGGTCTGGTCGATGGGGCTGACCCAGCACCGTCACGGCGTCGACACCGTGCTGGCGCTCACGAACCTGGGCTTGATGCGCGGGCTTCCAGGCAAGGCCGGGGCCGGCCTCGTGCCGATTCGCGGCCACTCCGGAGTGCAGGGGGGCGCCGAGGTCGGCTGCGCCCCGGAGTCGGACACGGAGACCCTCGACCGCTGGGCGGACGCCTGGGGCTTCGAGCCGCCGCGCGGCCCGGGGCTGGCAGCGACCGGGCAGATCGAAGCCGCGGAGGCTGGCGCGATCGACGCGTGGTGGATCGTCGGCGGCAACTTCCTCGAGACGGCGCCGGAACCCGAACGCCAGAACAACGCCCTGCATCGGCCCGCCTTTCGCGTTCACCAGGATGTCGTGCTGAACACTGCGATGCTGGTCGAACCGAGCGACACCGTGCTGCTGCTGCCGGCGACGACGCGCTACGAGATTCCCGGCGGCGTGACCGAAACGACGACCGAGCGGCGCATCGTCTACTCGCCTCCGATCGAACACGGCGGCGACTCGGCCCGGCGCCTCGGCGAGTGCCGGCCGGAGTGGGAGGTGCTGTGCGAAGTCATTTCCAGAGTCCGCCCAGAGCCGGCGGGCGCGCTCGACTTCACGGACACCGCCGCGGTTCGGGCCGAGATCGCGGCTGCCGTGCCGCGCTACGCCGGGATCGAGAACCTGAAGCGAAAGGGCGACCAGTTCCAGTGGGGCGGCGCCCACCTGTTCGAGGACGGCCGCTTCGCCACGCCATCCGGCCGCGCGAGGTTCCATGCCGTCGAACCGCCGGCGGATCGGGAGCTGCTCGACGGTGAGCTCTTCCTCTCCACTCGACGCGGACGGCAGTTCAACTCGATGGTCCACGCCGGGCGGGATCCCCTGACCGGCCTCGAGCGCTCAGACCTGCTGATGAACGCGGAGGATGGCCGGGCACGCGGCATCGGCGCCGGCCAGCGGGTCGTCGTCTCGTCGCCGGTGTCACGGATCGAGTTCACTGCCCGCTTCGGACAGATCAAGGCCGGCAACGTCGAAGCGCACTGGCCCGAGTGCATGGAGCTGCTGCCCTGGTCCCTGGACCCTGACTCCGGCGAGCCCGAGTACGGCGTCCGGGTACGGGTCGAGCGACCGGAGGCCATGGCGTGAAGCCGGTGGAACCCGAGACCTCAGCGGAGCGAAGCGCCCTGGTCGAGCGCTCGGGCGCCCTCGGGGACGATGTCGTAGCGGTCGAGGAACCGCTCGAGATCCGGGTCGACGGGGAGGCCGTCGTCGTGACGATGCGCAGCCCGGGCGCGGAGAGGGACCTCGCGCTCGGATACCTCTACGCCGAAGGGCTGATCGAGCAGGCGGCCGACGTCGAGAACGTGACCGTAGGCGGAGCGCCGCGGCCGGACGCGGAGTTGCCGCAAGACGCCGAGCCAACCGTCACCGGATCGATCGTCGATGTCCGGCTCTCGGCAGGGGGGCGCCGAGCAGCGAACCGCCGAGCCGAAACCAGGAAGCGGGAACGAGCCTTCCGCGTCACCAGCGCCTGTGGAGTCTGCGGCAAGCCCTCGCTCGAGGACCTGTGGGTACGGCTGCCGGCGATCCGCCCGCTCGACCTGGAACCGGACCGCGAGCGGCTCCTGGTCCAGGGACTGCCGGCGGCCATGCAGGAAGGTCAGGCCCTCTTCGACGACACCGGCGGCGTTCATGCTGCGGCCCTGTTCGAGGTCGCCGGCGGGCAGCCCGGACTGCTGTGGCTTCGCGAGGACATCGGACGCCACAACGCGGTCGACAAGGTCGTCGGCAGGGCGCTGCGCACGCAACGGCTGCCCCTGGACAACACGATCCTCGCGGTCAGCGGCCGTCTCGGATTCGAGATCGTCCAGAAGGCCGCCGTGGCCGCCATCCCCGTGCTTGCCGCGGTCGGAGCACCGTCCAGCCTGGCCCTGGACATCGCCCACCTGGCCGGCATCCGCGTCTACGCCTTCGTCGCGGCCGACCGCAGCAATTTCTATCCCGAAGCAGCAGTCGAAGCGCGGCGACTGGGCGGTTCCGATTGACGAGTGCGAATGCCGGGCATAGGTTGCCCCTGAAAGCGGTTGACCTCTGAGGAGGTGCATGAAGATGACGAGGATTCCGAAGTGACGGTGACCGCGGTCAAGCCGGAAGCGGGACAGGCCGCGCCGCACCTGACGTTCTTCGAACAGGTGAACGTCGCCTTCGACCGGGCGGCGAAGTACACGGACCACGACCCCACCCTGCTGGAGCAGGTGAAGTGGGTGAACTCGGTCTACCGGATGAGTTTTCCGCTGCGGCGGGACGACGGCACGATCGAGGTCATCCACGCCTGGCGTGCCGAACACAGCCATCACCGGCTGCCGACCAAGGGCGGTATCCGCTACGCGCCGAACGTGAACGAGGACGAGGTCATGGCGCTGGCGGCGCTCATGACCTACAAGTGCGCCCTCGTCGACGTTCCCTTCGGCGGCGCCAAGGGCGGGGTCTGCATCGACCGCCGGAACTACTCCGAGGGAGAGCTGGAGCGGCTGACGCGGCGCTACACCGCCGAACTCCAGCGCAAGTCCTTCATCGGGCCGGGCAAGGACGTGCCGGCGCCCGACTACGGCACGAGCGAGCAGGAGATGGCCTGGATCGCCGACACCTACTCCCAGATCGAGCACGGCGAGGTCAACGTCGCCGCCTGCGTGACGGGCAAGCCGGTCGAGCACGGCGGCATTCAGGGCCGCACCCAGGCGACCGGACTGGGCGTCTTCTTCGGCATCCGCGAGGCCTGCTCCTTCGAGGACGACATGGCGAAGCTCGGACTCGAACCGGGTGTCGCCGGCAAACGGATCGTGATCCAGGGGCTCGGCAACGTCGGCTATCACGCCGGCAGGTACCTGCAGGACGCCGGCGCAAAGCTGGTCGGCCTGGCCGAGTACGAGGGCGCGATCTCCTGTCCGGACGGCCTCGACCTGGACGACGTGGTCGAGCACCGGCGGAGTACCGGCTCGATCCTCGACTTCCCGGGCGCGTCCAACGTCGAGTCGAGCCACAGGGCGCTCGAGCTCGACTGCGACATCCTGATCCCGGCCGCCCTCGAGAACCAGATCACGAGGGAGAACGTCGGCCGCATCTCCTGCCGCATCCTGGCCGAGGCGGCGAATGGCCCGACCAGCTCGGCAGCCAGCGCCGCGGCGGCCGAGCGCGGCATCCTGGTCATTCCGGACGTGTATCTGAACGCCGGCGGCGTCACCGTTTCCTACTTCGAGTGGCTGAAGAACCTCTCCCATGTCCGCTTCGGACGGATGCAGAAGCGGTTCGAGGAGAGCGTGCGCCGGGATCTGCTGAACGCGATGAGTTCGGCGACCGGCGCCAGCTTCAGCCAGGACGAGGTCAGGATCCTGGCGCGGGGAGCGGACGAGATCGATCTCGTGAACTCGGGGCTGGAGGAGACGATGGCGACCGCCTACCATCACATCCGCCGGTACCGGAAGAAGCTGGGCCCCGAGGTCGACCTGCGCACGGCGGCGATGGTGCTGGCAATCGATAAGGTCGCCGCCTCCTACGCCACCGCGGGAATCTTCCCGTAGCCGCAAGACCTCCCGCCCCTAACCGAAGTCCACCTTGATCTCGCTGCTGCTGATCGTCCTCGGCATCGCCGTGCTCTGGGCCGGCGGCGAGATCCTCGTCCGGTCCGTGACCGGTCTGGCCGCGGTGTTGCGCGTCAGTCCGACCGTGATCGGGCTGACCGTCGTCGCCTTCGGCACCTCGGCGCCGGAGCTCGGCGTAGCGATAGCCGCCGCGCTGCGGGACTCCACCGGGCTGGTCTACGGCAACGTCGTCGGCTCGAACATCGCCAACGTCGGTCTGATCCTTGGCATCTCGGCGCTCGTGGTTCCTCTCCACAACCGCCGCGACGGCGCCGAGCGCCAGGCCATCCGCCTGGTTCGCCGCGAGCTGCCCTTCATGCTCGCAACTTCCCTGCTCGTCCTGGTCTTCACCGCCTTCGGCCGCCTGGGCCGGTTCGAGGGCGTGGTGCTGCTCGCGCTGATGGCCTACTTCCTGATCGTGCTGGTCCGCAACGGCGACACCGAAGCGGCCGATCCCCAGGGCGTCAGCACGATCAAGTCCGTCCTTGGCACTCTGGTCGGACTCGCCCTACTCGCCGTCGGCGCGGCCGAACTCCTGGTACCCGCGGCGAAGGAACTGGCGCTGGATCTCGGCGTCAGCGAGAAGGTCGTCGGACTCACGGTCGTGGCTTTCGGCACCAGCGTGCCCGAACTCGCCGCCTGCCTGGTGGCGGCCTACCGGAATCAGCACGGCATCGTGCTGGGAAACATCGTCGGCTCGAACGTGTTCAACATCCTGCTCGTCCTGCCGGCCGCGATCCTCATCCGCCCCTTCGAAACCACCTTCCTCGCCGAGGGCCTCGACGCCTCGGTCATGCTCTCCTTCAGCCTCCTCATGTTCCTCGCCGTCTACCTGCTGCGGCACGGCCGCAGCATCGGACGGACCTGGGGCACGCTGCTCGTGGCAGCCTATGGGGGCTACGTCGCCTGGCTCTTCAGCAAGTTATGACACAGCAGACCATGACACCGGCCGAATCCACCACAAGCGGCGCTCTGCCCTTCGCCGACCGCCACATCGGCCCCCGGGCCGCCGAGATCGAGCAGATGCTCGAAGCGCTCGGCCAGTCCTCGCTCGAGAGCCTGATCGACGCCGCCGTGCCGGCCACGATCCGCGGCGACACTTCCGCCCGCGACACTGCCACCGGCGGCCTGGAACTGCCGCCGCCGGCTTCCGAGGCAGTGGCTCTGGTCGAACTCGACGAGATCGCCGCCGGCAATCACGTGCTGCGCAGCTTCATCGGCATGGGCTACCACGGCTGTGTCACGCCGCCGGTCATCCAGCGCAACGTCCTCGAGAACCCCGGCTGGTACACCGCCTACACGCCGTATCAGCCGGAGATCTCCCAGGGCCGGCTGGAAGCCCTGCTCAACTTCCAGACGATGATCGCCAGCCTCACCGGCCTCGAGGTGGCGAACGCCTCCCTGCTCGACGAGCCGACCGCCGCGGCGGAAGCGATGACGCTCTGCTGGGCCGAGAAGCGGCGCCAGGGCCGCTTCTTCGTGTCGGAAGGTTGCCACCCGCAGACGATCGAAGTGGTCCGCACCCGCGCCGAGCCGCTCGGCATCGAGGTCGAGGTCGGCGATCACAAGGACCTGGATCCGGAAGGCGTGTTCGCGGCCCTGGTCCAGCAACCGGCCACCGACGGCAGCGTCCACGACTACCGAAACCTGGCGGAACGGATGCACCAGGTCGGCGGCATGACGATCGCGGCCGCCGACCCGCTCGCCCTCTGCCTGCTCGAGGCCCCCGGCGCCTGGGGCGCCGACGTCGCGGTGGGCAGCACCCAGCGCTTCGGCCTGCCGATGGGATTCGGCGGACCGCACGCCGCCTACATCGCCGTTCGCGACCGGCTGAAGCGGCGGCTGCCGGGCCGCCTGGTCGGCGTCACCCACGACGACAGTCACCGGCCGGCGCTGCGCCTGGCGCTCCAGACCCGGGAACAGCACATCCGGCGCGACCGGGCCACCAGCAACATCTGCACCGCGCAGGTGCTGCCGGCGGTGATCGCCAGCTTCTACGCCGTCTACCACGGCCCGGAAGGGCTCGAGTCGATCGCCGGGGCGGTCCATCGCCGGGCCGCCCGTCTCGCCGAACGGCTCCGCGCCCTCGGCTTCGCGCTTCGCTCCGACACGTTCTTCGACACGGTGACCGCCGAGATCGGCAGCGTCGGCAAGGAGCGCCGGGTGATCGCGGCAGCTCGGCGCCGCAAGCTGAACCTGCGGGAGTGGGGCTCGGGCGCCATCTCGGTCGCCTGCGACGAGACGACGACCGACTACGACATCGAGTCGGTGCTCGCGGCTTTCGCCGAAGTCGGCGCGGTCAAAGCTCAGGTCCCGGTTCCGGCCAACGAATCTTCGGCCGGCGGGACGGAACCCCTGCCGGCCGCGCTGCACCGGACGACTCCCTGTCTCGATCATCCGGTGTTCAGCAGCTACCGCTCCGAGACCGAGCTGCTCCGCTACCTGCACCGGCTGGAGGCGCGCGACCTGTCGCTGACGACGTCCATGATCCCGCTCGGCTCGTGCACGATGAAGCTGAACGGGACGGCGGAGATGATGCCGATCACCTGGCGCGGGTTCGCCCACATGCATCCCTACGCGCCCGAAGACCAGACGGCGGGTTACCGGAGGCTCTGCCACGACCTGGAGGACTGGCTGGCGAACATCACCGGCTTCGCCGCCGTTTCCCTGCAGCCGAACGCCGGTTCCCAGGGGGAGTACGCCGGTCTCCTCGCGATCCGGAGCTACCACGCGAGCCGCGGCCACGGGGCACGCGACGTCTGCCTCATCCCCACCTCCGCTCACGGCACGAACCCCGCCAGCGCCGTGCTGGCCGGACTGAAGGTCGCGCCGGTCGCCTGCGACGAGGAGGGCAACATCGATCTCGACGATCTGCGCGCCTGCGCCGAAGCCCACAGCGAAGACCTCGCGGCGCTGATGGTCACCTACCCGTCCACGCACGGCGTGTTCGAGGAAGCGATCCGCGAGATCTGCGCCATCGTCCACGATCACGGCGGGCAGATCTACCTCGACGGCGCGAACATGAACGCCCAGGTCGGCGTCTGCCGGCCCGGCGACTACGGCGCCGACGTCTGCCACCTGAACCTGCACAAGACCTTCTGCATCCCCCACGGCGGCGGCGGTCCGGGCATGGGGCCGATCGCGGTCGCCGCCCATCTCGCGCCCTTCCTGCCGCGACATCCCCTCGCGTCGATCGGGCAGTCCGACAGCGCCGGCAGCCAGGGGGGCGGAACGGTTGGGGCGGTGAGCGCGGCGCCCGTCGGCAGCGGCTCGATCCTGCCCATCTCCTGGGCCTACATTCGCATGATGGGCGCCGCCGGATTGCGCCGCGCCACGGAAGCCGCGATCCTGAACGCGAACTACATCGCCCACCGGCTCGAAAGCCACTACCCCGTCCTCTATCGAGGCGCCAGCGGCCTCGTGGCTCACGAGTGCATCCTCGATCTGCGCGGCTTCAAGGCCTCGGGCGTCGAGGTCGACGACGTCGCCAAGCGACTCATCGACTACGGCTTCCACGCACCGACGATGTCCTTCCCGGTGGCCGGCACGCTGATGGTCGAGCCGACCGAGAGCGAGTCGAAGGCCGAGCTCGACCGCTTCTGCGACGCGATGATCGCGATCCGCGCCGAGATCGCGGCGGTTGAACGCGGCGACGTCGAGATCGAAGCCAGCCCCCTGCGCGGCGCGCCGCACACCGCGGCCGCGATCAGCGCCGACGAGTGGAACCGCTCCTACTCCCGCCGGCAGGCGGCGTTCCCGGCCCCGTGGAACGACGAACACAAGTACTGGCCTCCGGTGGGCCGGGTCGACAACGCCCACGGCGACCGCCACCTGATCTGCACCTGCGTCGGCATGGAGCCGTTCGAGGCGATCGGCGCCCGGGGCGCCTTCGCCCGCTGAGGGTTACCGCGTCAGCCCGAACTCGATCGCGTCGGAGAGGGCCTCCCAGCTCGCCTCGATGATGTTCGTGCCCGCACCGACCGTGGTCCAGCGGTCGCCACCAGCCACGAAGTCCACGAGCACCCGGGTCGTCGCCGCCGTGCCCTGGGCACTGTCCAGGATGCGGACCTTGTAGTCGGCCAGGCGCATTTCGCCCAGGGCCGGATAGTGGGGCTCCAGCGCCTTGCGCAGCGCGTGCGCCAGCGCGTTGACCGGGCCGTTGCCCTCTGAGGCGGTATGGGCGATCGTGCCGTCCGGCACCTCGACCTTGACGGTCGCCTCCGCGACCAGGCCCCGACCGTCGCGATGCTCGACCACGGTGAGGAAGTCGATCAGCCGGAAGGGCGCCTCGTATCCGGGAGCCGCCCGCCGCAGCATGAGTTCGACCGAGGCCTCAGCGGCCTCGAAGCTGTAGCCGCGGTTCTCGAGTTCCTTGACCTTGTGCAGCACCTCGCGGGCGTATGGCGTATCCGCGCCGACGCCCGTACTGGCGGCGAGATGGACGATGTTGCCGCGCCCGGAGAGCTCGGAGACCACGGTCCGCATCTCGTTGCCGACCGACTCGGGCTCCACGTGCTGGTAGCTGGTCGGCTCCTTGAGCATCGCCGCGACGTGGATGCCGCCCTTGTGAGCGAAGGCGCTCCTGCCGACGTAGGGCAGGTGGTCATCGTGGGCGATGTTCGCGACCTCGGCAACGTATCGGGACAGCGAGGTCAACTCGCGCAGGCTCTCGTCGGGAACGCAGAAACAGCCCATCTTGCACTGCAGGTCCGGGATGATCGTCACCAGGTTCGCGTTCGCCACCCGTTCGCCATAGCCGTTGATCGTGCCCTGGACCATGACCGCGCCGGCTCGCACCGCGGCCAGCGAGTTGGCGACCCCGCAACCGCCGTCGTCGTGGGTGTGGATGCCGATCCGGACGTCCGGGCCGAGTGCGGCCCGCGCCGCGTCGATTCCCGCTTCGATCTGCCAGGGCAGAGCGCCGCCGTTCGTGTCGCAGAGCACGACGTAGTCGGCGCCCGCCGTCGCCGCCGCCCGCAGCGTGCCGAGGGCACACTCCGGGTTTCCGGCCAGGCCGTCGAAGAAGTGCTCGGCGTCGTAGATCACCTCGCGGCCGAGGTCCTTGAGGTACCCGACCGTGTCGCCGATCATCGCCTCGTTCTCCCGGACAT
Source organism: Thermoanaerobaculia bacterium (assembly GCA_965116955.1). GTDB lineage: Bacteria > Acidobacteriota > Thermoanaerobaculia > Multivoradales > Multivoraceae > Multivorans. The sequence goes on along the minus strand of OZ220742.1, from coordinate 2,448,375 downwards.
CCGTCTCGAGCACTTTCTCGACGTGCAGGTCCCAGCTCTTGCCGACCAGCGTGACGGTCGGCGTCTCCGCGGCCACCAGCGCCTGGACGTTGCCATCGTGGGCGCAGGCGCTGTGCTTGCGCCGCGTGGCACCGAACGCGCAGACCTTCGCCTGCTCGAATTCGACGTCGCGGATCGCCTCGAAGAAGTCGGCGTCCTTCGGGTTCGAGCCGGGCCAGCCGCACTCGATGTAGGGGATGCCGAAGGAGTCGAGCCGCCGGGCTATGGCCACCTTGTCCGCCAGCGACAGGGAGATGTTCTCGCGCTGCGTACCGTCGCGCAGCGTCGTGTCGTAGAGCTCGATCCGGGTAGCGGTCACGGCGGCGTCCTCACATCGGTTCCTCGAGGCCGGGCCCCTGCAGCAACTCGATCAACTCCTCCCGCGAGAAGATCTTCTTGAGCTGGGGGTCGTCCTCCTGCACCACGCTCTCCATGAGCCGGCGCTTGCGGTCGATGATCGCGGCGATGCGCTCCTCGAGCGTCTCCTCGGTGATCAGCTTGAAGACGTGGACCGCCCGCTTCTGGCCGATGCGGTACAACCGGTCGGTCGCCTGGTCCTCGCGCGCCGCGTTCCACCAGCGGTCGTAGTGGATGACGACCGAACCGCCGACCAGGTCGATGCCGGTGCCGCCCGCCTTCAGGCTTCCCAGAAAGACACGGCAGTCCTCGTCGTTGTTGAAGCGGTCCACGACCTTGCCGCGCTCGCGGGTCGAACCCGTCAGGGTGACGAACTCGACGCCGAGCTTCGTCAGGTGGCGTTCCAGGATCCCGATCATGCCCAGGTACTGGCTGAAGACGACGACCTTCTGGCCGCTGTCGAAGCTCTCTTCGAGCAACTCCTTGCACAGGTCCCATTTGCCGGATTCGTAGTTCTCGTAGCGGTCGAGATCGCCCACCGCCAGCGCGGGATGATCGCAGATCTGCTTGAGCATGTTCAGCAGCGCGAAAATGTGGATGTACGGAAGAGCGCCCCGCTCGCTCCGCAACGCGTTCATCAGCGTGACGCCCTTGGTCTCGATCGTCTGCCGATACATGCCGAACTGCTCGGCACTCAGGCGGCAGGTGCGGACGTCCTCGATCTTCTCCGGCAGCTCATCCAGCACCGCGGTCTTGACCCGGCGAAGCACGAAGGGAGCGGTCAGCCGCCGCAGGTTCACCGCGTACCAGGAGTCGGCATCGAGTTCATTCGTGCCGAGGAGATCGAGGTACGTATCGTCGCCTCCCAGGTAGCCCGGCAGCACGAGATCGAACAGACCCTTCAGCTCGGTCAGCGAGTTCTCGATCGGCGTGCCGGTCAACCCCAGCTTCATCCGGGCCCCGAGCGCTACGGCGGCACGGTAGCCCTGGGTGCTCCGGTTCTTGATCTGCTGCACCTCGTCGAACACGATGAGGCCCCAGCGCCGTTCGCCGAACCGCTCGACGTCATTGCGCATCACGCCGTAGGACGTGAGGATCACGTCGCCGTCGGCCAGCGACTCATCGAGGTCGCGTTGCGGTCCGTGGTAGTACGCCGGGGACAACCCCGGCGCGTACTCCCGGAGCTTGTTGCGCCAGTGGCTGATGACTGTGCGCGGGCAGACGACCAGGAACGGCTCTTCGATCCCCAACTGCTCCCGCAGGATGACCATCAGGGCCATCGCCTGGTGCGTCTTGCCCAGGCCCATGTCGTCGCAGAGAAGGCCGGCCAGGTCGTTCTCGTACAGGAACTTCAGCCACTCGACACCGAGCCTCTGGTAGGGACGCAGGATGCTCGTGAGCCCCTCCGGATCGACCATCGGATCGGCCGGCCGGAGGTCCAGGAAGCGGCGCAGGAAGTCATGCCGGCTTCCCTCGCCCTCGACGCGGATCGGCGCCGTGCTCGAGGCCTGGAGCCGCAGCAACTCTGCAGAGGAGAGACGGAGGCCGCCGGAGTCGCCGTTGCCGCCGGCGCCCTCGGCGCGGGCTCTCGCCTGAGCAGGCAGTGATCCGAGGTTCCTGAGCGCCGGCGCGTTGAGATCGATCCAGCCCGACGCCGTCTCGAGGTACGGCAGGCCGGCGCCCCTCGCCGCCAGCAGTTCCTCGAGACTCACGTCACTGTCGCCGAAGCCGTAGCGAATCGAGAGCGACTCGTCTCCGTCCGGCTCGATCTCGATGTAGTCGAACTCGGTCAGGATGCCGACCGCTGCGAGCGGGTTCTCGGTCAGGGCCTGCTCGGGCTCCAGAATCGGCCTCACGGTCCGGAAGGTCGGAACCCGCGCCGGCTCGAGATCGAGAGCGGCGGGCTCGCGCCAGCCGCTCTCATTCCGATCCGAGCGCCGGACCAGCACCCCGAGTTCCTCGAGAAAAACCAGCTCGCCATACTGAAAGCGTTCACGCCGCTCCTCGTCGAGAACGTCCTCCCCCTCCGCAGCGAGGCGCAGAATCTCCAGCTTGTTTTCCTCGTCGATCCTCGTGTCGGGCCCGACGTAGAGGAGATCCGCGGCGGCCAGGGGAACCACCGAGGCCTGCCCCGTTTCCGTGAGGAAAGCCAGCGCCGCGTCCACCCGGCGCCGCGGAACGGCGATCTGGAGCAGGTCCGGCCCACCCGGGACCGCGCGGACCGCCAGGAACAGCGTGCCGCTCCTGAACTCGATCGACGGCTCCAATCTCACCGTCGGGCCGGTCGTTTCGGCTCTGCCGCCGGCGATGTCGCCGTACTCCCTCAGGGCGTGGTAAGCGACGCGGAACCAGAGACTGCCCTCGAAGAACTGCCGGTTCGTCTGCATTCCGGCCTTGTTCAGATGCTGTTCCTCAGGCGTCCGCATGAACGTCGACAGTCGGTCCAGCAGACCCGACCGGTCCGCCGTCGACACGCCGCCCGCGAGCTTCCCCACCCGTTCCAGGAAACGAACCGTCGCGGGCGCCTGCTCGAGGTAGCGAAGGACCTCCACTCCGTCAGGAGCGAACAGGCGAATCGGATCGCCGGCTCCTTCCTGGAGCACGAGACAGTCGGAAGCCGCCGGCAGACGTTCCTCGAACAGGGTCTGGGCCAAGCGGAACCAGCCGCTGTGAGCGAAAAGGTCGAACCAACTGCAACCAGTGACCTGGTGGAGCTCCCGGATCTGGCCCTCGAGCTGCTTCAGGTGGCGGCAGCCGCTCCGACGCCCTGTCGAGCAACTGCAGAACGTCAGCGGCCGCTTGGACCCGGCCACCTTGGCCAGATGAACGGCCGAACCGGGTTCAGGGTCGTGGGGATCGGGGAGCAGGCCGATCCCGGTGCGGTGGAATTCTAGGCGTGGAAACAGCTTCACGGAACGTAGACGAAGCGCAGCGCGTAAACGCTCGATGATAACGCTGATTCGGCCACTCGTGTGTGTTTCCACGCCAGGTTTCCCGCGACAGCCGCCTTGAGCCGCGCCCGCCGAACTTGACAGCCACTCCTCTCCTCTCCTACGCTCCCCCGCACGACCTACCGCCCGGTAGATCACGGAGTCCTCTATCCCATGACTCGTCCCGCCATTCTTCTGTTGCTGGTTCTGGTTCTGGTCCTTGTGACCCAGGGGGCTAACTAGGCGCACCAACAGGAAACTGAGCGACTTCAAGCCCCCAGCACCGCCTGGGGGCTTTTTTGGTTCAGCGCCAGTGGAGTAACTGCATGCCCATAGAACGATCAGAGTGGATCTGGATCGACGACCAGTGGAAGCCCTGGGACGAGGCGACCGTTCACCTCACCACCCACGGGCTGCACTACGGCTCGTCGGTGTTCGAGGGCATTCGCGCCTACGACACGGGCGAGACGACGGCGATCTTCCGTCTGGGTCCCCACGTCCGGCGCCTGTTCGACAGTTGCCGGATCATGCGCATGGACCCCGGCTACACCCAGGATCAGGTCGAGGAGCTGTGCATCGAGGCGGTCGGTCGCAATCGCCTCGAGTCGTGCTACATCCGGCCGCTGATCTACCGCGGCAACGAGGAGATGGGCCTCAACCCGACCTCCTGCAGTTCCAGGCTGGCGATCTATGCCGTGCGGTGGGGCCGCTACCTCGGCGAGGAAGCGATCGAACAGGGCGTCGACGCCGCGATCAGTTCCTGGCGGCGCTTCAACTCGAACACGGCCGTGCCGCTGGGCAAGATCAGTGGGCAATACGTGACGAACCAGTTCGTGTCGATCGAGGCGCGCGAGCACGGCTACGCCGAGGGCATCATGCTCGACGACCGCGGGCTGGTCTGCGAGGGCGCCGGCGAGAACCTCTTCCTGATCAAGGACGGAGTGATCTACACGCCGCCGCTCTACAACTCGATCCTGGGCGGCATCACCAGGGACTCGGTCATCACGATCGCGGGCGACCTGAAGTACGACGTTCGCTTCCAGCCGATCGCCCGGGAAGAGCTCTATCTCGCCGACGAGCTGTTCATGACCGGCACCGCGGCCGAGGTGAGTCCGGTGCGCTCCGTCGACCGGATCCCGATCGGCAGCGGCACGCGCGGCGAGATCACGCACCATCTCCAGGAAGAGTTCTTCGGGCTGGTCGAGGGCCGGCTCCCCGACCGCCACAACTGGCTCACCCAGGTACCCCGGCTGCAGGAGGCCGCACCGCCCCTGGCCGGGTGACGCGAGGAGGCCGAGATGAGTGACGAAACCACCGCAACGGACCGAGCGAACGAGGAAGCGGGCACGAGCACGGACGCCGTCGTGCTGACCGGCGCCGAGATCGTGTGCGAGTGCCTGCTGCGCGAGGGGGTCGACATCGTCTTCGGCTATCCGGGCGGGGCCATCCTGCCTACCTACGACGCCCTGACCAAGTACCCCAAGCTCCACCACGTGCTGACCCGCCACGAGCAGGGCGCGTCGCACATGGCAGACGGCTACGCCCGCGCCACCGGCAAAGTCGGCGTGGCGATGGCGACCAGCGGCCCCGGAGCCACGAACCTCGTCACCGGGATCGCCACCGCGATGATGGACTCGTCTCCGATCGTCTGCATCACGGGACAGGTACCGACCGGCGCCATCGGCAGCGACGCCTTCCAGGAAACCGACGTCACCGGCATCACCCTCCCGATCACCAAGCACAACTACCTGGTGACGAGTATCGAGGAGCTGCCCGAGGTGATGCGCGAGGCGTTCCACATCGCCCGCACCGGACGGCCCGGGCCGGTGCTGGTGGACATCCCGAAGGACGTCCAGATCCAGGAAGCCGAGTTCGTCTACCCGACGGAATCGATCGAACTGCCCGGCTACAGCCCGCCGCGCGCGGCCCGGGCGCGTCAGGTCGAGGCGGCCCTGGAACTGATCCGGAAGTCGAAGCGGCCGATCATCCTCGCCGGCCACGGCATCTCGATGGCCGGCGCCAACCGCGAACTCGCGGAGTTGGCGGAGAAGGCGCAGATTCCGATCGCCCTGACCCTGCTCGGCAAGGGCGCGATCTCCGAGCACCACCCGCTCTGCCTGGGGATGATGGGAATGCACGGCGGCGCCGAAGTGAACCACGCGATCCAGGAGGCCGACCTGCTGATCGCCCTGGGCATGCGCTTCGACGACCGGGTGACCGGCAACCTGGCGACCTACGCCCGGGACTCGCGCAAGATCCACGTCGACATCGACCCGTCCGAGATCAACAAGAACGTGACCGTCGACGTCGGTATCGTCGGCGACCTCGGCGAGGTCCTGCGCCAACTGCTCGAGCGGGTCGAACGACGACCGAACGAGGCCTGGTTCGACCGGATCGCCGAGTGGCGCGCCGACTCGGAACTGCGGGAGATCGTCCGGCCCGCCGACGCGCCCCAGCACCCGGCGGTGCCGGAAGGCAAGCTGCTCGGCGCCCAGGTCATCCGCGACCTGTTCGAGTTCACGGGCGGCGAGGCCATCACCGTGACCGACGTCGGCCAGCACCAGATGTGGGAGGCCCAGTACTACCACCACGAACGGCCGCACAGCCTGATCACGAGCGGCGGCCTCGGCACGATGGGCTTCGGGCTGCCGGCGGCGATCGGCGCCAAGATGTCCCGCCCCGACCAGGAAGTGTGGGCCATCGTCGGCGATGGCGGCTTCCAGATGACGATGATGGAACTCGCCACCGCGGTCCAGGAGCAGGTCAACGTCCACATCGCGATCATCAACAACGGCTTCCTCGGCATGGTCCGCCAGTGGCAGGAGTTTTTCTACGAGGAGCGCTACAACCAGACGCCGATGGTCAACCCGGACTTCTGCAAGCTCGCGGAGGCCTACGGCATCCCGACCGTCCGGGTTACCGAGCGCGGCCAGATCGAAGAGGCGGTCAACGCCTCGCGCGCGCAGACAGCCGGTCCGACCCTGATCGACTTCGTGGTCGAGAAGGAAGAGATCGTCTTTCCCATGGTGCCGGCGGGCGCCGACCTGGACGACATGATCCGCCGGCCGACTCCGGCGGAGTTCGAGCGGCAGCGACGGGAACGGGCGGCAGCCGCGGAGGTCCCGGAGCCGCAGACTCCTGAGTCCACGCCGACGGAGCCCGAGGAGCCCGCGGCGGCGGCCGCCCTGGGTTCCCGGTTCGGCGTCTGAGGCTGGGCGGTTTATCGAGGAACTCCCGCAATGGCGAAGCACATCCTGGCCGCGCTGGTCGAGAACCGCCCCGGGGTCCTTGCCCGCGTGGCGAACCTGTTCCGGCGGCGCAGCTTCAACATCGACAGCCTGTCCGTCGGCCGCACCCAGCGCGACGAGATGTCCCGGATGACGATCGTCATGGAGTCGGACAGCGCGGAAGCGGACCGTCTGGTCAAGAACCTGTACAAGCTGGTCGACGTCGTCCACGTGGACCACCTGCACAGCCAGCCCTCCGTGGTGAGGGAGATGGCCCTGGTCAAGGTCAAGGCCACTTCGGCAAACCGTCGCGAGGTGATCCAGCTCTGCGACATCTTCCGGGCCCGGATCATCGACGTCTCCGCCGAATCCCTGGTGGTCGAGATCACCGGTGAGGAAGAGAAACTCGAGAACTTCACCGAACTCGTGCGTCCCTTCGGCATCGTCGAGATGGTGCGCACCGGCATGATCGCCCTGGGCCGCGGAGGCCACACCCTGAAGGACGAGGGCTTCAAGCCCAACCGCAGCCGCGCGGCCGCGCGCCGCAACGTGCTCTGAGCAACCGCTCGAATCATCAGACGAGGAACCCATCCACATGGCCAAGCTCTACTACGACGACGACGCGGACCTCTCGAGGCTCGACGGCCGCACCGTCGCCGTCATCGGTTACGGCAGCCAGGGACACGCCCACGCCCTGAACCTGCGCGACAGCGGAGTCGATGTCGTCGTCGGTCTGCGTGAGGGCAGCGGCAGCGCCGCCAAGGCGGAGGCCGACGGGCTCGAGGTGCTCGGCAACGCGGCCGCGGCCGCACGGGCGCAGATGATCATGGTCCTGGCGCCCGACACGGTGCAGGCCGGGCTCTACGAACAGGACATCGCTCCGAATCTCGAGCCGGGGAACGCGCTGATGTTCGCGCACGGCTTCAACGTCCGCTACGGCGAGATCGACGCGCCGAAGGAAGTCGACGTGTCCCTGGTCGCGCCGAAGGCGCCGGGGCACAGGGTGCGCGAGGTGTTCACCGAGGGCGCCGGCACGCCGGGCCTGGTCGCGGTCGAGAACGACGCCACCGGCGGCGCCCTGGCCGATGCCCTGGCCTACGCGAAGGGCATCGGCTGCACCCGCGCCGGCGTGATCGAGACCACCTTCGCCGAGGAGACGGAGACCGACCTGTTCGGTGAGCAGATCGTCCTCTGCGGCGGCGCCTCCGCCCTGGTCCGCGCCGGCTTCGAGAAGCTGGTCGCGGCCGGCTACCAGCCCGAGGTCGCCTACTTCGAGTGCCTCCACGAGCTGAAGCTGATCGTCGACCTGATGTACGAGGGCGGGCTCGGTTACATGTGGTACAGCGTCTCCGACACCGCCGAGCACGGCGGCTACCACGCCGGCGACCAGATGATCACGGAGGACGTGCGGGCGGTCATGGACAAGGTGCTCCGCGACATCCAGGACGGGACGTACGCCCGCGACTGGATCGCCGAGAACAGGAACGGCCGTCCGCGTTTCGATCCCCGAAGGCAGCGGGAGCGGAGCCACCCGATCGAGGAGGTCGGCCGGGAACTGCGCCGGATGATGCCGTTCCTGGACGCCAAGGAGGTGTAGCGATGCCAGACAACGGAGACTGGGTCCGGATCTTCGACACCACGCTGCGCGACGGCGAGCAGTCGCCGGGCGCGACGATGACGAGCGCCGAGAAGCTGGAGGTGGCCCGCCAGCTTGCCGTTCTCGGCATCGACATCATGGAGGCGGGCTTCCCCGCCGCCAGTCCCGACGATCTGGAGGGAGTCCGCCGGATCGCCCGCGAAGTCGGCAAGGGCGACGGACCGGTCATCGCGGGGCTGGCCCGTTGCTGGCGCGAGGACATCGACAAGGCCTGGCAGGGCGTGCGGGACGCCGCCAAGCCCCGCATCCACACCTTCATCGCCACTTCCGACCTGCACATGGAGCGCAAGCTGGGCATGACCCGGGAGCAGGTCCTGAGCCAGGTCGGCCACATGGTGGCGCACGCGCGTTCCCTCTGCGACGACGTCGAGTTCAGTCCCGAGGACGGCAGCCGTTCCGACGCGGACTTCCTGGTCGAGGTGCTCTCGCTCGCCGTCAAGGAGGGCGCCACGACGCTGAACATCCCGGACACGGTCGGCTACGACATGCCGGTCGAGTACGGCCACCTCTTCCGCTACCTGATGGAGCACACCGAAGGCGCCGAGGACGTCATCTGGTCCGCGCACTGCCACGACGATCTCGGCTGCGCCACCGCCAACACCCTGGCGGCGATCGAGGCCGGCGCGCGGCAGGTCGAGGTGACGATCAACGGCATCGGCGAGCGCGCCGGCAACACCTCGCTCGAGGAAGTCGTCATGGCGCTCCACACCAGGCCGCAGATCTACGGCGTCGGCACCCGTCTCAACACGACGGAACTCGTGCGGACGAGCCGCCTGGTCGCCCACTACACCGGCATCGCGGTGCCCCGGAACAAGGCGATCGTCGGCGAGAACGCCTTCGCCCACGAGGCGGGCATCCACCAGCACGGCATGCTCCAGGATCAACGCACCTACGAGATCATGACCCCGCAGACGGTCGGTCTGACCCAGAGCAGGCTGGTGCTCGGCAAGCACTCCGGCAAGCACGCGCTCCGGATGCGCATGGAGGAACTCGGCTTCGAACTGAACCGCGAGGAACTCGGCGAAGCCTTCCGCCGCTTCAAGCAACTCGCCGACCAGAAGAAGGACATCACCGACGCCGACCTGCAGGCGCTGGCGAACCAGGAGATTCTGGCGCCGACCGAGATCTTCACCCTGACCGACCTGCAGATCTCCTGCGGCCGGCCCGGCATGCCGACCGCGACCGCCCGCCTGTGCGGGCCGAACGGTCACGAGTACATCTCGCCCGGCGTCGGCACCGGACCGGTCGACGCGACCTTCCGGGCCATCGACGCCGTGGTCGAGGCCGAGAACACCCTGCTCGAGTACAACGTCCACAGCGTCACCGAAGGCATCGACGCGATGGGCGAGGTAACGGTGCGGATCAAGAGCCCGACCTCCGGACGCGGCAAGGGACGCGTCTTCGGCGGCTACGGCGCCGACACGGACGTCATCGTCGCCTCCGCCAAGGCGTACCTGGCGGCTCTCAACCGGATGCTCACCGCGATCGGCACGAAGTACACGGCCGGCGAGGGGGGGCCCGCCACCCTTCGCGTCTCGAGACCGCAGCCGGTGGACGCATGAGCCGACCGAGGACTCTGTTCGAGAAGATCTGGCGGCGGCACGTCGTTGCCCCGGAAGGTGTCACGGCGGAAGCCGAGGGCCTGCCCGCGACGCTGTACATCGACCTGCACCTGGTGCACGAAGTGACGTCGCCCCAGGCGTTCACCGACCTGGCCGAGCGGGGGCTCCCCGTCCGGCGGCCCGATCTGACACTGGCGACGATGGACCACTCCACGCCGACCGATCCTTCGATCGACACAGCAAGGCTGCGCGTGCTCGACCCGGAGGGCTCCGCCCAACTCGACCGCTTGCAGGCGAACTGCGAGCGGCACGGCATTCCGCTCTACGCGATGGGCGACGACCGCCGCGGCATCGTCCACGTGATCGGCCCCGAACTGGGCGCCACCCAGCCGGGAATGACCGTCGTCTGCGGTGACAGCCACACCAGCACCCACGGCGCCGTCGGGGCCCTCGCCTTCGGTATCGGCACCAGCGAGGTCGGCCATGTCCTGGCCACCCAGTGCCTGCTCCAGCACCGCCCGAAGACCTACGAGGTGCGCGTCGACGGCCGCCTCCAGGAAGGCGTGGTCGCCAAGGACATCATCCTGGCGGTGATCGCCAGGCTCGGCATCGGCGGCGGCACGGGCCACGTCTTCGAGTACACCGGCGAAGCGATCCGCGCGCTGGACATGGAGGGCCGGATGACGGTCTGCAACATGTCGATCGAGGGCGGCGCCCGAGCGGGCCTGATCGCCCCCGACGAGGTCACCTTCTCCTACCTGGAGGGCAGGCCGATGGCGCCCGCCGGCGACGCCTGGGAGGCGGCGCTCGAGGACTGGCGGTCGCTCCCCACCGACGAGGGAGCGGTCTACGACCGGACCACGACGCTCGACGGCTCGGCGCTCGAGCCGATGGTCACCTACGGCACGAACCCCGGCATGGCGATCCCGATTGCGGGAGCGGTTCCGGAAGACGAGGCGATCGAACCCGAGAAGCGCGCCTCCTTCCGCAAGGCGCTCGACTACATGGCCCTCGAACCCGGCCAGCAGCTTCAGGGCAAGCCGATCGACGTCGTCTTCGTCGGTAGCTGCACCAACTCGCGCTACAGCGACCTGGTGGCCGCGGCGAACGTGCTGCGCGGCCGCAAGGTCGCCGACGGCTTGCGGGTGCTCATCGTCCCCGGCTCCGACGCCGTCAAGCGGCAGGCCGAACGGGACGGCCTCGCCCAGGTCTTCGTCGACGCCGGCGCCGAGTGGCGCGAAGCCGGTTGCTCCATGTGCCTGGCGATGAACGGCGACCAGTTGGCGCCCGGCCAGTACGCCGTCAGCACCTCGAACCGCAACTTCGAGGGCCGTCAGGGCGCCGGCGGCCGCACCTTCCTGGCCAGCCCGCTGACCGCGGCGGCGTCGGCGATCACCGGCCGCGTTACTGATGTGCGTGAGGTCCTGTCGTGAGCGGGAGCCCACCCCGTCTCAGCCGCCGCGAGCGGCGGCGTCGGCGCTGCAACCCACGGAAGCGGGTCACCGACGTCCGCGAGGTGCTGTCGTGAGCAGGAGCTTCACCCGCTACACCGGCACGATGGCGCCGCTGCCGATCCAGAACATCGACACCGACCAGATCATCCCGGCCTCCTACCTGAAGGTCACCGACCGCAGCGGCCTCGCTACCGGCCTGTTCTCCCGCTGGCGCTACCGGGACGGAGACCCGGAAGGCGAGCCCATCTCCGACTTCGTGCTGAACCGCGCCGAACACGGCGAGGCCAGGATCCTCCTTGCCGGCGACAACTTCGGCTGCGGCAGCTCGCGCGAGCACGCGCCCTGGGCGCTCGTCGGCTACGGCTTCCGCGCCGTCATCAGCACCTCCTTCGCCGACATCTTCCGCAGCAACGCGCTGAAGAACGGCCTGCTGGTCGTGCCGGTGGCCGACGACGTCTCCGCGGCGCTGTTCAACGCTGTCGCCGCCGATCCGACCGCCGAGGTCACGATCGACCTGGAAGCACGGACCCTCAGCCTCCCGGGCGGCGGCGAGACGAACTTCGAGGTCGACCCCTTCGCCCGTCGTTGCCTGCTCGACGGCACGGACCAACTCGGCTACCTGCTGAACCAGACGCCCTCGATCCAGGCATTCGAGGCCGCCAACCCGGCGGGGCTCGACACCCGGTCGGGTTGAGCCGACAACTCCCCATGCAGGCGAACATCGTCCTCCTGCCCGGCGACGGCGTCGGGCCGGAAGTCACCGCGGAAGCGACCCGCGTCCTGAACGCCGTCGCCGAACTCGGCGGGCACGGCTTCCAGCTTGAGTCCCATCCGATGGGCGGCAACGCGATCGACGACTTCGGGAATCCGCTGCCGCCCGCCACGCTGACCGCGTGCAAGGCGGCCGACGCCGTGCTCCTGGGCGCCGTCGGCGGGCCGAAGTGGTCCGACCCGACCGCCGAACTCCGGCCCGAACAGGGGCTTCTCGACTTGCGGGCGGAGATGGGTCTGTTCGCCAACCTGCGCCCGGTGCCGGTGTTCGAGTCCCTCGCCCCGTTCGCTCCGCTCAAGCCCGAGCTGCTGCGCGGCGTCGACCTGCTGTTCGTGCGGGAGCTGACCGGCGGCATTTACTTCGGCCCCCGCCAGGAGCAGGGCGACGGCGACGTGGCGCACGACACCCTCGTCTACTCCACCGCCGAAGTGGAGCGCGTCGCCCGGGTCGCGCTGCGCGCCGCGCGGGGCCGCCGCGGCAAGGTCGCGTCGATCGACAAGGCGAACGTGCTGGCCTCGATGAGGCTCTGGCGACGCTCCGTGACCGAAGTCGCGAGCGCGTATCCGGACGTCGAGGTCACCCACCACCTCGTGGACGCCTTCGCGATGCAGTTGATGCGCTCGCCCGCGGACTACGACGTCATCCTCGCCGGCAACATGTTCGGCGACATCCTGAGCGACGAGGCGGCGATCCTCGCCGGTTCGCTCGGCATGCTGCCTTCGGCGTCCCTGGGTTCAGGCACTCAGGGCCTGTACGAGCCGGTCCACGGTTCGGCGCCCGACATCGCGGGCCGCGGCATCGCCAATCCCATCGGCGCGATCCTGAGCGCCGCGATGCTGCTCCGCCACAGCCTCGATCTGGAGGCTGAGGCGGCCCGGGTCGAAGCGGCGGTCGCCGCGGTCCTGGACGACGGGCTTCGTACCGCCGATCTGGCACCTGACGGCCAGGCCGCCGTATCGACGAGCGAGATGGGCGAGGCCATCTCCAAGAAGATCGGCGCCCCTTAGGGCGGCGCCCCGGGCTTGAACTCCGGTCGGCAACCGTTCAGGATACGCGGCAGCGTCGGTCTGCCGCTCGCGTAGCCGCTGTCCGCCAGCGCCCGCTCGATCAAGCCCACACTCTTCGGTACCGAGTCCACGTCCGCGACCAGTTCCCGCTTGTCGTCCGCGCAATCGCTCACCCGGGCACCCAGCACCAACTGACTGCCGTCGGCGTCCACCACCGTCTGAGCGTTGTTCGACTGCCGCCACTCGCTGCCGCGGCCGCTCTTCTTCATCGGACCGCTGTCCTGATCCGTCAGGTTGATCTGCTGCTTCGCCTTTGGTTTCCCGCTCGGAGGCTTCGGCGCGGGACCTCTTCGAGTCGGAGGCCGCTTCTCCCGCTCAGCCAGCTTGCGCTCGTACTCGACACGCTCCCGCTCCGCGCGACGACGCGCACGCCGCTCCAGCGTCGCGCAGGCCTCGTCCAGCTTCCCCTTTAACTGACGCCGTCGCTGGGTATGGTGAGCGTGGACGGCACGAAGGTGGACGTTTCCGCGAGCAAGCGGAACAGTCTGCGCTACGACCGGGCGACGGAGTTGCGGGAGCAGTTGCAGAAGGAGATCGCGGGTCTGATGGAGGAGGCGGAGCGCGGCGACGGCCGGGAAGGTTGGACGATCAGAGCTTGCCGTCCCCCATTTGCCTTCTCGAACCAACCGCGTGATGTACCAAACGGCGGGTACGGCAAGCACTATACAGGCGACGACTCGAAGGCAGCTGTTCATCTTCATCCTCCGAACATGTCACAACCGGCTTCGCCTAGGTTGATGACGCCCTCTGCGATGGGGATTCTACTCGATAGCAACCATGCCTTCAGCAGCGATAGGAATGGAAAAGCCGCCGCCCCCGAACGAACCGGAGACGACGGCGAAACTGAAAGCCTATAGGCCGTTTGGGCCTAGTCGATGTCAGCAGCGGCACCAGCGACCCAACGCCGCGAGCCGCAGACGGTATTGGAACTGGGAAACCTGAACCAGTTCGTTAGCCTGAACGCCTCATTGTTCAGGGGACTGTCGTCGAAAGAGAGCGTCGCACTTCTCAATCGCCCGGCTGCGCACTAGAAGCAACCCGTAGACCGCAACAACGGCAACAACCGCCAACGCTCCCCATTCAGCGCCCTTGACCAGACTCACAACATTCCAGGCGAGAAGCGCGAGAAGCGGCAAACAGATGACGATTCGGTAGTCCTTCATCCTCATTTCCCCATAAGAGCGCAGCTTGCCTCTGCCGCTTCAAGGCTACCCTTGACTATCACCCACGTCACCGGGCTTCTCTTCGCAATAGCCAAGATGGTGGCGATGATCGTCCCAGCGTTTTCTCCGTCCCGGATCGCCTGACATAGCTCGCCGAAGAGACGGTCGATTTCGGCCCAATCTTCCGGTGTGAGTGCTTGATCGCCTTGAGGCGGAGGCGGAGGCGGCGGAGGTGGAGGCGGGGCCGGCGTCTGCGGAATGACCCGGTCCCCAGCCCCACGGGATTCCCTGGCCTTGCTGTTTGGGGGCTGTTGCCGTAACGGTGGTGGAGTCCGAGCAGTCCATGCCGTCGCACTCCATGTTGTCCGGCGTTCCCTGAGCCGCCGATGGCACTGCCGCAAGAAGCACCATCCCGCCGAAGAACAGCACACTCAGCAGCGCGCCCCGTAGAGACTCTCTCATGTCTCTGCCTTTCTGGGACCGCCACCATGCGTGGTAGTGTAGCCGTGGCGCTGCGAGGCGTCAACCCGGCCGGGGACCGCCAGCCCGCCGGGCGTGGAATGGCAGTCCCATGAAAACCCCGACAAGGCTGGCGGGAACCGGACCGGGTGTCCGATTCGGCGCGCATGGTAACAGTTGCGCTTTCGGGCAACATCGCCGACTGATGGCCCGTGCTTTCCCAGCAGGTTTGCTTCGCATCTCCCATTTTGAAGATACATAGATGCGGCTTGTACACACCGGGAATCTCATTTCTTCAATCGTGGTCAATGGTGTCCGCGCATCTCCTATTCGGTAGATGCACTGGCGTTCGTTCTTGTTGCGAACGGAGAAAAAGGAGCAGGTAGGGAAGAGTCGCTGGCGGCCGGTGGCGGTCAGCGGCGCGGGAACGCGTAGGCGGTCAGGACCCGCTGCACCAGTGCGATTTGCCCGCGTACACCCTGCTTGCCGTAGACCTGCTTCAGAAGCCAACGGACGTAGCTCTCCTTGTAGCCAGTGGTCGCCGCGATTTCGCGCACCGGCCAGCCCTCGGCCAGCAGCGCGGACACCCGCGCCTCGGACGACGACAGGCCGAGCAACAGCGCCAGCCGCGTAGCGTCGATGCGGGGACGACTCTCCGGGTCGACCACCAGCGCCAGCGCCGCCACCCGCCGACCCCCGAAGTCCGCCTGCCCGGGCTCAACGGGGTGTATGTGAAGGTCCAGCCGCGACCGCAGCAGGGGACGTTGAACCGCCATCGAGCCGCCGGCCGGTGCCGTTGAACTCCCGAAGACCGGCAGCGCGCGCTTCAGCAGCCTCCGCAGGCGGGCATCGTCCGCCGGCAGCGAGGCGTGGAGGGTGCGGTCGCGATCACTCAGCCCCTCGCCGCGACGCGGGATCTCCCGGGCCGGGTCGTTCGCCGCCAGCACGCGCCCGTCGCGGTCCAGTTGCAGGACGCCGATCCGGCTGTTGTCCAGCAGGCCGGACAATCCCGCGCTCAGCGCATCGGCGCCAACGAGTGCCTGACGGACGCGGACGAACTGCTGGACATGCGGCAGCAGGGATTCGATCAGCCGGAGCTGCGTGGGTTGCCAGCCGCCGCTGTCGACGGGATCGTTAAGGGCCCAGATGACGCGCAGGCCGTCCTGCCCTTCAAGGCGCGTAATCAAGCCATTCTGGTGGTGGGTGCGACGGTATCCCTCGTTGTACGCGACCGAGGTCCTCAACTCCGTTTCGGTGAAAAGGTCGGGCACGTGGATCAGTTGGCCAGCGGGCCGCTCCCAGATGCGGAGCGGCGCCGGGTCGTGCCGGTAGTAGGCCTCGAGGTACAGACGCGTCAGGTCCTCTCGAGACTCACCGCGGAAGACATGCTGATAGAAGTGGATGCGCAGGTTTCCTCCGGAGCTTTCGCTGACCGTCAGCACATTTCCCATGGTGCCGCACAACTCTTCGATGAGAGCTGCTGTAGCGGGCCAGTGGGTTGCGTCGAGCGCAGCCTCATGCAGGGACGCCAGGATGCGATCGAAGCCGTCGAGTGGGCTCATTCACCTTGAGCTAAGCAAGCCGGGGAAGCTCCGTCATCTCCCGTTTTGTAGGTCCAACGGGAGGCACAAGAGTGCTGGCGCCGCCCCGCCCGGTCCCGGCGCAGGCGCCAGCGCCACGGGAAGGCGTCGATCAGGCCACGAACGACGCGCGATAGTCGGCCACTGGCCTCCGGCCGTGCGACGCGCGGTTCCAGCCTAGAAGACGAACAGCAGCACGGCGCCGAGCGCCAGCCGGTAGCCGACGAAGACCTGCAGGCTGCGGCGCCTGAGCCACCCGAGCAGTCCGCCGATCACCAGGTAGCCGACGACCGCCGACAGCGCGGCGACCAGGAGCAGAGACGGAACCTGCGAAACGGGCAACTCCCCACCAAGTATCTCCAGGGTGTTGTTGCCGGCAACGAACACTCCGGCGGGAATCGCCATCAGGAAGGCGAATCGCGCCGACGATTCGCGGTCGAAGCCGAGCAGCCGGCCGGCGCTGATGACGACTCCGGCCCGGGAGGCGCCCGGAATGAGGGCCATGGCCTGCGCCAGCCCGAACACCAGGGCATTCCGCCAGTTCACCTGCTCGAGCCGGCGCTCCTGCTTGCCCCAGCGATCCGCGACGCCGAGCACCAGACCGAAGCCGATCGTCGCCCAGGCGATCACGCCGGGAGTGCGGGCATCGCCGGCGATCCAGCCTTCCATCGGGATGCCGATGACCAGCACCGGCACCGACGCCACGGCCAGCAGGGGGATCATCCGCCGCGCGTTCGCGTCACGAGCGTCCACGCCAGGGAGCAGAGCCCGAACGTAGACCACGAGGTCCTTCCGAAAGTAGGCGACGACAGCCAGCAAGGTGCCGGTGTTCGCCGCCACATCGACCGCCAGGCCCTGATCTTCCCAGCCAAACAGCCGCGGCAGCAGGATGAGGTGCGCCGTCGAGCTGATCGGCAGGTACTCGGTCAGCCCCTGCACGAGAGCCACGAGGATCAACTGCAGGGCCTGCACGCGGCGAGGATAGCGAAGCGGTCACACGGGGTTCCGCTTGCGGATACGATGCGCGCCATGAACAAGCCACGCGCCTCGTTCCTGTTGACCGCCGCCATCCTCGTTCTGCTTGCCGCGCTGCCGGCCTGCGCCCAGGAGGAGTCCGGCGACGGCGACGGGGATGAAGCGCCCGTCGCCGAGACCTGGGACGAGAAGGCCTCCTACGCGCTCGGCGTGAACATCGGCAGCAACCTGGGGCCGGAGGACCTTCTCCTCGATGCCGACCTGCTTCTCCGAGGCTTCAGGGACTCACTCGAAGGGTCGGAGGCGATGGACTCGGACGAGATCGACACCGTGCTCCGCGAACTCGGCGCGAAGATGCAGGAGCACGCGGACCGTCAGCGACAGGCGGCAATGATGGCGAACACCGCCAAGAGCGCCGCCTTCCTGGCCGAGAAGGCCAGGGAGGAGGGCATCGTCAAGACGGATTCGGGACTTCTCTACCGCGAAGTCCGCCCCGGCGAAGGGGACAGCCCGACCGCCAACCAGGTGGTGACGGTCCACTACCGGGGCACGCTGATCGACGGCACGCGGTTCGACGGCACCTACGAGCGCGACCAGCCCGCGACGTTCCCCATCGGCAGCGTCATCCCGGGCTGGGCGGAAGCGCTGCAGTTGATGAAGCCGGGCGCCAAGTGGGAAGTCTTCATCCCCGCCGAACTCGCCTACGGCGCCGACGGCTCGGCCCCCGCCATCCCGCCCGCTGCGGCCCTGGCCTTCGAAATCGAGCTGCTGGAAGTCCAGTAGCGCCCGCAGCTCAGTCGGCGTCGGCGGTGAACCGGTAGCCGACGCCGCGGACGGTGTGGAAGTGGCGCGGCCGCTCGGGGTCCGGTTCGAAGCGTTTGCGCAGCCGGAGGATGAAGTTGTCGACGGTGCGTGACGACGGGAAGGCCTCGTAACCCCAGACGCGGTCGAGAATGTCCTCGCGCGAGACGACTTCACCCTCTCGCGCCGCCAGGGTCTTGAGGATCATCGCCTCCTTCTGGGTCAACTGCTGCGCCTGACCGTCCCAGGAAGCGCCCGCGAAGGCCGTGAAGTCGAAGTGATTGCCGCCGAAGCGCACCGCATCCGGCGCGTCGCCGGGACGCCATGACCGGCGCCGAAGGATCGCCTGCACCCGCAGCAGGAGTTCCGTCAGGTGAAACGGCTTGGCGAGGTAGTCGTCGCCTCCGGCTTCGAGCCCGCGAATCCGGTCGGAGACCTCCGCCTTGGCCGTCAGGAAGAGGACCGGCGTATCGACGCCGGCGCCACGCGCCTCCTCGCACAGCGTGAAACCGTCCACGCCCGGCAGCATCACGTCGAGAATCACGAGCTGGTAGCGCGGATCCCGAATCCGCTGCAGCGCCTGCCGGCCATCGCGAACCCAATCGACGTCGAGTCCCTCCGCCTCCAGGTTGAAGCGGATGCCTGCGGCGAGGTTCTCCTCGTCCTCGATCAGCAGGACCCGCAGGCGATCTTCGGGGGCGGGCGTCACGACACCGATCCCGCCGTCTGCCGCCTGATCGGCCAGGTGACGCGGAACACCGCCCCGCGGCCCGGGCCCTCGCTGCTCGCCTCGACTTCCCCGCCCTCGAGCGTCACGAAGCTGCGCACCAGGTAGAGCCCGAGACCGCTGCCCTTCTTGTCGCGCCGCAACTCGCTGCCGGGGCGGTAGAACTTCTCGAACAGGCGACGGCCGTCCGCGGGATCGAAGCCGACGCCGTCGTCGAGCACCTCGAGTTCGACCGTCGAATCGAGTCGTCTGGCAGTGACTTCCACTTTCGTGCCTGCCGCCCGGGCGGACTCGATCGCGTTGCCGATCAGGTTCCGCAGCACCGTACCCAGGCCCACGGGGTCGGCCTGCAGATCGAGGCCCTCCTCGACGCTGACCTCGATCTCGATGGCCTCGCTGCCGTCTTCCCGGTGCCCGAGTTCGGCGAAGGCGAGGGACACCGCCTCCGCCAGGTCGACCGGTTCGCGGCGCGGCTCGACTTTCGCCTGCTCCAGCCGGTTCGTCTCCAGGAGGTTGCCGATCATCCGCTCCAGGCGTCGCAGGTCCTCCAGGTTGCGCTCCAGGAGGGAACGCCGGTCAGCCGCCACCAGGTCGCGGAGCAGTAGTGTCTCCGTCGTCAGCCGCAGGCTCGCCAGCGGACTCCGCAACTCGTGCGACACGGCCGCGAGGAAGTTCTGCTGGCGGGAAAGGAGGTCCGCCTCCCGGCGCAGCACGCCCCACAGGAGCAACACTCCGCCCGCGATCACCGCCAGAAAGAACCCCCCCTCCCAGCGATACTGGTTCAGGTGACTGCGGCGGTCCCGTTCGATCGCCGCGCGGGCCTCAGCGCTGATCCTCGCCTCTCCGGCTTCGATCTCCAGGTGCGGATACAGGGCGCGGAGTTCCTCGCTCGACTGACCGGCACGCAACGACGCCTCCGCCGCCTCCCTGTCCAGTTCGACCTCGGCCACGCGGTCGGAGGCGATGCGGTCCGCGAGCCTGGACTGGTCGACCAGCCACCAGACGACCTGCACGGCGGTGATCGCAAGCAGCAGCAGGAAGCCGATCTGCAGCCGCCATACCCGAATGCTCTCCGCCGAGCGGCGGCTGCCCCGGCTGAGCCGGGCGACTTGCTTCGCCATCGCTCTATTCTGCAACGAGGGCTGCTAGCTTTCGCGGCCGATGCTCGAACCGGTTTCCGTCCATCGCGTCCCGTCCACCGACGGCGTCGAACTCGCGGTCTACGACTTCGGCGGTGAAGGCCCCGACCTGATCGCCGGTCACGCCACCGGCTTCCACGGGCGCGTCTACGACCCGATGCTCGAGCACCTCGAGGGTTTTCGCCGGATCAGCGTCGACGTGCGGGGACACGGTGACGCGACCGCGCCGGACGGCCTCGACTACAGTTGGGAGAGTTGCGCGGAGGATCTGGTCGCGGTGATCGACGCGCTGGAACTGGGCGCCGAGCGACCGTTGTTCGGTTTCGGCCACTCGATGGGCGCCGCCTCGCTGCTCATGATCGCGCCCCGGAGGCCGGGCCTGTTCGCCGGCCTGGTCTGCTACGAACCGGTCATCTATCCACCCGGCGTCACGGACGATGACGCACGCCTCGGCGTCTGGGTCGAACGGACCAGGCGTCGCCGCAGACGTTTCGCGTCGCACGAAGCCGCCTTCGCCAACTATGCCGAGAAGGTCCCCTACTCCCTGCTCGACCCGGAAGCGCTCGAGGTCTACGTCCGGCACGGCTTCGCACCGTCAGCAGACGGCGCGGTCGAGATCAAGTGTCACCCCGACGTCGAGGCCCAGCTCTACCTCATGGGGCCACACCACCGGGCCTGGGACGGCCTCCACCAGGTGGAATGCCCGGTGACGCTGATGCGGGGCTCCGTACTCATTCCGGGACCCGCGTACTGGGCCGAGGCGATCGTTACCGAACTGCCAAACGTGCTCTTTCTCGAGATCGACGGGCTTGGCCACCTCGGCCCGCTGGAGGATCCGGAGCAGATGGCGATTCTCGTGGCCTCAGCGCTCGCCGCCTAAGAGCTCCTGTCCGCGGGCCAGCGCCTGCCGCTCCTCGACCGGCCGGCCCAGCCGGTTCAGGATGTCGGCGAGCACGAAGTAGCCGAGCGCGCCGTCCCGGCCGGCCGGCTCGCTCTCCAGACCGCGGCGCACGAACGTCTCCGCTTCCTCGAAGTCGCGGCCGTGGTCCATCAGCGCCTTCGCGAGGTGGAAGTAGCCGACGGTGAAGTCCGGCGCCGCCTCGACCGCGTCGCGGTAAGCCTCGATCTGGAGATCCGCGCGGCCCTGCCGGCCGTAGAGGCGGCCCAGATTGAAGCGGGGCCGGTGGTCCCGGGCGCGCAGTTC
Source organism: Thermoanaerobaculia bacterium (assembly GCA_965116955.1). Lineage (GTDB taxonomy): Bacteria > Acidobacteriota > Thermoanaerobaculia > Multivoradales > Multivoraceae > Multivorans. Next base: position 2,427,262 of record OZ220742.1, on the reverse strand, counting down.
GGCCGCCTGCCGGTAGGCGATGATCGCCTCCTCCGTCCTGCCCGACTCGTCCAGCAGGACCGCCAGGTTGAAGTGGGCCTCTCCGAGTTCCGGATTCGAAGAGATGGCCTGCCGGAACCTCGCCTCCGCATCGCCGCTACGGCCAAGGAGCGCCATCACTTCGCCCAGCTTGTTCGTGACGACCGCGGGCGGTTCGCGCCCTTCTGCGGCCGCGGCCAGCACCTGCTCCGCTTCGCTCAGTTCGTCACGGTCGACGTGAATTCGCGCCAGCGCCATCGTCGCCTTCGAGTCCTGGCCCGCGACGTCGAGCAGCCGGCGGTAGCCGACCACCGCCTCGTCGACCCGTCCCAGTTCGCGGTAGGCGTTGGCGAGGCCGAGCAGAGACTGCCGGTGCTCGGGATCAAGCGCCAGCGCACTCTGGAAGTGGCCGATCGCCAGCTCCGGGTCGCCCGCAAGGAGGGTGATCGTGCCCAGGAGCTGGTGCGCGTCGAGCAGCCCTTCGTCTTCGGACAGCGCCGCCCGCAGCTCGGCCGCGGCTGCGTCCTCGTCGCCGGCGCCGAACGCGCTCTGCGCCCGCATGATGGCGCGGTGCAGGTGTGCCTTGTCCTTCGGGTCGGCACGCGGGCCTTCCGAATCCCCCCGGCCGGCGGCACCGCGGCCTGCGAGGTAGCCGAGGGCGCGCAACTGGGCCAGCGTGTCTTCGTCGAGGTCCGGTTCCGCGCTGGAACTCGGGGCCGCCCGATCGAGTTCCGCCGCGAGTTCGAGAGCCTCCGCCCGCAGGCGGCGCGACAGATCGCGCTGTTCGAGAAGGACGTTCGCGAGTTCGCCCGGGTCCTCGCGCAGGGCGTAGAGCTCGGGATCGGGCGCTTCGATGTACTTGTGCTCCGCCGTGCGCAGCGAGCGAAGCGGCGCCCAGCCGTAGTGGTCGAGCGCGTAGAAGGACTCGGCGTAGACGCCACGTTCGGCACGAGGATTCGGCAGTCCCTGCACATCCGGGAGCAGACTCCGGCCCTGGCCAGCGTCAACTCCGTCGAGGTCGAGAAGCTCGATCAGGGTCGGCGCGATGTCGACGTGGCTCACGGCGTCACCGACCACCCGACCCGCCTCGACGCCGCCGGGCAGCCGCACGATCAGGGGCACATGGACGGTGGAGTCGTAGACGAAGAACCCATGGTAGCTCTCGCCGTGGTCGCCCAGTCCCTCGCCGTGGTCCGACGTCAGCACGACGACCGACTCGTCGAACAGCCCGCGCTGCTCGAGAGCGGCGCGGAAGTCGCCGATCAGGGAGTCCGTGTACGCCACCTCGCCGTCGTAGGGCCGTCCGGCGTACTCGGAACGGAAGGGTTCGGGCGGCTCGTACGGATCGTGCGGATCGAACAGGTGCAGCCACATGAAGAAGGGCGGCCGTCCCGTGGCGCCCCCGGAATCGTCGACGCGATCGTCGGAAGGGACGGCCTCGTCGAGCCACTCCAAGGCGTGCCCGATCGTCTCCGGACCGGCCCGCTGGACCGACCCGAGGTTGGCGCCCGCCATCGCGTCGAGGTCGAAGTCGTCGACGTAGGTGTCGAAGCCCCGGGCGATCCCCCAGCGCGCGTCGAGCACGAAGGCGCTGACGAAACCGCCCGTCCGGTAGCCGGCATCGCGGAACCGCTCGGCGATCGTCACGAGCTCCGGCGCCAGCACGTAGCCGACGTTCTCCCGCACGCCGTGGGACGGCGGGTACAGCCCGGTCATGATCGAGCTGTGGGCCGGCAGGGTGAAAGGCACCGTCGACGACACGTTGGCGAAGCGGATGCCCTCCTCGGCGAGGCGGTCGATGTGCGGCGTCGCGACCCGGTCCGAGCCGTAGCTCGACAGCCGGTCGGCCCGCAGCGTGTCGATCGTGATCAGGATGACCGGTGGCTGCCCGGTCGATGCTCCAGCGAGCAGGCGCTCCACGTCCGCCCGCACGGAAGATGGCGCCGCGTCCTCCGGCTCGGTTCCACAGGTGACAAGAACGAGCGCCAGCGCGCTCGCCGGCACGAGGACCCGCAGGACCGCGCTACAACCAGCGGCGGACGCGCTTCGCATAGTCCCGGTACTCGTCACCGAACTTCCGCTCCAGGTAGGCCTCCTCCCTCAGGATCACGCCCCAGCGCAGCAGCAGCGCAGCCGCGACAGCCAGACCGACGAACCACCAACTGGCCCTTGCCAGCGCGAGGCCCAGGAACGCCAGCACCATGCAGGTGTAGATCGGGTTGCGGGACCACCGGTAGGGCCCCCTGATCACCAGCTTCGAGGTCGGATGATGCACCGGCAGGGAGGAGCCGCCGCGGACCATCGTCAGCGCCGACCAGGCCAACCAGGCGAAGCTGGCGACCACGACCACCACGCCGGCGATCACCAGGCCCCGATTGGTGCCGACCGGCCAGATCCGGAGGGGCAGCAACCAGGACAGTCCGAAGCCGAGAACCAGGCAGACCAGCACGAGCAACGGCGGCTCGAAGGCCGTCCGGGCCCGGTCCGGTTCGCCGCCCGCTGCCACGATCGTCCCGGCCCTCCTCAGCCGGATCCGCGAAGCGCTCCCAGGGCACGGATGTGCTCGGGCCCCAGGCCGCAGCAGCCGCCGACGATCTGAACACCCGCGGCCACCCAGCCGCGCGCCTCCTCCAGCAGATCAGCCGGATCGATCACGTCGACGAAGTTCCAGTTCGGCATCGTGAAGTAGCCGGACTCCGGGTACACGCCGACGGGCCCGTCCCAGCGCTCCTGGACCTTCGCCACCGCTTCGGGAACAGCCGCGATCTCGGAGTGCATCACGTGCACGATGGACGGCCCCAGCGGAATCAGCGTGTCGAGCAACTCCTCGAACGACTCGTCGGGCCAGTTGAACGGAGTGATCGCCCCCGTGTCCGGGTCCTTTCGGGCGCTGACCCCGAGCCACACCGGCAACCCGGTCTCCTTCGCCGCCTGGAAGGCGATCAGGGCACGCTCGTGGAACTGCATCATCTCGAGCGCGATCACGTCGACTCCAGCCTCGGCCAGGAGCCCGCACTGCTCCCGGTAGGCCGCCATCTGCTCGTCGACCGGCGGGTAGCCGCCCTGAATGTTGTTCGCCGGCATCGTCGACATCGATCCGGCCACGAGCACGCCCGGGCACGCGGCCCGGTCGCGGGCCTCGAGCGCCGCCTCCACCGCCCGCCGCACGATCAGCCCGACCTTGTCGCCCAGGCCCGCCGCCTCCAACAACGGCCGGTGCGTCGCGAACGTGTTCGTGATGATCGCGTCGGCGCCGGCCCGGATGTAGTCCTCGTGGAGGTCCCGAATCGCGTCCTGGTGCTCGAGCGCCGCCGTGCCGCACCACGCCGCCGAGTCCATCGGCACCCCGCGACGCTCCAGCTCCGTACCGGTGCCGCCGTCGAGCAGCAGGATCTCTCCCCGATCCAGGCACTCGTGCCACTCTTCGACGATTCCCATCCAGTCTCCTTGGCACGTCACTCTGCCACATCCGCGACGCCGCTACAGCTACACTCACGCGATGAGCAGCGACTGGTTCTACAAGTTCGACACCCTGTCCCTACACGCCGGCCAGCGGCCCGATCCGGCCACCGGAGCGCGCGCCGTGCCGGTCTACAACTCGACGTCCTACGTGTTCCGGGACACGGACCACGCCGCCGGACTGTTCAACCTGGAGGAGGCCGGGCACATCTACTCGCGCATCTCCAACCCGACGGTGGCGGTGTTCGAGGAACGGATCGCCGCGCTCGAGGGCGGAGTCGGCGCGGTCGCCACCGCCTCCGGGCAGTCCGCGTTCCACCTGGCGGCGGCGACGATCCTCTCCGCCGGCGACCACGTCGTCTCCTCGGCGGCGATCTACGGCGGCACGCACAACCTGCTGAACCACACGTTGCGCCGGTTCGGCATCGAGACGACCTTCGTGGAACCGACCGAACCCGCGAACTTCCGGCGCGCCGCCCGGCCGAACACCAAGCTGTTCTTCGGCGAGACGATCGGTAACCCGCGGATCGACGTGCTGGACATCCCCGCCGTCGCCACGATCGCCCACGAGATCGGCGTGCCGCTCCTGATCGACAACACGTTCGGCACCCCGTTCCTGTCCCGCCCGATCGAGCTCGGCGCGGACATCGTGATGCACTCGGCGACCAAGTTCATCGGCGGCCACGGCGTCACCCTGGGCGGCGTCCTGGTCGACAGCGGCAAGTTCGACTGGGCCGCCTCCGGGCGCTTTCCGATCATGACCGAGCCCTGCCCGGGCTACCACGGCATCGCCTTCGCCGAGCACTACGGCCCGCCGGCCTTCATCCTCAAGGCACGGCTCGAGGGGCTCCGCGACTTCGGCGCCTGCCTCAACCCGCAGGCCGCGTTCTACCTGCTTCAGGGCCTGGAGACCCTGCCGCTCCGGGTGGCCCGCCACGTCGAGAACGCACGAGCGGTCGCCGAGTTCCTCGAGCAGCACGATGCGGTCGAGTGGGTGAGCTACCCCGACCTGCCCAGCCACCCGCAGCACGACCTCGCCCGGAAGCTGCTGCCAAAGGGCAGCGGCGCCCTGCTGACCTTCGGCATTCGCGGCGGACTCGAGGCCGGGATCGCCTTCATCGAGGGCCTTGAGCTCTGGTCGCACCTCGCCAACGTCGGCGACGCGAAGAGCCTGGTCATCCACCCGGCGAGCACGACGCACCAGCAGATGACCGCCGAGGAACTCGCCGAATCGGGCGTGACCCAGGAGATGGTGCGGCTGTCCGTCGGCCTCGAGGATTCCCAGGACCTCACGGCCGATCTCGACCGGGCGCTGAAGCGTTCCCAGCGGCGGGCGCAGCGGCCGCGAGCGGTGGCATCCTGACCGAACTCGAGATCCACGGCTGCAAGGCGTATTGCGGCACCGGCGGCTCCGCCTGGCAGGCAAGACTGCCGCTGGCGCTGTTGCTCCACGGCGCCGGCAGCGACCACACGGTATGGGCGCTGCAGGCCCGGTCGCTGGCTCAACACGGCTGGAACGTCGCCGCGCCCGACCTGCCCGGCCACGGTGCGTCCGAGGACCTGGACGGCATCACGACGATCGCCGACTACGCCGCCTGGACCGTCGATTTCGCGGTAGCGGCGGCCGAGCTCGCAGGCAGCCGGAACATCGCGCTCGTCGGCCACTCGATGGGCGCCTGCATCGCGGTCGACGCGGCGTCCCGGCTGAACGGCCGCCTGAGCCGGCTGGCCCTGCTCGGCGCCGGCGAGACGCTCCGGGTCAATCCCGGGTTGCTGGCGGACACCTTGAAACGGCCGCTCGACGCCCACCGGTTCATCGCCGCTTTCGGGCACGGAAGCGGCGCCCACTTCGGCGGCGCCGAGTCCCCAGGACTGTGGATGCTCGGATCGACGATGGCGCTGCTCGACCGCTGCCTGCCGGAAGTGCTCCACCGCGACTTCGCCGCCTGCAACGAGTGGGAAGGAAGCGAGAGCGCAACGGGCGTCACCTGCCCGGCGCTGGTCGTCGCCGGCGCGAAGGACCGGATGACGCCGCCGAGGGCCGGCCGCGCGCTCGCTGACCGCATCCGCGGCAGCGACGGCGGCGCCGGCTTCGTGACCGTGGCGGACGCCGGCCACATGCTGATGGCCGAAGCGCCCGGCGCCGTCACCCGCTGCCTGCGGGGCTTCCTGGGCCCAAAGTGACCTACTCGGCTTCGGCCAGGCTCTCCGCGAGGCGCATCAGGGTCACCGCCTCGCGGCGGTAGCCGAACCGGTCGTCGCCGGTGTTGGCCTCGGCGAGCCCGATCGCGTCGGCCCAGGTCCAGTCGCCGGTGTAGGCGCCATCCCGCAGGAGCTGGCCGAAGCCGGCGATAGCGGCGGCGAAGCGCTGATCGGTACCTGCCCCGCCCGCGTCGCGAGCGACCGGCAGTTCGATGAGTTCGCTCGTGTCCTCGCCCGGCTCCTTGTAGCGCAACCGCAGGAAGGCGAGTTCCCCGGACCCTGCCCGGCTCTCCGCGGCTGCCGGCGGCTCGGCCGGCCGGCTGGCATAGCGCAGCGGCTCGTGGAGAGCCGCCGGCGACCCGACCGGCGTCACCTCGTAGATCGCGGTCACCGCGTGCCCGGCGCCGATCTCGCCGGCGTCGACCCGGTCGTTGTTGAAATCCTCGCGCCGGAGAGCCCGCGTCTCGTAACCGATCAGGCGGTACTCGGCGACCGCAGCCGGATTGAACTCGACCTGGATCTTCACGTCGTTCGCGATCGGGAACAACGTGCCGACGAGCTGGTCGACGAGCACTTTCTGCGCCTCGGCGAGCGTGTCGATGTAGGCCGCCTGACCGTTGCCGTTCTGGGCCAGCGCCTGCATCGTCGCATCGTCCAGGTTGCCGCGGCCGAATCCCAGCACCGAGAGGTAGACGCCGCTGTCGCGCTGGCGGGCGATGAAGCTCTCGAGTTGGTCGGTGTCGGAGATGCCGACGTTGAAGTCGCCGTCCGTGGCCAGGATGACCCGCGTGACCTCGCCCTCCGCCGCCATATCCCGTGCGACCCGGTAGGCCAACTGGATGCCGGCCGCTCCGGCGGTCGAACCACCCGCGCGCAGGCGATCGAGCGCCGAGAGGATGCCGCCACGTTCGCCGGCCGGGGTCGGGTCCAGCACCCGGCCCGCGCTGCCGGCGTAGGCGACGATCGCGACCTCGTCGGCGGGGTCGAGCTGACCGACCATCAGCCGGAACGACTGCACGAGAAGCGGCAGCTTGTTCGGCCTGTCCATCGAACCCGAGGTGTCGACCAGGAAGACCAGATTGAGCGGCGGGCGGTCGTCAGTCGCCGGCTGCCGGCCCTTGATGCCGATGTGCATCAGCAGAGTGTCCGGGTTCCACGGCGTCTCGGAGACGGTCACCGTCGGCCGGAACGGCGCGCCGCGTTCCCCCGGCGGAGGATACGCGTAGGGGAAGTAGTTGATCAGCTCCTCGATCCGCAGCGACTCGGGCGCCGGCAGGTAGCCGTTCGTCAGCGAGGAGCGGACGACGGAGTAGCTGGCGGTGTCGATGTCGATCGAGAACGTCGAGACGGGTTCTTCGCTGGCCACCTTGACGGGGCTGGCGTCCTCGTTGGCGAAGGCTTCGGTGTTGGGAGCCTGGGGAGCCCGCAGGTCGCCAGGAGAGGACGCAAACAAGCGGAACCTGTCAACGGCAAGCGTTTCCGACACCACGGCTCGCGGCGCCGGGACACCGGAAGGCGGAGGAGGCTCGGCTACGGGTGCCGGCGGAGGCGGCGCCGCAGCCACAACTTCCGGCAACGCCTCCAATTGCGTCCTGAGCGCCTCCCTCCGTCTCTCCAGGGCGGCGATGTTCGCGTTGAAGGACTCCAGATCAGCCGTCGCCGCGGTAACGGGGGAAGTCCGTTCTTCAGCCGGGGCCGGCGCTGCCGGCTGACGGTCCAATTCGGCGACAACCATCTCCGGCGCCTCGCTGTCAACCGGCAACGCGGTTTCGCGCACCGGCGGCTGGGCCTCGGCAGGTTCTCTCACCGGAGCCGGCGGGGTCTCCGCCGGATCGGCATCGACCTCGGTCTGAGGTTCGTCGGCCGGCGCTGGTGTCGGGCCTTCCGCTTCAGGGTCGTTCAGGGTCCTGGCGGCGGGTTCCGGCACCACGCCGGCATCCGCGACGACCATACTGGACCGCGGCGTCGCGTTCCGCGTGGCGGTCACCAGGAGAACGGTCAGCCCAACCGCGGCGACAACGCCGGCGGCAGCCAAGACCGGTCGAGATGTCAGTGCGTTGAGCATGTGTCGTACTCCCTGTTCGATGCCCGCCCAGGTGTTGGCGCGGTCATCGGTACGACGCTGCTCAAACTCGGAGTCTTGGACGTGATCGAAGAGTTCCTGCGCACGGGCCAGGTTCGCCTTCCGCCTCTCGGCATCCGGCACCGGCGTCGAGCGCTCGAATGCGCGTTTCAGTTCGTCGAGCGGATCGGTCATCGTCCTGTTTCCTCTTGCCACATGGCACGCAGCCGTTTGCGGACCTCCGACAGCCGCCAACTCACGGCGCCTTCGGAGATTCCGAGTACCTCGGCGGCCTGCGCGTGGGTCATTTCGCCGTCGACGGTGAGCGCGACCGTGTCGCGCAGGTCGCCCGGCAAGGCACCCATGGCCCGCCGCAGCCAATCGAGATCAGCGCCCGTGTCCCTCGCCGTCGCCCGGCGGTTCACTTCCCAGTGCCCCCAACCCTCCGCCGCCTTCGCCCGGCTGGAGTCCCGCCGACGCCGGTCATGCGCCGCGTTCACCACAAGCCGGTAGAGCCAGGTCGTTACCCGCGCGCGCCCTCGGAAGCTCCTCAGTTTCCCTGGCAAGGCAAGACAGAGGTCCTGGGTCAGATCCTCCGCCTCTTCCCTCCGTCCGGTCAGCCGGAAGCAGAGCCGGAAGATCCGGTCGTAGTGAAGGTCCAGGAACTCCGCAAAGGCCTCGCAATCACCTCCGGCGGCGGCCCGGATCAGATCCCCTTCTCCAACGGGCACGCTCGTCACCCTAGCGCCGGCGGAAGCCCGCACGCCCTCAACGGCTACCTGCACCGCGTTCGCCATTCCACTCAAGGGTGTGACGCACGAGACCGGCCGATCCTTGGTGCTGCACGCCGGCCTTGAACACCAAGTCGGCTAAACGAGCCGTAATACCAGAAAACGACACGAACAAATCTCTAATCGACACACCCATCTTATAGACAAACACGTAACATCGTTCCAACATTGAGGCAGTGTTTCCAAGCATTGGGGGGCTTTGATGGTGTATCCCTGACGACCGTATCTATCCGCTCGAGGTCCTCGGGCTCGATAGGAGCCCTGCCTCGCGCACCTGCTTTGCTTGGCGTTGCCTCGGTTGGCAGGACATTGCCGGAGAGCTGGCAAGCCGCGATCACCTCCGCCTGAGTAACGAGCGCCTCCGGGGAACGGCTACCGCCCCCGACGGCGGCACTCGTGCCGCCGCGACCTTCCAATTCCGGGGGGGGGGGCGAAGTGCCGCCGGGGCCAAGGCCACCGGAAGGAGAACCCATCTCTGGGCCGCGCGGCAGAGCGTAGCCACTCTATGAAACAGGCCGTCCAGGCCTCGAGCCGCCCGTACTCGTGTTTCACAGTGTGAGATTCGCGGAGTGGACTACGGAGAGAGCCCGGCTGCGGCCGGCGGACATCGCGTTGCGCGCCGCGCTTCGGCTAGTTTGCGTAGTGGTCGGCCTCGTCGCCGTTGCGGCAGGCGATGAGAGCAGTGCCCAGACGTCGACCCCCGATTCGCCGCTGACGGCAAGCATCTACCTCTATCCCGATGGGCCCGACGGACCCGTGGGGCGGACGTTCCTGGTCACCGTCCTGTTCTCGGATGACGTGGCGGCGACTCCCGCGAAGGCGGACTTCAGCGTAACGAACGGCACCGTCGGGACAATCCGCCGCAACAACGCCCGCGACTACACCGTTGAAGTCAACGCCACAGCCAGTGGCACCGTGTCGGTCGAACTCGTCGCCGGCGCGGTCCTCAACGCGGAAGGGGAGGGCAACCGCGCCAGCACCTTCAAGGTCGTGGCCGACGTGGACCCGCCGGGAGCGAGTCTTGCCGGCCCCAAGGGGCCGGTTGGCCGCGCCTTCCAACTCACGATCGCCTTCACGGAACCGGTTACCGGTCTGACGCTCGGGGAGATCGCCGTCGGCCGGGGGACCGCCTCGGACCTGACGGGAGTCGGAGTCACCGGCGGCTACGCCACGACGTACACGGTCACGATCACGCCCAGCGGCAGCGGTCAGGTGACAGTGAACCTGCCCGCGAACGTGGCCCACGACACGGCCGGCCGGAACCTCTCCGGGTACGCCTACGTCAACGGCAACACGAAGGCGGCCACGTACACCGTGCAAGCCGATCTGGACGCGCCCACGGTAACCATCACCAGCAGCAGCTCCGGGCCGGTGAAAGCGGCGTTCCCGATCAGGCTGACCTTCAGCGAGCCGGTCACGGGACTCCTCCTGAGCGAGATCAGGGTGGGCAACGGAGAGGCCTCCGACCTGACGGCGGTCGACCAGGACGAGAAGACCGGGCGCGGCACGACATGGACGGCCACGGTGACTCCGGCCGGGAGCGGAAACGTCACCGTCAACGTCCCGGCCGGAAGTGTGCAGGACCGGGTGAACCGGGGCAACGCCGAGGTGACGCCCTTCGTCCGGCTCGCCGACTTCGACGCTCCCACGGTATCGAGCATTGCGGCGGCCAGCGGTGTGACGGCACCCGTCCGGGGATCGTTCGGGATCGTCATCTCCTTCTCGGAATCGGTCACGGGGTTCGCTCTCGACGACCTCGTCGTCGGGAACGGCGCCGCCTCCTCGTTGAGCGGTTCCGATGCAGACTACTCCGCCACGATCACGCCCGCCGCCGACGGTGACGTGACCGTGAAGGTACGCGCCAGCGCCGTGCAGGATGCCGCCGGGAACGCGAGCAGAGAGAGCGCGCCGTTCACGATCGCAGTCGACCACGTTCCTGGAATCGCCATCACGGCTGCCCCCGGGCCGGTGAACGGCCCCTTTACCATCACGTTCAGCTTCACCGAAGAGGTGACGGGGCTCGAACTCGCCGACATCCGAGTGTGGAACGGCACAGCTTCGTCGTTGCAGGGCTCCGGCGCGACCTGGACGGCCACGATCACGCCGAGTGACAGCGGACTGGTCGTGGTGAACTTCAAGGCTGGCTCCGTCAGCGACAGCACGGGGAACCTCAACACCGGAGCTTCTCCGCTCGAACGGCTGGCAGACCTGGACAGACCTTCCGCCACACTTACCGGGCCAACCTCGGTCCAGACCGGCTCATTCGAAGTCCGGGTCGTCTTCGACGAGGTCGTCACGGGACTGAGCACCACGGACTTTGGAGTCGTCAAAGGCGCAGTCACCGCACTCATGGCCGTCGACTCCGACGCTGAGGGCTACGGGAAGACCTGGACCGTCGCCGTCAAACCGTCCGCCAGCGGGAACGTCGTGGTGACCCTGGCTGCCAACGCCGCTTCTGACCAGGCCGGCAACGGCAACCCCCGGACGGAAGTCACCGTGGTGGCCGATCTCGACCGACCGACGGCGACGATCCAGCTTCCCAGTCTCAGCCCGGCAACGGCCGTCAACGGGCCTTTCACGGTGACCGTGGCATTCAACGAGCCGGTAACCGGACTGGCCGCCGCCGACTTCCAGGTCGGCAACGGCAAGGTGTCCGCGGTCACGCCACTGAGCCCCAGCGACGGCTACGCCGCGAGCTGGACCGCGACCGTGACGCCCGTCGCCAGCGGCGACGTGACAATGTCGATAAGTGCCGCTGCCGTGGAGGATCGCGGCGGACACGGCAATGACGCGTCGGCGCAAGTTACGGTCCGCGCCGACTTCGACGCGCCGACCGTGAAGATCAAGGGTCCGAGCGCGACGGTAACGGGACCCTTCGACCTGAAGCTGGAGTTCTCCGAGACGGTGGGCATCTCTCCCCTGGCCACCCTCATTCACGTCACGAACGGAACGGCCTCAAACCTGCGAAAGGCGACCACGCCGTACGTAGACGAAGCCACCGTCACCATCACGCCGGCGAGCGACGGTCGCCTCGAGGTAACAGTAGGCCAGTCGGTTGGCGCCTTCTGGGACGAAGCGCTCAACAAGAACACGGCCCGGTTCTTTTTCACGGCAAAGGCCGATCTGCCGCCAACGGTGACGTTGTCCGGACCGGCGGGCGCCGTCAACGGCCCTTTCCCGGTCAAGATCGACTTCGACGACGGGGTCGCGGGCCTCACCGCGAATGACCTCGATGTCACGAACGGCACCGTCGCCAGCCTCACCGGAGAAGGAGCGAAGTACACGGCGACCGTTACGCCGACCAAGAACGGCAACGTCACGATCACCCTACCCAAGGGGTCCGCCGTGAACGACCTGGGCAGCGGCAATGCGGCTTCGGCGCCGCTGACGGTGCGAGCGGACCTTCACGCGCCGACCGTTCAGCTCAGCCATCGTGCGACCGTGCCCGTCCAAGGGCCGTTCCGCGTGTACATCGTGTTCTCCGAGCCGGTTGCGGAACTCACGGCGAACGGCATCACGGTCGACAACGGCACATTCACGGTGGCCAAGGACTCCGGCGATACCGACAGCACACGCTTCGTTGCGCTCGTCACGCCCGATAGCGACGGACCGGTGGACTTCACCCTCCTCGCCGGCGCGGTCGAGGACCTTGTCGGGAACCGCAACGGGAAGGCGACGCTCTCTGTGAGGGCGGACTTGCCACCGACGGCCCGGCTGACCACCGCCACCACCAGCCCGACCGGCGACTTCGAGGTTTCCGTGAACTTCTCGGAGTCGGTGACCGGCTTCGAGGCGGGCGACTTGAGCGTGCGCGGCGGCACCGTTCTCAGCGTAGCGGGCGCCGCTAACGCCTATACCGCCACGATCAGGCCGGGATCGTCGCTGGAGGTAACGATCTCGCTGCCGGCCGGCGTGGTCAGAGACGTCGGCGGAAACGGCAACCTCGAGGCGGCTCCACTCACCGTCAGCATCGATTGGCGGGATGCGCTGGTGGCCAACTTCCAGGGTCCGGCAGGGCCGGTGGCAGGCAAGTTCGAGGTCGACATGACGTTGAGCAAACCACCGGCGGACTTGGGAGTGGACGACATCGAGGTAGGGAACGGAACGGCCTCGAATCTCCAGCGCATCACCATCTTCCCGAACGGCGTCACCATCTACAGCTTCGACGTGACGCCTACGGCAAGCGGCACAGTGACCGTGGATCTGCCCGCCAACGCCGTATCGTGGCGAGGACTCAAGAACATCGCGGCAACGCAGTTCCAGGTCGTGGCCGACGTTGACTCTCCCGCGGTTTCGCTGAGACGGCTGGGCGGCCCCTTGAAGCCGGGGACGGGCCGGTTCGATGTCGAGATCAGCTTCGACGAAGAGGTGACGGGACTGGATCTGAGTGCCGAGAACAACCCCGACTTCAGGGTGACCAATGGCTCGCACTCGGCAATCACCTGGAAGAACTCCACGACCGCACTGACCACCGTCACGGCGGCCGCCGATGGCTGGGTGACAGTCATGGTGCCCATCGGTGCGGTGATGGACCGCGTGGGCCACCAGAACATCTACAGCTTTGAACTCAGCATTCTGGTCGACGCAGCGCCAAGCGTCCGAATCACGACCAGCGCGACGGAGCCGGTGGATCCCGACAAAAGCCTGAGCGCCACCATCACGTTCAGCGAGGACGTGACGGGCTTCGAACGGTCCGATCTGACTGTGCTTCGGGGCAGGGTGCTCAGCATGACCGGCTCCGGAAAAACGTACACCGTGACCATCGAGCCAGCCGGCGTCGAGCGAGGTTGCCTCAGCCAAACCAGATGCGGGCCCTGGAACGCCATCACGATTCGCGTGCCGGCGGCGGCGGCCCAGGACAAGACCGGCAATGGGAACGCCGAAGCTTCGCTTCGAATCGTGATGGAGCTTGATGAAAGCCGGCCCACGGTCACGATAAGCAGATCCGACACCTGCTTCAGCGCAAGCCGGACCGCAGCGCCCGTGACTGGGCCCTTCGCGCTCAACTTCCAGACTTCCCTGGCGACCGGCGGCCAATTCACGCTGAGCGACCTGGTGACGACCAACGGCGTTGCCTCGGACTGGTCATACGGGGGCGAGGGTGTCTCCTACTGCGCCACCATCACTCCCTCTTCGGACGGCGAAGTCACCGTCGTCGTGCCGGCTGGCGCCTTCGAGGACGGGGGCCGCCCGAATCTCCAGCACACGTTCAGCGTGCAAGCCGACGTTGCGCCGAAGGTCACCATTTCCAGCGAAGCCCGGCCGCCCGTTGCGGGTCGGTTCGACGTCGACATTGAGTTCGACGACGAAGTGACCGGACTGGCCGTGACCGAGATCGAGGTCGGGAACGGGACGGCCTCGGACCTGAAGGGATCGGGGGCCGACTACGAGGCCTCGATCACACCGACCGCCAGCGGCACAGTGACGGTCGGACTTCCGGCCGGCGCGGCTCAGGACGGCGCAAGCAACGACAACCTGCGCTCCCTGCCCTTCAGCATCCGGGCCGACCTGTCGGGTCCGGTCCCGAAGATCGAAGGCCCGGAGAACTGGGTGACCGGGCCGTTTCAGATACGCATCCTGTTCGAGAAGAAGGTGTCCGGCCTGACGGTTGAGGACTTGGTGGTGGGCAACGGAACCGCTTCGAACCTGCAGGGCCTCGACAGGACGTTCACGGCAACCGTTTCGCCGACCGCGAGTGGCCGCGTGACCGTGGACATCGATGCGGGCGCCGTCCAGGACGAATCCGCCAGGGACAGCGTCAAGGCCAAGCAGTACTCCGTCGAGGCCGACCTCGTCCGGCCGACCGTGAGCATCGAGACCGACGCCAAGGCGGTCGAGGACGGCCCTTTCGCGATCCGGGTCGTGTTCTCGGAAGCCGTGACCGGCCTGACCAAGGAGGAGATCTCGGTCACCGACCGTGGTCGGATCACGGGCGATTTGACGGCGAGTAGCGACGGGACCACCTGGACGGCCACGGTAACTCCGGTTGCGTCCGGTTCGATCGTCATCGACGTGCCGGCCGGGGTGGCTCAGGATGAAGCCGGCAATCTCAATGAGGAGGCAACGCCGGTCACCGTCGTCGTGGACGTCAACGATCCGCCGGCCTTCGGCGGGCCGGAGACGCGGGAAGTGGCGGAGAACACGGCGACTGACACCGCCTTCGGGGACCCGGTGACCGCTACGGACCCGGACGACGGCGCGACGTTGACCTACTCCCTGGGCGGGACGGACGCGGCGTCGTTCGCGATCGTCGCTTCGACCGGGCAGTTGAAGACGAAGGCGGCGCTGGACCACGAGACCAAGGACAGCTACTCGCTGGAGGTGTCGGTCACGGACGGCCTGAACGCTTCCGGGACCGCGGACACAACGGTGGACGCCACCGTCGCCGTCACGGTCACCGTGACCGACATCAACGAGGCGCCCGTCGCCGCGGCCGACTCCGCGACCACGACCGAGGACACCGCGGTGGACATCGCGGTGCTGGCCAACGACGACGACCCGGACGAGGGCGACGACGCCGCCGACCTGACCGTCACGATCAAGACCCAGCCGACCAACGGCTCGGTGTCGGTGCAGACCGGCGGCAAGGTCAGGTACACGCCGACGAAGGACTTCAACGGCGAGGACAGCTTCGTCTACGAGGCGGCTGACGACGACGGGCTCAAGGGCGAGGCGACCGTCACCGTCACGGTCGGCGCCGCCAACGACCCACCGGCGTTCGGCGGCGCGGTGAGTCTTGAAGTCGCGGAGAACACCGCCACGGACACCGCCTTCGGGGACCCGGTGACCGCCACGGACCCGGATGATGGCGCAACGCTCAACTACTCCCTGGGCGGCGACGACGCGGCGTCGTTCGCCATCGAGGCGTCGACAGGGCAGTTGAAGACCAAGGCGGCGCTCGACCACGAGACGAAGGACAGCTACTCCCTGGAGGTGTCGGTGTCGGACGGCCTCGACGCCGCAGGTCAGGCCGACGCCACGGCCGATGCCAAGGTGTCGGTCACGGTGACGGTGACCGACGTCAACGAGGCGCCCGAGCCGGTGGACGACACAGCGACCACCACCGAAGACACGGCGGTGGACATCGCGGTGCTGTCCAACGACGATGATCCCGACGAGGGTGATGACGCCGCCGACCTGACGGTGACGATCAAGACGCAGCCGACCAACGGCTCGGCGTCGGTGCAGACCGGCGGCAAGGTCAGGTACACGCCGACCAAGGACTTCAACGGCGAGGACAGCTTCGTCTACGAGGCGGCCGACGACGACGGACTCAAGGGCGAGGCCACGGTCACCGTGACGGTCGGCGCCGCCAACGATCCGCCCGCCTTCGGCGGTGCGGAGACGCGAGAGGTGGCGGAGAACACGGCGACCGACACCGCCTTCGGGGACCCGGTGACGGCGACGGACCCGGACGACAGCGCGTCTCTTACCTACACGCTGGGCGGTACGAACGCCGCGTCGTTCGCGATCGAGTCCTCGACCGGCCAGTTGAAGACCAAGGCGGCGCTCGACCACGAAACGAAGGACAGCTACTCGTTGGTCGTGTCGGTGACCGACGGTCTCGATGCCGACGGCGAGCCGGACATGACCGCGGACGCAACCGTCGACGTGACGGTGACGGTGACCGACATCAACGAGGCGCCGGCCTTCGGCGGCGCAGTCAGCCTCGAGGTGGCGGAGAACACGGCGACGGACACGGCGTTCGGGGACCCTGTGACGGCCACGGATCCGGATGACGGCGCGACGCTGACTTACTCCCTGGGTGGCACGGACGCGGCGTCGTTCGCGATCGTGACGTCGACCGGGCAGTTGAAGACGAAGGCGACGCTGGACCACGAGACGAAGGACTCCTACTCGCTGGAGGTCTCGGTGACCGACGGGCTGAACGCCGCCGGCGAGACCGACGCCACGGCCGATGCCAAGGTGTCGGTCACGGTGACGGTGACCGACGTCAACGAGACGCCCGAGCCGGTGGACGACACGGCCACCACGACCGAAGAAACCGCGGTAGACATCGCGGTGCTGGCCAACGACAGCGATCCGGACGAAGGCGACGCCGCCTCCGACCTGACGGTGACGGTCAAGACGCAGCCAGCGCACGGCACCACGTCGGTCAAGGCGGACGGCAAGGTGACGTACACGCCGGCGAAGGACTTCAACGGCGAGGACAGCTTCGTCTACGAGGCGGCCGACGACGACGGCCTCAAGGGCGAGGCGACCGTCACCGTCACGGTCGGCGCCGTCAACGATCCGCCGGCCTTCGGCGGCGCAGTCACCCTGGCGGTAGCGGAGAACACGGCGACGGACACGGCCTTCGGGGAGCCCGTTACCGCCGAGGACCCTGATGACGGGGCCACGCTCACCTACACCTTGGGCGGCACGGACGCCGCGTCGTTTGCGATCGTGGCTTCGACCGGGCAGTTGAAGACGAAGGCTGCCCTCGACCACGAAACGAAGGACTCCTACTCCCTGACCGTGTCGGTGGCCGACGGTCTCAACGCCGCCGGCGAGGCCGACGCCACGGCTGACGCAAGCGTCAACGTGACGGTGACCGTGACCGACATTAACGAGGTGCCGGCGTTCGGGCCGGCGGTGACGCTCGAGGTGGCTGAGAACACGGCGACGGACACGGCGTTCGGGGACCCGGTGACGGCCACGGACCCGGATGACGGCGCGGCGTTGACCTACACCCTGGGTGGCACGGACGCTTCGTCGTTCGCGATCGTGGCTTCGACCGGGCAGTTAAAGACGAAGGCGGCGCTGGACCACGAGACGAAGGACTCCTACTCGCTGGAGGTCTCGGTCACCGACGGGCTGGACGCCGCCGGCGAGACCGACGCCACGGCTGACGCAACCGTCGACGTGACGGTGACGGTGACCGACATCAACGAGGCGCCGGCCTTCGGCGGCGCAGTCAGCCTCGAGGTGGCGGAGAACACGGCGACGGACACGGCGTTCGGGGACCCGGTGACGGCCACGGACCCGGATGACGGCGCGACGTTGACCTACACCCTGGGCGGCACGGACGCCGCGTCGTTTGCGATCGTGGCTTCGACCGGGCAGTTGAAGACGAAGGCTGCCCTCGACCACGAGACGAAGGACAGCTACTCGCTAGAGGTGTCGGTCACGGACGGGCTGAACGCTTCCGGGGCGGCGGACACGACGGCGGACGCCACCGTCTCGGTGACCGTGACGGTGACGGACGTCAACGAGGCGCCGGTGGCGGCGGACGACTCGGCGACCACCGCCGAGGACACGGCGGTGGACATCGCGGTGCTGTCCAACGACAGCGACCCCGACGAGGGCGACGCCGCCGCCGACCTGACGGTGACGATCAAGACCCAGCCGACCAACGGTTCGGTCTCGGTGAAGGCCGACGGCAAGGTCACCTACACGCCGTCCAGGGACTTCAACGGCCAGGACAGCTTCGTCTACGAGGCGGCCGACGACGACGGCCTCAAGGGCGAGGCCACGGTGACCGTGACGGTGAGCGCGGTGAACGATCCGCCGGTCGTGGCGACGGCGGCGAGAACGACGACCCGGGAGGTGGCGGAGAACACGGCGACGGACACGGCCTTCGGGGACCCGGTCACGGCCGAGGACCCGGACGCCGACGCGACGCTGACCCACACCCTGGGAGGAACCGACGCGGCGTCGTTCGGGATCGAGGCGTCGACCGGGCAGTTGAAGACCAAGGCGGCGCTGGACCACGAGACGAAGGACAGCTACTCGTTGGTCGTGTCGGTGACCGACGGTCTCGATGCCGACGGCGAGCCGGACACGACGGCGGACGCGAAGATTGCCGTCACGGTCACGGTGACGGACGTCAACGAGACGCCGGCGTTCGGGCCGGCGGTGACGCTCGAGGTGGCGGAGAACACGGCGGCGGACACTTCGGTCGGGAACCCTGTGACGGCCACGGATCCGGATGACGGCGCGACGCTGACTTACTCCCTGGGTGGCACGGACGCGGCGTCGTTCGCCATCGTGACGTCGACCGGGCAGTTGAAGACGAAGGCGACGCTGGACCACGAGACGAAGGACTCCTACTCGTTGGAGGTCTCGGTGACCGACGGGCTGAACGCCGCCGGCGAGACCGACGCCACGGCGGACGCAATGGTCGCGGTCACCGTGACGGTGACCGACGTCAACGAGGCGCCTGCCTTCGGTCCGGCGGTCACGCTGCAGGTGGCGGAGAACACGGCGGCGGACACTTCGTTCGGGGACCCGGTGACCGCCACGGACCCGGACGACGGCGCGTCGCTCACCTACACCCTGGGCGGTACGGACGCCGCGTCGTTTGCGATCGTGGCTTCGACCGGGCAGTTGAAGACGAAGGCTGCCCTCGACCACGAGACGAAGGACAGCTACTCGCTGGACGTGTCTGTGACGGACGGCCTCGACGCCGGCGGCGAAACCGACGCGACCGCAGACGCCACGGTGGCCGTCACGGTGACGGTGACCGACGTCAACGAGGCGCCGGAGCCGCTGGACGACACGGCCTCGACCACCGAGGACACCGCGGTGGACATCGCGGTGCTGTCCAACGACAGCGATCCCGACGAGGGTGATGACGCCTCCGACCTGGCGGTGACGATCAAGACGGCGCCGACCAACGGCTCGACCTCCGTGAAGGCAGACGGCAAGGTCACCTACACGCCGTCCAAGGACTTCAACGGCGAGGACAGCTTCGTCTACGAGGCCGCCGACGACGACGGCCTCAAGGGCGAGGCCACGGTCACCGTGACCGTCGGCGCCGCCAACGACCCACCGGCGTTCGGTGGCGCCGTCACCCTCGAGGTGGCGGAGAACACGGCGGCGAACACCGCCTTCGGGGACCCGGTGACCGCCACGGACCCGGATGATGGCGCAACGCTCAACTACTCCCTGGGCGGCACGGACGCAGCGTCCTTCGCCATCGAGGCGTCGACCGGGCAGCTGAAGACCAAGGCGGCGCTCGACCACGAGACGAAGGACAGCTACTCGCTGGAGGTGTCGGTGTCGGACGGCCTCAACGCCGCCGGGGCCGCGGACACAACGGTGGACGCCACGGTCGCCGTCACGGTCACCGTGACCGACATCAACGAGGCGCCGGTGGCGGTGGACGACACGGCGACGACCACCGAAGACACCGCGGTAGACATCGCGGTGCTGTCCAACGACAGCGACCCCGACGAGGGCGACGCCGCCTCCGACCTGACGGTGACGGTCAAGACGCAGCCAGCGCACGGCACCACGTCGGTCAAGGCGGACGGCAAGGTGACGTACACGCCGGCGAAGGACTTCAACGGCGAGGACAGCTTCGTCTACGAGGCGGCGGACGACGACGGCCTGAAGGACGAGGCGACCGTCACCGTGACCGTCGGCGCCGTCAACGATCCGCCGGTCTTCGGCGGTGCCGTCACCCTGGAGGTCGCGGAGAACACGGCGACCGACACGGCCTTCGGGGAGCCCGTTGCCGCCGAGGACCCGGACGACGACGCCACGCTCACCTACACCCTGGGCGGCACGGACGCGGCGTCGTTCGCGATCGAGTCCACGACCGGCCAGTTGAAGACGAAGGCGGCGCTCGACCACGAGACGAAGGCCAGCTACTCGCTGACCGTGTCGGTGGCCGACGGTCTCAACGCCGCCGGCGAGACCGACACGGCGGCGGACGCCACCGTCTCGGTGACCGTGACGGTGACGGACGTCAACGAGGCGCCGGTGGCGGCGGACGACTCGGCGACCACCACCGAGGACACGGCGGTGGACATCGCGGTGCTGTCCAACGACAGCGACCCCGACGAGGGCGATGACGCCGCCGACCTGACGGTGACGATCAAGACCCAGCCATCGCACGGCACCACGTCGGTCAAGGCGGACGGCAAGGTGACGTACACGCCGTCGAAGGACTTCAACGGCGAGGACAGCTTCGTCTACGAGGCGACCGACTACGACGGCCTCAAGGGCGAGGCGACCGTCACCGTCACGGTCACGGCTAGGAACGACCCACCGGCGTTCGGTCCGGCGGTCACTCTGGAGGTGGCGGAGAACACGGCGACCGAGACGGCCTTCGGCGACCCGGTGACGGCGACGGACCCGGACGACGGCGCGTCGCTCACCTACTCGCTGGGCGGCACGGACGCAGCGTCGTTCGCCATCGAGTCGTCGACCGGGCAGCTGAAGACGAAGGCGGCGCTCGACCACGAGACGAAGGACAGCTACTCGCTGGAGGTGTCGGTGTCGGACGGCCTCGACGCCGCCGGCGAGACCGACGCCACGGCCGACGCCACGGTCGCCGTCACGGTGACGGTGACCGACGTCAACGAGGCGCCGGAGCCGGTGGACGACACCGCCACCACGACCGAAGACACCGCGGTGGACATCGCGGTGCTGGCCAACGACGACGACCCCGACGAAGGCGACGACACGTTGACCGTCACGATCAAGACCGCGCCGACCAACGGCTCGACCTCCGTGAAGGCCGACGGCAAGGTCACCTACACGCCGTCGAAGGACTTCAACGGCGAGGACAGCTTCGTCTACGAGGCCGCCGACGACGACGACCTCAAGGGCGAAGCGACCGTCACCGTCACGGTCACGGCCAGGAACGACCCACCGGCGTTCGGCGGCGCGGTGAGTCTTGAAGTCGCGGAGAACACCGCCACGGACACCGCCTTCGGGGACCCGGTGACCGCCACGGACCCGGATGACGGCGCAACGCTCACCTACTCCCTGGGCGGCGACGACGCGGCGTCGTTCGCCATCGAGGCGTCGACAGGGCAGTTGAAGACCAAGGCGGCGCTCGACCACGAGACGAAGGACAGCTACTCCCTGGAGGTGTCGGTGTCGGACGGCCTCGACGCCGCAGGTCAGGCCGACGCCACGGCCGATGCCAAGGTGTCGGTCACGGTGACGGTGACCGACGTCAACGAGGCGCCGGTGGCGGTGGACGACACGGCGACCACCACCGAAGACACGGCGGTGGACATCGCGGTGCTGTCCAACGACGATGATCCCGACGAGGGTGATGACGCCGCCGACCTGACCGTCACCATCAAGACCCAGCCGACTAACGGCAGCACCACCGTCAAGGCCGACGGCAAGGTCACCTACACGCCGGCGAAGGACTTCAACGGCCAGGACAGCTTCGTCTACGAGGCCGGCGACGACGACGGCTTGAAAGGCGAGGCGACGGTCACCGTGGCGGTGAGCGCGGTCAACGATCCGCCGGTCGTCGCGACCGCGGCGAGAACGACGACCCGGGAGGTGGCGGAGAACACGGCGACGGACACGGCCTTCGGGGACCCGGTCACGGCCGAGGACCCGGACGCCGGCGCGACGCTGACCCACACCCTGGGAGGAACCGACGCGGCGTCGTTCGGGATCGAGGCGTCGACCGGGCAGTTGAAGACGAAGGCGGCGCTGGACCACGAGACGAAGGACAGCTACTCGTTGGTCGTGTCGGTGACCGACGGTCTCGATGCCGACGGCGAGCCGGACACGACGGCGGACGCGAAGATTGCCGTCACGGTCACGGTGACGGACGTCAACGAGACGCCGGCGTTCGGAGGCGCCGTCACCCTGGAGGTGGCGGAGAACACGGCGACCGGCACCGCCTTCGGCGACCCGGTCACGGCGACGGACCCGGACGACGGCGCGTCGCTCACCTACACGCTGGGCGGGACGGACGCGGCGTCGTTCGCGATCGTGACGTCGACCGGGCAGTTGAAGACGAAGGCGACGCTGGACCACGAGACGAAGGACTCCTACTCGTTGGAGGTCTCGGTGACCGACGGGCTGAACGCCGCCGGCGAGACCGACGCCACGGCGGACGCAATGGTCGCGGTCACCGTGACGGTGACCGACGTCAACGAGGCGCCTGCCTTCGGTCCGGCGATCACGCTGCAGGTGGCGGAGAACACGGCGGCGGACACTTCGTTCGGGGACCCGGTGACGGCGACGGACCCGGACGACGGCGCGTCGCTCACCTACTCCCTGGGCGGCACGGACGCAGCGTCGTTCGCCATCGAGGCGTCGACCGGGCAGCTGAAGACCAAGGCGGCGCTGGACCACGAGACGAAGGCCAGCTACTCGCTGGAGGTGTCGGTGTCGGACGGCCTCGACGCCGCAGGCCAGGCCGACACCACGGCCGACGCCAAGGTGTCGGTCACGGTGACGGTGACCGACGTCAACGAGGCGCCGGAGCCGGCGGACGACACCGCCACCACGACCGAAGACACTGCGGTGGACATCGCGGTGCTGGCCAACGACGACGACCCGGACGAGGGCGACGCCGCCTCCGACCTGACGGTGACGATCAAGACCGCGCCGGCCAACGGCAGCACCACGGTGAAGACCGACGGCAAGGTCACCTACACCCCAGCCAAGGACTTCAACGGCAAGGACAGCTTCGTCTACGAAGCCGCCGACGACGACGGGCTCAAGGCCGAGGCCACGGTCACCGTGACGGTCGGCGCCGCCAACGATCCGCCAGCCTTCGGTTCGGCCGTCACCCTGCAGGTTGCGGAGAACACGGCGGCGGACACTTCGTTCGGGGACCCGGTGGCGGCGACGGACCCGGATGACGGCGCAACGCTCACCTACTCCCTGGGCGGTACGGACGCGGCGTCGTTCGCCATCGAGTCGTCGACCGGGCAGCTGAAGACCAAGGCGGCGCTCGACCACGAGACGAAGGACAGCTACTCCCTGGAGGTCTCCGTGTCGGACGGCCTGGACGCCGCCGGCGAGACAGACGCCACGGCCGACGCCACGGTCGCCGTCACGGTCACCGTGACCGACATCAACGAGGCGCCCGTCGCCGCGGCCGACTCCGCGACCACGACCGAGGACACCGCGGTGGACATCGCGGTGCTGGCCAACGACGACGACCCGGACGAGGGCGACGACGCCGCCGACCTGACCGTCACGATCAAGACCCAGCCGACCAACGGCTCGGTGTCGGTGCAGACCGGCGGCAAGGTCAGGTACACGCCGACGAAGGACTTCAACGGCGAGGACAGCTTCGTCTACGAGGCGGCTGACGACGACGGGCTCAAGGGCGAGGCGACCGTCACCGTCACGGTCGGCGCCGCCAACGACCCACCGGCGTTCGGCGGCGCGGTGAGTCTTGAAGTCGCGGAGAACACCGCCACGGACACCGCCTTCGGGGACCCGGTGACCGCCACGGACCCGGATGACGGCGCAACGCTCACCTACTCCCTGGGCGGCGACGACGCGGCGTCGTTCGCCATCGAGGCGTCGACAGGGCAGTTGAAGACCAAGGCGGCGCTCGACCACGAGACGAAGGACAGCTACTCGCTGGAGGTGTCGGTCACCGACGGCCTCGACGCCTCCGGGGCCACGGACACCACGGCCGACGCCACCGTCGCCGTCACGGTGACGGTGACCGACGTCAACGAGGCGCCGGAGCCGCTGGACGACACGGCCTCGACCACCGAGGACACCGCGGTGGACATCGCGGTGCTGTCCAACGACAGCGATCCCGACGAGGGTGATGACGCCGCCGACCTGACCGTCACCATCAAGACCCAGCCGACCAACGGCAGCACCACCGTCAAGGCCGACGGCAAGGTCACCTACACGCCGGCGAAGGACTTCAACGGCCAGGACAGCTTCGTCTACGAGGCCGCCGACGACGACGGCTTGAAAGGCGAGGCCACGGTCACCGTGACCGTCGGCGCGGTCAACGATGCGCCGGCATTCGGTGGCGCCGTCACCAGGGAAGTCGCCGAGAACACGGCGGCGGACACTTCGTTCGGGGACCCGGTGACGGCGACGGACCCGGACGACGGCGCGTCGCTCACCTACTCCCTGGGCGGCACGGACGCAGCGTCGTTCGCCATCGAGGCGTCGACCGGGCAGCTGAAGACCAAGGCGGCGCTCGACCACGAGACGAAGGACAGCTACTCCCTGGAGGTCTCCGTGTCGGACGGCCTGGACGCCGCCGGCGAGACAGACGCCACGGCCGACGCCACGGTCGCCGTCACGGTGACGGTGACGGACGTCAACGAGGCCCCGGTGGCGGCGGACGACTCGGCGACCACCACCGAGGACACGGCGGTGGACATCGCGGTGCTGTCCAACGACAGCGACCCCGACGAGGGCGATGACGCCGCCGACCTGGCGGTGACGATCAAGACGCAGCCGACCAACGGCTCGGTGTCGGTGCAGACCGGCGGCAAGGTCAGGTATACGCCGACGAAGGACTTCAACGGCCAGGACAGCTTCGTCTACGAGGCCGCCGACGACGACGGCCTCAAGGGCGAAGCGACCGTCACTGTCACGGTCGGCGCGGCCAACGATCCGCCGGCTTTCGGAGGCGCCGTCACCCTGGAGGTGGCGGAGAACACCGCGACCAGCACCGCCTTCGGGGACCCGGTGACCGCCACGGACCCGGATGACGGCGCCACCCTCACCTACTCCCTGGGCGGCACGGACGCAGCGTCGTTCGCCATCGAGGCGTCGACCGGGCAGCTGAAGACCAAGGCGGCGCTCGACCACGAGACGAAGGACAGCTACTCCCTGGAGGTCTCCGTGTCGGACGGCCTGGACGCCGCCGGCGAGACAGACGCCACGGCCGACGCCACGGTCGCCGTCACGGTGACGGTGACGGACGTCAACGAGGCCCCGGTGGCGGCGGACGACTCGGCGACCACCACCGAGGACACGGCGGTGGACATCGCGGTGCTGTCCAACGACAGCGACCCCGACGAGGGCGATGACGCCGCCGACCTGGCGGTGACGATCAAGACGCAGCCGACCAACGGCTCGGTGTCGGTGCAGACCGGCGGCAAGGTCAGGTATACGCCGACGAAGGACTTCAACGGCCAGGACAGCTTCGTCTACGAGGCCGCCGACGACGACGGCCTCAAGGGCGAAGCGACCGTCACTGTCACGGTCGGCGCCGCCAACGATCCGCCGGCTTTCGGAGGCGCCGTCACCCTGGAGGTGGCGGAGAACACCGCGACCAGCACCGCCTTCGGGGACCCGGTGACCGCCACGGACCCGGATGACGGCGCCACCCTCACCTACTCCCTGGGCGGCACGGACGCGGCGTCGTTCGCCATCGAGGCGTCGACCGGGCAGCTGAAGACCAAGGCGGCGCTCGACCACGAGACGAAGGGCAGCTACTCGCTGGAGGTGTCGGTGTCGGACGGCCTCGACGCCGCAGGTCAGGCCGACGCCACGGCCGATGCCAAGGTGTCGGTCACGGTGACGGTGACCGACGTCAACGAGGCGCCCGAGCCGGTGGACGACACAGCGACCACCACCGAAGACACGGCGGTGGACATCGCGGTGCTGTCCAACGACGATGATCCCGACGAGGGTGATGACGCCGCCGACCTGACCGTCACGATCAAGACCCAGCCGACCAACGGCAGCACCTCGGTGCAGACCGGCGGCAAGGTCAGGTACACGCCGTCGAAGGACTTCAACGGCGAGGACAGCTTCGTCTACGAGGCGGCGGACGACGACGGACTCAAGGGCGAGGCCACGGTGACCGTGACGGTGACCGCGGTGAACGACCCGCCGGTCGTCGCGAGAGGGGCGCGTACGGCGACCCGGGAGGTGGCGGAGAATACAGCGACGGACACGGCCTTCGGCGACCCGGTGACGGCCGAGGATCCGGACGCCGGCGCGACGCTGACCCACACCTTGGGGGGCGTCGACGCGGCGTCGTTCGCGATCGTCGCTTCGACCGGGCAGCTCAAGACGAAAGCGGCGCTGGACCACGAGACGAAGGACAGCTACTCGTTGGTCGTGTCGGTGACCGACGGGCTGAACGCGGACGGCGAACCTGACACGACGGCGGACGCGAAGATTGCCGTGACGGTGACGGTGACCGACATCAACGAGGCGCCGGTGGCGGCCGACGACACGGCGACCACCACCGAGGGCACGGCGGTGGACATCATCGTGCTGTCCAACGACGACGACCCCGACGAGGGCGACGACACCCTGACGGTGACGATCAAGACCCAGCCGACCAACGGCACGACCGCGGTGAAAGCCGATGGCACGGTGACCTACACCCCGGACGACAACTACAGCGGCGAGGACAGTTTCGTCTACGAGGCGGCCGACGTCGACGGACTGAAGGACGAGGCCACGGTGACCGTGACGGTGAAGGCCCTGCCCGTTGCGACGATCGCGGCGGGGACATCGCCGGTCACCGAAGGCACGGCGGCGGAGTTCACGGTGACGCTGTCCAGCGCGGCGCCGGCGGGCGGGCTGACGATCGCGCTGACCGTCGCCGATGTGTCAGGCAGCGACTTCGTCGCTGCGGGCGACGAGGGTTCGAAGAGCCTGGCGTTCTCCGCCGGCGAGACCTCCAAGGTGTACTCCGTTGCCACCGTCGCCGACGATGTCGACGAGGCTTCCGGCGACGTCACGGTCACCGTCGGCGCAGGCACCGGCTACACCGTAGGCTCGCCATCTTCAGCCTCGGTCACCATCAATGACGACGACGCGCCCGTCGCCACGATCGCGGCGGGGACCTCGCCCGTCACCGAAGGGACGGCGGCGGAGTTCACGGTGACGCTGTCGAGCGCGGCGCCGGCCGGCGGGCTCACGATCGCGCTGACCGTCGCCGATGTGTCAGGCAGCGACTTCGTCGCTGCCGGCAACGAGGGCTCGAAGAGCCTGGCGTTCTCCGCCGGCGAGACCTCCAATGTGTACTCCGTCGCCACCGTCGCCGACGCCGTCGACGAGGCTTCCGGCGACGTCACGGTCACCGTCGGCGCAGGCACCGGCTACACCGTCGGCACACCGGCCTCGGCTTCGGTCACGGTCAACGACGACGACGCCCCCGTCGCCACGATCGCGGCGGGGACCTCTCCCGTCACCGAGGGCACGGCCGCGGAGTTCACGGTCACGCTGTCGAGCGCCGCGCCGGCGGGCGGGCTCACCGTGGCCCTCACCGTGGCGGACGCCTCGGGCAGCGACTTCGTCGCTGCCGGCAACGAGGGCTCGAAGAGCCTGGCGTTCTCCGCCGGCGAGACCTCCAATGTGTACTCCGTCGCCACCGTCGCCGACGCCGTCGACGAGGCTTCCGGCGACGTCACGGTCACCGTCGGCGCAGGCACCGGCTACACCGTCGGCACACCGGCCTCGGCTTCGGTCACGGTCAACGACGACGACGCCCCCGTCGCCACGATCGCGGCGGGGACCTCTCCCGTCACCGAGGGCACGGCCGCGGAGTTCACGGTCACGCTGTCGAGCGCCGCGCCGGCGGGCGGGCTCTCGGTCGCGCTGACCGTCGCCGATGTGTCAGGCAGCGACTTCGTCGCTGCGGGCAACGAGGGCGCCAAGACCCTGGCGTTCTCCGCCGGCGAGACCTCCAATGTGTACTCCGTCGCAACCGTCGCCGACGCCGTCGACGAGGCCTCCGGCGACGTCACGGTCACCGTCGGGACGGGCACCGGCTACACCGTCGGCAGTCCGTCCTCCGCCTCGGTCACGGTCAACGACGACGACGCCCCCGTTGCGACGATCGCGGCGGGGACCTCTCCGGTGACCGAAGGCACGGCGGCGGAGTTCACGGTCACGCTGTCGAGCGCCGCGCCGGCGGGCGGGCTCACCGTGGCCCTCACCGTGGCGGACGCCTCGGGCAGCGACTTCGTCGCTGCCGGCAACGAGGGCTCGAAGAGCCTGGCGTTCTCCGCCGGCGAGACCTCCAATGTGTACTCCGTCGCCACCGTCGCCGACGCCGTCGACGAGGCTTCCGGCGACGTCACGGTCACCGTCGGCGCAGGCACCGGCTACACCGTCGGCACACCGGCCTCGGCTTCGGTCACGGTCAACGACGACGACGCCCCCGTCGCCACGATCGCGGCGGGGACCTCTCCCGTCACCGAGGGCACGGCCGCGGAGTTCACGGTCACGCTGTCGAGCGCCGCGCCGGCGGGCGGGCTCACCGTGGCCCTCACCGTGGCGGACGCCTCGGGCAGCGACTTCGTCGCTGCCGGCAACGAGGGCTCGAAGAGCCTGGCGTTCTCCGCCGGCGAGACCTCCAATGTGTACTCCGTCGCCACCGTCGCCGACGCCGTCGACGAGGCTTCCGGCGACGTCACGGTCACCGTCGGCGCAGGCACCGGCTACACCGTCGGCACACCGGCCTCGGCTTCGGTCACGGTCAACGACGACGACGCCCCCGTCGCCACGATCGCGGCGGGGACCTCTCCCGTCACCGAGGGCACGGCCGCGGAGTTCACGGTCACGCTGTCGAGCGCCGCGCCGGCGGGCGGGCTCTCGGTCGCGCTGACCGTCGCCGATGTGTCAGGCAGCGACTTCGTCGCTGCGGGCAACGAGGGCGCCAAGACCCTGGCGTTCTCCGCCGGCGAGACCTCCAATGTGTACTCCGTCGCAACCGTCGCCGACGCCGTCGACGAGGCCTCCGGCGACGTCACGGTCACCGTCGGGACGGGCACCGGCTACACCGTCGGCAGTCCGTCCTCCGCCTCGGTCACGGTCAACGACGACGACGCCCCCGTTGCGACGATCGCGGCGGGGACCTCTCCGGTGACCGAAGGCACGGCGGCGGAGTTCACGGTCACGCTGTCGAGCGCCGCGCCGGCTGGCGGGCTGACGATCGCGCTGACCGTCGCCGATGTGTCAGGCAGCGACTTCGTCGCTGCGGGCGACGAGGGTTCGAAGAGCCTGGCGTTCTCCGCCGGTGACACTTCCAAGGTGTACTCGGTGGCCACGGTCGCCGACTCCGTCGACGAGGCCAGTGGCGACGTCCAGGTGACGATCGGTTCCGGCACCGGCTACACGGTTGGCACGCCGTCGTCGGCGTCGGTCACGGTCAACGACGACGACGCTCCGGTGGCGACGATCGCGGCGGGGACCTCTCCGGTGACCGAAGGCACGGCGGCGGAGTTCACGGTGACGTTGTCGAGCGCCGCGCCGGCCGGCGGGCTCACGGTCGCGCTGACCGTCGCCGATGTGTCAGGCAGCGACTTCGTCGCTGCGGGCAACGAGGGCGCCAAGACCCTGGCGTTCTCCGCCGGCGAGACCTCCAATGTGTACTCCGTCGCAACCGTCGCCGACGCCGTCGACGAGGCTTCCGGCGACGTCACGGTCACCGTCGGGACGGGCACCGGCTACACCGTCGGCAGTCCGTCCTCCGCCTCGGTCACCGTCAACGACGACGACGCACCCACGGCGACCATCGCCGCGGAGACGTCGCCGGTGACCGAGGGCACGGCGGCGGAGTTCGCGGTGACGCTGTCCAGCGCAGCGCCCACGGGCGGGCTCACCGTTGCGCTGACCGTCGCCGATGTGTCAGGCAGCGACTTCGTGGCCGCCGGCAACGAGGGCTCGAAGAGCCTGGCGTTCTCCGCCGGCGAGACATCCAAGGTGTACTCCGTTGCCACCGTCGCCGACGATGTCGACGAGGCTTCCGGCGACGTCACGGTCACCGTCGGCGCAGGCACCGGCTACACCGTCGGCACACCGGCCTCGGCTTCGGTCACCGTCAACGACGACGACGCCCCCGTCGCCACGATCGCCGCCGGCACCTCGCCGATCACCGAGGGGACGGCCGCGGAATTCACGGTCACGCTGTCCAGCGCCGCGCCGGCGGACGGCCTCACCGTCGCGCTCACCGTGGCGGACGCCTCGGGCAGCGATTTCGTCGCCGCCGCCGACGAGGGCTCGAAGACCCTGGTCTTTGCCTCTGGCGACACCTCCAAGACCTACTCGGTCGCCACCGCCGCCGACGACGTCGATGAGGCTTCTGGGGCGATCACCGTGACGGTCGGTTCCGGCACCGGCTACACCGTCGGCTCGCCGGCCTCGGCCTCGGTCACCGTCAACGACGACGACGCCCCCGTCGCCACGATCGCCGCCGGCGCCTCGCCGGTCACCGAGGGGACGGCCGCGGAATTCACGGTCACGCTGTCCAGCGCGGCGCCGGCGGACGGCCTCACCGTTGCGCTCACCGTGGCGGACGCCTCGGGCAGCGACTTCGTCGCCTCGACCAACGAGGGCGCCAAGACCCTGGCCTTTACTTCCGGCGAGACTTCCAAGGGCTACTCGGTCGCCACCGTCGCCGACGATGTCGACGAGGCCGCGGGCGAGGTCACGGTCACCGTCGGCGCAGGCACCGGCTACACCGTCGGCTCGCCGGCCTCGGCTTCGGTAACCGTCAACGACGACGACGCGCCCGTCGCCACGATCGCGGCGGGGACCTCCCCCGTCACCGAAGGGACGGCGGCGGAGTTCACGGTCACGCTGTCGAGCGCAGCGCCGGCGGACGGCCTCACCATCGCGCTCACCGTGGCGGACGCTTCGGGCAGCGACTTCGTCGCCGCCGGCGACGAGGGCACGAAGACCCTGGCCTTTGCCTCTGGCGACACCTCCAAGACCTACTCCGTCGCCACCGTCGCCGACGACGTCGATGAGGCTTCTGGGGCGATCACCGTGACGGTCGGTTCCGGCACCGGCTACACGGTTGGCACGCCGTCGTCGGCGTCGGTCACGGTCAACGACGACGACGCCCCCGTCGCCACGATCGCGGCGGGGACCTCTCCCGTCACCGAGGGCACGGCCGCGGAGTTCACGGTCACGCTGTCGAGCGCGGCGCCGGCCGGCGGGCTCACGGTCGCGCTGACCGTCGCCGATGTGTCCGGCAGCGACTTCGTCGCTGCGGGCGACGAGGGTTCGAAGAGCCTGGCGTTCAACGCCGGCGACACGTCGAAGGTGTACTCGGTGGCCACGGTCGCCGACTCCGTCGACGAGGCCTCCGGCGACGTCACGGTCACCGTCGGGACGGGCACCGGCTACACCGTCGGCAGTCCGTCCTCCGCCTCGGTCACGGTCAACGACGACGACGCCCCCGTTGCGACGATCGCGGCGGGGACCTCTCCGGTGACCGAAGGCACGGCGGCGGAGTTCACGGTCACGCTGTCGAGCGCCGCCCCGGCGGGCGGCCTCACCGTTGCGCTCACGGTGGCGGACGCCTCGGGCAGCGACTTCGTCGCCTCGACCAACGAAGGCGCCAAGAGCCTGGCCTTCGGTGCCGGCGACACCTCCAAGACCTACTCCGTCGCCACCGTCGCCGACGCCGTCGACGAGGCCGCGGGCGAGGTCACGGTCACCGTCGGCGCAGGCACCGGCTACACCGTCGGCACGCCGTCCTCGGCCTCGGTCACCGTCCACGACGACGACGACGCCCCCGTCGCCACGATCGCGGCGGGGACCTCGCCGGTGACCGAAGGGACGGCCGCGGAATTCACGGTCACGCTGTCGAGCGCGGCGCCGGCGGACGGCCTCACCGTTTCGCTCACCGTGGCGGACGCCTCGGGCAGCGACTTCGTCGCCGCCGGCGAGGAAGGCTCGAAGACCCTGGTCTTTGCCTCCGGCGACACTTCCAAGACCTACTCCGTCGCAACCGTCGCCGACGATGTCGACGAGGCCGCGGGCGAGGTCACGGTCACCGTCGGCGCAGGCACCGGCTACACCGTCGGCGCGCCGTCCTCGGCCTCCGTCACTGTCAAAGACGACGATGACGCGCCCACGACCACGTTGGGCGCCATCACCCTGGCGCTGAGCCCCACTTCCGCCGGCGAGGCCGCCGACGCCACCACCGTCACCGTCACCGCCACCCTGCCGGGCTCCACAACCCGCGGCGAGAACACCGACATCACCGTCACGGTCGGCGGCAGCGGCGACGAGGCCACCGAGGGTACCGACTACGCCACGGTCGCCGACTTCACGCTCACCATCCCCGCCGGATCGCGTACCGGCACCGCGATCTTCTCCATCGATCCGACCCAGGACGCCGTCGACGAGGGCGCCGGCGAGAAGGTCTCGGTCGGAGGCACGACCACGGCCAGCGGTCTCTCCGTCTCCGGCGCCGACTTCACCATCACCGACGACGACGACCCAGGTGGAGGATCCGTCCCGACGCCGGGCATCAACGTCGTGCCCACGAGCCTGACGGTAGCCGAGGGGGGTACCAAGACCTACACCGTTACGCTCGCTACCCGGCCCTCCACCGACGTGACCGTCACCCCAACCTCGATGAACCCGGCCGCGGTCACCTTCACTCCGGACTCGGTGACCATCAAGGCCACCGAGTGGAGCGCGCCGCAGACCTTTACCGTCCGCGGAGTCGAGGACGAGGACGAGGACGAGGATTCGGCGATGATCACGCACGAGGTCAGCGGCTACGGGTCCATGACCACGGCGGAAGCCGTCGCCGTGACGGTCACCGAGGATGACCCGGCCGCGGATCCTCCGGTGACCTCCGATCAGCCCGACCCGCAACCTCCCCTGGAACTGCCGGGCATCGTGGTCGAGCCGACCGAAATCACCCTGATGGAAGGCGACTCCGCAACCTACACCGTCGTTCTGATGACTCAACCGATCGGCGCCGTGACCGTGACTCCCCTCCGAAGTCATCGGCACCTGATCAAGACGGTCGAAATGCTCACCTTCACGCCCGAGGACTGGAACGAACCGCAAACGGTCATGGTCCGCACACGCAGCGACGCCGACGCCTACAACGACCGCGCCATGCTCTCCCACACCGTCTCCGGCTATGGCGACATGACGGAGGCCGAGCCGGTCATGGTCAACATCATGGACGGCGACACGCCGGGCGTGACGGTCAAGCCGACCGAACTGACACTCATGGAAGGCGACACCGCCGCCTACAGCGTCGTGCTCGACACCAGGCCGGCCGGACCTGTCACGGTCACGACCGCCAGCCGTGGCTCGGGCGCAGCCGATGTCGACGAAACGCTGACCTTCACGCCCGAGAACTGGAACACAGCACAGACCGTAACCCTCACAGCGGCCGAAGATGACGACGCCTACGACGAAGAGGTCGAGATCGCGCACGCCGTCACCGGCTACGACGGAGTGACCACCGCCCCGCCGGTCGCCGTGACCGTCACCGACGACGAGACGGCGGGCCTGACGGTCGCACCGACCGAACTGATACTCATGGAAGGCGACACCGCCGCCTACAGCGTCGTGCTCGACACCAGACCCGCCGGACCTGTCACGGTCACGCCCGCTAGCGGCGACCCGGACGCAGCCGACGTCAACGAAACGCTGACCTTCACGCCCGAGAACTGGAACACCGCACAGACCGTAACCCTCACAACGGCCGAAGATGACGACGCCTACGACGAAGAGGTCGAGATCGCGCACGCCGTCACCGGCTACGACGGAGTGACCGCCCCGCCGGTCGCCGTGACCGTCACCGACGACGAGACGGCGGGCGTGACGGTCGAGCCAACCGAACTGATACTCATGGAAGGCGACACCGCCGCCTACAGCGTCGTGCTCGACACGAGGCCCGCCGGGCCTGTCACGGTCACGCCCGCTAGCGGCGACCCGGACGCAGCCGACGTCAACGAAACGCTGACCTTCACGCCCGACAACTGGAACACCGCACAGACGCTGACCGTCATCGCGACCGAAGACGACGACGCCTACGACGAAGAGGTCGAGATCACGCATGCCGTCGCCGGCTACGACGAAGTGACCACGTCGGCGACGGTCGCCGTGACCGTCGCCGACGACGAGACGGCGGGCGTGACGGTCGAACCGACCGAACTGACACTCGTGGAAGGCGGCACCGGCACCTACACGGTCGTGCTCGACACCAGACCCGCCGGGCCTGTCACGGTCACGCCCGCTAGCGGCGACCCGGACGCAGCCGACGTCGACGGAACGCTGACCTTCACGCCCGAGAACTGGAACACAGCGCAGACGGTGATCGTCACCGCGGCCGAAGATGACGACGCCTACGACGAAGCCGTCACGATCAGCAACAGCGTTGCCGGCTATCGCGAAGTGACCGCGGCGCCGGCCGTCGAGGTCGCCGTGGTTGACGACGACACGGCCGGCGTCATCGTCGCACCCACCGAGCTCACCGTCGCCGAAGGCGGCGCCGAGGCCTACTCGGTCGTCCTCGACACACGACCGGCCCGGACCGTCACCGTGACGCCGACCAGCAGCAACGCCAGCGCCGCGCCCGCGAGCGCTCCGCTCACCTTCGACGCCTCCAACTGGAACATCGCCCAGACCGTCGTGGTCGCCGCCGCTCACGACGACGACGCATACGACGAACGCCTGACCATCCGTCATACCGTCAGCGGCTACGACCAGGTAAACCGCGCAGCGGCGGTCGAGGTCGCGATCACGGACGACGACACGGCGGGCGTCACGATCGAGCCGACCGAGCTGACGATCGACGAAGGCGGCGCCGGCGTCTACACCGTCGTGCTCGACACCCGGCCTGCCCGGACCGTAACGGTGACGCCGACCAGCAACGAAGCGCTGGCTGTCGTGAGCGGACCCGTCACCTTCGCGCCGGAGGAATGGAATCAGCCGCGACGCGTGACCGTCACCGTAGGAGAAGACGCGGGCGTAGCCGACGAGCTGGCGAGGATCACTCACGCGGTCGAGGGCTACGACGAGGTCGCGACCGCAGCGGACGTCCAGGTGACGCTGGCCGACAACGACCTTGCGCCGGATCCCGATCTCATGACGGACCTGGCGCGAGCCCTGGCGGACCAGCGAGTGGGCGCGATCACCAGGCGCTTCGACCAGACAGGGAGCAGTGCCGGTGGAGGATCCGCCCAGTCGCTCGCGCTTGCGGGCGGCGGGCCCGGAGTTGGCGGTCGGTACCCGTCGACCGGCGGTGGATTCGGATCACCCGGCCACTACCCGGCGATCGGCGGTGGCGCCGGCCGCCACGGCCGCTTCCCGGCGTCCGGGACCAACCACGGTCAGACCTGGCACCCGGTTGGCCGGCAGGCGCTGGGCAACATCGACTTCATGCTGCCGCTGGCGGACTGCGCAGCGGCCGATTCGTCGGCGCGCGACGCGAGCGCCGACGCGGCAGCCTCGCCTGACTGCACGTCTCCGTTCAGCTTGTGGGGCCGCGGCGACTACAGGAGCCTCTCCGGACAGGCCGGCGACGCGTCCTGGAACGGAGATCTGCTGACGGCGCATCTGGGCGCCGACGTACGCCTGTCGGACCGGTGGCTCGCGGGGCTCGCGGCCTCGTGGACGCAGAGCCTGTTGCGGTACGGGAACGCCGGCAAGGACGATCTCTACGAACTCGATCTGGCGACCGTGCATCCCTACGCGCGCTGGGCACGGAGCGGCTGGGAGCTCTGGGCAACCGGCGGCTATGGCACGGGCACCATGCGAATCAACGCTCGGTCGTCGAACCAGGTTGCGGAGACCAACATCAACACGCGCACCGCGGCAATGGGATTGCGCGCCCGAGTCGGACAGATCGGAGCGACCACGTTCCGGCTCAAGGGCGAAGGCCTGGGCACTTCTCTCGATGTTGCTGACAACGGCCGGCAGGGGGTGGGTATCGGAGGCCTGACGGTCGACGCCAGCAGGCTGCGCCTGACCGTCGAGGCAAGCCGTCCGCGCGCCCTGGAGAGCGGCGCGCAGCTCTTGCCAGTGCTGGAACTGGGCGCGGTCCACGATGGAGGCGACGGAGTGACCGGAATGGGAGCGGAACTCGGCGGCGGACTGAGCTACGAGGCTTCGAATCGGCGGCTCTCCCTGGCCGGCAGCGCGCGGGTGCTGGTCCGGGACGATCACACCGAATGGGGAGGCGAGGCCGCGTTCGAAGTCAAGCCGCGCGCCGATGAGAGAGGCTTCTCCTTCACCCTGCGCCCGAGCGTCGGCAACAGCCGAAGCGGGATCCAGGCGCTCTGGGAGCACGGTCTGCGTGAACAGACGCTGCAGTACCAGGACGACGACCCGCTGCAACTGGAGGTCCGTCTGGGCTACGGTCTGCGCGCTCCAGGAGGCGCGGTGACGTTGCTCGGTGAACTGAGCCGCATGTACGGCGCCGACACCTACGGCATCGGAGCCGAGTGGAGGATCAAGCAGCAGTTGCAAGTCAAGCTGGTTGGCGAGCGCCGGGAGCGGCCTGGCGAGCGGCCCGATCACGCCATCCTCGTGCGAGGCACCCTACGTCTTCGTTGACGCCCACCCTCTTTCTCTGGTCAGGAGGAGCGCGAACGGCCGTGGGCCCCTCCCTGAGCCAGTACTGGGCGACGCACCTCCTCCGCCTCCACGCCGCTACCCTGCTATCTTCCCGCCGCAACCCGGAGGTCGATCACGATGCACCTGTCGATGCACAACTGGATGCGCGCCGAGCCGCTGGAGAAGACGCTCGCGCGACTCAAGGAATTCGGCTACGAGTCGCTCGAGATCAGCGGCGAGCCGGAACTCTACGACACGGCGGAAGTGCGCGACCTGCTCCGGCGCTACGGCATTCGCTGCTGGGGCTCCGTCACCCTGATGATGGACGGTCGCAGCCTGATCGCGAAGGACGAGGCGGAGCGCGCCAGCTCCGTCCAGTACGTCAACGACTGCATCACGATGGTCAAGGAGCTCGACGGCCACGAGATCTCGATCGTGCCGGGCACCGTCGGCAAGGTCGACCCCGACTCGACGCCGGAGAATGAGTGGAACTGGGCGGTCGAGAGCATGCAGGAGATCTACGAGCACGGTCAGGCCGCGGGCGTTCTGCTGGCCATCGAGCCGATCAACCGCTTCGAGACCTACTTCATCAACCGCGGCGCCCAGGCGCTGGCGCTGGCCGAAGCGACAGGGCCCGAGTGCGGCGTCTGCCTCGACGCCTTCCACATGAACATGGAGGACCGCGACCTGCTCGGATCGATCCGCCAGGCCGGCAGCCGCCTCGTCGACTTCCACGTCGCCGACAGCAACCGGATGGCCGCCGGCATGGGCGCCCTCGACTGGGCCGCGATCGTCGAGACGCTACGCGAGGTCGGCTACGACGGCGCGCTGACCGTCGAGTTCGTGGCCTCGATCGATCGCACGCCGGCGAACCGCCATCCCAACGCGGTCGAGACCGAGCCGACCGACATCACGCCGGAGCAGAAGAAGTTCATCGAGGACCACGGCAGCAACCTGTTGAGCGACGACTTCTACACGATGCTCACGCGCCGATCGGCGGAGGAGTTGCTGCCGCTTATCCGCTGACCCTGGCTTCGAGGGAGGACGACATGGCGAACGTGCTGCAGATCCAACACGCGACGGTCGTCGTCGACGACCTGGAGAAGGCCTGCGCCTTCTACGAGCACGAACTTGGGCTTGAACCGCTGCCGACGTTCAACCTCGACTTCCCCGCCCAGTTCTTCAAGATCAACGAGGAGCAGCAGCTTCACGTCACGGAATGGGAGGATCAGGCCTCCTTCCGCGGCCACCTCTGTCTGCAGGTCGACGACTTCGACTCGATCTTCTTCCGCATGCGCGAACTCGGCGCGATCGACACCTCACCCTGGGGCAAGGTGCGCCGGCTGCCAGACGGCGCGATGCAGATGTTCATCCGGGACCCGGCCGGCAACCTGATCGAGATCTCCTGTCCGAGCGACATCGCCGTCGACGAGGCGGTCTTCCAGGACGACATGGTCGACGCCGAGGGCCGGCTTTACGAGTCGAAGCGGGACGATCCTCGCGGGTTGCACACCGAGGACGCGACGCTCTACCACGGACGGTAGCGCTACGCTGACTGCTAGAACTCGAACCCGAAGCGAATCATGACGCGCCGCGGGAAGAGGTAGTCGCTCGGTACGTACTCCTCGTCCGCGGGCACCTGGAGGGTGGTCCACCCATCCCAAGTGTCTTCGTTGAAGACGTTGAGCACTTGAAGGTCCAGTTTCAACTGGACCTGGCCGACATCGAACCGGCGCCCGAAGGATAGATCCAGATTGTTCTGATCCGGCAAGCGCGTGTCGTCGCTGGCCGGAATCGCGATCACACTCTGTCCGCCCTGGGCAAGCGGCGAGGCTGAGTTGCGCAAGCCGACAGTCAGTTGGCGGTTGTAGGGTCTACCTGTCATGAAGCTGTAGGTCGCCGTACCCATGAGCTTCCACGGCAGCTCGAAGCTCCCCTGGAACTGGAACATGTGCTCCCGATCGTTCTGCAGCGCCTGTTCGGCGTTGATCCAGTTGTTCGGGTCGCGGCCATCGCTCGCGGTGTAGAACGGATCCCCCTGGGACTGCTCAAGGGGCCGCGGAATGAACCCGGTCGAATCGGACCAGGTGTATGACGAATGCAGGCTCCAGCCGTCGCTGTATCGCTTGTTCAGGGTCAGCACCACGCCCTCGTACTGCTGGTTGTACTCGATCCCCGGCGGAGCCTTGGAGCCGGGGCCCGGTCGGTTGCCTTTGCGCGTGGTCGGCTGCTCGATGATGCTGAAGAGCTGCTCCGTTTCGCCGGTAAACGGGTTCGTCCACGGCACCTCCTCGTAGACGCCGTCGTTCAGGATCTCCCAGCCGATGAGGTTCTCCCCTTCCTTGTAGACCCCCTGGATGCCGAAGCTGAAGCTGTCGCCCAGGCGTCGCTCCCAACCCAGGGTGAACTGGTCGGTCTCCGGCGCCCTCAGATCGGGATTGTGGAGGTTGTCCCGGTACTGGAACGTCGAAGACAAGGTCCAGGGACCCTCCAGTGTGGGACCGGACTCCGTGATGTAGAGGGTCGGATCCGGCGGCGGTGCGTACCAGTTGCCGGTCACGTCCGCGTCGTAGAACCTGCCGTAGAAGGCGCGGAAGACCTGCCGGTCACCGATCTGGTAAGCCATGCCGATCCGGGGCGAGATCAGCGACCAGTCGACTACGTCCTTGACCCCCGGAATGACGTCTGAAGTCGCGCTCCAGTCCTGGTTCAGCCTGGCGAAGTCCGGAATCTCGCCGTTGTGCGTGTCGTACCGGACACCGATGTTCAGCGTCAGGTTCTCGCTGACCTGCCAGGAATCGTCGACGAACGCCGAAACCGCCCTGGTGTCCGCGCCGTAGTGGTAAGGCCGCGCCGAGTACCTGTAGTAGTAGGGATAGCCTGGGTAGTACTCGTAGCGGTAAATGTAGAAGCCGTCCGGCCCGATGCCGGTCCGGGTGTCGCCGGTGCCGGTCCCGTAGGAGATACCGAACTTGAAGTCGTGGTCGCCGTTCAAGAGGTCGTCGGCGTGATGTGAGAGCTTGACGTCCAACTGGTCACGGCCGAGCACCCACCGGTAGGGGTAGGTCGGGCCGCCGCTGTATTGCGGAGGACCGCCATCAGGCGGCGAGTAGTCGACGTAGGGCGGCGCCGTACTGCCGGTGGCGGACAGCTGGTTGTCGTCGCTGCTGTAGCCGGCGTACAGCACCTCCAGGTAGTCGTTCGGGGTCAGCACGGACTGGAACTGGAGCCCCCAGGCCGGGTTGTTGCCAAACCCGGTCGTGATCGCGTCCGGCGTCGCGTTCGCGAACGCGTAGACGAAGTCGTAGTCCTCGAAGTGGTACTTCGCCTCCATCAGGTTGCTGTCGTTGAGCGCCGCGTTGATCTTGATGTCGTAGCGCTCCGTCGGATACGCGGTCGGAAAGATCGGGTCGACCCCCGGATCGCTGTACGCGTCGTCCGTGACCTGAACGGAACCGAAGAACCAGACCTTGTCGCGAGCGAACGGACCGCCGAGTGTGCCCGTCAGATCGTCGAACTCCTCGCGATGGAACGGAATGCCGTCAATGTCGGCGTTCTCCTCCGTCAGGCCGTCGTTCATGTGGTACCAGTCGATCGTGCCGGAGAAGTCGTTCGTGCCGGACTTGGTGACCACGTTGAACGCCGCTCCCGACATGCTGCCGTACTCAGCCGGTGCGCCGAGGCCCAGGACCTGCACCTCCTCGATGGTCGCGGGGTTCAACCACCAGAACGCGTGGCCCGTGTCCGAGGAGGTCGTGTCGAGACCGTCGATCCGCCAGGAGTTGGAGGCCGTACTCGAACCAAACGCCGTCAACGAAGTACTGCCCTCGGAGGACTGACTGATCCCGGGCGACACCGCCATCAGGTCCCAGAAGTTCCGGTCCGTCGGCAGGTCGTCGATGAAGTCCGCCGTGTAGCTCGTACCGACGCTGGAACTCGTGACGTCGAGGACCGGCGACGCGGTGACCGTCACCTCCTCCTCCACCGCCACCAAGCCAAGTTCGATTGCCAGGTTGACGGTCGCGGCGATGTTCACGCGCACTCCTTCGACCCGGTGATCCTGGAAGCCGTCGAGAGCCGCGGTCACGACGTAGTCGTCGACCTGAAGCGAGGAGATGACGAAGTTCCCGCCGACGCCGGTGATCGTGGTCCGCGACACGCCGCGATCCTCGATCGTCGCCGTCACCATGACGCCGGGCAAGCCGTCGCCGTTGGCGTCGCGGACCTGGCCGCGGATGTCGCCCGTTGTCTGGGCGGCGGCGGAAGCCGCGACCGTCAGCGCGAAGGCAGAGGCCGTCAGGATGCGGAGGGCTCGTTCGTAGCGTGACGCCATGGGGTTCTCCCGAGATTCCGTCGAGGCAAAGGGGGCGAGGGGGCGATACTACCTAGAACGGGAAGATGAGCGGCACCATCCACACGATCACCGCCAGCAGCACGATGGTCAGCGGCGTGCCGGCCCGCAGGTAGTCCATGCTGCGGTAGCCGCCGGCGCCCATGACCAGCAGGTTCGCCTTGTGGCTGAAGGGCGTCATGAACGCCGCGGACGCAGCCAGGGCCACGCCCATCATCAGGGGGTAGGGCGAGAGACCGAGACCCGAAGCCGCCTCGAGCACGACCGGCGTCAGCAGGACGACCGCCGGCGCACCGTCGAGACACTGGCTGAGCAGGCTCGAGAGCAGGACCAGCGCCGCCAGCACCGCGTAGGGCCCGACCGGACCCGCCAGTTCCATCACGCTGCTGGCCAGCAGGGCCGCGGTGCCGCTGCTCTCCATCGCCGATCCCACGGGCAGGATCGCCGCGACCAGGAAGATCGCCCGCCATTCGACCGCGCGGTAGGCCTCCTCCATCGTCAGGGCGCCGCACAACACGATCAGGCTCGCCGAAGCGAAGGCAGCCACCTGGATCGGGGCCACTCCCGTCACCACCAGGATCACCATCAGGGCGAGGCATCCGATGGCGTACGGCGCCTTGTTCAGGCGGCGCGGCTCCTCGGCGACATCCGAGAGAACGAGCAGGTCTGGTTCACGGGCGAGCAGACCCAGCCGGCCGCGGCGTCCCTGGAGCAGTAGCGCGTCCCCGACCCGCAGGGACAGTTGAGCCAGTCCGCTGCGAATCGGGTGCCCTTCGCGCCAGATGGCGAGGACCTGCACGCCGTAGCGATCGCGGAACTCGATGTCCGCGAGGGTCCGCCCCGCGAGGCCGGACCGCGGCGCCAGCGTCGCCTCCGCCATCCCGACTTCTTCCGATTCGAAGGCGGGTGCGGCCACTCCCGAAGTCAGCTCGACACCGCCCATCCTCAACAGGGCCCGCAGTCTCCGCTCCCTGCCCTTGACGAAGAGCCGGTCCCCGGCCTCGAAGAGGATCTGCGGCCCAGGACCCCAGATCACCTCGCCGTCCCGCTCGACCGCGACCACCGTCAAGCCCATCAACCGGCCCATCCACTCGACGCCGGCGCCGCTGGCGAGAAGCGTCGAGTTCTCCGGCACGCGGATGACCAGCAGCGGCTGATCCTCGAGCCGGTCGAGCGCCGCGGGGCCGCTCTCGTCGATCGTGAGCACCTCCGGGTCGATCTCCGGCGCGTCGTCGCCGAACAGTCCGTAGAGCACGTCCCCCTGCTCGATCTGCAGGCTTCCCAGCCGGTCGACGTGCACATCGCCGTCGCGTTCCACCGCGATCACGAACACGCGCCATTCTTCGCGGAAGCGGGTTTCCGCCAAGGTGCTTCCTACCAGGGGCGACGCGGCGGACACGCGCGCCCTGAGCGCAGTCACCCCCGCCTCCGGCGAACCGATCTCGCCGGTCGTGGCCGTGCCGAGCGTCGTCGCCGTGCCCAGATCGACGCCCTGGAGGCGCAGGGTCTGCTCCACTTCGTCCGCGTCGCCCTGCACCACCAGTTCGTCGCCGGCCAGCAACCGTGTGTCGTCACCGGGCGCCAACTGCCACTCCTCGCCGCGCGCCACGCCGAGGAGCTGCACCCCCAGCGTGGTGCCGAGCCGCGTCTCGCGCAGCGTCGCGCCGTCGAGTTCGGATCCGGAGGGAATGCGGATCGAGAACAGTCCCTCGTGCAGGCCGTAGAGGTCGGCGAGTTCCGATTCGCCACGGCTCGGAGCCCCGGACCGGCGGCCCGGTAGCAGGCGCCGCCCCAGGGTGAGCATGAAGATGACGCCGCCCAGGAGCAGCACCAGGCCGAAAGGCGTGAAGTCGAAGAGCCCGAACGGCTCGAGTCCGCGGTCCCGCAACATCGCCGCCGCCAGGATGTTCGGCGGCGTCCCGACCAGGGTCGCGGTGCCGCCCAGGATGGCGCCGAACGCGAGCGGCATGAACAGCCTCGAAGGGGCAAGGTGCGCGCGGCGCGCCAGACTCGCCACCGCCGGCATCAGGACGGCAGTCGCCGCGATGTTGTTCATGAACATCGAGAGGACGCCCGCCACCAGCATGACCGCGACGATCAGCGGCGCCTCGCGGCTGCCCACGAAGCGGTGGATGGCGCCGCCCACCAGGTCCGCGACGCCGGTCTGCATCAGGCCCGCGCTGACGATGAAGATCGACAGCATGGTGATCACGGCCGACGAGGCGAAACCCGTGAACGCCTGGTCGACCTCAACGTAGTTCGTGAAAACGAGCAGCGTCAGGCCGAGAAAGGCCGTCAGGTCGATCGGCAGCTTCTCGGTCAGAAACAGGACGACCATGGCCGCCAGGACGACCAGCAGGAAGGCAATCTCGAGAGTCATCGCGGCTGCGATCGGTTGAAACCGTCCGCTAAACGACCGTCCAGCCGCCGTCGACGAGCAATGTCTGGCCGGTGACGTAGCTCGACGCCTCCGAGGCCAGAAACACGACCGGGCCGGCCAGTTC
Source organism: Thermoanaerobaculia bacterium (assembly GCA_965116955.1). Classification (GTDB taxonomy): domain Bacteria; phylum Acidobacteriota; class Thermoanaerobaculia; order Multivoradales; family Multivoraceae; genus Multivorans. Next base: position 2,383,891 of record OZ220742.1, on the reverse strand, counting down.
CTCGCCGCGGCCGGGCCGGCCCATCGGCGTCTTGCGGCGGATCCAGCGCAGGGCCTGGTCCGACGCGAACATCTCCTCGGTCATCTCGGACTCGAACCAGGCCGGGCCGATCGCGTTGACCCGCACGCCTCGCCGCGCCCACTGCGCCGCGAGTTCCCGGGTCATGTTGACGACGCCGCCCTTGGACGCCGTGTAGGACGCCTGCGGGATCTGGCCGGCGCCGACGACGCCGAGCACCGACGCGATGTTGACGATCGAGCCCGATCCCTGCTCCAGCATCAGGGCGCCGAAGCGGCGGTTGCAGAGGAAAACGCCGGTCAGGTTCACCGCCACGATCCGCTGCCACACGTCGAGCGGTTCCTGCTCGGCCGGCCGCGGATCGGAGACGCCGGCGTTCGCCACCAGCACGTCGACACTGCCGAACCGGTCGACCGCCCTCGCCGCCAGCGCGTCGACATCCTCCTCGCTGGCGACGTCGCAGGCGACGGCGAGAGCCTCCCCGCCATCGCGCTCGATGTCCGCGGCGAGCTGCTCCAGTCGGTCCAGGCGCCGCGCCGAGACGACGACCGAGGCGCCCGCCGCGGCCAGCGCCTGCGCGAAGACGATGCCAAGACCGGATGACGCGCCGGTGACGACGGCCGTCTTGCCGTCGAGTCGAAACAGGTCGTTGTGAGCGGGCACGGCGTGGCGGAGTCTACTCGCGGCCCCGCACCAGATGCCGGCCAGAAGGCCGGCGCACCGACAGCGTCGTTCAGGCGGGGGGATCGAAGCGGCCGTCGATGGCGGTCCAGCCGCCGTCGACGAAGAGCACGGCCCCGGTCATGTAACTCGACGCAGCCGACACGAGAAACGCGGCCGCGTTGCCGATCTCGTCCGGCCTGCCCCACCGGCCCAGCGCCGTCTTCCCGGCGTAGGCCCGGTTCCAGGCCTCGTTCTGCTGAATCGGCTTCGTCAGGGGCGTGTCGACCACTCCCGGCGCCAACGCGTTGACCCGCACGCCGGCGCCCCCGAGCTCGGCCGCGGCCGTACGGGCGAGCTGGGCGATACCGGCCTTGGTCGCGGCGTAGACGCCCTGTCCCGGCTCGACCACCTGGGAGCGGATCGAGGAGAGCAGGACGATGCTGCCGCCGCCCTTCGCGGACAGGAGGCCTCCCGCGACCTGGAGCACGTTCAGTGCGCCGCGGAGGTTGAGCGTCACCACGCGATCGAACTCGTCCGGCTGGTAGTCAAGCAGGCGCTTGCGCACGTTGACCCCGGGGGTCGCGACGACGCCCGCAAGGTCGTCCAGAGCCCCGAGCGCCGACTCCATCGCGTCCGGATCGAGGATGTCGAGCTCGGCAGCGTTCGCCTCACCGCCGGCAGCGACGATGCAGTCCGCGGTTGCCCGCGCGGCGATCAGGTTGACGTCGAAGCAGGCGACCCGGGCTCCCTGGCGGGCGCAGGCCTCGGCCGCGCCTTCGCCGATGCCGGAGCCGGCGCCGATCACAGCGACCGCACGGCCGTCCAGGCGAAACGGGTTCTCAGACGCCATCAAGAGCAGCTCAGGGCAGGTCGCGGACGGCGAGAACGCCGGGTAGCGACTCCGCGTGCCGCACACTGTTGAGTACCGCGTCGGCGAGCGCCTCGGCGGCGAGCGCACCGATGCGGCTGACGTCGGCCGGCCCTTCGAGGACGCCGGTCGCGACCGCGAACACCGTGTCGCCGTCGCCCGGCGTGTGCGAGGGAACGATCGAGCGAGCGAGACCATCGTGGGCCATCTGCGCCACGCGGGTGGCCTCCGCCTGATTCAGGGTCGCGTTCGTCGCGACGACGGCGATCGTCGTGTTCTCCCGGTTCTCGGCTTCCCGCCGGCTGGCGCGACGGTCGCGACCGAGGCCGCTCCGCAGCAGCTTGCGAGCATCGAGCAGTTCGTCGTTCGGGCCGCGCACACCCGCCACCACCTGGCCGGTGGCCGGGTCGATCACGTCGCCGACGGCGTTGACCGCGACCAGCGCCGCGACCACCAGGCCCGCCGACGGGCCCTGCTCCAGCCTGATCGACGCGCTGCCGAGACCGCCCTTCATCCGCGATCCGCGGCCGCCCATCTTGCCCACCGTGGCGCCGGCGCCGGCGCCCACGTTGCCCTGGGCCACAGGACCCGTGCTGGCCGCGGCCGCGGCCGTGTAGCCGCATTCGGCGTCCGGCCGCGGCTTGCTGGCGCCGCCCATGCCGAGATCCATGAGCGACGCAGCGACGACGATCGGCACCACGCCGGCGCCGACCCGGTAGCCGATGTCCTGTTCCTCGAGGTAGCGCATCACGCCACCCGACGCGTCGAGACCGTAGGCGCTACCGCCTGTCAGCACGACCGCGTGAAGCTCCTGGATCATGTTGTGAGGACTCAGCAGGGCCGTCTCGCGGGTCGCGGGCGCGCCTCCCCGGACGTCGACCGCGCCGACCGCGCCATCCAGAGCGAGCACGACGGTGCAGCCGGTGGGCCGCTCCTCGTAGGTGAACTGGCCGACTCGAAGCCCGTCGACCGCCGTCAGGCCGGGGTCGCCCGCGGCCTCCTCAGCCACGCCAGGGCTCCAGGCGCCCAGGGCGAGCGCTACGAGAGCCGCGGTCCGCAATCCACATCGCGCAAACATAGTAATCTGGCAAGAGTACTACCAAGCTCGCAGAACGCAGCCACCGGCTTCGAGCCCCGGCCACCGGCGCAGAATCCAGCCCCTTGGAGAAGGGCATCGTCCCATGACGTCCGTACAGAACGGTTCCGCCCGAATGGCAACGGGGCTCGCCGACCGCGTCCTCTCGGAGGCCGCGGTCTGTGGCGAAGAGGCGGCCGCGTTCGCGGCCGAGTTGATCCGCATTCCGACCGTCAACCCTCCCGGCGACGCCTACCGGGAATGCGCCGAACTGCTCGGGGTCCGTCTCGAGGCGGACGGCTTCGAGACCGAGTACATCCGGGGCCCTGGAGACGACCCGCAACGACCGAAGATCAACGTCCTCGGCCGTCGACGCGGCCGCCAGGCGAGGCCGGCGCTCCATCTGAACGGCCACATCGACGTGGTACCGCCCGGCGAGGGCTGGACCGTCGACCCGTTCGGCGGCGAGATCCGCGACGGCTACCTGTACGGTCGCGGCGCGGCCGACATGAAGGCCGGCCTGGCAGCGGCCCTGTTCGCCGCCGAAGCCGTGCGACGCGCCGGCATCGGGCTGCGCGGCACCGTCGAGATCAGCGGCACGGTGGACGAGGAAAGCGGCGGCCTGGCCGGGGTCGCCCACCTCGCCGCGACCGGCCGGGTCACCAGCCGGACGACCGACTACGTGATCATCCCCGAGCCCTTCAGCCCCAACCGGATCTGCATCGGCCACCGGGGCGTGCTCTGGTTCCGCATCGTCGCTCGCGGCCGCATCGCTCACGGCTCGATGCCCTTCCTCGGCACGTCGGCGATCGACGCGGCGGCCGACGTGGCGCTCGGTCTCCGGGAGGCGATCGGCGACCTGGTCACCGAGCTGCCCGTGGTGCCGGAGGGCGCCCGCCGGCCCACGATCAACATGAACTCGATCGCCGGCGGCCAGGTGATCGAAGGACTCGACTCCTCGGCCGCGCTGGACGGTCACGGCCAGGGCCTGCCGTCTCCCTGCGTCGCCGACCAGTGCGAACTCGTCGTCGACCGGCGCTACCTGCTCGAGGAGGGACCGGACGCCGTCCGTGCCGAGGTCCGGGGAGTGCTGGACGCGGTCGAGGCCAGGCGCCCCGGGATTCAGTTCGAGGTCGAGGAGCTGCTGAGCGTCCTGCCGACCCAGACGCCGAACGACTGCGCCCTGGTCGAGTCGCTCGCCCGCGCCATAGAGACCGCGACCGGAAGCGCCGCCGATCTCGTGGCGAGCCCCGGCACCTACGATCACAAGCACTTCCAGCGCATCGGCGGCATCGGCCAGTGCGTCGCCTACGGGCCGGGCGAACTGGAACAGGCCCACCAGCCCGACGAACGCTGCCTGCTTTCGGACATCACCAGGTCGACGCAGGTGATGGCCCTCACAATTGTCGATCTCCTGAGCTAGGGTTACCTCCCACGCCGCCGCGCTCCTGCGCGGCCGCACCAGCGAACGACCTGAACGGCCCCCAGAGGGTGGGCCACGAGGAATTGCAACCATGACCGTGGCACTTGACGTCGCGACCCCTTCCCGATCCCGCGCCCTGGAGCTGCCTCCGTGCAGCCACCAGCCGGAGCCCTACCTGGGTCCCAGCCGCGAGACGATCCTGGAGCTGCGCCGGCAGCACGTGAATCCGGCGCTGTTCACGCTCTACAGCGACCCCGTGATGCTGGTCGAGGGTCACCGGCAGTACGTCTGGGACGAAACCGGCCGTCGCTATCTCGATCTGTTCGCTGGCATCTGCACCGTCGCCTGCGGCCATTCTCACCCCAAGATCGTCGCCGCCGTCCAGAAGCAGATGGCGTTGCTGGCGCACGGTTCGACCGCCTTCCTCCATCCGAACATGCCGCGCTTCGCCGAGGCGCTGCTGGCCAAGCTGCCGCCGAGCCTGGACCGGATCTACTTCGTCAACAGCGGCAGCGAGGCGAACGATCTGGCAATCCAGATGGCCCGGCTCCACACCGGTAACGCCGACGTCATCGGCATCCGCAACGCCTACCACGGCGGCAGCGCGCCGACCGGGGCGCTGACCGGCATCCACACGTGGAAGTCGGGCGTGCAGCGCGGCGGTCCAGTGCACCACGCGCTGAACCCGGACCCCTACCGCAACCCGTTCTCCGGCACGCCGGAGCAGATCGCCAGCCGCTCCGCGGAGGACGTGGCCGAACTCATCCGCTACTCCACGCCCGGCCAGGTAGCCGCCTTCATCTCGGAGCCGATCCAGGGCGCCGGCGGCGTGACGATGGGCGCGCCGAACTACCTCCCCGAGGTGTACGAGATCGGGCGGGCCCACGGCGGCGTCTGCATCGCCGACGAGGTGCAGACCGGCTTCGGCCGCACGGGCGACAACTTCTGGGGCTTCGAGCGCTCGGGCGTCGTTCCCGAGATCGTCACGATGGCCAAGGGCATCGGCAACGGTTTGCCGTTGGCGGCCGTCGCCACCACGTCCGAAATCGCCGCCGCTCTGGCGCAGAGACTCCACATCAACACGTTCGGCGGCAACCCCCTCGTGTCGGCAGCCGGCCTGGCGGTGCTCGAGGTCATCGAGGAAGAGGGCCTGCAGCAGAACGCCCAGGTCCAGGGCAACCGGCTCCTGGACGGTCTCCGCGCCCTGGCCGACCGTCACGAAGGCATCGGCAACGTCCGCGGCCAGGGACTGATGATCGGCGTCGAGCTGGTCGCCGACCGGGCAGCCAGAACGCCGGGCACCGCCCTCGCCGGCCGCGTGCTCGACGAACTCAAGGACCTCGGCGCCCTCGTCGGCAAGGGCGGGCTCTACGGCAACGTGCTCCGGATCAAGCCGCCTCTGGTGCTGACGGACGCCGATGTCGAGTTCGCGCTGGCGGCGATGGATGAGGCACTGACGCGGGCCGGACAGTAGGGTCGCCGCTTCGCGGCGGCAGTCTCCCTGAAGCCGGCCAGAAGGCCGGCGCACCGACAGGCGCATCGACAGGCGCACCGACAGCAGAAACAAACGACCCCGCTGGCAGGGCCAGCGGGGTCGCCGTGCACTAACGCTTCGGTCAGGGCCTAGAGGCCGACGACCGAGACGAAGCTGACGCAGCGGCCCGGGGCGCCGCCGAGGTTGTGGGTCAGGCCGAGCTTGGGATCGGCGATCTGACGCTCACCGGCCTCGCCGCGGAGCTGGAGCCACATCTCGTACATCATCCTCAGGCCGGAGGCGCCGATCGGGTGGCCGAAGCTCTTCAGGCCGCCGTCGGGGTTGACCGGCTGCTCGCCGTCGAGGTCGAAGCGCCCGTCCATCGTGTCCTTCCACGCCTGGCCGCGCGGCGAGAACCCGAGGTCCTCCATGAGCACCAGCTCGGTCGGCGTGAAGCAGTCGTGGACTTCCGCCATGCTGATCTGCTCGCGCGGATCCTCGATGCCCGCCTGAACGTAGGCGTCCCTGGCGCTCTCGACGACCTCGGGGAAGGTCGTGAAGTCGTAGTCCTGGCGCTTGGCGCCCTCCGAGGGGCCGGCAACGAACGACAGCGCCTTGATGAAGATCGGGTTGTCGTTGTACTTGTGCGCGTCCTCGGCGCGGCAGATGACCGCCGCGGCCGAGCCGTCGGAGACGCCGGAGCAGTCCATGATGCCGAGCATGCCGGCGACCTTGGGCGATGCGTTGATCTTCTCGATCGGCACCTCGCGCTGGAACTGCGCCTTCTCGTTACGGGCGCCGTTGTAGTGGTTCTTGTAGGCGATCTGCGTAAGGACGTCGCGCATCGTCTCGAGGTCGACGCCGTACTTCTCGGCGTAGGCGGGCGCCAGCAGGGAGAAGTTCGCCGGCGCGGTCATGCCGGACTCGGTGCCGTCGCCCGGAGGGGCGCTGCCGGTCAGGCCGGAGAACCCGGAGTCCTTCAGCTTCTCGACGCCGACCGCCATGACCAGGTCGTAGGCGCCGGACGCCACCGCGTAGGCCGCGTTGCGGATCGCCTCGCTGCCGGTGGCGCACATGTTCTCGAGGCGGGTGACCGGCTTGTACTGGATCTTCAGCGGCTCGGAGAGGGTCAGGCCCGAGATGCCGCTGCCGGTGGTGCCGAGCCAGTAGGCGTCGACGTTGTCCGGCTCGATCCCGGCGGAACCGTAGGCCTCCTGCACGGCATCGACCAGCAGGTCGCTGGCGCTGCGATTCCAGTGCTCTCCGAACTTGGTGCAGCCCATGCCGACGATGGCTACGCGATCACAGATTCCCTTGCTGGCCATAGGTTCTCCTTGGTCTCTCCGATCTCCCCGATCGGCTCAGCGCTTCGGACGCGCCTTCCAGAAGTAGTTGTGGACGCCGCCCGCAGTGTACAGGCGGCGGAACGTCATTTCCAACTCGTCGCCGATGCCCACGTTGTCCGGATCGACGTCGGTGAGCTGGCAGAGCATCCTGCCGCCCTTGTCGAAGTCGACCACGGCGCCGATCACCGGCGGCTGCAGCGAATAGGCGAGCCGGTCCAGGGTGTAGGTGCTGATCCGGCATTCGCCGTCGGCGTACGGCTCGACCGTCGAATCGTCGACCGCCTGGCAGACGACGCAAACGCGCTGCGGCGGCAGGTTCGTGTTGCCGCAGCGGTTGCAGCGTGAACCCAGGAAACCGAACTTCCAGCGCTCGGCGCGCTGCATCGGCGGCGCCGCGGGCCGATCCGGGTCCGGACGGCGCGGCGGCTCGAACGGCAGCACCTCGCGCCACTTGAGGTAGGTCGTGTAGGCCAGGTCGTTGCGCCTGGACTCGACCCAGGACGCCACGGAGTGTTTCGGGCGGCCGCCGTCGATCGCGTCGGTGACCTCGAACACGGCCACGTCGACACCGTCCGCGACCACCGCCACCGCGATCCGGTCGCCCGCCGAGGCGCCGTCGAGCGCACTCGCCAGCACCAGGCCGGCGTGAGCGGAGCCGGCGCGGCCCACCGTCCCCGCCAGCCCGTCCAGGATCTGCTCGGGTGCTATGCCCGCGGGCCGCGGGAAGCCGCGGAAGACACGGGCGTTCGTGCCGTCGAGCACGACCTTCGAGAGGTCGGAGGCGGACACGCCGGCATCCGCGAGAGCGCGGCCGAAGGTCTCGACCAGGAGCGGCGTGTACACGTCGGCGCCGAAACGCTCCTCCCACTGCCTGGCGAAGGGCATCCCCGGGCTCTTCCAGACGTCGAGCACCTCTTCGGTGCAGGAAGCGCGGCCGATCAGCCGGGCGACCGGTTCCGTGCCGTTGGCGCCGAGGACGAAGGCCGCCGCGGCGTCACCGCCGCCCGACTCTCGCGGACCGCTCGGCGCGCCGACCACGACGTCGCTGGCCGCGACCAGGACCGTGCGGCCCGCCGACGCCATGTCGATGCCGGCCAGAAGGGCCGAGAGACCGGAGCGGGTCGAGCCGCCCAGGTCCAGCGCGGTGACCGACTTGGGCAGGTTCGTCGCCGCCTGCAGGGTCGCGGCGTTCAGCTTCTCGGAGTAGGGGGCGCTGGTCGACGCGAAGGCCACCGTGTCGACCGTGGCGCCTTCCGGCAGTTCGCGCAGCGCCTCGCGCGACGCCTCGACCGCCATCGAGGCGGAGTCTTCGTCGTAGCTGGCGGCAGCGCGCTCACCGCGGCCGGCGCCGATGGCGGACCGTTGGATGCGGTTGAAGGGTACGTAGCTGCCGTATCGGACGATTCCGGACATGGAAACGGGTCTCCTGGTTGGCGGGGAAGACTATCTGCCGACCGTTCGGTAGGTTGCAGCCCTCAGTATAGCGATCCGGACCGGCACGCCGAACCGCTACTGGTTCCGGTTCATCCGCTCGATCCGCTCCTGGAGCGCCTGCATCTCCTCCAGCCGCCTGCGGGTGTATTCCTCCCAGTACTGCTCGAAGTCGACCGGCTTGCCGTCGACGATCTGGTAGATGCGGGTGAACTTCTGCACGTCGCCGGTCTCCCGGAACTGGATCGTGCCGGTCACCCCCGGCAGTTCCCGAATCGCGCGCATTCCCTTCAGGAAGTCGCTCGGGACGTTGATCACCTCGAGCTCGGCCAGGGCCCCGATCAGGACGCCCATCGAGTCGTAGCCGAGGCCGGCGTAGTAGCTGGGCGTGTTGAGAGCCTCCGCTGCCGCGGCCAGAGCCTCCGCCGCCGCTTCTGCTTCCTCTCTCGCGGCCGCGAGACCCGGATTGCCGAGATCCATGCCCTGCAGCGCCGTCGTCGCGCGCTCGTCCTCGGCTACCGCCTCCTGGTAGGCGGTCCAGGCGGCCGGATCCGTGAACTTCTCCCGGTAGTCGGCAACGAACGACGCCGTCGGTTCGTCCGGACTCTCCACGTCGAACACCGGCGCCGTCATGTAGACGTCGTTGGCTGCCGGCCCGGCGGCATCGAGCACCGCCTCGATCATCAGCGACGAACTCGTCGCCAGCCGCTTGTCGCCGCCCTCGAAGCCCGCGAGACGCAGCGCCTGGATCGCCTCCGCGAGGGCGGCGCCCGAGGCCGCGACGTAGATGCCGTCCGCCTCGTAACCCAGGGCCTCCTCCACCATCGCGTTCTGGTCGGAGGAGGGAGTAAAGGTCACGCGGCCCGCCAGTTCCGTTCCCCACACCTGCTCCACCGAATCGGCCAGCGACGTGCCGAAAGCCGAGTCCTCGACCACCAGCGCGAGCCGCTGGACGTTCACCCGGTCGCGAAGGAAGGTCGCCATCGTCGACGCCTCGATCTCGGCGCTCGGGAAGAGGCGGTAGAAGTACTCGGACGCGCCGCTCAGTTCGGGGCTCGACGCCGAAGGCGAGACGAGTACCCGGTCCGCGTCCTCGGCGACCGGCACCATGGCGAGGGCCTCGGCGCTCGTGGCGCCGCCGATCGCCGCCAGCGAGGTCGAAAAGGCCGTCTCGAGCAGGGACGCGGCCTGCTGGGCGTCGCCCTCGGAGTCGATCACCTCGACGACGACGTTGTAGGCGAGCTGCTCGTCGCCTGCCGTCAGCCGGTCCTGACGCAACTGGATCCCGTTGGCGATCTCCTCGCCGTAGATCCCGGCGGGGCCGGTCATCGGCAGGATGACCGAGAAGTTGACGGTCGGAACCTCGGGGCCACAGCCCGCCATGAGCAGCAGGCCGAGCGCTCCCAACAGCACAGGGGTACGGGTACGGAAGTTCATCACTTCAGGTCTCCATCATCCGGCAACCTCAGAGCGTCGAAGCGGCGCCCTCCCGGGCGTCTCGTGCGGTCGGGCGGCACACGCTCGTCGCACGATCGGATCTTTCATTCTAGGAGTCCGTCCGGCGGAAACGCAACCTCATGAGCTCATCCGAACAGCGGGCTCGGAGGCATCCACTCCGAGCCGTCCCGATCGAGCCGGAAACCGTCGGCGTTCCGGGTCGGCGTCGGCCGGTTCCGCCAGGTGCCGGCGATCCACGCCCGCAGGGCGGCCATCACGCCGCCGTGAGAGACGACGATGACCTGCTGCTCCCGGTGCCGGTCGGCGAGCCCGGCCACCACCGGCGCCGCGCGCGTCGCGACGTCGACCAGCGATTCCCCAGCGGGCGCCCGGTGATGCCAGAACTCCTCGATGTCGAGATCGGCGACAACCGTCCGGTACGCCTCCCAGGGCTTGCCCCGCAGCTCCCCGAAGCACCGTTCCTGAATGCCGTCGATCTCGACCACCGGCAGGCCGACCTCCGCCGCGATCTCGTCGGCGGTCTGCCGGGCGCGGCGGAAGCGGCTGCAGTACAGGTGTGACGGCTCGTACTGCTCCGCCAGCAAGCGGCCGGCCTCACGAGCCTGTCGGTGGCCGAGTTCGGTCAGCGGCTCGTGATCGTGCCAGGTGTACCGGCTCGCCAGGTTCGCGGTGCTCTCCGCGTGGCGGACCATCAGCAGCGTGGACAGCGGCGTCAGTCCCCTACCACCCGGGTCACCGGCTGGCTACCGACCGGGCCGCTGACCCAGCCGCCGATCACCGCCGAGAACAGGCCCGCGTTGCCGCCGGCATGGACCAGCAGCAACCCGCCCGGCCGGAACTTCGGCACCTGGGCGTCCGCCATCTTCTGCGGCAGGCCCTCGGCGATGTCGCCGGCGCCCCGTACGAGGTCGGCGCCGGAGCGAACGAGCGCGGCGTCGAGTTCGCCGCGCAGTCTGGCCTTGTCCCAGCCCGCCCGCCGGAAGACGTTGCCGTGCTCGAAACCGACGACGAGCATGGCGTCGAAACCGACGACGAGCTTGTGGTGGGCGACCGCCAGGAGCGCCGACGCCAGGGAGCGGGCCAGCGACTCCGGCTCGCGGGAGAGCTGGTCGACGACGCCCCGCGGCCCCTCACCGGCGAACAGGGTGACGGCCGACTCTCCCTCGGGAACGCCGCGTTCCGTGGCCAGCGAGGTCCACGGCGAATCCGCCTCGCGCTCGGGGAAACAGAAGCTGAGCTTGCCGGGGTTGCCGAGCGTCGCCCGATCGACCTCGCCCGGACGCGCGCCGCCGACGTTGCGCAGCACGAGCTGCAGCGCGCGGCCGATCGTCGTGTTCGCCCGGTTGCCCTGTCCGAGAACGTTCATCTTCGAGTTCATGCCGAGGGCGCTCGTGACCGGACCGTTGACGACGACGATCGGGCCGGCGAAGTAGGTGGTGGCCGCCAGACCGTGCCAGTTGAACTCCTCGGTGAGCGCCGCCTCGACCGCGGCCAGGACGACCGGCAGATACTCCGGCCGGCAGCCCGCCATCACGGCGTTGACCGCGACCTTCTCGACCGTGCACTCGCCGTAGTCGGGGGCCACAAGGCCGAGCACCTCCGCGCGGTCCCGGCGGGTGCCCGCGAGCATGCGTTCGACCCGCTCCGGAGTCGGCGGCACGACCGGCAGTCCGTCCGTCCAGCCCCTGGCGAAGCAGGCCTCGACGTCGTCTTCCTGATCGCCGAGTTCGACCCGGCGCGCGCCGCCATCGGCGAACAACGCGGCGAGCCGCTCGACATGCGGCGGCTCCACGTTGAGGGCGCCGCAGCCTGGACGACTCGGCGGCAGATCGGCGCCCAACTCGCCGATGCCGGTCACGTCCTGCCACTGTTCGCGGTTCCAGCCGATCGCGGCGGCCGAAGTCGAGCCTCCCTCCCGCGTCAAGAGAGTCGGCACGATCTCGATGCCCAACCGGTGCGACAGCGTCAGATCGGCATCGTGGACGGGGCTTCCCTCGGCGGGAAACGCCGGGTCGTCCTGGGTCACGACCAGAACCGGTCGGTGACGGCGAACCTCCGCCAGGACCGGTTCGACCATCTGGCAGGTCGGGCAGTCCTTCTTGACCACCGCGACCAGGCCCTGGTCGAAGCCCGGCGGCGCCTGGGCGGAGGCTGATGGTGCTTCGGTCATGGCCGGCGACCCTACCAGCGTCGTGTATCGTTCGGGGCTCACCCAGGAGACTCCCATGGTCCAGACTCTGATCGACCCGACGAACGAGGCCGCGACCGCCGCGCGAACGGCTGCGCCGCGCCTCAAGTCCATCGGCGGCAAGACGATCGCCCTGCTCGACATCTCCAAGGCCCGCGGCGACCTTTTCCTCGACCGCGTCGAGGAGCGAATCGCCAGCCGGGGCGCCAACGTCCTCCGTTTCACCAAGCCCACCTTCTCCAAGGTGGCGCCGGCCGACCTGCGCGCCGAGATCGCCAAGCGTTGCGACGCGGTGATCGAAGCGCTCGCCGACTGAGGGTCCTGCACGTCGTGCAGTGTGCACGACACGACCCAGTTGGAAGAGATGGGGCTGCCGTCCGTGTTCGTCGCTTCCTGCGAGTTCCAGGACGCGGCCGAGTCGCAGTCGAAGTCGCTCGGCTCCACGCCCGAGGTCGTCTACGTGCGGCACCCGATCCAGGACCGCACGGACGACGAGATGGCCGACATCGCCGACCAGGCAGTCGACTCCCTCGTCTCCGCGCTGACCAACTGACGGCGCGCGAAGCGCCGGCCGGTTCGCGGGCTCCCGGGTAGTGCCCATGCGGGCAGGTACGTCGAGCGCGAAGAAACAGCTCGAGTCGCCCCGGCGCTTCACGACCGCCGCCGGGCGGATCGTCTACGCGCTGAACTTCGAGGTGTTTCCGAACTTCTTCGGCAACGTCTACCTGATCGACGACGGCGACCGTCGCATCCTGGTCGACTGCGGTTCGGGCATGGACTTCTCCAACGAGAACCTGGTCCGCGGCATGGCCTCGATCGAGGACCGCTTCGGCGCCCGCGTCGGCCTCGCCGACATCGACGTCATCCTGATCACCCACGGCCACATGGACCATTTCGGCGGCCTCCAGTTCGTGCGCGGGCACACGGACGCGCCGGTCGGCATCCACGTCCTCGACCGCCGGGTGCTGACCCACTACGAGGAACGGGTCGTCGTCGCCTCGCAGCAGCTTCGCGTGTTCCTGCACCGCGCGGGTCTCTCGGCCGGCAAGCGCGAACAGTTGATGACGATGTACACGGCGCCCAAGGCCCGCTACGGCTCGGTGCCGGTCCAGTTCCTGCTCGAGGAGGGGCAGCCCGTGCGGGACGGAAACGGCACCGACCTCGGCATCGAAGTCCTCCACGTCCCCGGCCATTGCCCCGGCCAGGTCTGCCTGCGGATCGACGACGTGCTGCTCACCGCCGACCATGTGCTGGCGCGGATCACGCCCCACCAGTCGCCCGAGTCGCTGACCCTGAACATGGGCCTCGGCCACTACCTCGAGGCGCTGGGCAAGGTCGAGAAGCTGGACGGCGTACGCGTCGGCCTGGGCGGGCACGAGGAACCGATCGAGGACGTGACGACACGGGTCGGCGAGATCCGCGAGTCGCACGACAAGCGGCTGAACGTGATCATGGACACCTGCCAGGCGCCGCAGACCACCGCCGACATCAGCCGCCGGCTGTTCGGCGCCGTGCGCGGCTACACCGTGCTGCTCGCCCTGGAGGAGGCCGGAGCGCACGTGGAGTACCTGTACCAGCGAGGCGAGCTCGTGGCCGAGAACGTCGGCGAACTGGAGTCCGAACAAGACCCGGTGGTTCGGTACGTGCGAGCGTAGGAGGGTGCCCGATCTGTGGTAGATCTGCACCCTGCTGCGCCATGTCTGCCGTCGCGCCAATCTCACACTGCGGCTCGCCGCCGGGCCCCTAGCGACACCCTCCGCCGAACGTGAAGATCAAGGGTTCGCACACGCTGGCCGTACCGCGCGGCGTCGTCTGGGAGGCAATCCTCGACCCGGAGGTGCTGTCGCGCACCCTGCCGGGTTGCGAGGACATGGCGCCTGTCGGCGACAACCGGTTCCGCGGCAAGCTGAAGATGAAGGTCGGACCCGTGCAGGGCGTGTTCGAGGGCGGCGTCGAGCTCCTCGATCTCGATCCGCCGAACGGCTACAGCCTGAAGATGGACGGCAAGGGCGCTCCCGGCTTCGTCAACGGCAACGGCTCGCTCCGCCTGGAAGACACCGACGACGGCGGCACCCTGCTCCACTACGAAATCGACGCCCAGGTCGGCGGCCGCATCGCCGCCGTCGGCCAGCGGCTGCTCGACAGCTCGGCCAAGGTGCTGACCCGCCAGGGTCTGCAGGGCCTGGAGCAGCAACTCGCCGCGCGCGCGCCGGTGGCGGACGCAACCGCCACGGCGTCGGACGCGCCTGTCGAAACGCCGGTGTCGGACGCACCACCCGCTCCAACCGGCGGCGTCGAAGCCGCCCCCGCAGCCCCGTCGCAGGCCGCCTTCGCCGGCCGCTTCGCCGCCGGCATGGCCAGGGAACTCTGGCCCTACCTGGTCGGCGGCGCCCTGGTCGCGCTGGCGGCCGTTGCGATCTCGCTCCGTGCCTGTTCCTGAAAGGAGATACCCGAAGATGACCGTGTCCATTCAACTCGAAGTCAACGGCAAGCCGGTCAAGGCAGCGGTCGAGCCGCGGCGCCTGCTGGTCCACTTCCTGCGCGAGGATCTGGGTCTGACCGGCGCCAACATCGGCTGCGAAACGAGTCTCTGCGGCGCCTGCACCGTGCTGGTCGACGGTAACGCGATCAAGTCCTGCACCATGCTCGCGGCGCAAGCGGACGGTTCGGCCGTGACCACGATCGAGGGTCTGGCCCAGAACGGCGACTTGCATCCGCTCCAGGAGGGCTTCTGGGAGAAGCACGGCCTGCAGTGCGGCTACTGCACGCCCGGCATGATCCTCTCCGCGAACTACCTCCTGGCCCAGAACCCGAGCCCGAGCGACGAGGAGATCCGCGAGGGGCTCAAGGGCAACATCTGCCGCTGCACCGGCTACCACAACATCGTGGAGGCCGTGAAGTACGCCGCCGAGAGGATGAGCTGAGATGGCGGGCGTACTCGGCACGTCGATCAAGCGCCGGGAAGACCCGGCGCTCATCACCGGCCGCGGCAAGTACACCGACGACCTGAAGGTCGAAGGCATGGCGCACGCCGCGATCGTCCGCAGCCCGTACGCGCACGCCCGGATCCGCGGCATCGACACCTCCGCCGCGGAGGCGCTGCCCGGCGTCCTCGCCGTGCTCACGGCCCGCGACGTCGCGGCCGCCGGCATTCCCGGCGTGGTCCCGGTCGGCTGGCTGTTGCCCGACCTCAAGACGCCGGCTCACCCGATGATCGCCGCCGACACGGTGCGGCACGTGGGCGACGCGGTGGCGGTCGTCGTCGCTGAAGACCGTTACCTCGCCCGCGACGCCGCCGACCGGGTCGCCGTCGACTACGAGCCGCTCGACGCCGTGGCCGATGTCGTGGCCGCGCTCGAGGACGGCGCGCCCGCGGTGCACGAAGAGGCGCCCGGCAACGTGGCGTTCGACTGGGAGATCGGCGATCGGGAATCGGTCGACGCCGCCTTCGCCTCCGCCGCGCACACCGTGGAGCTCGACCTCCGCAACAACCGTCTGATCCCGCACGCGATCGAACCGCGCGCGGTGCTCGCCTCCTACGACTCGTCGACCGGCGAGATGACGATCCACATGACGAGCCAGAACCCGCACGTGCACCGGCTGCTGATGACGCTCGCGTCGCTCGGCATGCCCGAGCACAAGGTGCGGATCGTCGCGCCCGAGGTCGGCGGCGGATTCGGCAGCAAGATCCACCACTACGCCGACGAGGCGATCGTGGGCCTGTGTTCATTGAAGCTCGACCGCCCGGTCAAGTGGACGGCGACCCGCACCGAGACGAACCTCACCGACGCCCATGGCCGCGACCACTCGACGCACTGCGCGATGGCGTTCGACGCCGACGGCCGGATCACCGGCCTGAAGGTGGATACGGCGGCCGCGATGGGCGCGTATCTTTCGACCTTCGCGCCGGCTGTCCCGACCTACCTCTACGGCACCCTGATGTCGGGCCAGTACGACATCCCGGCGATTCACTGCCACGTCACCGGCGTGTTCACCCACACCGCCCCGGTCGACGCCTACCGCGGCGCCGGGCGGCCCGAGGCCACCTTCGTCATCGAGCGGCTGATGCACCTCGCCGGCGAGGCGACCGGACTCGGCCCGATCGAGGTCCGCAAGCGGAACTTCGTCCCCGCGGACGCCTTCCCGTACCAGACCCAGGTCGCCCTGGCGTACGACTCGGGGAATTACGGGCCGGCGATGGACCGCGCGCTCGAGATGATCGGCTATGACGACCTCTGCCGTGAACAGGCGTCGCGCCGCGGCAGCGGCAACGGTCGCCGCCAGATCGGGATCGGTTTCTCGTCCTACATCGAGGCCTGCGGTCTGGCGCCGTCGGCGGTCGTCGGATCGCTCGGCGCCCAGGCCGGGCAGTGGGAGAGCGCCGACGTGCGCGTCCACCCGACCGCCTCGGTCACCGTCTACACCGGCTCCTCGTCGCACGGCCAGGGGCACGAGACGACCTTCTCCCAGATCGTCGCCGACAAGCTCGGCATCGATCCGGAGGCGGTCGAGGTGATCCACGGCGACACCGACCTGGTCCAGTTCGGCATGGGCACCTACGGCAGCCGCAGCGCCGCCGTCGGGGGCTCGGCGATCGCGAAGAGCGTCGACAAGATCATCGAGAAGGGCAAGAAGATCGCCGCCCACCTGCTCGAGGCCTCCGCCGAGGACCTCGAGTACGAGGGCGGCAACTTCCGGGTGGCCGGCTCGCCCGACCGCTCCCTCGGCCTCGGCGACGTGGCGCTCCAGGCCTACCTGGCGCACAACTACCCCGACGATCTGGAGCCGGGGCTCTCCGCCACGAGCTTCTACGACCCCGCCAACTTCACCTACCCGTTCGGGACCCACGTCTGCGTGGTCGAGGTGGACACGGAGACCGGCTCCATCGAACTGCTGCGTTACGCCGCGGTCGACGATGTCGGCAACGTGATCAACCCGATGATCGTCGACGGCCAGCTCCACGGCGGACTGGCCCAGGGCATCGGTCAGGCGCTGTGGGAGAACGCGGTCTACGACGACAGCGGGCAACTCGTGTCCGGCTCGTTGATGGACTACGCACTACCGAAGATCCACAACCTGATCCCCTTCGAGCTCGACCGCACGACGACGCCGTGCCCGCACAACCCGCTGGGCGTCAAGGGCGTCGGCGAAGCCGGCGCGATCGCCTCGCCGCCGGCCGTCGTCAACGCCGTCGTCGACGCGCTGGCGCCGTTCGGAGTCACCCACATCGACATGCCGCTCACGCCCGAGAAGGTGTGGCGGGCCGTGAACAGCTAGAGAACTTCATCCGTCTAGAATCCCGCAGCCGAGCAACCGAAGCTGCCGAATCAGGAGCCCAGATATGTACCCAGCCCAGTTCGACTACCGCCGCGCCGGATCGGTGAACGAGGCCTTGAGCCTGCTGCAGGAGAACGAGGACGCGAAGCTGATGGCCGGCGGCCACAGCCTGATCCCGATGATGAAGCTGCGCCTGGCGCAGCCGCCCGTCGTCATAGACATCGGCCGCCTCGACGAACTCAAGGGCATCTCCGAAGCGGGCGGTTCGGTCCGGGTCGGCTCACTGACCACCCACGCCGATATCGCGGCTTCCGACGTGCTCGCGGCCCACTGCCCCGTGCTCGCCGAAGCGGCCGGTCACATCGGTGACGCCCAGGTCCGCAACCGCGGCACGATCGGCGGCAACATCGCCCACGCCGACCCGGGCTCGGACATTCCGCCCGTGCTCGTCCTGCTCGGCGCCTCGGTCCACCTGCAGTCCCCCTCCGGCACCCGCTCGGTCGCCGCGGGCGACTTCTTCCAGGACCTGCTGATGACCGACGTCGGCGAAGACGAGATCCTGACCCACGTCGATGTCCCCGCCCTGGGCGCCGGAACCGGCGCCGCCTACCTCAAGTTCGAACACCCGGCGTCCGGCTACGCCGTTGTCGGTGCCGCGGCCTCCGTCACCGTCCAGGGCGGCCGCTGCACCGCCGCCGGCCTGGTCGTCGGCGGCGTCGACGCCACGCCGACAGCAGTCGACGTCTCGAGCCTCGTCGGCACCGACCTCTCCGACGACGCCATCGCCGACGCAGCCTCCGGCCTCTCTGCCGAAGACCCCATCGGCGACATCTTCGCCTCCGGCGACTACCGCGTCCACGTCGGCAAGGTCTACGGCAAGCGAGCCCTGGCGGCGGCCCGCGACCGGGCGTAGCTGCTCGGGGCTCACCCGCCTGCGGAGGGGCCGGGGAGAGGGGTCCCAGGTGCCGTTCGCGCTTGTTCGGAAGGCGGTGGGAGGTGCGCTCACTGCTTCCTGCCCGGAACTTCGCGAAGTGTTGAGCACACAGGGACTTGTGGCGAAGGGCGACCAGCGACTGTCCCCCAACGTGGTCCCGCCTGCCAGATAGCCCCGGCAGGGAAGCCGCTACGCGGTCCGCCACAAGTTAAATCGAAACGTTCGCCGGACCAGGACACGGCGGCATGGGAGTGCAGTTTAGGCGCGGAGCGGACCGCCCGGAGGTTTCTGGTGGCGAATGACCGGCCAACCGAAGCGTACCTGGCGCCTGGATCCGGTTCCGCTGCGGCGGTTTCCACCAGATCCCGCAGCGCCACGTACCGCCGCAATCATCTCCAGGCCGCCATGTGAGGATTACGGAGAGGGCCTAATTTACGGTAATTACTCGAAGGTCAGGCCTTTACTCGCGCAGAGTTTATGCTCGTCCGCTAGCATCGCCAGTTGTGAGCAATCGATCAGGATGTCGGTCGGGACATCGCGGCACGCCGCTTCCACACGCCGCGCTGGCGCCCCGGTTTCTCTTCGTGGTGGTCGCACTCGCCGGGCTGTTGGGCATCGGCCCCGGTACGTACGCCGACGAGACACCCGCCGACGATGAACTCGAACTCACTCTGAGCGACGCCGTAACGCTGGCCCTGTCGGCGAACCCTGCGCTCGTCAGCGCACGACTGAGCCGCGAACTCGACAAGTACGATCTCGACCAGGCCGAAGAGTGGTTCCATCCGCGGTTCAGCCTCGGTTCGTTGAGCGCGCGCCGTTCGGTGTTCGGTCCCGAGCGGGAGCGTTCCTGGGATCTGGTCGCGGGTCCGCGGGTCGACATGCGTCTGCCGACCGGCGGGTCGGTGAGCCTGCTGTCCGGCTGGACGGCGACCGCCAGTCCGGTGCCGGGGCGTTGGAACGAGGGAGCCGACGTCACCGTCGCCGTGCGCCAGCCGCTGCTGCGCGGCGGCGGTCTGGATGTCGGGCTGGCGCCGGTGCGGTTGGCGCGTCTGGACGAGGAGTCGAACGTGCTGCGTTTCGAAGCCGCGATCATGGACGTGGTGGTAGCCGTCACTGGCGCGTACCGCGCGCTGATCGAGGCGGAGCTCGAGCTCGACATCAACCGCCGCTCGCTCGAGCGGGCGCAGGACACGCTGGCCGTGAACCGCCTGCTCGTGCAGACGGGCCGCATGGCGAGCCGCGACGTGACGCAGAGCGAGGCCGAGATCGCGGACCGCGAGCTGGGCGTCGTCGAGAGCGAGATCCGCCTGGACGACGCGCGCCGGGACCTGAACGTGCTGCTCGATCTCGAGGGCTCCGTGCGCGTCAGGCCCACGGAAGGGCTGGACCCGAAACCCGTCGCGCTGGACCTGGAACGGAGCCGGGCGCTGGCCCGCGAGCACAGCACCGGCTACCGCGCGGCGCAGATCGGTGTGCGACGCAGCGAAATCGGCTTGGCGCTCGCGAGGAACGGCGCCTTCTGGGACCTGTCCCTGGACGCCAGGGCCAGCTTCGCCGGCAGCGGCGACGATCCCGGCGAGGCGTTCGACCATCTGGCCGGTGTCGGCGGAGGTGACTACACCGTGGCGCTGTCGCTGTCGATTCCGGTGGGGAGCGACGAGGCGAGGCGCCTGCGTCGCCAGCGGCTTGCCGCGGAACTCGCGATGCGCGAGGCGCAGAACGCGCTGGCGACGAGCGAACGCGAAACGGATACCGCGGTGCGCAACGCCGTGCGGGCCGTGGACTCAGGCGTGCGGCGCATGGAAGTGGCGCGCGACGCGCTCGAGCTGGCGGAGGAGAAGCTCGAGATCGAGCGCGGCAAGCTGACGCTGGGCCTGTCTTCGAACTTCCAGTTGGCGCAGTACGAAACGGACCTTCTGAACGCTCAGGTCGGCGAGCTGCGCGCGCGCATCGACTACATGAACGCGGTCACGCTGCACGACCGCACCGTCGGGACGCTGCTCGACGCCTGGGGCATCGACGTGGGGCGGCTGCCGGAGCTGCCGGAGCCGGAGGAGTGAGCGCGGCGGCCGAGCCGCGGGACCGCGCGGCCGCCGTCCACGAGGTCATCCTCGAGCAGATGGACGACGGCGTGGTCGTCGTCGGCTTCGGGGGCGGGGTGGTGACGCTCAACGCAGCCGGGGCGCGCATCCTCGGGGCGGACCGGACGGCGCTGGTCGGACGGCCGTTCGCCGACGTTCTGATGCACATGCCCGGAATCGATCCGTTCACCGAGATCATGCTCGAAGCGGTGTCGAACCAACGCGCTGCGGAGCGGCAGACGGTGACGGTCACCGTGGACGGTGGGCAGAGGTTGCTGTCGGTCAGCACGTCCTACCTGCGCACGGGCGGCGGTGACGCCGACGCGAGCGGCATCATCGCCGTGTTCTCCGACATCACGGCGACCGAAGCGCTGCGCGAATCGGAGCTGAAGCTCGGCCGGCAGGTGCGGGCCCAGTACCAGGAATTGCAGGACGCCTACCGGACCGTCGAGGAGAACAACGAGAAGCTGGAGGCGGCGCTGCGGCGGGTGCGGGTCGTGCAGGGAGTCGCCGCCTCGTCCGTGCTGGCCGTGTTCGTGCTGGCCGGGCTGTTCGTCTGGAACGCGGGCGACCCCGGGGCGGCGGCTCAAGGCACGCCCGAAGCGGCGGTGGTGGCTGGCCAGCCGCCCGCCGCCACCGTCACCGTCACGCCGGAGCGCCTGCTGACCACGGTGGCAGTGAACGGCGAGCTGACGCCGCGCGAAGCGGTCGGGGTGCTGAGTCCGGCCGACGCCACCGTGCGCGCGGTGTACGTGCGCTACGGCGACGAGGTGGCTGCTGGGCAGGACCTGGTGGCGCTCGACATGAGCCGCGTACGGCAGGAGTACCGGTCGCGGCGCGCCGAGTACATCCAGGCCGAGCAACGCGTCGCGGAGCTAGACCGCTGGGAGGACGGGCCTACGGTCACCGGCGCGCGGCGCGCGCTCACGCGGACGTCGAACGAACTGGAGAAGCAGGGCCGCCGGCTGGAGGAGACGGCGTTCCTGCTGGAGCGGGGCGTGATCCCGGCGGCCGAGCACGAGGCCGCCGAGGATCAGTACGAGAACCTGCAGGCGGAGCGGGAGATCGCCGCGCAGGCGCTTGAAGCGGCACGTGAGCAGGGCGGCGAGGAGGCACAGGAGATCGCGCGGCTCGGGTTCGAGAACCTGCGCGACCGGCTCGAGGAGCTTGAGCGCGTGATCGAGACCGACGTGCTGCGAGCGCCGGTCGCCGGGGTGGTGCTCCGGCCGCAGTCGCGCGACGCCCCCGCCGGCGCCGCGCCGGCCGTCGGCATGGCGGTCGCGGCCGGGGACCTGATCGTGGCGGTCGCGGACGTTTCGGCGCTGGCGGTCGACGCGACAGTGGAGGAACTGGACATCGCCGACGTGCGCGTCGGACAGGCCGTCACCGTCACGAGCGACGCGGCGCCCGACCTGGTTCTCGGCGGCGTCGTCGCCAACGTATCGTCGCAGGCGCTGGCGCAACGCATCGGACCGCAGGCGCTGTTCGCGGTCACGGTGGCCGTCGACCCGCTCGACGCGCGGCAGCGCCGGCGCCTCAAACTGGGCATGTCGGTGGACGCGCGCATCGTCACGCGCGACCGCGCGGACGCGCTGCTGGTACCGATCGCCGCCGTGGCCCTCGACGGCGGGCGCGCGTCGGTGCGGGTGCCCGATCCCGCCGGCGGGGACGCGCGCGTCGTCGAGGTGGAGACCGGCGTCACGACCCTGGACCGTGTGGAGATCGTGCGCGGCCTGGCGGCT
The DNA here is from genome assembly GCA_965116955.1 of Thermoanaerobaculia bacterium. Classification (GTDB taxonomy): domain Bacteria; phylum Acidobacteriota; class Thermoanaerobaculia; order Multivoradales; family Multivoraceae; genus Multivorans. The sequence continues at coordinate 2,361,913 of OZ220742.1, read as the reverse complement.
GGCGACCGGGTCTACGTGCCGGAAGGCGGCTGAGCCGTGCTGATGCTCAAGGACGTGCGCAAGACCTACCGCCTAGGCCCCGTGGAGGTCGAGGTGCTGAACGGCGTGTCGGTCGAGGTGCGGCCCGGCGACCTGCTGTCGATCATGGGTCCCTCCGGCTGCGGAAAGTCGACCCTGCTGAACATCCTCGGACTGCTCGACCGGCCGAGCGGTGGCAGCTACGCACTCAGGGGCCGGGACGTCGCTTCCCTGGACGACGACGAACTGTCAGGCATCCGCAACGCCAACATCGGCTTCGTGTTCCAGTCCTTCCACCTGCTGCCGCGCATGACGGCGCAGCAGAACGTCGGCCTGCCGCTGCGCTACCGCGGCGTCGCCGACGCCGAGGTCGAGTCGCGCGCGGCGGCGGCGCTGGAGCGCGTGGGCATGGCGGCGCGCGCCGGGCACCGCCCGAAGGAGCTGTCTGGAGGCCAGCAGCAGCGCGTGGCCCTGGCCCGGTCGCTGGTCGGCGATCCCGCCGTCATCCTCGCCGACGAGCCGACGGGGGCGCTGGACCCGGACACGGGGCGCGAGGTGATGGACATTCTCGACGAATTGAGCGACGGCGGCATCGCCGTGGTCATCGTCACCCATGACGTCGGCGTGGCCGAACGCTGCCGGCGCCGCACCCGCATGGAGCGCGGGGTGCTGCTCGAAACGGAGGCCGCGTGATGCGCCTCGCGAAGCTGCGCATGCCGGCGATCGCTCTGCCGGGCGGCGGGATGCTCAAGGCCAACGTCCGGGAGGCCGTTTCCAGTCTCGCCGCCATGGGCGTGCGCAGCGTGCTTGCCCTGATCGGCATCGCGGTCGGCATCGGCGCCGTGATCGCGATGGTGTCGATCGGCGAAATCGTTACGGCGGAGTCCCTGGAGCAGTTCCAGGCGCTGGGCACCGACGTGCTGACGATCCGGCGGCGCTACGCCGATCCGGCCCAGCCCCTGACGCACGCCCACGTGGCGCGGCTGCCGGATGCGACCCGGGTGGTGGCGGCGGCCGCGCCGTGGACCAGCGACTACGCGGAGATCGTCTTCGAGGGCGTGCCCTTGATGCGGGGGCCGGTGCTCGGCGTCACGGAGAGATATGCGAATCTGCACCGCTTGACGCTGACCGAAGGGCGATTCATCTCCGACCTCGACCGGAGCGGCGCGTTCTGCGTGCTCGGCGACGCCGTGGCCGCGCAGCTCCGCGCCGCGGGCGCACCGCGGCTCGTCGGCGCTACCGTGCGCGTCAAGGAGCGCCTGTTCACGGTGGTGGGCGTGCTCGGTCCCAACCTCGGCTCGGTGCAGTCGGCCGGGACCGACGACAGCGTGCTGCTGCCGCTCGGCGCGACGACGCGGATGGGCCAGGAAGTTGACCGCGGGATCGCGCGGCTGCGGCCAGGCGCGGACGCGTTCGCGGCGGTCGACCAGGTGAACGCCTACTTCGGCCGCGTCGTCCCCGGCACGGACATCGAGGTAGAGAGCGCGCGCGAGCTGATCGAGCAGATGCAGCGCCAGGCGCGCATGTTCACGCTGCTGTTCGGCGCGGTCGGCAGCATCGCGCTGGTGGTCGGGGGCATCGGCGTGATGAACGTGATGCTCATGTCGGTCGCCGAGCGGCGCGCCGAGATCGGCCTGCGCCGGGCGCTCGGCGCCCGGCGCCGCGACATCGTGGCGCAGTTCGTCACGGAATCCGCGGTGCTGTGCCTGATCGGAGGCTGCGCCGGCATCGTGTTGGGTTCGGCGAGCGCCTGGGGCATCAGCCGCTTCGCCGACTGGTCGTTCTTCGTCTCGCAGACGGCGGTCGTCGTCGGCTTCGGCGTGTCCACCGCGGTCGGCGTGTTCTTCGGCCTCTACCCCGCGCGGCAGGCGGCGCGGCTGGACCCGATCGCGGCGCTAAGGGCGTGATCGTCTAGAAGACGGCGGCTGCCCGTCAGGGGCTGCGGTCGCTCCTACCTTCAATCCGACCAGCGAGCCTGGCGCCAGTGGAGGCCCAGGCTGACATGGGCGCCGCCTGGGAACCCGCGCCCTTCGTTCCAGATCATGTCGTCGATGCGGATGCTGACGGTCTTTGTCTTGGATCCTCCGAGTGGGCAGTCTGCCTTGAGGATGAGCTTGTCGTCGGCCAGGCCGACCGTCTCGTCTTTGCAGATGTTCGAGAAACCTTTCAGGTTGTACTGCAACTCTCTGCCGTCGTAGCCGACCTTGGCGTCGAGGTCGATGGTGTAGTTCCCCGTGTCGTAGACGATTTCGTGTGAGTCCCACACGTTGCACGTGGCGGACAGTACGCCGGCCCCGTCAATGCTGAAGTCCTTGCACGAGTCCTTGACGTCGTCATCGGCCGTCTTGCTGCTGTAAACCGCATGCACCGACAAGGCTACGGCGAAGCCGACGAGCGCGATCAGGACCGACAGGGTGCGCGCCCCGTACCGTCGCGACGTTCTGTTCAACATGGTTGGTTTCCTCATGGTTGGTTTCCTCCAAAGTGTGGTCCACAACATGGACGCTGGCTATGGTTGGGCGATTCTCTCAAGGGAGTGGATGGGCGCGTTCCGGAGGTCGCGTCAGCGGCTCGTCAAGTCGCCGTTGGACGTGTCGCACTTGATGCCGTCGTTCAGGTTGATCGTCTTGCTGGGCCAGGTCGTCTTGCCGTCAACGTGGTAGATGCACTCCCCGGTGAGATCGACGCCCTTCGCGTGAATGCTGACGGAGAGGTTGCGGCAATACGTCGAGAAGGCTGATCGGCCGCAGGTCAACGTCTTCTCCTTGCTCTGCTCGTTGCCGACCTCGTCGTCCAGGTCGATCGTCTTCGTCTTCGTCTCGTACCAGACGTTGCCCCGGTTGTCGGCTCGCTTCACGGCGTTGCAGACACCGGTGAGCATGCCGTCGGAGGCGATGCTGAAGCTCTTGCAGTTCTTGTGGAGGTCCGCCGACATGGCGTTGCGATAGTTGGGGTTCTCGGCCGAGGCGCTGTAGCAGACCAGGACGCCCGCGAGCGATGAAGAAAGGGTGCGAATCAGCCCAATATCTGTGCGGATTCCGTCAACAGGCGTGTTCTTCGGCCTCTACCCCGCTCGGCAGGCGGCGCGCCTGGACCCGATCACGGCGCTGCGGGCGTAGCGTCGGCGGATTCGCTTCCTACTTCCACTCGAACTTCTTGCCGGTGGCGTTCCACTTGATGCCGTTGTTCAGGTTCAGCCACGGCGTGTACTTGCGACCTGGAGGCTCGGCCTTCTCGCACTCCGCGCGCATTCTCACCCCGTCGCTCCGCAGGCTGAGTTCCCAATAGAGGCAACGCTCCGCTCCATGAGGGCTGATCTTGTCCCACCTCAGCACAGGCCCGTCGGCCGTGTACCTCATAGCAATGCCTTCTTTCAAGAGGATGGACACCGATGCTAGCCCGTCGTTTTCAAAGTTGCACTGCGCGCCGAGAGCCGGTACCTCCGCTGGGCCACCGGGGGGGGCGGTATCAGCGAGGCGGAAGCTCGTGCAGGCCAAGTGCAAGCTCTCGCTTGTGTTCTTGGGATCATAGTGCGGGTTGGCCGGCTGAGGCCATGCGGCTCCGGCGGTTGCGATCAAGGCCATCAGCGTGATTCCACAAGCGGAGCGGCGACTACTTGGTCGGCGCCCCGTATTGTCGGGACGTTTCAACATGCTTGACTCCTCCAAGTTGTTCCAGAATCGATCAATCGTGGTACATGTCTACGCCTGGTTTGAGTGAGGTTTTGCCACTCAGCGCGTCCCACTGCACGAAGTCGTTGAGCTCGATCTCGTATGTCGGCCCATTCCCATCTCGGCACTTGTAGCCAACCGTGACGCCATCGGACTTCGGCTTGATGTGCTGCCACCGGTAGCAGGCCTCGTCGACATCGATGATGTAGTACAGTTCCGTGTCGTCCTTGACCTCCGTGATGCCGGTCACGCTCACCTTGTTGCACCGCGTTTCGAGTGTCGTGCCGCTGAGTTCGAAAGTGCGGCAGCCATCCTCCAGTCGACCGGACTTCGCGGCGCTGTCATGGTGGGAGTTGGTGGCCGAGACGGAGGAGGCGAGCGCGACGGTTGCGACCAGAAGGCCCCCTCCGGCGAGTACGACGAGTAGCCGTCGCATTGAATTGTCTAGCATGGCTGTTGAATTGTCTAGCATGGCTGGTTCCTCCGGGTTGTTTCCGAAATCGATCGGGCTACGCCGCCTTCAGCTTGAGCTTGCCGGCCGCGGCGTCACGTTTCATTCTCGGGTCCTCCCTTGCTTTCAAGGCGTTCCGGGTCGTGTCAGCGGCCCTTCAGATTGCCGTTGGACGTGTCACACTGGATGCAGTCGTTCAGGTTGATCGTCTTGCTGGGCCAGGACGTCTTGCCGTCAACGTGGTAGATGCACTCCCCGGTGAGATCGACGCCCTTCGCGTGAATGTTGACGGAGAGGTTGCGGCAATACGTCGAGAAGGCTGATCTGCCGCAGGTCAATGCCGCCTCCTTGCTCTGGTCGTTGCCGACCTCGTCGTCCAGGTCGATCGTCTTCGTCTTGGTCTCGTACCAGACGTTGCCCCGGTTGTCGGCTCGCTTGACGGCGTTGCAGTCGCCGGTGAGCACGCCGTCGGAGGCGATGCTGAAGCTCTTGCAGTTCTTGTGGAGGTCCGCGGACATCGCGTTGCGGTAGTAGGTGTTCGAGGCGGCCAGGGCGCCGTGGGCGAGCAGGACGCCGGAGAGCGCCACGAACCAACGCGTTGCCTTGCTGGACCAGGGAAGCCTCTTCGGCGCGCATCGCGTCATGTGGATCCTCCTTGAGTCTCGTGGCTGTTGGAAGTTGACAGCCCCGTGGAGGGACGGTCTCCATCTCTTTCTAGGACCACGAGCTTAGGGTCCCAGACGACTCTATGTCAATGACTTCCGTTCGATCCCCTCGAAATCGACACGAATCATTGCCGCATGCTCACACATTCGACATGAGCAGAGGGCGAGGCGGCTGATCGCGCCTCTCGCGGCTTGGAGGTGGAGTACCCAGCGGAGCACCAGAGGTGCAGACCGCGCAGCGTCGCGAGCAGGCTGATGTTGGACCCGGACGTAGCGCTGGACACCTTGGCCAGGGAAGAACTGGGGCTGGACCCTTCGCAACTCGGTTCCCCGGCCGGGGCGGCCTCCAGTTCATTTGTCGCCTTTGTCGTCGGCGCCGCGATCCCGATCGCGCCCTACGCAGTGGGCGTTGCGGACCTCGCGTTCTCGGTGAGCGTGGCGCTCAGCGGCCTGGCATTGCTCCTGGCAGGAGGAGTCCTGGCGCGCCTGACTGGGGTCAGCGCGGCCTGGGGAGCCGCACGGATGCTGTTTGCGGGCAGTGCCGCGGCCGCCGTCACCTACGGTATCGGCCGTCTGATCGGCGTATCGGTCGGCAGCCTGGGGTAGCTGATCCGGCCGTCGAACGAGCCCAACACATAGCCTTCTGCGTCGCAAGCCCCTAGGATCTCGGACGCGATGGCTGCACGGACCGACGCCCCCGCTGACGCTCGACGTCGCCGCTTCGTCGTCGCGGTGTCGCGGGCCGCGATGGCGGCAGGCCTGCTCGGCGGCTACGGCGTTTTCGGCTCCGTTCTGGGTCGCTTCCTCTATCCCGCGGGAGACCCCGAGCGCGTCTGGCAGTTCGTCGCGCCGACCGACCGCCTGGCCGTCGGCGACAGTCTGATCTACACGACACCAGCCGGCGCGGAGGTTCACGTCACCCGCCGTGACGACACCGGCGCCAGCGAGGACTTCACGGCACTCTCGAACGTCTGCCCTCACCTTGGGTGCCAGGTCCACTGGCAGCCGCGGAACAACCGCTACTTCTGCCCGTGCCACAACGGGGTCTTCGATCGCGAGGGCCGTGGCGTTTCCGGTCCGCCGGAGGGCATGGTGCTTTCGGGCTACCCGATCGAGGTGCGGGACGGGATGGTCTTCATCAACGTGGAGGCGACCCCGCTGGTCGTACCGGAACGCAGATCGTGATCGCGCTCAGGCGGTGGATCGACGGACGCATCCCGGTCGAACCCGGGGCCCTACGCGAGCTCACCAACGAGCCGGTTCCTTACCACCTGAAGCGCTGGTGGTTCGCGCTCGGCGGCACGCCCGCCTATCTGTTCGTCGTCCAGGTGGTCACCGGCATCCTGCTCGCCTTCTACTACCAGCCTCACCCGTCGACGGCCTACGAGTCCGTCCGCTACATCACGGAGGACGCCGCGTTCGGCTGGTACCTCCGGAGCGTCCACAAGTGGGCGGCGACGCTGATGATCGCCGCCGTCGTCCTGCACCAGCTCCGCGTCTACTTCACCGGGGCCTACCGCAAGCCGCGCGAGTTGAACTGGATGGTCGGCATGCTGCTGCTCATCTGCACGCTGATGCTCGGCTTCACGGGATACAGCCTCGTCTTCGAGCAACTGAGCTACTGGGGAGCCACAGTCTCGGCCAACATCGCCGACACGATCCCCGTCGTTGGAGGCTTCCTCAAGCGCATGCTGCTCGCCGGCGAGGCCTACAACGAGCGCACGCTGGCGCGGTTCTTCGTGCTGCACGCCGCCGTCCTGCCGGGGTTCCTGGTGGCGCTGGTCGCCGTACACATCGCTCTCGTCCGCATCCAGGGCGTGACCGAACTCCGCTTCCGCGACGAACCCCCGCCGGAAGACCGCAAGTTCCCCTTCATTCCCGACCACCTGTACACCGAGCTGATCATCGGCCTGGTGCTCATGGTCCTGCTCAGCGCCCTGGCCACGCTGGCGCCGGCCACGATGGGACCTCTCGCCGATCCGATGACCACGCCCGAGGAGATCAAGCCGGAGTGGTTCTTCTACGTCACCTTCCGCTGGCTCAAGCTGATGGGCGGCACCGCCGCGGTGCTCAGCATGGGTCTGATCGTCTTCGTCATGTTCGCGTGGCCGTTCATCGACGCCTGGTTCCGCCACCGCACGCGCTTCCGCGATGCGAGTGTCTGGACCGGTGTGGCGGCGACGCTCTTGATCATCGGGATGACCGTGTGGGAAGCGGTGGCTCCACACTGACCACGAAGAGAGATATGCCATGACCCTCGAAACGAAGCGCATCATCATCGGCGGCCTCGGTGGGCTGTTCCTGGTTTCCCTGGTCTTCGTGCAGCGGCTCGAGACGGTTCGTCGCGCCGAAGAAGCCGGTCTGCGTCCGGCACACGTCATCGCGCCGGCGAGTTCGGTCGACTGCGTCGAATGTCACCAGGAGACGAATCCGGGGATCATCGACCACTGGCGTGGCAGCACCCACGCCGAGAAGGGCGTCGGCTGCGTGGAGTGCCACCAGGCGGTGGAGGAAGATGCCGACAGCCACGACCACTACGGCTTCGTGATCGCGACCGTCGTGACGCCCCGGGACTGCGCCGCCTGCCATCCGGCCGAGGCCGAAGAGTTCGCGCGCAGCCACCACGCCGCCGGCGGCAACATCCTCGCTTCGCTCGACAACTTCCTCGCCGAAACGGTCGAGGGCGCGACGCAGCCGTTCGATCCGCACTCGCCGACTCCAGGTCGCCCCGTGGAGCCGGTCAACGGCTTCGCGAGCGCGTTCCTGGGGTGCCAGCAGTGCCACGGCTCCAAGGTCGCGCTCCGCGCCACGGACGGCGGCGCCGTCACCGTGGACGACCTGCAACCCGACGAAGACGGCATGCCGACCAACGCCGAGGCCCTGGGTCGCATCCTGCACAACGACAACGGGCGACCCCTGTTCGACCCGGGTACCTGGCCGAACACCGGCATCGGCCGGCTCAACCTCGACGGCTCCCGCGGTTCGTGCTCGGCTTGCCACAGCCGGCACGACTTCTCGCCGCGTCGCGCGCGCCAGCCCGAGAACTGCGGGAAGTGCCACCTCGGCCCCGACCATCCGCAGAAGGAGATCTACGAGGAGTCGAAGCACGGCGTCGCCTACCGGGACCTGACCGACGCCATGAACCTGGACGCCGAGGACTGGACGCTGGGCGAGGACTACTCGGCGGCCCCGACCTGCGCGACCTGCCACATGTCCGGCCACACCCGAAACGACGGCCGCATCACGCACGATCCGGGCGAGCGCATCTCCTGGACGAACCGGCCGCCGGTCAGCCTGCCGATGGACACCGACGCGGAGCACCGGATCGTGACCACCGCCGACCCATCCGAGCGCCGGGAACAGATCGCCGACACCGCCGAGGCGAAGCGAACCCGCATGAAGGAGGTCTGCTCCCACTGCCACACGCCCGACTACGTCAACGCCTTCTACCGCCAGTACGACGACTTCGTCACCCTCTACAACGAGAAGTTCGCCAAGCCGGGGCGGGAACTCATGGCTTCACTGCTCGAGCACGGACTCCGTACGCCGACACAGTTCGACGAGGAGATCGAGTGGACGTGGTTCTACCTCTGGCACCACGAGGGACGTCGAGCGCGCCACGGCGCCTCCATGATGGCTCCCGACTACGCGCACTGGCACGGCATGTTCGAGGTCGCGGAGCGCTTCTACATGGAGCTCATCCCCCAGGCCCGTGAGATCGTCGACCACGCCGCCGGGCAGGGGCGACGCTCACAGGCCCGAAACGTCCAGGCTCTGATCGACCGCATCCTCTCCCGTCCGGAGCACGCCTGGTTCGAGAGCGACTCGCAGTAGCTTCGACCGGCGCGATTTCCTCTTCGCAGGGCGCGGCAATCGTGATCGGGATGGATGTCGGCACCACGTTCACTGCAGCGCTCGCAAGCACCTCGTGCAGTCGGTCGTGGCGCCCGAGTTAGACGCGGAAACCGCGCTCAGGCTGCTCGACGCCATGCGATGGCTCTGCCGGGTCAGCGATCACATGTGGCGCATCGCACATCATGTGGATGACTTGGCCTCAAACAACCACCGTCATCCGCCGACCTGAGGCGGCCGGGCGGCCAGGACCGGGATGCCGGCGCCCCGGATCACCTTGTCGGCGACGCTGCCGATCACGAGCCGGGCAATGCCTCCTCTCCCGTGTGTCGACAGGGCAATCGCGTCGACTTCGGTCTCCTCGCAGCAGCGAAGCAGGCCGCGCGCGGCGCTGGGCGCCATGAGCAGGCGCGTTTCCGGGATGCCGATTCCCTTCTCCTTGACACGCCGCGAAACCGACTCCAAGTACGCCTCCCGCTCGCGCCGCTCGTCTGCCAGCAGGTCCCGGGCAATCTCCTGCCGCGGATAGCCCGCGGGAAGGTTCAGATCGTCCTCGACGACGCTCGCCAGGGTGAGCCGGACATTCCCCGATCCCGAGAGCAGCAGCGGCAGCACATCGAGAGCGGCTTCAGCCGCTTCCGAACCGTCCAGGGGAACCAGCACATGGCGAACCCGATCCCCGGCGAACGGCTCCCGGCCTTCCGGTGTCCGCGGCAGCAGGAGGATCGGGCGCTCGAGGCCGCGAAGCAACCGGTCCGCCGTACCCCCAAGCCAGGCTCGCCCGAACGCTCCCCGGCCATGAGTCGTCAGGACGACCAGGTCAACGTCGAGCGCTTCGCAAACCTCCCCGATCGTCGCGGCCACGGGGCCCACCTGCACGGACGTCTCGACCTGGAGATCCTCGGAACCGGCCGCCACCCTGGCGGCCGTACGCGCCAGGTACTCCCGCATGAGAGCGGTCACTTCCCCGACCCAACCCACGAGCAGCGCTTTGTCGGTGAAGCCGAACGGACCGGGGGGCTCGGGGGAGATGACGGAAAGAAGCCGAAGCTCTGCTTCGTCTCGCATCGCGAGGGCCGCGGCCGCTCGCAGCGCGCCCTCCGCGAAGTCGGAACCATCCAGCGGAACGAGGATTCGCTTCATCATGCTTCTCCAAGGTCGCGGCAGCGAGTGGTCCGGTCTGCACAGCTCATCTGCCGGATTCTCTCACGCGCTCCGTGTCCGGCAGCTTGAGCATCAGGCCCAGACGAATGCAGCGTGCAACGGGCTCATCACACTGGTTCGGTGTGCGTGCTGATCCGGCGGCCGACGTTCGAGCTGGAATCTCCGATGGCATCGACGAGTTCATCCGGGACTACCTGCGTGTCAACGAGACGGCTTGTGAGGACTGGGGCGAGCTGCAACGGGAACCGCCGCCTCGTAGAACCCGGTCCGCTTGTGGTGGGCTGATCGGACAACGGCGAAATCGACGCAGCGCGCACTTTCGCAGGCTCTGTGGATTCCAGTTCCCACCTAGCACGCGAGCAGGGCGACGACTCGATCCCCAAGCGACCACAAAGTGTGGAGTGCCAGAATGACACTGGCAACGGTGGACGGTCGCCCTCGGCATGCGTCCGGCGTTGTCCCCCGGTCGTTTCCAGTCCCTCATGGCGACATCGGAGGTCTCCGGGATCATCGTCTAGACCGTCGTCTTCCGCGGATCGGGGCATCTTCGGCGACGTCCGGCTTCATACGCTCAGTGCTAGGTAGAGGACCGTGACCAAAAGCGCGACCAAGCCGGCGACTAGGGCGCAGCCCTTGAACACCGCCCAGGCGCTCGGTTCGACTAGGGCGGCGACGTCCGCGTCCGCGAAGTCTGGCTCGCCGTTGGTTGCGCAGGCGTAGCAAACCGGGTACTGCCGTTGCTTCGCCCCGCCGCACTCTGGACACTCGTCCGTCCCGCACTCGAAGCACAGGGCAAACTCGGGCCGCTTCCAGCCGCCGCACTCCGGGCAGACTTCGGCTGCTCGCTGGCCGGCTATGGCTGTCCTTCCGGCGCTCGAAGAAGTGCTTGACCTGCATCTAACAGGCGACGCCCAAGGGACACCGCCTCGTCTGCTGAGAGTACGGATCGTGATGGCCCGAGTTCGGGAGCCCAAGAAGCCGGGTCTATCTTCAGGACCACCATTTCGATGGCATCGGGGGTTTCGTCGCTTCGGTACAGGGCGACGCTGAGCTCGAATCGGTCGTCGGCTTTGTTCATCAAGGGGACTCCCTAAGTGAATCGAACCCCCGCACCTGAAGTGTCTAAGCTGGGAACTGGTTGACAACTGGTTTCCTCAGCCAGCGGTGCAGACAAACGTAGCACGTTTTCTATAAGCCGTGTGTGTAAACTCGGTGAGATTTGAGTGTCGGTTTCGTGTTGTCCGGTCGGAGTACCCGCGAAGACGGCGTGACGCCGGCGCTACCGACGTGGCCGCCGGGGCCGTAGGCTGCTGCGGCGACTGGGAATCGACGCGACGGTGCATGGCTTCCGCAGTTCGTGCCGGGATTGGTGCGGCGAGACCGGAGTGCCGCGAGAGGTGGACGAGGCATGTCTCGCTCACGCGATCCGCAACCAGGCGGAGGCCGCGGACGCTCGATCCGACCTCCTCGAACGTCGGCGAACAGTCATGGAGTCGTGGTCCGAGTACTGTGTACGACTACTACCTTGACGACTGAAGCCTGAGCTTGTACACCGAAAGCGCTCGGTCGGGGCGCTTTCCCACAAGGCTATCGCTGGACATCCACCTGCTTCCGCGCGTAGCTTACGTCTTGAGGCGGCGTGCCGTTCACAGGAGTCCGGTCCCTCCCTGTGTCGAGTGAACCGAGACGAGCTCGACGCGAGTACACCGGTCCCCTAACCCAGTAGCGTAGACCGCAGCTCCTGACAATGCCGCAGCTGAGAGACGTAGTGGACGAGACTCTGCGCGAAGTTCGATTCGACAGAGGGAGGGGCGGGGAGCTGACCGCCGCGCAGATGCGCAGCCTGTACACCCGGCGCGGCCTGACCGAACAACACATGGTGCGCACTGCAAGAGTCATCGTGCCGGAGACCCTGCTCGCTGTGCTCGTCGAGAGACTCGAACACGAACTGCAAGCGTACATCGAGCCCGAGACCCAGCGTATCGGGACGGGACTAGTCGCCTTGATGGGTGGCGCGCTGGACTCAGCCGAGCCAACGGTTACCGAGTTCGCCCGCACCTTGGTCCGGGCAGCGGCCTTCCTCGGCTCGGCGCGCGCGGTCGAGATCCTGCGTGCCTGGCTTGCGGGAGAGCCCTACCGCTACCGCATCAAGCTTCTACTTGTGGGCGTTCGGTGTGAGAAGCCGCTGGCGCTGGAAGAGGGCGTGCGGGTCACGCAACTACCAACGGGAGGGTACGCAGCCGATCTGGTACCGCATCTGCCGGATTCTCTCGTCTCGAGCGAGACCGATGTCTTGAAGCTCATGGGCCGAACCGTGCTATCGATCGATGGCACGGCCGCTCCCGTGCTCTACCGGCCGTCGCGTGTCCACAGCGACGAGCCGGACTGGAATCTTCGGCAGGTCTGGGCCGGTGGAGGAATCCCCTGCCTGACCACCGACAAGTGGCGCCAGCGACTCACCGAGGCGCTGTCCCTCGCGAGCGATCACCGTGTGGGCTGGACGCATGATTGGCGTGATGTCGGCGACCTTGCAGCTTTCAACTTCGGCAGTGGCCATATCACGTGGACCGCTGAACGGTCGCCGGGAGACTCGGTTCTCCTTGAGCAGGGGCACTTGGAAGCCGCGCGCGATCTCGATGTTCAGCGCCATGCCTGCACCAAGTCCGTGAAAGCTCTAGACATGGCTATCAAGCGTTGGGTCGGCTCCATGAGTCCCAACGCCACTCTGTCTGACCGCTACATCGATCTCCGGATCGCGCTTGAGGTACTGTATCTGCCCCCGTCCAGAAGCGAATTGCGGTTCCGTCTCGCGCTCATGGGTGCTTGGCACTTGGGCACCGACTTCGAGGAGCGCCGTCGGTACTACGACATTCTCAAGAGGGCTTACGATCTTGGGTCGGCGGCCGTACACACTGGAGCCGTGGCGGATACGCCCGCCAGCCGGGACACCCTCGCCGCTGCGCAGCGTGCCTGCCGCAAGGGGATTCTGAAACGTCTCGCTGAAACCGAAGAGCCTGCTTGGGAAGCGGTTGACGTCGCCTTGGGAGCTTCAATGGCCGAAGTAGAGAGCTGAGTCGTTGCTAGGTGATCGCCGGGCGCGTCACCTTGGTCCGCCCGGCCTTCCGCGCCTTCCCGCAGGGATCACTATGGACGTGAGCGACCCTCTGTCAATGGCAACCGAAAATGTCCCACTTGTGGCAACTGAAAATGTCCCACTTCGCCCGTGGTTGGCGAGGCAGGAGCAGCGGTGCGGTCCGCCCCATGGGCTCCGGTGTCGGCCGTAGAGAGCGGAGCGACCGGAGGCCGACACCGGACGCGATTCGCAGCCAGGGGGCTGGCAGTCACGACGGTTCCACCTCTCCGCGTGGCCTCTCCTGCGCAGGCCGGAGCAGGTCCTGGTGGGCCCTCATCCGGTAGCTGTTGCCCCGGATGTTGACGATGTGGCAGTGGTGCAGCAGGCGGTCGATCAGCGCCGCGGCCATGATCTCGTCGCCGAGCACGCCGCCCCACTCCTCGAAGCCCTTGTTGGACGTCAGGACGGTCGACGCCCGCTCGTGGCGGGCGTTGATCAACTGGAAGAAGAGCACGGCGCCGTCCTGGCTGATCGGCAGGTAGCCGATCTCGTCCACCACCAGCAGGGCCGGATGGGTGAGCACTCGGAGCCGGCGCGACAGGTTGCCCGCGGCCTTGGCCTCGGTCAGGGACTCGATCAGGGCCGCCAGCGTGCCGTAGTAGACCTTGCGGCTCGACTCGGCGGCGGCGATCGCCAGGCTGATCGCGAGATGCGTCTTGCCCACTCCTGGGGGGCCCAGGAGGATCACATTCTCGGCGCGCTCCAGGAAACCCAGCTCGCGGAGGCTCTCGATCTGCTCCCGCTTGATGCTGGGCTGGAAGCTGAAGTCGAACTGGTCGAGGGTCTTGACCGCCGGCAGGCGCGACGAGCGCATCGCCGCCTGCAGCCGGCGGTTGTTGCGCAGCACGATCTGGGCGGAAAGCAGCTCCTCGATCGCCTCGGAGGCGGTCACCGCCCCGCTGTCGGCCTGGGACAGGATGCCGTCCACGGCTTCCAGAGCGCCGGGCATCTTCAAGTCCGCCAGCATCTCCCGCAGCCGGTCTCGCCGGTCGCCAGCCGGAGCCTTCATCGGACGGCCTCCGAGTACTCCCGCAAGGGACGCCGCTGCACCTGTACCGTCGGCGCCGCGAAGCGGGGCCGGGATGCCGCTTGAGGCTGCCGAGCGCCCAGACGTCGGTAAGGATGGCTGGCCAGGGGGCGGAGCGCCTGGCGCTCGTCACGCTCGAAACGGTCCACCGGGCGCTCACCCGTGGTGCCATGCCGCCGCACATTGGCGGTGCCCTCCAGCCAGCGCGAGGCCTGCTCATTCAGGTCGGCGTCATTTGTGAACGGCCGGCCGTAGAAGAAGCTCTCCCGCACGTACCGGATCGGCCGCTTCACCTTGCCCTTGGTCTGCGCCCGGTAGGGGCGGCACGAAGCCCCAGTGCGCCGCGAACCGCAGAAACTCCGCATTGAGCGCCAACTCGCCGCCCGAGCTGCGGTCGTCCGACACGACCACGGCCCGCATCTGATCGAAGAGGAGCTCCCGCGGCACGCCGCCGAACCGACCGAAGGCGCTCTCGAGCCCCTCGATGAGGACCGGCATCGTCTGCCGGGTATAGAAGCGCAGCCACAACAGCCGGGAGTAGCCCAGCACCACCAGCAGCGCATGCCGGCGTCCCCAGGGCAGCCTGAACGTCCCGAAGTCCACCTGGCCCTGATGGCCCGCCGGCGTCTCGAACCGCACCGGAAAGCTCCTGAGGAGCCCGCGGCCGCACCTCCCGCGCGTAGTCCCTCACGCGGCTGTAGCAGCCGTCGTAGCCGGCCGCGCGCGCCTCGTCGAACAGGCGCTTCGCCGACAGCTTGGGGAACTCATCGAGCCGGACCTCGATCAACTCCTTGTACGGGTCCAGCTTGTGAGCGACCCGCGGCCGCCGCGAGTACTGCGCCTCGCCCGACGACAGGTCCACGTCCAACCGGCCCGACTCGACCCATCTGTGGATCGTCCGCCGACTGACGCCGAAGCGCCGTGACAACTCCGCCTTCGAGATCCCCTGCTCCAGATAGTGCCTCAGCAGCATCCTCGTCTCCCATCCGTGCAGCTGCGCGTCGCTCCATGGCCGTTGGCGAAGCCAACAGCATCGAACGACGAACGACCTACGACAAACCGCCGAGTGTGCCGTTTTCGGTTGCCACGAATGGGACGTTTACACCTGCCCCCAACAGCGGGTCGCTCACGTCCCAGACCGACCGCGTGGAGCGGTCTGGTCGGTGCGCCCGAGAGGGCGCTTTCCCGGAACGGAGGCCAAGAAACACCTTGTGTTGCAAGGACGTTCGGGCGGTGTCCTCAAGAGAGGACAACCGAACACGGTAGGGAAAAACAAGGAGTGCTGTCGTTCTTTCCTCGTGGTGCGGCCCTGTGGTTGACCCGGACTTCCCGCGAGAGCCCGGAGCGCGAGGCCGCGAGCGCGGTGGGGCGAGTAGCCGTCGATCCGAGCCCCTGACGCGCGGCCGGGGTGCTCCGGATCGGGCCGCTTGCGCAGGTCGATGGCGAGGCGTCGCGCGGCCGGTCGGTGGCGACCGGAGACCGCACGCTTGTGGCGAGCCGTACTGCCCTAGCGGCTCACTTTATGTTGACGACACGCTCCTCTGATCGTCTCCCACAGACATTTTATGGCGTTCTGGGGCAGGATCCTCACGGGGATGCGCGGCGCGGAGTCGCGACACAGGCAGAGGAGGTGGCCCCATGACCCTTGCGAATCAGGAAAGCGTCTGCGAGCCGGGGAACGGCCGAATGGACGGGAGCGACGGTCGCCGGCGCGGGCGCCGAGTCGTCGGCGTAAGCCGGACGGCGGGACGATCTGTCTCCAGGACTCCCGCTACCAGGTGCGGGCGACCTGGCAGAGCCCGGAGGGCGAGGTCCTGCCGGCGCGTGCCGCGCATGCCGGCACGAACGACTCCGGGCTGCTCTGGTTCCACGGCCCGGAGAACTGGGAAGTGCTGGTCAAGGTGCTGGACGGCTGCTCGATCAACGGTGCGGACTGGGTGTTCGCGGCCTCCGCGACCACTCTGCGATTCGACATGGAGGTCACGGACACCGTGACCGGCGAGGTCAGGCGGTATGGCAACGAAGCCGGGCGGAAGGCGGACGCGGAAACCATTGCCGCTCTTGTGCCGCGGATGGCCTCGGAGCTTGAGCGACTCACCTACGAGGCAGAGCGTAGAGAAGACCAGAAACGCTGTCTACCCTCGCGTCGCTTGTACGACAGACCGTCATGATCGAGGCTTTTGGCAGTGGGCGGCCCTCCCGCCCCAAAGCCGGTGACGCACCGGTCGGTCAGGCTTTCGCGTTCTCGTTCGGCGGCGGCGACCTCCTGTGAGAGCGATTGCGAAACCGCTCGCTCGGACTGCCAGGGGCAATGAACCCGAGGTGGTGACCACCATCGGGTCGAAGGCAGCGTACGAGACTCCATGAGAGTACCGGCGGCGTACTCGGAGTCGTACCAGCGGGCTCGGCCCTCCGATCCGGAGGGTGTGGACAACTACATCCGCCACACGACCATCGGCGACCCCGAACTCGACCCGGTCCTGGAGGAACTCTCCGATCTGGCGCCAGCGGATCTGCACCGCTACATCCGCGCCATCATCGAGTGGGAGGGCGAGACTCTGTGTAACGCGCCTCGAGTGCTCCGCGACTTCTTCGACACCCTCGAAGAACCGACCTGGCTGGACTGGGACGGCCTGGAGCCGGGGATTCGCACGTTTTACAAGAACGCGGATCTCATGCTGGGCGCGTTCGTCACCGGCGTGCTCGTCGAAGGCTTCTCGACCCTGATCGCCAAGTCCTTCAGTATCACGGGCAGAGTGAACTACACCACCAGGCGCCTCAAGCAGAACAACCGCCAGTTGCTGGACATCTTCTTCCCGAAAGGCCTGTACCGGAACGGCGAGGGCTGGAAACTGTCGGTCCGCGTCCGCTTCGTGCACGGACGGATGAGAAGTCTGCTCGCGAAGTCCCCGGACTGGGACCACGAGGCCTGGGGCACTCCGTTGAGCGCCGCCCACCTGGGCTACGCGATCTCCGTGTTCTCGAAGCGCCTGCTCGACTACTCGACGCTTCTGGGCGCCAGATTCTCGGAGGAAGAACGCAAGGGTGTCATGGACGTCTGGCGTTACTCCGGTTACCTCATGGGCATTCCGGAGAGCATCCTGTACGCCTCAGCCGCGGAGGCCGAGCGCGTGTACGAGGTGGCCTACCTCTGCGAGCCGCCACCGGGCGCCGAGTCGAGACACCTGGCGAACACGCTGATCCAGTCGATACCCTCCGTTGCGCAGATCACGGACGAGGCCGAGAAGAAGAAGATCGTGAAACTGGCGTACCGCCTCTCGCGAGCGCTCATCGGCAAAGAACTCGCCGACGGCTTCGGGTACCCGAAGCAACGACCCTGGCATGTCGGAACGCTCGCACTGTTCCGGGCCAGACAACGCTTGCTGCGGCGTTGGTCCGGCGCCGAGACGCTCCGAGCCAACAACATCACCCAGCTTCTCCAGATCTCCGTGTACGACGAGGGGGGCCTCAGCTACAAGATGCCCGACCACGTCAAGGCCGAGGAACAGAACCCCTGGTAAAGGCGTTCCCTGGCGCGGTCAGGCGACACCCGGCTGACGCTCCGTTGCGCCTGCGCCCGTGACGATGCGAAGCCGGTCCTGAAGCCTGACGTGCAGCATCGCCAGCGCCGGAACGACCAGCATGAGCAGCGGCGTGGCGACCAGGATGCCGAAGCCGAGCGCCGCGGCCAGCGGAACGAGGTGCACCGTCGCGGCGTCCGTTTCGAAGACGAGCGAAGCCACGCCGACGAACGTGGTGACCGAGGTCAGGAGGATCGATCTGACGCGGGCCTTGGCGCCGGCGATGATCGCCTCCTGCGCTCCCAGGCCGGCGCCTCTCTTCTCGTTGATGAAGGTGACCATCACCAGCGAGTCGTTCACGACGACTCCGGTACAGCCGACCAGGCCCTGCACCGACATGAAGCCGAAACTGAGGCCCAGCAGCAGGTGGCCGTACTAGTTCACCGCCCTGTGGGGAGACCGGCGGCCGCCGGGGGCTCGTCGCCCTGTGTGAGTAGAAGGCTCCTACGTATGCCCTCTGACACCCGCGCAGCGGTCCCCCGAGCCTTGCGGCTGTTCACATGGATCCTCATCCTGATCGGGATAGGCGGAGCCATCGTGGTCGCCGGCACTTGGCCGTAGTCCACACGCAGGGCGGCTCGGAATCTCGCTCCTTCCTGCTCTGAGTCCAGCGAAGTGTCAGAGAAAGCAGGCACTTGTGGCTACTGACGGTCAGAGACTGTCCCCCAGCAGGGACCCGTTTGGCCGGTTGAAGTCGTAGCGACGGCTGGCGGCGGCCCAGCTTGAGCGCGGCCTCGGTGGCAATCTGAAAGGTGTGCGTACGTCCGCCGCGGCCCCTTAGGCGGAGTGCTCACGGTAAGCCATCAGCTGCGTGCTTCCACCAGGTCGTCTGCTACGCCGTCAAGCCGGCTGGAGCGGATCCTGGTCCGACCCGGAGTCATGCGAGAGCCTTGGGACACGAGGCCCTGAGCGTGATGCGTCGAGTAGCCGTCGATCCGAGCCCCGGAAGCGTTGCTCGACCTGGCGCTGGCAACCGGAAACCGCACACTTGTGGCGAGCCCGTACTGCCCTCGCGGCGGACTTTATGTTGAAGACACGATTGCCTAGCCTTCTCACACAGACATTTTATGGCGTTCTGAGGCAGGATCTTCACGGGGATATGCGGCGCGGAGTCGCGTCAGCTCGTGGCTCGCGCCGACACAAGTCCAGAAGGAGGTGGCCCCGTGACCCTTGCGAATCAGGAAAGCGTCCGAGAGCCGGGGAACGGCGGAACGGACGGGAGCGGGCAGAGCTGGCCCACCGATGGCTTGGGCCTCGGTGTGCTCCTGTTCAGCAGCCAGGCGAATCCACTTCTTAGGAGACCTGAATGAACAACAGCACCCGGAGAGGGTCACTGGCCGTTGCCGTAGTGGCGTGGCTCCTCCTTAGCGCAACCGCCTCAGCTCAGACCACCGCTGCCGACGTGGTGGACCGGCCCACTCTTAAGGCGTTCGTCGATGGAGTGAAGGCCGAAATCGAGAGCGCCCCCACCATCGCCGATGCGGCGAAGCTCTTCGAGAAGATGAGAACACCGGGCGACTGGAACGCAGGAGACGTGTTCCTCGTCATCTTCCTCCTGAATGGAGAACCGCACGTCCACGGGGTGGACCGCACCGCAGAAACCAAGAATCTCCGCGACGTCGTGGACGACAACGGCTTCAAGGTGGTCCAGGCTCTTCTCGCCGCCGGGCCGGACGGTACCTTCGTGGACTACCAGGACGGAGAGGCGAAGACCGCCTATGCCGTCCGCTACACGGACGCTGTTCTCAACCTGCCGTGGGTGCTGGTCAGCGGCTACTCACAGGATGTGTCTCACGTTCCACCCGTGATGCCCGACCTGCCAACCCCGACCGTTACGGCATCGCAGGTCAAGGACCGCGAAACGCTCGCCGCCTTCGTCAACGAGGCCATCAGGGTGTTTCGTGAAGCCGTCTACTCCACCGCCGCCGACACCGAAAGCAAGATCACGATGACCGGCATCAAGAACGTGTTCCGCGTGGAAGGGGGGCACTGGCGTTCCGGATCCACCTACCTCTGGCTCATCAGCGACCAGGACGTCATCATTTTCCAGGCCCCCCGGCCCCATCGAGAGGGTCTGCCTGCGAACCTGGACACCGAAGACATCCACGGCGTGAAGTTCGCCGAGGAACTCATCAACGGCGCACGACGAGACGGACACCGGTTCCTCAAGTACCACTACGACGACCCCACGGTCGACGGCGACGAAGACACCGGTTCACCCAAGCTCGGCTACGCAAAGAGCTTCGAGGCTCCCAGGGCGAAGCAGAAGCTCGTGATGGGCTCGGGCCTCTACCTCCGCACCGGCTGTTTCGAGAACGACACCACCCTCTGCCTCCTCGACGACCGCTACGAAGTCACCGTCAACTGGTCCACGGCAGACGACAGAGGACCAGCCAGAACAGCACCGTACAGAACAACCGACTCCGGCCTCTTCTACTTCTTCGACCCCAACAACTGGGAGATGCTGGTCAAGGTGCTCGACGGCTGCACGTTCAACAAGCACCACTGGGTGTTCGCATCCTCCGCCACTGACCTGGGCTTTCACCTAACGGTGCGCGACACCTCCGTGTTCGAAGGCATGGTGAAACGCTACACGAAGATGCCGGGTGAACCAGCTCTGGCCATCACCGATACGGGAGCATTTCCCGGCTGCGACTAGCTCACGGCGGGCACCGTCACCGGTCTACCGTGGCGGAGCTATCCGAAGATAGTGGAGGCGCGCCTGCATGAAGGGGTTCGTCGCCGATGCCCGGATCATGCTTCGCGCCTGTCGGGACACGGGTCTGAGCGTTGGCGATTGAGCGGGGGCTGCTCAAGGGCCTAGAGACCTCCGCCGACGACCTGGTGCCGACCCGCCGGGTCTGAGGTGTTGGAGGCGATTCGCTACGATGCTTGGATGGATGACACGCGGCGGCGGGTAGGCGCTGACCTGATTGTTGCGTGGACGGCCGGTTGGTCCGGGGCGCAGTACAGCGTAGCGCTTCAACCGCAGTCTTGGGCAACGCTATCGAGGGAGGGCGGATTCTCGGTGTCGGGGCGCGTCCCCGGCCTCTCCGTCTTCAGGAGTCGTGAGAACGCGCTCCCCACTCCCTGTCTGCGGACCTCACCCGCCGAGTACACCGGCTGTCACCTGGGAGTGTGCGCGAAGCGACCGATCCGCTTAGGCGACCAGCACTAAGCGGCTCAACGAAACCGCGGTGGCCAGGAGCAGATCCGAGACCGTGAGGACGACACAGCCTCCTGCCGATCCTCGCCGCCTTCAGTCCTGTCTTCTCTGCTGACCCTGTGCGCCATACGGCAGCAGGCACGCATGAAGACGTACACGCTGGCTAGGACGCGAGTGGCTGTACCGTCTCAAGCGGACCATGATTGCGTTATCATCGTCACCGTCATACAGCGACACACGGTCGGCGGTCAGGCCGCTCGCTCGACACCAGAGTTCTCATCCGGGATAAACAGGCGAGCGAGTTGCCGTTGTGCAGGGTTGTGCGACGACGCAGCCTGGGAGCAGGGGTGAAACCGGAAGAAGCGGAGAAGTTCAGGCAGTGGCAGGGTTTGGAGGTGCGCAAGCCGGCCGTCGTGGATGCGGACCTGGCGGCGATCGCCCGAACCGAGCGCCTGGGGCGGTGCTCAAGGGCTCTGCCCTAGGCGCCAGCGTGGCCACGTTCCTGGTCGCCGGGCTCTCCGCGGGCTGGAGCCCCGAAGGGCACGGCGGCGCCCACTACCTGGCGCTGAGCGTATGAAGTCAGTCACCACGGCGCTGGTTCTTGTCGCGATCGCTGGCTGTGGTCCTGCCGAGTCGCCACCACCGCCGCCCGCCTGCTGCCCCTGCGCCCCCGAAGCCGCGTACGTTGCCGACCTGAGCGCCATCACCGCCGACCACGATACTCCGCTCGAGGAGTTTGCGAAGGTCGGCAAGGAGTGGCAGCGCGCCAGGGCACGGCTTCTCGAGTGCCTGGATGGTCTGCCATGACCTCTACCTGCACGCTGCGCACGGCCCGGACTAGTGCGACAGGCGTACCGGTCGCATCCTTGGTCAGGCGCGGGTCCGCGCCCGTCTCCGAGCCTTCCCGCAGGGATCAGTTCTCGACGTGAGCGACCCTCCCGGCGGCCTGGTTTAGGCCGGCACATGGGAGACCCTTTCGTGCCGCACCAGCGGCCCGGAACGGGGGTCGCTCACGTCCCGGTCCGACCGCGTGGAGCGGTCTGGTCGGTGCGCCCGAGAGGGCGATCTCCCGGAACGGATCCCGAGAAACACCTTGTGGTTCAAGGACATGCGGGAGGTGTCCTCAAGAGAGGACAACCAAACACGGTAGCCAAAAACAGGGGTGCTGACGTTTTTTCCTCGTGGTGCGGATCCTGGTCCGACCCGGACTTCCCGCGAGAGCCCGGAGCGCGAGGCCGCGAGCGCAGTGGGTCGAGTAGCCGTCGATGCTCGGTGAACTGGGTGCGCGTGAAGACGCCGGAGTGCAGGCAGACGAGGGTGAGCCAGGCCGCTTCGTGAGGACGGAAGCCGAACTCGCGGAGCGGGGCGGCGCGGCCGGCCAGGTGGGGTACGGCGGGACGGTTCAGCGTCACGCCGGAAGTCAACCGAGGATGCCCATGGCGCGGGTGTCCGCCCGTTACTGGACCAGGAACGCTCCCCATGCCTCCATGACCTCGCGCCGGCGCTCCAGCACGTCGCTGCGGGCGTAGCACTGCTCGACCTGGCTCCCGACCGCGTGGGCCAGGGCCTGCTCCGCCACCTCCCGGTCGATCCCCTCGTCCGAGCACCACGACCGGAACGAGCTGCGGAACCCGTGCGGGCTGCAATCGATCCTGAGGTCCTTCAGCAGCCGGCCGAACACGGCCGCGCCGACCATCTTCCCCTGGATGCCGGGAAACACGAGCCCTCGACCCCGGCCACGGAGCCCATCGGCCCCCTCAAGGACCACAAGGGCGGCGCTGGAGAGGGGAACCCTGTGCTCCTTGCGCCACTTCATTCGCGACGCCGGAACGGTCCAGGTCGCCTTTTCCAGGTCGATCTCGCGCCACCTTGCTCCCCGCACCTCGCCGCTGCGCGCCGCCGTCAGCGCCAGGAAGCGAAGCGCCAGCCGCGTGCCGATCCACGCGCCGGAGGCTTGCACCTTGACCAGCGCCTCGCGCAGGTCCTCGGCCGGCAGGTAGCGATGGTGCTTCCGCTTTCTCCGGCCGGCCGGCAGCACTGCCGAGAGGGTGCTCGTCGGGTCGTCGGTCCGATAGCCGGCCGCGACGCTCCAGGCCATGACGCCGGCGATCCTCTGCCTCAGCCGTTGCCCGGTCGGCCGCTGGCGGTGCCACAGCGGCACCAGGACCCGCATCAGGTCGGCGGTCTGGATCTCATTGACCGACAGGTCGCCGAGGCCGGGGAAGGCATGGCGCTCCAGCAGCCTTCTGACATGGCGGGAATGCTCCTCTCCGCAGGCTGGACGGCGTCGGTTGCCAGCGTGACGCATATCGTTCACTGCGGCAGGCCGGTGACTACTCGCTACGCTCACCGCTGGAATGAGTGAATCCTCTCGGCGTTCCCGGCTAAACCTGGCTCGCGATCTCTCGAACGCGGCCTGGAGGTTGCGTGCGACTGCCTCCTCGTTGACTGCCAACGCGGTCGAAGACGAAGAGACTGCGCGGCTCGTTCGAGAGAAGCTCACCGAAGCGGTGGCGTTGTGCCGTGAGGCCGGTGCCGACCGCGAGTTGACGACCGCCCTTCGGCGGCTCGGGCATGCGGAACAGGATGCCGGCCGCAACGACATCGCGGTCGCCCGCTACGAGGAAGCCGTCGCCGCCGCGCGCCGGACCGGCGATCGGCTTCTGTTGGCTCATGCGATCCGTCACGTTGGAGACGCCCATCGCGCCGCCGGGCGATTCCCCGAGGCCGAGGCCTGCTACGACGAGGCCCTGCCCCTCTACGCCGAGCACCCCGATCCCCCGCCCGTCGACTACGCGAACGCCATCCGACCGATGGCGATCCTCAAGGAAGCTCTCGGCGAGACCGACGAAGCCCGGCACCTGTGGCAGCGTGCGAAGACGCTCTACGCTACCGTTCACATCGCGGCTGGCGTAGCGGAATGCGACGAGAACCTCACCCGACTCGGCTGAATCGCGGGACCGGTGTAAGGAGCCGGTCTCCGACGCCCTCCAGCCTGCGCAGGGTCCGAAGGGGAGGGTCCCAGCGGGCTGGAGGCAAGCGACGCCCGACGCCCCCTCATCAACCAACACCCAACCGAAGCGCAGCCGACCGAAGCGAGCGCTGAACCCCCATTCACCAAGAGAGCGCGAGCGTCCGCTGGGACCCTCCCCTTCGGACCCTGCGCAGGCGGGTGCAGCGCCTCCGACGGCCGTTCCGGCCTCAGTAGCTGCGCGGCAGTCCGAGGACGTGCTGGGCCAGGTACGTGAGCACGAGGTTCGTCGAGATGGGCGCCGTCTGGAACAGGCGGCACTCGCGCCACTTGCGTTCGATGTCGTATTCGGTGGCGAAGGCGAAGCCGCCGAAGGTCTGGAAGCAGGTGTCGCCGGCGTTCCAGGCGGCTTCGGAGGCGAGGAGTTTGGCGCTGTTCGCTTCGGCGCCGCATTCACGGCCGGCGTCGTAGAGGGCGGCGGCCTTGCGGACGATCATCTCGGCGGCGTCGGTTTCGGCGTGGGCGCGGGCGATCGGGAACTGGATGCCCTGGTTCTGGCCGATGGGCCTTCCGAAGACCTCGCGTTCGTTGGCGTACTCGACCGCGCGGCGGATGAAGTAGCGGGCGTCGCCGATCGCCTCGGAGGCGAGCAGGATGCGCTCCGCGTTCATGCCGCTCAGGATGTACCGGAAGCCATGGCCCTCCTCGCCGATCCGGCTGCTGGCCGGGATGCGCAGGTTGTCGAAGAAGACCTGGGTCGTGCCGTGGTTGATCATCGTGTCGATCGGCTGGATCTCCAGGCCGTTGCCGCGGGCCTCACGGAGGTCGACGAGGAACACGGACAGGCCCCGTGAGCGCTTCTCCACCTGGTCCGCCGGCGTCGTGCGGGCGAGCAGAATCATCAGGTCCGAGTGCAGCGCGCGGCTGGTCCAGATCTTCTGGCCGTTGACGACGTAGCTGTCGCCGTCACGGACCGCGGTGGTCCTGAGCTGTGTGGTGTCGGAACCCGTCACCGGCTCGGTGACGCCGAACGCCTGCAGCCGCAGTTCACCGCTGGCGATCTTCGGCAGGTACTGCTGCTTCTGCTCGTCGCTGCCGTGCCGGAGCACCGTGCCCATCGTGTACATCTGGGCGTGGCAGGCCGCGGCGTTGCAGCCGCTCGAGTGGATCGTCTCGAGCACCACGCAGGCGGCGCGCAGCGGCAGGCCGGAGCCGCCGTACTCCTCGGGAATCAGACAGCCGAGATACTCGTGCTCGGTCAGCGCCTGCACGAACTCCGTCGGGTACTCCGCGGCGGCGTCGAGCCGCCGCCAGTACTCACCCGGGAACTGCTCGCAGATGCGGCGGACCGGGTCGCGGAGGAAGGCGTAGTCGTTCTCGATGGATACGTGGAGGTCGCTGTCGGTCATGGCGGCCGATCGTAGCGGAGCGGCCGCCGGCTACTGCGGCCGTACGCGGTGAATCCGCATCAGGTTCGTCGGTGGCCGGTCCTGGATCGGGTCGCCCATCAGCAGCACGATCGTGTCGCCGGGCAGCGCCAGATTGCCGACCAGGAGTTGTCGGTCGACCATGGCCACGACCTCGTCGTGGTGGTAGACCTCCTGGTCCATCTTCACGGAGTGAACGCCCCAGACGAGCTGGAGTTCGCGCATCGACCGCGATTCGCGCGTGAACGCGAAGACCGGCGTCGAGGGCCGGCGGCAGGCGACCTGGCGAGCCGTGAAACCGCCCTGGCTGAGGACGACGATGCCCTGCGCGGTCAGGTGGCGCGCCGACAGGATCGCCGCGGCGGAGACCGTCTCCGGAATCTCCAGTGTGCCCGGGCGATGCGGCGGTTCGATGTCGTAGGGGCCGACCTCCATCGTATGGAAGCCGACCGGCTGGGAGGCGTGCTTGGAGAGGTTGTACCGCTCCGACTCGGTGATGATGCGGTGCATCGTCTGCACCGCCTCCAGCGGATAACGGCCGGCCGCGCTCTCGCCGGAGAGCATCATCGCGTCGGCGCCGTCGAAGACGGCGTTCGCCACGTCCGAGGACTCGGCCCGGGTCGGACGCGGATGCTCGATCATCGACTCCAGCATCTGGGTCGCGACGATCACCGGACGGGCGTGCCGCCAACCGCTCTCGATGATCCGCTTCTGCACCACGGGAACCTGGTGCAGTGGAATCTCGACGCCCAGATCGCCACGCGCCACCATCACTCCGTCGGACTCGAGGACGATCTCGTCCAGGTGGTCGAGCGCCCGCCGGCGCTCGAGCTTGGCGATGATCTGCAGCGGCCGGCCCGCCTCGATCGAGGCTTCCCGCACCTGGACGACGTCCGCCGGCGTACCAATGTAGCTCGCCGCGAGAAAGTCGGCGTCCTCCTCGACCGCCATCCGGATGTCGTTCAGGTCCTTCTCCGAGATGCGGAACGGCAAGCGACTGTCGGGCAGATTGACACCCTTGCGGCTCGAAACGGCGCCGCCGACGATGACCTCCGCCTCGATCCTCTCCTCGTCCTTGGAGCGCACCTCCAACTGCACGCGGCCGTCGTCGATGAGGATCTGCTCGCCGGGCTCGACGTGCCTGACCATGTCCCGGTCCAGAGGCAGATCCGCCTCCGCGCTCGCGCCCAGGCTGACCACCTCGCCCTCCCTCAGGACCCGCGCGCCCTCGAAGTGATCGAGCCGGTGGCGGGGCCCCATCAGGTCGACCATCACGCCGACCGACCGACCGGCCTCCCCGCTGACCTCCCGCACCAGGCGAATCAGACGCCGGTGCTCTTCCCTGGTGCCGTGCGACTGATTCAACCGGACGACGTTGACGCCGGCCCGGATCAGGCGCGCGAGGGTCTTCTCGCTCGCACTCGCCGGCCCGATCGTGGCGACGATTTTGGCTCGACGCTGCACGATCCAGATCTCCTGTTCTGCCGGCTCAGGACTCGAACTGCGCCAACCGCTCGATCAGGTCCGCGACGCGGTTCGAGTAGCCCCACTCGTTGTCATACCACGACACGACGCGGGCGTACACGCCGCCGCCATCCGCGGGACTGACCCGGGTCAGGGGCGCGTCGAAGATCGACGAGTGGGGATTGCCGAGAATGTCGCTCGAGACCAGGGGATCTTCCGAGTACTGGAGGATGCCGGCCAGGTTCGACTCCGCTGCAGTCGACGCCGACGCGTTGACGTCGCCGGCGCTCGGGGCCTCGCGCAGCCGGCAGGTCAGGTCGACGATCGATCCGTCCGCCACCGGCACCCGCATCGCCATGCCGTCGAGCTTTCCGTTCAGGTGCGGCAGCACCTTGCCGACGGCGCGCGCGGCGCCGGTCGTGGTCGGGATGATGTTGGCGGTCGCCGAGCGGCTGCGGCGCGGGTCGCTGTGCGGAGAGTCGACCAGGCGCTGGCCGTTCGTGTAGGCGTGGACGGTGGTGATGAAGCCCTCCTCGAAGCCGAAGGCGTCGTCGAGGGTCTTGGCCAGGGGCGCCAGGCAATTCGTCGTGCAGGAGGCGTTCGAAACCACCCGATGCTCCGGACCGAGATCCCCGTCGTTGACGCCGAGCACGATCATGGCGTCGATCTCGTCCTTGGCTGGCACCGTGAGCACGACGCGCGGAGCGCCGGCCTCGAGATGTTGCGCCACCTGCGCGCGCGTCCGGAACACGCCGGTGGACTCGACCGCGATATCGACGCCGAGATCGTTCCAGGGCAGCCTGGACGGATCCCGCTCGGCCGAAAGTCGGATGTCCCGGCCGCCGACCCGCAGGCCGTTGTCGGTCACCTCGACCTTCTGGCCGAAGACGCCCTGCACCGTGTCGTAACGCAACAGGTAGGCCAGCCGGTCCGCGTCGAAGAGGTCGTTGATGCCGACGACGTCGACATCCGGCCGGCCGGCGAGGATGCGGAACACGCTGCGGCCGATCCGACCGAAACCGTTGATGCCGACGCGGATCATGAGGCGCCTCCTTCCGCGCCAGCCGCTTCTTCAAGCGCGGCGACAAGCTCCAGGAGCCGGTGCAGATAGCCCCAGCCGTTGTCGAACCAGGCGATCGTCTTCGACACGTGATCGCCCAGCGTCATCGTCGCCTGCGAGTCGAAGATGCAGGTCGCCTGGCTGCCCACGGTGTCCGCGGAGACGATCGCCTCCCGTTCGAAGCGCAGCCGGCCGTTCCATTCGCCGCCGGCGGCAGCCGCCACCGCATCGTTCACCGCGTCGACCGTCACCCCGTCGCGGTGCCAGCACACCAGATCGACGACGGAGCCGTTCGACACCGGCACGTCCATGGCCGAGGCCGAGAGCTTGCCGTCCAGCTCGGACAGCACGGTCGCCAGTTCTTCGGCCGCTCCGGTCGCGGCGGGAATGATGTTCTCGCCCGCGGCCCGGCCCTTCCGCGGCTCCGGCGCCGGCACGTCGGCCAGCCTTGAACCGGCCCCATAGGCGCGGACGGAGCTGACGAACGCCTGCTCGACGCCGAAGGCCCCATCGAGGATGCGCAGCAAAGGCCCCGCGCAGTGCGCGGTGAACGAGCCGGCGGACACGATCCGGTCGGACGGCTCGATCCGGTCCTCGTTCAGGCCGACAACCACCGTCCGGTCCAGCTCGCCACCGGGAGGCGCGCAGAGGACGACCCGCTCGGCGCCGGCCGCCAGATGCCCCTCGAGTTCGCTTCGCGTCGGCTGAGTGTCCCGGAAGTCGACGACCGTGGTCACGCCCAGGTCGCCCCAGGGCGCCTCCCCGGCGGCCCCGGCGCGAACGACCGGAGCGCTGAAGCCGTTGACGCTCAGGCTGCCGTCGTCCAGCGCGACGTCGCCGTCGTATCGCCACGGCAGGGTCGAGAACTGCAGCAGGTAGCGCAGCATCTCCGGGTCGGCGGTTTCGGCCACGGCCCCGATCTCGATCTCGGGGCGGTCCAGGGAGAGGCGAAACAGGCTGCGGCCGAGAAGACCGAAGCCCATGATGCCGATGCGGGTCGTTGTACTCATTCAGTCCAGGACCTGGTCGGTGACGAAAAAGAGGGAGTCAAGGCCGCGCGCAGGATAACCGACGCGGAGGCCCCTGTCTGTACGCGCAACCGGCTTGCGGATACTCCGTCAGCCGGCGCCGTAGGCCGAGGCCAGGATCTCCATCGTGTGCCGCACCGGGACCGCGCTATCCAGGCGTCGCAGGTGGCTCTCGATCTGGGTGAGGCAGCCGATGTTGCCGGTCGCGATCACGTCCGGTTCGCCTTCGAGCAGCGCTTCCGCCTTCCTCCGTCCCAGCCGCGCCGCGAGCTCCGGCTCCTCCAGGTTGTAGATGCCGGCCGAACCGCAGCAGATCTGCCAGTCGCGCGGCTCGACCAGGGTCACGCCCCGGACCTGGGCCAGCAATCGACGCGGCGCGGCCCGTTCCTTCTGCGCGTGAGCGAGGTGGCAGGCGTCGTGGTAGACGACCCGGAGGGGTCGTGCCAGCGGGGCCGGTGTCGGCGTATCGAGCGCGGCGAGAAAGGTGGAGACGTCCCGTACCTTCGCTGCCAGGGCCCGCGCAGTCTCCTCTTCGGGACGGCCGGCGAACAGGAGTCCATACTCCTTGAGGCCGGAACCGCAACCGGCGGCGTTGGTGAGCACCGCGTCGACGTCCGGCAGGAGGCCCGCGGGCCCCAGTACACGGAGAAGTGAGCCGGCCGCAGCCCGCGCGCGCGAAGCGTCGCCGGCGTGAAAGGCCAGGGAGCCGCAGCAGGCCTCCTCTCGGGGGACGACGACCTCGACGCCGGAGCGCGTCAGCACCTCGATCGTCGCCCGGTGGATGCGGGGCGCGAGTACCTGCTGGGCGCAACCGGCGAGGAGCGCCACCCGGGCGCGCCGCTCGCCCACCGCCGGGAACGTGCCGAACTCGACCTCCGCGCGGTCAGGCAGTTGGGGCAACAAACTGAGAGGCGCCGCCAGCCGCGCCGGCAGGAGTTTCCGAATCGGCGCCGCCAACCGGCCGAACCGCAGCATCCAGCGCAGCCGACCGGGGCTCGCCAGCGTGTCGAGCATCAGTCCGCGCCAGAAGCGGTCGAGCCACGAGCGGTTGCGGCCGGCCTCGGCGAGCTCGCGGAAGGGCATCAGCAGCTCGCCGTACTCGACGCCCGAGGGGCACGCGGTCACGCAGGACATGCAACCCAGGCACGGATCGATGTGACCCAGCGCCTCCTCCAGGGCGAGGCCGCCCTCGAGGACCTCCTTCATCAGCACGATGCGCCCGCGCGGCGAGTCCATCTCCTCGCCCAGTTCGATGTAGGTCGGGCACGCCGGCAGGCAGAAACCGCAGTGAACGCACGCCGAAACCGCTTCGGCCATCGGTTCGGCGGCGGCGCCGACTTCCGTTCGCAGCGCGTCCAGTTCGATCGCGTGCTGCATCGCCGCGAGCGTAGCGCAGCGGCGACGTCGCCCTAGATGTGCTGGTACGCCTGCAGGGTCAGGAACTCCTGGAACTCGGAGCCGAGCACCAGGTCGTCCAGCAGCTCCACGGCGAGGCCGTAGCGGCTCGCGTCGCGGCCGCCGAGCTGGCTCAGCTCCTCGTCGCGCACCTGCTCGTAGAGCTCGGCCGTGACCTGCTTGCCGTTGTCCATCCGGGCGTTGCGGTGGACCCACTGCCAGAGCTGGGCGCGGGCGATCTCGGCGGTCGCCGCGTCTTCCATCAGGTTGTTGATCGCCGCCGCGCCATTACCGTTGAGCCAGGAGTTCAGGTACTGGAGCCCGACGGAGACGTTGTTGCGCAGGCCCTGTTCGGTCAACGAACCGCCCGGGACGCCAAGATCGATCAGGCTGCCCGGCTCGATGGAGACATCCTCGCGCAGGCGTTCCTTCTGGTTCGGACGGCCGTCCATCTTCGTGCTGAAGACCTCCAGGGCGATCGGCACGAGATCCGGATGGGCGACCCAACTGCCGTCGAAGCCGTCGCCGGCCTCGCGCTCCTTGTCGGCGCGGACCGCGCTGAGCGCCGTCGCGTTGACCTCCGGGTCGCGCCGGCTGGGGATGAAGGCCGCCATGCCGCCGATCGCGTGCGCGCCGCGGCTGTGGCAGGTGCGGACCAGGAGCTCGGTGTAGGAGCGCATGAAGGGGACGGTCATCGTGATCTGCCCGCGGTCCGGCAGCACGAGGTCTTCCCGGAAAGCGAACTTCTTGATCGCGCTGAAGATGTAGTCCCAGCGGCCGGCGTTCAGCCCGGCCGAGTGGTCGCGCAGCTCGTAGAGGATCTCCTCCATCTCGAAGGCGGCGAGGATCGTCTCGATCAGCACCGTGGCACGGACGCTGCCCTGCGGCACGCCGAGCGCGTCCTGGGCGGCGATGAAGATGTCGTTCCAGAGCCGCGCTTCGTGGCGGTTCTCCAGCTTCGGCAGGTAGAAGTACGGCCCGCTGCCGCGGCTGAGCGCCTCCCGGGCGTTGTGGAAAAAGTAGAGCCCGAAGTCGAAGACGCCGGCCGAAACCGGGTTGCCGTCGATCAACGCGTTCTTCTCGACCAGGTGCCAGCCGCGCGGACGCACCAGCAGGGTCGCGATCTCGTCCTTCAGCCGGTACTCCTTGCCGTTGCCCGGGTTCGTGAACTCGAGCTGGCGCCGCACCGCGTCGTACAGGTTCTGCTGGCCCTCGATCACGTTGCGCCAGCTCGGGCTGAGCGCGTCCTCGATGTCGGCCATGAACACCTTGGCGCCGGAGTTCAGCGCGTTGATCATCATCTTGCGGTCGACCGGCCCCGTGATCTCCGCCCAGCGGCAGTTCAGGTCCGCGGGCGTCGGCGCCACCTTCCAGTCGCCGTCCCGGACTGCCTGTGTCTCGGGCGGAAACGTCGGATCCTCGCCGGCCTGGATGCGGGCGTGGCGTTCCACCCGGTCCTGAAGAAGCGCGGTACGCCGCTCCTCGAACCGACGGCAGAGTTCCGCCGTGAACTCCAGCGCCTCCGGGGTCAGAATGTGTTCAGCCGCCTCGAAGTCGCGCGGTCCGGTGATCTCGATCCCACTCATGCTGCCGTCTCCCGGGCCGGCCGGTAGCCGGCGCGCTGTCGTCCGTTCGTGCAACCCGCCCCGCCAAGTCCCGTACTTCGGCTGGGCGAAGCGGCGGCAGCTTACCCGAAGCATCGAGCCCCGAAACGCCCGCCTCGAACGTGAGACAATGCCGCGGCGCTGCTCGCCCCGGAACGACGCGCCGCGACCGGAGGTTCCCATGACCGTCACCCGTCAGATCCAGAACACGATGCGATGCGGCGTCGCTCTGCTCGCGCTCGCCACGCTACCGACGCCAGGCCTCGCCCAGACCGGCGAGCCGACCAGGCTCCTGCGCTTCCCCGACCTCTCGGGCGACCGGATCGCCTTCACCTACGCCGGCGACATCTGGCTCGCGTCTGCCTCCGGCGGCACGGCGAACCGGCTCACGTCGCACCCGGGCCTGGAGCTGTTCGCCAGGTTCTCGCCCGACGGCCAGTGGATCGCCTTCACCGGCCAGTACGACGGCGACGAGCAGGTCTACGTCGTGCCGGCGGCCGGCGGCGCGCCCCGGCAACTGACCTTCTACCCGGCCGCCGGGCCGCTGGCGCCGCGCTGGGGCTACGACTACCAGGTCTACGGCTGGTCGCCGGACGGCAAGTCGGTGCTGTTCCGGTCACTTCGCGACGGCTGGGACCTGGGCGACACGAAGCTGTTCCTGGTCGACGTCTCGGGCGGCCTGCCGCGGGCGCTGCCGATGCCCGAGTCGGGCGGCGGCGATCTCTCGCCCGACGGCAAGCGCGTCGTGTACTCGCCGGTGACCCGGGACTTCCGCCACTGGAAGCGCTACGAGGGCGGCTGGGCGCAGGACCTCTGGATCCTCGACATCGACAGCCTGGAGTCGATCCAGGTCACGAACCACAAGCGCTCCGACCGCGACCCGATGTGGATCGGCGACACGATCTACTTCTCGTCCGACCGCGACGGCACACTGAACCTCTACGCCTACGACACGGCATCCGGCGACATCGAGCAGCTCACCGACGAGGACCGGTGGGACGTGCGCTGGCCCAGCGCCGACAAGGCGAACGGGCGCATCGTCTACGAGAAGGCCGGCTCGCTCGAGGTCTTCGACATCGCGTCCGGCAGCGCTCGTCCGGTTCCGATTCACGTGCCCACCGACCAGCTCGCCCGCCGGCCGGGCCGCGTCTCGGCGGCGAACCGGGTCTCCGGCTACTCCCTCAGCCCGAAGGCGAAGCGGGCCGCCTTCTCCGCCCGCGGCGACATCTTCAGCGTGCCGATCGAGCACGGACCGACCCGCAACCTGACCCACAGCTCCGGCGCCAACGACCGCGACCCCGCCTGGTCGCCCGACGGGCGGCGAATCGCCTTTACCTCCGATCGCAGCGGCGAGACCGAGATCTGGGTGGTCGACCAGGACGGCAACGGCGAACCCGTGCAACTCACCGAGGGCAGCGTCGGACGCCACTACAACAACCTGCTGTGGGCCCCCGGCAGCGACCGGATCGCCTTCATCGACCAGGAGGGCCGGCTCGGCATCGTCGACGCCAGCGACCGGAGCGGCGACGACGCGGCGACCGGGCCACGGGAGATCATCGAGGTCGCCGACGACTCCCGGCCCTTCGGCACGAGCTACGACTGGTCGCCGAACGGGGACTACCTGGCGGTCGAGCTCGGCGACGAGAACACGTTCGGCTCCATCCACCTCTTCGAGGTCGAGAGCCGGACGCTCACCCGCGTGACGTCCGAGATGTGGAACGACTTCTTCCCCGTCTTCGACCCGGGCGGCGACTACCTCTACTTCCTCTCCGACCGGCAGTTCCAGCCCCAGATCGGCAGTTTCGAGTACAACTACGCCGCCGACCGCGAGACCTACATCTACGCGCTCGCGCTGCGCGAGGACACGGCGCATCCCTTCCCGCCGCGGAGCGACGAGGTCGAGATCGAGGAAGACGACGAGGACGGCGACGCGAACGGCGAGGAGGATGGCGACGACGGCGAGGAGCACGACACGGACGAGGACGGGGACAGCGACGACGGCGACGACGACCACGAAGACCGTGACCGGATCGACGTCGACGGCCTGGCGCAGCGTGTCGCCCGCTTTCCGCTCGAAGCGGACAACTACATCGGCCTCGGCGCCGCGGCCGGCAAGGTTCTCTACGTACGCGGCGGCGCCGGCTATCTCGGCCGCTCGTCCGACGTCCAGACGGAGGTCTTCTCGTACGACCTGAACGGGCGCGAGAGCAAGAGCCTGGCCAGGGGCATCGGCGGTCTCGTCCTTTCAGGCGACGGCAGGAAGCTCCTCGTGCGCGAGGGCCGCGCCTTCCGGCTCCTCGACGTCGGCGGCGGCGAGGCGAAGACCCTGTCGCTGGCCGGCCTGTCCGTCGACCGGGTGCCGGCCGAGGAGTGGGGCCAGATCTTCGACGAGGTGTGGCGGCGGTTCCGGGACTTCTTCTACGCGCCGAACATGCACGGCTACGACTGGGAGGCGCTGCGCGAGCAGTACCGCCCGCTGCTCGCCCACGTCGGCCACCGCAGCGACCTGAACTACCTGATGAGCGAGATGGTCGCCGAGCTCAACGTGTCGCACGCCTACGTCAGCGGCGGCGACTACGAGGCGCCGGACCGGCCACGCGCCGCACTGCTCGGCGCCCGCTTCGAGATCGACGAGGACGCCGGCCGCTACCGGATCGCCCGTATCTTCGAGGGCCAGAACGAGGAGCCCCGCTACCGCTCGCCGCTCACCGAGATCGGCGTCGGCATCGATGCGGGCGACTACCTGTTCGCGATCCAGGGCCGCGAGCTGACCCCGGACACCAACCCGTTCCAGCTCCTGCGCGAGGCCGGGCGGGGACCGCTGGAACTGACCGTCGGTGGGAGCCCCGACCGCGGCGAGGCGAGGAACGTCCTCGTCGATCCGATCGCGAGCGAGGACGCGCTGATCTACCTCGCCTGGACCGAACGGAGCCGCGGGATCGTCGAGGAACTCGGCGGCGGCCGGATCGGCTACCTCCACATTCCCGACATGTCGGCGAGCGGCATCCGGGAGTGGATCAAGTGGTACTACGGCCAGGTCCGCAAGGACGCCATGGTCGTCGACGTCCGCTCGAACGGCGGCGGCAACGTGTCGCCGATGATCATCGAGCGGTTGCGTCGCGAGACGCTGATGCTCGACTTCGAGCGCAACCGGGACTCCGTCGACACCTCTCCCGGCGGCGTCTTCCACGGCCACCTCGTCTGCGTGATCGACGAAGACACGGCCTCGGACGGCGACCAGTTCGCGTACCAATTCCGCCGCGCGGGCTTAGGCCCCATCGTCGGCAAGCGAAGCTGGGGCGGCGTCGTCGGCATCTACGGCCGGGCGCCGCTGATCGACGGCGGCTCCGTCAACGTGCCCGAGGCCGGATCCGCCGATCCCGAGGGCAACTGGGTGATCGAGGGCTACGGCGTCGACCCGGACATCGAGGTCACCAACCTGCCCCGGGACATCCTCGAGGGCCGGGACCCGCAACTCGCGAAAGCCGTCGAGCTCCTGCTCGAGAAGCTGGCGGAAGATCCGCGGACACTGCCCGGCCGCCCCGCCGACCCGATCAAGACGCCATAGCCTTCAGGAGAACCCCGTGTCGAAGAGCCTCCGCCTCCTCCTCGCCGCAACTTTCGCGGCAGCGCCCGCGATTGCGGCCGAATCCAACGACGCCAATGACTGGCCCGGCTTCCGCGGCGCCGACGGCAGCGGCGTCGCCCGGACCGGTCCCGGACCGGCCGCCGACCTCGACCTTGAGCGTCACCTGCTCTGGAAGGCGAAGATCGAGGGCCGAGGCCACTCGTCGCCCGTGGTCTCGGACGGCAAGGTGTTCCTGACCACCGCGATCGTCGGCGACGTGATTCCCGGAGCCGGGCCGCCCGAGCACACGTTCGGCGGTGAGCCCTTCAAACACCCGCAGGCGGTCGACGGCAACCGCCACCACACGATGAAGGTGATCGCCCTGGACGCCCAACAGGGCGACCTGCTCTGGTCCCACACGGCCTACGCCGGACGCGTCTACGACGACCGCCACTCCGCGTCGTCCTACGCCTCGCCCACGCCGGTCACCGACGGTGAGCGGGTCTACGCCTACTTCGGTTCCGAGGGCGTGTACGCGTACACGGTCGACGGCGAGCCGGTGTGGGAGCGCGACATCGGCGACATCAAGACGGTCGGGCTCGGCGTCGGCACGTCGCCCGTGTTGCACGACGGCCTGCTCATCATCCTGGCCGACGAGGACAGCGGCGACGACTCCTTCATCGTCGCACTGGACGCGCTGACCGGCGAGGAGGTCTGGAAGCACGACCGGCCGGTGCAGGCGAGCTGGGCAACGCCCGTCCTGGTGGAGCACGACGGGCAGGAGCAGTTGCTGACCAGCGGCTACGAGTACGTCATCGCCTACGACCCGGCGGACGGCAGCGAGCTCTGGCGGGCCACCGGCCTTCAGAACAACGCGATCCACATCCCGATGACGGTCGGCGACCTGGCCGTGTTCACGTCCGGCTATCCGGGCAAGATCGCTTTCGCGATCCGGCTCGACAGCCGCGGCGACCTGACCGGCAGCGACAAGGCGCGGGCCTGGACCTACCGCAAGGGCACCGGCTACGTGCCCTCCAACCTGCTCTACGACGGTCTCCTCTACTTGACCAACGACGGCGGCGTCATCACCTGCCTCGACGCACGCACCGGGGAGGTCGTCTACGAGGGCGGCCGGCTGCCCATCCGCGGCCGCTACTCCGCCTCGATGGTCGGCGGCGGCGGGCGCATCCTGATGGTCAACACGGACGGCGACGCGGCGCTCTTCCGGGCCGGCCGGGAGCACGAGGTGCTCGGCAGCTTCTCAGTCGGCGAGTCGGTCTGGGCGACCCCGGCGATCGTCGGCGACCGGCTGTACATCCGCGCCAGCGAGCACCTGTTCGCGCTCGGGCCGGCATCCGACTAGCGCAATGTGAGCCCCGCACCATCCAGCACCGAGCTACCGGCGACGAGGCCCGCCGGGCGCGTAGCGGTCCTGCTGCCGTGCCTCAACGAGGAAGCGACGATCGGCAGCGTGGTGTCCCAGTTCCGGGTCGCGCTGCCTGAGGCCTCGATCTACGTCTGCGACAACGGCTCCGATGACCTGACCGCCGAAACCGCTCGGAAAGCCGGCGCGGAGGTGATCGTCGAGGAACGGCGCGGCAAGGGCCGGGCCGTACGCCGCCTGTTTCGGGAGGTGGACGCCGACGTCTACCTGATCGCCGACGGCGACGGCACCTACGACGCCCGCAGCGCGGAGCGTCTCGTCTCCACCCTGGCCGGGCGCTATCTGGACATGGTCGTGGCGGTCCGGCGGAGCACGGAGCCCGGCGCCTACACGCCGGTCCGGCGCCTCGGCAACCGGCTGTTCAGCCTTCTCGCCTGGTGGCGCTGCCACCGAACGGTGCGGGACCTGCTCTCCGGCTACCGGGCCTTTTCCCGCAGGTTCGTCGACGCCTTCCCCGCCCGCTCGGACGGCTTCGAGGTCGAGACCGAGATGACCCTGTTCGCCGCCTCGGCCGGCATGGCCTGGGACGAGATCGAGTGTCCCTACTTCGCGCGCCCGCAAGGGTCGCGGAGCAAACTGCACGCTTTTCGGGACGGTTTCCGCATCCTGCGAACGCTGCTCTGGATGCCTGCCGCGGCGGCCGGTGAGCGTCGCCTCGGCGGGCTGCGGGCCGCCGTCCTGGTGGCCGCGGTGACGGTCGCCGCCACGGCCCTCTTCCTGGCCCTCAACTGGCTCACGGTCGGCGGCGACCCGGAGCCCGTCGCCGACGCCCTCCGGGCATCGCTCGAGCACCCGGAGCGCACGCTCGAGGACTCCGCCGAGCGCTTCAACGACTGCCTGCTGAGCCTGATGACGCTCGACCGCGGCGGAACGATGATCGAACGGACCGTCTCACCCCGGCGCGTCTACCGCTACACCCGGCCCCAGCGCCCTTGCGACGCCCTCGAGCAGCGCCTGAGCCAGGGCGCCGTCGACGACTCGGACTACCTGACCGTCTTCTACCACCAGTACTGGGCCGGCCAGCGGGTGATGCTGCAGTGGTTGCTGCCGCCGCTCGGCGTCGACGGCCTGCGGCGAACGCTCCGGGTGCTGACGTTCGGCCTGCTCGGGCTCGGGTTCTTCGCCGCCCTGGCGCGCACGGTCCTTCTCTTCATCAGGCGAGAGCCCGAGGGCGATTCCCACGAGGGCGCCGGCGACTCGAAGCGATGGCGCGAGAAGCTCTTCCAGGCGAGCGCCCTCGCCGCGCTCTTCCTCTGCCTGCTCTTATTCCTCGACCTGGATCGTCGCGCGGAGAGCTTCACCACCGGCGCCTCGAACGTGCTGACTCTCGCCCTGCTCATCGCGGTGCCGGTGCTGGGGATCGCCAACTGGAAGCCGGGACGCCAGGTCCTCCTCTTCGCCGGATTCGGCGCCGCGATCGCCTACCACGAGCTCCTCTTCGGCAGCGCCCTGATCGGCCTGGTCTGCGTGCTCCTCGCGCTCGCCACGGCGCCGCCCCCGGTCCACGCCACGGTAGCCGTCGCGCGCGGCTGGTGGCGCGCCCTCTACCTGCGCTGCGGCGGCGCCTACGTCGGCTGCCTGAGCGCCGTCTTCCTGCTCCGCGTCGTCATCGCCGAATTCGTGTTCCAGGAGCCGGTGCTGTTCAAGTTCTGGGACCAGCTCACGCACCGGCTCTACGGAGCGCCCCGCGGCTCGATCCACCCGGACATCGACCCCTTCTACGCCTCCCGGCCCACGATGGAGAGGTTCATCGAACGGGTCGGAGACAACCTCGGCACCGTCGGCTTCGGTTCGACCGCGATCGCCCTCATCCTGATCGGCGGCGCGGCGCTGACGCTGATTGCCGGCACCGTCTTCGTGCTGAGGAAGCGCCGTTCCCTGGAAGAGCCCTGGCGCTGGCTCGGCATCCTCGCCGCCGGCTGGTGCCTGCCGGTGTGGTACGTCGTCTTCTCCGCCCACACGATGGCGCACGTCCCGGTGGTGATCCGCCTGCTGGCGCTGCCCTACGCGGCGGCGGCGATGCTGATCGTGGGTGCGGCGGTGTTCGGCCGGCGGCCGCGGGTTATCGGGAATCTCGGAGTCGAGACAGGGGAAGTCCCGGAGTTGGACGGCTGAGACGTCGGAGTCGGACGGCGGGAACACGAGGGATAGGATCACTTCGATCAAGCGATGACCCGACCAATCGAAGTCCAACCGCGCAAGGGATTCAAGCTCTGGCTCCGCTTCTCGGACGGTGCCGAGGGAGTCGTCGACCTCTCGCCCCTCGCTGGGAAGGGCGTTTTCCGTGCCTGGGACGCCGCGGACATCTTCGACGCGGTTCGTGTGGCCGAGCACGGCTCCGTCGTGTGGGGCGACGACGTGGAGCTATGCCCCGACGCGCTGTATCTCCAGGTCACCGGAAAGGCGGTCAACCCCTTGACGGTCAGCCCAGCTCGGCTGTAGCCTCTCGGCCGAGACGCCGGGAGGGTTCCGCAACCCTTCATGCTCTCGTTCCGAGACCCACGCTGCGGCGTGGGTCTTCGTGTTTCTGGCCTACACGGACCGCCCAGATGACGAGAACCTACATAGCGTACTTGGACGAGTTCGGCCACGTTGGCCCGTTCGTGAGCCGTGCTGATCCGAAGCACCGCACGAGCCCGGTGTTCGGCCTTGCCGGCTACGTCCTGCCGGCAGACCAGGTGAGGTGGTTCGCAACGTGGTTCTTCAAGCGCAAGTGCGAGCTACTCGACTTCGAAATCCAGAGAGCCCGCAAGCAGCCCGCGGTCTGGGAGAAGAAGGGGTCCAGTCTCTACACCGTCAAGAACGTCCAGAAGTACCGCGCCCTTAGAGACTTCACGTATCGAATGTTCAGGGAACTGAACGACCTTGGTGGCGTTGTCTTCTACGTCGGCATGGAGAAGACACTGGCGCCGGCGCAACACAATATCCCGGAGGCTGTACACAGCCGTGTTCGGCGAAGCGATCAAGAGGATCGATGGCTTCTGCGCATCGGACGCCCATCCAGCGAACTTCCTGCTTGCTCTCGATCAGCACGCTCTGCGGCCGACCCTCATCACTCACGCGGCGCGCGCCATGTTCGGCGGGCAATCCCCCAGACGGCGCCTGATCGAGCCACCCATTCACTTG
This sequence comes from Thermoanaerobaculia bacterium, assembly GCA_965116955.1. Taxonomy (GTDB): domain Bacteria; phylum Acidobacteriota; class Thermoanaerobaculia; order Multivoradales; family Multivoraceae; genus Multivorans. Next base: position 2,322,098 of record OZ220742.1, on the reverse strand, counting down.
GAGAGCCATCGCTACCAGACCATCCAGGCAGCCGACTGGATCGCCGGACTGGTGGGTCGTTTGGGCGCAGTCTGGGCCGATCCCGTGTCGTACCCGGAGAACGAGATCTTCCGGCGCTACTTCGAGCGGCGCCTCAACGGCGTTTCACGACGCAGCGGCATCAAGACGAAGTGAGGACCCCAATCTCGGGAAGTCCTCCTCGGGACGTTCGAGCCCAGCGAGCACCTTCCGCCCGTCAACGAGCGTCGTCTCGGTCCGGCTGAAACCTCGGAGTTCCGATCGTCCCCCAGCCCGCATACACTCCCCGGAATCCGTCAAGAGAACTTGACACCGGACAAGTCTCCGCCTGTGGGAGACACCAGAGAATCGGGCCGGCAAGAGGGGAATGCAGCAGACAGCCACAAGCACCGACATCCCCCGAGTCGGCATGCTCGCCCGGGTCCGCAACCGCCGAGGCATCGTCGCTTCCGTAGAGCCGTACGACAGTCCACACGGCGATGACGCGGGCCGCCTGCACCTGGTGCAGGTCGAGTACAAGGACCACGACTCACCGCACAGCGAGCGTCTCCTCTGGGAACTCGAACCGGGTCGCGAGCTGCTCGAACCGACCCGGCTGCCGCGGGTCCGCAAGAGTTCGCCGATGCCGGCCGAGGACTTCGACGCCCTGCTGCGGGCCGCGCGCTGGACCGCGCTCATGCCCTACGTCGACCCGGACGGTGAAGGTCCACTAGACCGCCAGCCGGTGTCGAGCCCCCTGCACAGCGGGGTCCGGGTCGAGGAGTACCAGCTCGAACCGCTTCGGCGGGCTCTACGGATGCCGCGCGTCAATCTTCTGATCGCCGACGACGTCGGCCTCGGCAAGACGGTCGAGGCGGGGCTCATCCTCAAGGAACTCCTGCTGCGCCGTCGCATCCGGCGGGTGCTCGTCCTGGTGCCGGCGGCGCTACGCCTGCAGTGGCGCGACGAACTCCAGGACAAGTTCGCGCTGCCGTTCGAGATCGTCGACCGGGGACGCACCGAGAACCTGCGACGGGAACTGGGCATCGACGCGAATCCCTGGCGCTCGTTCAGCCGCATCGTCGCCTCCTACCACTACCTGCGACAGCCCGACATCCAGGAGCAGTTCCTGGCCGCCAGCCGCGCCGGCGAGGACTCGCCTCATCTCCCCTGGGATCTACTGATCGTCGACGAGTGCCACAACCTGATGCCGTCGCCGTTCGGCGACGACAGCGAGCTGTGCCAAATGCTGCGCCGGATCGCCCCTTCCTTCGAACACCGGCTCTTCCTCTCGGCGACGCCGCACAACGGTCACACCCGCTCCTTCACCGGCCTGCTGGAGATCCTCGACCCGGTGCGGTTCAGCCAGACGGACGAACTGACAAACGTTCAGCGGCGCCGCGCACGCCAACTTGTCATCCGGCGACTCAAGCGCGAACTGAACGAGGGGAATGCCTCGCCCCTGTTCTGTCGACGGAACAGACCGGCGCCGCTCCTGCTCCACCGCGACCGGCGCGAGGCCGCCCTCTCCACCGCCTTCGCCGGCTTCCGCATCGCCGTGCGCCGCGCCATCGCGTCCGGCCATGCCGGCGAGCGGGCGGGGACCTTCGCCATCGAGATCCTGGGCAAACGCCTGCTCTCTTGCCCGACCGCCTTCGCCGACTCCTGGCGCCGAACGCGCGACGGCTACGCGCGCGCCGAGCAGGCCGCCGACGCGGCGACGGACGGCGACGTCGCGGCGGCGAAGCGCTCCGTCGAGCGGGAAACCTCCGACGACCGCGAAACCGAGCAGCGCACCAGCACGGCGGCTGGCGTCGTCGGTGCCTGGCTGCGCAACGTTGCGGACTCCGTCGAGGGCGAGATGGCCGCCATCGACGCCGCGCTGGACGACCTCGGTTTCGCTGCCGAAGGCCCGCCCGCCGTCGAAAGGGACCCGACCAGCGACGCCCGACTCGACTCCCTCAACGAACTGATCGAGCGACTTCTGCTTCTCCCGGCCACACCCGGCGAAGCGCCGGCCTTCCGCGACGACGAACGGCTTGTCGTCTTCACCGAGTACAAGACGACTCTGGACTACCTCGAACGCCGGCTGCGCGCACGATACAACCCGAGCGGCCAGGCCGCCCCCCGCGTGCTCACCCTTTTCGGCGCCGGCGGCCAGGACGGCATGGACGACGACGCCCGCGAACGCGTCCGCGAAGCCTTCAACGACCCCGGGTCCGCCGTGCGCATCCTGGTGGCGACCGACGCCGCCTCGGAGGGGCTCAACCTGCATCCGCAGGCCCGCTACCTCCTGCACTACGACTGTCCTTGGAATCCGTCGCGCCTGGAGCAGCGAAACGGCCGTCTCGACCGCTACGGCCAGGCCCGCGACGTGACCGTGCACCATTTCCTGAGCAACGACGACCCGGACCTGAAGTTCCTCCACTACGTCATCGGCAAGGCGGACGAGATCCGCGAGGACCTGGGATCGGTCAACGAACTGTTCGACACCGCCGCGCACAAGCTGCTGGTCGAGGGCGAGGATCCGGCGAGAGTCGAGTTCGCGCTGAAACACGGGCTCATGCAGGAACAGGAACGGGCGCGCGATCAGGGAATCCCCGGCCTCTTCGGCAGCGCCGGCGCCCGAGGCGCCGACACCCCGCCCGCGGCCGCGGCCGCCAAACCACCCGGCGCCCTCCTCCGCCAACTCGAACGCGAGATCGACTTCGAGCCGGCCGCACTCAGGCAAACCCTCGAAACTGCCATGGCGGCGACGGGCGGACGGCCGCAGCTCGACCGCGTTCCAAACGCCACCGCCAGCGAAACGAACGGCGCCGGTTTCTGGCGCCTCCTGCACCCCGATCTCCCCGGCTGGCGCGACACGATCGACGAGTCCCTGCGGATGGCCTCACGGGACGGCGTCATCGGCCCCGCCCGCCGCCTCGCCTTCGACGCGAAGTCCCTCCTGCGCAAGAGCGGCGGCCGGGACGTGTTCTCGCCGCGGCCCGAGGTCGCCCTGCTGCACCTGGCTCATCCCCTGATCGAGCGCGCCCTGCGGACCCTGACCCTGCGCCGCCTGCCGGGCCCCGCCGAAGCGGCGCGCTGGACCGTCCGGCGAGGCGGCGTACCGCGCGGCATGGACGCCCTGATCCTCCTCAGCCTAGAAGAACTGGCGGTCAACGAGCTGCGCGAGACCTTCCACCACTGGGTGCGCACGATCGCCCTGCCCGTGCGCGGCGGCGCGCTGGAAGACTCCCCGGCCCACGTGCCGGCCCGGAACCTGGCGAACAGCGCCCGCGGCACGCCAAGCGGACCGAACGACACACAACCCGCGTCTCCAACGCCAGCCGAACAGGAGCAGGCGCGCCAGATCTTCCTCCACGTCGAGGCCGACCTCGAAGCCGCGGTCGCCCGCCACGCCCGGAAACTCACCGACTCGCTCCAGGCGCAGTTGCACGCCGACGGCGCCACGGCCCTGCGGGACGCGAACGAGCGATACCGAAGCCGGCAGGGCGAGGTCTCCGGGCTGATCGAGCAGCAGAGCGTCAAGCGGCTCCAACGAGAGATCGACACGCTGCGCCGCTCGCTCACACAAGGCCGGTTGTTCGACCAGCGCCGCGACCTTGAGCGAATCGCAGACTCGATCTCGGAGAAGGAGGGGGAGATCGAACGGCGACGCCGCCACTACGAGGAAGCGCGGGACCAGTTGGAGCGGGAGCGACGGAGGATCGTCGATCGTCTGCTGCCGAAGCGCCACGCTCTGGCGGGCGAAGCGCAGGCGTTCCCCGCGACGGTCGAGGTGCGGCTGCCTTGAGCAACCTTCGGCCCGGCAAACGGCAGGCCGGCGCCGGCCCGGAGCTTCCAGGCTGGAGCGACTTGCGCCACGGCGGCCTGCTGCTGGACGCGCAGCGCCAGAGTGAGATCGCCGCGCTCCCCCGCCTCCCCGCCCCCGACGCCTGGCTCGAGAGCGAACTCCGCCAGCGCTCCGACCGGCTGCGCGACGCCGACCCGGACAGCCAGCGACGCGACACGCCGGACTACGTCGCCTTCGTGCTGGAACGCCTCTGCGGTTTCGGGCACGACAGCGGCCAATGGCTGCGGGGCGCCCGCGTGCCGGCCGAGTGGCGCCGCCGCGCCCTGACCGGCGAGAGCGTCCGCCCGCGCCAGCTCTGGCAGGGTCCGGGCGGCGCCGTCCTGCCCATCTTCGTCACGAACGACAAGCGCGTCGGCATCGGCCGCGGCCGGCGCGAAACGAGCCGCGTGCTCGGCTGGCTGCGAGCCGGCCCCGAACGCCTGGCCCTGGTGACGAACGGACGCCAGTGGCGGCTGCTGTTCGCCGGCCTCGACTACGACGCCTGGTGCGAATGGGAGGCCGACCTGTGGTTTGCCGAGGGCGCGCCCTCGCCGGCCCTGACCGCGCTGCTCACCCTGATCCGGCCGGCCCTGTGGACGCCGGAAGAAGAAGGCGACGATCCGCCCCTGCTGCGCGCAGTCCGTGACAGCCGCAAGGGCCAGTCCGAACTCTCGGAGTCGCTCGGCGAGCGGGTCCGCGAGGCCGTCGAACTGCTGATCCAGAGCCACGGCGAAGCGCTGAAGCGCGACTGTGACACGGTCGATCCGGCGGACATCTACCGCGCGGCCTGCCGCGTCGTCATGCGCCTCGTCGTCGTCCTGTTTGCCGAGGCGCGGGGCCTGCTGCCGCGGGACGACGCCGTCTACCACGCAGCCTACGGGCTCGGGGGCCTGCACGAAGCGCTCAAGCGGCGCGCCGCCTCCGGCCGCCTGCAGGCTCACAGCCACAGCGCGTGGCCGCGGCTGCTCGCGCTCTTCGAACTCGTGCGGAAGGGCTCGCACCACGAGTTCCTTCCGGTGCCGGCCTACGGCGGCGACCTGTTCGCGCCCGGGTCCGCCGACGCGGAGGACGGCCTCTCGCGCGCTCTGGCCACGTTCGAGACCGCCTGCCTGCGCGACGAAGTGCTCTCCGACGCCGAGGTGCACGACCTGCTGGAGCGCCTCACCCGAACCCACGTCCGCATCCGCCAGGGCCGCGCCAGCCGGCTGGTGTCCGCACCCGTCAACTTCTCCGACCTCTCCACCGAGTACATCGGCGTCCTCTACGAGGGACTGCTCGACTACGAACTGAAGACCGCGCCCGGCGACGACCCCGTCATCTTCCTCGCCGTCGGCGAACAGCCAGCCCTGCCCCTGTCCCGGCTGGAGGCCATGGACGACAAGGCCCTCCGCAGCCTCTTCGCCGCCTTCAAGAAGTCCGGCGAAAGCAGGGACTCCGAACCGGCGGAAGAAGCCACCGACGCCCCACCACTGGGTGCGCCGGCGTCCCCGCCGGCACCAAGCGCGAAGTCGCAAAGCGACGAGCCCGAGCCCGCCCCCACCGAGGACCCCCGCCAAACCACCCGCACCCGCGCCGAACAATGGGCCCGCCACGCCGCCCTCACCGCCGGCCTCGTCAAGAAGCCCCGCCGTTCCAAGTCGCAAACCACCCTCCCCGCCGCCCAGCACGCCCACGAGCAGGAACTCGCCAAACGCGCCGCCAGCCTCGTCAGCCGCGTCGTCCTCCCCGGCGAGTGGTACCTCGTCCGCTGGGGCGGCACCCGCAAGGGCTCCGGCAGCTTCTACACCCGTCCCGGCCTGACCGTCCCCACCGTCCAGCGCACCGTGCGCCCGCTCGCCTACGTCGCGCCGCCGGGCGAAGACGGCGAACCCGACCGCGACGCGCCCGCCGCCGAGTGGACTCCCAAGCTGCCCGAGGAAATCCTCGACCTCAAGGTCTGCGACCCGGCCTGCGGCTCCGGCAGCTTCCCGCTAGCCGCACTCCGCTTCCTGACCGACGCGCTCTACGCCTCCGTGCGGCATCACGGCCGCATCGAGGAACGCGGCGACATCTCCCTCGTCCGCCTCCTGGGCCTCGAGGACCGACCGGAGACCGATGCAACCGCCGTCGAGCGACCGGGCGACGAGCTCATCCCTTGCCCGCCCGACGCAGACGACTTCGAGCCCCGGCTCAAAGCCGTGCTCCGCCGCTACGTCGTCGAACGCTGCATCTACGGCGTCGACCTCGACCCGCTCGCCGTCTCCCTCTGCCAGCTCTCTCTGTGGATCGAGACGATGGACCGCGACCTCCCCTTCTCCTTCCTCGACCACAAGATCCGCTGCGGCAACTCCCTCGTCGGCGCCTGGTTCGACCAGTTCCAGCACTACCCCGCGATGGCCTGGAAGAACCGCGAAGGCGGCGACAAGACCCACTCCAACGGAGTCCACCACGCGAAGGGCGCGCGGACCAGGGCGATCAAGGCCTTCGTCAAGGACGAGCTGACCCCGGACCTCCGCCACGTCCTGGAAGGCCGCACCCTGTTCCACGAAGACCTCCTCGACCGGGCGGCCGCCGTTCACCGCCAGGCGCTCGAATCCCTGGAGCGGATGCACAGCCTGCCGATCCAGGACTCCGCCGCCCGCGCCCGCCTCTACCGGGAGGAGCTTCTTGGCTCAACCCAGTGGCGCTCGCTCAAGCAGGCAATGGACCTGTGGTGCGCCTGCTGGTTCTGGCCCGCCGACGAACTGGACTCCGCGCCCCTGCCCACCACCTTCGCCGACCCGCCGCTCGAGACCCGCGCCGCGGCCGCCCGCGTCGCCGCCGAGATGCGCTTCTTCCACTGGGAACTGGAGTTCCCCGACGTGTTCCGCGCGCCCGGCGCCGGCTTCGACGCGATGCTCGGCAACCCGCCGTGGGACATCGCCAAGCCCAAGTCCCAGGAGTTCTTCTCCAACATCGATCCGCTCTACCGCTCCTACGGCAAGCAGGAAGCCGTACGCTGGCAAAGGGACTACTTCACCGACGACGAGGCGAGCGAGCAAGCCTGGCTCGACTACAACGCCCGCTTCCGCGCCCAGTCCAACTTCGTGACCTGCGCCGCCTCTCCCTTCGGCGACCCGGAAGAGAACGACAAGAGCCAGCGCCGCTTCGCCGTGGCCCGCGGCAAGGCGAACCTCGGTCTGCACGACCGCTGGCGCAAGGCGCGCCGGCATTCGTGCGGCTACGCCGACGCCGAGCACTCCTTCCGGCACCAGGGCTCGGCCGACCTGAACCTCTACAAGCTGTTCCTGGAGCAGGTTCATGCCCTCCTCAAGGGCGGCGGCCGGCTCGGCTTCGTCGTTCCGTCGGGTCTGTACTCCGACCAAGGCACCGGCGCCCTGCGCGACCTGTTCCTGGAGCGCTGCTCCTGGGAGTGGCTGTTCGGCTTCGAGAACCGGCTCGGCGTGTTTCCGATCCACCGGAGCTACAAGTTCAACCCCGTCATTGTCCAGAAGGCCGGCGCCACCGACGCCATCCGCAGCGTCTTCATGCGCCGCGACCTGACCGACTGGGAACGCGCCGAGGACCTCGCCGTCCCCTACAGCCGCGAACAGGTCCGCCGCTTCAGCCCGAAGAGCCGCGCGATCCTGGAGATCGAGTCGCTCCGCGACCTGGAAGTCCTGGAGAAGATCTACAAGAACTCCGTCCTCCTCGGCGACGACAGCCCCGACGGCTGGGGCATCCGCTACGCGCGAGAGTTCGACATGACGAACGACTCGAAGCTCTTCCCGCCCCGGCCCCAGTGGGAGGCAAGGGGCTACCGCCCCGACGAGTACAGCCGCTGGCTCGTGGGCACCTGGCGGCCGATCGAGGAACTGTGGGCCGAACTCGGGATCCATCCTGACCGGCCCCAGCCCGCCGCTATCGAGTTGGAAGACTGGCTCTTCGATTCCGACGCCAGTCCGGAGCGCCGCGAGGCAGAACGGCAGTTCGTCCACGGCCATCTGCTCGCCCCCGGCGATGTCCAGAAGACCGACCGGCACGTTCGCTGCGCCCGACCGCCGTGTGACCGCCTGCCCGTGCCGCGAGTTGCCATTCCCGAGGGGATCATCCTCTCCCGCGAAGCCGACGCCTGGATCGATGAGAAGGAGATCCGGGACGTGGCCTTGCCGCTGTATGAAGGCCGCATGATCGGCCAGTTCGATTTCAGCCAGAAGGGCTGGGTCAGCGGCAAGGGTAGAGGCGCCGTCTGGCGCGACATTCCTTGGAAGGAGAAACACGTCGAGCCGCAGTTCCTGATGGCCGAGGCGGATTTCAGGGCGGGGGTGCCGGATCTGGATGCCCCAAAGCTGGCGCACATGAACATAGCCTCAGCCACGAACGAGCGGACCGCGATCGGCGCGTACGTCCAGCGAATGCCAGTAGGCCACTCTGCCGGCGTCTTCTTCAGCCGCACACCGGCGGACGTTGCTGCGCTGACCGCCGTGTGGAACTCCATCACCTTCGACTTCGTGACCCGCCTGAGGGTGGTCGGACTTCACCTGGACTTCCACGTCATGGAGCAGAACCCCGTTCCATGGCCCTCACCCCGGTTCGAGACCCTGATCCCCATCGGAACCAGCCTGGCGCTGACGTCACCGAGAGACTCCCCAAGCCTTCTGCACTTCGGGAGTAGTCCTCTACCTCATGAAGCCTCGCCGGCCCTCCCGAACTGGCGAGTTGTGAAGCGGCGCAATCACGAGGGCGTGGCCGCCGCCTTGAGCCCAAGCGAACGCGTCCGCAGAAGAGCCATCGCGGACGCACTCGTAGCAGCCCTCTACGGGCTCGACCGGCCGGACTTCCAGAGCCTCATGGCCGACTGCGATCATCCGCTGTCCACCGTCGCCAGCAGAAGACGCGCGGAACTCAGAGGAAAGGCCTTCTGGCGCGTCGACAAGGACAAGCCGCCCGAACTCCGTCTCACCGTCCTGACCCAGATCGCCTTCGCCGACCTCCAGGGCCACATCGAAACCGCGGCCGGAGACGTCGAAGCCGGCATCCAGACCTTCATGCACCAGAACCACGGCGAAGGCTGGCTCCTCCCCGAAACCCTCCGCCTCGCCGACTACAACCTCGGCCACGACGACCGCGCCAGACAGCACCAGCCCGTCGCCAGCGAACTCGGCCCCCGCTTCTACGACTGGCAACTCGCCCAGCCTCCGGAAGAAGCCCGGGCGGAGACCCACCTCCACGCCCGCAACCTCCTCGGCGAACACGGCTACCGTAGACTCCTCGCCGGCCTGGAACGGCACCGCCAAGGTCAGACGCCCGAACCCGCCGACCAACCCCACTCGGAAGTCGCCGAGGCTCGCCACCGCTGGGACGACTGGCTCGCTCGCCCCGCCGAGGAGCCCAATCCCCGAGAACCCACCGACACCAACCAATCCGACCTCTTCGACTGACGACCCGTCCTGTTAGCCTCCGCCGCCCCAGGACTGGCCAAGCTGTTGGCCACCCTCCACCGACGCTTACAGGCTGCATCGTCGAAGGACCCCGGTGAACTCTTACTTCAGCGATCGCGAGGGCAGAGCACCTCCACCGCAGACGGACCTGATCGGCGACACCGTTTGGGCAGGTGTCCGCGCGGCAATCGCAGCGTACGTGGACAGGAACTACTTTGCGGACAGCTATCCGGAAACCTGCCCCGACTCTTCAAGCATGACGTCCGGAACCAACGAGACCGACATGCGCGACGCCATGCGTGCGGAGATACCGCAGCTACCTACCTGGCCCTGGCGGGACCTCCAGACATCCTCGGCGTCCACTCCGCCCACGCTGGCCATTCTCGACATGATCGAGTTCTGTTCCCGCAAGATCGCTTCGCCGGAGATTCTCGAACACCACCGCTACTACCGCCACGACCACCTGCTGTTCGATCCTCAGAAGGGACAGGCCGAGTTCCGCGAGGACATTAATCGAGTCCTCCGCCGAAACGGAGTCGTCTACCGTCTCACGGACAACCACCAAGTCGAGCGCCCGGGCGAGCCGGTCTTCCGCAAGCCCGTGGCGGCCGCGTCGTTCGACACCGGGGACGCCGAACTCGACCGGATGCTGCAGAAGGCCCAGACGAAGTTCCAAGACCGCGACTTCCCGGTCCGTCGAGAAGCACTCGAAGCCCTTTGGGACGCCTGGGAGCGTCTCAAGACCCTTCCGGGCCCGAACAAGAGGGCGCACGCAGCGGCCCTGCTGAGAGAAGTTGCGGGGCCTTCGTCGCCCCAGTTCCTCCAAGTCATCGAAGAGGAGGCCAAGCAACTTACACGCATTGGCAACACGATGCAGATCCGCCACTCCGAGACGGATCAGGAGCGTCTTGGCCCAAGCGAGCACGTCGACTACGTCTTCTACCGAATGTGGGCCTTTCTATCGATGATCCTCCGACTCACTGGCCGACTGGCTCCACCCCAACCGACGCGAGCGCCGGAAGAGCAAGCCCCTGCCGCGAACCTGGCCGGTCCCGGCGACCCCTTCTCCAAAGACGACGACATCCCGTTCTAACGAGATCCAGCCCATGGGCGGACGGGCACACGAGACAGTGCAGAGACGAGACAGGTCTCATGACGGACAAGAACCCAGACTCCACTGAGCTTCTCGGCTGGTTCTGGCCACCCGAAGACGACACGAAGAAGCTCCCCGGCAGGCTCACGACTGAGTCCGACGGGAGCATGACTCTCGACGTCATCAATCAGCCCAAGTCCGGCGAGCAAACCAGCCAGCGGGTCGTGTTCTTGGTTCCCGATGCCACCGGCCTTCCCTGGAATCTCTCCGGCTCTCCAAGCCGCCTCGCCGGTATGGTCTCCGGAGTCAGCATTTCGGGCAGTCGCGTTCAGGATGCACCGATCACCCTTGACGACTGCTACTGCCGCACATCGGGCTCTTGGCCTCAGCCAAGTCATCTCTCTTTCATCGTCAACGCCGTCTACATCGGAGCCGCTCTCCAGCAGAACGAGACGCTGCTGGCCAGCGGCGTCAGTTGCCGCTCCGAGGGGATCGAAGGATGGCTGAATCCGGGAGGCCCACGGCGCTCGAGCGATGACTTTGGTCGGCCCGCTCACGTTCTCACTACCAGTGCCCAGATCGACCGGCTAGGCCAAGCGAGGGTAGAGATGGCCGTCGTGAGCGGCTTCAGTAGGGAGCGGGGGAACGTTCTGGAGATCCGGGATTCCGGCTACCTCATGTTGCAGCCTGAAGCCGCCGCCGACTGGGACTATCTGCGGGAATGTCTGTACAAGCTCCAGCGCCTGATTCGCTTCGCACTGAACGCGCCGTGCTGTATCACGCAGGTAGTCGCCGACGTAGATGGGCACCCCGTCGAGGTCGTCGAGCAGCGAATGAGGGGCGGACCGCAGCGACCCTATCGCCCGGGAAAGGTGCGCTGGGAGGCCCTCTTCACCGCAGACCCAAGTGAGAAGCCCGTAGTGGGCGCGGCTGAGGAGGTGCTCCGCCGATGGCTTGAGACTCCCCGCGAGGTGGAGGGCGCACTGCTCCGCTTGGACGCCCTGATGGCCAGCAACCAGCATGTCGACAGTCAGGTCGCCTCCATATGCGGGGCAGTCGAGCTTTGGTACGCGAAGATCCTCGGCAACGCTCGGAGTCCGGCCACGAAGGCCAAGCCCTTGTCCGGCGCTGCCAAGAAGACGATCGACCGACTCCTGCGCGACCACGATTGGCCCCGCGCGCAGCGGGAACGTGTCCGGCAGGTGCTCGACACGCCCGACCAACTCTCGACCAGCGAGAAAGTCAGGAGGACACTCGACCCGATTGAAAGGGAAGTGCTCGCGGTCCCTGAGGATCACAAATGCGAGATCTCGACCGGACTCTTGGCCCTGAGGAATCCGCTGAGCCATGGCGGAGTGGCCTCGGAGACACCTCTGCGTGACATGTACGCCCTCATCCGCAAAGCCGGTGCCATTCTCAAGCTGCGAGTGCTGGAGTATCTCGGCGTCGACTGGAAGACGGTCGCCAAGTACAACAAGACGATCCGGTGGGACCTGGGTCTCGGCGAGGACCAGTGGCACGCCTTGCCCTATCCTGTCGACGAAACCCCGGAACGCTTCGAGGAACGACCGGACGAGAATCGGTGAGCCCGAAGTACGATCTCCACAAGCTCGGCTGGAAGGCCTTCCAGGATCTCTGTCTGACGATCTTGCGGGAGATCCTAGGCCAGACCGTCGAGGCGTCTCTCGACACGCACGATGGAGGCCAAGACGGCGCCTTCTCTGGTATCTGGCACGCTCAGGATGGAGAGGATCTCACGGGCCACTTCGTCGCCCAGTGCAAGCACACCAGCCAAGCGGGCCGGAACCTGCGGCCTTCGGATTTGACGAGCGAGCTTTCCAAGGTCGAGAAGCTCGTTGCTAGGGGGCGCTGCGATACGTACCTGCTCATGACGAACGCTGGTCTGAGCTTCCCCACCCGCGCGAAGCTGACCGAGGATCTTCAGGACGCCGGCGTCAAGTACATCAGGTACTTCGACACCACCTGGATCAACTCCCTGATCCACGAAAACAGCCGCCTTCGAATGCACGTGCCGCGCCTCTACGGACTCGGCGACCTGAGTCAGATCCTAGACGCGCGGGCCTACGCTCAGGCCAGGGCGATTCTTGCGTCGATGCGCGAAGATCTGTCGAAGGTGGTGCTGACCGGGACCTACCGCAAGGCTCTAGCCGCTCTTGAAGAGCATCGCTTCGTGCTTCTCGTGGGCGAGCCGGCTGCGGGCAAGACGACAATCGCTTCGATGCTGGCGATGGCGGCGATCGACGGCAACGACGCATCGCCCCTGAAACTCGACCATCCGAAATCACTCGCCGACCACTGGAACCCGGACGAGCCGAGCCAGCTCTTCTGGCTGGACGACGCCTTCGGCGTCACCCAGTACGAGCACGACCGCGTTCTCGCCTGGAATCATGTACTCCCCCGCCTCCGCCCCATGCTCCGATCCGGAGCGACGATCGTGATGACCTCCCGAGACTACATCTACAACCGGGCGCGCGGTTCATTGAAGGAAAGCGCTTTCCCCCTCTTGAGAGAAAGCCAGGTTGTAGTAGACGTTCGCGATCTCGAACTGCCGGAGAAGCGGCAGATCCTATACAACCACCTCAAGCTCGGCGGCCAACCGCGTGCCTTTCTCTCGCGTCTCAAGCCACACCTGGAAGGCGTCGCCCGCAATGCCCGCTTCATCCCCGAGACGGCGCGACGTCTCGCGGATCCTCTGTTCACGAAGGGATTGACTATCGGACGGTCCAGCATCGAGCGTTTCGTTGAGCAGCAGGAGAGCTTCCTCAGGGACGTCGTGCGAGGCCTCGACGCCGACAGCCAAGCGGCCCTGGCCCTAATCTACCTGCGAGGCGGCCGACTCCAAAGCCCGGTGGACCTACGGTCGCGCGAAGAGCAAGTTCTTCAGCGTCTCGGTAGTCAACTAGGAGGCTGCATCGCAGCGCTCAGGGCCATGGACAAGAGCCTCGTTCTCCGAACTGACGCCGGTGCGGCTGCCTTCTGGCAGTTCAAGCATCCGACGATTGGTGACGCCTACGCAGCCGACCTAGCCGCCAGTAGCGAACACATGACCATCTTCATCGAAGGTGGCGACCCCGAGCGGTTGGTTTATCAAGTCACTTGTGGCGAAGTTGGCATCAAGAACGCCGTCGTTCTGACTCGCGACATGTTCTCCCAGATGGCAGAGAAACTCGAGAGTATTCAACCGGGAGCCACATGGCAAGAAAGGTACGACAAGAAGGAGAGGATGATGTCATTCCTCTCATACCGCTGCAGCAAGGAGTTCCTATCGTTCTACTTCCGGCGGAATCCGGCGCTCTTCCAGGCAGTGTCAAAGCCCGGCCTCAGTCTAGGTGCCATGGGGGAAGTACGTCTGGCTACGCGCCTCCACGCCTTCGGTCTGCTACCAGAGCAGCACAGGCAGAGGTTCGTCCACACTGTGAGCGAGTACGCAGTTCGAGGTTTGGACCTCTACGCTCTAGGAAACTCCGACATCCGCGCGCTCTTCACAGATGACGAACTCACCGATCTGACCCGGAGGCTGCGCTCCGACCTCCTGCCCCAGCTCGACGACGTCCGGGCCGGCTGGGAGAGCGAGTACGAGCCCGGTGAGTCGGCCCAGGACCTTATGTCGGAACGACTTGAGGAACTCGACTCGCTGAAGGAACTACTAGCCGACGACCGTGAAGCTGGGTCCGAGATCGAGTATCAGAAGTCAGCTATCCAGGAGTGGGTCGACGAGCATCCGGAGGTTGGGTGGGAACCGGCACACCGCCGCCACCAACTTCCCGACCTGCTTGACGTCGATGGGAGCAAACGCAGCATCTTCGACGACATTGACGCCGAGGACGCCTTGAAGAAGTAGTCGGGTCGAGCGATCGCCACAACCGTCCGGCAGCCTCGCCCCGAAGAGGCTCGATCGCGCCTTTGCGAGTACCCCTCCCTCCAAGGGCGACGTGCCAGGGCAACCTCGCCTTTCAAGTAACCTATCGCCAATCGCCGACGCCACTCCGCAGCGCTCCGCTCGTCACCCCTGTCATCTCGACCAAAGTCCTCAGGTCGACCTTCCCACTCTCGGGAATGCCACGTTTCTCCTGAAAGGCCAGTATTGCCACCCTCAGCTCCGGCGTCATAACCTCTCTTCCCTGCAACTCATCAAACTGCACCGACTCCTCCACATTAAGCACTTTCCCCGTAAAGGAAAGAGCTAGGATTTCCGCCTGCCTACCTATCACTTCCTCCTCATCCCTAAGCTCATCGTAAGCTACCCACCTCAGTTCATTCGCAGCTTGCGCGGCAAGTGCAAACCTCTCTTCCTTCACCCACACCGCGAGTTGCGCCTGCAACTCCGCTGTCGATCTCACCGACTGGAGCCTGAAGGTCAACTCAGCCGCATCCCCCTCATCCAGACACCTCTCTGGTCGACTCGCCCAGTATCGCCGAGCCGGATCGACCGCCTTGATTCGCGAACCTCGCTCGCACTCCACCTGCGCTCGGCCGTCTTCACTGGTATCCTCCAAGAACTCATCATCCGGCAAGAGCAGAATCTCACTCCCACCGATCGGTACTCCGCTGTCATGATCCAGAACTTTCACTGAGATCACAAGAGCGTTATCCCGAGCACCTAGGAAGGACGTGCCGAGAACCTGTAGCAGAGCAAGACTGACCAACCATCCGTAGGGACTTTGTCCTGGGCCGACTTCCACCGCCCTCTCACGCAGCCTCATAATCTCCTCCTCGTTTCGCGGAATCCTCGATACACAAAGCACGCAACAAGACCAGCCCAAGCGAGAAACAGAGCGACGGCCACGCCGAGCTCATGACGAATAAGCCAAGTCAAGCGTCCTCTTGCGACAAGACGGACAGCCTCGCTGTCTTCTGTAATATGGAACGTCGGATACGTTTCCCCGCAATAACATGCGACCAGCTTGAGACCTGTCTTCGGCTGAATCGCCGTGCTGGGATACGTGACTGCGGTGTCCGTTCGGCTTGGCGGCGGGGCCGATGTTGGAACATACGCGGGCGGTATGGGAAGCATGTCTGCCTTCGTGAATCGGCCGCCGTCTTTGTTGTTGAAACGCAAGACGAACTCCAACTTGGAGAACTTCTCGGTCCGAGAGAGATTGTAGAGCGTCACCTCAGTGCTGGAAGCCGAACAGGGGAACTCGGGATCTGGTTCAACGCCATGTTCCACTCTATACTCAAGTGCCGGGATCGAAACCACGTCTTCCACAAAATGAGTCACTAGCCAGCCGGCCCCTGCCACGACCGTTCCTAGCAAGCCCGTGGTCACGGCGTCGAGTCTGGTGTTCATAGGTCCTGCGACAGGACTGAGAGGCTGCTCGAGCCAATCCAACCGGTGGCAGACAACCTGGTTGGGGAGGCGTTCTTGTCGGCGAGAACGTCAACCAGCGGGAAGTGGCCCGTTGGCTCTCGATGGAGGATCGGAGAGTGGAGTCGCAGTTGGGGCGTCTCTCGGTGCGTTCGGAGCATTCGGTTGAGGCTCGGACGTGGCAGGGTTGGGGTTCAAAGTACCATGTTCCTCCCCTTGGAGAACACGATTCACGGTCGCTTCTGTCGAGTGGCGCTGTCGCGACGTGGCGACCGCCAACCCTTGGGCGCCCAACCGGCCCAGGCTTTGTGCCCTCATGACGCAAGGCCGGCGGAGACAGCCCACACGTTCCCGCGGGAACGCCGGTATCCCAGACCGGCGGCTCCAGCCACTTCCTCGCGCACCGGAGCCCCGGTCCTCCATGCCGCCTAGCCTAGCTAGGCGACTCCCACGTCTCCGCCAGCGCGGAGACCGGCAGGCGCATCGCCTCCGATGCCGGCAAGGTCGAGATGCGGTATAGCGCCGACCGGATCTTGAAGTCGGTCCCTAGACACCACTACTCTGCCGTCCACTAGCGGCGCCCTGGAGTTCGCGACGGGGATGACCGCGCCCCCCAGGCTATTCTCTCCCGGCACTGGGACAGCAATCAGGTCGTCCACTGGGCCGACGGCAGAGGCACCGGTAGCGCGAGAAGGAGGTCGCTGCGGGCCGCGTAGGGAGCCTGCTCGCCGCCCGGGCAAAGGCGCTATGCCAGCAGTATGACAACCTCTGCCCCATGAACGACCGGTGCGGGCAAGACGCTGGCGAAGGCGATCGAGAGGCTCCCCGCGGGAAGAGGCCCGAGCCCAAGGGAGAAGGCGCAGGTGCTCTCGAACTGGCCGAGGTCTACTTCAAGCAACGCCAGAACGGCCTAAGGCACTTGCGCGGCCGCGCCCAGGCCGGCGCTTCACCGTCGCACTCGGTTTTCGAGGCACTCGACCGCCTGGACAACCTGTACACCTGGATCATCACCACGATGCAGGAAGTACGTTGGACCGTCTTGATCTTCGAGGGACTCAAGGCCAACGCCGAGCGTCCTCAGCGGCGCTCCTTCACGTCCTCGGCCGAGTGGCTTGCGTCTCTCAGTGAAGACTAGGCGGAGGCAAACGCCATAAGCGCGGATGCCCTCGTGCCGCCAAGCCAGGAGTTCGGAGGTCGTCGCCGCACGCTGCTTCGCCCGTGACCGGCGCAGCGTCGCACACAGCGCGGCATGTTCCGGGCCGTCGTTGTACGCCGCCACCTAGGCGATCGGAGTCCCGCCACGGAAATGACCGAATCCTCGCCCGCCTCCACCTCCACCAGTAGCACTGGGACGTGAGTCTTAGCCTCGCCAATCTTCGCGTAGCGAGTCAAGTTCTTAGTTGGCGTTGGCGAACCAACTCGGCCTACGAAGCCTCGTCGGCTTCGTACAGGGCCGGATCCGGGTCAACTTCCACCATCTTGCCGTTCTTCAGCACGAGAACGCCGGTGCCGTGCCGATGCGCATCGCGGTGCGCGCGGCGGACGGCCCGCTCCATTGCCGCAGGTACCGCCTGCATGTCGGGATCGTCGAGCTTCAACACGGGAAGCCGTTCTTCTTTCGCCCCGCTCACTGGTTCGCGCCCTCCTCCACCACGACGAGTCTAGGCCCTCGCCGGTCAACGACTACCCAGGAGTCTACGCGGTCCCGGTAGACGTACTGGAAGTTCGCCACGCTCCTGTGGAAGCGACGCCTGACGACCTCTTCAGGGATCCGGTGGCCGCCCTGCCTGACTCGCTGCTCCACGCGCCTGAGTGCTTCCTCCGGCGAGGCGAGGGGCAGGTAGATCAACTTGACGGCGTAGCCCCATCGCCGCCACCGCCGGATCCTCCTCACGTAGCTGAGCCCGGCCAGGGTCGTCTCGAAGGCGAAGCTATTGCCTTGCCTCGCGTGCCGCTCGATCTCTTCCAGCATCAGGCGGCCAGCCCGGAATGCGGCCGCCTCCGGTTTCAATGGTGAGACGCCTGCCGCGATCAGGTCGGCGTTGACGAAGATCGGACACGCCGGTTCGAACGGCAGGTACTCCTGAGCGAAGGTCGTCTTCCCTGCCCCGTTCGGCCCTGCGATCACGATGATCTTGCGCTCGGACGGCACAACCGGAATCTACAGCGCAAGCCCCCAGCGTCAGGCCGGTTGCCGCACAAGGCGGTAGCCTTGCCCGCCCCATGGCGCTGAACCCCGTCGTCTTCACGGAGAAGGTCCTCCAGAGCTTCCTCCGCTACCAGTTGCGGGCCTATCCGTTCGCGGATCCGCACCTGCATGGGCAGATGCGCGAGCTGCTGTCGCTCGACGAGGCGCGCGAGTCGCCGTTGCTGAAAGGGCCGTTCGTCAGCCTGTCGCGGCCCTTCAGTAGCGGCGCAGCGGTGGCGGATCTGGCGACCGAAGGGCTGCTCCATCCACACCTGGAGCAGCGGATCCCAAGCGACATCTCGCAGCTCTACCGGCACCAGGAGAAAGCCATCCGCGCGATTGTCGGGGGTCGCTCGACGCTCGTTTCGACCGGCACCGGCTCCGGCAAGACGGAGTGCTTCCTCTACCCGATCGTCAGTCGCTGCCTGCATCTGCGGGACGAGGGCGCGGCGGCCGGCATCAGCGCCGTGATCGTCTATCCGATGAACGCGCTGGCCGAGGATCAGTTGATGCGGTTGCGCTCGCTGCTGGCGGGCACGGGCGTTTCGTTCGGCATGTACGTCGGCAAGACGCCGGAGCGGGAAGGCGACGTGGGCGGCGTCAGGCTTGCTCCGGGGTCTTCCCAGGCGGACTACGAGGCGCAGCTCGAGGCGGTACGGAAGGCCAAGAGCGGCGAGAGCGTGTACCCGGCAGAAGAGGCCTGCTCCCGGGAAGCGATGCGTTCGGCTGGCGGGCAACCGCGAATCCTGCTCACGAACGTGAAGCAACTGGAGCTGCTTCTCACCCGCCAGCGGGACGCCGAGCTGTTCCAGAACGCCCGCCTCGACTACCTCGTGTTCGACGAGGCCCACACGTTCACGGGAGCCATGGGCGCCGAGACCGCGTGCCTCATCCGCCGTCTGCGAGCCTTCTGCGGCCGCCAGGCCGCGGACACCGTCTGCGTCGCCACGTCGGCGACGATCGTCGACACGGAGCGACCGGAGACGGCTCGGGTCTTCGCTTCGCGGTTCTTCGGTGTGCCGCAGGAGGCCGTCGAAACGGTCGGGGAGGACTACGAGGAGGAGCTCTGGAGCGAGGAAAGATGGCTGCCAGCGGCGGCTCCAGACGGAGACACAGCCGAACTGCTGGCTGACTGCGTGGAGGCGGTCGAGGAGGACACGGACGGCCCCGGAGACGCCGTCCGCCGCTCCTACCGGGCGATCGCCGGTCGCGATCTCGACGGTGAGCTTTGGCCCGAAGCTCTCTACGGAGCCCTGGCGCGAAGCGAGATCGTCTATCGGCTGAACGAGGCGCTGCACGAGCCGCGGCCGCTGCACGAACTGCCGCCGGAACTCCAGGAAGCCACCGGCCGGGAGATCACGGAAGCCGAGATCCTGGCCTGGTTGACCCTGTCCGCCGCGGCGCGAAGCGATGGCCGGCCCCTGCTCCGACCGGTGGTCCACGCCTTCGTGCGCGGCATTCCTGGCGCGGTCGTGTCCTTTCCGCACGGGGCGGATGAACCGCGGCTGTGGCTGGCCGCGGAAGACGAAATCGACCACGGCGACATGCCGGCCTACGAGGACGCCAAGCGGTCAGGCGAAACGCGGTCGGCGCACCTGCCCGTGCTCACCTGCACCACCTGCGGGCAGCACTACTACGAAGCCCATCTCGAGGACTTCTCGTTCAGCGGGAAACGCCCTGGCGGTGGCGAGCCGCATCCGGACGGCGTCGTCTGGCGGAAGCTCGACGAGGTCCGGGAGGGCAAGCGAGTGGTCCTTGTGGACCGGCTGATCGGCGGTGACGAGCACGACGCGGAGGACGAAGACGGTCCGGGCCCGGAGCAACGTAGCGGGAAGAACGAGACCGCGAACATTCTCGAACGGCGAACGGCTCCGATTCACCTCTGCCGGCACTGCGGCGCCGCGCACGAACGGTCAGGCGGGGACTGCCTCGCATGCGGCGCGCCCGGGCCGCGAATCCGCCTTCACGCCGTCCAGCAGAAGCCGGACAAGCCCGGAGTTCTGACGAGCTGTCTCTCCTGCAACGCGTTGGGCGGCCGCGGCGGAGGCGGCCGCTACCGCGAACCGGCGCGGCCCGTGCGCGCCAGCAACGCCGCCGATGTGCACGTCCTGGCTCAGGACATGGTCCACAACTCGGAGCGGCCGCGGCTGCTCGTGTTCTGCGACAACCGCCAGGACGCCGCCTTCCAGGCCGGATGGATGAAGGACCATGCGCGCCGGTTCCGCCTGCGGTCGCTGATGGCGGACGGGCTCAAACAGGGGCACAGGTCGGTAGGCGACCTGACCTGGTTCCTCGACGACGCCCTGGAGAAGGACGAGGCGCTCTCGCGCGCGCTGATCCCGGAGGTCTGGGTAGTGGCCCGCCGCGAGACAGTCGGCCGACGTCACCCCGACGAGCGGCGGAAGTTCCTGCGCATGCAGGTGCTACGAGAGATCTCGGAGTCCGCACGGCAACCCCTGGGACTGGAGCCCTGGGGGCGCATGAAGGTCGACTACGCCGGCCTGGACGCTTCGCTGCCGTGGATCCAGGACTACGCAAACCGGCTCGGACTGCCGCCGGAATCGATGCGCGAGGGGGTCGCCGCGGCACTCGACTACGTTCGCCGGCAGAGGGTCCTCTACGACGCGGAGTATCTGACCTTCACCCGGTACCGCCTCCGAGGCGATCTGGAGATTCAACAGGGCTACATCCGGTGGTCCGGCGGACCGAAAGGCGTCAAGTTGAAGCGCGGTCCCGGCGACGATCGCAGCCGCGTCCTGCAGTGGCTGAGCGACGGCGGCCAGACCACGATGAGGCAGATGGCCGCGAAGTGGGGCGCGGAGTCGGAGCAGACTGAGGAGCTGCTGCGGTGTCTGTTCGAGATGCTGGCCGAGCGCGGTCTGCTGAAGCAAGTGCAGCTCCGGGGCGCCCGCGGCCGGCCGTTGCCGAACGCCGGCGGCGTCTACCAGGTCGACGCCGACCGGGTCGAGCTGTCGCCCCACCACGGCGTCTACCGCTGTCGCAGTTGCCGCGCCCGCACGGTCCGCCGAACGCCACACGACCGCTGCCCGGCCTGGCGGTGCAACGGCATGCTGGAATGGCTGCCCGAAGACCCGGATGACTACGACCTGCAGCTCCTGGACGGCGGCTACTCCATGCTTCGCCCGGAGGAGCACACGGCGATGGTTCCGAATCAGGAGCGGGAACGGCTGGAGAACCTGTTCAAGGGCCAAAGCGACGCTTTGAACTGCTTCGTCTGCACGGCGACCCTTGAACTCGGGGTCGACATCGGCTCGCTGGATGCGGTCCTGATGCGCAACGTACCGCCCCTGCCCGCCAACTACTGGCAGCGGGCCGGCCGCGCCGGCAGACGTCATCGAATGGCCGTCGATCTCACGTACTGCCGGCCCGTGTCTCACGACCGCGCCTACTTCTCTCAGCCCGAGAAGCTTCTTGCGGGCCGGGTGGACCCGCCGGCCTTCAACCTGAGCAACGACGTGATGGTCCGCAAGCACGTGAACGCGTCGGTCCTCACCGGGCTGCAGCGGCTCAGCCGTGAAGGCGCCACGGCAACAGGCGGGCTCACCGCGGGCGAGAAGGAGCAGATCCGCACGGCGCTCGAACGCTGCCTGCCGTGGCGCGTGTCGTCCTGGCTCTTCGAGGGCGAATCCGTGCGTACCGTGCCGTTCGATTTCGGCCCTCTCGCCGAGGTGATCCGCCGGCACCGGGGCACCCTTCTCGCCGAGACTGAAGCGGCCTTCACGCAGGGTTGGCCACCAGCGGACGCCGCAGCGGTTACGCCGGAGGCGCTGGGCCGCTGCATCGACTCCTTCACTGCCGGCCTTGAAGAAGCTGCGCGGTCGCTGCGGCGACGGCTGGAGTGGGCGCGCGCGCAGATGGAGAGGCTGCACGAGATCCGTCGCCGGGACGGCACACTCAACCCGGAAGAAAAGGCTCTGTCCCGCCGCTGCGAGCGTTTGGTCGAGCGGCTCAAGGGGCAGGTGCGGCCAAACCGCCGCGACGCCCAGGGGCACCACGACGCGAACACGTTCAACGTGTTGGCGGCCCAAGGCTTCCTCCCCGGCTACGGGCTTGAGACGGGATCCGTTCAGGCGATGGCGGAGGTGCCGGTTTGGCACTCCGGAGCGCTCGCCTTCAACCTGCCCCGGCCAACCGGCATCGCGCTGCGCGAGTACGTCCCGGGCAACCTGATCTACGCCAACGGACACCGTTTCGTGGCCAGGAGGTTCCTGCGCGGGGGAGGCGAAGACCGAGAAGAGATGCCGGCATTCGAGGTCTCGATCGAGAACCAGGCGGTGCGGCAATGCGACGCGGGCGCTCCCGCATCGACGATCAGCGGCGGGGCGCTCCGCACGCTCGCGGTCTGTGACGTGGACCTGGCCCACCAGTCCCAGATCTCGGACGACGAGGACTATCGCTTTCAGATGGCGGTCGCCGTCCACGGCGTCGAACGTGACGGACACCGTGGCGGCCGCGCCTTTCACTGGGGCCAACAGGATGCCTCGCTACGTCAGGGGGTCGAGCTGCGCCTTGTCAACGTGGGCTCGTCGTCCGCGATTGGCGACGGTTCCGGTCTGGGATACCCGGTCTGCACGGTCTGCGGCCAGAGTGTCTCGCCGCTGTCCTCCGAGCGCCAGCAGACGGAGTTCGCCAAGAGCCACCTGGAGCGGTGCGGGCGTCCTGTGGATCGGATCGGCTTTCACGCCGACGTCACTGCCGATGTCCTGTCGCTGCCGGACCTGCAGGAGCCAACGACCGCCTACAGCGTGCTGGAAGCACTGCGGTTCGGCGCTGCCGGCGTGCTGGACATGCACCTGGACGACTTGCAGATCCTCGTGGTGGGCCAAGTCGACCGCCCGCAGGTCGACGCTCTGCTGTGGGACCCGATGCCGGGCGGTTCGGGTCTGCTCGATCAACTCGTCGAACGCTTCGAGGAAGTCGTTCAGGCCGCGGATGCCGTCGTCGACGGCTGCGCGTCCGGCTGCGACCACTCGTGCATCGACTGCCTCCAGACGTTCCGGAACGGCTACTACCACAAGCATCTGAATCGGAAGACCGCGCTGGAGTGCCTGCGCCAATGGGGGCGCGAGCTGTCGTCGTCGCATCCCATTCCCGCTGCCACGCCCGCCGTGAAGGAGCCGACCGTACAGCCTGTGAACGAAGCCGAGCGCCGCCTCAGGCATCTGCTGGCGGCGGCGGGGTTCGCCGAAGGCGTTCGCGGCGAACAGATCGACCTCGGCCCGGGACTTGGCACGACCACGCCCGACGTCATCTACCGCGGCCACAGCGGCATGCCCGACGTGTGCGTCTACCTCGACGGCCTGAGCGAGCACCTGCACGGCGATCCCCGCAGGGCCGAGCAGGACCGGGAGATCCGGCAGTGGCTGCGACAGCAAGGTCACGAGGTGGTTGAGATCACGGTGACGGACCTGGATGACGCCGGAGCGATGGCGCGCCACTTCGCCCGGCTCGCCATGTACCTGGGCGCAGATGAAGTTCGGAAGTCCGTCACCGCCGACGCTGCGTGGTTCGAAGCGGCGACGCCGGAAGCCCCAACCGCGACGGCCGCGCCGCGGGAAGAGACTCGAGCAGCCCCGGCCGGGGTACTCCGATTCGTCGAGCCGACGCCAGTGAACCGCTACCGGAGTTGCGTGCCGCTACTGGAAGACCTCGAGGCCGCGGCGGGCACCTTCAGTGGCTCTCACGACGCGCTAGGCGAGGTTGCGGACCCCGAGACCCGCTGGATCGAGGTCGACTCAGGGCGCCAGCTCACGCCCGACATGTTCGCGGCCAGGGTGGTCGGGCGGTCGATGGAGCCGCGAATTCCCGACGGTTCCGTCTGCCTGTTCCGTCGAGGCGGCGCGGGGAGCCGGACGGGCCGGATCGTGTTGGTGCGGCTGCCGGACGCAGTCGACCCGGAAACCGGCGAGCGCTTCACGGTGAAGCGGTATCGAAGCGAGAAACGGTCCACGGCCGATGGGCCTTGGCGCCACGTTCAGGTCACGCTGGAACCGCTGAACCCCGAGTTCGCACCGATCGAGCTGGTCGCCGAAGACGATCAGGGTTCGGGTGCGGTCAACATCCTCGCTGAGTTCGTCGATGTGCTTCACTCGTTCACCAGAGCGTGAGCTGGGTACCCAGAATCGTAGGAGGACCAAGATGCACAGGATCCCTTCGTGGTGCGTTGCCGTTCTAGCGGCGTTCATCGTGATAGTTGCCAGCCTCCTCAGCTGGACCACGCTCCGCAAGACGGAAGCTGAGATTGCCGAAGCGCGCACCGAAGTCGCAGCGATGCTGCGAACGGCGGATTCCTCGTGGAACAGCCATCGGCAAGCTGACCAGAGGTCTTCAACAGCGGCGATGTTCCTCGCACAAGTAAGCGGCAACCCGAACGCACCGTTCCTCTTGGCTCAGGCTGCAACTCACCTTCGTGGCGCGACGCTGTCCATGTGGGCGGCTTCGGGACAGGACGTTCCGGCCGAACCGCCAGAGAACATCGCAAAGCTCGAACAGAAGCTTCGAGCCGGGGACCTTTCCGCTTACGAGGGGTTCACATCCAAGATAGGCGATCTGAGGGCCCTCTCAACGACCCACATCTCCGAGCTTGCCCACGAGATCGATAGGCATCGAATCAAGATCGACTGCATGGAAGCACAGCAATCGGACGCCTATCGGACCTACTTCTTCCTGAGCCTGCTGGGCCTGGTCGTCGCGATGTGCAAGGACCTCCCCGTGTGGAAGGACACGCGAGGGTAGCTCCAAGGGCCCCTTACCGCGCGACGCACCAGTCCACAGGACTACGCTACGATTCGGTGGCGTTTCCCCGCACCTTCACCAACCTTCTTCACGAACTCCTCACGGAGAATCGAAGATGAGAGTCTACTCCTGTTGGTCGATCGCCATGCTGCTGACGATTCCGGCCGCCGCTGAGACGCTGTACAACGAGGACGGCGTTCGTTTGTCGGCGACGGTGGAACTCATCGATCGCGGTGCGGCGGTCTGCCGTATCCGCGAAGAGCGGCATTCGGCGGACGACTACGCGACGCTGAAGCCGAACGACGGCCAGCCGCTTCACGTCTGGCGGGTGGACCTTGAGGTCGCGAACTACTCGGGCAGGCTGCTGGAACACCTGATCGTTCACCTGAACGTCGAATCGGAGTGGCCGCCCTGCGATCACTGGGACGGCCCGGAGACCCACTACGGCAAGATCGTCGTCTGGACCGGCCCCCTGATGCTGCTCCAGAGGACCGGCGAGTTGACGGGCTTGCAACCCGGAGAAGTGGCGCGCGAGACGGAGTACGTGCTGGTGTGGCATCACGAGCAGCCGACGCTGGGACGCTGGGACATCGACTACGACTTCGCGCCAGGGGAGCCCGCCGCCAATCGCCAAGTCTCTGAGCCGCATAACCGCGACTTGCCGGCAGCGGTTCCTCCGCTGGCTACATGCACCGGGAAGGGGCGTGGAGCGGGCTGCTGGATGGAGGTCGAAGGCAGACCGGGGTGCTATCTGTGGAACCCGAATCTGCAACCGGAGGAAACCGTCACGTGGAACGGCGGCTGCGTCGATGGTCTAGCAAGCGGTTTCGGCTCCCGCGATTGGCGTTACTCGGACGACGACGGCGAGGAGACAGCTAGTCAAGGGGCAGGCGAGCTGGTCGGCGGCCGCGAGCACGGTAAATGGACACATCGGTCCGCCACCGGGGGTCTACAGGAAGGCCCCTACATGGGCGGTAAGCGGCACGGCCTCTGGTCTGTGCATGGCGTCGCTTCGGACGACGAGACGAACCGCTATGTGTATGAAGGGGAGTATGTGGATGGCCACCGACAGGGGCCGTGGACAATGACGTTCGAGAACGGGACTGTGCGCCACCGGCACTACGAGAACGGCCTCGTGCGGCGTGAGCGGATTCACTGGAACGATGGGGACTCGGACGAAGGCCCCTACGAGGACGGCAAGAAACACGGCCGCTGGACCGAGCGCGACGCCGATGGCGACGTTGAGGAAGGCCCGTACGTGGACGGTAGGAAAGAAGGCCGCTGGACCCGCCGCCTTGCGGACGGGACCTCTGAGGAAGCCACCTATGCCGATGGCGAGCGAAGCGGTCCTTGGACCAACCGCTCGTCCAACGGCGTCCGGACCGACCGCTCAGCCGGCAGCACTCGGACCGACCGCTCAGCCGGCAGCACTCCGATGGTCGCTGACACAACGGGCGACAACTGCTCCCGGCAGCGGTTGATCAACCTAGGTCAATTGACATCGTCGATCAACCCCGGCGCGACGATTCAGTTCACCCACGATTCCATGATCCAGATTACGTCGGTCGGCGGGGGAAACTCGCTGCGTCAGGAAGCGGATTACAGGGCCACGGCGAAAGATGTCACCTACACAATCCGCCGGGCCATAGCGACCGTGCCCGGCGAGGGAAGGAGCGACTTCCCTGTGAGGAACGCGGGCCCGCACACCTTGGCTTGCCGCGTGACTGGCAGCACCCTGCATTTCGGGGACGGGACCTGGGACTGACGACAGTCCGGCGTCGGCCGCGGTAACCGTGGAGTTCCGCGCCGGCAAGGCGCTGTCTGGCATGCCGCCTGCTAACTTGGCAGGCATGTCCAGTAAGCCGCGCACCTTGGCCGCACTCGCGACGACGGCGTTACTGCTTCTGCTGCCCTTGGCCGCCAAAACCGACAGCCAAGAGCCCTCCCAACCCAACATCATCGTCATCCTCGCCGACGACCTCGGCGTCGAGACGCTGGGCGTCTACGGCGGCACGTCCTACGAGACGCCGGAGCTCGACCGGATCGCGGCGGAGGGAGTGCGCTTCGAGAACGGGCACTCACAGCCGCTGTGCACGCCGACCCGGGTCAAGCTGATGACGGGGCTGCACAACTACCGGAACTACCGGGAGTTCATGTACCTCGACCCGGCCGACGTCACCTTCGCCCACGTGCTGGCGCAGGCGGGCTACCGGACGGTGATCTCGGGCAAGTGGCAGTTGACGAACAACCTCTACGTGGTCCACGAGGGCGCGTCGCCGCAGCAGGCGGGGTTCGACGAGCACCGGTTGTGGCAGCTCCGGCGGGAGGGCCGCGGTTCGCGCTACTGGGGGCCGACCCTGGTCACGAACGACCGCAAGGAGACCTGGGGCGAGGACGTCTTCGGGCCGGACCTGACCAACGACTTCGTGCTCGAGGCGATCGACGAACACGCGGCGGCGGATCCGGCGAGCCGGAAGCCGCTCTTCGTCTACTACCCGATGGCGTTGCCTCACGACCCGTTCGTGACGACGCCCCACCACGCGAACGCGGAGTCGAACCAGCAGCGGTTCGCGGCGATGGTGGCCTACATGGACCAATTGGTGGGCCGCGTCCGGTCGAAACTCGTCGAGCACGAGCTGGAACGGGACACGCTGCTGCTGTTCATCGGCGACAACGGCACCTCGACCCGGATCACGTCGGTCCGCGACGGCCGGGAGATCCCCGGCGGCAAGGGACGGTCGCTCCAGACCGGCAGCCACGTGCCGTTTCTCGCCTGGTGGCCGGGGACGATTCCGGGCGGGCAGGTGAACGAAACCCTGGTCGATGTCGGCGACGTGTTCCCGACCCTGGTCGAAGCCGCCGGGGCCGGCCTGCCGCCGGGCCTCGACCTGGACGGCGAGAGCCTGCTGCCGATGCTCAAGGGCGGCGCGGCGCTCGAACGGGACGCTCTGTTCATCCACTACGAGTCCCGCTGGTACGCGGGCCCTCCGGCGCGCTACGCCTTCGACGAGCGCTTCAAGCGCTACGACGACCGCCGCCTGTTCGACCTCGTCGCCGACCCGAACGAGCAGTCGCCGCTCGATCCGGCGAACCTCGCGCCGGAAGACGCCGCCCGCGTCGCGGCGATCGACGCCCTGCTCGCCTCCAAGCCCGGGGCGATCCGCACCGCCGGCGCCTGGCGGCCGCCGACGGCCGGCGTCAACCGCTGGACCCCGCCGGCCCACCGGCCGAACATCCTGCTGTTCATCGCCGACGACATGACGTTCAGCGACGCCGGCGCCCTCGGCAACCCCCAGGTCCACACCCCGAACCTCGACCGCCTGGCCGAGCAGGGGACGACGTTCACCCACATGTACACGGCCACCGCCATGTGCTCGCCCACCCGGCACATGCTCTACACCGGCCAGTACCCGGTGCGAAGCGGCGCCTACCCGAACCACGCGAAGGCGAAGCCCGGCACGAAGAGCGTCGTCCACTACCTGACCGGCCTCGGCTACCGGGTCGGTCTGGCCGGCAAGTCGCACGTGGCGCCGAAAGAGGTCTACCCGTTCGAGAACGTCGCGGGCCGCGACCTCGACCCGGGACGGATCGGCGAGTTCATCGGCCGTGACGGGGAGCAGCCGTTCGCCCTGATCGTCGCCTCGACCGAGCCCCACCAGCCCTGGAGCAAGGGCGATCCGTCCCGCTACGACGCGGCGTCGCTCAAGCTCCCGCCCTACTTCGTCGACACGCCGGAGACCCGCGAGGCGCTGACCCGCTACTACGCCGAGATCACCTTCATGGACGGCCAGCTAGGCCAGGTCCTCGATCTGCTCCGGGAGCACGCCGCGCACGAGAACACTCTGACCATGTTCTACAGCGAGCAGGGCATCAGCGGTCCGCTGGCCAAGTGGACGCTGTACGAGGCTGGTATCCGCACCTCGCTGGTGGCCCGCTGGTCCCGGAGGATTCCGGCCGGCGAGAGGTCAGCCGCGCTGCTCCAGATCAACGACCTGCTGCCGACCTGGATCGAGGCCGCCGGAGGCGCCGTGCCGCCCGAGATCGAGGGCCGGAGCATGCTCGACGTGCTGCTGGCGCCCGGCCCAAAGCACCGCGACGTCGTCTACGGCATCCAGACCACGACCGGCATCATCGCCAACCTGGAGCCCTACCCCATCCGCTCCATCCGCGACGAGCGCTACAAGCTGATCTGGAACATCGCCCATGAGAACCGGTTCACCAACCTCGTCACCGAGGAGAACCGCGACGGCTTCTACTTCTCGTGGCGCGATGCCGGCGAGGCGGACCCGGCGGCGCAAGCGCTCTACGAGCGTTACCAGCACCGGCCGGAGTTCGAGTTCTTCGACCTGGAGGCGGACCCGCACGAGCTGTCGAACCTGGCGGACGTGCCGGCGCACAGGGGGAGACTCGAAGAGCTGCACACGCAGCTACAGGCGTGGATGGCGGATCAGGGGGACTCGGGGCTGCAGACGGAGATCGAGGCGCCTCAGCATCAATCGCGACCGCGCTAGCACAGTCAGGTCGCGGTTCCGTCGCCCGCCGGCGGGCAGTACTCGTCGCCGATCGTGCGTCCGCCGTTGCCGTTCGGACGCTCCATCCTGCCCGCGAGCACTTGGCGGGCCAACTGTTCCGTCACGCCGCGTCGCAACGTGTAGTGCCCCTCGATCTGTCCTGTCTCGATGGCGAAGGCTCGCAGGCGCTCTCGCAAGCAGCCCTGCATGAAGCGCTCCTTGGCGGCATCCCGCTTGAGCGCGTCGAGGTGCGCGGCCCACGCCGCCTCCTGCTCCGCCTGGCCCGGCAACGCCCAGGAGGCGGCGCCGGCGGGCATACCCTCAAGCGGCCTCCAACGCCAGGGCTCGTCGCCGGTCATCGCCTGATTCTAGTGGCGCGATCGTCCTACGCCGCCGTCTCCTGCTGCGCGTACTGCAACTGGTAGAGGCGCCAGTAGACGCCGCGGCGCTCCAGGAGCTCGTCGTGGGTGCCGTGCTCGCAGATGGCGCCATAGTGGAAGCCGTAGATGCTGTCGACATCCTTCATCGTCGACAGCCGGTGGGCGACGACAATCGAGGTCCGTAGCTCGACCGCGACGACCCATGCATTCGCTCAGCACCTCGTGGCCGCCGGCATCGCCAGGGAGCATCCCCTCCCCGGAATCGACACCAGACTCCGCTACATCCACGCTCACGT
This sequence comes from Thermoanaerobaculia bacterium, assembly GCA_965116955.1. GTDB lineage: Bacteria > Acidobacteriota > Thermoanaerobaculia > Multivoradales > Multivoraceae > Multivorans. Next base: position 2,292,314 of record OZ220742.1, on the reverse strand, counting down.
CCAGAACCGATCCCTGCGGGAAGGCTCGGAGGACGGACCTACGGCCGGCAACCGTCCGGGAAGGCGGCGGCGTCGGTCATGGCCGGCGCCGCCGCGCCGGGGCTCTTCGTGTAGCGGCGGACCTTCCCGGTCGTCGTGTCCGTCACCGCGATGCCCAGACCGACGTCCGTCGCCGAAGCGGCGTAGACCCAGTAGTGGCCGTTGAAAGCGCAACCGTCCAGCACCTTGATCAGCACCTCCCAGTTGTCCGGCTCGAAGAACCAGAACAGGCCCGAGTTCGCCGTGCGCGCCCGGGCCGGACGGGCCGCGCCCCGCCGCCCGTCCGCCGTCGACCACTCCACCGCGACCTCGAAGCGGGCATCGTGCAAGAGCAGCGACGTCAACCCCGCGGCGCCGGAAGCCACCGCCGCAAGTCGATCACCCCTGCCCGAAGCCGCGGAACCGGCCGCGTGGCTTCCCCGGTCCGCGCAGCGGTCGGTGAATGCGTCCGTGTCGGTGACGGCGTCCGCCTTCCGCCCGGCTTCGTTGCCGTACCGCCTGACCTCGCCGGTCACGGTGTCCGTGACCTCCAGGTCGAATCGCAGAGTGGTCGCGGAGGCGGCGAACACCCAGTCCGCGCCGTTGATCGAGCAGCCGTCCAGCACCTTGACCAGCACCTCCCAGTTCTCCGGGCCGTGGAACCAGAGCAGCCCGGAGTCGTTCGTGCCGGCATGCGCCGCGCGCGCCGGCAGGACCTTGCCCTCCGGGCTCCGCCAGGTCGCCCGCACCTGGTAGCGGGAGTCCTGGAGGCAGATCGTCTCCGCGTCCGGCTTGCAGCTTCCGGCGGGCTTCGCGGCCTCGACCAGGAAGACCCTTGACGCCGACGACTCGGCGCCCGCGCCGCTGACGGTGAGCGTGACCTCGTAGAAGCCGGGCGAGGACCAGGCATGCCGGACGGTCGCCGCGGACGGCGCCCTGCCGGCGGGAACGTGGAAGTCCCACGAGCGTCGGGAGACCGTGCCGGAACTCGTGTCCGTGAAGGTGACGTCCTCGCCGGTCAACGCCCGGCACAGTCCGTCCGCGCACGGCGCGTCAACGCTGAAGGCCGCCTCCGGCGCTACCGGTTCGGGTTCGGGCTCGGGTTCGGGTTCGGGCTCGGGTTCGGGTTCGGGCTCGGGCTCGGGTTCGGGCTCGGGTTCGTCGTCCGGGTCGGATTCCGGCTCGTCATCCGGGTCGGGGTCCTGCGGTGGCGGAGGACCTCCGCCGCCGGTAGGCGGCGGCGCCGAGGGGCGCAACACGATCGTCACGGTCTCGCTGACCGAAGAACCGCCACCGTTGAACGCCACCACGCGGAAGCCATGGCTGCCCGCGGCGAGCCCCCCGATCGTCGCGGACACGGTGTCGGGCGGAAACTCGCCGGCGGACCTCCAGTCGTCGGTGAGGTGTTCAACCCTGAACCCCGTCTCGTTGTCGGCGTTGTCCCGCCACGTGAGCCGAACGCTCGTCGCCGAAGTCGCGGTGACCACCAGACCCGAAGGCGCGGCGGGAGGCGACGGCGGCGGCGGCGTGCCGCCACCGGGCGCGGTCAGACTGAGCTGCACTGTCTGGCCGTCGGTCCAGTCCGGGTTCGGGTCGTACGGCCATTCGAGTTCAGCCTCGACTCTGTAGCCGTAATCGCCTGTGTAGGGGACAGCGGCGCTCACCGGCAAGCCGGTGCCGTCCACATTCAGCGTCAACGCACCGAGAGCGGTCTTCGCCTCGGCACCTCGGAGTTCCGCGAGTGCCATCCAGAGAACCTCGACCGCCACACCGCTATGCCAAAAGAGGCCCGTCACGGTGTAGGTGGTCCCCTCGTACTCGAAGTCGTCGTCCGTCAAGACCCCCGAGTCGGAGCAGTCGTCCTGGCTACTGTCGTTGTTGTCGCAACCGAAGAAGTACTGGCCCAACCGGTCCGAGTCGACCTCGTCGACCGTCAGCGTCGCGGACCAGACGGTCTGCGCCGTCTGGGCCTGGGCGGGCCGGCCGGGAAGCGATGCCGCCGCCATGGCGGCCAGCGCCAGGACCGCCGCCGCCCGCAGCGCGCGGCTCAGCACCTGACCGTCCCGCACACGCGTGAATCCGCTGGGCGCTATCGGTGGGTCAGCTCTGCCCGCTCCCGTCCGTTCAGTCGTTCCTCGGCTCGCGGACCGGGTCATGGGGCACCTCACTCTGTACTTGTGTCGCGTGTACTGTCCCGACTGCGCGCCGGACATGACGCGAAGACCATACCGCAGAACGCCATAAAGTGTCTGTGTTAGACGACCATTTGCTCGTGTCGCCAACATAAAGAAACCCCCGGTCACGCAAGGGCTCGAGGACGACGCCGCGGCGATGCGGGATGCGGCGCGGTACGCGCGCCCCGCAAGGCGGGCTAGCTAGACGCGGCGCCGTGACGTGGAGCACTACGGCGCCCTGCTGGGACGGTGGTTGATCAGACGAGGCGGCGAGTTCCTGACGGAGAGACCGTGCCGGCTGTGGACAAGGTCGTGAGCTCGAGCCGCACACGGACGTGATCAGAAAGGGACGATCTGCCCCCACGGACACCCGGGGCCGGGTTCGGCATCAGGGGCGCGTTCAGGCGCCGTTTCAGCAAACCACACGGAAAGCACACGATATTTCCCCAAACACACACACACATTTTACACCAAGCGTGCTAGCTTACCTTCACTGACTGAGGACAAGACCCAGTCCCAACTCTGAACCGGAAGCGTGCAAACGCTTGTGACCGTTGGCCTTGAACTTTTTTGCCTGGAGGTGATGCGGAACCCGACAGTGGACGCGCGGCGGTCGTGAAGGCCGACGCGTCTAGACAGTCGAAACCGGCGCAGCGTGGTGCTGCGCCACCCTTTGGAAGGGCCAAGGCCCAAGATTCGCGGTCCGGAAGAACCGGGCCGCACTAGGAGAACAAGTGAAGAACTATCTGATGTTCGCGCTCATCCTTTGCGCGATCCCCGCGGTGGCGGTCGCTCAGACCGTTACCTGCGACGACTGTACGCATGTGGCTTCCGTCTACATGGGTGAGGGTGGAGTCATCGCCATGGCCGATGATGACGCCGACATGGTGTCCTGGGTTGCCACGTGTGGCGGCGTCACGCGGCACGGTGAACTCAAGGCCAACGACGACGTCGTCGCCATGTTGTGGACCGGTGACCTCGCCTGCATGGACAAGGACGGCGGTTCGTTCGAGATCGGCCCCGTCATGGACGGCGGTTGGTTCTGGATCACGGACGACATGAACTCGGCCGTCGGCGGCCTGGTCAATTCGGACGTCCTCAAGAACAAGCCAGTCGACATCACGAGCGCCGGCGACGGCGTGAAGATGATGTCGGGCAAGGGCGCCGTCTACCTCAAGGAGACCGCCACCGGCCGCGTCGGCATCCTGCCGAACATCCTGCCGGAGCCGCCGATGGATGCTCCCACCAAGTGCGGCTTCACGGGCTCTGGCACGGCCGCGTCGCCGGCCAAGCCCGTGAAGACCGGGTGCATGCTCGGAGACGGTGGAACGATCCTCCTGACAACGAGCACGAACGCGATCACCGGGGCTACCGTGCGGATCATGGACAAGGGCAGGGTCAACCGCCCCGGCGGTGACGGCACGGTTACGGTCGTCGCTGACCTCTGGGGCAACGGGAGCGGTCACTACGTGACGACTCACGAGGCCGCCGACAATGGCATCTCCGCAATGCGCGGACAACCGGCGGTGGCGATGTCCCGTGCCAGGCCGGCGACCCGGCTGACGGGCGTCACCTACGGTGTGAGTCTGAGCACCGGCGGCCCGGGCAGTGGCAGGACCATCCCGCGTGGTGGCGATGGTACCGGCGACGATGGCGGTGTCTCCTGGACCGAGGCGGCTAACGCGGCGACGATCTCCGTCAAGGCCAATTCGGCCTATTGCAGCAAGACCAACAATCACTCCGCCACGGTCAACGTCACCGCGAAGATGGACACCGCGACCGACGCTGACCAGGTAGTGCCTAGCATCAAGCGCGCCGCCGACAGTACGCCGGCAGGCAGGGTCGGAAGCGCGAGCTTCACGATTGCCTGCCCCGCGGCTTCTGCGAACCAGGGCCAGGAGTTGGTTCCCGAGAACCCCTTCCCCACGACTGAATAGGGAAACAGGGGAATCGAAAGAGCAAGGCAGTTCCTCCCGGAGGTTCAGGGGTGATCATCAGCACCCCATTCCCTGCTCCGGGACGCTGCCAGGCAGCGATGGAGGCTCCAGACTTAGGCCGTCTGTCCAAACGAACATCCTAAGTGGCGAGTTGCGCTAAACCCGCTCTTTCGTCGCTGCCAACCCTTCGGGGCGGTGGGCCATGCGCCCGCCGCCCCTTCTTTCTTGTACGCGGTCGTCTCACTGCCGCCTTGGAGCACGCCTGCCAGCAGCGGCGGTCGCCAAGTACCGGCTGACCCGTAGGGCCGATGCCGGATTCCGAAGGCAGGCGAACCCCTCGCGCTACGGCTCGCTCCGCCCGCCGGGCCAACGAAGGAGGGCCTGCCGCCCCCCTTCGAACTCCCCGCGCGGACCTACGGCCGGCAACCGTCCGGGAAGGCGGCGGCGTCGGTCATGGCCGGCGCCGCGGCGCCGGGGCTCTTCGTGTAGCGGCGGACCTTCCCGGTCGTCGTGTCCGTCACCGCGATGCCCAGACCGACGTCCGTCGCCGAAGCCGCGTAGACCCAATAGTGGCCGTTGAAAGCGCAACCGTCCAGCACCTTGACCAGCACTTCCCAGTTCTCCGGGTCGTGGAACCAGAGCAGCCCGGAGTCGTTCGTGCCGACGCGCGCCGTGCGAGCCGGCAGGACCTCGCCCTCCGGGCTCTGCCAGGTCGCCCGCACCTGGTAGCGGGAGTCCTGGAGACAGATCGTCCCGCCGTCCGGCTTGCAAGTTCCGGCGGGCTTCGCGGCCTCGACCAGGAAGACCTTCGACGCCGACGACTCGGCGCCCGCGCCGACGACCATCAGGGTGACATCGTAGAAGCCGGGCGAGGACCAGGCGTGGCGGACGGTCGCGGTGGACGGCGCCCTGCCGGCGGGAACGTGGAAGTCCCAGGAGCGCCGGGAGACCGTGCCGGAACTCGTGTCCGTGAAGGTGACGTGCTCGCCGGTAAGCGCGCGGCACAGTCCGGCCGCGCACGGCGCGTCCACGGTGAAGGCTGCCTTCGGCGCTACCGGCGGCGGTTCGGGTTCCGGCTCCGGCTCGGGCTCCGGCTCCGGCTCGGGCTCCGGCTCCGGCTCGGGCTCCGGCTCGGGCTCCGGCTCCGGCTCCGGCTCGGGCTCCGGCTCGGGTTCCGGCTCGGGGTCAGGACCAGGACCAGGACCGGGGTCGGGACCGGGCGGCGGCGGCGAGGGGCGGGTATCCACTGTCACGACCTCGCCCACCGAGGAGCCGCCGGCGTTGAAGGCCTGCACGCGAAAGCCATGGAGGCCAGGATTGAGTCGTTCGATCGTCGCGGCCTCGGTGTCAGGTGGCAACCGGGCGGCGCCTCTCCAGTCGTCTGTGAGGTGGTCCACCTCGTACCCATCCTCGTTGTCGGAGTTGTCCGTCCACGTGAGGCGGACGCTCGTGGCCGACGTCGCGGTCACGTTCAGATCGGAAGGCGCGGCCGGCCGCGGCGGGAGGTCGTTGTCGGCTATCGACACGTCGACCTCGCCGCTGCCGGTCACGCGCCACGGCAGCACGCCGAAACCGAGGCGGAGACCGTCGCCGTCATCGTCGGCGGCATCGTCCACGGCGCTGACCGTCAGGGAACTCGCGGTTTCGTCCCTGGCGAACCGCACGGCAGTTGAAACCACGTAGTCGTCAGCCGTGGCGCCGCCGGTTGGAGTAGCGACTACCGGCACCGTCACGCTGCGTTCCGGTGGCTCGCTGAGGCGCACGACGACGGTCACGCTTCGCCCTTCCGCGACCTCGTAGCGCGTCGCGTCGAACGTCGCGACGACCTCGGGGGGCTGGGCGGCGAGGTCGAGCGACACCGTTTCGCTCGCGATTCCCCTCGACGATCCGCGGACGGCCTTCACGCGGAAGTCGTAGCGACCGATGGCGAGGTCGAGACCCGTCAGCGTCGCGGCTTCGCTGTCGGGCGCGAGCGTGGCGGCGGTTTTCCATCGCCGTTTGGCGCCCGTAGCCACGGTCTGGACCTCGTAGGAGGTCTCGGCCCGGGCATTGTCCGTCCAGGTGACCGCGACGCTCGTCACGCCGGCGTGCCGCACTTCGAGGTCGGTCGGGGCGGCCGGGGGCAGGTAGTCGCTCAGGGACGCGACCTGGCCGACCGTCTCAGGGAAGACCCGCGCGTTGTCGCGTTCGTTCGCGATGCCGATTGTGGCTCCGTGAGGCATCGCGTTCGGCGTGGAGTAGTACGGGACGTAGAGCGTGGAGTAGCTCTCGTCGTAGGCCATGATGCTGCATACGGGCGTCGTCTTCGACTTGTCGCAGTGGCCATAGGCGTAGGGTCTCAGCAACTCGTTCGGTTCGGCACTCTTGTACTCGGGGTTGTGGTCGCCGCCCAGGTTGTGGCCGACCTCGTGCACGAACGTGTCGCGCGCCCACTCGGGGCCGTCGCGCAGGTTCGTTTCGGCTGCCGCATCGGGCCAGAAGCTCTTCGCGGTCGTGCCCTTCTTCCAGTAGCCCCAGGCGCTGCCCGAGAGGTAGTTCCTCGTGTGGTCGTAGTAGAACAAGTGGAGAATGTCGGCCGCGTAGTGAGACCGGAGCCGGACAACCTCCCGGTTCTTCTGCCACTGGCTGCGCACGATGCCGCGTTTCTCCTGCACCGGAGAGGGCGCGGCATGGGCGAGCCGCGCGGTAGCGCTGATTCCATTGTTGCGCAAGGTCAACGACAGCCGATCCACCGCGGCCTGTATCTCCGCGCCTGGAGTTCGTCCAAGCTTCATCCACTCGGCAGCCGCACGTTCGGTGTAGATCGCGAGCACGACAATCTCGGCAACGCTTGAGCTCGAAGTCGAAACCGCGTGCAGACTCGGTGGTTCGACCGACACACGTGGCCGGTTCGGCGAGCCCAGTCGTGGCGCGGCAACGCCCTTGGCCTCGCATCGCAACCGTCGTGGCCCTGGTTCGGAGATCCAGCCGCGACCGTCCGTCCGCGCCGAGACTCCGGACCGCGGTCCTTCGGGTTCCTGGATCGACCCCGCGAGCACCCCGCCCTCGATCGTGAACGAGATGGTCTCGAAGGCCGCTCCGCGAATCCGTCCGGTCCAGAGCACGTCGCCGCCTCCACGATCCTCAAAGACCGCGCGCTCAGCGCGTAGCGTCCGGCCGTCCGGCATCGACAACTCGAGTATCGGCGGATCTGAACGAAGCAGCGCGTAGTCGACATCAACCGCTCGCGCCGCCCGGCCGGCCCGCTCGACAAAGGTCCGCAGGTCCGCGCCGACCTCTTTGAGTTCGGGGAAGGTCAGCAGGTCTGCGGTTTGCGCCCGCGCCGGCGAGACCGACAGGAACGCGACACAGAGTAGCCTGCCGACCTTCGATACTCCTGCCAGGCCTCGGGTTCCCACCTCGGATCCCTGGTCGCGCTGTTCAAGGTCCACGCCGAGTCCTTGCCGCTCGTCCACCAGATCCACAACCGTTTACCTCGCCGCATGTGACCGCCAGGAACGTTCCCGGACCGGAGATGAAGCGACTCACTGACGTGCAGTACAGGCAAACGCCGTCACATCGAGCATCGCGGGGAACGGCGTCCCTTCGACGTTCCGGTACATCCTTGCCCTGCCCGACTCGCTGTCGGTCACGGTGACCTCCACGCCAACGTCGGTCAAACCGCCCATGAGCACCCATCGGTAACCGTTCTCCCGGCAGCCGTCGAGCACCTTGACCACCAGTTCGACGTTGTCCGGGCTGAAGAACCAGAACATCCCGGTGTCCGTTGTGCGTGGAATGGCCGTGGCGACACCCGCTTTCTCCCCGGCTTCCCAGTCGGCCCGCACCTCGTAGCGGGAGCCCAGCAGACAGAGAGCCGCATCGCCCGCGGCACAGGCGCTGCCGGCCGAGTCGATCGGGGCAGCGGCGCTCGAGGCGGCCGCGTAGAGCTCCCCGGCCCGGCCGCGCGGGGCCCCGCTCAGAACGACCCGGCTGCCGCTGCTCGCGCTCGAGCCGCTCCCGCAAACGGCGAACGCCTCGGGGTCCGTGATCGGCCTGAACCTCGTGCCGATGGGGTTCGTCCAACTCTTCTCGACGCCGGTACGCAGATCCCGCACCGTCATCGACACGCCGACATCCGTCAGACCGGCGGCGTAGACCCAGTAGTGGTCGTTGATCGCGCAGCCATCCAACACCTTGACGACCAACTCGATGTTCGTTGGCTGGAAGAACCAGAAGTCTCCGGCATCGGCGGTCAACCGCTCGGCGAAACCCCGGCCCGTGCTGCCTTTGCCGTCGTCCCACTCGACCTCCACCTGGAAGGCGCCGACGCACAGGGCATCATCTTCACCGCATCGAGCCGCGTCCACGATCCAGGTTGTCGCCTCGGTCTTCGGCGTACGCTCCGACCGCAGTTCCCCATTTCGCGCTTCCACGGCGAAGCTGTAGGCGACGCTCGGCACGAGTTCGTTGACGACCATGGAGGTCGTGTCCGCCGGCACCGTACCGATCAGCCGCAGCTTCGAGTCGCCCGGACCCTGGAGGAAGACGCCGAATCCCGTCTCCCGGTCCGAGTTGTCCCGCCAGCGGAGCTCGACTTCCGTTCCGCTGAGCGAGGTGGCTTCCAGGCGGGACGGGGACGCAGGGCGCCCGAGAGGCAGCGTCACCTCGACCATGCGGGCCTCTCTTCCCGGAGCCGCTGCGATCGCGCCGCTGTAGGTGAGCGAGTTCGTCCGGCTCGTCGCATCGATCCCGATGTCGATCGTGAACGACACGGTCTCTCCGACGTCGATGTCGTCCACGCTGCAGGTCGGCACCCCGCCCGGATCCTCGCGGCAGCCGGACGTGGACGTCCCGAAGGAGCCTTCCGCAGCCATCAGGGAGCTGGACACCACGACGGTCTGGGCATCCCTGGGACCCGCGTTGTCAATGCTGACGGTGTAGCGGACGAGTTCCTCGGAGAGGATCACACCTTCCGCGGCGATGCGCAGCGCCGCATCGGCCAGAGTGGTCGCGGTCGCCGGCGGCGTCTGGCGGGAACGGAGCTGCCCGTTCCGCGCCGCGACCGCGAAGTTGTAGGTGATGCTTGGCACGAGATCGTCCACGATCACGGTCGTGCTGTTCGCCGGCACCGACCTGAACAACCGGAGCCTCGCGTCGCCCGGACCTTGCAGGAAGACGTCGAACTGGCTCTCGGAGCTCGAGTTGTCCCGCCACGTGAGCTCGACCGCCGTGGAGCTGATCGCAGTGGCTGCGAGATCCGACGGCGCACTTGGCGGCCCGAGAGGCTGGGAGACAACGACGTCGCGGTCCCCCGGTGTCGGATCCAGAGCGTCGTTCTCGATGGAAGCCCTGTACCTGAGCGAAGCCTCGCTCGGCCCTTCGGTCTCGACATCGATCGTGAACGAGGCGGCGTCGCCGGGCGCGATGTCGCCCAAGGTGCAGTTCGGCACTCCGAGCGGGTCTTCCCCGCAGCCGTCGGTCTCGGTGTCGACCAGAACGACCCTCGAGAAGGAACTCCGGACGACCACGTCTCTCGCCATGTCGGGGCCGGCATTGGCGACCCTGACGCGGTAGCGGAGGCGGCCCGGCGAAACGACCTGGCTGCCGGCCTCCAGACTGAGATCGGCCGTCCCGCCCGGGGGAAGTCCGCCGCCGTCGGGCCGGTCTTCCCGGCCCGACGGGCAGACCGCGCGGCCGCGATCCGTGGTCGAGAGGAAGACGACGAGACCGTCGTGGTCCGATGACGCCAGAGCATTGGCGCTGTTCCGGTTCAGGCCGGCGGCGTCCGCGTTGCCGCGGCCATACTGCATCTCGACCACGTGCCGCGACATCGGCCGGTTCACCAGTGCGTGGTCGAGCGCCTGGGCGTTGCCCTGGTAGACGAAGGAGTACTGGTCGGCGACAGGCAGGCCGTCGACCAGGTTGCACAGGTTCGGGTCGACCAGATCCGGCCCCGCGAGCAGGTTCCGGCTTGGCCTCGGGTCGCCCTTGATCTGCCCCACGACGTCGACGTAGCCGTCGGTGAACTGGTAGTCGTTGTAGTCGCCGACCACGATCACCTTGGCGCCGAGGTCGTTCTGCTCCTGCACGAGTTTCGCCACGGACTGCGCTTGCGCCAGTCGCTTCGTGCGCACCCACGCACCCCTGGCCGTGTCGTCCACGTCGATGAACGACCTGTTGTGGACGTCGATGACGGTGAACTCGAAATCGTCCACCGACGCATCGAGCATCAGCGGAAGCCGGTCGTGGACGGGGTCGTTCGAGTTGTCCCGCGGGTCGACGAAGGTCTCCCCGGCGCCGTGTTCCGTCGGGCTCCCCATCGCGACCGTGACGCCGGAGCGCACGAGGAAGCCCAATGCCTGCCTGTTCGCCGTCTGCACGACGTGGGCGGTGTAGACGACGCTCGAGTCGTCCGTACTGATCTGCGTCGCCAACTTGGCGAGCGCCGCCTGCAGATAGACCTCCTGCACGCCGATCACGTCGGGCGAACCGAGCACCTGGCGGATGTAGAGCGACAGCTTCTGGTACTTCAGGGCCGCATCGCTCTCCCTCAGGTTCAGCAGGTTGAGCGAAGCCACCGACACTTCGCCTCGTGCCTTGGACCGCACGCGCTGCGGCAGGGCGATGCCCCCGCCTTGGGGACGGAGTTCCGTCGGCCAGAGTTCGTAGCCTCCGAACTCGTAGGCGAGCACCCCGGCGGCGGAGAAGGTCGTGCCCGGCGTCCAGGACGCGTTGGGCAGCCCCAGCTTGTCCGGGTCGATTTCGAGCACTTCGGGGTTCCCGTCCCAGACGGGGATGCCCGGGCGGCCGCTCACCCCGGGGTACAGGGCGCCCGGTTCGCGGAAGGCCCGGCCGGCTCGCGGCCTGACGTACATCTCGGCGGTGTTGTCCGAACTGAAGTACTGGCTGCCGCTCGACACGGTGCCGCTCGCGATCCGGATCCGCATGCCCTCGTAGCACTCCGGCTCCATGGCGCAGTTCGCCCGGGCGGGATTCGCCGCCGGACGGCTCGCATTGAAGTCCACGTAAGCCGGCAACGGCTGGTTGCTCGCGTCGACCGTGACCGTGGCGCCCGAAGCGAACCGGGTGAAGCCGAAGTACTCCTCGACCGAGCCGCTCACATCGACCTGGTCGCCGACGGCGACTGTCGGCGAACCAGCATGCACGACGAAGATGCCGTCCGAGGTGTCGGGGTCGTTGTCGCTGCGGCTGGCGGGCGTCTGCATGAAGAAGCCGCCGGCGCCGACGACCGTCACGATGTTGTCGTTCGTCGTCACCGACGACGCCCTGACGTAGGGCGAACTGGCGCCGTCGCCCTGAATGGCATGGATCTCGCCGGTGAAGGCAGGAAGCACCAGGCAGTCGCTGTTCTCCCCGCCCGGCGTCCCGGCGTCGCCTCCCGACTTGATCGGCGTCGTCGAGATGCACCAGTTCGCCCCCACGTTGTTGTCCAGACTCGTGCCCTTGAGCGCGATGGAGGCGCTGTTCGAGGGATCCGGGAAACTGTTCGCCCTACCCCACACCACCTTGTCCTGTTCGACATCGCTGGCGTTCGCCAGGATCAGGCCGTCCGTGGAGTTGCTTAGGCTCACTCTGGAGTAGACGTAGTCCACGGTCACGCCGCCGTTCGCCGTCGTATCCGAGTTGCGGCCCAGAACGAGGTATCCGCCGGCACCGATGCTCAGGCCGCCGGTGCTGCTGATCGTGTGCTTCTCGGTCGCACTCGTGTCGTCCTTGATGATCCAGCCGTTGATGTCGACGGTCGTGGAACCCGCGTTGTAGAGCTCGAACCACTCACCGTTCACGTCGCCGCTCACGCTCGGGTCGTACATGACCTCGTTGATCACGATCTGCCCAAAACCGGCCCCGGACCCGAGGAACCCGAACACGTACGCAACTGCCAGCCCGGCGACGACAGGGAGGCGTCTTGGTTCCCGCAACAGCAACGGAACAACGACCACCCTCTCGAGTCCCCCTTCGTTTTGTGTCAAGAAACCTTGCCGCTAGTATGACACCTAATTCATAAAGTCTGTGTGTTCTATTGGCTGTTATAAATGTCTTTTTCATAAAAGGCGTGGACTATCGGTTGTAGCTCCGGCGCAGTAGGGAAATCCCGCCGAACCCGCGTCCGTTCTCTGGGTGCGCGGACCTTCTGGTCCGCTTGCCGCCGAAGGCGGCCAGTAACACGCGCCGGCCGAAAGGCCGGCACCTTTGAACGCCTCGCCTACCGGCCCCAGCGGTAGTTCAACCGCGCGTAGTAGTACCCACCACTCAACCCCCACGGCGTCACCGGGCTGTACCGCGAACCCAGCACGTCGACGAGGCCCGCGGGCGCGGACGCGAAGGTGTCGAACATGTTCTGGGCACCGACGGAAACCGTCGTGCCCGCGGCGACCGGGATCGTGGCCTCGAAGTCGAAGATGAAGGTCGTGCCCTGGACCGGCGGCGCCGGGTCGGCCCATAGTCGCGCGTAGTAGTAGTCAATCCACGACCCGTAGTAGCTGAGGCGTCCCAGCAAACCAACCGGGCCCACCTGCTGCCCCACCGCGACGTTCCATCGCAGCCGCGGCACGCCGCGTTCGATGGAGACCACGTCGGCCGGGCTCAGCAGGGCGGAGTCCTTCGTGACCTCGGTGTCGGTGTAGTTCAGGGTGAAGCTGAACTCGGTGTCGCCGTCGAGGGCGAGCGGAATCCAGGTCGAGACGAGGTCGATTCCCTGCGTCCGCGTCGAGAAGTCGTTGATGAAGAAGCGGAAGAACGACAGGTTCCGCGCCGAGGTGATGCCCTGCGAGAGCAGCAGCTCGCGCTCGTCCGCGGTCAGCGTGATGACCTGCGACAGCGACAGCCGGTCGTCGATGTCGACGTTGAAGACGTCGGCGGTCAACGTGAACGGTCCGTTGTCGATCACCAGGCCGGCCGTCGCGTGGACCGACTCCTCCGGCTCGAGTGGCTTGCCTCCGCGCAGCTCCGCCGCGATGAAGGTGGACGGCACGGTGGCGCTGTCGACCAGTTCCAGGGTCACCGGGTCGATCGTCGTCTGCACGTTGAGCGCGTTCTGCTGCCCCGGCGTCGGCGCGCGGAAGCCGGTGCTGACACCGCCGCGGATCGACGCGGTTTCGCTCAGTTCCCGGCGGAACGACAGCTTGCCGTTCGTCGTGTTGCCGAAGACGTCGTAGTCCTCGAGCCGGAGAGCCGCGCCCAGGCCCCACTGGTCGTCCTCGCCGTGCAGCTCGACGTCGCCGTAGACGGCCACGTTCTCCCGGCTCCACGTTCCGGCCGTGTAGTCGGGGAAACCGGGGAAACCGTTCGAGGCGGGGATGAAGCCCTGCTCCGCGTAGGGGCCGACCTCCCAGGACGGCCGCCCCCCGGCGCCGACCGTGAAGCTCTCGTCACGCCACTCGGCGCCGGCGGCGACGCTGACCCGGTGCGACACGGAGTAGGAGACGTCGAAGTTCAGGTTGACGTCTTCCTGTTCGTACAGGCCGGGGTCGAAGTCGCGCGGCGTGTTCGGGCCGAGCGACGCATTGACGGTGTTCATGAAGAAGAAGTCGGACTCGTGCGATCCGAAACTCGCGGAGAAGTCCCAGGCGAAGCCGTTGTCCAGCTCCTTGCGGAAGCCCGCGACGATCGAGCTGTCGCTCACGATGCCGCCGAACTGGGGTGTGAAGCCGCCTGGAGCGATCTCCTGGAACGAGAAGCAGTTCGGGTCGGCGAAGACCTGGGCCAGGGCGTCCGGGTCGGGCACGTTGTCCGTCACCGTGACCGTGGGGCAGTTGGCCGAGCCCATGCCGTTGGCGCGGAGGACGTCGCCGATCAGCAGCGTCTCGCCGCCGTCGAGGCTGTAGATGCTCTGCCGCGAGTTCGGGTTGCGGAAGAAGAACCCCTCGGTCATCTTCTTCTCGGCGTAGTTGGCGAAGCTGTAGAACTCCAGGCCGCCGCCGGAACGGCTGCCGATGTTGGCGAACAGCTTCACGTCGTCCTCGACCCTGGGGTTGCCCCAGATCTGCACCGGCTGCAGGACGTCGTGGTTGCCGGCGGCGATCAGCGCGGCCGCGTCCTGGCGCTGCACGCTGCGGCTCGTCGGGTCCGCCTCGCCGACCTCGAAGCTCAGGTTGGCGAAGCCGTTCTCGCCCATCGGCAGGCCGAAGTTGCCGGCCACGCTGTAGCCGGCACCGTCGCCGGCGATGTAGCTGCCGCCGTTCAGCTCGATGCCGCCGCCCGAGGCGTCGTCCTTGAGCAGGAAGTTGATGACGCCGGCGATCGCGTCCGAGCCGTACTGCGCCGACGCGCCGTCGCGCAGCACCTCGACCCGTTGCAGGGCGATCGCCGGGACGGTCGAGATGTCGGGCCCCTGCGCGCCGTCCGTCACGCCGCCGAACCAGGCGACGACTGACGACCGGTGGCGCCGCTTGCCGTTGACCAGGATCAGCGTGTGGTCGTGAGCCAGGTTGCGCAGGCTGGCCGGGCGCACCAGGGTCGCCGCGTCGCTGATCGGATGGGTCGCGACGTTGAAGGACGGAATCAGGTTCCGCAACTGGTAGTCGAGCGCGCTCGCGCCCTGGCGCGTGATGTCCTCGACCGGGATCGCGTCGATGGGGACCTGCGATTCGGTCACCGAACGGGCGTGCGCGCGGCTGCCGAGGACGACGATCTCCTCGTCGAACTCGTGCTCATGCGCGTGCTCGTCTTCCTCCGCGTGGGCGTGTTCGTCTGCAGCGGCTTCCGTCTCCTGGCCGACCGCGGCCAGCGGCGCGAGCAGTAGTAAGGCGGCGACCGCCGCCGCCAGCGGTAGGCGCTTCGTCATCTTGGTCATGGACACTCCCTTCAGGCTCATGGTTGTCTCGTAGATGTCGAGAAGCGTTCCAGTTGGCGAACCCCTTAGGGGCGGCAACCGTCCGGAAACGCCGTGACGTCCGTGATCGCCGCGGCCGGCCTGCCCGGCTCGTTGCGGTACTCCTTCACGGCGCCCGTAACCGTGTCGGTCACCCGGATCACGTAGCCGAGGTCCGTCGGCGACGCGCCGAACACCCACACGTGGCCGTTGACGGAGCAGCCGTCCAGCACCTTGATCAGCACCTCCCAGTTGTCCCGGTCGAAGAACCGGAACATCCCCGAGTCGTTCGTGCCTTCATGGACCACGCCGCCGTTGCCGCCCTCGCCGTCCGCGCCCAGCCACTCGACGGAGACGGCGTACCGTGAATCCCGCAGGCAGCGTGTCCCGGCGTCGGCGACGCAGGTTCCCACCGGTGCGGCCGCCTCGACCAGGAACACCCGACCCACCGTGGACGTCGTCGCCCCGTCGCTCACCGACAGCGTCACCCGGTAGAACCCCGGCGACGACCAGGCGTGTCGTACGCGGCGGGACCGCGACGTCCTCCCGTCGCCGAACTCCCAGAGCCGGGACAGCACCTTGCCGGTGCTCGTGTCGACGAACCCCACCCGCGCACCCGTCCGCGCCCGGCACAACTCCTCGTCGCACCTTGAGTCGATGAGCTCGAAGGCCGCCGACGGCGGACCGTCGTCGTCATCGTGAATCGTCCCCGGCACCCGCAGCACCGAATCGCCGCCGGCAAGCCTCGCGTTCACCGGACGCCGAAGCGTCAACGTGAAGACCTCCGGCGCCGCCTCGTACCGCCCGTCGTCGGTCACCGGAACCCGAATCTGCTCCGCTTGTGAGCCAGAGTTGAACGTCAGCGTGCCCGCGGTCGCGGTGTAGTCCTGACCCGCCTTCGCTCCGCCGGCGCCTGCACCGTCCGAGGTCGCGTAGTCGACCGTCACCACCGAGCCGCTCGACCTGCTCAGGCGGACGTCGAACACCACGGCGCCGGCGCTCTCCGAGGCCTCCGACGCGGACACCGACACGGTGGGCGGTGGGGGAGGAGGAGGAGGCGGATCGGGATCCGGCTCGGGATCCGGCTCGGGATCCGGCGGTGGCGGACCGCCGCCGCCGCCGCCAGGGGGAGGACCGCCACCACCGGGATTTGTGCTGTCATTGTCCCGGATCGCGATCGTCGTCCGGTCATCGGCGGTCACGCGCGACGCCGCCGTGGACAGGCTCAACTCCACCGCCTCGCCGTCGTCGTCGTCCGCGTCGTCCGTCGCCGTCACCTGGAAGCTGCGGCTGGTGACGCCGGGGTTGAACTCCACGCTGTCCGGCACGCCCCGGTAGTCGGCGTCCCGGGTGCCGCCGTGGTGGGTGTAGTCCAGGAAGATCTCCACGTCCCGCTCCGGGTCCCGGTCCAGCCGCACCACGACGTCCACGGACTGGCCCTCGGTCAACTCGTAGCTCGACGAACCGAACCGCGCCGTCACCTCCGGGTCGTCGTCGTCGTTGACGGTGACCGAAGCCGAGGCCGGCGTGCCGACGGTGTAACCGGTGCCGACGCCGATGGTGACCTGGACCGGGCCGCTGGCTTCGTCGACGCTGTCGGCGACGGTTGCGACGGAGTAGACGTGGGATGTGTCTCCGGTGTTGAAGGCAAGGTTCTTCGAGCCCTCGTTGCCTGAGGCCACGAAGTCGCTGCCCGCGGCGTCGGCGACGGTGAGTGCGACGGCGAGCCCGCCGGCCGGAGCAGCGCTGGACAACGTCACCGTGAACTCCGTGGCCGTGCCCTCGGTGACCGGCGAGGAGCCGGCGGTGATCGTCGCCGCGGGTTTCGTGATCGTCACCGCGGGCTTGTCTGAGACGGTGACGGCGACCTGGGCAGTGCCCGAGTTCCCGCGCGTGTCCGTAGCCCGCAGCAGCACCTCGTAGACGTTGTCCCCGTTCGCATCGGCGGGGTTGTCGTAGTCCTGGGCAGCCAACGTCAGCACGCCGGCGGAACCGACCGAGAACCGTGTCGCGTCCGGCCCTTCCCGCGTCCAGGTCACGGTGCCGCTCGCACCCGGGGCGGTGGGCGTCGACGAGGTCCACGAGCTGCCGTCCGCCACCGTCCCGGACGACACGCCCGAAACCGCAAGCCACCCAGGAGGACCCTTGATCACCTGGACCTTCACGGTCTTCGAGGCGGTGTTGCCGTCCGAGTCGGCGCCCTCCAGAGTCGCCCAGTAGTCGTTGTCCTGGTCCGCATCTCCCGGCGCCTCGAAGTCCCGGCCGCGGAGGCGGAAGGCGCCGTTCCGAGACAGGGAGAAGAGCGCCCCGTCCGCGCCCGTCCTGGTCCAGGTCACGGGGGAGATGGCGCCGGCCTGCCGACAGTCTTCGTAGTGTTGGCAGGCGAGAAAGGGCCAGGATAGGTAGCTCGACCCGTCCAGGATCTTCTGGCTTGTCGCCCTCTCGACCGACACCGACCTCTTCTCGACCGCGTCGGTCACCGTCACGTTGACGCCGGCCGTGGCCGAGTTGCCCTTCGCGTCGGTTGCTCGTGCCGTTACCTCGAACTGGCGGTCGGCGTCGGCGTCGGCCGGCTTCTCGTAGTCCTGCCCCGGCAGCCCGAGCACGCCGGTGGACGAGTTGATCGTGAAGAGGTCGGCGTCGGGTCCTTCCTTGGTCCAGTAGACCGAGCCGGAGGGGCTTCCCCCGGTTGCCGGCGTGGCGGACGTCCATGCCATGTTCTCGGCGACCGTGCCGTCGGAGTAGGCCGACACGGTCAGAGACGAGGCGGTCGAGGGGTCCCAGGCCACGTTCTGGGAAGCCGCCGCGCTATCGTTCCCGGCGAGGTCGGTTGCCGCCGCCGCCACCACACTCAACGTGATCGTCGCCGCAGTCGAGCCGCTCGGGGTCACTTGAATCGTGTAGGTCCGCGCATCCGAACGCGTGGGTGCGGTAACGGTGGCGCCGCTCGCAGTGACGTCGGCTGCATCGCTGAAGCCGGTCACATCCTCGCCGAAGGTGATCGTCACCGCGAATGGCGAGCTGCCGGCGCTGGACGGCGAGATCGACGGCGTCGGCGCGGTGTTGTCGAGCGTGTACGTGCGTTCGGCATGCGCCGGCCAACTGGCGACCAGGTCGACATCGGACACGTTCCTGATGTCCTGGCCGGACGCGAAGCCCAGCGTGACCACGCCGTCGAAACTGTCGACGCCTCCGGTGACAGCAACGTCGTAGGACCGCTGGCTGCCGGCCTTGGCCGTCGCGGCCAGCGTCGTCGTTCCCAGACTCGAGCCCAGGAGTTCGAAGTCGTCGCTGGTGACGTTCCGGACATCCTCGCTGAAGGTCAGCCGCCAGGTCAGGCTGTCGCCGCTCGTCCGCTCGTCAGCCGGTGTCCGGCGCTTCAGCGAAACGACCCTAGGCCCGGAAGCCGCGGACCGCCAGGCTGCCACGGTCGCTCGTGTTTCGTTCAGCGTCGCAACCGAGTCGGCCGGGCCGGCCACGGCGCTGGCGACACCATTGCGCCACACGCCTAGCGGATCGCCAACGTGTGTCTGGGCCGGGTTCGAGAATCGACCGATGCGAGAGCATCCAAAGCGCGCGTGGCGGCACTGCGTCGTGTAGGCCATGATCGTTACCCAGCGCTTGGACGACGGGGCGCCCGGCGCGAACGCCTCCTGGTTGACGTAGCCGTGTGCGTGGGCGTAGGGCCTGTTCGTCAGGCTAAAGTAGATATCCTCCGCGTAGCGGTCGTGGTTGAGCCCCATGTTGTGGCCGAGTTCGTGGGCGAAGGTCACGCTGCCGCAGTCGATGTCGGTGACGCCGAAGGCGTACTCCGCGAAGGACGCATCCACTTTGCTCATCACGTATGCGATGCCGCAGTACCTCTGCGTGCCATCGAACCCCCATCGCTCGATCAGATGGACGAGATCGGCGCCGACCGCATCCCGCATTGCATGGACTTCGTCCATGAAGCCGTCGCCCTTCCGCCGCAACGGAGTCAGCTCGAAGGACGAGGCGGTCTCCACGTAGTCAAGCTCCTCGGCATGTGCCAGCCGGATCCGCAGGTCGACCCCGCTGCTCCCCAAGTAGCCATTTGCGGCGGCGATCCAGAGGTCGATCAGAGTCTCCATCGCGCCCTCGCCGCCGGCCTTGTCCTTGGCGGCCGTCGTGTAGACGACGAGTACATCGACGTAGGTGAGCGTGGTGCTGGCCTGGAAGCCGAGGGAGGGAAGGTCCCGGGCTGGCGCAACCGCGCCGGCCAACGCCGGCGGCGGTACCCGGGGTTCCGCGCCCTCCGGCAGCGCCTGCTCATCGGTTTCTCGGATCTCCACGACATCGCCGACCGAACGGATCGTGTACGTCGCACCGGGCAGCCTCACCTCGCCGGCGATGACGTCTCCGTTGACGACGAGGGTCACGGCGCTGAGCGGCACGCCCTCCAGTTCGCCGGCGAGCGAGTAGCCGACGGACGTCGGTGCCGCGCGAAGATCGACGACCCGGAAGGAGGTGCCCTCGAACAGATTGAGGTCGATCAGGCCGACTGTCGGCTCGCCGCGCTCGGCGGCCGCGCGGGCCCGAACGAGAAGAACCGGATCGATCCGGGCATGCCTGTAGCGAAGCGTCGGCCCCAGGTACTCGGAGGCGACGGCCGCCGAGGCCGCGGCAACGGCGACTGGAGCCTCGGCCGCGACCGGCCCGGCCGGAACAAACAGGTCCTCGGCAGGGGCGGCGGCAGCGATGCACACCTTGATCCACAAGGTGAGCAACAGCGCCAAACGAACCGGGTCCCGTACTGAGTCTGGCGACGGTGACGTTTCCCTCATGACTCGGGTCGATGAGTTTCGTCACTAGTCTGCCAGCTAGTTCATAAGATGTGTGTGTGTTACTCCATTCTTATCGTGCTGTTACCGTAAGTCGACCGCCTGAATTGCGAGTCCAGGGGCTTGCTGGCAACCGTCCGGAAACGCCGTGACGTCCGTGATCGCCGCGGCCGGCCTGCCCGGCTCGTTGCGATACTCCTTCACGGCGCCCGTAACCGTGTCGGTCACCCGGATCACGTAGCCGAGGTCCGTCGGCGACGCCCCGAACACCCACACGTGGCCGTTGACGGAGCAGCCGTCCAGCACCTTGATCAGCACCTCCCAGTTGTCCCGGTCGAAGAACGTGAACATCCCCGAGTCGTTCGTGCCTTCATGGACCACGCCGCCGCTGCCGCCCTCACCGTCCGCGCCGAGCCACTCGACGGAGACGGCGTACCGTGAATCCCGCAGGCACAGCGTCTGCGCATCGGCAGCGCACGTCCCCCGGGGCTCAGCGGCCTCGACCAGGAACACTCGACTCGCAGTAGACGTCGTCGCCCCGTCGCTCACCGACAGCGTCACCCGGTAGAAGCCCGGCGACGACCAGGCGTGTCGTACGCGGCGGGACCGCGACGTCCTCCCGTCGCCGAACTCCCAGAGCCGGGACAGCACCTTGCCGGTGCTCGTGTCGACGAACCCCACCCGCGCACCCGTCCGCGCCCGGCACAACTCCTCGTCGCACCTTGAGTCGATGAGCTCGAAGGCCGCCGTCGGCGGACCGTCGTCGTCATCGTGAATCGTCCCCGGCACCCGCAGCACCGAACCGCCGCCGGCAAGCGTCGCGTTCACCGGACGCCGAAGCGTCAACGTGAAGACCTCCGGCGCCGCCTCGTACCGCCCGTCGTCGGTCACCGGAACCCGAATCTGCTCCGCTTGTGAGCCAGAGTTGAACGTCAGCGTGCCCGCGGTCGCGGTGTAGTCCATGCCCGCCTTCGCTCCGCCGGCGCCTGCACCGTCCGCCGTCGCGTAGTCGACCGTCACCACCGAGCCGCTCGACCTGCTCAGGCGGACGTCGAACACCACGGCGCCGGCGCTCTCCGAGGCCTCCGACGCGGACACCGACACGGTGGGCGGTGGGGGAGGAGGAGGCGGATCGGGATCCGGCTCGGGATCCGGCGGTGGCGGGCCGCCGCCGCCGCCGGGAGGAGGGCCGCCGCCCCCCCCCGGATTTGTGCTGTCATTGTCCTGGATCGCGATCGTTGTCCGGTCATCGGCGGTCACGCGCGACGCCGCCGTGGACAGGCTCAACTCCACCGCCTCGCCGTCGTCGTCGTCCGCGTCGTCCGTCGCCGTCACCTGGAAGCTGCGGCTGGTGACGCCGGGGTTGAACTCCACGCTGTCCGGCACGCCCCGGTAGTCGGCGTCCCGGGTGCCGCCGTGGTGGGTGTAGTCCAGGAGGATCTCCACGTCCCGCTCCGGGTCCCGGTCGAGCCGTACGACCACGTTGACGGACTGGCCCTCGGTCACCTCGTAGCTCGACGAACCGAACCGCGCCGTCACCTCCGGGTCGTCGTCGTCCTGGATCGTCCCCAGGACCTGTAGCGTCGAACCGCCGCCCGCCAGCGTCGCGTTGTGCGGGTTGCTCAACGTCAGCAGGAAGGTCTCCTCTTCTTCCTCGTCCCGGTCGTCGTCCGTGACGCCTACGACGATCTGTTTCGAGGTCGTTCCGGTCGGGAACGTCAGCGTCCCGGTCGCCGACGTGTAGTCCGAACCGGCGCGGGCCCCGGCGGTGCCCGAACCGTCCGAAGTGGCGTAGTTCACCCTCAGCTCCGCACCGGCCGCGAAGCTCAACGTCGCCTCGAAGCTCAGCGAACCGCCGCTCTCGGGGCCGGACGCCGGAGCGAGCGACAGGACCGGTGGCGCCTCGTCGTCCGCCACCGTCACCGCCACGGAAGCGGCCGTCACCGAGCCGTAGTCGCTGCCGCTCACGGCGTGCCGGATCGTCGCCCGCTCGGTCACCGCGTCGGCGTCCTGCACGCCCTCCACCGTCACCTCCTGCGCCGTCTGCCAGTCCGTCTGGTCGAACGTCAGCGACGACGGCGCCACGGTGATCTTGCTGCTCGAGGCCGACGGCGTCACCGTCACCTCTCCCGTCGGCTCGGCGTCGAGCACCACCGTGTAGCGTCGCCTTCGGCCTTCGGTCACGGTCAGCACCGGGGGCCAGACAGTCACGCCCCGCCGTCCCTTCACTTGCACGTCGATCGTCTGCGTCGCCGTCTGGACCGAACCGCCGAGGTCCGTCGCCTCCACCGTGATCCTCGCGTTTCCGCGGGCCACCGCAATCACCGTGACCCGGGAACCCGAGACGGAAGTTCGGGCCACTCCACGCGCCGAAGACCAGGCCCGGTACGTCAGCGCCTCGTTCTCGGGATCGCTGAACGCCGAGGCGGCGTCGACCACCTGGTTGGCGTCGCCCAGGTTGATCGCCACGCCGGCGAGCGAACCGACGGCCCGTGGCGCCCCGTTGAGCACGGTCAGGTCGAATCGATGCCGCGCCTTCGTGTTCGAACCGCCGGCATCGGTCGCCGCAACGTCGATCGTCGCCGTTGCCGGCCCGTCCACGGCGGTCACCGTGACCGTGGTGCCCGAAAGCGCCACCGCCGCGACGGACGTGTCGGTCGACGATACGGCGTAAGTGAGAGTGTCGTCGTCCGCGTCCGTGAATGCACTCGCGATGTCGACGTCCACGGTGCCGCCTTCGTTCAAGGAGTGATCCGCCAGCGTGCCCGAGGGCTCTGGCGAGCGGTTGGCTCCGACAGTGACCTGGAACGTCGACGACGCCTCCTTCTTCGAACCGCCGGCGTCCGTCGTCGTCACCGTGACCGTCGCGCTGCCCGCCGCGACCGGCGTCAAGCTGACCGTGGAACCCGAGATCGACACCGTCGCGGCCGACTCGCTCGACGAGGTGGCCGTGTACGTCAGGGCGTCGCCAT
This sequence comes from Thermoanaerobaculia bacterium, assembly GCA_965116955.1. Taxonomy (GTDB): domain Bacteria; phylum Acidobacteriota; class Thermoanaerobaculia; order Multivoradales; family Multivoraceae; genus Multivorans. The sequence continues at coordinate 2,269,601 of OZ220742.1, read as the reverse complement.
CCGGATCCCGGAAGAACGGCGCAAGATCGACCGACAGCGCCGTAGCCGGCGTGCCGGCCGCCGGCACCTTCACCGCCTTGTCGTCGAGCGCGCGAAGGCTGCGCGGCCGATGGTTCGGGTTCATGCCGTCGAGCGAAGTGGCGCCGGTATCGTCGGGGTCGAGCCAGGTCGAGAGGCGACTCGCTACGCTCGTCAGCGCTCCATACCAGGCCTGTTCGTCGTTGACGCAGTGCGAAAACGCTGCACTGAGCGTCCCGACGACGCGCTTGTTCTGGTCGAACAACGGCGAGCCGGACGACCCCGATTCGGTTGAGCCCGAGTCCCAGTCCGCAACCCGCCAGTAGGGGCCGTCCTGGCGGGTGTGCTGGCTACTCCAGCGCGTCCTCGTCAGAGGACCGTTCTTGACGTTGATCGACTTGTAGTGCCGCCGGGGATGGTGGATGCCGGTTGCAGAGGTCGCGGCGGCGTCTCCCAGGTCCCAGCCAGAGAGGTACAACCTGTGAGCCGGGTCCGGCTCGTCGTCCAGTTCGAGCAGAACGATGTCGGACCCCGGTATCGCCGCCGTCGGCATCGCCGACTCGACGCGCAGAACTGCTCCGCTCTGGCTGTCGCGCCGGCTCGCGGTTCCGACCCCGCACGCGGGACGCTGGTAGTTCCAGTACACCACTACACTGGCGGCCTGCTGGGTGGTGTCCCTGCTGGCGTCCCTGAAACAGTGTCTGGCGGTCAGGAAGAACAGCCGGCCGTCCTCCGCAGCGTTGTTCAACAACGCGCCGGTACACTTCAACCGTCCTGAAACGCTATAGACTCCTACGCTGCGGATCTGGTCGCGGTGCGCGTCCCCGGCCGGACACGCCACGTCGACCTGGCAAGAGGCGTGGCTCGGAGACGCGACGGAAACGAGATCGCGAAACCCGCGGTTGACGGCGTCGAGCCGAAGCTCCAGCGCGCCGACCCGTTCCGCCGGCACAGCCACTTCGATCACGACGTCACCGCCGGAGAGGATCGGGGTCCAGAGTTCGCCGTGCGGCCGATTGTCCGCGGCCGTGTAGGGACCCACCTCGTCGCCGGCCGGCGCGTACACGCGGAGGCGGCCGCCGGGCGGCATGCGATATGCCCCGAACCCCAGGTTGAGCGACAGCGCCCCGGTGGACACGACACGGAGACGCCAGACGGCGGTCCGCCCGTCGCTGCTGCTCTCCCAGCGCCCGTGGCTGGTCGTCGTCACCTCGACCGCGAACGGCTCCGCGAAAGGAACCGGTCCGCCGACCGCACTCACGGCGCTCGTCGCTCGGGCCGAAGCAGCCGCGACATCGATCGTCGGCGTCTCGAGAACGAGCACGTCGCTCAAGGGCGCCAGTCCGTCGATCTCCGGTCCGAGCTGCTCCAGGCCTGGCTGCGCGAATGCCGTCGCCCAGGAACCCAGGTTCAAGGCAACCGCGAGCACACCGGCGGCCGGGCAAGCACTGCTGCAACAGACGACTCGGCAAGTCAACGGTCATGAAGTTTGTCGAACCGACCGTAAATTGTGTGTGTTCTACAGCGATACTTTCATGTCGATTCATGTTGTTTCCGAGGCCGCAGGCTATGATGTCGATGCGTCCTAGGGCCGACAGCCGTCCGGGAACGCCGTGACGTCCGTGATCGCGGCAGCCGCCGTGCCCGGTTCGTTGCGGTACTCCTTCACGGCGCCCGTGACCGTGTCGGTCACTCGGATCGCGTAGCCGAGGTCCGTCGGCGACGCCCCGAACACCCACATGTGGCCGTTGACGGAGCAGCCGTCCAGCACCTTGATCAGCACCTCCCAGTTGTCCCGGTCGAAGAACCGGAACATCCCCGAGTCGTTCGTGCCCTCGGGGACGACGTAGCCGGGACCGGTCCGGCCGTCGCCAGTCCACCACTCCATCTCCACAGCGAACCGCGAGGCGCCGAGACAGCGGGTCTCATCGTCCGCCGCGCACGTGCCGGCAGGAGCCGCCGCCTCCACCAGGAACTTCCGCGAAGCCGTCGAGACCGTCTCGGCGTTGTCCACCTGCAGCGTCACCTCGTAAAACCCCGGCTCGGACCAGGAATGCGCCAAACGGACGGACGACGACATCGTCCCGTCGCCGAAGTCCCACCGGCGGGACAGGACCTTGCCCGTACTCGTCTCGACGAACCGGACCGGCTCACCGGTAGCCGCCCGGCACAATGCCTCGTCGCAGGTCGCGTCCATCACCTCGAAGGCCGCCGTCGGCGGACCGTCGTCGTCATCGTGGATCGTCCCCGTCACCGGCAGCGTCGAACCGCCACCGGCAAGCGTCGCGTTCACGGGACGCCGAAGCGTCAACGTGAAGACCTCCGGCGCCGCCTCGTACCGCCCGTCGTCGGTCACCGGAACCCGAATCTGCTCCGCTTGTGAGCCAGAGTTGAACGTCAGCGTGCCCGCGGTCGCGGTGTAGTCCATGCCCGCCTTCGCTCCGCCGGCGCCGGTACCGTCCGACGTCGTGTAGTCGACCGTCACTACCGAGCCGCTCGTTCTGCTCAGGCGGACGTCGAAGACCACCACGCCGGCGCTCTCCGAACCCTGCGCGTCGGACACGGACACGGTGGGTGGCGGGGGCGGCGGCTCGGGTTCGGGCTCGGGTTCGGGCTCGGGTTCGGGATCGGAAGGCGGCGGATCATCGTCGGGAGGGGGACCGCCGCCGCCGGGAGGAGGGCCGCCGCCCCCACGGGGCTGCTCGTCGTTGTCCCGGATCGCAATCGTCGTCCGGTCGTCCGCGGCTACGCGCGCTGCCGCCGCGGACAGGCGCAGTTCCACCGACTCGCCGTCGTCGTCCTCCGCGTCGTCCGTCGCCGTCACCTGGAACGCGTAGCTGGTGACGCCGGGATTGAAATCGACGCTGACCGGGACGCCCCGGTAGTCGGCGTCACCGGCCCCGCCGTGGTGAGAACGGCCCAGGGTGACGACGACGTCCCGCTCCGGGTCGCGGTCGAGTTGCACGACCACCTCCACGGATTGGCCCTCCGTCACGTCGTAGCTCGACGAAGCGAATCGTGCCACGGCGTACGGGTCGTCATCGTCCTGGATCGTCCCCGGAACCTGGAGCGTCGAACCGCCGCCGTCCAATGTCGCGTTCCAGGGGTTCCTCAGCGTCAGCCGGAAGGTCTCCGCCTCTTCCTCGTCCCTTGCGTCGTCCCTGACGTCCACGGCGATCTGTTTCGACGTCGTTCCCGCCGGGAAGGTCAGCGTTCCGCTTGCCGACGTGTAGTCCGAACCGGCGCGGGCCCCGGCGGTACCCGAACCGTCCGAGGTGGCGTAGTTCACCCTCACCTCCGAACCCGCCGCGAAGCTCAACGTCGCTTCGAAGCTCAGCGAACGGCCGCTCTCGGGGCCGGACGCCGGAGCGAGCGACAGGACCGGCGCCTCGTCGTCCGCCACCGTCACCGCCACGGAAGCGGCCGTCACCGAGCCGTAGTCGCTGCCACTCACGTTGTGCCGGATCGTCGCCTGCTCGGCCGTCGCGTCGGCGTCCTGCACGCCCTCCACCGTCACCCTCTGCGCCGTTCTCCAGTCCGTCTCGTCGAATGTCAGCGACGACGGGGCCACCGTGATCTTGCTGCTTGAAGCCGACGGCGTGATCGCCACCTCTCCCGTCGGCTCGGAGTCGAGCACCACCGTGTAGCTCGACGTCGACCCCTCGGCGACGGTCAGCGCGCGGGGCGACACGGTCACGCCCTGGCCATCCTTCACACGCACGTCGATCGTCTGCGACGCCGTCTCGACCGAACCGTCCGGGTCCGTCGCCGTCACCGTGATCGTCGCGTTCCCGCCGGCCACCGGGATCAACGTGATCCGCGAACCCGACACCGAAGTCCGGGCCACTCCCGGCGCCGAGGACTCGGCCCCGTACGTCAGCGCCTCGTTCTCCGGATCGCTGAAGGCCGAGGCGACGTTCACCACTCTGTTGCCGTCGCCGACCCTGAGCGCCACGGCGGCGAGCGAACCGACCGGCTGCGGCGCACCGTTGAGCACGGTCACGATGAACCGGTGCCGCGTCTTCGTGTTCGATCCGCCCGCATCCGTCGCCGTGACGTCGACCGTCGCGGTCGCCGGCCCGTTCACCGCCGTCACCGTCACGGTCGAGCCCGAGAGGGCAACCCTGGCGGCGGACGCATCCGTCGACGATGCCGCCAACGTGAGATCATCGCTCTCGACGTCCGTGAAGGCGTTCGTCAGGTCGACCCGCGCCGTGTCGCCCTCGTTCAACCACTGATCCGCCAACGTGCCCCGCGGCTCGGGCGAACGGTTGGCGCCGACCGTCACCTGGAACGTCGACGTCGCCTCCTTGTTCGATCCGGCACGGTCCGTGGCGGTTACCGTGATCGTCGCGCTGCCTGCCGTTACCGGCATCACTGTGAGCGACGAGCCCGACACCGACACGGTCGCGGCCGACTCGTTCGACGAGGTTGCCGTGTACGTGAGGGCGTCGCCATCCGGATCCCGGAAGAACGGCGCAAGATCGACCGACAGCGCCGTAGCCGGCGTGCCGGCCGCTGGCGTCTGCACGGCCTTGTCGTCGAGCGGGCGAAGGCTGCGCGGCCGATGGTTCGGGTTCATGCCGTCGAGCGACGTAGCGCCGGTATCGTTGGGGTCGAGCCAGTCCGAGAGGCGACCCGCTACGCTCGCCAGCGCTCCATACCAGACCTGTTCGTCGTTGACGCAGTGTGAATACCCTCCACTGAGCGGCCCGACGATCCTCCTGTTCTGGTCGAACAGCGGCGAGCCGGACGACCCCGACTCGGTGATGCCTGAGTCCCAGTTCGCGACCCGCCAGAAGGTGCCGTCCTGGCGGGTGTACTGGCTGTTCCAGTGCGTCCTCGTCAGAGGGCCGTTCTTGACGTTGATCGACTTGTAGTGCCACCGTGGATGGTGGATGCCGATTGCGGAGGTCGCGGCGGTGTCTCCCAGGTCCCAGCCCGAGAGGTACAACCTGTGAGCCGGGTCCGGCTCGTCGTCCAGCTCGAGCAGGACGATGTCGGACGCCCGTATCGGGTCCTCGAGCCGGAGAACCGCTCCGCTCTGGCTGTCGCGCCGGCTCACGGTTCCGCCACCGCACACGGGACGCTGGTAGTTCCAGTACACGACCACACGGGGGGCTTCCCGGCCGGCGTGAGTGAAGCAGTGTGTCGCGGTCAGGAAGAAGAGCCGGCTATCCCGCTCCGCGTTGTTCAGCAGCGCACCGCTGCACGTGTCCCGCCCTGAAATGGTGAAGAGCCCTACGCTGCGGATCTGGTCCCGGTACGCGTCCCCGGCTGAGCACGCCACGTCGACCTGGCAAGAGGCGTGGCTCGGAGACGCGACGGAAACGAGATCGCGAAACCCGCGGTTGACGGCGTCGAGCCGAAGCTCCAGCGCGCCGACCCGTTCCGCCGGCACAGCCACTTCGATCACGACATCCCCGCCGGAGAGGATCGGGGTCCAGAGTTCGCCGTGCGGCCGATTGTCCGCGGCCGTGTAGGGACCCACCTCGTCGCCGGCCGGCGCGTACACGCGGAGGCGGCCGCCGGGCGGCATGCGATAGACCCCGAACCCCAGGTTGAGCGACTGCGCCCCGGTGGAGACCACCCGGAGACGCCACACGGCGGTCCGCCCGGCGCTGCTGCTCTCCCAGCGCCCGTGGCTGGCCGGGGTCACGTCCACCGCGAACGGCTCCGCGAAAGGAACCGGTCCGCCGACCGCACTCACCGCGCTTGCCGCCCGGGCCGAAGCAGCCGCTACGTCGATCGCGGGGGTCTCAAGCACCAGCACCTCGCTCAGCGGCGCCAACCCGTCGATCTCCGGTGCAGGCTGATCAAGGCCGGGTTGCGCGAATGCCGTCGCCCAGGAACCCAGGTTCAAGGCAACCGCGAGCACACCGGCGGCCGGGCAAGCACTGCTGCAACAGACGACTCGGCAAGTCAACGGTCATGAAGTCTGTCGAACCGACCGTAAATTGTGTGTGTTTTACAGCGGAATCTTCATGTCGATTCATGTTGTTTCCGAGGCAGCAGGCTGTGATGTCGATGCGTCCTAGGGCCGACAGCCGTCCGGGAACGCCGTGGTGTCCGTGATCGCGGCGGCCGCCGTGCCTGCCTCGTTGCGGTACTCCTTCACCGCGCCCGTGACCGTGTCGGTGACGCGGATCGCGTAGCCGAGGTCCGTCGGCGACGCGCCGAACACCCATACATGGTCGTTCACGGAGCAGCCGTCGAGCACCTTGATCAGCACTTCCCAGTTGTCCGGGTCGAAGAAGCCGAAGACGCCCGAGTCGTTTGTGCCTTCGTGAACCACGCTGCCGCTGCCACCCTCGCCCTCCGCGCGTCGCCACTCCACAGTCACGGCGTACCGGGAATCCCTTAGGCAACGGGTCTCCGCGTCGGCGATGCAGGTTCCGTCCGGCTCGGCCGGCTCGACCAGGAAGGTCAACGCCGCCAACGACTCGGCGCCCGCGCCGGCGACCGTCAGGGTGACATCGTAGAAGCCGGGCGAGGACCAGGCATGCCAAGTCGTCGCGGCGGACGGCGCCCTGCCCATCCTCACGTCGAAGTCCCACGAGCGTCGGGAGACCGTGCCGGAACTCGTGTCCGTGAACGTGACGCGCTCGCCGGTAAGCGCGCGGCACAGTCCGGCCGCGCACGGCGCGTCCACGGTGAAGGCCGCCTTCGGCGCTACCGGCGGCGGTTCGGGTTCGGGCTCGGGTTCGGGCTCGGGTTCGGGCTCGGGTTCGGGCTCGGGTTCGGGCTCCGGCTCGGGTTCGGGTTCGGGCTCCGGCTCGGGTTCGGGTTCGGGTTCCGGCTCGGGTTCCGGTTCCGGCTCGGGATCCGGCTCGGGATCCGGCGGTGGCGGGCCGCCGCCGCCGCCAGGGGGAGGACCGCCACCACCGGGATTTGTGCTGTCATTGTCCTGGATCGCGATCGTCGTCCGGTCATCGGCGGTCACCCGCGACGCCGCTGTGGACAGGCTCAGCTCCAGCGCCTCGCCGTCGTCGTCCTCCGTGTCGTCCGTCGCGGTTACCTCGAAGCTGCGGCTCGTGACTCCTGAGCCGAACACAACGCGTGCCGGCACGCCCCGATAGTCGGCGTTCCCGGCCCCGCCGTGGTGGGTGAAGTCCAGGAGGATCTCCACGTCCCGCTCCGGGTCCCGGTCGAGCCGTACGACCACGTTGACGGACTGGCCCTCGGTCACCTCGTAGCTCGACGAACCGAACCGCGCCGTCACCTCCGGGTCGTCGTCGTCCTGGACCGTCACGGCCACCGAAGCGGCCGTCACCGAGCCGTAGTCGCTGCCGCTCACGGCGTGCCGGATCGTCGCCCGCTCGGTCACCGCGTCGGCGTCCTGCACGCCCTCCACCGTCACCTCCTGCGCCGTCTGCCAGTCCGTCTGGTCGAACGTCAGCGACGACGGCGCCACGGTGATCTTGCTGCTCGAAACCGACGGCGTGATCGTCACCTCTCCCGTCGGCTCGGCGTTGAGCACCACCGTGTAGCGTCGCCTTCGACCTTCGGACACGGTCAGCGCCGTGCGCGACACGGTCACGCCCCGCCGTCCCTTCACTTGCACGTCGATCGTCTGCGTCGCCGTCTGGACCGAACCGCCGAGGTCCGTTGCCGACACGTTGATCGTCGCGTTCCCGCGCGACACCGGAATCAGAGTGACCCTCGCACGCGAAACAGAGGTCCGGACCACTCCAGGCGCGGAAGACCAGGCGGTGTACGTCAACGCGTCGTTCTCGGGATCGTCGAAGGCCGACCTGACCCTGATCACCTGGTTGCCGTCGCCAACCCGGATGGCCACGGCGGCAAGCGAGCCGACGGCCCGTGGCGCCCCGTTGAGCACGGTCACGTCGAATCGATGCCGCGCCTTTGTGTTCGAACCGCCGGCATCGGTCGCCGTAACGTCGATCGTCGCCGTTGCCGGCCCGTCCACGGCGGTCACCGTGACCGTGGTGCCCGAAAGCGCCACCCGCGCGACGGACGTGTCGGTCGACGATACGGCGTAAGTGAGAGTGTCGTTGTCCGCGTCCGTGAATGCACTCGCGATGTCGACGTCCACGGTGCCGCCTTCGTTCAAGGAGTGATCCGCCAGCGTGCCCGAGGGCTCTGGCGAGCGGTTCGTGCCGACCGTCACCTCGAACGTCGACGACGCCTCCTTGTTCGACCCGGCGGCGTCCGTGGCCGTCACCGTGATCGTCGCGCTGCCGGCGGCGACCGGCGTCAGGCTGACCGAGGATCCCGAGACCGACACGGTCGCCGCCTGTTCGTTCGAGGAGGTGGCGGTGTAGGTGAGGGCATCGCCGTCCGGATCCCGGAAGAACGGCGCAAGATCGATTGACAACACCGAGGCCGTCGTGCCGGCCGCCGGCGCCTTCACCGCCTTGTCGTCGAGCGCGCGAAGGCTGCGCGGCCGATGGTTCGGGTTCATGCCGTCGAGCGAAGTGGCGCCGGTATCGTCGGGGTCGAGCCAGGCCGAGAGGCGCTCTTTGGAACTTCCCGCCGGAGCGGTCCAGTACGCCGCCAGCGCTCCGGCCCAGGTCGGCAGACCGTTGGCGCACCTCGCGGTCCCGTTTGTGAGCCACCCGACGACTCTGCCGTTCTGGTCGAACAGGGGCGCACCCGACGAACCGGGTTCCACCGAGCCGGCTTCCCAGCCTGCTATCAGCCAGTACCCGGCGTCCTGGCGCGCAGTGCGGCCCCCTCGTTCCGTCCTCGTCAGAGGGTCCTTCTCGATGCTGATCGACTTGGTGTGACTCCGGGGATGATGGATCAACACGGCCGAGCTCGGGGCGGAAGAACCCGAATCCCAACCCGCAAGGTGCAACCTGTGCGCCGGATCCGGTTCGCCGTCCAGCTCGAGCAGGACGACGTCCGAGTCCGGGTCCTCGAGCCGGAGAACCGCTCCACTCTGACTGCCGATCGCGCGGGCGGTTCCGATCCCGCACGCGGGGCGCTGGTAGCCCCAGTACACGACCACCCTGCTGGCCTGGCGGCCGGCGTCCCCGAAACAGTGTCTGGCAGTCAGGAAGAAAAGTCGGCTGTCTTTCGCCGCGTTGTTCACCAACGCACCCGTGCATACATGGAACCCTCCAATGCTGAGCACCCCCACGCTGCGGATCTGGTTTCGGTACGCGTTCCCGGCTGAACACGCCACGTCGATGTGGCAGGAGGCGTGGCTCGGAGACGCGACGGAAACGAGATCGCGAAACCCGCGGTTGACGGCGTCGAGCCGAAGCTCCAGCGCGCCGACCCGTTCCGCCGGCACAGCCACTTCGATCACGACATCCCCGCCGGAGAGGATCGGGGTCCAGAGCTCGCCGTGCGTCCGGTTGTCTGCGTCCGTGTAGGGTCCGGCGACTTCGTCGCCGTCAGGAGTGTAGACCCGCAGCCGGCCGCCGGGCGGCATGCGATAGACCCCGAACCCCAGGTTGAGCGACTGCGCCCCGGTGGAGACCACCCGGAGACGCCACACGGCGGTCCGCCCGTCGCTGCTGCTCTCCCAGCGCCCGTGGCTGGCCGGGGTCACCTCCACCGCGAACGGCTCCGCGAATGGAACCGGTCCGCCGACCGCACTCACCGCGCTCGCCGCACGGGCCGAAGCAGCCGCGACATCGATCGTCGGCGTCTCGAGAACGAGCACGTCGCTCAAGGGCGCCAGTCCGTCGATCTCCGCTCCGAACTGCTCCAGGCCTGGCTGCCCGGATGCCGCCGCCCATTGGCCCAGGCCCAGCACGACGAGGAGCACGCCGCGGGCCGGGCGACTCCGATGCGGACGATGGGAGCGGGGCAAACGGGGGAACACGCGTTCTGGGCCTGGACATCGAACTCCCAGGCAAGCCTCGGCCTTGAGCTCGGCGAACTCGCGAGCGGGCTAGCCTGCCAGATCGCACATAAATTGTGCATGTGGCAATGATCGATATTGATGTCGTACTCATGTAGAGAGCCTGGATTGCGATCGAACCAGCTGGCAAACGGCAGACATGGCAGGCCGCAGAGCCGCGGGGCCAGCGCGACCTCAGTGGTCCGCCGGCTTGGCCATGCGGTAGCCGACGCCGCGCTGATTGAACAGGTACTCGGGGCTGGTCGCGCTGTCGCCGAGCTTGCGGCGGAGGTTCCTGACGAAGATCCGGACCAGGTTCGCGTCCGCGTTCTCGCGTCCGGCCCAGATTCGGCGCAGCAGCGTTTCGAAGGTCACGACCCGTCCCGCGTCGAGCGCGAGCACGCGCAGCAGCTCGTACTCGGTGGCGGTCAGGTGGACTTCCTCTCCGCCGACCGTCACACTGCGCCCAGCGAAGTCGACGGCGAGTTCTCCGAGCACGAAGGGCTCCGGCTCGGCGTGTCGCCGAAGCGCCGCCCGCACTCGAGCCACCAGCTCGGTCGGCGAGAAGGGCTTGGCGATGTAGTCGACCGCGCCCGCCTCGAACGCCTGCGCGACCGTCTCGTCGCGGCGGTAGGCGGAGAGGAAGATGACCGGCAGGTCCGCGAGCTCGGGGATGTTCTGCATCAGCTCGAGGCCGTCGCGGTCGGGCAGCACCAGGTCGAGCAGGACGAGTTGCGGTTTCTCGGTCCGGATGATGCGCTCCAGGTCGTCCGGAGCTCCCGTCACGAGTGGGGCGTAGCCAGCCTGGGAGAGCGCGTCGCGGACGAAACGCAGCATCCGCGGGTCGTCGTCCACAACGAGAACCCGCGGCGGCCCGTCCCGGTTCGGAGCCGGCGCAGGAACGGCGGGATGGACCGGTTCGGAGGCTACCGGCTCTCCTGCTACGGGAACCGTGAACGTGAACGTGGCGCCCTGGCCCGGGCCGGCGCTATCCGCCCGAATCCGGCCGCCGTGCGCCTCGACGAGGCCCTTGCAGATTGCGAGCCCCAATCCGTGGCCCGCCGTGGATCCCTCTCCGGCTCCGGCGTGCCTGCGGAAGAGATGCGCCAACTGTTCGGCCGCCAACCCTGGGCCCTCGTCCGAGACCGAGACCGACACGTGCGCCTCCTCGCGCGCGGCCCGGACCCGGATGGGGGACGACTCGGGAGCATGCCTGGCGGCGTTGGCCAGGAGGTTGTTGAGCACCTGGGCGATACGACGCCGGTCGGCCATCACCGAGGGCAGTCCGGCAGCCAGGTCGACGACGACGGTATGGCGTCCGCCGGCGCTCAGGAACGTGCTTCTCGCCTGCTCGACCAAAGCCGCCACCTCCGAGGGCTCGGGAGCGACCGAGAGGGTGCCCGACTCGATGCGCCCCGCATCCAGGAGGTCGCCGATCAGGCTCCGCATGTGCCTCGCCTGCTCGACGATGATGCGGTGGAACTCGCGCCTCTCGGCCGGGTCCAGTTCCGCCGCTTCCTCCAGTAACGTCGTCGCCGAGCCTCTGATGGCGGCCAGCGGCCCGCGCAACTCGTGGCTCACCAGCTCCAGGAACTCGGTGCGCAGCCGTTCGATCTCGTCGAGCGGCGCCAGGTCCTGTACGGTCACGATCACGGACTGGATGGCGCCATCGGCGCGGACCGGCGTGGCGTTGATCAGCGTCCTTACACTGCGCCCGTCCGGGACCGTGAGCACGATCTCTTCGGCGCGCATCGACTCGCCCGTGCCGAGCAGCGGCGTTAGCGGCACGTCGCTCAGTGACACCTCCCGGCCGTCTGCGCGGCGGAAGGTGATCACGTCCTGGAGTTCCTCGACCGCCTGGCCGGCGCTTCGCAGGCTCTGGACGATTCGCCTTGCCTCGCGGTTGAACGACACGGCTCGGCCGGTCTTCGCGTCGAAGACCACGACGCCGACCGGCGAGGTCTCGATCAGCGCCTCCAGGTCGGCTCGTGCCTGCTGCTCGTCGCGGTACGTCCGTGCGTTCACGATCGCCGCCGCAGCCTGGGATGCGAACAGGACGAGCACCTCTTCATCGTCGTCGGTGAACTCTTCGCCGTCGGCCTTCTCGGCGAGGAAGAAGCAGCCTACGTCGGCCTCACGGTGGCGCAGCGGCGTCGCCAACAGGGTCTGGGAGAACGCCCGCGACGGTGAAAAGCCGAGCGAGCCCAGGTAGGCCGGCAAGTCGACAGCTCGCAGAGGCTCCGGAAGATCGCGCAGGTGCTGGAGAAAACGTCCACTGTTCGGCCAGGTCAGGAGTTCCTGCTCCTGATCGGCCGTGAAGCCGGAAAGAACGAAGTCCTTGGGCGCGCCCGTCTCGTCCACGGTGACGACCGCCCCGTAGTTGGTGCCGGTCAACCCGCGGACGCTCGCGACCGCCTCCGCGAGTACGGTGTCGAGATCGAGCGTCGCGCTGAGGCGCAGGATGGCCGAGTTCAGCGTGGAGATACGCTCCCGCAGCGCCTCGTTCTCCTGCCTCGTATCGCCTGATTCTGTCAAGAGTTCCTCCTTTTCGGGCACGGTATCGGGATCATACTCCACGACTGACGGAAACGACACAAACAGAGGCTCTGGCCACACAGACAGTTAATGAAAAACCGGTTGGATGGCGGCAACAGCGCGGTCTCGCCCAATCCGGCATTGCCGTTGCCTACGTTGCAGGATGCCCCGCGATGGCCAAGAGGGACCGCGACGTCTTCCCGTTCCTGAACTCCCAGAACCGCGACAGCACCTTGCCGGTGCTCGTGTCGACGAACTCCACCGGCGCACCCGTCCGCGTTGCCGCTCACGACGTGCCGAACTTGGCGCATCCGAGCGGGGCCGGATGATCAGCGCTTCGATGCCGCTCGCCATCGCGGCCCGCAACTTCTCCTTCTTCCGTGGCCGCAGGAAGAAGAGGACCGGTTTCTCCCCGATGCGGCGCATGACCAACTGGCAGCCCTATCAGCGGGACCAGCGGGTTGCCCTGGTGAACACCGGAAGCCTCTTCATGAGGACGACCGTTACGTCCCTGGCGGAGCGGGCATCAGGGGCGCAGATTACGAACCGGCTGCGGCGCCTTTCTCGAAGGCGCCCTGCACGGCCGCGACTTGTTCATCGTTCCCTGCCGAGGCCGAACCGGCCGCGACTGCCAAAAGCCCAACGACCGCGAAGGGCACCAGGTTTCTCATGCGAATGCGTGTTTCCTCTCGTGTCTCGTTTGCACCCAGACGCAACCGGGACATCCCTACAGGGGCCAGTCGCGCAGGATTCTCTCTGTTTCCTCCAGGTGACCGCTCTCGTCTCTGACGAAGTCCTCGAGCTGTACGGCCAGCCCCTTGTCACCGTACGCCTCGGCCTGGGTTGCGCGCTCGGTGTAGGCCCGCACCGCATGCCGCTCGGCCGCCGCGACCTCTTCGAGCATGCCCCGGTTGTCCGAGGGCAGGGACACCGCCCTGGCCGCGGTGGTCGGGCGGCCGCCCAACGCAACAATCTTGTTGGCGAGGAACTGGGCGTGCATCTGCTCGTCCGCGACCTCCGCGAGAAAGAACTGCGAAAGCTGCGGGCGATAGGGGCCCGTCGCGCAGGCGGCGTAGACGACGTACTGGATCATGGCGCCGAGTTCGTCGGCCAGATCCCGGTTCAGTAACTCGATCAGCTCTCTCTTCGTCAACAGGGGCGCCCACCGATCATGTCTCCCGCAACGCTAGCAGAACGATGCGTAAACAGGATGTTGAGAACACGGCTGATTGTATGTCAATTCCGTAGTATCGGTCCGCGCCTGCTAGTATCTTCGCCCATGGAGGGCAGCTGCTGGCCTGGATCGCCGAGGCAGCGTTGCTCGCCGTCAGACCCAAGTAGACCTTCGGGGTTCGTCTGCCCTCAGCCCTCCCCGGGTTGGAAGTTGAAGGTGGGCGGACGGTCCCCGGCCCCCGGTTCAGTTCGCTCGGATCGGGGGCCACTTCAACCAAACTGAGACACCACCGAATCATTCCCGCGCCTCCTCGTGTCCGCTGGGCCGGGCAGCGCTGAGTACGTTCGACCAAGAGTCGGCAGACCGAGCCTGCCGTCGGCGCGGCGTAACTGCTCCGGCGTCAATTGGACATCATCGCGTGCAGGAATCGAGCGCCTTGCTGTCCGTGATCGCCGGGGGAGCTCCCGGCGGGTTCAGGTAGCCAGTGGCTCTGCGCGTCTGCGTGTCGACGACGATCAGCCGGTACGGCAGGTCGGTCGCGGCCGCGCCGAACACCCAGAAGTTCCCGTTCACCCCGCAGCCGTCGAGCACCTTGACGAGCGCCTCGACGTTCGTGTCGTCGAAGAAGTAGAACAGCGCCGAGGCCGGTCCGAGATCCACGTCCTTCACCTGCGCGGCCTCATTGGTCATCTCCGCGGTCGAATAGTCCAGCGTGACCTGGAAGCGGCCACCGTGCATGCACGCCGCGGTGCTCGTGGAAGCGCAGCCATTCGCCGCCAGGTGGAACGACACCTCGTTGCTCGATGCTGACCTTCCGTGGTCGTTCCCGCCGCGGACGGTGAACGTGTTGTAGCCGGACTCGGAGAGTCCGCTCAGGCCGCGCAGTTCAGCCTCGGTGACGTTGGCCGCCACGGTCGCCGTCACCGTTTTCACCGTCGGCTCGACGATCCTCCCGAGACCGTCCGAGCGAACGATCTCGAAGCTCGTCTCGTCGTCGGAGTTGTCAGTCCACGTCAGGCGCACGGAGTCGCGCCCGGTCGCTACCCCGGTCAGGTTCGCCGGCGCCCGCGGTGCGCTCCCCGGCTCGCGTGTCGCCGAATCCAGCAGGCCCCCGATCAGGCCGACGGTCCCCCGAATCGCCCGCGCAACTTCGCTCTTGTCCCTCTCGCCGACGGCGTCGCCGTTTCTCGTGACGTACACATTCGAGAAGTACGGCACGGCGAACGTCTCCGCCTCGAAGCTGCCGTAGCTCATGAGGGTATGAACCCGCGCCGCCTCGTTCGTGTAGCCGTGGGCGTAGGGTTGAATCGCGTACTCGTCGGGGTACGGATCGGAGCTCTCGGGGTCGTGGAGGCCGCCGAGATTGTGGCCGACCTCGTGCGCGAAGGTCACGTCGTAGTCCTCGCAGTCCAGGCCCACGACGGTAACGGCGACCGCGAGCGGGCGGAACTTGGCGGCGGTATCGCCCTTCGCCAGTACTTCGGCGATTCCGCAGTAGGGCGCCGTGTCGTCGGCCACGAACAGGTGAACGAGATCGGCGCCGGACTCCCTGCGCCACCGCCGAAGTGTTTCGTTCCGGGCCATCCAGTCAAGGGGATCGTCGTCTTCGGACGAAACGGACGGCACGCCGGCCGGGGCCGGTGCGATCTTCGCGATGCGAACGGAGGCCTCGACCCGGCTGTTGCGGAGCGCCGTATTCAAGTAGTTGGCGCTGTGCCGGATCGCTGCCTCCATCTCCGCCGCGCCGCCGCGGTTCGTGGCCGCAGCGGCAGTGTAGACCGCCAGCACGTCGATCACAGGGCTGGCGGTAGCCTGCCGGTCCGCCAGTGCGTCAACTGCGAACGTGCGCTCCCGGCCGACTTCGTCGGTCCCGCACCATGGCCGTGACGGCGGGTCGGCCGCGAAGACGCGGTGCAAGCCGTCAGCGCCGTGATCGATACGGTAGCTTCCCGTCTGGTCCGTGAAGCGGCCCAGCAGCACGCCATCTACTTCCGTCAGCACGACGCCGTCGAATAGAGCCTCGCCGATTCTCCCGCGCCACAGAACGCCCTCGCTCCCACCACCCTCGAAGTAGGTGCGGACAGCTTCGGCGACCAGGCCCTCGGGCGTCGCCAGCTCGAGCCTCGTCGGCGCTCCGCGCAGCAAATCGAGATCAACGTCTACTGTGCCGCTTGGGCCAGTCTCGTACAGGAGCTGAGCGGCCGCCGGAGCCGCCAGCAGGCAGAGACTGAGTAGCGGGAGACGGGATCTCATGCGAGTCTTACTCATCCTTGATCGCCTGCTCCAAATGGCATCCCTCGTCGTACTCTTCGCCTGAGAACCACAGCGGTGGACACCAGACCTCGAACTCCGCCACCTTGCCGCCTCTGACGGTCACGTGATAGCTGCCGTCCGTGTTCCTCTTGACCGAAACACTGACGCCTCCACCGATCTCCCGGGTCTCGCCGTCGCTCAAGAGCGAGTAGTCGTCCCGGCCCCAGCCCACGTCGGTAAGGTAGTCTGGATTTCGCTTGTTGTAGAGAGCCGGTCCCACGCGCGCTGAGGGACCCGCTCCGGCCGTCTGATCGTAGCGGCTGACCAGTACTCCCGAGTATCTCCGGGGCCGGTACTTCCCCGGAGCCGAGGGGTCGTACACGCGCAGGAGACCGGCCTTGAACCGGGAGGACCGTTCCTCCAGAACTTCCAGGGTCGTGAAGGCGTAGGGTCGGCCAGAGTGCACGACCAGGAACTGATACCCGCTCTCGCGCGGCTTGCTCAAGGTGTACGCAGCGTTGTCGGCGAGGTGCAGCGCCACATCCTCGGGTCTGATCCAGCCCGCCGCGTAGCGATTGATCGCCAGGGTCGATGGCATCTCGAGGTCCCAACCCGCTGTCGGCGACAGAGTCAGGCTCGACATGATGTCGAACAGGTTCGAATAGGGGTTGGGCTGTTCGAGCGAGGCGCCGGCTTCAGGGCGCCATGGAACCTCCGCGAAGGAATGCGGCCAGGACATCCACCCGTGCCCCATCTCGTGAACGATCGTCTCCATGTAGGCGTCCTGGAAGCTCGCGAGACCGAACTGCGCCCAACCGTTGTACGCCTGGCCTCCCGTATCGGACGCCACGTCGCTGAGCAGGATGCGGTTCAGCCCTCCCGGAGCACCATGTTCGCAGCCCGCTGGAGCTAGACAGGCCCCTACGCTCCGGAACTGCTGCAGTTGGGCATCGCCCGGACCACCGTCGCCGGGAACCTGGAACTCGTTTCCTTCGCGGAACCGCATGCGCAGCTTGTCCTGGGAGATTCTCCTGAAGTAGGGACCGACGTGCTGGTTCAGAAGATCGACGGCTTGCTTCAGCGTCATGTCGATACGGGTCCCGTCGTCGGCGTACCATCCCGAGGCATCCTTCGGCACGCGTGCAACGTCTACCCGGATATCCAGGTCGCCCAGGGAGTAGTAGGTGGGATCGGCTGGCGGGTCCAGGTGGAAGGAGTCCGGGTACTTCTTCAGCGGCGTGCACCCGTGGAAGCCCATGTAGCCATAGCGCAGATAGCTCCCGTTTCCGAAGTACTTGATCAGTGAAAGGGGATCGGAACCGCCAAGATCCGGCAGTCCCGCTCGTTGCCACGGAGAAGCCCGGTCCTTCTTTGGACGGCAGGAGTAGGGGGCCGATTCTCGCCACCAGGACTTCGGCTCCAGATCGTTCCAGTGGGCGAACGGATCGACCGACCCGTCGTCGCCTTGTGCCTGCAGCGGCGCCGCCATCAGCAGAACGAGCAACACACCCCATAGAACCGTGCCACGCTGACTAACTTCGTTCTTCATCACGAACCCTCCTTCTTGCGCGTTCAACCAGACTAATGCAATAGCCATTCCAGTTTACGGAACCAACAACGCATCTGGCTGTCTATGCACCGCAACGTTTATGGAATGTTTGGCGCATGGGACAGATCCGCTTGACGCGACTCGAGAGTTCCGTTTCGTAACCCCACGGCTCTCTTCTCGGTCCCGACGGATCTCCTCCTCTTGCGTGTCCTCTTTCGAGGACACCTCGGAAACCGTCCTTGAAGCGCAAAGCGTTTCGCGGGCCGCGTTCTCCGGACGCGCCCTTACGAGCGCACCGACGATCCCTACGGGAAGCGCGGAACGCCGGATCCTGGGTTCACCAGGGATACAACCCGGCTGCGAGATCGAAGGCCCCCCGGGGCCCCTGCCCGGACAACCCCTCTCGGAGGCCGGATTGCCGCCGCAAGGAAACATCGGGCAACCGGGGGGCCGACATGGGACTGTAGTCTAGTTTCCGGCTGGTTCAGGCTAACTTTATGAAAACGACAGCAAGATACGCTCGTTGACCACTCTACCTTCACGAAAAGACTGCTACCTCTTGGGGTCTCGGAAGCTACTCTGAACGCCTACAAGAGTCCCCTGGAGCACGGAGACTACGCAGCGACTGCGGGCCGGGTGGTGTCACCAACGCCGCTACGCCGCTGTCTCCTGCTGCGCGTACTGCAACTGGTAGAGACGCCAGTAGACGCCGCGGCGCTCCAGGAGCTCGTCGTGGGTGCCGTGCTCACAGACGGCGCCGTGGTGGAAGACGTAGATGCGATCGACGTCCTTGATCGTCGACAGGCGGTGGGCGACGACGATCGAGGTCTTGCCTTCCATGAGGTGGCGCAGAGCGTCCTGGATCAGGGCCTCGGTCTCGGTGTCGACGCTGGAGGTGGCCTCGTCGAGCAGGAGTAGCTGCGGTTCGCGGGCGAGGGCGCGGGCGAAGGAGAGCAACTGCCGCTGGCCGGTCGAGAAGTTGACGCCGCGCTCGCTGACCTTGTGCGCCCAGCCGTTCGGCAGCCGCTCGATCAGGTCGTCGACGTGGGTGGCGCGCGCCGCCTCGTCGACCACGTCGTCGGCGACGTCGCGGCCGAGGACGATGTTGTAGCGCAGGTCGCCGTCGAAGAGGAAGACGTCCTGGAGCACGAATGCCAGCCGGCGCCGCAGTTCGGGCTTCGGGATGTCCCGGATGTCCTTGCCGTCGACCCGGATCGATCCCTCCTGCAGCTCGTAAAGGCGGGCCAGCAGCTTCAGCGTCGTCGTCTTGCCGGAGCCGGTATGGCCGACGATCGCCACCCGCTCGCCGGCCCCGACCCGGAACGAGACGTCGCGTAGCACTGTCTCCGCGCCGTAGGCGAAGGTCACGCCGTCGAACTCGACCTCGCAGCCGCCCGGTTCCGCTCCCGTCGCGGCCGCCGCGTCCCGCGCGGGCGCCTCCACCTTGCCCTCCGGCTCGCGCGGCTCGTCCAGGAGCTGGAACACTCGCTCGGCGCTCGCCATCGAGGACTGCATCACCGAGTACTTCGCCGACAGGTCCATCAGCGGCCGGAAGAACCGGCTCATGTAGTCCGAGAACACGTAGATCGTGCCGAGCGTGACGCCGCCGAGGCCCACCAACTGCGCGCCGTACCAGAAGATGAGCGCCCGGGTCAGGTTCGTCGCCAGGTCGACGGTCGAGAACAGCAGCGCGTCGTAGCGGATCGAGCGCAGCCAGGAGTCCCGGTGGGAGGCGTTCTCGCGCCTGAAGTCCTCGAAGTTGCGCCGTTCGCGGGCGAACAACTGGACCACCTTCATGCCGGAGATCGTCTCCTGCAGGTGGGCGTTGAGGCGCGCGATCTTGACCCGCACTTCCCGGTAGGCCTGCCGCACCTTGTAGCGGAAGATCACCGCCGCGATGCCCAGGACCGGCACCAGCGCCAGCGCCGCCAGCGCCAGCCGCGGGTCGATCGCGAACAGCATCGTGAGGATGACGACCATGACGAACACGTCGGCCACCATGGCGATCACGCCCGCCGAGAACATCTCCGCCAGGTGCTCCAGGTCGTTCGTGAGCCGCGTCACCAGGCGGCCGACCGGGTAGCGGTCGAAGAAGCGCATCGGCAGCCGCTGGACGTGATCGAACAGCGTCCTGCGCACGTCCCGGACCGTGCGCTGGCCGAGCGAGATCATCGAGAAGGCGCGCAGCCAGTCGACGCTCAACGTGACGATCGAGATGACGAACACCAGCCCGAACATCCAGGCCAGGGGGCCGAGTCCCAGGCGCGGCGCGACGAAGGGCGCCATCCATTCCACCTCGGTCGTCGTCACCCCCTCGGTCAGGTAGTTCAGCGCCGCACCGACGACCAGCGCCGGCATCAGTTCGAGGAGGGCGCGGGGCGGGATCATCGCGAAGTTGAACGCGATCCAGCCGCGGTAGGGCCGCATGAACGGCCACAGCCGCTTGATCAGTTCCGTGTCGTAGACCTTGCCGAGGTCCCGCTCGCGGCCGAGTTCGGCAGCCTCGCTCCGCTCCTCGGTCACGACGGCTCCCCGAGGGGCAACCGCTGCTGAGCCGAAGCGGCCGCGTCCCGAACGCGGGCGGCCGGTTCCGGCACCGCCGCGCCGCCATCGCCGAGCTCCAGTTCCGACAGCAGTTGCTGGCGATGGTGCAGGCGGGCATAGAAGCCGCCCAGATCGACGAGCTCGCGGTGGGTCCCGCGCTCGGTGATCCGGCCGTTCTCGAGCACGACGATCTGATCCGCGTGCCGCACGGCCGAGATCCGGTGCGCCACGATGAAGCAGGTGCGGCCGCGCCGCCGGCCCTCGAGGTCGCCCAGGATCGCCTCCTCGGTTCCGTGGTCGACGCTCGAGAGCGAGTCGTCCAGGATGAGGATCGACGGACGGAGGATCATCGCCCGCGCCAGAGCAACCCGTTGGCGCTGGCCGCCCGAGAGGGTGACCCCGCGTTCGCCGACGACGGTGTCGAAGCCGTCCTCGAACTCCTCGATCTCCCGTTCAACCTGGGCCCGGGCGGCCGCCTTCCTCACCTCCTCGAGGTGGGCGTCGGGCACGCCGTAGCGGATGTTCTCGGCCACGGAGATGGAGAACAGGAAGCTGTCCTGCGGCACCATGGCGATGCTCGAGCGCAGCAGGTGGACCGGCATCCGGTTGAGATCCACGCCGTCGATCAGGATCGAGTCGTCCTCCACTTCCAGCAGTCGCGGTACCAGGCTGACCAGGGTCGTCTTGCCGGAGCCGACGGGGCCCACGATCCCGACCGTGCTGCCGGCCTCTACGGTCAGATCGATCCCCTGGAGCGCCGGCACATAGCTGCCCGGATAGGTGAACGTGAGGTTCGCGAACTCGACCCGGCCGGCGATCTCCGAGACCGCCGCGACATCCTCGCGATCGCGGATCGACGGCACGATGTCCAGCACGGAGCCAAGCCGCTCCAGCGCCGCGAGGCCGCGCTGGGTGATCGACACGACGAAGCCCAGCATCATCGTGGGAAACGTGAGCATGCCGATCAGGCCCCAGAACAGCCACAGGTCCTCGGTGCCGAGCTGGCCGGCCTGCACCCGCTGACCACCCAGCCACAGAACGACGGCGGCCGAGAGCGCCGGCACCAGGCCAACGCTGGCGAACATCGTCGTCTGCATGACGCCGACCTTCATCATCCGCCGGAAGAGCTCCTGGTTCTGGTCCTCGAAGCGGTCGCGCTCCAGGTTGGACAGGTCGTAGGCCTTGACCACCAGCGCGCCGGACGCGTTCTCCTGCACCACCGTCGAGACCTTGCCGAGCTGCTCCTGGCCGGCCAGGTTGGCCTGGAACATGTAGCGGCTGTAGTGGCGCGTGATCAGGACGAAGAGCGGGAAGGGCCCCAGCGCAAAGAGAGTCAGCGTGGCGTCCACCGGCAGCAGCACGATCAGGGCGCCCGCGAACAGCACCGGCGTCTGCAGCAGGTTCAGCAGGCCCATCCCCAGGAACATCCGGATGCTGTTGATGTCGTTCACGGCCCGCGACATGAGATCGCCGGTGCGGTGAGCGAGGTAGAACGACTGCGGCAGGCTCTGGAGATGGGCGAAGTAGTCGTTTCGGATGCGGAACTCGATCTGCCGGCCGATGTTGAACATGACGACGCGCGAGAACAGCCGCGCCAGAGCCAGACCGAACGAGAAGACGACCAGCCAGAGGATCTCCCGCCCGACCGCCTCCGGGGCGTCTTCGAAGGCGGCGACGATGTCCCGGATCGAAAGCGGAATGAGCTGGAAGAAGATCGCGTAGAGGAGGGTAAGGATCCCGCCCAGGACATAGGCGCCGGGGGCCAGGCGCATGTACGCGAGCAGTCGGTTGAGCGGCTTCTGGCTGCCTGCCGACCCACCGTCCATCGCGGGGGACCATAGCAACGCCCTTCCCCCGATCGCCGTGCGGCTGGGGTAGGCTGCCGCAGCTTTCCGCGGCCGCAAGCACCTCAACCCATGAAGCTCCACTGGTTCGTCTTCCTGACCCTGATCGGCATGTGCGTCGCCGTCGGGGCGGCGTTCGTCGCGCCGACGGAAGTGGTCCTGCAGGACGGCGCGACGGAGCAGGTGGTGAGCAGCAGCGGCTTCGAGCACGAGCGTTTCTCCACGATGCGCCAGGGCGGCCCGGGCGCCGAGCGTCACGCCAGGACGCTCTGGATCGGCTGGGCCTTCGTCCTCTTCCAGGTGCTGTTCTTCGGCGGCTGCCTGGCGATGGGAATGCAGCGGCGCCGGGACGGAGGCGCCTCCCTGGGACCGGCGAAGCAGCCCCTCGTCTTCGGCACCCTGGTCCTGGCGGCGATCTTCACCGCGCTCGTCTTCTCATACCAGCGCTACGCCACCGAGGAAGTCCACACCCTGTTCCTGGGCTTCCCCAGACCCACCGCCTGGGTGTTCTACGCGGTGTGGCCGTTCCCGGTGTTCTTCATGGTGGTCTACATGCGGATCTTCGACCGCTGGTTCTTCACCGAGGAGGATGAGAAGAAGGTGGCGGAACTCGCGGCCGCGCAGCGCCGGAAGGAAGTGGGGGGCCGCTAGTGGAGGAGAGTCGCAACGCGGTCGTCCTGACCTGCCTTCTCATCTACTTCGCGCTCTGCATCGGAGTCGGCATCTGGGCGCTCAGGCGCACGAAGTCGAGCCAGGACTTCTTCATGGCCGGCCGCGAACTGGGCATCATCGTCACCGCCTTCGCCCTCTTCTCGAGCACGCTCTCCGGTTTCGGCTTCGTCGGCGGCCCGGGCCTCGTCTACAGCCAGGGCATGACGTCCGTGTGGATGATCGTCTGCGGCACGGTGGCGAGCTGCTTCACGTTCTTCCTGGTCGCGAAGCGGCTGCGCATCTTCTCCGAGGTGTACCAGACGGTCTCGCTGCCCGACACCGTGGCGCTCCGCTACCAGAGCGAGACCAGCCGGTTCCTGACCGCAGTGGCGATCATCCTCGGTGTCGTCGGCTACCTGGCGGCGCAGGTCATGGCGATGGCCGTCGTGCTGCAGGAGATCCTGAACAACGTCGACGGCATGCCCCACGTAAGCCTCGGCACCTCGATGGCGATCTCGGTGGCCGTCCTCGTCTTCTACTGCGTGACCGGAGGCATCATCGCCGGGGTCTACACCGACGTCGTGCAGGGCGCGGTGATGGCGATCGCCGGCGTGCTGATGGTGGTCGCGGCGATCAGCGCGGTCGATGGCGGCCTCGCCGGCGGCGCGATGACGCTGGCGAACGACGACCCGGAAGCGATCGGTCCGTGGGGCACCCTCGGGATCATGGGGGCGCTCTCCTACTACTTCCTCTTCGTCGTCGGCGCCTGCGGGCAACCCCACATCGTCACCAAGCTGATGATGAACAAGCGGATCCGCCAGTTCAAGCAGATCTTCCTGGTCAGCGCGATCGCCGGCGTCCTCGCGGCGCTCCTCTGGATCGCGATCGGCTTCGCCATGCGGGCGCTGGTCGTCACCGGCGACCACCCCGAACTCGGCCAGGCCGACGACGCGGCCTACGCGTTCCTCCAGTCCTACGCGCACCCGATTCTGGCCGGCATCGTCTTCGCCGCGCTCTTCGCGGCGATCATGTCGACGGCGGACGGCTTCCTGAACATCGGCGCCGCGGCGATCATCCACGACATTCCCAAGGCGCTCACCGGCAAGCCGCTGAAGAAGGAACTGTTCTGGGCGCGGGTGGCGACCCTCGGTCTGGCCATCGGCGCCGCGCTGTTCGTCAGCCTCTCGAACTCGGAACTGGTGGCCCTGCTCGGCGCTTTCGGCTGGGGCACGTTCGCCGCGGCACTCGTACCGGCGGTGGCGATCGGCTTCAACTGGAAACGCGCGACGCCGCTGGCGGCGAACGTGGCGATCGTGTCCGGCCTGCTGGTCAACTTCATCATCGAGCTACGGGACATCGCCGTACCCCACGGCATCCACGGCGGCGCCATTTCGCTCCTGGTCTCTCTCACCCTGTTCTTCGGCATCTCCCTGCTGTCGAAACCAAAGCCGCTGCCGGACGAGATCGACGCGATCCTCGACCTGTAGCCGCAACCGCCAATGACCGTTTCGCCCAACTTCCAGCGCTCGAACGCAGGCGTCGACCGCGGCTTCCCCGACGTCGACGCGGTGATCGCGGCACTCCGCGCCGAGGACTACATCGCCGAGCGCGACCTGGCCACGGCGATCTACCTGTCGCTCAGCATGGGCAAGCCGATCTTCCTGGAAGGCGAGCCCGGCGTCGGCAAGACGGAGGTGGCCAAAGCCCTCTCGCGCTGCCTCGGTTCGGAGCTAATCCGGCTCCAGTGCTACGAGGGACTCGACGTTTCGACCGCCGTCTACGAGTGGAACTACCGCCGGCAGTTGCTCCACCTGCGCGGTCTGGAAGCGGCCGGTGGCGGCGACGCCCGCACCGCAGTCGACGACGTCTTCTCGGCCGACTTCCTCCTCGAACGGCCCCTGCTGCGGGCGGTCCGGGAGAGCCGCCGGGGCGAGGCCCCGCCGGTGCTGCTGATCGATGAGCTGGACCGGGCCGACGAGGAGTTCGAGGCCTACCTGCTCGAGATCCTGGCCGACTTCCAGATCACGATTCCGGAGATCGGCACCGTGGCCGCCGAGACGCCGCCGGTCGCCGTCGTCACCTCGAACCGCACCCGCGAAGTCCACGACGCGCTGAAGCGCCGCTGCCTCTACCACTGGATCGACTTCCCGGACTACGAGAAGGAAGTGCAGATCGTCCTGCGCCGCGTTCCCGAAGCGCCCGAGCACTTCGCCTCCCAGATCGTGCGCCTGGTCCAGGCGTTGCGCGAGGAGGACCTGTTCAAGCAGCCGGGCGTCGCCGAGACCCTCGACTGGACGAACGCCCTGATCGCCCTCGACCAGGAGACGCTCTCCGACGACATCCTCCGCGACACCCTGGGCGTGCTGCTCAAGTACCAGGACGATCTCGACAAGATCGACGACGAGGCGGTGCGCCGGCTGCTGCGGAAGAGCCAGTCGTAGAACGCGAGCGGCTCGGCATCGTGGCGACCTACCAGCAACTTCCGGCAGTGGTCCATGTGGTAGCCTGCGGTCCGTGAGCCCGCAGCATGTCAACGTCGCAGCACGAAGGGACGCTGGTCCCGAGGACGAGCGGTGGCCTGTCGTTCTGGCCGCACTCCAGGATGGGGCGTGGGACTTCAGGACCGTGGAAGGAATAGCCAACGACGCGCAACTGCCCAGTGAGACGGTTGAGCGCCTACTACAGGAGCACCGTTCCAAGCTACACAAGAGGAAGGCGCGCGACGGGCGCACCATCTATAGGCTGAAGTCCAAGCCAGCCAGTGTGCGCGAGATCGTGGCTGACCTGCAGGTCTTCGCGAGCAAGTCCTTCTGACGAAGCAGCGGGGCCGGCACGCTCCCGTGGACGACAACAGTCTCCTTCTCGTCTCGCTCGGCTTGGCCGGGGGCGTGGCGGCGGAACTCCTGAAGTGGTACGGAATCCGCGAGAGTCTCCACGAAGGACTTCCCGGCTACGCAAAGAGTGTTGCGTATTGGCTCGTGACCGCAGGCATGGTTGCTGCCGGAGGCCTCTTGGTCTTCGTCTATCAAGCCTCGCCCGGAATCCAACTCGGCCCGCTTCTGGCGCTCAACATCGGGGCATCCGCACCCCTCATTCTCGGAGCGCTGGTAAAGCAGATCGACATCGAAGGACCTTCCGTCAGCTAAGTCCCGGCTGGCCCCTGCACGAGCATTGGCCGCGTTGTCCGAGTGGGTCGGAGGACGATCGGCTCGTTGCAGACCCGGAACGGGCTAGACTCAACGCAAGGAGGGAACACGCCACGACGACACTGGAGAGACCTCCAATCCGATGCTCAAGTTCTTTGCCACGAACCGTTCGCTCGATCGACTCGGAAGGGCCGTGAAGGCGCGCCAAGACCGCCACAACCTAGAGAGAGGCGGCTACTACTTCGTGGACACGGAGCAGTACATGAAGTACTACTTGGGAACAACCGACCGGGAAGAGATGCCGGCCAGCGCCGTAGTAAAGAACTCTCAAGAAAGAGTGTTCGAGAACTTCTTGGGCGACGAGAGAACAGCGAGGATCGTCGTCTGCGTCCATGGCTACAACAGCGAGCTCCACGAGACCATCACTTGGTTCCGCATCCTCACCGACACCATGAAGCACTTGCCCGAAGTCGGTGAACGCGTGGTCACTGCTCCCGACGACCTAACGACAGAAACCAGCAACGCCACGGTCTTCATCGGTTTCTCCTGGCCCTCCGACGGTACGGTCTTCAACTATCACTCGGACCAACGTGAGGCAGAGGGTTCCGCACCGGCATTCGCTTCCTTAGTCGCGCGGTTGAGAGCGACCGGAAAGCCGGTGAGTCTGATCTGCCACTCCATGGGAAACTACTTGGCTTGCAACACGCTGTCCTACCTGGTCAGGCAGACCTTCCCCCCGGTGGACCCAGACTGGCACGTCACGCCGCTCCTCGCTAGGAACCACAACGACACAAGCGGGTCCAACGACCAAGAGCCGACGCGCTCCGACTGGCTGATCGACAACTTCGTCATGCTCGCACCGGACGTCGAAAGGCGCCATGTGACGACGTGCGCGGGCGACGACGTCGAGACGGACTATGTGGGCCGTTTCTACTCCGGCCTTCAACACCTGTCAGAGCGGAACATCAACTTCTACTCCCGCTTCGACAGCGCCCTGAAGATCTCGGACATCGAAAAATCCGGGCGCGAAGCGTTTCTGGCCGGGCGCGAAGCCTTGAACAAATGGACCTTGGGGCTGTTCAACTTCCGCCAGCGAAACCCCGACCAGAAATGGGAGAAACGACTTGGCTCGGCACCGGCTCCCCCGAACGCGGCGCCGGGCTTCGTGTCGGTCAACGCGACCGAACTGGCCAATCGGAAGATCAACCATGGCGATCATGTCGACGCCGTGGCGGTCGTCGAACGTATCGCCAGAGAGCTTCGGGTGTGAGTCTTCACCCACGGTAGTCCGGATCCGGTCGCCGAGCAGGAACTCACGGCTGCGCGGGAAGCGGTCGACGGCCGGGACAGCCAGAGGATGAACCGGTAGTGGGACTTGAGGGCCGGACCGGTCAACCGCGCCGAACTCGACTTCGCCACAACGCCGCCCCCACGCCGTCCGCGGTGGCGTAGTCAACCGCGACCACCGAGCCGCGCGCCCGGCTCAGGCGGACGTCGAGCGCGACGACGCCTTCGCTCCCAAGGCAACGGCCGAAGTCGCGGAGACGGTGGGAGAAGGAGACTATGGTGGTGGTGGTGGTAGTAGTAGTGGCGGCGGCGGAGGAGGATCCGGGGCCGGAGGAGGCGGAGGCCCGGGCGGAGGCGGAGGCGGCGGCCAAGGCAGTCGTCATCGCCGATCGCCACCACCGTCGCGCCGCCGGCCGTCACCCGGTCCGGCAGCGGCGGACCGAAGGCCATTTCCACCGCCTCGCCGTCCTCGCCGCCGCCACCGTCACCGCCTGGGACACGTTCCAGTCGGACGTGCGACGGCGGACTCACCGACACGTCCGTACCCAATGGCACGGACGGCGTCACCGTCACTGAACCCGAAGGCTCAGCCTTCAGCACCACTGAGTACGGAGTCGATCTCCCCTCGTCCACCGACAGCGAAACCGGATCCACCCCCACGCCGCGCGCGGCCTTCGCGAAATCGTAGTCGATGCTCCACCGGCCGAAGCCAGGTTCCTCGTCGTGGAACACAAGGAGGAACATCGTCTCGTCCACCTCCTCGCCCGGAAGCACCTCCCCCACAATCCCGGAAAGTCAGGAGTCCGCCCGTCCAGATCAGTCCGCCCGGATTGGAGTTGCCCCGTTTACGTGGACAGTCTACGTTTGAGGAATCAAGCAGCCTCTCGGTAGTTCTTCTCGAAGTTGGCGGGTGAGCGGTGTCCGATGCCGGAGTGCCGCCGATGTGGGTTGTACCAGCCCTCGATGTAACGGAAGAGCTCCCTCTTGGCGTGGCCGCGGTCGCGGAAGCGCGTGCGGTCGATGAGTTCGCATTCGAGGCTGGCGAAGAAGCTCTCGGCCATGGCGTTGTCGAAGCAGTCGCCGGCCTTGCCCATCGAGGGCAGCACGCCGGCTTCGCGGCATCGTCGACTGAAGGCCAGGGAGGTGTACTGGCTGCCCTGATCGGAGTGGTGGACGACCCCCCGCGGCCGACGCTGTGAGAGCGCCATCTCCAGGGCGTCGAGGACCAGTTCGGTGCGCAGGTTGGAGGCCATCGACCAACCCACGATCCGGCGGCTGAAGGCGTCGAGCACGATCGCCAGGTACAGGAAGCCCTGAGCGGTCGGGACGTAGGTGATGTCCGCCAGCCAGAGGCGGTCGGGAGCATCGGCAGTGAACCGGCGGTTGACCAGGTCGGGAGCCGGACGGGCCTGCGAGTCGCGGCGGGTCGCGCGAGGCCCCTTGCGTCGACTGACGCCGGCCAAGCCTGCCTCTCGCATCAGGCGGGCGATCCGCTTGCGGCCTACGCAGACCCCCGACTCTGCCAGCTCAGCGTGGATGCGCGGCGCACCGTAGGTGCCCCGACTGCGCCGGTGAATCTCCCGCACCCGCCGCAACAGACCGTCATCCGACAGCGACCGCGCCGAGCGCCGTCGCCTGAGCCACGCATAGAACCCGCTCGAGGAGACACCGAGCACCCGGGCCATGGTGGCGACGTGAAACTCCGCCTGGTGCGCCCTCATGAACCGGAAGACCCCTTCGGTCCCGTCTCCCGGGCGAACCAGGCCGTTGCTTTTGCCAGGATCTCCCGCTCTTCGCGCAGACGCCGATTCTCACGGCGAAGCCTCCGAAGCTCCTCACGCTCGGCGGTGGTCATCCCGTCGTCGCGCCGGCCATCGTCCCGATCCGCCTGGACCACCCAGTTACGGATCGACTGTGCTGAAGGCTCGAACTCGCGGGCTAGATGGTCCGGGCTGCGCCCGGACCGGACCAGATCCACCATCTGGCGCCGGAACTCTGCTGGGTACGGGGGTCTTGATCTCGGCATCGCGGATACCTCCTCCTACAAGGATCTGGTGTCCACGAAAACGGGTCAAGCTCAAGGTATAGTCACCTCTACTCACGCCGATTCCCGGCTGAGGCCCCATGCATCCCAAGCGGATCGTTTCGTGACCGTCGTCCTGGGACACTACCCTGAATACACCCAAGTGGCCCGAAAACTCGGTGCAGCCCACTTCTCAGTGCCCGGGTCCATCTGGAGCAGCCTCTCGCCCGCCCAACAATGGCGATGGAACCGGCTCTTTCTCAACACTCAAGTCGTGACACGCCGGCAGCAACTCGTCTTCTCCCATCTGCCAACTGGCGCGCGCCCTCACAGCTCCTTCCGGCGCGAAGTCCGCTACCTCACCGCCAGGGGCGTCAATGTCCGTCCCAGCCTGACTGCGTTCCTGCCCTGACGGCGTCCGCGCGGAACATCCCGTCTCGAGCAACACCTTGCCAAGCCATTTCGCAGAGCAGCTTCGTGAACGGCTTGACGATCTGGCGAATCTTCGCCTTCGATCTGACCACTACGACGAACAGAACTTCGGCAACGCTCTCGTCGAGTTCGAGGCGGACGGGATCCTCGTCCGGTTCATCCGGGACCGGGGGATCGTGACCGTCGAGGTCGGCGTCCAGGATCGCTTCCTCAGTCTGGATTTTCTGGCGTCTGAGCCAAAGCTGGGATGGCTGAATCGCAGCACGATCAAGCAGCACTACGAAAAGGAGGACTTGGGACAAGACCTGACGATCGGCGGCGACGAGGGGCAGCTCTACGAGGACCTGCGCCAAGCGCTCGCGGACGAGAGCGAAGGCCAGGTTGAGTGCATCAAGAAGCTCCTTAAGCCAGCAGACGATGAAGCAGCGCGGGCAAATCAGCAGGCCGCGCCCCGCGGCCCGTACTACCGAGTGTGCCCGCAGGGCGACCAAAGGGACGCGGCGGCGGCGCTGCGCGAACACTGGTGCAAGATCGTCGCTGCGGTGAACAAGGAAAAGTGGTTCCTCAGCGCCCGCGAACAGGAAGCAGCCTTCTGGGAGTCCATGGGGCGTTGACCTCGCCTTCCGTTGCACGCAACCGGCCCCGCCGACGGCCGGCTGGTCCTGCGGCACAGCCGCCAACCACTTGGCCATTGGCCGTCTAAGCCAGCTCCCTCACGCGGTAGCCGTCAGACGTTGGACGCCGCCCCTCCCCCATCCCGAGTAAGAGGAGCGACGTGCGGTCTACACAGTACCGTCGTTCTTGGGGTTACCGGTGATGTTCCTGTTGCAGCTCGCGGAGCGGACGTTCCTAGGTCTGTTGCAACGTACGGCCGCACGGTGCTGCGCACCCTTGCCGACCCGCTTGGCGTATCTGTCGAAGATGAAGCCGCACTCGAAGATCGGCTCGCAGACGACGCAAGAGGCAAGGTAGACGACCCGGTGCCGGATCAACTGCTCCAGAACGCCCAGGCCGTGGCCTGGATGCGGTCGCCCAGCGGGAACTGACGGTTCCTGGGAAAGCGGTCCACCGCCGGCACCAGCCAGAGGATGAACCGCTAGTGGGACTCCAGCGCGGGACCGGTCAGCCGAGCGGAGTCCGGCTGCGGCGGGGCGACGGTCGCCCGGGTTGTCAGAAGAACGGCCGAACCCAACGCCCGGCCACCCACAAGCCCCCTTGGAACCCCCAAAGGAGACAAGGGCGTAACGACTCATGGGGTGAGCGCCCGGGCTACACGAAAACCGAAGAAGGCGTGGCCACGATCGGAGAGGTCCCTGTAGCGGGTCGCAGAGCGGGAGATCCACATCAAGTCGAACCAGGAACCGCCGCGCAAGATGCGAAGGGAGCAATCACCAGACGCCCACGCACTCCCGTTCGACGGAGCACCGCTGTAGCTGTCATTCCAGCAGTCCTCTACCCACTCCCTCACGTTGCCGTGCACATCGTGCAACCCGAAGGCGTTCGCACCGAACGAACCCACCGGCGACGTTGACCGGTCGTCCCACTGACTGCCGCAGCCGTCGCAGTTCGCACGGCCTGAACCGATCTCGTTGCCCCAACTGTACGCCGTGCTCGAACCCGCCCGGGCCGCATACTCCCACTCGGCCTCCGACAGTAAACGGTACTCCGCGCCCGTCGCCGACGACAGCCACCGCACGAACGACTGGGCGTCATCCCACGACACGAAGATCACCGGACGACGACCGCTGCCCCAGCCCAGATCATCGGGTCGATGGACGCAGCCGCCAGCCGACACGCAAGCGTGCCACTCCGCGAACGTCACTTCGTACTTCCCCACCGCGAACGCGCGCGGAATCGTCACCTGATGCACCGGCTTCTCTTCGTCGAGGCAGTCAACGCCCGACACGCAGCCCATCCGGAAACTGCCCGCCGGGATCACCACCATCTCCGGACCGCTGCCGCCGGCAGCCAGCGGGTCCCGAAACGTGTCGCCCGGCTGCCGGGACCGGCGCGAAACCGGCGCCGGATCCACACGCACGGCCGGCGGTACCCGGCGCGCAGTGGCAGCGGACCGAGACGGCGGCGCGCTACGTGGCCTCGCCGACGCGCCTGACGGAGGACGTTCGCTCCCTGCGCTGCGGTCAGCGGAAACCGGCGCCGACGCGGCCTCTGCGAAGCTGTAGTCGATCGTCCAACGGCCGAACCCCGGCTCCTGGTCGTGGAACACGAGCAGGAACATCGTCTCACGTACTTCCTCGCCCGCCGGCATGTCTGAAACCCGCTGCAGGCTCAGAATGCCGCCCGCCCAGTCCACCCCTCCCGCGTAGTCCTGCTGCACTTTCCAGTCCCAGTTGGTGCAGGGAGGCCACTCCGACTCGACGTCGACGCTGGCGCGCAGGTACTCGATCACCTTTGCGGAGTAGTTGGCCGCGGTCAGGTTGAGCCGCCACACGTGCAGGGGCTGTCCCTCGTTCGTCTGCAGACGCTCGTACTCCTCGTCCGGGTGGCGATCCTCCAGTACGCGACAGGTTGCCGCATCGCGGGCCACCAAACGGGCCGAGGTCCAGAGCTGCACGCCGTCCTTCTCGTAGAGATCCTCCGCTGTGGCCGGCACAACGGCCAGGATCAGCGCCACGAACGCGATGGACACTCTCATCAGGGGGCTCCTCCTTGTTAAGGGCAGTGACTCCCGTCACCTGGCGGTTTGCAACACAGCACCGTCCGCGGACTCCGACCCGCCCCCGCAACTCTACAGACTCGCCTCGCCCACGACCGTAAGCGGCACCCACGTCGCCGGATAGGCTAGAGACTGGCCTCAGACGACCGAACGGCAGGCATGACGACGACGACGGAGCCACCGCGCTGGCACCACCGCTTCGCCAACTACCGGCGTGCCTTCCTCCTGCTGCGGGAAGCCCTGGACGAAGAGGAACTCACTCAACTCGAACGCGAGAGGACGATCCGGCGTTTCGAGGAAGCGCTCGACAGAATCCGTCGCCGCTACCTCGCCGCGATGGATGACCTCCACGTGCTGCTCCTCGGGCAACTGCAAGGCCGGCCACCGGAACGATGACCGGGGCCGCCGCCGCTACCCGCGGCCACCTGCTCCGCAACATCGTCCTCTTCGGCCGTCTCCTGAGGGTCGGCAGCCTGGACGTCACGCCAACCCAACTCCGCGACTGGGTGGCCGCGCTCGAACTGATCGACCTGGCGCACAAGCGCGACGTGAAGGCGGCTGCCCGGGCGGTGCTCGTCAGCCGCCGCCGCGACCTGCCCTGGTTCGACAAGGCCTTCGAGCTCTTCTGGCAGGCCCGCGACCCGCGGGAACTCGAACAGCTCGAGCTGGGGCTGATGATTCAGCGCCGGACCGAGCGGACGAAGCGGGCGGCGATCCAGAAGCTGGCGCTCAACGACAGCGCCGGCGGCGACGACCGTCCGGACGACCGGGAGCGCCCCGCCAGCGCTCAGCTCTACAGCGCCCGGGAGGCGCTGCGGCAGAAGGACTTCGCCCAACTCGAGGGCGAGGAACTGGACGAGATCAAGCGGCTCATGGCGACGATGCGCTGGCAGCTCGAGACCCGCCGCACGCGGCGGCTCCGGCCGGACCGCCACGGCCACCGGCTCGACCTGCGCCGGACGCTGCGCCGGAGCCTGACCCAGGGCGGCGAGATGGTCGACCTGGTGCGGCGCGGCCGCAAGCACCGCCGCCGTCCACTGGTCCTGCTCTGCGACATCTCCGGCTCCATGGAGCCCTACTCGCGACTGCTGCTCCACTTCATCTACGCCGTTTCTCACCCGCGTTCGGCCGACCCGGGAATCTCGCGGGTTGAGGCGTTCGCCTTCGGCACGCGTCTGACCCGCCTGACCCGCGAACTCGCCGAACGCGACGTCGACCGGGCGCTACAGGCCGCGGCGCACCGCATCGAGGACTGGGGCGGCGGCACCCGCACCGGCGACGCCCTGCGGGAGTTCAACTTCACCTGGAGCCGCCGCCTGCTCGGCCAGGGCGCCGCCGTGCTCATCATCAGCGACGGCTGGGACCGCGGCGACATCGACCTCCTCGGCCACGAGATGGAGCGGCTCCACCGGAGCTGCCACCGGCTGATCTGGCTCAACCCACTGCTCGGCTCGGCCGACTACCAGCCGCTGACCCGCGGCATCGTGGCCGCGCTCCCCCACGTCGACGACTTCCTGCCGGTCCACAACCTGGCGAGTCTGGAGCAGTTGGGGGACCTGCTCTTTAGCGGTGGAGGTTCTGCTCCAGGAAGCGGTCGACCATCCGCTGGATGAACTCCGCGTCGTCGATCTCGAGTGCCACGGTCGACGCCGGCTCGGAGCCAGGTTCGAACAGGGTCATGCTGCGTTCGTCGACCGTGACGCGGCCGTGTTCGACGCCGAACAGATCGGGCCAGAGGAGGTAGCCGACGGCGACCGCGTCGAACAGGCGCGGCGTGGTCTGGTTGCGCTCTTCGTTCCGCCACAGGGAGTAGAGCGCGGTGACGGCGTCGGTCAGCGGCGTGCCGCGCATGTGCATGTGGAGGCGACGGTCGGCGTCGAGGCGGACGTGGTCCGTCACGTCGAGGGGGATGTAGACGACGTCCGTGCCGCCGGCCTGCACTGCCGCGTCGAAGATGCGCGACGAGGCGGCATCGGCAAGCACGTTCCACTCGCGTTGCGCGTCGCCGCCGTCGTAGCCGGACCGGATCGAGCCGTACATCGAGACGACCCGCTTCGCGTTCGTGAGGACGTCCGGGTCGAGCTCCAGCGCGTCGCCGACGTTCGTCACCGGGCCGACGGTGAGCAGCGTGATCTCGCCCGGCGCGGCGTTCAGCGTCTCCACGATGTACTCGGCCGCCGGCTGGGCCTGGGGGTTCAGTTCGTCGAAGCCGCGACCCCAGTGGAACTGCCGGTTGTACGGCGCTTCGCTGAACTGCTCGTGGGGCTTGCCATCCCGCAACGTGACCAGCGGTGTCGCTCGACCAACGTAGACCGGGATGTGCTCCAGACCCGTCTCCCACAGCATGCGCAGCGCCAGCGGCGCCCGGTCCGCGGTGCGCGCGTGCCCGACGGCGATGCCGACGAGCTCGATCTCCGGGCTCGCGAGCAGCAGCGCCAGGGCGTAGGCGTCGTCGATGTCCGAGCCGATGTCGCAGTCGAAGAGGACCTTCTCGCGTTCGCCGGGGGCGGAGTCCGGTTGGGCGACTGCGGGTGCCACTAGGCCGAGGGTGAGGAGGAGGCAGCCGGCCAGCACCGCGCACCAGTGAGCTTTCCAATCGATTCTCTTCGACATCCGTGACTCCCTTCCGTGCCTGTCGACTCCGAGAGCGTAGTATTCACCGCCATGCCCGACTCGCGACTCCGACGGTTCGTTCGTGATCCCCTGTTCGTGTTCCTGGCGATCGGCATCGCCGTGTTCGCGCTCGACCGCATGGCCGGCGGCGTCTTCGATGCGGAGGGCCGGACGATCGTCGTCACGCGGGCCCAGGTGATCCGGCTGGCCGACCTCTGGAGCGCGCAGATCGGCCGGCTGCCGACCGTGGCGGAACTCGACTCACTGATCGACGACCACGTCCGTGAGGAGATCCTGGTACGCGAAGCCGCGCGCATGGGTCTCGACCAGGACGACACGATCGTCCGCCGCCGGCTGGCCCAGAAGATGTCCTTCGTGATCGAGGACACCGTGGGCACGACCGAGGTGTCTGACGCTGAGCTGCAGCAGTACTTCGAGGACAACGTGGGGCGCTACGGAGAACCGGAGCGTTTCACGCTCCGTCACGTCTACGTCAGCCCCGACCGCCGCGGCAGCGACGAGGAGGCCATGACGGCAGCCGCGGGGATCCTCGAGCAGCTCCGGGCCGAGGGCAACAGTGCCGCTCCCGAGAACACGCTCTGGCGGCGGCTGGGCGATCCCTTCATGTTGCGCCGCGAGTACGGGCGCCGTA
Organism: Thermoanaerobaculia bacterium; assembly: GCA_965116955.1. Lineage (GTDB taxonomy): Bacteria > Acidobacteriota > Thermoanaerobaculia > Multivoradales > Multivoraceae > Multivorans. The sequence goes on along the minus strand of OZ220742.1, from coordinate 2,234,386 downwards.
CCGCCGAGGATCTCGCCGAACTGTTCGGCGGCGGGTTCGTGGACGCACTCGGCAGCCTGCCCCTCGGCGAGTGGGCCGGACCGGTCGAATCCGCGTACGGCTACCACGTCGTCCGGCTGTCCGTCCGCACGGAGGCGCAGCCGGCGGTGTTCGAGGATGTGCGCCGGCGCGTGCTGGCCGACGCCCAGCGCGACGCCCGCGACGCCGCGAACCGGGCCGCGCACGAACGTCTCCGGGAGCGTTACCGCGTCGAGGTCGACGAGATCGACTTCGTCTCCGAGCTGGAGGGCGGCACGGACGCAGACGCGGCGGGAGAAGAGCCCTGAGCCTTCGCCTCGCCCGCCTGGCCCCTGCGGCGACGATCCTCGCCGGCTGGCTCGCAGCGGCCGTCCCCGCTGGCGCCCACGAGGTTCGTCCCGGCTACCTCGAACTGAACGAGGGCGAGCCGGGGACCTTCGAGGTCGTTTGGAAGCAGCCCCGCCGCGGCGCGCTCCTGCTCCTGCTCGATCCGGCGCTGCCGGAACACTGCACGGAGACCGCGCGACAGGCGCCTGAGTACCTGGCCGGCGCCCTGGTCGAACGCTGGACTGTCGAATGCGAGACGGCGGACGGCGATCCGGACCGCATCTTCCACGGCGACACCGTCGCCGTCGCCGGCCTCGAGCGGACGCTGACGGACGTTCTGCTCCGGATGAGCTTCGCCAACGGCGACAGTCTCACCGAACTGCTCCGCCCGGAGAATCCCTCGGTGACCGTGGACCGGGAGGCCGCGAGCAACGCCCTGCCCTACTTCCGGCTCGGCGTCGAGCACCTGGTCTTCGGCTTCGACCACATCCTGTTCGTCATCGGCCTGCTCTTCTACGTCCGGAGTCCTTGGCGCCTGGTCGGCGTCATCACGTCATTCACGCTCGCCCACAGCATCACGCTGGCACTCTCGTCGCTTGACCTGGTCAAGCTCTCCATAGCGCCGGTCGAGGCGGTGATCGCCCTCTCCATCCTGTTCCTGGCGGTCGAGCTGCTGCGTCCCGAGGACCAGCGGTCGCCGATCACGACGACAAGTCCGTGGCTCATCGCCTTCGCCTTCGGCCTCTTGCACGGTTTCGGCTTCGCCGGCGCCCTGGCCGAGATCGGCCTGCCGCAGCGGGCGATCGCCATGGCCTTGTTCCTGTTCAACGTCGGCGTCGAGGTCGGGCAACTCCTGGTCGTCGCCGTGGTGCTTGCCTGCGTGGCCGTCGTCAAGCGCGTCGGCATCGTCGTGCCGGAGCTCGTCCTGCGAACGCCGATCTACGCCACCGGCATCATCGCGGCGTTCTGGTTCGTGGAGCGGGTGGGGCGGATCGTCATCTGATCGAGCGGCCGCCGCCGGCCGAAGCAGCCGGCCCGAAAGTCGCGCTGCACGACCATCCCATACATCGCCCTCCCCTTGAACGAACGCACCGACTGGACAGGCCCGGAAGGTCCGCTCGCCGATTACGCGCGACGGGAGGCGGAAAGGACTCTCGCGTCCTACCGGAACCAATGGAACCTCGTCCGGGAGCACGCGAACCAGGAGCACGACACCGCCCACGGCGGCTACGCGAAACGCCAGATCGTCGAGCTGGTGCAGAACAGCGCCGATGCTCTGCTCCAAGCGGCGAGCGCTCGCCTGAGAATCGAGATCAGGTTGACCGAAGGTCGAATCTACTGCGCGGACGCCGGTCAGCCGATCGAGAAGGACGGCGTCAGAGCCCTCATGTTCGCCCACCTGTCGAGCAAGAGGGACACGGCGGCCATTGGCAGGTTCGGACTCGGGTTCAAGTCGGTGCTCGGCGTCACCGATGCCCCGGAGTTCTACAGCCGTCCCGCTTCGTTCCGGTTCGACCGGGCGCGTGCCAAGCGCCGGATCGAAGAAGCGACCGGACGACGATTCGAGACCTGTCCGGTTCTCCGGCTGCCGGAACCACTCGATCCGCGACGCGCGGCGGACGAGGACGCCACACTCAGAGAACTGATGGGCTGGGCCACGAACGTCGTTCGCCTGCCTCTCCTCGATGGAGCGCCGGAGAGCCTCGCGGAGCAGATCAGGAACTTTCCGACCAGGTTCCTGCTTCTCGTCCCGCACGTAGGCGAGTTGGTCCTTCGCACTCGCGAGAACGTCCGGCGCTGCACGCTCCGAAAGCGGGCGGACGAAGGCTTCGAACTCGCTCTGGAAGACGTGGGAGCGCAGGCGGAAGCCGATTCGCCGACCAACGCGAAGCTCGCGCTCGGCGGTTTCGCGGCCGACGGCGAGACGGACGCCAACGACGCTCCGGACACAGGACGAATCGAACAGGTCAGCCACTGGCGGATCTTCAGAACAAACCACACGCTGTCCCCACCTGCCCGCGATGACCGTCGCTCGCTTGACGACGGTAACAACGTTCCCATCACGTGGGCCGCGCCGCTCGACGGCGGCCGCGACGTGGGCCGCTTCTGGGCGTACTTCCCCACTCGGACGGCGAGCCTCGTCGCCGGCATCCTGAACGCGCCGTGGAAGACGAACGAGGACCGCCAGAACCTGCTTCCAGGCCCCTACAACGACGATCTGATTCGGGCCGCGGCCCGGCTCGTCGCGGACCATCTGCACGAACTCAGCACGGAGGCGGACCCTTCCGGACACTTGGATGTCCTGCCACGCCGGCATGAAGCCGGCGATTCCGAGCACGCGGAGTTCCTTCGGCGTGAGCTCTTCGATCTGCTCTCGAGGCGGACCGTCGTGCCCAACCAGAACGGGGACCTGCGCGGACTCCAGGACCTCCGCTATCCGCCTTCGGTCCTGACCAGGGGCAACAGCATCGACCTCGCACCCTTTGAGCAATGGCGAAGCTACCCGCACCGGCCGGACGCCTGGCTACACCACTCGGCTCTGAACCGAGTACGGCTCGCCACCATCGAACGTCTCTTCCCCGAGCGGCCCCTGTCGAATCGTGGCCCGCGCGCCCCCCGCGCATCGTTGGAGGAATGGCTGGAGGCCCTGGTCGAGAACAGTTCGGCCGAGCAGGCCGTCGCCGGCTCAATGGCCGCTGTCCAAACAGCGATAGCCATTCCCGAGGCAATACGCCAAGGTGAGGATCTAGGCGCTATCGTTCTGACCGAGGATCACGGGTGGAAGCCGGTCGATGCCGACTCCCTCTTCCTGCCCGCTGACGCACCTGTGGTCGATGGCGACGAGGCGTCGACGGTTCATCGTGGACTCGCCAACGACCCAGCAACCAGGAAGATCCTCCTGACGCTGGGCCTTCGGCCCCCAAGCCCCGAGGCTACCTTCAGGGAAGCGGCTAGACGCGCTCTTCCCGGCCGTCGCCGGGGAGAGCCCCACGAAATGGACGAGCGCGCCGTCCGCCTGCTCGACCTTGCCCCACCCATCCTCGAGCGCAAGCTGACCGCGCTGTTCAGCGCCGACAAGGCCGCCGCGGTCATCGCCACGTTAGAGGAAGAGATCCACCCTGCCTGGATCACGTTCTGGGCTGCCGCGCGAGGGCTCTCTACAGGCGGGGCGCTTGAGGTCCTCAGGGAGTTCGTCCCGCAGCACATCTCGCACCACGACAGGGCTTGGCTTCGCAAGCAGGTGCGCGCAACGACGATCGCCGGAAGCTGGCGACCGCTGCGGGCTGTCTTGCTACCTGGATCGATCGTTCCGGGCGATGGCAGTCGTGACGACGGAGCAACCATCGACATCGACTTTCACAACGCCGACCTAGAGCTGCTCCGCGAGCTGGGTGCGACTGACGGCCCCACCGGTGGCCTCGATCTCCGTTGCACCGAGCGCTTCGACCTCCACCGTCGACAGTGCGAACAAGAGTACAAGCAGGAACCCGAGCTCCCCCACAACCCCCAAAGCGGCTACCTTCAGTTCGGCACTTGGCAGCATGCCGGTTTCGAAGCCGCCACGGAAGGGGCCGGGCCCCTTGACGTTCTCGCCCACCTCTCGCCCGAGGCCGCGGTTCGCTACACCAGTGAAATGCTCGAGCTCGAAGCCACCTTCGAAGACTGGCCGATGGCCCACTCCGGCTCCAACGGACGGAGCTACCCTTCGGTCTTGTTCGAGTCACCGGCAGTCTCCGTCTTAAGGGAGCACGGCCGGGTCGGAATCTCCGATGGCAGCGTGCCGCTAAGCGACGCTCTCGGGCCGAACCCGAAGAGTCCCGAAGCTCAGAACGCCCTCTGGCGCCACAGCAACTTCGAGCAGATTCGACTCGCGTTCGACTTGCACGATCCGAAACCGGAGTTCATCGGCGAAGCCGAGCCCGTCCCCCTAACCGACATCTGGCCCGGACTCGGCCAGCTCTTGCCAAAGACCGAGGGCCAGTTGATCCGCTGCGAGCGGATCCTGGTCGCAGGCCACGACGTCGACTGCAGAGCCAGCCACTCGACCGTCTACCTAGCCGACTCCGTTGCAGATGAGGAACGACAACTGAGGCTAGTCTCCAGGGAACTGGATCTAGACCTCAGCGAAGAAACGCTCAAGCAGATCCTCGATCGCAGGACACCCGGGGAGGTCCAGGCCCGCCGCGATGAGATCCGCCGAGAGACGTCCGACGCCGATCGGCTGCTGGTCGCCGTCGGCGAACACGTCCTGCGTCGTCAGCTCCCTGGAATGCTGCTTGACATGCTGGAAGTCGACGGCGACGAACTCAGCGGCACGAGGCTCGCCGAAGCAGCCATCGCGACCTGGCATACCGACACGCTGCGCCAGCACCGAGAAGCGCTGCACCACCTCGATCCCCCGAAGCAGTGGGCCGGCTCATCGCGGGCTGTCGCGTTCGTCCAGGCACTCGGTTTCGCGGACGCCTGGGCAGGTCAGCGCGCCCCCAAGCGGGACCCTTGGCTGGAGGTTAGCGGTCCACAAAACCTCCCGCCGCTGCACGACTACCAGGAGCGGGTTGCCAAGCAATTCCGGGCACTGCTGAGGCGAGAGTCGTCCGCCGGAGGTGACCGTCGGGCGATGATCAGTCTGCCGACCGGCTCCGGGAAGACCCGGGTTGCCGTGCAGGCGATCATCGAAGCGATGCGGGAGGACGACTTCCCCGGCGGAGTGCTCTGGGTGGCCGACCGTGACGAGCTTTGCGAACAGGCGGTCGAGTCGTGGCGCCAAGTGTGGTCAAGCGTCGGCGAGCCCCGCAAGCGCCTACGCATCTCCAGAGCATGGGCCGGGCAGGAGAGTCCCCGGCCATTGACGGAGCGCCACGTTGTCGTCGCGTCAATCCAGACACTCCGGGCACGACGCGGGCACCCGAACTACAGGTTCCTCGCAGGCCTCCAACTCGTCGTCTTCGACGAAGCGCATCGATCCATCGCCCCAACCTTCACCTCCGTGATGGAAGAGATCGGCCTGACTCGCTATCAGAGGTCTGACGAGCCGTTCCTGGTCGGCCTCACCGCCACGCCCTACCGCGGGAGAGACGCGGACGAGACAGCACGGCTGGTCAATCGCTACGGGCAACGACGACTGGATGACGGAGCGTTCCCCGATGACGAGCCAACCGCCGTCGTTCAGCATCTGCAGACAATGGAAGTCCTTTCGCAGGCGGACCACGAGGTGATCACCGGCGACACCTTCCGCTTGCTCGACGACGACATGCACCGGGACGAGGGATGGAGCGGCGGGGCATGGAACCTGCCCTGGCTCCCGCAACGACTGGAGAACCGCATCGCCAACAGCACCGCGCGCACGAAGCGCATTCTCTGCGCGTTCGAGAAGCACATCGAACCCGATTGGCCGGTGCTCGTCTTCGCCACGTCGGTGGAGCACGCACAGACCCTCGCCGCACTCCTCGAGGACCGGGGCATCCGTTCCCGGGCCATCAGCGGAACCACCAGAACGGCTGCCCGACGTCATGCAGTCGACGAGTTCCGCAAGGGGGCTATCCGGGCGCTCGTGAACTACGGCGTGTTCCGTGAAGGCTTCGATGCCCCGAAGACCCGAGCGATTCTCGTCGCGCGACCCGTCTACAGCCCGAATCTCTACTTCCAGATGATAGGTCGCGGCTTGCGGGGACCAAGGAACGGCGGCACCGAGCGCTGCCTGATCCTGAACGTCGAGGACAACATCGAGAACTTCGGCCGGAAGCTCGCTTTCGCCGACTTGGACGGGCTGTGGAGTACCCGTTGAGCGCGTCCGGCTCACCGGAGCCGCGAGATCTGCAATGGGCCGGCCATCAACCTTGCAATCGGCCGGACCTGAACCTTTCAATCGTACGGCACCAAACCTTGCAATTGGACGGGATTCGACGTTACGATCAGCCGCATGTCCAGGCCGACCTTCTACCGACGCGGCGCCGAGCAGCGGCTTGCCGAGGCGCTGGAAGACTCGCCGGTCGTGCTGATCCACGGTCCGAGACAGTGCGGCAAGACGACCCTCGCCCAGTACGCCTGTACGGCGAATCACGCGACCTGGGCAGAGGACTCCGCAGCCTGGACCGGAATCCAGCCAGCATCGGGACCTGGACACCGGGACTACACCTACATGAGCTTCGACGATGCAGTCGTCAGAGGCGGCGCCCGAGCCGACCCCGCGGGGTTCGTCGCGGATCTGCCCGAGCGGGTGATTCTGGACGAGGTCCAACACGTTCCCGCGCTGTTCGAAGCGATCAAGTTGGACGTGGACCGTCGCCGGGTGCCCGGCCGCTTCCTGCTCACCGGTTCCACCAACGTGCTGCTCCTGCCGACACTGTCCGAGTCCCTGGCCGGTCGCCTGCAGATCGTGCCGCTGTATCCACTGACGCAACGTGAGCTGGCCAACCCGGCGGCACGAGACGCTTCCTGGTCCTGCACAGGCTTCCTGAACGCCCTCTTCGGAGACGGCTTCGGAGTTCGTCGAACCGAGCGGCTGGGCAAGCAGCTCATCGACCGGATCGTCGCCGGCGGATTCCCCGCGGCGCTGCGCCGTCCAACCGCTGTGCGCCAGGCCGAATGGCACCACAACTACATCGAAGCGCAGATCCAGCGCGACGTTCGCGACCTGACGCGCATCCGGTCGCTCGACGTCCTGCCGGCACTCCTCACCGCGACTGCCTCGCAAACGGCCAGACTGTTCAATCTCAGCAGTCTGGCGACGCCGTTCAGCCTCAGTCGTCCCACGATCGGCGAGTACGTCACGCTTCTGGAGCGGCTGTTCCTGCTGGAACGGCTTCGGCCATGGCACAGCAACCGGCTGAGCCGCCTGATCAAGACGCCCAAGCTTCACGTCGGCGACACGGGACTTGCGTCGGCGGTGCTGGGCGTCGACACCGATTCGCTCGCCGCCGACCGCACCCTAGTGGGACGGTTGCTCGAGACGTTCGCGTTCCAGGAGCTGCGGCGCCAGGCCAGTTGGCATGGCGCACCCACGAGGTTCTTCCACTTCCGAGACAAGGAAGGCGCGGAGGTGGACATTGTGATCGAGCGCGGCGCCCGGTCCCTGGCCGGAGTGGAAGTCAAGGCCGGCGCCACGGTCACGCGAGCGGACTTCAGCGGTCTGCGCAAGCTGGCTCGGGCAGCGGGCGAGCGCTTCGTACGCGGCGTGGTGCTCTACGACGGCGAGATCAGCACGAGTTTCGGGGAACGAATGCATGCCGTGCCGCTTCGCAGGTTGTGGGAATCAGCATGAGCGAACCCGGGCGCTAAGATGACGCTTCCGTCCACAGCGGCAGAAACGGGAGGAGCCCGCGTATGGCGAAGGCAGGCGACGAGGCGCAGAAGGCCGACAACGGCAGGCCGAAAGGACTTCTCAACCGCTTCCTGACCGCCATCGAGGTCGTCGGCAACAAGCTGCCGGACCCGGCGATCCTGTTCCTGCTGCTGCTGTTCCTGACCTGGATCGCCTCGGCGCTGCTGGCGCCGGTCCAGTTCACCGAGATCGACCCGAACACCGGCGAGGCGATCCGAATCCAGAACCAGCTCACCGGCGAGGCGCTGGCGACGTTCATGGCCCGGCTGGTCACGACGTTCACCGGGTTCGCTCCGCTGGGCGTCGTGCTGGTGGCGCTGCTCGGCGTCGGCGTGGCGGAGAAGACCGGCTTCATCAACACCGGTCTGCGGCTGATCCTCGGTTTCACGCCAAGGAGCCTGCTGACGCCGATGCTCATCCTGGCCGCGATCGTCAGCCATACCGCGGCGGACGCCGGCTACGTTCTCGTCATCCCGCTCGGCGGAGTCATCTTCTACGCGGCGGGCCGCCATCCGCTCGCCGGCATCGCGGCCGCCTTCGCGGGCGTGTCGGGAGGCTTCTCCGCCAACTTCATCCCCTCTGGCATCGATCCGCTGCTCCAGGGCTTCACCCAGTCCGCGGCCCAGATCCTCGATCCCGAAGTCCTGGTCAACCCGCTCTGCAACTGGCTGTTCACCAGCCTCTCTTCGATCCTCATCGTTGGCGTCGGCTGGTACTTGACGGACCGCGTGATCGAGCCGCGGCTGCGCGGCACGAGAATCGACGGCGACCCGGAACAGATGCCCAAGATGGAGGAGCTGAGCAGGAAGGACCGCCTCGGTTTCCTGGCCGGAGTCGGCTCCATCGTCCTCGGCCTGATCGTCCTGCTGGTTTGGGCGTGGCCCGTGACCTCGCCCCTGCGCAGTCCGGCCGGAGAACTGACGGCGTTCTCGGCGCCGCTGATGCAGATGATGGTGCCCCTGATCTTCGTCTTCTTCCTGATCCCCGGCGTCGTCCACGGCTACGTCGCCGGCACCGTGAAGAGCCACCGCGACATCGTCGACGGCATGAGCGACGCGATGGGCACGATGGCCTACTACCTGGTCATGGCCTTCTTCGCCGCCCAGTTCATCGCCGCGTTCAGCAGCTCGAACGTGGGCCTCCTGATCGCACTGGAGGGCGCCAGCTTCCTGCGCGATCTGGGACTGCCCGCGCAGGCGACCGTGGTCGGGATCATCCTGCTGTCGGCGGTCGTCAACCTGTTCGTCGGCTCCGCTTCGGCCAAGTGGGCCGTCCTCTCCGTCATCTTCGTGCCGATGCTGATGAGCCTGGGGATCTCGCCCGAACTGACCCAAGCCGCCTACCGGGTCGGCGACAGCGTGACGAACATCACGACGCCGCTCATGCCCTACTTCCCGCTCGTCGTCGTCTTCTGCCAGCGCTACGTGAAGAACGCAGGCATCGGCACCGTCCTGTCGCTGATGGTCCCGTACGCCGTCACCCTGCTCATCACCTGGACGATCTTCCTGATCGGCTACTGGCTGCTGGGCATCCCGCTGGGCCTCCAGGCGGGATACACCTACCCCGCAGCCTGATCGCGCGATGGAAAAGGCATCGTCCATACCCGCGGCGCTGCCCCTGCTTGTCGTGCTGGCCGCCATGCTGGCGCCGGCGACGCCGGCGGAGGCGCAGCCGACCCGTCCCATCTACCCGGTCTACGAGGGCTACGTGCCGAACGACGACGGCACGGCCGTTTTGGTCTTCGGCTACTACAACCACAACTCGGTGGCGGTCGAAATCCCGGCGGGCGACGCAAACGGCTTCGACCCCGGGCCGGCAGACCGCGGCCAACCGACCGTGTTTGAACCGGGGCGTCATCGCAACGTCTGCCTGATCGTGCTCCCCGCCGACTACGAGGGCAACCTGAGCTGGTCGGTCACCGTGGGTGACAACACTGAGAAGACGACGGAACGCGGTGGAATCGATACGCTCTACCTGATCGAGAACATCTCCATGGCCTACCGCCGGGCGAAGCAGGTCGACACCGCCACCGCCGAGCAAGGCGTCTGCATCGCACCAGAAGCGGCCAGCACGAGGAGCCAACCATGAACCGGACGTTTCGAACCCTGACGACGACCGCGATTCCGCTGCTCGCTCTCCTGGCCGTTCCTGCCGCTTCATCAGCGGCGGCTGCCGACGCCGACACGCCGACCTTCAGCCGGGACATCGCGCCGATCTTCCAGCGCTCATGCCAGCGCTGCCACCGGCCGGAGACCGCGGCGCCGATGTCGCTGCTCAGCTATGAGCAGATCCGGCCCTGGGCACGGTCGATCAAGCGCCGGGTCGAGTCCCGGCAGATGCCGCCCTGGCACATCGACCGGACGATCGGCGTCTACGAACCGGACCCGAGCCTGAGCGACGAGGAGATCGCCCTGGTCACGGCCTGGGTCGATGGCGGCGCCCCGCGGGGCAACCCCGCCGATCTGCCGCCGCAGATCGAGTGGCCCGACGGCGATGCCTGGGAGTACGGCGAGCCCGACCTGGTGGTCGAGATGCAGGAGGACATGGTCGTGCCGGCCGAGGGCCCCGACCTGTTCGTCAACTTCATCGCCGACACGGGCCTCACCGAGGACCGCTACATCCGCTGGATCGAGGTCAAGCCGAGCAAGGCGGGCCGTGCGACCGTCCACCACACGATGGTCTACGCGATCCAGGACGACGCGGAGTACGTCGGCAACGACTTCTTCGAGCGCGACGACGACCCGAACCGCCGCGACGCCGAGGGCAACCCGGTCGGCTCGCTGCTGATCGAGTACGCCGTCGGCAACACCGGCGACCTCTACGCCGGGAACACCGGCAAGCTGCTGATGGCCGGCGCGAAGATCCGCTTCAGCGGCCACTACCACTCGATCGGCGAGGTGATCCGCGACCGCCAGCGGGTCGGTTTCGGCTTCTACCCTCGCGGCGTCGTGCCGAAGCACCGGATCGTCTCCACCCGCCTGTTCGCCGGTCTCCCCAGCAACCACGGCTGGCGCAACAACGAACTCTCCATCCCGCCCGGCGCCGACAACGTCCGCCACGACGGCTACCGTGTGCTCGACCGGCCGATCCAGTTGATCAGCTTCCAGGCCCACATGCACTACCGGGGCAAGGGCATGGAGCTCGAGGCGATCCACCCCGACGGCCGGCGCGAGCTGCTCACCCGCATTCAGAACTACGACTTCAACTGGCAGATCGCCTATCCCTACAAGCATCCGCCGGTCTTCCCCGCCGGCACCGTCCTGCACGTGACGTCGTACCACGACAACTCGGAGAACAACCCCTACAACCCCGACCCGACCGCCTGGGTCGGCTGGGGCAACCGGACCGTCGACGACATGGCGATCGGCTGGACCAACTTCGTCTTCCTGTCCGAGGAGGACTACGAACAGCACGCGGCGGCCGGCGCCGCCACCGGCGCGGGCGACTAGTCCAAAGCCGAGGTGGGCATCGCGGCCGTGTGAACGCCGCCGTCCCGCCACGCGAAGATCAGGCGGTCGTTGCGGCGTACCAGCTTGGGTACGCCGACGGCGCTGCGGCCGGCGGGCACCGGCGCTACGGTGAGTGCTGTGCCGGCGCCCTCGTCTTGGCTGACCCGGCGGACTCGCAGTTCGAAGTGGCCGGCTTCCGAGCGCTCGACCCAACTGACCGCGGCGCTGCCGTCCTCGAGAGGAGCGACGCCGGCCCAGCCGCGGGGGGAGCCGTTGTCGATTCGGATCGGATCGTCGAATCGTTGCTTTGTGGTGTTCCAGAAGGCGGCCAGCACCTTCGACTCGCCGCCGGCGGAGGTGAACCAGGCGACTGCCGGGCCTGCTTCGCCCGAAGCCACGGCCGGGCCGTTCGTCGGGCAACCCCGGATGTGCCAGCCGTCGCGGTGGACCAGTCTCGGACTGCTCCATCGTTCATCCCGGAGACGGACGAAGGAGATGTCCCGGAACTCGCCTTCCCGACGGTCGCGGAAGGCCAGAAACAGGCCACTCGAACTCGGCGCCATCGCCGTCGTGCAGCAACTGCAGACGTCCGCGTCCACCTGGCGGTCGCCCGCCAACGCGCCGCCGGCATCGAAGCGCGCTGAACGCAGTGTCATCCGCGGCTCCACTTCGCCGTGTCCGGCGGCGGCCGGCCCCCCATCGCCGTCACCGACGGTAGACAGGTAGGCCATCTCGAACCCGTCCGCAGCCGGGGCATACGCCACGAATCCGGCATACCCGTCAACGCCTTCGCCCCTTGCCTGGAACACCTCTCGCCAGGTCTCACCCCGATCGTCCGAGAACGTCAGCCGGATGCCGTAGCCGTAGTCGCCCTGCCGGTCCTCGTCGTGCACCAGCCAGTGCGCCGCCAGCCGGTCGCCGCCCAGTGGAACCACTGCGGGGTGGTCGATCCAGTTGACGAACCAGTCGTTGCCCGTGGCGATCGTCATCGCATCGCCCCACTCGTCTTCGTCCAACTCCGCGAACTGCAGTGCATGGCCGCCCTCGCCCAAGCGCTCAACCCAACTGAGAACGATCGTCCCATCGGGTCCCGCGCTCAGGGCATAGCTGCTGCTCTTATCTGCTGCAGGCGTATCGAGCAGCCGCACCTTCCCGGCCACCGCCGCGGCGAGGACGGTGATCCCGAAGGCAGTGAAGAAGACGATACGGCTCACGAATCGCCGGATTGTCTCAGATGGCGCCACCAAGGAGCGAGGCTCTGCCTCGCCGCTTCCCCGGGGCGCCACCGCTCCGCGGCGCCGCCCGAAAGCCGGCCAGAAGGCCGGCGCACCCAGTGTGGATCGACAGGCAGACGGCCAGCCGGTTACTTCCAGGTCACCGCCATCGCAAAGAAGTGGTCGAACACTTCGCGGTTGGGATGGTTGGCGTCGTTGTTCTCGGGGCTGCGGATGTAGAAGTCGAGTTGCTGGGCCGCGGGGTTGACCGATCCGGCGGCGCCCTCGGTCGGCTCGAGTTGCACCTGCAGCGTCTCGCGGTCACGCATCCCCTGCGTGACCATGAAGTGGATCTGGTAATCGCTGTACAGCTCCTCGCCGTCGAGCGTCCCGCGGCCGTAGCCCCAGCCGGCGACGTAGAGGAGACTCTTGGGCCAGTTCGAGTCGCCGCAGCCGGCGTCGCCATGCTCGAAAAGGTAGGCCGCGATGCCGCCGTCCTGGCACGGCGAGAACTCGTGGAAGCGATCGAGTTCGACGACGTACTCGCCTTCCGGAAGCTGCAACTCGGCGCGGAACGTGCCCGTGTTGGCGATCTCGTCGACGTCGATCAGGATCTCGCCGCCGACCGGCGCCACGTTGCTCGCGTCGTCGCCCATGTGGTCCCAGGGCGACTCGTCGTCCAGCCGGCCGACCTGGTGAACATCGGTGCCCACGATGACGAAGCGGCCGTCGTACAGCTCGTGCTGCTCCGGCTCATAGAGGCCCATGCCCGTGCCGGGCTGGTTGCGGGCAGTGACCGGCGCCGGCTCCGGCTCCCCTGCTCCGTCGCTGACACTCACGGCACAACCCGTCAGCAACAGGATCGAAGCCAGCCACAACGTCATCCCCGATCGGTGCATCTTCATCGCTCCGCACCTCCTTCAGGTCACTATAGCCCCGGGCGGATCCGCGAGTAGAATCCGGCCCGTGCTCGACATCCTTTCCGACGTGGACCGCTGGCGCGAGGACGGCCAACGCGTAGCCGTCGCGACCGTGATCCGCACGGTCGGCTCCTCGCCGCGGCCCCTCGGATCGAAGATGGCCGTATCCGACACCGGGAGCATCGCCGGCTCAGTCAGTGGCGGCTGCATCGAGGGCGCGGTGATCGAGGAGGCCCAGTCGGTACTGGAGGACGGCCTGCCGAAGCGGCTCAGCTACGGCATCTCGGACGAGCAGGCGTGGTCCGTCGGCCTGACCTGCGGCGGCGAGGTCGAGGTGCTGGTCGAACGCATCGACGGTTGAGGCGGGAGGCTCGCCCCGATGGGTTTCGAGTCCCTCCGCCGGTCCCTGCTCGCGCGTGAGCGGGTGGTCGCGTTCACCCGCGCCGACGGCGCCGGGCTCGGAGCGCGCATGCTCGTGTGGCCGGACGGTCGGGCGGAAGGGACACTTGGCAAGACCGACGTGGACCACGAAGCTGTGGCCCTCGCCACGGCGGAGACTCCGCCGGCCACGGGTCTCCGCGAGATCGAAGGCGTCGAGGTGTTCGTCGAGACCTTCGAGCCGCTGCCCCAGTTGTTCATCGTCGGCGCCGTCCACGTCGCGATCCACCTGGTCCACTTCGCACGCCGCCTCGGCTTCCGCACCGTCGTCGTCGACGCCCGATCGGCCTTCGCCACCGCCGAGCGCTTTCCTCACGCCGACGAGCTGATCGTCGAGTGGCCGGCGGACTACCTGGCCCGCGTGCCGCTCCATGCCAACACCTACTGCGTCTTCCTCACGCACGACGAGAAGCTGGACAATCCGGCGCTCCAGGTCGCTCTCGAAGACGGAGTCCGCTACGTCGGCGCCCTGGGCTCGTCGCGCACCCACGCGAAGCGGGTCGCGGCGCTTCGCGAAGCCGGCCTCGCGGACGAGCTGATCGACCGGATCCACGCGCCGATCGGCCTCGATCTCGGCGGCCGCAAGCCCGAGGAGATCGCGATGGCGATCGCCGCCGAACTGGTCGCCGTGCGGAACGGCAGGCAGGCTGCCGGAGAGCGATGACCGGCCCGGTCTCCGGCGTCGTCCTCGCCGCCGGGCTCTCGACACGGTTCGAGACCGGCGCGGACAGGCCGAAGCAGCTCTACCGGATCGGAGGCGAGAGCCTGGTCCGCCGAACCTGCCAGGCGGCGCTCAGGTCCGCCCTCGGGGAAGTGATCCTCGTCACCGGCCATGCGAGCGGCAGAGTGCGGTCGGAGGTCGCCGACCTCGACCTGCGCGCGGTCCACAACCCGTCCTACGCCGAAGGCCAGAGCGGATCGGTGCGTTGCGGCCTGGGTGCCATCGCGGATGGGGCCGAGGGCGCGATGTTCCTGCCGGTCGACCAACCCGGTCTCGACCCGGCGATCATCGACCGGCTGCTGGGCGCGTTCGACGGACCCGCCTCGATCGTCGTGCCGGCGTTCCGGGGCCGGCGCGGCGCCCCGGTCACGTTCGGGCGCGACTGGTTCGACCGCCTGGAAGGTCTGCGAAGCGACGAGGGCGCCCGACCCCTGCTGCGCGAACTGGCGGCGCGGGTCGAGGAAGTTGAACTCGACTCGGAGCTGCCGCTGGTCGACATCGACACGGAAGCAGAGGCCCGGTCGTGGATCGAGAGGTCCGGCACGCCATGACGCCGCTTGGCCGTCCCCTCCGGCTCTTGCCCCGCGTTCGGAACTACGACTGGGGCACGTCCGACTTCATCCCTCGTCTCTGCGGCCGCGAGCCCAGCGGCAGGCCGGAAGCCGAACTCTGGTTCGGGAGCCACCCGGACGCGCCCGCCGACGTCGCCGTCGAGTCAGGCGACGCCGGCTCGATTCCGCTCGACCGGTTGATCGCCGAGCGGCCGGTCGAGGTCCTGGGCAGCGACTCCGTCCTTCCCTTCCTGACCAAGGTCCTCTCGGCCGGCAGGCCGCTGTCGATCCAGGCCCATCCGAGCCGGGAGCAGGCCACTCGCGGCTTCGCGGCCCAATCCGGTCGCGAGCCTCGCACCTACCGGGATCCGAACCACAAGCCGGAGCTGCTCTACGCGCTGACGGCGTTTTCGGCTCTCTCCGGCTTCCGGCCGCCCGCGGAAGCAGCAGCCCTGCTGGGCGCCCTTGGGCTGGAGGAGCTCGAACCGCACGTGCGGCGCCTCGCGTCGGAGGGGGCAACCGCCTACCGGCCGCTGCTTGCCGCGTTGAGGGAGCGCGCGGGGACGGATCTTGCCGGCAGGTTCACTCGCGCCGCCGGGCTCGCCGCCGAGGGTGCCGACCCGGAACGGCGGGACGCGCTGCGCTGGATCGAGCGGATCGCCGCCTTCCATCCCGAAGATCCGCTGGTCGTCGCGCCCCTCATCCTGCGGCTGATCCAACTCGAGCCGGGGCAGGCGCTCTTCACGGGACCGGGCGTGCCTCACAGCTACCTCGAGGGCTCGGGGGTAGAGGTCATGGCGAACTCCGACAACGTCCTGCGCCTCGGGCTCACGTCCAAACGGGTGGACCCCCGCGAACTCCTCGACATCCTCGTCTACGAAACGGGGGCCGGCGCCAACCTGGAGCCCGAAGTGGAGGAACTGTCCTGGGGTCGGCGCACCCGCTTCACGCCGCCGGTTGAGGACTTCAGGCTGGACGTTCTGGAAGTCGCCGGCAGCGCCGAGGCGCCACTGCCCGGGGACGGCATCGTGCGGATCGTCCTCGCTCTGGAAGGCGACGTCGAAGTCCGCAACTCCGCCGGCGCCGAGAGCCTGCGCCCGGGGCAAGCGACGCTGCTGACCGTCTCCGCCGGAGCCGCTATCGCGACCGGCACCGGCAAAGTCGCCGTGACGATGCCCAACCGTCCCGACGCCTAGCAGCCGGTCAATCGCAGGTCAGGAAGGCCGCCGTGTCGGACACCGGCACGAAGAGCGTGCCGAGCTCGTTGACGTAGGTCTCCGTCTCCGCCGCCTCTACGTCCTCGACCTCGATCTCGACCCGCAGGTCGGTCAGGCCCCCGATGAAAACCCAGTAGGCCCCGTCGCCGATGCCGCAGCCGTTCAGCACCTTGATCACGACCTCGACGTTGTCCTCGCTGAAGAACCAGAAGTAGCCGGTGTCTCCGGTGAGCCGCACGGCCTGACCGTCACCGGACTCGCCTCTTGCGTTCTCCCACCGAACCGCCACCCGGAAGCGGCCCTCGTTCAGGCACAGGGCCGTGTCATCGTCAGTACACGACCCGGCCGGCTCCTGGCCTTGGGCTTCGGCCGCGAATCCGGCCAGCGCGGCCAGAAGCAGACTGGAACAGATAATCCGTGGCACGCGAGTCCCCTAGCCGGCGGACGCCTTCTTCGCGTCCCTGTCCGCGGCGCGCCGGCGTCTCATCTGGAACGCCACGCCGACCACGATCAGCAACGCGACGCCCGCGTGCGCGGGCAGCCCTTCGAGGCCGACGGCCGCCATGATCAGCAACGCGCCGACGAACGACGAGACGACAATCAGCGCCGTCTCGAAGACCACACGAAGCACCCAGGCGCCAAGCACCGCGGCCGCCGCGATCACGATCCACCACAGGATGTCCCACCGGGCGCCGTAGAAGCTGATCGCCCACAGCGCCGCCCCGGCGCCCAGCAGGGCGCCGGCGAGGGCCACGGCGACCTTGCGCACGATGAAGGCGAGCAGCGCGGCGAGGACGCCGACGCCGACCGCAACCGCCAGCCGCATCTCGCTCGCCAGGGGAAGCAGATCCTGCGGAACGCCGTACACGACGAAGAAACCGACCAGGCCGATCAACGCCGTGTAGAGCTGGCGACCCAGGAAGAGCAGCAGCAGACCCGCGACCACCCACAGCCAGGGCGGGCCGAGGGCGCCCTCGCTACCGAACCGGCCGAGACTGACTCCCTCGCTCCAGAGGCTGATGTTCATCCGCCCTCCCTCTCGAGTTCCGAGACGATCCAGGCCAGCGCCGCCTCGCGTGGCTCGTCCCTTCCGGCGAGAAGCCCTTCGCGGGTGAGCGGCACCGGAGACTCGGGCTCTACCGGCCTGCCCTCGACCCGCTCGCCGCTGGGCCGCTCGAAGTCGGCGATCGCGTGCATCAGCAGGTCGCCGTTCGGCATCCGCTCGATCACCGACGGGAGCGCCGCCGCGGCGGTCGGCTCTCCGAACAACCGTGCCCGACCATGGTCCTGGAGGCCGGCGGCGAAGATCTCGCTGGTGCTGGCACTGCCGCCGTCGATCAGCACGGCGACCGGCCCCTTGAACCCCTCGATCCTCTTCCCGGCACGCGAAACCTGCCGCGGGTAGACGTTCAGATTGATCTCCGTGGCCCGGTTCTTCATCCTGCCCAGAACGACCTTCTCTTCGAGCAGATAGCCGGCGACACCGACGGCCGTCCCGGCAACACCGCCTGGATTGCCGCGCACGTCGATCAGTACGCCGTCGACTGCCGGTTCGCCTTCGGCGGGTTCACCGTAGAGCGCGGCCTCGAAAGCCTCGATCACGGGGATCAGCCAGACATTGAAACGCACCGCCAGGATGCGACCGGCGGCGGTCTCCAGCACCTCGGTCTCGAACAGATACCGCATGGGCGGCAGGTTGCCGAAGCCCAGCTCGACCGCGTCGGGATGGTGTGCTCTTTGGAGTTCCAACGTGGACTGGTCGCCCATCCGGTCCGCGAACTCCACCCCGACCGGATCGCCCGCGTCTCCATAGAGCAGACCCTCGAGGGCCCGCAACCGGACCATCTTTGAAGCCCACGGATCGAGGGAATCGAGTTCGAGGCAACCGGCGAGCGCCGCCAGGTCCTGGTTCTCCACTCGAACGACCTCGAGACCGGTGCGAAGACCCTGACGGTCCGCGGACGAACCGGGTTCGACGCGGCTCACAACGGGCGTCGCGTCGATGAAGCGGACATCGAACCCCGGTCCCGCGTCGGACGCGGCAGAGCCGCCAGCACCCGTCACGGCCCGGATCAGCGCCCGCGTGCATCCACCTGTCTCCTCCGAGTCGTCCACCGCCAGCGGGCTCTCGGTCGACCCGCGTCCCGGCAACACGCCGAAGTGCGACTGACCAAGCCGCGAGAGCATGTCCTGCAGAACGAGACGCAGCTCGGCGTTGTCCGCCGCATCCCGGGCGCGGGGTCGCAGCTCCTCGCCGACCTCCTGCCAGTCGACGCCGCCCATCGACTCGTCCCAGAACGTGTCCGCGATCTTCCGCCAGGCGAAGTCGAATGTCTCGACGTTGAGGCTTGCCGCCGGGCTCGACGGCTGATCCGCCGGCTGCGCCCCGGCAGCCGCCGCTACCGCGAAGGCGAGAAAGGCAAGCCACACCGCCCGGCGCCATCGATTCGTACCCTGCATGGTCGCGGAATGCTACAGGCGACCAGGTGCTAGCGTCGTCCGCAGTGCGCGTTCTCTACGTGCTGCGGCACGCGAAGTCGGACTGGAGCGCCGCCTACGGCGGAGTCGACCACGAGCGGCCTCTGAACGCCCGCGGTCACAAGGCCGCCCAGACGATGGGTCGAAGACTCGCCCAGCGGCAGGCGCTGCCCGACCGGATTCTCTGTTCGTCCGCGGTGCGCACGCGGCAGACGATCGAACTGGCGGTCGCGGCCGGCAACTGGAACCGCACCACGATCCTGGAACCTTCGCTTTACCTCGCCTCGCCGGGCAGCGCGATCGACCTCCTGCGCGGCCAGTCCGACGACGCGCACTCGATCCTGATCGTCGGCCACCAGCCAACCTGCGCCGAACTCGTCCGGCGGCTGACCGGCGACGACCCGCCCCGCTTCGTCACCGCCGCGGTCGCCTGCGTGCATCTCGACATCGCGTCCTGGAGCGAAGTCGAGCCGTACTGCGGCCGGCTGGCCTGGTTCACGACACCGAAGCAGGCGGACTAGCGGTTCGGACCGCGCTCCATCGGCACCGGCTGCCACCGTTCGAGCTCCACTCTCGGGAGCACGGTCGGATTCACGCAGCTCATCGGCCAGCGGCCTGAAAGCGCCAGGGCGACTTCACGGCCGACGCGCCGCCGCGTCTCGGGCCGCATGCGGGTGGTGGCCGAGGCGACGTGCGGCGTCAGGATCACGTTGTCCATCGCCAGCAGGGGGTTGTCCGCGGCCGGCGGTTCCCGTTCCAGGACGTCGAGAGCCGCGGCGGCGATACCGCCCGACTCGAGAGCCTCGATCAGGGCCGCTTCGTCGATCGTCGGGCCGCGGCCGGCGTTGATCACCACCGCACTCTCCTTCATCGCCGCGAACTCGCGGCCCGAGAGCATGTGCCTGGTCTCGGCGTTCAGCGGCGCGTGCATCGACAGGTAGTCGGACCGCTCCAGCAACTCGCCGAAGCTGACGGGTTCGACGCCCTCCCCCGTCATCTTCAGTTCGCTGACGTACGGGTCGTGCGCGATGACGTGCAAACCGAAGGGCTTCGCCCGCCGCGCGACCGCCCGCGCCACGTTGCCGAACGAAACGAGGCCCAGGGTCTGGCCCCAGAGCCGCGGCACCTCGTTGAGCAGAGGCCGCCCATGAAACCAGTCGCCGCGACGGACCATGGAGTCCATCTCCCGCATCCGCCTCGCGCCGGCCAAAAGCAGCGCCATCGTGTGATCGGCCACCTCCTCGATGAACACGTCGGGCACATTGGTGACCACGATGCCGGCTTCCGTCGCCGCTTCGACGTCCACCATGTCGACGCCAACGCTGCCCACGCCGATCACGATGCAGTCGTCGAGACCGGCGATCACCGAGCGGCTGATGCGAAAGCCCCAGGACGTGATGACGGCCGCCGCGTCCGATGCCTCGGCCAGGAACTCCTCCTCCGAGGTCGCCGCCACCTCGACCAGTTCCGCCACCGGCAGGAGCGCCTCCAGCTCGAAGGTGTAGCGGGTGTCGACGGAGGGCGCCTTGGCGATGCCCGGCAACTGGACGACGACCTTCTGCTTCGCCGGCTGACTCACTGCGCCGCCTCGCCCGTAGCGAGTTCACCTACCGCCCACTCACGCAGGCCGTTGTAGTCGGCCTTGCCGTTCGCCGCCCGGCCCACGGTGTCCCGGACCAGGACCCGCTTGGGCGCCTTGTAGGACGCCAGTTCCCGCTTCACCCAGCCGATGACGTCCGGCTCGCTGAACCGTGCGGGGTTGTCCAGTTCGACCACGGCAGTGACCGCCTGACCGAAGCGCTCGTCCGGCACGCCGACACACACCGCGTCCCGGACCGAAGGATGTGTCTTCAGCACTTCCTCGACTTCCTCGGGGAAGATCTTCTCGCCGCCGCTGTTGATGCACACGGAACCGCGGCCATAGAGCTTGAGGGAGCCGTCGGCCTCGACGGTGGCGTAGTCGCCCGCCATCGAGTAGCGGACGCCGTCGACTTCGGTGAACACGGTCGCCGTCTTCTCGGGGTCCTTGTAGTAACCGAGCGGGATGTGACCGGTCACGGCGATCCGCCCAAGCACGCCCGAGCCCGGCGCGACCTTGTTGCCGTCGTCGTCGATCACGCAGGCGTTGTCGCCGAGCACGAAGGAGGCCGTTTCGGTCGCCTCGCCGGCGGTCGAGTCCGAGCGGCCCATGCCGATCGACTCGGATGAGCCGAGGCTGTCCGTCAGGATCGTCTCCGGCGGGCAGTACCGCAGGAACTCCCGCTTGACCTCGGCGCTCCACATCGCGCCCGAGGAAACCACGGCTTCGAGGCTGGACAGGTCGAAGCGATCCGGTTCCGCCTCGAGCGCCCGCACCATGGGTCGGGCGAACGCGTCGCCGACGATCGCCATCCCGTTGATCTTTTCCCTGGTGATCGCCTCGAGCGTTGCCAGCGCATCGAAGCGGCGGTTGGCAAGCGTGATCACCGTGCCGCCGTTCAGCATGCCGCCGAGGGCGGTGAGGAACCCCGTACCGTGCATCAGGGGGCAGGCGGGAAGAGACACCCGCCGCATCAGGAGTTCGTCGAACTGAGGAACAAGGCCTTCCACACCACCAGAGAGGTCGAACGGCTCGGGCCGGTTGTCGTTGCCGAGCAGCCAGAGATCGTCGAGCCGCCACATGACGCCCTTCGGCATGCCGGTCGTGCCGCCGGTGTACAGCAGCCAGAGATCGTCGCCGCTGCGCGGCCAGGGCGCCTCGAAGGCCAGCGAGTCGTCCGCCGCCGCGGCTGCCTGCTCGTACGGAATCGCCCATTCGGGACAGGGACCCGAGCCGTCGTCGACCCAGAGCCACGTGTGGATTGCCGGCATCTTCGACCGCAGATCTGCGATGCGCGACGCGAAGCAGCCGTGGAAAACCACTGCCACGACATCCGCGTTGTCCCACAGGTAGATGAGTTCGCCCTCGACGTAGCGGTAGTTCGTGTTCACCGGCACCAGCGACGCCTTGAAGCAGGCGAGCACGGACTCCAGGTACTCCGGCACGTTGTAGAGGTACTGCGCCACCTTGTCCTGGCGCTTCGCGCCGCGCGCGATCAGCGTCGCCGCGACGCCGTTCGCGCGGCGATGCATCTCGGCCTGCGAGTAGCGGCGCGCCGGTTCGCCGCCCAGGGGATCGACAAAGGCCTGCGCCGGCGCCTCCGGCCGGTGCTGGGCGATCGCTTCGAGGATGTCCGCGTGATGCCAGTCGCTCATGGGCGCAGGAATCTAGCAGTCCGGCACGGCGGACCGGTTTCGCGCTAGCTTTGGGGACGACTTGACGAGCATGATCAGGAACGCGCGCCGAGAAGTCCACGGGACGCGCTTTCGCGTCCCGACGATCACGGTAGTCGTCGCGCTGCTCTCCGCTCTGCCGGCTGCATCCCTCGTCTACGTCGTGCCGACCGACGAGAGCATGGTGGACCGGTCGCCGATTATCGTCTTCGGCGAAGTCCTGAGTGCACAGCCGGGTGCCGCCGGGAGGTTTCCGACAACCGAGTACCTGTTCGCGGTCGAGGAGGTGCTGAAGGGCTTCGTGCCGGGCAGCGGCATCATCGTCCGGCAGCCGGGCGGCGTCGGACCGGACGGCGTGGCGATGAGAATCCTCGGCCTGCCGATGCTCGCCGAGGGCGACCGCGTACTCCTCTTCCTCGACCCGTTGGACGGCGTCTACCGACCCGTCGAGTTCGCCCTGGGCCTGTTCTTCGAGGTCCGCGCCGGGAACCGCCTGCTGCTGGCGCGCGAGCCGTCACTTCACGGCGAGGTGCCGGCGCCGGACGAGCCGCTGGCCACAGAGCGTGCCCGAAGCCGGCAACCGCGCGACGCGGACCGCTTCCGCCGCTGGATCGCCGACCGGGCGGCGGCTGTGGAGCGGCCCGCGGACTACTTCGACGCCGGCTGGCCCGACGCGCCACAGGCGATTGCCGAACCGTTCCGGCTCACCCGGAGCCCCTCGAGGTGCTTCCACGACGGCTTCCCGTTTCGATGGCGGGAGTTCGACCGTGGCGACCGGATCGGCGTCACCGTCGAGGCAGCCGGTCAGCCCGGCGTGCCTGGCGGCGGCCTGTCGGAGGTGCGCGCGGCCATCCGCGCCTGGAACGACGATCCCGAAAGCCGGGTGAACCTGGCCCTTGGCGGCACGTCGAACCGGGACTTCCGGATCGACGAGGTCGACGGGGTGAGCTCCATCTCGTACGAGGATCCGTTCGACGAGATCCCGGGCTCGTACCGACGGGGCGGAGGCGGGACGATCGCCATCGCCCACACGTTCTTCTACTGCGGCGCCTCCACCACGCCGCACCCGGTCCCGGGCAACGACGCGGTCGAGGCGCTCGAGATCATCGAGTCCAACATCACGACGCAGGACGGATACAGCGAGTGGGTGAGCGCGACCTCGAATCCGCGCAAGTCCCACGAGGAGATCATGGGCCACGAGTTGGGCCACCTGCTCGGAATCTCCCACCCCTGCGGCGACGAGGCGAGCGGGCCCTGCGGCAGAGTGACCCAAGAGGCGCTGATGCGGGCCTACGCTCACGGCGACGGCCGCGGCGCGGAGCTGAACAGCGACGACCGGGCCGCGGTACGTCACCTCTATCCGGCCGGAACCGATGCGCCCGCCCCCGACCTCGTGGTCGAGTCCCCGCGCTCAACCGAGACCTCCCTGGCGCCGGGCGGCGCCTTCACGTTCACCGCGACCGTGCGCAACCGCGGCGACAATCCGTCGGAAGCCACGACCCTGCGCTACTACAGGTCTCTGAACAGCCGGATCTCGTCGTCTGACACGCCCGTGGGAACGGACCCGGTGAGCGCTCTCTCCCCGTCGGCGACGGACAGGCAGTCCATCGACCTGCAGGCGCCCGCCACTCCCGGCACGTACTACTACGGCGCCTGCGTCGACCCGGTGTCCGGCGAATCGGACACGACGAACAACTGCTCCACAGGCGTACCGGTGGGCGTAGGCGGAGCAGCGGCAAGCTGCAGTGGGGACACCTGTCTCCTGCAAGGGCAGCGTTTCAGGGTGAAAGCCCGCTACTCGAAGGACGGCGCTCCGAGCCAGAGCGCCGGAGCGATGGAAACGGCGCTCGCGGGCTCCGCCGGGCTGTTCGGTAGCGAGCGCGGCAGCCCGGAACTGCTCGTCAGGGTCGTGAATCAGTGCCGCACCACGGGCTACTGGGAAGTGTACGCCGGGGTCGCATCGGACGCCGACTTCAGCGTTGCCGTCAGGCACGTCGAGACCAACGAGCTCAAGTGGTTCCGCAGCCGAGACCGTCGCTCCATCGCCGACACCGAAGCGTTCGCCTGTACGACGAGCGACGGCCATGCAGCGCCGGCCGATCCCGGCGACAGCGCGAACGGCGTCGCTTGCAGCGGTGCCACCTGTCTCCTGCAGGAAGACCGCTTCAGGGTGAAGAGCTGGTACGCGCGGGGTGGCGGCTCGAGTCAGGCCGCCGATGCGACATCGGTGGATCTGGGTGAATCCGCCGGCCTCTTCGCCTTCGACAGCGGCAACCCGGAGCTGCTGGTCCGGATAGCCGACACATGCAGTGCGAGCGGCTACTGGACGGTCTACGCGGGGACCGCCTCGGACGCGGACTTCAGCGTGGCCATCAGGGACACCGAGACGAACGAACTCAAGTGGTTTCGTTCGCAGGGCGGGCAGGCCGTCGCGGATGCCAAGGCGTTCCGCTGCACCGGGTCAGACAACGGGACGCCGCCCGGCGATCCAGCAGACAGCCCCTGCAGCGGAGACACCTGCCTCCTGCAAGGGCAGCGTTTCAGGGTCAAGGCGCGCTACTCGCAGGCCGGCGCCCCCGGCCAGAGCGCCCCAGCGATAGAAGCGGCTCTGGCTGATTCCGCCGGGCTGTTCAGCGGCGGCAGCGGCAGTCCCGAACTGCTCGTCAGAATCGTCAATCGCTGCCGCACAACGGGCTACTGGGAGGTGTACGCCGGGGTCGCCTCGGAGGCCGACTTCAGCGTCGCCGTCCGAGACACCGCCACCAACGAGCTCAAGTGGTTCGGGGTGCGAGGCGGCCGGTCCGTCGCGGACACGGAGGGGTTCACCTGCACGGACGGTGATGCCACGATGTCGACGGGCGGCGTCGGCGACCCGGACGACCCGAGCTGTGCCGGCGCAACGTGCCTTCTGCAGGATGACATCTTCAGGGTAAAGGCCTGGTACGTGCCCGACGGCGGTTCGAGTCGGGCCGCCGGCGCGCTATCGGCGGACCTGGGCAAGTCCGCGGGCCTCTTCACCTTCGCCAGCGACCAACCCGAACTGCTCGTGCGGGTCGCCGACACGTGCAGCACGAACGGCCACTGGACGGTCTACGCCGGAGCAGCCTCGGACGCCGACTTCAACGTTGCGATCAGGGACACCGACACGAACGAACTCAAGTGGTTCCGTTCACGGGACGGGAAGTCCGTCGCCGATGCCGAGGGGTTCGCGTGCGGCGACCGTGAGCCGCGGGCGCCCGACCTGGTCGTCTCTTCCGCTTCGGCGAGTGACACGAATGTCACGGCGGGAGCGACGTTCACGTTGAGCGTTACTGTGGAAAACCGGGGCAACGCCCGCTCCACTTCGACGACTCTCCGCTACTACCGCTCCTCCGACTCCACGATCAGCAGTGCGGACAGCGAAGTCGGGACGGATGCCGTGGGGGCCCTCTCGGCCTCGAACACGAGCGCCGAATCGATCACTCTCACCGCCACGTCCACGCCCGGCACGTACTACTACGGCGCCTGCGTCGATCCAGTCTCAGGCGAATCCGCGACCGGAAACAACTGCTCCCTTGGCGTGCGCGTTACCGTGGAGAACGGCGGGACCGGGATAGTGGAGTACAAGCACGACAATGGGACGTTCGAGACGTATGGCTGGCTCGCAACCTCGAACGGCCCCGTCCACGATCAGGAGTTTGCTGAGCAGTTCCAGCTAGCTTCAAGCGGAAGAGTGAGTTACGTTGTCCTATGCGTAGGCCGCGTCGAGGACCGGGGAACGAGCAGTCGTCTTCCGTTCATCCTGAGTTTCTATCGTGACTCAGGCGGAGTGCCGGGGACCCGGATCAACGCCTTCTCCGCCACTGTCACGATCACTACACCCGGCACGACGGGCTGCGCGAAACTCGATCTCTCATCGGGGCCACAACTCGCCAGCGGTAGCGCGTGGGTAGGAATCGCTTGGGAAAACTCGACCGGCCTAGCGCTGGGAATCGACCGTGACGGGGCGGGCGGAGGAAGACCACGGGTCAGAGCCCGCGTGACCTCGTCTTCGCAGTGGATCAGGTGGCAAGAACATCCCGATGGCGCCGACGTAAGGACCTTCGGGCTTCGCCTGGGCGTCAACCACGGCGGCAGCTCTTCCGACTCGACCATCAGCAGCCAGGATCCGGCGGCCGCTACGGCCACGATAGGTGCTCTGGGGGCAGTGGTGGCCGCGGAGTCCAAGGAACTCCCCAGCAGGGGAATTCCCGACTCGAACTGAGCCACGGGGAACGACGGCAGGAACACTGCGGTCCAGCCGCTCAAGTGCGGCGCTACTCCCCGTCGTGACGGCCGTGAAGGCCGCATGGCATCCACATCGCACCGGGGGTAGGGGCTATCCTTGTCAGTCAGAATCTCGCAACCGGGAACCGGTCCCGACAATCAGGCCCCACCACCATGGTCAACCATGAAGAAAGGAGGTCTGGCAATGGGGAGTCCCCTGCCACCGAACCACAGCGCGCGGCCCAGCCTTTCCGTTTCCTTCCGCAATCTCTCGACCATTGCACTCCTGCTGGCCGCGACATTGCCCGCCTCCGCGCAGAAGAACAACGTCATCCTGTTCGTCGGCGACGGCATGGGGGTGTCGACCGTCACGTCCACCCGTATCGCGACGGTCGGCGTCGACGGGCAACTGGCGCTGGACCGCCTGCCCTACACCGCCATTTCGCGCACGGCGTCGGCCGACTACATCACGCCCGACAGCGCCGCAACGATGTCGGCGATGATGACCGGCGTCAACACGAACACGGGCGTGATCGGCTACGGCCCGACCACGGAGTACGCGGACTTCAACGGCAACGGCGACGGCGCGCGGTTGACCAACATCGGCGAGCTGGCCACTTCGATGGGCTACGCGATCGGCATCGTGACGACGACGCGAGTCACTCACGCGACCCCTGCGGCCGTCTTCGCGCACGTCAACGACCGCAACCTGGAGAACGAGATCGCCGCCCAGATGACGCCGGGCGGAGCCGGATACAACGACCGGCTCGGACAAGGCCTCCACGTCATCTTCGGGGGAGGGCGACGGCACTTCCTGCCCACTTCGGCATCGGACGGTCGGCGGTCGGACGGCCGCGACCTGCTAACCGAGCTGCAGCAGCGCGGCTATCGATACGTCTCGAACCGGCAGGGACTCAACTCGCTGGGCGGTTCCGGCCGCGCAATCGGCCTGTTCGCGTCAAGTCACCTGGAGTACGAGGCGGACCGGGACAGCAGCCAGCCGAGCCTCGAGGAGATGACGAGGAAGGCGATCCAGATTCTGGGCGCAACGGGAAAGCCGTACTTCCTGATGGTCGAAGCGGGCCGAATCGACCATGCGCACCACGAGGGAAATGCCTTCCGCGCCTTCAGAGATACCCGCATGTTCGATCGCGCGATCAGCGCCGCACAGCGGAGTGTGAATCTCAACAGGACCCTGATCCTCGCGACCGCGGACCACAGCCACGTCTTCACCATCGCCGGCTACCCGATGAGGCCGCTGTCCGATCTGCGCTACACCCCCCGCTCAGTGCCCGCGTCGTTTCGCGACCAGCCGCACCACGGCATCCTGGGAACGGTCCACGACATAGACAGCGGAGGCACGATTTCGGAGAGCGGAGACTCGGGGGGCGTTCCGTACACCATCCTGGGCTACGCCAACGGGCCGGGACACCGGAGCGGTTCGCGCGTCAATCCGAACAGCGACAGGACGGCGGGCTACGGCGGCGCCGTTCCTTCGAGCACCGCCCACTCGGCGTACCGGCAGGAGGCGACGGTCCCGCTGTTCCTGGAGACACATGCCGGCGAAGACGTGATGATCTACGCGGTCGGCCGCACGGCGGAGAACGTGCGCGGCACCGTACCCAACAGCAAGGTGTTCGACTGGATCCGGGACGGTTTTGCCGACCGGGGTGTCCGACCGCCTTCGCCCGGTCCGGATCCGGATCCCGATCCGGATCCGCAGCAGCCGCACGTGGCGAGCTGTACGCCGACGACCCCCGTGCTCGAGTTCGAAGGCGGCTACGAGGTCAGGATGTGCTACGTCACGCCAAGCGGCGAGTCAGGTCAGGCCGAGGGCGCAGCCTGGTCCAGCGAGGGCGGCATCTTGTGGTTCTTCGGCCGCAACAACCCCGAAGTTCTCGTCAAGGTGCTGAACGGTTGCAGCAACAATGAACACCGTTGGGTGTTCGTGGCGCCGGTTACGACCCTGGAGTTCAGCCTTGTGGTGACGGGCCCCGGCGGCGACCCCTGGGAGCACACGAACCGGCCCGGCGCTACGGCGACCACGAAGAGCGACACCAAGGCGTTCCAGTGCCAGTAGCCGCAGAGTCCGACGGTCTCGCTACATGCTGCGCCGGTACTCTCCGCCGACGCGGTAGAGCGCGTCCGAGATCTGGCCCAGCGAGCAGTGCTTGACCGTCTCCATCAGCTCTTCGAAGACATTGCCGCGCCGGCGCGCCACGTCCTGGAGCCGCTCGAGGCACGCCGATGAGTGGTCGCCGTGGCGGCGGTGGAACGCGGCAAGACTCTCGATCTGCTGCTGCTTCTCGTCGTCCGTCGACCGGATGAGTTCCGCCTCGACCGTCTCCGCGAACTCCTGACCCTCGGCGAGGAAGGTGTTGACGCCGACCACGGGCAGGCTGCCGTCGTGCTTCTGCGCCTCGTACTCCATGCTCTCGTCCTGGATCTTCGAGCGCTGGTACATCGTGTCCATCGCCGCCAGCACGCCGCCCCGCTCGGCGAGGCGCTCGAACTCCAGGTAGACCGCCTCCTCGACCGCGTCGGTCAACTGGTCGAGGGCGAAGGAGCCCTGCCAGGGGTTCTCGCTCCGGTTGAGCCCGAACTCCCGGTTGATGATCAACTGGATCGCCAGCGCCCGCCGCACGGACTGTTCGGTCGGCGTCGTGATCGCCTCGTCGAAGGCGTTCGTGTGAAGCGAGTTGCAGCGGTCGAGGATGCCGTAGAGCGCCTGCAGCGTGGTGCGGATGTCGTTGAACTGGATCTCCTGCGCATGGAGCGAACGGCCGGAGGTCTGGATGTGGTACTTCAGCATCTGGCTGCGGGCCGAGGCGCCGTAGCGCTCGCGCATCGCCCGCGCCCAGATGCGCCGCGCCACCCGGCCGATGACGGCGTACTCCGGATCCATCCCGTTCGAGAAGAAGAACGACAGGTTGGGCGCGAAGTCGTCGATCGCCATGCCCCGAGCCAGGTAGTACTCGACGATCGTGAAGCCGTTGGCGAGCGTGAACGCCAACTGGGTGATCGGGTTCGCACCGGCTTCGGCGATGTGGTAGCCGCTGACCGAGGCGCTGTAGTAGTTGCGGACGTTGTGGTCGATGAAGAACTGCTGGACGTCGCCCATCATCCGTAGCGAGAACTCGGTCGAGAAGATGCAGGTGTTCTGGGCCTGATCCTCCTTCAGGATGTCGGCCTGGACCGTGCCGCGGACCCGGCTCAGCGCGTCGGCGCGGATCCGTTCGTAGACGTCGCGTTCCACGACCTGATCGCCCGAGATGCCGAGCAGCGCCAGTCCCAGGCCGTCGTTCTCCTCCGGCACCTCGCCGCGGTAGACCGGCACGTCGCCACGGTGCCGCCGGTCGATCTCGGCGCGCGCCTGCTCCAGGCCGCCCGTCTCGCGCAGGTGACGCTCGACCTGCTGGTCGATCGCGGCGTTCATGAAGAAGGCGAGGATGGTCGGCGCCGGGCCGTTGATCGTCATCGACACGGAGGTCGCCGGGTCGCACAGGTCGAACCCCGAGTAGAGCCGCTTCATGTCGTCGACGGTGGCGATCGAAACGCCCGAGTTGCCCACCTTGCCCCAGATGTCGGGCCGGAGCCCCGGGTCCGAGCCGTAGAGCGTCACCGAGTCGAAGGCGGTGGACAGACGGTTCGCCGGCTGCCCACGCGAGACGAAGTGAAATCGCCGGTTCGTGCGCTCCGCGATCCCTTCGCCCGCGAACATCCGGGTCGGTTCCTCGCCCCGGCGCCGGTAGGGGTAGACGCCGGCGGTGTACGGGTAGGCGCCCGGCAGGTTGTGCCTCATCAGGAAACGCAGCAGGTCGCCCCAATCCGAGTACTCGGGAAGCGCCAGCTTCGGCATCCGCAGGTGGCTCAGGGTGGTCACGTAGTTCTCGCCTGTGACCTCGCGGCCGCGGACCGGGTAGCTGTACTGGTCGGCGCGCGCGGCAGAGGCGCGCGCGGGCCAGTTCCTCAGGAGTTCCGCCGCCTCGGCGCCGACTTCGGCCAGCGCTTCCTGGTAGCTCCGGCGCAGCCGCGCCAGGGTCTGGTCGGGCGCCGCGTCGAGCGCAGCCGCCGCGTACCCGGCAAGAGGCTCCGGGAGATCCGGATCGTCCAGTTCGGACAACGCCCGGTAGCAGCCGTGCGCCTTCGAGGCCGCCGTCGCGCGGCGTCCGGCGTCGGCCTCGGCGGCGCGGCCCGCCTCGGCGATCTCCGCGAGGTAGCGGTTGCGATTGTCCGGGATCAGGACCGCCGCCTTCGGCTCGCGCTCGTCCAGGTCGACCTCGGGAGTCCAGGCGGCCTCGTCCAGATCGAGCCGCTCCCGCAGCAGCCGGCACACGTTCCAGAACATCCAGTTGACGCCCGGGTCCTGGAACTGGCTGGCGATCGTCGGATAGACCGGCACGTCCTCGTCGGCCGTATCGAAGGCGAGCCGGTTGCGCCGCCACTGCTTGCGCACGTCGCGCAGCGCGTCCTGGCCGCCGCGGCGGTCGAACTTGTTCAGCACGATGACGTCGGCGAAGTCGAGCATGTCGATCTTCTCGAGCTGGCTCGCCGCGCCGTAGTCCGAGGTCATCACGTAGATCGAGAGATCGACCAGGTCGACGATCTCGCTGTCGCTCTGGCCGATGCCGGCGGTCTCCACGAGGACCATCGAGAACCCCGACGCCTTGAGCAGCGCGATGGCGTCGCCGAGCACCTCGCTGGTCGCCAGGTGCTGCCGCCGCGTCGCCATGGAACGCATGAAGGCGCGCTCGCTGCGCAGGCTGTTCATGCGGATGCGGTCGCCGAGCAGGGCGCCGCCCGTCCGCCGGCGGGTCGGGTCGACCGCCAGCAGCGCGATCCGCATTCCCGAAGACGATGCGGGCATGCACTCGAGAAAGCGGTTCAGCAGTTCGTCGGCGACGCTGCTCTTGCCCGCGCCGCCGGTCCCGGTGAGCCCCACCACCGGCACGCCGGCGCCGGCGAGCTGCCACTCCTTGCGCAGCCGGCGCAGCTCAGACTCGCCGACCGCGCCGCGCTCGATCGCGGACAGCAGGCGCGACAGCTCGATGTCGCCTTCCGGGTCCGAGGCAACGCGCACGCTGAAACGCGCCTCGGGCGCAGGCCGACGCTTCGCCTGCGTCCGCTCGACGACGTCGTCGATCATCGCCGGCAGGCCCATCTTCAGACCGTCGTCGGGGTGGTAGATCCGCTCGACTCCGTAGGCCTCGAGTTCCGCGATCTCCTCCGGCGTGATCGTGCCCCCGCCGCCGCCGAAAACCAGGACGTCTTCCCTGCCCTCCTCCGCCAGCCGGTCGATCATGTAGCGGAAGAACTCGATGTGGCCGCCCTGGTAGGAGCTGATCGCGATCGCGTCGGCGTCCTCCTGCACGGCGGCCCGGACGATCTCGTCGACCCCGCGGTTGTGGCCCAGGTGGATCACCTCGGCGCCGCGGTCCTGGATCATCCGCCGCATGATGTGGATCGCCGCGTCGTGGCCGTCGAACAGGGACGCCGCGGTCACGAAGCGGAGCGGGCTGGCGTCATCGGCGGGCCGGATCCGGGGATCCTGTTCGGGTGTGGTCATACGACGGTGTCCAGGCAACGAACTTCGGCCCGAAGTCTACTGCCGACGGAAGATCCGACCGCTGGCGGTAAGCTCCGCCAACGACATCCATCCAGCACCCGCGGCCACTGGCGCCCGATCCTTCGCAACCTCTACCGGAGCTCGCCGTGAGAACGACGACCACGCAGATTCATCTGGTTCCTTTGGCTTCCCTGGCCCTCCTGGCCGCCCTGCTCCTCGCCGCCGCCCCGATCGTCGCCCAGGAGTCGAGCCCGCCGAATCGATCCGACTCCACTCCGGCGACCGCCCAGACCGCGGACGGCGACACCGAAGCAAGGGCCGCGGCCCGACGGGAGCGGTTCCGGCGCCTGCGCTACGGCAACCTGGCGGAACTGGAACTGGGCGGCAAGGAACTCCGGATCTCCTATCCGGACCTGTTGACGGACAGCGACGACTACCGGGCGTTCGAGAGCCTGGGGGCCGGTGAGGTCTCCTCCTGGAAAAGCGGCCGGGCGGTCAAGCTGCTCACCCACGCCTCGCTTTCCTTCGACGGCATCGTCGTCCCCTACGGCAACGCCTCACCCGACTATCCCGGCGTCTACAGCCTGTGGCCCAGGCGCACCGCAGACGGCTGGAGCCTCGTGTTCAACGGCGAAGCCGACATCTGGGGCAGTCAGCGCGACGCGACGGCCGACGCGGTCGAGGTGCCGCTGGAGCACTCCACGGCCGACGAGCCGACCGAGAAGCTGACGATCGAGTTCCTGGAAGTCGAACCGGGCGCGGTGCTACGGATCGCCTGGGGCGATCACCAGTTCCTGGCCGCCTTCGAAGCGACGCCGTAGCTACGCCTTCGTCACTCCCGGCACCGCCACCGCATACCGGCCCTTCTCGTCCGGCACCGTCGGCGGGTCGGCGTCCCAGGCGTAGGTCGCTGGCTCGAAGGACGCGTCGGACTTGAGCGCTTCCTTCCAGGTGATCTTCTTGCCGGAGTAGGTCGCCATCCGGCCCATCACCGCCGTCATCGTGGCGATCGCGCCGTTCTTCGCCTCGTTGAAGGGCTTGTCCTCGCGGATCGCCTCGAACAGGCGATCGTGCTCGACCTGGTACGGGCTCTTCTCGTCCTCCGGCTCGCGGTGGGTCCAGCCGCCCGGCGCCTCGATCAGGCCGGCAGCGAGGCTCGCCCGGCCCTTGCTGCCGTGCGCGAACTCGGCGACCTGGTCCCAGCAGTTCTGGATGTGCCGGCACTGGCTCAGCATGACCGCACCGTCGTCGTAGGTGTACTCGACGAAGTGGTGGTCGAAGATCTCGCCATGGTCCGGACCGTTCCGCCACTGGCGGCCGCCCTGGCCCTGGGCTTCCACCGGATGCCCGCCCTTGACCCAGTTGCCGACGTCGATGTTGTGGATGTGCTGCTCGACGATGTGGTCGCCGCAGAGCCAGTTGAAGTAGTACCAGTTGCGCATCTGGTACTCCATCTCGGTCTGCCCGGGCTTGCGCGCCCGCACCCAGACGCCGGAGCCGTTCCAGTAGACGCGAAGCGCCACGACGTCGCCGATGGCGCCGCCGTGGATGCGGTCGATCGTCTCGTTGTACATCGCGCTGTGGTGGCGCTGCAGTCCGACGCCGACCTTGAGCCCCTTCTCCTTCGCGGCCTTGGCGGCCTTGAGGACGCGCCGCACCCCCGGAGCGTCGACCGCCACCGGCTTCTCCATGAACACGTGCTTGCCCTGCTCGACCGCGTACTCGAAGTGCTCCGGCCGGAAGCCCGGCGGCGTCGCGTGGACGACGACGTCGACGCCCGAGTCGATCACCTTGCGGTAGGCGTCGAAACCGACGTAGCGGTTCTCCGCCGGCACCTGCAGGCGCTTGCCGCTCTCGAAGGACCCGTTCTCGCCCATCTCGGCCAGCCGCGCGTAACAGTTGTCGAGCCGGTCCTCGAACGCGTCGGCCATCGCTACCAGCTCGACCGGTCCTGAGGTCGACATGGCCTGCGCCGCGGCGCCCGTGCCGCGCCCGCCGCAGCCGATCAGGCCGATTCGCAACGTCGCGTCGCCGCGGGCGCGCCCGACGTCCGATGCCGTGTTGGCCGCCGCGGCAGCACCGCCGCCGACTCCGCCCGCGAGCAGGGCCGCCGAGGCCCCGGTGATGAAACTGCGCCTGGAGGTTCCGTCCATGGTGTCTCCCCGCACCCGCAAGGTGCCGTCTGCGTCGATCCGAATCGGTCGAGCCTTGTTCCGTGGTCGCCATACTCTAGCGTTGCCACGCGCCTCCGCTACCATCCGCCGCCATGAACGACCTCGAGACGCTCCGATTCGAACTGGCCGACAGCGTCGCCCGGATCACGCTGAACCGGCCCGACGCGGCGAACGCGATGAACCTGCAAATGACGAAGGACCTGCTCGAGGTCGGC
This sequence comes from Thermoanaerobaculia bacterium, assembly GCA_965116955.1. Classification (GTDB taxonomy): domain Bacteria; phylum Acidobacteriota; class Thermoanaerobaculia; order Multivoradales; family Multivoraceae; genus Multivorans. The sequence goes on along the minus strand of OZ220742.1, from coordinate 2,200,280 downwards.
ATCGAGTGCGACGAGAACCCGGAGGTGCGAGCGGTCCTGCTGCGCAGCGAGGGTCGGATGTTCTGCGCCGGCGGTGACCTGGCCTCCTTCGCCAAGGCGGGTGACGCCCTGCCTCGCGGCCTCAAGGAGATGACGGTCTACCTCCATGCCGCGATCACGCGTTTGACTCGCGGCAACGCGCCGGTTGTCGCCGCGGTCCAGGGGCCGGCAGCCGGCGCCGGGTTCTCGCTCGCCTGCGCCGCCGACCTGGTCGTCGCTTCCGAGGAGGCCGTGTTCACGATGGCCTATACGCGCGCCGGCCTGACGCCGGACGGCAGCTCCACCTACTTCCTGCCACGGCTGCTCGGCCGCCACCGCGCGCTGGAACTGATCCTCACGAACCGGACGCTGTCCGCCGCCGAGGCCCGGGAATGGGGAATCGTCAACGAAGTCGTCCCGGCCGACGAACTGGACGCCCGTGCGGAGAAGCTCGCAAGACAACTGGCCGCCGGACCGACCTGGGCCTTCGGGGCCGCCAAGGAACTCGTGATGCGCTCCTTCTCGGAGGACCTGGAGTCCCAGATGGAGTTCGAGTCGCAGGCGATCGCCGACGCGGCCCGCACGGAGGACGCCGCCGAAGGCATCGCCGCCTTCTTCGAGAAGCGCCGGGCGAACTTCCGCGGCCGCTGAGGCCGTACCCGTGCTGAGAGGGCTCTCGATCCTGTTCACGCTGCTCGTCGCAGCGGTCCAGGAGCCGGGCGCCGCGCGGTACCCGGACATGCCGCCGGGCCGGCCGCCAGCCGCCGACGTTCCGGCCGCGAACGCCAGCACCGAAGCCGGGATGCAGCTCTACCGGGAGCGGATCGTCCGCGTCAGCGCCGAAGGCGGCGAACTCCACTTCGACATGGCGCCGGTTCCGGGAGGCGAGTTCCTGATGGGCAGCCCGGAGAGCGAACCCGGGCGGAGCGAGCTGGAGTCTCCCCGGCGTCGAGTCCGCGTAGCCCCGTTCTGGATGGCGACCCACGAGACGACCTGGGATCTCTACCGCGTGTTCATGTTCGATACGGACCGCGGCGGCGAAGAACCCGCCGCCCCCTGGGCCGACGCGGTGAGCCGACCGACGCCGCCCTACCGGCCGATGGACTTCGGCATGGGCACGGACGGCTTTCCCGCGATCTCGATGACCCAGTTCGCGGCTCGCCAGTTCACGAAGTGGCTGTCGATGAAGACCGGCCGCTTCTACCGCCTGCCGACCGAGGCCGAGTGGGAGTACGCGTGCCGGGCCGGCACCGCGACCGCATGGTCGTTCGGCGACGACGCGACCGCAATCGACCGTTTCGCCTGGCATACCGGCAACAGCGACCGCCGCTACCGGAAGGTCGCCCAGCTAGAGCCCAACGCCTGGGGCCTCTTCGACCTGCACGGCAACGTCTCCGAGTGGACCCTCGACGCCTACGCCGACTACGTGGAACTCGGCGAAGCCGATCCTCTCGCCGACCCGATCGCCTGGCCGGAACAGGAGTATCCGCGCAGCGTCCGCGGCGGCTCCTGGCAGGACGAGCCCGCCGCCCTCCGCTGCGCCGCCCGCCGCGGATCGAAACTCTCCTGGAAACGGATGGATCCCCAGATCCCGCAGAGCGTCTGGTACCACACGAACGCGCGGTTCCTGGGATTCCGCGTCGTCCGGCCGCTGGTCGAGCCGGCGATCGAAGAGCAGGAACGGTACTGGGCGGCAGACGTGGCCTCGGTGCGCCGGATCGTCGAGCGCCAGCGCCGCGGCGAACGGGATTAGAGGACGCCGGCCGGAAGCCGGCGACGAATCTCTAGGCCGCCTACGGCGGCAGCGGGTCAGAAGACCCGCGTACCCAGTCCTGCTACTGCGCAGGCACTTCGACTGCCAACGTCAGCGTCGGGTGTGTCTCCGGCGCCGTGATTGCGTTCAGGACCTCGAAGGCCATCTCGAAGCTGGTGCGGGCCTCGCCGCTGATCGCCAGGTCGAGGTCGCTGTGCGGCTCGACCCGCATGGTCGACGGCGGGCCGTTGAACCGGTGGCCGCTGGTGACGCGCAGATCGAAGGCGGCGTCCGACACGTTGGAGAGCCGGATGTCGATCAGCTCGTCATCCTGGCTACGTTCGACCTTCGTCAGCCGGAGCGAAGCCTCGAGCAGCGGCATCAGCGCGTCCTCGCGGCCGATCAGCCAGTTGCCCAGCCAGGCGACGGTGCGGTTCGCGTGCAACGCCTCCTTGATCGACTCGGCGGTGCGCTCCTCCGCGAACACCAGGGTCACCGTCCGGTGGCCGCCGTCGTTGGGGCGGTAATCCCAGTCGATCAGGTAGTGGACGTCGGAGACGCCCAGGATCGCCAGGTCGTTGTCGAGCGCGATCTGGAGCGACTCGGCCGAGTAGAAGTCGCCGTTCGCCACCTCGATGCCGTGGAGCAGCCCGTCGGCGATCAGCCGCCGATGCATGTCGGTCAGCTTCGCCACGCCGTCCGGGCGCTGGCGCGGCCAGTTCGGGTGGTTCCAGAAGACGAAGCCGTTCTGCTCGTTGGCCGCCTCGATCGCCTGCCGCGCCTCGCGCTCGCTCGCCGCCTGCTCCTCGGGCGTGTCGGGCCGGAGCCGGATCATGTAGTCCGCGTCGCTGGTCTCGACGAGGAGTGCGTTCGCATCCGAGATGAAGACAGCGTTGACATGGCCCGGAGGCATGCTGCGGGTGATCTCCGCGCCGTTGACCACGATCACGTCCGACCCCGCCTCCGCGGCGTACTCGGCGGCAACGACGTACGAGCGGTTCCGGTCGGGGTGCGGGATGTCCTCCCGGTGCGGCTGGTACTCCAGGTGCTCGGTGACCGCCATCAGCGTGAGGCCGTCCCGCTCGGACTCCTGCATGCGGATGATCGGCCACACCATGCCGTCGGAGAAGACGGAGTGGGTGTGCAGATCGACGCTGAAGGTCCGGTAGCCGTCGATGTCGGGGAACTCGATCGCGCGCTCCTGCGCGACGGCGGGCACAGCCGCGGCGAACGCCGCGAAGCACAGCACCTGCATCGGGATGGCCAGTCGATTCTTCATGGCGGATTCCTCTCGGGTTGCGGAGTTTCGGGACAACGAGCGGGAGAATAGCCGGTGTCAGGAAACGGCGGCCGCGCTCCGCCGCCGGCGCCAGACGTCCGTCGCTACCGCCAACAGGATCGCCGCGCCGGTGATGATCCGCTTGGTCGGCTCGGTGGCGCCGGCCTGGGCAAGTCCGGTCTGCAACACCGCGATCACCAGCACGCCCAGAAGCGTGCCCGTCACCGAGCCCCGGCCGCCGAGCAGCGACGTGCCGCCGATGACCACCGCGGCAATGGCCGACAGCTCCATCCCGATCGCCGCGTTCGGATCGGCGGACTGCAGGTAGCCGACCTGGCACAGCCCGGCGACCGCCGCCAGCAGTCCGGCGAGCGTGAACACCGCGAACTGGACCCGGGAGGGCCGCACGCCGCAGCGGTGGAGCGCCGTGCGATTGCCGCCGACGGCGAACACCCAGCGGCCGAAGGCCGTGCGCGAGAGAACGAACTGCAGCGCTCCCACCACCGCGAGCGAACCGACGAACGCGGCCGACAATCCCAGCACCGGCAGGTTCGCGCCCAGCGCCGCGACCCGGTCGCCGAGATAGCTGGTCCTCGAAGCGGTCACCAGGTAGGTCGAGCCGCGCGCGATCTCGAGCATCCCGAGCGTGACCAGGAACGACGGGATGGACCAGCGAGCGACCAGCGCGCCGTTGATCGCGCCGCACAGCCCGCCGACCGTGAGGGCCACCAGCGCCGCCAGCAGCAGAGGCAAGCCCTGATCGACCGTCAGGACGCCCAGCACGGCGGCCGCCAGCGCCAGCACGGACCCCACGGAAAGGTCAATGCCGCCCGCTATCAGCACCAGCGTCAAGCCGGCCGAAGCGATGACCAGGGGCGGCAACTGGTTCGCCAGCGTCCGGAACGTGACTGCGCTCCAGAAGTGATCCGTGATCAGGCCGAAGGCGACACACAGGCCGAGGATCACCAGGACCAGTCCTCCCCGATAGCCGAGAGAGAAGGAACTGCGCCAACCCGTGGCGGCCAGCGTCATCGATCGGAACGCCCGGCGAGCATCGGGACGAGGATACAGTCGCGGCTCGCTCCGATGCGCTCTCTCGTTCGCAGGGTCCGCGGTGCCCTGAAGGCCGCCGCCTACCGGCTGACGAAGGGCGTGTTGCGTCGATTCGGATACGACTTCGAGATCTTCCCCCGCTCCAGTCGGGACGCCCACGCCCTGGAGAACGCGGACGAGAGCTTCTACCGGGAGTGGAGGTCACCGTCGGCAGTCTGGGCGCCCTGGCGCGGCGAGCCCGACTTCCGGGAGGCCTACGACGGCGTCGAGCCGTACACGGTCGTTTCGGGCGACCGCTGCCAGGTCCTCTACCGTCTCGGCAACCAGGCGCTCGCCGTCGACGGCGACTTCGCCGAGTGCGGCGTGTATCGGGGAGGCACGGCGCTTCTTCTCTCGCGGGTCCTCGAAGAGCACGAGAAGACCCTCCATCTCTTCGACAGCTTCGAGGGGCTCCCGGCGCCCGATCCCGAAAGAGACCCCGATCTGGAACAGGGCGTGTTCAAGGCGACGTCCGTCCAGGCCGTCGAGGCTCTTCTCGGTGGCTTCTCCGGGCCCCTCAGAATCCACCCAGGATGGATCCCGTCAACCTTCGACGGTCTCGAAAACTGCCGTTTCGCCTTCGTCCACATCGACGTCGATCTCTACCGTTCGACGCTCGACTGCCTGGAGTACTTCTACCCGCGCCTCTCCCCAGGCGGGATCGTCGTCTTCGACGACTACGGCTTCCCCGCAGCCCGCGGAGAGAAGGACGCCGTGGACGAGTTCTTCGCCGGCCTGCCCGAAGCCCCGCTCGCCCTGCCCACGGGCCAGGCCATCGTGGCGAAGCTCCCCTAGTCGGGCGACGTGACGACGTCGACCGGCGTCTGGCGGTCGCCGGCTTCACCGCCACCGAGAATCTCCAGCGCAGCCTCGATCCCGAAGACGGCGAGTCGATCCGCGTGCTGGTCGGCAGTGGCAAGAATCTCGCCCTGGGCGACCAGCTCGCCCACCGCGTCGATGTTGTCGAAGCCGACGATCAGCACGTCGTCACGGCCGCTCTGCCGGCGCGCCGCCAGCGCCCCCAGCGCCATGTTGTCGTTGGCGCAGAGCAGCGCCTGCAGGTCCGGATACTCGCGCAACATCGCCGCCGCCACGGTGTTCGCCTGCGCCTGTTCCCAGCCGCCGCTCTGGACATCGACGATCGCGGCGCCGGCCGCGTTCATCGCGTCCTCGAAGCCGGCCTGCCGCTGCTGGGCGTTGAACGCCGTCGGGATGCCGCCGACGATCGCCACCTGATCGCCCGGCACAAGCCGCTCCGCGAGTACCTCGCCGACCCGCCGGGCGCCATCGCGATTGTCGGGGCCGACAAACGGCGCGTCGAGACCCGCCTCGGCCGCCACCTCCACGTCGAGACGGTTGTCGATGTTGACGACCACTACTCCGGCCGCCTGAGCGCGCGCGAGAGCCGGCGCCAGGGCCTTCGAGTCCGCCGGCGCGATGACGATCGCGTCACTGCCGGAAGCCACCATCTGCTCGACCAGGGCGACCTGCTGGGCCAGATCGCTCTCGTTCCGGGTGCCGTTGACGATCAGGTCGTACTCATCCCGGTGAGCCTGATGGTGGTTGCGCGCGCCCTCGGCCATCGTCTCGAAGAACTCGTTGGCGAGCGACTTCATGACCAGGGCGACCTGCGGCCGGGCGGAGGCTTCGTCACCGGGCGCATCGCCGGCGCCGCAGCCGACAGCAAGGACGACAACCAGGAACAGGCCCAGTGCGGCGTGGCGGCGGCTCGTGTCTGTCATGGCGCTACAGCGTACTGAACTGACCGCACAGTGAGTGTGCCGACATCCTCGCCGGCTTCCGCTTCGACGGGGCGGCGCTAGTCGACAGCAAGCTCCACCGACTCCGCGAACGTCGGCAACGCGCTCTCCGCGGCCGCCCGGTCGGCGGCCGGCGGCATCGAACCGTCCGCCTCGTAGTGCAGCGCCAGCACCTCCAGGCGACCCTGGCGGCGATGCGCCTTCAGGTCGTAGCGCGCCACCAGCCGGTCGCCGGCCAGCACCGGCATGCAGTAGTAGCCGTAGCGCCGCTGCGCGGCCGGCTTGAAGATCTCCAGGATCTGGTCGAAGCCGAACAGATGCGCGACCCGCGGCCGGCGCCAGAGAATCGGATCGAACGGCGACAGCAGCACGCCGCGGTCCGGCGCCGGACGCACACGACGCAGCCGTGCCGCGAGTTCCAGATCGGCGGGGCGCACCCATCCCGACCGCCTCTTGCCGCCGGCCCCGACTACGTCGCATGGGGTCGCCTCCCCCGCCGTGGCCAGGTCCTCCAGGGCAGCCTTGATCTGGGGCCGCACGTTCTTAAGCCGCCAGGTGTCGGCCAGCGTGCCGATCGTCGCCCAGCCGTGACCCTCGAGCGCGCGCAGGATCAACGCCCGGATCCCCTCCCCCAGGCTCCAGTCCTCGCCCCGCCACCGCTCAGGGATCACCCGCTCGGGCAGGTCGAAGGTCCGCTGGAAGTTGTGCCGCGAGCGAATCGCCAGCTCCCCGGTGGACCACAGGGAGTAGGCGACCCACCGTTCCCGCTTGGACCGCCACATCTCGCCCAGCATCGGCCCCGTCAGGTCCAGGGACCGCATCGGCCCCTCGGCCTCGACCCGGCGCAGGATCGCTTTCGCCACGTCCGGGTGTTCGCGGATCCCCTTGCTATGCCAGGTCCTGCCGCTGAGGTACTCCTTGCGGCGGAAGCCGAACGCCGGGTAGAGATCAATCGGGATCCAGCTCGCCTCGTGACCCCAGTACTCGAAGATCGGCTCGCCCGGCTGCAGCAGTTCCTCCGGCAGATTCCGGTCGATTCCGGGCCATCGCGACAGCGGCACGAGAGCGTGAGTACGGGCGCCGGCAATCGAGATCGTGTCGAGCTGGAGATAGCCGAAGCGCTCGATCAGCGCGTGAAGCGCACGCCTCGCCCGCAAGCCTCGGCCGGAGGCCGCGCGCGGCAAGCCGGTCCATTCGGGCTTCAACAGCCCCGCCCGCGTCAGCGCCAGCCGCCGCGCGTCGCGGACCGTGATCTCGGCGGTAGAAGCGGACACGCGGCGACTCCAGCCGAATCAGCGACCAGCGGCCGAACCGGGCCGCAGGGCCTTCGCCAGACGGCGCCGGGCGACGTCGCCGTCGCCTAACGAACCGGCCCTGGCGGCCAGTACGGCCACACCACGGTAGTACACCTCGTCCCGTGCCAGATCCTCACGGTTGACCAGCATCGGATTGTCCTGCAGCCCGCGCAGCCAAGCGTGGTAGGCAAGTCCGGCCTTGTAGTGACGCGTCGGTGGCTGGAAGATGAAGCGGGCGAGTTCTTCGGCCGGCCCCATCAGCTCACGGTAGCGCTCGACGTCCCCGTCGCCGAGGGCGCGAAGCGCCGCAGCCGCCGGCTCGGCGACTGCGTCGAAGGCGCCGAGCAGCGCATGGCTGAAGTCGCCAAGGGCCACCGTGCGGCCCTTCAGTTCGAACGTGCCGCCGAGCCTCGACCCCCTGGCCGCCGGCTGACCTTCCAGCAACCGCGTGAAGTGGTAGTCGTCTCCCGTCAGCACGATCTGGCCGCGCATGCCGATGCGCCGCCGGAGCAGCACCTCGTACTCCTCGTCCAGGAGCGACAACTTGACCCCGCGCACCTTGTCGGCATGCCGGGCGAGGATCCGCTCCAGGCTGTTGCCCGGGAAGTAGCCGCGCATCGCCGGGTGGAACATCTCGCCCAGCCAGTGCAGGAACAGCGGACCCTCGAGTTGATCGATGATCGCGCCGTAGACGTCGACGTAGTCCCTCTCGGAGGCGCCGGTGGCCGTCAGCCGCGGCATCGGCAACAGCACGGGGACGCCGCCCGACTCGCCGATGAACTCCGCCTGCTCCGCCACCGCGTCGACGAGCTCCGTGTTGCTGCCGACGGCATCGAACTGGTCGCTGCCGGCCCCGGCGACGAAACCGTTGCGGAGTGCGAGCGACGAGCAGAGTTCGATCAGCCGCCGCGCGCTGGGCCAGCCGATCTCGAAGCGCTGCGCCGTGTCCATCGCCTCGGCGACGCCGAAGCCGAGCGAGTCGACGTGGCGGCGCAGAGCGGCCGTCGCCTTCCAGTCGATCCAGTGTTCGATCTCGCGCGGCGAACCGGGGTGTTCGAGCGAGTGGCCGGCCTGGTCATAGCCGTCCCGAACGACAACGTGGTGCGCGGCGAAACAGAGCCTGGGAAGCGGTGCCAGGCCGGCGGACGGTTCCTGGTGTGTTGCGCTCACAAGGCGGCTGCCTTCCTGATTTCCTTGATCCGCCCGAACTCGGCGGTCCTCCGGTAGTGCTCGTCGAGTGGGTAGCAACCGCTGACCATGTTGTTCCGCGGCCCCGTCGTGCAGTCGCTGAAGGTGCGGCAGACCCGCCGCCGCTCGAGCGGCCGCCCCGCCAGAACGTCGGCGGGCAGGCGCGGGTAGGCCAGGACCATGCGCCCCAGGCCGACGAAGTCGACGTGACCGCCGCCGACCTCCGCCTCTGCGACGTAGGGCAGCCACTCCTGGAGGTAGCTGTAGCCTGTCCCCACCAGGGTGAGTCGCGGGAACGCCACGCGCACCGTGCGGACGGCGGCGAGTTGACGCAGCACCGAGCGCAACGGATCCTCCGGCGGCAGATAGCTGTCGGACGCCGGATACGTGAACGGCCGCGACAGGTGCGGGCAACTGTAGGGCGAACCCATCGTCACGTTGACCACTTCGACTCCAGCCTCGACAGCCAAGCCAATGTAGCGAATCGCCTCCGCGCAGGTGGGTTCGGGGACCGAAACGTCCGACGGGTTGAGTCCGAAGCCGAGGTTCGCCGGTTTCGGGCCGTCGACTTCCGGCACGCCGGTGCCGTCTCCGGCGGCGCCGAAGGGCGCCACATCGCCGACCGACAGGCGAACCCCGATGCCGAGTTCCGGGCACGCCGCGCGCACCGCGGCGATGATCCGAAGCGGCAGCCGCACCCGGTTCTCGAACGATCCGCCGTAGGGACCCGGCCGCGTGTTGGCGCCGAGCAGCTCGTGCAGCAGGTAACCGTGGCAGCACTTGATGTCGACGAAGTCATAGCCCGCGCGCTCGGCGCAGCGTGCCGCGCGCACGTAGGCGCCGGCGATCTCCTCCAACTGCTCGTCGCTCACGAGCGGCACGTTCGCGGCCTCTCCCAGCCGCGCGTCGAGCACCGGATGGACCTGCGCCCGCAGCGGCTTCGGCAGCGCGGGCGGCGGATCGGGCCGCGACAGCCGGCCGGAATGCGTCAACTGCAGGCCGATCACCGGCCGGTCGCCGCCGACTCGACTCTCATCGTGCCCCGCCAGGACCTCCCGGCGAAGCGCCTCCAGCCAGGCGACGCAATCGCCCAGCCGGTTGCCGTCGATGAAGAGCTGGTTCGGGTTGGCACGCGCTTCCGGCAGCACGGCCACCGCCTCGCCGCCCCAGATCAGCTTCGCGCCGCTCAGCCCGAACCGCCGCCAGCGCCGAAGAGTCAGCTCGGTCGGGCTGCCGTCCCGGTTCCCGTCCCAGCCCTCCATCGGGTGGATCGCGAACCGGTTGCCCGCCTCGCGGCCGAACAAGGCGAGCGGCTCCGCTAGCGGCCCCTCCGGGCCGAGTAGCTCATCGGCGCAGTCGAACGCCGGGTCGAGCCCGCGCAGGTGCTCCCGGAAGGCCTCGACGCTGCGATGGTGGCCCGGAGGCGTGTATCGCCGGCTCAACCTCCGTCCCCAGCCTGCATCGGTGGCCGCCAGGGTTCCGGACCGTCCGGCAGGGCACTCAGGAACTCCGCGCCGACGTCGCCATACCACGCGTGAAGCCTCGCTCGCATCTCGCTGACCCGTTCCGGCTGCGCAGCAGCCAGGTCGTTCCGTTCGCCGATGTCGGCTTCGAGGTCATAGAGGTGGACCTGGCCGTCCTCGTAGCGCTCGATCAGCTTGTAGCGGCCTCGTGCGATCGCACCGCCCGGGAAGCCGCCCTGGTTGGCATAGTGCGGGTAGTGCCAGTACAGGTCACGCTCGGAGGCTGCGGCTGCGGCGTTCTCGCCCGCTTCGCCTCCGCGGAGCAGGTCGAGGAAACTCGACCCGTCGATCTCGACCTCCAGCGGCAGGTCGATTCCCGCCGCTTCCAGCAGCGTCGGGTAGAAGTCCGTGCTGATGACCGGCGCCGCGGTCACGCCGCCAGCGGCCGCGACGGCCGGCCAGCGGACGATCATCGGCTCCCGGATGCCGCCCTCGTAGAGCCAGCCCTTGCCGCCCCGTAGCGGCAGGTTCGAGGTCGGCGACCCTTCCGCCGTCGACAGGCCGCCGTTGTCGGAGAAGAAGACGACGATCGTGTTCCCGGCAAGGTCAAGGGCACCGAGGCGGTCGAGGATGCGGCCGACGCTCGTGTCCAGGGTCTCGACCATGGCCGCGTAGACGGCGTGGTTCTGGACCTCGCGCACCCGCCGGGGTTCGTCACGCGGCCATACCTGCTCCTCGTCGCCGAAGTCGTCGGGATCGGCCGGCGCGCCCACCTCGACGCCGGCCTTGGCGGCGTACTTCGCGATCAGGTCCGCCGGCGCGCGCAGCGGCGTATGGACGGTGTAGTACGAGAGATAGATCAGGAAGGGCTTCCCCTCCTCGTCCGCCGCGTAGCCGTCGAGCAGGGCGAGCGCCTCGTCGGTGAGTCGGGCGGTGAGGTGCTCGTCCTCGGGACCGTCCTCGAGCGTCGGGTTCGAGTAGGGCGAGAAGTAGCTGCGCGGCATGCCGCCGCGGTGGCCGCCGACGTTGACGTCGAAGCCCTGCGCCAGCGGCCAGAACTCCTCTGTCGGCCCGAGGTGCCACTTGCCCAGGAACGCCGTGCTGTAGCCGCCGTCCCGGAGCGCCTCGGCAAGCGTGTACTCCTCGAGCGGCATCCGGTCGTTCAGCGGAGCGGGTGCGTACACCTCCTCGCGACGGCCCGCGAAGTAGTTCGTCGCACCCACCCGCGTCGGGTAGCGGCCGGTCATGATGCTGTAGCGGGTCGGGCTGCACACGGGGTTCGCGGCGTAGCCCCGGGTGAAGCGCACCCCGCCGGCCGCCAGTCGATCGATGTTCGGCGTCTCGTAGAAAGTGGCCGGGTTGAAGGCGCCGATGTCCATCGCGCCGAGGTCGTCGACCAGCAGGAAGACGACGTTCGGCGGCTCGGCGGGCGCTTCGACCACGCAGGCGGTGAGGCAGGCGACGCAGACCGCCGCTGCAAGGACCGCGCGTGGTGTCGGGTAACGGGCCGGCCGCATCGGTCGACCACGCTAGCAGCCCGTGGCGGCTACAATCGGTGACCGCCTCCGGGCGCGCTTCCGACTCTGGGAGGAACACCATGTCCGCCATCACCCGCCGCGTTTTCCTCGGCTCAGCCGCCGCTGCCGCCGCCACCACGACTCTGGGATGCCGCGCCTCGGCCGGCACGGCCGCCGCGAGCCCGAACGAGGCTCTTCGTGTCGCCGTCGTCGGCCTGCGCGGACGCGGCAGGGACCACGTCAATCACTTCATCGATCTGCCCGACGTCGAAGTCGCCGCCCTCTGCGACGTCGACAGCAACGTACTCGAAGCGGCGAAGGCCAAGGCCATCGATGCCGGCGCCGCCGATCCGCTGACGATCGTCGACTACCGGGAACTCCTGGAGCGCGACGACATCGACGCGGTTTCCATCGCGACCCCGAACCACTGGCACGCGCTGCAGGCGGTCTGGGCCTGCCAGGCCGGCAAGGACGTGTACCTGGAGAAGCCCGTTTCCCACAACGTCTGGGAGGGACGCCAGATCGTGCACGCGGCGGCCAAGTACGACCGCATCGTCCAGACCGGCACCCAGATCCGCTCGTCACCCTCGATCCAGGACGCGCTGGCCTGGGTCAACGAAGGGCACATCGGCGAGGTACAGCTCGCCCGCGGCCTCTGCTACAAGCCTCGCGAGAGCATCGGCCGGGTGGAAGGCGCGCAGAAGATCGACCCGGCGGTCGACTACGACCTTTGGTGCGGCCCGGCGCCAAGGAAGCCCCTGATGCGTGAGCGCCTGCACTACGACTGGCACTGGGTCTTCGACACCGGTAACGGCGACCTCGGCAACCAGGGCATCCACCAGATGGACATCGCGCGCTGGGCGCTGGGCGAGCCGGCGCTGCCGCCGCGGACGATCAGCGTCGGCGGCCGCTTCGGCTACGTCGACGACGGCAACACACCGAACACTCAGTTCGTGTACCACGACTACGAGCGGGCGCCCCTGCTGTTCGAAGTCCGCGGGCTGCCGCGCGACGCCAAGGCCCAGGCCGGCAAGTGGCGCGACGGCATGGACGACTATCTCGGCGCCAGCATCGGCGTCATCGTCCACTGCGAGGGCGGCCACGTGCAGATTCCGAGCTACACGCACGCCACCGCCTACGATGCCAAGGGCAAGAAGCTGGAGTCCTGGAAGGGCGGCGCCAACCACTACGCGAACTTCGTCGACGCCGTGCGCAGCCGCCGCAGCGAAGACCTGACCGCCTCGATCGAGGACGGCCACCTCTCGAGCGCTCTCTGCCACCTCGGCAACATCTCCTACCTGCGCGGCGAGGCCGGCGGGCCGGCCAAGGTGTCGAAGATCGCCTCGAAGCTCCGCCAAGCCGGCGACACCGCCGACCGCTTCCTCGACCATCTGGCCAGGAACGGCGTCGACCCGGAGATCGAGCAGCCGATCGTCGGCCCCTGGCTCGAGATCGACCCGGACACGGAGACGATCAAAGGCGACGTGGAGGCGAGCCGCCTGCTGACCCGCGAGTACCGGGAGCCGTTCGTCGTCCCGCGGACCGTCTGATGGGCGGTACTCGTATCGCGAGCTCCGCGCTCGCTCTGATCGCCCTGGCCGCCACCGGCGGCCTGTACGCCCAGTCAGGCGTCCCGGAAGGCTACGAGCTCGTCTACTCCCAGGACTTCACCGACGCCTCGGCGCTCGACGACTTCACGTTCAGCGACCAGCGAGCGTGGGAGTACGGCGCGGGAGACCGGCGCGGCTATCTCGACCTCAAGGGCGGCAGCAAGTACAAGCCGAAGCACCGTTCACCGCTCAACATCGCCCTGATCGACGATCTCCTGCTCGCCGACTTCGTCCTCGAAGTCGAGGCATGGCAGACCGGAAGGGAGTACGGCCACCGGGACCTCAGCGTCTTCTTCGGCTTCGAGGGGCCGAACCGCTATTACTACGCCCACCTGGCCACGGAGCCGGACGACCGCGCCCACAACATCTTCCTGGTCGACAACGCCGACCGGGCGCCGATGGGCGCGATCCCCGACGAAGGCGTCGACTGGGAGCGCGGCTGGAAGCGCGTCAGGGTCGAACGCCAGGACGGCTCGCTACGCGTCTACTTCGACGGCGAGAAGCAGCCGACTGTGTCGACCGACCGCGATCCGCTCGGCTGGGGACGAGTCGGCTTCGGTTCGTTCGACGACACCGGCCGCTTCAGCCAGGTGCGGATCTGGGCGCCGGAGACGAAGAAAGCGGCCAGACCGGCTTTCGACTAGACCAGGGTCAACGGGCCCCGCGCGCCAGCTCACGGACCGGCTGCGGCGAGTCACCCACGGGCGTGTTGTGCTGCATGGCGATCCGCCACTCGTCGCCCACCCGCGTGTAGGTCATCGTGTAGCGGCCTTCATGCACCGTCTGCCGCCCCTGCCCGTTGTAGTTCACCGACAGCGAGTACTCCCCGTAGGCGATTCCCGTGTCGCCGATGATCCGGTACTCCTCGTTCCTCGTCTCGAACCGCGCCTTCGTCGTGGTGTTGAAGAACAGGCGCCAGTCCAGCGCGCAGGCTTCCCGGCCCTGCTTGCCCGACGTGGGACCGCAGGCATAGAAGGACAGCGCCTCGTCGTGAACCGTGTCGAGGAAGCCGTCGAGGTTGCCCTCGTTGAGCGCGGCAACACCGGTTTCGAAGACCTCCTTCACGGCCGCCACCGCACTGTCGTCGCCGGCGAACGCCGGACTGCCGGCCGCCAAGGAGGCAGCGAGAATCGCGATCGAGACGAAGTGGACTGGCCGCATGGGGAGTCTCTCCAGGGGTTGTTCTCGGTACGTTGTGTTGGGGCTGACCGGACACGCCAGCGACGGCCGGCGAGGGTAGCACGGCAGGTCTCCCGTCTGCCGGCGCGAGGGCTAGTCGGCCGCGTAGCGCTGCAGTTCGTCGCCGAGCTGTTCCGGCGACGCCTCGCCGCCATGGAACAGCAGGCGATACCGCAGCCGCAGCTCTCCGCCGGCCGGAATCGTCCAGTCGCCGGTGCCCTTCTTCGCCTTCTCGAAGTCGTGGACGCCGAAGGGGTTGGCGGCGAACAGGCCGTAGGCGCGGGCGTGCCACCAGGTCGGGTGGCGGAAGTTCCCGGGGTGATCGAAGATGGCGATGCCGACGGGCTTGCCGTCGACCGGCCCGCTGTAGTGGACCCAGGCGGCGCGCTTGCCCCAGACGTCGGCGCCTTCGACGCCTTCGCTGTTCCGCATGGCGCCGGCGGCGTGCTCGCCCTGGTGGCGGAGGGTCGGCGCGACGCGAATGGCCATCGTGCCTTCCTTCGTGTCGCCGAGGACGATCGCCGCGTCGCCGGCCTGCAGCCGCAGATCGAAGTCGATGGCGCGCCAGGCCCGGCCCGTGTCGAGTGCGCCGGCGCGGAAGGTCATCGTCCGTTCCTCGCGCAGGATGTCGCCGGCGCCGCCGGGGCCAAGCCACGTGTTGGCCGTGCGCAACACGCCAGCCTCCCCCGACTCGACGGCCAGGATCTTCTCGTGGACGATCGCCGAACCGTCGCGGCCGGTCCAGAAGTCGTACCGTTCGGAGCCGTCGGCCGGGCCAACGGCGCCGTGAGCGAACCACAGCGAGCGGTGGTGAGGATGATCCCGCTCCTCACCTTCCGCCTCGGCCATCGGCCAGTTGCGGGTCAGCGCCTGGCCTGCCGGACCGTGGACCGGGTACAGGTACGGCAGGTGACCGCCGCCATCAGCCTCGCCGCCCGGCCGGTACTCGGTGAACGGTTCGCCGTCGACGGTGACCAGAACGCGGTCGCCGGCTTGCCTGGTGAGCTCGATCATCGGACCGCCATCATCCGCCGTCACGGTCGCCGAGACCGCGAACAGACACGGGAACAGCACGGCAGCGGCTGGCGGATTCAGGCGGCGCAACATGGTCGGTTCCTCTGCCTTTGTTCGCGTTCAGGGAAGACCCCGGCATGGTACCGTCTCGCCCGTGAATCCACGGAAATGCCTGGCACCGCTGGCGGCGATGCTGCTGGCCTCGGTGACGTTCATCTCCTGCGCCGGCGGCGAGGCCGAAGCCGAAGCTGACGGCTCGGACCCGGAACCCGTGGCCACTCAGCCACGGGCGGAAGTCGTCCGCGCCCACCTGTTCGACGAGAGCGCCGACGGCCAGGCCGCCTTCGCCCGCATCAAGGGACATTTCGAGGCGGCCAATCCCGGCTACGCGATGACGTTCCTGGCCGCGGCCACGGAGATCGCGGCGGACGCCTCGAGTCGGCTCGTCTTCGTTCAGACGCCGGTCGAGGAGGAGCCCGCGGCGGCCGAGATCCACACGGCCTCCGGCCCTAACCCGACCGAGCTGCATGTAGGTGACATCGCGGTGCTCCGCCCCGGCGAGCGGCTGACCGTCCAGCCCGCGATCGCCGCGCTCGTCTTCGACGTCCCGGACACCCCGGGCGACGGCGTGCCGGCGGCAATCCGCCCCGACTGGGACCCGGACATCACGGACGTCCCCGGCGGCTGTGCCACGGAAACCGGCGCCTACCGGCGCATCCTGCTCACCTGGCTCAACGACAACGGGCCCTACACCTTCCACGGCCTGAACGCCCACCGGGTGCGGATCACCGACTCCTTCACCCACTACCACCCCTTGGACACGGGCTTCGACGAGTTCTACCTGGTCCAGATGAGCAACGACGAGGATCGGCTCCTCACCAGCTACCACGCCGCGGACATCGAGTCGCCCGAGACGATGACCCCAGAGCTCGCCGGGCAGCTTTTCGACGTCCACGACGTCCGCGCCGGCGACCTGATCTATCTGCCGCGCGGCGTGATCCACCGCGGCCTGGGGGGCGTGCTGGCGCAGGTGATCACCGTGCCCGGTTTCCGGCCCGGCGCCGAGATCGGCGTCGATCACCACCTGCTGGCGATCAACGAACGGTTGGGGCTCGAGGGCGACGACGCCCTGCCGTACAACGTCGAGGCGTCGACACAGCGAATCGTCCGCTAGATCCGTACCGACCGCCGCCACCGGCACCGGAACGAGGACCATCCAGCAATGAAGCAGACCCCCGACACGAGGACCTACGACGCGATCGTCGTCGGCTCGGGCGCTACCGGCGGCTGGACCGCCAAGGTGATGACCGAGGCGGGCATGGACGTGCTGATGCTCGAGGCCGGCCGCGCCTTCGACCCCGAGACGGACTTCCGCGAGCACACGCTGCCGCACGACATGGAACTGCGCGGCCGCCCCGACCCGCGCAACGAACTGCTCCAGCGCCGGCACCGCCAGTCGTACTGCTACGCCTGCACCGAGGTCAACGCGGACTTCTTCATCGACGACGTCGACAACCCGTACACCGAGGCCCCTGGCACCCACTTCAACTGGATCCAGGGCAACGTCGTCGGCGGCCGCTCGATCATGTGGGCGCGACAGTCGTACCGGATGAGCGACTACGACTTCAAGGCGGCGAGCCTCGACGGCTACGGCATGGACTGGCCGATCAGCTACGCCGATCTGGCGCCCTACTACGACCGGATCGAACGCTACATCGGCGTCAACGGCCGCAAGGAGGGCCTGGAGATCCTGCCGGACGGCGAGTTCCTGCCCCCAATGGCCTTCACCTGCGGCGAGGCGATGCTGAAGGAGACCCTGGCCGAGAAGTTCGACCGGCCGATGACGATCGGCCGCAACGCGGTCCTCACCCGCCGCCACAACGGCCGCGACATGTGCCACTACTGCGGCCCGTGTCACTACGGCTGCCGGACGAACTCGTACTTCAACTCGCCGCAGACGACCTTGGTCGACTGCGAGGCGACCGGCCGGTTCACGCTGGTCCCGGACGCCGCCGTGATCAAGGTCGACATGAAGGCCGGCAACCTCGCCTCCGGCGTCACCTACGTCGACAAGAACTCGGACCTGACCCGGGAAGCCAGGGCCGATGTCGTCGTGCTGTGCGCCTCGACCCTCGCCTCGACCCGCATCCTGCTCAATTCGGCCGAGGGCGGCCTCGCCAACGAGAGCGACTGCCTGGGCCGCTACGTCATGGACCACATCTACGCGACCGGCGTGCGCGGCGTCCTGGAAGCGCGGGCCGGCACTCAGCCGGAGCGCGCGAACCGGCCGAACGGGATCTACGTCCCCCGCTTCCAGAACCTGAAGGACCCGGCGACGAAGAACCCGAACTTCATCCGCGGCTACGGCTACCAGGGCGGCGAGAACATCACCACCTGGCAGCACGGCAACGGCATTCCCGGGTTCGGCGCCGACTTCAAGCGGATGGTCGAGTCGAGCACGGTCTCGACGATCGGCCTCGGCGGTTTCGGCGAGATCCTCCCGCGGTCCGAGAACCGCGTCACGCTCGACCCGAACGTGACCGACAAGTGGGGCGTGCCCGTGCTGCAGATGAACTGCACGCTCGGCAGCAACGAGTACGCGATGGTGCAGGACATCATCGCGGAAGGCCGGGCGATGCTCGAGGCACTCGGCTGCACGAACATCACGCAGAACACGGAACCGGCGCCGCTGGGCTCGGGGATCCACGAAGTCGGCACCGCGCGCATGGGCGACGATCCGGGAACCTCCTACCTGAACCAGTACCAGCAGTCCCACACGGTGAAGAACCTGTTCGTGATGGACGGCTCCTGCTACGTCAGCATCGGCTGCGTCAACCCGACCCTGACGATGATGTCGCTGGCGCTGCGCTCCACCGAGTACCTCGTCGACCAGCACAAGCGGGGAGAACTGGCATGAGCAAGCCGACGACGAGACGCAAGGTCCTGGCGGCGGGCGCCGGCGCCTTCGGCTACGCCACGCTGCAGGCCGAGCCGATCCGCGCCGCGATCCCGGCCGTGGCCGCCTACCAGGCCGAGGGCTCCGGCTGGACGCCCCGGCTGCTGACACAGGCCCAGGGCGAACTGCTGGCCACGCTCTGCGAGCACATCCTGCCGCGCACGGACACGCCCGGCGCCCGCGACGCCGGCGTCCACGAGTTCATCGATCTGGAACTCTCGCTAGCCGACGGCGACGATCAACTGACCGCACTCGGCGGCTTGGACTGGATCGATCGGCGCGCGGCGGAGTTGCACGGCTCGTCCTTCCTGGCTCTCAACGGCGAGCAGCAGGTTGCTCTGCTCCGCGAGATCAGCGACGAGCACGGAGAGCATCCGTCGGAACTCACCGCCGGCGCCGCCTTCTTCAGCGACCTGAAGCAGCGCACGCTGTTCGCCTTCTACACCTCGAAAGTGGGCCGGACCGAAGCCCTCGGACTACCGGACCGGGTGCGCGTGGAGCGCTTCCGCGGCTGCCAGCATGAGCCCGGCGAAAGCCACGTCTAGAGTCGGAGCCCGGTTCACCGAAAGTCCAGCAAGCAAGCAAGGAGACCCCCATGTGTGACGACAGAACCGATGCCGAGAACGCCACGTACCTGCGCGGGAAGCGGTTGACCCGCCGCGAGTTCGGCGCCGTCTCGGCCGGCGCCGGCCTGACGATCCTGCTGCCACGGGCGGCGAACGCCCAGAGCGTCAAGGAGTCGGAGATCGAGGTCACGACCCCGGACGGCGTCTGCGACAGCTACTTCGTTCACCCGGCGAGCGGCGCCCATCCCGGTGTCCTGATCTGGCCGGACGCGTTCGGCCTGCGGCCGGCGATCCGACAAATGGCCACTCGTCTCGCGGAATCGGGCTACTCGGTACTGGCGGTGAACCAGTACTACCGGACGAAGAAGGCGCCGATCGCCGAAGGGACGGACTTCGGCGCGCTGCGCGAGACGCTGATGCCGCTCATGCGGTCGCTCAGCCCAGAGACCAACGTGACGGACGCCAAAGCGTTCGTCAGCTTCCTGGACGAGCAGGACTCCGTCGACAGCGACCGGAAGATGGGAACGATGGGCTACTGCATGGGCGGTCCCATGACGATGCGAACCGCGGCCGCGCTGCCTGACCGGATCGGCGCCGGCGCCTCCTTCCACGGCGGCGGACTCGTGACGGACCAGCCGGACAGCCCGCACCTGCTCGTGGAGAAGATGACGGCGCACTACCTCTTCGCGATCGCCGAGAACGACGACCAGAGGCAGCCCGAGGCCAAGGACGTGCTGCGCGACACCTTCGAGGCCGCGGGCCTGCCAGCCGAGATCGAGGTCTACGAGGGCGCGATGCACGGCTGGTGCCCGCCGGACACTCCGGTCTACCACGAGGCACAGGCGGAGCGCGCGTGGAGCCGGCTCCTGGCCCTGTTCGAGCGCGCCCTGGCGTAAGCCGGAACGCGGCGTCTCGGTCAGCCGTCGCACGCGGCGGCCTGACCGCCTGCCGCCGCCTCCGCCAACACGATGATCACGATCTACCACGTCCCACGCACCCGCTCAGCCCGCATCATCTGGCTCTGCGAGGAGTTGGGCCTGCCCTACGAGGTCGTCCCCGTCGACTTCAGCCCGGAGTACCGCAAGTCGGCCGCGTGGCGGCGGCTCAACCCGATCGGCAAGGTGCCGGCCATGACGGACGTCGACGCAGAGGGCAACCCCTTCACCATGATCGAGTCCGGCGCGATGGTCCACTACATCCTGGAGCGGTACGGGGAAGGCCGCCTGCAGCCGCCGACCGGCACGCCAGAGAGCGCCCTGCTGCTGCAGTGGTCCTGGTTCGCCGAGGCAAGCCTCGCCCGGCCGCTCGGGGACATGGTTCACCACCGCATCCTCAAGCCGGAGCCGGAGCGCATCCCCGCCGTCGTCGAGGACGGCCGGGACCGAGCCGAGATCTGCCTCGACGCCGTCGAGGCGGCGCTCGAAAACAGCGACTATCTGCTCGGAGGCGAGCTGACCGCCGCCGACGTCATGATGGGCTACTCGCTGGCTCTGGCGCAGAGACTGGGAGTGCTTGACGAGAGGTACCCGAACGCCGTCGCCTACATGCGTCGGCTCGAAGGCCGACCGGGGTTCCAGATCGCGTTCGCCGACGGCGAGCGATCAGGTCCCTTGCGCGACTGACCTAAGCCGGAAACCGGGGCGACACGACGTACAGATACTCACGGTTCCGCAGGTGGCTCACGCGGCCGACTTTCTCGCCGCTCGGGTTGTACACGCCGATCCGGGCGCCGACGTAGCGCCTGTAGTCGTTCTCGATCACCCGGACCTCGCCGCGGCGGGCCAGCACCGCCTCCATCTCCGAGCGGCCGATGAAGCCCTCGTCGCTGAAGGAAACGATGAGGTATCGCGCGCGGACCCGTTCCACGATCCGCTCCCACGCGGCCCGGAACTTCTTCTTGCTGTTGAAGTCGCTCTTGCGCTCCCGGCAGTCGACCCGCTTGCAGGCGACGCCGTAGTGCTCCGGCTTGTCCCAGAGCACCAGGCTCTCCCAGACGTGGTAGTTGCCGAGGTAGCTGTGCTGGTTGTATGGCGGATCGAGGTATGCGACATCCGCTTCGAGCACCTCTACCGCTTCCGCGGCGTCCATGCGATGCGCTCTCCCCTTGCCGGTCTCGGCGCGCGGGGCGATCTCCGGCAGCCGCAGCTCCAGGTCGTTGGAAGCTCGCGGCGCCCACTGCTTGAGATAGGCCATCTGTACGCCGGTCGTGCTGTCGACCCGATCGGCCGCCTCCATCAGGGACACGAGCACGATCGCACGAAGTTCCGGGTCGAGGTCCTTGCGCTCGATCTCCTCGCGGATGGCGTCGACGCGGGCGCCGTTCTTCGGTTGGAGGTAACGGCTCTTCTCGCAGAACACCTCCGTGAAGTAGCCGGGCGCTGGTGGCAGCCGGTTGAACTCCTCGATCAGCAGCCCGGCCTGCCGGAGTTGCTCCGGCGTGCCGTCGGCCTCCACGTAGCAGCGTGCGGTCGCCTCGCCGCAGGCCAGGTAGTCGTTCGCCAGCACCCGGTACTGCCGCCGCTTCAGCGCGTCGCCCACCCTGGCCGTGCCGGAGAACAGGTCGAGCACCGTGCAGGCCGGCCGAAGCTGTTCGACGATGTCGGCGATCAGCGGCACGAACTGCCGCTTGGAACCCAGGTACTTGATGGGCACGACGCGGCGGACCTGGCGGCGCAGGCTCCTAGGGGGACGAAACGTCGTACGCCAGCAGTTCGTCCCAGTTGCGGATGTAGAGCACGCCGTTGCTGACCACCGGATGGGCCCAGCTCGGGCGGCCGCGGTTGTCCAGATTGAAACGGCCCCGTTCGACGTAGCCGTCGGGAGTCGCTTCCGCCAGACCGGCGAGGTGCCTCTCGCCGACCAGGAACAGCTTGCCGTCCGCGAGAGTGAGCGAGCCCTTGCCGACGCTGCGGTCCCGCCACACGGTCTCGCCGGTTTGAAAGTCCACGCACGCAAGGGCGCTGCCGAAGAACCCGTAGAGATGCCCGCCGTGGAGCACGACGCCGCCGTGGTGGTTGCGGAGGCGCGACTGAAACCACGCCTGTCCGGTGCTCACGTTGTCGCCGGCCACCCGCACCCGGAGCGCGCCGCCGCCGGTGCCGTAGTCCGACGTGTAGAAGACGAGGCCGTCCGCGTAGATCGGCGTCGCCGCGTTCGCCGTGCGGTTCGCCGGCTCGCGGTAGTGCCAGAGCAGTTCGCCGTCCGAGGCGCGCACGCCCACGCCGGCCCGCGCCGTGAAACCGACGATCGCCCGCAGCGGTTCGCCGCCCTCCTCCAGGTCGACGGCGATCAGGGATGAGTAACCGGCCCGGTCGGTCAGACCGGTGCTGGTCCACACCGTGGCGCCCGTCTCCCGGTCGAGGGCCGCGATCGCGCCGCCGTCGCCGCCCGGCATCACCACCACCCAGTCGCCCTCGATCAGCGGCGACTCGCTGATCCCCCAACTGATGTTCCGCTGGCCGAAGTCCCGGAGGATGTTCCGCTGCCATGCCACCCTGCCGTCCGAGAGACGGATGCGCGCCAGGTCACCCACGCCGGTCAGCGCGTAGAGCGAGTCGCCGGCCACGGTCGGCGTGCCGCGTGGGCCGTTGCCCCGGCCGTCCCGTAACCGAGACCCGAGTTCACGCTCCCAGCGGACGCTGCCATCCGAAGCATCGAGGGCGAACACGAGGCTCCGACCGCCGCGGGTTCCCTGGACGTAGAGGGAGCCGTCGACGACCGCCACCGTGCCGTAGCCCTCGCCCAGGCCGTCGATGCGCCACGACAGCGGCGGCCGCCCGGCCGGCCAGCGGTCGGCGAGCCCGGTTTCGGCCGAGACACCGTCCCGCGCTGGCCCGCGCCACTGCGGCCAGTCTTCGGCCACGGCCGGTGGAAGCGGGCCGGAAAGTGCGACCAGCAAGAGGCCGAGGACGGTCGAAGTGACGGATCGAAGGCCTATCGACCCGGTTCTCGGTCGTCTCATCGCTCGAACACTCTGTTCCGTCACGGCATCGCCGTCAACCGTCAGGTCTTCTTCCGCGGGGGCTGCAAGAAGAACGCGACGACCGACCCGATCAGGGTCACCGCGGCGATCGTCAGAAACGGGATCGCATAGCTGCCCTGGGTGTCGAACACCCAGCCGGAAAGCCACGGCACGCTAGCGCCAGGCACGGCCCCAATGGCGAAACGGACACCAGTCGTCGTGGCGAAAGCGCGGCGCCCGAAGAAACGGGCAAAGGTCGCGGCCTGGCTGATGTAGGCCATTCCGAAACCGAGACCCAACAGGATCAACGCGATCCTTGCCTGCGAGAACGTTCCGGCAAACAGGAACAGCGCCATGCCTGTTCCCTCCATTGCCAGGGCGACGCCGAGGAGACGGGGCGGTGAGACCTTGTCGCCAAGAGCGCCAGAAAGACGTCCGAAAGTGCTCAGGAGAATCATGAGCCCAATCAAGCCCGCCGCCGCGTCAACTCCAAGACCGTTGTCCTGGAGATGGAGTCGGCCGTGAACCGTGACCACCCCCCACGGCACGGCGTATCCCAGGCCGCAAAGCACCATCAACGCGAACTGGGGCGTACGTACCGCCTCCCCGGCAGTCCATTGATCGGGGGTCTCGGAGTCGCTGCCATCTGCAGAGACCTGAAGCTCTCCCAGTGAACGAGCTCCGTCCCTCAACTGGCCCATCGACTCCGGACTGTTGCGCAGCGCGAGGAAGGACAGGACGCCCAACAGTGCGCACAACCCGGCGATGATCTCCCAGCCATCGCGCCAGGTCCCGCCGGCGTTCAGCAGAGCGGCGTCGAACCTGACGATCAGCGGTCCCAACAGGCCCGCGGCGATCAGCAGGAACGCCATCGCGCTCGCCCGCCAGCGCAGGAACCAGTTTGTCGCCAGCGTCTGGGTCGGCAGGACGGTGGAGAACGTGTGAGTGAGGCCGGCGAACAGGCCAAAGTAGAGCAGAACGTCCCAGCGGTCCTGAGCCTGGCTGGTCAGGTAGTAGGCGACGGAAACAACCAGAAAGCCCGCAGTGAACACGGGGCGAGGGCCGAATCGGGTCAGGCAGACGCCGATCAACGGCGCGACGACACCACCAAAGAAAGACCAGATCGTGAACGCAAGGCCACCGGTGCCCCGGTTCAGCTCGAGTTCTTCGAGCATCTCCGGCAGGAAGAAGCCCCAACTGTAGAAAGGTGCTGCGCCCAGCCCATAGATGAGCCAGGCGAACGGGAGCATCCGCCAGCCGTAAAAGCCCCAGTTGATCTGCGAGAACCGCCCGCCGCCGGTGTCGGGGCCGGATCCGCTTCCCGTGTCCCCGATTCCGGCCTTCACCTTCCCCGTCCTGCCGCCGGCCTAGGGCCCCGGAGTTCCGCCGGCCACCAGCGCTTCACAACCGGTGCCGTCGAGCAACCGGTCGATCGCCGACCGGTCCGCGCCCGACAACGCCCCGTACCGCTCCCGCAGCCACATCAGGCACTTGCCCTGGTACGGGAACGGCTTCTGCACCCAGGGCCGGCCGTCGATCTCGCACTCGACGCGCTCGGCGCCCGACGCCAGCGCTCTCGCGTTGGCGGTCAGGAAGGGGGCGTAAACGCGGCCGACCTCGTCGAGGAGCGCGCGCAGGGTCGCCGACAGCTCACGACCGATCCAGTCATCGGCGGTCGGTTCCAGACCCGACAGGTCCTCGACGCGATCAACCCAGGCGTAGACCCGCGGCGCCACCTCCAGGGTGAGCGCCATCGGCGTCGGGTCGAAGGCCGCGAGCTGCGTCAACTGGCCGAAGAAGGCGAAGTCGGAGGCGCCCGGACGGTTGCCCATCAGGAACTGCCGTTCCGTCAGGTGGTCCCGGAACAGCTCCAGGATGCGCCGGTAGCTGGCCTCGATCACCGGGCCCGTCGTCTCGTTCGAGCCCACGACCCAGAGCCGCGAGATCTGCCGCTCGGACACCATCTTCGCCGCCTGCTGGAACTGTTCCTCGGGACCCTCGACCTGCCGCCAGCGAGGCAGGATCTGGCCGGCCTTCTGGATGTCCGCCTCGTAGACCCAGCGATAGTGGAACATCGCCTTGGTCAGCCACTCGTCGCCGAAGTCCTCGAGCAGAAAGTCGATGAACGCCGTCACGGGATCCGGCGGAACCACCGATCGCCCCTCGAACTCCCGCTCGAAGCGCCGGATGAGCGGCGTGGAGTCGACGACCGCCTCGATCTCGCCGTCCGCGTTCGGCAGATAGAACGTCGGCAACAGGCGGACCTTCGCGGCCGGCAGATCCTCGCGGCCGCCGGCGCCCGAGATCAGGAAGCGATACGGGATCCGGCGGTAGCGAAGCACCGCACGCATCTTCCGCGTGTAGGGCGACCCGGGGGCGCCCATGAAGGTGAGCGGCTGCGGCGACGGTTCGGACATCAGGAGCGGCGACGGATCATACCCGGCCGCGCCGCGGCCGCCGATCGCCCCCGCGACGGACTCGCGGTTCTACGACTGCAAGTTCCAGAGCGAGTACGCCACGAGCCACCGCCCGTCCGGCGCGCGGCGCATCAACCGCATCCAGTTGCCCTCGGACTCCGTCGTCGGCGAGCCGTCCTTCGGCGTGACCGTCAGCAGGAAGGTACCGCGAACATAGGCCAGCTCACCGCTGAACTCGGTCTCGATGACCTGCATCTGCACGTTGAGGTCCGCCGTCTCGAACGCCTGCGCGATGTTCTGCCGGATCGACTCCCGACCGCTGACCGGCAACGCGTCCGGCGGCATACGTACCGCATCCGGCGCGTACGAGGCCACGACCCCATCGGCATCGCTGCTGTTCATGGCGACCATGTAGTCGGCGATGAGGGCGTTCAGGGCGCTCTCGTCGCCGATGCTCCGCTCGACGGCGTTCGGATCCTCGGCCGGCTCTTCCTGGACCGGAGGACAGGCCACGAGGAAGAGAGCGGCGAGCAGGGCCACGAGGAGGGCCAGCACCGGGCGTTCACGCATCGAAGTCGCACTCTCCATCGTCAACCCTCCTCCACCGGTGTCTCGGGCGCCTCGCCCGGCGGGTGGTCGCGGTTCGAGATCTCCCTCGCGATCAGCCACGAACCGTCCTCGCCGCGGCGCATCAGGTCCATCCACTTGCCGACTTCCTGGTAGACGACGGAGCCATCGTCCTTCGAGCTGAGGGTGATCGCGTAGGTGCCGCGCACGAACGCCAGATTGCCGCTGTAGTCGACCTCGTCGACGTGGAGTTGGATATCCCAGTCGTTGTCCGCATAGTCGGCGGCCGCGAACAGCCGGATGGCGTCCCGTCCTTCGATCGGCCTGCTGCTCGCATTGATCCGCACGGCGTCCTCGGTGTACAGCACCGCGAGGCCGTCCGCGTCGCCCCGGTTCACAGCCTGCAGGTACTTGGCAAGCAGCTCGTTCAGGGCGGCTTCGTTCTCGGCCACCGGATCCACTTCGGGAACGGGCGCTGCCTCTTCCGAGGGCGCCACGCAGCCCGCGACGATCACCAGAGCCGAGCACAACACCAGGGTCGCAGAGATCCTCCGGGGGGTTCCTCGATCGCCCATGCCGGACCTCCTTTCTGCGGCGGAGCCGCTGTCTCAGTGTCGCTCGTTTTCCTGTAACTCCTAGGGTAGCACCTGGATTCCGTTCGGCCGGCCCCTGTCCACCCGGCACCGGACCCGGGAGAATAGGCTTCCGGGCTTCCGGAGTACGCCTTGACGCGCACCGTTTCCTCATTCCTGGCCGCGGCAGCCGGCCTGACCGCCAGCGCGCTCGGGTCGCTGCCCTGGATCGCCGGGTCGTTCACAGTGGTCGAGCCCGACCTGGCTCGCATGCTGTTGATCGCCGCGCCGGCCAGCGGAGCGGCAGCCATGCTGGTGGCCATCGTCCTTCGACAGGGGCATCCGGCGTTTCGCGCGGCAGCACTGGTCCTCGGCCTCCTGGCGGTTGCCTCGAGCCCTGCGTTCACTCGGACTCTCGCGGGTCAGGGCCCCGCCGAGCCGCGCGTGGCCGGAGCGACCAGCTCGACCGATCCGGCGTCGGCGCCGGATCGGCTCCGCATCCTCCAACTGAACGCCTACCACGGCTACCCCGACCCCGAAGGCCGCCTGCTGGTCCAGGAAAGCCCTTCCGCCCGAGCGATCCGTTCCGGCCGCCTCGCGGCGGAGATTCGACGCCTGCGACCGGATGTCCTCGTGTTGCAAGAGGCGTGGTGCGCGGTCGACGAAGGCTGTCTCGCCGACCGTCTGGCCCGGGAACTGGGCTTCGACGGCGTCTACGCGCGGGCCAACGGATCGCTGCGCTGGCTGGGCTTCGAGGAGGGGGCGGCGATCCTCAGCCGCTTCCCCATCGCCGACCCCCGGGTGTGGCCGCTGGGGCCCCACCGCGACGCCTTCGAGCGCCGCATCGCGTTGACCGCCCGCATCGAACACCCCGGGCTGCCTTTCGAGCTGGTCGGCGCGCACCTCGCCAACGGCGACACGGACCTCGCCGCCACTCAGGCCGCGGGTCTGCTGGAACGCCTGCGTGGGCCCGAGCGCCCCGTCGTGGTCGCCGGCGACCTGAACCTGCCCAGCGACCACGGCGCCCTGGCCCGCTTCCACGAAGCCGGCTACCGGGACTTGCTGGACGGCGGCATCGACCACGTCCTGCTCGACGCCGCGAACTCGGGCTGGTGGCCGCTGTGGGTCGAATGGGCCGACTCCACCGGACCGGCTCCGCCTGTGAGCGGTGCGCCGGTCGAGCCAGAGCCCGGAGTCGGCGCGATCTCGGATCACCCGGGCATCCTGGTCGAGTTCCAGTTGCCGCTTCCTCCCGGCGACGACGACTGGTCCGGCGACTGGCGGACCGCGACGGCCGCCGAGGTCGGCCTCGACACGAAGCGGCTGGAGCGGGCCCTTGGACAAATCGCCGAGCTCGAAGGGCTCCGCGGAATCCTCGTCGCGCGCCACGGAAGGCTGGTCGTGGAGCGCTACTTCGGCGGCTCTGCCGGCCATCGCCTCCACAACCTGAAATCGGCCTCGAAGAGCGTGCTCGCGGCCCTGGCCGGCATGGCGATCGAACAGGGCCTGCTGAACCTCGATCAACCGATCGCCGACCTCCTGCCCGAAGCCGCGGACCTCGACGACGAAGGCAAACGGAAGATCACGGTGCGCCATCTGCTGACGATGACTTCGGGCCTCGAGTCGACGAGCTTCGGCAACTACGGTTCCTGGGTGTCGTCGAGCAACTGGGTCCGGGCCGCCCTGGCACGGCCGCTCCAGGCCGAGCCGGGAACCCGTTTCTCGTACAGCACCGGCGGCACCCACCTGCTGTCGGCGACCCTCTTCCGCGCCGCCGGCCGGAGCACCCACGACTTCGCCCGCGAGCACCTCTTCGCTCCTCTCGGGATTCGGCGGTCGGCCTGGGCCCGCGACCGCCAGGGCGTCCACATGGGCGGGAACAACCTGTCGCTGCTGCCACGGGACATGCTGAAGTTCGGTCAGCTCTACCTGAACCGGGGCCGCTGGGACGGCGAGCAACTGCTGCCGTGGCAGTGGGTCGACGAGTCCACCCGTCCCGGCCTCGTCGGGCCGCGGGGTCGCGGCCGGATCTACGGCGGCTACGGTTACCTGTGGTGGCTCCGCGGACACCGTGAACGCGGCGCCTACATCGCCAGCGGCTACGGGGGGCAGTACATCTACGTGGCGCCCTCCGAGGACCTGGTCGTCGTCGTCATCTCGACGGAAGTCTCGAAGGGACGCGGGTGGCGAGGCGAGTTGTTCGGGATCATCCGCGAGGGCGTTGCCGGCAGCGTAGTCGACCGATACGAACGCGTCTCTCCGTTGTAGACTGAACAGTGTTCCAATGAACCCGAGGAAGAGGATCTGGCCGCGTTTCGGCGCCGCGATCCTGGTTGCCGTATTGCTCGGCGCCGGAACGGCGGCCGCGGCGCCACTTACCCCGGAAGAAACAGCCGCCCCGGAGGATCTCGAGTTCTTCGAGCAGAAGATCCGTCCGGTTCTGGTCGAGCACTGCTACACCTGCCACAACAGCACCGAGATCGCGGAGAGCGGTCTGCGTCTAGACTACAGGAACGGTCTGCTCACGGGCGGCATGCGAGGTCCTGCCATCGAGCCGGGCAAGCCGCGCAGCAGCCTCCTGCTGCGGGCGATGAGGCACCCCAGCCTCGACTTCCGGATGCCCCTGGGCGGAGCGAAGCTGCCTGACGACGTGATCGCCGACTTCGAGCGCTGGATCGAGATCGGGGCGCCCGATCCCAGGGACGAGCCGCCCTCCGCCGACGCACTCAAGGAAGCCACTGCATGGCGGACGATCCTCGAACAGCGGAAGAGCTGGTGGAGCCTGCAGCCGATCGCCGACCCGGAACCTCCCGAGGTCGCCGACGCGAACTGGTCGCACGACTGGTCGGGGAGTGCGATCGACCGGTTCCTGGCCGCGGGGATCGCCGACGCCGGCCTCGAGCCCGCTCCGCTGGCCGAGCCGCGCATCGTGATGCGCCGGCTCTCCTACGTGCTCACCGGGTTGCCGCCGACGCCGGCACAGGTCGACGACTTCGAGCGCCGCGCCGCGGTCGACCGGGACGCCGCGGTCGCGGACGAGATCGACCGGCTACTCGCCGAGCCGGCCTTCGGCGAACGCTGGGCGCGGCACTGGATGGACTGGATCCGCTACGCCGAGACGCACGGCAGCGAGGGCGACCCGCAGGTCCCCTACGCCTGGCGCTACCGCGACTACCTGATCCGGGCGCTGAACGCCGACGTGCCGATCGACCAGTTGATCCGCGAGCACCTCGCCGGCGATCTCCTCGAAGAGCCGCGGATGAACGCGGACCTGGGCATCAACGAGTCGGCGATCGGCATCGCCCAGTACCGCTTCGTCCTGCACGGCTTCGGCCCCACCGACGCCCTCGACGAACAGGTCCGCTTCACCGAGAACCAGATCGACGTCGTCTCCAAGGCGTTCCTCGGGATGACCGTCGCCTGCGCCCGCTGCCACGACCACAAGTTCGACGCGATCAGCCAGACCGACTTCTACGCCCTCTACGGGACGATGGTGAACGGCCGCCCGGGGGTCCAGACGATCGACGACGAGGCGCGGCGGAACGCCCACCGTGACGACCTGATCCGGCTGAAAGGCGAGTTGAAGCACGTGCTGGCCGAGGCATGGCTCGAAGCCGCCGCCGAGGTGCCGGCCAGGCTGCAGCAGCCGGACGGCCCGTGGGCCGCGGCACTCACGGGCGGCCAGTCGCCTTACGATCCGCTCTACGCCTGGGTCCGAGCAGGCCGGGTCCGCGGCCGCGGGGCCTTCGCGAAACAGTGGCAGGAACTGGCCGACGCCTACGAACGGAGCCGGCAGCAACTCGAGACCCGGCGGCAGGCGCCCGCCGTCCAGCGCTGGGACCTGAGCCGGACCGAGGACGTCGAGCAGTGGTACCGGCACGGCAACGGCCTTCCCGACGCGAAGCCCCTGGAAGCCGGAAGCTACGAGGTCACTCAGGGCGGCGGGACGATCATCGCCGACATCCTGCCCGGCGGCGTCTACACGCACTCGCTGACCAACCGCCACAACGGCACCTTCTCGTCGCCGCGGTTCCTCATCGAGGCCGGGCAGAAGCTGGCGGTGCGGATCGCCGGCCGCGGCGGCGCCGTCGCCCGCTACGTGGTCCAGAACTACCCCCAGCGCGGTGAGGTCTATCCGATCGAGACGCTCTCCGACGGCGAGTGGCGCTGGCAGCACTGGGACCTCGACTACTGGGACAACGACCACGCCTACATCGAGCTGGTGACGGCCGCCGATCACCCGATGACCGGGGAGAGCTCCGGCGGAAGATCGAACCGCTCCTGGTTCGGGATTACCGAAGCGGTCGTGCTCGACGAAGAAGGCGAACTCCCCCGCGACCAGCCGGCGGAGTTCACGGCGCCCCTGTTCGAGATCCAAGGAGCGCCCGGCGACCGCGGCGAACTGGCGGCCGAATACGGCCAGGCGCTTCAGGGCGCCGTCGCGGCCTGGCGCGACGGTTCGATGAG
This sequence comes from Thermoanaerobaculia bacterium, assembly GCA_965116955.1. Taxonomy (GTDB): domain Bacteria; phylum Acidobacteriota; class Thermoanaerobaculia; order Multivoradales; family Multivoraceae; genus Multivorans. The sequence goes on along the minus strand of OZ220742.1, from coordinate 2,169,606 downwards.
CGACGCGCAGGCCCGTTTTCTGGCGAGTTTCGTTCGCCGCGGCCTGCTTCCGAACGACGTCGGCGACGTGCCGGAGGCGGGTCCGATCGTCGACAGGATCCGGCAGCTCGAGGAGGCCATCCCCGTGCCCACCCGCTCCCCCGCGGTGCTCGCCGGCCCGCGTTTCGATCAGCCGCTGATGGAGCGGGGCAATCACCGACAGCTCGGCAAACCGGTGCCCCAGCGCTTCCTCGAAGCGATCGACCCCGAGCCCTACCCCGACTCCGTTCACCCGCGGCTGGCCCTGGCCGTGAGCGTCCTCGACCCCGGCAACCCGCTGACGGCCCGTGTCATCGCGAACCGTCTCTGGGCGCACACCTTCGGCCGCGGCATCGTCGGCACGCCGGACAACTTCGGGCAGATGGGCGAGCTGCCGTCGAACGCCGCCCTGCTCGATCACCTGGCGACCACGCTGCGCGAGGACGGCTGGTCCCTGAAGACGTTCGTGCGGCGGCTGGCCTCGACCCGCGCCTTCCAGCTCGAGTCGACGCCGGAGCCGGCCGCCCGGGAACGGGATCCCCGGAACGACCTGCTCTCCCACGCCCACCTGCGGCGCCTGGAGGCCGAGGCGGTACGCGACTCGATGCTGATCGCCGCCGGTCAACTCGAACCGGTCGCCGCCAGCGAGACACCGCCGGAACCCGGCTGGTCGAACCGGCGCAGCGTCTACGTCCAGGTCATTCGGAATCAGCCGGATCCCCTCCTCCACACGCTCGACCTGCCCACCCCGGTGACGACCAAGGGCCAGCGCGACCAGACGAACGTGCCTGCCCAGTCGCTGCTCATGATGAACAACACGCAGGTCATGCATCTGGCCACCCGCTTCGCCGAGCGGATCGCCCAGGACCCCGACCTGCACAGCGACCGGGAACGCATCGTCGCCATGTTCCGCCTCGCCCTCGGCCGTCCCCCGACCGAACCGGAACTCGGCGCCGCCGAGCAGTTCCTCGACCAGGCCCGGGACCGGAAGCCCGCGCCGGAGGATGTCGAAGCCTGGAGCGCGGCGGCCATGGACCGCCGCGAGGAGAGCGCCGGGATCCGCGAGTTCACGGCCGACAAGACGCGCGGCGTCCTGCGCTTCTACCACCGGGCGTCGGCGCCCAAAGCGATGGCCGCGTGGGAGTTCGAGGACCCGCCCAAGAACGGCCGTGCCTACGACGCCGTCAGCTTTCTCCCGCTCAAGCTGGGCCGCCACGTCCGCGTGGGCGACGGCGCACTCTGGCTCGGGTCGTCGGACGTCGTGGCGTCGAAGCCGATCGGACGGACGCCGGACGAGTACACACTCGAGGCTTGGGTTACCAGCGGAACGGATGCCGGCCAGAAGGCCGGCGCACCGACAGGCGGAGCGGATGCCAGACCGGTCCACCTGGTCCTGAGCCGGGACCGCAAGGGCGCCTGGAGCGCGTACCGGAACGGTGCCGAGGCCGCTCCGGAGAGCGTCCGCCAGGAGCTTCCGATGATCCTGGAGAAGGGTCGCGTCCGGTTCGCGGGCGCCGGAGACGCGCCCCTGGGCGTGCTTCAGGCCCGCCTCTACGACCGCGTCCTGGGGCCAGCCGACGTCGCGGCCTCCGCGCTCGGCAACATCGAAGCGCCGTCGGAAGCGGAGCAGGCACGGATCTACCGCAGCAGTTGGTCCCGCATCGCGCGCCTCGAAGCGGAAGCTGACCAGCTCGAGCAGAGCGCCGGCGGCGGCGACGCCTGGCGTCGACTGGCGCACGCCATGTTCAACCTGAAGGAGTTCATGTACCTCCGATGAGCGACCACCAGTGTTCCCTGATGAGCCGCCGGCGGATGCTGGCCCAGGTTTCGACCGGATTCGGCGCGATCGCGCTGAACGGCATGCTCGGCTCGGCGCTCCTTCCCGGAGCCGCCCATGGCGCGCCGCGAGCGCGCGCCAAGCACGTCATCTTCCTGTACATGTCGGGCGGCGTCTCCCAGGTCGACTCGTTCGACCCGAAGCCGCTGCTCGACCGCGATCACGGCAAGCCGATGCCGACGAAGATCGAGCGCACCCAGTTCAACGAGAACGGAAACATCTTCGCCTCACCGTTCCCCTTCAAGCAGTACGGCGAGAGCGGCATCCCGGTCAGCAGCATGTTCCCCCACGTCGGCGAGTGCGTCGACGACCTGGCCGTGATCCGTTCGATGACCAGCACGGTGAACGAGCACGCCCAGGGCAACTACTTCTTCCACACGGGCTTTCCGCTGGTCGGTCATCCGTCGGCCGGCGCCTGGGTAAACTACGGGCTCGGCACGGAGAACGAGAACCTGCCCGGCTTCGTCGTCCTGCAGAGCGGTCAGGCCGGCATCCCGCACGGCGGCGTCGGCATCTACAGCAACGGCTACCTGCCGGCCGAGTTCCAGGGTTCGATCCTGCGCGGCGACGCCGAGGACGCGGTCCAGAACATCCAGGCGCTGGAGGCAGAGGCGGCGCAGCGCGAGCGGCTCGACTTCGTGGCGGAGATGGATCGTGCCTTCCTCGAGCGCCTCGGCGGCCATGCCGACGTCGAAGCGGCGGTCCGCAACTACGAGACCGCGTTCCGGATGCAGGCCGAGGTGCCCGAACTCTGCGACATCAGCGGCGAGACGCGGGCGACGCGCGAGCTGTACGCGCTGGACCACCCGAACCAGACGACGGCGGACTACGGTCGCCAGTGCCTGCTGGCGCGGCGGCTGGTCGAGCGCGGCGTGCGCTTCGTCGAGCTGAGCTGCCTGCCGGAACCGACCGACGCGGGGCAGGCGGCGAACCCGTGGGATCAGCACACCGGCCTCGAGGTCGGCCACCGGAACATGGCGCTCCAGGTCGATCAGCCGATCGCCGGGCTGCTCAAGGACCTGAAGGCCCGGGGTCTGCTCGACGAGACGCTCGTCATCTGGGCCGGCGAGTTCGGCCGCACTCCGTTCCACCAGGGCTCCGATGGCCGCGATCACAACCCGTTCGGCTTCTCGATCTGGCTCGCCGGCGGCGGCATCAAGGGCGGCACGATCCACGGCGCGACGGACGACTACGGTTACCACGTCGTCGAGGACGAGGTCACCATCTACGACCTCTGGGCCACCGTCCTCCACCTCCTCGGCATCGACCACACCAACCTCACCTACCGCTACGGCGGCCGCGACTTTCGGCTTACCGACGTCCACGGCAATGTGGTTAGCGAGATCCTGGCGTAGGGGGGTGGCGAGCACCCGCCTGAGCCGGGTCCGCGGGGGGCGGTCTCCATCGGACGTTCGCGCTCTGCGGAGATTGGGGGGATGGCGCTCACTCCGTTCCGCTCGCTTCGGTTGGTCGTTGGCCGGCGCTTGGTCGTCGGGAGTCGCTCGCTCCAAGGCCGCTGGAGTCCGCCCCCCGCGGACCCGACTCAGGCTGGAAGCCGTCGTACTACGGAGTCTCGGTTCCTTGGTGTTCGTCGGTTCGTTCCTGGGGATCCAGAGTGGGGCGGGGGCTCAGGATGGGGGGCCGAGCTACTACCGCGACGTCTGGCCCGTGATCCAGAAACGGTGTCAGGGGTGTCATCAGCCGGCCCAGCTTGGTGGTGCGTTGAACCTGACGAGCTTCGAGGGACTCGCCGCGGGTGGGATGAGCGGCCCCGCCTTTGTTGCCGGCAAGCCGGGTGAGAGCCGGATGTTGCAGATGCTTCGGGGAGAGATCGAGCCGGCGATGCCGATGCGGGCGGAACCGCTGGCGGAGACGGAGATCGCCGCGATCAGCGAGTGGATCGCGGCCGGGGCCGACGACGACACGCCGGAGGAGATGCGGCTGGGCGCTGCGACGGGGCCGATCGTCTACCGGCAGCCACCGGTGATCACGGCGGTCGCCTACTCCGCCGACGGGGAGTGGCTGGCCGTGTCGGGCAATCGGGAGGTGCTGCTCCACCGTCGCTCGAGGATCGGCAACGGTGACAGCCTGGAGGCTCGTTTCAGCAGCGTCTCGGAGCGCATCCAGGGGCTGGCGTTTCTGAAGAACGGGCGGCTGATCGCAACCGGCGGGACGCCCGCCCGGTTCGGCGAGATCCAGATCTGGGACATAGCCGACCGGAAGCTCCGCGTCTCGAACATGCTCTGCCACGACACGCTGTTCGGCCTAGCCGTGTCGCCGGACGAGCGGCGGCTCGCGATCGGCTGCGCCGATCACACGGTCCGCATCCACCAGGCGACCAGCGGCCGCGAGCTGGTGCGGATGAACCACCACGAGAACTGGGTGCTCGGTGTCGTCTTCGGCGGTGACGGCCGGCGCATCGTCTCCGTCGGCCGCGACCGGGCAGCGAAGCTGATCGACGCCTCGAGCGGCGCCTTCATCGAGAACATCAACCTGCTGCGCGGGGAGCTTGCGGCGATCGTCCGGAACCCGCGAATCGAGGCGGTCGTCATCGGCGGTGAGGACCGCGTGCCCTACTACTACCGGATGGACCGCGCCCGGAAGATGCTGATCGCCGACGATTCGACACTGGTCCGGGAGTTCGAACGCCAGGACGGCGAGATCTTCGCGCTCGCCGTCGACCCCCGCGGCACGCGTCTCGCGGTCGGAGGCGCCGCGGCGGCGGTGCCGATCTACGACCTGGAGACCGGCGAACGGACCGCGACCGCCACGGGCCACAGCGCCGGCATCTACACGATGGCGTTCGACCCGACCGGCGCCGAACTGGCGACCGCGGGCTTCGATGGTCGCTTGAGGCTCTACCGCGCCGCGGACGGCGAACTGCTGCACGAAGTCGTGCCGGTGCCCCTCGAAGGCAATCCCCAGGGACTGACGACCGCCGGAGGAGCACCGTGAACAGTCGCTGGCTGCTTCGAGGCGCGTCCGGAGCCGGCCAGAAGGCCGGCGCACCGACAAGCGATGAATCGGCGCGCCCGGTTCGCGTGGCCAGTCGCGCGCTGCTTTGGACCGGGTCCCTCGGCCTCGCCGGCATCGCCGTCACCACGGTGGCCGCTGCAGCAGGACCGCCACCGAATCTCGTCGACATGCATCCGCACGGCGGCCAGCAGGGGCGGGCCCTGCGGCTGGTGATCGAGGGCTATGGCGTCGCGGGCGACATGGCGATCGAGAGCACGCTCCCCGGTTCGTTCGCCCGCCTCGGCGAGGCCGCCGACGAGGACCGGCTGCAGAAGCAGAGGCGGCCGAACGACCGCAACCTCCAGGCCGCCGTCTTCCTGGTCGAGATCGACGCCGACGCCGCGCCGGGGCTCTATCCACTGCGCGCCCTCAGCGATGACGGGCTGTCGAACGCCTTGCTGTTCCGGGTGGACACCGTGTCCGAAACCTCCGAACGCAGTCTGCGCGATGCCAGTGGCGTCACCGAAGCGCCACGGATCGATGCACTGCCGGTTGTGGTGAACGGCATGCTGGACGGAGCAGAGCGGGACCGCTATCGCTTCCTTGCAGAAGCCGGCGAGCGGATCGTGCTTGAGGTCGAGGCCCGCCGCGTCGGTTCTGCGATCGATCCGGTGCTCCGGCTGCTCGACAGCGAAGGCCGCGAAATCGCCTTCAACCAGGAGGGCCCAGGCATCGACGTCGACGCCCGTCTCGACTGGCGGCCACCCGAAGCCGGAGAGTTCGTCGTCGAAGTCCACGACGCCCGCTTCAGCGACCAGAGGCGGAACTTCTACCGTCTCAAGCTGATCGCCGCCTCGGACTACGAGTACGCCGACGCCGTCTTCCCGCTGGGAGCGCGCCGCGGCGAGGAGACGTGGTTCGGGCTCACCGGCGGCAGCACGGCCGCCACCAGGGAAGTCGCTCGCGCCGTCGAAACGGAGAACGCCTTCGACACGATCGGTCCGTCCGTCGCCGCAAAGGCCAGCGCGGCCCTGCCGTTCCGGGTGGTGGTCGGCAGCCATCCCGAGGTGCTCGAAAGCGACACAGCGGCCGACAAAGCCCTCGACACGCCCGTTGTCGTCAACGGCCGGATCGACGACGCCGGCGAGGTGGACCGCTACCGGATCGCCGCCGAGCCCGGCCAGAGGCTGCTGATCGAAGTCGAGGGAGCCGCGCTCGGCTCCTCCGACCTGTTCGGCGTCCTGACCGTCACAACGCCGGACGGCGAATACCTGGCCTCCTCCGGCGACGACATTCCCGATCCCGACACGTTCCGGCTGCTGTCGCCGACCGCCACCTCCTTCGACCCGTGGGTCGTGGTCGAGACGCCGGAAGGAACGGACGAGCTGCACGTCACGGTCGAGGACCTGGTCGGGCGAGGCGGTCCGCGCTTCGGCTACCGGCTGACGGCGACCGCGAACGGTCCGGACTTCGAGCTGCGCCTGAGCACGGCTCAACTCACGCTCAACAGCGGCGCTTCGAAGCCGATCGAGGTCGGCGCCGCGCGCCGCGGCTACCTGGGTCCGATTCGCCTCTACGTCGAGGAAGCACCCGCCGGCATCGAGGCCCGGGACGGATGGATCACCAGAGAGGTGCGCGACCTCGACACGCGCACCCTGGCGCGCTCCGGCCGGATCCTGGTCACGGCCGACCTCGACGCTCCGCGCCGGCGCTTCGACCTGGCGATCTGGGGCGAAGCCGTGCTCGAGGACGGCACCGTGATCCGCCGCCGGGCGACCGTGCCGGGAAGCACGACCGCGGTCCGCGCCGGCGACGGTCGCAGCTACACGACGGAGGCCGAGCGATCGTTCAGGGCCCCCTGGCTGGAGAGTCGCTTGCCGGTCCTGCTCACCGGGCGGCCTGGTCCGCGGCTGGTCGGCCTGGAGCCCGAGACGGTGAGGCTGGTCAAGGGCATGCCGTTCGACTTCGGGTGGAAGTTCGAGGCGCCACCGGGTGAAGACGCCCCGGTGAAACCGCCTATGGTCGTCAGCGCCCTGATCGGCGTCGGCGTGGGCGAGTTTCGGGTCGAGACGACCGAGAAGGCCGACTACAACAAGTCCGAGGGCAGCAAGCTGATCCGAAGCAGCGACGGTACGCAGCTCGACCGCTACACCGTGACCCTCACCGGCGAAGTTACGGTGGGCGGACGTCCCGAGCGCCTCTACACTCCCGGCGTGACGCTCGAGATCGTGCCGGGCTACCGCATCGAGGTCGCGAAGGCCAGTGTCCGCTCCGGCAGGAAGGGCGCCGTCGAAGGCGTCCTGCATCGCGAAGAGAGCTTCCTGCAACCGGTCGAACTGCGCGCCGACGCCTTGCCCACGGGCGTCGTCTGCGACAGCACCGAGATCGAGCCCGGGGCCAATGGCAGGTTCCGGCTGGACTGCGAGGCGTCGGACGCCGTCGAAGCGGGCGCCTACGACTTCCTGATCACGTCGTCGTCCTGGCTGGCCGGCGAGCGGGAGGTCCGCTCCGCCTACACTACGGTCCCCGTGAGCGCGCGAATGGAGGTCAAGGCTAAATGAAGAGTCCCTGCATCGCCCTCGCACTCACGATCGCCGCCACAGTCCCCGGCGCCGCCGCCATCGCCGCGACCGACGTCGCCGAACCCGTCACCTTTATCCGCGACGTCCTCCCCGCCATGAACAAGGTCGGCTGCTCCTCGGGCACCTGCCACGGCGCGGCCAAGGGCAAGAACGGCTTCAAGCTGTCGCTGCGCGGCTACGACCCGGAGTTCGACTACCAGTCGCTGCTCTACGACATGTCCGGCCGGCGGTTCAACCGCGCCGACCCGGCGCGCTCCCTCATGCTCGCCAAGCCGACGATGCAGGTCCCCCACGAAGGCGGTCTGCGCCTCGATCCTGGCGGCCGCTACTACAACCTCATCCTCGACTGGATCAGGGCGGGCGTGCCCTACGGGGATCTCGCGCGCGACCGGGTCGAACGCCTCGAGATCCACCCGGCCGAGGTCTTCATGAACCGGCCGGGGATGCGGCAGCAGACGACCGTCATCGCGCACTACGGCGACGGCCGGAGCCGCGACGTCACTCGTGAGGCGCATGTCACCAGTAGTAACACGGAAACGATGGCGGTCGAGGACAGTCCCGCCGGCCCGGTCGTGACCGGGCTGCGCCGCGGCGAAAGCACACTGCTCGTGCGCTACGAGGGCCAGTTCACCACCGCGCCCGCCACGGTGCTCAGCGGCCGCGAGGGCTTCGAGTGGACCGCGCTGCCCCAGGCCAACTACATCGATGAGCTGATCGACGAGAAGCTCCAGCGAATCGAGGTTCTGCCCTCGGCGCCGGTCGACGACGCCGCCTTCCTCCGTCGCGCCTCGCTCGACCTCACCGGCCAGATTCCGACCCCGGAACGGGTGCGGGCGTTCCTCGCCGACGACACGCCCACCCAGGAGAAACGGAGCCGCCTGGTCGACGAACTGATCGCGAGCGACGCGTACGTCGACCACTGGACGCTCAAGTGGGGCGACCTGCTGCGCAGCAACCGGAAGTTCATGAGCTACAAGGGCATGCTGACTTTCCGCGGCTGGCTGCGCGAGGCAATCGAGGAGAACCGGCCCTACGACCAGCTCGTCCGCGAGCTGGTCACGGCCTCCGGCAGTACCCTCGATCAGCCGGCCGCCAGCTACTTCCGCGCCGCCCGCGATCCGAAGGAGGCGATGGAGACGACGACCCAGCTCTTCATGGGCGTGCGGATGGTCTGCGCCCAGTGCCACGACCACCCGTTCGAGCGCTGGACCCAGAACCAGTACTACGAGATGACCGCCTTCTTCGCCGGCCTGGGCGTCCGTCCGGGCTTCCGCACCGGCGAGGAGATCGTCTTCGACAAGCGCCGGGACAACGAGCAGTTGCATCCGAAGACGAACGCGGTGGTGCCGCCGAAGTACCTGGTGCCGGTCGAGGGCGCTCCGGACCTCGGCGAGGGCCTGGGACGCCGGGCCGCGCTGGCCGAATGGCTGACGGCGCCGAACAACCCCTACTTCGCGCCGGCGATCGCGAACCGCGTCTGGAGCTACTTCATGGGCCGCGGGATCATCGACCCGGTCGACGACATCCGCGCCTCGAACCAGCCGGTCAACGCGGCCCTCCTGAACGCGCTGACCGCCGACCTGATCGAGAACGACTTCGACCTCCGCCATCTCATGCGGACGATCGCCACCTCCCGGGCCTACCAGTCGTCCTTCCAGACGAACGAGTGGAACCAGGACGACCGGATCAACTTCTCCCGCCACGAACCGCGACGCCTGAGCGCCGAGCAACTGGCGGACGCCGTCGCCCGCGCCACCGACTCCCGGTTCGAGATCGACACCCTGCCCGAAGACTTCGACGCAACGGCGCTCCCGGACCCGCACGTGATGACGGCGAGCATGGGCATCGAGGGCTTCCTCGACCTGTTCGGCAAGCCGGACCGCGAGACCGCCTGCGAGTGCGAGCGGAAGACGGAGATGAGCCTGCCGCAGGCGCTGAGCCTGCTGAACGGCTCCGTCATCGCGGACGCGATCGCCGACCCCGAGGGGCGGGTGGCCAACCTCGTCCTCGGAGGCCTGGACAACGAGGAACTCATCGCCGAGCTCTACCTCGCCACGCTCGGCCGTCTGCCGACCGGCGACGAAACCGAGCTCGCCGAGGGCCACTTCGAGTCCTCGGCCAGCCGCACCGCGGCCGCCCAGGACCTGATGTGGGCGCTGCTGAACTCGAACGCTTTCCTCTTCAACTCGTAGGAGCCCACCATGCTCGTGATCCCAGGACAGTCCGGCCACACCTGCGACGGCCCGACCCGGCGTGAGTTCCTTCGCGTCGGCTCGCTCGGCATCTTCGGCATCTCGCTCAGCCAGACGCTGGCGCTCCGCGACGCACACGCCGCGACCGTCGCCGCCGACGCACTCGCGGGCGGCAAGGGCTTCGGCAGCGCCAAGTCGGTCGTCCTGCTCTTCCTCCAGGGTGGTCCGAGCCACATCGACATCTGGGATCCAAAGCCCGACGCGCCGTCCAACATCCGCGGCGAGTTCGGCGCCATCGACTCGAAGATCCCCGGCATCCGGCTCTCCGAGACGATGCCGCTACTCGCCGACCAGGTCGACAAGTGCACCCTGATCCGGTCGATGAGCTACACGCCGAAGGGGCTCTTCAACCACACCGCCGCGATCTACCAGATGCTGACCGGCTACCCGCCGGATCGCGTCTCGCCGTCCGGCCAGCTCGAGCCGCCGACGCCGGCCGACTTTCCGACCGCCGGCTCCCACATCTCCAGGCTCAAGCCGCTCGACGACGCGATGCTTCCCTTCGTCGAGATGCCGCGGCCGCTCCAGGAATCGAACGTGATCGGCAAGGGCGGCGCCGCCGGCTTCCTCGGCAAGGCCTACGACCCCTACCGCCTCTACCAGGACCCGAACCGGCCAATCGAACTCAGCGACCTGGAGCTGCGCGAAGAGACCTCGCCCGAACGCCTCGCCGGCCGCTTCGAGCTCCGCAAGGGCCTGAACGCCTCGCTGCCCGAACTCGAGAAAGCGGTCGCCGACTCCGCCCTCGACGAGTACTACGAGAAGGCCTACGACCTCGTCCTCTCCGGCAAGGCCCGCCAGGCATTCGACCTCTCGAACGAGAGCGACGAGATGCGAGAGCGCTACGGCAAGAACACCTTCGGCCAGGGCGCGCTGATGGCGCGGCGGCTGATCGAAGCCGGCACCCGCTTCGTCCAGCTCAACTGGCCCGCGGTGGCGAACGGCAACCCCGAAGTCGACTCCTGGGACACCCACGCCGCCAACTTCGCGCCGCTCAAGAACCTGCACTGCCCCGTCCTCGACCGGGCGCTGTCGGCGCTGCTATCCGACATGGACGACCGCGGCCTGCTCGACGAGACCCTCGTCGTCGCCGTCGGCGAGTTCGGCCGTTCACCGCGCCTCGGCGTCAGCACCTCCGGCAACAGCAACTCCCCGGACGGCCGCGACCACTGGCCCTATTGCTACACCGCGCTGGTCGCCGGCGCCGGCGTCTCCCGCGGCCAGCTCTACGGCGAGTCCGACGAGACCGGCTCCGCCCCCCGCGAGAAGCCGGTCCACCCGAACGACCTGCTGGCCACCGTGTACTACACGCTGGGGATCGATCCGGCGATGGAGATCCTGAATCACCTGGACCAGCCGAGAGAGCTGGTCAAGGGTGAGGTGATTCGGGGTTTGTGGGCGTAGGGCTCCCGGGCCGCACGAACGCTCCATCACTAGGGCACTGCCTCCTTCCCAGCAGCTTCCCGCAAAACGCGCCAGCGTGTGGCTCGCGAGGATAGTGTCCAACCAGAACGTCGTTCCTCCCCGCCCCCTTACGAGAACTTCCGTTCATAGCCACCTTGAACGACACTCAGCTCACTAGCGAGATTCATCGTCTGGAACGCTCAATCGAATCTTGGGCGCGGCAGAACGGTCTGTGGACCGACTCCTCCTTCTTCTCTTATCAACAGCGCCACGACGCCGAGCCACAGGAGTGTCCCGTCGTCTCCATACTGGCAACTGAGGGAGGCCTCAACGACGTCCTCTTTCAATACTGCGACGACGATCTGTACGACGAATTCTGGCGGCTTCTGCACGGCATGGGCTACGAGTTTGACCTCTACGACTCTGTCTCTTTGCACATCTATCCCGAGAAGCAAAGAGAACGGAGGGCCTTCTACGACTTCTTCCAATGGAAGTGGATATGCAGCTTGGTCGAGCAGGACTTCCATGACATCTACCACGAAATCTACTCCCACTTCGGGGACAATCCCGAGACCTTGCGTCAGCTCCATTGGAGGCAGTTCGAGAAACTCCTCGCGAGCGTCTTCCGAAATCAAGGATACGAAGTCGAGCTCGGCCCGGGACGGGGTGACGGAGGTGTCGATCTCAAACTACTCCAGCGTGACCCAATCGGCGACATCCTCACCTTCGTGCAGGCGAGGAAGAACGCTCCGCACCGGAAGATCAAACTGGAACCCGTACAAGCCCTCCATGGAGCTTCGGTGGCCTGTGGTGCGACCGGCAGCTTCTTCGTCACAACTTCCGAGTACTTACCCAGCGCCAGGACGTTTGCAGCACGCGAGAACGTTCCAATGGAGCTGTACACATCCAAGGATGTCGTTGATTGGTGTAGGCGTGCGAGCAACGGGATCATCAGGGACAAGTCCGTCCTCGTCTCGGAGAGCGGTGTCCGAAAAGCAACTGAGCAAGCGGCTCTGGAACCCGGCGGGCGCGTTCTTCATGCACGATCCTACTTCCAGAATCACTTTGCCCTAGTCCTGAAGGAGACTGAACACGCGGCACTCCTGATGCGGCTGCCGAAGAGGGTCGTAGAGGACGACGGTTTCGGCATGCAGGGGACGGAAGTTCCCGACCTGGGCGGCCTTCTGCAAAGAAGGGTCATTGCACTCACATCAGACGATGTCTGGCGTACCAAGAAGAAGCGACGGTCGAATGGCACAACGGACTTCTGGGACGGACAGCATCTGTTCTCAGCCTGGTCCGGCGATCCGGTTTACTTTGACCACGCAGACTAGGCATGTGGCCCTAACCACGCAAGTCAAGGTCGAGGTGGAGGACTCGGAGCCAGCGGCGTTCGTATCGGCTAGCCTCGGGTCCCACGGTTGAAGTTCGACTGAGGTAAGCCGTGCTCATCTTCGACGTGACCGCACTGCGCCAGGACCGGAGTAGCGCCACTGTCTGGCGCTGGGAGAACCTAGGGGTGGCGTTCAAGACACCGCGGCCGCAGGTGCACCCACTGTCGTTACGCCCTCCCCCTTGGTGCTTCGCAGCAGTTCCAGTCGGCCGAGAGAGCTGAAAGTGGACAACGCCTCCTTGAGCTGGATCACCGGCTACATCTGGGGCATCGCGGACGATGTCCTCCGCGATCTCTACGTCCGCGGCAAGTACCGCGACGTCATCCTGCCGATGACCCTGTTGCGGCGGCTCGACGCGGTGCTCGAACCGCGCAAGCAGCACGTACTGCAGGTGAAGGCGACCCTCGACGAGCTCGGGATCGTGGACCAGGACGCCACCCTGCGGGACGCGGCGAAGCAGGACTTCTACAACACGTCCAGCTACACGCTGCGCGACCTGCGCGCCCGCGCCGGCCGACAGCGCCTCCGGGCCGACTTCGAGGCGTGGCTCGACGGCTTCTCCCCGAACGTCCAGGACATCCTCGACAACTTCGAGTTCCGCAACCAGATCCCGCGACTCTCCCGGGCCGACGCGCTCGGCACGCTGGTCGAGAAGCTGACTTCGGCCGACATCAACCTGGGGCCCGAACCGGTGATGGACAGCGATGGCGGCGTGAAGCACCCCGGCCTGGACAACCATGGCATGGGCTCCATCTTCGAGGAACTGATCCGCCGCTTCAACGAGGAGAACAACGAGGAGGCCGGCGAGCACTTCACGCCGCGCGACGCGGTCAAGCTGATGGCCAACCTCGTCTTCCTGCCCGTGGCCGACCGGCTCCAATCCGCCACCTACACCCTCTACGACGGCGCCTGCGGCACGGGCGGCATCCTCACGGTGGCCGAGGACGTCCTCCAGGGACTCGCCGCCCAGCGCGGCAAGGAGGTCTCCACGCACCTCTTCGGCCAGGAGATCAATGCCGAGACCTACGCCATCTGCAAGGCCGACCTGCTGCTCAAGGGTGAAGGCGCGGCCGCCGACAACATCGTCGGCGGGCCGGAGCACTCCACCCTCTCGAACGACGCCTTTCCCGCCCGCGAGTTCGACTTCATGCTCTCCAACCCGCCCTACGGCAAGAGCTGGAAAACGGACCTCGCGCGCATGGGCGGCAAGAAGAACATGCGCGATCCGCGGTTCCTGATCGAGCACGCTGGCGACCCGGAGTACTCCCTCGTCACCCGCAGCAGCGACGGCCAGATGCTCTTTCTGGCCAACAAGCTCTCCAAGATGAAGCGGAGCACAACGCTCGGCAGCCGGACCGCCGAGGTCCACAACGGCAGTTCCCTCTTCACCGGCGACGCCGGCCAGGGCGAGAGCAACATCCGCAGGTGGATCATCGAGAACGACTGGCTAGAAGCCATCGTCGCCCTGCCGCTCAACATGTTCTACAACACCGGCATCGCCACCTACGTCTGGGTGCTCACGAACCGCAAGCCGGAGCACCGACAGGGCAAGGTGCAGCTCATCGACGCCACGAAGCGGTTCCAGCCCCTGCGGAAGAACCTCGGCAAGAAGAACTGCGAACTCGGCGACGAGGACATCGACCGCATCTGCGACGCCTTCCTCGCCTTTGAGGAGACCGAGGAGAGCAAGATCTTCGACAACGAGGCGTTCGGCTACTGGAAGGTCACGGTCGAGCGGCCGCTGCGCATCGTAGGCATCGACGTGGACCGCGCGTACAAGGCGGCCGAGATCCGCGAACTCAAGGCCTCCGGCGTCCGCGGCGAGGAGGCGCCGCCGGTGATCCGCAAGGTCCACAAGCAAGGAGTCGCCGCCAACCCGCTGCGCGGCCTGTTCGAGGCGAAGATCGACGGCCGGACGGCCGTCGTCGAGTACGAGCCGGACACGAGTCTGCGCGACACCGAGCACATCCCCCTGCAGGAGGACGGCGGCATCGAGGCCTTCCTCGGCCGCGAGGTCCTGCCTTGGGCTCCCGATGCGTGGTACAACCACGGGACCGTGAAGACCGGCTACGAGCTCAGCTTCAACCGCTACTTCTACAAGCCCGAGCCGATGCGGCCGCTGGCGGAGATCCAGACCGACATCCTGGCGCTGGAGACGCAGACCGAGGGCCTGCTGGCCGAGATCATGGGCGGCATGGCGCCCGGTCCGTCGAAGGAGGTGGGCAATGACCGCTGAGACGACCTACCCGGTTCCGCCCTCGCCGGAAACGCCCCGCGTGTACGTCGACACCTCCGTGTTCTCCGCCTGCGAGGACGAGACGTACTGGATCAGGGAGTCGTCCCGGAAGCTGTTCGAGCGGTTCCGTGCCGGCGACATGACCCTAGTCCTGTCGGCCGCGGTCGCGGGTGAGTTGGAATCGGCGACCGAGGCCGCGAGAGCGCTGCCAGCCACAGTGCCGCGGGAGTACTCGGAGTTTCTGGGACCGTCGGGAGCAGCCGAGGAACTCGCCGACGGCTACATCGAAGCCCGCGCGGTGGACGCGGCCACGCGACCCGTCGCCCTGCACGTCGCCTTCGCCACGCTCGCAAACGTCGACACGCTTGCGAGTTGGAACCACAAGCATCTCCTGAACGTCTACCGCGGGCCCAGGTTCAACGCCGTCAACCGGGAACTCGGTCATCCCCAGATCGAGATGTACGAGCCTCCGGCCATCCTGGGCGAGAACTTTCGCGACCCGAGCGACAAGAGCTTCGACTGCGTCGGTTTCATACGCGAGCAGAGGGACCGCATCAGCCGGAAGTTGGAGGCCATGGCTCCCGAGGAACGGGTGGATTGGCTGCGCAACGTGGAGATCACGGATCCCATCCTCCGTCGCGTCTGGGAGCGGTCGCCCAAAGTCAAGCTGAGCGAGCTCGGTGCTTCGCGTCCGGGTCCCGGAGCGTAGACACTTGAACGGCAAAGCCGAGCTGCTCCGGCAGGAGACCCGCGTCGGAACAGAACCCGTGGCAAGTCGATCGACTCTCCGACGCGGAAACGGGATACGCGGCCAGCGTTCGGATGACGCGCCGCAGAGCATGTGCCGATGCCACGCCAGCCGGCGCGACAAGCGAGGCGACTCCACGAGCCGTCGGTGAGTGGCAACTCGCCACACCGCACCATTCCAACCGCCCGAATTCTCACCGACGACGTAGTCATGGAAGCGAGCCCGCTGCTCCAACGCGACGCGGCGACGGTCCCGAGCCTGCCCACCTACGCCAAAACTAGGGACTCCGGCGTGGAGTGGCTCGGGGATGTGCCGGCGCACTGGGAGGTAGTGACTCTTCGGCAGTTGCTACGCCCTGTCGCCGAGAAGAACCGAGCCGACCTACCCCTGCTCTCTGTAGTGAGGGAGAAGGGGGTTGTGCTCCGAGACACCGCCGACCGCTCTGCCAACCACAACTACATCCCAGACAACCTGACGAACTACAAGGTCGTCAAGCGTGGCCAACTCGCGGTGAACAAAATGAAGGCTTGGCAAGGGTCTTACGGCGTGTCGCCGCGCGACGGGATCGTTAGTCCCGCTTACTTTGTCTTCCAACTCAGGGTGCGTCGCAACGATCAAGAGACTCCCCAGAACGCCTTTCTCCACAACGCGATTCGGTCATCGGCGTACGTGCCCTTTTTCGCTCGAGAGTCGGACGGAGTTCGAATTGGCCAATGGGATCTCTCGGCGCCACGAATGAAGGGGATTCCCTTCCTCCTGCCTCCCCTCGCCGAGCAGGCCGCAATCGTTCGCTTTCTCGACTACGTCGACCGATGCTCTCGTCGGGCCGTTCGGCAGAAAGAGAAGCTGATCGCGCTGCTGGAGGAGCAGCAGCAGGCCATCGTTCAACAGGCCGTCACCGGCCAGATCGATGTCCAGACTTGCCAGCCCTATCCCGCATACAGGGAATCCGAGGTCCAATGGCTGACGAAAGTGCCGGCGCACTGGCCTGAACTTGCACTTGGCACAGCGTCGAAGTCGATTCAGACAGGGCCGTTCGGGAGTCAACTCCACGCCAACGAGTACGTCGACGACGGCGTTCCCGTCATCAACCCGTCTCACCTGAGCGAAGGCCGGATAGCGCCGGACCACTCTGTGGCTGTCACCGAACGGAAGGCGGCGGAACTCTCAAGGCACCGGCTCGCTCCCGGCGACGTCGTCATGGCCCGACGCGGCGAAGTCGGTCGTTCCGCTCTCGTCCGTTCCCCCGAAGCAGGCTGGATCTGCGGTACTGGCAGCCTGCGACTCCGGCCAAGAAAGACGGCCTGTTCGCCCGACTACCTCCTTCTCGTTCTGAACTCGTCAGGTGCCCGAGATGCACTCGAGCTCGCATCGGTCGGGTCCACGATGTCCAATCTGAATGCCGAGATCGTGTCGCGGTTGCGTATCTTCCTGCCGCCGCTTCCCGAGCAGAACGCTATCGCCGAGTTCTGCCGAAAAGCCACAGACCGGCACACCGCCGCCACCGACCGAACCCGGCGTCAGATTGCCCTTCTCCGAGAGTTCCGCACGCGACTGACTGCCGACGTAGTGACCGGGAAGCTGGACGTGCGCGATGCTGCCGCTGCGATGCCGGAAGGGGATCCTCTCGCCGATGACCCGGCGTGAAGTGCCTACACGAAACACGGACGCTCGGCCCGCCGGCCGGGCGTTCAACGCACCCGGACAGACCGGCGCCGTCCACCTCGGCCCCGAAGCTGGACAGCAGCGGGTCAGAGCCGGGTAAGCTGCCCTACGTCTAAGATAGCCGGCGTCATGGACGACGCGCGGCCAGATGTCGGCACGGCCCGGAAGGTGCCCGTCGAGCAACTCCGCCTCGATCGCCACAACCCTCGGCTGGTCGGCGCAGCCACGGACGCCACCGACGAGGCGATCATCGCGCGGCTGTATCGCTCGGCGGAGCTCGACGAGCTTCTGCAGTCGATCTCCACCAACGGCTATCTCGACATCGAGCCGCTCGTTGCCGTCGCCACACCAGAGGGGGACGCGCTGGTCGTCCTGGAAGGCAATCGACGCCTCGCAACGCTCCGACTTCTGCGCGAGCCGGACCTGGCGCCCAGAATCGCGTCGTCGCAGCGGCTCACGATCTCGATTCCTGACTTCGAGGATGCCGTCCGCCCGACGTTCGATCATGTGACGGTGTACGAAGTGGCAAGCCGAGCGGAAGCGCGCGCCTTCATCGGCTTCAAGCACATCAACGGTCCAGCCAAGTGGGACGCCTACGCGAAGGCGCAGTTTGCCGCGGACTGGTACAAGCAGGAAGGGGTCACGCTGGAGCAAATCGCCGAGGCCGTCGGCGACCGGCACGCCACGGTGAAGCGGATGGTGTCCGCGATCTACGTCCTGGAGCAAGCGAGCGCGAGAGACCTTTTCGAGATCGACGACCGGGACACGCCGAAGTTCAACTTCTCCCACCTCTACACAGCGCTCTCCCGCTCCCAGTACATGGACTATCTCGGCCTCGAATCCGGCTGGTCTCGGCACGACCCGAAGCCGGACCAGATCCGCGAGGACAAGCTCCCTGAGCTGAAGAAGGTGCTCGTCTGGATCTACGGCTCCGAGAGCGCCGACACACGGCCCGTCGTCCGAGTCCAGAATCCGGACATCAAACGACTGGGCGAGGTCCTGGAACACACCGAAGCTCGTCACGTCCTGGAGCAGACGGGCGACCTGGACCAGGCACACGCGAGTACCGAATCGGTGGACTCACGCTTCACCGCGGCGCTGATTCGCTCGCGCGAGTCGATCCAGGACGCGGCCAGTTCCCTGCGCGCCTACGACGGAAAGGACCAGTCGCTGCTCGACATCGCGGAAGACGTGAAGGAGACGACGGATACCGTGGTGCAGCGCATGAAGAAGAAGCGCCGGGACGCCCTGACGGCCGAATGACGGCTCTGGTCCTTCCGTTGGACGAGGTAACCGGCCGGCGGATCAACGTCGATTTGGCGGCCGACTACCTGGAGTTGACCGCGTTCTTCGCCAGCGACGGCACCGCCCGCGCTTCCGATCTCGCCAACGCCGCCTCTGTCGGGCCGGAGGAGGTTTCCGGAGATCTCCACGACGAAATGGAGCACGGGGAGGAGGAGATCGTCGCCAGTGCGGTGTCGTGCGTCAAGGCGCGCTTAAGCGTGCTGGACTTGGCCTACCCGTTCGAGCTTGACCGCGAGGGCAGCACCCTGACCTGCGTCTTCGACGAAGGGTCCTTGGGGCATTCCAGCTACATCCTGAGCCTCATACTCTCCCACCTGCGCGCCGTATCGCCCGTGCTGGGCGAGACCCGGATGCATCCGAGCGAGAACGACGCACGCCAACTGCGTGAGTACTTCCAGTACGTGGCCACGGCTGCTCTGGCCGCTGAAGTGCAGGGCCAGGCATGGTCCTTCGGCTTCCCGAGAATCGACGGGTCGGGCTTTCTTCCCAGACTCAACCAAATCTGGCAGGAGCTTGGGGACGGGCGCGTCGAAGCGCAGGCCGGCGCTCCCGAACGGCCGAAAGACGACCAGATCGACGTGTTCGCGGCCCGGATCCACAGCGACAAACTGCCCGGTTTCCTCCTTGCCGCCGCCCAGGTCGCTACCGGAGCGAACGCCTGGACGAAGTCTCTGAGAGGCCAACTAGGACCCTTCAGGAGCCGGTGGTTCCGGAGACAACCGGCAACCGACTTCATCCCGTACATGATCGTGCCGTTCGCCGTCGGCAACGAGAAGTTCGTCGACCGCGTCCGCACAATGGGCAACGTGCTCCACCGGCTGCGGGTGCCGCGTCGAGTCGCCGAGGCAGAGCAACTGGCTCGGGCCGGCGTCCCAATCGAAGCCTACGACCGGCTCCCCGAGGTCGCGTCCTGGGTCGCCAGTTACCGCAGCCAAGCGAGGGAAGCAGCTTGAGACATCGCTTCCACTCGATCTGCCCGTACTTCGCGATGTTCCCGGAGACGTTCGTCGAGAAGCACCTCACCGCGAGCAAGCACGACGGCGTCGTGTTCGACCCGTTCTGCGGTCGGGGCACGACGGTGTTCCAGGCGCTGCTTCAAGGGCGGGAAGCAGCCGGTACCGACGTCCATCCGGTAGCGGTCTCCATCTCTGGAGCGAAGGCCGATCCGCCTTCATGCGCCGAGGTGAAGGAGCGTCTCAAGGAGCTGGAGGCCGGCCTTTCTGAACCAGACGACGCCGGCTGGCAGGGCAACCTCGACGAGTTCTTCGGCCTCTGTTTCCACTCGGACACTCTCCTGCAGGTGCGGTATCTGCGGTCCGTCCTCGACTGGCGGAACCGGAAGGACGACCGGTTCATCGCCACACTCTGCCTTTGCGCACTGCACGGCGAGTCCCACAAGTCGCCGAACTACCTCAGCAACCGCATGCCCCGCACGATCAGCACCAAGCCCGAGTACTCGGTCCGATGGTGGAAGGACAAGGACCACGAGCCGCCGCCGCGAGACGCCTTCGCCATCCTCAAGCGGTGGCTCGACTACCGGTTCAGGACGCCGCCACCTGCAGGCCGCGCAGAGATTGTCGAGGCCGACGCGCGGCGGGCAGCGAAGGTCTTTCCCGATCTCGCCGGCCAAGTCACCGACGTGATCACCTCGCCGCCCTATCTCGACACGACGAACTACCGGGAGGACCAGTGGCTGCGGCTGTGGTTCCTCGGCGGCGAGCCGGCGGTACCCAGCGGCAGGCGAGACGATCGGCACTACAACAAGGAGAACTACTGGACCTTCCTCCGAGAGTCGATGGAGGGCTTGGGTCCGCTCCTGGCCGAACAGGCGCGCATCGTCATTCGGATCGGCGGGCGCCAACTGGAGAAGGCCGAACTGAAAACCGGCTTGCTGAAAGCGATGACTACCGGGCTCGGCCGCGACGTCCGGTTGCTCGACGACGGTGTGACGACCGAAGTCAGCCGAACGCAGGCGAACACGTTTAGGGGTGCGAAGGTCTCCCGCATCGAAGAGCACGACTTCTGCTTCGCCGTGTAACACCGTCAGAGATCTCAAGGCACGGCATGACCACCAACACCTCCAAGGCGAACCGCGAACCAACTGAAGAGAGCCGGCGGTGGCGCGAGGTGGCAAAGGACTTCAAGAGACGGGAAGTCGGCCTCGACATGGCGGAGAACCTGCCCCGCTCGGAGTCTGACGACCGCGACCGGCCACGGGCCGACACGGAGCGGGAACGGCGCGTGCGCAAGCTCAGTGAAGTGATCGAGGACATCCGTAGGACCAGCCCGGGCTTCAGCGCCTCCGACCGTCTCCCGCGCGAAGCCATCTACGACCGGGACCGGGCCCGAGCCGAAGCCAGGGTGGCCGCGGAGAAGGAAGGCCAGCCGCCTGCCGAGTCTTCGGACGCGACGTGACCACCGACACCTCCGAACGCGGCCTCGAGCGTCTCATCTGCACGGCCCTAACCGGCCACCCCTGCGACCCACCGAAGCCCGGCGTACTTCCCCAGCCGGCTGAGCCGAGCCCCGCCTCCGTCGGCTGGACCGCCAGCGACCCCCGTGACTACGACCGGAACTACTGCGTCGACCTCGCCCAGCTCTCCGCATTCCTCCGCGCCACCCAGCCCGACGCGGCGGACGGCCTGGCCCTGGGCGAGGACGGGCCGGTGCGGCGGAAGTTCCTCGCCCGGTTGCAGGGCGCGATCGCAAAGCGGGGCACCATCGACGTGCTGCGGAAGGGCCTCGGGCACGGCGCGCACGACTTGGAGCTGTTCTACGGCGCGCCATCGGTGGGCAACGAGGTCGCGCAACAACGCTTCGACCTGAACCGCTTCACCGTCACGCGGCAGCTCCGCTACAGCGGAGACCAAGCGCAACTGGCACTCGACCTGGCGCTATTCGTCAACGGGCTGCCGATCATCACGTTCGAACTGAAGAACAGCCTGACCAAGCAGACGGTCAGCGATGCCGTGGAGCAGTACCGGAAGGACCGCAACCCGCGGGAGAAGCTGTTCGAGTTCGGCCGCTGCATCGTCCACTTCGCGGCGGACGAGCGGGAGGTCCGCTTCTGCACCCACTTGCGCGGCAAGGCGTCCTGGTTCCTGCCGTTCAACCGGGGATGGAACGACGGCGCCGGCAATCCGCCCAACCCGGACGGTCTGGCCGCGGACTACCTGTGGCGCGAGATTCTGACTCGCGAGAGCCTGACGGAGATCATCGAGAACTACGCCCAGATCGTCGAGTCGAAGGACGAAAAGACGGGCCGGACGAAGAAGACCCAGATCTGGCCGCGCCACCACCAGCTCGACGTCGTCCGTCGGCTCCTGGCCGACGCGGCCAAGCACGGCGCCGGCAGGCGCTACCTGATCCAGCACTCGGCCGGCAGCGGCAAGAGCTACTCGATCGCCTGGCTGGCCCACCGGCTGATCGGACTGGAGAGGAGCGGCGCCACGGTCTTCGACTCCATCGTCGTCGTCACCGACCGCGTCATCCTCGACCGCCAGATCAAGGACACGATCAAGCAGTACGCCCAGGTCGCGGCAACCGTAGGCCACGCCGACAGCTCGGCGGACCTCCGCCAGTTCCTCGAGGGCGGCAAGAAGATCGTCATCACGACGATCCAGAAGTTCCCCCACGTCCTGGACGCCATCGGCGACGAACAGCGCGGACGCCGGTTCGCGATCGTCATCGACGAGGCCCACTCCAGCCAGGGCGGCCGGACGAGCGCCGCGGTTTCGGGCGCTCTCTCCGAGGCCGGAGCCCGCGGCGAGGAGGAGACGTATGAGGACCAGATCAACCGCCTGATGGAGTCGCGCAAGCTGCTGCCGAACGCCAGCTACTTCGCCTTCACCGCCACCCCCAAGAACAAGACGCTGGAGTTCTTCGGCGTTCCCGAACGGCAACCCGACGGCACCGTCAAGCGGCGCGCATTCCACACCTACTCGATGAAGCAGGCGATCGAGGAGGGCTTCATTCTCGACGTGCTGAAGCACTACACGCCGGTCAGGAGCTACTACCGGCTCGCAAAGAGCGTCGAGGACGACCCGGAGTTCGACGCCAAGAAGGCGCAGCGGAAACTGCGGCGCTTCGTCGAAGGGCACGACCACGCCATCCGGCTGAAGGCCGAGATCATGGTCGACCACTTCCACGATCAGGTCGCCGCGCCGCGGAAGGTCGACGGCGAGGCGAGGGCCATGGTGGTCACGAACGGCGTCCAGCGCGCGATCCAGTACTTCCACGCCATGCGCGACTGCCTGGAGGGGAGGAAGAGCCCGTACCGGGCCATCGTCGCCTTCTCGGGCGAGCACGAACACGGAGGCGCGAAGGTCACGGAAGCCTCGCTCAACGGCTTCCCGTCCAGGCAGATCGCGACGAAGATCCAGGAACATCCCTACCGGCTCCTGGTCTGCGCGGACAAGTTCCAGACCGGCTACGACGAACCGCTGCTACACACGATGTACGTCGACAAGACGCTCGCCGGCATCAAGGCCGTGCAAACCCTGTCGCGGCTCAACCGGGCGCATCCCGGCAAGCACGACGTCTTCGTGCTGGACTTCCTGAACGACACGGAGATCATCCGCGACTCGTTCGCGAACTACTACCGCGGCACGATCCTCGCCGACGAGACGGACCCCGACCGGCTGCACGACCTGCAGGCCGACCTCGACGCGGCTCAGGTCTGTTCGGCGGAGCAGATCGACCTATTCGTCGAGCGTTATCTCGACGGCGCCGAGCGCGACCGGCTCGACCCGATCCTCGACCAGTGCGTCGCGGTCTACCTGAGCGAACTCGACGAGGATGGGCAGGTCGACTTCAAGGGCAAGGCGAAGGCGTTCGTGCGCGCCTACGGCTTCCTCTCCTCGATCCTCCCGTTCTCAAGCGCCGCCTGGGAGAAGCGGTCGATCTTCCTGAACTTCCTGATCCCGAAGCTTCCGGCGCCGAGAGAGGAGGACTTGGCGCGGGGCATCCTCGACGCGGTCGACATGGACAGCTACCGGGCCGAGAAGCAGGCGATGCAGAAGATCCTCCTGCCCGACGAGGACGCCGAGGTCGATCCGACGCCCCCCGCCGGCGGCGGCTACCGGCCGGAATCCGACCTGGACCACCTCTCGAACATCATCAAGGCGTTCAACGACCACTTCGGCGGCATCGAATGGGCGGACGAAGACCGCGTGCAGCGGATGATCGCGTTCGACATCCCCGCCAGGGTCGCCTCGGACACGGCCTTCCGCAACGCCCGCCGGAACTCCGACCGGGAGAACACCCGCATCGAGCACGACCGTGCGCTGCTCCGTGTGATGCAGAACGTGATGAAGGACGACACCGAACTGT
This sequence comes from Thermoanaerobaculia bacterium, assembly GCA_965116955.1. Taxonomy (GTDB): domain Bacteria; phylum Acidobacteriota; class Thermoanaerobaculia; order Multivoradales; family Multivoraceae; genus Multivorans. The sequence goes on along the minus strand of OZ220742.1, from coordinate 2,145,879 downwards.
TCAAGCAGTTCATGGACGACGACGGCTTCAAGCGGTGGATGTCCGAGGTGGTGTTCAGGCGGGCGTACGATCAGGCCGGGGCCCCGTGAGAGCGTGAACACACGCGCCATTCTCATCGGTCTGGCGCTCGGCCTGGGCCTCGGCATCGCCGCGTCGGCGACGGGTTCGCCCGCGCTGCTGTGGGCCGCAGAGGCCGTCGAGCCGCTCGGCCAGGTCTTCCTGCGCGCGATCCAGATGGTCGTCATCCCACTGGTGGCGGCGGTCGTCTTCGTCGGCGTGGGGCGGATCGGCGACCTGCGGAAGCTCGGCCGGCTGGGGGGACTGGCGGTGGGCTTCTTCTGGGTGACGACGCTGCCGGCGATCCTGATCGGGATGGGGGTGATGGGTTTCGCCCTCACCTTCACCGCGCCCGTGCCGCCGCCTACGCCTACGGCGGAGCTGGAACCTGCCGGTGTGGGCATCGTCGACTTCCTGGTCAATCTGGTCCCCCGGAATCCGGTCCAGGTCGCCGCTGACGGCTCCCTGCTCTCGCTGCTCATCTTCATCGTCCTCCTGGCCGCGGCGACGACCGCCCTGCCGAGCGAGAAGCAGCGGACGCTGACGTCGTTCGCGGAGGCCCTGGGCGACGCTCTGACCAAGCTGATGAGCTGGATCCTGTGGACGGCGCCGGTGGGCGTCTTCGGCCTCGCGGCGCCGGTCATCGCGAAGACCGGGACGGCGATGCTGCAGAACCTCGCCGTCTTCATCGTCGCCGTCGTGGTGGGCCTCTTCATCCTGAAGGGCCTCGTTCTCCTGCCCCTGGTCTGGTTCCTCGGCGGCGTACCGCCCTGGCGCTTCATCCCGGCGACCGTCGGCACCTACACCGTCGGCTTCACCACGACGACGTCCGTGGGGACGCTGCCGATGATGCTGCAGGAGGCGAAGAAGCTCGGCCTGTCCGAACGCAAGTACACGCTGATCCTGCCGCTGGCGGCGTCGATCAACCGTCCCGGCAGCGCGCTGTTCCAGAGCGCGTCGCTCGTCTTCCTGGCCGCCATGTACGGCGTGCCGCTCGACGCGGGAATGATCGCCGCGGCGGTCCTGGCCATCTTCCTCGCCGCGATGACGGTCGCTCCGGTGCCCAGCGCCAGCATCGTGTCGCTGGCGCCGGCCCTGGACGTGGTCGGCGTGCCCCTGGCGGGACTCGCCATCCTGCTGGGGATCGACCGCGTCCCCGACGTCTTCCGCTCCGCCGCCAACGTCGTCTGCCACATGGGCGCCGCGACCACGGTCGACAGGATGACTCGCGACGACCGCGAGGAGCCGGCCGGTCCAACCGAGCACCCGCCGCTACTCTCAGAATCGACCTCTTGACCCGATCGCCTTGACATCTACGAAAGGAGCCCCAAAACCAATGCCCACCAACAGCCCCAGGACCACGACCCTTTGTCTCGCCGCCTTCGCCCTGCTCTCGCTTGGCGCCACCACGATGGCATCCGCCCAGGTCCCTGAAGAAGACTTCGCCGCCGCCACGGACGGTGCGCCGGCCGCGGGTCGGGCGGTCCTCTACAGTTGCGACATTCCGACGAACCGCGTGGGCTTCGGGTATCTGCAGGAGCGGCCTTCCGAAGAGGGCGTCAAGGCGGTCGACATCTATCTCCGCCTGTACGCCAACACCGGCATCACGCGAGGCAAGCATGCGGTCCACATCCACGAAACCGCGTCGTGCAATCCATGCGGCACCGCGGGCGGGCACTTCGACCCCGGCCCCAACTCGAACACCAGCCCGGACGGTAACCACCCCTTCCACGCCGGTGACCTGACGAACATGACCCTGGACCGCCAGGGCCGCGGCTACCACATGGTGACTACTACGCGGGTGACCCTGTCCGACGGTCCGCTCTCCGTGTTCGACGAAGACGGCAGCGCCTTCATCATCCACACGAATCCCGACACTTACTGCCCCGAAGGGGAGGCCGCGGGCTGCGCCGGCGGTTCACGAGCGGCCTGTGGCGTGATCACGCCCTACCCGTAGAGCACGGTCTGGGTCAGAATCGACCTGTAACCATCCGGGAGGCTTCGCCATGTTGCATCGACCCCACGCCACAGACCGTCTGGCGATCCTCTGTCCGCTCGTCCTGACTCTTGTCACCTCCGGCTGCACAACCGACGACTCGGGCGACTACCTGAGCGCTGACCTCCGGCAGCGCGTGGAAACGCTGAAGCTGGAGGCGCCCGAGGCAACCGAAGACGTCGCCGTCCTGAGTGACCGCCTCGACACCCTGTGGCAGTGGGCGAACGCTTACTCCCTCACCGGCGGGCCGATCCCCGACGTCTTCCCCCAGCTTCTCGCGAATGCGAACCGCTCACTTCGGGGTTTGGGGGGCGGAGCGACCCTCCCGGTGCCGAGGATCTCCGAGTTCATCCGGCTCTACACCCGGGAGTTCCAGATCAAGGACGAACACCCCGGGGCGGTCGGCTCGCTGACGCTCGACCCGCCAGGGCCGTTCCGCGCCGGTGACCAGGTCACGATCCAGTTGACCTACACGGTGGGCTCGCTGGGCATGGCGGAGGGTGGCGGCCTCCTGGTGCGGGCTGCACGGAGGGGAGGGATTCAGGCCGAGGATCCCACTGGCCCGAACTACGTCACCGTCGAGAGCTCGAATCCGGACGCGACGCTGACCTCCGGCGAGCCCTGGGGCGAATGGTTGGGCATGCACTTCAGGGCCGGACTCGGCCAGATTCGCCCCGGCGTGCCGCGGACCGTGCTGCAGTTTCGCCTCGGCGGCACGGCTCTCGCACAAGGCGACACGATCACGATCACCTATGGCGACACCTCTAGCGGCGGGCCCGGCTTCACGCTGCAGGAAACCTCCAACGACCAGGTGATCCTGCATGTCTACGCCGACATCGAGGGAACGGGCGACTTGTTCCGACCGGCCTGGCCGTCGTTCGAGGTCCTGGGCCGGGACGAAGTGCGTTACGTCAACGCCATCGCACCCTCCATCGTCGCGCCCGGCGAGCCCTTCACGCTGGCCATACGCGGCGAGGACCGGATGAAGAACCCGTCATCCGGCGTCATGCCCGCGCTCGAGGTGCTGCTGGACGGCGAGCCCTTCCGGACGATCGACGCCGGCAGTCCGGCAATCTCGCTGCTCGAGAACGTGAGCCTCAGCGAACCCGGGGTCTATCGCTTCGCCGTACAGAACGAGGACGGATCGATCCGGGCGACCAGCAATCCCGTCCGCGTCGAGGATGCCCCGGAAACCCGCGTCTACTGGGGCGAGACCCACGGCCACACCGCCTTTGCCGAAGGCCAAGGCTCGCCGGATGGCTACTACCGCTTCGGGCGGGACGTGGCCCGCCTGGACTTCCTGAGCCTGTCCGAGCACGACATCTGGATGGACGACAGCGAGTGGCGCAAGCTGCAGGAACTGGTCGAGGAGTACCGGATCGAAGGCGAGTTCACGACGATCCTGGGCTTCGAGTGGACCTCCCGGTCGCCGCTCGGCGGCCACCACAACGTGTTCTTCCGCGACACGCCCGGCCGGAGCCGCGTCCCGAACCAGAAGGCGCCCCTCCTGGACGAACTCTACGAGGGGCTGCGCGAGCAGAACAGCACGGACGACGTGCTGGTCATCCCTCACGCCCATCAGCCCGGCGACTGGACGAACAGCGACTCCGACCTGGGGCGGCTGGTCGAGATCCAGTCCGGCCACGGCACCTTCGACTGGTTCGGCAACAAGTACCTGCAGAACGGCTTCGAGGTCGGCTTCATCGGCGCCTCCGACAACCACAACGGCCACCCCGGCTACTCCGGGGCCGGCAACCGGCAACTGGGCGGTCTGGCCGCCGTGTACGCGCCCGAGAACAACGCGGACGCGATCTTCAGCGCGCTCCGCGACCGGGCGGCCTACTCGACGACCGGCGAGCGCATCATCCTCGAAGCGACGCTCAACGGCGCCCGCATGGGCACCCGCCAAGCGGACGCTACGGTGCGGCGCATCGACTGCCGGGTCCACGGCACGGCGCCCATCGACGCGATCGACGTGATCAGGAACGGGACGATCGTCTATACGCGGAGATACCTGGAGAGCGCGCTCTCCGAAGAGGCACGCGTGCAGATCACCTTCGAGTCGTCGACCGAGATCCACGGCGAGCGCACACCTCCGCGGGGCGGGCGACCCTGGAAGGGGGCGATCCACGTCGCCGGGGCGGAACTGGTCGACTACGACGATCCCTGGTTTACGCAACCCGCGACCTACCGCGTGGCCCGCGACGCGGAAGACCGCAACCGGATCGACTTCGACTTCCCCACCCGCGGACGCCCGAAGTCGCTGCTTCTGGAGCTGCGAGGCGCCGGCCCGGACACCGTGATCACCGTCGAGATGGAGACCACGACCGAGTCCCGCGGCTCGGGTGGCTATGTCCGCGTGCCCCAGGAGTTGCCCGCCAACATGGTCCGCTTCCGCCTGGGCGACCTGAAGGGCCAGATCGAGCGTCACGAGTACCGCGTGCTCGAGCACACGGACGCGCTCTCCGCTCAGATCGTGACCGAGGGGCGCGCTCTCGACCAGGAGTTCACCTTCACCGACCAGGGCGAAGTCGAGTCCGGCGACTACTACTACCTTCGCGTGCGGCAGATCGACGGCAGCATGGCCTGGTCCAGCCCGTTCTGGGTAGGCGAGAGCTCCGGGTAGGCTCAGGAAAACAAGCAAGGAGAACGGAGATGCGGAAGACCCTCGCTCTCATCTGCGCACTGCTCGTGTGGGGCGCCGGCGCCGCCCTCGCGGTCGCCGACGACATCCCCCGGACCCGAAGCGGCAAGCCCGACTTCACCGGCCGCTACGACATCCGCTCGCTGACGCCTTTCGAGCGCCGGCCCGAGCGAGGCGAGGAACTCGTCCTCAGTCCCGAGGAGGCGGCCGAAGTCGAAGCCAACCAGCGGCAGCGCGTCCTGGACGGCGACGCCGCCAGTGCGCCTGATCGGCCACCGCCGGAGAAGGGCGCCTTCATCGACCGGCAGAGCTACAACTACGCCTGGTTCGATCCCGGCCACACGATGTTCAAAATCGACGGCAAGTACCGCACGTCGATCCTGACGAACCCGCCGAACGGCCGGATGCCGCCGCTGACGGAAGAAGCCCAGAAGAACCGCGGGGCATTGCCCCGGTTCATCTGGATGAACGACGACGGCACCGCCTGGTGGCTGGAGTCCGGCGACACCCCCTTCGACAGCCCTGAGACGATGGTCCTCGGCGTGCGCTGCATCTACCAGCCCGGCGCCTCGATCCCGATCCGCACGATCTCCTACAACAACCTGAAGACCCTGGTGCAGACCGACGACTACTTGATGATCCACATCGAGTGGATGCACTGGACCCGGGTCGTCCGAATCGACGCGGAGCATTCGCCCGCGACGTACGCGTCCTACTCCGGCGACTCGATCGGCCGCTGGGAGGGCGACACCCTGGTCGTCGAGACGACGAACTTCCGACGTGAAGCGGCGCCGCAGATGTTCCACGGCCGGGAGTCGGCCGGCGTGCCCCGAGGCGCAATGAAGGTGACCGAGCGCTTCAGCCCGATCGACGGCAAGTCGCTGCTCTACCAGTTCGAGGTCGAGGACGAGGAGTACACGGCGTCCTACGGCGGCGAGATGCCCTGGCCGAAGACAGACCAGTACAACTACGAGTACGCCTGTCACGAGGGCAACTACTCGATGCTGGGGCAGCTCAGGGGAGCGCGCCAGCTCGAGAAGGAGTGGATCGCCGCCGGCAAGCCCGTGAAGGACGAGAGCGGACCGTAACCCTCAGATCATGCTGTAGCCGGAGCCCTGGCGCTCCGTGCCGAGTCCGCGCCCCTTCTCGATCCAGCCGAACTCCTCCAGGATCGCCTGGCTGTAGGTGACCCGGCCGGTGACCCGGTCGAGCGGCTCGGTGGCGAGCAGCAACGCCGCCTGCGCCATGATCTCGACCGTCTCGGCCTCGTTCGGGTCGCGTCCTTCCATCAGCCGGTGGTGGACGACGCCGGGCGTGGGCACGATCTGGGACGGGCTGTAGCAGGTCACCGAGACGCCGTGCTCGTAGACCTCCGAGGCCAGGCCCTGGGTGAAGCGCTCCAGCGCCGCCTTCTCGGCGCCGTAGAGCGAACCGCCCGCGAACTGCGGGCCCTTGTAGGGACCGCGGCCGGGACCGATCGCGGCGCCCGACGAAACGTTGACGATGCTGCCCGCGCCACGCTCGATCATCTCCGGCAGCACGAGCTTCGAGAGATAGAACGGCGCGTGGAAGTTGACCGCCGTCGAGCGGTGCCACTTGTTGATCGGGAAGTCGACGACCGGGATGAAGTAGGTCAGGGCGGCGTTGTTGATCAGCACCTCGACCGGTCCGAGGGCGTCCCGTACCTCGTTCACCAGCCGCTCGCAGTTGGGGTACTCCGAGACATCGCAGGCGAAGGCGGTCGCGTCGCCGCCTGCGGCCCGGATCTCCTCGATCGTTTCCTCGAGCGAGCCGCCGAGATAGTGCCCGCCCTCGGACAGCGTGCGCGCCGTGCAGGCGACCCGCGCTCCGTGCTCGGCGAACAGCTTGGCGATCGCCTTGCCGATGCCGCGGCTCGCTCCGGTGACCAGGGCGACCTTGCCGTCGAGTTTCCTGTCTGTCTGCGTCATTGAGCCCTCTCCTTCATCCGTCGTATGCGTCGCGGTACCGTTCTCGCAGCACGTTCTTCTGCACCTTCCCCATCGCGTTGCGCGGCAGTTCGTCGACCCAGTAGAACCGGCGCGGGTGCTTGTAGCGCGCGAGCCCCGCATCGAGCGCGGAGCGGAGCGTATCGTCTTCGACCGGCGCACCTTCAACGACGAGCACGGCGACCACGCCTTCGCCCAGGTCGGCATGCGGAGCGCCGATCACCGCCGACTCCGCTACACCCGCTACTTCGTCGAGCCGGTCTTCGACCTCCTTGGGGTAGACGTTGAAGCCCCCGGCGATGATCAGATCCTTGCCGCGACCAACGAGGGTCACGCGCCCCTCGTCGTCGACGCTCGCGAGGTCGCCGGTCACGAAGAAACCGTCGCCGCGCATCTCCTCCGCGGTCTTGTCCGGCAAACCCCAGTAGCCGGCGAACAGGTTCGGGCCGCGGATCTCCAGGGTGCCCACCTCGCCCGCCGGCAGCTCGGCGCCGTCCTCACCCACGGCCCGCACCTCGACGTCCGGCAGCGGGAAGCCGACCGTCCCCGCGACGCGCTCCCCGTCGAGCGGGTTCGAGGTGATCATCCCGGCTTCCGTCATGCCGTAGCGCTCCAGGATCCGATGACCGGTGCGAGCCTCGAAATCCTTGAAGACGGCCTCCGTCAAGGGCGCCGAGCCAGACACGAACAGCCGGATGCTCTCGCAGTCCGCGCTCCCGAAGCCGGGCTCGGCCAGCAGACGCGAGTAGAAGGTCGGCACACCCATCAGCACCGTCGCCTCCGGCAGCAGCCGGCGTACTTCCGCGGCGTCGAACCGCGGCAGGAAGAGCACACTCGAGGCGTTCAGGAAAGCGGTGTGCAGGGCCACGAACAGCCCGTGGACATGGAAGATCGGCAAGGCGTGAAGCAGTACGTCACCAGGCTCGAAGCCCCAGATCCGGTGCAGCGCCAGGGCGTTCGAGGTCAGGTTCCGGTGCGTGATCATCGCGCCCTTGGAGCGCCCGGTCGTACCGGACGTGTAGCAGATGGCCGCCAGGTCGTCGTCGTCCCGCGTTTCGATCGCCTGATCGGGATCCAGGGACCGCGCCTCCTGCCACAACGCGTCGATGCCGATGACGCCCGGCCCTTCCCCGGAGCCCGGCTCGCCTACGCCAGCCGCGCCGCGGACGACGACGCGCGGCGACGCGTCGGACACGAAGAAGGCCACCTCCCGCTCCGTGTAGGCCGTGTTCAGCGGCACGTAGACCCCGCCGCAGCGGAGTACGCCGAGGTACAGCGCCACCGCCTCAACCGACTTCGGCACCTGCACCAGCACCCGGTCCCCGGGCTCGACGCCGCGCAGGCGCAGCGCCCCGGCCAATCGGGCCGAAGCGACATCCAGATCGCGATACGTCCACGCCGAGTCTCCCGGTCCGGCCGCGGCGCCGTGCGGCATCAGACTCGGACGATCGAGCGCCGCCTCGAAACGCTCGTAGAGTAGGGCGTACAGGTTCATCGGTCGGTGAGAGTCCGCGGGGAAGACGGTCGATCCTACGCGTGTTGCAAACTAGGACCATGGTCGCCAGCCGCCCGTCCCACGCGCGTGGAGCCGCGATCCGTCGCGCTCTCCCCGGAGCGACTGCGGCGGTGCTCGCTCTCGCGCTAGCCGGTTGCACCGACGACCCGGTCGCTGAAACCCTGCACCTCGAGTTCTTCCCACCGTCGGCTGACGATCAGGAGCCGGCCGAGGGCGAGGTCACCGAGCCGGCCGACACCAGCGGTTACGTGAAGTTGGAGGCTGAGGTCTCGATCCACCGACACAAGGTTCCCGAAGGCAACGCACTGATCGAGCGCCGGTTGAACGACCGGACCGAGGCCCTGATGAACGGCTACGACGTCTGGCATCTGCGGTTCGACCGCCTCTACGAGCCGCTGGCCGACGGCGCCGAGTGGGAGCGAGCGGGCAGGGAGCTGACGAGTTATCGCCGCTGGGCGCTGGTCGGGAACCCGGATGCCGAACTCCAGGAGTTCTTCGCCAACACGCCGATCCGTCCATCTCTCGCCGTCTGGGACAACGAGCGGCGCCTGCCCGACCAGGAGCGGCCGCCGCCGCAAACCGTCTCCCTGGAGCTCGTGTTCGACGGTGGAACGCAGGCCACGGCCGGCGAGTCCGACACGGTCGAGCGCGGCCTGCGCGACTTCGCCGCCGATGCCGTCCGATACCAGCGACGGGTGGCTGGGCTGTGGCGCTACATGGACGAGAACCCCGGCCGCCGCTTCGAGTGCCTGCGGGCTCTGTTCGGCGCGGCCCACGGCGATGAACTGCCGGAATCGACGCTCGTCACACCGCCGCGGGAGCTGGCGCCGTCCACGACGCCGCCCACGCCCGCCGAGCGACCGCCGGCGGGCCAGCCTGTTCTCCGCGACATCGAGATCGAGCTGATCGAGCGGATCGTGGACGCCGGCGCGCCGCTCCTGGAGATCTTCGAGGTTCCCGACGACGACGCCTTCACGCTGCAGGAACTCTCGCGCCGGGTCTTCGATCCGTTCCCGGGCGCCGTTACCGCCGTGCCGGACGGTCCCGTGGTCGAGGCGGTCGGCTTCGCCGAATCCGGAGACGGCTGGACGATCCCCTCCCTCGATCTCTGGCGCGCGTACCGCAGCCTCGACGGCCGGTTCGTGTCGCCGGATCCGCTCCTCTTCCTGCTCGACACGGACGGCAGCGACTTCGGCTGCGACAAGCAGGACGATGCCTGCAAGGATCGCGAGCGCGTCTTCGCCTTCCTCGAGCGCGGCGCCTTCGTTGCCCGTCCAGGTTCCTCCAACCTGGTCCGTCAGGGCCTGGAGGCCGAACTGCGGCCCCTCGACGTGTACCGCCTGGTCTGGGTCCGCGGCAGTCCGGACGAGAGCACCGACGACGGGGAGCAAACGGAAGGCGTCCGCGAAACGGCCCGCTAGCCCCGGTAGACTCCCTTAGTTCTTCCCGAGAGGTGCCGATGACCTGCCTGAGAATCGTCCGTCCCAGCCGATGCCTGCGTGGGGTCGCTACCGCGCTAGCCGCCATGGCCCTGCTTCTGGCCGTCGGCCCCGACTCCCTCGAAGCGCAGCGGCCCTACCCACCGGAGATGGAGGGCACGACCTCCGAGGTCTACCGGACGGTCGGCGACGTCGAACTCAGGATGTACCTGTGCAACCCCGACGGTCACACGGCGGACGACCGGCGGCCCGCGATCGTCTTCTTCTTCGGAGGTGGCTGGCGTGCGGGTTCCCCGCAGCAATTCCTGCCGCACTGCCGGTACCTGGCGGAGAGGGGCATGGTCGCCGCCGTCGCCGACTATCGCGTAGCCAGCCGGCACGGCGTAACGGCGGATGAATGCGTCAAGGACGCCAAGAGCGCGGTCCGCTGGCTGCGCGCGAACGCGGACCGGCTCGGCATCGACTCCGACCGCATCGCCGCCGGCGGGGGTTCGGCCGGGGGCCATCTGGCGGCCGCAACCGCGACGCTGCCGGCTCACGACCCCGATCCCGACGGCGTGAGCCCCGTGCCCAACGCCCTTGTCCTGTTCAACCCGGCTACGGTCCTGGCGCCGGTCGATGGCGACCCCATGCCCACGGAAGAGGAACGGGAGCGTTTCGAGGCCCTCACCGAGCGTTTCGGGGCGCCGCCCGAGTCGATGTCCCCCTACCACCACCTGCGGGAAGGCCTGCCGCCCACCATCCTCTTCCACGGCCAGGCGGACGAGACAGTGCCCCACAGCACGGCAGACCGGTTCTGCCGCGGCCTGCGGAAGCACCGGGCGCGATGCGACTTCGTCAGCTACCACGACCAGGGCCACGGCTTCTTCAACTTCGGCCGCGGCGAGGGCGAGGAGAAGAACAAGTGGTACGAGGACACCGTCTCCCGCATGGACGGCTTCCTCTACTCCCTTGAGTGGCTCGATCCGAAGCCGAACCCCGACGGCACGCCGGGCGAGCGCCTGACCTGGCGGGAGTCGCTCAGCCGGGCGCTCGGCAACCAGCGTCTCCCGCAGGCGGCAGTCGAGATCAAGGAGCGACTCGAGGCCGAAGCCCGTGCCGCAGCGGCTTCGGAAGACGCGCCGAGCAGCGAGGAAGACGACGCACCGCCCGAGAGCGGTCAGGCGGATCCCGACGGCGCCCGCTAACGGATGATCCCGCGCCCCGAGATCCGCCGGCGCCTCGGCGCCGCTGCGCTGACCGCGGCCGGACTCGCGGCCGCGGCCAACGCCCAGACTGCCGCGGACCTGAGACCGGCCTCGGCGAACGCCACCGAGGCCCAGCCCTCCGGCGAATGGCACAACTACGCCGCGGACAGCCGGAGCAGCAAGTACTCACCACTCGACCAGATCGACCGAACCAACGTCCACCAGCTCGAGGTCGCCTGGCGCTGGAAGTCGATCGACTACGGGATCGCCGCCCGCCACCAGGGCGTCATTCCGCCCTTCGTCTTCCAGAACACGCCGATGATGCGCGACGGACGGGTGCTGGTCGCCACCGGCCTGGGCGCGGCGGCTCTCGACCCCGCCAGCGGCGAGATCCTCTGGACCTTCGATCCGTTCGAGGACGAAGAGCCACGGAACATGGGCCGCGGCTCCGTCCGCGGCGGCGTGACCTGGAACGACGGCGAGAGGCGCCGGCTCTTCTTCACCGGCAACGGCCGCCTGACCGCCCTCGACGCGGACACCGGCGCCCTCGACCCTGACTTCGGCGATGGCGGCCGCACCGACATGCTCGATGTCGGCAACGGGGTGACCCGCCGCCAGTACTTCTGGACCTCGGCGCCCGTCGTGTGCGGCGATGTGATCGTGGTTGGTGAATCGACGGCCGACGCCTGGTCGCGACGAAGGAACCCGCCCGGGATGATCCGCGGCTACGACGCGCGCTCCGGAGCCCTGCGCTGGCGATTCAACATCATCCCTGAACCGGGCGAGTTCGGATTCGACACCTGGGACAGCCCCGAAGCGGCCGAGGCCGGCGCCGCCAACGTCTGGACCTGGATCAGTTGCGATCAGGAACTGGGAATCGCCTACGCGGCAACGAGCACGCCGAGCAACGACTGGTACGGAGGCCACCGCCCGGGGAAGGGTCTGTTCGCCGAGTCGATCCTCGCTCTCGACGCCGGGACCGGCGAGCGGCGCTGGCACTTCCAGGCCGTGCACCACGGTCTCTGGGACTATGACTTCCCCGCGGCGCCCGTGCTCGCGGACATCGTCGTCGATGGCAAACCGATCAAGGCGCTGGCGCAGCCTTCCAAGCAGGCGTTCCTCTATGTCTTCGATCGGGAAACCGGCGAGCCGGTCTGGCCGATCGTCGAGCTACCGGTACCGGCGTCCGAGGTGCCGGGCGAGCAGGCCTGGCCGACGCAGCCGCACCCGACCTGGCCCCTCCCCTACGACCTCCAGGGACTGGCCATCGACGACCTGATCGACTTCACGCCGGAACTGCGCGCCATGGCGATCGAGTACGTCTCGCAGTACCGGATCGGCCCGATCTTCCAGCCACCCACCCTGATGGACGGCCCCGACGCCCTGCCCACCATTCAGGTGCCCGGGGCAGTCGGCGGCAGCAACTGGAACGGCGCCGCACTCGATCCGGAGACGAACGTGCTCTATCTACCGTCGGTCACCGTGCCGGCGATCCTGGGCCTGCGCCCGCCTCCCGACCCCGCGCGTTCCAACCTCCGTTACCGGGTCAACCTGAGCGAGGCCGACGGCTACCACTGGGCGACTCTGCCGAACGGCCTGCCGATCACCAAGCCGCCCTACGGCCGGCTGACCGCGATCGACCTCGACACCGGCGAACACCTGTGGATGGTCCCCAACGGCGACGGCCCGCGCGACCACCCCGCCCTGGCCCACCTCGACCTGCCGCCTCTGGGGCAACAGGGCCGCGTGTCGGCTCTGGTGACCAAGACCCTGGTGTTCCTGGCCGATGGCTCGGACGCCATGGTCGTCCAGCCCGAGGGCGCGGGGAGCCGCAAGTTCAGGGCCTACGACAAGGGAACCGGTGAGGTCGTCTGGGAAACGGAGCTGCCGGCCGGCGTCAGCGGCGCGCCGATGACCTACCTGCACGAAGGACGCCAGTACATCGTGATGGCGCTCAGCGGCACGGACTTCGAGGGCGAGCTGCTGGCCCTGGCGCTGCCCGAGGCTGCGGCTCCCTAAGGCCGCCAACAGCCCCACACCCACCGGATGAACCTGCGCGCCGTTTCCGGACTCGTCGGGCGGCTCCTCCTGCTGCTGGCCGGGGCGCAGTTGATCCCCTTCCTGTTCGCGCTCTGGCACGGTGAGCAACGACCCGCGGCAGCACTCGGAGGGTCGCTGATCGTCTGTGCGGCCGCCGGCGCGGCCGCCCACTGGTGGGGCAAACCGCACGAGAAGATCTACCGCCGCGAAGCGACCCTCGTCGTCGTCGGCGCCTACATCCTGGCCTCGTTCTTCGGCGCTCTCCCCTACCTGTTGAGCGGCGAGATCGCGGACCCGGCCTCCGCCCTGTTCGAGTCCGCCTCCGGGTTCACCACAACGGGCGCCTCGATCCTGACCGACATCGAGCTGCTGAGCCCCAGCATCCTGCTCTGGCGCGGCCTCACCCAGTGGCTGGGCGGCATGGGGATCCTGCTGCTGTTCGTCGCCCTGTTCCCCAGCCTGGGACCAGGCGCCCGCATGCTCTACCGCCTGGAGGTGCCGGGGCCGACCCAGGACATGTTCCAGCCCCAGGTGCAGAAGACCGCGACCGTTCTATGGCGCATCTACGTCGGCCTGACCATCATCCTCATCCTGCTTCTGCTCGCGGGCGGCGCCACCCAGTACGAGGCCTTCTGCTACGCCTTCACGACGGTCTCGATCGGCGGCTTCGCTCCCTACAACGCGAGCGTTGCCGCCTTCGACTCCGCCTTCATCGAGTGGACGATCATCGTCTTCATGCTGATCGCGGGCATCAACTTCTCCCTGATCTTCGCGGTCCGCTCACGGCCCAGCCAGCTCTACAAGGACGTCGAGTTTCGCGCCTACGCCTCGATCGCCGCCGTGCTGGTGGCGCTGGTCACACTGGACCGCTGGCGCAGCACGGACCTGCCGCTGCTGGAGGCGCTCCGGGAGGCCGCGTTCAACTCCGTTTCCCTGATGACGACGACCGGCTACACGACCAGGGACTACGACTCGTGGAGCGACACGTCGCGCACCCTGCTGCTGCTCGCCATGTTCGTCGGCGGCTGCGCCGGCTCGACCGCGGGCGGCGTCAAGGTCGGCCGGCTGGTCATGACGCTGAAGATGGCGCTGCGCGAGGTCCACCTCATGTTCAACCCGCGCCGCGTACTGGCGCTCTGGGTCGGCAAGCGGACGATCAGCGACCAGGTGGCGCGCAGCCTCGGCGGCTTCATGACGCTCTTCGCCTTCCTGTGGCTGGGCGTCGCCGCCACCCTCGCGATCGCGGGCAACGACATGGTGACCTCCCTGTCGACCTCCCTGGCCTGCCTGTCGAACGTCGGCCCGGCGATGGGAGCGGCCGGCCCGTCGCTCAACTACGCCTTCTTCGCCGGCTGGGAGAAGCTGCTGCTGATCTTCCTGATGTGGCTGGGCCGGCTCGAGATCGTCGCCGTCGCGGCGATCCTGTTGCCCGCCTTCTGGCGCCGATGAGCTACTCGACGCGGCAAACGTCCTCGAACTCCGGCCGCGGCAGGCGCCCGAACAGGCCCTCGGGATCGCCGTAGCCGATCGAGCAGAGGAAGTTCGAGCGAACCGTCGTGCCGGGAAAGAAGAGCTCGTCGCACTTCGCGTTGTCGAAGCCTGACATCGGGCCGCAGTCGAGGCCGAGCGAGCGCGCGGCCACCATGAAGTAGGCCCCCTGCAGGGTGGCGTTGCGAAACGCCGTCACCTCGGCGAGCTCCGCGTCGTTGCGGAACATCTCGGCCATGCCCGGGTTGTGGGCGAAGAGAACGTCCATCCTGTCGAAGAATGCCAGGTCGTAGCCCAGGATCGCGGTCGCCGGCGCCTGCCGGATCTTGTCCTGGTTGCCCGGCATGGCGATCGAAGCCAGACGTTCCTTCGCCTCCTCGGTGACCGTGAAGACGACCCGCTGCGGCCAGCAGTTCGCGCTCGTCGGCCCCCACTTCATCAGGTCGTGGAGCTCCCGCAGGGTCTCCACCGGCACCTCGCGCGGCAACCACCGGTTCTGGCTGCGGGCGTCCCGGAACAGGACGTCCATCGCGTCCTCCGCAATCCTCGGCATCTCGTTCCTCCGGCGGCGGATACTACCGCCCCCGACGCTCAGTCGGTCGCCGGCACGCGCCGGAACAGCGACCCAACGTGGGCCGCGGGCAGCGGTTTCGTCGCCAGCGACACGGCCGCGGTG
Organism: Thermoanaerobaculia bacterium; assembly: GCA_965116955.1. Lineage (GTDB taxonomy): Bacteria > Acidobacteriota > Thermoanaerobaculia > Multivoradales > Multivoraceae > Multivorans. The sequence goes on along the minus strand of OZ220742.1, from coordinate 2,130,869 downwards.
CAGCCCATCGCGAACAGTCCGGCCAGCGCCGCGCAGGAGGTCGGGTTCGGCGCTTCCCCGTGCAGCCAGGAGAACACCGGATGCAGGAAGCTGCCCTCGAACCAGGCCGGATCGATGACGCCGGTGTGCAGGATCAGGAAGGAACTCAAGCCCACGATCAGTCCGGTGTACGCACCGGTCCGCGTCACGCCGCTCCAGAGCGCGCCAAGCACGAGCGGACCCGCGAACGCCGCCATCATGCCGCCATTGCCCGTCCACACCAGGATGGCGATGTTCATGTCCATCAGCATCCAGGCCATCGTCACGCAGACGACCATGACGCCCACGGTCGCCCAGCGGCTGATGGCCAGCACCCGGCGGTCGAGCTGCTCCTCGCTGAGATGGGAATGGAAGCGAGGCGCGATCGTCCGGCGGTAGAGGTCGTTCGCCACGATCTGCGACGAGGACACGACCAGCCCGTCCGCCGTCGACATGACCGCCGACAGGATGCCGACGCCGATCAGCGCCGCCAGCCAGGCCGGGAAGAGCTCGATGAACAGCGCCGGCAGAGCCTCGTTCGGAGTCGACCCTTCCTCGTAGAGACGGCCGCCGAGCACCGCCCGGGCCAGGGCGCCGCCGAGGCCGAGCATGCCCAGCGTGACGCCGAACACGGAAGCGAAGCGCAGGAAGGTGAAACGCGACCGGCCGGTCTTGAGGGCCCAGATCTTGTTGCCGATGTGCGGCAATAGCCCGAGCGGGATGTGGGCGAGAAGCACCGCCATCTGCGACCACCAGGAGTGGTAGAGCGGCGTCGAGCGGTTGATCCAGCCGACCTGGTTCGGGTCCTGGCTCCGGATGCTGGAGATGACCGAGCCCAAGCCGCCATCGAGACCGGCGCCGAAGACGAACAGGAGGATGACCAGCACGCCGATCACCAGCATCAGGAAGCCCTGCACGCCGTCCGTGAGAATGTCCGCGTGGGCGCCGCCGAGGGACACGTAGATCATCAGCACGACGGCCGTGATCCCGAGCGCCCAGGCCGGCGACAGGCCGAGCATCGTCTCGAACATGACCAGGCCCGACAGGAGCTGGCCGGCGAGGTAGAAGAACAGGAGCAGGGACGCCACGGTGACGATCACGCGGATGCCGTCCGACTGGTACCGGTCTCCCAGGAACTCCGGGATCGAACGCGAGCCGAACCGGTCCCCTGCGTTCGCCACCAGCCGCATGCAGATCAGCACGCCCAGATACACGCCGGCCGGGTAGAGGACCGCCGACAGCAGCGCCGCCGTGCCGTGCTCGTACGCGAGCCCCGGGAAACCGAGGAACGTCGCCCCGCTCGCGGTCGTTGCAGCGAATGCGAGGGCGAGGAAGAAGGGACCGTAGGCCGCCCGGGCCGTCGCGAAGTCGTCCGCGCCCTGAACCCGGCTCCGGCCGATCACGCCGAACGCCAGCATGCCGCCCAGATAGACGACCAGGAACAGCCAGGACCAGACGATCAAGCTCATGCGGAAGGCGTCACCGTATCGCACGGGCGCACCGGCGGCCAAGCCGGCAGCCGGTACGAGTCGATCCCGGGTTTGACGGCGAGCGCTGAAACCGCGGGCCGTCCGGCGGCGTAGAACCCACTGCCCACGCTCACGACCTGGGAGGTCTCAACCGTGCACCAGAACCGTCTCCTCCGAGTGGCGATCGTTGCCGTCCTGCTCACCGCTCTGCCGGCGGCCGGAATCGCCGAAAGGGTGCGGATTCCAGCCGGAACGACCGTCTACTGCGTCCTCGACGAGAGCCTCTCGACGAAGAAGAAGTCAAGCAACTTCGTCCGGCCGGGAGACCGCGTCCGCGCCAGGGTCGCCGAGGACGTCGTCATCGACGGCCGCGTCGTCATCGAGGCGGGCACCGTGGTCTGGGCCGAAGTCAGCAAGGCCCGGCGGGCCAAGATCGCCGGCATCCGGGGCAAGCTCGAGGTCGACGCGAACACGGTCGCCGCGGTGGACGACACCTCGATCCGCCTCGCCGGCGGCTACGACCGCTCCGGCAGGGGCCGTTTCGTTACCGCCGCTGTCCTGGCCAAGGTCATCGCCTGGCCCTTCATCCTCATCAAGGGCAAGCAGGCGCACCTGAGTCGCGGCGTCATCTTCGACGCGCAGACCGCAGCTCCGGCCGAAGTGGACGTCGTAGCGCCCCTGGATCTCCCGGTTCTCCGCGCCGACATCCCCGGATTCGAAGTCAGCATCCCGTACGACAGCATCGACCCCGAGGTCCGGCTCGCCCGCCTGCCGCTCCTGTTCACCGGATTGGCGGCGGATACCGACGAGGGCCACGTCACCGCGGTCAACGGCCAGGAGATCCGACGGATCGAGATCACCATCGCCGACGGGTTGGGCGAGGTCGACTTCCAGGAACTGGCCGAGCACTTCCGCCACGGCATGAACCGGTTCACCGTCACGGTGGACGGCCAGAGTGCGGACGTGCTATTGGAGTTCGAGTTCTAGACTCGCTGAGCTAGCACTCTACGTCTACGGCCAGCGTCCTCCGAGCCCGCCTCTGGTCCAGCACCACGACGACTCCAACCAAGCGGCCTTGCTCCTGCAGGCCTCTCAATGCAGCCAGCCCACGAGCGCCCTGATCGACACCTCGCCTAGGAAGCTCACAGTTCAACCTAGGATCACTCCGTCGATCACCGATGCTATCGCCGCTGCGTTCAGTCCCCCACCCGGCTCGTCGCGGGTTTCGATCAGCGTTCCTTCCGGCCCTCCACCGTCCTCGTGTGGCTCGATTCCGCACTCTAGGTACTCGGCGCGCTTCTGCTCCCATCGGGCTTTGTAGCCTGGGTCGTCTAGCATGCCGAGATGCTCCCAATAGAAGGTCACGCCCAGTGCGTGATCTGCGATGGTGAAGTCCGGATAGCGGGTCCGACCATTGGATAGCACGAGGGGCTGCTCGTAGGCGTAGTCGATACCGCGGGCATGGAGCTTGTCGGCAATCACCAACTCAGACTTTGATCGCACGAGGTCATCGCGCTCGGTTCGATGAATGAGCCCGTCGTCAAGAAAGCGTGGTTGAGCGCTACCGGGCACTTTGCGCGGCAGCGGATCCGCAAACAGGTTCGTCATTCGCCGGGCGATCTCCGAGTGCGCATCGCCCGCATAGTCGCGGTACTCGACAAGCGGGCCCTGATGGAGGACTATCAACCGGTCCCGGTGGCGGGTCAGAGCCGTGTACAGAAGTTCGCGGGAAAGGAGCCAGCAGGGGTTCGTGAGAACGACGATGGTCGTGCCGAACTCGCTACCCTGGGTCCTGTGTACCGTCAGGCCATAGGCTAACTCAAGCGGGTTGCGGGCTTCCTCTCCGAACTCGCCGGGATAGAACCCATACTTGTGGCCCAGCTGCCCTGCAAACTCGATTTCTAGCTTTGACGGCAAGCCCTTGAACTTCTTCGTTTTGTACTGCCCGACGACGACTCCGATGTCCCCGTTGGCAAGGTAGGTCTCTCCGGCGGGCTTCGGCCAAACGTCTCGCCGGCGCTGGTTGATGACGTTGATGACCTTGTCGCCGTAGAGGAGCATTTGCGGGCCGACCGGACGTGGCACCTTCCGGCCCCAACTCTTCCTCTCGGCAAGCTCTCGCACCTTCGCCCGAAACCGCGCCTGAAGCATGCGGTTCAGCGCGTCCACGCCAACGTGCCCGGCGCGCACCGGTGAGAGCAGCTGCCAAGCTTCCGCCAGCCTGGAAGCTCCCGGGTTGTCTCCGTACCGGGCCCAGAAGAAGGCCCACGGGATGTCCCCGTGACGCACGCCGCCCAGCGATTCCTCGAAACCCAGTTCGTCGTCCGGACCGTCAAGCCCGAGCGCCTCGACCAGCTCGGCGACAAGCTTCTCCTGCAACTCCTGCGGGTCGTTCCACCTAACGAGCCGGAGGCGGCGGTCAGTTCCCCCCTCACCCTCGAGCACGGCGTCTGCACCAGGATCGAGCGGTCTTCCACTGAAGTGTGACGCCAGGAGCACGTCGGCTCCGGCCTCGCCCTGCTGGCGTCTCGGAATAGTGAGTTCCGAATAGCCTGGTGCGCAGCGCGGAAAGAGAGTCTCGACGTTCTCAGGCTCAAGCTCTCGGACGATGTCCACGAAGGGTCGACCCACCCCTATCGGTGGAAGTTGGCGCGGGTCCCCCACAAGCACGAGTCGCTCGACGTTGGTGAGGGAGTCGATCAGAGCTGCAAGCTGCTCTTCGGTCAGCATTGAGCACTCGTCCACGACTACGGTCCGGAAGTCTCCACGGCGAGGCGCCCTAGGGTTGGGAAAGTAGGCGCTGGTCTCGCCGTCGTAGCGCTGCTGCCGAATGAGAAACTGCGCCAGTGTCCGACCGGCACCCCGCATCCCTGTCTGCTCCTCCAAGCGAACACGCGCCTTGCCCGTGGGCGCAAGAAGCAGCAGACCTCTCTCGACGAGGCCAGGAACCGAACAGAGCATCCGAAGCAGCGTCGTCTTTCCCGTCCCAGCTGGCCCGATCAGCACGGAGAGTCGTGAACAGAACAGTTGCTCAAGAGCCGCAGCCTTCTCCCGCCGCGCTCGTTCTTCAACCTCTCGCGCTTTCGGTTCCACGGGCAACGGCTCGTCGATCCCTTCGTCTACATACCGGCGCCACACCAGATTGACGGTGTGCGGCTTACCCCTCTTTCGACCGAGGACTTCGCGCCGAATGATCGAACGGCACCCGAGGAGCCGGTCGACCTGGTAGGCGGGTTCACCCACACGGGTTACCGCGCTCCCGACGACCGGCGCGAAACTCTCCTCGCAGGAAGAGAGCACGTTCTCGCCGAGTGGGCACGGCGGCTGAAGCGCGCGCTCCCGCGCCTCGCGGATCACCCAACTCCGGGGGAGCAGCGCGTGTCCTTCGGTCGCCGCGTTCTCCAGGAGGTCCACGACCAAAGCCCGCACCCGCCGCTCGTCGGCCGGGTCTTCCATGCAGCTCGCCCCGGCCACGGGGAACTGCTTCTGCAGTGCCTCGTCCGGGAACAGGCCCCGATCCACCGCGCCGAAGGAGATCGGGTCGGCAGCACGGCGGTCGCACTCAAATAGGAGATACGGGTTGCGCAGCAACTCGCCATCGCTCGCCTCAATTCGAGCCTCAGCTCGCGCAGTGGTGTCGTACATTCGAAACGCCTGATCCTCGGAAACAGCGCAACGGCTTAGGAGTCGCAGCAGAGCTCGCCGCTCATCGGCGAGGTGCTTCCAGCCCTTGCGAAGTCCACCGGTGAGGAGCGGAGCGACAGGCCCCCGAAGCTTCGCCGGCTCCTCCATCACGGCGTCCACAAGCGCCCATGGATCGGCGTCCCCATGGCGCTCACGCATGAGCTCAACCTCGTAAGCGAGCAGGCTCCCGTGCTGGAAGCCCCACTCGTAGCCGAACGCGGACAGCGCCGAGCCTAGACTTGGGAAAGCGCCACGCGCCTTCCACAGGCGGTTGAGATGAGTGTCGATCCAAGCGAGCGCCTGGTCCCACGGCCCCTCGATCCGACCGCGGATCCGGTGCAGCGTGGCCGCGCAGGTCACCAGCGATGCGACAGCACCATCGTGAGCCAGAAGGTCCGAACCAAAGGAATAGGCATCAAAGAGCTCGTCCGGGGCGAAGGCCACGAACTCCTCAGGATCGACTCCGTCTCGCTCGGCCAGTGCCAGCGCTTCCCTGTAGGGGAATAGGAACCCGTCCGCGAAGCCCGGCCGGATCGAATGGCCCACATTCCGCTCCCATAGGGCACATTGGAGCGGCGGCTTCTCGCCCTTGTAGCCGTACTCGGTGGCACCCCCCACTGAAAGCACACGACCTACACCGACAATGACGCGCCGGGACTGTTCAGAAAGCGGCGTGCGCTTCGCGTAGAAAAAGCAGAGAGACTCCTCCGGCCGGAGCGCACCGAAGAATGTGTCGAGCAGGGCGAGCTGGTTTTGGCGCTCCTGAACCCACGCAGTCTTGACCCGCTTGCCGCCGCGATTCCGGATGTCGGGCTCGCGATCCGGTGTCCAACCGATTCTGAGCCTCTCTGCGATCCCGATGTCGCCATCCTCTACGTTCCCCTCGACCTTCTCGCGCAGCATCCATCGGAAAGGCACACAAGCGGCAGAGTAGGGCGGCTGTACGAAGCGCGTGGGCTCGAAGTGGCCATGGGTTTCGGGAAAGACCTCCGTGTAGGGGTGCGTCATGGTCCGCGTAAGGGCGAAAGGCGCCATGAACGAAACCCGCTCGCCCACACAGGGCGGCAAGACCGAGCGGTCGAGTTCATCGAACCGCCGACCCGCGCAACTCGCTTCTACTTCGTCGCGCCGGCCCTCTCCGACTCGGGGCAGGATGAGGCAGCTGGAGTTTGATAGCGGCCGGTCGCACACCGTCCCGACCCAGCCTCCGTCGTGCCAGGGAACGCGGATCGTGATGTGGTGGGGCGGCAGGTGTCGGGCATCAGCGACAGAGTTAGTCACGACGGACCTCCCACCGATGCCATGTTCGGTCCTGCGGGGGGGTACTTCCAGTCGCCCGCGTTGACACCCGATACCTCGTAGCGCCCCAAGAGCCCGCCGATGTCGTCAATCTCAAGGAACGCGATAGAAGCCTGAGGCTGTCCGTGGGTGTGGAAGACCTGCCTGACGTGGGCGTCGCTCCGAGGCCAGTAGGCGTTACTCCCACCGTACTGTCCGCTGTTGGCGACGATTACGAGCTGGAACATGTGGTAGTGCAGCGCCAGTGCCATCTGGTCGAAAGTCTTGACGTCCTTGTTGAGCGCCGGGATCGCCAAGACATCCGACACGCTCTTCAGATCTGCGGCCAAGCCGAGATCCGTCGCGTCGTAGCACACGGCTGCCGTGAGCCGCACCGGCCGGCTAGCGTCCGCCGGCGACCACGGGTAGCCGATCAACCACTGGCAAGGCCGAAATCTCTGAAGAACGTGTGCGCCACCACCGTTCAAGGCTCGCTCATTCGGAGCGAGATGCGCCTTCCCCTGACGGCGGGTCCTGATCTGAAGACCATAGGCGTCCGACCACTCTGGTATCACCCACAGCGCGGAGTTGACAAGCGGCCTTCCCTCGAAGAGCTCCTGATAGGTCAGACCGGCCAAGATTATGGCCCTGTGAGCCCGCGCAAACGGGATCAGATGAGTGCCAACGTCGTTTGGATGGACGGCAAGTTCGGGCAGAATCAGCCAATCGAGCCGCCCTTCGCTCCCCTTGTGCGTTTCCCGTAGCGCCAACATGCGTTCCACGGCCGCTAGCGCGGCCGAAAGGTGATTGCGGTGTCTTCGGCGAATCGTGGTGTCGTTGAGAGCCAAGTCTGCCACCTCGAAATCGTCGGCCGCCGGCATCGCCGTCTGGACCACGCAAGCACGTAAAGGCCTCTCTCCTTTTCTGGCCGTGGGTCGCTCGGCCAACAGCGGCAGCATCAGCACGCGCGTAGCGCTGCCCCGAAGCTCCTCGAGGTCGGCGATCCTCTGACCTATTCTCGTCCTGGCCTCTTCGAGGTCCTGTTCGACCCAGCCGAAGCCGCCCGGGGCACGGCACCCCGGCCAGCGTAGGAGGGCCAAAAGAAACCCCTCTAGCCAATCGGAAATGGGCAACCAGTCGTCTCCGAAGGCAGACTGCCCGCTGTAGAGGCCGTATAGCCGCTGGTACCAGTGGCTCTCAGCAGGACGGTACGAAGACGCAGTCTCCCTCCAGCTTGTCTTTCGGACGGGGCGGGTGAAATCCGGCTGCCCCGACAAGATGAACCGCAACAGGAAACCAAGCTGGAAGCGCCACCGCTCATGGGCTTGGCACCACCCAGCCACCTCATACAGGGAGCCCGACGCGTCCGCCCGGCTCCCCAAGATCCGTAGGCTGTTCACATCAGCGACCCCCCGCTCCTCGCCGAGACTCAGTGTGACCTGCCCTGGCGTGATCACCGCGGGCGCCTGCTCGTTCCACTGTTCGAGGAAGGCCATCGCGAAACGGAGGACCGAGAGTTCGTTGCGCAAAGAACCCGTAGGGTGTGTGTCAAGGACCGCTTTGGCCAGCGTGTTCCGTTCACCCTCAGAACTCTCCGAAGCACCGCCTAGGTCCTCGCGGACGCGCGCCGGAAGGTCGTCGAAGGGGAAAGCACACGTCCCCGTATCCATGAGTTCGATCAGAAACGACGGGTCCCTCTGTGCGAGCTGACGCTTCCGTGACGGGCTAAGGCCAGGGCGCGTCAACTCAGCGGCGCGCACTCGGCCCATGAAGGCACGTCTAGCGAGAACCGCAAGCGTCGCGAAATCCGGACTCCGGAGACGATCGCCCTCACCGCGCAGGAATCGGATCAGCTCGCGGTATTGCCGCGTCTCTGGGACCGTTCCCGTCCGCACGACAGGTGCCGCAGCGGGATCGCTTGCAGCGAGAAACAACAACGCTTGCTGTCGGAGGTACCAAGGGATAGTCGGCGCGGGCAGGGACACGAGACGAGCGGCCTCCTTGCCAAGCTCACCGCGGTACGCCTGAAGGTCGATCCCCGATGGGAGCGATTCGGCATCTGGCACGAGGCCGGTTTCTGTGGCTCCGGCACGTAGGACCTCAGCGAGGCAGTACCAAGCCACCCGCCTTGGCGCCTTCCGACGACCTCCCTTCTCCGTGAAGGGCCGGAGCAGCGAGAGGACTTCCCGTAGCAGTTCCACGTCCGGCCAGAGATCGAGGCCGATCCGGAGCAGTCGGACGTTCGATGGGTCGTCAATCCACCTTTGAATCAGGCCCAGCGCAAACGCCTTCGCATCCTCGTCGAGCTCGTGCCGCGTACGCGCCACGCGCAATCGATCGCTGGGCGGGCTATCGCCTCTTCCAGCATCAGACTGGTCTTCCGGGGCGTCGTCGTCTTGGAGCAGTGGCCTGATGGAACGAAAGGTGGTTCGATAGCGGGCAGCGCCGAATCTGGCGACCGTAGCGTCTCGCACATCCGGCACCGGGGAAAGCCGCCAGCCACTGTCGTCCCCTACACTTAAGGCCTCTTGGGCGCGCATGAGACCCTGGATCGCATCGAGGATTTCCTCGCCCCCTAATGCGTCGAATCCTCCAGACACTGCCGATTGGATGCGGTTCATCTTTCCGCTCTGCCGGACCAGCGGTCGTTCATCGCCGCCGAGCGCTGCAACTTGGGTCTTCTTGGGGGACAGCGAGAGGCCCTTCGCCTTCTTGTCTAGGACCTCACTTAGCCAATCGGAAACGGTCTTCTCCAAGTCACTCGCCGCGTACTCCGAGTCTCGGCCAACCGTTACCAAGACGCGCAAGTCGTCCACGTAACGACACGCGTCCGCGAGCATGCACCCGGGTGCGATCTCGGAGCCGATCGCCGCGCGTAACGTCTCGTCGAACTGTAGCAACACGACGTTCGCGAAGAAGCCAGACGCCACGAGACCCTGTGGTAGTGCCACCCGACTGAAGTCCTCCAGTTGCGCTTGCTCTTCGTAGATCCGAATGTCCTTCTGGTCACCCGTGTGCCAACCCCAATCGAGGACAGACGCTGCCAGAGCGTAGAACGTCGGGTCGTCGTCGTCGCCGCTGATCTGGCCAACCGAACGAGCGAGTAGCTCCGGACGCACACGGTCGTAGAACTGCCGAAGGTCCGCGTGTACGACGTAGACAGACCCTTGCTCGGTCGTCGGAAGCGACTCGGCCACGGCTTCCGGTCGCGACAGGAACGCACGGTAGTCCTGGTAGTAGGAGCGGTAGAGCTTAGTGGACCCCCACCGGTGACGCATTTCGGAACCGATCGCGTCGCAGAACAGACGATTCCCGTAGGAAACCACATGCCTTCGTGAACTTTGATTACGAACCGGCCGCCGCGGATCCCCCTGCCGCGTCTCCACCCGATCGGCCAGGCAGAGCATTAGCGCCGTAGCCACCACTTGGTCGGCCAAGCTGACATGTGCGAGCGGCCGAAGCCGGGCCGAAGTCGCCCCTTTCTCGACGGGCTCCCACGCTCCGTCTCGTACTCTCCAGCGCTGGCCCTTCGGCGCCGGGACGATACGCAGGGGATCATTCTCCCAGCTCTCTGAAGCCTGAAGACGTTCACGGAGCTCGCCGAGAAACGCCGGCAGGTTCACGGCCGCGCGGTCGAGTGCGAGTGTGTCGGAGAACCAATTGTGATAGCGGATGAAGGACGCGGTCTTCTTCCACGCCTGAACCAGAACGTACTCCTTCCGAAGCACCTCAAGCTGGGGCGCCAGCTGCTCCAGAACCAACGCTCAGCCTCCCAGGACCTCAACCACTTCGGCGATCACCTGCAGTGCAGCCAGTCTTCAGTATGCGGGATCCGAGCTGAAGCAGGCTCTCCTCCGGTCACGCCGAACAGGTGGAACTCACTCAGCCGCTCCTCCCGACTGCAATGCGTAAGGAAGTACGTCATGGAGGGGCGAAAGTAGACATCCTCACGGTCTCGCCGTCAAGGGCCTCCCGGGGAGCGCCTATCGGCGCAGATTCGGTGCGGCCGAGAGCTGCACCCGTGGCGCCCAAGTGCGGCAACTAGGAGCGCCTGCCCTCGAGGCGCGCCAGCGTCTCGTCGAAGTGGTCGATCGCGACCCCCTTCAGGATCAACTGGCCGGGAAGGCCGTGGTCGAGCGCGTACTCCCTCCAGGCCACGGAGGTGTCCTCCATGAACTCGTCCAGCCTGACGCGCTTCCGCCTGCAACGGGCGACCGCCTTGCGCACCGCGCGAAGCTGATCCGGAGCCGGCGTCGTCTGTCCCGCCATGCCGGACGCTTCGGGTACCCGCTTGATCGGCAGGAGCCGTCGCCCAGGTGGGAGCAACTCGTCCAGTACACGCTCCGCCAGATCCTCTAACCACGACCGCCAGAAGATCCGTCTGAGCCACTCGTAGAGATCAGCCGCCACCGAGACTCGACTCCTCCGTTACTGTTCCGCCATGTCGAACTCTCCCCGCCGCGTGATTCTTGCGTATCTCCTTGCCGCCACCGCAGCCGCCTCCGCCGTCGCCCCGGCAACGGCGCAGCAGGAGCCCCTGGAGCTTCACCACATCTACGGGCCGGACGCGCTCGACTTCTCGCCCGAACTGCCGAGGATCCGCTGGCTGCCCGGCGGCGAGGAGTACCTTGCCGGCGACGACGGTGACGGCGGCTGGTCCTGGACGATCGTCGACGCCGCGTCGGGCGAGACCCGGCCGTTCTACGACCCGGAGCCACTCGCCGCAGCACTCGCGGAGCAACTCGACCTGAACACCGAGGACGCCGCGTCGAGGGCGCGCCCCGGTTCGCTGCGGATGTCGCCTGGTGCCGATCGGCTGCTGCTACAGCTCGCCTCGGACCTCTTCGTCTGGAGTCTCGACGAGGAGACGCTCACGCGGTTGACCCGGGGACCGGAAGCCGAAGAACTGGCCCGTTTCGCGCCCAACGGCCGCCGTGTCGCCTTCGTGCGCGACGCGGATCTCTACGTCGTCGGCGTCTCCGGCAACGAGCTCCGCCTGACCACGGACGGCGGCGAGAACACGCTGAACGGCAAGCTCGACTGGGTCTACCAGGAGGAGATCTACGGCCGCGGCAACTACCTGGCCCACTGGTGGAGCCCCGACAGCCGCCGCGTCGCCTTCCTGCAGACCGACGAGCGTGACGTGCCCCGCTTCACGGTGGTCGACCACATCCCGTTCCGGCCCCCGCTCGAGGTCTACCCCTACCCCAAGGCCGGCGATCCGAACCCGCGCGTCCGGCTGGGAGTCGCGAAAGCGAGCGGCGGGGGCATCACCTGGATCGACCCGGGCCTCTACGGACATGACGAGATCCTGATCGTCAACGTCGCGTTCTCACCGGACGGCAACGTCTGGTACCAGGTCCAGGATCGCCGGCAGACCTTCCTCGACCTGCACCGGGCCGATCCCGCCACCGGCAAGTCGGAACGGGTACTGCGGGAGGAGACCCACGCCTGGGTCAACGTGCTCGGTCCGCCTCGCTTCCTGGAGGACGGCGGCTTCCTGTGGCTCAGCGAACGGACCGGCTTCCAGCACCTGTACCGCTACGACCAGGAAGGCAAGCTGGTCCGGCCGCTCACCGACGGCCGCTGGGAGGTCCGCTCGCTGCTCGCGGTCGACGAGGACGCGGAAGCGGCCTACGTCTCGGGCACGTACCGTTCCGCGCTCGGCGCCGACGTGCTCCGGGTGTCTCTCGAGGGCGCGGCCCCGATCCTGCTCACCGAGGCGATCGGCAGTCACCGCGGCAACTTCCCGGACGAGGGTCCGATCAGCCACTGGATCGCGACGTCGAGCGACCTCCACACACCGACGACCATGACGCTGCGAAGCGCCGGCGGCGAGACTGTCCGCAACCTCGGCGGCGGCGCCGTGCCGGACATGGAACGGTTCGACGTTTCGACACCGGAACTCCTGCAGATCAGGACCAGCGACGGCGTCGACCTCGAAGCGATGCTCATCCGGCCGCACGGCTTCGATCCCGGTCGCGTCTATCCGGCCTGGGTCCACGTCTACGGCGGCCCCCACGCCCAGCAGGTCCGCGACGGCTGGCAGGGCTCGCGCGGGATGTGGTTCCAGTACCTTGCGCAGCAGGGAATCGTCGTTCTCGTCGTCGACAACCGGATCGCCTCGGGCAAGGGTGTCGAATCGACCTGGCCGGTGTACCGGAACTTCGGCGAGCAGGAGTTGATCGACCTGGTCGAAGCCGTTGACTGGCTCGGCGCGAAGCCGTGGGTCGACGCGGAGCGCGTCGGCCTCGACGGCTGGAGCTTCGGCGGCTACATGACGCTCTTCGCGCTCACCCGCTCCGACCGTTTCCGCGCGGGCATCGCCGGCGGCAGCGTCGTCGACTGGCGCGCCTACGACTCGATCTACACCGAGCGCTACATGTCGACACCCGACGACAACCCGGACGGCTACGAGCGCACCTCGGTGCTCGAGACGGCCGGGGATCTCCACGGCGACCTGCTGATCATTCACGGCACGATGGACGACAACGTCCACATGCAGAACACCCTGCAGATGGCCTGGAAGCTCCAGAAGGCCGGCAAGCCCTTCGAGATGATGCTCTACCCGAAATCACGCCACGGCGTAACCGATCCCGACCTCTCGCTGCACCTGCGCCAGACGATGGCGCGGTTCATCCTGAAAACGATCGAACCCTAGGACCTAGCGCGGCGCTCGCCAGGCCCGCACGCTCAGGGCCAGCGTCGCGATCGTCCCCCAGGACAGCCCCACGACCACACCGGCGTCCAGAATGCCCCGCCACGGCTGATCCAGCCGGTGGACGATGATGATCAGGATCACGATGCCGACGGTTCCGAACCAGACGCCGAGACGCTCCCGCCTCGTCCCCTCGAAGTAGCCGGCCGCGTAGAGGGGCGCGAGCACCACCCGCAGCAGCGTCGGTTGGCTGCGAACCGTCATCGCCCGTTCCGCCACGCGCGGCGAGAACCGCAACTGAAAGCCGCGCAGCCCCTCCGACCAGGCCATGAACGGGATGATCGCGAGCAGCGAAGCCCAGTGGTACCAGGCGAACGGGTGGTCGAACGCGGCGATCGAGATCCGGGCCAGCCGGTAGACCGCCCACACGAGCAGACCGACAATCCCGCCGACCGCCCACAGAGCACCGGTCGTGGCCACGGCACGGCCGATGCCGGGCGCCTCGTAGTCGGCGGTTCCTGCTTCAGTCATCCGAGGCGAGATCCCGCCGGCCCTGGTCGCTTGCCAGCGCCGCGTGGTTCAGGATGTTGCGCGCCATGGACGACACCTGCGTGTCGGCATTCGCCCGGTAGATCGCGGCGCGCGCCGTATCCACGTCCGCGCTCTCCGGCGCTGCGTGCCGGGCCGCCTCGATCAGGTGGCAAGCGACCGCGTGGCGCCCGGCCGCGGATTCGGACCGCGCCGCCTCGATCACTCTCTCCACGCCACCCGCCAGGTCGACCCAGGCTTCGGCCTGCTCTTTCTTCGTCGCCGGCACGATGTTGTCGAACTCGCCGTCCCACCAGCCGCCGTAGCGCCGCCAGACCATCCGCACCAGGAAACTCGGATCGTCGTAGACCGGCTGAAGGTAGGGCTCGTCAGCGAGATCGGCCGGCGGGGTGACCGCCTGAAGCACCTGGTCGAGGCTCAGCCCCCGGTTCATCGCCGCCACGCTCTGTTCCTCGATCGAACGCATGTAACGCGCCGTGCCTTCCAAAGCCCGGCGCACCCGGTCCGCCCCGCTAATCGGCAGTCCGTGGCCCGGCAGCAGGATCTCGGCGCCGAGCGGCAGCATCCGCTCCAGGCTGTCCGCCCAGTCGCCGACGTAACGCTGCACCTTCTGCGGGTTGCCCGCGTTCGGCACCGCCCAGATGAAGAGATCGCCGGTGTGCAGGATGCGGCGCTCCGGTATCCAGGTCCAGGTGATGTCGTCCGTCTCGCCGCGGCCGTGGGTCAACTCGAAGGTCAGCTCGCCGCGCCGGAAGGTCAGGTTGTTGCGATAGAGGACATCCGGATAGCGGTAGCTGTCGGGCCAGCGGTAGTGCGGCGCGTCGATCGCGAACTGGCGGCGGTTGATCGCCGTGTTCCAGCCCAGGGTCGCCCGGTAGCGGTCGAAGTGGGCCGGCACCCGCTCGTGGGCGTACACGACAGGCCGCGGCCAGCCCCGCTCTTCCGCCTCGGCGTCGAACGCGGTGACCGAGAACACGTGGTCCACGTGGTGGTGCGAGTAGATCGCGGCGACGACCGGCGTCTCGGGCCATTCCCTTCTCGTCTCCTCGAAACAGCGCTTCACGTCGAGCAGGTGGCCGGCGTCGAGCATCACCAGACCGTCGCCGCTGTCGATGACGTAGAAGCCGGCGATGCCCTTGAAGCCGAGCAGACCATCCGTGACCCGGCAGGAACCCGGGTAGTAGCGGTGGACCGGGTGGTGCTCGAACCGGAGGTCGAGTTCGCCCCGCCAGGCCTGCTCGGCCAGATCGAGAAGTGTTGGTCGGCGTTCGTCGGACATGGAGGCGGACGTTACCGCAGCGCGAGACGCAGACTGGCCGAAGAACGCTGCTGTTAGCCTCCGTCCCGTGAAACGGAGCCTGCCCGCGACCGTGGGCTTGTTGAGTTTCCTCGCGGGCGCCCCCGTCGCCGGTCAGGAGCAGCCGGAAGCCGGTGCCGAGCGCCCGAGCATGGCCGCGACCCGCGTCGAACGTGGGCCGAACGTCGACGGCGACCTGAGCGATGTGGCCTGGGGCCAGTCGGAAGTCGGCACGAACTTCATCCAGCACGAGCCGCTCGACGGTGTGCCGGCGACCGAACAGACGGAGGTTCGCGTCGTGTTCACCGACAGCACGATCTACTTCGGCATCACCGCCTTCGACGCGAAGCCCGACGCGATCATCGCCAGGGAGATGGAGCGCGACAGCCGCATCTTCCAGGACGACTCGATCATCCTGTTGCTCGACACCTTCTACGATCGGCGCAACGCCTACGCTTTCGAGACGAACCTCAACGGCGCCCGTAGCGACACCCTGGTCACCGACGAGGGTCGCGACCTGAATCTGGAGTGGGACGGCATCTGGCAATCATCGGCGCGGCGAACCGACTTCGGCTGGGTGGCGGAGATTGCGCTTCCGATCTCCACCCTCCGTTTTGATCCGGCCGCTCCGGCCTGGGGGTTCAACGTCCAGCGCTACATCGCCCACAAGCGCGAGATGACCCACTGGTCTGGCCTGCCACGCGAGGTCGGCACGCTCGGGCAGGTCGGCTCCCAGGTCCTGCCCGTCCACCGGGTGTCGATGGCGGGCGAACTCACCGGACTCGCCGGGCTGTCCCAGTCAGCTCAACTTCAGATCAAGCCCTTCGTCATCGGCGACATCGGCGAGGACCCGCGCCTCGACGTCGACCCGGCCTCTGACGGCGATTACGGTCTCGACCTGAAGTGGGGCGTCACCCGCTCTCTGGCGCTCGACCTGACCTACAACACGGACTTCGCGGAAGTCGAGGTCGACGAACTGCAGACGAACCTGACCAGGTTCTCGCTCTACTTCCCGGAGAAGCGCGACTTCTTCCTAGAGAACGCCGGCATCTTCGACTTCGGTCCTCCCCACCGGCTCTTCTACGAGCCTCCCGTGCTCAAGGCCTTCTTCTCGCGCCGGGTCGGCCTGGACGAGGGGGAGCAGGTCCCGATCGACTGGGGTGCTCGCCTGACCGGACGGATCGGAGGCTGGAACCTCGGTGTTCTTCGGGTCGCGACCGCCGGAATAGCGAAGGAGGACGGCCAGCTTCCGGCCAACGCGTTCACCGTCGCCCGCCTCAAGCGCAACGTGGGCCGGCGCTCGTCGGTCGGCGCGATGGTCACCGAAACGGCACCCGACGGCGCGGCGGCGAACCGGGTCGTCGGCGTCGATTTCGACTACAAGCCCAGCACCACGCTCGGCTTCGGCGGCTTCTGGACGAGCAGCGGCGCCAGCGAGGAAACGGCCGGCGCCGGCGGTTCCAGCGACTCCGGGGAGGCCGCCTACGGCTTCAATCTCGACTACCAGGGCCGCGAACTGACCGCCTACCTCGACGCCCAGGACATCGAAGAGGACTACCATCCCGCGGCGGGGTTCCTGCTGCGGAGGAACGTCCGTCACCTGAACCCGATGATCCAGTGGCTGCCACGGATCGAACGGGGCTTCGTCCGCACCTGGTTCACGGAGATCAGGGCCGACTACTACGAGACCCTGGACGGCGGCGAGCTGGAATCCCGCCAGATCGAGATATCCCCGATCGGCATGCGGACGACGAGCGAGGACCGCTGGCGCCTGGGTTATCTCCACGAGACCGAGAACCTGGTGGAACCCTTCGAGGTCTCGCCGGGAGTCGTGATTCCGCCCGGCTACTACGAGTTCGACGCTGTGCGGTTCTCCGTCTACAGCAACCAGAGCCGCTTCTTCGGCCTGCGCTCCCGTATCGCCGTCGGCGATTTCTACACCGGTACGCAGGTGTCCGGCCGCACCACGATCAACTTCAAGTTCTCGAAGCACATTCAGACCGAGAGCCGATGGGTCTTCAACAACATCGAGTTGCCCCAGGGCGCTTTCGACATCGGCCTCTACAGCCAGCTCGTGAACTTCACCTTCACCCCGAACCTGCGCCTCAATACGATCCTCCAGTACAACGACCTCTCCGGCGACCTCGGCACGAACATCCGCCTTCACTGGATCTACAAGCCCGGCTCCGATCTCTTCGTCGTGTACAACGAGAACTGGATGGCCGAGGATCTGCGCTACCGCCAGAGCACCCACCGCCAGATCGCGGTGAAGTTCACCTACCTGATCCAGCCCTGACGCATGCGAAGACCGACGCAGATCACCCCCGTGCTGGCGCTCCTTTTCGTCGCAACCGGGCCGGCGACCGGCATCCAGGAAGGAGCGGCCGGCTCCGAGCGCCCGAGCATGGCGGCCACCCGGGTCGACCAGGGACCGACCGTCGACGGCGACCTGAGCGATCGGGCCTGGCTGGCGTCGGAGGTGGGCACGGACTTCATGCAGCACGAGCCGCTCGACGGCGTGCCGGCGACCGAGCAGACGGAAGTCCGGGTCGTGTTCACGGACAGCACGGTCTATTTCGGCATCACCGCATTCGACGCGAGCCCGGAGGCGATCATCGCCAAGGAAATGGAGCGGGACAGTCGCATCTTCCAGGACGACTCGATCATCCTGCTGCTGGACACCTTCTACGATCGGCGGAACGCCTACGCCTTCGAGACGAACCTGAACGGCGCCAGGACCGACACGCTGGTCACCGACGAGGGACGCGACCTGAACCTGGAATGGGACGGCATCTGGTCCGTCGCGTCGCGGAAGACCGCCGCGGGTTGGACCGCCGAGATCGCCATCCCGATCTCGACGCTCCGTTTCGATCCGGCCGCTCCGGCCTGGGGACTGAACGTCCAGCGCTACATTGCCCACAAGCGGGAGATGACCCACTGGTCCGGGCTGCCGCGCGAAGTCGGCGTCCTCGGGCAGGTCGGCTCCGAGGTCCAGCCCGTGCATCGAGTATCGATGGCCGGAGATCTGACCGGCCTGACCGGACTCAGCCAGTCGGCACAGCTTCAGATCAAGCCCTACGTCATCGGCGACGTCAGCGAGGATCCCCGCCTCGACCTGGACCCGGCTACCGACGGCGACTACGGACTCGATCTCAAGTGGGGCGTCACCCGTTCCCTCGCGCTCGACCTGACCTACAACACGGACTTCGCCGAAGTCGAGGTCGACGAACTGCAGACCAACCTGACCCGGTTCTCGCTCTACTTCCCGGAGAAGCGCGACTTCTTTCTCGAGAACGCGGGGATCTTCGACTTCGGTCCACCCCACCGCCGCTTCTACGAACCGCCGGTGCTCAAGGCATTCTTCTCGAGGCGCGTCGGTCTGGACGCGGGACGGCAGGTACCGATCGATTGGGGTGCACGCATTACCGGACGAATGGGCGGCTGGGACATCGGCGTACTGCGGGTCGCGACGGCCGGCCTGGGGAGGGACGATGGAACGCTGCCGCCGAACGCGTTCACGGTCGCCCGGCTGAAGCGGAACGTCGGCGAACGGTCATCGGTCGGCGCGATGCTCACCGAAGCCGCCCCGGATGGCGAGCTCGCGAATCGGGTCGCGGGCGTCGACTTCGTCTACAAGCCCGGCCCGAAGCTGATCTTCGGCGGCTTCTGGTCCAGCAGCGGCATCAGCGAGGAGCCGTCGGACAGTTCCGGGAACGCCGCGTCAGGCGATTCCGCCGACGCCGGCGACTCGGCCTACGGACTCAACTTCGACTACCAGGGCCGCGCCCTGACCGTGTTCCTGGATGCACAGGAGATCGAGCGGGACTACGACCCAAAGGCCGGGTTCCTCCTGCGCCGGAACGTCCGTCATCTGAATCCGCTGATCCAGTGGTTGCCCCGGATCGAACGCGGTCCGGTCCGGTCCTGGTTCACCGAGCTGTACGTCGACTACTACGAGACCCTCGACGACGGCGAGTTGGAAACCCGGCGGATCCAGTTCTCGCCCATCGGCATGCGAATGACCACCGAGGACCGGTGGCGGCTCGGCTACGTCCACGAAACGGAGAACCTGGTCGCGCCCTTCGAGGTGTCGCCCGGAGTCGTGATCCCGCCGGGACGCTACGAGTTCGACACCATCGAGGTCGCCAGCTTCACCAATCAGAGCCGTCTGTTCGGCTTCCGCGGACTCATCGGCGCCGGCGACTTCTACAACGGCACCCAGACCTCCGGCCGCGTCACCTTCACTCTCCGCCTGTCGAAGAACCTGCAGACGGAAACCCGCTGGGTCTTCAACGACGTCGAACTCCCCCAGGGCGCCTTCGACGTCGGCCTCTACAGCCAGCTCGTGAACTTCACCTTCACGCCGAACCTGCGGCTCAACACGATCCTCCAGTACAACGACCTCTCCGGCGATCTGGGGACGAACATCCGCCTTCACTGGATCTACAAGCCGGGCTCCGACCTGTTCGTCGTCTACAACGAGAACTGGATGGCCGAAGATCTGCGGTACCGGCAGAGTACGCACCGCCAGATCGCGGTGAAGTTCACCTACCTGATCCAGCCGTAGCGCTACGTCTTCGCCCAGTTGAAGGTGCGCACCAGGTGCGTGTAGTCCGCGTGGCCCCGCTGAACCGTGGTGCTGCCCAGGAAGTCCTCCCGGCCCAGCATCACCCGTAGCGGCCAGGGCTTGCCCTCGAGCCACTCTTCGTCCAGATGGCTGTAGTCCTCGACCGGCCGCAGCGCCAGACGGGAGAACGTGATGTGCAGCACGACGCGCTCTCCGGAAATCGCGCGCGGGTAGTTGCCGTGCCAAATCGAACCGTCCCAGACCACGACGGAACCCGCCGGGCACTCGGTCGGAATCGCTCCCGGCTCCGTCGCGACCTCCTCCGCGTTCGGATGGCGGCGCAGGCGATGGGTTCCCGGAATGACCTTGGTGCAGCCGCCGGCCTCGGTGAACTCGTCACACGCCCAGCACAGGGTCAGAAGCTGGTTGTGGACCGGGAACGGAGCCGGCAGCCAGTTCTGGTCCGCGTGCAGCGGCAGCTTCGCGGCGCCGAGCGGCCGGATGCTGCAAATCAGCTGCGAGAGCAACGCGCCCTTGCCGCACATGACCTCGACCAGAGCGTGAATCTTCGGCCGGAGGACGACGTCCTCGAAGATCGGGTCGCGGCCGAGCAGGAGCGCCGCGGAACGGCCCTTCGCCCGGCCCTCCGTCTCGTCCGCCAGGCGCAGGCAGGTTTCCCGTAACTGCTCCGTGAACTCAAGCGGCGCTACGTCGCGCAGGATCGTGTAGCCCTGCTCCTGCATGTCGTGGACGTTCTGCGCCATGCCGAGCCGCTCGACGGCCGCCGCCATCTCGTCCGAAAGGTCGAACGGCTGCCGGGTTTCCGTCAGCCGTTCCGGCGTCGGCTGCGGCTCTTTCCGGGCTGCCGGCGTTTCGAGTCGCGCGGTCGCGGTCTGGGCCATCGTCGAACCCCTCTATCGATCCGGGTCGGTTTCTCGTTGCAGCGCTCGATCGTAACAGCCGCTTGGCCTCATCCCTGGTTTGAGCTACAATCGCGGGGCTTTCACGGCGCCGCGAGGCAGGGGACCGTCAACCCGGCTGTCGCCACCAGATGCCTCAAAGCGGCCGCGCTTCAGCTCCCGAGACGTCAACCACGTCGCTCCGTCCTCCGGGAGGAACTGAACTGCCAGCCGGCGGCGCCAGTGGACTCAACGGGTCGATACCCCACCGGAATGCCAGAAGCGCAAGGCGAACACCCCACCGGGACACCTGCCGCCCCCAAACGGCGGCCGACCCGCCGTAGGCGACGTCCCCGCCAACGCGGGGGCGCGGGCAAGACGCGCACGGTCGCGCTCCACCAGCGCAGTGCGTCTCACTTCCGCCCGGAGGAGCGCGAACTGGGCAAGTCGGTCTTCTCGGCGGGCAACGTGAAGCTGGAAGTCGATGGGACGAGCGCCCGGGCCGTGGTTCAAGCGTTGGCACCCGGCGACGGCGCCGCCCCGACCGACCCGCCGGCGAGCGGCGCCGTCACGGTCGAAATCGACTGGTCGAGAGTGCCTGACGAACGCATTCTTCACGCGGTATGCGGCTGCCCGCAGTTCGCCGGCGGCACGGCCTGCGGCCACATCTGGGCGTCGCTGCTGGAACTCGCCGCCAACGAGCCGAAGAGCCAGCCTGCCGGATCAGGCCGCGTTTCGCTGCGGAAGACACGGCCTCCACAGGTCTCCATACCAGGATCGGCCCTGGACGCGGTGGACCCCGCGGACGGCGCCGCGAAGAAGACTCCCCGCCCTTCCCGACGCACGCGCAGAAGCCGCAGCCGGCGCCGGCGGCGAACGCCGGCAACCACGAGCTGGCGCTCGGTCGTCGACGCCGTTCGGGAGGACATCGAGCAGCAGGGCCTTCCCGAGAAGACCTCTTCGGCACGGCACGGAGAGCCCGAGATCCGGTTCCTGATCAACGCGGCCACGAGCCGCAACGCCGGCGGCCTGATGATCGACATCTTCGGCCGCAAGCGGAATCCCCAGGGTGAACTCGGCAAGCTGAAGCGGCTCACGATCGACCACGCCAAAGTCGAGGAACTGCTCGGCCTGAACTCGCTCGACGGCGACGCCTCCTCGACGAACGGCGCGTCCCCGACCACGGAGCCGGCGATGGTCACGGCACTGCCCCCCGAAGCGCCGCAGCGCCAGGGCCGCAAGCGCAAGGCCGGGCGCGGTCGACCCTCGGGTCGGCCTCAGATCCAGCGCGTTTTCGTGCCCCTGAACTGGGTCGATCACCTGCTGCCGCGCCTCAGCGAGGACGGCCAGCTCTTCTGGTGGGACGGCCGATCCCTCGCCAACCTGCACCCGGTGAGCTTCGACGACGGCGAGCCCTGGCGCCTCACGCTGCAACTGGAGATCGCCGCCGCCAGCCGGATTCGGCTCCGCGGACTGCTCAAGCGCGGCGACCAGACGACACCTCTCAGCCGCGCGGCACTCGTGCTGCCGTTCCCCAACGGCAACGGCGTCACGGCCGGCACGGACGCCGCGGAAGCCGCAGAAGCGGCGGAAGCCGGCAACACGCTGCTGCTGCTCGACAACTCGATCGGCCGCCTGCACCTCGGACCGCAGCGCGATCAGCCCTGGTACACCCTGCTCGGCGCAAGCGGCGACCTGGTCATCCCGGACGAAGACCTGGAAGCGGCCGTTACGAGCCTCCTGGAGCTGCCCACCCTGCCCCCTCTGGAGCTTCCGGAAGAGGTGTATCTCTCGGAGGAGTCCCCGGTTCCCCAACCGCGACTGACGCTGGAGCCGGAGGATGCGCCCGAGTGGATGAATCCCCAGCTCGAGGCCCGGCTCTGCTTCGGCTATGGCAGCCTCACCGTCGACGCCGGCGATGCGAGGTCGGCAGTGGTCGACTGGGAAGAACACCGTTTCGTGCGGCGCGACCTGAAAGTCGAACAGGACGCGCTCGTCCGTCTCCTCGAGCTAGGCCTGAAGCCGGTCGCATCCAAGGCCGGCCACAGCCTGGAACTCGAACCGCGCGACTTGCCCGCGGTCGCCGAGCCGCTGCTCACGGAGGGTTGGGAGGTAGAAGCACACGGCGCCTCGATCCGGCCGCCGAGTCCGCCGGCGCTACGCATCGAGAGCGGTGTCGACTGGTTCGAGCTCAGCGGCCAGATCGACTTCGGCGAGGACCAGATCGAGTTCTCGGAGATCCTGTCGGCGATCTCGGAAGGTCGGCGATCCGTCGAGCTGGACGATGGTTCGAAGGGACTGCTGCCGGCGGCCTGGGTCGAGAACTACGGTTCGCTCAGCCAGCTCGCGCAGGCCTCGAGCGACGAGGGACTCCGCTTCCTGCCCTCGCAGGCCTTGCTGGTCGACGCGCTCCTGGCGGTGACGCCGCCGGTGAACGTCAGCAAGACGTTTGCCGAGCTGCGCGAGAAGCTGAGCACCTTCTCGTCGATCAAGCCGAAGAAGGAGCCGCGCAGCTTCGTCGGCGCGCTCCGCAACTACCAGCGCCTCGGCCTGGGCTGGCTGTGCTTCCTGCGCGAGTTCGGCCTCGGCGGCGTGCTCGCGGACGACATGGGGCTGGGCAAGACGATCCAGGCGCTGGCCTTGCTCCGCATGTACCGCACTGCCTCCCGGACGACGAAGCTGCCCTACCTGGTCGTCGCGCCGCGCAGCCTGGTCTACAACTGGATCGACGAGGCCGCCCGCTTCACGCCTGATCTCAAGGTGCTGGAGTACGCCGGTCGCGACCGCGAAGACCTGCGGGACGAGGTCACCTCCGCCGACCTCGTCGTAACGACCTACGGCACCGTCCGCCGCGACGTCGGCTACCTCGCAACCGTCGACTTCGACACCGTGATCCTCGACGAGGCCCAGGCGATCAAGAACGCGGCCTCGCAGACCGCCAAGGCCTGCCGCCTGCTGAACGGCCAGCACCGCCTGGCGCTGACCGGCACTCCGATCGAGAACCACCTGGGCGAACTCGGCTCGATCTTCGAGTTCCTCAATCCGGGTCTGCTCGGCCGGCTGCCGGC
Organism: Thermoanaerobaculia bacterium; assembly: GCA_965116955.1. Taxonomy (GTDB): domain Bacteria; phylum Acidobacteriota; class Thermoanaerobaculia; order Multivoradales; family Multivoraceae; genus Multivorans. Next base: position 2,107,382 of record OZ220742.1, on the reverse strand, counting down.
TCTGGACGTGCTTGCCGGCGGCCGGGCGCCGAGCGAACAGGAACTCGCCCTCGTTGCCAAGGGTCTGCGGCCCTTCATCCTCCGCCGCAGCAAGCGAGAGGTGCTCCCGGATCTGCCGGAGAAGACCGAGCAGATCCTGCAGTGCACCCTGAACCCGAAGCAGCAGGAGATCTACGATCAGCTCCGGGCCGGCTACCGCGACAGCCTGCTGAAGCAGGTCGAGGACAAGGGAGTCGGCGGATCGGCGATGCAGGTGCTCGAGGCGCTGCTCCGCCTGCGGCAGGTCGCCTGCCACCCGGGGCTCATCGACGAGTCCTGGAACGACGCCGGCAGCGCCAAGCTCGAGTCGCTCTTCGAGCAGGTGTCCGAGGTGCTCGACGAGGGGCACAAGTGCCTCGTGTTCTCCCAGTTCACGTCGCTGCTGGCCTACGTCCGGAGTCACTTCGAGGAGCAGGGCGTCCCGTACGCCTACCTCGACGGCCAGACCCGGAACCGTGGCGAGGTGGTCGACCACTTCCAGAACGACCCCGACACGAACATCTTCCTGATCAGCCTGAAGGCGGGCGGCGTCGGCCTGAACCTGACCGCCGCCGGTTACGTCTTCCTGCTCGATCCGTGGTGGAACCCGGCCGTCGAGGCGCAAGCCATCGACCGCACCCACCGCATCGGCCAGACCCAGCCCGTGTTCGCCTATCGCCTGATCGCCCGCGACACCGTGGAAGAGAAGATGCTGGAACTCCAGCGCTCCAAGCGGCAGATCGCCGACGCGATCCTCGAAGGCGGCGGATCGTCCCTGCGGGATCTCACCGCCGACGATCTCCGGCTCCTGCTGAGTTAGCGCCGGGCGCAGCGCAGGCCGGCTTGCCGGCTGAATCGAAGGGCCGTCGGAACCGCTACGGGTTCCGAGGGCCCTTTTGCGTCTTAGTCGATACACGCGGCCGCTGAACCCGGCCATCGACCTCAACGACGACGCGACAAACGGCCAGCTGGCCGTGACGAACGGAACCACTGGAGCTGGACGATGACGTCCCCACACCTTCCTCCGACTCTCCGCCAACCGCCAACCGATTCGCGCGCAGGTCATCGACTGCGCGAATGGAACCCCCGGCTTTCCCACCCTCCAGCCAGCGCCCTCGAAGCGCGACTGACACGTGCGTTCCGCATGCTCGGCGAGCGGTCCGGGCCACCGGTCTCCATGCTGCGCAGCCGGGCAAGACCGGCAATCCGTCGCCGGGCGACCGGCTTCGCGGGAGGGCGGCGATGAACCGTCGCCGCCTGGCCATCGCCACCGTCGCCGTAGCCGTTCTCGCCCCCCTTGGAGGCCTGCTCTGGTTCGAATCCGGGATCCGCGCCCGAGAGGCCCAGCGTCCCGAAGTCGGCGCGCTGTTCCCCGCGCTGCCGGGCCTCGCGGACGGTGACGCCCTGCCGGCCTCTCCCGGCCGGCTGCGGGTCGTGACCTTCGCCAGGGCCGGCTGCGGGAACTGCGACCGCACGATCACCGCCCTGCGGCGCATGGCCCGGACCGAGGGTCCGACCTTCGACCTGATCGCGGTCGTCGCCGGCTCGGCTTCACCCGAACTCGACGGCGACGGGGTCCACGCGGCCATCGCCGATCCGGACGCCTCCGTCTCCAGGCGCTTCGGCGTCGTCCACGTGCCGCTCGTGTTTCTGGTCGACGAGCAGTCCAGGGTCCTCGCCGTCACCACCGGAGAACGGCCGGAAACCGCCTGGCGCTCCTTTCTGGATTCCGGAACCGATGCGCTCTGAGCGGTTCCGTATTCGCCCGCCGCACGCGGCCGCCGCCGGTCTGCTGCTTGCGGCCGGCCTCGTGACGGTCGCGGCCCGGGCACTGGGGCCAACCATGGACCGGCTGGCCTGGGCCGCGGCGCTCGACCCATCGGCGCCGGCCCCGGGCCAGATCGTTCGCCAGCAGAGGCGCTCCGACTGCGGCCCGGCGGCCCTGAAAATGGTCCTCGACCACTGGGGCATCCAGGACACGACCCTCGCCGAGCTCGAGATCGCCACCGGAACCGGCCCGGACGGAACCAGCCTGCTGGCGCTCAAGAAGGCCGCCGAGGAGAGAGGCGTGACGAGTCAGGGTCTCCGGCTTCCGGTCCAGCGGCTCCGCGACATCCCGCTGCCCGCGATCGCCCACGTCCACGGCGACCACTTCGTCGTCATTCGCAGCGCCGGCGACGAACTCGTCATCGACGACCCTTCCCTCGGTCGGCTGCGCATGAGTTCCAGGACCTTCGAACGGTCCTGGGACGGCGTCGTTCTCGCCTTTACCAGCGGCCCGCCACCGATTTCCCGGACGGCCACGATGCCGTCCGTTTCACCCCCAACTCACAACCCCTGAAGGAGATATCCCTCAATGAAACTCCGCATTGCCTTCCTTTCCGCCCTCTTCCTCTTCCTCACCGGGGCCGCATTGGCGACGCCGACCACCGGCGAGGCGCCGGCGCCGGACGCGAACTCGTTCCTGGCCGACTGGAACCTCGACTCGCCCGTTACCGACGGTTACGCGCTCGCCCCTCCGGCGCCCGCCCAGGAACCAACCGAACTGGCCGTCTACTGGCCCTGCGGCTGCACGCCGATGCCCGGCTGCCCGTTCCCGATTCCCTGGCCCTCGCCCGGCCCGACGTTCCCGTTCCCGCTGCCGGGTCCTTGCCCGTGCCCGCCGCTCTTCTAGCTCTGACACTCACAGCGCTGAAAGAAAACGAAATGAACACCACATCAACCCCGATTGCGAACCTGCCCGAGGCAGGCCTCGCGACGCTCACCGGTGGAGTCGACTGGGTCGTCGACTTCAACTGCTGGGCACTTGCGACCATCGTCGACAGCGCCTTCCCCGGCCTGGGCGCCTTGATCGCTCTTCACTGCCTGATCCCGCTCTGACCATTGGCACAACTCCTCCGTAGCACCCTACAACTCACAATCCTTGAAGGAGCCAATTCTCAATGAAACTCCGCATTGCCTTCCTTTCCGCCCTCTTCCTGTTCTTCGCAGGGGCCACCATGGCGGCACCAACGGTTCGCGAGGCACCCGACCCGGGTGGCGTCACGATGGTCACTGCCTGGGATCTCGGGTCGGTCGCAACCCTGGCCCCAGCCGAGTCCGCCCTCCAGCCTGCCCCCGGCCTCGGGCCGCAGTCCCTGTCCGACCGGATTCTGGCTCGAACAGCAGGGGCCGGCCCCACTTCCGACTTCCTGTGCGGCGCGGCCACCGGGGCAGGCTTCGCTCTCGCCCTGAGCGGCGTCGGTGCAGGCCCTGGTCTGGCGCTGGCAGGCGCTGGCATGGTCTGCGCCATGTTCTTCTGAGTCCCGTCCTACCAGAAACCCACCAACCCCTACACCGAAGACACCTTGAATCACTGAAAGGAAAACACATGTCCAAGAAAGTAGTCTCCGCAGCTCTCCTCCTCGCACTTGCATTCGCCCTCACTCCGACGGCGGGCGCCAGTAGTCCTCCGGACCTCGCGGTGCCGGAGGGCGGCCTGCCGGTTGAGGTACAGCAGGCCGGTGAACCGCTCCTCGCGGCAGCCATCGGTGGAACGAACTGGAGCTGCATCGGCGCCGTTCTCGGATTCAGCTTCGTCGCCATGGGCGTCGGCGCCGCCACCGGCGGTGCCGGGCTCGCCATCGCCGGAGCGTACGCACCTGTTGCGCTGGTCTTCTGCGAGTAGGCTCCACCCTCGTTCACAGTAGATCGGCGTAGAGAGAGTCCGATGGCAACGGAGATCCCCGGAACGACCCCGGTCAGGTCGACCTCCCGCCTCCTCTTCGTTGCCATCGGCTCTCCACCCGGCATCCACCCCGCAGAGATGTTTGACGGACGCCATCCCGGCGCGCTAGCGTCCGCCTGTTGGTCGTCAGAGGCGCAGTGGGCCTGCGAGCCGGACCCCCTGCCAGACCTAGCCGTCGCCCCTGGGCCCAGGGTCGCTCCCTGCGCCAGGCAAGTCGGCGGGGGGTCTCGTTTCTCCTGCGCTGAGCGGCCAGTTCGGCCCGCCACCAGTCCAGGTGCCGGCCCACCCCTTCCCAGAGCCGGCTAGAGCGACACCACAGGACTCGATGGCGACGTTCACGCACCCGGGTAGCCGGGCCGATCTGCTGCTGACCCTCGCGCGGCTGGCCTTGCCGGACGCCGTGCGGCGGAGCAAGCAACCGCTGGCGGTGGCGATCCTCGTGGCCATCCTGTTCCTCGCGTTCGCGACTGTCGTGACCCTGGGGCTGCTTCCGGCGATCTTCGCCATCGAGAGCGACCTCCTGCGGAGAAACCTCCTCAGCCTGATCGCCTGCTCCGTGACGGCGGTCGCGTTACTCGCCCAGGTGCTGCTTCGAGTGCCCGTCACCTGGCTGCTCGACCTGGAGGACCTGCTGCGGCTGCCGGTCGGCTTCCGGGACCTCTACGGCCTCCGTTTCGCCCTGAGCACGATCGGCTACTGGCTCCCGGTTCTGGGTCCCGCTGCCGTCTACTTCGCCGTCGCCAGATCGGGAGGCGTCAGCGGAGCGCCGATCACCCTGCTCGCCATTCTGAGCCTGGTCTGGATCTTCGGCCGCACCGCGGCGATTCTGTCTCTTCTCGTCAACCGGCCGGTCGAAGGCAAGCTCGGCGCCCTGGCCATCGTGGCGATCGTTGCCGCTTGCCAAGGCGCGATCATGCTCGGGGCGCTGGCCTTCGGCGGGGAGATCGCTTCCGAAGGGCTCACTCGGGCGATCGAGGAGTCGGCCGTTTTCGGCGGGCTCGGCTACACACCGCCCGGGCTGGTCGCCGGCGTCGTCCACCAACCGGGGCTTTCGGCGTCGAATCTGGCGAGACTCGGCAGCCTGTTCGCGATTCTCGGCGCCCTGGTCGTACTGGAGAACCGGCTGCTGCTCCGCGGCTACCTGGAGCGTCCTGGCGGCGACCGGCGCGCGGCTTCCGGGAGCCTGCCGGTGGCCCGGCTGCTCCGCAAAGCGAAGCATCTCACTCCGACGGGCGTCCTGACGCTGGTCGAGATCGAGTGCCTCCTGCGTCTCAAACCGGCACGTCTGGTTCTCGCGTTGGTCTTGGGTACCTCCCTCGCCCTGGTGCCCACCGCAGGGGGCTTTGCGGTTGGGCCGGCGGCTCTCTTCGCCATCTTTCTGCACGAGTTCCGCATCGGAAAGCAACCCCCGACCTGCCACGTATGGCGGGAGTCGCTCACGTTGCCGTTCTCGGTCTGGCGCGTCTTCAGCGCACCGGGCCGCGCCACGAACGTGGTGATTCTCCTGCTGTTCGCGTTCATCCTGGGACTGACGCCGCTTGAGTGGTTCGGCTGGCCGTTCTTCTTCGTCGCCGTCTGCCTGATGCTCGCGGGATTCCTCATGGCCGCCGCAACGTACGGCCTGATTCAGCTTCGCTGGCCTCAACGCAACGAGGGGTTCCTGCACGATCCCGACGGCGCCAGGCTCGGCGCCACCTTGGTGGCCGCACACCTCGTCGGCCTGCCGGGCGCCCTCTCCTTTCTCCTCTGGGCGTTCCTGGAACGCCAGCGCGTGACGCCGCTGACGGCCGCACTCATCGCAGTCGGCGTACTGCTGCTCGCCGCGATGGTCGCCTACGCCTCACACCGACGGCAAAGACGGATGCTGGCAGCCCGTGGCCGCGAACTCCTGCTCGAGGACCCGTCCCACTAGACCCTGCCCCTACCTCTACCGCCCCTGCAACCACAAGGAACACCTCACGGATGGAAGTAATCAAGGCAGAGAACCTGACCCGGTCGTACGGAGGCAACGTCGTCGTCGACGGCGTCGACCTGGACGTCCGGGAGGGACAGATCCTGGGCTTCGTCGGCCCCAACGGAGCCGGGAAGACAACGACCTGGTCCATGCTGACCGGGGTGCTCAATCCAACGAGCGGCACGGTCCGCCTGCTGGGCAAGCCGATGGACATCAACGACACGGAGCTCAAGCAACAACTCGGCATCGTGCCGGACCACAGCGTGATGTTCGAGAGCCTGACCGGCGAGGAGCTGCTCCTGTCGTACGCCCGCATCTACGGCCTGAGCCGCGAGGACGCCGGGCAGCGAACCGACGAAGCGCTCTCGGTCTTCGACCTCGAAGACGCAGCCAAACGGCCGATCACGACCTACTCGCACGGGATGAGGAAGAAGATCCGCCTCGCGGCAGCGACGCTTCACGCGCCGCGGGTCCTGTTCCTCGACGAGCCGTTCGAGGGTATGGACGCCTTGAGCGCCCGGACCGTCATGTCGATCCTCCAGCAGATGGCGGAGCAGGGAGCAGCCGTCTTTCTCACGTCCCACATGCTCGACTACGTCGAGCGGGTGTCCACACACATCGCCGTCATCAGGGACGGCAAGGTCCTCCTGTCGTGCTCCCGGGAGGAGTTCCGCGAACTGCCCGCCGCCGAGGGAGAAGACGGCGCCGGGCGGCTCGAAAACCTCATTCTCAGTATCTCCAGGCGCGAGAGGTTCTCCCGCCTCTCCTGGATCGGCAACAGGAGCGCGACATGACCGAGCACCCGGGCAACACTCACCACGAACCCAACGCCGAAACCGGCGGCGACCACACCCAGGGCCGGAACGCCTGGCTCAAGGCGCTGATCGGAGTCTTCGCGTCGCCGCGGCAGAGTTTCGAGATCATCCGGCGCCGCACCCCATGGCTCGCGCCGCTGCTTCTACTCGTAGCCGGAAGCGCCGCCCTGGCGATGGCCTCGGCACCTCTGGGTCTTCATGCGATGCGGAACCAATTGATGGAACGGATGCCGGGCAACCCGGAACAGGTCGACGCCATGATGGCGCAGATCGAGCAGACAGCCGCCGCGACGCGCTGGCTGGCGCTGGCCACCGGTCCCCTGACCCTGGCCCTCGGACTCGCGATTCAGACTGTCTTCGTGTGGCTGCTGGCAATCGCGCTCCAGGGACGGCCCCGATTCGTCCGGGCCCTCTCGCTGATGGTTCACCTGGCCGTGATCGTTCACCTCAAGAGCTGGGCCAACTTCCTTCTCCTTCACGTCCGCGGCACCAGCGCGATCCGATCGCAACTGGACCTGCAGGCGCCGATGGGACTCGACCTTCTGCTGGCCGGCGACAACGCGACGCTCAACGTCGTCTACGCGAGCATCAACCCGTTCACGATCTGGTTTCTCGCGCTGCTCGCCCTGGGCGCTGCCGCGGTGTTCGACGTCCCGGAGCGCAGGGCCTGGCTGCTGGCCGCAATCTACTGGGCAGCGACGACGGCCTTCGCGGCCGCGACGACCGGTCTGGCCGCCCGTCTCATGCCGACCTAGCGCGGCCAACCCTGGCTTCACCCCGAGGCCGATACAGTCACCTCATGGGCGAGCAACCGGAGGCGAGCCGTCACGTCTGGCTCAAGGCCCTGGTCTGGATCTTCACCGCTCCGCGGAAGAGCTTCGTCGTCATCCGCGAGCACCACCCGTGGGTTGCCGGCCTGGTACTGGGCAGCTCCCTGATGCTCCTTGCCGGTCTACTGACTGTGTGGTGGTTCGGCGATGCCATGGACAGCATCGGCGACTCGTTCGAGATTCCCTACGGGATGGTCTCGTTCTTCTTCGCGGCCATCCCGCTCGCGCTGTTGTTCGAGGCAGTCGTGCTCCGGCTCCTGGCAGCGGCCCTAAAGGGGCGGGCGCGCATCGAACAGTGCCTGTCGCTGGCGCTGCATGTCGGCCTGATCAGCGCCGTGGGGCTCGTAGTCCGTTCGCTGTTGAGAACCACCCAGGTCGACGGCATCCTCGACTTGCAGCGTAACGTCCTGGACAGGGAACCCGACACCCGGCTCGACGTGATGGCGCTCGTAGCCGACATGGCGCCAGGCGCGATTCTCGACCTGATGATCCACTCCTTCATCTTCGTCTGGTCCTTTCTCCTGCTCGGGCTCGGCGCCGCAGCAGTGTTCCGCCTGTCCCGACCGGCGGGGTTCGCCATCGCCGCGATCAACTGGGCGGCGGGAAAGGCCCTGGAGCTCGGCCTGGCGGGCCTGATAGTCGCGGCGGCGACCGCCTCCCTCCCCTGACGCGTCGTTTGACGGAGATTCGACCGCGCGGTAGCTTCTCGTCGTTGGTTGTCGTCGCGCCGTGGGCCTGCGAGCCGGGTCTCCTGCCGAATACAACAGTCGACACCAGGCGCCGGGTCGCTCCCGGCGCTCGGCGAATAGGCAGGGCGTTTCGTGCCCACTGTGCATGGCGACCAACAAGGCCCGGCGCCAACCTTCTCGATGAGGAGAGCCACCATGCAGCGCAGAGTCTCCCTCGCCGCCGCCACGGCCACCGCCATCGCCTTCCTCGCGGCGCCCGCCGCGCCTGCCGCCGACGACGACGCGGTCCCGCGCACCGCCTCCGGCCGACCCGACTTCACCGGCGACTACGAGATCGCCACGCTGACGCCGTTGCAGCGCCCTCAGGAGTTCGGCGACAACCTGTACCTGACGGCCGAGCAGGCGCAAGAGATCGTCGAACGGGAGCGCGAGCGGGTAGCGGCCCGGGCCGCCGTCCGCCAGATCGACGAACCGCCCCCGCCCGGCGGCGCGCCGCCGATCGGCCTGGGTGACGAGTTTCGGGAGACGAGCGGCGCCGGCAACGTCGGCGGCTACAACAACTTCTGGACCGATCGCGGCAGTGCCGTGTTCTCGATCGACGGCAGGTTCCGGACCTCGATCATCGTCGACCCGCCGAACGGCAGGATGCCGCAACTGACTGCCGAGACGATGCAGCGGATGTCCGAGCGGCGCGGTCGCCGGCGCGGCAACGACGGCACCGCCTGGTGGCTCGAGGTCGAAGGCCCCGGTCCGTACGACGGCCCGGAGACTCTGGGCGTGCCCGAACGCTGCCTGATCGGCTTCGGCTCCACCGGCGGACCGCCCATGCTGCCCGTGCTCTACAACAACGCCAAGCGGATCGTGCAGACCGAGAGCCACCTGATGATCCTGGTCGAGATGGTGCACGACGCGCGCATCGTCCGCATCGGCGGCGAGCACATCCCGGAGGACGAGCGCCGCTGGCTCGGCGACTCGATCGGCTGGTGGGAAGGCGACACGCTCGTGGTCGAGACGACGAACTTCATCGACCGGCCAGCGCTCTTCCTCGCCTCACGGAACCTCAAGGTGACCGAGCGCTTCACCCGGGTCAACGCCGACGATCTGCTCTACACCTTCACGGTCGAGGACCCCACCGTGTGGAGCGCCCCCTGGAGCGGCGAGTACCTGTGGCCCGGCACGCCGGCCAAGGTCTACGAGTACGCCTGCCACGAGGGCAACTACGCCATGGGCAACATCCTCAGGGGCGCCCGATTGCTCGAGGACGAGACGCGCAGCGCGGCCAGCAGCGGCCAGTAACTACCGCAGCGACCGCGGGAGAGATGCTTCCGCTACTGCTCGGTCGGATCCCGGCCGTCGCGCGGAGCGCCCGTGCCGGAGGAACCCATGAAGAGCTTGCGGCCGTCCGGGAAGGTCAGGTCGCGGCCGTTCGCCTTATTCGAGCCGTCCTTGGCCTGATAGCCGTCGACGACGATCTCGGTCCCGGGCAGGAGCGACTTCTTCGTGAAGCCGCGCCGCGCGAGCGTGTTTGGCGTTCCGCCCTCGACCATCCAGACTGTCGCCGTGCCGTCGTCGTTCATCACCTCCAGGTGAATCCAGGCGTGGGGATTGATCCACTCCATCTTCGTCACCTTGCCGCGAAGCTGGAGCGGCCGGTCGGCGTCGAACTCGGCCGAAAATGCGTGATGAGCGGCGAGCGGGATGGCGAGCACCAGGGCCAGGCCTGCTGCGAGTAGGACGATTCGCTGGATCTTCATCGCTGTTCTCCTCTGCTAGGTGCCGGTCAGGGCCCCGAGTCGGCGCCCTTGCGCAGGTGGCCGTACATCAGTTCCTCGGCGAACTCGACGCACTTGAACTCGAGTAGCTGCATGTTCGCGTCGACCCGGCGGTAGAGCGGCAGGCTGATCTTCCAGGGCTGGCTGTAGACGTTCTCGTCCGTGATCGTCGCTTCGTACTGGAGGTGATAAGGGCTCATCGCCGTCCAGCGCTCCTCGACGTGGATCGCGTCCGTGTGGTGGTTGCCGCTCGAGTCGAGCCAGGTATCGGGCACCTGGCTCGTCACGTCGACCACCAGGGTCTCCCCTTCCCAGCGCCCGATCGAGTGACCCATCCAGGTGTCGAACGGTGCCTCGAAGCCCTCCCGGTTCATGTAGATCACGCGGCTGGCGCTGGCGAACTCGTAGGCGATCAACACATGGTCGGGCGTCTGGACGATCTGAAACGGGAAGGGCATGTAGTTGGCGCGCGGGATGCCCGGCATGTAGCACTTCACCGCCGGGTCGAGCGCCAGCCAGTTCTCGCGGTTCTGGTTGCGCTTCTCGAGCGCCTCCGGCAGGTACGGGATCCGGCCGCCTTCAACGATGCCGAGACCCCCTGGAATCGCGCCCAGCGCGGCCATCTCAACCACCGGGCCGTGGCGCGCGGCGTGCGGTTCGATGTCCCAGTGCGCCGCTCCCAGCGCCTGCCAGATCCCGTTGAGATCCGGCCTGTCGTCGTGGGTGCGCGGCGCCCTGTAGTCGGTGTCCTGGGCTGTCGCGGGCGCCGCCGCCAGCACCAATGCCGCAAGCAACAACGCCGCAAGCTGCGTCAACACCGCCCGTTCCGTGAGACTCCGCTTCATCACAATCTGCCTCCTCCGATGAGGGCCTGCTCTGGTCGCGAACGGTGAGAATAGCAGCCTGATCGCCCGGTTCCGCAGCGACTCGGAAACACGATTCTCCCCGAAACCGCGCGGCGCTGGCGCTAGCATGGGTGTCCGTTGACGGGTTCCGCACGCCACCTCCGGCCGCCGAGGCTGCTGGTCGCTACCGCCGCCATGGCGCTCACGGCCGCGTCCCACTTCGCGGGCCCGACGGCGGCCGGCGCGCAGGACCGTCCGCCGCGGCAGCATCCGATTCGAGAGGACATCGTGCTCCGCGAGTCGATCGACGTCCGGCTGATCAGTCTCGACGCCGTCGTCACCGACTCCTCCGACCGGCCGGTGACCGGTCTGACCAAGGACGACTTCGAACTCAAGGTCGAGAACGAACCGGTCGAGATCCTGAGCGTGGCGGCGGGACAGGACCTTCGCACGACGGTAACCGGCCGACTCACCATTCTCCTGTTCATCGACGAGCGCCACCTGCAGCGGAAGCACCGCGACGCGGCCCTGGCCGAGATCGCCGAAGCCCTCGACCAGGAGATCGCGGCAAACCCGACGTGGGTAGCGGCCGCGGCGTTCGGTGAGCGCCTCGAACCGCTGCTGTCGCCGACGCGTGACCGCGCGGCGGTGCGGACGACGATCGAAGCCGCGATGGACCGGGACATCCCGGCGACGACCCTGCGCTCCCAGCAGCGCTCCGCTTCCCTGGCGATGAGGGAGACGCTGCGGCTGATGGCGGCGAGGGGCAGCCGCTACCGTCTCGGCGAGGCCTCGCTCGCCAGCGTGGAGGCGAATCTCCGGAGCTTCGGCCAGGCCCTGCGGCAGGACACCCTCTTGACCGTCAGCGCGGTGCGTTCCCTGGTCGAGGCGCTGGCCTTCGTTCCCGGCCGCAAGGCGATCCTGTTCGTGAGCGACGGGCTGCCCCGCCACCCGCTCGACAGCGCCGCCAAGACGATGTACGACCGCCTCGCCGGCTCTTCCAGGCAGCTCGAGGGCGACGAGATGATCAGCGCGCGCGGGTCGCTCGACCTGAACGACCGCAATCACCGACCCTTCGGCGTCGACCGGGCCGACCGCATGGGAAGGGCGACGAACATCGTCCAGGTCGACGATGGCGGCGCCTTCGCCTTCCAGACCATGGCCGCCGAGCTGAGCTGCGCGGACGCCTTCGATCAACTGGCGGCACTCGCGAACACCCACCGGGTCACGTTCTACCCACTCAAGCCGCCGGTCATCGACCCGGCGATCAGCGAGCTCGGCGAGAGCGCCAAGGACCGCGGCTCGATCGTCGAGTTGTCGAACGTGCGGACAGGCCTGAACAGTCTCGCCGGCCTGACCGGCGGCCTCTCCTTCGTCTCCGATACCGGCGTCGCCGAGTTCCTGCAGTCGACCCGCACCGACATCTCGACCTACTACTCGCTCTCCTTCACGCCGCCGGACTCGATGGGCGACACCGGCATTCGCGAGATCACCCTCCGGCTGCGGCAACGGCCTCTCGCCCGGAACGGCTCGCTCCGCTACCGAGCGAGCTACGCGCCGGTGACGATCCAGCAGAACCTCGCCAGCCGGGCCTGGGGAACGCTGCTGTTCGGCTGGGAGGAAAACAACCACGGCATGGAGGTCCAGGTCAGGAGGTCCGCGTCGCGCGAACGGGCGGACCAGCCCGGACACACGCCGCTGGAGGTCAGAGCCAGCCTGCCGATCGGTGACCTCGAACTCGCGCCCACGCGGGCGACCCGGAACCCGGTCGCCAGCGGCTTCTTCCGCGTGGTGGTCCAGGTTCAGCGAGACGACGGCAGCCGCATGCCTCCCCAGCACTTCGACTTCGAGTTGAACGTGCCGGTCGCCGAACTCGGGCAGGCGGCGGGCCAGTACATCGCCGTCCGCAGCGAGGTGCTGCTACCGCCGGGCTCCTACCGGCTGGCGGTCGGCATCTGGGAGGAGAACAGCGGGCGCTCGTCCTTCGTGGTCCGCGAGCTGGCGGTCCAGCCGGACCCGAGCGTCGCCTGATACAGCCTCAGCGCTGTAGGAGGTAGTTCACCTTGACGATCAACTGCCGGCCCAGCGGCTCGCGGCGGCTGATCGTCTCCGCCGTCCAGTTCTCGTTGTACACGATGAAGAGGTCCGAGCCCGGCCGGTAGATCCAGTGGAAGCGCGCGTTGACGCCGAGCAGTTCGTCGGACGTGTTGTACTGGGCCAGCAGGTTGAGCCGGATGTTCGGGCTGAACGAAACGTCGATCCTCTGGCGGAACTGGTCGAAACTGAAGCTGCCGGCCTGGAGTTTGACGTCCGCGTAGGTCCACTGCGTCGAAACGCGCAGGAACCGGGACAGGCGGAAGGTCAACCCGGAGTTCGTTCTCAGCCAGTTGCCGTCGAAGAAACCGCCGCCGAAGGTGAGGTTGTCGAACCAGACGGCCCGCTTGCCGCTGGTCGAGAACCCGCCGGCGAAACCGTCGTTCTCGTAGAGTCCCGGCTGGACCACGATCCCGGGAGAGATTTCGAACGGGACGAACAACTGTTCCTTCGTTCTCCTGAGGCCGGACCAGAGAAACTCGCCGCTCAGGGTCTGAAAGCCCAGCGGCGAGATGCCGACCGTCTGGCTCTCGAGCCGGCCGTCGCTGCTCCGTTCGAAGCGCTCGTAGCTGAGGTCGGACCACCAACTGAGGAGGCCGGCTCTCTCGATCCTCGGCCGCCACTCGAGACGCGGATTGATCATCCGGAAGTCGCGACGCTGAAGGAATCCCACCGCCGGTTCGAAGTCCGGCTGCACCTCGACGTAGTCCCCCGTCAGACTGAGTTCCGGCCCCTGGTAGATGAAGCCGGCCCCACGCGTCTCGTTGGCCTCCTGTTCGGAATCCGGAACTCCGCGATCGCTCACTGCCCAGAACCCGGAAAACTCGAGGCGTTGAGTCGGCTTGAAGTCCAGGTCGAGTCCGTAGAGCCGTTCACTCTCGAACCCCTCGCGGCTCCTTTCCGTGAAGATGCCGCCGACCGTTGAACGGTCGCCGATGTTCCGGGTGACTCGGGTCACGCCGTAGGTCGTCCCGGGAACGAGCAATTTGCCGCCGTCATCGTGGAGCGCCCCGGTCCGCGCACCGAGAGCGCCGACGTTCCAGCCCCCGGCGCGGCCCGTGAGTCTGGCGCCGTACTCGAGCGGGACGGTACGACCCTGGTCGAGGCCGATGCGGCGGGAAAAGAACGGCCTCATCAGCGAACTCTCCCACGGCACCTTGGGCCTGGGACCGAAGTCGAACACGCCGGCGTTCTCGAGGAAGAAGTCGCGTTTCTCCGGAAAGAACAGGGAGAACCGCGTCAGGTTCACCTGCTGGTCGTCAACCTCGGTCTCGGCGAAGTCCGTGTTCCAGGTCAGGTCGAGGACCATCGAACGGGTCAGGCCCCACTTCAGGTCGATGCCTCCGTCCGAGTCGTCGGCGCTGCCCAGAACCGGGTCGTCGGTGCGGCCGCCGATGACATAGGGCTTCACGTCGAACTGACGCGAAGGCCGGAGCCCTCGAAGACCGATCAGATCGCCCGCCAGGGAGACGCGATACACCGCGATCTTCCCCTGCTGGGTCAGATCCTCGGCGCTGGCTTCAAGAGGCAGCGCCGCCCAGTGGGTCTCCTCGTTGCGCCGGCGGATGACCCGCTGGACGTTCAGGCCCCACCGCTCGACCTGGGGATCGAACCGAAGCGTGGACACCGGAATCGCGATCTCCGCCACCCAACCGGCCGCGGTCCGGCGCGCCGAGACCCGCCACACGCCGTCCCAGGCCCAGTTCACGTCCCTGCCTTCGTCGGTGATCAGCGCGTCGCCGCGGGCGCCGTTCGGGTTCGTCACCAGGACGTAGCCGTTGCGGAGGTCGTGGAACGTGTCCAGCATCAGAAGGATCGAATCGTCCTGGAACAGGTCGCTGTCCCTCTCCATCTCCTTCGCCACGATGCGCTCCGGCTCGCGGTCGGTCGCGCGCACCGCGACGAACAGGGTGTCCGGCGTGTAGGCGACCGCGAACTCCGTCGCTTCCGTCGACGGCGCACCGGGACTCGGGTCGCGTTGAGTAAAGCCGCCCTCCCACTCGGCCTCCAGCCAGGCGGAGTCCGTCAGTTCACCGTCGACACGAACCGGCTGCTCGATCTGGAGCGCCGTGACGGAGGGCCGGTCCTGGGCGGCGATGGGAGAAGCCAGCAGCGCGAGACCGACAGCGCACAAGACTCCCCGGCGCTTGGTCATCCCGCCCATCGCGCGATCTTACGGTTGTGCTCCGGACCGCCACGCCTGAGCGTGTGACACCGGCGCGCCCGCACCGATGCGCGATACGCTGGAACGTCCGAACCGGCAACGAGCGGGCCCGGCGATCGACGCCGGCGCCGAGAAACCGCAGGAGACATACGATGTCCGCACGCATGCTGTTGATCGCTCTGGGCTGCGCCGGCGCGGCCGGATTCCTCGGTGCCGCCGGCAACGACAAGACCTCCGACACGATGGTCTCGGCGGCGAACAACCTGCTCGCCGCCCTGGGCGACGACCAGCGTGCGACCGCCATGCTCGACTTCGACGCCGCCGAACGCGTCGACTGGCACTTCATCCCGAAGGAGCGCAAGGGGCTTTCCATGCTGGACATGGACCCCGCCCAGCACCACCTGCTCCACGCCCTGCTCAGCGCATCGCTCAGCCGCACGGGCTACGGCAAGACGACCACCGTGATGAGCCTGGAGACCGTACTGCGCAGGCTCGAGGAAGCGGCCGGCGCCAACCGCTTCACCTCGATGCGGGATCCACTCCGCTACCACGTCACGTTCTTCGGTGAACCGACCGAAGACGGCGACTGGGGCTGGAGCTTCGAGGGGCACCACGTTTCGCTCAACTTCACCGTCGTCGCCGGCGAGGCGACCGCCTCGACGCCCCTGTTCCTGGGCGCCAATCCGCATCGCGTCCCGAGCGGTCCGCGCGAAGGGCTGCGCGCCCTGGGCCGCGAGGAAGACCGAGCCCGCGCCCTGCTCGACTCCCTCGATACCGACCAGCGCAAGCAGGCGGTGATCGGCGACGAAGCGCCCCGCGACATCTTCACGTCGAACCAGCCGCGCGTGACGCCGGAAGAGGCTCAGGGCCTGGCCGCGAGCGCGCTCCGGCCCGAGCAGCGCGAACTGCTCGACGCGCTGATCGAGGAGTACGCGGGCAACGTGCCGCCCGACCTGGCCAACAAGCGCCGCGCCCAGGTAGCGGCGGCCGGCGACGCGATCCACTTCGCCTGGATCGGTCCCGGCGAGCCCGGCGCCCCCCACTACTACCGGGTCCAGGCGCCGGACTTCGTCATCGAGTACGACAACGTCCAGAACCGCGCGAACCACAGCCACACGGTCTGGCGCGACTTCGACGGCGACTTCGGCCGCGATCTGCTGGCGCAGCACCACCGCGACTACAAGCACTGACGAGACGGCCGCGGAACCGGTAGTTCCGTTGCTAGGGTACGCCCCCTGATCACAGAGGAGGCGCCCAATGTCCGCACCCAAGCCCGGCACCGCCGGGTGGCTGGCCCAGGTCCAGGAAGAAACCGTCGACCCGTCGCGGCGGATCGTCGATCCGCACCATCACCTGTGGCGGCGTCCCACCAGCGACTACCTGCTGGAAGACCTGTGGGGCGACACGGAGGCAGTCGGTTCCGACGGCCGGAGCCACAACGTTGAGAAGACCGTGTTCGTCGAATGCCGGGCCTGCTACCGCGAAGACGGGCCGGAGCACCTGAGGTGCGTGGGCGAGACGGAGTTCGTGGCGGAAGCGGCCGCCGCATCCGCCGCCGGCGACGGTGCGACGATCGCCGGCATCGTCAGTCACGCGAATCTGACCCTGGGCGACGAGGTCGCCGAAGTCCTTGACGCCCACAAGGAAGCCGGCAACGGCCTGTTCCGCGGCATCCGCCACTCCGGCGCCCGCGACCCGCACCCGGAAGCGCTGCGCATCGCCGGACGGGCGCCCGCAGGCCTCTACGCCCGCGACGACTTCCGGCGCGGCATGAAGGTTCTGGGAGATCGAGGCCTGACCTTCGACACCTGGCACTACCACCACCAGAACCGCGACTTCGCCGACCTGGCGCGCGCCGTGCCTGAAACGACGATGATCCTCGACCACTTCGGCACACCGCTCGGCGTCGGTCCCTATGCGGACAAGCGCGAGGAGATCTTCGAGGCCTGGAAGGACGACATCGCCGAGATCGCGGAGTGCTCCAACGTCGTCGCCAAGATCGGCGGCCTGGCGATGCCCGACAACGGCTTCGGCTGGAGCGAGCGCGCGACCCCCGCGACCTCCGACGAACTCGTCGCCGCCCAGCGCCGCTACTACCTGCACACGATCGAGTCCTTCGGCCCCGATCGCTGCATGTTCGAGAGCAACTTCCCCGTCGACAAGCTCTCGATCCCGTACCACGCGATGTACAACGGCCTGAAGAAGATCGCGGCCGGCTTCGCGGACGACGAGCAGGACGCGATGTTCTACCGGACCGCGGCCAGGGTCTACTCCTTGTGAGGCCGGCGCTCCAGGTTGGCGTCTGCGGCCTGCTGGCCGCCGCGTCCGCCTGGAGCCAGGTCCCGGAGCCAGCGCGCGGCGAACCGCCGGCGCGACGCTGGACCACGATCGAGCGCCTGTCCGCCGAGCGCCTCGCGGCAGCGCACGCCGACATCGAACGGCTACGCGCGGCGATTCAACCGCCGCCGCCGCTGCCCGGTCTCAACGACTACCGCGGCGTGTTCCACGCCCACGCCGGCGACTCCGATCACACCGGAGGGACGCCCGAGGAGTTGCTCCGGGATGCCAGGAGAATCGGCGTCGACGTCGTCTTCCTCTCCGACCACTACCGGCCGCCGCGCGACTTCATGGACGGTTGGCGGGGACTCCACGACGGTGTGCTGTTTATCCCCGGCTCCGAGGCGCACGGCTTCCTGATCCACCCCGATGCATCGGTCGTCGAGTACATGAGGGGCGACGCCAGCACCTTGCTGCGCCAGGTGAACCGCGGAGCCGGCATGGCCTTCCTCTCCCACGTCGAAGAGCGGGTCGACCATCCGATGGACGGCCTGACCGGCATGGAGATCTACAACCGCCACGCCGACGCACTCGACGACGGCGACTCGATGCGCGCCCTGGTGAGCTGGATCGTCGATCCGGACCAGTCGAAAGCCCTGGCGCGCGCCGTCGAGCTCTACCCCGAGGAGGTCTTCGGCGCCCAATTCGACTATCCCGCGCTCTACCTCGACAAGTGGGACCGGGAGACCATGCAGCGCCGGGCCGTCGGCGTCAACGCGAACGACTGCCACCACAACCAGGTCTTCGTCGTGATCAAGGTCGACGACGACTCCGTCCGCGTCGGCACGATCGTCGACGATCCGGATGAGATGAGGGTCCTGACCGCCGCTGACGTGCCAGGAATCCTCGAACTCGTCCGCGGCCACGAACCCGGTGACCTCATCGGCCGCTACGACCTCGACCCGTACTGGGTGTCGATGCGGAACTCGACGACCCACATCCTGGCGCAGGCGCTCGACGAAGCATCGATCCGGGGCGCCGTCACCGCCGGCCACGTCTACGTCGCCCACGACTGGCTGGCCGACCCGACCGGCTTCCAGTTCTACGTCGGCGAACCTGGAGCGCCAGCCGCCATCCTGGGCGACGAGTGGACCCTGGAAGTCGGCACGACGGCCGAACTCACGGCCCGCTTCCCCCTACCCGCAATGATCCGCCTCATCCGTAACGGCGAAGAGATCGCCGTCACCGAAGCCCGATCCCTCACCCACCGCCTCGATCAGCCCGGCGTCTACCGGGTCGAAGGCTGGCTGGAAGTCGACGACGAATGGCGGACCTGGATCTACTCGAATCCGGTCTACGTGAGGTAAGTCAGCGTCCCCGGGGACCCTCCCCTCCGGCCCGGAGAAAGGCGGGTGCCACCGACGCCGACGCGCCTACGCGCCGCTCAGCTAGTTCGCCGCGCTCTCTTCGGTGTACCGCCGCAGTTCGGCGCGGCCGACGACGAGGTGATGGACCTCGTCCGGGCCGTCCGCGATGCGCAGCGTCCGCTGGCCGGTGTACATGTCGGCGAGCGGCGTCCACTGCGAGACGCCGGTGGCGCCGTGCATCTGGATCGCCTGGTCGATGATCTGGCAGGTGCGCTCGGGGACCATCGCCTTGACCGCGTGGACCCAGACCCTCGCTTCGCGGTTGCCGAGCACGTCCATCGCCTTGGCGGCGCGGAGCACCATGAGACGCATCGCCTCGATGTCGATCCGGGCACGCGACACGAGCTCGATGTTCTTGCCGAGCTGGATGATCGGCCGGCCGAAGGCCTCGCGGGACATGCCGCGCTTCACCATCAGATCGAGTGCCTTCTCGGCCTGGCCCACCGACCGCATGCAGTGGTGGATGCGACCCGGACCCAGCCGGAGCTGGGAGATCTCGAAGCCACGGCCCTCGCCCAGCAGGATGTTCTCCTTCGGCACGCGGACGTTGTCCAGCTTGATGTGCATGTGGCCGTGGGGCGCGTGGTCATGCCCGAAGACCTTCATCGGACCCAAGACGTTCACGCCCGGGGTGTCCATCGGCACCAGGATCTGGGACTGCTGGCGGTGGGCCGGACCGCCCGGGCTGGTCTTCACCATGCAGATCATGATCTTGCAGCGCGGGTCGCCGGCGCCGGAGATGTAGTACTTCTCGCCCTGGATCAACCACTCGTCGCCGTCGAGGGTCGCCCGGGTGCCGATGTTCTTCGCGTCGGACGAGGCCAGGTTCGGCTCCGTCATGCCGAAGCAGGAGCGGATCTCACCGTTGAGCAAGGGCTCCAGCCACTTCTCCTTCTGCTCCTCCGTGCCGACGCGCTCGAGCACCTCCATGTTGCCGGTGTCCGGCGCACTGCAGTTCATGCACTGCGAGGCGAGCGGGTTCTTGCCCAGTTCCTGCGCGATGTAGGCGTAGTCGAGGTTCTTCAGACCTTCACCCGTCTCCGCGTCCGGCAGGAAGAAGTTCCAGAGTCCCATCTCCCTGGCCTTCGCCTTGGCGCCGTCTAGCAGCTCCAACTGGCCTTCGCCGTAGCTCCAGCGATCCTCCCGCCCTTCGCCCCGGCGGTAGTACTCCTCGGTGATCGGCTCGACGTAGTCGGCCATGAAGTTCTTGACCTTCGTCAGAAGCGGCTTCGCTGCATCGGACATCGAAAGGTCGTACAACTCGGCATCGATGCCGAACGGGTCGAGATCGGGCATGGCTCGCTTGCTCCTTCTCCCAGAAAGACAGGGCTCTGTGGTTTGAGGCCGCGAAGCTATCGCAGCCGGCGGGCGGACGCCACAGGCCGCCTCCCGCGGCCCGCACTTCGATCGCCACCCGATTCAAGAACCGGAATCCGAGAGCCGAATTCTGGATCCGCCGGATCCAGCGACTCGTAGGAGATCCGTCCAGTACGGTGAATCGCCACCTTGGGACGCCGGAGAGCCAACCGACTCCCAAACTCCAAAGACCCGCGCGGAAACAACACCAAACGGCCCGACCGGGTGCTCGTCCGGCCCTCGTTACAACCGCTGGCATCCGCCTTGCTCACGGGCCTAGTGCCCCGCAACCAGGAGGGACTCTCCCTAGTGTCACATCTTCAAGACAACCACCGAGGAAACCGTGCCGGCCTGAGCCGAAGCGTGATCCTCGGCCTATGCGCCGGCCTGGCGCTTGCTTTCCTCGCCGCCCCGACGACCGCACAGCTCACCGGCCGGCTGGCCGGACAGGTCATGGATGCCGGCGGGGCACCGCTTCCCGGCGTCACGGTCACCGTCAACTCGCCCAACCTGATGGGCTCGCGCACCGACTTCGCCGACGCTGAAGGCGGCTTCAGCTTCCCCAGTCTGCCGCCTGGCACCTACACCGTTGAAGCCGAGCTGGATGGCTTCATCCCACAGCAGCGGACCGAGGTGGAGGTCCGATTGAACCGAGTCACTGAAATCCACTTCTCGATGCCGGCGGGCGAGTTCGGCGAAGAAGTGATGGTCGTCGCCGAAACTCCCGTGGTCGATCCCGAGCAGGTGTCGACCTCGCAGACGTTCGGCGCCGAGTACCTGAAGAAGGCCTCGATCGGCTCGGCGAACCGGAGCTACCAAAGCGTGCTGACCGACGTCGGCGGCGTCGCCGGCGGCTCGAACCCGAACGTGTTCGGCTCGACTCTGGGCGAGAACTCCTTCGTTGTCGACGGCGTGAACACGACCGATCCGGTTACAGCGACCTGGAACATCAACATGAACTTCGACACGATCCAGGAGATCAACTTCGAGACGAGCGGATTCGAGGCCCGCTACGGGAACGCGACCGGCGGCGTGGTCAACGTCGTCACCAAGTCCGGCGGCAACGTGTTCTCGGGCAGTATGGACGTGCGCTACCGCGACACCGACTTCAACACCAGCGGCGAACACTTCGACACGGACGACAACGTCGTCGAGTTCCAGGAAACGGCCGCCACGCTGGGCGGACCGATCCGGCGGGACGAGCTCTGGTTCTTCGCCGCGGCCAACCCGGTGAGGTCGAAGAACACTCCCACCGAGTCGCCGGCCACCCGCGACTTTGAGGGCATGAATCTCAACGGCAAGCTGACATGGCAGGTCGACCCGGAGTGGCTGCTCACCGGCCGCTACATCGGCGAAGACGCAACGATCACCAACGCCAACGCTTCTCGCGCCGTAGCCCCGGAAGCCACGCGCTTCCAGGAGCAGCCGAAGACCATTCTCGGCCTGGACGCGCTCGGATTACTGGCCCCGAACCTCCAGTGGCACATCAAGGCCGGCACGGTTCGTGGTGAACTGAACTCGTTCCCACAGACCCGCGACTTCGACACGATCGGTCACGTGGACTCCTTCGGCGACGGCTCGAGATCGGTGAACTACACGAACCAGCAGTTCTCGACCCGCGACCGGGACGACCTGACGACGAACCTGACCTGGTTCACCGACGGCGCCGCGGGCGATCACGAAGTCGAGGTAGGCGTGGACTACGCCAGCAACTTCTTCGCCACGCAGAACAACGCCACCGGCGGCGGCTACTCGTTTGGCGACCGCTTCGGCGCGCCCTACACACTCCTCTACTCGCCCATCGAGTCGCCAGCCGAGAACGACGGCACGCAGTTCACCGCGTACGTTCAGGACACCTGGCGCGTGCTGCCGAACCTGACGCTCAAGCTCGGTCTGCGCCACGATCAGGTCGCGTTCGAGAACGACGTCGGCGACGAAGTGGCCGACCTGTCCAAGCTGCAGCCGCGATTCGGGATCGCCTGGGATATCGGCGGCGACGCGAGGACGGTCGCTCGCGCAAACTGGGGCCGCTTCATGCACCCGAACGCGCTCACGCTGCCGAGCTTCGCCAGGGTCAACCAGTTCCCGACGGTTCGCTGGATCTCCTGCTCGACGTTCCGGCCCGAACTCGGCGCGAACTGCCGCAACGCCTATCCCGGCGAACGGACTGTCGGCGGCCTGACGTTCTCGAACTGGATCGCCGACCCGGCAGGTTTCGACCCAAACGGCTGGTTCTACAACAGGGTGTTCTCGAGCACCGCGAGCAGGATCTCGGCCGATCTCGAGCCCACCTACGCCGACCAGTGGAGCGTGGGCGTCGAGCGGGAACTAACCCGACGCACATCAATCGGTCTGACCTACATCGCCAAGGAGACATTGGACATCTTCGAGGACACCTGCAACGGCAACCTTCCCGCGCCGGCAGCCGACGCGGACTGCGACTTCTATGTGATGGCGAACCTACCGGGACTGGTGCGCGACTACAGCGGCTTCGTCCTCGACTTCGAGTCCCGCTTCACGGACTGGATCCACATTCTCGCTTCGTACACGAACTCGGAGTCCGAGGGGAACGTCGGATACACGCAGAACGCCGGTGTTGACTTCGACATCTATCCGGACCACTTCCAGAACACCTATGGCTATCTCGCGGACCACCGCAAGCACCGGGTCAAGGTGAACGGATTCGTCGACCTGCCGCTCGACTTCAGCCTGGCCTTCGAGGGATTCTGGTCGTCCGCGGGCGTCTACGCGCCGACCGAAGCATCCGAGGCATACGGCCGTGTCTTCACGGAGCGTCGCGGCAACCGCGAGGCAAACGACCGCTATGGCATGGACGTCCAGGTGTCGAAGGGCTTCATCTTCGGACGCGACCTTCGCTTCGAGCTGATCGGGGCGGTCTTCAACGTCTTCGACCAGGAGCAGGTCACCACGGTCTGCACGCGAGTCGAGGGCTGCGCAGGCGGCCTGAATCTGGACGCAGCCACGGCATACGTACAGCCCCGCCGCTACGAGGCCGGCGTCCGCTTCGAGTTCTAGGAGCTGTGTAGCCGTTCGCGAGCCCGTTCAGTGGCAAGCGGACGGCAAGGGTCCGGCGTCTCAAAAGGGGCGAGGCGCCGGGCCCTAACCCACCTCCACCGCGGAAGCACGACTCGAATCGCGCAGCCGGCCGGCCTGTTCTTCGTTCAGGCCGTGGACCCGCAACAGCAGCCGGCCGTTTGCGACGTGGCGATCCAGCTCCGAAGCCCGGCCGCGGCCGCTCCGGATCGCCCGGCCCGGCAACAGCCCGCCTTCCCAGAGCACCCGCAGGACCGTCACGATGATCAGCCCTAGCGCCGTGCCCTCGTACGTCACGACGCCGATCGGCGGACCGGCAACGATCGACATGCCGCCCGTCGGCAGCGGGTAGGCCAGCGCGGTGCCGGCCGCCAGGCCGAAGGCGGTCAAACCGCCCAGAACGGCGCCGACAAGGGCGAACAGCAGCACCCGGGACTTCGGCTTCGGCAGCGGCAACTCGTCTTCTTCCAGCGGCGCCGGACTGCGCACTTCGACCTGCTCGGCTGCGACGCCCGACTCCAGCACGGCTTCGACGACCGCACGCACGTCCTCGACGTGCTCGAACACGGCTTCGACGGGATGGTCCCGCGTGGCCGCGCTCATGCCGCGCCTCCTCCGGCCACCGGTGACGTCGCCGGGGACGTCTGCGCGGCCGCGGCAGCCCGCCCGCTCGTTCCGCCACTACCCGGGTGCCGCCAGCCCTCCCGCATCTCCCAAACGGAGACGATCGGCAGCAACTGGGTGAACGTGAAGTAGAGGCAGGCGAAGACGCCGATCGCCCCGATCATGATGCCCAGTTCCACCCAACTCGGCATGTAGTCGCCGATGCTGTAGGCCAGACGCGGCGTCGACAGGGCCGGCACGACGATCAGGAACCGTTCGAGCCACATGCCGACCAGCACACCGCAACCGACCAGTGCGGTCGGCAGCGGCCGCCGCCCGCGCGGGAAGGAGAGCACGGCGACCGGGATCACCAGGTTGACCACGACCATCGTCCAGAACGGGACCGCGAAGTCGCCATGCAACAGGACGTGATGCACGTTCTTCTCGAACAGATCGCCGCTGTACCAGACGGTCAGGTGCTCCGCGAACGTGAAGTAGCCCCAGACCAGGGACATCGTGACGAACAGGAGGCCGAGATTGTTGAAGACCCGGTCGGTCAGGAAGCGCTCGAGCGCGAGGCCGCGCCGGAGCAGCGCCATCGCGATCATCAGCACCGCGATCCCCGAGAAGATCGCGCCGACGACGAAGTACGGTCCGAAGATCGTGCTCTTCCAGCCCGGCGTCTGGGTCATCGCGAAGTCCCAGGACACGATCGTGTGGACCGAGACGGCAACCGGGATGATGGCGACAGCCAGAATCCGGATCCCCCACTCCAGGCTGTGCCACTGCTGCGAAGTGCCGCGCCAGCCGAGCGCCAGAACCGCGTAGAAGCGCTTCTTGAGGCCGGCCGCCGCGCGGTCGCGCATCACCGCCGCGTCCGGGATCAACGGCAGGAACAGGTAGAGCGCGCTACCGATGATGTACGTCGTGATCGCGGCGATGTCCCACACCAGGGGCGAGCGGAAGTTCGGCCACAGCATCCGGCTGTTCGGGTACGGGATCATGTAGTAGAAGATCGTCACCCGGCCGAGGTGAATTAGCGGGAACAGGCCGCCGATTGCGAGCGCGAACAGGGTGATCGCCTCGGCCGAACGGGTGACCGGCCGCCGCCACTCCGCCTTCGTCACCCGCAGGATCGCCGAGATCAGCGTGCCGGCATGGCTGATGCCGATCCAGAAGACGAAGTTGATGATGTAGAAGCCCCAGAACACCGGCCGGTTGATGCCGGTGACGCCGATGCCGTTCGTGATCTGGTAGCCCCAGCAGTAGAGGAAGACCAAGACCAGGGCGCCGCTGGCGAGCGAACCGACGAGCAGGCCCGGACGTCTCCGGTCGAGACGTCCGAGCAGCTCGCCGTCGAGCGTCTTGGCCGAAGGCTGAACCTCGCTCGTCACTCAGCCGGCTCCCGCCATTCCGTGCCGCTCAGGTAGACCACGCCGGGCCGCGTATCGAGGTCGCCGAGCAGGCTGAAGGCCCGGGGCGACTCGGCCCACTTCGACACCTCGCTGTCCGGATCCTCCAGATCGCCGAACGCGATCGCCTTCGTCGGGCACGACTGCTGGCAGGCCGTCTTGATGTCGCCATCCGCGACATCGCGGTCTTCCTGAGCCGCCTCGTCCTTGCCGGCCTGGATGCGCTGGACGCAGAACGTGCACTTCTCCATCACGCCGCCCGGCCGGACGCTGACGTCCGGGTTCAACTGGGAATCGAGCGGGGCCGGGAACTCGGCGTCGAACCAGTTGAAGACACGCACCGTGTACGGGCAGTTGTTGGCGCAGAACCGCGTGCCGATGCAACGGCTGTACACCATCGCGTTCAGCCCTTCCGGGTTGTGGTACGTGGCGTAGACCGGGCAGACCGGTTCGCACGGCGCGGCGCCGCATTGCTGGCAGAGGACCGGCATGAAGCGCGTGCGGACATTGGGGAACTCACCCTCGTAGTAGCGCTCGATCCGCAGCCAGTGCATCGCCCGGCCCTCGCGGGCCTGCTCCTCGCCGACGGTCTGGATGTTGTTCTCGGCCGCGCAGGCGACGACGCAGGCCTCGCAGCCGGTGCAGCGGTCGAGATCGATGGCCATGCCCCAGCGCGTCATGCCTTCCCTCCATCGTGCGGGGCCCAGCCGACCGGTATCTCTTCGGCCTGGCGCAGGCCGCGGCCATAGATCACCGGCCGCTCGGCACGGCGCGGCCGGCGCAGGCGTTCGAGCCGCACCCGGAGGTCTCCGCGGGCGAAAGCGCCGGCGCCGGCTACCCGG
This sequence comes from Thermoanaerobaculia bacterium, assembly GCA_965116955.1. GTDB lineage: Bacteria > Acidobacteriota > Thermoanaerobaculia > Multivoradales > Multivoraceae > Multivorans. The sequence continues at coordinate 2,081,503 of OZ220742.1, read as the reverse complement.
CGGTCCGGATCGAGCAGGGCGTTCACGTTGACGCCCCGGCCGCGGGCGTAGCGGCCGTAGTCCGCGTGGCCACCGCCGACCGGCACGCCGACCGAGCCCGGCCGCACCGTGGGCAGCACGATCGCCGGCAGTTCGATCTCGGCCGCGGTTCCGGTCAGCCGCACGATGTCGCCGGTGTGGATGCCGAGCCTGTCCGCGTCGGCGGTCGCCACCTCTACCCACGACCCCCACATGACGGTGGACAGCGGGTCCGGCAGCTCCTGCAGCCACGGCCGGTTGGCGCCGCGGCCATCGGCCAGCTTCAGCGACTCGAAAGCAATCAGCGTGAAGGACTCCACTCCCGCCGGAGCCGTCGGCGCCGGCAAGGCGGCCGGGTCGGGAAGCGTCGCCGGCATGCCGTCCTCATCAGCCCCAGCGTCCGGAACCGGTGCGCGTCTCATCTCCTCTGTCCCGACCAGGCCCCCGGCATCCGTCGTCCGGCGCACGAACTGCCGGGCGTTCAGCGCGCCGGCGATCAGCGACGCCGGCAAGGCGGCCGGGTCGTTCGCATCGTCGCCGGCCGCCCTCGTCGCCGCGAAGGCGTCGCTCAGCGTCGACTCGGCCGCCTCCTGGAAGCCTGGCCAGGGCAGCTCACTGCCGGTGGCCGCCGCGAGCGCCAAAGCCACATCGCCCGGATGCCGGGCCTCGCCGCGCGGCGCCACGGTCGGCGAAGCGATGAGCAGGGCCGGAACGCCGCGCACCGGGTCCGGCTCCACCGCCTGGAAGCGCTCCAGGTCCGTCTGGACCGGCAGCACGACATCGGCCCGCAGTGTGGTGTCGTCGAAGAAGGCGGAGAGAGCGATCACCGTGCCGGCACGCTCGAACGCGGCCTCGAGCCTCGGCATCCCGTGGAGCGGATCGGCCTCCGACACGACGAGTACGCCCGCTCCGCCGTCCCCGGCCAGCCGGTCCGCCAGCGCTGCCGGCGGCAACGCCGCGGCGGTGTCGCCAGCCAGCCGGTCCTCGAAACCGAAGTCCGCGCCGGCGAAGACGCCGCCCTCGCGGCCCACCGAACCCAGCAGCAGGTTGAGCGCCAGAGCAGCGGCACCCGCGGCAACGCCGTTCTCGCCCTCGAGCGCCGATCCGCCGGCCATCACCAGCGGCCGGCGGGCACGGGCAAGCTCGGCGGCGAGCCGCTCGATCCGGCCGGCATCGATACCGCATCGCTCGGCAGTCGCCGCGAGATCGGGCGGCGCATCGAGATAGAGCGCCCCGTAGGCCGCCCGCTCCTGCTCCCCGACCCTTCCCGACCCCAGCAGGAGTCCGGCCAAACCGCGCGCGAAGAAACCCTCGCTGCCCGGCCGGACCGGCAGCCAATCGTCCGCGTTCGCCGCGGTCAACGAGTGGCGGGCCTCGACCTGCACCAGCTTGCCGCGCCGGTCAGCGGTCAGTTCGGCCCAGGCGGCACCGAAGTGGACGGGACTTCGCCACCGATCGAGGAATGGAGCGCCGACAGAGACAACGTAGTCGGATCGGGCCAGATCGTAGGCCGGACGGGTCGACTCGCCGAACGCAAGCCGCGCGGCCGCCCGCTCGACGACCGCTTCGGCCGGCTGCCAGTGAACCGGCGGCGGCGCACCGACCGTCGCCGCGAACCGCCGCCACAACCCGAGCAGCGGCCCCGACGGCGCGCCGGCAACAACGGTCGTCGCATCCGGCGCGGCCGCGATCGCCGTCGCCGCTGACTCGAGCGCTTCCTCCCACGAAACCGGTTCCAACTCGCCCGAAGCGCCCCGCCGCATCGGCTCCGTCACCCGGTCCGGGTGATACAGCTCCTGCAGCGCCGAATGCCCGAGCGCGCAGACGCCGCCCGCGTTGACGAACCCGGACGGCAACCCCTCGATTTTCTTCGCCAGCCGGTCGACCGTCCGCACTTCGACCTCACAGCCGGCGCCGCACTGCTCGCAGATCGAGCGCCGCCACACGGAGGCGCCGGGCAGAGCCGTACTCCGCCGAACCGGCGACTCGATCAGCTCCTGATCACGCCGCCGGCAGCCCTGGAGCACCGCCACGCCGGCCGCGGCGTAGACCTTGAAGAAGTCCCGCCGCCCGATCGTCACCCGGGGTTCGCCGCGCTTGCCGTTGCCGCCGCTCATCCCATCCTCACCGATGGCACGCCAGACAGTCGTCACTGGCCTCGTTCTCGCGGTGGCACTCGACGCACCAACCCATGTCGGCCACGTTGCGCACCGGCTCGGCCACCGTCATCGAAGCCACATCACCGTGGCATGCCAAACACTCGACTCCCGCCCGGGCATGGGCCCGATGGTTGAAGTGCACCATCGCTGAGTCGGGAATCACGTTGACCTTCGCCCACTGGATCGGCTCCCGGTTCTCATTCGCGAGCATCACCTTCTGGACTTCAGGGTGGTCCGGAATCTCCCTCCGATGGCAACCCGCACAGGCCTGCACCGACGGCATCCCCGCATGTACACCCTCCTCGGCACCCCGATGGCAACGAACGCACTCCAACCCCGCCTCGATGTGGACCTGGTGGTCGTAAGCAATCGGCTGTTCGGGGGTCGGCAGGTTCTGAGAGGGACCACAAGCGACGAGCACGAGTCCCAGAATCCAGATGCCGGCCAGAGGGCCGGCGCACCGACAATGCGGCGACGCCTTCCAGCCTGAGCAGGCGCCGGATGGCCGTCCCAGCGGGCTGGAGGCAAGCGACTGCCGAGACCTTCCAGGAACCGACGTCATCACGGAGCGCAGCCGACCGAAGCGAGCGCCGTCTTCTCCATCACCGAGCAAGCGCGAGCGGCCGCAGGGACGGCCATCCGGCGCCTGCTCAGGCGGGTCCAGCCGACGCCCTCTCACCGCAGCCGCGCCTCAGACCTCGCGGATCCGCTGGTACGAGGGGACTTCCTGCAGGCTCGTCCAGTAGCGGCGAACGTTGTCACCGAAGTCGTCGATGCCGAGCGAGGCCGCGAGCTTCAGGCCGTAGCCGACGCAGATGTCGGCGATCGTGAAGCGGCCGCAGCACAGAAAGTCGCGGCCGTCCGAGGTCGCCGACTCGACCAGCCGCAACCGGCCCAGGAACCACTTCCGGTAGTCCTCCGCAACCTGCGGCACGCGCCGCTCCTCGGGCTCGAGCCGCGTGTAGCGCAGGAACAGCGTCTGCGGGAAGGTCAGCGTCGCGTCGCTGTAGAACAGCCAGTTGAGGTAGGCGCCGTACTCCGGGTCGTCCACGTCGACGGCGAGCGGCGTCGGACCGTAGCGGTCGACCAGGTACTTCGCGATCCCTGACGACTCCGTCATGTGGACATCGCCGTCGATCATGTAGGGAACCGTGCCCAGGAGGTTCGTGCCGAGGTAGTCCTTCTTGAACACCCGCGGCGGGAACGGCAGGACGTGCAGGTCGTAGTCGATGCCCATCTCATCCAGCGTCCAGACGGCACGCAGCGACCGTGCGCCCTGGCAGTGGTAGAGCTGAATCGTCACGAGGACTCTCCGCTGGACCCGACCGCCGCCGCCCAGCTCGGCTTGCGCTTCTCGCGGAAGGCCGCCATGCCCTCGGCCGCCTCCTCGCTCTGGAACATCCGCCGGCTCCAGCCCTGGGTCAGCTCGAACCCCTCGGCGAGCGAGATGTCGGGGACGGCACGAACCAGCTTCTTGCACTCGACGACCGCGTTCGGGCCGCCCAGGTTGATCGCGTCGATCTCCTCCTGGACGGTGGCCATCAGCTCGGCGCGCGGCACCGACTTGTGGGCGAGGCCGTACTCCACCGCCTGGCGACCGCTGAACCGGTCGCCGGTCAGGAACAGCCTCATGCCGTGGTGCGGCCCCAGCTTGCGCAGACAGACGACCGCGATGATCGCCGGGATGACCCCGATCCGTACTTCGCTGAAGCTGAACATCGCCTCTTCGGCGGTGATCACGAGGTCCGAGGCCGCGACCATGCCCAGGCCGCCGGCGAAGGCATGGCCGTTCACCGCGGCGATCACCGGCTTCTCGCCCTCCCAGATCGCGGTCAGCACGTCCGGATAGGGCACGATGCGCTCCGGCTCGCTCTCGCCCGGCTGCCGTTTGAGATCGGCGCCCGAACAGAAGCCCTTGCCGGCGCCGGTGATGACGATCGAGCGCACGCTGTCGTCGGCCTGCGCCGCGGCCAGGTGGTCATGGACCTCCGTGACCAGCGTCGGCGATAGCGCGTTCCGCCGTTCCGGACGGTTCAGCGTGATCCAGGCCGCGCCGCTCTTGACCTCGTAGAGCGTGCACTCCGTGCCAGGCTGGTTCGACATGCGGCTCCTCCTCCCAGCGTCCTCGCGTCTACGCCCCGGGTCCTACGCGGCGTCCTCGTCGATCACGACGAGCAACTCGCCGTTCCCGACCTGCTCGCCCTCGGCGACGCGGAACTCCGAAACCGTGCCCGGTGCCGGCGCCGTGACGCGGTGCTCCATCTTCATCGCTTCCAGAACCAGGAGGAGTTGACCCGACTCGACCCGATCCCCGACCGCGGCGTGGGTCGTGATCACCTTGCCCGGCATCGGCGCGGTCAGACCGCCGGCGACGGCCTCCAGGCCGGCAACGGGGAAGCGCGGCAGTTCCCGCAGTTCTATGTCGCCCTCCGGGCCGTGCACGAGCCAGCGGTCGCCACGGGACGTGACGGTGGCTCGCAGTCTGCGCCCGTCGATGACGACCTCGACACCGTCGCCGGTGCGCCGCCGTAACTCGACCGTGTGGCGGCCCGGCTCGCCGTCGCCGACCGTAGCGCGCGTATCGAACCGGCCGTCGCGCTGGATCCGGTACTCGATCCGCAGCGCATCGCCGGCGCCGGTCTCGAACTTCGACCGCTCGTAGGGCATGACCGTGTTGCGCCAGCCGCTCGTGATCGTCGGGTGGATGCGTGCCGCCTGCCTGCGATCGTGCTGGGCGGCCATCGCCGCGCAGATCCCCGCGGCGACCTCCTCGTCGGCCGCAGGCAGACGCACGGGTTCGGGCGCCACCCGCTCGATGAAGTCGGTCGTCGTGTCACCGGCCAGGAACTCGGGCGACCGCAGGGTCGCGACGAGGAAGTCGCGGTTCGTCCGGACGCCCTGCATCCGCGTCGTCTCGAGCACCCGGGCGAGCCGGAGCGCCGCCTCGCGCCGGTTCGGCGCGGCGACGATGACCTTGGCCAGCATCGGATCGAATTCGATGCCGACGTCGCTGCCGCTTTCCACGCCCGAGTCGAACCGCGCGTTCGCGCCGGACGCCGGTTGCCAGCACTCGATCCGCCCGGTCTGGGGCAGAAAGTCGTTCGCCGGATCCTCGGCGTAGAGCCGCGCCTCGATCGCGTGGCCGCCGATCGCCAGGTCGTCCTGGCCGAAGCCGAGAGGCTCCCCCTGGGCGATCCGCAACTGCTCGCGGACCAGGTCGAGGCCGGTGATCTCCTCGGTGACCGGATGCTCGACCTGCAGGCGCGTGTTCACCTCCAGGAACCGGAAGTCGGTCGGAACGGAGCCGTCCGCCGGCTGCTCGACCAGGAACTCGACCGTGCCCGCCGAGCTGTAGCCGATCGCCTGTCCGGCGGCCACGGCCGCGGCGCCCATGCGGGCCCGCAGGTCCTCGCTCACGACCGGGGACGGCGCCTCCTCGATGATCTTCTGGTGGCGGCGCTGGATCGAGCACTCCCGCTCGAAGCAGTGGACGAGGTTGCCGTGCAGGTCGCCCAGAATCTGGATTTCGACGTGCCGCGACGAGGCCAGCCAGCGCTCTAGGAACACGGTGCCGTCGCCGAACGCGGCCTCCGCTTCACGGCGCGCGCCCTCGACGGCGTCGGCCAGTTCGCTCTCAGACTCGACCACCCGCATGCCGCGACCACCGCCGCCCGCCGCCGCCTTGACCAGAGCCGGGAAGCCGACTTCCGCGGCCGCCGCGGCCAGGTCGGTGCCGTCGTCGAGCTCGACCGCGTCCAGCGTCGGCACTCTGGCCTCGCGCATCAGCTCCTTGGCCGAGAGCTTGTCGCCCATCGCGGCGATCGCCTCGGGAGACGGACCGACCCAGATCAGCCCGGCCTCGGTCACGGCGCGGGCGAAGCCCGCGTTCTCGGACAGAAAGCCGTAGCCGGGGTGAACCGCGTTGGCGCCGGTGCGCCCGGCCGCGGCAAGCACCTTGCCGACGTCCAGGTAGGTCTCGGCCGACGACCGCCCTTTGAGCGCGATCGCTTCATCGGCCTCGGCCACGAAGGGCGCGTCGGCGTCGCCGTCGGCATAGACCGCGACCGTCGCGATCCCCATGTCGCGCGCCGAGCGGAAGATCCGCCGCGCGATCTCACCCCTGTTGGCGACCAGGAGCCGGGTGATCACGTCGTCCTCACATCCTGAAGACGGCATAGCCCTTCGCCCCTTGGACGGCCCGGCTGTGACAGGCCGAAAGCGACAGACCGAGCACGGTGCGGGTGTCGCGCGGATCGATCATCCCGTCGTCCGAAACCCGGGAGGTCGCATAGAGCCCCAGCGAACGCTTCTCGGCCCAGTGGATGACGCCGGCGGCGCGCTTCCGGTCGGCCTCCTCGTCGAACTCGATGCCGCGCCGCTGCGCCGCCCTCCGGGTGACGATCGTCATCACGCCCGCCATCTGTTCCGGGCCCATCACCGCGATCTTCGCGGTCGGCCAGATGTACGTGAAGCGGGTGCCGTAGGCGCGGCCGCTCATGCCGTAGTTGCCGGCGCCGTACGAGGCGCCGACGATCACCGACAGGTGCGGCACGGTCGAGTTCGCGACCGCGTTGATCATCTTCGAGCCGTTCTTCGTGATCCCGCCCTGCTCGTAGTCCGTACCGACGATGTAGCCGGTGATGTTGTGCAGGAACAGCAGCGGCACGTCGATCTGGTTGCAGAGCTGGATGAACTGGGTCGCCTTCTCGGCCGATTCGGAGAACAGCGCGCCGTTGTTGCCCAGGATGCCGACCGGATAGCCGTGGATCGACGACCAGCCGCAGACGATCGTCGGCCCGTAGAGCGGCTTGAACTCCTCGAATCGGGAACCGTCGACGATCCGGCCGATGACCTCCCGGATGTCGAGCGGCGAGCGCAGGTCACGCGAGACGAGGCCGAGCAGCTCCTCCGGGTCGAGCACCGGATCGTCGGGAGGCAGGCTCGGTCCGGGGCCCTCCTTGCGCCAGTTCAGGTGGGCGATGACGTCGCGGCAGAGGCGGATGCCGTCCATCTCGTCCTGCGCCAGGTAATCGCCGAGGCCCGAGACGCGGCAGTGCATGTCGGCGCCGCCGATGCTCTCCGGCTCGGCGTCCTCGCCCGTCGCCATCTTGACCAGGGGCGGACCGCCAAGCGAGACCATCGCCTGGTTCTTGACGAAGATGTTGTAGTCGCTCATTCCCGGCTGGTAGGCGCCTCCCGCGGTCGACGCGCCGAAGACGATCGACACGGTCGGAATCCGCATCTTGGAGAGTTCCGAGATCTCGTAGAACAGGCGGCCGGACTCGGCGAAGTGCCCGAGCGTCCGCTTCGTCTGCGCGTCCGGATCGTCGCCCGTGTTGCCGCGCAGGTCGGCGCCCGCGGACTCCACGAACTGGACGTAGGGCAGCCGGTTGACCCGCGCGATCTCCAGGCCGCGCATCAGCTTCTTCGAGTTGAACTCGTTGAAGGCGCCGGCCCGCACCGACGGGTCGTGGCCGAGGATCACGCACTCCGTGCCCGAGATGACGCCGACGCCGAGCACAAACCCGGAGCCCACCGTGTAGTACGAGTTCCAGGCCGCCAGCGGCGAGATCTCGAGGAACGGACTGTCCCGGTCGAGGGCGTTGGCCACTCGTTCGCGCACCGGCAGCCTGCCGCGGCTCCGCAGGCGGTTCATCGCCTCCGGCCCGCCGCCGCCGGCCACCTGCTCGAGCAGGCCGTTCACCTGCTCGATCTGTTCCAGGATGTCGGCGCGGTTCTTCCTGAACTGCTCCGAGCGAACGTCGACGTTGGATCTGAGAGCCTGCATGCGCCAACCGCTTCGCTAGTCGCGGAGCGGCGAAGAGAAGTCTGCGTGAAGAGCGGCGATCATGTCAGATCGGATCCGCTTCGTGTAGCTGCCGCACCAACGCCGACTCAGGCCGCGCTGTGGGCTCCCTTCTTCCACTCGCCCACCAGCACGAATTTCTGGATCTTGCCGGACGGCGTGAGCGGGAACTCGTCGACGCGGTACCAGGCCTTCGGTGTCTTCTGCGGCGACAGGTTCTCACGGCAGTACGTGTGGAGCTCGCCGTCGCTCGCCGGGTTCGACGGGTCCGCGTCGCGAACGAAGGCGCCGACGATCTCTCCCCAGCGCTCGTCCGGCAGACCGACGACCGCGACGTCCGCGACCTGGGGATGCTCGAACAGCAGCTCCTCGATCTCCCGCGGGTAGATGTTCTCGCCGCCGCGGATGATCATGTCCCTCAGCCGGCCGGTGATCGTCGTGTAGCCGCGGTCGTCCATCGTCACCAGGTCGCCGGTGTGGAGCCAGCCGTCCTCGTCGATCGTCTCGGCCGTCTTGTCGGGCATCTCGAAGTACCCGAGCATGACGAGGTAGCCGCGGCAGCAGAGTTCGCCCTGTTCGCCGATCGGCAAGGTGGCGCCGGTCGAGGGGTCGATCACCTTCATCTCGGTCTGCGGCAGCACGGGACCGAGCGTGTTCGCCTTGTCCTCCTCGCTGTCGTCCGGCTTCATCAGCGTGACGCCCGGCGACGCCTCGGTCTGGCCGTAGATGATCGAGAACTGCACGCCGAGCGTCTTCTCGATCCGGCGCACCAGGTCGGCCGGCACCGTCGCGCCGCCCGAGCAGACCGTGTGGACGGACGACAGGTCGCGGCTGGCGAAGTCGGGATGCTCCATGACGGCGATCAGCATCGTCGGCACGCCGAGTAGGTGGGTGGCCTTCAGCTCTTCGACCAGCGCCAGCATGAGCCCGGGCTCGAACATGACCAGGTTGACCAGGGTCGCCTGCTGCTGGCAGGGACCGAGGACGCCCAGCACGCAGCCGCCCGTGTGGAACAGCGGCATCGGGTTGACATAGGCGTCGCCGGGCCTCACACCCAGACGCTCGGCAACGAAACGAGCATTGTTCGTGATCCCGCGGTGGTGGAGGTAGGCGCCCTTGGGGAAACCGGTGGTTCCGGACGTGTACTGGATCTGGACCGGGTCGTCCGGACTCACCTCGGGAAGCTCGACGTCGTCCGGCGCCGAGGCCACGAACTCCCCGAACTCGTCGAACGGGATGATCTCCCGGAGGTCCGGCAGGCCGTCCGCCACCTGCTTCAGCGATTCCTCCATCGGATTGCCGCGGAAAGAGCGCAGGTAGAAGATGCCGGACGAGCGGGACTGGCGCAGCACGTACTCGAGTTCCTTCGGCTGGTATGCCGGGTTGACTGTCACCAGGACCACGCCTGCCAGGCCCGCGCCGTACTCGAGCAGCACCCACTCCGGGATGTTCGGCGCCCAGACGGCGACCCGATCGCCCTTCTCGAAGCGGGCTGCCAGCGCCCGGGCGACGCGCTCGGCGTCGGCCAGCAGTTCCGCGTAGGTCCAGGTGCGCCGCTCGCCCGGCGCGCCCTCGACCAGCGCTACCGTGTCCGGGGCCTTGGCCGCGGCGTCGCGCAGGATGCCACCGACCGTGGTTTCCAGGACAGGCGAACTGGTGTCGGCGGGAACGTAGCTCTCGGTCAGCGGCATCTCGGTCTCCTCTCGGCGCGTGAATCGTGAATCGTAGCCGCTTGCTACCCTTCGCGCCCATGACCGAACCAGCCGCCGAAAAGGTCCTCGACTCGCTCCACCGGGTCGTCGTGCCGCTGCCGCGGAATCCGCTCAAGGAAGTGAACTGCTACGTCCTCGCCGAGGACGACCGCTTCCTCGTGATCGACACGGGCATGAACCGGCCCGAGTGTCGAGAGGTCCTGACCGCGGGGCTCGACGAGATCGGCGTCGACCTCGAGAAGACGGACTTCCTGGCGACCCACCTCCACGCCGACCACCACGGCCTGATCCCGGAACTCATGCGGCCAGGGCGCACTGCATCGATGGGCGCGATCGACGCCGCGGCGATGGGCCGGGCCCACGGCGGCTGGTCCGAGAACAGCCCGATGGGCGTGTACCTCAGGCGCAGCGGTTTCCCGCCGGACGAACTGGCCGAGTCCTTCCGGCGCCACCCGGGCGCGCGCTTCAGCGGCCGGATGATCGAGTACGCGCCGCTCTACGAAGGCGACGTGATCGAGATCGCCGGCTACCGCCTCGAGGTCATCGACACGCCCGGCCACACGTTCGGCCACATCTCGCTCTACGACCGGGCCAGGCGCCTCTTCATCGCCGGCGACCACATCCTGGGCGACATCACGCCCAACATCCAGGCGTGGGCCGACGACCATGACCCGCTCGGCCTCTACCTCGAGAGCGTCGCCAAGGTCGAGGCGCTCGACATCGACCTCTGCCTCCCCGGCCACCGCAGCCTGATCCACGACTTCAAGGGCCGCTGCCGGGAACTCCGTAGGCACCACGAAGTCCGCGGCCAGGAGGTCCTCGACATCCTGCGCACCAACGGCAGCCGCAACGCCTACCAGACCGCCAGCGAAATGACCTGGGACATCCGCGCAAAGTCCTGGGAAGACTTCCCGATCATGCAGCGCTGGTTCGCGACCGGCGAGGCGATCGCGCACCTGCGCTGGCTGGAGGACCTGGGAGAGTTGCAGCGGGAAGATGCCGGCGAGCGGATCCTGTACAGCGCCTGACGGCGCCATCGATTCGAGCACTCACTCGAGCGGCGCGATCTTCCCCGGGTCTTCCGAGCGCTGCCCGCGCTTCCAGGCTTGCCGCAGCTCGTCCCGGTGCAGGTCGGCCCACTCCATCACCAGGCCGAGGGCGCGCGGAGGGAGGCGGCCCTTCAGCACGGTCAGCCTCTCGATGCCGATCAACACGACCGCACCGCCGTATCGGACGTGAAAGTGGGCCGGAGGCGTGTCTCCGCACTCCATCTCGACGACGATCCCGTAGAAGCGACTGACTTCAATCATCAGGGAGAAAGTTCCTCCGTCGAGAGCCGTACCTGAACCTGCGACCAGCGAACCCTACCAGTCGCGGGTCAGGTGACCTCCCTGCCGCCCTAGCGCCCCGAAACGCCTCGCAGGCTCGGTGTTTCGGCCCATCCCGTCCGCACGGCGGAGCCTGCGCCCCGAACTTGCTTCGCTGCGTTCCGCGGCGCAGGCTCCTAGACGAACTCGAGCCCCGGAATGTCCCGGAAGTCCTCTTCGTTCAGGGTCCAGATGACGGCCTCGTGAAGCAGGGCGCAGGCGGCAATCGCGATGTCCGACGCGCGCCCGCGAGACCGTCCCAGGCCGCTGTAGATCATCGCGGCCCGAGCGGAAGCCTCCGCGTCGAACGGAACGATGGCCGCGGACGGGAGAAGCTGCTCCTGCGCGTCGAGTTCCTGAGTCGTCCGAGGGCCTCGGAGCCACTCGTACAACACCGGGCTCGACATGTTGAGACGATGACCCTGCTCCACCAACGCGTGCAGGTCGTCGAACGCGTCTCGCGGCCCCGAAAGCGCCGCAATCAGCGCCGACGTGTCAAGGTGAACAATCAATCCTCGTCTCCGTGCCAGCCTTCGCGCCGGGATGCACGGATCTCATCGATCTCGGCCTGAACGGCCTCCCGCGTGCGCGTCACCGGCGCCTGGCGAAGGCCCTCCAGGACGCTGAGCATACTTAGACGCTCGCTCTCGCTCAGGCGATTTGCCCGCGCCACGTAGTCGGCAACCGCTTCGCGCACGATCTGGCTCTGCGGCTTGCCGAACCGAAGCGCCGCCCCGCGAATCCGGCGGAGCGTCGCGTCGTCGAGAGAGTAGGTGGCCTTTCCCATAACAGGACCATACTGCCATACCAGCCGCGGCCCGTGAAGCTCAGCCCGTCCGGCCTTCCGTCACCGGGGCTCCAGTCGCAGGCCCGCCGTCGTCGTGACCTTCGTGCCGGCCGGGATGTCCTCCGTCACGACGCAGTTCACGCCGATGAAGGCATCGTCGCCGATCTCGATGCGGCCGATCAGCCGGCTGCCAGCGCCGACGAAGACGTTGTCGCCGAGGGTGGGCATCTGGTCCAGCCGCCTGCCGGTCGGAGCGCCGATCGTCACTTGATGCAGCAACGTTCCGTTGCGCCCGATGCGAACGCCGTTGCCGATCACCAGGCCGATGCCGTGGCTGATGAACAGACCCGGTCCGATGCGTGCCCCCGGCGCAATGTCGACGCTGTTGAGAAACAGCGACAGCCGGGCGACGAACGGCCCCACGAACAGGATGCGACGGCTCTTGAACCAATGGGCGATCCGGTAGAGCACGACGGCCTGATAGCCGTTCTCGAACAGCAGCGACTCGAGCACGTAGAAGGGAAACGGCTTGGTCTTGATCGCACGCAGGCGGCGCGTGTCCTCGCGCAGGTTCTTCAACATGCTCTGGCGCCCTCGTCGATCCCCGGCGGCGGCGCCATCGGTGCTCTGAGGCCCTCGATCACGCCGCGGAGCTTGGCGATGACGGCGCCCTGGTTACCGCGGACGAGTTCGCGAAAGAAGGCCAGGAAGAGGCCCGCCGAGAGAAACAGGAGAAACGAGCACCACTGCGCCGGCCCGCCGTAGCGGCGCACGAACAGGGCGGCGCTGCGGCCGTTGAAGAACGTTCGCGAGGCCTTGTAGCCACCGACCGTCCGCGCCACCATGTGGTAGAGCACGGCCCGGTGCGCGTAGTAGCAGCGGTAACCGCGCGCCTTCATCCGCATGCACCAGTCGGCGTCGTCCAGCGCCAGGTGGAACAGCGGATCCCAGAGACCGATCTCCTCGACGACGCTCCGGCGCACCAGCATGGCGCAGCCGTTCACGTAGGGCACTTCCTCGTCGCGATCGTACTGGCCGCGATCGACCTGGCCTTCGCCGCGCTCCCGGGTCATCGACTCACGGAAGCGGATGCGGCCGCCGGCGGACCAGAGACGGTCCCGCTCACCGTGGTAGAGGATCTTCGGGCCCACGCAGCCGATGCTCGAGTCGGCCGCGGCCACCGCGACGAGCTCGTCGAGCAAGTCCGGCTCCACTTCGATGTCGTTGTTGAGCAGCAGCAGGTAGGCCACGCCCCGATCCACGGCAAGTTCGATCCCCTTGTTCATGCCGTAAACGACGCCCTGGTTCTCCTCGACCCGGATCTGAGTCACGTTCGGGTGGGCGGCGGCGACCGCCTCGGATGAGCCGTCGCCGGAACCGTTGTCGATGTGGATCAACTCGCAGGCCGGGTACGTCATCGCTTCGAGGCTCGCCAACGCCTGCAGTGTGATGTCGCGCCCGTTGTAGTTCAGGACCATGGCGGCGACCCGCGGTGCTTCCTCCCCAGCCACGCGGGGCAGCGTAGCGCAGGGGCGGCTAACATCCACGACATGCGCCGCTGCCTCCTCGCGACCGCGCTCATCCTGCCCTGTGTGGCGCCACCCGCGTTTGCGCAGTCGGCGGCCGAGCCGGCACCGACCCCGCTCTGGCCCGGCTTCCGCGGCCCGGACGGCATCCCGGTCTCGGACAACGACCGCCTGCCGCTCCATTGGTCCACCACCGAGAACGTCGAATGGAGCGTCGACGTGCCGGGCTCCGGCTGGTCGTCGCCGATCGTCGTCGGCGACACCGTCTTCCTGACCACGGCGGCCAGACCGACCGAGGCGACGAAGCGGCCGGAGTTCGGCACCGAGTACAGCAACGAGTTCATGCGCGAGCTGCGGGAACAGGGTCTTCCGTGGGAGGAAGTCCTCAAGCGCCACGACGAACGCTTCATCGAGTTTCCCGACGAGGTCGATCTCGACTACCAGTTGATCGCGTACTCGCTCGAGAACGGCGACGAAGTCTGGCGGCGCACCTTCTTCGCCGGGCCGCCTCCGGGCGGCCGGCACTCGAAGAACACCTTCGCCTCCGAGACGCCGGTCACCGACGGTGAGACGATCTTCGTCTACAGCACGGGTCTCGGTCTGTGGGCCTACTCGCTGGAGGGCGAGCTGCGCTGGGAGCGGCGTCTCGATCCGTTCCAGATCTACATGGACTTCGGGACCGGCGGTTCGCCCGCCCTCACGGACGACCTGGTCGTCATCCTGAACGACAACCAGGAACACCCGTTCCTCGCCGCCTTCTCCAAGCAGGACGGACGCGAGTTCTGGCGAGCGGCCCGGGGACGCCTCGCGGCGCCGCACGCGCCCAACCACCGAACCTCCTGGAGCACGCCCTTCGTCTGGCGCCATGACGAGCGCACCGAGATCGTCGCGCTCGGCCCCTACACCGCGATCAGCTACGACACGATGGGCCGGGAGCTGTGGCGGCTGACGCGGCACTCGCTGCTGCCGGTGCCGACGCCCTTCGCGTACGACGGCCTGCTCTACGTGACGTCGGGCGTCCACGGCGACCAGAACCGCCCGATCACGGCAATCCGACCCGGCGCGACCGGCGATCTCACTCTGGCCGAGGACGAGACGAGCAACGAGTACGTCGTCTGGAACGACAACCGCGCCGGCACCTACATCCCGACGCCGATTCCCTACAAGGGCTCCCTGTGGGTCGTCTACGATCGCGGCATCTTCGCCCGCTACGACGCGGCCACGGGGGAACGGCTGTACCGTGCCCGGATCGAGGACTCGAACGGCCACTTCACGACCTCGCCCTGGGCCTACCGCGACCGCATCTTCGCCACCGACGAGGCCGGCACGACGTTCGTGTTCGGAACCGGCGACGAGTTCGAGCAGCTCCACGCGAATCCGCTGGACGAGATGACTCTCGCGTCGCCGGCGCTGGCCGGCGACCGGCTGGTCATGCGGACGCGGTCGAAGCTGTACAGCTTCCGGGAGAGGTAGCCGACGGACGGCATTCTCCCTCCAGAGAGGAGAACATCGCTCGAGGTTCTCCTTCTCACAGGGAGAACTTGATCGGTGTCGCTCCCGCTTACCTGACGGGGTGCATGTCGAGTTCCAGGCGGTCGAAGAACTCGATGCGATTCGGCATCGTCGCCTCGATCGTCTCGCCCATGTCGCGGGAGATCCGCTCCGGGCGGTGCCGAACGGCGAAGAAGGGTCCGAAGCTCTCGGCGACGTCTTCCCGCTCCGGATGGTCGCGGGCGTAGTCGGAGATAAAGCCGCCGTCGGCGTCCTGCGCAGCGAGCCAGTCGGCAGCGGCCGCATGGACCGGGTCCAGAGACGTGTGCGCGGCCTCGTGCATCAGGATCTCTTCCAGCACACCGTCGCGCAGGTACTCCGCCGCCTTGCCCGTGTGGATCAGGATGTTGTCGTTGCCACCTCCGAAGGGCTGGTCGCCACGGTGAATCCACACGGTCTCGACCCGCGTGCGCAGGCCCGCCGGCAGTTGGCCGATCGCACGGGCGTAGAAGGCTGCATGGCGCTCAGCGAGAACCGGATCACCGAACTCCACGTTGACCTGGACCTCCACGACCGTCGCGTCCTCGAAGGTGGCGTCGAACAGGTAGGCGTCGGTCAGCACGAAGGCGTCCGCCCGCCGGTCGAACATCCGGCGGGTGTCCCGGCCCGCGTAGTCGAGACTGCGCAGCGCCGACGGATCGGAAGCTACGATCAAGTCAGGATCGATGAAGGCGGTGCCGCGGTAGGGCGGCTCCCGGGGCACCGGTTCCGGCGCAGCACAGGCGAGGCTGAACAGCAGCACGGTGGCAGGCGCGGAGCCTTGTCGTAACCGGAACACGGCGGCTGGGCCGGCGGCTACACGATCCGGACTTCCGGCACCGGCAGGATGAACCTGCCGCCGCGGCGGCGGAACTCGGCCTGCTGGGCGAGGATCTCATCCTCGAAGTTCCAGGCCAGGAGCAGCACGTGGTCGGGCGACGGGTCCTCCAGGAGCCGCTCCGGCGCGACGATCGGGATGTGGGAGCCCGGCGTGAAGCGACCCTGCTTGAGCGGGCTGCGGTCGGCGATGAAGTCGAGCAGGTCCGGGCCGATGCCGAAGAACTCGAGCAGCGTGCTGCCCTTGGCGGGAGCGCCGTAGCCGGCGAGACGGCGGCCGTCCGCCTTGAGGCCGTTGAGGCAGCCCATCACCTCCGCCTTCAACCGGCCGACCCGCCCGGCGAACGCTCCCCAGGTGTCGAACCGGTCGATGCCGAGTTGCCTTTCGGCGGCCAGGACCTCGTCCACGCTTCGGTCCACGTCGCCCTCACCCAGGCGCATCACGGTGGCCCGGAGCTGGCCGTGGTGGATGGGCAGGCGCTCCGCTCGCACGACCTCCATGCCGTGGTCCGCGAAGAGCCGCATCATCGGGCCCAGCGCCCAGTAGGAGACGTGCTCGTGGTACACGGTGTCGAACGCGAGCTGGTCGAGCAGGTCGACAAGGTAGTGGGCCTCGAGGACGAAGGCGCCGCCGGCTGCCAGGACCGCGTCGAGACCGGCGACGAAGCCTGAGAGGTCCGGGATGTGCGGAAACGTGTTCGTCGCGGTCACGAGTGCCGCCCGGCCCGAGCGGTCGGCGATCTCGGCGGCGGTGTCCGCGCCGAAGAACCCCTGGTATCGGTCGATCCCGGTATCGCGGCTGTACTCGGCCAAGTTCTCGGCCGGGTCGACACCGAGGGTCGTGGCGCCGCGGTCGCGGAAGCAGCAGAGGAGCGAAGCGTCGTTGCAACCGATGTCGACGACGAGGCCGCCGTCGGCGAGGCCATGCCGGGAGGCGAGCGTGGCCGCCAGGTCGTCGAAGTGGGCCCGCAGCGTGTCGGAAGCGGACGACACGTAGAGGTAGTCCGTGAACATCGCGGCCGGCGGTACGCGTTCGACGAGCTGCACGTGGCCGCAGCCGTGGCAGAAGCCGACGCGCAGCGGGAATCGCGGTTCAGGGCTGCCCAGATCCCCGGCGCTCGGGAACTTGTTGGCGAGCGCGGTGCTGCCGAGGTCGAGGAAGGTCTCGACCGTCGAACCGGCGCAGACGAGGCAGCCCTCAACCATGGTGGAAGGGAGCGACGAGTTGCGAGCCGTGGGACTCGTGGCCGATGGGCAACTCGTACAGGTCGGCCAGCGCCGAGCGGACCGCGGCCTGCCGCTCGGGCGGCACGACGAACAGCAGGAACCCGCCGCCGCCAGCGCCGCAGAGCTTGCCTCCCAGGGCGCCCGCCCCGATGGCCGCGTCGTACCAGCCGTCGATCAGCGGCGTCGTGATGGATCCCGCCAGCTCCCGCTTCATCCGCCAGCCCTCGTCGAGGAGCCGGCCGATGCCCTCGACGTCGACGTCACCGGCGCCGAGGTCCCGGTGCAGGTCGCTCGCCTGGTCCCGCATCCTGCGCAGCGACTCCAGGTTCAGATCCGTCCGGTCGTCCTGCTCCGATAGCACCGCGCTCGCGTCGCGCTGGTGTCCGGTCCAGAACATGAGCACGGAACGGAACAGCTCGCGCAAGAGGTCCCCGGGAATCCGGAGGTGCTCGACGGTCACGCCGCCGTCCCGCTTGAACGACAGCAGGTTGAGTCCGCCGTAGGCCGCCGCGTACTGGTCCTGCTTGCCGATCCGCGCTCCCAGCACGTCGATCTCGATGTGGCAGGCCTCCTCCGCCAACTGGCCCGCCGACGCACGCTCGCCCTTGTAGGAGTGAAGCGCGTTCAGCAGGCCGACGGCGAAGGCGCTCGATCCGCCGAGGCCGGTGGACGCCGGCACGTCGCCGACGGTCGAGATGTAGACCGGCGGGTCGACGCCCACGAAGCGCAAGCACTCGCGCGCGATGTTGTTCTCCAGTTCGTCGATCCGCTCGACCTGCTCGCTCCGCGAGTAGTTCACGCGCACCGGTTCGAAGAACAGCTCGCTGTGCCGCTTCACCGTGACGTAGACGTAGCGGTCGATCGTCGTCGAGAGCACGGCGCCGCCCTCCCGCCGGTAGAACGCCGGCAGGTCGGTGCCGCCGCCGACGAGCGACACGCGCAACGGCGTACGGGTAACGATCAGGCGCGAGGCGTCCACGTCAGCGAGGGTTCCAGCCGCCTCAACCGTGCCGGAGCGCCCAGTCGTAGGGAATCCGGTCGGTGAACGGATCGAGCCGTTCCATCTCGTCGGGATCGTGCGGCTCCGTGGCGGCGTTCGCCATGATCACCTGCCTGTCGCCGTACGCCTTGTAGCCGTTGGCGATCCCCGGCGGGATCTGGACCAGGACGTAGTTGTCCTCGCCGAAGAAGACCTCCTGGAGCTCGCCGTGGGTCGGCGAGTCCTCGCGCAGGTCGTACATCACGAGCTTGGCCCGGCCGCTGATCACCGCGTTGTTGACGGTCATCGACCGGTGGATGTGCCAGGCCTTGATCGTTCCCGGCCAGGCGGTCGAGAAGTAGATCTCGCCGAAGCCGAGGAAGTGCTCGTCCGTGGCCTTCAGCATGTGCATGATCTTGCCCCGCTCGTCGACGATCTGACGAAGCGGAACCACCTTGACACCGTGGATCATCCCCTACCCTCCAGGTTTGCCGCCTCCGGGTTTGCCTCGCCGGCGCTGGCGGCCCAGCGCAACGATCCGTCCAGCCGTCCCGAGTCGAGCATCCGGTTGAGCCAGCGCAGGCGGACGAAGCGCGGGTCGCCGTAGAGCGACGCATCGAGGCCGACGCGGCGATAGTCCTCGATCAACCGCTTCGCGCCGGCGGCCGCGTCCCGGAACTCGAAGTCCGGGAAGGCACTGGCGAACTTCTCGAACGAGGCGCGGTAGGTGCGCTGGTCGGCGCCGGGCTCGCCCCGCACCTCGATCTCGCAGCCGGGAACGAGATCGGCCGCGATCTCCGCGAGTTCGATCACGCGGTGGTTCAGGTGGTCGGCGCCGGTGTTGAAGGCCTCGTTGTGAACCACCGGCAGCGGCGCTTCGAGCACGCGGTGGAACGCCGCCGCCACGTCATCGACGTGGACGACCGGCCGCCACGGCCTGCCGTCGCCGTAGACGACGACGCGCCGGTTGGCGAAGGCGGCGCCGGTCAGGTCGTTGAGCACCGTGTCGAAGCGCATCCGGGGTGACAGGCCGTACACGGTGCCGTTGCGCAGGAAGGTCGGCGAGAACCCGTCACCCGCCAGCTCCCGGATCGCCTCCTCGCTCCGGACCTTGGAACGGGCGTACGTGGTGCGCGGGTCGAGCGGCGAGGTTTCGTCCACCGTCTCCGTGCTGGACTGGCCGTACATGATGCACGACGACGAGAACAGGAAGCGGCGCACCTCGGCCTCGCGCGCCAGCTCGGCCAGGCGCACGGAGGAACGGTGGTTGATCTCCTCCGTCCACGTCTCGTCCAGGTTGCCGATCGGGTCGTTCGAGAGCGCAGCGAGATGGATCACCGCGTAGAAGGCACGCAGGTCGGCCGGCTCCAGGTCCCGGATGTCCTTGCGGATCGACGGGATCGGCACCGGATCCGCCGTGATCGTGCAGTCGTCGAAGTAGCCCGTATCGAGCCCCACGACGTCGTAGCCGCGCTCGATCAGGTACGGCGCCATGACCGAGCCGAGATAGCCCCGGTGCCCCGTGATCAGGACCGGCCGGCGTACGAAGGCAGTGCTCATCCAGCCACCGCCGCCCTACCGGCCGCGTGAAGGCCCAGCAGCCGCTCCGCGTGCGCGAGCAGCGGCTCGTCTTCTGTGACCAGGCCGAACGGGCAGCCCGCCGCGTCCGCCGCCTCGCCGTCGCGCTCATCGTCCCCGAGGAACGTCGTCCGGGTCAGATCGAGATGATGATCGCGCTGGGCCTGGAAGAGCATCCCCGGGGCCGGCTTGCGGCAGTCGCAGCCCTCGTCCCAGCCGTGAGGACAGAAGTAGATGCGGTCGATCCGCCCGCCCGCGTGCTCGGCCTCGCCGCACAGGCGTCGATGCACCGCCGCCAGGTCGTCCAGCGTCATCCGGCCGCGGGCGACTCCGGGCTGGTTCGACACGACGAGCACCCGCCAGCCGGCCCGGTTGAAGGCGGCCAGCGCCTCGCGGGCGCCCGGCAACCAGCGCAGCTCCTCGGGCGTGCAGACGTACTCCGCGCGCGGCGGCCGCACGTTGAGCACGCCGTCCCGGTCGAGGATGATCGTCGGCGAACGGGCGAAGAACGCCTCGGTCAGTGGCAACCGCTCGTGACCGCCGACGCTGTAGTAGCGGTGCTCGCTCCAGTAGGCGTTGAGTTCGCCGCGGGCGGTCAGGGCCGGGTAGACCGCCTCCTCGAACAGCTCCTGGTGATCCGGCAGAAGCGGCAGCACCGCCGACTTCTCGAGGATCGCGTAGCTGATCTCGACGCCGCTGAGCCCCGGCGTCGTCCGGCCGCGGTCGAAGACGGTGACGAAGCCGTCCTCGCCCACGATCACGCTGTCCCGGGTGTAGCCGTCGCGGTTGGCGTAAACGGTGATCTGGGCTGACGCACCGGAGTCGACGTAGGCGCGCCACATCCGGTCGAACTGCATCGGCCAGTAGTTGTCGCAGTAGAGGAGCAGGAACCGGTCGTCCAGCTCGCCCGCCGCGTCCTTGACCCGGTGCGCCGTCAGGTCGTCCGGGGCCGTCACCCGGTGACTGATCTCGACGCCGTAGGCCGAGCCGTCGCCGAAGTGGTCGATCATCGCCTCCGCGCGATAGCCGAGCAGCAGCAGGACGCGCTCGAAGCCCTGTTCGCGCAGCATGTCGACGACGTGGCCGAGGAACGGCTTGCCGTGGAACGGGATCAACGCCTTGGGCAGAGAGTCCGTCAACGGCGCCAGGCGGGTGCCCCGGCCGCCGGCCAGGATCACGGCCTGGGTAGGTCGGGAGTGCATCGTTGGCTCGATCGTCGGCGCTCGAAGCGCAAGCTGAAGTCGCGCGCAGGCGAGCCTACTCCGTTTCAGTTGCGAACGCGCTTGCCGCCAGGGTCGTACATGGGGCGGATCGAGGCCTCCGCCGGGACGCGGACGCCCGCGACCTCGATCTCGAACGGGCCGGGCAGTACGGGGAAGTCCGGCAGCAGCGACATGGGGACGTAGCCGAGGCCGACGGCCGCTCCGAAGCTGTGGCCGTAGTTTCCGGAGGTGACGTAGCCCGCGACTTCGTCCCCCAGCCAGATCGGTTCGTAGTGGTAGAGCAGCGGCCGCGGATCCCGGAGCCTGAACTGGATCAGGCGCTTCGCCGCGCCACCCTCCTTCTGCCTGAGCAGCGCCTCGCGCCCGATGAAACCGCCGGGCTTGTCGAACTTCACGGCGAACTCGAGGCCCGCTTCGAGCGGCGAGTCCTGATCGGTGATGTCGTGGCCCCAGTGGCGATAGGCCTTCTCTATCCGCAGCGAGTCCAGGGCGTGGTAGCCGGCATGGACGAGGTCGAAGGCCTCGCCGGCGGCCACGATCTCGTCGTAGACGCCGGCCATGAACTCCGTGGGAACGTAGAGTTCCCAACCGAGTTCGCCGACGTAGGTGATGCGCGAGGCTCGCACCAGGCCGTAGCCCAGTTCGATCTCCCGGCTGGTCGCGAACGGGAACGCCTCGTTCGACAGGTTCGCCGGCGTGAGGGACTGGATGAGGGCGCGCGAAGCCGGGCCCATCAGGGAAATCACGCCCATCGCCGAGGTCACGTTCGTGAGCACGCAGTGCGCGTCGCCCGGAATGTGCCCCTTGAGCCAGTGAAAGTCGCGCACCTCGGAGGTGACGGCGGTGACGATCAGGAAACTGTCTTCCGCCAGGCGCGTTACCGTGAGATCCGCCTCGATGCCGCCGCGCTCGTTGAGCCACTGGGTGTACACGATGCGGCCGAGCGGTACGTCGACGTCGTTGGCGCAGACCCGGTTGAGCACCCTGGCCGCATCCCGGCCCTCCAGCCGGAACTTCGCGAACGACGACTGGTCGAACAGTCCCACGTTCTCCCGCACGGCCCGATGTTCGGCGGCCGAGTACTCGAACCAGTTCTGGCGTCCGTAGCTGTACTCGTAGCGGGCCGGCACGGCCTCTGGCGCGTACCAGTTCGGCCGCTCCCAGCCGGCGAGTTCCCCGTGGCAGGCGCCGGCAGCCTCCAGGCGGTCGTAGAGGGGTGACCGGCGCACGCCCCTCGCCGTCTCGAACTGGCGATACGGGTAGTGCATGGCGTAGAGGAGACCCAGGCTCTCGGAGACCCGTTCGCGCAGGTACCTGCGATTGCCCTGGAAGGGCATGTTGCGGCGCACGTCGACTTCCCAGAGGTCGGCCGGCGGATGCCCTTCGAGAATCCACTCGGAAACCACCTTGCCGATGCCGCCCGCGGACTGGATTCCGATCGAGTTCAGGCCGGCCGCGACGAAGCAGTTCTCGCACTCGGGCGCCGGGCCGACGTGGTAGCGGACGTCCGGCGTGAAGCTCTCCGGGCCGCAGAAGAGCTGCACGACGTCGGCCGACTGAAGAGCCGGCATGCGCTCCCTGGCGCCGCGCAGCAACGGCTCGAAGTGCTCGCGGTTGGCGGCGATTTCGTCGAAGCAGAAGTCCTCGGGAATGCCGTCCATGCCCCAGGGCCGCGCGTTCGGCTCGAAGACGCCGACGATCAGCTTCCCCGCGTCGTACCGGAAGTACGAGATGGCGTCGTAGTCCCGCACGACGGGCAGGTTCGCGTCGAGCCCCTCGACGCCGTCGAACCGGACGTAGTAGTGCTCGCAGGCATGCAGCGGCACGTTGACGCCGATGGAGGCGGCCAGCTCCCGAGTCCACATGCCGGCGCAGAGAACGACGCAGTCGGCATCGATGTCTCCCTGTTCGGTGGCGACGCCGACGACGCGCCCCCCGGCGGTCCGAACGGCGGTCACCGGCACCTGCTCGACGATCCGGGCGCCAGCGGCACGGGCGCCCGCGGCCAGTGCCAGGGTGACGTCCATCGGGTTCGCGTAGCCGTCGCCGGGAATGTGCAGTCCGCCGAGCAGGTCGGACGTCTCGAGCAGCGGTACGCGTTCCCCGATCGTCTTCGCCGTCACCACCTCGACCGGCAGCCCGAGCACCTTCGCCAGCGACGCGGCGCGCTTGAGCTCCTCGAACCGCTCCGGGTCGGCGGTGACGGACAACGAGCCGCAGCGGCGATAGCCGGTCGGCTGCCCGGTTTCCTGCTCGAGCCGAGCGTAGAGCTCGCTCGTGTAGCGGGCCAGGTTCGTCATCGTGACCGACTGGCGCAACTGGCCGAGCAGGCCGGCGGCATGCCAGGTCGTGCCGGAAGTGATCCGCCGGCGCTCGAGCAGGACCACGTCGGACTCCCCCGAGCGCGCCAGGTGATAGGCGACCGAACAGCCGATCACGCCGCCGCCGATGACGATCACGCCCGCGCGGGGCGGCAACTCCGGTTCCGCTGCGGGGCCTGGCTCGACGGTGGGAGTCATGGTCGCGCGGAGGACTCTAGCGGCCGGGCCAGTGCTAGTCTCCGACGGGTTGCCATGCGATGTTGCCGCCTGCAAGCGCTGGCCCTCCCGCCACTTGCAGCGCTGGTCCTGGCCTGCGGCGCCGGTCCTGAGCCGGCGTCCGAACCGGCAACCGAAGCGCCGCGGCGCGTCTTCCTGATCACGGTCGACACGCTGCGCGCCGATCACCTGGGCTGGCACGGCTATCCGCGGGACACGAGTCCGCGGCTCGACGAGTGGGTCGAGCGAGGGGTCGTCTTCGAGCGGGCGATCGTCCAGTGGCCGAAGACGGGACCGTCCTTCGCCTCGATGTTCACGAGCCTCTACCCGCACACGACCGGACTGATCAACACGGCCGCGCAGACGATCCCCGACGACCACCTCGCGCTGCCGGCCTGGTTCCAGGAACGCGGCTTCACCACGGCGGCCGTGATCTCCAATCCGGTGCTGAGCCGGGAGCTCGGCTGGGGCCGCGGCTTCGACCGCTACGAGCAGACCTGGGTCGACCAGGCCACCCTCGACGCCGTCGACGAACTGCCGGTCGAGCAGCGGCCGATGGCGTTCCGGCGGCACGTGTGGGCCGATCGCGTGAATGAACTGGCGGCGCCACTGCTCGCGTCGCTGGCCTCCGAGGAGCGGCTGTTCATCTGGTTGCACTACACCGACCCGCACGCCCCCTACCTGCTCCAGCCCGGGACCGAAAACCCGTTCATCGACGACGAGCACTACACGAGCGACCAAATCGTCGACCTCACCGGCGCCGAAGGCCGGGCGCTCGGCGACCAGCGGGAGCTCCGCTACTACGTCGCCCAGTACGACGCGAACGTCTGGGTGATCGACCGGGCGATCGGCGCCATCCTGGACGAGATCGAGGTACTCGGCATGGAGGAGGGGAGCCTGTTCGTCCTGACGTCCGACCACGGGGAGGAACTGGCCGAGCACGGCGTCCCCTTCGAACATGGGCCGGTGCCCTACAACAGCAGCGTCCACGTGCCGCTGGTCGTCGTCGGCGAGCCCTGGGTCGAAAACGGTCAACGGGTCGAGCAGCCGGTCGAGTTGATCGGCCTCTTCCCCACCCTGGTCGAGTTGCTGGGAGAACCGATGCCCGAGGGCTTCGAGGGCCGGAGCTGGTCGCCTCTGCTGCGGGAGCAGCCCCAGGCCGACGAAGCCGAAACCGGCGCGGCTGCGGATCCGATCGCCTTCGCCGACGCCGGGGCCTACCAGCGTCACCTGCGGAGCATTCAGGACGGCGAGTGGCAACTCGTCCTGCGTCCGCCGAACCGGGACCGCGAGAAACCGACGATCGAGCTCTACCACCTGCCGTCCGACCCGTTGCAACTCAGAGACGTGGCCGCCGAGTTCCCGGAGGTCAAGGACCGCCTCGGACGCCAGCTCAGCAGGTGGATTCGCGATTCACCGCAGAACGTCACTCCGCACACCGAGGCCGCGCGCAAGGCGCTCGAGGCGATGGGCTACCTGGAGTGACGGAGGACGAGGCAGGGCAGTCGCCGTTCTGCATCAAGCGCGTCAGCGTCATCATCCCCTGCCTGAACGCCGCCGCGACCCTGGGCGCGCAGCTCGAAGCGCTCAGCCGGCAGACCTGGAAGGGCGACCTCGAG
Source organism: Thermoanaerobaculia bacterium (assembly GCA_965116955.1). Taxonomy (GTDB): domain Bacteria; phylum Acidobacteriota; class Thermoanaerobaculia; order Multivoradales; family Multivoraceae; genus Multivorans. The sequence goes on along the minus strand of OZ220742.1, from coordinate 2,056,598 downwards.
GTACTGGTCGCGGACAACGGATCGACCGACGGTTCCGTCGACCTGGCCGCGTCCTGGCGTGACCGGCTGCCCGGCCTGCGCGTCTTGCACGCCGCCGGCCGCAAGGGGCCTGCGCACGCCAGAAACGTCGCCGCGGCGGCAGCCACCGGCGACGTGCTCCTGTTCTGCGACGCGGACGACGAAGTCGCCGACGGCTGGATCGACGGCCTCGTGCCCGAGTTGGAGCGCCACGACGCGGCGGCGAGCCGCCACGAGATCGAGCACCTCAACGGCGAACAGGCGCGACGGCTGCACGGCGATCCGGCGCAGCAGTACGGCCTGTGCAGCTACACGAATCCGCCCTTCCTCGACCACGCCGGCGGCTGCGGCCTCGGCGTCCGGCGTCACGTCTTCGAAGAACTCGGCGGCTTCGACGAGGAGTACGTCGCGCTGGAGGACACCGATCTGTGCTGGCGGCTGCAGCTCGCCGGCCACCGTCTGGTCTTCGCGCCCAAGGCCGTCGTCCACGTGCGCTTCCCGGCAACCCTCGCGGACGCCTTCCGTCAGGCGGCCCGCTACGGGCGGTACAACGTGTACATCTACACGAGGTACCGGTCGCGCGGCATGCCGCGGCTGCCGGCGTTGCCGGGGCTGCTGCGGCTCGGCTCGCTGTGGCTCCGGAGTCCACAACTCCTGTCTGGGCCGAAGCGCGGCCGGTGGATCTGGCTCGCCGGCTGGCGACTGGGCCGCCTCCAGGGCTGCCTGCGCTACCGTAGCCTCGCGTTGTAGCCGGTAGCCCGTGGAACAGAGCCCGCACCAAGATCCGGCCGCTCCGGTCGCCGGAGCAAAGCAGCGGTTGCTGCATTCGACGTTCAGTGCCTACGCCACGCTGTTCGTCCGGCTGATCGTCGCCTTCGGCACCCGGTACGTACTGGCCCGTCTGATCCTGCCCGCGGAGCTCGGGATCTACGAACAGGCGCTACGCGTCGTGGTGCTCCTCTCGGCCGCCCGCGATCTAGGGCTTACGCACCAGTTGATGCGGGATCCGCGCGAGTCCTACGGCACGGTGCTGGCCTGGAGCGCCGGCGTCGGCACCCTGCTGTCGCTGATCCTCGTCGCCGGCGCCGGCCTCTTCTCGTACGAACCCGACCTGCCCCAGGTGCTGCGGGTCATGTCGGCCTGGATCGTGATCGACGCGGTCATCATGATCTACCGGACGTACTTCGAACGCCGGCTTCTGATCCGCGACATCGCCGGCTTCGAAGTCCTGCGCGCACTGCTGTTCGGCATCCTGGCAGCCTTGCTGGCGCTCAACGGCGCGGGAGTCTGGTCCTTCGTCGGCGGCGAACTGGCGTCTTCGGCCGCCTTCGCCCTGTTCCTGCTGTGGCGGGCCCGCGGGCGGATTCCCCTGACCCTGGACATGCGGCGAATCCCCGCCCTGCTGCGGGCGAGCCGCTACCTGTTCGTGGTCTGGGTCGCGTTCCAGGTCTTCAACTACGTCGACTACTACATCGTCAGGTACTTCTCGTCGAGCGAGGTGGTCGGCTACTACGCCCAGGCCTACTGGCTCGCTTTCCTGGTTCCGCTCACGCTGACCGTCCGTCCGCTCCTACCGGCTCTCGTCGAGTTCCAGCACGACAGGGCCGAGTTCGCCGAAACGCTGAGGCTCGGAACGCTCGTCTTCCTGTCCGGGATCGTCCTCGCCGCCTACTTCCTGTTCTTCAACGTCGAGAAGGTGGTTCTCCTGCTGTTCGGCGAGACGTGGACCGATGTCGGTCCGCTGCTGCGCGTCCTGTGCCTGGTACCGCTCGTCGACGTCTTCACGACCACCGGCGGCGAGGCACTCAAGGTGCAGGGCCGGGACCGGCTTTGGCTCACGACCGTGGTCCTGAACATGACGGCCCTGATCGCTCTCGGCCTCCTCTTCACCTACCAATGGGGACCGATCGGGATGGCTTGGGCGAACTTCGTCCGCCTCGGCAGCCTGCTCATGCTGATCAAGATCTTCGGCATCTTCGCCGGACAGAGACGAAAGCTGGTCCGGAGTCTGGCTCAGGTCTACCTCCTGCCATTGCCCTTCTTCGTCGCCGTGGCGGCTCTGTTGCCGGCGGACAGTTGGTCGAGGTTCGTTGCCAGCGCGGCGGCGGCCGGGCTCGGCGGCGGCGCGCTTCTGCTTCGCTTCCTGCCCGACTACCGGCGGTTCTTCCGCCGGGCGGCGACGGCGCCGGACACGGGTAGCGCGGAGATCGGAACCACCTCGTGACCGATCGCCGCGCCCTGCGACTCCTCGGAGCGTCCGTGGCGGCCCTGCCGCTGCTGACTCTTTTGTTCCTTCCCATCCGCACGATCGACGACGCATTCATCACGTTCCGCTACGCCCGCCACCTTGCCGACGGCAACGGCCTGGTGTTCAACCTCGGCGAGCGCGTGGAGGGCGTGACCAGCCTGTCGTGGACCATGCTGCTCGCCGCAGTGGAGACAATTCGGCTGCCGGTCGAGCCGGCGGCGTTCGTTCTCGGCGTGTCGTTCGCCCTGCTGGCATTGCGCGAGGCATACCTGCTCGGCCGCAGCCTGGGCGCCTCCGCCGGCGCCTGTCTGGCCGCAGTCGCCCTGGTGGCGGTCCACGGCCGTTTCTGGCTGGTCGCCGCCAACGGCCTCGAGGGCGGCCTGTTCGCGTTCCTTGTCGTCCTCGTGGCACGCAAGACCGTCGAAGAAGCCGACACGAAGCTGATCGGCGTCCTCCTGGGACTGCTCTTCATGACCCGGCCGGAGAGCCTGGTCCTTCTACCGATCGTCGCTGGCTATCAGTTGCTGGGAGCGTCTGGATCCGGCGACAGAACGGAAGCGCGTGCCCGGGCCCTCACACTCTCGGCGGCAGCTCTCGCGGTCGTCGCCGCCGTCACGATCTGGCGGTTCGGCTACTACGGCGCCCTCCTGCCCAACTCGGTGGCCGCCAAGTCCGCCGTCTCTGCCGGAACCGAGACGTTGCTGGCGAATCTGGTGTCGGGCCTCTCCTACACCGTCCGCTTCGAGATCGCGCACGCGCCCCTGATCCTCGGCGCGGCAATCGCACTGGTCCTGGGGCCATCGAACCGCGCCCTGTGGTTCTGCCTGCTCGTAGTGGTGTCGGAGTTGCCGGCAGTGTTCGTGAACGGCGGCGACTGGATGCCTCACTACAGGCTCCTCATGGTCTTCGTACCGGTGCTTGCCGCGCCCCTCGCCCTCTGCCTGTCGAGTGCGTTCGAGGACTGGGACCAGCCGGGCTCCGCCAGACGGCGTTCAGCCTGGGTGCTCGCGGCGCTGACTGTGAGCGCCGTCTTCATGCTCAGCCGCAGTCCGTGGCAGAGCACGCCCGGCCCGCGCTTCACGTTCCACCCGATCGCGAGCTGCTACCAGTTCATGGCGAGCCGCCTGAAGCCCCATCTGGCGCCCGACGACATCGCCGCCGCGGAGGCGGTCGGGCTGTTCGGCTGGATCCTCGACGACACGACGATCCACGACCCCCTCGGCCTGACCTCCACTCATCACGCCCGCCACGGCGAATACCACCTGAACTGGGGCAAGACGGACTACGACCACCTCCACCAGGTCCGCCCCGCGGTTCTCGTCCTCCATGAGGGCTCGGTGGTAACCCCCGAGAAGATCGACCGCGGCACCGACGGCCGCTTCGCCCGCGACTACTCCGCCTGGTTCGTCAGCCAGCAGCCGCCCTGCGCGCCGTACCGGCTCATCGTCTACATCGACAACGAGCGTCTGGAACGCCTTCGCCCGGCGCTCGCCGGCCTCGTCATCAAGCCGCTGCCGGCCGGCTAGCGCCGGCGCAGCCAGATCGAGCCGAAGTGCGTGTCGTAGTCCTCCAACTCCACAGGGCGGTAGCCGGGAATCGTCCGCTCCAGGAAGGGCTCATCGAAGTGACGGATCATCGGCGCGGAGAGCAGCAGCTCGAACTCCCGGTTGAAGCTCAGGAAGGCCTGCAGGACCATCGCCTCGGTGCGGTACAGGGGCCACTTGGTCCGGAAGACGTACTGCTCGGCCGGGTAGGGCGTGTTGTAGGGGAAGTGGATGTCGTGGACGTGGACCACGACGCCTGGCCGCAGCCGCGGCAGCACCTCGAGGAAGAGAAACGCCACATCGCCACCGAGCTTCAGCACATGGGTCGAGTCGATGAACAGCACGTCGCCCTCGTCCAGAGTGTCGAAGAGCCCAAGGTCCGTCGCCTCGACCTTTGAGACGACCGCGTTCACGACCGGCTCCTCCAACTCATTCAGCCGCCCGGTCGGGAACGGGTCGACGCAGGTCATCTCGCAGACACGGCCGTCACGCCCGTTCGCCGCCGCGGCAAGCCAGGCGTAGTACGTAGAGAGACCGGAACCGATCTCGACGTAGCGCGCCGGCCGCAGGTCCCGCACCATGAGGTACGTCGTCAGCGCGTCGATGACCGGGAAACCGGGGCCGTAGCCCAGTGTCCGGATCTCGCTGTGCGGCGGCAGTTGCTCGAACTCCCCGCCATGGGTCTCGACCAGGGCCGCGAGCAGGGACTTCATCGCCGCCAGGTCGTAGTCGACTCCCACCAGCTCGCTCGGGCGGTCCCACGACTCCCGCGACTCCACCACTTCTGACAGCACCGGCAGCGGCGAGTAGAAGTCGGCCGTCCGCGCCACGTTCCACCCCAGCTTGCGTAAGCCGGCAAACAGACCAGCGTGCAACCGGCGGTAGATCGTTCTCAGCACCTTGACCATCGGATGCCGACGATAGCCCGTCGTCCCTAGCGGCGCTGGAGTCGCAAGCCGACGACGATCGTGCGGCCCGGCGTGACGAAACCGGGGACTTCGAAGTAGTCCTCGTCGAGGAGGTTCTCGATCCGTACGAAGGGTCTGAGCAGCGACAGGCTGTAGCTCAGGTGGAGGTCGACCTTGGTGTAGTCGTCCATGGCCGCCCCGTCCGAGTCGATCCGGTCGGACACGAAGGCCGCCATGACGGCCGCCGCGAAGCGGTCCGTCGGTTGCAACTGGGCGACCGCCGTCGTCCGGTTCTTCGGCCGCCGGGCCAGCGGGTTGCCCGTTGCCTGGTCCTCCGTGCGGTTGTACGTGTGCGAGAACTCGAAGCTGGTCTCGATGTTCGGGCGGTAGCGCAGGGTGAACTCCGCACCGCTCGAACTTGCCCGGGCCACGTTTCCGAAGGTGAAGCTCGTCAGATCGAACTCGATCAGTTGATCGAAGTCGATGTCGAACCAGGTCAGATCGATCGTCACGCCCGAATCGCCCAGCCGCTGCTGCACCCCGAGGTCGAAGCCTTCGGTGGTCTCGGGCAACAGGTTCGGATCGCCCGAGAACGGGAAGTAGAGCTCGTTGAAGTTGGGTGCCCGGAACGCCGTACCGTAGCTGCCGTGGACGCGGCCGCGGCCGTCGCTCCAGCCGCCCGACACGGTGACCCGGTGGCTCGTCTCGGACCCGAACGTCGAGTGCTCGTCGCCGCGCAGGGCGGCGGTCACCTTTATGCCGTCCGTGACCGCCCACTGGTCCTGTACGAACCAGGAGTCCAGGTCCGCCTCCTCGTCGAACGTGCCGACGCTCGCACCGCGGCGGGTCTCGGTGCCGAGCCCCAGGTTCAGCACGTTGCCGGTGCCCAGCCGGATGTCGGACTGCAGGTCGATCTGGCGGATCCCGGAACGGATCTCGTAGTTGTTCCAGATCGTGTCCGGATCGCTCCCGAGCAGCGTCGCATCGGTCCGGCCGACGCGCACCGTCTGCCGCCAGAACGAACTCAGGTCCTTCTCCACGGTCAGAGAGACGGTGTCCTCATCCTGGGCGGCCATCGCGTTCAGGTCCTCGAGGCCGAACCCGTCCACCGCGGTGTCGCCGCGGTAGGCGCGAACCCGCAGGTCGATCCGGCCGTCGCCCGCGAAGGCGGCGCCGAGACGGGTGCTCCAGGTCCGGTTCTCGTACGGATCGTCTTCGACCGCACCGCCCTCGATCGCGCGGTGGGACACACCGTCGGTGCTCAGGTCGATCGCCGAGACGCTGACGTCCCAGCGGTCCGTCGCGCCCAGGAGGCCCAGCTCGAACCGGCGGTGGCTGTGAGTACCCGCTTCCCCGGTCCCGTTCAGTCGCAGACCGGCCTGGCCGCGGCCCGTGGTGATACTGATGACGCCCGTCATGGCCTCCGAACCGTAGGTCGCCTGCGGACCGCGCAGTACCTCGATGCGCTCGATGTTGGCGGCCAGCAGGTGGGCGAAGTCGACCGTGCCGCCGGTGACCGAGTTGACTCGCACGCCATCGACGAGGACGAGGGCCTGCGCCCCCGAACCGCCGCGCACGCGGACGGTGGCAATCTTGCCCGGGCCTCCGGCGTGGGTCACTTCCGTACCGGGAACCGTGCGGAGCAGGTCGAGGACGGCCACCGGATTGCGCCGCTCGATCTCGCCGGCCTCGATCACCGTGACCGCGCTACCGACCTCCGACGCCGGCACCTCGTAGCGGTTGGCGCTGACGACGATCTCCTCCGCGACGGCCGGCGGTCCGGCTTCCGCTTCGTCGTCCTCATGGCCGGCTAACGGGACCGGCGCCCCCAACACGACGACGGCAGCAGCGTGCAGCCACAGCGGGTGCAGGCGGTGTCGTGCACCGCCCCAGGGACGTCGTACGTCGAGACTTCTCTTGTCTTCCATTTCGGGCCTTCCTCCCCCTTCGGGATTACCGCTCGACGCCGCCCTTCCTGAGGCCGGCGGAGCGTTGTGTGCCTCGGCAGACAGCCAGGTCTCCTGGCTTACCTTCGTCCTACTTGCCGGCCCTTCCCATCCCGCCAGGCGGGACAGTGGTTAACGCCGGCTTTCGTCCGGATCACAGTCGCGGGGCGGTGGGAGAGTCGCACTCCCTTCCCTTGAACTGCCTGCGCTCGATGTGTGCTCAGACTCTTGCTTCGGTGATCCTCGTCACGTTGAAGAATCGCGCTGCGAAGCAGCACCCTAGCAGCCGGACGATGCGGCCTACAATCACGCGATGGGGAACGCAACGGGCGAGCAGCTCTCCCTGCTCATGGACGAGCCGGACGCCAGGTTTCGCGTCCACGCTTCGCACCGCCTGGAGACGCTGGCCGAGCGGCTCGCCGAGGAGATGCGGCGGAATCCCGCCGAGCCGCTCGAGCCGGAGCGGATCGTCGTGCCGGACGCGCTGCTCGGGCAGTGGTTGCGGCTGCAACTCGCCACTCGTCTCGGCGTGGCCGCGCACCTGCGGGTCGAGCGGCCGGCCGAGTTCGCCTGGGGCGCCATGCGCGAGCTCTTGTCGGCACTCCCAAGGCAATCGGTGTTCGGTGCTCCCTACCTCCGTTGGAGGATTTTCGACCGTCTGGGCGACCACGGCGGGGACGATGAGATCGCCCGTTATCTGGCGGATGGCGACGCCCGAAAGCGGTTCGAGTTGGCCGACCGCCTGGCGATCGCATACGACCGCTGTCGCGTCTACCGGCCCGATTCCATCCGCAAATGGCAACAGGGCTCGGCCGCCGGCTGGCACGCCCGACTGTGGGCGGATCTGGCGTCAGGTCAGACCGCCCCCCGGCATTGGGTAGACGCCGTCGACAGCTATCGAAAGGCCCTGGCGGAGCGCGCGACCAAAACTCCCCGGTGGCGGGTGAACGTCTTCAACTTGGCGACCATGTCGCCAACGTACGTCGACATGCTGCGCCTCGCCGCCGAGACTATGGACATCAACCTGTACCTGCTGAGTCCTTCCCGCACGTTCTGGGACACGCGGCCCCGCCGCGACGAGCGCGGCTACTACGAGGAAAGGGACGACCTGCTGAGCGCCTGGGGACGATCGGCCCGCGATCTCCAGGTCCTCCTCGGCAGGCAGCCCGGCGGCGCCTCGATCGACCAGCGTCCGACTGCCCAGGACATGCCGCGCGGCGCCACCTGTCTGGCTGCCTTGCAGAGAAGCATCCTGGATAGCGGGACGGGCGCCGACGCTTCCCCTGACGGGAGCAAGCCGGGGACCGACGACTCGATCCAGGTACACGTATGCCACTCTGCCACCCGCGAGGTCGAGGTACTGCACGACCGGCTGCTAGGCATCTTCGCCACCCATCGCGACATCCAGCCCGCCGATGTGCTCGTGCTGACTCCGGACGTCGACACCTATGCGCCCCTGGTCGAGGCGGTGTTCGGGTCCGCCGCTCGCATCCCTTTCAGCATCGGCAGGCAGCGGTTGAAGGAAGGCGCCGCCCTGGCCGCCTTCCTGGAACTCCTGGAATTGCCAGGTTCGCGTTACGCGGCCAGCGACGTCCTGGCCCCACTGCTCGCGGCTTCCGTACGCGCCTGTTTCGATATCGACGAGAGCGACCTCGCAGCCATCCGGGACGCCGTCGCGCGCGCCAGGATCCGCTGGGGCATCGACGCCGACCACTGCACCGAACTCGGCGTACCCGCCTCCGAGAACCACAACTGGCGACGGGGTCTGGACCGTCTAGTGCTCGGCTACGCGATGCACGAAAACGATGTCCTGGTCGACGACATCGCGCCCTGCGCTCTCGATGGGCGGGGCTTTCGCATCGGCGCCGGCGACTACGAACTCCTCGGCCGCTTCCACCGGTACTGCGAACTTGCCTTCGCTCTGAACGGCTGGGCCGATGCCGAGCTCACCGCGACCCAGTGGACTCACCGACTCCGTGAGGAGATCCTGGACGGCTTCTTCACCAGAGATCCCCGCATGGGTCCTGACATCGTTCGCGAAGTCAACACCGTCATCCAGTTGATCGACGAGTTCGAGGCCGAGTGCCGGCTGGCTGAGGCCTCCGAGCCGATCCCCTACGCGGTGCTACGTGACGTCCTGAACGAACACGCGGCCAAGGCCGTTCGCTCGGCGCCGCGGCTGGCCGAGGGCGTGACGGTGGCGGCGCTGGCTTCAGGCCAGATCTTCCCGGCCAAAGTGATCTGCGCTGTCGGCATGAATGATGGCTCCTTCCCCCGCCGGCCGCAGCCGGCGCCCTTCGACTTCCAGGCGGACCTCTTCGACGGGCAGGCACGCCAACCCGGCGACCTGGACGTGCGCGACGAAGACCGCTTCGCGTTCCTGGAGGCCCTGCTCGCGGCCCGGCGATGCTTCGTGCTGACCTACACCGGCCGGGATCTCCAAGAGGACAAGCCGATCCCGCCGTCGGTGATCGTCAGCGAACTAACGGCGCACCTGAACGAACTGCTCCCGCACGTCGGGCGCGGAAAGGAGAGCGATACCTGGCAGACACGCCATCCCCTGCAGCCGTTCAGCATCCGCTACTTCCAGAAGGGCGAACCCGAGCTGTTCAGCTACTCCCAGCCGATGGCGGCGGCGTCCACAGCTCTCAAGGCAAGCGGCGAGCCGCCGCTGCGCTTCATGGGCGAGGTGGCCACTGATGACCACCGGGATCAAGCCCGGGAACTTGAACTCGAGGAGCTCATCCGATTCACGTCCAGTCCCTCGAAGCACTTCGCCCGCCACCGCCTCGGTCTGGTGCTGGACACACGTGACGACCAGGTGGCGGACGACGAACCGCTCGATCTGGATGCCCTGGAAGCGTGGCAACTGAAGAGCGATCTGGCGACCATCGAGGGGCGCGGAGAGGACCGGACGATCGACCTGGCCGCGGCGCGGGGTCTCCTGCCGCCGGAGAACCTGGGCCGGCTGCAGCACCAGGAGTCCAGTTCCCAGGTCGAGGCGCTATTGGAGAAACTACAGGCGTACCGGGAGCACGAGCAAGCCGAACCCCAACAAATAGACATCGTCCTCGGAGATACCCGGGTGGTCGGAGCGATCCGACGATTCCACGAGACCCGTAACCAGCTCCTCTGGTGGCGGATCGGCGGAGTACGACCGAAGGATCGAATCAAGGTTTGGCTTCGGCTTCTGGCGCTCACCTGCCAACTGAACCGAACGGCCACCGCCCATCTCTTCGGCGTCAAACAGGATGTCCAGACCGTCTCGCTCACCGGACCGCCGCCCGCCGATGCCCGGTCGTTGCTCGAACATTGGATCACCCTCTGGCAGGACGGCCAGCGCTGTCCAGCCCCGTTCTTCGCTTCGACGTCCTGGGCCTGGGTCACCGGGAAGAAACCGATCGAAGCCGCCCTCAAGGAGTGGAACAGTGGTTTCGGCGAGGGAAGAGACCCCTGTCACCAACTGATCTTTGGCGACGACCCTTGCGACGACGAGTTCGAGCGCCACGCCGAACGCCTGCTCGACCCGCTCAAGCAGGCGGAGGCCGGGAAGGCGAAGTCATGACTACGCACGTCGAGCCCGCCGACGCGCTTGGCGCGCCGCTCGACAGAGGCCTCCTCATCGAGGCCAGCGCGGGTACGGGCAAGACGTACACCCTGACCACGCTGATCGCCCGCCTGATCGTCGAGGAAGGCCGCAGCCTCGACGAACTGCTGATCGTCACGTTCACGATCTCCGCAGCCGGTGAACTGCGGGATCGGGTCTGGCGCACCCTGCATGCGGCGCGAAGCGCTCTCGGCACCGCCGCCTCGACGACGAACGGCCAGGCGGGCGACCTCGCAAGGAGTTGGCGGAGCCGCGGCATCCCGGAAGAGGACGCGGCGATTCGGCTGACGAGCGCGATCCGCGACTTCGACCGGGCCAACATCACGACGATCCATGGTTTCTGTCAGCGCGCGCTTTCAGAGTTCGCCCTCCATGCAGGCCTCCCGTTCCGCTTCCAGGTAAGCGGCAACGACGAGCTCGATGTCGCCTCCGCGACGCGGGATTTCTGGCGCCAGAACATGGCGTCTGCCGAGATTCCTCTACTCGAGTACGCCAAGGCCGAACGCTTCGTTCCCGAGAAGTCGCTTCCGTGGGAGGAAAGCGTGACGGCGTGGGTATCGAAGCACCACGCCGGGCAATACGAGATTCGCGGCGCGGCGGCCCCGGGCGAAGCCCGCCACGAACGGCAAGCAGGCCGGGACCTCTTGGTGAAGGCGTTTCGGGCGACTCGCGAAGCCTGGAACGGCAGCCAGAAACTGCCGTTCCTCGACGCTCTCGACAACCTCAAGTGGAACAAGAACGAGAACGACCTTCGACGCAGCAAAGTCGTCGAGGCCTTCGACGCGGACGATCCGTACCTGATCCCACTCAAGCACGCCGCCTACTTCGGCCGGACGGCGGTCGAGCAGAGACTCTCGAAGCGTCCGAGGCAGCGGCTTCCGGACACCGGGCTCTTTGACCTCTTCGAACGGCTCGGCGAGGCCGCGGGCGAGTTCGGAAGCGCCTGGCTCGCCGCACAACGCCGGCGCCTGCTGGAAGACGTTCGCGAGACACTGCGCCGCGGCACGCTCTCGGACCGGAGCTTCAGCTTCAACGCCCTCCTCACCGAGCTGCACAGCGCGCTCAGGGGTGAGAACGGCGCATCGCTGGCAGAACGGATCCGCACTCGCTACCCGGTCGCCCTGATCGACGAGTTCCAGGACACGGACCGCCTGCAGGCGGAGATCTTCAAGCGCATCTTCTCCAACGAGGACGACACCCCGAAGAGCTGTCTGTTTGTCGTCGGAGACCCCAAGCAGTCGATCTTCCGGTTCCGTGGTGCCGATGTCTTCGCGTACCTGGACGCACGCAACCGCCTGACGCGCGAGAACCTGGAACTCCACCTCGAGCAGAACTACCGCTCCACACCTGCGCTGATTCGGGCGGTGAACACCCTGTTCGCGGGATCCGCGCCGTTCGTTCTCCCGGAGTTCGAGTTCACTCCGGTCCAGGCAGCGGAAGGCGACCGCGGAGAACTGGTCGTTCAGGGTGAGAGCCGCGACCCTCGGCCCTTCCAACTCCAGTTGTACCGAAGAGACGACGGGAAGAAGTGGAACAAGGGCGAACTCAATTCGGTGGCGGCCGTCAACACCGCCGCCCAGATCGCGCAACTGCTCGCCCAGGGAGGGAACGGAGAGGCCCAGATCGTCTCCGGCAGCGAAAGAAGGCCCGTAACGGAAGGCGACATCGCCGTGCTCGTCCGTACCGGCAAGCAAGGCATGGCCATTGCCAAAGCGCTTCATGGGCACGGCATCGACAGCATCGAGATGGGAACGGAGAACGTCTTCGATTCTCCGGAAGCAGCGGCCCTCTACCGGCTCCTGCACGCTCTCTGCACGGCCGAGACCGAGTACAACGCTACGCCGCTGCTCCGCGGTGCACTGGCGGCAGACCTGTTCGGTCTGAACATGCAGGAACTCGCAAGCCTGACGGACGACGACGATTTCTGGGCCCGGTGGCGCTCACTGGCGCGCCGCTGGGACCAAGTCTGGCAGGAGCAGGGCGTCGCGGCACTGATACGGCACATCCTCTTCGCCAAGGAATCGAACTGCGCCGCAAACCTCCTCAACTATCCGGACGGTCCCCGCCGACTGACGAACTACCTGCACGTCACCGATCTACTCCACGAGGCCGAGACACGGCGCCGGCCATCCCGCCACGGCCTCGTCGACTGGTTCAGGCGATCGCGGACCGAGCCCAGACTCGGCGACGAAACGGCACAGCTTCGGCTCGAAAGTGACGAGACCCTGGTCAAGATCGTGACCGTCCATCGCGCCAAGGGGCTGGAGTTTCCGCTGGTCTTCTACCCCTTCGCATGGGACGGGCGCGGCCCGAAGGCCCCCAAGGTCGCCGAGTACTTCGACCCCCACGAAGGAAGTCCCGTGCTCCATCTGCGCCCGGCGGGCGATGCCTGCGACCGGCAGCGCGTCGAAGAACACGCCGATGAGCTGCGCCTTCTCTACGTGGCCCTTACCCGTGCGAAGTACCGCTGTGTCGTGGCCTGGGCCCAGGCGAGAGATGCACACCACGCACCCCTTGCCTGGCTCCTGCACAACGAGGCGGACAGCGGCGACAAGAGGCCGATCGAAGCGCTGAAGGGAAACGCCGCCCACGTGGGCAAACTCGACACCGACTCCTGGCTTGCCGAAGTTCACCGATTCGCCGGCAAGGCGCCGGACGCGATCGCGGTCACACAGATCGATCCGGTGCCTCCGGCCGCCGGAGACACACTCCGGCCGGCCACTGCCGAGGCCGTCAAACCCCGCAAAGCTCGCGAACTCGGCCGCCCGCTCGACTGGATCCGCCAGCGGACCAGCTACTCGGCGCTCTCGACCTGGGACGGTGCCGCCCGGTCTGAGATCGAGTATGAAGAAACGGAGAAACCCGACCACGATCCGGTCGACCCGGATGCCAACGACGAGGTCGCGGCCGCCGAGCGATCCTCACAAGAAGAAGCGCCGACCGTGTTCACCTTCCCCAGCGGTAACCGGCCCGGTACCTGCCTGCACGAGATCTTCGAGAGGCATCTGGAGGCGCCAGACGAGCTTGATGCGACCTGCCGCGACACGCTGGCCAAGTACCGCATCGACCGGAAGTGGGAAACGGTCGCCCGCACCCTCGTCGAAGACACCTGGGCTACGCCTCTCGTTCGACCCGGTGAGGCGGGGAGCGTGTTCCGACTCGTCGACCTCCGGCGGCCTATCGCCGAGATGGAGTTCCACCTACCGGTCTACACGTTCGAACGAACGGAACTTGCACAGTGCCTGAGCGACCACGGCTACAGGCATTCCCTGCCAGAAGACCGGAAGGCGATCAGCGGCTTCCTGCACGGCTACATCGACCTCGTCGCCCGGCACAGGGGCCTCTGGTACGTTGCTGATTACAAGTCGAACTGGCTCGGTCCGGACCTGGGCAGCTACTCGCCGGAGGCGCTGGAGAAAGCGATGGGTCAGCACGGCTACAACCTCCAGTACCTGCTGTATCTGACCGCTCTGCACCGTCTGCTGCGCCTTCGGCTGCCGGACTACGACTACGACCGCCACATCGGCGGCGCCTTTTACCTGTTTCTGCGCGGCATGAGGCCGATCGCCCCCGGCAGCGGCGTGTTCCACGACCGCCCGTCCCGCGCCTGCATCGAGGCGATCGACGCCTGCTTCGGCGAAGCGCCATGAGCCACCACGCCCCGATCGACGCGTTGACCGCAGCCGGCGTTCTCGCCGACATCGACCGCTACTTCGCCCGGTTGACGATGGACCTCGGCGCCTGCCACAACGTGGCGCTGGCAGCAGCCACGACGAGCGCGCTTCATCGGAACGGCCACGCCTGCCTCGATCTCGCCAACGCCGGCAAACCGGTCGTCGCGCTCGTGGAGCGACCCGATTCGGGTCGCCCGGAGGAGGCGCTGGCGGCGGAAGTGCAAGCCGTCGCACTGCCCGCGAAAGCGGCGCTGAGCGAGGCGCTGGCTCGAAGCCCGGTGGTCGCCGCGGACGGCGGCGCGGCGGACGACCGGCCGCTCGTCCTGGACGGCGAGCGCCTCTACCTGCACCGCCTGTTCCACGCCGAACGCAAGCTGGCGGCGCGCCTGCGCGCCCTGGCGGCGGACGGGGATCGCCCAAACCAGGCCGAGTCCACGATCGCGCGGGTCTTCGACGAGGGGGAGGATCGAACGGCCGAGGCGGTCACTGCCCTGCGCATAGCCCTCGAGCGGCGGTTGTGCATCGTCACCGGCGGCCCCGGCACCGGCAAGACGACGCTCGCCGCCAAGCTGATCGCCGCGCTCGTCGACGCCGGCCTAGCCCACCCGCGCCGGATCGGCCTCGCGGCGCCGACCGGCAAGGCGGCATCGCGCATCCAGGAGTCGGTCCGCGGGAAGCTGAGCCGGAACCTCCTGGAACGAGTACCGGGCCTTCACGAGTTTCCCGCCGAGACGTGGACCATCCACCGGCTGCTGGCAAGCCGGACCAGCCGGATGGCTCGCCTCGACGCCCTGGTCGTCGACGAGTGCTCGATGGCCGACTTGCAGTTGATGGTCCGCCTGGCGACCGCATTGCCGGAACATTGCCGCCTGATCCTCCTCGGCGACGCGAACCAGTTGGCTTCGGTGGAACCGGGGTCCGTCTTCAGCGATCTCTGCAAGGCGGGAGAGGCGGGCGCGCTGGCGCAATGCGTGACGACGCTGAAAACGAACTACCGCTTCGACGAGCACTCCGACATCGGCCGGCTCGCCGCGGCCGTGGTCGCCGGCGATACCGACGCGGCCGCGCGCGTCCTGCTTGACGGCGGCGACGCCAGGATCCGGCTCGAACCGCTGGAGCACGAGGCCGCCTTCGACGCGTTCGCTCGCGACTGCGCCCGGGAGTGGTCCGACCACATGGCGAAGCTGGCGGCAGACACTCTTCGCGCCGCTCCGTTTCCGGCCCGGCGGGTCCTGTGCAGCCATCGGCGAGGCCCCTTCGGCACCGACCGTTTCAACCGCCTGGTCGAGCGTCGCCTGGCCGAAGCCGGGCACCGGACCGAGGACGACGAGTTCTACGTGGGACGACCGATCATCGTGAACCGCAACGACCCGCAGACCGATCTCACGAACGGCGCGACCGGTGTCGTCGTTCCCGGCGACTCCAACCACCCGCGGGTCTGGTTTCCCGACCTCGACCGCGACGGCGAGCGCTACCTCGTCTCACCCACGCGCCTGCCGCAGCACGAGAGCTTTTTCGCCCTCACCGTGCATCGGGCCCAAGGCTCGGAGTACGACGATCTCGTCATCATCCCCGGCCCCGCGGAGTCGCGGGTGAACACCCGCGAACTGTTCTACACGGCGGTAACCCGGGCACGGAAGACCGTGACGGTGATGGCCGGAAAGGACGCCGTCCGCGCGGCGGTGCTGCGAACGACGTCGCGGGCAACCGGGTTGCTGGATCGGCTTCGAGCGCTGTAACTTCGCTAAGCAGATTGTAGCCAGGGGAGGAATCCGATGACGAACATCGAGCTGCTATCCCGGATCACCGTCCGGCCGGGAGTGTTCGGCGGCAAGCCGATCATTCGGGATCTTCGCATCGCCGTCGAACACGTGCTGGGCATGCTTGCGGCGGGCGACACGCAGGAGACGATACTGGCAGAGTATCCGGACCTGACGGCTGAGGACATCCAGGCTTGCCTGGTCTTCGCTCACCGCTCTCTGGCAGGCGAGCAGGTGTATGAACAGGTCCCGGTGCGACCAGCTTCGTGAAGTTCCTTCTGGACGCCTGCGCCTCCTCACGGAGTCTTGAGGCTTCCCTAGCCGCCGATGGCCATGACGTTGTATCGGCCCGAACGCTCGGACCCGGAGCGACCGACGAGGCCCTACTTGAGCTTGCATACCGGCAAGACCGGGTACTGGTTACCGAAGACAAGGACTTCGGTGAGCTGGTCTTTGTACAGCGGCTTCCCCACCCGTGCATCGTCCGGTTCGTTGAAATGCGGGTCGTCGAGAAGGTCGCGGCCATGCGAGCCCTGATCGAGCGACATGAGGATGCGCTGCGCCAGGGCTTCTTGATCGTGTTGAGCCGCGACTTGGTGCGTCTACGTCCGGGGCCGACACGCAAAACGGACTGATGCGATCCGGTAAAGGTCGCGACCCGGCGCCGTGAAGTCGGGGAAGGCCAGGTGTCGGTACTGAAACGGGAACCTGCAACGGTCTCGAACGCGTCAGCGATCCACTTGCAGGACGGCCGAGGTCTAAACGTGCTCCCGACGTCGGAGAGGTCACAACGACGAAACCCCGCCGCGGCCGAGGCCGGGGCGGGGTTGTCGATTCCAACGAGGCGACTGTCGGCAGGGCCTACTCGCCGCCGCTGACCGTGCCTTCGCCGGCGGCGCTATCGGAACTCTGGCGCTGCTGCTGGCGGAAACGGCGGAACAGCCGGCCCTGCTCCTCCTCGCTCAGCGACTCCCAATCTGCGCCAGCGTTCTCCTTGATGAACTTCCTGAAGCCATCGCGGTCGAACCGCTGCTGACTCAGGAATCCGGTGTTCGACGGGTTGTACCCGGGCTCCGCATCGGCGTAGGAGACGAAGCCGAACATCATCTCGGAGGTCGTCGGGCCGCCGTAGACGACGGTCTCGGTGGGGTCCGGGTTCGCCGGGTTGTCGGCCGAGTTGTCCCAGGCCATCGTCAACTCGATCTCGGTGCCGGCCGGGATCCGCTTGCCGCCCGCGTGGTACTTGTAGTGAGTCTGCCAGTTGAAGTCGTACCGGGGTACATCGAGAAGAACCTCTTCCGTGCCGTCCGGGTACTTCGCCAGGTAGTGGGCCGACTTGCCGCGCAGGTGCATGTGCGGCGTGTAGCCGAGCAGCAGCGCGTCGCGCTCGAACTTCGTCGTCGTCTTGGCCACGTAGTTCGCGTCGCCGGGCGGGATCTCAAAGTCGAACTTGCCCATCGACTTGCTCTGCATCACGTGATCCGGCTTGTAGTCCTTGGGGTAGAACCGAAGCGCCACCGAGGAACGGTCCCAGGCGCCGGTGCCCGGCCCCGGCTCCTTGTGGTAGTGCATGTTCCAGCGGATCGTGGTGCCCGGCTTGACCAGGGTGCCGAAGCCGTCGTGGTGAACCGTCGGATCGTTGCCCGGAGCGATGCCCCCGAACGGACGCGCGATGATGTGGTGTACGACCGGGCCGCCCGGACGGAACTCGACCGCCTTGATCCAGCGCGGCTCGGGCAGCATCTCCTCGGTGATCACGGTCTCGAAGTTGACGTACTGGTCGCGGACGTCATCCTCGACGAAGAAGTCCTGGCCCATGTCCATCACCAGGTCCGGCTCGCCGATCGTCCAGCCGTCGCTGCGTTCCCACACCTTGGCCGGCGGTGCATCGGCCGCGTTGCCCATCGGCGCGCCGCCCTTCGCCCAGGCGATCAGCGTGGCCTTCTGCTCTTCAGTCAGCGAGCGCTCGTTCTCGAACACGCCGTGGTGCTGTGGCGCGGCATGCCACGGGGGCATCAGACCGGCCTCGACCTGGCGGGCGATCGAGCGCGCCCAGGGCCGCGTCTCCTGGTAGCTGGTGAACGCCATCGGCGCCACCATGCCGCCCAGGTTCGCGCCGTTCGGGCGGTGACAGACCTGGCACTCCTGCTCCAGGATGCTCTGCACTGCGCCGTAGTAGGTCGGCGTGGCTGTCGGAGCGTCGTTGTTGTTCGCCGCCGCGAGCGGAGCGGCGAGCGCGAGGATCAGCAGCAAAGCGAGCGCCTGCTTCATGGATCGGATCTCCTCGGGTCGGGTTCGGTTGGGTACTAGTTGCAACACCGTACCACAGATCGCTCGACGCGCCCCGTTCAGAGTCCGAGCGCTCCCGAAGAGCTCAGGGCACCCGCCTGCGCCGCCGGAAGCGGTCCTCACGGTGCTCCTCGTTCACCAGGATGAGGCGGAGCGTTTCGACCGCGTTCCAGACGTCCATGTACCGCACGTAGAGCGGCGCCAGGCCGAACCGCATCAGGTCCGGTCCGCGGAAGTCGCCCACCACACCCCGGGCGTTCAGCGCCTGGACCAGCGCGTAGCCGTCCGGGTGGCGCAGCGACACCTGGGCGCCTCGTTGGCTCGCGTCTCCGGGACTCGCCGGGACGACGCCGAAATCCGCGAGCCGCTCGGCCGCCAGCCGGAGGAAGAGGTCGCCCTGCGCCTCGCTCTTTGCTCGTAACTCGGCCATCTCCACGCCCTCGAAGGTCCGCAGGCCGTCCTCGAGCGCTGCCAGCGCCAGGATGGAAGGTGTGCCGGTCAGGAAGCGGCGCATTCCCGGCGCCGGCCGGTACTGCGTGTCGAAGTCGAACGGACTGGCATGCCCCATCCAGCCGGTCAGGGGCGATTCGAGGGCATCCTGAAGCTCGCGCGCGACGTAGAGAAAGCCTGGAGCGCCCGGGCCGCCGTTCAGGTACTTGTAGCCGCAGCCGACCGCGTACTCGACGCCATCCTCGTTGAGCCCCAGGCCGACGGCGCCCGCGCTGTGGCTGAGATCCCAGACCAGCGGCACGCCCCCGGCACGAGCCGCGGCAGTCAGCGACCGCAGGTCGCGCTTCCGTCCGGTGCGAAAGTCCACGTGAGAAACGGTTGCCACGGCCACGTCAGGTTGCAAAGCCGACTCGAAGTCCTCTGGCGCGGTCAGCCGGAGCGTCGCTCCGGACCTCTCGAGAAGGCGTGCCAAGCCCTGCGCCATGTAGAGATCGGTCGGGAAGTTGCCCTCGTCGGCAAGCACGACGCCCCGGCCCCGCGCCTTCAGCATCAGCGCTCCGAGAAGCTTGAACAGATTGAGCGAGACGGAGTCGGCGGCAATCACTTCATCCGTGGCGGCACCGACGAGTCGGGCGATCCGCGCCCCCACCCGTTCCGGCAACTCCAGCCAGTCGCTCCGGTTCCAGGCCGCTACCAGGTCCGTTCCCCACTCCCGGCCGATCAGCCCCTCGGCGCGGGCCCGCATCGTCCGCGGAGGGGGTCCGAGGGAGTGTCCGCCGAGGTAGATCAGGCCGTCCGGTAGATCGAACAGATCGCGAAAGCGCGCCAGCGGATCGCGGCGGTCCATCTCGACCGGGTCGCTATCCTGAAGCGGATCGCCAGACGTTTCGGCCGGCACGGTTGCCGTAGGCCAGTCGCGTACCGAGCCCATCGGCCCGAGTATAGGGAGGCAGCAGAAGACGGGACCCTTCTACTCGTTCGCCGGGCAGACTATTCTCCCAACTGAGAGATGCACGAGCCTTTCGAGCAACAGGCCTTCGACATCCCCCGCTGCTACGTCGACGGCCACAAGGCGGCCCGGGCGCTGGATCCGGAACTGGCGGACAGCTACATCCGCTACACGACCGTGGGCGATCCGCTGGCCGACCTGGCGGTCGAGCAACTCGCGGCGATCGTGGAGCCCCAGCACGTTCACCGCACAATCGCCCAAACGGTCGACCACTACCACGACCCGCCGAAGGACACGCCCGAGGCTCTCCGGGAACTCATCGAGTCATCGGCCGTCGTACCCGACTGGTTCGACCCCGAGATCGCCATGGCGGGCACCAACGCCTTCCTCCGCAACTCGGACATGGTGCTTGGTGGACTCGTGGGCGGCGCCATCGTCGAGGGCTTCTCCACGCTGATCAGCAAGTCGTTCCGCATCCGCAGCCGAATCATCCTGAACGGCGTCCGCCGGCTCAAGCAGAACACCCTGCAGTTGACCGAGCAGTTCATGCCCGGCGGCCTGGAACCCGGCGGCGACGCCTGGAAGCTGAGCCTGCGCATCCGCCTGGTGCATGCCCAGGCGAGAATGCTGCTAAGGCAGTCGGAAGAATGGGACGCGCCGGAGCACGGAACGCCGCTCAGCGCGGCGCACATGCTGCTGGGCGCGGCCGCCTTCTCAGGCCGTCTGATGCACCACGTCGCACGCCTGGGGGGCGACTTCAGCCCGCAGGAGAAGGATGCCTACGTCCACGTGTGGAGATACACGGGACTCGTCATGGGGATACCCGAGACCATCATGTTCCGTGACCACGCCTCGGCGTGCCGCGTTTTCCAGGTCGCGGCGACCTGCGAGCCGCCCCCGGACGACGACGCGATCATCATGGCCAACAGCATCATCAACAGCGCACCCATCCTGCTGGGATTCAGGGAGACGACGGAACGCCGCGAGATGGCGGCGTTCATCTACCAGGTATCGCGGGAACTGATCGGCAACGACCTGGCTGACTCCTTCAGATTCCCCAAGTCACGGTTCGTCAAGCAGGTACCCCTGCTGTTCCTGAGGAACAGGGCGGAGAAGGCGGCCATGAAACTGTTCCCCAGTCTGTTCGCGAACCGGTCGCTCAAGCGCTTCAACGCCCTGCTGGACGCCTCGGATCTCGGCGAGATCGAGCACTCGTACGCGCTGCCCACCACCCTCCACGACGAGGATTCGCGGGACTGGTAGCTCAGCGAGAACCGGCCGCCGGCCGGCCCGCGTCCAGGTCGGCGTGCAGGGCGCCGACGAGCGCGGCCACTTCGGGGCGGGTCAGCTTCGACCCCGGTCCCAGCTCCTCGACGCGGTCCAGCGTGGCCCAGGCCAGGCGAACGGGAAGCGCCGTGAACCCCAGGTAGCCGCGAGGCGCACCGGCCCGCTGCAGGTGAGCCACGTACTCTCCGGCCACTTCGAGGTCCGCGCGGGCCAGCTCGAAAGCGAGCGTGCGGTCGCGGCCGTCCCGAATGAACGACCTGCCCTCATCCTCGTCCGTCGCCGCATCCTTGAGGATGTTCACGAGTTGCAGCGCCTCGCCGAACGCCGCCGCGCGGCGCCGGAGCGCTTCCGCCACCTCTTCCAGCGGCGCGCCAAGCAGGAACAGCTCGGTCAGCATCTCGCCGACGATGCCGGCAACCACGTAGCAGTAGTCCCGAAGCTCGGGGATGCCCTCGAGGCGGAGTTCGCCGCCCCTGTCGGCGCGCCTCACGATGTGCGCCATGCCCACGCAGGTGCGGCGAACGTGACGACCGACCACAGACCGGGCCAGAGGATCGAGGGCGCGGTACGCGGAAAGCACGTCATCCGTCGCCTCGAGCAGTTCCAGGTAGCCCTCGTGAGGCGAGGGTGGCTCGGCGAGCCAGGACGCGACCAGATCTCCCGTCGCGCCGCCTCGCGTCCCGTCCGTGTCGTCCAGCAGATCCGCGAACCGGAACAGCGCTTCGACCCGCTGCTCCCGGCTCCACACCGCCGCGTCCTCGAGCGTGTCGGCGATCCGCAGCAACAGGTAGCCCAGCGTCACCTGATCCCGCGTCGCACCCTCGAGCTGGGGAATCGAGAGCGCGAATGTTCTGCTCGTCTTGACCAGAAGATCTTCGAGGTCCGCCATCAGCAGGCGCACGAGTGTACCGGCGCTGCGTGGTATCGTCCCGCCTGTTCCTGCCCAGCGGAGCCACGCCCGAGCGCCTCATGAACTCCAATGCGATTGCCCCGCTCTCGCTGGCTACCGCTGCATTCCTGTACCTCGGCTGCTCCCTGGCACCGCCGCCGGAACTGCCCGATCCGGCGCCGGAAATGCCGGAGGAGTTCGAGGAAGCGCCCGCAGCCGTCCCTGCCGGCGCCCATGAGCCGCTGGAGTGGTGGAAGGCGTTCGGCGATCCGGCGCTCGACCGGATCGTCGACTCCGCGCTCGATTCGAACCTGGACATGGCCGCCGCGGTCGCCCGCGTGGAGCAGGCCAGGGAACGGGCCCGAATCGCCAGGGCCGCGATCCGGCCGGTCGTTGCGGCCGGCGCGGGGATCAACGACCTGACGAACCCCACCAACACCGGCTTCGGCGCCCAGATTCAGGAACTCGGACTGGAACGGCTCGCCCCCGGCTTCACCCTGCCGGAGCGGCTCGCGATCACGACCTGGTCCCTCAGCGCGGATTTCTCCTACGAGATGGACTTCTGGGGACGCGCCCGCAGTTCCGCGCTCGCCGCCGGCGCCGAGTACCTCGCCTCGGAATCCGACTACCAGACCGCCAGGATCGGAGTCCTCGCGGAGACGATCGGCGCCTACTTCGAGGTCGTCGACCTTCGCCGGCGCATCGCGATCAGCGAGAGGATGGTCGATGTCCTCCAGGAGCGCGAAGACGTCGCCTCCACCCGCTACGACCGCGGTCTCGCCGACTCCTCGATCCTCTACCGCATACGCCAGGACCTAAGGAACACCCAAGCCATCCAGCCACAGCTCGAGAACGGGCTGGCTAACGCGGAGGGCCGTCTCGCCGTCCTCCTGGGCGGCTACCGGGACGATCTGGCCGAACTGCTGCCCGAAGCGCCGGCGCCCGAGACCGCGGCCGATCCCGTTCCGCCGGGGATCCCGGCCGACCTGCTCATGCAGCGGCCAGACGTCAGGGCGGCGAGGCACCGGCTGGAAGCGGCCGGCTTCCAGGTCGACGCCCGACGCGCCGAGCTGCTCCCGACCCTCTCCTTCTCCGGCTCGCTCGGGCTCCAGAGTTCCAAGGTCGACAGCCTGTTCAAGGTGGATCAGTGGTTCACCAACCTGGCGTCCAACCTGCTCGCGCCGGTCTTTCAGGGGGGAAGGCTGCGCAGCAACGTGGCGCTTGCCGAGGCCAGGTTCGGCGAGCTCGCGGCGACCTACGGCCGCACCGTCGTAACCGCCGTCAACGAGGTCGAAACCGCTCTGGCCGTGCACGGGAACGAGGGCCGGCGCCACGCCCTGCTCGCCTCCCGCCTGGAAGAGGCCCGGGCGACCGAGAGACTCCGCTCTCAGAGATACGAGGCGGGCATCGGCGGCTACGCCGACTTCCTCGACGCGCTCCTCACCCGCCTGAACGTCGAATCCGCCCTGGCCGGCGCCGAGCGCGATCTCGCGCTCTCCCGGCTGACCGTCCACCGCGCCCTGGGAGGCGCCTGGACGCCCGCGGAGTCGGTGGGCGAAGCGACGGCGGCCCAGGCACCGCCACAACCGGCACCACAAACGGAGTAGAACCGGCACATGAGTCGACTAACCGGCTTTCTCGTTGCCGCCGCGATCCTGATCGGGGCCACGGGTCTAGCTGTGTTCCTGGTCTCGCAGCGGCCTGAACCGGAGCGCATACCTCCGCCTTCCCAGATTCCGTTCGCGATCACCGCCCCGGCGCGGGCCGGCGAGGGCGCGATCCCCGTGTTCGGGGCCGGCACGGTGCGTCCCCGAGCGGAGATCGACATTGCCGCCGAGGTGAGCGGCAAGGTGGTCTGGGTCGACCCGGCCTTCCAGAGCGGCGGGCGGGTGCGCGAGGGACAGGTGCTCTTCCGCATCGACGATGTCGACTACCGGAGCGAAGTCGAGAAGGCGCGGGCCAACGTCACGCTTCAAAGGGTCGAAGTCCTCAAGGCACGGGAAGAAGCGCAGGTCGCGCGCAAACAGTACGAGCAGTTCAAGGAACGCCAGGCGAAGAGCGGAGAGGCTTCCGAAGCGAGTCCGCTCGCGCTCTGGCAGCCTCAACTCGAGGCGGCCGAGGCCGCCCTGGCCAGAGACGGCGCCACCCTTGCCGAAACCGCGCTAAACCTCGCGCGAACGAAAGTCAAGGCGCCCTTCTCGGGCGTCGTACGGACCGAGTCGGTCGACGTCGGGCAGTTCGTGGCGGCGGGCCGGGGAGTAGCGCGGCTCTATGCGTCCGACGCCGTCGAAGTCGTCGTGCCGCTATCGGACAGGGAAGCGGCGCTCATTCCCGGCCTGTGGGATCTCCGGGCCGGCGACGGGAACCGGGAAGTGGCGGTTCAGGTAGTGGCGGACTACGGCGGCCGGCGCTCCGGCTGGGACGGATACGTGGACCGGGTCGAAGGCGCGCTGGACGAGCAGACCCGCACCCTCGACGTGATCGTGCGGGTTCCCGAGCCCTACCGCGGCGACGCGCCGAACGCGGGCGGAAGCGAAGGCGGGGACGCGGACCCCGGCACCGGCGGGCCGCCGTTGCTGGTCGGCAAGTTCGTCGACGTGGAACTCGAGGGCATCGCGCCGGACGCCTGGTTCAGGATCAGGCGGGCGGCGCTCAGGCCCGGCAACGAAGTCTGGGCCGTGCGGAACGACAGACTGCGGATCGTGCCGGTCGAGATCCTCCAGAGGCTGGACGACGACGTCTACGTGACCGGAGATCTCGAGGCCGGCGAGCAGATCGTGGTCGGCGGAATCCAGGTCGGGACGGACGGGATGGAGGTGCGGACGGCAAGCGCGCAGCCCGAGTGACGGCAAGCGGCTGCGGAATGAGGCAGAATCCCCACAGATGAGTCAGAGAACCGGCTGGGCCATCGGAGGCGTGATCCTGATCGGAGCCGTCGCCGTCGCCGCCTCGATGGTGCTGCTGAGGCCCGAGCCGGCCTCCAGGCCACCCCCTTCCCTGGTCCCCTTCGCGCTGACCGCGCAGGTGGAGGCTGGCGAAGGCGCCATCCCGGTCTACGCCGCCGGCACGGTCCGCCCACGGGCGGAGGTCGACGTCACCGCGGAGGTCAGCGGCAAGGTCGTGTGGGTCGACCCGGCCTTCCAGAGCAGCGGACGCGTCCGGGAGGGACAAGCGCTGTTCCGCATCGAAGACACGGACTACCGCAACAGGGTGCAGCAGGCGCGAGCCAACGTCGCGTTGCAGCGAGTCGAGGTGCTGAAGGTGGAGGAGGAGGCGACCGTGGCGCGCTCCCAGTACGAACGATTCAGGGAGCGCCAGGGCAACGACACGAACTCCGACGCCCCGAGTCCCCTGGCCCTGTGGGAGCCCCAGCTCCAGGCTGCCCGAAGGGCCCTGGAGCGGGACGGCGCGGTCCTCCGGGAAGCGGCGCTGAACCTGGCGAGAACCGAGATCCGCGCCCCCTTCGACGGCATCGTGCGCTCCGAGTCGGTGGATGTCGGACAGTTCGTGGCCGCCGGCCAGAGCGTCGGGCGGCTCTACGCGTCCGGCTCGGTCGAAGTCATCGTCCCGCTCTCCGATGACGCTGCCGCCCTGCTGCCCGGTCTCTGGGATCTCCGGGCCGGCGAGGAGGACACCCGCATCGCCGCGCGGGTCGTCGCCGAGTACGGCGACGGAAGCTACGCCTGGGACGGCTACCTGGATCGAGGCGCCGTCACCCTGGACGAGCAGACACGGACGATCGACGTGATCGTCCGCGTTCCGGAGCCCTTTTCGAGCGGAGCGCCGGTCGACGTCGGCCTCGACGCCGGCACGGCTCCCCCTTTGCTCGTCGGCAAGTTCGTGGACGTGGAGCTTCAGGGTCTCGCCCCGGAGCGTTACTTCAAGCTGCCCGACTCGGCGCTCCGAACCGGCGACGAAGTCTGGGCGGTACGAGACGGCAAGGTGACCATCGTGCCGGTGCAGGTCCTGCAGCGTGCCGACAACGTCGTGTACGTCACCGGAGCACTCGAAGTGAATCAACCGGTCGTCACCGGCGGCGTCCGGCTCGCCACCGAGGGCATGGCGGTGCAGACGGCGACCGGAGGTTCGTGAGACCGGGCGGGCCAGTGCCGCTTTCGGATTGGCGATAACCTCCGCCCATGGACGCTGGCGGCACCTCCGAGGTTCTCTCCCGGTTGCGGGACGTGCTGCGCGAGAGCGCGGTCGAGGAACATGACTGGGACGCGGTGGTTTCGGAGACGCCGATCGAGTCGCTCGGCTTCGACTCCCTGACCATCCTCGATGTGCTCTACGACGTGGAGGAGGAGTTCGGGATCGCGCTCGATCCGAAGCAGGTCGTGAAGACCCGCACGGTCGGCGAGATCATCGCGCTGCTGCAGCAGAACGGAGCCTGAGCGCAGCGTCCTGGCCCGGGTGCTCCACCTTCTCGAATACTGGGCGGCCCGGCTTGCGCTGTTCGGCGTCGATCTGCTGCCGCCGGCCGCCGCCTCCCGTTGGGCCGCGGCGCTGGGCTCGTTGTGGTGGGCGGCCGACCGGCCGCGGCGTCGCGTAGCGATCTCGAACGTTCTGCGCGCGGGCGTCGCCGGCGACGCGGGGCAGGCGCGCGCGATCGGCCGTGGCGCTGCCCGCCACATGGGCATGGTGCTGGTCGAGTCGATGAAGTCGGCTCTCGTGCTCGACGATCCGGAGCGGCTGCGGGTCGACATTCCAGACGATGTGGCGTCAGTGCTGGAGGATCCGGACCGCGGCCTGATCGTCGTCTCGGGTCACTTCGGCAACTGGGAGATCGCTGGCCAGTGGCTGTCCCGGTACAAGCCGGTCGCGGGGATCTCCCGGCCGATGAACAACCCGCGGGTGCAGAAACTGGCGCTCGAGCGGCGCCAGAGGCGTGCGTTCCGAATGATCCCGAAGTACGACCCGGATCCGGGACGTTTCCTCAAGCTGCTCGGCGACGGCGAGATCCTGGCTCTGCTGGTCGATCAGCACGCCCGCCAGGGGATCGACGTACCGTTCTTCGGCCACCCGGCGAAGACGCACACGACGGCCGCGATGCTGCACCTGGTCGCGCGGACGCCGCTTGCTTTTGCGGTCTGCCGCCGGACCGCGCCGATGACCTTCGAGCTGAGCCTGTCGCCGCTGATCGAGCAGCAGAGGAGCGGCGATCGGAACAGGGACGTCGAGGCGATTCTTGGGACCCTGAACTCACTTCTGGAGGAAGCGATCCGCCGCGACCCGGACCAGTACCTCTGGGGCCACCGCCGCTGGCGCTAGTCCGGCGCCGTACGCCGGCGCTGGGCGATGCACTCGATCTCCACCGCGGCGCCCAACGCCAGGGTCGGCGGTCGGCTAGCCTCGATGGTCTATGGCGAAGCGGCACGGAGGCAGCCGGCTCGGTCTACTCGTGGGTTTGTGGCTTGTGGCGACGCCTGTCCTTCCCGCGGAGCAAGACGGTGTAGAGGCCGACACGGCACCCCCCCACGGCGCCGTCTCCGAAGGCAGATTCGGCGAAGAGATCGAGGTCATCGGTCTCGCTCCCCTCGACTATCTGGGCGAATCGCCGGATCACGTGCCGTGGACCGTCCATCGTGTCGCGCGGGAAGCTCTCGACCTCTCGGCGACCTCCGGCGTCGGAGCCTTGCTGGAAGCCGAGTTGCCCGGCGTGCATCTGTCGCCGGCGCAGGGAAGCGCACTGCAGGCCGACGTGCTCTACCGGGGCTTCGGAGCATCGCCGCTCCTGGGCGCGAACCAGGGCCTCTCGGTCTACGAGGACGGCGTGCGGGTCAACGAGGTCTTCGGTGACGTCGTGGCCTGGGACCTCGTGCCGACCTTCGCTGCGGAGCGAGTCGAACTCCTCCCCGGTGCGAACCCGATGTTCGGCCTGAACACCCTCGGCGGTGCGATCGCCCTGAACACGCGCAGCGGCTTCGATTCGGAGCGACTCGACTTGACCCTCGAAGGCGGGTCGTTCGGCCGCCGGGCGGGCGAGTTCGGCGCCGGCGGCGCATTCGGCCCCGATGACGAGTACGGCTGGTTCGTCGGGGGTCGCTCCTTCGAGGAGGACGGCTGGCGCGACTTCTCGCCGAGTTCGATGCAGCAGGCCCTGTTGAAGGTCTCGCATCGCGGCGAGCGCGAGCGGATCGACTTCGCGGTTGGCGTCGCGGACAATGACCTCATCGGAAACGGCGTCACGCCGGTGGAACTGCTGGAAACCGACCGCGCCGAGGTCTTCACGCATCCGGACCGGACCTGGAACGAGCTGTTCTTCCCGCGGCTGCGGATCGGCCGGATGATCGGACCGGGGCTTGAACTCGAAGCGCAGGTCTACCTTCGCGGCAACGACGTCGACACCTACAACGCGGACGCGTTCGAGGGTGACGGCGACGATGACGACGACGAAGGCGATGACGACCACGACGACTTCGACGAGTTCGACGCGGTCAACAATCGGAGCCGCACCGAGCAGGAAGGCCTCGGCGGCTCGATGCAGATCTCCGGTCTGACGGGTTCGGGCCGCTGGCTCGCCGGCGCCTCGTGGGACGGCGGGCGCGCCGACTTCGCCTTCGAGACGGAACTCGCCTCGCTCACCGACACCAGGACGACGATCGGCAGCGGCATGCTGCTTCCCGCTTCCGAAGTCGGACTGAGAGCTGACACCGGCCACGCCGGCCTGTGGGCGCTGCGGCACTGGACGACTGCCGGCGACCGCCTGACCTGGACCCTCCAGGCCCGCTACAACGACAGCCGGATCGAGCTCGACGATCAACTGGGCACGGCCCTGGACGGCGATCACGGCTTCTCGCGGTTCGTACCCTCGGCGGGCTTCGTCCGGGAGTTGCGAGGAAACGGAAGTTCGTCGATGCTCCTGTTCGGCAACATGTCGCAGTCGTCCCGCGTGCCGACGCCGGTCGAGCTCACCTGCGCCGATCCGGACGACCCGTGCCGGCTGCCGAACGCCTTCGTCGCCGACCCGCCGCTCGACCAGGTGGTGACAACCAGCGCCGAACTCGGCCTGCGCGGCGGCGGCCGTTCGCTGCGCTGGAGCGCGGCCCTGTTCCACAGCGACAGCCGGGACGACATCATCTTCATATCCAGCGGCGCCGGAACCAGCGCCGGCTACTTCACCAACGTCGATGCGACCCGCCGGCAGGGACTCGAACTGTGGGTCCGAGGCAGCCACGGCCGGCTGAACTGGGACGCCTCGTACACCCTGCTCGACGCGACCTTCCAGGACCGCCTGACCCTGTCGAGTCCGCCGCATCCCCTGGCCGAGGACGGGGAGATCGAGGTCGAGCCGGGCGACTTCCTGCCCGGCGTCCCGCGCCGCCAGTTCCGGGCCGGCACCGACTTGACGATCGGCGGCCGCGTGGTGCTGGGGGCGCGCCTGCTCGGCGACTCCATCCGCTACCTGCGAGGCGACGAGGCGAACCTGCTGGAGCCGGTCGGCTCGGCGTGGCGGGGGGATCTTTGGAGCCGCATCGAACTGACCCCTTCGCTCGACCTCGATCTCGAAGTGTCCAACGTGACGGACCGCGAGTACGAGACCTTCGGCGCCCTCGGCGAACCGGACGAGGTGCTCGGCGACGGCTACGAGGATCCTCGCTTCCTCAGCCCGGCCGAGCCGCGTGCGTTTCGCGCGTCGTTGCGGTTTCGACCCTGAAGGCGGAGACCGAGCGCCGATGGCGCCCGCGCGCTGCTGATAGTGTCCCGGCGGTGCGCGGGAAAGGCGGTCGTTCAGTGGCGGGGAGAGTGCTGGCCCTTGCTCTCGTGTGCGGAGCGTTCGCCGCGCAACCCGGCACGGCCGAGGACTGCCGCCCCGAGAGAAACGAAGGCCCCGTAACCATCGAATCCTGCGAAATCGAGGGCACCGAGTTCAACCTGCTGCGGGCCGAGGTGGTCGTGCAGGGGTCGATTCCGTCGGCGATCGCGATGCTCGAGGACGCCGACGCCTGTCCCGAGTGGCAGGGGATCTGCGAAGAGGAACGCGCGACGCCGCTGAAGCAGCCGTTTCAGTCCCTGCGCAACCGCATCTCCGGCTCGGGACTCTCGAGGCGCGTGACGATTGTCCGTTCGGCCTGGTCACGCACGAGCGACGGGCGCGTGATCAACGACATCGTCGGCGCGGATGATCTGACGCCCGAGTTCGAGGGCAGGCGTGTGCTCTGCATGTACGTGAGGTGGATCCTGACTCCGGGTGACGAAGAAGGGACGGTCAAGGTCGTCCAGGACACGATCAGCGACCCGCAGGTCCCCGGCGGTCTCGGGCGGATGCTCGCCAACCGGGGCGCCATGAACGCGATGATGGAGTCCTTCACGAACTTCGGTCCGCAACTCGCCGACGCGAGGTACGCGAGCGGGCCGGACATCGCGTCCCTGCCGCTCGTCGAAGAGGAGCTGCCGGACCTCGGCGAGGAGTTCGTCGCCTGTCAAGCGGCGCGGCAGTAGCCGTCTCGCCGGTGTAGTCGCATGAGCCGTCGCCGGACCAGGGCTGCCAAGACGGCGTTGCTTGCGCTGGTCGCGCTGTTCCTCTCGTCGGGCCTGTGGGCGCACGGCGTCGCCGACCAGGACGAGCTCTTCCTGACCAACAACGAGGGGCTGGCGGTCGGGCCCTACATGTACCTGGGCGCCAAGCACATGGTCACCGGGTACGACCATCTCGCCTTCCTGGCTGGCGTCATCTTCTTCCTCTACCGGTTCCGCGACGTCGCGCTCTACGTGACCCTGTTCGCGGTCGGCCACAGCGTCACCCTGCTGATCGGGGTGCTCGGCGGCATCCACGCGAATCCGTTTCTCATCGACGCGGTCGTCGGCCTGTCGGTGGCGTACAAGGCATTCGAGAACCTGGGCGGGTTCCGGGCTCTGGGGGTCAGCATCGATACACGGGCGGCCGTGCTCGTGTTCGGCCTGTTCCACGGCTTCGGCCTGGCGACCAAGCTGCAGCCGGTGGAGATCTCGGGCAGCGGCCTGGTCGGCAACATCGTTTCCTTCAACGTCGGCGTCGAGCTCGGGCAGTTCGCCGCCCTGGCCATCATCCTGCTGAGCTTCAACCTCTGGCGAGCCAGCGGCCGCTTCCAGTCTCACGGCTATGCCGCGAACGCGGTGCTGATGACGGTCGGCTTCCTGCTGGTCGCCTACCAGTTGACGGGGTACTTCATGTCATGACGGATTCCTCTTCCCCACCGGGCGGCGATCTCGGAACGCCAGCGCCTGGCAAGCTGCTGAAGACCCTTGCGATCACGCTCGCCGCCGCCGCGGTCGTCTTCGTCGTCGTCATCCTGCCGGCCGAGTACGGCGTCGACCCGACCCGCATCGGCGGCCTGCTCGGCCTCGACCGGCTCCACGAAGCGGACGGCACCGAGCCGATGGCCGAGGCCGAAGAGGGCCTGTCGGCGCAGATGACCGGTAACCGCGAGCTGCGCGCCGAGACGGTCACGATCGAGATCGCCGCCAACGAGCAGATGGAGTACAAGCTGCAGATGATCGAGGGGATGACGATCGTCTACGCCTGGCAGACCGACGGCGGAACGCTCTACTCGGACTTCCACGCCGACCCGTTCAACGACCTCGACGACCAACCGGTCCGCTACGCCGAGGAGTTCGACGTGACCGGCGGCCGCGGCGGCCTGACCGCGGGCTACTCCGGCAACCACGGCTGGTTCTGGCTCAACGAGAGCGACTCGCCGGTCACCGTCGAACTCGACGTGCGCGGTTTCTTCACGAACATGAGGGAGATCGGCCGGGCGCCGGCCGGTACCGAACACCTGGACTCGGAGGCCTACGAATGAAGCTCTACTGGTGCCCGCAGACCCGGTCCAGCCGCGCCGTCTGGATGCTCGAGGAGGCGGGCGTCGACTACGAGCTCGTGCACATCGACATCACGAAGCCGGAGCGGACGTCCGAACACCTGGCCGCGAGTCCGATGGGCAAGGTGCCGGCGCTCGAGGACGGCGACGTGAAGATGTGGGACTCGGCGGCGATCTGCCTCTACGTCGCGGACCGCTACGCCTCCGGACGGCTGGCGCCGGCGTTGGACGATCCGCTGCGCGCCCGCTTCGTGCACTGGCTGATCTACTCATCGGCGATGATCGAGCCGGCGATGTTCGAGTCGGGCCTTCGGACCGTCGTGCCCGAGGAGCACCAGGCGGAAGCGTTTCATCCCGGCCGGCTGGGATGGGGCAGTTTCGCGAAGACGATCGAGGTTTGGGAGAACGGGCTGGGCGATGAACCCTGGATCCTGGGCGACGAGTTCAGCGCCGCCGACGTGATGCTCGGCAGCAGCGCCGTCTTCCTGCGCATGTTCGGGATGCTCCCCGAATCGCCGGTGCTCGAGGCCTACGGCGACCGCTGCATGGCCAGGCCGGCGTTCCAGAAGGCGCAGGCGGCGGAGGTTCCCGGCTGAGCAACCAATGAGCGAGGCCGGCGACCCGACAGTCCGTGGCGGTCCGATCGCCTTCATGGCGAGCAACCCGATTGCCGCCAACCTCCTCATGGTCTTCCTGCTGTTCGCCGGGTTGCTGGCGGCGGGCGACCTCGTCCAGGAGATGCTCCCGGACGCGTCGCTGGATCGCGTTCAGGTCATGGTGCCGTACCCGGGCGCCGCCCCGCAGGAGGTCGACGAAGCGATCGTCCGCAAGATCGAGGAGGAACTCGGGTCACTCGACGGCGTGAAGCGGATCGAAGCCTCCGCCTCCGAGGGGCTCGGAACGGTCACCGCCGAGTTCAAGAGCGGCACCGACATCGATCGCGCTCTCAACGAGGCCAAGGCCAGGGTGGATCGCATTCCCAGCTTCCCGGCCGGAGCGGAACGGCCCGAAGTGCGGGAGGTGACGAGCCGGCAAAGCGTCATTCGCCTCCTGGTTCACGGCGATGTGCCGGAACGCACGCTCAAGGAGCTGGCCTACGACATCGAGGACGGCATCGCGGCGCTTCCCGAGGTGTCCTACGTGGACACCAGCGGCTTCCGGGAGTACGAGATCTCGATCGAGGTCCCGTCGCACCGGCTCCGGGCTCTGGGGCTCACCCTGAGTGACATCGCCGTTGCCGTGCGGCGGGGCTCGATGGACCTCTCCGCGGGCAGCCTCTCGACCGGCGGCGAGGAGATCCGGGTCCGGACGATCGGCCAGAACTACGAGCAGTACGACTTCGAGGACATCATCGTCCTGTCCCGACCCGACGGCACGTCGCTTCGCCTGGGCGACATCGCCGACCTGCGCGACGGCTTCGCGGACACCGACCTGATCACCCGCTTCAACGGCAACCGGGCCATTCGCGTCGACGTCACCCGAACCGCGGACGAGCAGGTGTTCGAAATCTCGGAAGCCGTCAAGGCCTATCTGGCGACGGACGTGATCCCCGCGCTGCCGGCCGGCGTCGGCGTCGAGATATGGAGGGACGACTCGACGCTGGTCGCGGGCAGTCTGTCGGTCCTGATCGAGAACGGCGTCCTGGGGCTCCTTCTCGTCTTTCTCGCCCTGACGTTCTTCCTGGAGATCCGCCTCGCGCTATGGGTGGCCGCGGGGCTGGCCGTCGCGCTCGTGGGAACGCTGTGGGGCATGCAGATGCTGGGCGTCTCCATCAACATGTTCTCGATGATGGCCCTGGTGCTCGCGCTGGGAATCGTCGTGGACGACGCGATCGTGGTGGGCGAGAACATCTTCGCTGGACGAAGACGGGACCGCGACGGGCTGACGACGGCGATTCGGGGCGCGCAGCGGATGAGCGCTCCGGTCATCTTCTCCGTGCTGACCACCGTGACGGCCTTCTGCGCCCTGCTGACCGTCCCGGGTTCCACCGGCAAGATCATGAGAAGCGTGCCGCTGGTCGTCATCATCATCCTGATGATCTCGCTGGTGGAGTCGCTGCTGATTCTGCCCCGTCATCTGTCGCATCTGCCGCCGCCCGGCCGAACCGCCTCGACGGCGGCCGGCCGCCGGCTGCTGCGCATTCAGCGCGCCGTGGACCGGGGGTTGCAGTGGCTGATCGACGGTCCGCTGGACCGGGGTCTTCGTCTCGCCACCGACCATCCGCCCATCGTGCTGGCAACGGCCGCGGGGGCGGTCCTGCTCGTGACCGTCCTCATCGGTTCCGGGTTGGTCAGGGTGGAGTTCCTGCCGCAGGTGGAAGGCGACGTCATCGCGGCGAACTTCGAACTGCCCACCGGATCCCCGGCGGACCGGACCGCGGCGGTCGGGGAACTGGTGGAGGAGACGGGGCGCCGGGTGGCGGAGCGGCTGGCGAGCGAGCATCCGGGCAGCGCCGCCGCGGACGACTGGAACAGCGCCATCACCGTGGGCGAGCCCGCGGAGCTCTTCAATCCCCTGCGCGGCGACCGGGCGTCGGTAACGCGCAGCCATGTCGGCGCGGTCCAGTTCGCGCTTCCGGAAGACGCCGCCGTGCCGGCCAGCGAGTTCGAGCGGTTGTGGCGGGAGGAGACCGGCGCCGTGCAGGGCCTCAGGCACCTCGTCTTCTCGTCGGGGGCGCTCGAACTCCCGCCGCCCGTGTACCTGGAACTCTCGCACCCCGACCCCGTCGAACTGGAGGCCATCGCCCAGGAGTTCGTGGAGGAACTCCAGAAGGTCGACGGCGTCTTCGATATCCGCACGAATCAGGACGACGGATTCAGGGAGATTCAACTGGAACTCAAGCCGCCGGCCCGCACGTTGGGTCTTACGCTGGAGGACCTGGCGCGCCAGACGCGCTCCGCCTTCTTCGGCTCCGAGGCTCTCAGGGTGCTGCGCGGCCGGGAGGACATGCGGGTGTATCTCCGGCTGCCGGAGCAGGAACGGAGTTCGATCGCGGACCTCGAGCGGTTCGTCGTGCGCACGCCCGGCGGATCGGAAGTGCCGTTGAAGCACGTCGCTTCCGCGGAGTTCGTCCGATCCTCCACCGCGATTCACAAGGTCGACGGTCGGCGCGTGATCACGGTCACGGCGAATGTGGACCCGGATGTCGTTACCGGCCAGTTGATCACGCCTGCTCTCGAGCGGGACATCCTGGCCCCGCTCGCGGCCGAGCACCAGGGCTTCGGCTACGGAGTCGGTGGCGAGCAGAGGCAGCAGAGGGAGATCATCGGCGCGCTGTCGGGCTCGATGCTGGTCGTCTTCATCATCATCTTCGCCCTGATCGCCATCCCCTTCGGCTCCTGGTCCCAACCGCTCATCATCATGGCCGCCATTCCCCTGGGCCTGGTCGGCGCGGTCGTGGGCCACCTGCTGCTGGGCCTCAGTTTCGGCTTCATGTCGGTGCAGGGCCTGGTCGGCTGTACCGGAGTCGTCGTCAACGACTCGCTGGTGATGGTCACCTTCATCAACGAGAAGAGGGGCGCCGGCCTGGGAGCGCAGGAGGCGATCATCGCCGGCGCCAAGGCCCGCGTCAGATCGATCCTCCTGACCTCGGTCACCACGTTCGTCGGCGTGGCTCCGCTCGTCTTCGAAACGGACGCCGCGACCGTGCACCTCGTTCCGCTGGCCGCGGCGCTCGGCTTCGGCATCCTGATCGCCACGCCGCTGCTCATGCTGGTCGTTCCGGCGCTGGCGATGCTGCACGTCAGGCTTCAGGACCGCCTTCGCATCGTCGCGGGCGCCGGCGCGACGGAGCGTCAAGCCGGCGTGGCCTGACCGCGCCGGGGAACGCCTCTACCAGGGGTTCTGTTTCTCGGCCTTGACGTGGTCGGGCATCTTGTAGCTCAGGCCCCCCTCGTCGTACACGGAGATCTGGAGAAGCTGGGTGATGTTGTTGGCCCGGACTGTCTCGGCGCCGGACCAGCGCCGCAACAGGCGTTGCCGAGCCCGGAACAGCGCGAGCGTTCCGACGTGCCAGGGTCGTTGCTTCGGGTAGCCAAAGGCGTTGGCGAGATCGTTGCCGATGAGCGCTCGCGAAAGACGGTACGCCAGCTTCACGATCTTCTTCTTCTCGGCCTCGTCGGTGATCTGCGCAACGGTAGGTATCGACTGGATCAGCGTGTTCGCCAGATGTCCCGACTCGACGCTCGGTGGCGGCTCGCAGAGGTAAGCCATCTCGTACACGCGAGTGGCCTCTTCCTCGGAGGCGTACAGGATGCTCTCCGGAATGCCCATGAGGAAGCCGGAGTAGCGCCAGACGTCCATGACGCCCTTGCGTTCATCCTCCGAGAATCTGGCGCCCAGGAGCGTCGAATAGTCGAGCAGGCGCTTCGAGAACACGGAAATCGCATAGCCCAGGTGCGCGGCGCTCAACGGAGTGCCCCAGGCGTCGTGGTCCCAGTCCGGGGACTTCGCGAGCAGGCTTCTCATCCGCCCGTGCACGAAGCGGACGCGGACTGACAGCTTCCAGCCCTCGCCGTTCCGGTACAGGCCTCTCGGGAAGAAGATGTCCAGTAACTGGCGGTTGTTCTGCTTGAGGCGCCTCGTGGTGTAGTTCACCCTCCCCGTGATGCTGAAGGACTTCGCGATCAAGGTCGAGAAGCCTTCGACCAGCACTCCGGTGACGAACGCGCCCAGCATGAGATCCGCGTTCTTGTAGAACGTGCGAACTCCCGGCTCCAGGCCGTCCCAGTCCAGCCAGGTCGGTTCTTCGAGGGTGTCGAAGAAGTCGCGGAGCACCCGAGGCGCGGTGCACAGGGTCTCGCCCTCCCACTCGATGATGGCGCGAACGTAACGGTGCAGATCCGCCGGCGGCAGATCGGAGAGTTCCTCCAGGACCGGATCGAGTTCGGGGTCGCCGATGGTCGTGTGACGGACGTAGTTGTCAACGCCCTCCGGATCGGAGGACCGGACCCGCTGGTACGACTCCGAGTACGCCGCCGGAACTCTCATGGAGTCTCGGACGCCGCCTTCGACCCGATGGTGGTCACCACCTCGGGTTCATTGCCATACACCAATCGTCCACCTCTCTACACCGGCCCCACTTGCGAGTTCCACATGCTAGCCGATGAGCAACTGAGCCCGTGCGTCTCCCAGTTGGGAGACAGGTCGGCTCTATCCGAGCCGTCCCTACTCTCCGGGCCCTAGCACCAGGACGCCGTTGCTGCCGCCGAAGCCGAAGCTGTTCTTCATCACGAAGGGCCGGTCGAGCGGCTCCGGATCGCCGCCCACCAGCCGAGCGCGGCACTCCGGGTCGGGGTTCTCGAGGTTCAGATTCGGCGGCAACCGGCGCTGCTCGATGCCGAGCAGGGACGCGATCGCCTCGATCGCGCCGGACGCCCCCAGGGTATGGCCGAAGTACGACTTGTTGGCGGAGACCGGCGCCGCTTCGGCCGCGCCGCCGAGCACCGTGCAGATCGACCCGCTCTCGCAGACGTCGTTGGCCAGCGTGGCGGTGCCGTGGGCGTTTACGGCGCCGAGATCAGCCGGTTCGATTCCGGCGGACGCCAGAGCAGCCCGCATCGCCACGGCCTGGCCCTCGGCGCTCGGGCTGGTGATGTGAGTGGCGTCGGACGACTCGCCGTAGCCCACGATCTCACCCCGGATCCGGGCGCCCCGGCTGCGGGCCCGCTCCCACGACTCGAACACCAGCATGCCGGCGCCCTCGCCGAGGACGCAGCCGTCGCGATCGGCGTCGAAAGGCCGGCAGGCCCGCGCCGGATCGGGGTTCTTCGACATAACGCCCAGGTTGTTCCAGACGCCGTAGTAGAACGGGTCGAAGAAGCCGTCGGCGCCGCCGGTCAGAACGGTGTCGGCGTAGCCGTGCTTCACCATCCGGTAAGCCGTTCCCATCGCGTTGGTCGCCGACGTGCAGGCCGAAATGACGACGAAGTTGGCGCCCGTGAGCCGGAAGTGAATCGAGATGCCGCCCGAGATCGCGTTGTCCATGACGCGCGGCACACTGGTCGGCCGCAGGCCGCGGACGCCGCGCTCCGCGAAGCGTTGCTGCAGGGTCGTGTTGCTCTCGGCCGCGCCGACCGCCGTGCCCAGGATCACCGCCACCGGCTGCGGCTCGTAGGGCGGAGCGCCGTCGATGAGACCCGCGTCCTCGAGCGCCTCCGCGGCGGTCACCAGACCCAGGTCGACCGCTCGATCCGTCGGTCGACGGCGCAGGCGCTTGAGCCCGGCCGGGACGAACTCCGGATCGACCTCGCCGCCGATGCCGACCTTCATCTCCGACGTGTCGAGCGACTGGAGATCGGCGATGCCGCCGCGGCCGGCGAACAGGCTGGTCCCGAAGGACTCGATGTCCGTGCCGATGGCGCAGGCGACGCCCAGACCGGTGACCGCGACGCGACGGGGTTCAGCCATACATCGACAACCCGCCGTTGACGTGAATCACCTGGCCTGTGACGTACGACGACTCCGACGACAGCAGGAAGACCGCGACGGCGGCGACCTCGGCCGGCGTGCCCAGGCGCCCGAGCGGCACACGCAGCCGTTGACGCTGGTCGTCCGAGAGTTCCGTCGTCATGTCCGTCTCGATGAAGCCGGGCGACACCGCGTTGCAGCGGACTCCGAAGCGGGCGGCCTCGAGAGCGAGACTGCGGGTGAGGCTGACCATCCCGGCCTTTGACGCGGCGTAGTCGGCCCCCATCCACGCGCCGGGGCCGTGAGCCGCGAGCGAGGCCATGTTGACGATGCTGCCGCCGCCCGCCTCGCGCATGACCTTGTAGGCGGCGCGGGACGCGACGAACGTCGCCTCCAGGTTCACGCGCTGGGTGGCGCGCCAGGAGTCGAGGTCGAGGCCGCGGAACGCGACCGGCCGGCCGCCGCCGGCGTTGTTGACCAGGCCGTCGATCCGGCCGCAGCGGTCGACCACCTGGTCGACCAGGGCCGCCGCGTTCTCCGGATCGTCGAAGTCGGCAGCGAGCGGCAGAACGCTCTCCGAGTCGACTTCAGCGCAGACCGCCTCCACCTGGGCGAGTTCCCGCCCGTGAACGGCGACCGTGGCGCCGAGCGCGGCCGCGGCTTCGGCGGTCGCTCGGCCGATGCCGCGGGTCGAACCGGTGACGAGAATCACCTGACCGGAGAGAGAGGCAGTCATGAGCCGGCCGCAATCGTAGCGCCGTCGGACGGTTGCCGTTCACGTACCGATCCGTCGTACCATCCTCCGGATGGCGACTCTTCTGGTGGACGGGCAGGGAGTCGAGGCCCAGGCGGGCGACAGCCTGCTGGTGGCGCTGGTTCGGGCCGGTCTGCATCCGACCGGCGGCGGGTGCCTGTGCCTCGGCGGGGATTGCCCGCACTGCCTCGTAACGGTTGACGGCGTCGCCTACACGCGGAGTTGCCAGGTCCCGGCCGCAGCCGGCATGAAGGTGACGCGCGAACACCTCGGCGACGAGGAACCGGCCCTGCTGTCTGATGAGCCGATGTCGGCCGGGAGCGCGGCGCCGGTGCGTCACGCCCACTGCGACACGGTCGTCATCGGGCAGGGCGACTCGGGGCGCGAGGCCGCGCAGGTAGCCAGGGATGCGGGCCTGGACGTCGTGACGCTGGACGCCCGCGACGGGCAGCACGTCACCGGCGTCTATCCGGGGCCTCTGGTCGTCGCCTCCGACCAGGCGGGGCGCGTGCTCCACGTCCATCCGCGGCGCGAGATCGTCGTCGCCACCGGCGCCGCGGAGATCCAGCCGGTCGTCCCCGGCAGCGATCTGGACGGGCTGGTCACCGCGCGGGCCGCCGCGGAGCTGGTGGCCGCGGGTGTCGACCTGGGCCGCGCCGTCGCCGTGGGTGGGCGGCCGGAGGGGCTACCGGAAGGGACGCTCGCCGGCCACTTCCCGGTCCGCGAGGGCGGCTGGGAGCTTGTCCGCTTCGAAGGCAACAACCGGGTCAAGGCGATCATCCTGCGAAAGCACGGCGACGCCGGTGCGACCGAAGAACGGATCGAATGCGACACTGCGGTCCTCGATCTCGGCCGCAACCCCCGCAACGCGCTGGCGCGGATGGCCTCGGACCTGCCGGTACGGGTGGTCGGCCGCGCCGCGGTGGAATCCGAACTGCCTCCCTGCCCCCGCGAGGGAACGGTGTGCCCATGCAGCGGCGTCACCGTCGCCGACCTCGACGACGTCTGGGAGCGCGGTTTCCACGAGATGGAGTTGCTCAAACGCGCGACGCTCGCCGGCACCGGCACCTGCCAGGGCGGTGTCTGCCTGCCCTACCTGCGCAGCTTCTTGCTGGAGCGGGGCGGCCGGCTTCAGCCCGCGTTCACCGCCCGGCCGCTCAACCGGCAACTGACCGTGCGCGAGCTGGCGGCCGGTGCGCACACCGCCGTGACCGCGCGCTCGCCTCTCCACGACGAGCACCTGAGCCTCGGCGCGAGAATGGACCGCGCCGGCGGCTGGTGGCGGCCCTGGACGTACCGCCGGAACGACGACGAGTACCGCTCCGTGCGAGAGCGCGTCTCGCTCGGCGACGTGAGCTCGCTCGGCAAGATGGCGATCTCCGGGCCGGACGCCGAAGCGTTCCTGGAACAGATTGTTCCCACCAGGGTCGCGACGATCCGTCCCGGCCGCTGCCGCTACGTCCTCATGCTGGACGAGCGGGCGCACCTGCTAGACGACGGCATGCTCTGCCGAGAGGCGGACCAGGACGCCGGCGACCGCTTCTTCCTGACGTCGACCTCCGGCGGATCCGGCTTCTTCGAACTGTGGCTGCGCGACTGGGCCGAGGCCTTCGGCTGCGATGTCCGCATCCTGAACCAGACAGCCTCGCTGGCGGCGATCAACGTCACCGGCCCCGAGGCCGCCCGGCTGCTCGCGCGTGCCGGCGCCCGGGAGCTGCCCGCCTTCGGCCGCCACCGGCATGTACGCGTCGCCGGCGTCGACTGCCGTGCCGTGCGGTTGAGCTTCACCGGCGAACTCTCCTACGAACTCCACCACGCGGCCGGCGACGCGCGCAGACTGTGGAAGCGGCTGCTGGCCGCGGGCGCGGAGCTCAAGGTCCAACCGCACGGGCTCGAGACACTGCTCCGCCTCCGGCTCGAGAAGGGCCATATCGTCATCGGCCAGGACACGGACTACGACTCGACTCCGCGCCGGCTCGCCCACGAGTGGGCGGT
Source organism: Thermoanaerobaculia bacterium (assembly GCA_965116955.1). Classification (GTDB taxonomy): domain Bacteria; phylum Acidobacteriota; class Thermoanaerobaculia; order Multivoradales; family Multivoraceae; genus Multivorans. Next base: position 2,016,072 of record OZ220742.1, on the reverse strand, counting down.
CAACCTGAACACGGGCGACTTCGTTGGCCGCCAGGCCATCCTGCGGACGAACAGGCAACCGCTCGACAAGCGGCTGGTCACGCTCCGGGCGGCCGATCCGTCCGCCGAGGGCGCGGCGATCCATGACGGTGACCGCTACGCCGGCTACGTGACGTCCGACGCGGGTACGGCAGCAGGCGGCGGCACGCCGATGCTTGGCTGGCTTTACCTGGACGCGGAGGGCAACCTGCCCCGCGAGGTCACGGTCGACGGACGACCGGCCCGTCGGGTCGACGGCCCGACCTACGACCCGGACGGAGAACGGGCGCGGGTGGCGGTCGACACAGCCAGCGAGTCGCCGGAGAACGTCCCTGACTTCCCGGTGGCCCGTCCCGAAGCAACCGACCTCGCCGCCGCAGCTCCAACCGAGACGCCGCGGCTGCGCCGACTCGAATCAACCCGCGTGTCGGCCACGCCCGCGGCTCTCGACGCGCTGGTCGCCGACCCGCCCTGGCCCGCCGGCGCGCTCGCCTTCCGCACCGCTCCCGACGAACTCCTGGTGACGGCGGCGCCGGACTTCGAGGTCGCCGGCGACCCGCATGCGATCGTCGAACGCGAAACCGCGTTCAGCTACGTCTGGCTCGACGAAGCCACGGCCGAGCGGTTCCTGGACCGCGAGTGCGAGTGGCGGCGACCGAGCCCGAGGCCGGCCCTCGCCCAGGGCGAGGTCGCCGGCATCCCGGCCAAGCTCTGGTTCGAGGCCGGGAGGACCCTCGTCCTCACGCCGGCTCCGTTCGCGGCCGCCTTCCAGCGCCGACTCACCGGCGCGCTCGCCGAGACAGACGGGGACACCGCATGAACGAGTTCGTCGAGCGCCAGATGAAGCTGACCTGGCGGCCGCCGAAGAAGAGTTACGACGTGGTGATCGTCGGCGCCGGCGGCCACGGCCTGGCCACCGCCTACTACCTGGCGACGCGCCACGGGATGTCGAACGTCGCCGTGTTCGAACGCGGCTACATCGGCGGCGGCAACTCGGGACGGAACACGACGATCATCCGCGCCAACTACGGCATCCCCGCCGCGGTGCGCTTCTACCAGCGAAGTGTCGACCTCTACCGGGGCCTGGAAGAGGAAACGGACCGCTGGCTCATGCACCAGCAGAAGGGGATTCTGTGGATGGCGCACTCGGAGGCGGCGGTCCGGACCGAACGAATGCGGGCGAAGCTGAACACCGAGTTCGGCGCCGAAACCGAGTTCGTCGAGCCGCGGCAGGTCCAGGAACTCTGCCCGCAGCTCGACATGTCGGGCGGCGGCCGCTGGCCGGTGCTGGGCGCCTCCTACCACCCGCAGGGGGCCACCGCCCGCCACGACCGGGTGGTCTGGGCGCTCGCCGAAGGGGCGATGGAACGCGGCGCCCACGTCCACCAGAACACGCCCGTGGAGGATCTGATCCTCGACAGCGAGCGGGTCGTCGGCGTCAGAACCGCGGCCGGTGACGTCGCCGCCGGCGCCGTCGTCTCGGCGGTCGGCGGCCACGTCAGCCGCATCGCCGCCATGGCGGGCCTCCGGCTGCCCATCCGCACGCACCGCCTGCAGGCCTTCGTCACGAACCACTACCGGCAACAGTTCGGGCCCATCGTCGCGTCGTCGGAACTCTTCTTCTACGCCTCGCAGACCGCCAGGGGCGAGATGCTGCTGGGCGCCGAGATCGACCCGCAGCCCAGCTTCTCGTACCGCTCGAGCCACGACTTCGTCCAGGACGTGTGCCGGCGGGCGCTCTGCCTGCTGCCCTTCATGTCGAACCTCCGGGTGCTGCGGCAGTGGACCGGCGTCTGCGACATGAGCCCCGACTACTCGCCGATCATGGGGCGCACGGGCGTAGACGGCTTCTACCTCACGACCGGCTGGGGCACCTGGGGCTTCAAGGCGATCCCGGCCGGGGGCGAGCAGATGGCGGAGCTCATCGCGACCGGCGAGGTGCCGGAGCTGATCGCGCCGTTCGGCCTCGACCGCTTCGCCCGCGACCGCACGATGGCGGACCGCGGCTCGGCGGGGACGCACTAGCCATGAGCCTCCGCATCCCCTGCCCCACCTGCGGCGATCGTTCGGTCCACGAGTTCGTCCACGGCGAGATCCGGCGGGTACCGGACCACCTGACCGATCCGGACGAGCGCGATCTCGACTTCGCCTTCATGCACGACAACGAGGAAGGCGTCGTCACGGAACGCTGGTTCCACACCCAGGGCTGCCGGCGCTGGTTCGAGATGCGGCGCGACACGACGACCGACCGGATCGTCAAGCCGTCCGAATCCTGACCGGCCAGCCAGTTTCCGGCTACAATCCGGAGCACAGTCCGCAACCAGAACCCGGAGGAAGCCGCACATGGCACGACGCACTCTCGTTCTCACCACCCTGCTCGCCTTCACGGCGGCAAGTGCCATCGTCGCGGCCGACGACATTCCCCGCCGCCACGACGGCAAGCCCGATCTCTCCGGCACCTACGACATCGCCACCCTGACGCCGCTGCAGCGGCCCGCCCAGTACGGCGACAACCTCACGCTGACGCCCGAACAGGCACAGGCGATCGCCGACCACTGGCGGCGGAACTTCGAGAAGGACTACGCGCCGAGCGACCCGAATCGCGAGGCGCCGCCGGAGGGCGGTACCGGCATCTACGCGCCCGAGTTCACGGGCGCCGCCGGCAAAGTGGGCGGCTACAACGCCTTCTACGTCGACATCGGCGACGGCAACTTCCAGCTCGATGGCGAGTACCGCACGTCGATCATCACGGAACCGGCGAACGGCCGCATGCCGGAACTCACCGACGCGGCGAAGCAGCGCTACGCCGAGGGGGCGGCCTTCCGCCACGAGAACACCGGCACCGCCTGGTGGATCGACCGCGAGTCCGGCCCCTACGACGATCCGGAACTCCGCCCGCACGCCGAGCGCTGCCTGCTGGGCTTCGGTTCCACCGCCGGACCGCCGGCGCTGCCCGTCATGTACAACAACATGAAGCGGATCGTGCAGACCGACACCCACGTGATGATCCTGGTCGAGATGAACCACGACGCGAGGGTCATCCGCATCGACTCCGAGCACGACGACAACGTCGAGAGCTGGCTCGGCGAGTCGGTGGGCCGCTGGGAAGGCGACACCCTGGTGGTCACGACGAAGAACTTCGGCGACGACTACAGCTTCACCCAGGGTTCGAAGGAGATGGTGATCACCGAGCGCTTCAGCCGCATCGACGAGGACACCCTGCTCTACGGCTTCACCGTCGACGACCCGAACACCTGGACCGAGCCCTGGAGCGGCGAGTACCCCTGGCCGGCCAGCCCGAACAAGGTCTTCGAGTACGCCTGCCACGAGGGCAACTACGCCCTCGGCGGCATCCTCCGCGGCGCCCGGCTGCTCGAGGAGGAAGCCCTCGAAGGCGACGCCGCGTCGACCGGCGGCGGTGGCTCCAAGTAGACACCAACGCCCACTGCTAAGGTCGGCCGCTCAATCTCCCTGGAGGACAACCCAATGCGCCGCGCACTGTTCGTTCTGCTGATCGCTAGTCTCCTGTCCGTGACCGCCGCCGCCGCCGACAACCATGGCCCCACGGTCGAAGACCTGGCCTGGATGACCGGAACCTGGAGCAGCCCGCAGTTGGAGGAGAACTGGGCCATTCCCAAGAACGGCTCGATGGTGGCCCGGGTCCGCGGCTTCTCGCCCGACGGCACGACGAACATGATCGAGTTGATCTCGATCGAGGAAGAGAACGACTCCCTGGTGCTGCGCCTCAAGCAGTGGAACCCCGGCATGAAGCCGCGCTACGACGGCTTCCTGGTGATGAAGGTCGTCGAGTCGAAGGACCGGATGATCAGCTTCGAGAACACGGGCGAAGGAGCAGCAGTTCTGGCCAAGCTCAGCTACAGCCGCCCCGCCGACGACAAGTTCGTCATCTCGGTCGAGACGCCCACCGGCCAGTCGTTCGAGATCCCGCTCGACGCCGTCAAGTAGCCCCGACCCGGTGGCTCTGAGCCGGTTCGGAATCGCGGCGTCCGCGGCGCTCATCGTCGCGGGCGCCGAGCTGTTTACGGGGGCCGGCATCGCCACCGCCCAGGACCGGCCGGCCAGCCCGGCAGGCGCCGCCGCGACCCAGATCGGCGGATACTTCGACCCCCGCTCCGGCTACGTCAACGGCGGCTGGATCGAAGTCAGGTACGGGCGGCCGCTGCGCCGCGGCCGGGACATCTTCGGTCCGCCCGACTTCATCGCGTTCCTCAACGACGGTGCTCCGGTGTGGCGGGCGGGCGCGAACCTGACGACCCGGCTGATCACCGAACTGCCGCTCGTCATCGACGAAACCCGCCTCGAACCGGGCGAGTACACGATGTTCATCCAGCTCGGCCCGGAGCGGTGGATCCTCATCATCTCCAGGTGGCCGGCGCAGGAGCGATACGACTACCACGACCGGACGGCGCTCTTCGGCGCCTACGGCTACACCCCGGACAAGGACGTGCTGCGCACCGACATGACACTCCAGCCGCTGCCCATGTCCTTCGAGCAGTTGTCCTGGCAGTTCCTCGACGTGACGCCGGAAGGCGGCCGCCTGGCGCTCTTCTGGGACAAGCAGATGGCGTCGGTGCCGTTCGTTGTCGCGCCACCGGACACAGGAGAAACCGATGACTGAGTCCGAAACTTCGCCGACGACCAGCCGCGGCTAACGGAGGCGGCGTTGGTGAAGGAGTTGGAGTCGGCTAGCTAGCGCGGCTACTCGCCGCCGCCCGTTCCGGCGGCGGCTGCCAGCGCCTCCGCTTCGAGCAGCCGCGCGCCGCGCATGATGTTGCCCATCGCGTAGTTGCCTTCGTGGCAGGCGTACTCGTAGACCTTGTCCGTAGTCGCCGGCCAGGTGTAGTCGCCCTTCCAGGGTTGGGTCCAGGTCGACGGGTCCTCGACGGTGAACTCGTAGTGCAGCGTGTCCGCGTCGAGCCGGGTGAAGCGCTCCGTGACGTGCAGGTCGCGCGAGGCGGAACCCAGACCCGGCCGGTCGCCGAAGTTCTTCGTGCTGACGACCAGGGTGTCGCCTTCCCACCACCCGATCGAGTCGCCGAGCCACTTGCGGACGCCGCGGTCGATCCAGAACGCGTTGTAGCCACCGACGTTGCCGGCGCCCAGGTTCTCGTGCTGGGAGTCGTCGAAACCGACCGGGGCGGCCCCCGCTATGCTCCGCCCCGACTACGGACCAGGCAGGTACCCGTCTGCCAACGAGCGGGGAGCGTGACATGAGTTCGAACCAGGTAGCGGGCGACGTGCGACTGGGGAGCGCCGCGGCCGCCGCGTTCCTGGTGCTCCTGGCTCTGCCGCCCGCGCACGGTCAGTCCGGCCCCCTGATCGAGCCGGTCACCGACGCGGAACTCGCCGCCACGCCGAACGGCGACTGGCTGAGCTTCCGCGGCAACCTGTCCGCCTGGGCGTACAGCGCGCTCGACGCGGTGAACACCGAGACCGTCGGACAACTCGACTTCGCCTGGGCGGCCCCGATGGAGGACGGGCCGAACGAGGCGACGCCCCTGGTCCGCGGCGGCATCGTCTACCTGCCGCAACCCGAGGACGTGATCCACGCCCTCGACGCGCGCACCGGCGACCTGATCTGGGAGTACCGCCGCGAGCACGACTACCTGGACCCGGAAGGCGCGGACCCCGCGCGGCGCTTCGGCCAGGGTCTGGGCCGGATCACCCGCAACATCGCGATCTGGCAGGACGGCCTGTTCGTCGCCACGATGGACGCCTTCATCATCCGCCTGGACGCGAACACCGGCGAGCTGGTGTGGGAAACGCGGGTCGGCGACAGCCGGATCGCCCATTCCTCCGGTCCGATCATCGCCGACGGCAAGGTGATCAGCGGCCGCTCCTGCAACATGTCCGTCGCCGGCGGCTGCTACCTGACGGCGCACGACGCGGACGACGGCCGGGAGCTGTGGCGCTTCCACACGATCCCGCGGCCCGGCGAACCCGGCGACGAAACCTGGGGCGGCCTGCCGCTCGAACGCCGCTTCCACGTCGGCGCCTGGCACGTCGGCTCGTACGACCCGGACCTCGGCCTCGTCTACTGGGGCACATCGGTGCCGGCGCCGTCGCCGGAAGTCCTGCGCGGCAGCGGCGCCGGCTCGCTTCTCTACTCGAACAGCACGCTCGCGCTCCGTGCCGACACCGGCGAACTCGCCTGGTACTTCCAGCACCTGCCGCGGGACAACTGGGATCTCGACCACCCCTTCGAGCGCATCCTCGTCGACCTGGAGATGGAACCCGACGACGAGGCCGCCTGGTCCATCAATCCGGCCCTCGAACGGGGCGACCGGCGCCGGGTGATGACCGGCTTCCCCGGCAAGACCGCCATCTTCTGGACCCTGGACCGGGAGACCGGCGAGTTCCTGTGGGCGCGGGAGACCGTCTTCCAGAACGTGATCACCCACATCGACCCGCACACCGGCACGGTCACGGTCAACGAGGAGGTCATCCCGAAGGCCCGCGACGAGGAGTACGGCGTCGTCTGCCCGGCGGCGAGCGGCGGCAAGGACTGGCCGACCGCGGCCTACAGCCCGCTGACCGAGGCCGTCTATGCACCCCTCCAGGACGTCTGCATGTCGCCGACGATCACCGGCACCGGCGAGGGGCCGCCGCAGGGCTACGGCATCAGCTTCAACATGCGGTTGGCGCCGAACAAGGCGACGGTCGGGCGTCTGGACGCCGTTTCCGCGCGCACCGCGAAGTCCCTGTGGCGATTCGAGGAGCCGGCCGGCGTCATGTCCGTGATGACGACGGGCGGCGGGCTCGTCTTCGCCGGCAACACGAACCGCCGCTTCCGGGCCTTCGACGCCAAGACCGGCGACATCCTCTGGGAGACGGTGCTCGGCGGACCGGTCACCGGCTTCCCGGTCAGCTTCGCGGTGGACGGCGAACAGTACATCGCGGTGAGCGCGGGCGGCGGCGACCTGTTGAGCGGCCTCTTCAACCGCCTCGGCAACCTGAACGCGCGCTCAGGCGCGAACCTGCTCTACGCCTTCAGGCTGTCCGACACCGCCGGGAGGGGTCCGATCGAGCAGCCGGCAGTTACCGCCGCGGCCAACGAGCCGCCGCCGATGATCATGATCGACGCCCCGCTGCTCGACGCGTCGGCACCCTGCGCCACGTTCTCAGCAGAGCAGGCCGAGCGCGGCGCCGCTCTGTACCAGGAACAGTGCGCCGAGTGCCACGGGCCCACGCTCCGCGGCGGCGCTCAGGGTGCGGCTCTCGCCGGCCGCAGCTTCACGAGCTACTGGCAGAACCGCGCCGCCAGCGGGCTCTACCGGACGATCCGCGAAACGATGCCCCAGGGTCGGGAAGGAACGATCGGCCCGTCGGCATCAGCCGACCTGGTGGCCTTTCTGCTGAGCGAGAACGGCGCCGAAGCCACCGGCGAACTCGGCTCCGATGTCGAAACGCTGGACGGCCAGCGCACCTGCTTTCGGCGGTAGCCCGCCAGCGCCACCCCCACCGACGCATGATCCTCAATGATCATGGTCGTCATGCTCATGATCGTCGTGCTGCTCCTGGGCTTCGTGGGCATGAGCATGGCCGTCGTCACCGTGCGAATGGCCGAGGTGGGAATGCTGGTGCCAGAGGCCCATCACCGCCATCGTTGAAATCCCGATCATCACCAGCGCGAACTTGAGCCCACGGTCCCGATCCTGCTCGGGCATCGGAACGTCGTCCTCGCCCATCAGCGAGCTCCGCACGTAGTGGGCGATCCGGTCCCGCTCCCTCGACATCTCCGCATCGAGCACGTCCATCACCGCCACGTAGATGAAGGTGCCGGCGGCGATCGCGTTGAAGCTCCCTTCGAAGATCAGGGCCGTTCTCCCCTCGAACACCTGCCCCGCCACGGTTCCGAACACGATCCCGAGCGGCGTCATGACCGAGAAGAGCCAGAGCGTCTGCCACAGCTTCCGGTTTCCTGCCGAGTGTGCGGTCACGATCAGGGCGAACGCGGCCGACCCCTTGTGGAACAGGATGCCCAGCATGACGACCAGCGCGGCCGCGGCTTCCGGCTGAAGGCCAAGAGCCATCCCGGCGATGATCGAGTGCACGGACAGCACGATGAGCAGGACGAAGGCATAGAAGGGCGGCCTCGTCCGCTCGTCTTCCTGGCCCAGCATCGAGTTGCGGCCTTCGAGCACGACCCGGTCGATCAACAGCAGCAGACCGACTCCCAGCGCCGCGAGCAGGGGCGCCAGGGGATAGTCGACCACGTTCCGCAACGCTTCATCGGCTTCGGGCAGCAGGTGGACGAACCCGACGCCGAGGAAGATCCCCCCTGCCAACGCGTTGCCCAGGGAGAGGTAGCGCCGGCTGGCCTGCTGCCTCGCGACGAGGATGGGAATCATGCCGCCGACGATGGCGATCCCGAAGATCGACAGGCCGGCGATGATCTTGATGGCAAGCGGGGACATGGATTGGGCCTCCTCTATCCTCTCAACCGCTCAGGATGATCCGGCCGACGCCGCGTCGCCCTGAAGCGACGGCGGCAGCAACTCAGGCCTGGTGAAGAAGTTCGCCTGTGCCGCCCGGACATAGCCGGGGCGCAGGTTCAGACGGTCGCGATACGCCGCAAGCCGCTCACCGATCGGCTCGCCGTAGGCAACCGCCCAGTCCAGGCAACTGCCAAGCAGGATGTCGACGCCGGTGAAGCGGTCGCCGAGCAGGAACTCCCGCCCGTCGCCGAACTCGAGTTCCGCCACCGCCGACTGCTTGGCGAAGCCCTCGCTCGCCGTCCGGATCGCCGCCGGCGCCTCGCCGTAGAGGTGGGCGAGGTCGCGGTGCTTGCGGATCACGTAGAGCGTGTGGGCGTCGAGTTCCATCACCACGAAGAACGCCCACTGGTCGTAACGCGCCCGCGCCTCCGTGCCGGCCGCCGGCATCAGCCCGTGCGGCTCGCCGTACGTCTCGGCCAGATAGTTCACGATCGCCGCGCTCTCCGCCAGCGTCAGCTCGCCATCCTGGAGCAGCGGGATCTTCTGGCGCGGATTGAGCTTCGTGAACTCCTCCGTCTGGGTCTCGCCGGTCCGCGGACCGATCGGGCGGTGCTCGTAGTCGAGGCCCAGTTCGTTGAGCGCCCAGTGAGCGCGCAGCGTCCGCGACGTGCTGCAACCCCAAAGCACCAACGGTGAGGCGTTACTTCGCTCGTCTGCCATGGGGCACGGCAAGAATGTCAGAAACGCGGGGGCGTGGGAAACGCCGCCACGAGGAAGCGGAATCGGAAGTCATCCCATGGGTCCGTTTCCAGGGTAGACTGAACGGACACTTTCTACCGGATGGACATCATGAGTCTGAACATCAAGAACGAAGAGACCTGCCACCTCGCCACCGAGCTTGCTCGACTCACAGGCGAAACCAAGACCGGAGCGATCACCATCGCCTTGCGGGAACGGTTGGATCGCGAACGCCGGCAAAGCCGGGCCGGCACGTTGGCCCGCGAACTTCACGAGATCGGACAACGCTGCGCCCGGCTTCTGAAACCAGGACCCTCCGCCATCGAGCATGGGGACTTTCTCTACGACGAGCGGGGTCTGCCGAAGTGATCATCGACACGTCGGCGCTGCTGGCGATCCTCCTCGGAGAACAGGACGCCGAGCGGTACGAACGCACCGTCGCCACAGCGTGGCCCCGACGCATGTCGACGGTAGCCCTGCTTGAAGCAGCCATGGTCGTCGAGTCCCGCGGCGGCGGCGCAGCCGGCGAGGAACTCGATGAGTTCCTGACGCGAGCCGAAGTCGAGTTGGTCGCGGTCTCGCTGGAACAGACAGTCGCCGCTCGGCGCGCCTGGCGCAGGTTCGGCAAGGGAAACCACCCGGCGGGACTGAACTTCGGCGACTGCTTTGCGTACGCACTCGCCAGCACAACCGGAGAGCCGCTTCTGTTCAAGGGTGACGATTTCGCTCGCACCGACATCGAGGCGGCGTGACCGCCGCGTCCGGCGTCGGCGGACGCTCCTGCGGGACGACCTACCCCGACCGGGGCAGCGACGCCGCCAACGAGACGCCCAGGCAGACCATGGCGAGGACGTAGAAGGCGATCGTCACGACATCCGCCAGCACCGGCACGTCGACCGGGCCGGACAGGGATCGCCGGCAGGCGGCGATGGGCAGGCCCGCGCCGATCAGGCCGAGAACGATCCAGCGCGCCCACGTCAGTCGAGAGTTCGGTTCCGCCATCGCGAGGGGAGGATGTCACAGATCGCCCGGCTTCGCAGCTTCCGCCGCGGCGGGCGCTAGACTGACCGACACCCACAGCCAATCAGACGGGAGGTCGGGATGCAGATCAGACGACGGAGGTCTTCGTTCTGGAGGGTCTGGGGCAGTGCCCTGGTGTCGATCGGAGCCCTGATGGTGATCGCGGCGGCCGCCGCGCTGATGATGTTTGCGGCATCCGCCGCGGACGCGCAGGAGATCCCGCGGCGGCACGACGGGCGTCCCGATCTCTCCGGCACCTACGACATCGCGACCCTGACGCCGGCGCAGAGGCCGGACCGGTTCGGCGATCGGCTCGAGCTGACGCCGGAGGAAGCCGAGGCACTCGCCGAGCACTGGTCGACGAACTTCGACAAGGACCACGCGCCGAGCGACCCGGACCGCGAGGCTCCGCCGAAGGGCGGCACCGGCATCTACGCCCCCGAGTTCACCGGCGCGGCGGGCAAGGTCGGCGGCTACAACGCCTTCTTCGTCGACATCGGCACCGGCGCCTTCACGCTCGACGGCAAGTACCGCACGTCGATCGTCACGGACCCGCCGGACGGCCGCTATCCGCCGCTCAGCGAACTCGGAGAAGAGCGGAGCAAACGGGTGGCGCCCTTCCGGCACGAGAACACCGGCACGGCCTGGTGGCTCGATCTTCCCGTCGGTCCCTACGACGATCACGAACTGAGGCCCCTCGCCGAGCGCTGCATCCTCACCCGCGGAGCTTCCGGTCCTCCATCGATGCCCGGGATGTACAACAACCTGAAGACGATCGTGCAGACGGACACTCATGTGATGATCCTGATCGAGTGGATGCACGACGTGCGGATCATCCGCCTCGACTCCGAGCATCTGCCCGACACGATCCGTAAGTGGAGCGGCGACTCGATCGGCTGGTGGGAGGGGGACACCCTGGTCGTCGAGACGAAGAACTTCCGGGAGATCCCCGGCTCGGTCACCCGGGGTTCGCGCGACATGCGGGTGACGGAGCGGTTCAGCCGCATCGACGCCGACAACCTGCGCTACGAGTTCACCGTCGAGGATCCCGCCTACGAAACCGCCTGGAGCGGCGAGTACCCGTGGCCGGCGACCCCGCACAAGCTCTACGAGTACGCCTGCCACGAGGGGAACTACGCCTTCGGCAACATCATGCGGGGCGCGCGGCTGCTGGAGCGCGAGGCGATCGAACAGGGCACGTCGAGCGGCTCGACCGGCTCCGGATCGGGCGACTGAGGCGGGAGACCTGAGCCCATGCCGGACATCAACTTCATTCCCCACCCGCTCGTCGGCACGCCGATGGGCGCCGCGCTCGACCTCTGCGTGATCCTGGCGGTGTTCTGCTGGCTCACCTCCGTCATCACCCGCGAGTACTCCTGGGTCGACCGCCTCTGGTCCATCTGCCCGCCCGTGTACTGCCTGATCGTGGCCTTCTCCACCGACTTCGAACTGGCGCGAGTCAACGTGATGACCCTCCTCGTGCTGCTCTGGGGGCTACGCCTCACCTTCAACTTCGCCCGCAAGGGCGGCTACTGGAAAGGCGGCGAGGACTACCGCTGGGCCACCGTGAGGGAGCGCTTCGGTCCCGTCGGCATCCAGGTCATGAACGCGACGTTCATTTCGCCCGGCCAGATGCTGCTGATCTGGTGGTTCACGTCGCCGGTCCACGCGGCCTGGGAGGCGGGCGACACGCCGCTGGGCGGACTCGACTTCGTGGCCGCCGGCCTGTTCCTTCTCCTCCTGATCGGCGAAACCGTCGCCGACGAGCAGATGTGGGCCTTCCAGCAGGACAAGAAGCGCCGGGTCGCGGCCGGCGAAGAGGTCGCTCAGCCGTTCATGAACCGCGGGCTCTTCCGCATCTGCCGCCACCCCAACTACCTGTGCGAGATGGGCATGTGGTGCGCGTTCTACCTGTTCGCCGTCGCGGCGTCGGGCGAGTGGCTCCACTGGACCGGCCTCGGCTGCCTGGGCCTGATCGGCATCTTCATCGGGTCGATACCGCTCGGAGAGTCCATCGCGGCCAACAAGTACCCGTCGTACCGCGACTACCAGGCGGCGACTCCCTGCGTCATTCCGGGTCTGCGGCTCGGCAAACCGTAGTACGCTCGCCGACGCTCCGCTCAACCCCGCAAGGAGGAACCACGCGTGATCCGATTGCGTCCTCGGGGGCAGTACGCCCCGCTCGCCACTGCCGCCGCCACACTGTTGCTGGCGGCCTTCGTCCTCACGCCGGCATTCGCCGCCGAGCCCGAACTGAAGCACGCCAAGGCGGCCGACGTCGGCATGGACCCGGCCGGCCTCGAGAAGCTCAACGAGGCCATGCACGGCATGGTCGACGACGGCAAGCTGGCCGGCGTCGTCACGATGGTCTCCCGCAAGGGCAAGGTCGTCCACTTCGACGCCTACGGCAAGCGGGACATCGAGAACGGAGTCCCGGTCGAGAAGGACACGATCTTCCGCATCTACTCGATGACCAAGCCGATCGTCGGGGTCGCGCTGATGACCTACTACGACGAGGGCCGCTTCACGCTCGACGATCCGGTGTCGAAGTTCATCCCCGAGTTCGCCGATCTCAAGGTCGCGAAGGAGGACGGCCCCGACGGCAACCCGATCACGGAGGACGCCGACCATCCGATGACGATGCGGGAACTGATGAGCCACACCGCCGGACTGACCTACGGGCTGTTCTCGCGGTCCCAGGTCGACACGCTCTACACGCAGGCGGGCATCATCGACTTCAACCAGGACCTCGAGCAGATGATCGACAAGCTGGCGAAGATCCCGCTGCGCCAGCAGCCCGGCTCGATGTGGCACTACAGCGTCGCCGTCGACGTCCAGGGCTACGTGCTCGAGGTGCTCGCCGGCAAACCGCTCGACGAGGTCCTGAACGAACGCCTCTTCGGGCCCCTGGGCATGAAGGACACCGCCTTCTGGGTGGAGCCGGACAAGGTGGACCGCTTCTCGCACATGTACCAGTCAAGCGGAGGCAAGCTGACCAAGGTCGAGTTCGGGCAGTACCTCGAGAAGCCGAAGTTCCTCTCCGGCGGCGGCGGCCTGGTCGGCACCGCGGCGGACTACATGCGCTTCGCCCAGATGCTCGCCAACGGCGGCGAACTCGACGGCGTCCGCATCCTGAAGCCGGAGACGGTGAAGCTGATGCACACCAACCACCTGCCGGCCAACGTCACCGACATGGGCCCCCTCTACCGCGGCAACCGCTTCGGCCTGGACTTCTCGATCGTCACCGATCCGAACCCGGCGACCGACCATGAGCGCGCGAAGGGCGAGTACTGGTGGTACGGCATCGGCGGCACCTGGTTCGGCGTCAACCCGGTGCAGGACCTGGTCGTCGTCGGCATGATCCAGAGCCGCGACTTTCAGGCCTCCTCGGCCGCGCGGATCAACAGCAAGCGGCTGGCATACGAGGCGATTGTCGACTGAGCCGCCGCGCCGGCCCGCGCCTGGAGAGGAACCACCCGAACCGTCGAGGAGGTAGTTGATGAGTCTGTTTGCCTGGTCGTGGATGTTCCTCATCCTCTACATCGTCGGCATGCTGACGTTCGGCTGGATCGCCAGCCGGCGGATCAGCAACGCCGACGACTTCGCCACCGCGCGGAGCAGCTACGGCCCCTACTTCCTGGCCCTGGCCTTCGCCGCCACGACCGCCAGCGGCGCGACGTTCCTCGGCAGTCCCGGCCTCGGCTATCAGTTCGGGATGGCCAGCGTCTGGGGCAAGTTCCTCTACCCCATGGGGGTCTACTTCGGGGTCCTGATCACGATCAGGCTGGTCGCGAACTCCGGCCACAAGTTCGGCAACCGCTCGATCCCCGAGTACCTGGGCGACCGTTACCAGAGCGATGGCGTCCGGCTGCTGGTGTCGATCTTCTCCCTGGTCCTGTTCTTCTACATCGCCGGGCAGCTCGTGTCGGGGCTGGTCATGTTCGAGATCATGCTCGGGCTCGAACCGATGACGGCGCTGATCATCACGTCCGGCGTGCTGCTCGTCTACGTCGTCCTCGGCGGCGCCCACGCCGACATCCTGACCGACGGCATCCAGGGAATGATGATGCTGGGCGTCGCGATCGTCGTCATCATCATGTTCCTGTTCGCCTCCGGCATGGACGGCGGCCTCTCGGGCATGGTCAGCAACCTGCGCGTGCAGGACGAGCACCTGGTCGGGCCGCTCAACACGTCGAACTCGCTCTACGACTCCTGGTGGGCCATCGCCTGCGTCCTGTTCGCCCACATTCCGCTCGGCATGCTGCCCCACATCGGCAACAAGGTCTGGGCGCTCAAGAACGACGGCGACCGGATGCGCTTCGTCAAGCTCGCCTTCGCCGTCGGACTGACGATGGGCATGCTGGGACTGGGCGGCATCCTGGCCCGGGGCGTCCTGGGCCCGGAGCTGCTCGCGGCCGGCCGCAACCCGAACGAGGCGCTCCCCGCGCTCTTCATCGAACTGTTCCCGACCTGGCTCGCCGCCCTGATCGGCGTCGGCATCCTGGCCGCGATCATGTCGACCGCGGACGGGCTCGTCGTGTCTTCGTCCCAGATCGTCGCCAACGACATCTACCGCCGTTCGATCGTCCCCAGGTACTCGCCCCACCTGAGCGACAAGGAAGTCGACCGCAAGGTGCTCGTGATCAGCCGCTGGAGCACGGTGATCGTGCTGATCCTCTGCACCTGGATGGCCTGGGCCATGCAGGACATGAACATCGCCCTGCTCGTCTGGGTGGGGACCGGCGGCATGATGGCGGCCTTCGCCGGTCCGCTGGTGGTCGGCGGCCTGTGGCGCGGCGTCACCCTCGCCGGCGCCTACACCGGCCTTGTCACCGGCATGCTCACCTTCGTCCTGCTGCGCAGCGGCCTGCCCTGGATGATCGTCGATCCCGGCTCGCTCGGCCCCCTGTCCGGTATCGCGCAGTGGCTCGCGCACTACCAGATCAACCCGTACTCGTGCGCGGTGGTCGGCGAGGTCGTGTCGATCGCCGGGACCTATGTCGTGTCCAAGCTGACGCAGCCCCTGCCGGAAGCCCATGTCGACCGACTGTTCAGTGCGCCGGCGAAGACGGCGGAAGCCGGCGGCGGCTAGCTCGGGCTAGACTGGCCGGCATGAGTCGCCGCCGAATCGCCCGCTCCCACCCTCAGTGGATTCCACTCCTTGTTGCCGTGTTGTTGGTGGCCGCGTCTGCGCTGCAAGCGCAGGAGGCGGACTGGACTCCGCCGCTGGCCGCTGACGGAAAACCCGATATCTCGGGGGTCTGGGACTTTCGCACGCTGACGCCGCTGCAGCGGCCGGAGGACCAGGAAGCGACGATCGACGAGGCCAGGGCAGCCGAGATCGAGACGGCGGCCGTCAAGCGAGCGCGGGCTGCCGACGCACCCAGCGACCCGGAGAAGCGGAAACTCAAGGCCGGGGACCCGGTGGGCGGCTACAACAACTTCTGGTTCGACCGCGGCGCCAGGGTCGTCGAGGACCTGCGGACGTCGCTGATCATCGACCCGCCGAACGGCCGGCTTCCTGACATTCACCCCGACATCAAGCGCCAGACGCGCGGCGATGACAAGCCGATCGACCGCCCGGTCCGGCTTCGCGTCGGTGGCATCGGACTCGACAGTTACGAGGACCGCGGCCTATCCGAGCGTTGCATTCTGGGCTTCAACGCAGGCCCCCCGATCACGCCCGGGGGCTACAACCAGAACATCCAGATCTTCCAGTCCGCGAACCATGTGGCAATCCTGAACGAGATGGTCCACGACACCCGCATCGTGCCGCTCGACGGGCGTCCCCACCTTCCTGACTCGGTCCGGCAGTGGATGGGCGACTCCCGCGGTCGTTGGGAAGGAGACACCCTCATCGTCGAGACGAAGAACTTCTCCGATCTGGTTTCCAGCTTCAGCGGCAGCGTGGCCGGCGCCGTGGGCGACGCCTACCAAATGCACGTCACGGAGCGGTTCCGGCGCGTCGACGAGGACACGCTGATGTACGAGTACACAGTGAACGACCCGGCGACCTTCACACGACCCTTCACCGCCCGTCTGCTGATGAAGAAGGGTGAGGCGCTGTTCGAGTACGCCTGCCACGAAGGCAACTACGGCTTGTACAACATCCTTTCCGGCGCCCGCGCCAAGGAGGCCGAGGCCGTGGCTTCAGGGGGCGGCCAGTAGACGGCGGGTCAGTCGTCCCAGTCGGGAAGCGGCTGCGGACCCGGGACGATCCCCGCTATGTCCGGATCCTCGCCGGTCGTGTCCTCCGGTGCCTCCAGGGCGGCCTGCTCCTTCTCCGCCTTCCGTTGCGCGCGCCGTTCCAGCTTCTCCTGGCGCCTCTGGCGCTTGCGCATCTCTCGTTGACGTTTCGCGAACGTGGTCGGACCAGGTCTGGCCATAGGCGATCTCCCCTCCTCCGCGCCGACTCGCGCCGGGGCGGAACGGGTGGATGGTAACAGGACCTTGACAGCGCGCCGTGAGGCGGCCGTCAGCGACGCGACCGCCGGCTCAGGGCGTGTAGTAGGTCGGCGACCCGGGGCCGACCGGCAGGCCGAGCGCGAACACCCAGACGTAGAACAGCGTCACCCAGCCGATCAGGTAGGAGATCGAGTACGGGATCATCGTCGCGATCAGGGTGCCGATTCCGAGCTTCCGGTCGTACCGCATCGCCACCGCCAGGATGAGCCCGAAGTAGCTCATCATCGGCGTGATGATGTTCGTCGTCGAGTCGCCGATCCGGTAGGCCGCCTGGATGACCTCGGGGCTGTAGCCGACCGTCATCAGCATCGGCACGAAGATGGGCGCCGTGACCGCCCACTGGGCCGACGCGCTGCCGAGCATCAGGTTGACGAAGCAACACATCAGGATGAACGGTATGAACACGATCGGGCCGGTCAGGTCGAACCGGGTCAGCAGATCGGCGCCCACGACCGCCGTGATCGTCCCCAGGTTGGTCCAGTTGAAGAAGGAGACGAACTGCGCGGCGAAGAAAACGAGCACCATGTAGGGCCCGAGCGAACTCATCGCCCTGCCCATGCCGTCGATCACGTCGCGGTCGTTCCGGACCGATCCCGTGACCCGGCCGTAGACGATCGAGGGCACGATGAAGAAGACGAAGATGAGGGAGACGACGCTGCGCAGCATCGGCCTCAGGTCGTCGATCAGGAGCGCGTTCGCCGCCGGATCGCGGAACCAGCCGTTCTCGGGAAGAGCCAGCAGCGCCAGCCCGCCGAGCATGACGAGGACGGTCAAACCCGCCAGCTTCAGCCCGCGCTTCTCCTCCGGCGACAGCGTCTTCAGGCCGTCTTCCGGATCCTCCAGGTCGTCCGCCGCCCGGCTCGGCTCGAACGTCCCCAGCTTGGGTTCGACGATCCGCGTCGTCACCAGGGTGCCGATTACGGTGATCATGAACGTGCTGACCAGCATGAAGAGGTAGTTCGCGGTCGCGGGGATCTCGTTCACTGCGCCCGGCGCGTAGGACGGATCGATGATGCGCGCCGCCTCGGTCGTGATTCCGGCGAGCAGCGGGTCGACGGTGCCGATCAGCACGTTCGCCGAGTAGCCGCCCGAGACGCCGGCAAACGCGGCAGCCAGCCCGGCCAGCGGGTGGCGTCCCACCGACCGGAACACGACCGCCGCAAGCGGGATCAGCACGACGTAGCCCATCTCCGACGCGGTGTTGGATACGACCGAGGCGAAGACCACGACCGCGGTCAGCAGGTTCCGCGGGGCGCCCAGCACGAGCGCCCGCAGCAGCGCGCCGAGCAGACCCGATCGTTCGGCGACACCGACCCCGAGCAGCGCGACGAGGACCGTGCCGAGGGGCGCGAAGCCGGTGAAGTTCGTCACCAGGTTCATGGCGATCCGCCGCATCCCCTCGGGGTTCATCAGGCTGACCGCGCGGATCACCCCGTCGTCGGAGCGGCCCGAGACGCCGGCGGGGCGTGGATCCTCGACCTGCCAGTCGAGCACCTCCGCCAACCCCGACACCAGCAGGATGAGCAGCGCCAGCACCGCGAACAGCGTCACCGGGTGCGGCAACAGGTTGCCGAGGAACTCGACCGCGTTCAGGAAGCGGGTGAACAGGCCCGGCCCGCTCCCCTCCCGCCGGCGCCGCTTCCGCTTGGCGGATTCAGACATCCGCGGAACAGTAGCGGACCAACCCGACCTCAGCCTCGCCGGATGACGGCCGTGTGGTACGGCTCGAGGTCGTCGATCGCGGACTCGGGCTCGCCCGTCTTCCAGGCGAACAGCCGCACCGTGACCTCCGACGGCGTCACGTCGAAGAGCGCGAAGCCGTTTTTCTCGAAGGTCTCGCCACGCACGTCGTGAACGACGCCGGTGGCGGCCAGAGGCGGCGTGCCGCGGGCCGCCGACGGCCAGCCGGTCAGGGTGCCCAGCGGGCCGGTCAGCACGGCATGGACCGGGTTGGCTGAGAGATCCATGCTGCCGCTTCGTTCGAGGACGGAGTGGCCGATCGCGTGCAGGTCGCCCGAGAGAACGATGCCGGCCCGCTGCGACTGGGACGTCAGCGACTCCAGCAGGCGCTGATGCTGCCGCAGCCAGCCCACCTGCCAGAAGTACTTCTCACGCTCCGTTGTCAGCCTGAAGTTGCTGCCGGCGAAGTCGCCGATCCGCGACACGGTGGCGCCGCCGTCGTCGAGGTCGGCAACGTCCGGGTACCACTCCCGCCACTTCCCCGCCGACCAGCCGAAGGGGTGCGACGGAACGTGGAACACCTGCGACACCGTCTGGTCCCGCGTGCGCTGGTGCAGCCAGTGTTCCGTCTCGGGCGGCACCAGCCCGGCGTGGACGCCCTTGAGCGACAGGTAACGGGCACAGTCGTAGATCAGGACTTCGGCCAGCCGGCCGTAGCGGAAGGTGCCGAAGGCCTCGGAGATGCCGGGCTCGCGGTCGCCGGCCCCGGTGCCGGACATCGCCAGCGGACGCTCCACATCCGGCAGGAACTCGGGCAGGTACGCGTTGCGGGTGAATCGGGCGAAGTCGACCTGGTAACGGTCCGGCGGCAGGGTGACCATCTGGGGGTCGGCGTCGTCGTTCTCGTAGTAGTCGTGGTCGTCGCTGACGAAGTAGGAAGGCGTCGACCGCAGCATGACCCCGTACAGCTCGGCGATCTGCGGCCCGACCGCCGCCTTCAGCGAAGTCTCGTTGCTCGTTCCGAGCGCGGGCAGGCTCAGGTCCAGCCATCCGATCCGTTCGTAGAACTCGCGGGAACGCCGGCCCCGCTCCTCGCTGCGGTTGTAGAGCACCGTGCGCTGGTCCCAGTAGATGTGGTCGCCGATCGCAATCAGTGCCCGCGGGTGGAAGGAGAGCGCCCGTCTCAACAGCCGGCGCCGTACCGCCAGCGGCAGGAAGAAGCCCGCCTCGGGGTGGCCGCCGGCGCAGGTGTAGGCGAGGAACCGCACCGACTCCGGTTGGGACGACGGCTGCGGAAACGTGCGGAGCGGCCACGCGTCGCACAGTGTCTCGCCGCCGCCGAGCAGTTGCAGCGCGTACTCGGTGTCCGGTTCCAGGCCGGGCGCGTCGAAGGAGAAGAAGCGCCGTTCCGTGTCGGTGCTCCGGCCCGCGACCACGCGGCCGCCGATGCGCAGCTCCGGCACGAAGTCGAGCGGCTCGGCGAAGGAGCACTTGAGCGCCACCCGGTCGTGGCTGGCCGCCGGGATGAGGTGCTGAAGCGGCCCCGCGCGCCAACCGTCGTCGGAAAGCGCCGGCGAACGGGTGATTCCCGCGCCGGCGGTCGCGGCGGCCGCGGTGGCGATGAAACGTCTCCGGGTCCAGGCAGAGGTCATGGTCGGGGTCCTCCCAGGAAAGAGCGTAGCCGCTCGCGGTCGACTTCGGTCAGCGGTAGGAATCGCGGCTGATCGCCGGTGCGTGCCGACGTGTCGCAGGGTTGGCACATCAGAACCCCCGGCTCCCGCAGGTGCTTCAGCCCGAGAACGTGCCCCAGTTCGTGGGCGATCACGTTGCGCACGACGTTGTCGCGCTCGTCGCCGGCAGGAATGGCGATGAAGTAGCGGCTATCGTCGCCGTAGGGCCAGGCGAAGGGCATGAGGTTCTGAGCCGAGAGCAGCACGACGACCTCCGCGTCGACCCGGAAGAGCGCTTCCGGCGGCTTCGGACCCGGATCGGACGAGTGCAGGCGCCCGGCAAGCTGCGAGAGCTGATGGGCGTAGTTCTCGAACGGCCGTAGTCCTTCCGGCGGACCCTGGTGTCCCGGCTCCGAAAACGGCCCGGCCAGTCCCAGCTCCGAGACGGCCCCGTTCCAGAACGAGACCGCATCTCCCACCATGGCGACCCGCTCGTCCTCCGCATCGGCTACCAGCACCGCGACCCGCCTGGGCTCGCCAACCGCCGGCTCCGAGGCTTCCGCAACTGGCAGAATGCCCAGCGCAAGAACCAGGGTAGCCCTCCAGGAGAACGTCATATGCGCCACATTCGAACGGTCGTCACGCTGCTGCCAGTCGCCGTCTCACTCGCCCTGGTCGCTTCCCCGGTCCTGGGCCAAATCCACCGCACGCCGGACCCGGTTCGCCGGGCCGACCTCCACCGTCTGGCCGAAGTCGATCGGATGGTCATGGTACCGATGCGCGACGGCGTCCGCCTCGCCACCGAAATCTACCGGCCACGAGACGCCCAGGGCCCCGTGCCGGCGGTTTTCTGGCGCACGCCCTACAACTTCAGCCCGCTGCCGCCGCCCAACCTGGAGCGACCGAGCGCACTGCTCAAGTTCGGCCTCGACGCGGTCGAACGCGGCTACGCCTTCGTCGTCCAGAACGAACGCGGCAAGTTCTTCTCGGAGGGGGACTGGGAGATCCTGGGCCGGCCGCGCACCGACGGCTTCGACGCGCTGACCTGGATCACCGACCAGCCGTGGTCCAACGGCAAGGTCGCCACGCTCGGCTGCTCATCGACCGCGGAGTGGCAGATGGGGCTCGCCGCGATGCGCCACCCGGGCCACGCCGCCGCCGTGCCGATGGGCCAGGGCGCCGGCATCGGCCGCATGGGGCCGTTCTACGAGCAGGGGAACTTCTACCGCGGCGGCGCCCTCCAGCTTCCGATGGCCGTCTGGCTCTTCGGCGAGCAGAACACCCAGCGCCCGACTTTCCCGCCGGACACCAGCCGCGAGGACCTGGAGCGGCTAGCGACCTACTTCGACCTGGCAGCGAAGATGCCCCAGGTCGACTGGAAGCAGGCGCTCTGGCATCTCCCCATACAGACGATCATGGAATCGGTCGGTGGACCGAAGGGGATCTTCGGCGACTTCGCGGCGCGCCTGCCGGACGACCCTGCCTGGTACGAGGGCGGCCTGTACCACGACGACGAGCCGTTCGGGGTGCCCGCGCTGTGGGCGAACTCCTGGTACGACCTGTCCGTCTCGCCGAACCTGGCGCTCTACCAGCATGCCCGTGCGAACGCCGACCCGGAAGTCCGGGACCACCAGTACATGGTCATCGCGCCCAGTCTGCACTGCAACATGTACCGCCTGACGAACCCGCTCGTCGTCGGCGAGCGGAACTTCGGCGACACGGACTTCGGCTTCGACGAGATGCTCTGGAGCTTCCTCGACCGTTTCACGAAGCCCGAGGCGAACGGCTTCGAAAACCGCTACGCCAGGGTGCGTTACTTCCTGATGGGCGAAGACGGCTGGCGGAACGCTGACAACTGGCCGCCGGCCGGCGTCGAAGCGATGACCCTCTACCTCGACAGCGACGGCAACGCGAACAGCGCCGCCGGCGACGGCAGGCTGACGGCGGACGCCGGCGACGACGGGCACGACGCCGACCGCTTCGTCTACGACCCGGGCTCGCCGGTGCCGACCCACGGCGGCGCCTTCTGCTGCATGGGCGAGCACGAGCCCGGTTCCTTCGACCAGCGCGGAATCGAGGCGCGCTCCGACGTGCTCGTCTACACCACCGAACCCTTCGCCGAGCCGCTGGCCGTCGTCGGATCGGTTGATGTGATCCTGCACGTCTCCTCCGACGCGGCCGACACCGACTTCACGGTCAAGCTCGTCGACGTCCACGCCGACGGCCGCGCCTTCAACCTCGACGACACGATCCTGCGCATGCGCTATCGCGAAGGCTTCGACCGCGAGGTCCGCATGGAAGCCGGAGAGGTCTACGAAGTGAGGCTCGGGCCGCTCGCCACCGCCAACGTCTTCGGCGCCGGACACCGCCTGCGGATCGAGGTCTCGAGCAGCAACTTCCCGCGCTACGACCGCAACCTGAACACCGGCGGCAACAACTACGACGAGAGCGAGTGGCGGGTGGCCAGGAACGCCGTCCACCACTCGGCGGAGCATCCCTCGCGGATCGTGCTCCCGGTGCTGGATCCGTAGCCGGGAAGTCGCCCGGTTGTCGGTGCGCCGGCCTTCCGGCCGGCATCCGCCGCAGGCGGAAACAACCCGCCTAAGGTTCGAGCGGCGGCACCTGCTGGCTGAACTTCACACCGCTGATCCGGTCCGTGTTGTCCGCGCGACGCCGGCGGCTAGGAGGAAAGTCCTCCGTCTCCTCGATCCAGGCATCGAGCACCCGGCTCAACTGCCTGGCGATCTGCTCCACCTCCGGTCGGCCCGCCAGGTTGACCAGTTCGTGCGGATCCGCCTCCAGGTCGTAGACCTCGATCACCGGCCGCGGCGCCTCGAACAGGCGCGCCTGACCAGACGTCAAGGTCCCCGCCTCACGGCGCGCCGTCAGGCTGTACCAGGATGCGCTGCGCGAGGCGTCGGCCGGCGTGCACAGCGGCAGTTCCGTGTAGGCGTTGCGAACCAGCTTGTAGCGCACGCCCCGCACTGTTCGGATGTGCTCGTCGCAGTTGTGCCAGTTGCGCTCTGCGAACACGTACTCGCGGCCCGGCGCGGTCCGGTCGGTCAAGGCGGCGGCAAAGCTCGAACCGTCGAAGCTCGCGGGTGTCTCGACGCCGGCTGCCTCGAGCAGCGTCGGAGCGAGATCGATCATGCTGGCGAGCCCCGCGTACCGGACGCCCGCGGGCGTCACGCCGGGCCACGAGACGATGAACGGCGTGCGGATGCC
The DNA here is from genome assembly GCA_965116955.1 of Thermoanaerobaculia bacterium. Classification (GTDB taxonomy): domain Bacteria; phylum Acidobacteriota; class Thermoanaerobaculia; order Multivoradales; family Multivoraceae; genus Multivorans. The sequence continues at coordinate 1,992,797 of OZ220742.1, read as the reverse complement.
GGCGTCGTAGGCGGTCGCCTTGGCTCGGGGAAAGGGCGCACCGTTGTCACTCAGGAAAACGACCAGCGTGTTCTCACGGAGCTCGCGGCGGTCCAGCTCGGCCAGCATCCGCCCGACTCGTAAGTCCATGCGGGCAATCTCGTCGTAATACAGGGCCAGGTCGGCCCGCGTCGCGGCGTCGTCGACGAGATACGGCGGCACGGAGACCTCCGCCGGATCGTGCGGCGAATCGATGGCGCCGGCCGCGTACGGCCGGTGCGGATCCCGGAAGCCGACCAAGAGAAAGAACGGCCGCTCACCCGCCTGGTCGAGGAAGCCGGGCAGGGCCTTCCAGGTCTCCTCCGAGTACCAGTGAAACTGGCGCTCACCGGCCGGACCGTAGTGAGTCTTCCGCATGTGCCCGGTGAAGTAGCCCTCCCGGCCCAGCAGGCTCGGTAGCAGCTCGACGCCTTCGGGCAGCGGACTGTGCAGATCCTCCGCGCCCGTGGCGTGCGGATACCGGCCCGAGAGGATGCTGATCCGCGACGGGCTGCAGGACGCCGTGGTCAGAAACGCGTTCTCGAACACCACCCCGGACGCCGCCAGCGCGTCGAGGTTCGGCGTCCGCACGACGCGGTTGCCGTAGGCGCCGAAGTCCGACCAGCCGGCGTCGTCGGCGACGAAGACGACGATGTTCGGCGGCTGCTCAGCGGCGCGGATGGCCGGCGCCGAAGCCAGAAGCAGCAGACTCAGAAACAGCGGCCACGGGCGCCGCTCGGAAAGGGCGCTCCAGCCGATCGACTACTCTCCTCCGCCCGCCGCGGCGATCGCGTCAGCCTCCAGCAGCCGGGCGCCGCGCATCACGTTGCCCAGCGCGTAGTTGCCCTCGTGGCAGGCGTACTCGAAGACCTTGTTGGGCGTCGACCGCCATACGTACTCGCCGCTCCAGGCCGTCTCCCAGACATTCGGGTCTTCGACCGTGAAGCCGTAGAGGAGGTCGCCGTCGGCCAGACGCTGGAAGCGTTCCACGACGTGCAGGTCCTTCGTCGCCGAGCCGAGGGCGGGTTCTTCTCCGAAGTTCGTCGTGTCGACGACCAGGGTGTCGCCTTCCCACCAGCCGATCGAGTCGCCCATCCACCGGCGTTCCGTGGCCGGCGCGTGCTCGCCGCCGATCCGCACGACGCGGGCGTCGTGAACCATCTCGATCAGGATCATCACATGGGTGTCGGTCTGCACGATCCGCTTGTGGTTGTTGTAGAGCGCCGGCAGCATCGGCGGCCCACCGGTCGAACTGAACCCGAGCAGACAGCGCTCCGGATGCGGCCGCTGTTCCATGTTGTCGTATGGGCCCGAGCCGTCCTCGTTCTCCTCGAGCCACCAGGCAGTGCCGGTGTTCTTGTGGCCGAAGGCTGCGAACTGCGCCGCCGCACGCGCCATGCCTGCCGGCGTCATCTCCGGGTACTGGCCGTTCGGCGGATCGGTGACGATCGACGTACGCCACTTGCCGTCGATCCTGATCACGTTGTCGCCGGGGTCCATGTAGAAGGCGTTGTAGCCGCCGCTGCCGCCCGACGCGACTTCGAGCCCCGGATCGAAGATCGGCGCTCCGCCGACCGGCGGCGCTTCGCGATTCGGATCGCTGGGCTTGAAGTCCGCCTCGTAGATCTCGGCCTTGCGGCGGGCGATCGCGGCCGCCTCCTCGTCGGTCAGCGTCAGGCGGTCGCCGAACTCCCGTGGCCTGGTAAGCGGAGTCAGCGTCGCGACATCGTAGGCCCCGGTCAGATCGGGCTTGCCGTCGGGCCGGCGCGGGACGTCATCCTGCGCGGCAACGGTCATCGGCGCGGCCAGGAGAACCGCCAGGCTCAGGAGAAGAACACGTTCAGGCTTCATCCGGCACCTCCTCGATCGTAGGTTGGACGTCAACGGTACCACCCAGGCGATCACGATCCTCCGACACCACGACCGTCGAATCGCCCGGAACCTCCGGCAGCTTCTCGAAGTCCGGCTGAAGACGGCGTTCGGCGAACTCCGCTACGAGCTCTCCGACCCGGTCGGTCGGCACAGCGCCGCGGCGCTCGTGCCCACTAGCCTCCACCCGACTCGCGATTGTCGTAGGGCGCGCCCGTGCCGGACGATCCCGCAAACAGCCGGCGGCCGTCCGGCAACGTCACGTCACGGCCGTTCGCCCGCGGCGCCCCGTCGATCGCCTGGTAGCCCTCGACGAGTACCTCGGTGCCAGGAGCGACCGAGTTCTTCTTCCAGCCGCGACGCACCAGGGCGCCCGGCGGTCCGCACTCGACCATCCAGGCCGTCACCGTGCCGTCATCGTCGGTGACGTCGATGTGGATCCAGGCGTGCGGGTTCACCCACTCGACCTTCGTCACCTTGCCGCGTAACCGCACCGGCTTCGTGGCGTCGAACTCGGCCGCGAAGGCGTGGTGGGCGGCGACTGGCTCGGGCGGCGTCAGGAGAATCAGGGCCCCGGCCAAAGCGAAACCGAGGGCGGGTAGAGCCGCGCGGGCGAGAGATCGCGTCGTGTACATGGGCGTCGTCCTGCTTGCTTCTGTGTCTCGGCGGAACGGCAACCCTACCACCGGCGCGGGGCGCTTCCCGCGGGTCGAGCGGGCGCCGGGGAGGGCGACGTTGACTCCTCCTGAGGTTCCGACTAGTCTGACCGACCAGACTGAACTGGAGTCACCCATGCAGACGATCGGCGCCTACGAAGCCAAGACGCATCTTCCGCGACTGCTCGAACGCGTCGCTCGGGGGGAGACTCTGACGATCACCCGCCATGGCCGGCCGGTCGCCCGGCTCGTCCCTGTGGAGACCGACGATCGTGAACGCGCTGCCCAAGCGGCTCGCCGCATGGAGGAACGCCGCCAGCGCCTGGGGCATGCGACCTTGGCCGAGTTGATCGACTCCATCCACGAAGGCCACCGGTTTTGAGCGCCGTCGTCCTCGACAACTCGATCGTGCTTTGCTGGTGTCTGGCGGACGAGGTCGATCCGCTGGCGCACCGCGCGTTGCTGTTGACCATCGAGCAGGGCGCCGTCGCACCGCGGCTCTGGCGCTACGAACTCTGGAACGCGCTTCTGGTCAACGAACGGCGGGGACGCCTGGACGCCGCCGACACGCGCGCCGTCTTTCTCGACCTCGCGCAGATGCGCATCGAACTGGACTCCGACCACGAGGAAGCGAAGGTGCTCGACCTGGCCCGCGAGCATCGTCTGACGGCGTACGACGCCTCTTATCTGGAAGTCGCCCGCCGCCGCGGGTTGCCCCTGGCTACCCTGGATCGTCGCCTGCGAGACGCCGCGGTCGCGGACGGCGCGGCACTCTTCGGTAGCGCGGAGGCCGCAGGCACCGGTAGTCACTGACGCCAGCAGCGTCCTCTACTGCGCGCCCGAGCCCGTCTCCGCCGCCGCCGCGGCCTCTTCACGGTCCCGCGCCCTGGCGCCGGAGAGGATGTTCGTCATCCCGTAATTGCCTTCGTGGCAGGCGTACTCGACGAGTTCGTACTGCTCGTTGTCCAGTTCGAACTCGAAGCGGCCGGTCCAGGGTCTGGTCCAGACGGTCGGGTCCTCGACGGTGAACCGGTACTCGAGCCGGTTCGGTCCGAGGCGGGTGTAGCGCTCGGTGAGCTTCATGTTCTCGCTCGAACCTCGGTAGTTCGTGCGGCCGTTGAACCCCGTGGTCTCCACCACCAGGGTGTCGCCTTCCCAGCGGCCCTGGGGATCGCCGAGCCACTGCCTGATCCCGGGCCCGAGCGGCTCCCGCTCGGTCGTGGGGACGACGCGGGTTTCGTGGATCATTTCCTTCTGGATGGCGACGTAACCGGGGCTCTGGCTGATCTGGAGACCGTTGTTGTAGATCGAGGGCATCATCATGCCCGGCAGGCCCCTGCTGATGCAGCGGACGTAGGCGCTCAGGTCTTCGGGCCCCGCGGGCCGGCGCCTTACGTAGTCGCCGAACGACTGGCGGGCGTTGCGCTGTCGCTCCAGAGCCTCCTCCGTGAGCGGCGGAATGCGCCCGTCCGGCGGATCGATGATCATCGCCACCTGCCGCGACGGCGCCGACTTGACGTAGCCGAGCGTCGTGTCGCGCCACTCCCGCTCGTAGCCCCAGATGCTCCCCAGGGTGCCACGCTCGCGGCGTGCGGCCGCCTCCTCGGCGGTCAGTTCCTCGACGTCGGCCAGCTCCTCCGGCCGTTCGAGCGGAATGCCGTGGGCCTTGTTGCCGGACCACATGCCCTGCAGGTCAGGCGTGCCCCAGGGGGTCCGGGGCACGACGTACGGCTCGGCCGAGGCGATCTCGGCGGCATCCGATCCGAAGTCGGCGTCGACGCCCTGCCAGCCCGGTTCGATCACCGCCACACGCACGTTGTCGGGAGCGGAGACGAAGCCGCGCTTCGCCTCGGAGCGGCCTCCCGCCGGCCGCTCGGGATCGCTCGTAAAGCGGACGCCGCGGTCGCGCAGACCGACCGCCGCCGTGTCGAGATCGGCGACCTCGAAGGCCAGGTGGTCGATCGCCCGGCCGGCGCTCGGCGCGGGCTGACCTTCGGGGTGCTCCGACGCGAACAGCCAGACCTCGCCGAAGCGAAGGCCCTCCTGCACGCCGCGCAGGCTCTCGGACACGCCGCCGAACGTCTCCCGGTACCAGCCGAGGGTCCGCGCCGGGTCGCTCGCGCTCAGGTGGACGTGGTGGAAGCCCAGCGTGTCCGGGTCTTCGACGACCTCGATCCGGGTGCCCCAGGGATCGAAGATGCGTCCGACCTTGAACAGGCCAGGCTCCTCGCGGAGCGTCGAGCCGTCGTCGTAGCGCTGGAGGCGCACTCCGGAGCCACGGACGCCGACCGCCTCCAACTCGGCCATCTTCTCCTCGAGATCGGCGAAGGAGAAGCCGATGTGGTCGATGCCGGTGCCCTGGCTGGCGCCCATGATCGGACCCTGGGTGAACTCGATTACCGCGTTGCCGCAGTCGATCGCCTCGGCGCGGCCCTCGATCGGCTCGCAGTCCAGGTGCCGCCCGTACCACTTGACCGCCTCGCTGCGGGCGGACGTGGTCAGTTGCACCGTCACGTCGCCGGCCGCCGCCGGGACCGCGGTCAGTCCCAGCAGGAGCGCGGCGGCAACGGCCGAAGCGCTAGGGATCGTCGCCGGTCGGGGTGTCTTCGCGTCGGCGTAGGTGGCCATAGAGCAGCTCCTCGGAAAACTCGACACACTTGTACTCGAGCACCCGGACGTTCTCCTCCAGGCGCCGGTAGAGCGGCATGCGGATCGTCCAGGGGCGGGTGAAGACGTTGGGGTCCTCGAGCGTCGCCTCGTAGGTCATCGTGTTCGGGCCGGTGGGCGTGTAGCGCTCGGTGACGCGCAGCGTGTCGCTGGCGAAGTTGCCGGCGCGGTCGAACCAGGCTTGGCCGGTGAAGCCGGCGGCCTCGACGACCAGGGTCTCGCCCTCCCAGCGGCCATGCGAACGGCCCATCCAACTGTCGATCGGCGCCGGCTCCGGATTCTCCTTGTCCATGTGGATCGTCCGGTTCGCTTCGGCGAACCCGTACACGATCATGATGTGGCTCGTGCCCTGGAGGATCTGGAACGGGAACGGCATGTAGGTCGCCCGCGGCACCCCCGGCAGGTAGCACTTCGCCTCCGGGTCCTCGCGCCAGCGGTTCTCGAAGTTCTTCCGCTGCTGCTCGCGAGCCCAGTCCTGATAGGGGATCTCGCCGCCGACGACCACGCCCTGGCCCGGCGGCATCGTGGTGAGCGTGCCGTACTCCGCCGGCCCGCCGGCCGCGTTGTGGTCCTCCAGGTTCCAGTGAGCCGTGTTGATCGCCTGCCAGACACCGTTGATGTCGGGGCTGCCGTCGTAGTGACGCGACACCGGGTCGCCGGCGTCCTGCGCCTGGACCGGCGCCAGCAAGGCCAGCATCAGACCGGCGAGCGACAGCGCCCGCCGCCATGGTTTCGAGTGGCGTCGTTTCGTCATTTCGTCTCAGTTCGGAAACGGACGAGGAGCATACCAATCGTGGTCGCCGGGCGGGCCGGAGCGCAATACACTCGGCGCTCATCCTTCAGCACCTGTCTTTCAGCACTTGGGAGGCTCCCTTCGATGATCGACCTGAACCTGACCGGCCGTCGCGCCGTCGTCACCGGCGCCAGCCTCGGCATCGGCGCCGCCGCCGTCCGCCTGCTCGCCGACCACGGCGCGGAAGTCGCGTTCTGCGCCCGCAGCGAAGACGCCGTCAACGAACTCGACGGCTACCAACCACCTTCCGGTGAGGGCAGCGTCCATGGCCACGTCACCGACATGGCCGAACGCGACTCGATCGACGCCTTCTTCGAGGCAGTCCTCGCCGGCGGCACGGTGGACATCCTGGTCAACAACGTCGGCGCCGGGCCGTCGCGCAACTTCCTCTACATGAGCGACGACGACTGGGAGGAACTGTTCCGCCTCAACCTGCTCTCGGCCGTACGCAGCACGCGCCACTGCCTGCCGGGAATGCGCAAGCAGAAGTGGGGCCGCGTGGTGATGATCGCGAGCGGCGCCGCCAAGTACCCGGGCGCCGCGCTGATCGACTACGGCGCCTCGAAGGCGGCGATGGTCGCCACCGGCAAGGCCCTGTCCGGCAAGTACGGCCGCGACAACGTGCTGTTCAACTCGGTGCTGCCGGGCCTGATCCACACCGCGATGTGGGAGCGGGCCGCGAAGGAGATCGCGAACGCCCGCGGCGGCGACTGGGAGGACATCATCCGGAACAACGGCAAGAGCGTCCCCGTCGGCCGCTACGGCACCTCGGAAGAGGTCGCCAACATGATCGTCTTCCTGTGTTCGGAGGCCGCCTCCTACGTCAACGGCGCGGTGATCGACGTCGACGGCGGCCAGGGCCGGCACATCTAAGCAGCCTACTGCTCCTCCGAACCTTCGATCTCGGCGATTCCTGACGCCGTCTCCTCGAGCAGCGCCTGCGCGCCGCGGCGGATCAGGTTGCCGACACCGGGCGCCTGGAAGAAGCTGAAGCCCTCGCGGTCACGCCAGGCCAGCGGCCCGCCCAGCTTGAGGCCGGCGCCGAGCACCGCGTCGCGGATGCGGTCGACCATCGCCTCGTACTCCGGCTCGCCCTGGCGCTTGCCGGAGAAGCTGTAGAGGTCGGTCGAGGCGGCGAAGACGACGTCGACGCCGGGCACGGCCGCGATCTCCTCGACCGCGTCGACCCCGGCCGGCGACTCGATCATCGCCACGATCAGGATGTTCTCGTTCGCCGTGGCCCGGTAATCGCGGCCCCAGAGCGCGCCGTACTGGCCGCCGCCGAGGCTACGCCGCCCCTCGGGCGGAAACTTGGCGAAGCGCACCGCCCGCTCCATCTTCTCGGCCGTGCGCACCATCGGCACAACGATGCCGAGGGCGCCCAGGTCCACCGCTTTCTGGATGTCGCCCTCCGTCGCGTCGGGCACGCGGATGAAGGGGATGGCGGAAGCGTCCCGGCAGGCCCAGAGCATCCGCGCCACGTCCTGGTAGGTCAGCGGACTGTGCTGCATCTCGATCCAGGTGAAGTCGAAGCCGGCGTTGGCGGCCGCGCAGTAGCTGTCGGGGTCCGGCGAGGAGATGCTGACGCCGACGATCCCTTCGCCGCTCATCAGCTTCTGCTTGGCGGTGTTGTACATCCGGCCGCCATCGTCCTGCGCGGCCGAAACAGCGACGAGGCTCAGGCTGCCCGCGATCGCAATGGCAAGTCGAACCGTCCTCATGCGTCCTCCCTTGCTTCCGAAGCGTCGGTTCCGCCAGCCGGCGTCTGCCCGGCGCGACCGCCGCGCTGGCCGCGCAGCGCCAGGTCGACGCCGACGAGCCGGCGGTTGCCCTCGACCCGGCTGGAACTGCCGCGAATCTCGCGCGTAACCAGGTAGTCAGCGAACGCCGCCTCGACGTTCGCGCTGTAGCCCATCGCGTCCTGGGCCTTGTTCACGGCCAGCTTGCCCATGCGCAGGACCACCGGGTCGTTTTCGGCGACCCGCTCGGCGTAGGCCATCGTCTCGCGTTCCAGTTCATCCTCCGCGTAGACGCGGTTGACCAGGCCCAGTTCCTGCGCCTCCTCGGCGTCGATGAAGCGGCTCTCGAAGAGCAGCTCCTTCGCCTTGCGGGGATGGATGTCCCAGGGCACGGTGAAGGTCTCGAACAGGCTCGCCAGGAAGCGGGCGCTCGGCGCGGCGAAGATCAGGTCCATCGACGCCGCGATCATCCAGCCGCCGAAGATGCAGTAGCCGTGCACCATCGCGATCGTCGGCTTGTGCAGATTGCGCCACTTGACCGTGTTGTCCAGGTTGTACCAGCGGAACGCCTCGTACCAGTCGAGGCCGACCCACTGGGTGAGTCCCCGGGCCTCGACGTCCGCCTCCTGCTCCGGCGTGCCGAGATCGTGCCCGGACGAGAAGTGCCTGCCGTCGCCCTTCAGCACGACGACGCGGACCTCGTCGTCGGCCATCGCCCGGTCGAGCTGGCGGTCCAGGTCGTCGAGCAGTTTCCAGCTCTGCGCGTTGTGGTATCGGGCGCGGTCCAGCGTCAGCACCGCGACCGGGCCGCGTCGTTCGTAACGAACCTCTTCTGCTGCCATATCCTGTCCTCGAACCGTGTTGTGGAGGGAAGCCGATGAAGCGTAGCGCACCGATCAGTGTGATCCTGCTGTGCGCCCTGGGATTCGGCTGTGCCGCCGATCGATCGCCCGAAGCCGCCGGGGCCGACACCGCCGAGCCGCCGAACATCGTCCTCGTCATGACCGACGACCAGGGCTACGGCGATTTCGGCTTCGCCGGCAACCCGGTCGTCCGGACGCCGCATCTCGACGCCCTGGCTGCCCAGAGCGCGCAAGTCGAGCGCTTCTACGTCAGCCCGGTCTGCACGCCGACCCGCGCCTCGCTGATGACGGGCCGCTACAACTACCGCACCCGCGCCATCGACACCTACATCGGCCGCGCGATGATGGAACCGGAGGAAGTGACGATCGCCGAGATGCTGCGGGACGCCGGCTACGCCACCGGCATCTTCGGCAAGTGGCATCTCGGCGACGCCTACCCGATGCGGGCGATGGACCAGGGCTTTGAGGAGAGCCTCGTCCACCGGGGCGGCGGCATCGGCCAGCCCTCCGATCCGCCCGGCGGCGAGGGCAAGTACACCGACGCGGTGCTGTTTCGCAACGGGACGCGGGAGGAGACGACCGGCTACTGCACCGACGTCTACTTCGACGCGGCGTTCGAGTTCATCGAACAGGCGGCTACGGAAGGCCGACCCTTCTTCGCCTACGTGCCGACGAACGCTCCCCACGGCCCGTTCCACGACGTGCCGGAGGATTGGCTGGAGCACTATCGGCAGGTGGATCTGAGCACGGCGCTCCCTGATCCAGGCCAGACCAGTGACCAGGTCCTCGACCGGCTGGCGCGCAGCTACGCGATGATCAGCAACATCGACGACAACATCGGACGGCTGGCGGCAAGGCTCGAGGAGCTGGGCCTCGCGGACAACACGCTCCTCGTCTTCCTGGTCGACAACGGACCGGATCGCGATCGTTACAACGCGGGGCTTCGGGGCCGCAAGGGGACCCTGTTCGAGGGCGGTATCCGGTCGCCCCTGCTGGCGCGCTGGCCCGGCCGGTTGCCCGCGGGTGGAGAGTCCGTCGACCGAATCGCGGCCCACATCGACATCGCCCCGACCCTGCTCGACGCCGCCGGCGTTGAAACGCCCGCCGGCCTGCACCTGGACGGCCGCAGCCTGCTCGGCCTGTTGGCCGGCGACGTCGACGCTGGGACGTGGCCCGACCGGACCCTCTACCTGCAGTTTCACCGCGGCAACGAACCGATCCCGCTCCATTCCTTCGCCGCCGTCGGCCAGCGCTACAAGCTGGTCCACCCGTCCCCGCGCGGCGAAGGAGACTGGGACGGCGAGTTGAACTTCGAGCTCTACGACCTCAACGCGGATCCGGACGAAAGCAGCAACCTGATCGCCGAGCTGCCCGCGGTGGCGGCCGAAATGAGCGACGCCTATCTGGCATGGTTCGAGGACGTGAGTTCGACCCGGCCGGACAACTACGCGCCGCCCCGGATCGTCGTCGGCACGGATCACGAACCTGTCACCGTCCTGACTCGCCAGGACTGGCGGCGGATCACCGACGACCAGGGCTGGCGACCGACCTCGAGGGGGCGCTGGCTGCTGAGCGCTCGGGAGGACGTGACGTTCGACATCGAGGTGCGCCTCACCGGGGGCTCTGCCGGCACGCTGAGGCTCGCCATCGGCGACCAGAAACTCAGCCAGGACCTGGCGCTGGACCAGCAGATCGCAACGTTCGAGGATGTCCCCGTCCCGGCCGGCGACTTCGCGCTCAGTGCCGCGGCGGGCGAGGGAAACGAACGGCGAGGAGCGCATCAGGTCGTGCTGCGGCGGCGACGTTAGCGCCAGCCGAAGCTCTGCTAACCTCCGCAGCCAATGTTGCGCCGGGCTGGTTCGCCACTCGCCATCGTCAACGCTCTCGCGCTGACGCTCGCCACCCTGCTCGCTGGAGCCTGGGATTCGAGCGGCCACGGCCACGACCTCGCCGCGGCGAACGCCGCCTACTGCGCAGTCGATCACGAGACCGAGGCTGGCGGCGCCGGCAACCGCGCCGCGGTCAGCCAGGCCGCGGCGCTGCACGATCACTCCTGCGTCGCCTGCAGTCTGGGACGTTCCAAGATCGTCGAGGAGCGCAGGACCCCGATCGCCGGTCTCCTCGACGTCTCTTCGGCGGCAACCGGAATCGAGAGCGAGGGCTGCCCCACCAGCGGCGAGTACTGGCGGCAGACCGCACGCGGGCCGCCGCTGGTCTGAGTCGACCCGATTCCGACCGGCTGCCCCGCGCGCCACGTCGGCGTCGTCCAAACGAAACGTGAGCGCCCCTCGTTGGGGTAGCTGCGACGACCTCACAGCCGCCGGCACTAGCCGGAAGCGACGCGGTCTCGGGTCGCACCACCGACGATGTCGTTGCGCTCCCAGCGCCGCGACTCTCGCAGCCAAGTGTTACAGCACCCTTCGACTCGGACTGAACGACCCAGGAACTCCCAACCATGTTCGCTACGCACACCAAGACTCTGAAGCCTCACTCGGAGCGCCGGCCCCGCGGCCGCCAGGCTCTGACGGGCGCCGTTCTCTGCGCCCTTGCCCTCCTACTCATTCCACCAGCGGCTACCGCCCAGGAAACCGGTTCCGTCGCCGGCTCCGTCGAAACCCACGGCGAGAGAATCGTGCTCGCCGTCGCACGCATCCCCGCACTCGGCATCAGCACCGCGGTGTCCACGGACGGCGCGTTCAGGTTCGACGAAGTGCCGGCCGGCACGTATCTCGTCGTCGTGGACATTCCCGCCTTCGGCACGGCGAGCGAAACCGTCACCGTCACCGGCGGCGACGACGCGGAGGTCGAACTCGAGATGCGTCACGGGACGCACTTCGACGAGGTCGTGGTCACCGCGACCGGCGACCTGCGCCGCGCCTCCGAGTTGGCGAATCCCGTGTCCGTGCTGTCCGGCACTGACCTCCAGCTACGTCTTGGCGCCACATTGGGCGAGACGCTGGAAGGCGAACCAGGCGTGCACTCGACGTCGTTCGTCCCCGGCGCCGGCCGGCCGATCATTCGCGGCCTGAGCGGCGCCCGGATCCGGGTCATGGAGAACGGACTCGACACCGGCGACGCCTCCGTCGTCAGCGCCGACCACGCCGTGACCTTCGAACCGGCGCACGCCGAACAGATCGAGGTGCTGCGCGGACCCGCCACGCTCCGTTTCGGTTCCGAGGCAATCGGCGGCGCGGTCAACATGGTCGACGGCCGGATCCCGAGCGAAAAGCCCGTCAGCGCGCTGAGAGGCACGATCGACCTTCGCGGCGGGTCCGTGGCCGACGAGCGAATGGGCGCGATCCATCTCAACGGCGGCGGCGGTGAATGGGCCTGGCACCTGGGCGCCGTGAGCCGGGAAACCGATCCGTACGAGATCCCCGGCCACGCACAGGTCGAGGAGGAGCACGACGATCACGACGAGGATCACGACGAGCACGACGAGGATCACGACGAAGACGAAGATCACGACGACGAGGACGAAGACCACGACGACCACGACGACGAGGATCACGACGAGCACGATCACGACGAGCACGAAGACGAGAACCCCTTCGGGATCGTCCCGAACACGGATCTCATGACCGAGAGCGGGCGCTTCGGCTTCACCCGCTTCTTCGGCGACCGTGGCTCGATCGGCATCTCGGTCAGCGGCTTCAACACGGACTATGGGCTCCCGCCCGGCGCCCACGCCCATCACCACCACGAGGACGAGCACGACCACGACGACGAGGACCACGACGACGAGGACCACGACGACGAGGATCACGACGACGAGGACCACGACGACGAGGACCACGACGACGAGGACCATGACGACGAGGACCATGACGACGAGGACCACGACGACGAGGACCACGACGACGAGGACCATGACGACCACGACCACGACGAGCACGGCGAAGAAGAGGAGCTCCCGATCCGCGTCGACATGAGGCAGCGCCGCGTGGACCTCCGGGCCGAGGCCCTGCCGATGACGGGCGCCTTCCAGAAGATCGAGGTCCGGATGACGGGTACCGACTACGAGCACGTCGAGCTCGAAGGCCCCGACGTCGGCACGACGTTCTCCAACGACTACCTCGAGACACGGCTCGAGATGTTCCAGCGCGAGCGGGGCCGCAGCCGCGGCTCCGTCGGCCTCCAGTACTCGGACCGTGATCTCGCCGCCATCGGCGAGGAAGCCTTCGTTCCGCCGACGCAGTCCCAAGGATGGGCTCTCTTTACTTCGCAGGAGATCGAGGCCGGCCCCGTCCGCTGGCAGTTCGGCGCTCGCTTCGAGCAGCTCGACCACAATCCGGTGAGTTCTCGGGACACCTCGCACGACGGCGTGTCCGCTTCAGCGGGCCTGGTCTGGGACGCCGGCTCCGACTGGACGCTAGGCGTGTCGGTCGCCCGCTCGGCCCGCCTGCCCGCGGCGGAGGAGCTCCATTCCGACGGCCTGCACGTCGCCACCCTGAGCTACGAAGTCGGTGACCCGAACCTGGACAACGAGGTCGGCACCGGGTTCGACGTATCGCTGCGCAAGACGGAAGGGCTGCTGACCGGCGAACTGACGCTCTTCAGCCAGAGCTTCAGCGACTTCATCTACCAGCGGTTCACCGGCGAAGAGGAGGACGGGTTCGCCGTCCTCCGCTACACCCAGGCCGACGCCTCCACCGAAGGGGCCGAACTCCGGCTTCGGCTGGAGCTGCTCGACCGGAACGACCATCACCTGCACATCCAGGCGATAGCGGACACGGTCGACGCCGAGCTGGACGCGGGCGGCAACCTGCCACGGATTCCGCCGATGAGCTTCGGCGCCGGCCTCCACTACCACGGCCACCACTGGCGTGCCGCGGTGGAAGGTCGCTGGTTCGACGACCAGAACGACGTCGCTGAACTGGAGACCCCAACCGAGGGCTACACGCTGGTCAACGCCCACGTCGGGCGGCGCTTCATCCTCGGCAACCAGATCCTCGACGTGCTGCTGCGGGGCCGCAACCTGACGGACGAGGAGGCGCGCGTGCACACGTCGTTCCTGAAGAACTTCAGGCCGCTACCCGGCAGGGACGTGACCCTGTCGGCCCGGTTCTGGTTCTAGGTCGGGTTCATCCAGGGCCCGCGGGCTGTCCGGCACTCCATCCGCCGGACAGCCCCTCGTTCCCGCTAGCGCGCCGCCAGGCCGTCGCGCAAGCGCAACGTTGATGCATCTCTCATTCGCGATACGAACGCACCTCACGAATCCATGAATCTCCCCGTGCCGCACCGGTCCCACTCGCCACTCGTCATCGTCAACGCCCTTGCGCTGACGATCGCCACGCTGGTCACCGGAGCCTGGGACGCGGGCTGCCACGACCACGACGCGGCGGCGAGCTACGCCTGGTGCGCGGTCGAGCACGAAGCCGAGGCCACCGGCGCCACGAACCACGCCAGCCTCGGCAACGCCGCGGCGCCGCGCGAACACTCCTGCGTCGCCTGCAGGCTCGGATCCTCGAAGCCGGCCGAGGTCGGCAGGAGCTCCGTCTCGAGGCCGCTCGACCTCGCTTCGGCCGCGGCCAGGCCCGAGAACGACGGCAGCGCCAGACGCGGCGCGCCCAGGCAGCAGGCCGCTCGCGGTCCGCCCCCAGGCTGAGTCGACAGTGCCTCCGACCCGCGCAAAGCGCGAATCGTCGGAGCCGCCAGCAAGCAAACAAGGCGTCACCCGCCCCACCTCAGGGCGATGGCGACGACGCCATCGCGGTCAGCCATAGGTGACCCCGACGGACTCGCGGCGCGCGGCCGAGAAGTTCGGTGCGCGGCCACCGCTGCGGACTCCGTAAGCCAGCACCAAGACACCCTTCGACTCGGACTGAACAACCCAGGAACTTCAAACCATGCTCGCTACGTACACCACGTTCTCTACCTCCCATCCACGGCACCGGCCCCGCTGGCGCCAGGCAGTGACGGCCGCCGCTCTCTGCGCCCTTGCCCTCCTTCTCAATCCGCCAGCAGCCGACGGTCAGGCGACGGGGTCCATCGCCGGAATGGTCAGCAGCCCCGGTGAGGCCGGCATCTCGCTCGCCGTCGCCCGACTCACCGAGTTGTCCCTCAGCGCCTCGGTTGCCGCGGACGGGACGTTTCGTTTCGACGCCGTGCCTCCTGGCACGTATCTCCTGGTCGTCGACATCCCGTCGGTCGGCGTGACAAGCGAGCCGGTCACCGTCTCGGCCGACCGGGAGACGGCCGTCGAACTGGAGTACGACCACTTCACCCACTTCGACGAGATCGTCGTCACCGCCTCCGGCGGTCTCCGGAACGAGTCCGAGTTGCCGAACGCAATCTCCGTGTTGGGCGGCGCCGACCTGCAACTGCGCATGGGGGCGACGTTGGGCGAGGCCCTGGCGGGAGAACCGGGCGTGTCCTCGACCGCGTTCGTGCCGGGAGCGGCGCGACCGATCATCCGCGGCCTGTCGAGCGCCCGGGTTCGCGTGCTCAACGGCGGCATGGGAACCGGCGACGTTTCCGTGGAGAGCCTCGATCACGCGGTCACGTCGGACCCGCTCCTGGCCGAGCAGATCGAAGTGCTGAGAGGTCCGGCCACGCTCCGCTACGGCTCGGGCGCCATCGGCGGCGCCGTGAACGTCGTCGACGGTCGCATTCCAGCCAACCGGGCGGCAAAGACCTTTGGCGGCAGGATTGACCTGGTCGGGGGCTCGGTGGCCGGCGAGAGAACGGGCGCGCTCCGGCTCAACGGCGGCGGCGGCGAATGGGCCTGGCACCTCGGGGCCGTCAGCCGGCAGACCGATCCGTACGAGATCCCGGGCTATGCCCGCCTCGAGGACGACCACGACGACCATGACGACCACGGGGACGAGGACCACGAGGACGAGGACCATGACGACCACGAGGACGAAGATCACGAAGACCATGACGACCACGACGACCACGACGACCACGACGACCACGACGACCACGAGGAAGAGAACAGCTTCGGCATGGTTCCGAACACGGACCTCATGACCGAGAGTGGCCGGTTCGGCTTCACCCGCTTCTTCGGCGACCGCGGTTTCCTGGGCGCCTCATTCAGCGGCTTCCGCTCGGACTACGGCATTCCCCCCGGCGCCCACAGCCACGCGCATGGTCACGGCGACGAGCACGACGAGCACGACGACCACGACGACCACGGCCACGAGGACGAAGACCACGACGACCACGACGACCATGACGACCACGGCGAGGAAGAGGAGCATCATGAAGACGGCGACATTCGCCTGGACATGAAGCAGCAGCGCGTCGACCTCAGATCCAGCGTCTACCTGTCCGGGCCCGCCCTGGAGCGGCTTGAAGTGCAGATTTCGGGAACGGACTACGAACACGTCGAGTTCGAGAGCGGCCACACCGGCGTCCAGTACACGAACGACCTCCTGGAGACGCGGGTCGAGTTGTTCCGGCGCGAGCAGGGCGGAAGCCGGGGCAGCTTCGGGTTCCAGCATGTGAACCGCGAACTCGCCGCCGTCGGCGCCGAGGCCTTCATTCCCCCGACCCAATCGAACACCTGGGCCCTCTTCACCTCCCAGGAGATCGAAAGGGGCTCGGTTCGCTGGCAGTTCGGCGCCCGCGTCGAGCAGGCCGAGCACATTCCGATGAACCAACCGGAGTGGGCCGACGACGAGGGCGTTTCCGCGTCAGCCGGCATGGTCTGGACTGCCAGCGAGGCGTGGAACCTCGGTCTGTCCGCCACCCGCTCAGTTCGTCTCCCCAGCCCGGGAGAACTGTTCTCGTACGGCGCTCACATACCCACCCGGACCTTCGACATCGGCGATCCCAACCTGGACCAGGAAGTCGGCGCCGGTCTCGACCTCACGCTACGCAAGGAGGAAGGAGTCATCCAGGGCAAGCTGACGCTGTTCCGGCAGGACTTCCAGGACTTCATCTACCACGCGTTCACCGGCACGGAGCTCGCCGGTTTCCCGGTCACCATCTACAGTCAGGCCGACGCGACGATGAGCGGCGCCGAGCTCCACGCGCGGATCGAGCTGGCGGATTGGAATGGGCATGATCTGCACATGGAGTTCCTGGGCGACACGGTCGACGCCGAGTTCGACGAAGGCGGCAACCTGCCGAGGATTCCGCCCCTGAGCCTGGGCGCCGGTCTCCACTACCACGGCCACGACTGGCGGGCAGCGGTCGAGTGGCGCTGGGTCGACGACCAGAACGATGTCGCGGAGCAGGAGACGCCGACCGACGGCTACACGATGCTGAACGCCCACGTCGGCCGGCGTTTCACGCTGGGAAACCAGATCTTCGACGTGCTGCTACGAGGCAGGAACCTGACCAACGAGGAAGCCCGGGTGCACACGTCTCTCCTGAAGACGTTCGCGCCCCTGCCCGGGAGGGACATCACGCTGTCGGCGCGATTCTGGTTCTGACGGGTATACTCCGCGGCCCGACAGCGGTCGGCACCGCAGCCACGGCCCGAATCCGCGTCCCCATCGTCTAGCCAGGTCAGGACTCCAGCCTTTCAAGCTGGCAACACGGGTTCGAATCCCGTTGGGGACACCATCGCGCCGATGGGCGCGATGGCGGCCCCAGCGGGATCGGGTCGGCGCTAAGCTGCGCGTTTGATCGATCCTCTAAGTGAAGGAGTTGCCGATGCGCGCCAATAGTGCCCGTGACGGCGCCTGCCTGCGGTGGCTGGCGACGTTCCTCCTCGTCTTCCTGCTCGCGGTCGCGACGGCCGGAGCCCAGGTGCCCGCCGCGGCGCCGGACGACGTGGGGTTGTCCGCGGAACGTCTCGAGCGAATCGGCGAGATGATCCAGCGCGCCATCGACGCGAAGCAGATCTCAGGCGCCGTCACCGTCGTCGCGCGGCGCGGCCACGTCGCCCACTTCGAGGCGCGAGGCCTCATGGACATCGAGACGAACGCCCCGATGCGCAAGGACGCCATCTTCCCGATCGCCTCGATGACGAAGCCGGTAACCGCCGTCGCCATCCTGATCCTCGTCGAAGAGGGGAAGGTCCGTCTGTCGGATCCGGTGTCCCGCTTCATTCCGGAGTTCAAGGACACGAAGGTCGCGATGCCGCGATCGGACGCCGCAGGCGAGGAAGGCGACATCTACACGGTGCCGGCGAAGCGCGAGGTCACGGTGCACGACCTGATCACCCACACGTCGGGGCTGGGCAGCCGCGGCGCGGCACGCGAGGCGACGGCGCGCATCGCCCCTCGCGATCCGACCGGCACGGTCGCGGACTGGGCGGCTGCGCTCGGAGCGGCCCCCCTCGACTTCCATCCGGGCGCCCGCTGGAAGTACAGCGCGTTGGCGGGGATCGACACGCTGGGGCGCATCGTCGAGGTCGCCTCGGGCCTGACGTTCGACGAGTTCCTGCGGCTGCGGGTCTTCGAGCCCCTGGGAATGAAGGACACTTCCTTCGACGTGCCGGAGGACAAGAAGCAGCGCGTCGTGACGCTGTACCTTCGCACCCCCGACGGCCTCGAACTTCGCCCGGCGCTGCCGGAATGGCTGGCCACGACGACGCTGCACGGGGGTGCCGGCGGTCTCTGGTCGACGGCCGAAGACTACCTGCAGTTCGCCCAGATGCTGGTCAACGGCGGGGAGCTGAACGGCACGCGGCTGCTGGGCTCCCGGACCGTAGAACTGATGGGGTCGAACCACGTCGGCGACCTGTACGAGAAGGCGAGGAGTCCCGGGATGGGGTTCGGACTGACCGTGGACGTCGTGCTCGACGGCGTCGCGGCCCGCGGTGACCACCGGTCCACCGGCAGCTTCGGCTGGGGTGGCGCGTTCGGCACCAGCTTCTGGGTCGATCCGCAGGAGGACCTGACGGCGGTTCTCATGGTGCAGACGCCGGGCGGTCCACTCCGGGTCGACTTCCAGAACGCCGTGATGCAGGCGATCGTCGACTGATCGGGTACTTTGGATCGGATGATCCGGTTCAACTCGAAAGTCGGAGCCTTCGATGCTCGGCCTCGCGCCAGGGGCCTGACCCGGGTCGCGTGCGCCGGCGCGCTGGTGCTTAGCTCGACCCTGGCGGCACAGGAAGGCGAATGGCCGTACTTCGGCGGCGACCGCACCTTCAAGCGCTACTCGGCGCTCGACCGGATCGACGCCTCGAACGTCGGCGATCTACGCATCGTGTGGCGACGGCCGGGTCTGGAACCGGAGCTCAGGGAGGAGTTCCCGGAACTCCGTCCGGGCAACAACCTGCGATCGACGCCCATCATGGTCGACGGGCGCCTCTTCCTGACCAACCTCGTCGGCCTGCTGCGTGCTGTCGACCCGGCGAGCGGCGAGACCCTGTGGTCTCAGGCGCCCTTCGAGCCGACGATCGAGGAAGCGCGCGGCTCGAGCCCCCGGGGTGTCGATCTCTGGACCGGCGGCGAGCAGCAACGGCTCTTCCTCGCGCGCGACAACTATCTGTACTCGGTCGACGCCTCAAGCGGCGAGCTCGACGGCGACTTCGGCGACCAGGGACGCGTCAGCCTCCGCCTCCCGGGACCGCTTGCCGGCGACTTCACCTGGACTGCCGGGCCGATCGTCGTGGGCGACGTCGTCGTGACGGCCGGATTCACGGGAGGCGCCGGGGACGGCGGCAACACGAGGGAGGCGACGCCCGAGGATGTGCGCGGCTACGACGTCCGCACGGGCCGCCGGCTGTGGACGTTCCACGTCGTGCCGCGGCCGGGCGAGCCGGGCAATGAGACCTGGGGCGACGGCTCGTGGGAGTACTCGGGCGACCTCGGGTCGTGGTGCTGCCTGACGGCCGACGAGGAGCTCGGCTACGTCTACGTCCAGCTCTCGGCCCCGACGGCGGCGTACTACGGCGGCCACCGGCCCGGCGACAACCTGTACTCCAACTCACTCGTGGCGCTGAACGCCAGGACGGGCGAGCGAATCTGGCACTTTCAGATGGTGCGCCACGACGTCTGGGAGTGGGACACGGTCGGTCCGGCGACCCTCGGTGAGATCACGGTCGACGGGAGGCGGATCGACGCCGTCATGCAGCCCTCGAAGACGGGCTTCCTCTACGTCTTCGATCGCCGCACCGGGGAGCCGGTGTGGCCGATCGAAGAGAGAGCCGTGCCCGGCTCACGGGTTCCCGGCGAGCAACTGTCGCCGACCCAGCCGTTTCCGACGAAGCCGCCGCCCTTCGACCGGCAGGGCTTCGTGGAGGACGACCTGATCGACTTCACGCCTGAGCTCCGGGCACGGGCCCTGGAGCTCGTCAAGCCCTTCCGTCTCGGGCCGATCTTCACGCCGCCCGGTCTGATGGACGACGAGCAGGGGAAGATCGGCACTCTGACGAATCCGGGTTTCTGGGGAACCGGGAACTGGCACACCGGCGCCTTCGATCCCGAGACCGGCGTCTACTACGCCGTGTCCCACACCTGGCCGAGCGTGTACTCCCTGAAACAGCCGGAAGCCAGCGACGCCACGCTCGGCTACGTCATGGGGTACGACGCTCCCGATGTGCCGACGCTAGACGGACTCCCGATCGTGAAGCCACCCTATGGGCGGATCACCGCAATCGACATGCATCGAGGCGAGCACCTCTGGATGGCGGCCAACGGCGACGGGCCACGAGACCATCCACTGCTTGAGGGCCTCGACGTGCCACCCCTGGGGGTCGCCGGGCGGCCGGCGCCGCTGCTGACGAAGACGCTGCTGTTCATCGGTGAAGGCAGCGATGCCATCCCCGGCATCGAGGGGGAAGAAGGCCGCTACTGGGGCAGGAAGTTCCGCGCCTACGACAAGGTCACGGGCGACGTCGTGTGGGAGACGGAGCTGCCATCCGGGACGACCGGTGCGCCGATAACCTACTTGCACGAAGGTCGCCAGTTCATCGTCGTCGCGATCGGCGGCAACGAGTCCCCGGCGGAGTTCGTGGCGTTTGGAGTCCAACCATGAAGAGAAGCGTCCTGATCATCCTCTGTGCAACGGTCCTCGGGGGTTCCATCGTGGCTGCAAGCGATGAGACCGTTCGGCCGGCGAAGATCAGCAAGCCGGAGCTCGGCGGCAAGATCTTCGAGCGCCCGGACGTCGTCGAGCAGACCCACGCCGACGGGCACGTGACACAGACAGCCACGTCGCTGGTCTCGAGCGACAGGAGCTTCTCATCCGGCATGTACAAGTCCGGCAAGACCCGGATCGAGATCACCCAGCCGTACGGCGTCGACGAGTTCATGTACTTCATCGAGGGCGGCGTCACTCTGACGTCATCCGACGGAACGGCGCTGGTGATCAACGCGGGGGAGGCAGTGACGATCCCGAAAGAGTGGACCGGAGTCTTCGAGACGGACGGCTACACGAAGATCTGGGTCATCTACTCCCCGCGTGAGTAGACGGTCGCCGTAGACCGAAGGGGGAGAGAAGTCATGCGCATTCTCAGGACCGCTCTGTCGATCGCGTTGGCTGCGGTCCTCGCGGCACACTCACCACCCGCATACGGGCAATCGTCCGATGCCGACGTCTTCGTCGACCTGACGGCCGATGTCGTGTGGGACAAGGTTCGGGGCGGACTACTCGGTCAGATGCTCGGCAACCTGAACGGGATACCTCACGAGCATCGCTACATCGCCGAACCGGGAGATGTATCGGAGTACACGCCCGCGCTACCCGGTGGCGCCAGGACCGATGACGACACGGACTTCGAGTGGGTCTACATCGATGCGATGCAGCGGCATGGAACGCTCTTCCTGCCGTCAGAGACGATTGCCGAACTGTGGAAGACGCGAATCAATCGCAACATCTGGTGCTCGAACCAGTACGCCCGCGTGTTGATGGACCTGGACCTCGATCCGCCCATGACCGGCAATATCGTGCTGAATCCCTGGGCCGAGTTCAACATCTCGGGCCAGTTCCTCAGCGAGACGTTCGGCTTGATCGCGCCCGGAATGCCCCAGACCGCTGGACGGATCGGGCTCCACTACACGCATGTCGCCATTGACGGAGAGCCCGCGCAATCGACTCAACTCTTCACGGCCATGATCTCTACCGCCTTCCTGACGGACGACCTGTCCGCGATCCTGGACGCGGGCGTCGCGGCGCTGGACTCAGACAGTGTGTTCAACGAGATCATCCGCGACGTTCGGACCTGGTATCGGGAGTACCCTGATGACTGGCGCGCGGCCCGTCTGAAGCTCAAGGAGAAGTACAGTCGCCACGACGGAGCGATGCGCGACCGGAACGGCTACGAGCTGAACGGCGCATCCACAATTGCCGCGTTGCTGTACGGCGACGGCGACTTCGCGGAGACGCTTCGATTCGCCTTCAACTTCGGCTGGGACGCCGACAACAATGCCGCCACGGCCGGGACCATCGTCGGCGTCATGAAGGGGTATCGCTGGATGATGTCCCAGGAGTGGGAGATCCGCGATCGGTACTCGAATACCACCCGTGATCTCATGCCCAAGGACGAGACGATCACCTCCTTCGCCGACAGGTTGATCAGCCTCGCGGAACACGTGATCGTCGAGAACGGCGGCCAACGAATCGCCGACGCGCATGGAGCGGTCTATCGCATTCCGGTCGAGGCCCCTTCGAACGTGTCCCCCCTGCCTTCCCTCTCGGATGAGACGCATCGATTGCAGGCGGAGTTGGGGGATTCCGTGAAGGCTTCCCTACTGTCCGGAAAGGACCGAAAGACGCGTGCCCGCGCCGCCTATCTGGCCATCGCGACAGGGCTCGCGATCGACTTTCGGCAGACTCACCCGACCGAATGGTCGCGAGCACTTGAAGATCTGAGTGCCTATCCTCAGGTGGCGCAGGTTCTCTACCATCATTCTCCCGTTCCCGCGGCCGAGCTGATACGAGAGCACGCGGGTCGCGTGGGCTTCACGGAGCCCGAGCGCCAGGGACAAGGAAGGTCGGCCCAGCGATGGCTGTGGGAGAGCACGTACAGACAGACCATCGACGACCGCAAGGCAGAGAGAGACTGATACAGGTCGCTGGCGTGGGGTCGCCCCGCACCGGACTCCGAGAAGAGAGTCAATCGTGTCGGAGCCATCCTCGCTCACAAGCCCGCAACCGTTCTCCGGATCGGCACTACTGTTGGTTGCCACGCTGGGGTGCGCCGTACCATCCCAGGACGGGACAGTGAACCGATCGGACCCAACCGCGGAGTCGAGACCTGAGCGTCTCGCGCGAGTGATCCGCGAGTACGACGCCCAGGGGATCCACCGAACCGGTACCGAGGTCGACACCGCTTCGGCACACTGGCTCGCCGATCTGGTGCGCGAAGCCGGAGTCGAGCCGCAACTCGAGGCGCTGGACTTCGAACGCACCGACACCGTGAGCGCGTTCGTCGAGATCGCCGAGGAGGACGGTTCGACCAGCCGCTACGAAGGCATCCCGCTCGTCGACTCCGCCGAGACCACCGACGAGAACGGCTTCACGGGAACCCTGGGTACTCCAGGAAGCGACGCAGACATCGTGGTTGCGCGCTGGCCGCCGACTGTTCAGTACCTGCCCCTCTTCCACGAGGCGCGCACGGCGCCGGAGGTCCGCGGTCTGGTGATCGTCACGGGCGGTTCCGAGTTCGATCTGCCGCCTGACGTTCCCCGCCCGCCCCGGTTTCCGGCTGGTTACGCACTGATCAATGCCGACCGCTATCTCGAGCCCTACGGTCACCCGGTGCTGCAACTGCCGAGCGAGGCGGGACCGGGCCTCGTCGCTGCCCGTGAGCGGGCGGCGAAGGCACGGCTGGTGGTCGCGGTGGAACGCGTGCCGACTCGGGTCTACAACGTCACCGCCACGGTACCGGGTCGCGAGGCCGAAGCCGCGCCGGTCGTGGTGATGACCCCGCGCAGTGGCTGGTGGCAGGTGGCGTCAGAGAGGGGCGGGGGTCTCGCGCTCTGGGTCGAGCTGCTGCACGCGCTGCGTGCCGAGCCCCCTCGCCGTACCGTGCACTTCGTCGCCTCGACCGGCCATGAGCTCGGTCATGTCGGGCTCGACCACTTCCTGGAGTCCCGCCAGGATCTGATCGGTGGTGCCCACCTCTGGCTCCACCTCGGCGCCAACTTCGCTGCCGCCGTCGGCGGCAACATCCGCCTGCAGGCGTCGAGTGACTCGCTGATGGAGAGGGCGCTGGAGGCGATGAGCAGAGAGGGTGTCGAGCCCGGCGTCCTGACTCCGGTGTCTGATCGCCCCTTCGGCGAGGCGCGTGCGATCTTCGACGGCGGTGGGAGCTACCTGTCGCTGCTCGGCAGCAACGGTCTGTTTCACCATCCCGACGACCGTTGGCCCGGGTCGGTCGACCTGGACACCCTGGAGAAACTGGCCGACGCCTTCGTCGCGCTCACCGTCGAAATCGCGTCCGGGGGGAACGGTTCTTCCTGACACCTCGCGCCGCCAGCCCCTCCCGATCGCACACCCAGGGACGAAGCCCTGCGGCGCCGGTCCTGATCACGACGCTCCCGGCGACGGGAGCGCCAGGGCGACGACTCGGGCCGGCGTTCCCCCGCCGCCGATCATCGGCCGCCCTCCACCCACGCTGACGGCGAGATACTGCCGGCCATCCACCTGGTAGGTGATGAGGTTCGAGTTGGGCGAGTCCGGGAGCTCGATGCCGCCCAGATAGGCGCCGCTCTTCTTGTCATAGACGCTGATCTCGGGCGGTCGATCGGGTGTCCGGGGATTGCCGCCGGTCGTGTTCTCGGCACTCTGGGTCACGAAGAGCAGGGTCCTGGTGACCAGTGGCGCCGCTCTGCCCGCCCTGCCGAGTCGACCGAGGCCGAGCTCCCGGAGCGTGGGGTGGTTCCGCGGCCCCTCCCCGTGCGCCGCCACCCAGGCGTGCTCGCCGGTGGCCAGATCGATGGCGGTGATGCGGCTGTACGGCGGTTTCACCAGCGGCAGACCACGGGGACCCCGGATGCCGTCGAACCAGCGCCTCGGCGTGTAGCGCATGTTCGAGCGATTGGGATCCGGCGTGGTCAGAGAGACCGTGACCGGCCGTGTGTGGGACGGCACGTAGATCAGGCCGCTCTCCGGGTCGACGGCGGCGCCAGTCCAGTTGGTCCCCCCGCCATCGGCCGGGAGCTGAATCGTCGGTTTGCCGTCTCCCTCGAGACGCGGGGGCGTGTAGAGCGGCACCAGCTCGTAGTCGGCCGCGATCTCCAGGGCCTCTCGGCGAAGCTCCGGCGAGAAGTCGATCAGGTCGTCCTCGGAGATCCCCTGGCGGTCGTAGGCCGCCGGCCTCGTCGGGAAGGGCTGGGTCGGTGAAGCGCGATCACCCGGTGCCGTCTCGGTCGGCACCGGCTTTTCTTCGATCGGCCACAACGGTTCGCCGGTCTCGGCGTCGAAGACGAAGAGGAAGGCCTGTTTGGTCGGCTGCGCCACCGCCCTGACCAGCCTGTCCCCGACCTTCACATCGATCCGCGTGGGCGCCGTCGGCAGATCGTAGTCCCACAGGCCGTGGTGCACCATCTGGAAGTGCCAGCGCTTCTCTCCGGTCTCGCAGTCCACGGCCACCAGGCTCTCGGCGAACAGGTTGTCGCCCAGCCGGTGCCCGCCGTAGAGGTCGTTGGTCGGTGTCGAGATCGGCAGGTAGGCGAGGCCGAGCTCTTCGTCCACCGTGATCATCGACCAGACGTTGGTGCCGCCCGTGTACTCCCACGACCCCTCCTCCCACGTGTCGTGGCCTTCTTCACCCGGCTGGGGGATGGTGTGGAAGACCCAGGCCACCTCACCGCTCTCGACATGGTAGGCGCGCACGTGCCCGGGGGGCGCTTCCTTGCGGGTTGGAGCATCGGACACGATCGAGCCGACGATCACGACGTCGCGACACACCGAGGGCGGCGAGCTGTGGGTCGTCCTCGACTCGGTGACCTCACGACCGAGATCCCTGGTCATGTCCACCGCGCCGTAGCCGCCGAAGTCGGGGTCCGGCTTGCCGGTCATGGCGTCGAGCGAAAGCAGGCGGCGGTCGTGCGTCGGCATCAGCACGCGCTTCTTGCCGCCGCGTTGCCAGAAGGCCACGCCTCGATGCTGAAAGCCCATGTTCGCCGGTCGCCCCGCCTCCCAACTCTGGGGGTCGTAGCTCCACAGCGGCTCGCCGGAGGCCGCGTCGATCGCCGCGACCTGTCCGAGAGCGGTGCTCACGTACATGCGCCCGTCGATCACCACCGGAACGGCCTTGAAGGGTCCCGGGCGAACCCGCGTGGGCAATCCGGCCTCCCCGGCGAGGATGACGGCAAAGGCGTCTTCCCGATCAGCGGCCTCTACGTCGCCTTTCCGCGCGGCTTCAAGCCGTTCCGTGAGTCGAGCGTCGACCGATTCCCAGGTCCAGACCACTTCGACCTGGTCGAAGTTGCCGGCGTCGATCTGGTCGAGAGGCGAGTACTTGCTGTTGCCGCCGTCGTTGCCGAAGCGCGGCCAGTCGACACTCTCGCCGGCGCCGACGGCGGCGAAGAGCAGCGTCGCGGCGATGGTGACGATCGTCACCATTCAGTTCCACCAGGGCTTGTCGTTGTACGCGCGCACGTCCAGTTCGAAGGTCCAGGTGGATCGATGCTGTCGGACGAGATGGACGTAGGTCTCCGCCACCTGCTCGGGCAGGATGAGGCCGTCGGCTGCTCCCTTCGTGTTCCGGAGGGCCTCGAAGCGCTCCGGACCAAGCATCTTGCCCAACGTGTCCGGTGCGTCGACGGTTCCATCCACGAGCACATGAGCGACGTGAATCCCCTTCGGGGCGAACTCGGCGTTCAGCGTCTGGCAGAGCAGGCGACGGCCCCCCATCGCGGCCGCGTGGGAGTGCTGTCCCGCGTTGCCGCGCGCCGCGGCTGTGGCGGAGGTGACGATCAGCGTTCCACGGCCACGCTCGACCATGCGAGGGCAGAGCGCGGAGGCCGTCCGGAAGAGCCCGAACGTCGCCATGCGCCAGCCGAGCTCAAAGGCCTTGTAGCTGGTGTCGGCGAGCTCCCGATTGCCGATCTGGGCGCCGAGGTTGTAGATCAGCACTTCGATCGGGCCGATCTCCTCCTCCACGTGGGCGATCTGATCCTCGATGGCGTTCTCCTTGACGGCGTTGAGAAGGAAGCCGGACGCATCCCCTCCCTCCTCGTGAATGCCGGTGACCAGAGCGTTCAGCCCGTCTTCGTCGCTCCGGCGACAGAGAACCGCGTGGTACCCCTCGCGAGCGAACCTCCTGCCCGCGGTACCGCCGATGCCGGCACCGGCACCCATGACAAAGCAAACTGGTTTCATCGTTCTTCCTCCATCGGTGGCCTACCTCCCCGAAGCCGTCTTCTTCAGCCGAAGGTCCTTGAACTCGACGCGCATCCCCGCGTCGTGGATCTGCAGGCCGATGGCGCCCTTGTCCAGGCGCTCTTCTTCCGCGTTGTCGGTGAACTCGGAGGCGAGCTTGCCGTTGATGAAGAACTGGTAGTGCCTTCCCCTGGCGACGACGCGGACCCGGTTCCAGCCACCACGCGTGATGTCGCTTTCGCCCACGACATCCTCGATCTCGGTGGTGTGCGTCGTTCCGTCCGGATCGATCACCAGGCTCGTTCCGCGAAAGCAGGCGTACTCTTCGCGCTCGACGAAGTGGAAGTCCCACGCGCCGAGAATGTGGGGCCCGATGCCCAGGTGGCCGAGATCCGCGTGGTAGCCAACGAACGGCCGCTTGCCGCTCGGGTCCTTGACCGCGTGGATCTGGATTCCGCTGTTGCCGTTGCCGGGAAAGCGGTAGCTTGCCTCCAGTTCGAAGTCCGTCAGCTCGACGTCGTCGTAGACGAGGTAGACGAGACGGTCCACGCTGCCCTGCCCGACGATCATGCCGTCTTCGACGGACCAGTCCGGGATGGAGTCGGCCGGCACCGCATGCCAGCCGTCCAGCGTCCTGCCATCGAACATGGAGACGAAGCCCGCGTCCTCCTGTGCCGTTGCGGTCCACGTGGTTGCGGGTACGAGGACCAGCACGGCAATGACGGACTTCCACATGATCTTCTTCACGTCTGCTAACTCCTCCCTCCCAGGGTCGTGACGTACTTGAACAGGTCCAGGAGCTGGGCCTGAGACAGCAGCGACGTCAAGCCTCCGGGCATCGGGCTTCCCGTCTCGCGGACTTCCGCGATGTCCTCCGCCCTGATCGTGACCAGTTCCCCCGTGGCGAGGTCCTGGATCACGAGATCGCCGCTCGCACCGCTTTCCTGGGTCCAGCGCTTGTAGCCTTGGTAGATCAGGGCATCGCGGGTCGTGATCTCCAGTGCGGTGAATCCTTCCTTGATCTCACGGTTCGGCCACAACGTCTCTTCGATGATGCGTTCGGCGGTCAGCGTCGTGCCGACCGCCGTCAGGTTCGGCCCGACGACGCCTCCCCGCTCGCCAACCTGGTGACAGGCGTCGCAGCCGAAGTCGACGAAGAGCACGGCGCCCCGGGCGGCATCGCCCTGCTCCGCCGCGATCCTGGCGAGGCTTGTCACCAGGCCCGCGTCGTAGTCGAGCTCCAGAGAATCCGTTCCGCTCGCGGTGCTGAGCGCGGCCAGGAGAACGTTGTCTGAACGACCACTCGCGTAGAAGGAACGGAGCAGCGACTTCGCCGCGTCGCGCCCGAGGCCACCGGACTCGATCGCCGCGGTCAGGGCCGGCACGCCTCCCTCGCGGTTGAGGAATGCGACGAGGGCCCGAGTGGCGGTGGCGTCGTCCAGCCCGGGTTCCCCGAACAGCCTGACCGCCGACTTCGCCGCCGCTCTCGAATCGAGAACGACGAGCGCCTCGATCGCCGAGACGCGCAGAGTGGGTGCGTGCGGCCCGTCGGCATAGGCCGCGAGCAGCTCCTGCCCGCCCTCGGCCTCGAGGCTTGCCAGCGCGCCGAACGCGGCGGACCGCACGAACTCGGGAAGCGAGTCGTCCGCGGCCATCGCGAGAAGACTCTCCTGCGCGTCCCTGGCCTTCCAGACCCCGGCCAGGACGGCCGCATTGGCGCGGAGTTTGAGATTCGGATGCTGCAGCATCTTCGCCAGGCCCCACGGCTGATCATGCGGTTCGAGACTTCCGGAGCGCGTCGCCCTGGCGGCGGCGGCCACGATCCGCGCATGCGCATCGGCGTCGTACTTGCCGCCGCTCACGTAGCGATCCGGCATGAGGACGAACTCCTCGATCTCTTCCTGTCCGCCTAGCCCCAGGAGATTCTCGATCGCGCTCAGACGCGTGTCTTCGTCCAGGTGGTACGACAGCGCGATGCCGCGCAGGTCCGCGATTCGCTCCCGTCCGCCCGCGCGGTTGAGCACCTCGGCGAGATGGGCCGGCTCCACGAACTCGAGGTCTCCGCGTTCGTGCGCCACCTCCCAGTGCGGCTTGAGGTGCTGGATCGCCTGCGAGAAGACGTACTCCATCGAGTCGTCCATGGGGCGATCGACCGCGCGCGCGACCACGGTGATGGCTTCCGGCTGGGGAATCGCGGCAGCCGCGGCAACCGCCTCCATCCGCACCTGCGCGTCCTCGTCTTCCACGCGACTGGCGAGGAGCGCCAGCGGATCCTCGAGGCGATCGTGCCACCGCCCCACAATGCGCGACGCGAAGGCGCGGCCGCCCGGCTCCTCCGCTTCCAGCAACTTCGCGAGGACCGCCGGCGCGGGAACCTCGATCGTGGCGTAGGCGCCGACCGCCTCGTACAGGTGGCGCCCGTACTCCGCGGCTTCCGGATCCCGGCTCGCGACCCACGCTCCGAGGGCGGCCGCGACCCTCTTCGTGTCGCGGCGGGTGAGCTCGCGCTTCGCCTGGTAGCGCGTCCAGCTCTCGGGCGCTTCGAGCGCCGCAACGACCTCCTCCAGCGGCGCATCCAGCAGCTTCGGAGCCTCCACGAGAGGCGCCGAGGAAGAGGTGATCCGCCAGATCCGACCGTGCGCCTTGTCGCGCGTCGGATCCCGATACTCGTCGTCCTGGTGGCAGATGATCGGGTTGTACCAGTCGACGACGTAGACGGCGCCGTCGGGCCCGACCTTCACGTCGATCGGACGGAAGTTCCGGTGACTCGAGTGGATGAGCGGCTCTTCCCACGTCAGAGCCGCCCCCGAGCCGTCGGCCGCAACGGAAAACCGCTTCACGCGGTTCGCCTGGTAGTCGCCGATCGCGAAGTGGCCACGGTACTCCGTCGGCAGGTGACGACCGTCGAGATAGCCGATGCCGGCGTATCCGCCGGGCTCGCCGATCGTGCCGAGGCGGCGCCGGTTGGTCGTCGGTATCTGGCCAAGCGAAAGATGCGTCACGCCGCCCGCGCCGTCGACGCTGAAGATCTGCCCCCATTCACCGAACGCCACGCCCCAGGGATTGCCGGGGCCCATGAAGTCGTACAGAAGAGGGTGCATCTGCAGCAGCCGCGGACGCAGGCGGAAGAACCCGGACTGGTACAGATCGGCGGAGCCCCAGGGAGTTTCGACTCGCGACTCGATGCCGTCGCCCTGCCCCATGTACAGCTCCCCGCCGGGACTCCAGATGAAGGAGTTGACCGCCTGGTGGGTATCGCCCGTGCCGAATCCGCTGAGCAGGACGCGACGCGTATCCGCTCTTCCGTCGCCATCGGTGTCCTTCAGAAAGAGAATCTCACTGCTCTGCCCAACGTAGACGCCGCCGTCGCCCAGCTCCATGGCCGTCGGAATGTTCAGTCCTTCCGCGAAGACGGTCGAGCTATCGGCGACGCCGTCGCGATCGGCATCCTCCAGCACGATGATCCTGTCATTCGGCACATCCCCGGGGAAGACATGCGGGTACGTCGTCGTGACGGTCACGTACGCGCGGCCGGCCGTGTCCCATCGAATCGCCAGCGGGTTGGTCAGGCCGTCCGCCTCCGACGCGAAGAGATTGACCTCCATGCCGTGCGGCACGGTGAACGAAGCAAGCTCCGCCTCGATGTCCGCGGCCGGATGGGCAAAGAGCTCTTCCGGCTCGGGACGCTGATGCCCGGGATCCTCGCCGCCGTTGGCCACGGTCCAGACCCGCTCTTCCGCGTTCTCGATCAGGCCGACGAGCTGCTGCCACTCCTCGCGAAAGGTGAGATAGCCGTGGCTCGCCCTGGTGAAGCGCCGCGTCGAGTCGTCGCCGTGGAGCAGCTTCCAGTTGGCGGGACGCCAGTAGTCGAACCAGAGGCGCTGCTTTTCGACGACCGAAGCATGAAGCGTGGCCAACCGGTCCCAGGACGGGATGTCGAAGCCGAGCTTCGTCGCGATCGTCTCCGAGACGTGCCGTAGCGACTCTTCCCTGAGATGCATGCCGTTTTCGGTCAAGTCCGGCTCCGCATCCGAGAAGAGGTCGACAAAGAGGAGACCTCGCTCCGCGGCGATCTTCTTCGTTGCCCGGACATACCGCGCAAGAGACCGGTTGTGGTGCTCCAAGTTCGGCAGGAACTCGCTCGCTGATTCCTCGAAGGGCGTCGGAGACACAAGCACGACCTGGTCGGCGTGATCCAGGAATCCGTCAATCAGCGCGTTGTATGCCGACTCGAACGACTCGAGTCCGTCGCTTCCGGTCATCGATTCGGCCTTGCCGTACTGCGCAACGACAACCGTGGCGCCGACCCGCTCGAGCTGAGCGTCCCAATCGCCAAAGCCGTCTTCGCGCCAGCGTTCCAGCGCGGAGCCTTGCCGGAAGACCGTGTCCGCTTCCCACGAAAGATCACGGAAGGTGGGCCGAACGTCGGCGAAGGCGTTCGTCAGGATGGTCTCCAGGTAGCCCGCCCGCTGCAGATGCACCATGTCGGTGCCGCCGGTGAGCACAACCACTTCGTCTTCGCCCAGGACCAGCGGAGGTGGCGCCTGCGTGCAGCTCACCAGGAGCAGCAGCAAGGTCGCCGCTACGCGGCGCGGATTCTTCGGAAGCCGGCGGGGACGCCGGCGCACCCAGTGTGAAGCGCTCTGCCGCGGACGGCGCCAACGTCTCAGGCGCACAGTTAGCACCGAGCGACGCTATCAACGCGGCCGGATCTCGAAAGCGGCGAACGATGCCCCGGCTCGGTAGTCTCTCCTCCCGTCCACGAGCCGACTTCTCCGTAGCCCAGGAGGCACTCATGTCCTTCTTGTCCCTTCCAGGAACCCGACGCGTTCCCGTGTTGCCAGCTCTCCTCGCCGCGGCTCTTCCTGCGTTGGCGGCCGCCGCGGCCGGCGCCGCCGAAGACAAGGTGTATCGAGGAGACGTCGAGGACGTCGTCACCATCGACATGCTCGACCCTGAAGGTCCGTACGACAAGATCTGGGAGCCCTTCATCGCGCGCTGGACCGACGATCACCTCATCGCCGCCTACGGCCTCCAGGTGCGCGGCAAGATGGACATGGGCGACATCGTCTGCTCGCTCAGCCACGACGGCGGCAGGACCTGGGACGAACGCATCACCGTGTTCGACCACCGGGTGCGCAACGGCAGCGTGCAGTACGCCTACAACAACTCCGTGCTGTTCAGGCCTCCCGGCCAGGACGTCGTCTGGCTCTTCGTCATGCGCGCGCCCATGCACTACCGCGACAGCGAGAACGCCGACCTGGTCGCGGCGTACACCGCCGACGGCGGCTACTCCTGGCATCACGTCGAGCTGGCGATGGGGTACCAGGGCTCGCTGATCATCGTCGCGGGAATCGAGACGGTGGAGCGCGACGGCGTCCGTCACTACCTGCTGCCCGCCCACCGCAACTCACGGCGACACGATCCCCACGGCGACTGGCGCCAGTTCGTGCTCGAAAGCAAGAGTCTCCTGCACTGGAAGCTGGCCGGCTACGTGCCCTATCCGGACGACGATCCGGTGTTCCTGCACGAGGGGAAGATCGCTCCCGTCGGCGACGGCGTGCTGGAGATGGTCATGCGGACGGCCACCATGGACCGCGAGCGGCCGCTCGATCCCCCTCTGGCCTACTCGACCCGCAGCGGGGACGGCGGGCGAACGTGGTCGACCGCGCGGCCCGAGCCCGAGCTGCCCAACTACCGCGCCAAGAGCTTCTTCGGCAGGGACTCCTCCGGCCGCCACATCTACGTGTACGGCGACCGCGCGCAGCGGCGCGGCCTCTACTACAAGACGCGGGCGCCCGGCGGCGACTGGTCACCGCAACGCACGTTCTACGACGGCGGCAACCTCAACAGCTACCCCACGCTGCTCGAGGAGCCGTCCGCGGACGGGTCGGGCGACTGGCTCGCGGTCTGGGACAGCTCCGACAGCCCCGAACGGCGCCGCACCGCGATCCGCTTCGGGCGGCTCTCGGTGGAGTGAGACCGCACCACGAGACGTCCGGGCTTGCGGAACTCGTGGCCGTAGGGCGGTAGCGAAGACGCACGGTCGAGTTCGACGCCTGGCCAACGTTCGAGCAGGGTCCGCAGCGCGGAACGGGTCTCGGCGCGGGCGAGCTGCGCTCCCAGGCAGAAGTGGTTGCCCAGGCCGAAGGCCAGGTGCTTGCGGACGTTGGCCCGGCCGGGCCTGAAGAGCTCGGGGTCGTTGAACACAGCCGGGTCCCGATTGGCGCCGCCGACCATGCACTGCACCGTCTCGCCGGCGGCGATCTCCGCGCCGCCGATACAGACCGCCGCCGTCGCGTGCCGGGTGAGCGTCTGTACCGCCGGGTCGTAGCGCAGCGACTCCTCCATCACGTCTTCGATCGCGGCCGCGAAGGCCGCTTCCCCTTCGTTCCGGGAATCGAGCGTGGCCGCCAGCAGGCCGGGCTCGCTCAGCAGGTAGTGGAGAGCGTTACCGATCATCGACTCCGTCGTCTCGATGCCGCCGAACAGGACGATGAGGAGATTCGCCAGCGCCTCGGACCGGGCAAGCGTTCCGCCGGGACCGGAGAGGACTTCCATCAACGATCCGCTACCGGTCTCGCCGGGCGGCTGCGGCCAGTCGAGCTTCTCCGCCAGGTACTCGCGCATCGCCGCCGCGGCCTTCTGGCCGGCGCGATGAAGCTCCGCGTCTCCCTCGAAGTTCGCCAGCGACCGGGCGAACACCTCGTACCAGGCGCGCACCCGCGCCAGGTCCCCGGACGGCAGACCGACGACGATTCCCATCGTCTCCAGGGCGATCGGCGCGGCATAGTCCGCCATCAGGTCGACCTCGACCGTCCCGCCGGCGGCCGCCCGCTCGGCGGCCTCGAGGAGCTCCACGCAGAGGCGGTCGACCCGCGGCTGCCAGACCTCCCGCGACGCCTTGCCCGTGAAGGGAGCGAGGCACGCCTGCTTGTAACGCTTCTGTTCCTCGCCTTCGACCGACAGCATCTGGCGGCCGAAAGTCGCCTGGATGAGGGACTTCGGCGAGTCGTTCGTAAAGCGTTCCGGATCGCGCAGCACGGAGACCGTGTCGTCGTAGCCGGCGACCACCCACATGTCCAGGTTGG
The DNA here is from genome assembly GCA_965116955.1 of Thermoanaerobaculia bacterium. Classification (GTDB taxonomy): domain Bacteria; phylum Acidobacteriota; class Thermoanaerobaculia; order Multivoradales; family Multivoraceae; genus Multivorans. Next base: position 1,958,924 of record OZ220742.1, on the reverse strand, counting down.
GCGCCCATACCGCCGCCCCCTGGGCCCGCAGCTCCGCCAGGTGCGGATAGGGATCGACCGCCAGGTCCTCGAGCCGGAGCGACGCGGCGACGGCCGGCATTCAGCCGCTACGGCGCATCGCGAAGACGCCGTTCAGGTAGTGCGTCGCGCGGCCGTTGCCGTCGTCGCCCCAGAACGCCACGTCCCAGCCGCGGTTCCCGCCCATCGCCGGGTCGCGCGGCAGGAACCGGTCACTTCCGAGCGGAATCAGCTCCGACTCGAGCACACCGCCGCCGCCCAGCGACCGCGCCACCAGCCGGTCGCCGTCGGCGAGGAACGAGAAGCGACTGCCCACTGCCTCGAACTGCCCGACGTAGCGCTCAAGGTCGACCTCCACCGGCGTCACGGAGTCCGGCGTGGGCGTCTCCGGCTTGTCGATGCCGAAGACCTCCGGGAAGAGGGTGTCGAAGACCCGGTCGGCGAGCGGGTACCCCTGGCTCGGCACGTTCGAGATCGTCGCGGCGGCGACGCCCCTGCTCGGGCACCAGAGCAGCAGGGACGAGCCGCCGGTGTTCGTGCCGCTGTGGCCGTAGATCACCTCGCCGCCCCAGCGCTTCCAGTAGGGCCCGGGGCACCATTTCTGGGCGATGACCCGGGCCGGCATGTCGATCTCGGGTGTCTGCATCGCCGCGACGGCCTCCTCGGACAGCACCCGCCGGCCCTCGGCCGACTGTCCGCCGCGCAGGAACAGGGCCGCGAACCGCACCAGGTCGCCGGCGCTGCAGCACAGCGTCGCGCCCGCCGGCGCCATGCTGCGCGGCAGACCCCAGAACGGCACCCGCTCGCCTTCGGGATTTGCCGGCGTCTGCGAGTAGCCCAGCGCCACCGGGTGGTAGAGCAGGTCCTCCGGGAAGCTCGCGGAGTGCTCGAGCCCGATCGGCTCGAGGATCCGCTCGGCGAGCAGCGTCTCCCAGTTCTTCCCCATCACCCGCTGCGCCGCGAGCCCGGCGACGCAGGTGCCGGCGTTCGAGTAGCCGTACGCTGTCCCCGGCTCGAAGATCCCGGGGATCCGGGCAAGTGAAGCGACGTACTGACCCAGCGCGTCATCGCCGCGACCGTGGTCCGTGTACGGCCCGTTGTCGAGTCCCGAGGACATCGAGAGCAGTTGACGAAGCGTCATGTCCACCGGCGGCTGGTCGCTCGTCAGCCGCGCACCGTCGAGGTAGCTGCCGACGGGTTCGTCGAGGTCGAGCGTTCCTTCGTCGACCAGCGCCATCACCACGGCGGCGTTGAACACCTTGGTCGTCGATCCGACCTGGAACAGGGTGTCGGGCGTGACCGGCAGGTCGCGTTCACGGACCGCGAGGCCGGTCGCGAACTCATGGACCGCCTCGCCGTCGAAGACCGCGAGCTGGGCGCCGACGATGCCGAGGCCGCGGGCGGACTCGTCGAGGAGCTGCTGGAGGATGCCCGGGGCGACCGCCACTTCGGGCGCGGCCGCGATCAGTCCGAAGCCCCGCGCCTGGGAGACGATCGGAATCGCCGCGGCGGCCGCGCCGGCTTTCAGGAAGGCGCGTCGGTTCATCGGGTCAACCGCGGCCCATGAACGGCATCTGATTGGCCATCACCGTCAGGAACGGCACGTTCGCGTCGAGCGGAAGTGCGGCCATGTAGCGCACCGCGTCGACGACGGCGCGCACGTCGATCGTGGGTTCCGGTCTAGTCGAGCCGTCGGGCTGGGCCACGCCCTCGGACATCCGCGCGGTCATTCGCGTGTAGGCGTTGCCGATGTCGATCTGTCCGCAGGCGATGTTGAACCTGCGGCCGTCCAGCGACGTCGACCGCGTGAGCCCGGTGATCGCGTGCTTCGTGGCCGTGTACGGGGCGGAGTTGGGGCGCGGCACGTGCGCGGAGATGGAACCGTTGTTGATGATGCGTCCGCCCTGGGGATCCTGTTCCTTCATCAGCCTGACCGCCCGTTGCGTGCAGAGAAACGCGCCGGTCAGGTTGACCCCAACCACCCGGTTCCACTGTTCGAGCGTCAGGTCTTCGATCGGCACGGGCGGCGCGCCGGTGCCGGCGTTGTTGAACAACAGATCCAGCCGGCCGAACTCGCTCGTCAGGCGGTCGAACACCGCCTGAACGCCCTCCACTGTGCTGATGTCCGCAGCTACTACCGAGACCTTCCCGGGATCGCGCGCGCCGCTCTTCGTCTCAACCAGCCGATCCTCGCGACGGCCGGCAATGAGCACGTCGTAGCCGTCCTCGACCAATCCATGCGTGACGGCGCGGCCGATCCCGCTGCCACCGCCGGTCACGATTGCGACCTTGTTTGCCAAGTCGTCCGTTCCCTTCGCCGTGGAATGCTGCGACGCCGAGTCTACGTCCCGGGACCCTTCGTCCGAGACGCCCTCCAGCCTTCCGGGCCGGAGGAGAGGGTCCCCGGGGGCTGTCGGCAAGCGACGCCCGACGCCCGATCATCGTCCGGCGCCCAGCCGGAGCGCAGCCGACCGAAGCGAGCGCCGGCCCTACCTTCACCAAGAGAGCGCGAGCGGCCCCGGGAACCCTCTCCTCCGGCCCGGAAGGCGGCGCCTGGACTGTAGTGTGCTCCGATCGTGAGCTTCTGGCGAAGGATCCCGGTCTTCCGCGACCACCCGCCCGGCCTGGGCGTCTGCTTCCTGGTCGAGATGTGGGAGCGCTTCTCGTACTACGGGATGCGGGCGCTGCTCATCTTCTACCTGACGCAGCACTTCCTCTTCAGCGACAGCCGGGCCTTCGTGCTCTACGGCGTCTACGCGTCGATGGTCTACCTCCTGCCGGTGCTCGGAGGCGCGGTGGCGGACCGCTGGCTCGGTCCGCGCAAGGGAGTCACCTTCGGCGCCCTGCTGCTGGTCGCCGGTCACTTCCTGATGACGATCGAGGGGCCGGCGGCGGAAGAGGTCTCGTCCGCCGGAGGGCTCGTCGTCGAGCGCAGCGAGTTCCACCTGAGTCTGTTCTACCTGGCGCTCGCGCTGATCGCGACCGGCGTCGGATTCCTCAAGACGAACGCGTCCACCGTCGTCGGCGCGCTCTACGAGGAAGGCGATCCGCGCCGGGATTCCGGCTTCACGGTCTTCTACATGGGGATCAACCTGGGCGCGGCGGTCGCGCCCCTGCTCTGCGGCTGGCTGGGCCAGACCTACGGCTGGCGCTACGGCTTCGGTCTCGCCGGCGTCGGCATGCTGGCCGGACTGCTCCTCTACCTGAGGGGCCAGAAGTACCTCCGCGGACATGCGGATCCGCCGCGGCCCGAAGAGCTGAAGGAGCGCGTGCTCCCCGGACTCTCCCGCGAAGCCGCCATCTACCTTGCGAGCCTGGGCCTCGTTGGCGGCGTCTGGTGGGTGCTCCAGCACCCGCCGGTCGTCGGCGGCCTGCTGTCGGCCACCGGCGCGGCGCTGGGCCTCTTCGTCCTCTACTACGCGCTGCGACACTGCGACCGGACCGAACGCGACCAGCTTCTGGCCTGCGCCGTCCTGGTCGCCTTCACCATCGGCTTCTGGGCCTTCTACGAGCAGATGGGCAGCTCGCTCAACCTCTTCGCCGACCGCATGGTCGACCGCGAGTTCTTCGGGATCGAGATTCCGGCCTCCACGCTGCAGTCCCTGCCGGCGATCTATGTCATCGCGCTGGCGCCGCTGTTCAGTTGGCTGTGGATCGCGCTCGGCCGGCGCGGCCGGGAACCGTCGACGCCCGTCAAGTTCATCCTCGCGATCGTGCAGATCAGCCTCGCCTTCCTGGTGCTGGTGCTCGGCAGCGCCCTGCGGCCGGACGACGGCAAGGTGGCGCTGATCTGGTTCGCCCTCACCTTCCTGCTGATGGTGACCGGCGAGCTCTGTCTGGCGCCGGTCGGCATGTCGATGGTGACCAAACTCTCGCCGAAGAAGATCGTCTCGACGATGATGGGGTCCTTCATGCTCGCCTACGCGGCCTCGAGCTACATCTCGGGGTTGATCGCCCGGCTCACGAGCGCCACGACCGTCGGCGGAGAGGTTGTCGACTTCGAGGCGGCGCTCTCCACGTACGGCAGCGTCTACACCCGGATCGGGCTCCTGGCTCTGCTCGTCGCGGCGGTGCTCGGCGCGCTGACGCCTCTGCTCGTGCGCTGGATGCACGCTTCGGCGTCGCGGTCGGCGTAAGCTCCGAAGACGATGACCAAGAAAAGTCTCCGCGCACTCTTCCTCGCCGCCTGGTTCGTCCTCGCCACACCTGCCGCGTTCGCCGGCGCGGCCGACGAGGCGGCGGTCGACCTCAGTCCGGCCAACTGGAGCGACCGCGAGGCGCTCGAGGAGCTGAACGCCTTCTTCGAGACCGACAAGCCGTTGGCCGAAGGCGAACACGGCGTGATCAGCGGCACCACCGGACCGGCGGCGGTCAGGGCCGGCCTCGAGGTCCTCCGCCAGGGCGGCACCGCCGCCGACGCCGTGATCGCGACCGCGCTCACCCAGATCTCCCTGGCCGGCGGCGCCTGGGTGAGCTACGCCGGGATCTTCAACCTCGTCTACTACGAGGCGGAGAGCGGCGAGGTGTTCAACGTCAACGGCGCCTACGACACCGTCCGCGGCGAGACAGAGCCGATGACAATCCCCACTTCGACGACCATCGGTGCAAAGCACCAGCCGAGCGGCCGCACCGCCCTCGTGCCGGGGTTCTTCGGCGGCCTCGGCGCCACGCACGACCGCTTCGGGAAGCTGCCGTGGGCCAGCCTCTTCGAACCGGCGATCCACTACGCGGAGAACGGCGTCCTGCTCGGCTCCATCCACACGAGCATGATCGCGCGGCGCAAGGAGGCGCTCTCCCGCCTGCCCGCGACCCGCCGCATCTTCACCGACGATGACGGCGCCTTTCTCGGCGAGGGGGATCTCCTGCGGCAGCCGGAACTCGCCGCGACTCTCCGCGCCGTCGCCGACCAGGGGATCGATTACGTCTACCGCGGTCCCTGGGCCGAACGACTCGTCGAGGCGGTCAAGCGAGACGGCGGCAAGCTCTCGATGGAAGACATGCGGAGTTACGAGGCCCTCGTCGCGGAGCCGGTGCACTCCACCTACCACGGCTTCGACGTCTACGGCCACGGCCTGCCGGCCCAGGGCGGCGTCCACGTGGCCGAGGTGCTCAACCTCGCCGAGGTGGCCGGGCTGCGCGACATGGGTCACTACGCGAAGTCGCCGGAGGCCTTCTTCTGGGTCAACCAGATGACGAATCTGATGAGCCTCGTCTTCCTGCCCGAGCCGATGCGCCGCACGCTGTACGGCGACCTCGACGCCACCCTGGCCGGCCGAACCGCCAAGGAGAACGCCGCGGGGCTCTGGGAGAGGATGCAGTCGGGCATCGCTCCCTTGACCAGGGTTCCCACGCCGGTCGACCCGAAGCACTCGGACGCCATCGTCGCCATCGACACCTGGGGCAACGTCGCCGCGGTGGTCCACACGATCAACACCTCGGCCTGGGGCGACACGGCGATCTTCGTCGACGGCATCTCGATCCCCGACTCCGCGTCCTTCCAGCAGGCGCTGATCGCCGAGACCGGCCCCGGCAAGCGCCTCCCCGACCCGACCGAGCCGATGATCGTCCTGCGCGACGGCAAGCCGGTGGCCGCCCTCGCCTCCATCGGCTCCGGCCTGCATCAGAAGACGATCAGCGTGCTCCTGAACCTGCTCGACTGGGAGATGGACATCAAGCAGGCGATCGACGCTCCCTCGCCGCACCTGCCGGCATTCGGCCCCATGGGCTCGCCCAGCACCCAGGTCATCGAAGGCGACTTCTCTCCCGAGCTGCTCGAGGCGGCGCGCGGGCTCGGGCTCCAGATCAAGGTGGTGCCGGCCGGCATCGACTCACGGGCGCCGCGCGGCTACGTCGTCGGTGCGACGATCGGTGAGGACGGCAAGCGGCGCGCCGCGGCGACCACCCTGCTCAGCGGCCTCGCGCTGTCGCACTGAGCGTTCGGTCGCCTACGCCGCACGACGCAAGGAGGACACTCGTGGAGCTTTCTGAGCGAGCAGCCGCTCTTCACCGCGAATCGATCGTCATCGACGGTCACTGCGACATCCTGATCCCCGTCAGCGACGGCAAGGTGAAGCTCGATCAGGGGGTCGAACTCCCGGACGCCGAGGGTTGGCAGCCGCCGCTCGGGCTCGACATCGGCCCCTTCGCCCAGTTCGGGATGTCGGCCCACACCGTCTGGTTCGGGTGCATGGGCCAGTACGACCTGCCACGCTGGCGGGAAGGCGGCATCACATCGCAGCTCTGCGCGGTCTACCTCGACGACGAGCAGCTCAACAGCCCGCTGCACCGCGGGCTCGAGATGACCTGGAACCTGCACCACGAGGTCGAGCGGCTCGACGACCTGGTGCTCGCCACCTCGGTGGCCGAGATCCGCCAGGCCAAGAAGGACGGCCGCGTCGCGCTCGTCTTGTCCTTCGAGGGCTGCGAGGCGCTGGGCGCGGACCCGCGCTTCGTCGATCTCTACTACAAGCTCGGCCTGCGGGTCGCGAGCCTGACCCACACCCGCCGCAACATCTACGCGGACGGCTGCTGGGCCGCCGACGACCAGGGCGGTCTGACAGCCGCCGGCAAGGCCCTCATCGACCGGATGACGGAACTCGACATCGTCGTCGACCTGGTGCACATCGGCGAGCGCGGCTTCTGGGAGATCCTCGACCGGGTCGACCGCCCGGTCATCCTCTCCCACACGACGCCCACCATGTTCCCCAACAGCGACCCGGAGTCCCGCCTCGGCGGAGGCACCCTCCCCCGCACCCGCCTCGAACTGCCCCGCGACCGCAAGATGCTGGAAGCGATCGCGGAGAACGGCGGCGTGCTGGGGCTGATCCACATCACCCACCGCAACCTGTCCGAGGTCGTCGACGACATCGAAACCGCGCTCGACGTGATGGGCCCGGACCACATCGGCATGGGCAGCGACCACTACGGCATCGAACTCGCGCCGAAGGGCCTGGAGCACATCGGCAAGGTCCCCGCCATCACCGAGGAACTGGTCCGTCGCGGCCACAGCGACGAGACGATCCGCAAGTTCCTCGGCGAGAACTACCTCCGCGTCTTCGAGGAGGTCTGGGGGCGGTAGCCGCCTTCACACACCGCCCCCGCCTGATACTCCGGGACGAGCTCTACGAGCCGGGAGGTTCCAGCGAGTAGTCCGCGGGCGGCTCCCTGCCCGCGAGGTGGCGCACGAAGTAGTCCCAACTGCGGCGAAGGAAGTACGGGTCGGACATGAACCCGTGGTTGCCCGAAGGCAGGACGATCAGGTCGTAGTCCCGGTTCGCCTTCGTCAAGGCCTCGATGACCTGCAGCGTCAGCGCCGGCGGCACGTTGTCGTCCAGGGCGCCGTAGGCGAGCAGCAGCTTGCCTTCGAGCTGGTGGGCGATCGAGGCGTTGGCCTGTTCCTCGTAGCTCACCGTCTCCGGGTCACCGTGGTAGGACTCGCCCCAGAGTTGGATGTAGCCGCGCTGGTCGTGGTTGCCGGCCGACGACACGGCCACCTTGTAGAACTCCGGGTAGGCGAAGATGGCGCGCGCCGAGGCGAAACCGCCCCCGGAGTGGCCGTAGACGCCGACCCGGTCGAGGTCCATCTGCGGATACCGGACAGCGAGTTGGCGGATGGCCGCCAGGTGGTCGGGGAGACCGCCGGCCTCCTGCAGGTTCCCCTCCGAGCGCGCATGGAAGGCCTTGGAGCGCAGCGGCGTGCCGAAGCCGTCGACCGTGACCACGACGAAGCCGAGTTGCGCCAGGGCCAGGTCGTAGCTCAGGAACAGCGTCGGGTCGTGCCAGTTCTTGGTCACCCGATGCACCTGCGGCCCGGGATAGATGCCGTCGATCACCGGGTAGCTGGCGCTGGCGTCCTCCGGGTCGAAGCCGGGCGGGAAGAAGACGTTGCCGTAGATGTCCGTCTTGCCGTCCCGCGCCTTGACCGTGAAGGGCACCGGCAGGCCGGTGAGCTCGACCAGCGACTCGAAATCGGCGGTCTCGAGCTCCACCGCGACGCGGCCATCCGGCAGCAGGACCCGCGACCGCGGCGGCTGGTCGATGCGCGACCACTGGTCGACGAACGACTTGCCGCCGGGCGAGGCCGTCACCGTGTGGTCGCCGGGCTCGGGTGTGAGGATCTCGGGCCGCGAGGTCGTGCGGTCGAGCGAAGCGCGGGCGAAGGTACGCAGGTAGGGATCGACGGCCGTATCCAGGCCCGCAGCCGTGAAGTAGACCGTGCGCGACGCCTCGTCGACGTGCACGAGGTCTCGCACCACCCAGGCGCCCCGGGTCACCTGGCGGACGAGATCGCCGTCGCTGCCGTACAGGTAGAGGTGCGCCCAGCCGTCACGCTGCGAGTACCAGAGCACCTCGCCGCTCTCGAGCACCCTGATGTTGGGCTTGCCCGTGCCGATCAGAAGGACGGGCTCGACATGGTGCCTGGAGGTCTCGGCCACCAGCGTGCGTGCGGAGCCGGTCGCAGCGTCGATCTCCTCGAGCCGCATCGAGCGCGCGCCGCGAGGCCGGCGGAGCAGGTACGCCTTCGAACCGTCGTCGTTCCACCAGAGCTGACCCAGGTCGGCCAGCGCCATGAACGGCGTGTGGACCCGCTCTGTCTCGACCGCCCTCACCGTGCCGCTCCCGGCGTCGACGAGCAGCAACTCGCTCCAGGGCACGCCGTCGTCCCCGGGGATCGGCATGCGGAAGGTGTGCAGGACGGGCCGGGCGCTGTCGCCGAGGTCGGTGGTCTGCAGGACGTGCATCTCGCCCACCTCGCGCTGGTCGAGGCGCACGGTGAGCAGTGTCTCGCCGTCGGGCGACCACAGGGCCGAGGGCGGCGGCACGATGCCGGCTCGCTTCTCGGTAACCATCGAGAGGCGCGCCTCGGGATGCGAGGCGTAGTCGTGGTGCGCCACGCCGTCGTCGGTCAGGCGGCGCTCCTCGCCGCTCTCGGTGGTGACGAGGTAGAGGTCGTGGTCCCGTACGACGAGACTGTAGACCCCGTCGGGGGACGGCAAGGGCGGCGTCTTCTTCTCATCCTCCTCCTCCGCCGGGGCGGCCGGCGTCTCGACGCGCGAGCACTGGGCGCCGTCGACGGTGCACCGGAACGACTCGGGCCCCTTCGCGCCCGGGATCTGGAAGGACACCTCGCCCTCGCTCGACAGGTCGATGCTCTCGAAGGGCAGGGCCAGCGGATCCGCCGGTTCGTCGCGAAGCGCGCTCAGCGACGCCGCCAGTCGGGCGTGATCGAAGGCCGCACGCCGCCGCTCGTCGCTCGCCAGCGGATCGACCCGCCAGAACCGGTGGCCGTCACGGTCGTCGCTGCGATACCAGAACGCCTCGCCGTCCCCGATCCAGTGCGGCGTCACCGTCTCGTTGAAGATCAGCGACGCGACGCCGAGCATCTTCGCCGCGCGGTCGTAGGCCGAGGCGGGCACCTCGTCCTGCGCCGCAACGGCAACCGCCGTCCCCGCGAGCACGATGAGCATCGCCGCCGGCAGGACGGCGCGTCGTATCTCCATTCTCTTCATTCCTCCCAAGGTCCCTGAAACTTGGCCACGGCCGGCTCGCGTTCCGCGCCCCGGCCCGTTCTCGTTTGGTTACAGTCCTATACCAGTTTCGCCGACTCGCGGCGCCGCCTGATCATCAGGAGATCCGATGTCTCGATTGCACCTCTCCCGTCCCTGCCTGCTCGTGTGCACCGTTGTCGCCCTGGCCGCCGCACCGGCTTCGGCCTCCGAACGCCTCGAGATCCTGGGCGACGATCCCAACTTGAAGCACCTGGGCGCCGAGATCGAACGTCTCGCCGAAGCCAGCCTCGGCACGGTGGGAGTCGCCGCGATCCATCTCGAGTCCGGTCGCGGCGTACTGCTCAACGCCGACGAGCGCTTCCCGATGGCGAGCACCTACAAGGTGCCGATCGCCGTCGAGATCCTCGCGCAGGTCGACGAGGGCAAGCGGTCGCTCGACGACCTGATCACGATGCAGACCAGCGATCACGTCGTCACCTACGGCGCTCTCAGCGACTTCTTCGACACGCCCGGCTCTCGCCTGACCATCCAGAACGTCCTCGGCCTGATGCTGCGGATCAGCGACAACATCGCCACCGACCTGCTGTTTCGAGAGGCCGGCGGCGCCGAAGCCATCACCGCGCGGATGAAGGCGTCCGGCGCCGAGGGGATCCGCGTCGATCGGACGACCCGGGCGCTGATCGCGAACTTCCTGGGTCGGGACGACGCCACCGTCGCCAGGCCGATGCCGCCAGCCGAGTACAACCGCCTCATTCTGGAAGGGAACTCGAGTCAACTGGACGAGCCCCGACTGACCGAGCTGAACGAGTCGTTCAACTCCGATCCACGCGACACCGCAACGCCCCGCGCGATGGCCACTCTTCTCCGGAAGATCTGGAAGCGGGAGATCCTCAGCGAGAAGAGTTCGGCCCTGCTGATCGACATCATGGCCCGCTGCGAAACCGGCGAGAACCGGATTCCGGGAGCGCTGCCGCCGGACACTCCGGTCGCCCACAAGACCGGCACGATCGGCGAGTCCACCAACGACGTGGGCGTCATCACCCTGCCGGGCGACGCGGGTCACGTGATTTCGGTCGTCTTCGTCAAGGAGTCCAGGTTGCCATCCAACGAGGCGATGGAACCGGTAATCGCGGAGATCGCGCGGGCCTCGCACGACTACTTCGTGTTCAACCGCGGCGAGTGAGGCGACTCAACATCTCCCGCTCAAGGGCGACCGGGCCGGCTGCTGGAGCATCCGCGTGAGCGACAACCGGCGCCTCGTCTTCCGGTTCGAGGACGGCGAGCCGGTCGACGTGGGCCTCGCCGACTACCACTCACCAGGCAGCAGATCCGACATGACGGCCATCCTGAACCCCCCCTCATCCCAGTGAAACCGGGAGCTTCGACTGAATCGAAGCGAGCGGCCTCACGGTCACCGAGGCGGCGCGCCGTCGCGGCACTTGCGGGTAGAGTCCTGCCCATGGCCGACATCCGAACGACCAAGACCTCCTCCCGCAACCATGCGCATACCGCCCGCACCACGTTGGAGCCTCACTTCGAGAACGCGGGCGGCGGGCAGGCGGACAGGATCGTGCTCGCTTCCTTGAAGCACGAGTTTGACGACGTCACGAAGCGAGCGCGTCGGGGGGCTCGTCTTGCCGGCATGATGCGATCCGACGTCGCCTCGGCGATCGCGGCCGTTCGCTCGCGCTGAAGGCCCGGTACGTCAAGGGCTAGCGCCCCGCCGGCGCCGGCCGTCTCCTCAGCTGCTTGTCCAGCCGCGCCAACTCGATATCGTGGTCGGCTAGAGGAGTCCTCCAGTCGCTCTACCGAACGGGGCAACGAAACACGCCGAACGCGTCATATCAACCTAACGATGAGGTCACTCGCCTGAGCATTGAACCATGACAGACAACCTTCCCAACCCAGCTCAACGCCTATTCGATTTCTTTTCTTTCTTTCAGCAACACAACCCCAACAGCACGAGAATAGACAATGTCCTGGCACACTACTTTGGTCAAGTTGAGGAAACCGCGGGGATTTCACTGACAGACATGTTGGATCAATCCCGGCGCTTTCCTGATACGGCGATGCTTGCCGTCAGGTCGGCGGTGGGGGTGGAGAAAGCGCAAACTCTGTGTCAATGGAAGAGTAGCTCCGACTCATTCTTCGCCGGTCTTGCGCCCGAGAACCCCGTCCACCATGTGGCGTCCCGGTTGAACGGCCACCACATGGAGATGCTCCACGCATGTGCGATAGTTGTCGATGTCGCGGGCAAGAGCGGTGACGACGAGGTCTCAGCTCTGATCCACAGAATCGTCGAGTTCCGCCAGGAGATTGCCGACATGAAGCTGGCCGAAGAGCTCAGAGAGGCCATCTTCGATGCCTTGCGAAGAATGGAGAGAGCAATTGTCGACCACCGATCAGGAGTCCCAGATCAGGATCGACTGGTCATGGACGTGGCCTACACGACCTGGCGACATCAACAGACGGTCAAGGCCGGCTCCCCTGGCTCGAAGCAACTAAGGCGGCTGCTCGGGATTATCAAGACCGTCCTTGCATTCGTCGGCGGCGTGAACTCGGGAATCGCCCTGGTTGAGAACGCAAAGAGACTCCTGGGAGAGTAGAACTACAGAGCTACGACCAGCCTACGGTCACCGAAACCGCCTCTGAGTACCAGCCCCTGTGGCCGATGGCGGAGAGTGCGGGGAGCGCTTATGCCATCTGTGGCCGGCTGGGCGCCAGGCGGCACGGTTCTCCACAGCGCCAGCGACCGCGGGCCGGGGTAGCGAGCGGCGCGACCGTACGACAGGGCAGTCGTCGGTGGGCAGCCGTTCCGAGCACGAGCCAGGTGGTACTGTCGGACGGATGAGCCCCGCACCGGTCCAGATCGCTGCCGCAACGGGCGATCCGCTCTCGGCCCTAGTGCCGAAGTGCTGGACGACGCTCGAGAATCCGCGCCGGGATCTGCCGAGGCTGGCCAAGGACCCGAAGGCCACAGCCAAGATCGAAGCTCGGCTGACCGAGGTACCGACCCGCCACGATCTGTACTGCGGCGACTCTCGCCATAGTCCCCCGCTCACGCCGGAGTCGATCCACCTAGTCGTCACGTCGCCTCCCTACTGGACGCTGAAGGAGTACCCCGACTCGGAGGGTCAACTGGGCTGGGTGGCGGACTACGAGGAGTTCCTGGACCAGCTCGACAAGGTGTGGCGGCGGTGCCACGAAGCGCTCGTGCCGGGTGGCCGTCTGGTCTGTGTCGTCGGCGACGTGTGCCTGTCGCGGCGAAGGCACGGTCGGCACAGCGTGGTGCCCCTTCACGCCTCCATTCAGGAGCGATGCCGGCGCATCGGCTTCGACAACTTGGCGCCGATCATCTGGCACAAGATCGCCAACGCTGCGTTCGAGGTCGGGGGCAGCGGTGCGTTCCTGGGCAAACCCTACGAACCGAACGCAGTCATCAAGAACGACATCGAGTTCATCCTCATGCAGCGGAAGCCCGGTGGGTACCGCCGTCCGACGCCTGCGGCGAAGGTCCTGAGCCTGATCCCGGCAGAGCTCCACCACCGTTGGTTCCGCCAGGTCTGGGAGGGCGTTGGGGGGGCCTCTACTCGGCACCACCCAGCTCCCTATCCGCTGGAGATCGCTGAGCGCCTGATCCGCATGTTCAGCTTCGCCGGCGATACCGTGTTCGACCCCTTCATGGGCACCGCAACGACCCAAGCGGCCGCGGCCAAGTGGGGGCGCAACAGCGTCGGCGTCGAGGTGGAGCGGGCCTACTTCGAGGCCTCAGCGCGCAGACTCTCTGAGCAGGCTGCCCACATGTTCAGCCACGTAGAGGTCGTGACCCACACGACCGAGTGCGCCTCGGTGGAGACTCGCTGACACCGAACCGAGTCGAGAACGTGCCCCTTTCGGTTCAGGAGGCGATAGAGCACCTCTATCGCGTCGCAGTCATCGAGGAGAAAACGACCTCGCCGGCCAGGCTCAGCCGCTTGGCTGACTTTTGCGTTCAGGAGCTCGAAGCCCGTGGCTTGGGTGGCGTAGGCGCCGAAGTCCCTGTCGAGGGCTTCGGTCGGGTCAAGCAGTGGGACGTCGCCTGGCACCACGCAGGCAAGGCCCGGCTCGGCATCTCGCTGAAGTCCCTGCTCAGGAACATCCCTGGCACGGTGCCAAACCGCATCGACGACCTGATCGGAGAAGTCGCGAACGCCCAACTTCACTCGCCGGAAATCGTGATCGGCTACATCATGGTCTTCGATCGAAGCCAGGACTCGTTCTCCACGAAGCATGATTCAACCTGGCTGGAACTGCTGAGATCTCGGCTACAACAGCTATCGCATCGAGCGCCGCCCGCTTGGGCGACAGGCACTTTCGAGGGGTTCGTGTTGGCCGAAGTGGACTTTGCTCACGGCCCCAGGCTCTGCTCGGACCCACTGGAATTCGACGGTTTCTTCGACCATTTGGTCAAGCACGTCAGGTTTCGGAATCCCGGTGCCGCGGACCGCTGAATGGGGCCGTCCCAAGAAGAGCCAGATAACTGGCCAGGCTCCCGCTACATCAGCTTCTCGAAGGACCCGTGGACGAACACCCCCTCTGAAGACTCGTTACTCAAAACCGCCAGAGACCTATGCGTCGGCCAAGCACTTCGCCACCGCCAAGGGTCGCCGAAAGGTGGTCCGCCAACGCTCCCGTACTTGAATGAACTTAGACCGTATCTTCCTAACCGACCCGGAGACTCTCCGCGGGAAGCTCCTCCTTCTTGTACTCGACAAGCTCGTCATCGGTGCGGTTCTCGCCTTTGCGTTCTTCGGTTATGACCTATGGAAGACCCGCGAAGTTCGTAGCTACAACGAAGTCCGCCAACGCACAGAACTCGGCTTCAAGCGCGCCGAGTACGTCAAGGAACTTGTGCCCGTCGCCTTGGACCCCACCGGTGACGTTCTCGTCAGAGCACAAGCTCTGACGGCACTTGTCGACACTGAGGCCATCTCCCCGATGAGCGCTGTGACGTTCGCCGGACGGCTCCTTCTCTCTGACGTGTTGGCTGCACGGCGCTACACACTGACGTATGAGAATCCGGTCAACGGTGAAATCCACCGCCGGACACTCTCAGCCGAAGGTGAGGAGGAGGTACTCCTGAACACTCTGCTCAAAGTCATGCCCTCAGGTCTACCCGCAGTCCTGAGCGAGTTCGCGCACGCCCGTACGCAGCATCGGATCGCAACGAGCCGCTCCACGGGCGAAAGGACTGACATCGAGGAGAGCCGGATCCTAAACGACGCGGTAGGGTTCTGGATACGTCTGTTCCGCGAAACGACCGCACGGTTCGACGATGAGGAACTTGAGTTCCTGGCCGCCGAACCGTTCCTCTCAAACAACCTCGCCCTCCTTGACGCGATTGTTCCAAGCTTGGACCGGCAAGATGCACAGCGGTGGCTCCGGCGACAGAACGAGGCACTGAAGACCCTGGGCGCCTTGCGCTTGATGCAGGAGCGGGAACCGACAGATGCCGCAGTCGAGTTTCTCCGAGAGTCCGTAAACCCAAGTTCAGGCACGCCCAGCGTTGCCTTTGCAACTCAAGTCATCGAACGGCTTCACTCTCACGCCGTCGTATCCTCGGACCTGAGCGCAGAGACTCTTCTGGTCGTGCTGGCGGGAAGAGGTCTCTCCCTAGGCGTTATCGAGGAGCGTCGAGATTCCGACGATCACTTCTTCGCTGCAAGCGAGTATCTAGTGTGGTCTGGCAGGTTTCCACAAATCGCCGAACCACTTGAGGAGGAAGTGCGTTCCGAGTTGACGCAGTTCCTCTCCATGATTCAGAGCACGCCCGTCGAGGACCTTGACTACGAGAACCATCCCGTGGAATGGACTCTTGTTCGTTTCTTGATGGACTCCAACTCGGCTAGCAATCTGGAGCCGAGTCCAGACGCCAAGCGCCTCCTCCGCGGCCTGTTCTCACTTGAACAGGATAAGTTGGTGAGAACGGGACTAGATCACTACGCCCGGGAGTGGCGTGCGCACACGACAGGCCGCCGGAATTGACGACTGCTTGCTTCGGCTCCACAAGCCAGGTTTCTGCTTGACGACTTCGACCCAGAAACCGGGAGAACCGCGGTAGGTCTGCCCGTGCATATCGCCGTCATCCGTCCCGGAAATCTAACGACATCATGGCACATTCGATCCACCGCGTACATGTCGAGCCTCCGAGGCCGCCTATCTCCAATGGATCGCCGGCTAGCGTCCGTCCTACTGGTAACGTCCCAGCCATGTCCGAGAGCCGGACGACGAGAATGTCCTCCAAGGGCCAAGTCGTCATACCCGATGCCATCCGGACGAGGCTGGGACTCGAGGCCGGTGTCCAGTTCGTGGTCATCGGGAAGGTGACACGATCGTGCTCAAGCCGATCGTCGCACCGTCGATGCGCGAGTTCGACGAGGTCATGAAGCGAGCGCGCAAAGACGCGCTTCGCGCCGGCATGAAGCAATCGGACGTGGCCGCGGCGATCGCGGCCGTTCGCTCGCGGTGAAGGTCGTCCTCGACACGCGTGTGTTCGTGTCCGGGGTCTTCTTTGGGGGCACGCCGGGGAGTCTCCTCGAAGCGTGGCGGAACGGCAGGGCGGAAGTCGTTCTATCCCGGGAGATCATCGAGGAGTATGTTCAGGTCGGCGAGGGGCTAGCGGCTTGCTTCCAGCGCGTCGATCTGGGCCCGGCTCTGGAACTCCTGGCCGTATCAACGACTCTCGTGGACCCGACGCAGTTTCCGGAACCCGTTTCCCGGGATCCGGACGACGACAAGTTCCCCGCCTGCGCACTAGCGGCGGGAGCCGACTGTGTGATCCGCGGCGATCGGGATCTGCTCGATGTGCCGCGCTACTACGGGATTGTCGTGATGAGTCCCAGAGATTTCCTCGAACGGCTCGCGTAGAGAAGATGACAGGAGGATGAGAAGCGAAGGGCAAACCACCCGGTTCCAACAGACCCCCACCGGCGTTGAAGACGAGCTCGACGTGCTACTCGAAGGTCTGCTGCGGTCCGGTGCCGAGAGCGCCGTGGCCCGGATCGAGGCGCCCGCGGAGGGCTTTGTCTACGAGCATGCGGTCGGCATCGCGCGCACGGATACCGGGGAAGGGATGACGGCGAACCATCGCTTTCACACCGCCAGCGTCAGCAAGTCGATGACCGCGCTGCTCGTCGTGCGACTCGCCGACGAAGGCGCGCTCGGCCCCGAAGGTGTGGACGCCCGCTACGTCGAGTTCGGGGTCTTCCCCGACGAGGTCCAGGAGCGCCTCCTTACTCGCGGCGGGCAGTCCGTCTTCTCCAACGTCACGCTCCGGCACATGCTGTCGCACACTTCGGGATTCCGGGACGCCTTTGTCGACGACGGCTCCCGGACGTCGAAGGAGCTCGGACGGCCGGCGCCCGGGTCGATCATCGGTAGCGATGCGTCCCGCAACTTCACCGCCGCGTGGTCACCCTGGCTGCCGGACGGCGACACGACCGAGGAACGGGGTGTCATCAACTTCTACCTGTCGCAGCCGGGAATCACCGAGGCCCTGTCCGAGCCAGGCAGGGCGTTTCACTACAGCGACACCGCCTTCGTCCTCCTGGCGCTGCTCGTCGAGCGGGTGACCGGCGAGAGCTATCACGCCAACCTGAGCGACCGAATCTTCGTGCCCTGCGATCTGCGGGACAGCTACCTCGCCTACCGGGACGATCCACCGCTCGGTCCCCGCCGCCAACCCGAGTCGGACATCCACGCCTTCGGCATACCGATGCTGAGTTCCGGCAAGGACCTCTCCTTCGACTGGGGCGGCGGCGGCCTGGTCACGACCGCCCGCGACCTCGTACGGTTTCAGCGCGCCCTGGCGGAGCACCGACTGCAAGGCTCGCGTCGAATACTGAGGGACATGACCGCCTGGATCCGGCCTGCCGGCCTGGCCGAGCCGCGGATCGGCGTCGGGCTCGGCCTGTTCCGTACGCGCTACCCCGGCGGCGAGCTGTGGGGGCACTCCGGCGCCTGGGGGGCGAAGATGGACTGCGACCAGGACGCCGGCATCTACTTCGCCGGCACGGTCAATCAGGCCGGCGCCCCCGCCGGCTGGCATCACCCGTTGATCGCGCGGGTCGCGGAGCACTTTCGCTAGGGGGACCGATGCGAGACTTCATCCGACGTCATCCCTTCTGGACCTTCTACGCCGCGACCGTGCTGATCGGCCTGCTGGCCTGGATCTACCTGATGACGGTCGAACTCGTGTTACAGGGGGAACGCGGACCCGACTACAGCGCCTACGGCGAGTTCGTGGGCTACCGGGACGCGGCGCGCGCGGCGCACCCGATCCTCCACCACCACGGCGACAGCGTCCTGCTGTACATGCAGGCGGCCGCCAGCAAGATGCCGATCCTGCTGCCCATGTTCTCGTTCCCGTTCGCGCCGACGCTGGCGGCGCTG
This sequence comes from Thermoanaerobaculia bacterium, assembly GCA_965116955.1. Taxonomy (GTDB): domain Bacteria; phylum Acidobacteriota; class Thermoanaerobaculia; order Multivoradales; family Multivoraceae; genus Multivorans. The sequence continues at coordinate 1,940,967 of OZ220742.1, read as the reverse complement.
CTGATCGTTGGGATCGGCTGGAAGCGGCTCGGGCTGCGCGCCCTGGTCGGTCTCTACCGCCCCATCCGGGGCAACGTGAGCCTGCGGGAGGGCGCGCAGCTCTACGCCATCCTGGTCGGCTTCCTGGTGACCTTCGTGAGCAGTCTGCTGATCGTCGAGCAGCTCTTCGGCGACCCCGCCAGGGTGGAGAACGCGGTCGCCCACATCGGGCTCCTGGACTGGCGGACCTTCGTCGTCACCTTGCTCGTCGCGGGCTTCCTCAACCAGGGCGCGCTCCTCGAAGAGCTAGGCTGGCGCGGCTACGCCCTGCCGCTGCTCGTCCGCAAGTGGAACAACCCCCTGGTTGCCTGCGTCGTGCTCGGCGTCCTCTGGGCGCTGTGGCACTTCCCGCGCGAGATCCCGGGGATCCTGTCCGGCCAGCAGACTCTGGCCGCCCTGGTGCAGTGGCACCTGATCTTCTTCCTGTCGACGATCGGCATGACGATCGTCGCCTTCTACTTCGTCAATGCCGCTGGCGGCAGCGTCATCCCGGCCATCCTCATCCACGGCGTCCTGAACCACGTCGGCAACATGTTCGGCGCCGAGCAGCTCGTGGGCCGCTCGTACGGCGGGATGATCGGGCCGGTCGGCTGGGCGGTCGCCGGCCTCGTGGTCATCGCCCTGGTTGGACCGGATCTCGGCTGGCGGCGTAGGGTCAACGCCCTGGGCGACGACGACCCGAGCCTCATCTGGGCCGGCTCCGGCGCCGAAGAGGGTGCGAACCATGGCTGACTTCGACAACAGGATTTGCCTCGTCACCGGCGGCGCGTCCGGAATCGGCAGGGCCACCTGCGAGGCGCTGGCCGCCCGCGGCGCCCATGTCGTCGTCACGGACATCGACGAAGCCGCGGGGCAGGGCGTCGCGGACGCGGTCGGCGGCGAGTTCGCGCATCTCGACGTCAGCGACCGAGACGCCTGGACGCGCGTCGTGTCCGGGATCGTCAGTGCCCACGGCGGGCTCGATCTGGTTCATCTCAACGCCGGCGTGACGACCTATCCGGCGGCCGGGGGTGACTTCCCCGCCTTCGACATCGCCGCCATGCCGGCGGACGCCTACCGCCGGGCGATGGGAGCCAACGTCGACGGCGTCGTCTTCGGCGTGGGTGCGACCGTGCAAGCGCTGGAGAACCGGGGCGGCGGAGCGATCGTCGTCACGGCCTCGGTTGCCGGGCTGGCAACGTGGGAAGTGGACCCCGTCTACACGATGACCAAGCACGCCGTGGTCGGCCTGGTTCGCGCGCTCGCACCGTCTCTCGCCGAGCGCGGCATCACGCTCAACGCGATCTGCCCGGCCGCAGTCGCCACGGGGATCTTCGGCCCCGAGGCCCAGGAGTTCGTGAAGGAGGCCGACCTTCGACTCATGCCGCCGGCCCAGGTCGCGGATGCCGTCATCGAGGCAGTGACCGGCGGCGCGACCGGCCAGTGCTGGGTCTGCTACGACGGCCATGATCCGAAGCTCTACGAGCCGGCGCCCCTGCCGGGGCTGAACGACTAGCCGCCCTCGAACGCTACTCCTCTGCCTCGCCGCCGGCCCCCGCCGGGAACAACACGCTGGCTGCGCCCGGGAAGCGGGCGCCCAGTTCCCGCATGATCTGCCGGGCTTCCTCCTCGCTCACCCGGCACAGGTCCGATGACCAGAACCCGGTGACCGCGGCGTAGCCGAAGCCGGCGCGCCGGATGTCGGCGACACCTTGGCGGAACGCTTCCTCGTTCCAGTCCTGGCGCGCCCCGTCGAGCATCCGCGTCGACCTGAGTGCATGGTCGAGGGCGTCCTGGGGCATCTCGCCGGGAACGCCCACGTACATCCTGAACATCGCCGCGTAGACCACGCCGCGGACGTAGGAGACCTTCCACGTCCACTCCTCCGAAGGCGGTGAAACCTCGAAGTCCGGACCCGCGTGCAGCATCCAGTTCTCGATGAACGGGGGAATCAGGGAGACGTCGGGAGCGCTGTCGGGCAGGCTCCACTGATTCGAGGCAACCATCACGGAAAGGTCGAGACTGGGCCATCCCCAGCCGTCGGTACGCCAACCGAACATGTGGCCGCCGGCGTGGCTGAAGGACATGGTCGGCTGACCATGGTCGCGCAGCAGCCAGACCAGGCCCAGATCGAGGCCCGGCCCCAGTTCGTCGTGCTGGGGAGTCAGCATCTGCTCGACGGTTTCAGCCTCGAGGACCTGGTAGTCGTTGTAACGCCCGCCCGCGAGCATCGCCATGAGCAGGCGCAGGTGGTCGGCTGGCTTCGCCAGCACGCCGCCGGCGGGATAGTGGCTGAAGTAGAGCGGGATCGTGGGAATCAGGGCTCCGCCCATCCGTGCATAGCCGGTGCTCATCTGCTCCCAGATCTCGGGACGCACGTAGTCCCGATGCTGCGCGGGCGGGTACTGGGACGACTCCATGCCCAGCGGATCCATGACGTGCTGCTGGACGTAGTCGGCAAACGAAAGCCCTTCCGGATTGGCGGTCTCCACGATCAGGCCGAGCGTGGCCAGGCCCGGATTCGAGTAGTTGTAGCGCTCGCCAACCCGCGCGACCCAGAACGGGGTCACGCCACCACTGACGGGGCTCATATCGGAGTCGAAGCTCTCCCGGAGTGCCTGAGCGAGCGGCACTGGCTTGTGCCAGACGCCCAGGGCGCCACCGCCAGAGATCCCCGAGCGATGGGTCAGCAGGTCGTGCACGGTGATGTCGCGGTCGCCCAGCGGGTTAGACACATCGAAGGGCAGGTGCTCGTTGATCGGATCGTCGAGCGACAGGACCCCGCGATCCACAAGCTGCATGACGGCAGTGGCCGTGTACGTCTTGCCCAGGGAACCGGAGTGATAGACGGTCTCTGGCGTCATCGGCTTCTCGCTCGCGACATCCGCGTAGCCGAAACCGGCCTCCCAGATGAGCCTCCCCTTGTAGCCCACGGCGAGGTTGAGTCCGGGCGTGCCCTGGGCACGCAGGACGTGCGGTACGAAGTCGCGCAGGGAATCGATGAGTCGCAGTTCGAAGGCGCGTTCGGTATGCACCGTCTCCGTCACGGGGATCGCCCGCTCCGTCTGGGCCTCCGCGGTCGTCCATGGAGCCGCACTCAGGAGAACCGCGCCCAGTAGTACGCGGCGGCCGGGCATCCCGGCGACAAACCGGTTGTGGCGGTGAACAGCCATGCTCAAGCTCCTTCCTCCGCGGGCAAGACCCGCAGACCCCGATGCCCGCCGACGTCGACGTAACCCGTCCTGTCCACGCGACCGTTCAGGTTCTGGCTCAGACAGCCGTGGGCGACGTAGTCCACGACCTCCCGGCCCTCGGGTGTCTCCGGATCGACCGCGCGCACGGCGCCTTCCGGATTCAGCCGGCAGGGCACGAAGCCGAACTCCGAGGGCGCCCCCTCCGCGAGCTTGACGTAGCCCAGTGCGGTCATCCGCGCCTCGGGGTGCAGAGGCATCAGCGGCCAGCCTCTGCGCGGCGCCACGCCGTAGTAGTCGGCATCGTCGTCGAGGACCGGCATGGCGGCGACCATCTCCTCCGGCCAGCGGTCCAGCCGAACGTCGAAGACGAAGTGGCCGAGTCCGTAGAAGACCGGCCGGTCGCGATACCACTCCATGCCGCGCAGGACGTGCTGGTGATGACCGACAACGATGTCGACGCCCTGGTCGATGCACAGGCGGGCGGTGCGCAGTTCGTGGTCGGTCAGGTGGTGGGCCTTGAAGTGATCGCCCCAGTGGAAGCTGGCGACCACCAGGTCCGCCTGCTCGCGGGCGGCAGCGATGTCGGCCTCCAGGTTCTCGTGGTCCGTCCTGTCGGGCACCGTCGAGACCCGCGGATCGGCACCGGGCGTGTAGGCGTCGTCGATCAGGTCCTGGTAGAAGTTGTGAGCCCTGAGCGGCGCCAGTCCGGCCAGGCTGCCGCGCGCCTCGTAGCCGCGGGGGAAGACCGAGGCGTAGGCGAGGTAGGCGACCTTCACGCCGCCGGCTTCGAGGATCGCCGGAGCGCGGGCTTCCTCGAGGCTGGCGCCGGCGCCGCAGGTCCTGACCCCCTGCTCGTTCAGGCGCCGCCGGTTCTCGAGCATCGCCTCGCGCCCCCCGTCGAGGATGTGGTTGTTGGCCAGCGACAGCACGTCGAAGCCGACCCGGCTCAGGACGTCGAGATTGCGCGCCGGCGGGACGAGGGCCAACCCGGCGCTGGGTACCGAGCGGGGATTGTCGGAGTACGGGCCCTCCAGGTTGCCGAACAGCACGTCCGGCGCGGCGAGAAGATCGCGCACCGGCGCGTAGGCCTCGTCCGGATCGTCGCGGTCGGTGAGCAGGTCGCCGACGAAGCCGAGGAGGACTTCGCCGTCGGCGGCGCGGATTGAGGAGGGGCCGCCGACCAGGGCGACGACGCCGGCCGCGGCGCCCGATGTGAGGAACTGTCGTCGGTTCACGTTCGCACCTCCGGTTCAGCGGTCGATGTTACGTTCCTGGGCCGGCATGAGTGCATCACCCGCGGCGCGGCTGCGCGCCCTCGTCGACGCCCCCGGGCTCCGGGTGATGCCCTGCTGTTTCGACGCGCCCTCCGCCCGGCGCTACCGCGTGGAGGAGGAAGGAGACCGATGACACGACACGAGAACGACGTCGACGTGCTGATCGTCGGAGCCGGACCGGTCGGCCTCTGCTGCTCCCGGCTCCTCAGCCGGATGGGCGTGTCCAACCGGGTGCTGGAGAGGCGGTCCGGCCTGCACACGGCGCCGCAGGCGCACGTCGTCTCGGCTCGCAGCATGGAGGTCTTCCGGGCCGCCGGCATTCCGGCCGAGAAGACGGTCGCCGTCGCCACGAAACCCCAGGACCAGGGCTCGATCCGCTGGGTCCAGACGCTGGCCGGCCCGGTGATCGGCGACCTCCAACTGGGATCGCCCGAGCGCATCATGAAGACGTTCGCGTCGACGCCGACGCCCACGATGAACATCCCCCAGCATCGGCTGGAGCCCGTGCTCTTCGAGGCCGCCGGCGACGCGGGCGCCCGGATCGACTTCGAGGTCGAATGGACGAGCGCCACGCAGAGCGAGAACGGAGTCGTGTCGCAGGCTCGGGACTACAGGACCGGCGAAACCCTGGAGATTCGCAGTCGCTACCTGCTCGGCTGCGACGGCGCGGGGAGTCCGGTGCGCCGGGCGCTCGGCATCGGGATGGAGGGACCGGCCCACGTCCAGAGCTACCTTTCCGTGTTCGTCCAGGGCAATCTGCGCCACGTCGTGGAAAGCCACCCCGGCCTGCTCTACTGGCACCTTGATCCGCTCGAGCCCGCGGTCTTCATCGCCCACGACATCGACTCGACCTGGATCTTCATGCACCCTTACGATCCGGAACAGGTGCCGCAGGAGTCGTTCACACCCGAGCGCTGCCGCCAGCTCGTCGAGGACGCGGTCGGCGCCGAAGCCGACTTCGAGATTCGGGAGACCGGCTTCTGGCAGATGACCTGCCAGGTCGCCGACCGCTACCGCGACGGCAGGATCTTCCTGATCGGCGACGCCGCGCACCGCTTCCCGCCAACCGGAGGCATGGGCATGAACACCGGCGTCGCCGACGCCTTCAACCTCGCCTGGAAGATCGCGGCGGTGCTCGGAGGGCGCGCCGACGACCGTCTGCTGGCCACCTACGACCAGGAGCGGCAGCCCGTTGCGTCGGTGAACGCGGAGCAGAGCCTGTCGAATCACCTGAAGATGATCGAGGTGGTCGAAGCCCTGCGGGTCGACCCGGGCCTTTCGCCTGACGAAGCGCGCGAGGAGCTGCGGCGCCTGCCCGAACAGGAGGAGCGCCGGAGCGCGGTCCAGGCGGCAATCGACGCGCAGAGGGAGCACTTCGACATGCTGGGCCTCGACCTCGGCCAGCACTACGAGCGCGGCGCCCTCGTTCCGGACGGGACCCCGCCACCCGCGCCCGCGACATCCACTTTCGACTTCGTGCCATCAACCCGGCCGGGCAGCCGTCTGCCCCATGCCTGGGTCGAAGGCGAGGACGGCCGGGTTTCCACCCTCGACCTCGTCGATCCGTGCCGGCCGACCGTCATCTGCGGCGCCGGGGGCGCGCACTGGGTCGCCGCCGCCGAGTCCCTCGGGCTCGCCGCGCACGCGATCGGCGACGGCGCGGCGCTGGCCGATCCCCTCGGCGAGTGGCAGGCGATCAGCGGCATCGGTCCGAACGGCGTCCTCCTCGTGCGCCCTGACGGTCACGTCGCCTGGAGAGACGCGGATGGAAGCTCCGAACCCAGCGCCGGTCTGGAGGCCGCGCTCGCCGCCGTCTACTGCACCGCTACGACTGCCAATCAGAGGGACGACTCATGAGACTGTTCACGACGACCGAAGGAATCGCCCGCGAGGCGGCCGGCGGCGAACTCGAGATCCTCGACCTCCCGTACGAGGACCTCGGCCAGGCGCTCCGAGCGGACCCGGAACTCGGCGCCGTTCGCGATGCGGATGCGAAGCGACGGAGCGCGCCAGGCGATGTCATCCTCCGGGCGCCGGTCCTCCGCCCCGGCAAGGTCATCGGCATGGGCATCAACTTCCACAGCCACGTCGAGGAGACGCGCGAGTTCCTCAAGGCCCGCGGCATCGAGCCGCCGTCCGAGCCGGTGTTCTTCCTGGCGCCCGGAAGCGCCGTCATCGGCCCCGGCGAGGAGATCGTGTTGCCCGCGGTCGCGCCCGACCAGGTCGACTACGAGGTCGAGCTGGCCGCCGTGATCGGCGTCGGCGGCGCCTCCATCGAGGAAGACGACGCGCTGCGGCACGTGGCCGGGTACACGCTCGCCAACGACGTCTCGGCCCGCGACCTCCAGCGCAAGTCCTTCGAGGGTCCCGAGTACTCCCTGAGCCATGCGAAGGGCCTCGACACGTTCAAGCCGATGGGGCCGGCGCTGGTCACCACCGACGAGTTCGCCGAGCCGCTCGACATCCGCCTTCGGGCCCGGGTCAACGGCGAACTCCGTCAGGACGAGCGGACCACGGACTTCGTGCACTCGGTGGCTCGATGCGTGGCGCACGTCTCGCGCTTCATGCAGCTCGAACCGGGCGACGTGATGCTCACCGGGTCGCCGGCCGGCGTCGGCGTGTTCCAGGGCAAGTTCCTCCGCACCGGCGACATCGTCGAACTCGAGGCCGACCGCGTCGGCGTGCTTCGCAACGCCGTGACGACGGCCTGACCAGGAAGGAGTCCATCGTGTCTTCGAACGCAACCATCCGCCCCGGCTACATCCACCACATCTTCCTGCGCACGAAGCGATTCGACGCGATGCGCGCGTTCTACAAGCTGGTTCTCGGCTGCGAGCCGTTCTTCGAGAACGAGATGTTCAGTTGGCTCAGCTTCGACCAGGAGCACCATCGGATCGCCATCGCCAACATGCCCCAGTCACAGGACCAGTCACCAGCCCAGGAAGGCCTCGACCACGTCGGCTACCAGTACGCGGGGCCCGAGGACCTCTTCGCCACCTACGAGCGCCTCCGCGACGTAGGAGTCGAGCCCTACTGGTGCACCGATCACGGCGGCACGATGTCCTTCTACTACAAGGACCCCGACGGCAACGGTCTCGAACTCCAGTACGACAACTACCCCAACCGGGAGGCGCTCCTGGAGTGGATGAAGGGCGGCGACTTCGCACGGAACCCCATCGGTGTCGACGTGGATCCCGAACGCCTGATCGAGACGTTCCGCACGGGACTCGACCGGCTCGAGCTGCACCAGCGGTCGCGCCGAGGCGACTTCCTGCCGGAAGGGATGTCGATGGCCGCACCCGCGGCGCCCTTCCCGGCCGATCCTGTGGGCTACATGATCTCGATCCGGCGGGCGGTCGGCGCGGGGCCTGAGTAGGGCTGGTCAGGTTCCGGCCGCGGCGGCCCTCAATTCGTCGTACCAGGACTTGACCCGTTCCGGCGACCAGGGCGTTACCGCACAGTCGGCCACGAAGTACACCTGGTCCGCGATCTCTTCGACCAGTTCCAGGCGGTGCGACGACAGCAGGACGCCGCGACCGTCAACCGCGAAGTCCCGAAGCATCCGGCATAGCCGCGCGACCGCGACCGGGTCGAGGCCGTTGAACGGCTCATCGAGGATCAGCAGTTCCGGCTCGTGCACCAGCGCCGCGGCCAGGGCCAGTTGCCGGCGGTTGCCGGTCGAGAGTTGATGGCAGAGGCGGCCCGACGCGGGCACCTCCAGAGCCTCCAGGAGATCGACGGCGCGCGCACGGGCCTCGCCGGCATCCAGGCCGTACAACGCGGCGCAGTAGTCGAGGAACTCGAGCGGCCGCAGGAAGTCGAACAGCTCGTCCTCCTCGAGCAGGATGCCGACGCGGGCCATGACCTGCGGATGGATGCGCGGATCGAACCCGAACATCCGCACCGTGCCGCCGTTCGGCTCGGTCAAACCAAGTCCGAGGCGCATCAGGGTCGTCTTGCCCGCGCCGTTCCGCCCGACCAGGCACTGCACACCGGACCCGATCTCCAGATTCACGGAGCGCAGAACTTCCAGATCGCCGTAGGCCTTGTCGACCGAGTCGAAGCACAGCATCGTCGTCATGCCGCCACCGCCCATTCCCGCAGCCGCCGTCGCAGCCAGTCGCCTCTGCCCAGGAAGACCATCATTGCCGAGCACCCGCCGGCCGAGACCAGCAGCAGGACCGTCAACGTAGCCACCGCGGCTCCGGAACCGGCAAGCAGCCGCGCAGCCACCGTCGCGCCGCCGAAGATCAGGAGGAGAACCAACCAGCCGCAACCGAGCAGCGCCAGCGCCATCACGCTGGAGTAGAGGTCGCGCTGCTCGTGCAGCTTCGGCCTTCTGGGCAACCAGATCGAGATCGCCGTACCCGCGCTCGCCAGGCACGCCAGGGAGCACGCGGCGAAAAGGAACGGAATCGGCCGGTCGGCGAGCGGGATCTGCTCGGCGAGAAGCCAGGTGACGGTCGACATCTGCAGAAACACCAGGCCACCAACGACCGCCACCAGACCCAGCACCTTCCCGGGCAAGCAGGCGCCGAGCGCTCGCTCGGCCGACATCGACAGTCGCCGTGCACCATCCGCCGCGAACCCGAGCAGATTGGCGAAGAAGGCAATCCAGAACGCGCATAGAAAGACCCCGAGCGAAGACGCCCCCCAAAGAGCGAAGTGTCCGGCCTCCTCCCCGGCCGCTAGTTCCTCACCGCTGAGTACGATCGCCATGAACACCGGCATGATCCAACTGAGCACCAGGTTCAGCCGTACCTGGCGGAAGCGGAGCATCATCCGCGCTTCCGCAAGAGCAAAGATGAAGGTGGGCCGCGACCAGACTCCCGCCGCCGCCCGATCATCGCCCGCCGGCCGCGAAGGCCGTCGCCCCGAGTCAGCCGGTCGCCTCTTCCCCTCGTTGCCCGACGCCCGCCAGCCGAGGTTCCACCTCTTTCCACCGCCGCGATCATCCGGACTCCGTTGTTCCAGCGTGAAAGCCGAGGCGACGAGCGCCGCCAGCGCGAGTAGCCGACCACCGCTGACGGCACCCTGAGCCCAGACCGCCTCGCCGGTCCACAACGGTTCGACGGCGCTCGCCGCCAGGACAATCAAGAGCAGCAGCCCGAGACCGGCGCCGAGCCATCGCCGCCTGCCTCGTGCCCCGAGAATCACCGCGCCCACCGGACCCGCGACGACCATCGCACCCAGGGCGGCGAGCACGTCCATGCCTTCGAAGATCCACTCCGTCCCGCGCGGCCACCCCGCGCCCCACAGCCCGAACGCCAGAACCTCATTGAGCAGGACCAGCACCAGCGTCAAGCCCATGACGTTGGTGCCGGTCGTCAACGCGGCTCGCTGGCCTGCCGAGAGACCGAATCTCACGCCTGCGCGCCGGTCGAACCAGGGCGCCAGCGGCGCCAACTGGAACAGCGTCATGGCAACGAAGAACGTGACGATCGCGAAGAGCAGATCCACCGGCAAACTCTGGCGCTGTCCCTGTTCCGGACCCGTGAAGGCGAAGAAGAAGTTGACGAGCAGGAGCACCGCCAACGCTCCGCCGAAGACCAGCTTCCCCTTCTCGTTCAGCGCCTTCCGCCACGCAGCTATCGCGCGAAAGCGAACCACCGCGAGGATCGTCGCCGCAAGCCACCCTCTCTTGTTGCGAGAGCGGATACCGGCGGACAGACCTACCGTACGCTCACCCATCGGCCGCTCCGAAGTCGAGCTTCCCGTCTCGTCTCTTCCATGGACCCGCCCATCCTCCGGGTCCTCTGTCCCGGCCTCTTCGACTCGGCGCTCTCTTCTGAGTTTCCACTCGAAACGGACGGCCGCGAAAAGGTATGCGACACCAGCCCCGACGAAGCTCCACCCCACCGTGGGCTCATTCATCGCCACATTCCAGAAGCCGAGGAGCAACCAACCGGCACTGATTCCGGGGTACGCGATGCGCAGAAACCTCTTCCGGCGCTCCGTCACGTCATCTCCCGCCGGCTGCTCGTCGCGTCGCCCGGCACCCGCTCAACCTCCTTGAGCACCACCGTCGGAGCCGCCTTCCGGCTGCTTGACGTCCATCTTGAGCGCCGACTGAATCACGATTCCCAAGCCCGCGAGCGCTACGACGGCCGCGCTGAGGACCATCTGCCGGGACTCCCCCCTACACAGCCAATTCCCAACCAAGCCGCCATTGAGCGTCGCAAGGCACGCGCCGGAGATCAACTGCACCAGGATCTTCGTTCGTTCTCGCATCATTCCTCCCTTCGTCGCCCGAAAGGCCGTCGTCTTCCGCCTTCCGTCGATGAGGATGAGCGGATCGGTTCAACGATCCGCCCATCCCCGGCGAACGTCGCCAGCCTGGGTTCAGGTTACGGCGTCCTCGCCAGTTCCATCCTCATCTTCAGATGCAGTTGAGCGCGGCCATGTGCAGGGCGAACGAGAATCCTAGTGCTCCTATGAAGCCGGCGCCCATCCCGGGAATACTGATTCCAAGGCCGATCAGAGCCAAAGCGCAGTCCGCCTTGCCCGCGCCTACATGGGCGGCCAGGTCCGAGTCCGGGAGTTCCGTCTCCATTTCCGCGAAGGCCGAGCCTGCGCTGACGGGGGCGGCCAACGCTAGCAAGGTGAGCGATCCAAGCAAACACGCGAGAGTCTTCTTCATTTCTCCGATTCCTTTCCGTCTCAGTCAACGATCCTGCCGTTCAAGCCGGCAGAGCTTCGTGAGGGAGCTGCGGCGGGCATCGCCGGCGTTGTCCCTCACTGACCAAGACGGGAATCCGTCTACGTACTTCGTGCGCCCCCGGACCTCCTGGCCGTTCCGCCCGGTTCCGCGAGGGGGAACACGCGACGCCTGGCCCACACACGTTGGGCTACAGGCGAACAAGAAGGTGACGGCCTGGAGCACCGCCAACGCCCTGCCGCAGACCAGCTTCCCCTTCTCGTACAGCGCCGCCCGACACTCACTCAACCTCCAGGAGCGCCACCGTCGCCTACGCTCGCTCGTCGGCCGCGATCGTCTGTCGCTGAATGAAAGCGATCGAGCAGGGGAACCGCGAACGAGTAGCGGCCGTGGCGATTCTTGAAGACCAGCCCCTGTGCGGCGAGACTCGGTGGAGCGACTCCGCTCCTCGGTAGAAGGTTCGAGCGCGGCGCCGCCTCGAACTCACCACTCCACGGCCTATGACCGGTGGCCGACCCCTACGTCAGCACTGTTTCGATGCCGAGCGCCCTTGCGAGGGCCTCGTCCAGTTCGGACATCCTTGAGCGTGGCAGATCGGCAACGAAGCCAGTGAGCTTCGACTTGAACATCAGCGCCAGGAAGTCACAGCGGATCGAACACTCCGTTGGCAAGCCGTCAGCAGGCCCCACCACCACTTCGGTCGAGAGGCCAAGATGCTCCCGGTAGATCGGAGCACAAACCACCGTCGAGACGTCTTCATTCTGAGCGATGAAGGGACGGGACACGACGACGTAGAAGCCCGGCTTGCCGCCCCTCTCCGGCATTCGTTCCCTGGTTCGGTAGATCGCCCCTCGCTTCAAGGCGGCGCCTGTTCGGCAACGAGGGCTGTCAGTTCGTCGGCTAGAGACTCCTTGTGGGCCTCAATGATTCGCCGCTCGCGGTCCTCCTCGCGCAGCCTTCTCTCGCGTGCCACGTATCCGGCCAACGCGGTCCGCACCAGAGCAGAGCGACTGGAGTACCGGTCGGACGACGCGGTCAGTTCGTCGACGCAGTCCAGCGTCTCCTCGTCGATGGTCACGGCTATGGTCTTCATATTGAAAATAGTATTGACAAGAAAGCGACGAAGTCAATACCAAGGCGGCCGCAGGTGCCGCGAAGACGCCCCCTCAATCCACCTCCCACTTCCCCGCCTCCTCCATCGCCTTCCGGTACGCCGACAGGCAGTACCAGAACAGCAACGCGCCCGCCGGCTTGAAGATCGCCTGCATCGTGGCGAGCGAGTAGTGGACCTTGCCGTCGTCCTGGAACAGGAAGTCGGTGAACGCGGCCAGGGTGCTGGTGCCGAAGGCCATGCCGATGAAGCTGGTCAGGAAGATGTAGAAGGCCGTGGCCTGGCCGCGCATCTGGTTGGGCGTGATCGGCTGGAACGCGGCCGCCATCACGCCGAGGTAGGCGCCCGAGAAGATCATCCCCGGGATCAGCACCAGCAGGGTGAGCGTCGCGCTGCCAACGAGCGGCGCCGCGACCGAGGGAGGCGTTGCGATCAGGGTCGTCGCCAGCAGGGTGCGCACGTAGGCGTCCCTGTAGCCGCGCGCCGCGAGGCGGTTGGCGATCCAGGGCGCGACCATGATGCCGACGACTCCGGTGATGATCGAGATCGTCCCGTAGCTCGTTCCGGCGTCCCCGCGGCTCAGGCCGTAGTTGCGGACGAGGAACTCCGGGTACCAGGCGGAGGAGCCGTAGCCGGCCATCGCCAGCATGGACGAGCCGATGAACAGCGGCAGGTAGACGCGCTTGCGCTCCCAGATGAACCTGACGAACTCGCCGACCGGCAGGCGCTCCCTGCCGCTCCGTGAAACCGCCAGCTCCTTGCGCCGCGGCTCGACCATCGTCAGCAGCAGGAGCGCCAGCAGGACCCCGGGCAGGCCGACCGTGACCAGCGTCGCCTGCCAGGGTTGCAGCGTGCCGATGACCGGCAGATCGATCGGACCGATGCGGGTGTAGTGGTCGATCAGCAGGCCGCCGATCACCAGGGCGAAGCCGCCGCCGACCCGCACGCCCGTCTTGTAGAAGGACATCGCGTAGCCGAAGTGGGCCGGGCGGTAGCTGTCGGTGATGATCGAGTAGGCGGGCGGCGCCAGCCCGGCCTCGCCCGCGCCGACGGCCATCCGCGAAGCGAACAGTTGCGTCACGCTGTTGGCCAGGCCGCCGGCCGCCGTCGCCAGGCTCCAGAAGGCGACGCTGGCCGCCACGATGACCCTGCGCGAGTAGTGGTCGGCGAGCCGGCCCAGGGGAAAGCTGGCGAAGCTGTAGACCAGAGCGAACGCGGCGCCGGCGAGCAGGCTGTACTGGAAGTCGGTGATCCCGAACTGCTCCCGGATCGGGCCGACCAGGAGGGCGAGGATGTTGCGGTCGAGAAACGACAGCACGTAGGCGAGGAACAGGAGGACGACGCCGTAGTTGGCGGCGCCGAGAGAGGGATAGCCGGCGGCCGGCTCCGTCGACCCCGGGTCGCTCGCCGTCCTGGTGTCGACGGTCAACGCGCGAAACGGCCGACGATCGGGCGACCCGGAGCGACTCCCTCGACGGTCTCGCCGTCGCGTACGACGAACACGCCGTTCACCATCGTGTGGACGATGCCCTCCGAGAACGAGAGCCCGCCTTCGAAGGTGGCGGTGTCGATCACCGTCTCCGGGTCGAACACGACGATGTCCGCGTCGGCGCCGACCTGGATCCGCCCCTTGTGCCTCATCTGATCCGACATCGACGCCACCCGATCCGCCGGGAGCAGGCTCATCTTTCGGAGAGCCGTCATCAGGTCGAGCGTGCCCCGCTCGCGCACGTAGCGCCCGAGGATCCGGGAGTAGGTGCCGGCCGTCCGCGGGTGCGCTCCCGGGGCGTAGGGCATGCCGTCGGAGGCGACGATCACCCAGTCGTTGCCGAGGGCCGTCTCGATCCACTCTTCCTTCATGAAGTGGAGGATGATGGTTCCCCCCTCACGGCGATACCGCTCGAAGGTCTCCTTCGTCAGCCTCTCGCCCGTCTCCTCCCACTGCAGGTCGCCGTAATCGATCTGCAGCCGGTCCTGCCAGCCCTCGTCGAAGATGGACGACTCGAGGCTGGTCGAGCCGGCGGTGTAGGGGTAGGCCTCCGTCGTCACGTCGAGTCCCAGGCGGCGCGCGCCGCCGATCATGTCGAGCACCGTGTCGATCTCGCCCAGCGCCATGCTGTTGACGTGCACGATGTGCAGGGGCGCCCCGGTAGCGACCGCGTTGGCCAGGACCTCCTGCATCGCGTCGATCGTCATCGAGCGCACGTGCGTGTGGATGGTGGCCCGCTTCTCGCCGGCGAACCGGAAGACCTCGAAGATCTCCCCGCGGGTCGCGCCGGGGTAGTACTGGGTCGCCATCCCGATACCCAGGCCGCCTTGCTCGAGCCCACCCTGCAGATGCTCCAGCATGGCGGGGAAGCGCTCGGGCGAAAGTGTCGAGTAGTACGTCCGTTGCGCGGAATCGCGCATGGAATCGAGCGGTTCGTCCTCGGCGCCGGCAGCCGCGAAGGCCGCCGCGAGATCCGCGCGCTTCTCCTCCGGGACGATCTCCAGGCCCCTCAGGGCGCCGTGGTTGACCGTGGCGCCGTAGTTCACGAGCGACCTGCCGCGTCTCGAATCCAGGAACGACGCAACGTCCGGCACGCCCCACTCGAGTTCCAGCGCCGTGGTCACGCCGTCCCGCGCCTGGTACTCGTGCGCCCGCGGACCCTGGCCGTGGGCGTGGAGGTCGACGAAGCCCGGGGCCAGCACCAGCCCGGCGGCGTCGATCAGGACGCCGCCGTCGGCGAGCGACTCCGCGAGGGAATCCTCCGTGAGGGCCGCGATGGCGTCGCCGCGGATGCCCACGTTCCTGACCTCGTCGAGCCTTCGCTCGGGGTCGATGACGCGGGCGCCCTGGAAGACGACGTCGAACTCCTGCGGGTCGGCTTCGCCGTTACCGTCCGTGGCGGGGTTGCAGGCGAGGAGAAGCGCGGCGATGAGGAATGTGGCTTTGGCTGCCGGTGAGTGGGTCATGAGCTCCAGGCGTCTTCTCTCAAGAAGGAGCCGGCCTGACGGCCGGCGCGTTTCCAGGCCGCCTTCGGCGGCAGCGGGTCAGAAGACCCGCGCACCCAGTCGGGATTCGGTCGATGGTATACACCACGACTGCCCCACAGCGACAGCCGATCGATCCCCAACCAGGGAGCCACGAGCCATGCCGACGACGACACCCGCGCGTACCCGCCTGTCACGCCGAGCGCTGCTCGGGCACGGCGCCGGGGCGGGCGCGCTCCTCGCCGCGTCGACGGTCGGGGCGCCGCACCTCGCCTTCGGCAGGCACAGGCTGTTCGCCCAGAGCGAGGAGCGCTACTCGACGCGGGCGGTCGATCTGGTCGGCGACTCCCTGGTCATCGACATGCTGAGTCCGCTCACCCTGGCCTCCTCGACGATGCGGGCCTGGTACGGCAATCCCGAGAACATCCCCGAATCGTTCTGGGACGATCTCGACCGTTCCGGGATCGACGCCGTTCTCGACGCGGTGGGGACCGGTCCCTTCGGCGCCAGGGAGTCCGTCCTGGAGCGGGTGGCGGGAGTCAACGGCGTCGTCGCGCACAACGGGCACCGGATGCTCCGCGTTTCTCGCGCCGCGGACCTCGACGAGGCGGCTCGAAGCGGCCGCGTCGGCATGATCTTCGGCGTGCAGAACGCCGATCACTTCCACTCGCTGGACGACGTCGACTACTTCTACGGGCTCGGCCAGCGCGTGTCGCAGTTGACCTACAACGCGCGCAACCTGATCGGCACCGGATCGACCGACAGGATCGACGGCGGCCTGTCGAACTGGGGGGTCGCGATCGTCGAGCGCATGAACGACGTCGGCATGGCCGTGGACGTGTCCCACTGCGGCGACCGCACCTCGCTCGACGCCTTCGAAGCCTCGAAGAAGCCCGCTCTGGTCACCCACTCGAACGTCCGGGCGCTCGCCGACGGCCACGTCCGCTGCAAGCCGGACGAGGTCATCGACGCGGTCAAGAAGGCCGGCAGCGTCTTCGGCGTGACGAACATCCGGATGTTCGTCAAGGCCGACGAGCCGACGACCATCGAGCACTATCTCGACCACTTCGACTATCTCACGAAGCGGATCGGCGCCGAGCACGTCGGCATCGGCAGCGACATCGACCTCTACGGCTACGACGACATGCCGAAGGCGGACTACGAGCGGCTCAAGGCCGCCTACCAGCAGGGCAAGTACCGCTTCCGGGACCAGATCGACATCCCGGAAGTGGCCCATCCCCAACGGGTCTTCGACCTCACCGAGGGCCTGATCCGGCGGGGTTACACCGACCCCGACATCCGGGGCATCCTCGGCGGCAACTTCCGCCGGGTTCTGGAGGAGATCTGGGGATGAGAGTCAGACACATCGTCCTGGCGGCTCTCGCCGTCGCGTTCGTCGCCGTCCCGCTGTGGTCCGACACCGTCGACGAGCGGCTCGACGGCTTCGACCCGTGGGTCGAATCGATCATGCAGGAGTGGAAGGTGCCGGGCCTCGGCGTGGCGATCATCGAGGACGGCAAGACCGTGTTCGCCAAGGGTTACGGCTGGCGCAACGTCGAGGGCAAGCTGCCCGTGACTCCCGACACGCTCTTCGCGATCGGCTCGAACACGAAGTCCTTCACCGCCACTCTGCTGGCGATGCAGGTGGACGACGGCGCCCTCGCCTGGGACGATCCGATCCGCAAGGTGCTTCCCGAGTTCCGGCTCCACGATCCGGCGGCGACGGACGGGATGACGGCCGTCGACCTGTTGAGCCACCGCTCGGGCCTGCCGCGGCACGACCTGTACTGGTACGCCACGGGCAGGAACCGCTCCGAACTGCTGGCGGGGCTTCACCACCTGGAGCCCTCCGCCTCCTTCCGGGGCAGGTACCAGTACCAGAACCTCATGTTCATGACCGCCGGCATCGTCTCCGAGCGGATCGGCGGAAAGTCGTGGGAAGAACTCGTCCAGGAGCGCATCCTCACTCCGCTCGGCATCGACCGGGCCACCTTCTCGGTGATCCGGATGCAGGAGGACGAGGACTTCTCCTACGGCTACGGCGCGGACGAGGAGATCGAGCGCGTGCCTTTCCGCAACATCGACGCGATCGGGCCGGCCGGATCGATCAACATGTCGGCCCGCGACCTCGCCGCCTACGTGCGGTTCCATCTCGCCTACGGCAAGGTCGGCGACGAGCAGATCCTGAAGGAAGACTCGGCGCGGCTGATGCAGCTACCCCAGATGGTGCTGACCGGCCCGCTCCAGGCACGCCTGCAGAACGGCCCGGAGATCGGCGACCCCACCTACGGGCTCGGCCTCATGGTGAGCACCTACCGGGGCCGCAAGCACGTCAGCCACGGCGGCGGCATCGACGGCTTCATCTCGGCGATGGAATGGCTGCCCGACGACAAGATCGGCGTCATCGCGCTTTCCAACACGTCGCACACCGGAACGGTGCCCGCGCTCGTCGTGCGCAACGCGTTCGACCGCATGCTCGGTCTCGAGCCGATCGACTGGGCCGAGCGGGCCCGCAAGCGGGAAGCCGAAGCAAAGGAGAAGGGCGAGGAAGCCAAGAAGAAGGACCTCGCGGCCGCGGTGGCGGACACGAGTCCCTCCCATCCGCTCGCCGACCACGCCGGCGAGTACGAGCACGAGGGCTACGGCAAGGCCTCCGTTCGCACGGACGGGGACGGCCTCGTCCTCGAGGTCGCCGGTATCGAGTTCCCGCTCCGGCACTACCACTACGACGTGTGGATGGTCCCCTACGACCTGCCGGCCAGCGCGGCCGCGGCCGGACGCGGCGGCGCCAAGGTCCGCTTCGACTACGGCAACGACGGAAAGATCAACGTGGTGGCCGTGCCGCTCGAGCCGTCCGTCTCGCCCATCCGCTTCCAGCGCGCCGGCGACTGACGCGGACGGCAACGGCTATGCCGGGCAGGGCGCCAACCCGCTTCCACACCCTGCTTCTGCCGGCGATCATCGCGCAGTCGATGATCATCGGCGGTGGCTACGCGACGGGGCGGGAAGTCGTCCAGTACGCGGGCCGCTTCGGGCACTGGGGCTGGCTGTCGGTCGCGATCATCGCCGTCTGCTTCTCGCTCGTCATGGCGCTGGCCTTCGAACTGGCGCGGCTGGCCGGAGCGTACGACTACAAGGCCTGGAGCCGGCACCTGGTCGGCCCGTTCTGGTGGCTCGTCGACCTCCTCTTCCTGAGCATGATGCTGCTGGTCATCGCGGTGATGACGGCGGCCATCGGCGAAGTCCTCCAGCAGACGCTGGCGTTCCCGAAGCCGCTCAGCCTGGTCCTGGCTCTGGCGTGCGTCGGTTTCCTCACCTGGCGCGGGTCCGGCTTCATCGAGCGGGCGAAGACCTGGGGCAGCGCGGCCCTGTACCTGGGGTACTGCGCGTTTTCCGTTCTGGTGCTGACGGCGCCGGTCGGCGAAACTGCCGCGCCGCCACCGCCCGGATCCGAGGCCGGCGCCGGAGAGGTCGTCATCGCGGCGGTGCTGTACGTCGCCTACAACGTCGCTGTCGTGCCGGCCGTCCTCTTCTGCCTGCACCGTCAGACCCGGCGCAGCGAGACCTTCGCGTCCGGAATCTTCTCCGGGCTGGCGATGACGATTCCGTTCGCCCTGACCCTGGCCTGCCTCCTGCGGTTCCCACACGCCTCCGTGATGGAGGCGGAGGTGCCCTGGCTGCGACTGATCGGCACCGCCGCCGACGGACGCGCCGGCGGCGCTGCCCTCTGGATCGCCCTCTTCGGACTGGTCGCCGGCTGGACGCTGATCGAGACGGCCGTCGGCTCGATCCACGCTCTCCTCCATCGCGTCGAACGCAACCTGGGCGACCTGCCGCGCCGCTGGAGACCCGCCGCCGGCGAACTCACGCCGAGGCAGAAGGCGCTGACCGCCGTCCTCGTTCTCGCTGCCGCGGCCGGCCTCTCCACGATCGGCATCATCGACCTGGTGGCCCGGGGCTACGGCACCCTCGCCTGGGGCTTCATCGCCCTGATCGTGCTGCCGCTCTTCGTCGTCGTGCCGTACCGGGCGTTCAAGACGGCTGCCTGAGCCCGACACTGGGTGCGCCGGCGTCCCCGCCGGCATCCGGCGCGTAGCGCCGGCTTCCGGAGTGTGCCGCGCCTAGCGAACGGACTGAATGAAGACGCTGGTCGTTCTTTCGAGCCCCTCCCCAAGGGCGGCCATGACCGCCGCGTAGAACCCCGCAACTCCGAGTCCCGTCCACTTCGACACTCGAGCCACTACGCCGATGCCCAGCCCGAGCAGAATCAACGTCCAGAGGGAGACAGCAAGGCTGACACCGCCCTCGAGCAGCGCTCCGACGGTGGTGTGCACCGCCGGATTGGAGAAGTCGAGTTCGAATCCCGACACCCCGTCGGGTGGTTCAAGCGCCTGACGACCCTTCGACAGGAAGTAGCTGAGAAGGTTGCCCAAGCGGCCGACCAGGTAGACGTGGGCCATCAGCGAGAACAACGTCAGGAAACGCGTTGTAGCCCCGAAGGCCAGCGCCAGCCGCCAGACCAGCAGAGCCTCGATCGGCAGCGAGATCAGCACGCCCACGGCAATGGTCATGCTGGGGCCGTAGAGGTTCACGGCTGGGTCTCCACTCCCCAGGACGGCGGCAAGGTCCCGTTGGCCAAGCACGATCCTCAGGGCGAGGACCGCAACGATCACGGCCAGGGCTGCAACCCACGGCCGGCGCTCGCGGATGATCTCGAAGCTGGTCCGCGGAAAGGCGATGATCCCGATCAGAGCTCTCAGCCCGGCAAAGCCACCGGCCGCAGCCCTCGTGCTCGGAGTGGGCGCTTCGTCTGCCTCGGTCCCGGTCGACGTCTCTGCATCGGCTGGCTGCTGATCCTCGGGCATCGGGAGGCCCCAGACTAGAACAGTCTCGCCGGCGGCGTCTCAGTCCTCCGGCTGACCGGAGTCCAGCTCGTCATGGCGGCCAAGCGGTTACTGGCCGACAGCGAAACCGAAGCCGACTGTCGGGACAGCATCGGAGCACCCATCGAAGACCGCGAAGCGGAACGCGATCACCTCGTCCGGCGTGGGCTGTTCTTCCCGAGTCGGCTCCTGCCGCGCCGTGCCGGCACGGGCTTGGCCGACTTCCCGCGGGCCGTCGGCTTTCGCGTCGGCGCCGGCTTCCAGGAGCGTGGGCACCACACCCCAATTGCCGGAGTCCAGGGCTCTCTCCAGCGGTGTCCGGGAGAGGCTGTCAAGCGCGTTCACGCTGGAGCCCGCAGCGACCAATGCCCTGATGACGGCAGGATCGGAGCTGTGTGCCGCCGCATCGTGAAGAAGGTCGTCTTGCCAGAGGAAACCCGCCTCCAGGCAAGCGGCGACGGTTTCATCGCTCCATGCTCATGTAGACAACGCTGAAGAACTCTCAGGGAGCGAGCGTCCGCGCCACACGAAAACCGCCGTTGAAGCCGCGGAGGTCGCTGGCCTCACCGCCTCGAGACGCCGAGCCAAGCCATGACGAATGGGAGTTCCACGCGCCGCCACGAAGGACACGCCGCGAACACTCCTCCTGTTCCCACGCGCCGCCATCGGACGGTGCGCCGACGTAGTTGTCGTTCCAGCAATCCTGCACCCACTCCCAGACGTTTCCGTGAATGTCGTGAAGACCCCAGTTGTTTGCCGCGAACGAACCCACCGGGGCGGTCCGCGACCCGCCCCACTCGGTGCCGCAGTCCACGCAGTTTGCGAGCCCCGAAGCCTCGCCCTCGCCCCAACTGTAAGAGCTAGTCGAACCCGCGCGAACGGCGTACTCCCACTCCGCCTCGGTCAGTAGCCGGTACTCAGCGCCTGTCTCTCCCGACAGCCAAGCCACGTAGCGCTGTGCATCCACCCAAGATACGTTCACAACCGGGCGCCGACTCCGGCCCCAGCCCTCGTCGTCCGGCTCGTGACTACATCCGCCAGACGATACGCACGCATCCCACTGAGCGAAGGTCACTTCATCCTTCGACACCGTGAAAGCCCTGGAGATCTTCACGCGGTGGCGAGGGCGCTCCGAGCTATCGCAACCGAAGTGCGACAGGCAGCCCATGCGGAAGCTGCCCGCGGGCATCACCACCATCTCCATACCGGGCGCGAGCGCCGCCAGTTCCGCGGCCACCCTCGCCATCTCGTCTTTCCTGGCGGCTGCCGCCTCAGCCTGGGCGGCGGCGGCGGCCCGACTCGCGTTCGCAGCTTCCGCCTCTCGCTGGCGCCTCTCGGCGGCCTCAGCCGCCTCGCTTGCAGCGTCCGCTTCAGCGATGGCGCGGGCCAACACCGACTCAAGGAAGTCCTCTTCCTGGCGACCGATGGACTCCAGCCATTGTCCCACGTCGATTCGCACCGTTGCGTGGCGCCCCCGCGAGGTACAGCACATCTCTAGCTCGAGGATCTCCGCTCCGATGAAACCCTGGATGTCCACCTTCTGGAAGGCCCTGGAGCTCAGAGGCGCGTCGTACAGGAGCTCCCAGACGTCGTCCGAGTTTCGCCGACCGAACAGGTACTGAAACGAACTCCAATAGAGGATTCCCGAGCTGTACGTCACAACAACGAGGGAGTACTCGGATGAGGTGAACTCGTCGACTTCCAGCGTCGTCCCGACATCCCATTCCTGCACCGTCCCGCCATCCCAGTCGAGAAAGGGAGAGATGCGCTCGACGCGGGCCAGCAGACCCGCCAGCTCCTTTTCGCCAACGCCAGCTCCCGGCCCCGACAGCTCTGCCGCTTGTTCGAGATCCTGCACAAGATCGGCGAGTCTTGCAAGGTACGCATGGTCGCACGAGCAAGGCCGAAAGTCCTCTCCCCCCTCTTTCCACAGGCGTTCGCCGGGGAAGCAGTCCAGATTTCGGTATCCGCTTTCCGTGTCCGAGAGAAACGTGACTACGAGACCCTCGTCGGGATCGAACTCCACCGTGCTGGTCGAGGCTGGAGTGGAGGCGCCGCCTTGCCATGACTTGAAGACCGTCTTGATTCGTTCCGAACCAGGGTCGCGGCAGATTCCGAGGAAGTCCAGGTGGTAAGCGCCCCCGACCTCACCGAGCGACGTTCCACGCCGCAGATACTCCGAGCGGGCCACGTTTCTCAAATAGGGAACCGCGCCACTGTTTGTTGGCAGTTTCTTTGGAAAGTCATCTTCTTCGGCCCACTCGTCCGGGAAGAACCTCACCGAGAAGCGCTCGTTTCTGCCTGCCTCCGCGAACGGCCCGCTGAGAGCAAGCTCCACATAAGGTTGCACACGTACGACCTCGCCGCTGACAAGAATGTCGGTCGGCGTCTCGCGCCCAGGGCATTCCTTCCGAATCGCCACGTACGCGTCCCCGATGCCCTGAAGCGAGTATCTTCCAAGAACAGTTCCCTTGGCCTCGCTTGTCAAGGCGCCCGTGAGCGTATCGTAGTCGTCTCGAATCGAGAGCGCCGTTCCCGCCGCTTCGTTGGCCAGAAGTTGATTGAGGAACTCCAGGCCTTTGCTATTCCAGCCGCCTCCGAGGTGGCCCAATACGCGCGCACCGAGAAAGAGCGCGTACCCTTCGCTGTTTGGGGCCAACCGTACCCAGTGTGCTTGACGTCCAGCGGACCGATGGGTCAACTGAAGGACAGGAAGGTCGGCCTGCAGGGCGGCCCCCTCGGCGGGGCCGATCGGCTTGGTTTCGGCGAAACATTGGCGAAGCTCACCGTCCCGGATGACGTAGCCCGTCCAGTGACCCCACGTACCGAGCCTCGATCGCTCGGCGGGTCCTCTTCGTGGCGCTTCCTGGGCCTCGGCGGCGGGTTGGGCCAGAATCCGGTCTGGGTTCGAAGCGGCCAGCAGGGCGATCCATAGCCACATTGCGGGCGGTGCCGTACATCCCGTTAGTCTGCTCATCGTCGACGCTCCCCGCCATGTGCTGCTGTCTGAAAGGTCGATCGTACTAGCCGTGCCTTCGGCATACTTCGCGGCAAAGGCCCGTCCCGCGATGGAGCAGATGCTGCTGCCAGCGGGCGGCTAGGCTCAAACGAAGACGCGGGGCTGGAAGTCCGGCTCGTTGACGATGCTGGCACTGCCGCCGGTCGCCCGGATCACGAACAGGCCCCGGCGCTCCGCGTGCCGGACGGCCGACTCGTGCGCCTCCAGGTACGCCACGGCGCCGAAGAGCCGGTGGCCGGCGTAGGCCGGCAGCCACTCCTTGAGCACCTTCAGCTTCTCCTCGAAGCGCTTCACGTCCCGCGGCCTGAGCGTCGTCTTGACCTCGACCGCGACCGCCTCCGTCCCGTTCGCCGCCAGGATGTCCAGTTCGAAGTGCTCGCCGTCGCGGCGCGCGGTCAGTCTCTGCGTCGTCATCTCCACCGCGACGCCCCGTTGCTGGAGCAGCGATACGAGGTCGCCCTCCACCAAGCTCTCCATCAGGCGGCCCCACCGCGACGTGAACTGCTCTTCCGCCTTCTTCAACTGCCGGTCCGTTTCCCGCCCCGCCGCCCGGATCTCCTCCCACTCCCTGGCGGCTTTCTTCCAGTACTCCTTCTGCGCCTTCTCGTTCTCCTTCTGCCGTTTCGCCACCTGCCGAAGAATCTCCCAGATCTCCTCCGGCGTGGCTGGCGACTGTTCTGTTTGCGCGGCACTCATGGGCTGACTCCTCGTCTGACGCTCCGCAGCTTCTCCCTGGCGTCGGCGACCTCCTGCTCGACGAATGCTCTATGCCACTCCGCGGAGCCACGCGCCAGAGCCAGACCCAACGAGTCATCAGCCCGGTCGCGCTGCTGGCTCACCGCCTCCACGGCCCGCGTCTTGTCCATCCTCGCCAGGGTCACCGAGTCCCTGGCCCAGCGCTTCTCCCATTCGTCTGTGTGCGCAGCCTCGATGGCTTCGCGTATGCCGATCAGTTCGTCGTAGAGCGCCTCCACCGCCGCCACCAACGCCTCCGTCTCCGCCAGCATGACGTCGCCCGGAGGAAGCTCCTCGGGCGGCGGCGCCACCATCCCTTCGAAGGCGGCGTCCAGCGGCGCCGCCACCGCTTGGGCCGCTGCTTCCATCGCCTTCTCACTCCTCGTCCGAAGTCGTGTTCACCCACACGATCAGCCCGAGAGATGCGAGCAGCCACACTGCAACCGCGATTCCGACGAGCTTGGTGAATTCTCATGCCGCTTGCTTCTCTGCCGCCCGGTCCGGCGCGCCGTTTCTCGAACCCATGTAGATCACGGCGTTCTATCAGGAACAGCAGTCCGTTACCACCAGTCGAGCGCCCCCCACCTGCCAACACCCCGGATTCCTAAAGGTCGTGAACGGCGAGAGACGTTTGGGCTTCCGACTTCCCTGGTCCTTCAAGTCGTTGCGAAGAGCCTCAGGCATGTCGTCGGGGAGTCTTCCATGCGCCGCCACACCGATTCGTGTACGAGCGCATCGGCCGGAACTCTCGCGCGTCTTCGCCGCTCGCCCTCCAGTAGGTCTTGTACGATCGGTGCTGCGCCGCCGACATCGGCGTGGACGACCGCGAACCTGCTTCGAGGTGGCGGAGCCGCACCGGTCGTCTGCCGTCGCGCCTACTTCCTGCCGAAAGAGTAGGTGACCACGACAGCAACCGCGTGCCCTGAGACCTGTTGGGTCTTGGTGGCGTCTTCAATGCCGCGCAGCTGGACGTTCTGGTCCAGTGAATAGGCGACGCCGATCCCAAGACCGTTGATCCAGTTGCTCTCGCTACCATCCGTGGTCCCCCGTAACGCGAACATGACGCCGAAGCCGATGGCATCGAACTTTACTGACGCACCCTCGTCGCCGCCGATGCCGACGTTCGACACGAACATCGGCCCAACTTCGTACCTCTTACCGTCGAAATCCCGTAGCGCGGCCACAACAAACGCTGGAAGCACAGCCTTCCGATTGACGAGTCTGTAGCCGGGAACACTGCTGCCGTCGTAGTAGTAGGCGGATACGCCCACTCCGTACACCACGTCGAACTTCTTGTCCTTTGTGGCGATCGCGCTTGCAGCGAGTGGCATGGACAGAAACGCGATCGGGGCTGCCAGCAGTTTCTTCATCGATTTCCCCAACTGAGTGGTTCGTTGGCTCAGCGTCTCCGCTGGCCAACGGGGGTCCCCGGCGGGCTCGCTCCCCCCTCTTGCTTCTTGCGTTGATGGCGTTGATGGCGGTCTTTGTCCGTAGCGTCACTACTCCGTTACTCGGTTGGACCATGGTCGATAGCCTCTTCCGACCTCCACCTACTCAAGAAGAGGCTGCCGCGCTTGGGATTGAGAATCCGTGTTCTCAACACCTGCCGCCAGTGCGCGGAGCCCCTCCCGGACTTCGGCTTCAAGAAGTCGGTACCGCGCACGCGCCTTCGTGCTCAAGGGACCTACATCGCCAGTGCTACCGGAGGGGGGAGCGAGGGCGTGACGAAACGCGTCGGGCGCTTCTTCCAGGGCGTCGCGAGCTGCGTCACGGTCCGCCAGAGCATCGCGGTACTGCCGTTCGAGGCTGGCCGTGTCCCGAGTCCAGGATGCAACGACGCGCGAGCTGTACTGCCGGTCGGCAAGAGCGCGGGCGGCCTTGTACCTTTCGAGAGAGTCGGCTTGCGAGTGGCCATCGAGCGCGCCCACATAAGAGTAGAAGACTGGGTACCCAGGCTCGGAAACAACGAGGCCGGGCAGGGCCTGCGTCAGGCCGGCGGTACGCGCCTGTCGTGCCGCGGCCTCGGCACGCATGTGCTCTTCACTCGCAGTCCTGACGATCTCGTGCCTCTTCTTCATCCCCTTGATGCCGGTGCCGGCCCTGATCAAGTGGTCAACAAGGGAGTCGTCGATCGATTCAAGCGCACGCGAGTAGCTGTTCTGGGCGGTTTCAAAGGCCGAGTTCGCCTCTCGGGTCAACGCCGCGTTCTCCCGTTTCGCGGCCTCTAGAGCAGCGCCGCGTTCCGTCAGCACCTCGGTGGAGTTGGTGAGTTCAAGCCCCAGCGCCTCAAGATGTTCGAGAGCAGCCCGCCTCGGTTGATCGAAGCCGCCTGCCAAAGCTGATTCGATAGCTTGGCGCGCAGTTCGCTCGGTGATTCGGCTCAGCGCCTCGGCGTCGAGCCCGGCGACTGCCGAGAGGGCACCAGCCATCAACGCACGCTCCACTTCACGCAATTCCGCCCACTGGTAGATGCGGGTAACTCGAAGGAGTTCAACGAAGGCGGTACGACTAGCGGAGCGGGCCGCCTCGTAGTCGGTTGCGGTCCGATCGCGGCTGGCTACCGCTTGGTCAGCATCGCTTCGGGCCTTCTGTGCCGTCGCCGCGGAGGCCCGGTAGGCCGAGTAGGCAGCATCACGCACTTCGCGAGCCGCGCCGACCGCGAGTTCGTACTCAGCCCTCGCGGCACGGTTCGAGGCCTCTGCGTCCGACAGAGCGGCCTCCCGAGCTTGCCCTGCCTCCCTGGCAGCGCGCTCGGCGGCGGCCCGGTCACCCTGCGCCAACGAGTTCAGCCCCTCCAGAAACCGGCCGAAGTTCTCGCCGCCAGTCTTGCGGGGTCTAGTTTGTTGCGGCTTGTTCGCAACGGCGACCTCGTATGCGCGTACGGCCTCTTCGTAACTGGCCCTCGCCCTCCTGGCGGCCCTCTCAAGAGAGTCTGCGTCGCCATCACGAACCGCGTCAACAGCCGTCGCGCTGTCGAAGCTGGACGCCGCGTCAGCCATTGCTTGGTCTGCCACGACAGCGACAGCCCTGTAAACCTCCAACTCGGTCCTCAAGACACCTATCGTCGCCTCCACCGCACCGCTGACCGTCGCGGCGGGAGCGTAGTCGCCAGCCACTTCCCTCAACCGGCGCACGTAGTCGGCGTTCGTGGATTCCAGTAGAGCGTCGCGACTACGCCGAGCTTCCGCGACCGGGCCTTCGAGGAGCGTCCGGCGACCTTCCTCGGTGAGAGTGGCGCTAACGGCCCCGAGGCGTCCCACCTTGAGTTGGTAGGCATCGTCCGCAGAATCGATCGCGGTTTCGTACGCAACCCGACTTGCGCGCAAAGCCGAGACAAACCGCTCCCTGGCGTCGGCCTCCCGCCCTTCCACGACCGGGGAGCCAACGAACAACGCAACTGCTAGAACGCCCGCTCCCGGACAGGCCACCAAGCCGCTTGTCATCTGCCGGTCCTCGTTGCTCAGTAGTGAACGCCCGATACGGCCCGAAACTCAGGCCTGCCAGGCGCAGTCCTCTCTTCTCGAAGTGGCTCAAAGGTCAACTCGTCGTCCTCGTCACTCAAAGCCGCGATCAGACCAACGCCCGCACCGACGTAGAGAACGATGGCCCAAATGCGCATACCCTTCTCCACCCTCTCCCCGGTCCTCTCGGCCCGTTCCCCGGCCTTTCGCAGTCTCTCCTCGGGATCGTCTGTCTCCTCAGCATGCCGAGCATCGCGCTGCTGCCAAGACGGCCCCGGGACGCCCGCGTCGCGCGTCCCTACAGCCGAGCACGCCGCGACGAGAGTTGCGCACATCGCTAAGGCCAACGCCGTCCTCGGCCGGAGCCCAGTTCGAGCGATGGCCAACAGCTCAGAATAGGCCTGTCGAGGTTCCCTCATCTTCTGTTCCCTTTCTCGATCGAAGTTCACTTTGGCTGGTTTGGTTGGGCTACACTGTTGGTCTGGGTCTGCGAGCATGCCGTTGTCGGTTCGCAGAGGTCGTCCGCATCAGCGGCCCTAACCTCCACCGACCTCCTCGCGACGTTCCACCCTTAGAAAGAGTTCCTGGTTTCGAGGTTCAAGAGAGAGCAACACCGCTGAGGTGGCTGGGGCGATCTGCGAGTCGCTAGCACCTGTGTAAGGGGCCTCATCGTTGACTAGATGGACTGTCCAGCGCTCCAACTCCTGAAGATCGGGCGCGCCTTCGAGTAAGTACAGGCCGACACGTTCTACTTGCAGGCCCGATACCAGAGACACGACTCCTCCTGGAACTTCCTTCGATTCCCGGATCGTCAGCACTCCACGCAGCCAACCATCCCACCGGTCGTACTTGGGGCCGCTGGTTAGCCTAAAGCTTGCGACTCCTAGGCGCCCGTCCTCACGAATCTCGAACGATAGCGGACCTGCGTTGGCCGCATCCGTCTCCTTCCACGAGTGTCCAACAATCCGCGCGTTCAGGCTCGCTCTGAAGGTCCTGCTGTAGTCTCGCGAGTTCTTTCCTCGATAGCTGGGATGATCAGACTTGTGCGCGCGTACTTGCTCCTCCCGGTTCACGACGACGCTAGTACCCTTCGTACGAGCCGTTACGGAGAGATTCAGCGGTTCCGGCAGTTGCTCGAGCGGAGGCAGAATATTGATCTTTTGCGAAGTCTCCACAACAGTGGTTCCGGAGACCCATAGCTCGATCGTTTTCGTGCCTGGTGCTTCGTACATCAGAAGGACGGCAGAGTGGTGCTGGTGGTCCTCAGCCACCTTCCTCCCCTCTTCATGCACCCACACGGCAGTGCGAGCATGGCGGCTCTCATTCACACAAGTGATGAGAGCCGGTGCGTGGGCCTCGCGGGGCTTACAGTCGAGAACGGCGACGGGTGCGGGAGTGAAGCACTTGGACTGCAGAAGGAAGGCAAGCAGTACCGCGCCGAAGGCAATCCCGCCGTCGCGTGAGAACCTACGAAGGGGCGTACGTCCTTTCCGACTGGCTGGCCCGGCGTCAGAGTCGTTCACTGGCTTGCGCCCTCCCGGAGAGTCGAACATTGAGCGGTTCTCGACGAAGCGCCTCTTCGCCGAGGTGCGTGCGGCCAGCCAAGAAGGGGCGTGCAGCCGCGTGAGTGACTACGTGCGGGAGGTGCAGCCACGGGCGCCTCAAGGTGCAATGGGACCCCACCTCGGCCGCAAGCGGGCGCCCCATGGCGACGGGCAGCTGGTAGTGCTAGTTCGCCGCCTCGGCGAGGGACCGAGCCACCTGGCCGGAAACTAGTCGCTCTGCGGCCAAAGGGGGTAGGCGGTCGTTCACCCGTTCGGGCGGAAGCTCGGAGATCGCGCTGGGCGGCCGAACCCGAGGAGCAACGGCGAAGACCCGAGGAAAACGGCGACGAAGAGGAGCAACTGGCCCTGCCGAGGTTACTCCCCTGATCCCAGCGTGAATCCTCTCGCTCCACGTTCTAGCCTCCCCAAGACTGCCTTCTCTGCAGAGTTTCAACCACACTAGAGCCGGCAATCGCGGTTGTCAAGCATCGTCGTAGCGCTCCGTTCGCGTGCTGCGACCGAGGTCGGGATTTCGTGCGACGAAGACGCGAAATATCACAGAAATGCCGCTCCCGGATGATCGCGAAACGCGTCCGCATGCCGGATGTAGCGCAGCACCATGCCGGCATTCCTGTGCCGGGTGACGTCCATGATCCTGTCCAGGGCCGCGCCATGCGCGGCGGCGCTGGTGACGAACCCGGCTCTTAGGGAGTGGCCCGAGTAGTCGGCCGGGTCGAGACCGATGGCCTGAACGCGGCGTTTCACGATACGCGCCACGTCGGTCGGGTGCAGGGCCTTTCCCCGCGGGCGTCCTCCCCGCCAGAGGCTCTGGAAGGCGGGACCGTCCGCGATTCCGGCTTCGCTCAGCCAGCGCCGCATCCGCTCCACCGGCCGGATGCTCGAACCCTCCGGGACTGCGACTCTCTGACCGGCGCCTAGCTGGTCCGTCTTCGACCGCCGGATAAGGAGGAACATCCCGCTTGGTTCGTCGCTTCCGCCCAGGAACTCGATGTCCTCCACGCGCAGGCCGCAGATCTCCGAACGCCGGAGCGCTCCCGCGAAGCCGACCGCGACGACCGCCCCATCCCGGATGCCAAGCGCCCGGCGTTCCGCCCGTGCCGCGAACTCGTCGCAGTGGGAGAGGATCGCCCTGATCTCGTTCTCGCGAAGCGCCTTCACCTGGCGTGGCGGCTCGCCGGACCGGCGCCTGAGTCCCCGCAAGACGCTCCTGACCCTCTCGTCGTCAGTCGGTGAGTCGAGGCCGGCCTCCCTGTACCGGCGGTTGATCGCGGCCAGACAGATCTTGATCGTGCTGGGCGCCAGCGGCCGGGCGTGTCCGTCGTCGACGCCCGGCGAGTCGGGCGCCGAAGCCATCGCGACGAGGAACTCCGCCAAGTCGTCCGGCGTGGCGGCCATCGGCTCGGTGCGGCTCTCCTCGCAGTAGCCGGCGAATCGCCGCCAGCCGGCGCGGTACGCCCGGCGGGTGTTCTCCGCCAGCGAAGTTCTCAGGGCGTCCGCGACTGAAAGCGCGGTGCTCGGGTGGTCCGGGTCATGTTCTCCGTGGAAGGGCATCGAGAACGTCTCCTCCTTGCTTGGGGCATTGGTTCATCGTGCTCCTCTGCTGTCAGGACACTCGGAGTCGTTCGGTCATGCGGGCCGGAGCACGCTCCGTAACCGCGATTGTCGAGCATCGACGTCCGGCTGGCTTTGGCTGGTTCGCGCCGGGCCCTGGACTGACGCCTCGGACCGGCGGAGGCAAGGCGTCCCTGCTCTCTGGACCGTCAGGATGGCCTTCTCCGAAGGCCCACGACGCGTCCGGACTTGTCAACAACCCCAGGCGGGCCGATGTTCCGGCGATTGCGGCGACCAGCGAGCGTCAGGCCGAGGACGGTCCCTGTCGTAGACGCGCCTCGCTCTCCAAGCGTCCGTCGACCTCGAGTTCGTCGGCGACTTGGTTCAACCGCGCGGCATCGAGGTCCGCGCGGAGACCGAGTTCACGGGGCCGGGTGCGGTATGGCTTCGCCCGGCGGCGGTCTTGCCGGAGGTTTCCGGCGCTCTCAGTCATCACTCTGTCTTGATGAAGTCATCCGGCCTCAACGATGGGCACCTGCCGGCTGTACCACTCCTCCGCGCCGCTCCCGATGCGCTGCCCTTGCGCCCCGGCTACAACTCACCGAACGGCAGGGCCGTCGCTCGCTGGCCCAACGGCAGTCGGACGTCGCCGGGATGAACGACGTACCCGGGGGCGGCGGCTTCTCCGAGGTCCCTCTGCAACGTCCTGATCGGCCTCGCCATCGCCGGGCGCGGCGTGGCCGACGCCTTCACCTCGATTGGCACGAGTTTCTCGCCCGTCTCGATGACGAAGTCGACCTCGGTGCCGGCCCTCGTTCGCCAGAAGTGGACCCGCGGCGCCTCGCCGCGGTGAGTCAGCGTTCTCGTGATCTCGGAGAGGACCGCTGTCTCCATGATCGGACCCCTCATCGGCCCGGAGGCCGCATGCTCCGGGTCTCTCAACCCGACCAGGTGGCACAACGTGCCGACGTCGGTGAAGTACACCTTCGGCGTCTTGACGAGCCGCTTGCCGACATTCGCGAAGTACGGGCGGAGCACGATCACCTGGTACGTAGCCTCCAGCATCGACAGCCAGGCCTTCGCCGTGTTGACGGCGACTCCGAGGTCCCTAGCGACATCGGCCAGATTCAGCAACTGGGCGCTTCGGGCGGCGAGCACCCGAAGAAAGCTCTGGTACTGGTTCAGGTCGCCGATATTGCGGACGGTGCGAACGTCCCGTTCGAGATACGTCTGCATGTAGCTCGCGTGCCACAGGAACGGGTCCCGGCCGGGGCTTGCCGCGAGTTCCGGGTAGCCACCTCGAAGGGAGGTCTGCCAGAGGTCACCGAAAGCGGCGCCATGCGCGGCCCGGCCCTCGGGACCACTCTCCCAAGGCAGACCAAGGCCCGGTCGGCCCTCCGCTTCCCGCCTCGACAGGGGAAAGAGCCGGAGAACCGCCGCGCGGCCCGCCAACGACTCCGTCACCCGCTCGGCGAGCATCAGATTCTGGGACCCCGTCAAGAGGTACCGGCCGTGGGCGCCGCGGTCCGCATCGATTCGCTCCCGGATGTAGGGCAAGAGGTTCGGGGCGTGCTGCACCTCGTCGAAGATGACCGGCGGTCCGTTCATCTCCAGGAAGCCACGCGGGTCGTCCAGGGCGGCCGCCCGCACATCGGGAAGATCCAGCGAGACGTAGCGGTAGCTGGCACCGAAGACGCGCTGCAGCAGCGTCGTCTTGCCGGCCTGCCGCGGACCGGTCAGCACGACCGCTGGGAACTCCGAGGCTGCCCGCTTCACGACGGGCTCCAGGGATCGCTCGATGTATCGCTGCGTCGGCACGGCCACTCCGTAAGTGGCAATTATGCATTTCTACTGCATAATGTCCACATTGGACGCGTGCGGCGGCGCACCCAGTCTGCAAGCCCTTCGAGGTGCGTCGGAATCAGGCGAGATCGAAGCGATCCAGGTTCATCACCTTGTTCCAGGCCGCCACGAAGTCGCGCACGAACGGCTCCTGCGAGTCGTCGCAGGCGTAGACCTCCGCGATCGCCCGGAGCTGGGAGTTCGAGCCGAAGACGAGGTCCACCGCGCTGCCCGTCCACCTCACCTCGCCGGTGTCGCGATCACGCCCTTCGAAGACGCCCTCGCTGTCGGCGCTGGCCTGCCAGTCGGTTGCCATGTCGAGCAGGTTGACGAAGAAGTCGTTCGTCAGCGTCCCTGCCCGTTCGGTGAAGACGCCGAGTTCGGACCCGCCGGCGTTCGCTCCCAGGACACGCAGGCCGCCGACCAGCACGGTCATCTCGGGAGCGGTGAGCGTCAGCATCTGGGCCCGGTCGACGAGCAGCGCCTCCGCGGGTCTCGCATGTCCGTTCGCCAGGTAGTTGCGGAACCCGTCCGCGGTCGGTTCGAGCACGGCGAAGGACTCCACGTCGGTCTGCTCCTGCACCGCGTCGGTTCGACCCGGCGAGAAGGGCACGGCGATCTCGCTGCCGGCGCTCTTCGCCGCCTCCTCCACGGCCGCGCAGCCGCCGAGGACGATCAGGTCGGCGAGAGAGACGCGCTTGCCGTTGGACTGTGAGCCGTTGAAGTCGGCCTGGATCGCCTCGAGCGTCTCCAGAACGTCACCCAGTTGCGCCGAATCGTTGACCGCCCAGTCCCGCTGGGGCGCGAGCCGGATGCGGGCGCCGTTGGCGCCGCCGCGCTTGTCCGTGCCGCGGAACGTCGCCGCCGACCCCCAGGCCGCCTTGACCAGCGAGGAGACGGAAAGTCCGGAGTCGAGAATCCGGCTCTTGAGCCCCACGATGTCGTCATCGTCGATCAACTCGTGGTCGACCTCGGGGACCGGGTCCTGCCAGAGCTGCGGCTCGGCGGGCACCCACGCTCCGACGCAACGGCTGAGCGGGCCCATGTCGCGGTGGGTCAGCTTGTACCAGGCCCTGGCGAAGGCGTCCGCGAACTCGTCGGGGTTCTCATGGAAGCGCCGCGCGATCGGCTCGTAGATCGGGTCCAGCCTGAGCGACAGGTCCGTGGTCAGCATCATCGGGGCGTGGCGCTTCGCCGGATCGTGCGCATCGGGCACGGTTCCGGCTGCCGCATCGTCCTTCGGCGTCCACTGGTACGCGCCGCCGGCCCCCTTCGTCAGTTCCCACTCGTAACCGAAGAGGTTGTCGAAGAAGTTGTTGTCCCACTTCGCGGGCTCGGTGGTCCAGGCGCCTTCGAGGCCGCTGGTGATCGTGTCGCCGCCCTTTCCGCTGCCGAACGTGTTCCGCCAGCCCAGGCCCTGCTCCTCGAGACCGGCGCCCTCGGGCTCGGGGCCGACGTACCGGTCCGAGTCGGCCGCGCCGTGCGCCTTGCCGAAGGTGTGCCCGCCGGCGATGAGCGCCACCGTCTCCTCGTCGTTCATCGCCATGCGGCGGAACGTCTCGCGGATGTCGCGCGCCGCGGCGACCGGGTCCGGCGTACCGTTCGGCCCCTCCGGGTTCACGTAGATGAGGCCCATCTGCACAGCGCCCAGGGGGTTCTCGAGTTCACGGTCGCCCGTGTAGCGCTCGTCGCCGAGCCAGGTGCCCTCGGCGCCCCAGTAGATGTCCTCCTCGGGCGCCCAGACGTCCTCGCGTCCGCCCGCGAAGCCCAGCGTCTCAAAGCCCATCGACTCCAGGGCGCAGTTGCCGGTGAAGATCATGAGATCCGCCCAGGAGAGCTTCCGGCCGTACTTCTGCTTGACCGGCCACAGCAACCGCCGCGCCTTGTCCAGGCTCACGTTGTCGGGCCAACTGTTGAGCGGCGCGAAGCGGATGGTGCCGGAGGCGCCGCCGCCGCGGCCGTCGCCGATCCGGTAGGTGCCCGCCGAGTGCCACGCCATCCGGATGAAGAGCGGGCCGTAGTGGCCGTAGTCGGCCGGCCACCAGTCCTGCGAGGTGGTCATCACCTCCTCGATGTCCTGCTTCAGCTCGTCCAGGTCGACCTTCGCGAACTCCTCCGCGTAGTTGAAGTCCTCGCCCATCGGATCGGAGAGGGCCGAGTTCTGGTGGAGGGCCCTGAGGTTCAACTGGTTCGGCCACCAGCGCTGGTTCGCGATGGTCCCCATCGCCGAATGTCTGTCGGTCCCGGCCAGAACCGGGCACTTGCCTGTGCTCGTCATGTCGTCCATGAGGTGCTGTCTCCTCGTTCTCGGTTTCGTTCCTGGTGTCCGGTGTATACAAGGATCCGGAGGCGTTGAAAAGTCCCGCCGGAACTGGCGCCCGGCAGACGGTCAACCTAGGTCCCACTCTCGGACGAAGCCGCCCAGTAGAAGTACGAGATCGCCTGCCGCGACCGCCGGCTGCGGTTCGCTTCCGACCAGTGCACCGTCAACGAGCTGTGAATCGTGGCGTCGCCCGGCTCGACCTCGACCGCTACCGCCTCGTCAGACTCGGCGCTGAATCCCTCCAGGCCGACAACACTCGGCAGTTCCCGCCGGTGTGTGCCCTTCGCGTAGTAGAGGCAACCGTTCTCCCGGTCCGCCCGGTCGAGGGCGATCCACATCGTCGCGCCCTTCTGGCGGTGCCCGACGGCATCGAGATGCGGCCTGATCCCCGACGTCTCCCCGGGAAGCCGCGCGAACCAGGCGGCCGTCGCGGGCTCGAGGTCGTCCTCCAGCAGCGCTGAGATCAACTCCTTCTGCCTTCCGCGCTGGAGCTGATCCTCGAACCAGGGGTCCACCCTGTCCAGGTTCTTGACGACGCCCGGGTACTCCTCGCCTCTCTCGGCCTCGCTGAGACATGCTTCGGTGCGCGCCCGCAGCTCCTCCAGCTCACCGGGCGAAAGAAAGCCGCGCAGGACGACGTAGCCGTCCCGGTCGAAGTCCCGTTTGAGCCGCTCCAGGCTCATCCGCCGCCGGCTCCCGTCGCGCGCGCGGCACGCCTCGCCTCGAGCACCGTCAGGATCTCCTCATGCCTGCCGGCGTTCAGGCGATACATCATAATGAACAGAATGCCGACGCCGTAGATCACCAGGCAGAGCGGTCCGCTCATCACCAGCAGACCGGTGAGCGTCCCCGCCGACACTCCTTCCGCCTCCGCGTTCTGCGGGAACTGGATCAGTTCCAGCCCGAAGCCCCCGATCAGCCCGCCGAAGCCCTCCGTCGCCTTCATCGCGAACTCCCGCACCGAGAAGATGGCTCCCTCGGCGCGGCTGCCGGTCCGGAGTTCGTGGTCGTCCGCGATGTCGACCAACTGCGAGTCGACCACGATGGCCATTACCGTCACCAGGGCATAGCCGACGAAGAGGGGTCCGAACAGCAGGGGCAGCAGCAGCGCCGAGTCGTTCCCCGGGAACAGACCCGCCAGGCGCAGGACATGCGGAAAGGCCACCAGGACGGCCGACACCGCGCTGGTGAAGATGACCGTGGGTTTCTTGTCGAAACGGCGCGTCATCCAGGTGGCGAGCGGCAGGGCCACGAAGATCCCGGGGATCTTCGCGAAGGCCAGGACCGAGAACTGTTCCGTCGACAGACCGTAGACCCAGATCCAGGTGAAGATGCTGACCATGTCCAGCACGCCCTGGGCCGCGGCAATGGTCAACCAGGAGGCGGTCACCGACACGAAGGACCGGTTCGCGAGCAGTTGCCGCAGCTCTCCGTAGAGGTCGCGGCCGTCGAAACGCCGACGCGTGGTCGTGTGCAGATGGGGAATCTGGTCGGCCGTGCCGAAAGTACACACGAGAACGGCCGCCAGCACCACGACAGCGCCGAACCCGGCCAGGATCACGTACCGGCTTGGGTCGAGGAGCCCGTTGCTGAACTCCGGCGTGGACGGAAAGACGGCGTTCAGGACCAGCAGGCTCAACCCGACCGCGGCGCCCGTGGCTACGACGTTGTACCAACCGAAGACCGAGGTCCTTTCGTGGTAGTCGTCGGTCAGCTCCGCGCCGAGCGCGTCGCGCGGGATGTTGTGGAAGGAAGTCGAGATGCGGAGCAGGACAAGGAAGCACACCTGCCAAGCGAAGAGGGCGCCCACGCTCAGGCCCGAGATGGGCTGATACAGGAAGTAGAACGAGATCGCGATCGGCAGCGCCGACATCAGCATCAGCGGGTGGCGACGCCCCCACCGGCTCCGGAAGCGATCGGAGATCGCCCCGACCATCGGATCGGAAACCGCGTCGACGATGCTCGCGACCAGGTAGGCGACGCCGCAAAGAGCCGCCGAGACGCCGAGCACTTGGTTGTAGAAGATCAGGGTGGTGACGCGGCCGGCGACCACCATCCCCTCCTGAAAGCCCCCGGAGGAAAAGGCGAGCTTGGTCCGTAGCGGCACCTTTCGCCGGCGATCGGAGCGCCCGCGGCCGGGCGAGTCGGCGGCCGTCTGAGCCTGGATGTCGTCTGTCATCGCGGCGCGTCACAAACTTGGAACAGCGTACCACCTGGAGTAACTTAGGACCCATGGAATTCGGCGCCCAGCTCAGCAGCTACCGCGTGCCGTGGTCGGACACCGAGGCCACGGTCCACGCGATCGAGAACGGCACCTGGAGCAGTCTGTGGTTCTCGGACCACTTTCTGCCGCCGGCCGCTCCCAACGACGAACACCTGTCGGCCCTCGAGGTGTGGACGCTGATCACCGCCGCGGCGGTCGTGACCAAACGCGTCCGCCTCGGCACGCTCGCCTGCGGCGTCACCTACCGCAACCCGGCCCTGCTCGCGAAGATCTGCGCCAGCGTCGACCACATCAGCGGCGGGCGCATGGAGCTGGGCATCGGCGCCGCCTGGTTCGAGCGCGAACACCAGGCCTACGGCTGGGACTTCCCCGCCCTGCGGGAACGCTCCGACCGCCTGGAGGAAGCCGCTCAACTCATCCGCCGCCTGTTCACCGCGGAAGAGGGCGAGAAGGTCAGCTTCGAGGGGAACCACTACAGGCTGGACGAGGCGCCCCTCGTGCCGGGTTCGACCCGGCCGCGTTCGACGCGGACAGACCACATCCCCATCCTGATCGGCGGCAACGGCGAGAAGCGGACGCTCCGCACCTGCGCGCGCTACGGCGACATCAGCAACCTGGACTTCTGGCACCCGGCCGGGGTCGACGTCTTCAGGCACAAGCAGAAGGTCCTCGACCGCCACTGCGAAGACGCCGGCCGCGACCCGG
Organism: Thermoanaerobaculia bacterium; assembly: GCA_965116955.1. Taxonomy (GTDB): domain Bacteria; phylum Acidobacteriota; class Thermoanaerobaculia; order Multivoradales; family Multivoraceae; genus Multivorans. The sequence continues at coordinate 1,903,431 of OZ220742.1, read as the reverse complement.
CGGAGATCAAGAGAACGGTCGGCCTGCCCTTCCGGCTCTTCGCGAGCGACGAGGAAGCCGCGAAGTCACCCGGACAGCCCTGGTACTGCTGGGGCACCGCCTCCTACGTCCAGGACCTGCTGCACCAGTACGTCGAGGCCGGCGCCGAGGAGATCGTCCTCTGCGGCATCGGCAACCGGCCGGAGGCCTGGCAGCAGATCGACGAGGAGATTCTGACCGCCTTCGACTGAAGAGGCCCGCGCTCAGACTGGGTGCGCCGGCGTCCCCGCCGGCATCCGGCGCGCAGCGCCGGCTCCGGTCGCTCTGCCGCTAGACTCGCCCCAACCAAGGCGTCCTACCCGCCCAAGGAGAACCCCATGAAGTCCCGCCTTCCCTTCCTCGTTCTCGGCCTCGCGCTTCTCGCCGGCGCCGCCGTCGCGGCGCCGCCAGCCAACAACGCAGCCGATCCCTCCGAGGTGAACTGGGCGGACCACATAGCGCCCATCCTCCACGAGAACTGCGCGAGCTGTCATCGGCCGGGACAGACCGCGCCGATGTCGCTCCTGACCTACGACGAGACGCGCCCCTGGGCGAGGTCGATCCGCCGGGCGGTGAGCGACCGCACCATGCCGCCGTGGTTCGCCAATCCGGAGCACGGCGAGTTCGTGGAGGACCCGAGCCTCACCAACGCCGAGATCGAGACGCTGAACAACTGGGTCGAGGCCGGGGCACCGGCCGGCGACCTCTCGCAGGCGCCGGCGCCTCCCACGTTCGACACCGACTGGAAGCTGGGTGAGCCGGACGTCATCTACACGGCGCCGGCGTTCCACGTGTCAGACGACATCGAGGATCACTACGAGTGGCTCCAGGTGGACAACCCGGTCGACGAAGAGCGCTGGATCCGGGCGATCGAGATCCATCCCGGATTCGTCGAAGCCGTACATCACCAGTTGACGTACCTGGCGCCGCCCGACGCCACGATCGCGGGCGTGCGGAGCACCACCGGCACCCTCGACCTCACCTTCGTCGGAGGCTGGGGACCGGGCGTCGCGCCGCTCCAGTTCGCGGAAGGGCACGGGATGCGCATGCCGCCGAACAGCACGCTGTTCTTCCAGATGCACTACCACAAGACCCCGGGCCCGGGCACCGGCGGCACCGACCAGACGACGATGGGCCTCTACTTCCACGACGAGAAGCCCGAAAACGTCGTGGAGACGCTCTGGCTGGTCGATCCGACGCTCAACATCCCGGCGGGCGACAGCGACTACCACTCCTGGTCGTCGTTCACCACCGAGCACGAGGCGGTCCTCTTCGACTTCACGCCGCACATGCACCTGCGGGGCAAGTCGATGACGTTCTCGGCCGAGTACCCGGACGGCCGCAAGGAAGTCCTGCTCGACGTGCCGAACTACGACTTCAACTGGCAGCTCACCTACACGCCGACGGCGCCCAGGGTGATCCCGGCCGGCACGACGATTCGCGTCGACGCGAAGTTCGACAACTCGGCCGACAACCTGGCGAACCCCGATCCGACATCGAACGTGACCTGGGGCGAGGCGACGACCGACGAGATGATGGTCGGCTTCATCCACTACACGTTCAGCGACAAGACGCAGCAGACGAACATGCCCACCTTCATCGTGCCCGAGCAACTCAGGCAGCAGATGGAGCAGATCCGGGAGTTCCGCCGGAAGCAGCGGGAAGCGGCCAAGGCCGCCGCCGCCGAAACCAGCGGCCCCTAGTTTCGGCGGCTGGGTGCGCGGGTCTTCTGACCCGCTGCCGCCGCAGGCGGCGTACAGTACGGTCGCCGGCCTTGGCCGGCGTCCGCTTTGCTACCGCCCCAGCACTGCGTACGTCCCGTCCAGGATCAGCCGTACCGCCACGTACAGCCCGAACATCGGCACGACGACCCAGATCGTGTTGGGCCCCCACACCCACACCAGTCGGTCGATCCGGCTGATGGCCCGGTGCCCGCCGGAAACGTAGAAGCTCACCAGGTAGAGCGAACTGACGTAGACCCACTGCCAGAACAGCGCGACCCCCAGGATCCCGGCGACGACGGCCGGCAGGAAACCCGTGGTCATCGACAGGAGCAGGACCATCGACGGGATCGGCGTGGCGAAGCCGTTGCCGACATCGCAGTTGAAGCCGAACGTCCGCCGGTCCGTGTAGGCGTCGTCGTACACGCAGTAGGCCGCCCAGACGTCCGCCCATGCCGTCGGCGACAGGATGCCCGTGAGCGGGATCCCCGAGAACAGGAACAGGAGCGCCGGCGGCCGGCCAGTCGCCGCGCCGCGTCCACGCCAGTACTCCGCCCGCCGCCCGATGTAGTCACGCCGCACGTAGAGGCAGGCTTCCCAGTAGCAGATCAGCAGGTTGATCGACAGGAACAGGCTGAGCACGAAGTAGGTCGGATCGACGTCTCCGTGCAACCGGTAGCTCGCCACGTTCCAGGCCAGGGTCTGAACAGCGACGACGACCACGACGAAGGCCGCGACCGGGATCTTCGGCCCCGTCATGCTTCCGGGTCTTCGTCGTCTTCCGACCCGGGAGCCGTCTCCCACTCGTACTCGATCCCCCGGACGTGGCGTTCGAACCAGTCGATCTCCACGTTCACCTTGAACAGCTCGTGGCGGAGCTCCCGCCAGCCGTGGGGCTCCCGCGGCGCGATGTAGAGGTGGGTCTCCACTCCGTTCGTCTTAAGCGCCCGGTAGAGCTCCACCGACTGGGGCGGCGGCACGCGGACGTCGTTCTCGCCGACCAGGACGAGCGTCGGCGTCGTCACCTTGTAGACGTCCTTGAGCGGCGAGTTCTCCCAGTAGACGCCGATCGGCGCGTCCTCCTGCCACGGAGTGCCGCCGAACCAGGGAGTGCGGTAGGTCCGCACGTCGCTCTGGCCGTACATCGAGATCCAGTTCACCGCGCCGGCGCCCGACGACGCCGCCTTGAAGCGGTCGGTGTGGGTGATGATCTTGTTCGTCATGTGACCGCCGCCGCTCCAGCCCATCTTGGCCATGCGGTCGCCGTCGACGAGTCCGAGTTCGATCAGGTGGTCGACGCCGGTCATCACGTCCAGGTGCGCCTGGTGGAAGTAGTGGCCGACCATGTCGCGCAGGAACGGATCACCGTAGCCGGTGCTGCCCCGGTAGTTCGGCTTGAAGACGAAGTAGCCCCGGGCGGCCAGCACCTGGACGTAGTTGGACCAGCGGCCGAACCCGAACTTGTCCGAGGCCGCCGGCCCGCCGTGCGTCTGGACGACCAGGGGGTACCGATTGCCCTCCTCGTAGTCGAGCGGGTAGTAGAGGAGGCCCTCGACCTCGACGCCGTCTTCCCCAGGCCAGCGGATCGTCTCCTGGCGGGGCAGCAGGAAGGTCTCGTCCAGATAGTCGTAGACGGAGGTCACCTTGGTGGGAGACCCGCCCTCAGCCGGCATCACGTGGATGTCGCCGGCGTTCTCGCGGCGGTTGATGCCGAAGGCATGGAGGCCCGCGTCCCGCGAGTAGTGCCACGAGCCCAGCGCGTGGTCGCCTTCAGTCAGCGCCCGCGGCGTCGTGTCGTCGACAGCCGCATGGAAGAGCTGGCTCCGCACCCCCGTGTTCGCGGTGAAGTAGATCGTGCCGTCGTCGGCCCAGCGCGCGCCGTTGACCTCGTGGGGCATGTCGTCGTACAGCAGACGGTGCGGGCCGCCGGCGGCGGGAACGACGAAGACGTTCGTGTTGAAGTAGGTCTCCAGGTCGGCGCTGGAGTTGGTCAGGAACATGACGTGCTTCCCGTCAGGAGACAGCTCGGCGCCCGACTCGCTCACCGTGTTGTCGGTGAGCTGCAGGGCGTTGCCGCCGTCCGCGTCCATGATCCAGACCTCGCCCTCGTCCCGGTTGTCGAAGAGCGGCGAAGGCGCCCGGTGATGCGCGATCCGGGCGCCGTCCGGTGAGATCCGGAAGCCGACGACCGAGAAGTCGCCCTCGGTGATCCGCTCGGCGCTCCCCCGGTCGTCCCCGGTCCAGGCGACGCGGAACAGGTGGCGCTGCTTGTAGTCCTCGTCGAAGGGGAAGACGTCGTCCTTCAGTTCGTCCTTCTTCTTCTCTTCGGCGGTCTTCGGATCGGCGGCCACGAAGAAGATGTGCTCGCCGTCCGGCGAGAACTCGAAACTCTGGACGGAGCTCTCGTGGCTGGTCAGCGGCGAAGCTTCGCCGCCCCCGTTCGGCAGGAGGTAGATCTGGGAGAACTCGTCCTCGCCGCGGGTCGCGAGAAAGGCCACGTAGCTCCCGTCCGGGGACCAGCGCGGGCTACGCTCCCCCTTCTCGCCGTAGGTCAAGCGGACGTCGCCCGTACCGTTCATCCCGATCCGGCGGATGTGGGTCGTGCGGCCGTTCTTCTTCCAGTCCGTGTCGCTGCGCGTGTAGAGGAGCTGGCCTCCGTCGGGTGAGATGCGCGGACTGCCGACCCCGGGCACGTCGATCAGCTCGACGATCGTGATCGGCCGCTTTTCGGAGGCGTTGCCGGCGGTCGCGACCAGGGCGGCAGCCAGGAGCAAGGGAAGGCACGGTCCGGGGCCGCCGCCGCCCAGGTACCGCCTCGTGTTGTGCGTCATGGGGCGTAGCATCGTATCGTGCAGTGTGAACGTTCTCAGCCGATGTCGCCGGTGTTACCCGCCATCAGCCGGATCGCGGCCCTGCGCGGCAGGAGACGCGTGAGCAGAACGGCGACGAGCCGGTTGACGAGTCCAGGCACAAACCGCGGACCCTTGCCGAGCGCGTCAAGCGTTCGCCGCGCCACCTCGTCGGGGTGGAGCATGCCCGGCACCCGGCCCTTGCCCGAGCGCTCGTAGCCCGGCGTGGGAATCGCGCCGGCGCAGCAGGCGACCACATCGATGCCCTGCTCGCGGAGCTCCTGCCACAGGCCCTCGCCGAGGACGGTGTTGAAGGCCTTGGTGGCGGCATAGGCAGCGACCCGCGGCGTCCCCTGCAGGCCGGCCAGCGAGGACATCAGGATCACCGCGCCACGGCCGCGCCGCAGAAGATCCGGCAGCAGCGTGCGCAGCATGACGACCGGCGCCCGGACGTTGACGTCGACGGCCCGCTCGAGCGCGTCGGCGTCGGCATCGACGAAGCGCCCCACCGGCACGAAGGCGGCGTTGTAGACCAGCACGCCCAGGTCGAGTTCCTCCGTGGCGGCGGCCAGGGCGTCGCCCAGCTCGGGATCGGCCAAGTCCATCACCAGCGGCCGCACCTCGACGCCGTAGCGGTCGCGCAGCCCGCCCGCGAGCTCGTCGAGCAACGGCTCGCGCCGGGCGATCAGCACGAGGTCCATGCCACGCTCGGCGAGACACTCCGCGAACGAGGCGCCGAGCCCCTCCGAGGCGCCGGCGACGAGCGCCCAGCGCCCGTAGCGGTCGCGGAACGCGGTCACGCCGGCACCGGTCCGCGAACGTCCTCCGCTACGCTGCGGTGCCGACGCTCGCCATTTGAAGCACCCAACATGGAGACTCGATCGTGAGGCTAGCAACGACTCTTCCCGGTGTTCTGTTGTCCGCCCTCGCCGCCGCGGCGTTCGCGCAGCCACCCAACGTCGTCATCGTGATGACGGACGACCAGGGCTACGGCGAACTGTCCGCCCACGGCAACCCGGTGCTCGAGACGCCTCATCTCGACCGCCTGCGCGGCGAGAGCGTGCGCCTGGACGACTTCCACGTGGCGCCGATGTGCACGCCGACCCGGGGGCAACTGCTGACCGGCATGGACGCCGCCCGCAACGGCGCGATCAACGTCAGCAGCGGCCGCGCCCTGCTGCGGCCGGAGATTCCGACGATGGCCGACATCTTCGCGGAGGCCGGCTACCGGACGGGGGTATTCGGGAAGTGGCACCTCGGCGACAACTATCCCTTCCGGCCGGAGGACCGCGGATTCGACGAAACCGTGTGGTTCCCCTCCTCCCACATCGGCTCGGTGCCGGATTTCTGGGGCAACGACTACTTCGACGACACCTACATTCGCAACGGCAAGCGAGAGGCGTTCCAGGGGTACTGCACCGACATCTTCTTCGACGAGGCGATCGACTTCATGCGGCGCTCCGTGAGGTCCGGGACGCCCTTCCTGACCTACATCGCGCCCAACACGCCGCACGGCCCGCTGATCGCCAAGGAGGAGGACGAGGCCGCGCTGGCGGCCGCGCTGGCCCGCCCCGAGTTCGCCGACATGAGCACGGCGCTGAAGGGCCGCCTGAGCAGATACCTGGGGATGGTGCGGAACATCGACACGAACATGGGCAGGCTCGCCGGGTTCCTGGAGGAGGAGGGGCTCCGGGAGAACACGATCGTGATCTTCATGACGGACAACGGCAGCACCCACGGTCCGCTCTACTTCAACGCCGGCATGCGCGGCATGAAGACCGAGCTGTGGGAAGGCGGCCACCGCGTGCCCTTCTTCATCAGTTGGCCCAGCGGCGACCTGGCCGACCCGCAAGACGTGGCGGGCCTGACCCAGGTCCAGGACGTCCTGCCGACGCTGCTGGACCTCTCCGGCATCGAAACGCCGGCAGCCGCGAACTTCAACGGCATGAGCCTGGCGCCCGTGCTGCGCGGCAACGCCAGCGTTCCCGAAGATCGCATGCTGATCATCAACTACAGCCGCATGCCGTCCGGGTTCAACTACCCCTCGCCGTACACCCAGTCGATCCTCACGCGGAGCCACGCGGGAGTCCTCTGGAAGCACTGGCGCCTGCTCGAAGACCGCGAGCTCTACGACCTGGAGTCGGATCCGCTGCAGACCACCAACGTGATCGACCGGCACCCCGAAGTCGTCGCCAGGATGCGGGACCACCTCTACGAGTGGTGGGACGAAGTGGCCGCGACCGCCAACGAGCCCCAGCGGATCGTCATCGGTGACGACATCGAAAACCCGATGATGCTGACCGGTTGCGAATGGCTCGACGTGTTCGTCGATCAGCAGGCGCAGGTTCGCCGCGGTACCCGCAAGACCGGCTACTGGCTCCTGGACGTGGCCGAAGCGGGCGAGTACGAGTTCGCGCTGCGGCGCTGGCCCAGGGAGATCGACGTGCCGCTCGCCTCGGCGCCCGAGGGCAGCACGGCGCTGCCCATTTCCTCGGCACGCCTGTTCATCAGCAACCACCACCACCTCGACATCGGCGACAAGAGGCCCTACGGCTTCGAGGGGCTGACGACGCGAGTCGGCCCGGACGATATGGAGGCCACCTTCACGGTGAACCTGCCCGAGGGTCCCATGGCGCTGCACACCTGGTTCGAAGAAGGGCGCGAGGTCATCGCGAGCGCCTACTACGTGTACGTGACGAGGAAGTAGAATCCTCGATTCAGCAGAGAGTCCTCAATGATCCGCGCTGCGCCCTTCCTACTAGCCTGGCTGGCGGCGGTCGGAACGGTCGCCGGCGCCTCGGAGATCGATCCCGCCGATCTGGAGTTCTTCGAGTCGAAGATCCGGCCGGTCCTGGCTGAACGCTGCTACCAGTGCCACGGCGGCGATCCCGCGAAGATCCGCGGCGGCCTGATCCTGCTCGACGCCGAAGGCGTGCGCGCCGGCGGCGACAGCGGCGCGGTGATCGTCCCGGGATCGCCCGAGGACAGCCTGATGATCGAGGCGCTCCACTACGAAGGCCTCACTCAGATGCCGCCGGACGGCAAGCTGCCGGCCCACGTCATCGCCGACTTCGAGCAGTGGATCCGCCGCGGCGCGCCCGACCCGCGCACCGGCGGGGAGCAGACGGTGGTCGCGACGAGAGCCGCCGAGACGTTCGACTACGGGCCCGGCCGCGAGCACTGGGCCTTCCGCCGCGTCGAAGACCCCGCGCCGCCCGAGGTCGGGAACGAGGCGTGGATCAGCCATGACCTCGACCGCTTCATCCTGTCGCGCCTTGAGGAACAGGGCCTTCAGCCGGTCGCCGCGGCCGACAAGCGCACGCTGCTCCGCCGCGCCACCTTCGATCTCATCGGCCTGGCCCCGTCGGAAGCCGAGATCGAGGCCTTCCTCGCCGATGAGGACCCGGATGCCTTCGCGAAGGTCGTCGACCGGCTCCTCGCCTCGCCGCACTACGGCGAACGCTGGGGCCGCCACTGGCTCGACGTCGCCCGCTACGCCGACTCGAACGGCCTCGACGAGAACATCGCCTTCCCCAACGCCTTCCGCTATCGCGACTACGTCGTCGACTCCCTGAACCGCGACAAGCCCTTCAACCGCTTCGTCCACGAGCAGATCGCCGGCGACCTGATGCCGGCGGAGACCGACGCTCAGCGTTTCGAGCAGATCACCGCCACCGGCTTTCTGATGCTCGGTCCCAAGGTGCTCGCCGAGCAGGACGTCGACAAGATGCTGATCGACATCGTCGACGAGCAGGTCAACACCCTGGGCCGCGCCTTTCTCGCCCTGCCGGTCGGCTGCGCCCGCTGCCACGACCACAAGTTCGACCCGATCCCCACGGCCGACTACTACGCGATGGCCGGCATCCTGCGCTCGACCGAGACGATGAGCGACGCCGCCGGCATGCGCTGGCTGGAGCGGGCGCTGGCCCCGGAAGACGAACTCGCCGAGTACGAGGCGGCGCAGAAGCTGGTCGCCGAGGCGCAGGAAAAGGTGGACGAGGTGGTCCGGGAGCAGAACGACGTTCTGCGTAGCCCGCGCCGCGCGGCCATCGCCGAGTACCTGCTCGCCACGGAGGAGGCCTACCCGAGCTGGAGCGACGACGAGGCGAAGCAGGAGGAAGCCCGGGAGACGTTTCGCCGAGTCGCCGAGGGCCGGGGGTTGGAGGGGCCGGTCCTCGAACGCTGGGTCAGGGCCTTCTACCGGTACCGTGAGGGCCCGCCGGTCGAGGGGGATGCCCCGAGCCCGAGCACCGTCTTCGTCATCTGGAACGCCTACGCTGCCGCCTCACCCGATCGCTACGAGCAGGTGACCGAGGAGCTGAGGGCGATCATCGCCTCGGAGAAGGTGCTGATCGCGCCCCTCACCCGAAGCCTCGTCCGCGGGCCGGCGCCAAAGACGCTGGAGGAGGTCGCCTGGCGCTACGCGAGCCTGTTCGCGACGATCGAGATCGCCTGGGAAGAGCACCTCATGCGACTCGGGCTCAAGGGCGAGGACGACCTCGCGCCCTCGGACTTCAGGCTGCCACGCGAGCAGGAGGAGTTGCGCTGGCTGGTCTACGACGGCTACTTCTGCATTCCCTGCCTCGACCAGGACGAGGAGGAGAAGCTCTATCCGCCGGAGGCCCTGGAGCAGCTCGCCGAGCTGCGCGCCGAGGTCGAGCGCCTGGAAGAAGCGTCGCCAGCCGCGCCCCCCTACGCCATGGCGGTGGACGAAACCGCGACCGTCGACCTGCCGGTGCACATCCGCGGCAGCCACGTGAACCTCGCCGAGGAGCCGGAGCCGCGCGGCTTCCTGAAGGTGACGGACCACCTGGTGCCGCCCCCGCCAGTCGCCGACGACACGAGCGGCCGGCTCGAACTGGCGCGCTGGATCACCCACCCCGAGCACCCGCTCACCGCGCGGGTCATCGTCAACCGCGTCTGGCACTGGCACTTCGGCCGCGGCATCGTCGACACGCCGAGCAACTTCGGCGTGATCGGCAGCAGGCCCAGCCATCCCGAGCTGCTCGACTGGCTGGCGCGCCGCTTCGTCGAGGGCGGCTGGTCGCTCAAGAAGCTCCACCGCGACATCATGCTGTCGAGCACCTACCGGCTGTCGAGCGACTACGACGCCGCCAACGCCGCCGTAGACGAAGAGAACCGCCTCCTCTGGCGCATGAACCGGAGACGCCTCGAGGTCGAGCCGATTCGCGACGCCCTGCTGCAACTCGCCGGCCGGCTCGACCTGGCGATCGGCGGACGGGTGGAGGAGTACAAGGCCAGGGGCTACGTCTTCGGCGAGTACGGCCCACTCGACCGGGTCGACATCTACGACGCGCCGCGACGCTCGATCTACATGCCCGTGGTGCGCACCGCGGTCTATCCGATCTTCGGCGGTTTCGACTTCGGCGACGCCAGCGACTCGGTCGGCGATCGATCCGAGACGGTGGTCCCGCGGCAGGCGCTGCTGATGATGAACAGCCCCTTCGTCGAAGAGGCGGCGCTCGGCTTCGCCCAGCAACTGCTGGAGATCGAGGACGCGAGCGCCGCGGATCGCATTGACACCGCCTTCGTCCGCGCCTACGGCCGCCCGGCCGACGAGGTCGAGATCGCCGACAGCCTCGCCTTCCTGGACGAGATGCGTTCCGGCGCGCCGGCGGATGACGCCGAGACCTACGCCTGGACGCGCCTCAGCCATGTCATCCTCGCGGCCAGCGAGTTCATCTACATCAACTAGGTCCCGCCTTCAGATCACAGACGATGCGCTACCCCCACTACCAGCCGCCACCCCTCACCCGCCGCCAGATGCTGAAGACCTGCGGCTGCGGCTTCGGCGGCCTCGCGCTGTCCTCCCTGCTCCAGCGCGACGTCCTGGCCGCGACGTCCAACAACCCGCTGGCGCCGCGCGTGCCGCACTTCGCACCGAAGGCCAAGCGGATCATCTTCCTGCACATGCACGGCGGCCCGTCCCAGCACGACCTCTTCGAGTACAAGCCGCTTCTGATTCGCGACGACAACAAGCCGCTGCCCTTCGCCAAGCCCCGGGTGCAGTTCAACGAGACCGGCAACCTGTTCAAGAGTCCCTGGGAGTTCAGGCAGCACGGCCAGTCCGGCGCCTGGGTGAGCGAACTGCTGCCCAACATCGCCTCCGTGGTCGACGATCTCTGCTTCATCCGCTCGATGTGGGGCACCAACGCCGCCCACGGCGGCGCCATCCTGGCGATGAACACGGGCAGCGACCGCTTCGTGCGCCCGTCGATGGGCTCGTGGATCGCCTACGGACTCGGCACCGAGAACGAGAACCTGCCCGGCTTCATCACGATCTGCCCCTCGTACCAGCACGGCGGCGTCCAGAACTACTCGTCCGCCTTCCTGCCCGCCGCCTACAACGGCACCGCGATCGGCACGACCCGGATGAAGACCGAAGACGCAACGATCGACTTCCTCGACAACGAGTCGGTATCGCCGGGGGTTCAGCGGAGCGAGCTCGACCTGCTGCAGCGCTGGCAGCGCCGCCAGCTCGAGCAGACCGGCCCCGACCAGGCGCTCGAGGGCCGCATCGAGTCCTTCGAGCTCGCCTTCCGCATGCAGACCGAGGCGCCCGAACTGATGAGCATCGCGGGTGAGTCCGAGGCCACGCGGCGACTCTACGGACTCGACGACCCGGTGGCCCGGAACTTCGGGCTCCGCTGTCTGCTGGCGCGGCGCTTCTCGGAATCCGGCGTGCGCTTCGTGCAGGCGACGCACGGCCCGGATACGAAGTGGGACCACCACTCGGGCCTGATCACCGGCCTGCCGCAGAGCTGCGCCGAGGTCGACAAGGGGGTGGCCGGCCTGATCAAGGACCTCAAGTCACGCGGACTGCTGGACGAGACCCTGGTGCTCTGGGGCGGCGAGTTCGGGCGCACCCCCGGGGCCGAAGCCGGCGCCCGCAACGGCCGCGACCACAACCCCCACGGCTACACGATGTTCATGGCCGGCGGCGGTGTGAAGCCCGGCCACAGCCACGGCCGCACCGACGACTACGGCTACTACGCGATCGAGGACAAGGTCCACATCCACGACCTGCACGCCACGATCCTGCATCTGCTGGGACTCGACCACGAGCGGTTGACCTACCGCTCGCAGGGGCGCGACTTCCGCCTGACCGACGTCGAAGGCATCGTCGTCGACGACATCATCGTCTGAGCCCGCCGGCGGCGACGTCGCCCGGACCCGACCCCCATGACCATCGCGCCCGTCGATCTCTTCATCATCGTCGTCTACCTGCTGGGCATCCTGTTCGTCGGCCTGTGGTCGGTGCGCAAGATCAAGCGGCAGACCAGCGAGTCGTACTTCCTCGCAAGCCGCAACCTGAAGTGGCCCGTGGTCGGCGCCGCGCTCTTCGCCTCGAACATCTCGACGATTCACCTGGTCGGGCTCGCGGAGAGCGGCTTCGGCGTCGGCATGGTCGTCGGCAACTACGAGTGGATGGCGTCCTTCACGATCATCCTGCTCAGCCTCGTCTTCGTGCCGATCTACTTCAGGAGCCGGATCACGACGCTGCCCGAGTTCATGGAGCGACGCTACAGCCCGGCCGCGCGGACCACGCTCTCCTTCATGTTCATCATGTCGGCGATGCTGATCCACATCGGCATCAGTCTCTACGCCGGCGCCGCCGTGTTCGAGCGGTTCTTCGGCATCCCGGCGCTCATGTCGATCGCGATGATCTCGATCATCACGGTGATCTACACCGTGGTCGGAGGCCTGCGGGCGGTCGTCGTCACCGAGACGATCCAGACCGTCATCCTGCTGGGCGGCGCGATCCTCATCACCGTCATCGCGATGACGAGGCTGCCCGGCGTGGGGATCGACTCCTACGCAGATCTCCTCGAAGCGACCAAGCCGAATCAGCTCAGCATGATCCACCTGCCCGGGGAAGAGGGCTTCGATCCCGGCTCGATCTGGTACGGCTTCCTGCTGGGCTTCCCCATCCTCGGCATCTGGTACTGGTGCACCGACCAGACGATCGTTCAGCGGGTGCTGGGCGCTGGAACCCTGCGCGACGCGCAGCACGGCGCGCTGTTCGCGTCGCTGCTCAAGTTGCTGCCGCCGCTCTTCATGGTCCTGCCGGGCGTGTTCGCCTACGTGCTGTTCAGGGACATCATCGCCGAGCCGACGGACGCCCTGCCGACGCTGATCACCGAACTGCTGCCGACCGGGCTCATCGGCATCATGGCGGCGGCGCTGCTCGCGGCGCTGATGAGCACGATCGCCGCCGCCGTGAACAGCACGGGGACCCTCGTCGCCGTCGACATCGCCAAGCACTTCCGGCCCGGCCTGTCCGAGACGTCGCAGGTGCGCATCGGGCGCATCAGTTCGGTCGTCGTCATGACCGTCGCCATCGCCTGGTCCACCCAGGGAGCGAGGTTCGGTTCCATCTTCGAGGCGATCAACAAACTTCCGGCGCAGTTCATCGCGCCTCCCATTGCCACGGTGCTCCTCTGGGGCGTCTTCTGGCGCCGCGGAACCCGTCAGGCGGGGACGTTCACGCTGCTCTTCGGCTTCGTCGCCGGCTTCATCATCTTCCTGTTCGACATGGGCTTCGGGTTCCTCGGCGGCGTGCAGTACGTGTCGGACCCCGTGAACGGCCTCGGGATTCCCTTCCTGCTCCAGGCGTGGTGGTACTTCTGCATCCTGAGCGTCATCTACGTGGCCGTCAGCCTGGCGACCCCGCCGCCGAAGCCCGAGCAGATCGACGGGCTGACCTGGGACAAGCCGTACGCGTTCCTGACCCGGTCGGAGATCACGGGTGTCCGCGACCCGCGCCTGCTGGCGGCGCTGCTGGCCGCTGCTCTGGTCGTGATGTACGTGTTGGTGCGGTAGGGCGAAGCGGCCCCCGGTCCGAAACTCGGGGCAAGCCAAGCAGTCCAAGAGACGGGCTCAAGATCCGTCCTAGCCCTATGAAGGGCAGGAAAAGAGATGCAGAGCACAGCAGTAGAATGGCGGGAAGCACGACGCAAGCTTGAGGAAGTCGGGTTCGACCCGAGTCAGGCTGAGGCGCTGGTCGAGATGGTGAGCAACCGCGAGCAACAGCTGGCAACGAGGGACGACGTAGCCGTCCTTAGGGGCGAAATGCGAGCCGGAAACGACAGCTTGAGAACAGAATTCAACGCTCGAATCGACGCCCTGGACATCAGCGTGAGCGCACGCCTGGAAGCGCTCAGCAGTGAGCTGACCGGCCGGATGACGGCGCTGGAAGGCAGTCTGACCGGCCGGATGGACGGCCTGGGCAGTCAACTGACCACGATCAAGTGGTTCCTCGGCGCCATGATCGCCGTGATGGTCCCGGCCACGGTCGCGCTCGTCCGCCTGGCATTCATGTAGGCCGCTGCTGCCTGCGGACACCGCACCGATCGGTGACGCGGAAAGAAAGACGCCGTGCCTCTCTCCATCGCTCGACGCGACTTGCTCAAGGCGTCTCTTATGGGGTTCGGCACCTGCCTCGGCCTGCCGTCCTGGGCAGCGCAAACGACGGGCGATCGCGACCGCTTCGGCGGCTGGACCGGGCTGAAGTTCGACGCCACGGGCTTCTTTCGCACCGAGCACGACGGCCGGCGGTGGTGGCTGGTCACGCCCGAAGGCCACGCCTTCATCAGTTGGGGCGTCAATCACTACCACGCGAACTGGTGGGCGCAGGACTACAACCGAAATCACTGGCTGCGGCGATTCAGCGCCGAGGAGGTGTACGACCGAGCCTGGAACCGGGGGTTTCGCGAGGCCGCACTCGCCGATCTGCGAAGGCTGGGCCTCAACACCCTGGGCATTCACACGAACGCCACGATGCTCACCCACCCGCCCGGTCAGGCCCGGTTTCCCTTCGTCGCGCCCTACGAGCCGCTGGTGCTGTCCCACTACCTCAAGCCCCAGCCCGACGCCTACGCGGACATCTTCGCTCCCGAGTTCGAGACGCAGTGCGAGCGCACGGCGAGGCGAGCCGCCGCGCCCTACCGCGACGACCCGATGGTGCTGGGCTACTGCATGGCCGATTGTCCGCCCCTGACCGACAACGAGGCCGAGTGGAACGGCAGCACGACCTGGCCCCGTCGACTACGCAGCTTCGCCGCCGAAGCGCCGGGCAAACAGGCCTACGTTGACTGCATGCGCGAGCGCTACGGTGACGTGTCCGGTTTCAACGCCACCTACGGCACCCGCTTCGACGCGTGGTCCGACCTGCTTGGCGCAGAAGACTGGCGGCCCGATCGGTCCCCCGCGAATCAGAAGGAGCGTGACGACAATGCGGCGTTCCTGCTGCTCTGCGTCGAGCGCTACTACGCCGTCGCCAGGGCCTCCCTCCGGCGGGCCGACCCGAGCCACCTCTTCCTGGGCGACAAGATCAACGGCGACACGGACGGCCTCCACTCGATCGCGCCCGTGACGAGCCGCTACACCGACCTCGTGAACACCCAGCACTACGCCCGCTGGGAGGGTCAGCGCGAGACGATGGACCGGCTGACCGACGTGGTGGGGCAGCCCTTCCTCAACGGCGACGCGGCCTACACCACGCCGACTGAGACGATGCCCAATCCCCATGGTCAGCACGCGCGCGACATGGCCGAGCGCGCCCTCTGGACGCGGGAGTTCATGGAGAACGCGACCGCCCGTCCCGACTTCGTCGGCTGGCACATGTGCGGGATGATCGACACGGCGAACACCATGCCCGGCAAGGAGCAGGCTCAGCACCAGGGCCTGATGACCACCCGCGGCGAGTTCTACCCGGAGATGGAGGAGGCGGTCCGCGACATCTCCGACCGCCTCTACGACCTCGCCACCGGGAGGGCGTGAGTCAGGGACCTCGGTTCAGCCGAGCGTCTGAAACGCCTTCTCCGTCCCTGCGAGCGCCTGCTCGATGTCGGACTCCGTGTGCGCGACGGACAGGAACATGTTGTGCCAGGGGTGCAGGTAGACCCCGTGGTCGAGGGCGGCGCTGCAGAAGGCGAAGCCCTTCTCTCTCCTGTCGTCGTCCTCGAACAGAACCGCCGGCATCTGCGGCGGTCCGGTCTGGCGGATCGGGTGGCCGTAGCGACGCGCCTGCTCCTCCAGGCCGTCCCGGAACTGCTGTCCCAGACGCTCCACGGCGGCCGGCGCGTCGACCTCAGCGAGAAGGTCGAGCGTCTCGATGGCCGCGGCGAAGGGCGCGGCCTGGTACCAGAAGGAGCCGGTGACGAAAACGCGCGTCGCGGCCTCGCGGTACGCCTCGTTGCCGAGAATCGCCGCCACGGGTTCGCCGTTGCCGATCGCCTTGCCCCAGGCCGACAGGTCCGGCTGGACGCCCAGCTCGGACCAGCTCGCATCGAGCGAGAGGCGCAGCCCGGCCCGCACGTCGTCCAGGATGAGAGCCGCGCCCTCGGCGTCGCAGATCTCGCGGACGCGGCGCGCGAAGGCGAGTTCGGCCATCTCCTGGTGGTGACCGGCGTCGTGCCTGAACGCCGAGACGACGATGCCCGCGAGGTCGCCGGTCGCCGCCTGGGCAGCCGCATCGAGGCTGCCCGTGTCGTTGTAGCGGTAGGTCGGGAAGTGGACGTGGTCTTCCGCGGGCGTGCCCCTCGACATCCGGTTGGCCCAGGGCGCCGCCCCGTGGTACGCGCCCTCGGCCACGAGGATCTTGCGCTTCTCGCTCCGGGCGCGAGCCACCATGTTGCAGACGGTTGTCGCGTCGTTGCCGTTCTTCCCGAAGATGGCCCACTCGGCGTGGCTGACCTGACGCACGAAGCGCTCGGCCAGGTCGACGATGAGCGCCGGCGGACCGTTCGCGATGTCGAGCCGGTCGCGCTGCGCGTCGGCCGCAGCGCGAATGCGCGGATTGCCGTAGCCGGCGATCATCGGACCGAACGAGCACATGAAGTCGATGTACTCGTTGCCGTCCGCGTCCCAAAGCCTGCAGCCTTCCGCCCGCTCGAAGTACTGCGGGTACCGGGGCGGCAGGAGGCGGTACGTGGACATGTGCCCGTACATACCGCCCGGGAGCACCCGCTCGCCCCGGGACTTGAGCGCCCGGTTCCGATCGAGCAAGGAGGTCAGCCCGCCTTCTTCACCTCGAACGGCACCGCGAGCCTCTCCCACTGCAGGGCGACCCACGAATCGACGATCACGAACTCCATCTCCTCCACGTGCTGCCCGATGGACTTCGGCGTGGCGGTCACGCGCAGCGCGTCCTGACCGGCGTCGTGCCGGAAGGAGCCCCACTGCTTCGCGACCTTGTTGAAGATGAAGGTCCACTCGTTCTCGCCCGGCTCGGTGAAGAGGGCGTAGGTGCCGGCTGCCAGCTTCTGACCGCCGATCTCGACGTCGGCGCTGAACGTGATCGTGGTCGCCTCGTCGGCGCCCGTCCGCCAGACCTGGCCGTAGGGAACCAGGCCGCCCCAGATCGTCCGGCCCTTCACCTTGGGGCGTCCGTACTCCACCGTGATGGAGACGCCGTCGATCTTCCCCTTCACCATCCCGTTCTTGCTCGCCCGGTCGGAATCGTCAGCGCGCTGCGCCATGGCGGGAAGCGCCGTTAGCAGGAAAGCTGCAACGGCCAGCGGGATCATTACTCGGTACTTGTGCATTCTGTCCTCCAGCTAGAGAGTGTTCTGTCTGCTCGCGACCGTAGGATAGACGGAAATGGTGAAACAGTTCGCTCCTTGTGTCGCCGCGCTGCTCATCGCGGCCCTGGGCTGTCAACCCGAAGCCCACGACGATCCGCCCAACGTCGTGCTGCTGATGGCCGACGACATGGGCTGGGCGCAGACCGGCTACTACGACCATCCCCTGCTGAAGACGCCCCATCTCGACGCCATGGCCGGCGCCGGACTCCGCATGGACCGGTTCTACGCCGGCGCGCCGAGCTGCACCCCGACCCGGGCAACGGTGTTGACCGGCCGCACGAACGATCGCACCGGGGCCTTCCGCGTCGGCGACTCGATCAACAAGCAGGAGAAGAGCCTCGCCTCCGCGTTCCGGCAGGCCGGCTACGCGACCGCGCACTTCGGCAAGTGGCACCTGAACCAGGTCCACCCGAGCGGCGACAATCCGCTTCCCGGGGACGATCCCCACAATCCCGGTGAACTCGGCTTCGACTACTGGCTGAGTCACACGAACCAGTTCAACCTGGACCCCGTGTTCAGTGAGAACGGAGTGCCGAAGCAGTTCCAGGGCGACTCGTCGGAAGTCCTGGTCGCGGAAGCGCTGCGCTACATCTCGGAGCAGCAGGAGAGTGGCAGGCCTGTCTTCGCGGTCATCTGGTACGCCTCTCCGCACCGGCCGTTCGGCGCCTTCCCGGAAGACGAGGAACCCTTCGCGGAACTCGACAGCGCCTCCAGGACGCACCACGCCGAGATCGTCGCCATGGACCGCTCGATCGGCACCCTCCGCGAGGGCCTGCGCGACTTGGGCATCGCCGACGACACCCTGCTGTGGTTCACGAGCGACAACGGGGGCCTGCCCAACATCGACTACAGCCCCGAACACCCCGGCGTCCACCCCGACACCACCGGCCACCTGCGCGGCTTCAAGAAGGACTTCTACGAGGGCGGCCTGCGGGTGCCGACGATCATCGAGTGGCCGGGCGGCATCGCGCCGAGGATCTCAGCCTTCCCAGCCAGCACGATGGACATCTTCCCGACGCTGATCGAAGTCGCCGGGCTCGACCCGTCGTCGATCAACGCCGTCCACGACGGCATCTCCATCGCCGGCGTGTTCGACGCCGAGCCCGCCCGCCGGGAACAGCCCATCGGCTTCCGCGCGAGCGGCGGTCTCGCCTGGCTCGACAACGACGTCAAACTGGTGCGGAACTACACGGCCGAATCACCCGAGGCCTTCGAGCTCTACAACGTGGTCGACGATCCCGAGGAACAGCACAACCTGATCGAGGAGCAACCCGAAATCGCCGCCGGGATGCGCGCGGAACTGGATGCCTGGAACCGATCCGTCGACAAGAGCGTCACCGGCGCCGACTATCCAGAGGGCCGGGTGCTGCCTTCGGGGCGCGAGCCGAAGGAACCAGCAAGCTAGGACCTACGCCGCTGGAAACTGGGTGCGCCGGCGTCCCCGCCGGCATCCGGCGCGCCAGCGCCGTCTCTGGCTCCTCCCGAGCGCCTAAGCCATCTAGCGCGCGAAGAGCCTCCCCAACTCCTCGTTCTCGCGCATCGAGTCTTCCAGATGCCGCAGCGCATCCGGCCGTGCACGACGTCGCGCCAGGTACTCCTCGATTGCCTCGGAGAGCACTTCCGAAACGCTCCGTTTGGTCTCCCTTGCGAGATCGCGAAGTTCATCCCAGGCTGCCTCGTCCACCTTCGAACTGATCTTGCTCGCCGTCATCGGTACGCCTCCGGTAGTCGTCCGTCCGCGTGAGCCTCACGTGTCATGGCGCGTCAAGTCCCTTGCCTCTCAACGTGAGGCCACTCAGGGCTTGACCCTCCCTCAGGTCGAGAACCGGAGCTTCAAGCCACAAGCCGCCGTCACCTTCGCGAGCGTGTCGAGCCTTGGGTTTCGCCGACCTGACAAAGCGCGGGAGAGCGCTACCCGGTCCAACTGTGCTTCGCGGGCCACTGCGGACACGCCACCCTGCGCCTCGGCCACATTGCGAAGAGCCTTCATGAGCAGGCGCGGATCATCGCCCATCTCCTCCAGCACCACATTCAGGTAGGCAGCCGCATCCTCGGGTGACTTGAGATAGTCACTGGCCTTGTGTGCCTTAACGGGCATTCCGCTTCTCCTGTTTGTACGCTTGCCAACGGCCTTGTGCCGCCGCGATGTCGCCTGTCTGGCTCTTCTTCACGCCGCCACCCAACAGAATCACGAGCGCTTCGCCATCGCGCCCCAGGTAGAGCCTGTACCCGGGGCCGCTGTCGATCCGAAGCTCCGAGACCCCCCTACCCACACTCTTGTGGTCTCCGAAGTTGCCGAGTTCCATGCGATCGATCCGTGCCTGGACCCGAGCCCGAGCCTCACGTGGCAACCGCCGAAACCAAGCATCGAAGTAGTCTCTCCCCTCCTCGGAGACGTAGTGGACGACCCTGATCAAGGGATGAGAACCGTAGCCAATTGGCTACAGACCTGTCAACTGCCTGGGTTCCCGGCCACGCGCCGTCCGAGGGTCTCAACGCAGCGTCGACGAGCAGCTCCCCATTGACGCGGACCCCATGCATGCCTAGCGTGTGCTCATGGACGTCACACTCTCCATCGACGAGCGGGTTGTCGCCGAGGCCCGACGGATCGCGTCCCTGCGGGGAACCAGCCTGAACCAGCTCGTGCGGGACTACCTCCACGACCTCACCCGAACCGACGAAGCTGAAGTTGAGGTCGCAAAGCTGGACGCGCTTTGGGCCGAGGAGAACTACCGTTCAGAGGGTTCCTGGACGCGCGAGGAAGTGCATGAGAGGTAGTGAGTTCCTGGACGCCCACGCCTGGTCTAAACCGAATCAGCGAGGTCCACGATCACCGGAGCGCTGGCCGGCCAGGTCCTGCCAGCCAGCCCGTCGACCGGGGCCCGGTACTCGAGATCGACGCGCGCGGAGGTCACGGAGTCCGCGATGCTCTCGCTTCCGAGGACCAGTTGCAACCTCGTCGTGGGCGGAAGCCGGCGATTGAAGCCATAGTTGAGACTCGGGCCCGAAGACCGAGTCCGGTACAGGTCCAAGAACCCAGTGTCGAGGATTGCCTGCAGCCGTTTCTTCTCCTCCAGAGTGCAGTTCAGAACGCCGCGTTTCGCCGGAACATCGGGCAGCACGTTGAAGTCTCCGCAGAGCAGAGAACGGTCCGACTCAACCCTTCGCTCCTTGAGGTGAGCGATCAAGCGATCCAGCCAGGCGACCTTGTACGCGAGGGCACCGTCCTTCCCCCGCAGCGCCGGATTACCGTAGGGCGCATACACGGACGAAACCACGAGATCACCGATTCGGGCAGTCAAGAACCCATCGTCGTCCGGACTGTCGCCTCCCGGCAGTCCCCGATCCAGAATCTCAGGTACCCCAAGATCCTCTCGGCTCAGTAAAGCAACGCCATATAGCGACTGCCGACGAAGAGGGTTGGAGCGATAGCCGACCCGCGCCAATGCCTCGGCCGGAAACCTCTCTTCCTTGACCCTGATCTTCTGCAGCGCCACCACATCGGGACGCCGGCGATCCAACCAGTGGCAGAGCACGTCCAGGTAGCCGCATACGCCGCCGATGCACCAGGCAGCGACCCTCATCTGTTGATCCTGACCTCGCGCGCCCGTGCATCCCCGGTCGCCTCGAAGCGGCGAGCTACAAGGCCCGGAACGACGTCGGTCAGGCCCACACCGAGGGCATCGGCAAGCCGGCGAAGCGTATGCACGGAACCGGTTCGGCGACCTGCTTCGATATCAACGACCTGAACACGGCTCGTGTCCGCGACGTGAGCGAGAGCGGCCTGCGAGAAACTGCGGTACTCGCGCCAGACCCGCAGCGGCGACTCACCGTCGACCAGGCGACTGACCACCGTCTCGGGGACGAACTCCTCCATCCCAGCATCGACTCTCGCTTGCACGGCGAACCCGGCCCGAATGTCGGCCAAGTCCTCCTCAACGCCGCACAGGCGCTGGTACTCGGCCTTCGGGATCGTGACTGTCTCTGTCATGGGTCATCTCAGTAGCCACTGGCTCGGCTCGCGAGAATGGAGAGTCTACGCCTCCCCTGCCCATCAAGAGGCTCTTCTCAGCGATCCGCTGCATCTCCTCAAGCACTTAAGCATCGACTGCAGCCTCTTCGCACCGCTTACGCAGCAGGCTGCCCGTCAACTCCGCAGTATGGTCGCCGCTTCGCGGCGCGTTACTTCCGCGGGTCAGAAGACCCGCGGCTACATGCCGGCGGGGACGCCGGCGCACCCAGTGGGTGGCATCAGTGAATCACCCCCCGCAGCCGCGGGTCCAGCAGATCCCGCAGCGCATCCCCCACACAGTTGAACGACAGCACCAGCAGGAAGATCGCCACGCCCGGGACAATGGACAGCAGCGGCTGTTGCTCGAGCATCGGGAAGGCCTGCTGGAGCATGTTGCCCCAGGTCGGCGTGGGCGGCTGGATGCCGACGCCGACGAAGCCGAGGGCGGCCTCGGTGAGGACCGCGTAGCCCATGCTGAGGGTGCTCTGGACGATCACCGGGGCGATGCAGTTGGGCAGGATGTGGCGGACGATGATGCGCGGGTGGCTGAGGCCGAGTGACTCGGCGGCCTTGACGAAGTCGCGCTCGCGGATGGTGAGCCCCTGGCTGCGGACGATCCTGGCCATCCACGGCACGTTGGCGATGCCGATGGCGATGATCACGGTGCGCAATGACCCGCCGAGCGCGGCGGCGAGGCCGACGGCGATCAGCAGGCTGGGAAAGGTGACCAGCGCGTCCATGAGCCGCATCAGCACGTCGTCGACCCGGCCGCGGAAGTAGACGGAGAGCAGGCCGAGAGGCACCCCCAGCAGCACGCCGAGGCCGACCGCGCCGAGGCTGACGGAAAGCGCGATCCGCGCGCCGACGATCAGCCGCGCCAGCGTGTCGCGGCCCATCTGGTCGGAACCGAGCCAGTGCGCGGCGCTGGGGCCCGAGAGCAGGTTGTCGAAGTCCATCTCCTCGGCGTCGACGGGGACGATCCAGGGCGACAGCACCGCGGCCGCGGCGATCAGCGCCAGCACGACCAGCCCGGCCAGGGCCTGCGGCACGGAGGCGAGCTTGCGCAGCAACTCGAGGGTCGGGTGGCCCGGGCTGGCCGCGAGGCTAGTCACCGAACTTGATCCTCGGGTCGAGCCAGGCACAGGCGATGTCGGTGACCAGGTTGGCGGCGAGCACGGCGACCGCCATCAGCAGCACCGCCGCCTGCACGACCAGGAAGTCGCGGGCGAAGATCGCCTGCACGATGTACTGGCCGGTGCCGGGGATGCCGAAGAGCGTCTCGATGACGATCGCCCCGGCGAAGATCCGGCCGGTCTGCAGGCCGAGGATCGTGATCACCGGCAGCAGCGCGTTGCGCAGCGCATGCGACCAGATCACCGTGCGCTCCCTCGAGCCCCGGGCGCGCGACGTGCGCAGGTAGTCCTGGGCGAGCACCTCGAGCATCGCCGAGCGGCTCTGGCGCATGATCAGCGCGCAGCTCGTCACGCCGAGGGCGAAGGCCGGCAGGACCATGTGGCGCAGGCTCTGGAGCGGATCGTCAAAGAGGCTCACGTAGCCCTGGCTCGGCAGCCAGCCGAGGCCCACGCCGAAGAGCAGGATCGCCATAATGCCGAGCCAGAAGTTCGGGATGGCGACCCCGCCGATCGAGACGACCGTCGCCGCGTAGTCGATCGGTTTGCCGCGGTAGACGGCGGAGGCTATGCCCGCCGGCACGCCGACGAGCACGGCGAGAATCCAGGCGGCGAGACCGAACTGCAGGGTCACCAGCGCCCGGCCGCCGAGTTCCTCCGCGACGGGCCGCATGTTCTGGGTCGAGCGGCCGAAGTCGCCCTGCAGGACGTTGCCGAGCCAGATCAGGTACTGGACGATCACCGGTTCGTCCAGGTGATGACGTTCGCGGATGAGCTGCAACTGCTCCTCGTCTAGCGCCTCGCCGGGCCCGATGAACGCCCTCGCCGGGTCGCCCGGAATCGCGAGCATCAACGCGAACACCAGGAACGTGACCAGGAGGAGGACGGGCACCGCCTGCAACAGGCGGCGCACGAGGAAACTGCGCATGTGGCCGGCCCTACTCCTCTAGCCAGATCGTGGCGAAGTTCATCTTGCCGTCCCAGCCCATCAACTGGTCGAGATTCCGCACCCGCCCGGGCGCCGCCGCGAAGGTCACGCCGTAGAGCAGCGGCGTGAACCAGGCCTCGCCGAGCACCGTCCGGTTGAGCTCGACGTAGACCTGCTTGCGAGCCTCGTTGTCGTAGAGCGAGGCGCCCAGCTCCACCAGTTCGTCGACGTCCGGCCGCAGCACGTTGCCCGGGTTGTAGTAGCCGTCGCTCTTGTACGCCAGCGACGCCATCCAGTCCGGCTCGGGATAGCGGCTCCAGGAGGTGATGAACATCGGGTACTCACGGCCGTGGTTGAACCGCTCGGTCGCCGGTCCGCTCGACAGCACGTCGATGTCCATGTGGATGCCGATCTTCTTCAGCATCGCCCGCACGACCTCGGCGCTCGACACGAGCAGGGGGTTGTGGTGCGTTACCGCCGTGAACTCCAGGCCGCTCTCACGGCCGGCCTTCGCGAGGTAGCGGCGCGCCTGGTCGAGGTCGTAGGTCGGCCGTTCGCCGTCCGGCTCGTGGACCCAGGAACCCACCGGCCACATGCCCGCGTCGGCCTCGATCGCCCGGTCGAAGAAGATCGCCCGGTTGATCACGGTCGGGTCGACGGCGTGCGCGATCGCCAGCCTCACGTTCATGTCGTCGAGCGGCGGCTTGTCGACGTTGAACACCAGCGTCAGCGCGATGCCGCCGCCCGGCATCGTCTCGATCCGGACCCGCTCGTCCCGCTCGAACGTCGACACGTCCTTGTAGGGAAGGTAGGTGACGTCGATCTCTCCCGTGCGCAGGGCGGCGGCGCGGACGGTCTCGTCGCGGATCACCCGGACCGTCACCTCGTCGAGATACGGAAGCTGATTGCCGTACTCGTCGCGGCCCCAGTAGTCCTCGTTGCGCACGAAGTGGACGAGGGTGCCAGTGATCACCTCCTTCACCCGGAACGGCCCGGTTCCCGACGGGTTCCAGCCGTAGTCGGGGCCCAGCGCCTCGATCGCGGCCGGCGAGCTCATCACGCCGCCGCGATCGGCCAGCATGCCGAAACCCGCGCCCCACGGCCGGGCCAGATCGAAGCGCACGGTGTACTCGTCGATCACCTCGACCCCTTCGATCACCGCCAGCGATGCGCGCGGCGTGGCCACGGTCCCCGGGTCGAGAATCCGCTCGATGTTGGCCTTCACCGCCTGGGCATTGAAGGGGGTGCCGTCATGGAAGACGACGCCCTCCCGCAGATGGAACGTGATCGAGTCGGGATCCGTCGCGATCTCCCAGGAGGTCGCCAGCGAGGTTTCCGGCCGCGGATTGAGCTGCGGGTCCGCGTCGACCAGTTGATCGAAGATCTGCCGCCAGAAGTAGGCATCGGCGCCCGACCGGCCCAGGATCGCGTCGAGCGACGTGGGCTCCAGGGAGTGGGCCACCCGCAGGTGGCCGCCGTAGCGCGGGCCGCCGACGGCGGGGGGACGGGGAGTCAGAGCAGCGGACTCCAGCCGGTCGGCGCGGCTCTCGGGCGCGCAGGCAACGAACGAAGCCAGCAACGCTGCAAGCAGAAGCAGCAACGCGGATACGCTCGCTCTCAACGGCGACGGCAGCGGAACGACAGACATCTCGGAATCGTGCAACTCTAATGACTCACGGGACGCATACGATGAGAAAACGAGCCGCACTCCTGTCGCTCGGCGCGCTGCTCTCGGTGCCTTGCACCGGGCAGCCCGTCGACCGGTCGGACCAGCTTCTGCTGGCGGCCGCGGCGCCAAATCGGGAAACGGGCCTCAACGAGCGCCCCAACGTCCTGTTCATCGTCGCCGACGACCTGAACGTCGCGCTCGGCGCCTACCTCGACTCCGCGCCTTCTCCGCAGTACGCCGGCGCGAAGACCCCGAACCTGGACCGGCTGGCCGCGGAGGGAATCCGCTTCGACCGGGCCTACGTCCAGAACCCGCTCTGCAACCCGTCGCGGACTTCGTTCCTGAGCGGACTACGGCCGCCTGCGACGGACATCTACAACGGTCAGACGCCTCCTCGCTCGAAGATCGGTGCCGATCTGCGCATGCTGCCCGAGCACTTCCACGATCACGGCTACTTCACGGCGCGGGTCGGGAAGATCGCCCACAACATCTTCGAGCACGCGGTGTCCTGGGACGTGTCGGCATTCGCCCTGTCGCGAGAGCCCGAAATGCGCCTTCACCTGCCGGGCTACCTGCCCGGCATCGACCGGTCCGCCGAACGCGACAACACCTGGGTGGACGGTTCCGAGAACGGCATGTCCCGCGCCGACGTCCTGGCACCGCTCGGCCGGCAAGGAGGTCTGCCCCTGTCGTGGCGCGCGACGCACGAATCGCCGCGGATGACGCCGGACGGCACCACGGCGGCGCGCATCGTCCAGTTGATGGCCCGGAACCGGGACAAGCCCTTCTTCATTGCCGCCGGCTTCCACAAGCCCCACCAGCCTTGGGTCGGCCCCGTGGAGTTCTTCGACCAGCACCCGGTCGATCAGATCCGGTTGCCGCCAACGCCGCCGGACGACACCGACGATCTGCCCGCCGCGGCGTTCCAACTCCTGCCCGACGACGTCGAGCACTCCGAGAGACAGCGCAAGCAGGCGATCGCCGCGTACCACGCGATGGTCACGATGACCGACTTCTACGTCGGCCAACTCCTGGACGCCCTGGAGCTGCTCGACCTCGCCGACTCCACGATCGTCGTGTTCACCAGCGACCACGGCTTTCAACTGAACGAGCACGGCGGACTGTGGCGCAAGACGGTCCAGTTCGAGGAGTCGACCCGCGTGCCGCTCCTCGTCCGGCTCCCGGGCGGCCGGCAAGCCGGCGAGGTCGCGGGCGGACTCGTGGAGCTGGTCGACCTCTACCCGACCCTCGTGGAACTGTGCAACCTGCCGGGCCCCGCGCACGAACTCGAAGGCACCAGCTTCCGTCCGCTGCTCGACGACCCGGACCGCCCATGGAAGTCGGCGGCCTTCTCGGAATCGAAGCGCGAGGGCTTCCACGGCCGCACCCTGCGGACGCAGCGCTACCGGTACACGGAGTGGACCCCGCTGAGAGCGGCCGGCGGCGAGACCGAGCGCGAGCTCTACGACCTCGAAGAAGATCCCTTCGAATACGAGAATCTGGCCTCCGATCCAGGTCGTCGGGAGCAGATCGAGGAGCTGTCCCGTCGCCTGGGCGCGGGCTGGCGGGCGGCGTTGCCGGAGTCGATCTGACACAGCCGGCAGCCGCACCGCGACTCCCGGGCCGCCGCCAATCCTGGCGGGCAAGGCTCCGAGCGGGAGAAAGAGAGCTCGACCGTTCGGCGAGCGCGCTCGACACGCAGACCGACATCCCGTTCCGGGAAGTCCTGCGCATCTTCGGGCGCGCCCTCTCCTACATGCGCCTGTTCAAGGCGCGGATTGCCGCCAAGTTCGGCTTCTTAACGGCGGAGATGGCGTTCCGGCTGCTCGTCGCGCCCTGGCCGGGCAAGGTCGTCGTCGACCACGTCATCCTCGGCATGCCCATTGTCGACGCGGCCGGCTTCCCGTCCTACCTGGCCCCGTTCGTCATGTTCCTGGCCGGGAAGGGCCCGCTGGAGATCATGGCCTGGGTCCTCGCCCTCGGCGTCTTCATGGTGACGGTGTTCGGGTTCACGACGAACCGGGGCACGGCCAGGTCCGCCAGCGGCATGCCCACGGGAGCATCCGCGGCCTCGTCGGGCGGCGCCACCGTCCTCCTTCAGCAGGGGCACGGCACGCTGGCCCAGGGCCACGACACCGCCACGCGGACCGAGAACGAGGCCAACCGGGGCTCCGGCCTGATGGGGGGCATTCTCGGACTCCTCGACTTCCGGGTGCACCTGCGCCTGACCCAGTCGGTGAACCACCTGCTCAGGACGCAACTCGCCGGGCGGATCAAGCGCCTGCCGATGACCACCCTGGACGACCAGCGGATCGGCGACAGCGTCTACCGCGTTCTCTACGACACGACGAGCGTCAGCCGCGTTCTGTACGAGGTGGGTCTCGAGTTCTACTCCCATGCCCTCGGCATCACGATCAGCGCGATGATGATGTACACGTACTTCGGCGACGCTCCCGAGGTCATCCTGCTGGCCGCCCTGTCCCTGCCGATCATGCTCATCTTCGTCGTCCCCTTCGCACGCATGGCGCGCCGCAGAAGCCAGGCCAGCCGCGCTTCGGGCGCCAGCACGACGTCGAACATCGAAGAGGGCATGAGCAACGTGCTCGCCATACAAAGCCTCGGTGGGAACGAGCGGGAGGGCCAGCGATTCAGGAAGGCCAGCGAGGAGTCCTTCCGGCGCTTTCGCATCGAGTCGCTGCTCAAGCTGACCTACCAGCAGTTCGGCAGCCTGGCGTTCATGCTGGGCCAGGTCCTGTTCTTCGTCGTCATCGCCGGACGCGTGATCGACGGCACGTTCACGGCCGGCGACTACTTCGTCCTCTACTACTACTTCTTCGTCCTGAGCGCGACGTTCAGCGGAGCCGGCTTCATCTACCCGGTCCTGCAGGACAACGTCGCCGGACTGCGCCGGGTGTTCTTCCTGATGGACCTGCCGTCGGAGAAGACGAGCGAAGGCGTCGGGCTGCCCCGGATCAGCCGCGGCGTCGAGATGAGGAACGTCGGGCTGACCTACCCGGATGGGCGCCGGGCGCTGCGTGGCATCAACGTCGATGCCCGCCTGGGCGAGATCGTCGCACTCGTCGGCCCGACCGGCGCCGGCAAGACCAGCCTCGCCTACATGGTGCCGGCCTTCGTTCAGCCGACGGAGGGCACGGTAAAGGTCGACGGCGTCGATCTGAAGGACGTGTCGGTCGACAGCCTCCGCGACCAGGTCTCCTACGTCTTCCAGGAAACCCAACTGTTCTCCGACTCGATCCTCGAGAACATCCGCTACGGGAACACGGCCGCGACCGAGGCGGAGGTCGAGCGGGCCGCGCGCGTCGCCGGCGCCCACGACTTCATCGCCGCCCTGCCCGACGGCTACCGGACCAACCTCGGCACCGTGACCAGCAAGCTCTCGGTCGGGCAGAAGCAGCGCATCGCGATCGCCCGCGGTCTACTGCGCGACGCGCGCATCCTGATCCTCGACGAGCCGACCTCCGCGCTCGACCCGGAAACGGAGGCCTACCTGGTCGACGCCCTGCACGAAGCGGCGAAGGACCGGCTGGTCATCATCATCGCCCACCGCCTGTCGACGATCGCCAACGCGGACCGGATCTACTTCCTGGAAGACGGCGAGATCCGGGAACAGGGAACGCACGAGGAGCTGATGGCGGTGCCCGACGGGCGCTACCGGAGGTACGCCGCGCTCCAAGCCGGGGTGCATGGATGACCAAACGCAAGACCAACACGTCGAGCGCGAGGGTCGCGGATGCCGTGCTGGCCGCTTTGCGCGCCTACGACGCGGCGACGAGGGCAGGGGACATCGACGGACAATTCGACTTCTTCGCCGACTCCTGGCGAAGCAGCTCCGGCACGACCAAGGCTGATCTCCGGGAGTATCTGCGGAAGCAGGTCGACCGACCGACCGATCGGGAGAAGCGCTTCGTCCTCGACGACGCGGAGGTGGTGTGCGACGGAGACACTGCCACCGTCGACCCCGTCGCACTCCGTTCGCCGACCGGGGGCGGCTTCTTCGAGTTCAGGATGACGAGGGAATCGGACGGCGCCTGGCGCTGCGTGTCCGTCGCCGGGTCCAGAAGGGCTGATCGGCTGAGCGAGAACGCGCGCGAACTGCGTGAGCGCATCCTGAGCGATCCCGCACGGCCGGGCTACCACTTCGTGATTCCCGAAGGCGTGGCGATGCCGTTCGACCCGAACGGCGCCATCTACTGGAAGGGCCGCTACCACCTCTTCTACATCTTCCAGGACACCCGGCTGGGCAAGCGGTCCGACCACTGGGGTCACATGTCGAGCACGGACCTGTTCCACTGGCGCCACCATCCCACCGGCCTGCTCGACGGCATGTACTCCGGCAACTGCTTCCTGAACAGGGAGGGCGTGCCGACGATCTGCTACCACCAGCACGGCGAGGGCAACGCGATGGCGGTGGCGCTCGACGACGACCTGAACAAGTGGCACAAGCTCGATTCGAACCCGATCACGCCGGAGACCCGCGAGGGCGACGAACACCACGGCAAGTACCGCTCGTGGGATCCCTTCGGCTGGCTCGAAGGCGACACCTACTACGCGATCTTCGGCGGCCAGCGGCCGGCCGTCGCGAGGTCGCCGGCACTCGGCGGAGAATGGACTTACGCCGGCGATCTGTTCGCCCACGGCGTCGAAGGCGTGTCGCTCGACGAGGACGTGTCCTGCCCCGACCTGTTCCAGCTCGGCGGCAAGCACGTGCTCCTCTGCATCAGCCACCGGCTCGGCTGCCGCTACTACGTGGGCGAATGGCGGGACGAACAGTTCCATCCCGAGTCCCATGCGCAGATGAGCTGGGTCGACAACTCGTTCTTCGCTCCGGAGAGCCTGGTCGACGACCGGGGCCGCCGGATCATGTGGGCCTGGATCCTCGACGAGCCTCTCTTCGGAGCGCGCACGAAGCACGGCTGGTCCGGCACGTTGAGCCTGCCGCGGGTGCTGTCCCTCGGGGACGACGGGCTGCTCCGCATGGACGTGCCGGAGGAGATCGAGGCGCTGCGTGACGGCGAGGTGCGGAAGGGGCCATTCGTCGTGCCGGCCGATGAGGAAGTGCCGCTAGACGGCATCGCCGGCAACAGCCTGGAACTGCAGGTCGAGTTGGAAAGCGCGGAAGCGTCGCGCTTCGGCGTCAAGGTCTGCGCGTCGCCCGACGGCGAGGAAGAGACCTCCGTCTTCTACGACGCCAAAGAGAAGCTGCTCAAAGTCGACACCCGCAGATCGGGCCCTGACGACACGCCGAAGGTAGTGGAGGCCGCGCCCTTCGAGCTGAAGCCCGGCGAGCGACTGAAGCTGCGCATCTTCGTCGACAAGTCGATCGTCGAGGTCTTCGCCAATCGCCGCCAGGCCATTGCGCGGCGCATCTATCCTTCTCGTCAGGACAGCGTCGAGGTGAGACTCTTCTCTACCTGCGGCGACGCCCGCGTGCACTCGCTCGAAGCCTGGAAGATCACGCCGGCGAACCCTTACTAGGGCCGACGCTAACGACATAGACCATGCCACCTGCGTCGCCGGCTACCGCAGTGCGGCCGTCAGGCGAGACGGCGCAGGGACGTGCACGATCGCAGCACTCGAACCTGGCGAGCGGCCGGCCGGCCTCAAGGTCCCAAAGGTGCAACGTGCAGTCCGGGGAAGTGGAGAGGGCCCGCGAACCGTCCGGCGTCAAGGTCACGGAGAAGGCCGGTTCGGAGTGTCCCTCAAGTATGTGGCGACCACGGCCCGTGCGGAGATCCCAGACGCGCAGAGTCGCATCGGCCGACGCAGATACGGCTGTCGTGCCGTCCGGCGCCACTGCCACGGCATAGACCTCTGCCGTGTGTCCTTCGAGCGTGTGCAATGCACGTCCCGATTTGAGATCCCATACTCGCAACGACCGGTCGCTCGACGCAGAGACGGCACGTGCACCGTCCAGGCTGACGGCCACGGAGTGAACGGCAGCAGTGTGTCCTTCGAGTGTGCGTAGCGCTCTTCCAGATTCGAGGCCCCATACCCGAACCGTCCTGTCCCAGGAGGCAGAGAGGGCGCGCCTACCGTCCGGCGTGAGAGCAAAGGCCTTCACGTCGTTCGTGTGGCCGTCGAGGGTGTGCAGCGAGCGGCCTGTCCGGAGATCCCAGACCCGCAGGGTGGCGTCGGCGGACGAGGAGACAGCGCGTTCGCCGTCCGGCGTCACTGCTACGGAGTAGACCTCCGTCGCGTGTCCCCTGAGTACGTGCAGCGTGCGACCCGTCCGAAGGTTCCATACGCGCAACGTTCCGTCGAAGGATGCGGAAACGGCCCGGGTTCCGTCCGGCGTCACGGCGACCGACCAGACGCCGGCGCCATGGCCCTCGAGCGAGTGCAAGGCACGTCCCGACTGGAGATCCCAAACGCGCAAGGTGGCGTCCGCGGACGCGGAGACCACGCGCCGGCCGCCCGGCGTCACCGCGAGGGCCTCGACCCTCCCGGTGTGCCCCTCAAGCCTGTGAACCAGCCTGAAGCGACACATACTCGCGGTACCGCCCATCGGGCAACGCCATCAGTTCCTCGTGCGAACCGGACTCCCGCACCTCCCCGTTCTCCAGGAAACAGATCCGGTCGGCGTTGGCGATCGTCGACAGGCGGTGGGCGATGATGATGACCAGCCGGTCCTTCGCCGCTTCGTGCAGGGCGTCGACCAGATAGGCCTCGGTCTCCGGGTCGAGCGCCGAGGTCGGCTCGTCAAGGATCAGGATGCGGGCGTCGCGCAGCAATCCGCGGGCGATGGCAATGCGCTGCTTCTGGCCAACCGACAGCTTGCTGGTCACCGTGCCGAGGTTCGTCCGGTAGCCGTCCGGCAGGGCGGCGATGAAGTCGTGGGCGCCGGCGACGCGCGCGGCGCGTTCGACCTGCGCTTCGGTCGCCGCCGGGTTGCCGTAGCGGATGTTCTCGAGGATCGAATCGGAGAAGAGCTGCGTTTCCTGGAAGACGTACGACACCTGCTTCCTCAGGCTCTCCACGGCCACGTCCTTGAGATCGACGCCGTCGATCGTCACCGTCCCCTCCGTCGCCTGTACGAAGGCCGGCACCATGTAGGCGAGGCTCGTCTTGCCGGCCCCGGTCGGGCCGACGAAGGCCACGATCTCGCCGATCCTCGCCTCGAGGTCGACCCTCCGAAGTGCCCGGCGGCCGTCCGGGTAGGTCAGCCCGACGCCCTTCATCTCGACGCCGCGCTTGATCCTGACCAGTTCGACGCCCTCTCGCGTTTTCTCGGCCGGAAGGTCCATCAGGAAGAACACGCGGCGCATGCCCGCGATGTCGCGCTGCCACTCCGTGTACATGAAGCCCCAGGCACCGAAGGTCGCGCTGAGGACGAAGAAGTAGTACGTGAGGACGAAGTAGTCGCCGGCGGTGAACGTGCCGTCGATCACACGGCCCGCCATCACGATGAAGAACAGCACCTGGCTCAGCATCAGCGCCAGACTGAAGGCCTGCCGGTACGCAAGCACGAGGAACCACTCCGTGCGGAAGCGCTTGAACGACTCCGCGCTCGCCCGCCGGAATCGACGGCTCTCCCGCTCGTTCCCGCCGAGGCTCTGCACGGCGAGCACGTTGCTCATCCCCTCCTCGATGTTGCTCGTCGTGCTCGAGCCGGAAGCGCGGCTTGCCTGGCCCCGGCGCCGCGCCATGCGGGCAAAGGGGAGCTCGATCAGGAACACGATCGGCAGGGCCAGCATGCCCAGCACGATGACCTCGGGCGCGGCGCCGAAGTACGTGAACATGATGGAGAGGGTGATGACGACACCGAGCAGGCCGGAGTAGAGCCCCAGCGCAATGCCGTGCAGCAGCATGTTGGCGCTGGTCGAGTCATACAGGACGCGGTAGAGGCTGTCGCCGATCCGCAGGTCGTCCAGCGTCGTCATCGGCAGCGAACGGAGCTTCCCGGCCACCCGGGTTCGGAGGAAGTGGTTCATCGACTGCGAAAGGCGCAGGTGAACCCGGAAGTCGATGAAGCCGAGGATGCCCGCCATCAGGCCGGAACTCAGGTTCGCCTGGTTCTCCGTCTGCGTTGCGATGTCGTGCCCCTGGGCCAGCGTGCCGTGACCCTGCGGCGAGAGCGCCGTGGCGCCGCCGGAAGAGCCCGCCGAGGCCCCGGTGGGCGCCCCGCTGGGCGACCGGCCCGCGCCCCGGCTCGTGGTGAAGCCGAAGACCGTCACCATGAACACGCCGAGCAGGAACACCCAGAGCATCATCTCCACGGCACTCATGCCGTCCAGCAGCAGCACGGCCGGCGCCAGGTAAGCAGGGAAGCCCGACGCGTCCCCGATCGGCGCGCCCAGGATGACGTGATCGACGACGACCTTGCCCGGCCAGGGCGCGACCAGTAGTCGAAAGACCAGCTCCACCGTGATGAAGCCGAGCTTCGTCGCGATCCGCCCGGCAAACAGCCGGAAGGTCGAAACGACCCGCGCGAAGATGCGCAGGACCTCCCGGAACGGGATGTCCGTGCCCAGGTCGAGAACGCTGGCGGCACGGTCGAGCTCTTTCTCGTGCTCCCGCAGCGACGGGCGGGAAGCGCGAGCCGCCTCGGCCATCAACCGGCCTCGCCGGCCCGTCTCGACAGTCTTGCCTCGGTCTCCACGAATGACCGGTAGCGCCCGCCGTTCACCGCCATCAGCTCGTCATGGGACCCGTTCTCGACGATCCGGCCGCTATCGAGATAGAGGATCCGGTCCGCCTGCTGAATCGTCGAGATCCGGTGCGTGATCAGGAAGATGGCGCGGCCTTCGCCCCAGGCTGACAGGCGCTCGAGCACGCGGTGTTCGGTGTAGGCGTCGAGCGCGGCCGTCGGCTCGTCCAGGATCAGGATCGGAGCGTCCTTGACGATCGCCCGGGCGATCGAGAGGCGCTGGCGCTGCCCCGTCGACAGCTTGCCGCCGCGATCGCTCAGGACCGTGTCCAGGCCTTCCGGCAGCCCGGCGACGTACTCGTCCACGCAGGCGACGCGGGCCGCCTCCAACACCCGCTCGTCGTTCGCGTCGGGGACGACGTAGCGGATGTTGTCGCGCACGGACATCCCGAACAGGACGTTCTCCTGCAGGGCGACCGAGACGTTGCCGCGCAAGCTGTCGACCTCCAGCTTCCGGAGGTCGACGCCGTCGATCGAGACCGTTCCGGAGTCGGGATCGAACAACCGGAGCAACAGGCTGACCAGCGTGCTCTTGCCCGAGCCCGTCGGGCCGACGATCGCCGTGATCGTGCCGGGTTCGACGGCGAAGCTGACGCCCCGCAGAACGGGACGGTCCGGCTCGTAGGCGAAGTCGACGTTGTCGAAGCGGATCTGGCGGCGGAAGGCCCCCATCGGCGCCGCGTCGGCCGCGTTCTTCACGTCGGGCTCGATGTCGAGGATGTCGAAGGACCGGTCGAGACCCATCGCCATGTCCTGGGCCTGCGACCACAGGGTGACGACGTTCCGCACGGAGACGCTCGACGCGCCGATCTGCTCCTGGGCCCAGTTGTACGCGGCCAGGTTCCAGGTCACGAAACTGAGACCCACCAGGGCGACGAGCGCCGTCGCGAAGGTCTCCCGTTCGCCGTTGGCCCAGACCGCCATCAGGAACTGGGCGCTCAGCAGCGCGGCGGCGGCGATCGAGAACGTGACGATGCCGACGACGGCCATCAGCGACCGGACCCGGAAGGACGCGTTGAACGCCCTGACGGAATCCCGTTCGAGCCGCTCCTGCTCCCTGTCCGCGGCACCGTAGGCCTTGATCACCCGGATCGCGGCGAACGTCTCCTGGACCCGCGAGGTGAAGTCCGAGTTGGCCTCCCGGGCAGTGAGGGATCGCTCGCGCATCCGCGGCGAGAACCAGCGTCCCCACAGGGCGGCGAGCAGGACGATGCTGAGCGCCATGGTGCCGAGGATCGGGTCGAGCGCAGCCAGGAAGACGACGCCGATCGCGTAGGTGCTCAGCATCTGCATCGACTGCGTCACGTTGCCGATGACGGCCGTGACCTGGGCGCTGTCCTGGTAGATGCGGTAGACCGAATCACCCACCCGGTGGTCGCTGTGGTAGCGCAGAGACAGCCCGAGCCAGCGCTCCACCAGCGCCATCCGCAGGTCCTGGTTCACGCGCTGCATGATGAAGATGTAGTAGTAGGGCAGCAGCATCATCACGGGGAGTTGCGCGAACCACCCGAACACCATGAAGACCGCGTAGATCCACTTCAGGCTGTGGCGCTGCTCGGCAGTCAGCGGCGCCAGGTCGATGTTCGGTTCGGCGGCGTCGGCACCGGGCTGCGCCTCGCCGGCGAGTTCCGACCGGCCGATGAAGTCGGCGAGGAACGGCGTCAGCGGCTCGGCCTGCAGGATCGACTGGCTGATCAGGTCGACCGAGAAGAGGGCGATCACCATCGTCAGCAGGGTCGAGGCCCAAACCAGGACGAAGTAGTAGACGAGGTGGCTGCCGAGCCGGATGCGGAAGCGCAGCCTGCCGCCGTCGAAGCGGTACTGCAGCACCCAGATGCAGACGCAGCCCGCCGCGACGAGCCCGACGTAGAGGGTGTCGGCGAGGCCTTCCACTCCGAACAACGCGAACAGGAACGCCGCCGTGCCGGCGAGCACGAGCGCGAAGGACGCCCAGAGGTAGGCGCGACCCTTGACGAAGAGCAGCGCCCAGACGAGGGCGGTCATCAGGACCGTGCCGGCCAGGAGGAGGTCGTGCCGCCAGTCGGTGCCCGGGGGCGCCAGCCACAGGAGCGGGCCGAGCGCCGTCAGGACGGTGACCAGGGGCGGAACATGACGGAAGCTCCAGGCGCCGTCCGCGGCAGCGTCGCCTTCCGCGGCATCGGCCGTCCCGCGCGGCAGCTCCCGCCAGCGGCCGACGATCTGGGGCCACAGGTAGGGCCAGGTCCGGACGAAGATCCGGAGAACGGCGACGAAGCCCTGCTCCTCCGGGGCCTTGCTCGGCCGGGGCTCCGGCGGGGTGTCCGCCTCGCCCCAGAAGGGGAGGGCGCGTGCCTGCTTCAGATCGTCCACACCGCCGGAAGCCTACGCCGTCTGCGCCCTCCAGGAATCTCGTGACACGAAGCTTGAACGGTGTATCATGTTCAGCGGATCAAGAGGCTGGATCGCCGGCCATCGCCCCCTGCACGACAACCAGAGGGAGAACCATCATGAAGAGCAGAACCCAAGCCGTAACGAGGACCGCGAAGGTCTTCTCCTTTCTCATTCTCGCCCTGTCGCTCTTCGCCTTGCCGGCATTGGCGCAGGACGGCACCGTCTCCGGAACCGTCTCCGACGCCGACGGCGACCCGCTTCCAGGCGTGACGGTCAGCGTCGAGGGCGGCGGTGACGCGATGACCGACGCGGACGGCGCCTTCTCGATTTCGGGCGTCGCGGCCGGCAGCCACACCGTCACCGCCAGCCTCGAGGGCTTTCAGTCGTCGAGCCAGTCGGTGCAGGTGACGGCCAGCGGCGCCACGGTCTCCTTCGAGATCCGCCCCGCTTACCACGCCACGGTCGTCGTCACGGCGGAGAGGGTCGAGGAGAACCTCATGGAAGTGCCGATGACGATCACCGCGTTCGACTCGAGCATTCTCGAGGAGCTCGTGATCCAGGAGAGAACGGATCTCCAGAACCTGGTTCCGGGCCTTCAGTTCGGCGACGAGATGGAGCAGCAGGGGCAAGGGACCGTCATCCGCGGTATCGGCACCAGGAACGCCCAGTACGACCAGGCCGACTATGCCGTCGCGACCTACGTCGACGGCGCCTACACGCTGGGCGTTTACGGCACGACCCCCGGCGGCGGCTTCGATCTCGAACGCGTCGAGGTGGCACGTGGACCTCAGGGAACCCTGAACGGCCGCAACTCGATCGCCGGAGCGATCAACGTGGTCACCAAGGGCCCGACGGATCACTGGGACGCCGAGCTGATGGGGGAGGTCACCGACGTCTCGCAGCAGCGGTTGAACGCGGCGATCGGCGGCCCTCTCGGCGACAGCCCCTTCAGCTTCCGCCTGACGGGCGGCACTCACACGGGCGACGGCAGGCAGGAGAACGTCGGGCCGGGCGGCGACCATGACGCACCCGATCAGACCTTCTTCGCGCCGCAGCTCCGCGCCGAAACCGATCGGTTCTCCGCGAGGGCTCGCTACCTCCGCGTGGAGGAAGACGGGGTGCCGCGGGGCTTCGTGCAGCTCGCGAACGTAGACCGCGTGACCGACGGCTACTCCCGGAATCGCTACTACCTCTGGGAGACGCCCAATCCGGCCCTCGATCCGAACTGTCCTCCCGGTCTCCCGGGGTGGCACTGCGACGACCGCATCGAGAACAGGGTGGCGTTCAACTACCCGGGCTCCAATGTGAGCTACAGCGACTTCGTCACCCTCCGTGCCAACTGGCAGGTTTCGAGAACCCTCGGCATCAGCTACAACGCCAGCGACGGCGACACGTCGCAGCGCGTGATCAGAGACGCGGACTACACGGATCGGGTGCCGGTTGGCACACCCGCGGGGGATCCCGGTCTGGGCGGCGACCCCAACACGCTGGACCACACGATTGCCCGCGACGGCGGAGTGGACTTCTCGAACTCGTTCTACGACCTTCCGTTCGAGTACCCGGAGTCCTCGCACGAAC
The DNA here is from genome assembly GCA_965116955.1 of Thermoanaerobaculia bacterium. GTDB lineage: Bacteria > Acidobacteriota > Thermoanaerobaculia > Multivoradales > Multivoraceae > Multivorans. The sequence continues at coordinate 1,865,880 of OZ220742.1, read as the reverse complement.
TCCTGTTCACGTCGAGCTACGCGGGCAACTTCAACTTCATCGGCGGGTTGTTCATGTACGACAACAGGAGATCGGGGACGATCTGGCGCCATGACCTGGACACGTCGGTCCGCTTCGGGACCGCGGATGAGCAAGCCAGGAATCTTGGGGCTGTCTGGGGTGTCCCGGTCAGCAGTTGCCAGGATGTCTTGACCAAGGTCATCGAGGGCTTCGGTATCGGCACGACCGACCCCGCGGGCGACGAGGAGGGGCTCTACTGGTACTGCCCCGAGGGTGACGATCACAGCGATCTGCTCGGCTTTTTCAACAGAGCCAAGAACAGGACTCAGGCGGCGTTCTTCAGCGGCGACTACCGGTTCAACGACAAGTGGGCGCTCTCGGGTGGCGTTCGCTACACCGAAGACGAAAAGGAGCAGAAGCCGGAGGACCAAGGAGGGTACGCGATTACAACCTTCACTGGTCTCGCGGTTGCGGTCGCTCTCTCGGGCGAGGGTAACCCCTACCCTCAGAGCTGGTCACGGCCGATCGGCCACCTGGCTCTGGAGTACACGACGGATGCCGGCCATCTGATGTACGGCCGGGTCTCCACGGGCTTCCGTTCCGGCGGGTTCAACATCGGTCTGCCGGGCACGGTGCCCCCGGTTATCGAGGAAGAAACGCTGGTGAACTACGAACTGGGAGCGAAGGGCTTCTTCCTCGACTCCCGCCTGCAGCTCTCTGCCGGCCTCTGGTACAACCAGTTCGACAACTACCAGCTCAACGCCACTCAGGCGCCGCCGCCGGGCGGGCTGTTCCCGGTGTCGATCTTCGCGGACACGCCGCTCGTCGAGTACACGGCCAACATTCCGGACACGACGATTAGGGGTGTGGACTTCGAGTTCAGCTACCGGATCGGCTCCTTCGGGCTCCGGGGCTTCTATGCCTGGCAGGACTCGGAGATCGGCACGCACGCCTCGGTGATCGACAACCACCCCGACGCGCAGTTCGGAACGTGGGAGTACATCGACTGGGAAACGCGTGAGCCGGCCACCAGCATGTACACGTTGCCGACCGACCAGACCGGGAATCGGTTGCCGAAGCAGCCGGAGAACAAACTGGCGATCACGGCATCCTGGTTCAAGTCGCTTGCCTCCGCAGGCCACCTTTCGTTCCAGTCGACGTACACCTTCACCGACGATGTGTACCCCAGTATCGGCAACATCAGCCTCTGGGAGTTGCCGTCATTCGAGCGGCTGGACGTGGGCGCCACCTGGAGCGCCCCGAGTGACCGGTGGTCGGTCTCGTTGTTCATGAAGAACATCATGGACGAGATCGCGGTGCTTGAGTACCTGCCGATGTCCGGGAACGGAGGCGTCCCGGCCCTGGGCTTCCTGACGCCTCCCCGCGAAGCCGGCATGCAGATCCGGTTCCGGCCGTTCAACTAGCGTCACCGGCGCTGTAGTCATGGGCAGGGGGATCGGACACTTTCCGATCCCCCTGTTGCTTCTCTTGCTGCCGACCGGAGCCGGAGGGGCCGAGTATGTCCTCGGCCCCGACTCTCTGCCTCGGGAAGGCGTCCCAACCGGCACGGTGGAGAAGCGCACCTGGGACGATAGCCGCATCTACCCGGGCACGACTCACGAGTACTGGGTCTACGTCCCCGCTCAGTACACCGACGCCGAACCCGCGGCCGTCATGGTCTTCCAGGACGGTCTGTTCTACATGGACCCCGAGGGCTCCGTCAGGGGGCCGACCGTCTTCGACAACCTGATCCACAGGGGCGAGATGCCGGTGACGATCGGCGTCTTCATCAACCCTGGCATGAAGGAGATCCCCTGGGACCAGCGCGACGCCCAGTACACGCCGCTCGACGACACCTACGCGCGTTTCCTGCTGGACGAGATCCTCCCTGAAGTCGGCAAGGACTACAACCTGACGGACGAGGCGGCCGGCCGGGCGATCGCCGGCATGAGCGACGGCGGGCTGGCCTCGTTCACCGTTGGCTGGCAGCGTCCCGACGCCTTCAGCAAGGTCGTCAGCCACGTCGGGAGCTACACCAGGCTCCAGGGCGGCTCCCGGTACCCGTACCTGATCCGCAAGACCCGCGGGAACCCGAAGCCGATCCGCGTCTTCCTCCAGGACGGTCAGAACGACATCAACCTCGCGGAGGGGAACTGGGTGCTGGCCAACCTCCAGATGGACTCAGCCCTGATGTTCGCCCGCTACGACTATCGCTTCGAGATGGGCACGGGCGGCCACGATCTGAGGCACGGCGGCGCCATCTTTCCCGACACGCTGCGCTGGCTCTGGCGCGACTATCCCGGTGTCAAGGGCGCCGGTGAGCCGGCCGATCCCACCGCGGTGGTCGGGGAGTGGGACGTTCTGACGAAGGTCCTTGGCGAGTTTCGCCGCAGCGTCCTGACCGTCTCCGAGAAGGACGGCGCGCTCGCCGGGACGCTCCACGACGAGGTGGACGGCGAGATGGAGGTCACGGCAGTCCGCTTCGAGGACGGCATCCTGAGCTACGAGTACGTCGCGTCAGGATCCCAGGTGAACTGGGGCAAGGGATCGGTCGGCAAGCTGAGCGCCTGGCTGCAGCTTCGGGGAGACACCTTCCGCGGCGCCCTGAGCCTCGATGTGCCCCCCGAGGGGGACTACGCGGTAGAGGGTCGAAGGAGGAACACGAAGCTCCAATGAAGCGGCTTGCCGCGCTGGGTTACAGGAGTCTGGGGCTTTAGTCGTACTTCGCCACACACTCCGCGTACTCGGCCTCGGCCTTCGCCGCGCAAGCCGCCGCCTTGCCGGCGCAGATCGGATAGGGCCATACGCTGAGACACGCAGAAAACCGAGCAACGCAATTCCGCATTTGTGAGGCCACACGAATGGCGCATCGACACGGATGGTTGAACGGGCAGTCCCCGTTACTCGCCGCACTTGAGGCCACCATCCGGGAATCGATCTCAGGAGCATTCCGGCACTCGGCCCCAGGAGGCTCGGACAGCCACTCCCTAGTCACGGTCGGAGCGGACTCTTGGCGATCAGGCCGCCTGCGCTCCTCTTCGGTTCGATCGCTGGTGTGGCGCTCTGCGCTCGACACCTTTCCCGCCTTCCCGCCCAGTTCCGTCTGCGCCACCGCGCTTCCGGCGACGCCTGCAAACACTGACACTGCGAGAATCAAAGAGAGTCGCTTCATACCGTCCTCCATGTGAGTGACGCTACGGCCCACCGTCGGCGGCACACCCGCAACGATCCCAAACTGTAGCTCCTTCTTCGGGTAGAACGCGAGAAGGTACACAGCCCATGTGATGATCTCGTGACGAATGTGCGACGAAACGGACACTTGAGCGATCTTCACCCCAGCAGTCCCCTTCACCACCTCTCATGACGTCGTTGTTCGACACCTCATGAAGGCGCTTAGATCGTGGTAGACCAGTCATCGAACGCCGGACCGCAGGCGTCCGAACCGCGTTCACGCCAAGGAGCAGGGAGCATGCAACTACCCCCCGACTACCCGGAACGCGTCTACGCCGGCGTCCTAGGCAAGGTCATCGGCGTCTACCTCGGCCGGCCCTTCGAGGGCTGGCCCTACGAGTGGATCCGCAAACGGCTCGGTGACATCGAGTACTACGTCCACGACCGGCTCGACGTTCCCCTGATCGTCACCGACGACGACATCACGGGGACCTTCACGTTCCTGCGGGCGCTCGAAGACCACGGCTCCGGCGCCGATCTCAGTTCGCGGGAAATCGGCGAGACCTGGCTCAACTACCTGATCCGGGAGCGCACGGTGCTGTGGTGGGGCGGCCTCGGCAACTCCACGGAACACACCGCCTACCTCCGCCTCAAGAGCGGGATCGAGGCGCCCGAGAGCGGCTCGATGGAGCTGAACGGCAAGGTCGTGGCCGAGCAGATCGGCGCCCAGATCTTCATCGACGGCTGGGCGATGGTCGCTCCCGGCGACCCGGACCTGGCGGTCCGCCTGGCCACCGCCGCCGCGCGCGTGAGTCACGACGGCGAAGCGGTGTACGGCGCGCGCGTGCTCGCCGCGATGGAGTCGATGGCGTTCGTCGAACGGGATGCGGACCGGCTGCTCGACGCCGCCCTCGGCTACATCCCGCCGGACTCGGTGATCGCCCGGATGATCGGCGACCTGCGCGGGTGGCACGTCCAGGACAGCGACTGGCGCCGGGCTCGGGCGCGGCTCGCCGAGCGCTACGGCTACGACAAGTACGGTGGCAACTGTCACATGGTCCCCAACCACGGCCTGATCATCCTGGCGCTGCTCCACGGGGAGGACGACTTCGCCGAGACCCTGAAGATCGTCAACACCTGCGGCTGGGACACCGACTGCAACTCGGGCAACGTCGGCTGCCTGCTCGGGATCAAGGAAGGGCTGGCCGGCATCGAGGCCGGGCTGGAGAAGGGCCTCGACTGGCGCGGCCCGGTCGCCGACCGCGTCTACCTGCCGACCGCCGACGGCGGCCGGGCGATCAGCGACTGCGGCCATGAAGCGCTCCAGATCGTCAACATGGGGCGCCGACTCGCCGGTGAAGAGGCGCTGGCGCCCAGGGGCGGCGCACAGTTCCACTTCGCCTTCGCCGGCTCGGTCCAGGGCTTCCAGGTCGCAGAGGGCGAAGCCGAGATCGCCAACGTCGTCCTGCGATCAGGCGAACGCGCCCTGCGCATCGCCGCCTCGGACGAGGCCCGGGTCGGTTCTCCCGTCTTCATCCCCTCGCTGGAGACGGCGAAGTGGTTCGAAGGCCGCGTCTATCCGTTGATGGCTTCGCCCAGGATCTTCCCGGGCCAGATTGTCGAGGCGACGCTCAGCGCTGGGGCGGAAAGCGCCCGGGCGAACGTCTACCTCGGCTACTACGACGAGGACGACGAGACGTCGACCTTCGACGCCGACACCGTCGAACTCGAGCCCGGCGAAAGCACCCGGGTGTCGTTCACGGTTCCGGCATTGCCCGGCCCCGTCTTCTCCGCGGGCGTCCGCGTTCAGGGCCCGGCCGGAGCCGTCTTCCTGGAGTCGCTGAAATGGTCCGGCGCGCCGGAGTTCCGGCTCGAGCGCTCGACCCACCGGGGCACGATGTGGCGCCGCGCCTGGGTGAACGGCGTCGACCTGCTGACCAAGGGAACCGAGATGTTCCGGCTGGTCCAGAACGCCGGCATGGGCCTGCTGATGCAGGGAACCCGCGAGTGGCGCGACTACTCCGTGACCGCCGACGTAACGCCTCACCTCGTCGAGCGGGCCGGCGTCGCGGCCAGGGTCCAGGGCCTCACCCGCTTCTACGGTCTGCTCCTGGCCCCCGGCAACCGCGTGCAACTCGTGCGCATGCTGCATGCCGAAGAGGTCCTGGCCGAAGCCGACCTCGAATGGCGGCTCGGCGAGAGCTGCGAGCTGACCCTCGAGGCCCGCGGCGACCGGCTCGCCGGCAAGGTCGACGGTGCGGTGCTGATCGAGGTGACCGACGATGCGCTCGACTGCGGCGCGGTTGGCCTGGTCATCGAGGAGGGGCGGCTGGGTGTCGACCGCGTCGAGGTCCGCCCCGTCGCATAAACTGAGTCGGCACTCACGATACGATCAAGCTCGACCGCAAACACCCCGCACAAGCAAGCAGAGGCCCATGATGAGTCAGAGAGCGCCCCGCACCCCCACCGCGACCTTCGCCCTTCTGGCGGCCCTCGCCACCGCCCTGGTCGCGACAGCCCCGGCCGCGGCAGCCGACGAGCCGACCTACACGCGCGACATAGCGCCGATCTTCTTCAAGAACTGCGTGCAGTGCCACCGGACCGGCGAGGTCGCCCCGATGTCGCTGATGACCTACCGGGAAGCGCGGCCCTGGGCCCGCTCGATCGCCCGCGCCGTCGAGAACCGCGACATGCCGCCGTGGAGCGGCGAGTCCGACAAGCACGTCTGGTCGAACGACCTCTCGCTCTCCTCTAACGAGATCGCGACGATCGTCGATTGGGCGAAGTCCGGCGCCCCGCAGGGCGACCCCGCCGACCTGCCCGAAGCCCCGACCTTCCCGAAGGGCTGGAAGCTCGGCGAGCCCGACCTCGTCGTCACGCTCGACAGCATCGAGGTGCCGGCCGAAGGCGACGATCTCTTCCCGCAGCAGGTGATCGAGGTCGACCTCGGCGAGCCGCGCTGGGTCCGCGCCATCGAGTTCCTGCCGGAAGACTCCCGCGTCACCCATCACTTCCTGACGACCTACGTGAGCGAACTGAACGACGGCGATCCCGCCGCCTCCGGCGTGCTCGGCATCTGGACGGCCGGCATGCCGCCCTACGTCTTCCCGGACGGCGTCGGCCGCCGCTTCGGCTCGAAGCTCCGCATCGTCGTCGATCAGCACTACCACCCGATCGGCGAAGCGACCAGCGACGCCTCGCGGATCGGGCTCCACTTCGGCGAAGGCGAGCTCGAGAAGGAGGTCATCACGATTCCGGTGACGAACACGGGCCTGCGCATTCCGCCGGGCGCCGCGCACCACGCCGAGAACGCCCACTACCTGTTCGACAAGGATGTCCAGATCCTCGCGTTCAGCCCGCACATGCACGTCCGCGGCAAGGCGATGACCTACGTCGTCACCTACCCCGACGGCTCCACCGAGACGCTCCTGGACGTGCCGAACTACGACTACAACTGGCAGTGGCTGTACTACCCGACGAAGCCGATCGACATTCCGGCGGACAGCCGCCTCGACGTCACCGCCGTCTGGGACAACTCCGAGGACAACCCGGCCAACCCGGACCCGACGCAGGAGATCATCTACCGCGGCGACACGTTCAGCGAGATGTTCAACGGTTTCATCGAGGTCACCCGGAAGGAAGGCGTCCTCTTCGAGCAGCAGAACCAGAGGGAGCAGATCCTCGACCTGCTGGCGCTGCACCCGGCGAAGGACTCCTACGTGTCCGGAGCCTTCATGGGCTTTCACGTTCCGCACGAGGGCGAAGGCTGGCTCTACATGGGCGGCATCTACTCCATCGTCCTCGACGACTTCGAGTGGCGGGGCGAGGAGCTTCGGATCACGACCCAGTTCCCCACCCTCAACGCGAGCGCCACGACGACCGTGATCGAGGGCCGGCTCAACGAGCAGGGTCAACTCCAGGGAACGGTCACGATCGGCGCGGACACCGACCAGCCGCAACAGATGCCGCTCTTCGCCGAGCCGGTCGGTAGCGCGGCTGCGCCATCCGCAGGCCCCTAGCCCGCTTCCGTCGCCCGGTTCAGCCGATCGCGGATCTCACCGAGCCGCGACCATTCCTGGAGCGCGATCGGCAGCGCGATGCTCGACTCCACGAACTCCCAGGAGTAGCTGAGAATCGCGAAGATCGCGCCCGCCGTGATCATCGGAATCGTCGCCGAGATCCACACGTTGCCGAGCACGAAGGCGAACATGGCGGCGAAGATCCCGCCGTAGAGGACTGCCTCCGTGTCCGACAGCCGGACTTCGCTCCGGCGCAGCTTCCTGAGGTGCCCCACGAGCGACTCCAGGCGGCGCTGCTCCAGGATGGAGACCTGGAGTTCGGTCTGGGCGTTCAGTTCGCCGTTCAGCCGGTAGAAACGGCGGTGGAACAGCGCATAGACCAGAACGATCGCGCCCAGCGCGCCGAGGGCGGAGAGACCCAAACGGCGGTCGAAACCGAAGAGGACGGCGATGCTCACCAGCAGTTGCACGACGCCGGTGAGCACGCCGGGTACGTGCCCCTCCAGGAAGTCGACCATCTCCCGACTCATGCCGAGGCGCGCGTTGAGCCGCGAGACCGGGGCGTCCTGCGACCGGCGGACGAGCTCGCCACCGAAGCGGACGCGAATCGTCCCGTAGCAACGCGTGTCGTAGAAGCGCCGGACGGTGGCGACCACGATCAGCGCCGACAGGATCGCGGCCACCTCCCAGAGAGCGCTCGGGCGCCGCTCGAGCAGGGCGTCGATGGCGCGGCCGATGAACAGCGGCACCAGGGCCCAGAGGATGTTCTCGAGCAGAACGAGAAACCAGGTAACGAGAATGCGGCCCCTGAAGTTGCGGAACAGGAGACCAACGCTGAGAGCACCTTCCATCTGTCTTCCCCCGCAGTGTCGAGGTTCAAACCGCTAGTGTCGCGAGGCTACCCATGAAGCCGCTGCACATCGAGACGCCGCTCTTCGAGTCGCGGCCGCTGTCCATCCAGGCGGGCCGGAGCGTCTGGCTCAAGTTCGACGCGCTGCAGCCGCCGGGCTCGTTCAAGATCCGCGGCATCGGCCACGCCTGTCAGGAGTACGTTCGTCGGGGCGCCGAGCGCCTGATCTCGTCGTCCGGCGGCAACGCGGGGATCGCGGTCGCGTACGCCGGGAGGCATCTCTCTGTGCCCGTCCTCATCGTGGTGCCGGAGACCACCTCCGAACTGGCCAGGGCCCTGATCCGGCGCGAAGGCGCCGAGGTCATCGTTCACGGCGACTCCTGGCAGGAAGCGAATGAACTCGCTACGTCGACGGTCGGTGACTCCGATGTGCTGGTTCATCCCTTCGACGACCCGCTTGTCTGGCAGGGGCACTCCACCCTGATCGACGAGGTCGCGGGATCGGGGGTCAAGCCCGGCGCCGTGGTCGTCTCCGTCGGCGGGGGTGGACTGCTCTGCGGCCTCGTCGAGGGGATGAGGCTAAACGGCTGGTCCGACATCCCGGTAATCGCGGTGGAAACCGAAGGCGCCGACTCGCTGGCGCAGTCCGTGCGGGCCGGTTACCGGGTCGAGCTGCCCGCCATCACCAGCCTCGCCATCACGCTGGGGGCGAAGAAGATCTGCCAACGGGCGTTCGACGCCACCAGGGAGCATCCGCTTCGAAGCGTCGTGGTGTCCGATCGGGCCGCAGTGACCGCCTGTCAGCGATTCCTGGCCGACCACCGGGTCGTCGTCGAGCCGGCCTGCGGCGCATCGCTCGCCGCGGTGTACGACGGCGCACGGGAGCTCGAGGCCTTCGGGTCCGTCCTCGTCGTCGTCTGCGGCGGCGCGACGACGACGCTGGAGCAGTTGAGAGAATGGGCCGATGGCAATGCCTGATTCGGCGGCAGGGTCGACCGAACTCGAATCGCGAGGCCGAAGGCCTGTCCTACCGGCCGTCCTCCTCCTCGCTGTCGCTTGCGCGGGTCCCGGGGAGCCGCCCGCCGGCGTGGAGATCGGCGCCGACAATCCAGCCATCGACGCGATCTTCGCCTCGTGGGACAAGCCCGATTCACCGGGATGCGCGCTCGCCGTGGCGCGGGACGGCGAGTTCGTCTACACGCGCGGCTACGGCTACGCCAACCTCGACTACGACATTCCGGTCACGCCGCAGACGGTCTTCGATGTCGCCTCGGTGACCAAGCAGTTCGTCGCCGCGGTGGCCAACATCCTGGCCCAGGACGGCACGGTCTCGCTCGACGACGGGGTCCGCCAGTGGCTTCCGGAACTGCCCGAGTACGCGTCGCCGGTGACGCTTCGGCACCTGATCCACCACACCGGCGGCCTGCGCGACTATCTGAACCTGTTCCCGCTCGCCGGCGCCGGCGACTACTACTCGGTCTCCCGCGAGCAGCTCCTCGCGATGATGTCGCGGCAGCGCGCGCCGGTGTTCGCTCCGGGCGAGCGCTACGAGTACAGCAACACCGGCTACATGCTGCTGGCGCACGCGCTCGAACGCGCCGCCGGCAAGTCGGCGGGCGAGCTGGCCCGGGAGCGGATCTTCGAGCCGCTCGGGATGGACGGCAGCCTGATGTACGAGAACCGCGAGCGGATCATCCCCCGGCGCGCCACCGGCTACCACCGCGACGACGAGGGCAACCTGCGGATCGTGCACAACTACAACTTCGAGATCGCCGGCGACGGCCAGCTCTACACGACAGTGGAGGATCTGCTGCGCTGGGACGACCACCTGCACGGCGCCGACAGGCCGGCGATCCACGACTCCATGCTGACCGAGGGAACACTCAACAACGGTGAGCCGATCGGCTACGCCCACGGGATCACGCCCGGTGAGTATCGAGGTCTGGGCACGGTGGGACACAGCGGCCATTCCTGGGGGTTCCTGACCGAACTCAGGCGGTACGTGGAGCCGGGCCTTTCGATTGCCGTCTCCTGCAACGCCGAGTTCGGCGATCCCGGAGAACTGGCGCGGCGGGTTGCCGACCACTACCTGGCGGATCAGCTCGGGCCCGAAGATCGCGACGAGGAGGAGGACGACGCCGGCGAAGAGGACGAGGACTCGACGCCAGCGCCATCCCTGTCCGCCGCCGAGCTGGCCCCGTTCGCGGGCAGTTTCTTCTCCGCCGAACTGGACGCCACGTACCGGTTCGCCGTCGCGGACGCTGGACTGGTGATGCGCGTCGAGCAGCAGCCCGCGCTCGAGGTGACGCCGGTCGCCGAGGACGAGTTTCGCGTCGAGTTCGAGAGCCGCGGATGGGCCGCGTCGCCGGCACGGCTGGAGTTCGAGCGCGACGCCGACGGCACGGTCACCGGGTTCAGCCTGAGTTCGGGGTCGGAGCGGGGGCTCGTGTTCGCGAGGCGACCAGGGCTGGAGGTTCGATGAGGACGGACCGGCGCACTCCGTGTGCGGCGCTGCTGCTGGGCGCCGGCCTCGCATTGGCCGCCTGCGCTCCCGGTGAGCCGGCACCCGCCGGCACGGTGATCGTCAACGCCCGCGTCATCGACGGCAGCGGCGGACCGTCCCGGAACGTCAGCGTCCGCATCGAGGACGACCGCATCGCCGCCGTCGGCGACTTCGAGCCGTCCACCGCGGACACCGTCGTCGATGCCGACGGACTGGTCCTCGCGCCCGGCTTCATCGACGTCCACAGTCACCACGACTCCAGGCTCTTCGAGCTCCCCGAAGCCCTGGCGGCGGTCAACCAGGGCATCACGACAATCGTGGCAGGGCAGGATGGAGGTCACCAGTACCCGCTCGGCGAATTCTTCGCCCAGCTCGAGGCATCGCCCGCCGCCGTCAACGTGGCGTCCTACGCCGGTTTCGGGACGTTCCGCGAAGAGGTCATGGGCGAGGACTACCAACGCCACGCGACGCCGGAAGAGGTGGCCGCAATGGCGGATCTGCTGCGGACCGAACTCGAGGCGGGCGCCCTCGGACTCTCCTCCGGCCTCGAGTACGACCCGGGGTCCTTCTCCGCCACCGAAGAGGTGATCGAACTAGCCCGCGTGGCGGCCTCCCACGGGGGCACCTACATCAGCCACATCCGCAGCGAGGACCGGTACTTCTGGGAAGCGATCGAGGAGATCATCCGGATCGGCCGCGAAGCCGAACTTCCCGTCCAGGTAACCCACACGAAGCTCGCGATGAACCGCTGGTGGGGTCAGGCCGAGCGGCTCCTCACCAGACTGGACGAGGCCAGGGCCTCAGGCGTCGAGATCACGGCGGACATCTATCCGTACCGGGCCTGGAGCACGTCCTTCACCTGGTTCACGACCGTGTTCCCTGACCGAGACCTCGACCGGCGGGACGGCGCGGAGTACATCCTCACCGACCTGATGTCGCCGGACGATGTCCTCCTTCCCGACTTCCTGCCGGAACCGGCCTACAACGGCCTGACACTCGCCGAGATCGCCGAAGTGCGCGGCTCCGACGCCGAAACGACCCTGATGGATCTGCTCAAGGCCGACACCGAGATGGGCGGCGAATCCCTCATGATCGGTTTCGCCATGGACGAACCAGACATCGAGGCCATCATGGCCTGGCCGCACGCCGTGATCTGCAGCGACGGCGGCCTCGACGGTACCCATCCGCGCGGCTTCGGCGCCTTCACCCGCTTCCTCGGCCACTACGTCCGCGAGCGCAACGTGGTCAGTCTCGAGGAGGGCATCCGCAAGATGACCTCGCTCTCCGCCGAGCACCTGAGGATCACGGATCGCGGCGCGATCGCGGAGGGCCAGTACGCCGATCTCGTCCTGTTCGACCCCGAGACCGTCAACGACCGTTCGACCTACGAGGACCCGCAGGTTCCGTCCGCGGGGATCGAGAAGGTCTGGGTCAACGGCGAAGTCGTGTTCGACAACGGTGAAACGACCGGCAACCGGCCCGGCAGGGTGATCCGGCGTTCCGGGTCCTGAACACGGGATCGACCTCGCGCCGGCTCAGACGAGACGGAGCCGCATGCCGCAGATCGTCACAAGATCGTCGCCCGTGAGGCAACCCGCGGCCTCGGCGTTGGCGAGCGCTCCCGCACGGTCCGTCACGCGAATGTCGAGGCCCCCGAGACCCTCGGGACGGCCGTCGCGCAGGGGGACGAAGCGGATCTCGGCATCCTGTAGCGCGATCACAGGAACGTCGCCGCCGCCGACCGGCTCGTCCAGGACCTCGCCCCAGCGGGCGGCCAGCGACGCCGGATCGGCGGTCTGGATCTCGGCTGCGCGAATGCCGTCGACGATCTCCGTGTGCTTCGCCCGCTGCCAGTCCACTCCAGCAGGCCACCAGTCGCCATCCGGGCGCTCCTCGTCGGTGTTCCAGCGCAGTTCGGGGATGGCCCCGGGCACGTCCTTGGGATGGAGCTGCATGCCCATGCCGCGTTCGCTCCGCCCCGGTTCCGAAACCAGCCGGATGCCGAGATCCGAGACCCGCTGCTGGTAGCCCGCGTAGCTGTCGCGAGGGACCTGCATGATCACCATGTAGCCGCCGTCGCCGCCGCGACGCTTGAGGTAGCGGCCGCCGGGCGTGTCGTGCTCGCCCGGCTGCGGCGACACCGTCTCCAGGAACTGGTCGCCGAAGGGGATCAGGAAGTTGTGCAGGCCGTACTTCCCGACGCCGGGGTCGCGGTAGCAGACCTCGACGCCGAAGACCGACTCGCACTGCTGCTGGATGCGATCGAGGTCGTGGGCGACCAGGCAGATCTGGCGCATGCGGATTTCGGACATGGGCGGCTCCCTGTGCGTTCCGGGTTTGAGAGGGGCGACTCTACGGCAACGCGAACACGAACAGATTGCTGCCGCGGCCGGGGCGCAGTTCCGGCGTCATGCGCGCGTTGGTCAGCCGGCCCGGACCTGTGTTGACGGCCACGTACTGGCGGCCCGAGACGGCGTACGTGACCGGGAAGCCCACGACCGGGGCCCCCAGATTGATCTCCCAGAGCACCTCGCCGGTCTCCTGGTCCAGGGCCCGGAAACGCCCGCCCTGGTCACCGCCGAACAGCAGACCGCCGCCGGTCGCCAGCAGCGAGAAGGTGGCGGCCCGGGTCTCGTAGACCCACCTGGTTCCACCGGTCTCCACCGAGATCGCCCGCACCGTGCCGAGCTGGTCGGTGCCGGGCGCCACGACGTGGTTGGCGGCCAGGGCGTAGTGCGCGACGATCTGGTCCAGGGCCTTGACCTTCTCGCTCTTGAAGTCCGTCGTCACGAGCATCTCCGCGCAGGCCTGCCGCAGCGGGAAGTACATGGTGCGCGTGAGGGGGCTGTAGGCGCCCGCTTCCCAGTCCTTGCCGCCCGCCCACGAGGGGCAGATGAACATCGTCTGCTCGAGCTCGCGGAAGATCACCTCTTCGTTCAGGCTGACCTCGCCGGTGGCGCCGTCGATGCCGGTGATCACGTTCTGTCGCACCGTCGGCGTCGCCCAGAGAAACTCGCCGGTGGCGCGGTCGAGGGTGTAGACCAGGCCGGTCTTGCCGGGGATACCGGTGACGACCTTGCGGACCTCTCCCGCCTTCAACCTGGGGTTGACCCACTCGACCGCTTCCGGGTCCGGCGCGACCGCCGTATCGACCAGGATGCGCTCGAACACGTGGTCGAGGTCCCAGGAGTCGTTCAGGTGCTGGTAGTGCCAGCGGATCTCGCCGGTCGAGATGTCGAGCGCCAGGGTCGAGTTGTGGTACAGGTGCGTGAGATCGGTTCCGCCGAGCATGAACCTCGGCGCCGGCGCCGTCACGCCCGTACCGATGTAGACGAGCTCCAGTTCCGGGTCGTAGCTCGGCGGCATCCAGGTCCCGACGTGGCGGCGGTCTTCGTAGGGCACGGCGCCCCAGGTCTCGTTTCCCGGCTCGCCGGGCGCCGGCAGCGTGCGGCGTCGCCAGAGCTCCCTGCCGGTCCGCGCATCATGGGCGAGGATGACGCAGGCGTCCGGCCCGCCGAGGGGCCTGCAGCTTCGCCCGGAGATCAACTTTCCGTCGGCGACGATCGGCCCGGCGCTGTGGTGGGCCGGGTTGACCTTGTAGTCGAGGATCCGCGTCTCCCAGGCGAGTTCGCCGGTCACGGCATCGAGGGCGTAGGCGTAGTGGTCGGCGCTGGTGCCGAGGATGAACTCGCCCCAGATGGCGATGTTGCGCGTCTTGCGGGCGAGCGGTCCGGTGTAACCCCAGACGTCCTCCGGCAGGTCCCTCCGGTACTCCCAGATCAGATCGCCGGTCTCGGCCGAGAGCGCCTGGATGACGTCCTCCCTGTTGGCGACGTACAGGACGCCGTCGTAGGCCAGCGGCGTCGTCTCGGCGCTGCTGTCGGCCATGGACCTCGTCCACTCCATCCGGATCCGTCCGACGTTCTCCCCCGTGATCTGGCCGAGCGGGCTGTAGCCCCAGGCGTCGAGCGTGCGGCGGAAACTGAGCCAGTCTTCCGGCGCCGGGTTTTGCAGCATGGCGTCGGTGACCGGGACGAAGTCGCCGGCCGGAGGCGCCTGCGCGCCAGCGGTCGCACCGGTCAAGGCCGGCGATGCGACCGCGAGGAGGGTCAACAGCCAAGAGCACACATCTGCATGCTATCGTGTTCTCAATGAGCAAGACCATCACCCTGAGACTGGACGAAGCCACGTACGAGGAGTTGAAGGAGGCGGCGCAGGCAGAGAATCGGCCTTTGTCGAATCTCATCGAGACGGCGGCGCTCGCCAGGGTTCGCGAGCAGCAATTCGTCGACGACGCCGAAATGGCCGAGATCCTGGAGAATGAGTCGTTGCTGAAGCGGCTTCGGGCGGGCTCGCGCGAAGCCTCGCGGCGCAAGGGCTCATTCGTTGACTGACTATCGGCTGTTCGAGACCGAGCAGTTCAGGCGAGACCTGCAGAAGATCTCCCGCGGGGGCCATCAATCCGTCGTCGAGAAGCTACGAAGAGTGGTGTACCCACAGTTGCGTCAGCATCCTCACATGGGGCCACACATTCGACGCCTCAAGGGCTTTGAGCCGCCGACCTGGCGCTACCGCATCGGGGCCTGGCGCTTCTTCTACGAGGTCGACGAACAGCAACAGACTGTCTTGCTTCTCACGGCGGCTCACCGCGGCGCTGCATATCGCTAGCATCCCGGATTCCGGCCGACTCCTCAGTTCCCGTCAACGCCGAAGAAACCAGGACCGATGGCACAGGGATTCACCAACCGCGACGTACCCGACCAGTCGGGGCGGACGTTTCTCGTCACCGGAGCGAACACCGGAATCGGCTTCGAGACGGCCAGGGTGCTGGCGAGGCACGGTGGGCGCGTCTTGCTGGGATGCCGCTCCGAGGAGCGAGCCGCCGGTGCCATCGCCGGAATCCACGCCGAATCCCCCGAGGCCGACCTCGAGTTCGTGGCGCTCGACCAGGCGGACCTGGCCAGCGTGCGCGCCGCCGCGGAGCGGGTCGCAGCCGAGCCGCGGCTCGACGTGCTCGTCAACAACGCCGGCATCATGGGGGTGCCGCGCACCCTGACCGTCGACGGTTTCGAAGCGCAGTTCGGCGTCAATCACCTCGGCACGTTCGCGCTCACCGGGCACCTGCTGCCGAAGCTCGAGGAAACCGAGGGAAGCCGCGTCGTCATCACCGCGAGCCTCGCCCACCGCGGCGGCCGGATCCACTGGGAGGACATCGACGGCGCGAAGCTCTATTCGCGCCAGACGCGCTACCGGCAGAGCAAGCTGGCCAACCTGATGTACATGTACGAGCTTCATCGGCGGCTCAAGGCTCGCGGGTCCCGGACGATCGCCGTCGCCTGTCATCCCGGCCTGGCGCAAACGGAGATCGGCCGCAACTTTCCCCTCATCCAGGCGGCTGCACCCCTGATTCGCGTCTTCTTCAACACCCAGGCGATGGGCGCCTGGCCGACTCTCATGGCGGCGACCGCACCCGGACTCACCGGAGGCGACTACTACGGACCACGGAACTGGGAAGTGAGCGGTCCGGCCACCAAGGCCTGGTCGTCGCCGGCCAGCCGCGATCCGGAACTCCGCAGGCGGCTGTGGGAGCTCTCGGTGGAAATGACCGGAGTGGATCCTGGAATCTGAACGCATCGAGACGCAGGTGCTGATCGTCGGCGGCGGCCCGATCGGCCTGATGGGATCGCTGCTCCTCTCCCGGCTGGGCGTCCGGTCGCTGGTCGTCGACCTGCGGGGACGCACGAGCACGCACCCGCGGTCCCGGCTGCTGGACGCCCCGTCGGTCGAGCTGATGCGGGAAGTCGGCGTGGAACAGCAGGTGATCGACACCGGCCTCGGCCCCGACTGGACCGAGTACAACCGCTGGTTCGACTGCCTGGCCGGCAGGGAGATCTGCCGCGTCCCCACGCCGTCGTTCCATTCGGTGCGGACCGACCGCAGTTCCTCCATGCCGGTGATGACGGCCCAGGACTACGTCGAGGCGATCCTCTACGACCAGGCGGCGTCTGACCCGAACGTCGACCTCCGCTTCGATACCACCGCGCACGGACTGTCCCAGGACGACGGCGGCGTCTCCTGCACGATCCGCGACAACCGCAGCGGCCGCGCGACTCCCGTCTCCGCGGAGTTCGCGATCGGCGCCGACGGCCTCCGGAGTTCGACGCGCGCCGCGATCGGCACGACGCTGGAGGCCGACTTCATGGACGTCTTCTTCCAGGACGTCATCTTCGAAGCGGACTTCTCGAATCACACGAACGACCGGCAGGGCGGCCTGCTGTTCATCGCCCACCCGATGGGGAACGCCGTCTTCCAGCCGCTCGACGGCGTGCGGCGCTGGCGCTGCCAGATCGGCGGCTTCGATCGCACGCAGCAGATGACCGCGGAGTTCGCCGAGAACTGGATCCGGTCGGCGCTCGGCGCCGACGATCCGGTCCCGATCGAAGTGCGGACGATGACGGAGTGGCAGTTCCAGCCGGGCCGCGCCGGCCATCTCGGCCAAGGCCGCATCTTCCTGGCCGGCGACGCCGCGCACGTGTTCATTCCGACCGGCGGCCTCGGCAACAACACCGGTTTCGTCGGCATCCGCAACCTTGCCTGGAAGATCGCGTTCGTGCTCGGCGGCACCTCGCCCGCTTCCCTGCTCGAGACCTACGACACCGAGCACCAGCCGGTCGCCCAGCAGCGCGTCGCAGCCGGGCGGCGCAACGCGCAACTCTCCGGCGGCATCTTCCGGGCGTTCCACGAGGGCGGAGATACGCAAGCTGCCGCCCGGAACTGCCGCCAGTACGGGGAGTACGAGGGGTTGATCTACGGCTACGAGTTGACGTCGGAGCTCTGCGCGCGCGACCAGGAGCCCCCGCCCGTGGTGGAGAATCCCGTCTGCGACTACGTGCCCGTCGTCCGCTCGGGCCGCCGGGCGCCTAACCTGTGGCTGGACGAGAGCTGGACCCGTTCCGTCCTCGACTGGAACGGCCTGGGCTACACCGCCGTGCTGGGCGGGCACGCGGACCCCGGGCCGTGGCGGGCCGCGGCCGGCGCGATCGCGGCGAGCGGGTTCCCCATCCGGACCGAGGTGTTGCCGGAGGTCGGAGCCGCATCGCCCTACGAAAACGGAGAGATCGTCCTCATGCGGCCGGACGGCATCGTCGCCGACCATTGGGAGGCCGCGAGTGTGCGGACGGGCGAAGAGGCGGAACGCCTGACGCGGATGCTGCCGATCGCGGAGTGAGATCGGAGCGAGGCTCGCGCCATAGGGGGACTTCCTGGGGGGTGCGAGGCGTAGACTGGAGAGACTACGTCCAAGGGAGGTCCGGTCATGCACAGAGTTCCGGGAGCCACAGCTCTTCCCTTGCTCGCCGTCTTGCTGATCGCCACGGCGAGCCACGCCCAGGAATCCAGCCTGACGAATCACCCGCTCGCCAGTGACCTGGTGCCCGGCGAGCCGCACTTCGACCTCCTGCTGCCGCCTGCCTACGACCCGGACCGCAGCGAGCCCTATCCGCTCCTGCTCTGGCTTCACGGCGGCTCCAGTGGCGAGGGCAACCTGGAGCGTCGTCTTCGCCCCCATCTGGAACGCGCCTGGGACGAGGGAACGATCGAGCACATCGTGGTCGTCGCTCCGATCACGGGCGGCTCCTACTACATCGACTGGAAGGGCGGAGGGAAGAGCTGGGAGACCTTCATCCTCCAGGAGCTGCTGCCCCATGTCCGAAGCCGGTACAACGTGGCGCAGGACCGGGCCGGCACCGTGCTCGGCGGCGGCTCCGCGGGAGGCCAGGGCACGCTCCGGATCGGCCTTCGCAACCCCGAGATGTTCGCGGCCGCGGCCGCCCTCGAACCGGGATTCCCACCCGTAGCTTCCTTCGCCGACCTCGACCTCACGCCCTACGGTCCCGGCGCGATGCGGTTCCTGCAGGAGCGTTTCGGCGACCCCTTCGACGTCGAGTACTGGCGGGCCCGGCATCCGCCGACGATCGTGATCGACAACGCCGAACGGCTCCGCGCCTCCGGCCTGAAGCTCCTGGTCGAGGCCGGCGACGAGGACGCGAACCTGACGTACCTCAGCGCCGAGCTCGTTCACCGGCTGCTCTTCGACGCCGCGATCCCCCACGAGTACCACCTGATTCAGGGGGCCGCGCACACCGGGCGCTCGGTCCCACGGCGCCTTGAGAACGTGCTCGCCTTCTTCCAGCGCGCGCTGCGCCCCGAGGGGCCCGACCCGGAGGCCGAACGGCACCTGGCCAACGCCAAGCGCACAGGCCGCTACGCGCCGCGCGTGCCCAACCAGCTCGACTTCGAGACCGTCGACTTCCGCAGCGCGCCGCCTTGAGGATCGCTGGCGGCACCGCCGCGCTCTTGCTGCTCGCCCTCGTGGCGGCTCTCGGCCTCGTCGCGGTCCGTCTGCTGCGAGACCTGGACGGCAACACTGCCGCCGCCGACTCGCCCGCGATTCCCCGCTCGAGCGCGACGTCGGCGGAGGCCCACCAGGGCTTCCTCTACGGCCGCGTCACCACCAGGAGCGCCGCCTACGAAGGAAGGCTGCGCTTCGGCGGCGACGAGGAGGCGTTCTGGGGCGACTACTTCAACGGTTTCAAGGAGGAGAACACCTGGGCCGCGGACGTGCCGCCCGAGCGGCTGACGGAAAGCCGGCCGGTCACCGTTCTCGGCGTCGAGATCACCCGGCGCGAGCGGAAGCCCAACCTGGGCCGGCCGTTCATGGCGCGCTTTGGCGATATCCGGCGCGTCGCGCCGAGCGGCCGCGAGCTCGTGGTGACCCTCAAGAGCGGCACCGGGTTCGTCCTCAACCGCTACGATGCCGACGACTTCGCCGACGGCGTGCGCGTGTGGGACGACCAGCACGGCATCGTGGACCTCGGCGAACGCCGGATCCGCGCCATCGACTTCCTCCCGACCGCCGACCTGGGAGCCGCCCCGGACCGGCTTCACGGCACGGTGCAGACGCCGCAGGGGAGCTTCACCGGCTTCGTCCAGTGGAACCGGCAATCCGGCGTCGGCTCCGACGAGCTCCAGGGCCGGACCGCCGATGGGGAGCGCAGCCTGCGCTTCGACGCCATCCGTACCATCGCGCGCAACTCGGATGACAGCGCCCTCGTGACCCTGCGCGACGGCGGCGAGGTCGTCCTCTCCGGCAGCCGAGCCGTCGGCCGCGGCAACCGCGGCGTCTACGTCGACGACCGCCGCTACGGCCGCGTCCTCGTCTCGTGGGACGCCTTCGAGCAGCTCGACTTCAGCGACGCCGGCGGCAGTGGCCCCGCCTACGACGACTTCCCCGCCGGACAGCCGCTCTCAGGCACCGTCACCACCCGCACCGGCAGCAGCCTCGCCGGGCGGCTGGTCTTCGACCTGGACGAGAGCGAAACGACCGAGACGCTCGACGCGCCGGCGGACGGCATCGACTACACGATCCCGTTCGGCCTGATCGCGTTCGTCGCCCTTCCGGACCAGGAGGAATGCGGCGACGGCCGGCACGCCGGCGTGACGCTACACAGCGGCGAGACCCTGGAGCTCGAGTGCGCAGGTGACCTCGGCGACGGGAACGCCGGCATGCTGGTCTTCCCAGGCGGCGGCGAGAGCGCGGAGTACGTGCGGTGGACCGACGTAGCGCAGATCGAGTTCGACCGTCCGGTGCCCGGCGAGCTCAGAAGATGAGTTCGACCGCGTCGTCGTCGACCATGCCGGCGGTGCCCCGGTTGCTCCACCACCGCGGTTCGACGAGTTCGCTCTCCCAGGCGTCGAGGGCGCGCTTGAGTTCTTCGAGCACCGCCTGTTCGTCGTCGGCGAGGGGGATCCGCTCGCCGAGGTCGTTCTCCAGGTCGTGCAGCCGGTCCAACTGGCCGAGCGGCGACCCGCGGGGCGCTTCCCACTCCGGGAACAGGGCGCCGAGCAGCGGGAGCGAGGCGACCTGTTCCTCCGAGGCACGGTTGACCTGCCAGAGCTTCCAGTCGCCGCGGCGGACGGCGCGGTTCGGGCCGGCCCGCCAGAACAGCGTCTCGTGGGGAACGCCGTCGACCTCGCCGCGAAGGTAGGGAAGGAGATCGACGCCGTCGAGCGGCTTCTCGGGAAGTGAAGCGCCGGCGGCCGCCGCCATCGTGGGAAGAAGATCGAGCGACGATACCGCCGGCCGGTAGACCTGGCCCGGTTCCACCCGTCCCGGCCAGTTCAGCAGGAAGGGCACGCGGATGCCGCCTTCGAAGAACCAGCGCTTGCCGCCGCTGAGCGGACCGTTGGTGCACCCGCCCTGGAGGTAGAAGGCGCACCCGTTGTCGGAGAGGAACACGATCAGGGTGTCGTCCTCGACGCCGTGCTCCCGCAGCCGGGCCCGGACCTCGCCGACGCTGTCGTCGACCGCCGAGACCATGGCCGCGAAGATGCGCACCCTCGGGTCCTCGATGTGGCGATATCGGTCGACGTACTTCGCGGTCGCTTGCAGCGGGGTATGCGGCGCGTAGTGGGCGAGGTAGAGGAAGAAGGGCCGGTCGTGGTGCCGGTCGATGAAGTCGAGCGCCTCGCGGGTCAAGACCTCGGTCAGGTACTCGGTCTCCTCGACGACCTCCCGACCCCGAAAGATGGGTCGCTCCCGCACCTCGGCGAGCGGCAGCGGGCTCCAGTTCTCGACCCCTTCGGCGGACGGTTCGATGTAGATCGTGCCGCTCTGCATGCCGAAGAACTCGTCGAAGCCGCGGTCGAGCGGGTGCTTGCCGTCGCCCCAGCCGAGCTGCCACTTGCCGACCGCGCCGGTCGCGTAACCGGCGGAGCGCATGACCTCGGCCAGGGTCGTCTCGTCCGGGTTCAGTCCGTAGTCCCGGCCCGAGGGGTTGAACTCGTAGCCCTGCCGCTGCGGGTAGCGGCCGGTCATCAAACCGGCCCGGGACGGGCTGCAGACCGCCGCGGTGACGTAGCCGGCCTCGAACCGCACGCCGGTGCGGGCCAATTCGTCGATGTTCGGGGTGTGGATGATCTGGCTGCCGTAGATGCCGACGTCGCCGTAGCCGAGGTCGTCGGCCAGGATGAAGACGACGTTGGGCGGACGGCTTGCCTCCTCGGCGGCCGGGTCGGCGGCGCAGCCGACCGCAGCGGCGAGGACCAGCGTCAGGACGAGCTTCCGGCTTCCGTTCACCTAATCCTTCCGATCCTGGGAGTACACTGAGCATCCTACTCCCAACCCCGTTCGAGAGATTGCTTCATGCAGCGGACACGCCTCTCCTTCCTCGCCCTTCTCGTGCCGGCCCTGCTCGCCGGCTGCGGGGCACCGGACGGAGACACCGGCGACGGCCCGGACGCGCCCGACCAGGCGACCGCGCCGCAGCCGAATCCGCTGCGCAACGCCTACTTCGGGGACCTGCACGTCCACACGCGCTTCTCGATGGACGCCTACATATTCGACGTTCGGGCCACGCCGGACGACGCCTACCGCTTCGCACGCGGCGCGCCGCTGGTTCACCCCGCGGGCCACACGATGCAGCTCCGTCGCCCCCTCGACTTCCAGGCGGTCACCGACCACGGCATCCTGCTGGGCGTCCTGCCGGCGATGGACGACCCGGACGACCCGCTGTACCAGGTCCCGCTCGCCAGGGAACTGCGCGAGCTGGGGCCCTCCGAGGGCTTCCAGCGCGGGCTCCAGGCCTACCGGGCCGGCGAGTTCCACGAGATCGACGGCAGCCAGGCGAACCGCGACGCCTGGCAACGCATCGTCGAGTCCGCCGAGCGTCACAACGAGCCCGGCGCCTTCACCACGTTCATCGGCTACGAGTACACGACCACTGCCGCCGACACCGGCAACCTCCACCGCAACGTGATCTTCCGCAGCAGCGAGGCGCCGGAGGTGCCCTTCACGGCGATGGACTCGGACAATCCCGAGGACCTGTGGGTCTGGCTCGACGGGCTCCGCGACAACGGCGTCGAGGCGCTCGCCATCCCCCACAACTCGAACGGCAGCAACGGCAACATGTTCAGTTCGCTGACCTTCGGCGGCGATCCCCTCGACGCCGAGTACGCCGAGACGCGGATGCGCAACGAGCCGATCGTCGAGGTCACACAGGTCAAGGGCACGTCCGAGGTCCATCCGATGCTGTCTCCGAACGACGAATGGGCGGACTTCGAGATCATGCCCTACCGGGTGAGCAGCACCCTGCCCAGCGAACCCCAGGGGAGTTACGTACGCACCGCGTATCTCGACGGACTGCTGCTCGAGGAGACCCAGGGCTTCAACCCCTTCCGCTTCGGCCTCGTCGCCGCCACCGACACCCACAACGCCGGCGGCACGCCGGACGAGGACGACTTCCACAGCAAGGTCGGCAGGCGGGACGGCACGCCCCAGCTTCGCGGTTCGGTGCCGCTCGACGAACCGAACGCGGACGGTTCCCCCGCCTACGCCCAGACCTACTTCCAGATGTGGAGCGCTTCCGGCCTGACCGGCGTCTGGGCCGAAGAAAACACCCGCGACTCGATCTACGACGCGTTCCGGCGCAAGGAGACCTTCGCCACGACCGGACCGCGGATCCAGGTGCGCTTCTTCGGCGGCTACGACTTCGACGCGGGGCTGACCGACGACCCCGAGATGATCGCGAAGGCCTACGAGCAGGGCGTCGCGATGGGCGGCGACCTGCTGGCGGACGGCGAACGCGCGCCCAAGCTGCTGCTCTGGGCGTCGGGCGACCCGGACAGCGCCGGCCTGCAGCGGCTCCAGGTCGTCAAGGGCTGGGTCGCGGACGGCGACGCGCACGAGGCCGTCATCGACGTCGCCTGCTCCGACGGCGGCACGCCCACAGGCGATCCTCCGCGCTGCCCCGACAACGGCGCGTCGGTCGACCTGTCGGACTGCAGCATCTCCGAGGACCTCGGCGCGGCCGAACTCCGCGCCGTGTTCGAGGATCCGGGGTTCGACCCGGGCCAGAGAGCGGTCTACTACCTGCGGGTGCTCGAGAACCCGACCTGCCGCTGGTCGACCTGGGACGCGATCCGGGCCGGCGTCGAGCCGCGACCCGGCGTGCCGCCGACGATCCAGGAACGCGCCTGGTCGTCGCCGATCTGGTACCGCCCGTGAGAACGGCCTCTCTCATCGCGGCCCTTGCCGTGACGCTACCGGCCTGCCAGTCCGGCGAAATCCCTGACAGGACCGCCTCGAACCTCGTCGCCGGTGCCCCCACCCGCGTCCAGTCCCAGGACGGCCAGTGGATCTCCTGGCGCGAGCACGTCATCGACGACGTCGCCACCTCTGGCGTGCCGATCCGGGGCGGCGACGGACTCGAGATGGCCGACCTCGACGGCGACGGCCACCTCGACATCGTCTCGGTCCACGAGTCGGACACCGAGTACGGCAACGTCGGCCAGGGCCACGTCCGGCTCGCCTTCGGCGGCCCCGATCCCACGGTGTGGCACCTCGCCACTCTGGCCGAGGGGCAGGAGGCCGCTGCCGCCGAGGACGTAGCCATCGCCGACTTCGACGGCGACGGCGACCTCGACGTCGTGGCCGCCTGCGAGCTGGCCCACCTCATCTACTTCGAGAATCCCGGCACCGGCACCGAGGAGGCGACCGCCGCTTTGCGCAGCGGCGCGTGGCCTCGCGTGATTCCGTCCGTCACGAAGGACCGCGGCTCCTACATCCGGGTGTTCGCCGGCGACCTCGACGGCGACGGACGGCCGGAGGTCGTCGCCCCGAACAAGGGCGCGCAGAACCCGGACCGGCAGACGACGGAGAAGCACGCGATCTCCTGGTTCGACACGACCGCCGACCCGATCTCCGGCGACTGGACCGAGCACGAGATCGTCCGCGTGATCTGGCCGATCAACTCCCAGACGGTCGATCTCGACGGCGACGGCGACACCGACGTCGTCGGCGGCTCGACCGGTGAGGGCCGCATCTTCTGGTTCGAGAACCGCAGCGCGGGCGACGGCGACATCGAACTCATCGAGCATCCGATCCGGATCGAGGGCACGACGACCACCGCCGACACCGTGCGGCCGCCGAACGTGCCGCCGACCGGCGCCCTGCTCAACGGTTTCAACATGGAGTTCGTCGACCTCTCGGGCGACGGCCGGCTCGACCTGGCGACGGTCGAGTTCGGCGGCGTCCTCGTGTGGCTCGAACAGCCGGCCGATCCGGTGGGCGCCTGGCAGTTGCGGCCGATCGGCCGCCTGACCCCGGACAACCTGGTCGGCTTCGCCTTCGCCGACATCGACGGCGACGGGGATCTCGACGCCATGTCGGGCGCCTACAGCCGCAGCGGCCGGGCGGAGGACCAGGAAGTGCAGCCCGACACGCCCCTCGGCCGCCTTGCCTGGTTCGAGAACCCGGGCGACGTCGACGGCGAGTGGACCCGGCACGACATCTCGCGGCGCAAGCGCGGCATGTTCGACAGTTTCATCGCTCGCGACATGGACGGCGACGGTGACGCCGACTTCGTCGGCACCCGCGGCAACAGTGCCGACTTCGACGGCGTCTTCTGGCTCGAGCAGATCCGCACCGACGAACCGGTCGCCGCCTTCGACCAGGCCCGCGAGGTCGAAAGCGAACAGATGCCGCTGCCGTAAGGCGCCCCCGCCGGGCACGAACCCACTGGCTGCGCCGGCGCACCCAGTTATGTGACCTCCGCTGCTAGTCCGTGTCCGGCCGGTCGTCCGGGATGAACCCGTCCCGGTTCGGCATCTCGATCTTCGGCAGGCTCTCCTGGTCGAGTACGTCGTCTTCGCCGACCAGGCCCATCAGGTTCAGCAAGTGCGCAACGACGCCGTAGATCTCGTCGTTCGTCAGCGATCCCGGCGACTCGTAGGGCATGGAGCGGCGGATGTAGTCCCACAGGGTCGTGGTGTACGGCCAGTAGCTCTCGACCGTCTTCCGCGGCCTCTCCGAAGTCAGGCTGTCGCGGCCGCCGACGAGCGCCGCGGCCTCGTCGCCTTCGGCATTCCTGCCGTGGCAGGCGGCGCAGAACTGCTGGTAGACCGCCTTGCCTTCAACCGCGCTGCCGCGGCCCGCGGGCAGGCCCTTGCCGTCGGGGAACACGGTGTACCCGGCGGTGGCGAGTTCTTCGGCCGTCGGCTCACTGCCGAGGCCGGTCTGTTCGGTCCCGGCGGTGGCGAGTTCTTCGGCCGTCGGCTCACTGCCGAGGCCGGTCTGTTCGGTCCCGGCGGCGACGGCGGCGCCGACGACGATGAGAAGGGCGAATGCGGGCCGCCAGCTAGGCCTCGGCATTCGTCACCTCCCCCGACTCCTGCACTTCCCAGGCCTTGATCCGGTTGTTGTGGTAGATCGTCGACCGGCCTCTCGCCGCGAGCAGGGCCGCCAGGGTCGGCTGGACGTAGCCGGTGTCGTCCGTCGCCCGGGACATCAGGACGTGGCGGCCGCCGTCCCAGCGCCAGGGCGAGCGGAAGCGTGTGAACGCCTTCGCATGGCGCGGGCCCTCGATCTCGGCGTCCGTCCACGACCGGCCGCCGTCCGTCGACACCTCGACCCGGGAGATCGTGCCGCGTCCGGACCAGGCCAGGCCGCGAATCTCGACAAACCCGGGCCCATCCAGCTTCTGTTCGCCTGAGGGCCGCGTGATGACGGATTTCGCGTCCATGACCAGCGTGAACTGGCGGGCCTTGCCGTCCGGCAGCAGGTCGGTGTACTTCGAGGTCTCGTCCCGCGCCATCGACGGCATGTGGGCGACCTCGATCCTGCGCAGCCACTTGACGCTGATGCTGCCTTCGCAGCCCGGCACCAGGAGCCGCAGCGGGTAGCCCTGCTCCGGCCGGACGGCCTCGCCGTTCTGGCCGTAGGCGATCATCACGTCGTCGAGCGCCCGCTCCAGCGGCACGCTGCGGCTCATCAGCCCCGCGTCGGCACCTTCCGCGACGATCCAGCTCGCCTCCGGCTTGAGCCCGACTTCGTCCAGCAGGTCGGCCAGCAGCACGCCGGTCCACTCGCTGCAGCTCGCCAGGCCGTGGCTCAACTGCACGTTCGGCGCGCCGGCGGGCGACCACTCGCGGGCGCTGTTGCCGGAGCACTCGATGAAGTGGAAACGCGACGCCGACGGCATCCGCACGAGATCGTCCATCGTGAAGACGAGCGGACGGTCGACCAGCCCGTGGATCGTGAGCCGGTGAGTGTCCGGGTCGATCGCCGGCACGCCCGTGTGGTGGCGCTCGAAGTGGAGACCGGACGGCGTGACGATGCCCTCCAGGTCGGCGAGCGGCGTGTTCGAGGAGGATGCCGTGGCGTCCGGAGCGCGGCTCCAGCGCCGGGAATCCTCGAACGGCGAGGGCCGCCCGTAGTCGCTGGGCGTCTCGCCGAGATCGCGGATGGCGCCTGCCGTCTGCGCGCGAGCCGCGGGATGGAGCGAACCCGCCGCGGCGGCGCCGGCGAGTCCGATGAAGGCGCGCCGGCTCGGCCGCTGCGAACCGCGCTTACCATTGGTCATCGCTCTCTCCTTCAGGCTGTCTTCGATGCCCCAAGCCTAGCCGCCCCACACCGGGTGCGCCGTTGCTACAGTCCGCAACAGATGTCCACACACGACGAAAGCAAGGGCCCCGAGGGTTACGACCAACCCGCCGTCGAGGCCTGGATCGCCGAGCACGTCAACAGCCTGACGCCGCCCCTCCAATGGACCCGGCTCCAGGGCGGGCACTCCAACCTGACCTACCGGATCGACGACACGGAGGGCCGCACGGCGGTCATCCGGCGGCCGCCGCAGGGCAAGCTGCTACCCAAGGCGCACGACATGAGCCGCGAGTGGGCGCTGATCTCGGCGCTCGGGCCGACTCCCGTGCCGGTGCCGCCGGCGATCGCGTTCTGCGAGAGCCCGGACATCACCGGCGCCTGGTTCTACGTGATGGGCCTGGTCAACGGCCGGCCGCTCTACAGCTCGGATCACACGGAGGAGTGGGTGCCGCGGGAGCGCCGCCCGAGACTGGCGCACTCGTTCATCGACGTCCTGGCCGAGCTCCACGCCGTCGACCCGGACGAGGTCGGGCTCGGCGATCTCGGCAAGCGCGACAGCTACGTCGGACGGCAGCTCCGCACCTGGTACCGGTCGTGGACGGCCTCCATCGAGCCGGCGCAGCTCGACGACCCGCGGGCCCACGAGCTGCAGCGCTACTTCCTCGATCACCTGCCGGACCAGGGGCCGGCCCGCGTCGTCCACGGCGACTACGGGCTCCACAACTGCCTGGTCGGGCCGGACTCGACGATCGCCGCCGTCGTCGACTGGGAGATCTCGACCCTCGGCGATCCGCTGGCGGATCTCGCCTACGCGATGAACCAGTGGATGCCGGCGACGGACACGATGCCCACCGGTTCGGGCGGAGCCACCGCGGCGCCCGGCTTCCCGCCGCGCGAGGAACTGCTGGAGCGCTACGCGGAGCGGACCGGCCGCGACCTGTCGAATCTCGACTACTACGTCGGCTTCAACCGCTGGAAGTCCGCGGCGATCGTCCATGGCGTGTATGCCCGCTACATGGAAGGCAAGAAGAGCACCGAGGGCGTCGACCTGCCCGAGATGCGGCAGCGCATCGTGCGAACACTCGACCTCGCGGAAGAAGCAGTCAACCGTCTCTGAGGCGCCGTGTTACGGCAACCGGAAGGCGAGCAGTTCCTCCGTCGCCGTCACCGCCACGTACTGCCTCCCGTCCGCCGCCAGGTAGGTCATCGGGTTCGCGTTGCCCTGTAGCGGCAGCTCCGCCGACCACAGTTCGCGCCCTGTCTCCACATCGAGCGCCCGGAAGCGGCGGTCGTCCGTTGCCGCGATGAAGGCGAGGCCGCCGGCGGTGACGATCGCCGAAGCGCGCCCCGGACGGCCGGTCTCCCGCTTCTCCGGAGGCAGGCCTTCCGTCACCCCCAGCGCCCGCTGCCAGGCGATCTCGCCCGTGTCCGCATCGACCGCGGTCAACGTCCCCCAGGGCGGCTTCTGGCAAGGCCACGACACGTCGCCGATGCGGACCGCGAACGAGAACGGCCGGGCCACCCGCAGAACGTACATCGCGGAATCGGCTTCCGCGTCCTCCTCGACCCAGCCCATCGTGCCGACGTCCTGACTGAAGGCGAGCAGCCGGCGCGTCGCCGGGTCGAAGGCGACGCCGCCCCAGTTCGGGCCGCCGGCCAAACCCGGGAACAGGAGCGTGGCGCCCCGGTCGTCGGCGCCCCGGTGGATCCAGGGCGTGTACGGACCCACGTTGTGAAGCGGTCCGACGCTCTCGACTACCTCCGCGCAAGCCTCCGCGTGCTCGGCAGTCGTATCCTCAGCGGTCACCAGGTCCTCCGGCTCGTAGCCGACCCGTCCCAGCGTCACGCCGGGGATCGGCTGGGTCGGGTGGGTCCGCTCGCCCGGCACCTCGCTCGCCGGCATCGGCCGCTCCTCGACGCCGAAGACCGGCTCGCCGTTGTCCCGGCGCAGGATGAAGAGGTAGCCGGACTTCGTCGTCACGGCGAGGGCATCGATCGTCTCCCCGCCCCGCTCGACCTCGAACAGCATCGGCGGCGCCGGCGGGTCGTGGTCCCAGATGTCGTGGTGGATGGTCTGGAAATGCCAGCGGTACTCGCCGGTTTGGATGTCGACCGCGACCACCGAGTTGGTGAACAGGTTGGCGCCGTGCCGGTCACCGCCATAGGCGAAGGGAATCGGCGCGGCGAGGGGCAGGAACACGAGTTCCCGTTCCTCGTCGACCGTGAAGTAGAAGGGCCAGGCGTTCCCGCCCAGGCGACCCCGCCAGCTCTCGTCTTCCCAGCTCTCGTGTCCGACCTCGCCCGGCTGCGCCACGGAGTTGAACTCCCAGAGCTTCTCCCCGGTGAGCGCGCTGAACGCCCGGGCATTGCCGATCCCGCCCGCCGTTCCCGGCGGCGTGTTCGCGCCGACGACGACGATGTCCTCCCAGACCAGGGGCACGGAGTTGTAGGGAACGCCGATGTCGACGGTGCCGCGGGGGCCAAACTCCACGACCCTAGAGCCGGTGGAGGCGTCCAGTGCGATCAGGCGGGTGCCGGCGGTGAACAGGATGCGCGGGGCCTGCCCCTCCCTGCCGCCGCCGGGCCAGTACGCGACGCCGCGGCGCGAGGGCGGGTCCCCTCCCAGGAGAGCAAAGCTCCAGCGCGTGTCTCCCGTGACGGGGTCAAGCGCGACCACCGAGTCGGCCGTCGGCAAGTACATCAAGCCGCCTACCACGATCGGCGTCGCCTGGGAACGGGCCGGTCGAGCCTGAAGAGCGCCTCCGCCTACGGCTCCGGGAAGCGAAGCCAGCGAGAGGCTCCAGGCCGGCGCCAGGTCCGCGACGTTGGCCTTCGTGATCTCGGCCAGCGCCGAGTACCCGGTTCCGGCCGCGTTGCCGCGGTACATCGGCCAGTCGCCATCCTTCGCCCCGTTCGAAGTCGGTGCGCAGCCAAGCAGGAGCGCTCCGGCCACCGCCGCCGCGACCGCGATCTTCGCCTCCCGCTTCACTGCTTCACCGCTTCCATGCTTCGCGTCCCTCGCCGACAGTCACTGAGCCGCTGCCCAGAAAACGGGCTACACTGTAGCCGAGACCCGCTGCGAGCAGTCGACCGCTGACGCGCCGCGGGTCTCATGGCTTCGAGGGGAAGAACAAGGGTATGCAAGCGCGCCGTTCGTTCACCATTCCGCTGGCGCTGCTGGTCGCCGCCTCGGTCGGAGCCCCACCCGCGAGCGGCCAGGACGAAGAGAAGGTCGACTACCTCACCCAGGTGAAGCCGATCCTCGAAGCGTTCTGCTACGAATGCCACGGCGAGGACAGGTCGCGCCGCGAGGCGGACCTCCGGCTCGACATCAAGGAGCTGGCGTTCAAGGACCTCGGCGGTTTCCCCAACATCGCCCCCGGCGATCCCGCCGACAGCGAGCTCTACATCCGGGTGAGTTCGGAGTTCCTCGAGATGCGGATGCCGCCGTACGAGGCCGGCACGCAGTTGACCGAGGAGCAGATCGAGACGATCCGGCTGTGGATCCTGCAGGGGGCCGAGTGGCCGGAGAACGACGGCGCACCCAGTGCGCAACCAGGAGATTCGCAATGACCACATTCACCAAAGCGCGGCTCATTCCGATCGTCTCGCTTCTGCTCGCGGGCGCCATCGCCGCCCAGGCCGTCGCCCAGACGGGGTACGGCCGCGGCCGCAGCGGCCTCCCCCGGGTCGAACTGCCCGACGAGCCCTGGATCATGAACACCCACCTGATCCCCGAGGTCAAGGTCTCCGTCGTCGCGCGCGGCCTCAACCGCCCGTGGTCCCTCGCCTTCCTGCCCAAGGGCGACATGCTGATCACCGAGCGCGGCGGCGCCCTGCGCCTGGTCCGCGACGGCGTGCTCGTGGACGAGCCGATCGCCGGCGTGCCGGACGACGTCCTCGCCCGCAGCCTCGCCGGCATGATGGAAGTCGCCGTTCACCCGCACTTCGCCGACAACGGCTACGTCTACCTCACCTACACCCGGCAGGTCTCCGGCCGCGAGGGCACCGTCGCCCTGGTCCGCGGCAAGTTCGACGGCATCTCCCTCGTCGACGTCGAGGACGTCTTCGTGGCCGAGCCCTGGGGCGGTTCGATCGCGGCAGCGCGTCTCGCCTTCGTGCCCGGCGAGGACATCATGTACATGACGATGGGCGGAGCCTTCGGCGCCGACCTGGTCGACGGCACGCAGAGCTTCTTCGGCCACGCCAAGCTGGCCCAGGACCCGAACAGCCACGCCGGCAAGACCCTGCGCCTGCGCCTCGACGGCAGCGTGCCCGACGACAACCCCTTCGTCGGCAAGGAAGGGCACAAGCCCGAGGTCTACTCGATGGGGCACCGCAACCAGATGGGCCTGGCGGTCCACCCCGAGACCCACCAGCCCTGGACCACCGAGCACGCCCCGCAGGGCGGCGACGAACTGAACGCGATCGAAGCCGGCAAGAACTACGGCTGGCCGGTCGTCTCCTATGGCCGCCACTACAACGGCGTGCGCATCTCCGAGCGTTTCTGGGCCGAAGGCATGGAGGAACCGGCGATCTTCTGGCTGCCGTCCATCGCCCCATCCGGGCTCATGTTCTACACCGGCGACGCCTTCCCCGAATGGAAGGGCAACCTGTTCGCCGGCGCGCTGATGACGGGCCGGATGCCCAACACCGGCCATCTCGAGCGGCTCATCTTCAGCGAGAAGGGCGAGGAGCTGGGGCGCGAATGGCTGCTCAAGGAGATCGGCAAGCGCATCCGCGACGTCCGCCAGGGCCCCGACGGGTTCATCTACGTCATCACCGACGAGACCGACGGCGCGCTGCTGAAGCTGGAGCCGGTGGAGTCGACCGCACGATAAGGAGCGAGGCTAACGCCTCGCGCGTGTTCTAGCCGCCTGCGGCGGCAGCCGGCGGGGACGCCGGCGCACCCAGTGTGTGCCTACGGCGTGTACCAGATCGGCGAGCTCCAGGCCCGTTCCTGGTGCGTCGCCTGCAAGTCGGGATTCGGCTCGATGCCCAGGCTGAGCGCATCCCAGGTCGACCAGCGGCAGGTCGGGTTCTCGAGCACGCGGACGTAGTAGAAGGAGCGGGCGGCGGGGTCGAAGTCCGGGTCGGTCCAGGTGGTCCGGAGTTCGACGGCGCCCTTGTCCCGGCTGATCGAGCAGTCGTCGAGGCTCACCTGGGCGGCATTGTCGGCGCAGCGGTGGGTTTCAGGGTCCGGCTCCAGGCCGTCCGAGCAGACGACGTCGTGGACGCGTTCCTTCGGTTCGCCGTCCTCCAGCCAGCCCTTGATGACCTGGGCCCGTTGCAGCCAGGCGTTCTCCGGGTCGCGCAGCGCCCAGACGAGGAAGCTGGGGGCGCCGTCGCCCCCGCTCTTGAGGTCGCCGCCCATCGGCACGCCGTGCTTATACGCCGCGGCGATCGGGTCCGCGGCCTCCGCCACGGCCTCGTCGAGCCCGAAACCGCCGAAGAAACGCACCCGGATGCGCGTGCCCGAGGTCGCGAACGACTCGCGGCGCGTCAGCGCGTCGAAGATCGCGGCGCGGGTGTTCTCATCCGCCCACACGCCGGCCAGGCCGCCGGTGCCGTGGGTCGCCTGGCGCGGCGTCCAGAAGTTCTCCCAGCCGCCGTCCTCCTCGCCGTAGGCGGAGCCGCGGGCCTGGGGCGTGTTCGTCCTCGACGTGAAGCGGTTGTCCTCTTCGTAGGAACCGGCGGAGACGTGGCTGTCGCTCGAGCCGACCGCGCCGAGGGCGTAGGGGTTCACGCCCAGGCGCTCTTCCATCTCGAGCCCGGTCAGCAGCGCGTCGCGCCAGTAGCCGCCCTTGAAGACCGAGATCGGGTCCGTGTTGTTCACCCGGTCCAGGTAGTACTGGACGATCTGGAAGTCGGCCCACTCGTCGTTCGGCGACAGCGACGGATGCACCTCCGACGTGCCCTTCTGCTGGCTGATCTCGGCCACCGGCTCGTTCCGGATCCGCTTGGCCGCGAACTCCGCGTCGATCTCCGCGCCCTTCCAGGTCTCCCGGTCGGGAAAGGCCAGGCCGTCGCTCTGGTTCATGTTGTGCGGCATCGCCAGCGCTTCGATGCCCTCCTCGCGCAGGCCGTCGAGCCAGTTCCAGAGGTCCTCGGGGTCGCCGTCCAGGGAGCTGAAGGGCAGCTCCGGCGCCTCGCTGCCGCGGAAGATGACGTTCCGGTGCACGTGGCGGCCACCCACCCCCATCGTGTACTCATAGCCGATCAGGGCGGTGAACCGACCCGGATCGTTGTGCCGCTCGGCGGCCTCGATCACCCGCTGCCAGGCGCTTGCCCGCACCTCCGGGCCGTTGATCGGGTCGCCCGCGCGGCCAAGTTCCCGCAACCGGCTCAGCGCTCCCAGCCGCGCCCGGGCGCCGCGGCCCTCGCCGCTGAACAGGTCCTCGGTCAACGGGTGCCCGTAGGTCGGGCTCGAGGGGTCGATCAGCGCCGCCAGCGCGCCCAGGTACTCCGCGTGGTCGGTTACCGCGAGGAAGTCGAGCGGCGCACCGGAAAGGCGGATCGACTCACCCGACGGATGAGGGATCGCCTCTCCCTGGGCGTAGCGGTAGGCGTCGTCAGGAGTCGTGCGGACCGTGCCCATGAACGCGTCGTGCGAGTACATCGTGTGGATGTGCATGTCGCCGAACAGGGCGACGCGGTCGGCGGGGGCGGTGGAAGCGGCGCCGGCGGCGCCATCCGCGGCGGGGATGCCCTCCTCGGCCGCCGGCGCGCCGCAGGCGAGGACGATCAGAGCGAGAGCGGGCAAACCGGTTCTGGCCATGTGTGTTACTCCGTCTTCTTCACTACCACGAACGTGATGTCATCCTCCGGCACCGCAAACGCCAGCAGGTCCGTCCTGAGCCTCTCGCAAATCTCCGGCGCGGACTCTGCCCGGACCGCCTCGAGCAGCGCCTCGGCCCGCTCCTCGAGATACCGGCCGCCACCGTGCTCGGCGAAGCCGTCGGTGTACAGCAGGAGCAGGTCGCCGGCCTCCAGCAGCTCGACCTCGCTGACCTCGTAGGGCCGCTTGTAGCCGAGGGGACCGGGGTCGACGCGCTCGTCCATGTAGGCGTTCGACGCGAACATGCCGACCGGCGGGAAGCGGACGAGCTGGTCTTCGGGCAGGTGCTCGATCCGGCCCGGACGGCCGGCGAACACCAGGGGCGCCGGGTGGCCGGCCGAGAAAAAGCGGAACCTGCCCTGCTCGGATACCTCTCCGTAGACCATCGTGAGGTACTTGTTCAGGGTGGTGGACTTGTAGAAGCGCTGGTTGATGTGCTCGAAGAGCCGCGTGGTGATCTCGCCGAAAAGGTCCAGCTCGTAGTACGCGCCCAGCAGAAAGGCCTGGTGGAGCATCGCCGCGACCAGGGCGTCGGTCACCTTGTGCCCGGAGACGTCGGCGACCAGGACTCCGGTCCGCTGCTGGCACTTGCTCAGGCCGGCGACGACCTCGGCGCGGCCCGTCTCTTCCGCCTCGCGCAGCCGGCGCTCCAGGTCGTAGCGCTGCTTGAAGTCGAGGTAGATGAGGTGGTCGCCGCCGATTGCCCGCAGCAGCGGAATCGAGACCCCGTGCACCTCCACGCCGCGCAGGATCGGCAGGTCGCCCGGCTCCGGCTTCGTCGCCAAGGCGATCTCCTCGAGATTCGCCAGCTCGGCGCGAATCTCGGCCTGCCAGCTATCGGTCGGAGTCTGCGGCACGGCGCGTTCGACTGTATCGCGCCAAAGAGAGTGCCGGCCTTTCGCCGGCGCGTTCGAGGCCACGCGGGACGGTCTTCCCTAGGCGAAGGCTCCCCCTACCAGTCCGGCGTGAAATCGGGCCGCCCGCCCCGATCGACATCGTGTCCGTGCGCACGGCGGTGGATAATGCCCTCCCCACAGCCGCACACACAGGACGGGCGGCCCCGGAACCTCACGTCCCCCCCGGGTCTTGCAGCATCTCGACGACGCTGGTGCCCTCCGAGCACGTCCAGACCAGGAGTGCCGAGCAGGCCACGGCGAACATGGCGAGAATGCCCGTGAACAGCGCGATCCACCGCAGGAGCCGCACGATCTGCTGCTGCTCGGGGTAGAGAAGGCTCATGGCGCCGATCCGCGCATCGGGAAAGCACATTTACTAGACGAGAGTGATGGTGTCGTGATCTTTGAGCGATCAATCGGGAACAGGGCATAATCGCGCCATCATGCAGAGGGAGAGCACCCAGGAACTCCGTCAACGGATCGCCGTGCTGGAAGAGCGTCTTTCCGCCCTTCACGCCGCCGTTATGCGCGTCAGCGCCAGCCTGGACCTCGAGACCGTCCTGCAGGAGGTCGTCGACAGCGCCCGCGCACTGACCGGCGCGCGCTACGGCGTGATCACCACTCAAACCGCAGCCGGCAGGATCGAGGACTTCGTCACGTCCGGCTTCACACCCGAAGAACGCGCCGAGATGGCCGCGTGGTCCGATGGGCCGCGGCTGTTCGCCCACTTCCGGGACCTCCGGGCCCCTCTGAGGCTGGCGAACCTGCCGGCCTATGTCCGTGAACTCGGCTTCTCAGCGGACCTGATGCGCTCACAGACGATTCAGTGCACGCCGCTGCTCCACCGCGACGTCTACCTCGGCAGCTTCTTCCTCGCGGAGAAGGAGGCGGGCCAGGAGTTCACGGAGAGCGACGAGGAGGTTCTGGTCCTGTTCGCTTCCCAGGCGGCGACAGCGATCGCCAATGCGCACGCGCACCGGGACGAGCAGCGCGCAAGGGCCGACCTGGAAGCCCTCATCGAGACATCGCCGGTGGGTGTCGTCGTCTTCGACGGCCAGACCGGCAAGCCCGTCTCGTTCAACCGGGAGGCCCGGCGCATCGTCGAGCACCTGCGAACACCGGGAGATTCCCCGGAAGAGCTGCTGGACATCGTGATCTGCCGCCGCGGCGACGGACGCGAAGTGACTCTGGCTGAATTCCCGCTGGCACAGCAGTGGACGGACCCCGAGACGGTACGAGCCGAGGAGATGACGCTATCCGTACCCGACGGCCGCAGCATCACGACACTCGTCAACGCCACGCCGACTCGCTCAAATGAGGGTGCGGTCGAGTCGATGGTTGTCACCCTGCAGGACCTGACGCCCCTCGAGGAGCTCGAGCGGCAGCGGGCCGAGTTTCTGAGCATGGTGAGCCACGAACTCCGAACGCCCCTGATCTCGATCAAGGGCTCGACCGCCACCGTGCTGGGCGCCGCGCCGACCCCCGATCCGGCCGAGATGCGGCAGTTCTTCCGGGTCATCGACGATCAGGCGAATCAGATGCGCAACCTGATCGCCGACCTGCTGGACCAGGGGCGTATCGCGGCGGGCACTCTCTCGGTTTCCGTTGAGCGCGCCGACGTGGCCGGCCTGATAGATCAGGCCAGGAGTACCTTCGCCAACGCCGTGACCAGGCGCGCCGTGACCGTCGACCTGCCAGAGGACCTGCCGCGCGTTCTGGCGGACCCTGGACGCGTCGTCCAGGTGCTCAACAATCTCCTGTCCAACGCGGCGCGTCATTCTCCCGACTCGTCCGCGATTGCGGTAGCCGCCTCAGTGGACGACGATCATGTAGCCATCTCGGTTACCGACCGCGGCAGCGGGGTGCCGCCGGAAGAGTTGCCTCACCTGTTCAGCAAGCACGTGAGCGCAACCGGTGAGAAGGGAGTAGGCCACGGTCTCGGCCTTGCCATCTGCAAGGGACTCGTGGAGGCGCACGGCGGGCGCATCTGGGCGGAGAGCGGCGATGCGGGCCACGGGACGCGGTTCACTTTCACGCTTCCGGTGGCCGCGGAGGCGGACGCCGCACCGAGTGTCTCTTCGCCCCAACCCAGGTCGCGGAAAGGGAACGGAGCAACGCCCATCCTCGTTGTCGACGACGACCCGCAGACGCTACGGCGGGTTCGGGACGTGCTTGCCGAGGCGGGCTACGCACCCATCCTGACCGGCAATCCCGACGAACTGCCCAACCTCATCAAGACGCACAAACCCCGACTGGTCCTTCTCGATCTCGTCCTGCCGGGCACGGACGGTCTCGAGTTGATGGAGAACGTCCCTGAACTGGAGGGCCTGCCGGTCATCTTCATCTCCGTCTACGGCAGGGACGAGACGATCGTCCGGGCGCTGGACGCGGGGGCCGCGGACTACATCGTCAAGCCCTTCTCTCCTTCGGAGCTGACCGCGAGGGTGCGAGCCGCCCTCCGTCGACAGGCCGAGCCCAAGCCGTTCAGCCTGGGCGACCTGTCCATCCGTTACGAGGAACGTCAGGTCACCGTGAACGGGCAGCCCGTGGCGCTCACCGTCACCGAGTTCGAGGTGCTTCGGGTGCTGTCGAGCCACGCCGGGCGGGTCGTGACCTACGAATCGCTGCTGCGCCAGGCCTGGCGCGGACGCGTTCGGGACAGCGAGGACCCGAAGGTCGTGCGCGCGATGGTGAAGAGCCTCCGCCGCAAGCTGGGCGACGATGCGGCGAAGCCGGTCTACGTGCTGAATGAGCGCGGGGTTGGGTACCGGATGCCGCGTCCGAACAGGGAGTGACCTGGCGGAGGGGGTGGGATTCGAACCCACGGTGGACTGTTAATCCACGCCGGTTTTCAAGACCGGTGCTTTCGACCACTCAGCCACCCCTCCGGACGGCCGGCGAAACCGCAGGCTCCTAGCCTGACACGATCTCCTCGACGCCGCCGACGTACGGCCGGAGCGCCTCGGGGATGCGCACCGAGCCCGATTCCGTCTGGCAGTTCTCCAACAGCGCGACCAGGGTGCGGCCGACCGCCAGGCCGGAGCCGTTCAGGGTATGGACGTGGCGCAGGCTCCCGCCGCCCTCGGGTCGATAGCGGGTGCGCGCCCGCCGCGCCTGGAACGCCTCGGCGTTACTGCACGACGAGATCTCCCGGTACGCCGCCTGGCCCGGCAGCCAGACTTCCAGGTCGTAGGTCTTGGCCATGGCGAAACCCATGTCGCCGGTGCTCAGGCAGACGACCCGGTAGGGCAGTTCGAGCCGCTGGAGCACTTTCTCGGCGTGAGCCGTCAGTTGCTCCAGCGCCTCGTGGCTGGCCTCGGGCGTTGTCACCTGCACGAGTTCCACCTTCTGGAACTGATGCAGCCGGATGAGACCGCGGACGTCGCGACCGTACGAGCCGGCCTCGGCCCGGAAGCAGGGCGTGAGCGCGGCGTACCTGAACGGCAACTGGTCCTCCTCGAGCACTTCGTCGGCGTGGAGGTTGACCAGGGGCACTTCGCCGGTCGGGATCAGATAGCGCTCGTCCGGCTGGACGTGGAAGAGGTCCTCCTCGAACTTCGGGAGCTGGCCGCTGCCGACCAGGCAGTCCCGCTTCACCAGGAACGGCGGCAGCACCTCGGTGTAGCCGTGCTCCTCGGTGTGCAGGTCGAGCATGAAGGCGGCGAGCGCCCGCTCCAGGCGCGCCCCCAGCCCCATGTAGGTCACGAAGCGAGCGCCGGCCAGCTTGGCGCCGCGCTCGAAGTCGAGAATCCCGAGCTCGGGGCCGATGTCCCAGTGGTTCTTCGGCTCGAAGTCGAAGCGGGGCGGTTCGCCGACGACCCGCTCGACCCGGTTGGCCGCCTCGTCGGCGCCCACCGGAACCGACTCGTGGGCGATGTTCGGCACCTGGAGCTCGGCCTCAGTCAACTCCCCTTCGGCCTTCTCGACGGCCTCCTCAAGGTGGTCGATGCGGACCTTGAGACCGGTCATCTCTAGAATCAGATGCTCGGTGTCTTCCTTCTTCGCCTCGCCCTGAGCCTTCAGCCTGCCGATCTCCTGGCCTGCCAGCCGCCGGCGATGCCGGAGCTCCTCGAGTTCGGTGAGCGCCTCGCGGCGCCGGCGGTCGCTGGTCGTCCACTGGTCGACCAGCGCGGGGTCGACGCCGCGCGCTTCGACCGCCGCGGCAACCCGCTCGGGTTCGCTTCTGAGCAGTTCTCGGGGCAACATGGCGGTGGCAGTCTTCCAACGTTCGTCCCCAAGGGCAAGGATCGCCAACGATGACTGAAACCAGCACCGCGCCCGGCGCGCCGACATGGGCCTCCGCGCTGCCGCCCCTGCTCGCCGGATTCGCGATGTTCGCCCTGGCCGGCGTCGAGCGCGAAGCCCAGGCAGCGGCCGAAGGCCACTACCTGGCACTCGCGGCGACGACGGTGCTGCTGGCCGCGGCCGGCGTGGCCCGGCGACCCCTCGGCGCCCCGGCGCTTGCCCTGCCGATCCTGGCGGTGGTCGCGTTCATCGCCATCCCGCCCGACGGCCCCGCGCGGGGCGCGGCGATGGGGGCCCTGCTGTGCCTCGGCTCGGCCGCGCTGCTGGTGGACAGCCTGGTCGCCCGGCGCGCCGAGTTGCTCGAGCCCCCCGGCTCGCTCGAACCGGCCCGCCTGCTGCGGCTGGGCGTTCTGCTGGCGGCGGCGCTCATCGGGCTCAACCTGCTCCTGCGGCAGGGAGAGCTGCTCGGAGATTCGACGCTCAGGCTGCTGGTCGTCCTGGTCGCCATCCCCGCCGCAGCGACGGTGATCGTGCTGGTGCTGTTCGCACGCCTGGGTGCGCCGGCGCTGGCCGGGACGGCGGCTCTCCTTCTCGCGGCGGGAGGCGTTCGCTCGAACGTCGTCCTGGTACTGGCGGCGGCCGCCTGCGCCGACATCGTCGCCCGCGCCCTGGAGCAACGCTGGCCGGCGGTGGCGGCAGCAACCGGCCTGGCGCTCACCGCCGTCGTCGGTCTCGTCCTGGCCCGCGAACCCGCGTTCGGCGTGCTCGTCGCCGCCATGGCAGCGGCGATCGTCTGGCCCCGTTTCGCCTTCGCCATCGTCCTGGTCCTGGCGGGCGCCCTGACGGTGTGGCAACCGCTCGGGGCGGGCGCGCCCTGGCCCGACGTGTTCGCGGGCCTGCCCCTGGTGCTGATCGCGGCACCGAGCCTGATCGGCCGCGGAAACCTGCAGACGGTGGCCGCAGCCGTGCTGCTGACCCTGGCCGGGCTGCGGTTCCTGCCGCCGCAGCAGGCGCTGCTGACGGGCATCGCCCTGTGGACCGTGCTCTACGCGAAGCGGTCGGACGGCCTTTCCGCCGACGATCCGCCGCCTGTCGGGCCCTGGCCCAGCCTCGCGCTCCGCGGCGACGCCGCCGTGTTCGGCTACTGCCTGCAGGGAGGCCTGCTCGCGTTCGCGACGCTGTCGGCAACCTATCCCTGGCTGCAGCCGGCCCATCTCGACGATCGGCTGCGCGCGTTCGGACTCGGCGGCGGGCTCGAGCACTGGTCCGCTCTGGCCGGCATCCTCCTGCTCGCCCACGCGTCGGCCGCCCTGGTCCGCAGGACGCCGGCACCGCGGGTCCTGGTCCTCGCCCTGGCCGCCGTCCTTCTGACGACGGCCGCGCTCGGCGCATGGGACGCCTTCTGGCCGCGCCGGACACTGCTCAACTCGCCCCGCCAGGTGCTGACCGCGGACAACCCGAGCTGGACCGCCCCGGACGGTGGCTGCGGAGAGAAGCTGATCCTGGACACGGCGGTCGCGAACAGCGGCGGAGTCGCCACAGGCCAGCCCGTGGCACGCATCGGTGCCGGGGCCGCCGCAGGCGCGGGTCCCGAAGCCGCCATTCTCCGACATGGCGTTCACACCGGCGAGTGGTCCGCCCGCGCGATAGGCGACGTCGCCGGCCTGAAGCCCTGGCTGCACTGGGTGGCCGCCGGCGAAAGCGAACCGTTCTTCGGCACCCGCTACCGGACCGAAGTCGACCTGACGCCCTTCTGCGGCAAGGGCAACCTGGTCGTGGTCCGCGACCCCGAGCTGCCGGAAACGGTCGAACTGACGCTGTTCTTCGCACTTCAACTCGGCAGGCCCGACGCTTGACCGAATCGCAGAGCGGAGCGGCAACCCCGTCGCTGTCCTATGTCGTACCGACGATCGGCGTCCCGGAGCACCTGGCGAAGTGCCTCGCGTCGATCTACCGGGACGGAGAAGGCCTCGATGGGCCGTCGGAACTGGTCATCGTCTGCCAGGCGCCGGTCAACGAGGACGCCGGGGGGACGGCGGCCCTGCGCGAGCTGTGCCGGCGGCTCGCGTCGGCGCGACCGGGGGCGATCAAGGGTCCGCCCCGGATCGTCGAACTCCCACGAGCCGCCGGATTCGCTCGCGCGATCAACGACGGCATAGCGATCAGCGGCGGTGACTGGCTCGCCCTGGTGAACGACGACGTCGTGCTGGAGGCTGGATGGGCGCGGCGGCTGCTGGAGGCGGCCGGGGACGCTTCCCGGGCGGCCGCGGCGCAGGGGATCAACCTGATGGCCAGCGGCGAGGACGACGGCGAAGACGCACACGTGGACGGTGCCGGCCTGGCCTGGAACCGGCGCTGGCAGGCGGTCCAGCCTGGCCGCGGGGAGACGGTGCAAAAGTGGGCGGCACACGGGAGCAGTGCCGGCCTGACGGCCGGCGCGTCTCCTGGCCGCCTCCGGCGGCAGCCGGCGAGGACGCCGGCGCACCCAGGGTGCAACGAGGTCTACGGCGTCTCGGCAACCGCGGCGATCTACCGCCGGTCCGCGCTCGTGGACGTGAACGTCGCCGGCAACGTGCTCAGGCCGTTCGAGGAGCGGCTCGACAGCTACTACGAGGACGTCGAGCTCGCGGATCGGCTGCGAGGCGCCGGCTACAGCGCGCTGCTGGTGCCGGCGGCGCGCGCGGTCCACGCCGGAGCGCTGTCGAGCCGGAGCCCGCGGGCCGCGCGGCGCAGGACGCGGCG
This sequence comes from Thermoanaerobaculia bacterium, assembly GCA_965116955.1. Classification (GTDB taxonomy): domain Bacteria; phylum Acidobacteriota; class Thermoanaerobaculia; order Multivoradales; family Multivoraceae; genus Multivorans. Next base: position 1,824,178 of record OZ220742.1, on the reverse strand, counting down.
TGTCTACGCGAACCGCCTGCTCGTCCTCGCGCGGCATCTCGGTCGCGGTTTCTGGCCCCGCGTGCCCGTCGTTCTGGGGCGAGACGTTCTCGACGCGCTGAGGCGGCCGAAGATCGCGCCGATGCCGGGCGACCTCGAGCCGCCGGGCATCGTCGACCTGGTGTGGGCGTGGAGCCGGGCCGCCCGGCTGCTGCCGTGGTTTGCGCACTTGGGCCGGAGTAACCACAAACCGGGAAGGAGCGAGGCTCACGCCTCGCGCGCTCTCTCGAAGGCCGGCGGGTACGCCGGCGCACCCAGTGTGGAGCATCCCGGTGTGCGACCGATCCTCTCCGCCATCGCGCCGCACTGGCACGACGAAGAACACCTCGCCGTCCTGGTGCGAGACTGGCCCAGGGACGCGCGCTTCGAACTGATCGTCGTCGACAACGGTTCGGACGGCGACCTGACCGAGTCGGCGGCCGACCGTTCCAACGTCCGCGTGCTGGAACCCGGCCGCAACCTGGGGTTCGGAGCGGCGGTGAACCGCGGCGCCGCGCAGGCCGGGGGCGACCTGATCCTGATCCTGAACACGGACGCCGTCCCGGAACCGGGAGCGCTGGACGCCCTGGTCGAGGGCATGGCGAACCACCCTGACGCCGCCGGTCTTGCGCCCCGACTGCTCGGTCCGGACGATGTCCCCCAGGCAGCCTGGCAGCTTCGCCGGCTGCCGACGCTTCGGACCCTGGCCGGTTACTGTTGTTTCGTGGAGCCCGCTCCGCTGCCGGAACCCGCTGCCGGCGCGCCGGTCGAACAACCGGCTGCCTGCGCGCTGCTGCTCCGCCGGTCCGCGTTCGAGAGTGCCGGAGCCATGGACGAGCGCTTCTGGCCGGCCTGGTTCGAGGACGTCGACCTGGCCCGCCGGCTCGCCGATCGGGGCGAAAAGGTGCTCTACTGGCCGGAGGCAGTCTTTCGCCACGGGCTCGGCGCCTCGGTGCCGCGGCTCGGCTACGGCACCTTTCTTGCCGCGTACTACCGGAACCTGGACCGCTACGCCCGCAAGCACCACGGTCACGGCGGCGCTCTACTGCTGCGTGCCGTGCTGGTGGGCGCGGCGTTGCTTCGTATCGGTCTGTTGCCGCTTCGCTGTCCGCGGCGGGCTCGGGGCCGTGGTGAGGCCGCGGCCGGCTTGTGGCGGCTGGCGGTGGCGGCTGCTACCGGATGGAGGGGGCGGTGAGTCCCCTGGCGATCTGCACGGTCACCTGGAACGACGCGGCGAATCTGCCCCGTTTCTTCCAGGCGCTCGCGACGCTCCAGGGGCCGGCGTTCCGGTTGATCGTCGCCGACAACGCAAGCACCGACGGCACGGTGGAGTCGCTGCGCGAACACGCCGGGACGGCCGGCTTCCCGGTCCAGGTAGTCGCGCTCGACGAGAACACCGGTTTCGCCGGCGGTCTGAACCGGGCGCTCGAGAGCGCGTTCGCGAGCGACCCGCGGCCCAAGTGGGTGCTGAGCCTGAACGCCGACGCCTGGCCGGCACCAGACTACGCGGAGCGATTGATCGAGAGCGCGCGCCGGTACACGAGCGAGGAGCGGCCGGTGGCCGCGGTGACGGGGAGGTTGGTGAGGGCGGGAAGCCGACCAGCGCCGCGCACCGACAGAGGCGTTATTGACGCCTGCGGTATGGCGCTGACCCGTAGCTGGCGCCACGTCGATCGCGGCTCCGATCAAGCCGATCACGGCCAGTACGCGGTTACCGAGAGGGTGTTCGGTGGTACCGGCGCCGCGACGCTGTTCCTGAGCACGGCGCTCCAGGACGTGGCGATCGAAGGACGCGTCCTGGACGACGACTTCCACTCCTACCGGGAAGACGCCGAGCTCTGCTTCCGTCTTCAGGAACGGGGCTGGCAGGTGCTCTACGAACCGCGCGCCCGCGCGGTCCACGGCCGCGTCAACCTCGCCCGGCGGCGGCGGCGGATGCGGCCGGAGGTCAATCTTCATTCCCTCAAGAACCGCTACCTGCTGCAGTACTACCACCGGAGCCTCGCCGATCTGCCGCGCACCCTGCTGGCGACCGCGATTCGGGAGCTGGGCATCGTCGCCTACGTCCTCCTCCGGGAACGGTCGTCGCTGGCCGCGTACGGATGGCTCTGGCGTCATCGCCGCCGGCTGCGGAAGCGGCGCCGCCTGATCCGGTCCCGCCGTCTCGTGCCCGCCCGCGCGACCGCGCGGTGGTTTCGCCGCGCCGCGCTGCCCGCGGATCCCGACCGGCCGCGGATCCTGATGCTGGGAAGCCGCGGCATTCCCGCCAACTACAGCGGCTACGAGACGATGATCGAGGCGCTGGCGCCCCGGCTGGCCGAGCGCGGCTGGCGGGTGACCGTGTACTGCCGCTCCCACTACGTCGACCGGCGGCTTCGCTCTCACCGCGGCGTGGCACTCGTGGTCCTGCCCACGCTCAGGACGAAGTACGGCGACACGCCGGTGCACACCCTGCTCTCCTGCCTCCACGCGACGCTGTTCGCACGCGGCGCGCGGGCCGCCCTGGTCGTCAACGGCGCCAACGCGCTCTTCCTGCCACTGCTGTGGCCGCGGCGCATCCGCACCGCCCTGCACGTCGACGGCATCGAGAAGCGGCGGGCCAAGTGGGGGTGGCCGGGGCGCCTGGTCTACGCCCTCTCCGAGCGGCTTGCCTGCCTGCTGCCCGGCGTGACGGTGACGGACGCGGACGTGATCGCCGCTCACTACCGCGCCCGCTACCGGCGCGACTCGACGATGATCCGCTACGGCGTCGAACCCGAACCCCTGCCCGGCCATCCGATCCTGAAGAAACTGGGCCTCGAACCACGGCGCTACTTTCTCTACGTGAGCCGGTTCGAGCCGGAGAACAACCCGCACCGGGTGGTCGCCGCCTACCGGCGGGTCGGCGGCGACCTGCCGCTGGTGATGGTTGGCGACGCGCCGTATGCCAGCGACTTCATCGCCGAGATGAAGCGCTCCGCCGACCCGCGAGTCCGCTTTCCAGGAACGGTCTTCGGCGAGGGCTACCGGGGACTGCTGTCGTCCGCGCTGGCGACGGTCCACGCCACCGAGGTCGGCGGCACGCACCCGGCTCTGGTCGAGGCGATGGGCTACGGCAACTGCGTTCTGGTCAACGACGAGCCGGCCAACCGCGAGACGGCGGGCGACGCCGGCGTCTACTTCGAGGTCGAGGACGAGGCCTCCCTGGTCGCGGCGTTCGAGTTCGCGCGGGCCGACCGGACGCGGGCGGAAGACCGCGGCAAGCTGGCGGCGCGTCGCGCGGCCGCGGAGTACAACTGGGACCTGGTGGCGGACCAGTACGAGCAGCTCTTTCGTCGCCTCGCGAAACGCTAGCCAGGGCGTAACGCACCCGGTCCGCGCCGCGCTAAACTCCCCGGCAGCTTCCGCGAGCAGGAGTCATGCTCAAGCAGCGCGTTCGCCTACAGACGGCCCTGATCCTGACCCTCGACCTTTCGCTGGTCGGGGCGGCCTTCTTCCTCGCCTACTGGATCCGCAGCGGCCTCTTCCCGCTCGCGCTGCCCGGTCTCTACCCGCAGCCGCTCTATCCGCTGAGCGACCACCTGCCGCTGCTGCCGCTGGCCCTCGTGACCTGGGGAGCGCCGCTCGTCTTCACGCGGCGCTACCGCTCGCACCGGACCGCCGACCTGAAGACCGAGGCGACCGCGATCCTCAAGGTGGCGGCGATCGCGACGCTCCTCACGCTGTTCGCCGTCTTCGTCCTGCGGCTCGACCAGCTTCTGATGCAGGACAGCCTCAGCAGAACCTGGCTGCTCCTGTTCACCGGTCTCGCCTTCCTTCTGCTGCTGGCGGACAAGATCGCGCTGCGTCTGGTCTCGCGCGACATGCGGCGCCATGGGCTGAACCAGCGCACGGTGCTGATCGCCGGCGCGCCGGAGGCCGCGGCGCAGCTCGCGGAATCGATCGAGGATCATCCCCACTGGGGCCTGCAGATCATCGGCCTGGTCCACACGAACGGCAGCGGCTCCGGAGCCGCCCCCGGGAACCTGCTGGGCAGGATGGACGACGTGCTGCGCATCGTCTCGGAACACGTGGTGGACGACGTGTTCTTCACCGTCACGCCCCACGAGCTGCCCGCGCTCAAGGAGATCATCGACGGGCTGCAGGAACAGGGCATCCGGACCCGCATCGCGCTCGATCTGCTGCCGCCGGCTCACAGCAAGGTCGACCTCGAGTACCTGGACGGGCGGCCGGTCGTCACGCTGTCGCCGGCGCCCTCGAACTTCCTCCTGCTGCTGTTCAAGCGCGCCTACGACTTCAGCCTCGGCGCCGCCCTCCTGGTGATCAGCCTGCCGGTGATGCTGATCCTGGCGCTCCTGATCAAGACGACGTCGTCCGGCTCCGTGCTCTACCGGCAGACCCGTTGCGGCCTGAACGGTCGTCGCTTCACGATGTACAAGCTCCGGACGATGGTCGCGGACGCCGACCAGCGGAAACGCGAACTGGCGCACCTGAACACGATGGGCGGTCCCGCGTTCAAGATGCGCAGCGACCCGAGGATCACCCCGCTCGGGCACTACCTGCGCAAGTTCAGCCTGGACGAGCTGCCGCAGTTCTGGAACGTCGTGCGGGGCGACATGAGCCTGGTCGGCCCCCGGCCGCTCGAGGAGAAGGAGCCTTACACTCGCCGGCAGCGGCGGAGGCTGTCGATGAAGCCCGGCATCACCTGCCTGTGGCAGATCAGCGGCCGCAGCGACCTCGACTTCGACCGCTGGATGGAGCTTGACCTGGAGTACATCGATACCTGGTCGCCGCGGCTGGACTTCATGATCCTGCTGAAGACGATTCCCGCGGTGCTGAGCCGGCGGGGCGCGTCGTAGTCACGTGACGACGGGCAGGGCGCCCTTGCCGGGGCGCCGGCCGCGGTAGTTGTCGTCCTCGTAGGCGAGGCAGCAAAGCAGGCGGCCGCACTGGCCGGAGATCTTCGACGGGTTCAGGCTGAGGCCCTGACGCTTCGCCATCTGGATCGAGATGGGCCGGAAACCGTCGAGCCAGGTCGAACAGCAGAGCGTTCGGCCGCAGATGCCGACGCCGCCCAGGAGACGCGCCTCGTCGCGCGGCCCGACGTGGACGAGACGGACCCGGGTCCTGAAGCGGGACTTCAGGTCACGCAGCAACTGCCGGAAGTCGACCCGCCGATCCGCCGTGAAGTAGAAGGTCGCGTTGCGGCCGTCCAGGCTGAAGTCGACCCGCGACACCTTCATCTGAAGCCGGAGCGCGCGGGCCCGCTCCCGGCAGAAGGCCTTGCCGCGCGACTCGTTCGCCAGTTGCTTCTCCCGGGCCGCGCGGTCGGCATCGTCGGCGCGGCGGATGACGGAGCGCGCGCTCGACTTCTGGCACGGCTTGAACACCGGCATGGGCGACTTCTCGACGCGGCCGTAGGCGGGGCCAGGCTTCATCGACACGATGACCTCGTCGCCGCGGGCGAGCAGTTCGCCGCCCGTGCTGCACAGCGTCAGGTTCGTCTCCTCGCCGAAGCGGACACCGACGAACGTATCCTCCGTGGCGGTCGACTGACCGGCGAAGCTGCAGCCGCTGCAACTCATCGCGCAGGTCCTGTCCCGGCGCCCCCGTCGAGCACCCGCCGCCCGATGTCCGAGCGCATCGCCTTCGACGGCCAGCGGATGCGGGCGGCCGCCCCGTAGGCCCGCTCGAGCGCCTGCCCGAGGTCGTCCCCCACCGCGCAGACGTTGAGGACCCGTCCACCCGTGGCGATCACGGCGCCTCCGTTGCGGCCGGTGCCGGCGTGGAAGACGACGACGCCTTCGCAAGCGCGAGCGTCCTCGATGCCTTCGATCGGGTCTCCCGACGCGGCCTTGCCTGGATAGCCCTGGTTGGCCAGCACGAGGCAGGCGGAAGCGCCGGCGCGGAAGGCGAGTTCCGCGCGTCCGAAGTCGCCGCCGGCGCCGGCGAGGAAGAGGTCGACGGGATCCTCGTCGAGGCGAAGCAGCAGCGCCTGGGCCTCGGGATCGCCGAGCCGGACGTTGAACTCGAGCACCTGCGGCCCGTCCGGGCTCATCATCAGGCCGGCGTAGAGGACGCCTGAGAACGGCGTGCCGTCCGCCGCCATGCCGGCCACGGTGCGCTCCATCACGTCGCGCATGATGCGAGAGACGTCGCCGTCCGAGACGATCCCCGCCGGGCTGTGGGCGCCCATGCCGCCGGTGTTGGGCCCGGAGTCGCCGTCGCCGATCCGCTTGTAGTCCTTGGACGTCGCGAGCGGCAGCACCCGGGTCCCGTCGCAGAAACCGATGAAGGACACCTCCTCCCCGGGCACGAAGGGCTCGATCAGGATGCGGGCGCCGGCGTCGCCGAACCGGCGCTCCACGAAGAACCCGTCCAGCGCCGCCTCGAGTTCCCCGGGCGTGGAGACGATCAGCACGCCCTTGCCCGCGGCCAGGCCGTCCGCCTTGAGCACCGCCGGCAGCCCGAAGCGCTGGGCCGCGCGCCGCGCGGCCTCCCGGTTGTCGGTGACTTCGAAGTCGCAGGTCGGGACGCCGTGCCGGCGCATGAACTCCTTGGCGAAGACTTTGGAGCTCTCGAGGCGCGCGGCGGCCCGGGTGGGACCGAAGATGGCCAGACCACGTTCCCTGAAGGCGTCGACCACGCCGAGCGAGAGCGGCACCTCGGGGCCGACCACGGTGAGGTCGATGCCCCGTTCGGCGGCGAAGCGCGCCAGACCGTCGACGTCCGTGACGTCGAGCGCCACGCTCTCGCCGCATTCCTCGGTGCCGGGACTGCCGGGAGCGCAGTAGAGTTCGGTCTCCGGCGAGCGTTCCCGGATGATCCAGCAGAGCGCGTGTTCGCGGCCGCCGTTGCCGATGACCAGGACTCTCAGGGCGCCGCCTCCAGGATCGCCGCCTCGACCTCTTCGATCATCGCGTCCGGCGTGGAGGCCCCCGCGGTGACGCCGACCGTGCGGCATTCCTCGAACCAGTTTCGCCGCAGGTCGCCCGTGTCGTGGACGAGGTGGCTCCTGGGCTCGATCTCCCGGCAGATCTCCCACAGGTGGCGCGTGTTCGCGCTGTGCCGGCCGCCGACGACGACGATGCAGTCGACCTCCGGGTCGGCCGCAAGGGCGCGCGCCGCGTCCTGGTTCTCCTTCGTCGCGTAACAGATCGTGTCCGCGCGCTCGGCCCTTGCCACGCGCGCCTCGATCATCCGCGCCACCTGCTCGTACTCCTCGCTGTTCAGCGTGGTCTGGTAGAAGATCTTGACCTTCGGGTGGCGCTCGAAGTCGATCCGGCCGACATCGGCCGCCGTCAGCACGACATCGTAGGCCTTCGGATCGAGATCCCGGGTGTAGCCGATCACCTCGCGGTGCCGCCGGTCGCCGATGAAGACGAGGTGGTAGCCCGCCTCGAGCGCCTGCCGGGCCTCCTCGTGGACGTCGTAGACGAACGGGCACGTCGTGTCGACGACCAGGAGGCCCCGTTCGAGCGCCCGCCGGTGAAACGAGGGCGGGACGCCGTGCGCCGAGAAGACGATCGTCCCGTTCTCGACGCCGTCGAGCGCGTCCGCCGTGCTGAAGCCGAGCTGCACGAGGTCGGAGACGACCCGCTCGTTGTGGACGAGCTGACCCAGGATCTGCCCGCGCCGGCCATCGGCCGCCAGTTTCCGCACCGTGCGATCGGCGATCCGTACGCCGGCGCAGAATCCGTACTTCTCGGCGCGCCTAAGGGTCAGGAGACCCGTCATCCTTGGTTTCCAACTGGCTCTCGCCGACCGACCATCCGGTCGACGAAGCGCGATCCTAGCAGCGCAGGGAAAGGCCTACGGCTTCTCGTACTCGAACCGCGCCGCCGAGTTGCCCGGCGTCGCGCCCGGTTCGATCGCAACCACCACCCACTCGTCGCCGCGGTGGAAGGTCATCGACTCTCCGAGCGTCGCCCGCCACCCGGCTGCCTGCGCTTCCCGCAGCAACCACTCCCGGGCGTCAGGAGCGCCCAGCGGCAGGAGCAGGCCGACGTACTCCGCCGTCACCGTCTCGCCTTCTTCGGACGCCACGTCGCCGAAGTCGATCACCGTGGAAGCGTCAGGAACAGGGAAGCCCTCCGGAAAGGCGCCGGGAATTCGACCGCCCAGCTCCGCCTCGGGCGCCCGCTGCTCCCGCACGTCCTCGTCCGGCCGGAGAATGGAGTCCGCCGGCTGCCCCACTACCACCGTGTCCAGATCGTTCTCGTCGAGGACGGGCCGGTCCGAAGGGACCGCGCAGGCCCAGCCGGCGACGAGCGCGAGCAAAGCAACGCAAGCGGGCACGAACCGCGAGACGCGGGAACCGATCTGCAACGGCGCGTTCCGGTTTCAGTCGGCGATGACGTGCAGCGGCCGGCCAGTCGACGCGGCAACGCGTTCCGGCGGCAGGTCGTGCGGGATCTCGATCTTGCACTCGCAGACTTCCTGCTGGCGCGCGGCCAGATCGGCGAGGCTGTAGTTGCACAGGATGGTCTCGACCGCCTCCTTCACGCTGAGGAACACCTCGCGGATCGCGCAGTGCTTCGGTCCCACGCCGATCGTGCAGGGCTGGGCGAGGATGTGGTCGATCGAGGTCGTGTGCCCCTCCAGCGCGACCAGGATGTCGTGCATCGAGATGTTCTCGGCCGGCCGGCCCAGCAGGTGGCCGCCCTGGGGACCGCGGTTCGAGCGGATCAGGTGATCCCGGGCGAGCGCGGCCAGGATCTGGCGCAGGTAGGGCTCCGGGATCCCCTGGTTCACGGCGATCTCGTGGCTGGGCACCGGACCGCCGTCCGCGTGCATCGCCACGTACAGCATGGCGCGGATCCCGTACTCACCCTTGGTGGAGATCTTCATCGCGCGCGCCTCGGCATGAAGCAGTGTAGCAGCGGTGTGGGGTAAGGAGGCCGAAGGCCTCGCTCCGCTCGCAGGACGCCTCACCTTAGCTGGGCAGATAGTCGAGAACTTCGTCCAGCGAACCGATATCCCCATGCTCGGGGTCAAGCCACAGAGCCTCAAGGCCGGCCGCCACCGCGCCCTCGCGATCCTCGATCTTCGCGTCGCCGACGTGGAGCACGGCGGCCGGCTGAAGCTCCAGTTCCCGGCAGGCGGCAAGGAAGATCGGTTCGGCCGGTTTCGCCGACCCGACCTCCTCCGAGCAGACCACGGCGTCGAGGTAGCGCTCAAGTCCGAGGTTGGCGAGCACCCGCGGCAGGCGCCGGTCCCAGTTGCTGGTCACGGCAACGCGCAGGCCCCGCCGACGCAACTCCGAGAGCACCTTCCGGCAGCCGGGCCGGAGCTCCCAGGCGTCGGCGCGCTCGAAGCGGGCGAAGAGCTCCGCCGTGGCAAAGGGTCCCGGCGCTTCCCGTTCGAGCAGGAGGCACATGCGGTTCAGAAGATCGCCCCAGAAGCCGCGTGCTCCGTTCGGATGCCTGTTGTAGCGGTCCTCGCCGCGGTCGAGGCGGCACTCGAACTCCTTCCAGGCGGTCAGGAAGCCCCGCTCGATGTCGGCGACGGGAAGATCGAGACCGTGGCGGGAAAGAACTTCGGCGTAGATCTCGCCACGCCGCGGGCAGGCGATCAGCGTTCCGGTCGCGTCCAACGAGACGCCCCGGACCAGCGGCTGGCCGTCACGACGCGCGACGACCGGACTCTCTCGTCGGCCCCCGTTCAAGAGAAACCGTACCGGCGGGCGTAGAAGTAGAAGGCCGTGACGACGAGGGAGTGGCTGATCTCGCCGCTGGCGATGAGCTCCGGAATCTCGAGCAGCGGCACGTGAACCACCTCGAGTTCCTCGCTGCCGTCCCCGATCGGGTCGCCGGTGTCGACCAGGTCACGGGCCAGCCACAGGGAGCAGACGTTGTCCAGGATCGCGGGGTTCGGTTCGACCTCGCCGAGCCGTTCGATCGTTCCCGCCCGGTACCCGGTCTCCTCGTGGAGCTCCCGCGCCGCGGCGACTCCCGCGTCTTCGCCCGGCTCGACGATGCCACCGGGGATCTCCAGGGACTCGGCGGCGCGGCCGAAGCGCCACTGACGGATGAGTACGACCGTCGCACCCTTGCCGTCCGCTCCGGGCTCGGCCTCGATCAACGGGATTACGTTGACCCAGTCCGCCGACCGCAGGACCACAGCCTGGCGCCGGTCGGCGCCGGCGCGAAGCTCCTGGGCCTCGAGCTGAAGAAGCGGGTGGTCGAACTCGGTTCGCGCGGCCTCGACCTGCCAGGGACGGACCTTCATTCAGGCAACGTCCTAGTCCTCCCGCTCGAAGGGCGGACGGAGGTACTCGAAGCGCAGGACGCGGACGGCCCGGCCGCTGAAGAAGATGAGGACGGCCACGCCGGCGCCGCTCGACAGTGCCATCAGCCAGCTGAACTCCCGCCAGAGCATGACGATCGGGATCGTGAGCCCGCCCACGACGACGGCCGCCGCCAGCAGCCGGAAGGCGGTCCGGTCGAACGTCGGCGGCCGGATGGCCGGCGAGGCGTCGTCTGGGGTTTCCGGCATCCTGTGAAGAGCTTATGCCGTGTGGAGCCTCGCCAGGCACTCGGCGACCACCCGGTCGGCATCGAGCCGCTCCAGGCAGGCGAAGTCGCCGCGGCTGCAGGTGCGCCGCCAGCACGGTTGGCAGTCCAGTTTCCGGTCGAGTTGCACCGCGGCGGACCGCGGGCCGTACGGACCGTTCCGGGCCGGGTCCGTCGGCCCGAACACCGAAACACAGGGCACGCCGAGTGCCGCCGCGAGGTGAGCGGGACCGGAATCGCAGCCCAGAAACAGGGCCGCGCGCCGGAGGAGCGTTGCCAGTTCGCGGAGGTCGGTCGGCGGCGCCAGCAGGACGCGACAAACGTCCCCGGCGGCGGCTTCGATCTCCTCGGCCGCCCGGCGCTCGTCGTCGCCCGCCCAGGCGACGACCACCGGCAAGTCACGGTCGCTCCCGAGGCTCCGGACCGCCGCCGCGAACCGGCGCGGGGGCCAGCGCTTGGTGCGCCAGATCGTTCCGGGCGAAACCACCGCGTAGGGGCCATCGCTCAGACCATGGCGATCGAGGAACGAGAGGAGCCCGGGCTCCGCGTAGTCGGGCAAGCTCCATTCCGCGACCGGGTCAGTGGCACCGGCGAGCCCGGAAGCGCGAAGCAAGGCCAGGTTGCGGTCGACGACGTGCCTGACATCCAGGTCGACGGCGAAGCGCCGGTTGAGAAACAGGGCGTTCAGCTCGCGGCTGCCCATCGCCGGGCCGCCGCGGAAGCCGATCCGCTGCCGGGCGCCACTCCACCAGGCGACCAGGCCGCTCTTGGTGAGACCCTGGACGTCGAGCGCAGCGTCGTAGCGGCAGCTTCTGAGTTCGCGGCGAAAGCGCCGGAGGGCGTCGAGATGCGCGGCGACGCCGCGGGCGCGCCGCGGATACAGGTGGAAGCGGTCGACGCCAGCGTAACCGCGCAGCAGGGTCGCGGCCGGTTCCTGCACCGCCCAGCCGATGAACGCGTCCGGATGGGCGCGGCGGATCGCCGACGCCACCGGGGCCGCGTGGAGGCAGTCGCCGATCGCGGACAGGCGCACGAGCAGGACGCGGAGCGGCCGGCCTGGTTGCTGCTCGCGGGTCGCCATTCCCTCAGAGCATAAGCCGCGAACTCCCGCCGGTCCGAAGGACCGGCTCCGTTGTGGTGCGCCCGAAGGGATTCGAACCCCTGACCTACGGCTCCGGAGGCCGTCGCTCTATCCAGCTGAGCTACGGGCGCGCGAACGGGACGATTTCGGAAGCGAGATGGGGTGGATGAGGGGACTTGAACCCCCAACCACTTGAACCACAATCAAGCGCTCTACCAGTTGAGCTACATCCACCAGACATCTTCGAACCGAACTCTCAACGATCTGGCCTGCCTGGAGGGACTCGAACCCCCGACCCGCGGCTTAGAAGGCCGCCGCTCTATCCAGCTGAGCTACAGGCAGGCGAAAGCGACAGGTTAGCCGAGGCCCGGGCTAGCGAGCGATATCGGGGCGCCCAGATTTGAACTGAGGACCCCCTGCGCCCAAGGCAGGTGCGCTACCAGACTGCGCCACGCCCCGACAGGCAAGGCGGCGAATGATAGCACCGTGGCTGCACCATCTACAGCACGTCGAGCGGGGCGTAGCGGCGAATCAGCTTCCGCTTTCCCGCCTTGTCGAAGAAGACGGTCAGCTTGGCGTTCTCGCCGTCTCCGTCGAGCTGCAGGACGACGCCCTTGCCCAGGGTGGCGTGGCGCACGACGGCGCCTGGTCGCAGGACACCGGCGATCCGTTCGGTTGGCGGCTTCCGGCCGCGTCGGGCGGTGGTCGGCGATGCGGCCCGGAAGGAACCGCCGCCGGCCGCGCGGTCGCCGCCGAAGAATCCGCGGACCCCGGCGGTCCGCGGGCCGCCGAAGAGTTCCGGGCTTCGCGTCGTCTCGACCAGTTCCTCCGGCAGGTCGGCCATGAAGGGCGAGGGTTGCTGGTCCTGGAACTGTCCGGCGACCATCCGGCGACGGCTGAGACTGAGGAACAGCCGCTGCTCTGCCCGGGTCATGCCGACGTAGAACAGCCGCCGTTCCTCTTCGATGTCCCTGGCCGCGAGGCCGGCGTGGAAGTGCGGGAGCAGGCCGTCCTCGAGACCGGTGACGAAGACGGCCGGATACTCGAGGCCCTTGGCGCTGTGGAGGGTCATCAGGGCGACGCCCAGCTCAGCGTTCAGGCCGTCCGTGTCGCTGACCAGGGAGACGTAGTCGAGGAAGTTCACGAGCGGGCTCACCGTCGGCTCGGCCGCTTCGTCGAAGAGCGTGGCTTCGCCGGCATCCGGGTCCTCTCCGTTGCCGGCCGGCGGCGCGATTCTCGCCGGAGCGCCGGTCAGGCCGTGCAGGGTCTCAAAGTCGTGGGCCGACGACACGAGTTCGTTCAGGTTCTCGAGTCGTTCCTGGGCTTCCTCGTCGCCCTTGCCGTAGAGCGCCTCGAAGCCGGCGGCGACGATCGTGCCCCGCACGAGTTCGGCCAAAGGCTGGCGCTCCGCCTCCCGGCGCAGCGCCTCGATCAGGCCCCGGAAGTTCCGCACCGCGCGCAGGCTGCGTGCCGGCAGCTCCTGCAACGGGTCGAGCCGGATCGCGTCCCACAGGGAGTTGCCCATTTCGGCGGCGCGCTCGAGCAGCACCTGCTCGGTCCTGCCGCCGATGCCCCGCCGCGGCTGGTTCAGGATCCGGCGCAGGGACAGGTTGTCCTGCGGGTTGGCGATAATCCGCAGGTAAGCGATCAGGTCCTTTACCTCGGCCCGCTCGTAGAACCGGACGCCGGCGACCAGACAGTAGGGAATCTCACCGCGCAGTAACTGGTCCTCGATCGCCCGGGTCTGCGCGTTCGTCCGCACCAGCACGGCCATGTCCCCGAACTCGAGCCCCTCCGTGCGGAGCTCCGCCAACCGGCCCACTACCCAGCGCGCCTCGTCTTCGTGGTCGCCGGCGAAGAAGAGCTCAAGCGGCTCGCCGGCGCCCTTGTCCGTCCACAGGGTCTTGCCCCGGCGCTGTTCGTTGCGGGCGATGACCGCGCCCGAGGCGTCGAGGATGTTCTGGGTCGAGCGGTAGTTCCGTTCCAGCTTGCGGACGCTGCCGCCCGGGAAGTGCTGCTCGAACCGGAGCAGGTTGTCGAGTTCGGCGCCGCGCCAGCCGTAGATGCTCTGATCCTCGTCACCGACCGCGGTCAGGCCCGAGACCGAACCGTCCGGGTCGAGCACCAGGTTCCTGACCAGTTCCAGTTGGGCCGCGTTCGTGTCCTGGAACTCGTCGACGAGCAGGTGGCGGAAGCGTCCCCTGACCCGCGCGCCGACCTCCTCGTCGTCGCGCAGCAGGCGCACCGCAAGCGCGATCAGATCGTCGAAGTCGACGCCGCCGGTCCGACGCAGCTCGGCCTGGTAACGGCGGTACACGACCGCGACGTGACGGTCGAAGAAGTCCTCGGCCTCCTTCTCGAAGGCGGGCGGAGTGAGCAGGCGGTTCTTCGCCCCGCTGATCCGCCCCTGGACTGAACGCGGCTGGAATGCCTGTTCGTCGAGGTTCTCGGCCTTGAGCGACGCCTTGATCAGCCGCAACTGGTCCGGCGCGTCGACGATCGCGAAGTCCTGCCGCAGACCCACCCGGTCGCTGTAGCGCCGCAGCAGGCGGACGCAGAAGCGGTGAAACGTGCCGACGAAGACGTTGGCGTTGCCGCCGACCAGGTCGAGCGCCCGCCCGCGCATCTCGTCCGCGGCCTTGTTGGTGAACGTGACGGCCGCGATCCGCCACGGCTCGACCGCCCGCTCGGAAATCAGCCAGGCGATCCTGTACGTGATGACCCGTGTCTTGCCAGATCCGGCGCCGGCGACGACGAGCAGCGGGCCGCCATCGTGGGTGACCGCCGCGAGCTGTTCCGGGTTCAGACGGGAACGGAAGTCCACGTCGTCAGCGGGGCCGGCGCTTGATGTTCTTCTGGCGCGCCCGCCCCACCGCGAGCGTCTCTTCCGGCACGTCCTTGGTGATCACCGATCCGGCGCCGGTGTAGGCGCCGGCGCCGACCTCGACCGGCGCCACCAGGATGCAGTCGCTGCCGACGAAAGCCCCCTCGCCGATCACCGTGCGGCTCTTCTTCTTGCCGTCGTAGTTGCAGGTGATGACCCCGGCGCCGATGTTGGCGCCGGCGCCCACCGAGGCGTCGCCCAGGTAGGCGAGATGCGACGCCTTGACCCCGGGGCCCAGCGTTGCCTTCTTGACCTCGACGAAGTTGCCGACCCTGGCGCCGTCCTCGAGCACGGCCTCCGGCCGCAGGCGGGCGAAGGGGCCGATCGTGCAGTCCGAGGCGACGCGCGCGCCGTCGAGCACCGAGTAGGGCAGCACCTCGACGCCGTCCTCGAGGACGCTGTCGCGGATCCAGGCGCCGCTGTGGACGGTGCAGCCTCTCCCCACGCTGGAGGCACCGAGCAGGGTGACGTTCGGGTGCAGGATCGAGTCGGCGCCGACGGTCACGCCGGCATCGATCCAGACGCTTTCCGGGTCGAGGACGGTGACGCCTGCCGCCAGCAGTGCATCGACGCCGCGCCGGTAGAAGACGCGCTGAACCGCGGCGAGGTCGGCGCGCGAGTTGACACCCAGCGCCTCCGAAGCATCCTCGACCCGGACCGCCGCCACGGGATGCTCGCGGGCGGCGGCCGAGACGGCAGCGGTCAGATGGAACTCGCCCTGGGCGTTGCCGGGATCGATCTTCACTAGCCAGTCGAAGATCGCTGGAACCGGAAGCGCGTAGTGACCGGCGTTGACCGTACGGAGCGCGAGCGTGTCGTCGTCGGCGTCCGCCGCCTCGATGATCCGAACCAGGCGATCCTCCTCACAGGCGACGCGGCCGAGATTCCCCGGCTCCGGCAGGTCGGCGACCGCCAGGCTTCCCCATCCGGCGCCGGCGGCGTCGAGCAGGGCGCGCAGCGTTGCCGGCCGGACCAGGGGTGCGTCGCCCGAGAGAACCAGAGCCAGCCCCTTGGAGCGCAGAGAATCGCGAGCCATCGACAGCGCGTGTCCCGTACCCCGTTGCTCCGGCTGCTCCACCCAGACGATGTCGCCGGTGCCTAAGTCCTCGGCTTCGAGCACCGAGCGGACCTGGTCCGCCTCGCTCCCGACGACGACGAAGATCGGCGTGCAGCCCACCTCCCGCGCCGCCTGGACGACCCAGGACACGAGCGGCCTGCCGCCCACCCGGTGAAGGACCTTCGGCTGTTCCGAACGGAGCCGTTCGCCACGACCGGCAGCGAGGACCACGGCCGCGGCGGTGCCGGACGTCAACTCAGTCGCTGTCGTCATGGACGAGGCTCAGGAAGCGCTCGTCTTCGTTGAGGGAAGCGAAGTCCGCGTCGTGAAAGGCCCGCACCCGGTTCGTCGGATCGAGCGCGACCGCCTTCGCGAGCGAATCGAGCGCCGGCTCCGTTTCGCCCTGCAGCGCCCGGATACAGGAGGCCAGGTAGACAAAGCGACCGTCCCGGGTGCGCGATCCCGCCGTGCAGATCTTCAGGGCGCCCTCCAGGTCGCCGTCGTTTCGGGTCATGACGGCCTCGAGAAACGCGTCGTTGGCCTTCCCGTCGTTCGACGCTTCGGCCCGGTCGCAGGCCGCGAGGTAGTCCCCGGCGCGGCTGGTGAGCCGGCTCTCCGCCCCCGCGGCGATCACCGCCTCGAACTCGGAGCGGGCTTCAGCGATCCGATCCGCGTGGAATGCCTCGATCCCGGCCTCCAGCTTCTTCAACATGGCGTCCATCGCCTTCTGCCCAGCCCCGCTACTCACGATCGACTACCTCCACCTCGACGCCCTACCGACCATTCGGAATGCGCAACCCTAGCGCATTGGAATGTAGTCCTCCCGGAGCAACGCGTACAGGTAGTGGTCGGTGCGCCGGCCCTGCAGCACGAAGTAGGAACGGAGCTTGCCCTCGCACACGAAGCCCAGCTTCTCGAGCACCTTGCGGGAGGCATCGTTGTCGATCGCGCAACGGGCCTCCAGGCGCTCCAGCGGCGTGCGCAGCAGGAGCTCCGGCAGCAACTGGCCGAGCGCGGCCGTCATCGTGCCGCGGCCGTGATGCCGGGTCGCCAGGGCGTAACCGAGTTCGCCCAGGCCGTGCTCCCAGTTGACGACCGCCAGGGTGATCCAGCCCGAGCGTTCGCGGTCGGCTTCGATCATCCAGGTGTAGCGGTCGCCGCGGCCGCGGTAGAGGTCCCTGGGGCGCTGCGCCGCCAGGTCCGCGCGCAGCCGGGCGACGGACACGTTGTGAAGCGGCTGATAGCGGCGAACGGCGGGTTCGGCGCGCCAGCGACGGAGGAACGCCGCGTCCGACGGCTGCGCCGGCCGCACGACGACATCGACCGCGGGAGGGGGTGGTGGATGACGTGTCAGGGGGCTGGTCATCGCCGGGCTACGTGGTTCCGGCACGGCGCCCCAGCCGGGGCAGGGCGCCGCCGAGGGCGATCAGGCTATACCCCTGGGCGAACAGGTAGAGAAAGGGCAGCGACCACCAGCGCCCATGGAGACCCGCGGCGGCAACGCAGACCCAGAAGTAGAGCGCGAGCGTCGCTTCACCCCAAAGACTCCATACCGCGCCCGACCGGTAGAGGGCCGGCGGGTGCCGGGCGGCCGCCGGGATCTTCGGCGTGCGGGCGAAGACGCCCCCGCGGCGCAACAGCCCGCTGATCGTCGCGGCCGAGTTGTTGAGCGACAGGCCGATGCCGATCGACATGGCGAGCGGCACCTCGAACCAGAACCTGGAGCCGCGCCGTCCCGCCCGGCGCTGGCCAGCGGCGTAGCAACCGGCTACGGCCACCGTCCCGAGCAGAAACAGCGGCGCGTCGATCCACAGCAGCAGATGCGGCGACTCCTGCCGCTGCAGGATCGCCGGCAACAGGAGGAGGCCGAGAGCCACGAGCAGCGGGTAGCAGATGCCCGACGTGAGGTGCGCGGCCGCCGCCAGCTTGACCCGCGGCCTCACGGCGCTGCGAAGGATGCGCCCGAGGAGCTTGCGCATCGTCTGGGCCGATCCCCGGGCCCAGCGGTGCTGCTGGCTCTTGAAGTCGTTGACTCGGGCCGGCAACTCCGCCGGCACCGCGAGGTCCGTCATCAGCCTGAAGCGCCATCCGGCGAGCTGTGCCCGGTAGGAGAGATCGAGGTCCTCGGTCAGCGTGTCGACCTGCCAGCCCCCCGCGTCCTCGATCGCGCGCCGCCGCCATACGCCCGCGGTGCCGTTGAAGTTGAAGAAGCAACCGGCCCGGTACCGGGCCGCCTGCTCGACCAGGAAGTGGCCGTCCAGCAGCACCGCCTGGGCCCGGGTCAGGAGCGAGTCCTTGCGGTTCATGTGGCCCCAGCACGCCTGGACCATTCCCAGCCCGGGATCGCGGAACGCCCGCACCGTCCGCCGCAGGAAGTCCGGTTCCGGCACGAAGTCGGCATCGAAGATCGCGATCAGCTCTCCGCGCGCCTGCTCCAGGCCGGCGGCGAGAGCGCCCGCCTTGAACCCCTTCCGGTCCTTCCGCCGCAGGTGCCGAATGAGAGGCAGCGGTCGGTTCCGGGCCGACGCCAGGGCGAGCTCGGCCTCGACCCGGTCGGTGGTGTCGTCGGTCGAATCGTCGAGGATCTGGACTTCGAGCCGGTCCGCGGGGTAGTCGAAGTCGAGAACGGCGGCGATCAGCCGGGGAGCGACGTAGCGCTCGTTGTAGATCGGCAACTGGACGGTGACCAGGGGCCACACGAACCCCTCTTGCGCGCTATCTTGGACGCAAGCGGAGTCCGCGCCGTCACCCTCGCCGTCCACCGACGATCGCGACATCCGAAGCACCAGGAGCAGGACCAGCCGATGCAGTCCGTAGAGAGCGAGCGTACCGAGAACGGCGTAGTAGACCGGTAAGAGCACGTACGCTGACGATATGGCAAGGCGACGAAGCCTCGGAGCGCTGGCGGCGGCCGTGTGGCCTCTGCTCGGCTGCTTCGCCGGGCTGCTGGTGCTGGACCGCGCCGGGTTCGTTCCCACGGCGGGCGCGCCGGGCGCTGGCATCTCCTTTCTGGCCGTTCTACTCCTTGCATTCGGCGCGCTCTGGTGGGGACTGCGACGCCTCGGCGCGGCGACGCGCTCGCGAGGCGACGTTCCAATCGCGGGCGTCCTGGCGGTGGCCGTCGTGCTCCGGCTGCTCGCACTGCCGCTCACGCCGAGCCTCTCCGACGACGTCTACCGCTACCTGTGGGACGGACGTGTCGCCGCCTCGGGAGCGAACCCGTATCTCCTGACGCCGGACGACGAGAGCCTCGCCGGCTTGCGGGACTACCTGTGGCGGAAGACCGCGCATCGCGACATCGCAACGGTGTATCCGCCGCTGGCGCTGGGGATGTTCGCCGGCGCTGCTTCCCTGCCTCGACCTCTCCTGGCGTACAAGCTGGCGCTTGCCGCCGTTGACCTGGCCGGTTGCGCGCTGCTGCTGCTGCTGGCGCGGCGGCGCGGCCATGCCTGGACGGCTCTCGCCTACGTCTGGAATCCGCTGCTTGTCGTGGAGGGCGCCGGCATGGGGCATGTCGACGTGCTCGGGGCGTCGCTGGTCATCGGTTGCGTGTGGCTGCTCTCGGTCGGCAGGAGCGTCCCGGCCGGCGCCGCCGCCGCGCTCGCGGTGCTGGCCAAGCTGGTGCCCCTGGCGGCGCTGCCCCTCTGGTGGCGTCGCGCCGGTGACCGGCACGGGCGGCGCTTTGCGGTCGGCGCCGTCTCGCTGCTGCTGCCGGCGACGGTCGGCGTGCTGCTGTGGACCCGTGGCGTTCCGCCCGGTCTGGTCGAGTACGCGCTGCGCTGGGAGTACAACGGTCCTCTCTACGAGCCGCTGTGGCGCCTGATCGGC
This sequence comes from Thermoanaerobaculia bacterium, assembly GCA_965116955.1. GTDB lineage: Bacteria > Acidobacteriota > Thermoanaerobaculia > Multivoradales > Multivoraceae > Multivorans. The sequence continues at coordinate 1,804,817 of OZ220742.1, read as the reverse complement.
GCGCTGCGCCTCGACCTGGCCGCTTCCGGGATCGTCCACCTGGTCCGGGTCATCTTCGGCGGCGACGTCGAGGCGACGCCCTGGAGCACGCTCTACTCCTACGCCTATCCTCAGTTCCTCGCCCGCGTCGTGCTCCTGGCGGCCGGCGCCATTCTCTGGCTTCGCCTCTGGCGGCGCCGCCCGGGACCGGTCCGGGCGGCGTTCGGGGCCTTCGTAGTCGTCCTCCTGATGAACCCCACCTTCTACCCGTGGTACCTGATCTGGATCCTCCCCTGGGCCGCGGTGACCCGCGCCCGCGCCGTTCTCGCGCTCTCCGCGACCCTGCCTCTGGCCTATCTTCCCGCCCTGACCGGATTGCCATACTTTCCCTGGGTCTACGGCGCCGTCTGGCTGCCGCCGCTGACTCTGCTGCTGGTCGCACGCCGGCGTCCCGAGCCCCCGCCACCATGAAGTACCGCCTGCTGATCGCCTACGACGGGACGGACTATGCCGGCTGGCAGCGCCAGGACAACGCGCTGGCCGTGCAGCAGGTCGTCGAGGAAGCGGTGGCGGCGGTTGCGGGCCGGAGGGTCACCATCCACGGGGCCGGTCGCACCGACGCCGGCGTGCACGCCGCCGGGCAGGCGGCTCACCTCGATCTCCCGGCCGGGAACCTGCCCTCCGGCGAGATCCGCCGGGCGCTTGTCCACGGCGTGAACCACCATCTTCCGGCGGCGGTCCGGGTGCTCGCCGCCGACGCCGTCGACGATTCCTTTCACGCCCGCAAGAGCGCGTCGTTCAAGGTCTACTGCTACCGGCTCTGCACCGCCCCGGTGATCGATCCTTTCAGGGCGCCGTTCGTCGTCCCGGCGCCGCGAAGACTCGATCTCGAGTCGATGAAGACGGCCGGCTCCCTGATCCACGGGCGCCACGACTTCTCGGCCTTCGCCAAGGCCGGCGGCAGCCACGGCAGCACGGTGCGGACGATCCACGAGGCTCGATGGGCCGAACAGGGGGACGAGATCCGGTTCCGCGTCGCCGGCGACGGGTTCCTGCGCGGGATGGTTCGCGCCCTGGTGGGCACGACCCTGGAGGTCGGCCTCGGCCGCCGCTCGCTGGACGATCTGGCCGCGCTGCTCGCCGGCCGGACACGCGCCGAGGCGGGTCCGAACGCGCCGGCCCGGGGCCTCTGCCTGGAGCGGGTGGAATACGATCACGCCACATGAAACGCGTCGTCACGGGGGTCGTGACCGGGGCGGTGGCGGCCGCCCTCATCCTCTACCTCGACCCCGTCCTGTTCGGAGTGGCGGTCACGCTCGTGGTTCTCGTCGCAGCCGCCGAGTACAGCGCGCTCGTGCAGCGGATCGTCGTCTCGCGGACCGTGAGCTGGGCGCTCTGGCTCTCGGTCGGCGTCCTCGCTCTGGCCGACACGACCGCGAACGAACTGATCGACGTGCCGCTGCCGGCCGGCCTGACCGGCGCCGGCACCTGGTTCGCCGCTGCGGTCCTCATCCTCGGCCTGGCGACGGCGGTCGGCCTCGCCAGCCACGCCGAGATCCGCGATCGGCTCCTGACCTCGGCACTGTTCACCTACGGCGCCCTCTGGCTCGGCCTGTTCCTGGTCGCCGCGATCAACCTTCATGTCGTTGAACCGGTGCTCCTCCTCTGGGTCCTGGCCGTCGCCTCCCTCGGCGACATCGGCGCCTACTACGGCGGCCGTCTGCTCGGGCGCCGGCCCCTGGCGCCGGTGCTCAGCCCGAACAAGACGATCGCGGGCGCGGTGAGCGGTCTGGTCGCCAGTTGCGCCGCCGGCGTCGCGGTGGTCCTGGTGTGGCGCGGCCCCGATGCCGTCGGCCTGGACCTCCCCGTCCTGGCGCTGCTCTGCGGCGGCGCGGGCCAGGCCGGGGACCTGGTCGAGTCGATGCTCAAGCGGGCGGTGGCGGTCAAGGACACGGGGGCCCTTCTGCCCGGGCATGGCGGGCTGCTGGACCGCCTCGACAGCGTTCTGCTGGCGACGCCCGTGTTCTACGTTGCCGTCCAGGCCGGTGCGACGCCGTCGCTCCTGCCGTGAGCATGCGACGGCTTGCCGTACTCGGCGCCACCGGCTCGGTCGGTGAAGCCGCCCTCGCCGTCGCGCGCCGTCACCCCGACCGACTCGCAGTCTCCCTGCTGGCCGCCGGCGGCAGCCGACCGGTCCGGCTCCTGGAGCTGGCCCGCGAGTTCCGCCCCCGCCGGATCGTCGTCGCGACGGCAGAGGCCGCGGACGCGGTTCGTGCCGAACTGCCGGCGGGCACCGAGCTCCGTTGCGGCGAACCGGCACTGGTCGACGCGGTCGGCGCCGGCGGCATCGACCTGGTGCTGACCGCGATCGTCGGCGCCGCCGGCCTCCGGCCGGCCGCGGCGGCCCTCGACGCCGGCGCCGACCTGGCGCTCGCGAACAAGGAGGCGATGGTCGCCGCCGGCCCTCTCCTGCGCCGGCTGGCTGCCGCCTCGGGCGCGAAGATCCTGCCGGTCGACAGCGAACACGCCGCGATCCACCAGGCGCTGCGCGCCGGCCGACGCCGGGAAGTCGGGCGCCTCGTGCTGACCGCCTCGGGCGGCCCGTTCCTGGACCGCGACCCGGCGACCCTGGACACGGTCACGCCGGCGGAGGCAACGGCCCATCCGACCTGGAACATGGGGGCCAAGATCAGCGTCGACTCCGCGACGCTGATGAACAAGGGACTGGAACTGATCGAGGCCAGCTACCTCTTCGACGTTCCGGGATCCCGGATCGACATCCTGGTCCACCCGCAGTCCCTGGTTCACTCGGTCGTCGAGTTCCGGGACGGCAACTCGATCGCCCAGATCTCGGCCAACGACATGGAGTACCCCATCCGCTACGCCCTGTCCCATCCCGAACGCTGGCCGCGCCCCGACGACGGCGCTGCCAACGGACTGAGCGAACTGCTGGACGCGACCTCCGAGCTCCAGTTCAGAAGGGTCGACCCGGAGAAGTTCCCGGCGCCGTCCCTGGCGCGCGAGGCGCTGGTCCGCGGGAGCGGCGCGCCGGCGGCGCTCAACGCGGCGAACGAGACGGCGGTGGCGGCGTTCCTGGACGGCGCGGCGCCCTTCACCGCCATCGTGCCGGCGGTGGCGGAAGTGCTCGACCGTCACGGCCGGGAGGCCGGCGCCGCGGAGCCGGCGACGATCGACGAGGCCCTGGAATGGGATTCCTGGGGCCGCCGCCTTGCCCGGGAAGTCCTCGCGCGGCTTCGCGGTTAGAGTCGCTAGGGATGAACCTCCTCAGCAACATCCTGGCCTTCCTGGTCGTGATCGGAGTGATCATCTTCGTCCACGAGATGGGCCACTTCGTGGCCGCGAGGCTGTTCCGGATCCGGGTCCGGGTCTTCTCCATCGGCATCGGTTCCCGCCTCTGGGGCTTCGAGCGCGGCGGCACGGAGTACCGGCTGGCCATGATTCCGCTCGGCGGCTATGTCGCCTTCTCGGGAATCGACGCCGCGAACCCGACCGGCGACGCGGGCGACTTCACCGCCAAGCCGCGCTGGCAGCGAGTGATCGTGCTCCTGGCCGGCCCGGCTGCGAACGTGGTGCTGTCGATCGTCCTGATCGCGGTCGTCCTGATGACCGGAACCGAGCTGGCCGGACCGCGGAACCTGAGCACCGAGATCGGCGGTGTGGCGCCCGAATCGGCCGCGGCCGAAGCCGGGCTCCTTGCGGGCGACGTGATCCTGCGCCTGGACGGCGAGGACGTGTCCGACTGGCGGGAGCTCTCGAACACCATCCTGATGTCCCCGGAACGCCGGCTCGAGATCGACTTCGAACGCGACGGCGAAGCCCTGAGCACCGTGCTCGTCCCTCACCGGATGCCGCGCTACGAGCTGGGCGACGCGGGGCTCTACGCCAGCCTCCTGCCACGGGTTCGCCAGGTGTTCGAGGACACTCCGGCCGAGCAGGCCGGCCTGCGGTACGGGGACACGCTGTACGCGGTCGATGGCCATCCCGTCGCCGACGCCGACGACTTCCGCCGGCTGGTCGAGCCGCGAGCGGGCGAGTTGGTCAGCGTCGAGATCGGCCGGGGCGAGGGCCGTCTGGTCGTGCAACTCGTGCCGGCGAGCGAGGCCGGCGTCGGCCGTGCCGGCATCGCGATCAGCCACTTCTCCTATCAGCGCGTCGGTCCGATCGCGGCAGTCGTGGAAAGCGCCCGGATCAACTGGGAGACGACGACCGAGATCTTCGGCTTCCTGGGCGGCCTGGTCGAACGCCGGGTCTCGCCGCAGAGCGCGCTGGCCGGCCCGATCGAGATCAGCCGGATCAGCGGTCAGGCGGCCCGCAGGAGCTTCAGCGACCTGGTGTTCCTGATCGCCCTGATCAGCCTGAACCTCTGCATCCTGAACCTGCTGCCGATCCCGATGCTCGACGGCGGCCAGCTCGTCATCCTGCTGTTCGAGAGCGTTCTGCGTCGCGACCTCTCGCTCCAGGTCAAGAACCTGGTCACCCAGTTCGGCCTGGTCGTGGTCGTGGCCATCATGCTGTTCGCGATCTACCTCGACCTGGTGAAGAACCTGCCCGGTCTCGGCCGCTGAAGACGGTTCGACGATGATGGCAGGCAAGCTCCCCGACTGGATCGGCAAGGCGGTACGCCACCCCTGGCTCAGGCGGGGCGTCCTCTTCGCGGCCTACGGGAGTCTGCTCGTCGCTCTGCTGGGCGCTTCGTCCTACCTGGCGCTCTCGAACTTCGTCCGCAGCGGCGTCATCGCCGTACCCGACCTGGTCGGCCTCGACCGAAGCCAGGCCGAAGCCGACCTCGCCACCGCGGGCCTGGCGTTGCAGCGGGTGGAGGATGACCGCTACGACGAGGCGGTCCCGGCCGGCCACGTGCTCCGGCAGGACCCTCCCGCCGGCAGCGCGGTCAAGGAGGGCAGCGGCGTGGTCGTCTACCTGTCGCAGGGCCGGGAACTGGTCGAGACGCCGGACCTGAGCGGCCAGGTCCTGCAGACAGCCCAGGTGAGTCTCACGGCCTCGGGCCTGCAGATGGGCAGGAGCCGGAGCGTCTTCGCCGAGACCGGTGCGCCGGGCACCGTCGTCCGGCAGGACCCTCCCGCCGGAAGCCCGATCGACCCCTCGTCCCACGTCGACCTGATGGTCAGCCTGTCCAACCCCGGGGCGACGTACGTCATGCCGGACCTGATCGACCTGCCCGAGGAACCGGTCCGCGACTTCTTCGAGACGGGCGGATTCCGCCTCGGAAGGGTAAAGTACGAACCCTACGAAGGTGTCCCGGCCGGGATCATCCTGCGTCAATACCCGCTCCCGGGTCACCCCCTGCGACAGAGCGATTCGATCGCCCTCGTGGTAGCCGCGCAAGACAGTCGCTGAACCCGCCCCCGTCCGCCCGCAAGCACTGTCGCCCGCAAGAACCTGAACGATGAAGATTGCGCCTTCGATCCTGGCGGCGGACCTCGCCGACCTCGCCTCCGCCGTCAAGCTCTGCGAGGACGGCGGCGCGCAGATCATCCACGTCGACGTGATGGACGGTCACTTCGTGCCCAACCTGACCTTCGGCCCGCCGGTGATCGCCGATCTGGCCAGGAGAACTCGCGTCGGCTTCGACATCCACCTGATGGTCTCGAACCCGGAAGCGCTGCTCGACCGGTATCTGGACAGCGGGCCGGCCTGGGTGTCGATCCACCACGAGGTGACGAATGAGCCGGGACGGCTTACGGCGCGTATCCGCGAGCGCGGCGCCGGCGCCGGCGTGGCGATCAACCCGGCGACGCCGCTGGACGAACTCCTGCCCTACCTGGACCAACTGGACTTCGTCGTACTCATGTCGGTCGTGCCCGGCTTCGCCGGCCAGGCCTTCCACCCCGAGGTACTCGAGAAGGCCCGGCGCCTCCGCGCCCTGGTCGACGAACGGGGAATGCCTGTGAGCATCGAGATGGACGGCGGCATCAAGCCCGGCAATCTGGACGAAGTGGCGGCTGCCGGCGTCGACGTCGCCGTCGTTGGCTCCGGCGTTTTCGCGGCCGAACGACCCGTCGAAACCCTGGTCGCCCTCAGGCGGCAGGCGGGCGAATGAACCGTCGCCGCACGCTCCTGCTGGCGGCCGCGATGGGCCTGGTCACCGCGTGCGGGGGCGTCAGGGACGACCCCATCCTGCGGCTCTCGTCGGCCGAGGCCCTCGAGATCGGCAAGCAACTGCTGGAAGACGAGAAGTTCACGCAGGCACGCGAACACCTCGTCCACGCCTTCGAGGTCGAGCCGAACTCCGAAACCGGTCGCGAAGGGCTGCTCCTGGCGGCCGACGCCCTGTTCCTGCGCGGCGGCTACCAGTCGTACGTCGAAGCCGAGCAGCGCTACCGGGACTTCCTGAACCGGTTTCCGACCTCCGACCAGGCGGCCTACGCCCAGTTTCGTCTCGCGGCCTCGCTCGCCGAACGGATGGAGAAACCGGACCGCGATCAGCAGACGGCCCGGCTGGCGCTGACCGAGTTCGAGAACGTACGCCGGCTGTACCCGACCAGCCAGTTCGCCGGCCAGGCGGCCCAGCGAATCGTCGAGGTCCGCAACCACCTCGCGGAGCACGAGTTCGTCGTCGGCGCCTTCTACTACCGTTTCCGTACGCCCACCGCCGCCGGCGTTCGTTTCAGGGAGATGCTCGAGCAGTATCCGGACTATCCGGAGCCCGACAAGATCCTCGCCCACATGTGCCTCACGTATCGCCTGGTGCTCCAGCAGATTCCGAGCAGGTTGGGACTCGACCGCTACGAGTACCTCCGCGAAGCCTGCGATCGGCTGCGGAACGAATTCCCCGGCAGCCCGTGGCTCAAGAAGGCGCCGTCGGAGGAGCAGCTCCGGAAACTCCGCACCAGGCTGCCGGACACACCCATCCGGCCGGACAGGAATCGACAGGACGGTCCGCCCGCGGAAGAGAACGCCCCCGGACGCGCCGCTAGCGGCGCCTAGCCGCCCGCCAGCACGGCGAAGTCGAGACCGTCGGGATTGACGGCCGCCCAGGCCGCGCGATGGTGTGCGATGTAGACGCGGAGCACACTGTTGATGAAGCCGCGCGTCTCGCGAAAGGGGGGTACACCGCCGAAACGGTTGACGGTGCCGGGCCCCGCGTTGTAGCCGGCGAGAGCGAGGACCAGGTCGCCGTCGGCACGGCGCAGCAGGTAAGCCAGATAGCTGGCGCCCGCGTCGAGGTTCTGACTTGGGTCGTAGGCATCCGCGACGCCCAACTGCTCGGCCGTCGTGGGCATCATCTGCATCAGGCCCAGGGCGCCCCGGGACGAGACCGCCTCCGTGTCGAACGAGGACTCCGCCTGTACGACAGCCGCTACCAGTAACGGGTCGACTTCGTGGCGCCGGGCGGCGCTGAGGATCAGGTCACCGTACGGAACGTGCTGCATCCGGGCCCGAACAGCGTCCTCGTCGGCAGCGCCGACAAACAGCTCGAAGCTCTCCCGGCGCGACTGAATGGACTCGTAGAGTGGATCGCTTCCGGGGTATCCGGTGGCGACCACGGCCGACGGTTCGAGCCATGCCTGAATCTCCTCGAAGATGGCGACATCTTCCAGCGGGATCGAAGTGGGTAGCGGTTCCAGGTGCCGACCCGGCGCGGTTTCACGGGGCGCCGCGGCCAGAATGGCTACCGCCGCCGCGGCGATGGCAGTGCCTCGATATCGGAGGCTGGGTTGCTGGACGGTCATCGGGTGTCTTCTGTAGGGCGTTGTCGGCCGTCTCTTGAGGAAACCGGCCGCCGAGAGGCGTTCGGCGGCCACTTCGGCGCCAGGGGCGCCGCTGGCGGGTCGGGACGTTGCTCAACGGCACGGGGCGTTCACCAGGAACGCCTGCGCTGCCGGAACCACTATCGGAGCAAAGTGTGTGCCAATCTGCTGCTAACGCGGGTCGAACGGAGGCCCGGATCTTCGAGCCTGCGGGCCAGTCCTGGCGCTATCTCGACTGGATCCTCTTGCCGGAACCGCGATAGTCCGTCGCCTGTATCTGAAGCGTGGCGACCTTGTTCCGTAGCGTGTTGCGATGGAGCCCCAAGTGGTTTGCCGAGTTCGTGATGTTGCCCTTGTTGAGTCGTAGCGAAGCGAGAATGAACTGGCGTTCGAAGATCCCGCGGGCCTGCGCCAGGGTGACACCCTGGGAAGCCAACTGGTTGACCAACCGGTCAAGTTGGCCGTTGAGATCCTCGAACGGCTCTTCGGAGGAGCGGTTGTCTGCGCTGAGTGGCTTCAAGGCGAGTCACATGCCGAAGTAGCCATGTTAGCACGGCTGTGGCTCCTGCTAGCCGCTCTTGGCGCCCGACGAAGACGCGTTTTCCTCCTCCAGCTCGGAGGAGTCGTCTCCCCGCAGCCCCCGCTTGAAGTTGCGGATGCCCTCACCCATCCCCCGGCCAAGCAGGGGCAGCTTGCTGCCGCCGAAGATGACCATCAGGATGACGAAGATGATGAGAAGCTCTTGGATGCCAATGGAAGGCATGGGGTTCTCCTGTAGAACGTCGGGCTCGGCCCGCGACTCTAGCAGCTAGGCTGGTGCACCGGGCGTTTCGCCGGCAAGCGCCGTCCACTCGCGGCGCAGGCGGGGAGCCAGGTCACGGCCCTCGGGAAGAGCGTCCAGCGCGTCGAGGAACCGCCGCAGGGCGGGCCGAATCAACGGCAGGTGACGGTCGTTGCCGAGCGCGGCAAAGTGCGCGAACGTGCCGGCGATCTTGAGCATTCGCTGCGCCACGGCGGCGTGGTACAAGGCGAACTCTCCGGCGCCTTCCCCCAGGACCGCCAGATGGCCACGTCGCTGGCCGCCGGAAAGGGTCAGGCTGTCATTGAGCAACGAAGCCAGGTCGTAGTGCGGCGGGCCAAGCCGCAGGTCCTGGTGATCGATCACGACGACCTCCGCTTCAGCCCCCTCCGGCGCCGAAGCCCGCAGCATCAGGTTGCGAACCATGAAGTCACGGTGACAGGGCACGGGCGCCGCCGAACCGAGACGCTCGCACACGGCGTTGCACAGAACGCGCAGTTGCTCGGCCAGCGTCCGGTCTCGCACCAGCCCGCGCGGCTCGAGGAAGCGCTCCCAGGTCAGGTCGAGTTCCGCCATCAGCAGGTTCCGGTCGAGCGGCGGCGAGCCCAGAGCGCGCACCCGGTCGGGAGGCAGGAGCTGGATTCGGTCAACGTGCGCCAGCGCTTCCGTCAGGCACCGGTCAAGTGCCGCTGGACTCAGACCTCCGCCCTCCCATCGGTCGAAGACCGTCTGCGGCCCCAGGTCTTCCAGGAGGATCCAGACGCGTTCGCCGCGCGAGTGGCGTTCAACTCGTGGCACCGGCACTCCGGCCGAGTTCAGCAGCTCCGTTGCGGCCAGAAACCGTGCCGCCACGTCCGCCATGTCGTCCGGATAGGCGCAGCCGATGAACTGCTCGCCGCTCTCGAGGCGCAGTCGCGCGTAGCGTCGGGCGGAAACGTCGCCGGCCAACGGCTCGAACGAGACAGGCCGGAGACCCGCCGCTCGAAGCTCGTCGACGACCGGCCCCCAGAGATCCCGATCGACCGGTGACGAAGCCGGACTGTCGCTCCGACCGTCTGTCTGGGATAATGCTCTCGCTGCCATGGAACCCCGGCTCAAGCAACTGCTCGAAGATCTCACCCACTCCCTGTGCGAGGCGATTGCAGAATCACCCGAAGTCCACGACCGGCTCGAATCGATCCGGCGCGAAGGCTACACGCTGAATCTGTTCCTCGACTGCAAGCCCTTCGAGAGTGACGACGAAGCCGGGACGGAGGACGAGACGAAACCGCCCGCACCGGCCTTCAGGATCAACGGCCGCGACCTCGCCTTTCTCCGATCCGTCGGGATCGACCCCACGCGCAAGGCCCGCAGCCGCACTTCCCGGCAGGCCGACTAGCGCCGCCAGATGAACCCGTAGTTGCGGCCTGCGCGAGCGCCGTCTCGACGATAGCTCCACCAGTCCGGATTGCAGCGCACGCAGCGTTCCACCGTCGAGACCCGGGCCACACCCAGGCCGGCAAGCTGCCGCGACGCCGCCAGCGCCAGGTCGAGGTGCGGCTTCCGGCCGCGTCTTCGAGTGACAACCTCCGAACCGCTCCGGGACTCCACCTGGACGGCAACGTCTTCGCCGACCTCGTAGCAACAGGGTCCGATCGCCGGACCGATCCAGGCTTCGGCCGACGTACCGTCGCGGAACGAGCTTCGGCTCAACTCGTGAACGGCCGACGCCAGAACGCCGCTCGCGAGACCACGCCAGCCGGCGTGAACCGCGGCCACCGAGTCGCCGGCGGCAATCAGCACCGGCACACAGTCGGCGACGAAGACCGTGGCCGCAACACCGGACTCCGAGACGATCAGCGCATCCCCATCGCCGGTCGGCCCAGGCTTCGTCGCTCTCAGGACATCGGTGCCGTGCCGCTGACGAAGCCAGGCCGGTGCCACCGCCGCTGCCGCGGGCACCTGGTCCGCCAGAACTCTGAGCGCGTCCTCCGGGCCGGCTTCTCCCCCTTGCGGCACGACGCCGAGAAAGGCGGCCCACACCGGCTGGCGGCGATAGACCGCGAGTGCGACACTGCGCCTGCTGTAGGATGCCGCGGCCATTTGTGACGGCCATGAGCGTAGCGCAGAGCACGACCGGGACGGGTGCCGTCGGAGTTCCCGTCGACACGGGATGGGAAACCGTCATTGGACTGGAAGTCCACGTCCAGTTGCGCACCCGGACGAAGATGTTCTGCCGTTGCGAGAATCGCTTCGGCGCCGAACCGAACGAACTCGTGTGCCCGGTCTGTCTCGGCTATCCGGGCACCCTGCCGGTGACCAACCGGCACGCGATCGACCTGGCCATCCGGCTCGCGCTCGCCCTCGGCTGCGAGGTCCGGCGACGGTCGGTGTTCGCGCGCAAGAACTACTTCTATCCGGACCTGCCCAAGGGCTACCAGATCAGCCAGTACGACGAGCCCCTGGCCGAGGGGGGTGGCGTACCGCTGCCGTCGGGAAACACGGTGCGCATCCACCGGCTCCACCTGGAGGAAGACGCCGGCAAGCTGCTCCACGAAGTGCCGGGAGGTGGACCGCTGCCGGGCCGGAGTCTGGTCGACTTCAACCGCTGCGGTGTACCCCTGGTGGAAATCGTTACCGAACCGGAGATCGGTTCGCCGGCCGACGCACAGGCCTATCTGCAGGTGCTGCACCAGGTCCTGCTCTACACCGGCGCCAGCGACGGCAACATGGAAGAGGGCAGTCTGCGCTGCGATGCGAACCTCTCGCTCCGGCCGGCCGGCGAAACCGCACTCGGCACGAAGACGGAGGTCAAGAACCTGAACTCGTTCCGCCACGTGGCGAAGGCGCTCGAGTACGAGCGGGAACGTCAGTTGCACGTCCTGACCTCCGGCGGGCGGGTCGAGCAGGAGACCCGGAGCTTCGAGCCTTCAACCGGCGTGACCCGATCGCTTCGGTCGAAGGAGGAGGCGCACGACTACCGGTACTTTCCCGAGCCCGATCTGCCCACCGTCGTGCTCTCCGGCGAACGGATCGAACAACACGCGAGCCAGCTTCCGGAGCTGCCGTGGACGAAGAGCGCCCGCTTCCGCGACGCCTACGGGCTTCGTTCGGAAGAAGCGGCGCTGCTCTCCGGCAGTGTTGCCCTGGCGACTTACTACGAGCGAGCCGTCGCTGCCCACCCCAAGGGCGCGAAGTCCATCGCCAACTGGGTGATGACGGAACTCCTGCGCGAGCTGAAGGAGCGAGGCATCGACGTGGAGGAAGCGATCGCGCCCGAGCGTCTCGCCGCGGTCGTCGCCCTGGTCGACTCCGGCGAGCTGTCGACCACTGCAGCCAAAGAGGTGCTCGCCGCGGCCTGGGACTCGTCGGAAACCCCGGACCAGATCGCCGACCGCCTCGGCCTCCGCCAGGTCCGCGATGATGCCCAACTCGAAGCCTGGGCCGACGAAGCGATCGCCGCCAACGAGAAGGCCGTCACGGAGTACCTCGGCGGCCGCCAGCAAGCCCTCGGCTACCTGGTCGGCCAGATCATGAAAGCCTCACGCGGCAGCGCCGAACCCCGAGCCGCCCAGGAGATCCTGCGCCGCAAGCTGGCTGACCGCTAGCGGCACAACGACGGGAGTGACACCCCATCGAGCGCCTGGCAAGTCAGCAAGGTGCGAACGGACGGCGTCCTGGGACGCGAGTTTCCTACCGGCGCGGAGGCTCGTTTGTCGCTCCGGGAACTTCTTCGAGCTGCTTGCGGAGTTCCTCGCGCTGGCGTTCGAGTTCCGCGATGTTCTCGTTGAACTCGTCGGCTTCCCGGTTTTCCTGCGCGATCTGCTTGTTCTCACGCACCCGCGCGGCGCCAGCCGCGTTCCCGGCCCGTTCGAACGCCGAGATCGCAGGGTCGTACTTGTTCTGCTTCGAGAGCACGAAGCCGAGGTAGTCAAGGACCTGCCTTTCCGCCTCGCCCGACGCGAGAGCCAGGGCGTCGTTCAGCGGCGCCTCGGCGTCGTTGAAGCGCTCGAGCGAGCCGTAGGCCTGCCCCAGGTAGAAATGGGAGTGCCAGTCGTTGCGCCTCTTCGAGATCGCCTGCTGGAACGTCGATGCCGCCGAGTCGTAGTTCTTGCCGCCGAGCTGCACTTCGCCCAGCAGGAGAAGGTTGTCGTACGAGGGGCTGCTCCCGACCAGGCTTCTCGCCACGTCTTCAGCCTTGCGATAGATGCCGGCCTTCGCGGAACCCTGGGTACTCCGTCCCTTGACCTTCAGGGCGTTCACGAGGACCTTCTTCCACTCCGACTTGCTGCCGTCCATCGAGATCGCCCGCTCGTAGGCTGCAATCGCGGGATCGAGCTGCGCATCGCTATGGAGCATCTGGCCGTACTCGAAGCGGGCCGCGGCGTCGCTGGGCTTCAGGTCGGCGACCCTGCCCAGATCAGCCGCCGCACTGCCGGTGTTACCCAGCCGCGCGTAGCTGGCCCCGCGCGTCTCGTACACCCCGACCTGGATGTTCGCGGGCAACGCGCCGATGTTCAGCCTGCTCAACGTCGAGATGCACTCCCTGGGCTTGCCGCTCTGGTAGAAGGCCTGGCCCAGGAGCACCTGGCTGCCGATGTCGTCGGCCTTCATCTCGATTGCCTTCTGGAACGCGGCAACCGCTTCGCCGGCCTTGCCGCCCCTGAGCAGCGAACGGCCCAGCATCTGGTAGCCGGCCTGCTGGTCGGGGCGCTCCTCGACGAACTGCTGGAACTCGGCGATCGCCTGAGCGTAGTTGCCGGACTTGAATGCGGCCACGCCCTCGTCCCAGCCGGCGAAGGCCACGGATGCGGTCAGCAGTGCGCAGACCGTAGTAAGTGCGAGTACGGATCGGCGAGTAGTCATGATCGGGCCGTAGTCCTCCGCTCTACTGGAGCTGGAAGTTGACGGTCAGGTTGTAGTACACGGCGACCGGCTTGCCGTTCAGCGTCGCCGGCTTGAACTTCCACTGCTGCACCGCCGACACGGCGGCTTCGGCAAGGCCCATCGGCAGGGGCTTCAGGACCTTGATGTCGGTGATGTCGCCGTTCTTGTCGATCGTCGCCTGGAGGATGACGACACCCTGGATCCGCGCCTTGCGGGCGATCTCCGTGTACTGGGGCTGGATGTCGCTGATCTTCTCCGGCTTCGTCACGTCGCCGGTGACGTAGATCGGGCCGGTCGGTTCCGGCGGAGGCGGCGCCTCGGGGAGGTCGAAGAGATCGAGATCGTCGACCTCGGGGATGTCGATCTCCTCCGGCTCGTCGATCCGGATCGGCTCCGGCTCGTCAGGCGTGGGATCGGGGATCGGGACCTTCTTCGACTTCGGCTTCGGAATCTGCTGCTCTTCCTTCGGCGGTGGCGGCTTGAAGCGCACCTGCTGCACGACGAAGACCTTGGGCTTCGGCGGCGGCGCCACCGTGTCGCCGTACAGGTCGGGCAGCTTCACGATCAGCAGGATGCCGTGGAGGATGACCGCCAGCCCCAGCGAGTAGCGGAAGGTCTTGTTGTCCTCGCGGGTCTCCTGCACGTAGGTCAGCAGGCCCTGTTCGGCGGAGGTCAGCGCGGTCGCTTCCTGCTTCGCGGGCTCCTCGGCGGGGGATGCAGCCTGTTCGAGGTTCTCGTCACTCATCCGGTTACCCCTCTTCGGTCAGGTTCTCGGTCAAGGTGTTCTGTCGCGTGGTGTCTGAGTTCAACGTCCGGCCGGTTTCGGTGTATTCCGACTTTCTAGTACCAGAAGCTCTGGATCTCGCGCTGGGTAGGAACAGAGATGTTGATCGGCTGCTCCAGCCCGTAGTCCTCCCACTGGCGGAGCTCGTCGTAGACCTGGACCATGTACTTGTAGGGCGTCGCCGTGTCGGGCCGGATGATCACCGGCTTCTTCGGGTTCCGCTCGAGCTTCGGCTTCAGGTACGGGATGATCTCGTGCAACCCCATCGGATCCTGGTCGACGATCAGCTCGCCGTTCGGCATGATCTCGACCAGCACCGACTCCTCCTTCTCGACCACCGGCGGATCGTCGTCGTCCTCGGGAAGCGCGAAGTCCAGACCGCGTGTGGCGGTGAACGTCGTCGTCACCATGAAGAAGACGATCAGCAGGAAGGCAATGTCCGCCATCGACGAGGTCGGGATCTCATCGTCCGGGCGATCACGGTCAAGTCTCATGTTGGGCCTCCATCCATTCCGATGCCGTTTGCCTCTTCAAGCTTACCGCGCCTCATCAAGCCTACAGGTCGTCGACCGTCACCTGGTCCGACAGCAGGTAGACGTCCCGGACCTTGGCCCGCTTCAACGCGTCGATCACCTCGTCGACCTTCAACCAGTCGACCTCGCCGTGCGACTTGACGACGAAGACCTTCGTCGGGTCCATCGCGATGACGCCCGCGGCCATCGAGAGGACCTCGTCGGCCGCGCTGACCAGGGCGCTCTGCTCGGTGCCGTCGGAAACCCGGATACGCCCGTTCGGGTCGATCGAGACGTAGGCGGACTGCTTCGGAATCTCGTACCTGAGCGTCGTCTTCGGCAGCGTCACCTGGGTCTTGTCGACCTCGAAGGTGATCGTCAGCATGAAGAAGATGATCAGCAGGAAGGCGATATCCGCCATCGAGGCCGTCGGGATGTTCGGCTTGTGCTCGATGGTTGCCTTGAGCTTCATGTCGATCTACTCGGCTGAAGACGGTTGGAACGCGTCTAGCTGGCGTCGCCGCCGGACTCCGGCGGAACTCCGCTGCGCTCCATCTCGCCGAACGTCTCGAGCAGCATGTTCGCGGAAGTCTCGATGTCGCGGACGAACTTGTTGATCCGGCTCATGAAGTAGTTGTAGGCGAGCTGCGTCGGAATGGCGACCGCCAGACCGCCTGCGGTCGTGGTCAGCGCCTCCTTGATTCCGGTGGCGACCGCGCCGGGGTTCGACAGACCCTGTGCCGCCAGGGCGTCGAAGCCGGCCATCATGCCGGTCACCGTGCCGAAGAACCCGAGCAGGGGGGCGACGTTGGCCGTCGTCGCCAGCACCGCGAGGCCGCGCTCGAGGCGGCCCATCTCGAACAGCGCCGCGTTCTCGATCGTCTTCTCGACGTCTTCCTTGGGCTGGCCGTACTTCATCAGACCGGCCTTGAGGATCGAGGCGACCGGACCGCGGTACTCCTCGCATACCTTGACCGCTTCACGAATCGAGCGGTTCACGACCAGCGCCTTCCGCACCTTGGGGAGGAACTCGTGAACGTTGATCCGAGCCCGCCGCAGCGCAATCAGTCGCTCGACCACCACCGCTGCCGCGATGACGGAGAAAGCGAGCAATGGCCACATGACGGGGCCGCCCTCGTTCATCAACTTCCAGAACGTGCCACCAATGTTCACCTAGCTACCTCCTCAGAACTGCGCCCGCCAACGGGCCTGGTTGAACCGCCCGCCGATGGCGGACGCGATTCTGGACATGCGGTGACCCCTTCACCGGAGGGGTGCCTGGCTCACCTTGGAACGGTGAAGCAATATAGCACACGGATTCGGCATGGGAACCGCCCGATCAACCGCGTTCCGGCGACGCTCCGGCCGCCTCCACTACTCGGTCCAGGGGCCGCCGGTGGAGGTAGCAGAGGGCGACGGCAAGGGCGTCGGAAGCGTCGGCGCTGCGCCGCGCCGGCGACGGCCCAAGGAGCACCTCGACCATCCGGGCGACCTGGGTCTTGTCTGCCCGGCCACTGCCGCAGACGGCCTGCTTGACGTGAGCCGGGGAGTACTCGTGGACTTCCAGGCCATGCCGCCCGAGCACGGACAGGATGACGCCCCGGGCCTGGGCGAGCGCGATCAGGGAGCGGCTGTTGCGACCGTGAAACAACGTCTCCAGGGCCGCCGCCGACGGCTGCCAGCGTTCGAGCGTCTCCTCCAGGCCATCAGCCAATCGCGCCATGCGCGCCGCCAGCGTCGGCTCAGCGGTGAGGGCGATCCGGCCCGCATCCAGTTGCCGAACCCTCGACCCTTCCTGTTCCACCACGCCGAACCCCGTGTAGCGACTCCCGGGATCGATCCCGAGGACGATCACGACGGCGCCCCGGAGACGGTCAGGACGCCAGCCGCTCGAGCAGTTCGTCGTCGAGGTCGAAGTTGGCCCAGACGTTCTGCACGTCGTCCTGGTCCTCCAGTGCATCGATCAGGCGCATGAGCGGCCCCGCGCCTCCTTCGTCGACCTGGACCAGGTTCCCGGGCTCCATCGTCAGTTGCGCGACGGTGGCGGTCAGACCGCGCTCCTCGATCGCATCCTTCGTCGCATGGAACGCCTCGACCGAGGTGTAGACGCTGTAGCTCTCGTCCTCGACGGCATAGTCCTCGGCCTCGAGTTCGAGGGCGAGCTCGACCAGCGCCTCCTCGTCCACCCCGAAGCCTTCGAGGGCAGCTCGATCGAAGGCGAAGAAACCGCGGCGATGGAACATCCAGGCGACGCAGCCGTTCTCGCCCAGGTTTCCGCCGTGCTTGGTGAACAGGTGCCTGACTTCCGAAACGGTCCGGTTCCGGTTGTCGGTGAGGGTCTCCACCAGCACCGCCACGCCACCGGGGCCGTACCCCTCGTAGGTGACTTCCTCGTAGGAGACACCTTCGAGCTCGCCGGTGCCCTTCTTGATCGCCCGGTCGATGTTGTCTCCCGGCACGTTCTGCGCCTTCGCGTCCGACAGCGCGTGACGGAGTCGCGGGTTGCCCGCGGGGTCGCCCCCGCCGAGCCGGGCGGCGACCGAGACCTCCTTGAGGATGCGCGTGAAGACCTTGCTGCGACGGGCGTCCTGCGCCGCCTTCTTGTGCTTGATCGTGCTCCACTTGCTGTGACCCGACATCGCCGGTTTATCTTATGCTGCGCCGCCACGTGACCGGCGCGACCAAACCCTCGGCGAGCGAGATCCTCGACCGCCTCGAAGTCTGGGGACAGAAGCTCGGCCTCGAAGCCACGCGGAGCCTGCTCGACGTGCTCGGCAGACCGCAGCGTCGAGTCCCGACGGTACTGGTCGCGGGTACCAACGGCAAGGGCTCGACCAGTGCCGCTCTGGCCTCGATCCTGAGCGCCGCCGGCCTCCGCTGCGGTCTCTACACTTCACCCCACCTCGAGCAAGTCGAGGAGCGGCTGCGGATCGACGGCGTGGCAATACCGGAGGCCGAACTCGGGCACTGGCTCCGGCGGGTGCTGGACGCCGCCGGCGAGGCGCCGCCGACCTACTTCGAGAGCCTCACCGCCGCAGCCTGGCTGCACTTCGCCCATCACGGCGTCGACGCCGCGGTCTTCGAGGTCGGCCTGGGCGGTCGACTCGACGCGACGAACGTCTCTGACCCGCTGCTCTCCGTCATCACGCAGGTGGCGCGCGACCACGCACCGCAACTGGGCTGGACCCTGACCTCCATCGCCGGCGAGAAGGCCGGCGTCATGCGCTCCGGCCGCACCTGCCTGACCTGGCCCGGCCGGCCGGAAGTGGGGCGCGAGCTTCGCCGTTGCGCCGCGGTCTGCGGCGCGCGACTCGTCGACGCGGAGGCCGGGGTTCTGTTCGACCGCCGGCGGGAAGCCGGGTCTCTTTCCCTGACCACTTCGAACGCTCAGTACGAGTTCCGGGCGCCCCTGGCCGGCGGCCACCAGCTCACCAACCTCGCCCTGGCGGTACGCGCCGCGGAAGAGTTCTGCGCCACAATGGGACGCAGCCTCGACCCGGAGGCCGCGAGGCAAGGCCTCGAAGCGGTCCGGTGGCCGGGTCGGCTGGAGTGGGTCGAAGTGGATGCCCACGGTGTGCGCCGCCGGGTCCTGTTCGACGCCGCCCACAATCCGGCCGGCGCGGCCGCGCTGCGGCGCTACGTGGAGGAGACGGGGCTTCGGTTCGACCTGCTCTACGGGTCTCTCGCGGAAAAGCACCCTGAACAGTGCCTCCCCCTGCTGGCCGAAGAGGCGGACCGGATCGTGCTGACGGCTTTCGCCCATCCCCGGGCGGCGTTACCCGAAACGCTGACACCGCTCCTTCCCGCCAGCCGCGCCGTCGTGTACGGCGACGCCGCGGAGGCACTCGAATGCTGCCTTGCCACACCCTCGAGTCCGTCCCACGCCCTCGTGGTCACCGGTTCCCTCTATCTTGTGGGAGAGGTCCGATCGGCACTGCGTGACCGCCGTGGCGTGCCCGTCGCGGCGCGAGAGGTCGTTACCGGTTTCCGCCGGTAGTACGTGCGGCGGCGGCTACTCCACGGCGCCGTCGATCTTCGCCACGCGGGCAGTGTGACGGTCGCCGTCAAAGGGAGTGTCGAGGAAGACCTCGAGCAGTTCGGTGGCCTGGCCGGCGCCGAGAACGCGCGCGCCGAGGGCGAGGACGTTCGCGTCGTTGTGGGCGCGAGACATGCGCGCCGTGTAGCTGTCGGTGGGGTTGACGGCCCGGACGCCCGCGAACCGGTTCGCCGACATCGCCATGCCGACTCCCGTGCCGCAGACGAGCAGGCCGCGGTCCACTTCGCCGTCGGCCAGGGCGCGCGCGACCCGGGCCGCCTTGTCGGGGTAGTCGACGGGCCCTGAACCGTCGGCGCCGAAGTCCACGAACTCGATGCCGCGCTCCCGCAGTACTTCGCCGAGCTGGTTCTTCAGCTCGACTCCGGCGTGATCCGCGCCAACTGCGAACTTCATCCGCCGCCTGTTCCGCGGACCGGTTTGCCGGCCTTCTCTCTCATTCCTGGAGCGTAGCCGCATCCTGCCGAACACGCTCGTCGGCCGCTGCCACGCGCTCTCCCATCCGGCCGCGGTAGCCCTTCAACGCGGCAGCCAGATCCGGATCGCCGAGCGCCAGAATCTGGAGAGCAAGCAGCCCGGCGTTGTCGGCACGGTTCACGCCCACGGTAGCGACCGGGATCCCGGGCGGCATCTGAACGATCGCCAGCAGGGCGTCGACACCGTTCAGCGGACCGCTCGCCACCGGGACGCCGACCACCGGCAGGGTGGTAGCGGCCGCCACGACGCCCGGAAGCGCGGCGGCGACACCGGCGCCGGCGATCAGCACGCCGATACCGCGCTCGGCCGCGCCTTCGGCCCACTCGGCCGTCTCCCGCGGTGTCCGGTGCGCCGATAGAACCCGAGACTCGCAGCCGACGCCGAAATCGGCGCAGACCTTCGCCGCCTTCTTCATCGTCGGCCAGTCCGAGTCGCTGCCCATGACGATTCCCACTCTGATGTCGCTCATTCGCTCCTGATCTCCGCCTCTGGTGACGTGTGGTTGGCCTGGCGGCCGCTGCTACAGGGGAACGCTTCCGTGTTTCTTCGCCGGTACTCCGCTGCGCTTGCCGGCGAGCTGGCGCAACGCCCGCACGATCTCGCCGCGCGTCGTGCGCGGGGCGATCACGGCATCCACGAAGCCGCGCTCGGCGGCGATGTACGGATTCGAGAACTTCTCCCGGTACTCGGCGGTCAACCGCTCGCGCAACGCCTCCGGGTCCTCCGCCTTTCGGATCTGCTGGCGGTAGAGGATGTTGACCGCGCCGCCCGGGCCCATGACCGCGATCTCGGCGGTCGGAAACGCCAGGTTGACGTCCGTCCGCAGGTGCTTGCTGGCCATGACGCAGTACGCGCCGCCGTAGGCCTTGCGCGTGATCACCGTGATCTTCGGCACCGTTGCCTCGGCAAACGCGTAGAGCAGCTTGGCGCCGTTCCGGATGATCCCGCCGTGCTCCTGCCGCACCCCGGGCAGGAAGCCGGGAACGTCCTCGAAGGTGACGAGCGGAATGTTGAAGGCGTCGCAGAAGCGAACGAAGCGGCCGCCCTTGACCGCCGCGTCGATGTCGAGGACGCCCGCAAGGTAGTTCGGCTGGTTAGCGACGATGCCGACGCTCCGGCCGCCCATGTGAGCGAAGCCGACGACGATGTTCTGCGCGTAGTTCCGGTGGACTTCGAGGAACCGGCCGTCATCGACGACCGCGCGGATCAGATCGAGAATGTCGTACGGTTTGTTCGGATCGACGGGAACCAGCTCGTCGAGTTCCGGCGCTTCCCGATCGTCCGGGTCGTCGGTCGGTCGGAGCGGCGGATCGTCGAGGTTGTTGCCGGGCAGATAGCCGAGCAGCTCGCGGATCATGGCCAGGCAGGCGGCATCGTCCGACGCGGTGAAGTGAGCCACACCGCTCTTCCGCGCGTGCGTCATCGCGCCGCCGAGCTCCTCCATCGAGACGTCTTCGTGGGTCACCGTCTTGATGACGTCCGGCCCGGTGACGAACATGTAGCTCGTGCCCTCGACCATCAGTACGAAGTCCGTGATCGCCGGCGAGTACACGGCGCCGCCGGCGCAGGGGCCCATGATCGCGCTGATCTGCGGAACCACTCCCGACGACAACGTGTTGCGGAGAAAGATGTCGGCATAGCCGCCGAGCGAAGCCACGCCTTCCTGAATCCGCGCCCCGCCCGAGTCGTTCAGGCCCACCACGGGCGCGCCGTTCTCGACCGCCAGGTCCATCACCTTGCAGATCTTCCGGGCGTTCGTCTCGGACAACGAACCGCCGAACACCGTGAAGTCCTGGGCGAAGACGTAGACCGGACGCTGATCCACGCGGCCGTGGCCGCAGACCACCCCGTCGCCCGCGACGCGCTGCTCGTCCATGCCGAAATCGGTGCAGCGGTGCGTCACCAGCGCGTCGATCTCGACCCACGAGCCGGGGTCGAGCAGCAGGTCGATCCGCTCGCGCGCGGTCATCTTGCCGCTCGCGTGCTGCCGGTCTATCCGCTCGGCGCCACCGCCCAGTTGGGACTGCTGGAGCCTCCGTTCCAGCTCCTGGACCTGCTGGCTCCGGACGTCGCCGGCGGTGCCGTCTGGTTTCGCTGCCGCGGTCATCCGATCGGCTTTCATACCACAGGCGAAGTAGCCCTAGAATCCAACCAATGAAGTCGACCGCCAACCGTGCCGAGCCGCGGCCGCTGCTGACCTCCGACGTTGCTGCGCCGGCCGACGCGTTGAGCCGTCTGACCGCGCCCGGAGACCAGCAGTTCGAGGCCTTCTTCGAGCGCCTCGAGACCGTCGAGCTACTGTCGCAAGGCGCTCCCAACCGCCTGCGCGTGAGGAAGGAACAGGGCCTCGGGGTGAGGAAGATCGAGAACGGCAGGAGCCGCCTGGCGGCCGCCGACACGATTTCGGGACCTGCCTTCGCCGCATGCTGCGACCGGGTGGCGGGAACCGCCCGCTCGATCGGTACGGCGCCGCCCCGCATCAGGACCGGAAGCTGGCCGCCGCTGCGCCTGGCCGAACTCCAACGGGCCGAGTCCAGACTCACCCGCGCCGTGAACCGGCGCCGCGTCGGATTCCCGATGGAGATCACGGCGTGCCGCCATCGCCGGCAGGTACAGGTCATCCGCAGTCCGATCGCGGCGGCGCCACAGTTCGAGGAGTACTTCAGCCTGCAGGTGACGACGCCCTGGGGCGTCTGGGGCGGTCTCCTGCCGTCACTCGCGGACGAGGACCTGGACCCGGTCGCCCTCTGCCTCGTCGACAGGCTGCGTTCGCGAGGCCTGCCGCCCCACCGGCGCGATCCCGGCGTCATCGTCCTCGGGCCGAACGCCGCCGCGGTCCTGCTCCATGAAGTCGTCGCCCACGCGCTGGAAGCGGACACCCTCGGCCTTTCCGGCGTTCCCGACCACGTCGTCGGCCTGAAACTGGGCGGCCCCGAACTCGATGTGATCGACGATCCGCGCGCCGCGCCTCTGGCCTGCAAGCGCTCGAGCGACGACGAGGGCACCGCGGTGATCAGCCGCTGGCTGCTCAGACGCGGCCGGGTCCGGCAACCCCTCGCCGACCTGGCCTGGGCCGAGCGCTGCCCCAGCATGATCCCGGGCGCTGCCCGCCGCGCGAGCCGGCATCGGCTGCCGGGACCGCGTACCACTCACCTCGAACTGCTTCCCGGCACCATTCCCGAGAGGGACCTCTTCGCCGAGGCCGTGGGTGGCCTTCACATCGGAGAGTTCGAGAGAGGCAACCTGGATCCGCTCGACGGCCGCTGCGTACTCCGGGCGCCGTGCGGACGGCGGATCGGAGCAAGCGGCCCGGTCGACCACACGGGGCCGATCGAGATCCGGTCGAGGGCCGTCGATCTTCTCGCGGCGGTCACCGCGGTCGCGGACCGTCCGCTCGCGGGCGGCGCCGGCTGGTGCGCGAAAGACGGCGCACTGATGCCGGTCTGGGCCCGCTGCCCGTCGATCCGCCTGGAAGGACTGCAGGTGGCCGATTGAAGTCCGCCCGGCTCCCCGGCATGCGGAGCCTCAGGCTGGCGTTGGGCGCGGTGCGTGAACGCACCGGCGCGACCGGCGCCGAGCTCTACGTCAAGGTCGGAAACACTCGCCGGATCGAGATCGACCCCTGGATGGCGGCCGTGACTACCGATCCGGACGACCTGCAAACCCAGGTGTCCGTCCTGGACGAGCGGGGGTGGGCGCTGCGCGCCGGAGGCGCCAGCCGCGCACTCTTTCTCGCCGACTCCGGCCCCCTACCGGAGCCGAACGGCTGGAGGCGGCTCAATCGCCACTCCCTGCGGCCGGGAACCCTCCGGCTGCCGTCGCCACCCTCCGAAACGACGCCCGCGACGGCGCCGTCACCGGCCGCCGACGCGGACGAACACGCTCAGGACGACGAAGAGACGGCGGGCCTGGCCTTCCTGCATGACCTCCTGCGGCGTCTCGACGAGCGAATGCCCGAGGCCCGTCTCGTCCGGGGCCGGCTCGACAGCGGCGCCAGCGCCGCCGTGCTCGCCAGCACGACCGGCGTCACCGCGCGGAGCAGGCGGCGGCTCGCGACGGTTGAACTGGACTTCGCAGCTTCACGAGACGGTCGCCACGGACACTGCAGGCTCTACCGCGCGGCCTCGAACCTCCAGCTTCTCAGCGCCGACGCCATCGCGAGCGAGATCGCGGAACGGCTGACGCTGGCAACGGCCGCCGCTCCACCCTTCCTTCCTGCCGGCGAGGTCGCCGTGTCCCCGGCACTCGGCTGCAATCTGCTGGCGCTCCTTGCGCCCCTGTTGAGGGGGCGCGACGGCTGGCGGCGGCTGCGGAAACTCGGCGCGGGTCACGCGCTCGGGCCGCCCCAACTGCAGATCGTGGACGACGGCGGCCTCGATGCCGGCTGGATGAGCGCGGCGTTCGACGACGAAGGCGTCCCGACCCGGGCTGTGGCCCTTGTACGCGACGGCGAGCCCGGCGAGCCCCTGTTGAGCTGGGAGGACGACGGCTGGTCGGGTTTCGCAGCCGCCGGCTGCCGGCGCAGGTCGGGATGGCGAGCGCTACCGGAACTCTGCCACTCCCACCTCTACATCGCCGGGACCTCCGAACCTGCCGAGTCGATCCGGAGCGGCATCGTGCATGGTTGCTACCTGGTGGACAGGGTGCACGACGGGCGGTGCCAGGCGACGTTCGATGACTCGACGAACGGCGACGGAGCGAGCTTCGAGATCGACACGGTCGGTCTGATCATTCGCCGTGGCACGGTGCTGGCCGAAGCCCCCAGGGTGAGACTGACCGGCTCCGTGCGCCAACTGCTCCAGGGCATCCGAGCCATCGGCGACGACCTTCGCTTCCTGCCCGCTCCCGGGGCGGTCGGCGCTCCGACCCTGCTGCTCACGGGGCTGCAGGTCGAGGCGGTCGGCTAGGTAGGAGCCGGCCTTCGCCCGGCGCGTTACTCGCCGCCTCCGGCGGCAGCGGGTCAGAAGACCCGCGCACCCAGTAGCGGGTCACTTACAGGCGGCTAGGGTGCAGGTACCGCGAGTCTGCGGATCGTCGTCTCGAGCTGCGCGCTGCTGCGAGCGCTTGGCTGGAAGCGGCCGCCGCCGCGGAAGGTCCCGGCCGCGGGCGAAGTCGACCGCCTGCCGCCGGGGCCGACGGGTGTTCCGGGCTGGATGCCGCCACGGGAACCGCCGGCCGGGCTCGCCTGCGACGGCGCGCCGCCCACCGGGGTCCCGCCCACCATCCTGCCGCCTCCAAGCGTTCGCGTCCGCAGGTTCTCCCGGGTGAAGACCCGCGGCCGCTCCTCGGCCCGCGCGTTCTCGGATTCCGGCTCCGGGCCCGCGACTGCACGGGCCGTGTCGGCCGTCTCCCAGTCCGTTTCGACGGCAGCGCCACGGTCGAACACCCGGTCCGCCGCCTGGTCATCTGCCGGCAGGCTGTCCGGCGACTGGATCACTCCCCTGACGCTGTCGACGCTCGCTCCCTCGCGTCCGGGAACCCGGCTCGCTCTCCGGGGCAGATCCCGGTCGGGCTCAGGCGTCTCCGTTGCCTCCGCGCCGCCGCCCGCGTCGACGGCCGCCGCTTCCTGCCCCATCGTCGGCAACAGCAGGCCGCTGATGCGCCCCGGCTCGGAGTAGGTGCGCGGCGGCAGGGCTTCGAGCCTGCTTCGGTCCGCCTTGAGAAGCACTTCCGTGGCGTACCGGTTGACCGCGAAGTGCGGGTTGACATCGGTGAAGGCGAGACGCGTGTCCAGGCTCAGGGCATGCACGTAATGTTTCACGGCGGCCTCGGCATCGCCGGCATCGTCCGCGGTCCGGCCGAGCTGGTAGTGCGCCCAGGCGTTCCCGGGATCGAGTTCGACCGCGGCTTCCAGGTGCGTCGAGGCCAGCTCACGGTCGCCGGTCGTGTACGCGAGCAGCGCCAGGTTGTAGTGCGCGGGCGCCCAGGCTCCGTCTTCGGCGATCGCGGCGAAGTAGTGCTCGAACGCTCCCTCGACATCCCCGCGCAGTTCCAGCAGGTTCGCCAGGTCGTTCAGCGCGCTCGCGCGATCCGCGGACCTGGTCTGCTCGTCCACCCGCTTGCGCTGCGCGGCGATCGCCCGGTCGAGGTTCTGGACCTCCGCCGGCGCGGGCTCGACCGTCTGAGCCGTGCCCGCAGGGACACCGCCCACCGGCAGACCCGGCCCCACAATCAGCCAGACCAGCGTCAGCACCGTCGCTCTGGACATCGTCTTCATGACAGTCATGGCTCTCTTCGCGCGGCGCGCGGGATCGGAGTTGCCGGTTTAGGATCTGCAGGACGTGAGTCAACTGCGACGACTACCTGCAGTCGGACATCTGCTGCAGGAGAGCCCGCTTGCCGAACTCACTGGATTATACGGAAGGGAAGCGCTAAGGGTCCAAGCGACCCGCGTTCTCGACGCGGTCAGGGCCGAGATCCTGGCCGGAATCGACGACGACGCACTGGCGGAGAGGATTCGCGGGATCCCGGAAACCGTCCGCGCCGCGCTGGAGGCGGAGGCGCCGCCGATCCGAAGGGTGCTCAACGCGACGGGCATCTTCCTCCACACGAACCTGGGCCGGGCGCCTCTGCACCGCGAAGTCGTCGCCGATCTGGCGGATCGCCTGGACGCGTACTGCGACCTGGAGATGAGCCTCGAGACGGGACGCCGCGGTGACCGCGGCAGGCGAGTCGAGAACCTGGTCCGCACCCTCACCGGCGCCGAGGCGGCGCTGGTCGTCAACAACAACGCCGCCGCCCTGGCCCTGGCCCTGTCCAGCCTGGCGTCAGGCCGCGAGGTTCTGCTGTCCCGAGGCGAACTGGTCGAGATCGGTGGCTCGTTCCGGATTCCGGACATCCTCGAGGCGAGCGGCGCGCGCCTGATCGAGGTCGGTACGACGAACCGCACGCGTATCGCCGACTACGAACGCGCCGTCCGGCCGGGCGTTTCCCTGGTGCTCAAGGTGTACCCGAGCAACTACCGGATCCAGGGTTTCGTCGAAGATGTCGACCCCGCGACTCTCGCCGACTTCGCCCACCGCCACGGCCTCCCGCTCCTGGTCGACGAGGGCAGCGGCATGCTGCGACCGGAGGCGGCGCCCCAGTTCCGTCGGCACCAGAGCTTCCAGGACCTGATCGACGCCGGCTGCGACCTGGTCTGCGGCAGCGGCGACAAGCTCCTCGGCGGCCCACAGGCAGGACTGATCGCGGGTCGCGAGGCGATCGTCGCACGGCTCCGGCAGTCGCCGCTCTACCGGGCCCTCCGGCCGGGACGGCTGGTCCTGACCGCGCTGGATGCGGTGCTCCGCAGGCACCTGGCGGCGCTGCCCATGCCGATCGCGGCTCTGTGGCGCGACGACGAGGAGCATCGTCGCCGGGTCGAGACGTTGGCAGCCCGGCTTGGCGGCAAGGCTGTCCGGGGCGGCGCCTACGTCGGCGGCGGTTCCGCGCCGCAGCAGGAGATCGAGGGCTGGGTGGTGGCCCTGACGGTTCCCGCCGGCGTCGCCGCCCGGCTCCGACAGGGCGAACCGCCGGTCGTCGGCTACCAGCGCGAGGGCCGCCTGTTTCTCGACCTGCGGACGGTGGATCCGGAGGATGACGAAGCGCTGGCTGGCGCGGTGGAACGGGTGCTGGGCTAGTACCCGTTCTCGAACCAGTCGACGTCCATCCTGCACACGGGCAGTACCGCCAGCCGAAGCGGCTCCGCTCCCGGGCCCGCGCCGACAACGCGCAGGCGGGCGCCGCCGAACCGGCAGCTTGACGGCATACCGGCCCGGAGCGTCTCCAGGACGTGTTCTTCGCCAGGTGAAAGCAGGGGCGCGAAGGCACTCCCCGGATGGTCCACTTCCAGCCGGGTCGGCGCACCGAATCCGACCGAGGGCCGCGAGGCGCCGCTCGCGATCTGCACACCGCGCGCTCCACCGGCGGCGGCATCGCCGGACCGAAGCCGGAGCGAGTAGCGACGGATCTCTCCGCCATCGAGCCCGGCCGGCATGTAGGTCAGGAAGGTCAGCAGTCCGGCCGCCGCCAGCGGCGCCGAGGCGATCTCTTCGCCCAGCCCCAGGGCGAGCGACCAGCCCTGCTCTGACGGCGGCAGCTCCGGCGCCAGGCGATCGAGACCCGGAACGCTGCCGGAAGGATCGATGGCGACAACGCTCCCGGCGGAGCCGATGCGCCCCGATCCGCGGTCGACCAGGACGAAGAACCGACCGGCCGCTTCCCCGGGCGAGGCCTGTTCGTCGACTCGCCCGTCCGCGCCCAATGCCAGCACCTGCGCACCGGCCTCCGGCACCGGCACGACCGCGGGCGGCTGGCGGATCGGCCGACCGCCGGTCTCGAACACCAGCCGGGGCGCCCAGACGCCCGCCGCGATGCGTCCGCCGGCAAGTCGCGCGGGATTCGCCACGTCGACGCGGTACAGGCTGCCGGCAAGCGTGCCGGCGTAGATCCGGTCGGCCACGCCATTGCCGCTGAGGTCCGCCGCGGCTGGCGACGCCGTGACCGGAGCGTCGAGCTGGCGCTTGTAGAGCAGCGTGCCGGCGTCGACATCTACGATGTAGAGCCAGTTGCCGGCTTCGTTCGGACGGTCGGGGTCGTAGCCACCGCCGAAGAGCACGACCGTCCGGCCGCCTGCACCCAGACGCAGCCTCGCGATCGCCGGCGCGGCCAGGGCCAGGCCGAGGTCGGGCGCACCGTTGCCGTCCTCGTCGCTCGCGTCGGCGAAAGACCACAGCGGGCCCGGATCCGGCGCGATCTCGACGGCATGAAGCGCCCGTCCAGAAACGCCCACCGCCACGACGCGCCGCGCGCCGGCACCGCTGCCCTCGATCCTGGCCACCGCGAGCGGCGCCCCTTCCTCGTCGTCGCCGGCCCCGGCAGGGGCGGCCTGCCGCATTCTCCACCGCGCGTCCGCCATCGTCGCGGCCAGGTCCCATCGGTCCCGGCTCCCCGCCGGCCAGGGCATCAGGTCGACCACGGCCGACACGGATCGCAGGGGCGCCGGCAGGCCATCCGAACGGCGCGGAGCGCTCGCTGAAGCGGTTACGGTGTGGCTGATCCGCTTCAAGCCGCCCAGCGATCCCAGCGTTCCCTCCAGGTTCGTCATGCACAGGTGACATGCACCGTGCGCCATCGGGGCGAAGCCGGACACCTCGACCAGGACCACGGCGCCGGGCAGCGTGCCGCCGAGGGTTCGCGTGGTGGGCTCAACGGCGCCCGCGATGCCGCGCGCCACGCCAAGCTCCACGCCGCCGTCCGCCGCGGCCAGCAGACGCACCTGGACCTTGTTCTGGAACGCGACCAGCAGTTGCGTCTGCGTCGCCATCAGCAACGCCAGGCAGGAACCGCTCAGAAGGAGCAGGATGAGCGTCACCAGCAGCGTCGAGCTGCCCTGGGCCGCCGCCGTCCCCTTCACCGGAGGTTCCTCAACCGGATGACGGACGACGCGCTCCGCTCCACCCGCAGTGCGGTCGAGGCCGGTTCGCCGGCCCGGGCCGTGGTGACCAGGTTCGCGACGAAGCGCCGTCCATCCGCGGTGCGCAGGACCGTCACGTCCAGGTCGACGATGTCGTCGGCGATCGGCTGCAACAAACTCGAGCTGCGCCGCCGCCAGGCGATCTCCGTCCCGGGGTAGAAGCGCGCCTTCGCAAGCTGAGGTCCCCGACCGGCGCCCGGATCGCCCGGCCGGATGTAGAAGCGCCACTCCTCCAGCACGCCGACCCGGTCCACCGCCACCATGCGGCCGGCGGGCCAGACGCCACCGCTCGACATGCCGACGTAGGCGGCAGCAATCGGCCCCCGCGAAGCCACGCCATGGAAGTGGACCTTCAGCATACGGCTGCGTCCACGCCCCCTGGCTTCCACGTCCGTGATCGGAGCGACCGCGTGAGTCGCCCCGGCCGCGTCGACCAGGAGCAAGGCGTCGTCGCCCGCCTCGCCCGCATCCTGCAGCATGGCGAGCGGTTGCCGAACGCCGCCCGCGGTCTCGGCCCGCACCTCCACCCAACCGCGCCCGCTGGCCGGATCGAATGCGCGGTTCTCCACCCAGTAGAGGGGGCCGTTCACCACGCCCCGAACGACCAGGATGTCGGTGCCCTCGGCCGCGGTCAGGGCGCCGACCGGATGGCCCGACGCCACGTCCTTTTCCACGAACGCGGCCAGCTCAGGACGCGGCTCCTGGCCCGGAAGCGGCCGCGCGATGCCGCCGCGGCCGGCCCCGCGCAGGGTCCGCCGCAACTCCCGGTGGGCCGTTCGCTGCGCCTGCTGGAGGAACGAGTCGTCCAGTTGAGCCCGCGCCAGCCGCTGATGGAGGGTGAACAGGGAGAGTGCGAACGCCGACACGGCGACGGTGAGACCGAACGCGACGAGCGTCTCGATCAGGCTGGCGCCCCCTTCGGCCGTCTTCGGGAAACCCGCGGCGGTCTTCATGGAGCCCGCAGGGTGACCACGGTGATCGTCCTTTCGCCGGCTGCCCGTCCCGCCTGTAACGCGGTCACCTGGAGCGTGACCTCCGCGACCTCCAGGACCTCACCGGGACGTCCCGCTTCGGCCACGGGAACGGAACGGACGACGCGCCGGTAACGGGGCGACTCGGCCGCGCACGCGGCCTGCCAGGCCGCCACGGAAGGGCACCAGACCTGCTCCAGGTCCCCGGCGCCGTCTAGATCCGGCAGGCTGTCGAGATCCAGAAGGGACGCACGCGCCATCGCCACGAGACCCTCCGCGCGACGCGCCTCGAGATTGTTCAGCCCGGATCGAACGAGCAGAGCGAGCACGGTGGCCGCGGTCAGCCCCAGCAGCGCGAAAGAGACGAGCACCTCGACCAGGCTGAAACCGGCATTTCGGGACGGGGCCGGCCTGTGGCCGGCGCGGTGCATCCTGTTCATACTGACCAGGACGGAATTGACGGGCGGAGTATGGAGCCGGCCTGCGGCCGGCGCACCCAGTGTGCGCCGTTCTAGAGCAAGGAGGTGTAGGCGGCGATCAGCCGCGCACCGAAGAACAGCGACACGACGGCGCCTATCGCGAGAAAGACGCCGAAGGGAAGCCTGGAACTCCAGCCCAGCCGGCCGCGGACCAGGAACAGCAGGCCGGCGAAGGCGCCGATCAATGCCGCGAGGAACAGCGTCAGCAGCGTCCCGCCGACGCCGAGAAACGCGCCCACCGCCGCGAGCATCTTCACGTCCCCGAGGCCCATGCCTCGCACCCGGCGCAGGAGGTACCAGAGCCCGATCAGCAGCAACAGCGCGCCCGCCCCGATCGCCGCGCCGAACACGGCGTCCCGGGGCGTGGTCCAGCCAACCACGAAGGAGCCGGCCAGGCCGAGCCCGATGCCGCCCCAGGTCAGCGGGTCGGGGAGCAGGAAGTGGGTTGCGTCGATGATCGCCAGCACCAGCATGAGGCTGCAGAAGACGGCGGCCACGAGACCGTCGAAAGTCGCCCCGAACACGAGCCAGGAGGCAAGCCAAAGGACACCACTGCCGGCCTCGACCGCCGGGTAGCGCCTGGCGATCCGCTCGCCGCAGGTCCTGCAGCGGCCACGGAGAACCGCGAAACTCACCAGCGGCACGTTGTCCCGCGCGGCAATCCGGGCGCTGCAGTGGGGACAGCGCGAGCGCGGTCGAACGATCGACTCGCCACGCGGCAGTCGCCAGGCGACCACGTTCAGGAAGCTGCCGACGCACAGCCCGACCACCCCGGCATACACCGCTCCGAAGGCGATGGTCGCCGGCGCCGCGTCGGCGGCCATGGCTACCCGCCCTCCCCCCGAACGAGCGCGGCGACGACCCGTTTCATCATCTCGCAGCCGCGAAGAAAACCGTCGACCGGTATCCGCTCGTCGAGCCCATGGATGCCCCCGGCGTCCTCGCTGCCGACGACGAAGGGCGAGAAGCCGTAGGCGTCCACTCCGCGCCGGCGGAAGAAGCGCGAGTCCGTGGCGCCGGCGATCATGGCCGGCGCCACCGGCGCCCGCACGCCGAGGACCCGTTCCAGCGTTCCGTACACGTCGCTGTCCGTGCTCGACGCCGGGCTGGCGCCGGAGCGCATGAGTTCCTCGACGTGGATGCCGGTACCCAGGACGGTGTCGACCCGCCGGCGGAAGGTCTCGGCGTCGGTGTCGGGCAGCAGGCGGGCGTCGATCAGCGCCACCGCCTGAGCCGGCGCCACGTTGACCGGTCCGTCGCCGTTGTCGATCCGGGTGACCTGAACCGTGTCGCGGAAGCTCGCCGACATGCCGGGCAGCAGCACCCGGTCGAGGCCGCCGACCCGCAGTCGCCGGTCGAGCTCCGCCTGCACGACCTCGATCGGCTGATCGAAGACCTCGGCGAACTCGTCCGAATGGAACGCCGCGAGCCCCCGGTAGGCCTCGTGCGCCGCGGCGGTCACCCGCCACGGATGCTCCAGTTCGAGAACCCGGTTCAGCGCCCGCACCAGCCGGTGGGTGGGGCTCGCGGGGTTGAAACCCGAACCGTGCCCGCCGCGCCCGGTGGCCGTGACGCGGAGCCAGAGCACCTGCTTCTGGGCCGTCTCGATGCCCCACCAGAGCAAACGGTCGCCGGTCACCCGGTTGACGCCCGCCTCGTTCAGCACCGCCTCGGCATCCTCGAACAGCTCCCGGTGCTCCTCCAGCAACCAGCCGACACCCTCGGCGCCCCCAGCCTCCTCGTCGGCCGCGGCGACGAAGACCAGGTCGCGGCGCCGCGGCTCGCCGCTCTCGAGCAGGTGCAAGAGCGCGCCCAGATGGGAGATGCCTAGACTCTTCGCGTCGAGGGCGCCGCGGCCCCAGATTCTTCCGTCGTGCATCGTGCCGCCAAACGGCGGCCGGCTCCAGCCCTCTCCCGCCGGTACCACGTCGACGTGGTGCAGCAGAACCAGTGCGCCGCTCCCGGCATCGACGACGTTCGCCGGCAGCCGCGCGTAGAGGTTGGCCCGGCCGTTGGGGCTGATCAGCACCCGAACCTCGATCTCCCCCTCCGGGTCGTGGCGCTCGATCAGCGAGGCCAGGTACTCGACGGCGGCCAGCTCCCCGCCCGGGGGATTGCTGGTGTCGAACGCGAGATAGGTCTGGAGCCAAGCGACCGGACCCGCCTCGGCGAACGCCGGCCCGGCCGCCAGCAGCACCGCGGCGGAGGCCAGGAGCAGCCTGGCCGGCCGCCCTCCGCGCGCCCTCACCGGACCGCCTCCTGCGCTCCGTCCGCGGAGACGGCGGTCAGCGTGGTGCCGGGCACCAGGTCGAGCAGGTCCAGCACGACCTGCCGGTAGAGATCGACCCCGTCGATGAAGGCGGGCAGGGCGATCTTCTCATTCGGGCCGGCCACGGTCATCGAGTCGACGGCCAGGAATTGGAAGGGCGTGAATCCGTAGGCGGCGATGCCGTGGAGGCGGAAGAAGCGGGCGTCGTTGGCGTAGCGCGCCAGCAGGTAGGGGCCGATCCGCTCCGGCTCGACGCCGGTGCGCCGGCGCAGCGAGTCGGTCAACCGGAGGTACGCCGGGTGATCGAGGGGGCTGCCGTGCGCCGCTCCCCGCCGCTCGTGGATGCGAATCTCCACGCCGTCCAGCAGCCGGGCGGGCAGGAGTTCGGCCGCGGCAGCCTCGGCGTCCAGTCCGGGCAGCACGTGGAGGACGATGCGAAGCCGGTAGCCCCCAGGCGCGGCTTCGACGAAGAACGGATGGGCCTCGTTGCGGAACAACGCCTTGAGCAGGTCCGGCAGACCGTCGAAGAGCTCGGGCTCCTCGAGCACCCGCTCGGGCTCGGCCAGAGCGGCCCGGTAGTCAGGGTGCTGGCGCGACGGCCCGTAGGCCGCCGCGAAAGCGGCCACCTCGGGGACCACCGCCACCGGCTTCGCGGCGCCGAGGGCCGCAAGCAGATCGGCGCGCAGCCGCTGCAGCCGCTCGGCCGACGGCGCCGTGGCCATCGCCTCCAGGAACTGCTTCTGCGCGAACGAAGTACCCCAGTACTTCACCTCGTTCGTCCAGGTCGCCTCCAGCACGCCGCCCTCGGTCAGCACGGCCCAGAACCGATCCCTGAGTTCCGGGCGGTCGCTCAGGATGTGGCGCGTCCCCAGGTCGCTGCCGGTCTCCTCGCTGCTCGTCGCGAGGAAGATCAGCGACCGGCGCGGCCGGCGGCCGGTCGCCGCCATCCGTTCCCGGGCCGCCAGCGTCGCGGCGAGCTGAGCCACCGTCACGCTCTTCATGTCGAACACGCCGCGGCCGATCATCCATGGCGGCTCGATCCGGCCCTCGAAGGGCGGCACGACCCACTCCTCCGGGCGCCGCACCGGATCGACGTCGAGGTGATTGTGGAGCACAAGCGCTTCGCGGCTCTCACCCTCGAGGATCGCCCACAGGTTCGCTCTGGCGCCCTCGTGCTGCTCGATCTCCACTGGAATGCCCGCCTCCTCCAGAACGCCGGCGAGGTAGCGCGCGGCATCGATCTCGCGACCCTTGTCGGACGTCGTGTCGATCCGAACCAGGTCCTGAAGCCGCCGGACGTTCTCGTCCGCCTCGAAGTCGATGTCCTGCCAGTTCGTGTCGAAGACAGGAGGCGGCGCCGTCCGCCGGGAGAACACGACGGCGAAGGCGACAGCCGCGAGCAACGCTCCATAGAGCACGATCCGGGCAGCCAGGCGGTGCCGCGCCTTCGACTTCGCGCTCGACATGTGCGGAATCAGCTTAGCGCCTCCCACCCGAGCTGTACGGTCCTGAAGCTGCTACCGTCCATGCCGCCGCTCGTGCAGCTCTCCAGCCACCAGCCGTTCCGCGGCATCGGAAGGGGCCTGCTGATCCTGCTCCTGCTGGGCACGGTCACGTTCGCCGGGCTCGGCTTTGTCGGCGACTTCGAGCAGATTCGCGACCTGATCCGGGACTTCAGTCCCGTCACGCTGGTCGTCGTGCTGCTGCTGTCCGCGGTCAACTACTGGCTGCGCTTCGTTCGCTGGCAGATGTATCTGCGGCAACTCGACGTGCGGCTGCACTGGAGCCGCAGCCTCGCCATCTTCCTGACCGGCTTCCTGCTCGCGGTGACTCCGGGCAAGGCCGGCGAGCTCGCCAAGGCCTGGCTGGCGCGCGAGTTCGGCGGCGGAAGGGCGCGTCCGGTCATCGCCGTCGTCGTCACCGAACGGCTCCTCGACGTGCTCGCCGTCCTGCTGTTGCTCCTGTCCTCCGTCTTCGTCTTCACCGGCCAGCGCTCGTTCGTCGCTCCCATCGTCCTGGTCGCGGCCGGCGCCGCGGTCGCCGTGGCCTACGGTCCCCTGACGAGACGACTCCTGCCCCTGTTGGCGAAGACCCGACTCGCCAGCGGACGCGCCGGCGTCCTGCTCGACATTCACCAGGCCTTCACCAGACTGGTGGAGCCCAGGATGCTGATTCCGGGCCTCGCCCTGTCCACCGCGGCGTGGGCGGCCGAAGGGATCGGCTGCGCGCTGGTCGTTCGCCACTACGCGCCCTCGGTGCCCGTGCTGGCCTCGGTGTTCGACTACGCGGCCTCGAGCGTGGCGGGCGCCGCCTCGATGATCCCCGGCGGCCTGCTCGCCGCGGAGGGATCGCTTGTCCTGCTGCTGGAGCGTCAGGGCGTCGCTCTCGACGCCGCGATGGCCGCGACCGTCATCGTCCGCGCCGCCACCCTGTGGTTCGCGGTCGCGGTCGGCCTGCTGGCCATGCCATGGGTACTGTCGCTACTGCGCCGGCCCCGGCAGGTAGACGATCGCGAAGACCGCCAGGGCGTAGAGCCCCACGTTCACGAGGAAGGGAACGTCGTAGAGGAGTAGCTCGGTCGGGTTCCGCTGTTTCGGGTTGTCGGCCTGGTGGATCAGGTACAGGTAACGGAAGATGCCGAACAGCACGAACGGAACGGTCCACACCAGGCCGTAGTCGCCAAAGCGCATGACGGTTTCGTCGGCGGTCGTGTAGAGGGCGTAGGACAGCAGAGTCGAAGCCGTCACGACGTTCATCATCTGGTCCAGGAAGGTCGGGCTGTAGTGATCGAGAACCGCCCGCTGCTCGCCGGCGTCGTCCGGAAGGAGCACGAGTTCGTGGCGGCGCTTGGAGAATCCCAGGAACAGCGACAGAAAGACCGTACACAGCAGCAGCCAGGCGGAGACCGTCACCCCGACGGCGGTCGCTCCAACCACCACCCGGATGACGTAGCCGCTCGCCAGCACCATCACGTCGACGATCACGACCTCCTTCAACCACAGGCTGTAGAGCAGGTTCGCCAGCAGATAGAGACCGACCAGAAGCGCCGTCTCCCGGTTGAGCGTCCAGGCCGCCAACAGGGCGGCGGCGCCAAGCGCGACACCCGTCGCGGCGGCGGGCGCCGTGCCCACGGCACCGGACGCCACCGGCCGCAACCGCTTGCGGGGATGGCGGCGGTCCTGCTCGCGGTCCCGGATGTCGTTGAACAGGTAGACCGCGCTGGCGGCGGCGCAGAAGGCGACGAAGGCGATCGCCGACGCCCCCAGCGTGCCGCGATCCAGGAGGCTGCCGGCGAACATCGCCGGCGCCAGCACGAATACGTTCTTGCTCCACTGGGCCGGCCGGAGCGACCTGAAGAGCGGCACGGGCGGCCCGCTAACCCCGCCCGGAAACGGGGATCCCGAACTCGCGAAGGGTTCCTTCGAGCGTCGGCCGTCCCAGGCGCATCCGGTCGTCGGTCAGCAGGTAGGAGAAGAGGAAGCCGCCACCCAGCATGAGGATCCCGACCAGGAAGCAGTACATGACCGCGCGGTCGGGGTAGACATCCTTGAGATAGCCCAGATAGACCGGGCCGACGATCCCGGCGGCCGCCCACGCCGTCAGCACGGCGCCGTAGATCGAGGACATCTTCCGCGAACCGAACACGTCCAGAACGAAAGGCGGCATCGTGGCGAACCCGCCGCCGAAGCAGAGCAGGACGTAGCAGACAAGGATCGAGAAGATCCAGGGATTCGTTTCGGTCATCAGCACGCCGAACACGACCATCTGGCTGGCGAGCAGAATCCGGAACACCTTCACCCGGCCGATGCGGTCCGACAGGAGGCCCCAGAACAGCCTGCCCACCCCGTTGCAAAGCGAACTGATCGCAATCAGCGTGGCCCCGTACTCCGCCAGGGTCGCCGGCTCGAGCGAGGGATCGGAGAGACCCCAGACCTCCTGGAGCAGTTCGGACTGGAAGCTGATCACGGTGATGCCGGCGGCGATGTTGAAGAAGAAGACGATCCACATGAAGACGAACTGCTGGGAACCGAGGTAGGTCCTGACGGCCGTGTCGTCTTCCGCGGGCGCCGTCTCCGCGGCAGGCCCGGCGACGGACTTCACCAGATCCGAGGGGACGGGCGGATCGCTCAGCAGCAGGCTGCAGGGGATCAGCAGGCAGGCGAAGGTGATGCCGAGCCAGAGGAAGACCTGGGACAGGTCCTCGCCCGTGCGCAGCACCAGCAGAGGCGCCAGTCCCTTGCTGAGCAGGAAGGCGCCGACGCCGAAGCCCATGACGACGATCCCCGTGACCAGCCCCTTGTGGTCCGGGAACCACTTGGCCACCGTCGCGACCGGCGTCACGTAGCCGAGGCCGATGCCGGCGCCGCCGACCACCCCATAGCCGATGTAGAACAGCGGCAGCATGTCCAGGCGCAGGGCGGCCGCCGCGATCACGTAGCCGCCCGAGAACAGGATGCTGCCGATCACGGCGAGCTTCCTGGGGCCCCACCGCGGCAGCA
Organism: Thermoanaerobaculia bacterium; assembly: GCA_965116955.1. Taxonomy (GTDB): domain Bacteria; phylum Acidobacteriota; class Thermoanaerobaculia; order Multivoradales; family Multivoraceae; genus Multivorans. The sequence goes on along the minus strand of OZ220742.1, from coordinate 1,767,941 downwards.
CCTGGCCGGCCCAGGCCGCCGACACACCCAGCGTGAAGATCGTGATGCTGAAGGCCCAGGCCGTCTGCGAGAAGGTCCACCCCGCCTGCCGGACCAGCATCGTCTGGAAGAAGCTCCAGGCGTACACCGTGCCGAAGCACAACTGGAGCGTCGTGCAGAGCAGCGCGATGACGGTTCTGGGGACCCGCACTCCGGAACTACTCCGTGCCGGAGGTGCCCGCCGGCAGGCCACGGCCGGCGCCCTGCCTCGACACATGGAGGAACAGCCGCGCCAGGTGACCCACCTCGTCGTCGCGCGCCAGGATGTCGCGCTCGCCAAGCTGGTCCTTCTCTCCGTCCCTGGCCAGTTCCACGGCGTAGGCGAGGAGTTCGCCCAGCGGCTTGGCGGCCAGGTTGACGAACCAGATCGACGCCAGCACGCCGAGGACCAGCATGACGCTGATCAGGTAGACCTGCTGGCCGATCGCCCGCTGGATCTTGAGCGCGACGACGTCGAGGTCCATGCCGACGTGGACCGTACCGGCGACACCGGCCAGGATCGGGCTGCCGACCTCGATGAAGTCGCCCATCCCGGGCAGGCTCCGCTCAACCGGCGCCGTGTTGCTGTGCTCGCTCTCGAGGATCTCCTCCGGGATACCGGGAACGAAGGTGTGCGCCAGGAACTCGCCGGTCTCGCTGGTGATGTAGATGTACCGGATGCCCTGAACCTCGAGAAACTGGTCGACCAGCGACTGCAACGTCGCGAGATTCTGGTTCAGCAGAATGCCGGCACTCGAGTCCGCGATCGTCTTGGCGATGTTCTGGGTGTTGACCTCGTACTCCGCCGACAGCTCGGTGTCGACGGTGTAGATGCAGAGAATCGAGGTCGACAGGACGATCAGGCCGAAGACGGCGAAGATGCCGAACCTCGTCCACTTGAACAGCCTGCGAATTCTCATCTCAGCCGAACCTGGCGCCCCAGTCGTCGAGCGGAACGAAGCGGCCGTCCTCGACGACGGTGTGGTAGACGCTCTGGAGCCCCTGGCGCCGGTCGGGACCGAAGGACACGCGTTCGCTGATTCCGAGGTCGAAGTCCTCGATCGAGAAGACCGCCTCCTCCAACCCCGCACGGTCCGGGTTCGGCCCCAGCCGCCGCAGAATCTCCCCCATCAGCTTGGCGTTCAGGAACCCCTCGAGGCTGCCGAAGCTGTGCGCGAACGGCGCGTACTCCTCGTGCACCAGGTCGGCCGGAACCTGGGGGTCGTAACGCGCCATCAGGTCCCGATACTCCTGGACCGCCGGGATCGAGGTGTCCTCGTAGCTGGGGACCACCTGGGAGTTGATCAACTGCCGGGTGTATCTCTCGGCGTCGTCCTGCCCCTCGGTCAGGAGTTTCAGCAGGTTCTCGCTGCCGACGAAGGACAGGTTGGCGATCGGCACGTCGAGTCCCAGGTCGACGGCATCGCGCGCGAACGCGGCGCAGGCTGCGTAGGCGCCGATGCAGATGACGGCGTCCGGCGAGACGCCCTGAAGGATCTCGACCTGCTTCCTCATGCTGCCGGTGAACTTCTCACCCCGGCTGTAGGTCGCCTCGCCCGCGAGCCGCTCGCCATGCTTCGCCAGCGCCGCCCTGACGCCGGCCCAGCCGCTCCGCCCGTACGCGTCGATCTGGTAGAAGACGGCGATTCGGCGCCTGCCGATCTCCACCAGGTTGTCCACCAACCCCGCCGTCTCCTGGTTGTAGGAGGCACGCAGGTTGAACGCGAAGTCGCCGTAGGGCGGCTCCCGTTGCGGCTGGGCGCCGGTGAACGGGAAGAACAGGAAGATGCTCTCGTCCTGGAACTTCTTGAGGATCGGAAGGACCCGGGTCACGGTCGGCGTCCCCACGTAGCCGAACAGGAGGAACACCTTGTCCTCCAGCATCAGCCTCATCGTGTTCTGAACGCACGGATCGGGCTGATAGCCGTCGTCGTACAACTTCAGGCTGACCCTGCGGCCCTCGATGCCGCCGTTGTCGTTCACATGGTTGAAGTAGGCCATGGCGCCGCGGTAGAGCTCCGTGCCGAGACCCCTGGACGGACCGGAGAAGGCGGCGGACACACCGAGGACGATCTCTTCGTCCGTGGCGCCCCGACCTTCGGCCCGGTCCGACGACTCGGCCTCCGAGCCTCCGGATTCCTGGCCGCGCCCCGCAGCCAGCGACGACACCGTGAAGGGAGCGACGAGCAGCGCGGCCAGGCCGGACCGCATCACGGACTTCCTGGTGATCAGGGGATCCCAGTTGCCGCTGGCCGAAGCTCCCGGTCCGAGACTGCATTGCATTGACACACCTCCTGTTCCGTTGGCCCGGTCAGACACTATCGCCCTTCGGCAGCGTAGGATGCACGCTCTGGCATGAAGAACGGCCTGAAGAAGGTGCTCGTCGCGAACCGCGGCGAAATCGCGGTGCGGGTGATCCGGGCGCTCCGCGAGCGCGGCATCGTCTCGGTCGCCGTCTACTCGGACGCGGACCGCGCTGGTCTCGCCACGCAGATGGCGGACGAGGCCCACTGCATCGGCCCCGCGCCCTCGATCGAGAGCTACCTCCAGGCCGGGAAGATCGTTGACCTCGCCGCCTCCATCGGCGCCGACGCGATCCACCCCGGCTACGGCTTTCTCTCCGAGAACGCGGGTTTCGCGCGCCTCTGCGAGGAACGCGGCATCACCTTCATCGGGCCGCCCTCCGCGGCGATCGCCGCGATGGGCTCGAAGATCGAGAGCCGGCGCCTGATGACCGCCGCCGGCGTACCCATCGTCCCGGGAGGCACCGATCCCCTCCCCTCCGCCGAAGCGGCTCGCGAAGCGGCAAGCGAGATCGGATATCCGGTGATGCTCAAGGCCTCCGCCGGCGGCGGCGGCAAGGGGATGCGGCTGGTGCGCGAGGAGAGCGAGCTCGAAGCGGCCTTCCGGGGCGCGACCTCGGAGGCCGGCGCCAGCTTCGATGACGCCTCGGTCTACATCGAGCGCTTCGTCGAGCGGCCGCGCCACGTCGAGATCCAGATCCTCGGCGACCGGCACGGACGGATCGTCTCCCTCGGCGAACGGGAGTGCTCACTGCAACGACGGCACCAGAAAGTAGTCGAAGAGGCGCCGTCGCCCGTCGTCGACGCGGATCTCCGCCGCCGCATGGGCGAAGCGGCTGTCCGCGCCGCGGCCGCCGTCAACTACGTCGGCGCGGGCACGGTGGAGTTCCTGCTCGATCCCCAGGGAGAGTTCTACTTCCTGGAGATGAACACGAGGATCCAGGTCGAGCATCCCGTGACCGAGCTGGTCACGGGCATCGACATCGTCGCCGCCCAGCTCGACATCGCCGCCGGCGAACCGCTGCCCGAGGCGCTGGAGAACGGCATGGAGCCCTATGGGCACGCGGTCGAGGTCCGCCTGTACGCGGAGGATCCGTTCCGCAACTTCGCTCCTTCACCCGGGCGCATCGAACTGCTCCAGTTGCCGGAGGGCCCGGGCGTTCGCAACGACTGCGGCGTCTACGAGGGCGGCGAGGTGACGATTCACTACGACCCGATGCTGGCCAAGCTGATCGTCTGGGGGCGCGACCGGAGCGACGCTCTGGCCCGCCTCAGGCGGGCGCTCGCCGAAACCCGGGTGGAGGGCATCCGCACCAACCTGCCCCTTTTCGAGCAACTCCTCGCGGACGAGGACTTCATGACCGGCAACATGGACATCTCGATGCTGGACCGCAAGCTCGAGAGCGGCGAGCTGCGGCCGGCCGCGCCGAACGAAGACGCCCTGGAGGCCGACCTTCCCGTCCTCGCCGCCGTCCTCGCCCACCTGAAACGGGCCGAGGCGAACGGAACCGGGGCCGCAGCCGGCGACAGCGCTCCACGGTCGAACTGGCTGTTCGCGGCGCGGCGCGACGCCCGGAGGGCGACGACTTGGAACTGATCGTCGCCCGCTCCGCCGAGGAGGTCCGCGTCGAAGTCCGCGCCGAAGCGAAGGGCCACTGGACCGTCGCCGTCGACGACCGCGAGTACCGGGTGGACGCCGCCACGCTGGGCCGGCTGGACGTGCTGAGCGTGATCGTCAACGGCCGTCAGGCGACGCAGAGCGTCCGCTCGCTCGGCAACGGCGTCTACGACGTCGACGGCGCCGAGCTGAGGGTGATCGACCCCCGTTCGCATGCTCTCGGAGAAGCGACCCAGCAGGGAGCCGGCGGCACGTTCGAGGCGACCGCCTACATGCCCGGCCGCGTCACGGCCGTGCTCGCGGCCGAGGGCGAAGAGGTGACTTCGGGGCAGGGCGTGGTCGTGCTCGAAGCGATGAAGATGGAGAACGAGATCCTGTCGGAGATCGACGGCCGACTCGAACAACTCCTCGTCGATGTCGGCCAGACGGTCGACGGCGGCCAACCGCTCTTCGTCGTCGCCGCCGGCAACGACTAGCTTGCGGCTTCCCGCACGAGCACCTTGGACGCGGCGGGAAAGCCCAGGCTGAACTCGCGCGCATCCGAGACCACGGCAACGCTGCCGGCCGTTTCGTCGCGTGCCGCCACCTCGACCAGGCTGCCGGGCATCAACCCTTCGCGCTCCGCGAAGCGCAGGAACTCGGCGTTCTGGTCGGTCACCCGGACCACCTCGACGACCCGGTTCAAGGTGCACTTCAACAGGCTCGGATGATCGACGAGTTCTATATGACCGTCAGCGCTTGGAATCGGGTCGCCGTGGGGATCCACCGATGGATGGCCGAGCATCTCGTCCATCCGCTCGATCATCCGCCCCGAAACGGAGTGCTCGAGCAACTCGGCCTCGGAGTGGACCTCACTCCAGTCGAAGCCCATCACGTTGACCAGGAAGAGCTCGATCAGCCGATGCCGCCTGAGCACGTGCGTCGCCAGCTTGCGACCCGCCGGCAGGAGTCGGACGCCGCTGTACGGTTCGTAGGCGATCAAACCGGACTCGGCGAGGGTCTTCATCATCGCCGTGACCGAGGCGGGAGCCACCTTGAGGCGCGCCGCGATCCGCCCCATCGGCACGAGTTCCGCGCCCTCCAACCGGGCTTCGTGCTCCGCCAGAAAAATGCACTTCAGGTAGTCCTCGACGGTGCTACTGGCGCGCATCTTCGACCTCGCTCGAGCGCACCAGTGTACCGGCGCGCACCGCCTCCCCGTCCGGCTGCCGCAGCACCGACTCGAGAAGGCCGGGCCGGCGCCCGTCGACGATGAGCGATTCGACGCCGCGCCGCGCCAGCGCCCACGCGGTCGCCAGGCGATGCTCCATGCCGCCGGTGACATCGACCGCCGGCGAGCCGCCGGCAGCCTCCGACACCGCGCCGATGTTCGCCGCGTCGATGCGGGGAACGAGCCCGCCGGCGCCGTCCAGAACGCCGGCCGTGGCGCCGAGCCACACCGCCCGACGCACCTCGATACCGAGCGGCACCAGGGCGCGGGCCAGGAACTCGAACACCGCCTCCGTCGACGCGATCGAGGCCCCGCGGGTGCGGTCCACGACAACGTCGCCCATCGTGACCGGCACCAGGCCCTCCCGCAGTGCCGCGGCAAGCGGTGCGGGCGGCGGTCCGTCAGGTTCCCCGTCACAGGCGGTCAGGAAGCCGGACGGCAATTGCGAGTAGGCCGGCACGCCGGCCTCGACCAGACTTCCAACGACCTGCCTGTGGAGTTCGATGGCCGCGGACTGCGTGCGCGCGACGCCCATCCGGTCCAGGTCCCGGTCCGGACGGGAGCCGCCGCTGCCGCCGGCGAGGCCTGCGGCGCGGGCCTCCGGGTGGCCGAAGGAACCGCTGCCGTGACCGACCACGAGGCCGTCCCCCGACCAACCGGCCGCGATCTCGGCCGACAGCCGCCGCAGGTGTTCCTTCGCGACCGTGCGCGGCTTCGCCTTGTCCGTGATCAGGCTGCCGCCGAGCTTGACCAGGGTGACATCCAGCCGCCCGTCCGCCGTGCTCGCGGAGGCGGCCGCACTCAACGTTCGGCTCCGCGGCGCCACGCCGGCGGGCCGCCGGTGCGGTCTCGCAGGACCAGCTCGACGCTGCCGAGAGCCAGGAGCCGCTCCGCCACCCGCGCTTCGTCGGCCGGCTGGCAGATCACGTGGACGTTCGCGCCGGCATCCATCGTGGCGTAGGCGGCGACGCCGTCCGTGCGCAGATCGCGGACTGTGGCCAGCACCTCGATCGTGCCCGGTGTCCAGTAGTACACCGGAGGCCTGGACGACATCGCGATCAGGTGGAGGTCGATCCCCTCCTCCTCGACCGCCGGTCCCAGGGCCTCGAAGTCGCGCTGCCTGAGCGCCAGGCGCACCTGTTCCAGGCGCTCCTCGAGCGCGCCCAGACGCGGCGCGAAGTACGGACTGCTGACCGCGAGCTGGTGCCCGTCGCGTGAAGACACCTTCTTGGCGCCGGTCTCGACGACGGCGACCACGTCGCAGAGCTGCCAGGCATCCTCGTCCAGGACCTGAACCGCGCTGTTGTCGTCCCCGTCGGGCCACTCCACGTAACCGCCGTAGGCCGAGCGCGCGGCAGAACCCGAGCCGCTGCTCCGCGACAGCGCGGACAGGGTCCGCGGCGGCAGGTCGAAGCCCATGGCGGCCGTCACGGCGAGGGTCAGGGCGGTGAAGCCCGAGGCGGAAGAGGCGATCCCGGCCGCCGCCGGGAACGTGTTGCCGGTCTCGATCCGGAACCCACCCGTGTACGGCGCCGCCGTCCGCCGCGACCACTCGCGCAACCGGTCCAGGTGCCGCCTCGTGCGTTCGACGAAGGCCGGCGGCGCTTTCGCGGCGGCCTCGACCCCTTCGCCAAATCGGTCGGCCTTCGGCCGGCGTTTTGAAGCCGCCTTCGGCGGCGGCGGGTCAGAAGACCCGCGCACCCAGACGATCTCGTCGTCCCGTCCGTCGGCCAGGGGAGACGCCGAGCAGATCGACCGGCAGGCATCCAGCGTCATCGACAACGACCGGTTGAACGGAACCGGTTCCTCGAGATCGCGGGCGCCCCAGTACTTGATGAAGGCGATGTTCGAAGGCGCCTCGGCCGTCACGGGCCCGGGCTCATGGGCCGGTTCCAACGCGGAGTTCATGGGCCCGGAGCCTACAGTCGATCGACTGGACGACTCTCGAACCTGAGGCCTCCGGCACCGATCGCCGCGTTCACGGGCTCGAGGTCCGAGATTCCGTCGACCGTCTCGGCCGACCGGCCGCCGAGCATGCAGATCAGGGCGCCGGCCGACTCGCCTCCGAGAGCCCCGGCCCCGGAGATCTTCGCCGCGCCCCCGGCACTTTCCACCGACGCGATCCTGCGAGCGACCGCCGGCGGCACCACGCCGAGTTCGACCAGGGCGCGATGACCGTCGGCGATTGCCGCCGCCGCATCCCGCTGCCCGCCATCCCGAAGCGCCGCGCGAAAGGCCTCGACCGCCGCCTCGATGTGGTCGAACAGGGCGGACGTTCGCTCAGGTTCCTCGTCGTAGCGCCGGCGCACCGCCGTGACCACCGCGCCCGTGGTCTGGCCGGGCGTCCCGCTGTCGAGGATCCTGATCGCGCCGGCAAGCCACTCCGGCCGCGGCAAGTCGTCGAATCGCAACTCGCCCCCTTCACGGCGGACGAGCAGGACGCCACCGCGCAGCACCGTTCCGCTATCGATCCCCGACGGAAAACCGTGCTGCCGCCGCTCGACTTCCAGCGCCGCCGCCTCGATTGCGGCGAGATCGTCGGGTGAGCGAACCGGGCTCCCTGCCAGTGCTCGGACGGCAGCAACCACTCCAACCGCGGCCGCGGCCGAGCTGCCTAGGCCAGCACCAACCGGAAGCTGGGACCGCAACCGCAACTCCAACCCGCATCGTCGCAGCCGTTTCGAAACCGCCGGTGGCAAAGATTCCGCTGCTTCACCGACCGCGATCCGGACCAGGGCACTTTGGTCGTCCGCCGGTCTGAACGACACGTCGCCCGCTTCGAACCTGCGCCATCGACTGCGGGCGCGGTTCGTGAAGTCCTCGAGCGCCCGCCACGTGTGCTCTTCCTGAAGACCCAGGTCGGGCAAGTCCAGGCCGACCCGGCCGACATCCATCGAATCGCAACGAGCCTCAACGGCGAGGCGCAGGCCCACCGCCGCCACGACCGCCGGCCTTCCATAGACGGCCGCATGCTCCCCCATCAGGATCACCTTGCCCGGCAGGCTCAACCGCACCGCAGATGCCACCAGACCGGTCATACAACGACCCGAAAGCCCGACGGTATCGAGCCTGTCGGCGGTCCGGTGGGGAGGGTCCCCATCGGACTCGGAGCGAGCGACTTCCGCGAACGCCCGCCAAACCGAGCCCGACCGGAGCGAGCGGAGCGGAGCGAGCGCCAGCCTCCCATCCACACAAGGAGCGCGAGCGGCCGATGGGACCCTCCCCACCGGACCGCCGACAGGCGGCATCTACGCCGGCGCTTCCGGTTCACCCCGCGCGTGCCGCGCCTGAGCGGCCCAGCCGCTCGTGGGCCCGCGCCAGGTCGCGCGAGGTAAACGCCGCGGTCAGGGACAGTTCACCGGCCAGAACGACGGCGCCGACGATCTCGGCCAGCCGGCGGACCGCCGCGCCCGGTCGCTCCGGGTCGGGCCGCACGCCCATCACGTCGAGCGCCTCGCGCTGGGTGTCGAGACCGGTGCCGCCGCCGATCGCGGCCAGCGGGCAGTCCGGCATGTAGACGGACGCGTAGACCGAGCCGTCTTCCCGCGCCTCGAACGAGGCGACGCCCATCGCGCCTTCGACGACGTGGGCAAGGTCCTGGCCGCAGGCGACGAAGACCGCCGCGAGCACGTTGGCGAACTGGGCGTTGAAGGCGAGCGCGCCGGCCGCCACGGAGCCGAGCAGGTTCTTGCGGTAGGCCACGTCCTGGAGCGCCTTCGCCTCCGACTTGAGGACCTTGCGCACGGTCGTCTCGTCCAGCACCACCTCGGCGTGAATCCGCTTGCCGCGACCGAGCTGATAGTTGACTGCGGACGGTTTCTTGTCGACGCAGTAGTTCCCCGACAGCGCCACGCACTGAGCGCCGGTCTCCGGCTCGATCAGCTCCGACACGAGCCGGTCGCAGGCGATCGTCACCATGTTCATGCCCATCGCGTCACCGGTGGCGAAGCGGAAGCGCAGAAACACCGTGCTGCCGACCACCGATGGGCGGATCTCCAGAAGCTTCAGGTAACGGCTCGTCTCCTGCGCCTTGGCGCGGATCCTCTCCTCGTTCTCTTCCAGCCACTCGAGCAGCCGCCTCGTCTCGTCGATCCCCGTGGTGCGGAAGACCGGCGCCCGCGTCATGCCCACGTCCTCGACGAACACGGTGGCGCCGCCCGCGGCAGTGATCGCGCGACAGCCGCGGTTCACGCTGGCGAGCAGCGCCCCCTCGGTGGTCGCCATCGGCACGCAGACGGTGCCGTCGATCTCGCTTCCCCGTACGTGAACCGGCCCGGCCACGCCCATCGGCACCTGGGCGGCGCCGATGAAGTTCTCACAGTTCTGGGTGGAAGCCCGTTCGCCGTCCAGGGCGTAGCTGCCGATCGCCGTGAGCGGGCCGCTGCCGGTCGCCAGGTCGAGAGCCCGGCGCCGCACCGCGGCCTGCCCCGCCGCGTCGAGGCCGGGCGGCGGCCTGTGGAAGCCGCGCTCCGAGCCGGCGATCTCGGCGGCCGCGGCCTCGAGTTCGGGCGCCAGTTCAGAGCCGGAAACCAGCCGATCAGCCATCGCCCGTCTCCTTCAGGAGTGGCACCCGGCGCAACGCCACGAGGTCAGCGGCGCCGGTGCAAAACATGCAGGTACGGAGCTCGAAGGCGGTGCGGGAGATGCGGTCGACGACCGCCTCGGTCGATCTGTTGGCCGCCTCCAGGAACGGAAACGCCATGCCCGCGATGTCGGCACCCAAGGCCAGCGCCTTGGCCGCGTCGACGCCGGAGCGGATGCCGCCGCTGCCGATCACCTCGACGCCGGGCACCGCCGCCAACTGGCGGATCGACTCCGGTGTCGGCACTCCCCAGTCGGCGAAGCGTTCGCCGAGCGCCACCTCGTCGGCCCGGGCCGCCTCGATGCGGGCCCAGCTCGTGCCTCCCACTCCGGCCGTGTCCACGATCCGGACGCCGACGTTGGCGAGTTGCCGGCCGACCGCGGCCGAGATGCCGCAACCGATCTCCTTGACCACCACCGGTACGTCCAGCGCCTCGACCACCCGTGCGATCTTCGGCAGCAGCCCGCGGAAGTTCAGTTGCCCCTCCGGCTGCAGCGCCTCCTGCAGCGCGTTCAGGTGCAGCACCAGGGCGTCGGCCTCGACCATGTCGATGGCCCGGCGGCATTCGTCGATGCCGTAGCCGTAGTTCAGTTGCACCGCACCCAGATTGGCCAGGATCGGCACGCCGGGTGCGAACTCCCGGACCCGGAACGTCGCCGCGGTCTCCGGATCGTCGATCGCCTTGCGCTGCGAACCCACACCCAGAGCAACCCCCTCAGCTTCCGCTGCCTCGGCCAGGCGCCGGTTGATCCGCTCGGCAACCCCGGTGCCGCCCGTCATGCAGGAGATGAGCAGCGGCGTCTTCAAGTCCCGGCCCAGGAACCCGGTGCCGATCCGCACGTCCTCGAAGTCGATCTCGGGCAGCGCCCGGTGCTCGAAGCGGTAATCGTCGAAGTAGCTGCGCTCGACCTGCATGCGCCGATCCAGCGCCAGCCGGATGTGCTCAGCCTTGCGGTCCCGCTCCCCCTCCGCCGCCGCCAGCAGCGGACGGGTACTCACGCGACCGCCCCGATCTTGCGGCTACACATGCGCGGCACTGTACCGGAATTCGCCTAAGTGAAGCGTTTACGGTCGGATGCGGCCGCGGCCGCCTGAAGCGGGTCCGGAAGTGCCTAGGCGAGCAGGCGATCCAGTGCGGTGACCAAGGCCGTGACTGCGCCAGCGACCAACACCATGCGCCACGTGAGACGAGCCTCCATCGCGCCCAGGTCGCCGCGCAACTCGCTCAACTCACCGCGCAACGCGGCCAGGTCGGATCGAGTCGCGACTCCCTCCGTAGAGGCGGACCGGATCGTCTCGGTCACTGCCGCGGCTTGCGCCGGGTCCATACCGGCGCCTTCGAGAGTCCGGGCAGCCGCGAGCGTGTCGAAGGTCGTCATCTGGTTGGAGCCTAACAGTCGGTTCGGCGTGTAGATCTTGGAGGTGGGGCCCGCCGTCGTCACGTCCCTCTACTGATCTAGACGAGAACTCTGCCGCTTTCTGGTACTCGATCGGAAGTTACCGGCACGCAGCCACCGATGCCCGGCAACCTCCAGCCTGCCGGCGGGGTCGGAGGGGAGGGTCCCAGCGAGGCTGTCGGCAAGCGACGGCCGACACACTCACATGAACCGACGCCCAACCGGAGCGCAGCCGACCGCAGCGAGCGCCAACCTTCCATTCACTCAGAAAGCGTGAGCGGCCGCTGGGACCCTCCCCTCCGGCCCCGCCGGCAGGCGGGTGCGTCCGACGACGTTCAGCCGCCGATGCGGAACATCTCGACGCGCTGGGGAGCCGGCTGCAGGCCGGCGCGGAGGCGTTCGGCGCGGATCTCGGAGTAGCGGTCTTCCCGCTGGCGCCAGTGGGCGGCGAGAAAGGCGAGTAGCTCGTCGTCGGTGGCGCCGGCGCGGAGGCGGTCGCGGAGGGAGGGGCCGGTGTCGGCGAAGAGGCAGGTGTAGAGGCGGCCGTCGGAGGAGAGGCGGGCTCTGGCGCAGTCGCCGCAGAAGGGGCGGCTGATCGAGGGAATGACACCGAACTCGACGCCGTCGTCGAGGTAGCGGAAGCGTTCGGCGACGTCGCTGGCTTGGGCGCGGTCGACCGGTTCGAACGGCCAGCGTTCGGCGATGCGGTCGGCGATCTCCGAGGCGGTGATGACCTGGTCGAGGCTCCAGTCGTTCACGGTGCCGACATCCATGAACTCGATGAAGCGGACGATGTGGCCGCGCTCCTTGAAGTAGCCAGCGATGTCGGCGATCTCGTCCTCGTTCGTGCCCTTCATGACGACCGTGTTGATCTTGACCGGGCCGAGGCCCGCGTCCGCCGCGGCGTCGATGCCTTCGAGAACCTGGCCGACGCCGTGACCCAGTCCCGTGACGCGGCCGAAGACGTCGTCATGCAGGGACTCGACGCTGACCGTGACCCGGTTGAGACCGGCCTCCGCGAGCGCCTCCGCCTTCTTCGCCAGCAGCGCGCCGTTGGTGGTCAGGGCGAGGTCCTCGACTCCGGGGACCGCAGCCAGCAGCCGGACCAGTTCCTCGATGTCCCGGCGCAGCAGGGGCTCGCCGCCGGTCAGCCGCAGCTTGCGGACGCCGAGCCGCACGAAGAGCCGCACCAGGCGCTCGATCTCCTCGAACGTCATCAGCTCCGCACGGGGCAGGAACCTGTACTCCCGGTCCGCCGGCATGCAGAAGGTGCAGCGGAAGTTGCAGCGGTCGATGACGGAGATGCGCAGGTCGCGCACCGGCCGGCCGAGGCGGTCGATGACCGCGACCGACGACGTGCCGCCGTTCGTGGAGTCGAGAGTCATGGACCGACAATGCTACGCGAGCGCTCAGCGCTCGGCGCGGAGCCAGCCGTCGATCAACCGGCGGGCGATGGAGAACGGCGGCGGCAGGCGGACTTCACGGGCGCGGAGCGCGTACTCCAGCTCCGAGCGGGTCGCCCACACCGCCTGTTCCAGTTCCTCGGTGTCCACCTGCACGTCGCCGCCGGGCGAGGTGGCGTAGAAGCCGAGCATGATCGAGGTCGGGAACGGCCAGGGCTGGGAAGAGTGGTAACGGACCGTATCGACGGCGATGCCGGTTTCCTCCCGGACCTCGCGCGCGACCGCGCTCTCCAGGCTCTCGCCGGGCTCGACGAAACCGGCCAGCGCCGAAAACATGCCCGGCGGCCAGGAGGCCTGCCGGCCCAGCAGGCAGGAGCCGCCGTCGCCGGCCTCGGTGTGGACCAGCATGATGACGGCCGGGTCCGTGCGTGGGAAGTGCTCGATGCCGCACGCCGTGCAAACGCGCAGGTGGCCGGCGTTGCGGCTCTCGGTCGCGGCGCCGCACTGGCCACAGAAGCGGTGGCGGCGATGCCACGTGGCCATGGCGCGCGCATAGGCGAGCAGGTTGGCGCCGCGGCCGCTCATCGCCGCCCCGACCTGCCGCAGTTCGACGAAACGGCCGGCGCCCCTGAGCGGACCGGCGAGCGGATCTTCCCGATCGGAGAGGTCGACCGAGAAGTAGGCGACGCCCTCCGCTTCGCCCAGGAACACGACGTCCTCCGCCCCGTCGACAAGCCCGGCCGCCTCGACGGTCGCCACCGTGCCGGGCACCGGCCCGCGGTCTCCGGTGTGAGCGTCGAAGACCAGGCTGCGCTCGCGCCAGACCGCGGTCAACTGACTGCTCGGATCCGCCAGCCTCCGCGCCAGCCAGTCGGCGTCGCCGCGCCGCTCCGAGCGCCGGTCGACGGCCGGTTCGGCCAGTACGTTGTGAGCTCTCATGCGCCGCAGGCTACAGCGTGGGTCAGTCGGCGCGGCGGTAGGCCATCGCTTCCGAGACCCGGCGCTGGGCGATGTTCATCGCCGCTTCGCGCAAGAGGCAGTCCTCGGCCCGGGCCAGTTCCAGCACTTCCCGTGTGTTCTGGCGCACCGTGTCCTCGATCCTCTCGAACGCCTGCCGCTCGGAGCCGCCCGCGTACTCGACGGCGCCGCAGATGATGCCGCCGGCATTGGCCACGAAGTCGGGAATCGAGAGGACGCCGCGGTCGTGGAGAATCCGCTCGCCCGCCGGCGTCACCGGGATGTTCGCGCCCTGGAGCACCACCTTGCAGCCGACGCGTCCGGCGTTGGCGCTGTCGATCACGTCGGGGCGCGCGGCCGGCACGAAGAAGTCGACCTCCAGGTCCAGGAAGGAATCGCCTTCGATGCGGCGGCCCCGCGGATACGCGGTGACGCCGCCGGTCGCGTCCATCGTCGCCACGAGTTCGTCGATGTCGATGCCGTCCGGATCGTGGATCGTGCCGTCGAGATCGGTGACCGAGACGAGCCGCGCACCCCGCTCGGCCAAGAACCGGGCCGCCGGCCGCCCGACGTTGCCGAAGCCCTGGATCGAGACGGTGGCGCCCTCGAGCGCGACCACGCCCGCCTCTTCGGCCACCTCGGCGGCGATGGCGAGGCCGAAGCCGGTCGAGCCGCTTTCGTCGAGCGGAATCCCGCCGAGAGACCTGGACAGGCCGACGGAGCGGCCCCCCTCGTCGCGGATCCAGGCCATCGCCGTCTCGTTCGTCCCCATGTCGGGGGCCGGGATGTAGTCCGTCAACTGGCGGATCGCGCGGCCGAACTGCCGAATCAGGGCCTCACGGTTGGCCGTCCGCGGATTCGCCCGGATGCCCGCCTTGCCGCCGCCGTGACGCAGACGCGCCATGGCGTTCTTCCAGGTCATGGCCCGCGCCAGCCGGCACACCTCCTCCACGGTCACGTCCGCGGCCATGCGGATGCCGCCCATCGTGGGCCCGGCGGCGCTGTTGTCGATGACGACGATCCCCTCCAGGCCGCAGCGGGGCTCGTAGACGGTGACGACCTTCTCGGGACCCCAGTCGTCCGCGAAATCGAAGTGTTCAAAGGCAGATCCAGACATCACAGCTCCTTATCGGACAACACCTGGCGACAGCCGCCAGGCGGAGAACAAGAGAAACCGCCGGCTGCTTCCCAGCCGCCGGCACATGAAGCCCGGTCGAGACCGACCTTGGGGGCGGTCCCCCGCCGGTCAGGATCCCTCGCCGGCTTCGAGCAGTTCGAGGACGGCTTCCTCAAACTCCGCGTACAGCATCCGTCCGAGATGGATGTTGGTCAGTTCGCCGCCGCGGTCGAAGAACATCGTCGTCGGCAGCGCACCGGGCCACTCCGGATCGAACGCCATGACGAAATCGACCGAGTTGTCGCCGGCCGACGCAAGGTAGGACACGAGGCCGGGCGCGCGCTTGGCGAAGAAGGGACGCACCCGATCCTCGAGCTTGTCCGGGTCGTCCATCGAAACGGCGAGCACAACGAGACCGCGCTCGCCGTACCGCTCCTGCAGGAGATCGAGCTCGGGCAGCTCCTGGAGGCACGGGATGCACCAGGTCGCCCAGTAGTTCACCACGACGACCTTTCCGCGGTGGTGCTCAAGCACGGCGCGGAACTGGTCCGCGGTCGCCGGATGAATCGTGTCGGGTTCGAGCAGATGGTCCACCGACACCGCGTCCTCCGCGACTGCCGGCGAGGTGGCGGCAAGCATGGCCCCAATCAGAACCGCAACACGGAGTACTCGCGGAGCCAGTGTCTTGAGCGTCAATTCAACCTCCTGCCTGACGGGCTACCAACTCTCTCAGCCGCCCGCCGAACGAGACGGGATCAGCAGTATAGACCTCCGAAGCGGCCGTTTCATTCCCGACGCGGGAACGTCAGCGCGGCGCTCGGTACGTGCCGCCGCTGCGCTCGACCCGGCCGGCGCGCTCCAGGCGGTCGAGGTGAAGCCGCGCACTGTGCCGCTCCGCCTTCGGAATGCCGGCCCCCCGGTCATGCGGGCGGTAGACGAAGCGGTGCGCGACGATGTCGTCCATCGTTCGCGGCTCGGCCAGGTACTCGAGCAGGCGCCGTTCGCGGTCGGCTATGCGGGCCACGTAGCGGTCGAGACGGTCGAGAAAGGCGGCGCGGTCATCGAGGAGACCGATGTGGTGGCCGGTGACGTAGTGGGTCGCCTCGATCTCGCGCACGAGTTCGAGCGAGCGTTCGAAGGCTTCCAGGTCGGACCAGGCGTCCCCGTAGTACGGGCCGAAGCCGGTCAGGTCGATGTCGCCCAGGAACAGGACGCCGTCGGGCTCGACCAGGAGGACACAGTGACCGCGCGTATGACCGGGCGCATGGAGAATCCGCACCGACACGCCGCCGCCGAGATCGAACAGGTCGCCGTCGCGGAACGGCACGGCGTCCGGCCGGGGCTCGTAGAAGAACGTCGTCTTGAGGGCGTGGCCGTACTCCTCGCGACGCTCCGGCTCGACGCCGAAGATGTTCAGGAAGCCGTCGAAGTCGAGCAGGCCCGGCAGGTCCTCCTCGTGGACGTACACCGGAGCGTCCCGAAACAGCGGCAAGGCGGCCGTGTGGTCCTCGTGGCAGTGGCTGAGCAGAAGGAGATCGACCGGCGGGAGGGCGCTCCGGCCTCGAACGCGAACGCCGAGCGACGGGTCGACGAGCATCGTCGACTCCGAGCCCTCGATCAGCAGGGCGTTGTTGTCGGGGTACTTGCCGCCACCGGCGCCGAACAGGATGGTCGCGGCGCCAAGCCGGTGGTCTTCGAGTTCGGTCACCTCAGCCGGCCGAGGACTCGGCGCCCGTTACCTGGGGCAGCCGCCAGCCGTTGTGGTACTCGGCCCGGAGCAGCGCGTTCGCCTCGTCGTCACCGGTGAAGCGTCCCGCCTCCTGATCCCAGTAGACCCGCCGGCCGGTGCGGAACGCGATGTTGCCCAGGTGCGCGTTCACGGCGACCAGAGCGCCGACGTCGGCGTTGCAGCGCGGCTGCTCCCGGGTCTTCATGCATTCGATGAAGTCCTCGGTGTGCTGGGCCAGCCCCCGCTGGCTCCGGGAGGCTTCCCGCTCCGGGATGGCGGGCGTCTTGTAGAACCTCTTGCCGTCCTCGCGTCCAACTTCGGGCAGCACCTCCCAGCCGCCGCGGTCGATCACCAGGGTTCCCCTGTTGCCGACGAAGGACACGCCGTGTCCGCGCTGGTGGGGACCCAGGCCGATCCCAACGCCGTGCTCCCAGACCATCGTGAAGTCGTCGTACTCGTAGATCGCCTGCTGCGTGTCCGGCGTCTCCATGGCGCTGCCCGGATACCCGAACGGCCCGCCCAGGGACATGACGGACCTGGGCGCCGTCGCCTTCATGCCCATCAGCACCATGTCGATCAGGTGGACGCCCCAGTCCGTCATCAGGCCGCCCGCGTAGTCCCAGTACCAGCGGAAATCCCAGTGGAACCGGCGCTCGTTGAAGGGACGCTTCGGCGCGGGGCCCAGCCACATGTCGTAGTCGACGCCCCTGGGCGGCTTCGAGTCCGGCACCGGCATCGGCGCGTCCCAGCTCATGTAGGCCCAGGCCTTGGCCGTGCGGATCTGGCCCAGCTCGCCGGACCAGAGGTACTCCATCGCGTCCTGCCAGTGCTTGCCCGAGCGCTGCCACTGGCCAACCTGGACCACCCGGCCGTAGGCCCTGGCGGCCTGCTGCATGATGCGGACCTCCTCGATCGAGTTCGCCATCGGCTTCTCGACGTAGACGTCCTTCCCCGCCTCGCAGGCATCGACCATGATCTTGCAGTGCCAGTGGTCCGGGGTGGCGATGATCACCGCGTCGATGTCTTTGTCCTCGAGCAGCTTGCGGTAGTCGGTATAGCCGTCCGGCTTGCTGTCGGTCAGTTTCTCGAAGTCCTCGATCCGTTCATCGAGGACGTTTCTGTCGACGTCGCAGAGCGCCGCGCACTCGACCCCGTCGATGTCGAGCATCGAGCGCATGTTGCTCGAACCCATGCCCCGCACGCCGATCGCCCCAACCCGGATGCGGTCGCTCGCGGGCACCGCCTTGCCGCGCACCGGCCCCGCGAACGCCGCGCCCGTCGCGCCGAGTCCGGTCGCGGCGGCTCCGAGACCGCCCATGCCATGAAGAAAGGAACGCCTGGTCGTCGTCATCGTCTCGCTCCGAGTCGAAAGTCCGCTGTACACTGCGCCATGCAGACCGCGCATGTTACCGACTTGAACGCACCGCTCTCCCGCGCCGACCTCATCGGCAAGCTGCCGAAGACCGACCTTCACGTTCACCTCGACGGTTCGCTCCGGCTCGACACCCTGATCGAGCTGTCTCGCGACGCCCGCCTGGAGCTTCCCTCCCAGACGCCGGAGGGTCTCCTCGAGCTCGTCTTCAAGGAAAGCTACGACGACCTCGAGGACTACCTCCGCGCCTTCTCCTACACCTCGCCCGCGCTGTGCACCGCGGAGGCGCTGGAACGGGCCGCCTACGAACTCGGCGCCGACAACCTGGCCGAGAACGTCTGCTACCTGGAGGTGCGGCTGGCGCCGCAGCTCCACACCGGGCCCGATCTCGACATCGCCGGCGTGCTGGCCGCGGTCGACCGCGGGCTTGCCCGCGTCCAGCGCGAGCACGAGGCGACCGACAACGTACGGAACGGGACCGAGCCGCCCTTCCGCTACGGGATCATCGCCTGCGCGCTGCGCATGTTCGGTCCGGGCCACAGTCCCTACTACCGGGGCCTGTTCACCGCCCTCCACGGCTGGACCAGACCGGAGATTCACGCCGCCGCCTCGCTGTCGCTGGCCCGTTCCGTCGTCGAGGCGCGCGACCGGCTCGGGCTGCCCGTCGTCGCCTTCGACCTCGCCGGCGCCGAGGCGGGCAACCCCGCCGCGGTGCACCGCGACGCCTTCCTGTACGCACAGCAGCACTTCCTGATGAAGACGATCCACGCCGGCGAGGCCTACGGGCCGGAGAGCATCTTCCAGGCGATCACGCTGCTTCAGGCCGACCGCATCGGCCACGGCACCCACCTCTACGCCGCGGACCGGCTCCGCCGCGACAACCCGGACTCCGCGGCGGCCCGGGACCCCGAGCGCTACATCCGCAACCTGGCCCAGTACATCAGCGACCGGCGGATCACCCTGGAGGTCTGCATCACCTCGAACCTTCAGAGCATCCAGCGCCTCGAGACGTTTGCCGACCACCCCTTCGGCCGGATGATGGAGGACCGGCTCTCGGTCACCCTGTGCACCGACAACCGCCTCATGTCCCGCACCACCGTGACGAAGGAGATCGCCTCGGCCTGCGAAGCGTTCGACCTGTCGCTCGAGGACCTGCGCAACGTGATCATCTACGGCTTCAAGCGCAGCTTCTACCCGGGCAGCTACATCGAGAAGCGGGCCTACGTGCGCCGGGTCATCGACTACTACGACGAGGTGGTGGCGGCGGAGACGGCGGGCGCGGCGTCGAGCTAGCTACGCGGAAGCCGCGGCGATCCGCTGCTGGCGCCGCCGCCAGCGCTCACGCGCCTTCTCCGCCTCGGCCTCCCGGTTGCGGGGCGGCGCCGTCGTGGTGAGTTCCTGGAGCAGCCGGGCAGTCACCTCGGCGACGGCGTCGACCGCCCGTTCGAAGGCCACCTCGTTGGCGCGCGACGGCTTCGTCGAACCGCTGACCTTGCGCACGTACTGGAGTGCGGCGGCGCGCACTTCCTCATCGTTGGCAGGCGGTTCGAAGTTGTAAAGGACGCGGATGTTCCTGCACATGGCGGTCTCCTTCAGCGGAACGAGCATCGTAGCGCGGCCAGCGGCCCCGGCCACGCCGAACAGGCTGTGCAAGAGTCTTGGCATGACGGCAACCGCAGCGCCGCCCTACTCGATCACGCCCGAGATTCTGTCCCTGGCGGAACAGATCGGGGAGGCGATCGGCCGGGCCGAAGCGGCCGGTTTGGGACGGGACTTCCGATTGCGGCGCGAGGCCCGCGTTCGTACAGTTCACGGTTCCGTCGCCATCGAGGGGAACGCGCTGTCCGAGGAGCAGGTTTCGGCAATCCTCGAAGGGAAGCGCGTCGTGGGTCCCCTAAGGGACGTTCAGGAGGTGCGCAACGCAGTCGCGGCCTACGACCGCTGCGAAGACTGGGAGCCGACTAGCGAGGCCGATCTGATGGTGGCCCACGAAGTGCTCATGGCAGGGTTGATGGACACGCCGGGCCGTTACCGAACGCGCCAGGTCGGTGTCGTCGGCCCCGACGAAGTCCACCACGTCGGGCCGCCTGCCAAGCGCGTCCCGACGCTCATGGCGAACCTCTTCGCGTGGTTGAGGAGTACGCGCGAGCATCCGCTGGTTGCAAGCTCCGTGTTCCACTACGAGTTCGAGTTCATTCACCCGTTCGAAGATGGCAACGGCCGCCTGGGCCGTCTCTGGCAGACGCTGCTCCTCGCATGCTGGAAGCCGCTGTTCGCCCATGTGCCGGTGGAGAGCGTCGTCCGCTCTCGTCAGGGCGGCTACTACGAGGCGATCGAGCGAAGCTCCGAGGCCGGCCAGAGCACAACCTTCGTCCGCTTCATGCTGGAAGCCATCCTCGACGCCCTACAAGAGGAGACCCCCAAGGAAACCCCCCAGGTTTCCCCCCAGGTACGGCGGCTCCTGCGCGTTCTGGACCGCGAAATGTCGGTGCGCGAGGTGCTGGAGGTTCTGGATTTGCGCGACCGGAAGTGGTTGCGCCAGGGATATCTGCGACCCGCATTGGAGGGTGGCTTGGTCGAAATGACGCGGCCCGAGACTCCCAGCGCGAGGAATCAGCGCTATCGCCTGACGCCCGCAGGACGGCGCGTGCGCAACTAGGGGCGGGCGTTTGCGTAAGTGGGCCAGTCCGGCTCGTAGTCGGCGCTCTGATCGCCCCAGGCGGTCCAGCGTTCCGAGTGGCGGCCGCGGGCGAACAGTTCGAGGTACGGGCCGGGGCTGCACGCTTCGATGATGTCGTAGAGCTCGTCCGGCTTGCGGGAATGCTCCCGCTTGCGCGAGCGGATGATGTTGACCTGCCGCCGGCCCGGGGAGAGGGTGCGCAGCTTGCCGCGGACGCCGAACAGGACGAGTTCCGTCGTGTTGCGGAAGTAGAAGCCGACGCCACGCCCGTCGGGGCCGCCGTCCTTGCGCACCTTGTGCCAGACCAGGTTCGTCTTGTAGGTGAAACCCCAGCGCTTCATCACGTCGAGGCCTTCCTGGACGAGCGCATTCGGCACCCAGAGGTAGAGGTGGGCGGCTTCGGCGCAGGCGGCGGCGACCGGGATCGCTTCGATCTCCGCCTGCGTCAGCGTCGCGTAGCGGCTCAGGCGATGGTGCTCGGGCGCCACCTTGCCGGTGCGGTTCGTGAACTGCCAGGGCGGATCGGCGAGGACGGTGCCGTAGGCGCTGCCGGCGTGGGCACGCTCGAAGTCGGTGGCTGCCGTTGCGGGCATGGCGGCTCGATCGTACCGCCCGAGCGGAGCCGGGCCTCCGGCCCGCGCGTTCACTGCCGCATGAGGAGCCAGCGGTCCGGATCGATCCGCAGATCCTCGGGCCGCGCCGGCACGGGCAGCGACGCCGCCGTTCGTTCGCCCGCGACGTCCACCCGGCCGCGCACAACGCGGCTGTCGCCGAGTACCGCCTCGATGTCGAGCGGCAGCCGGTAGATCGTCGGTCCCGTCTGCCGCACCGTCAGTTCGACCGTCGATGCCGCGTCTTCGAACCGCCACTCGATCTCCAGCTCGGGCACGCCGGGCTGTCGCAGCCACTGATCGAAGAACCAGTCGAGTCTCCGGCCCGAAACCTCCTCCATCACCGCCGCGAAGTCGGCGGTCGAGGCATTGCGGTCCCGGAAGCGCTGGTAGTAGGTCCGCATCCCCTTCCAGAACGTGCCGTCGCCGACTTCGCCGCGCAGCATGTGCAGCACCCAGGCCGCCTTCTGGTACACGTTCGGGCTGAGCAGGCGCCGCGGATCGGGCACCGACTCCGGCACGATGACCGAGTCCGGCGCCTCCTCGACGTAGCTCAGGACCCTCGTCCGGTTCCGGTCCATCTGCTCCCGGAAGCGCTCACGGCCGTAGGTCCACTCCAGGTAACAGGCGGTCAGGTAGGTCGCGAAGCCCTCGCTGAGCCAGACGTGCGGCCAGTCGCTCTCGGTGACCGCGTCGCCGAACCACTGGTGGGCGATCTCGTGCGCGATCAGGGTCTCGATGCCGCCTTCGCGGTCGACCGCATCCTCGTCGTAGAACACGTTGCCGGCGTTCTCCAGGCCGCCCCAGCGGGTCGTGGTCTGCACGTTGGCGAGCTTGGCGTACGGGTAGTCCCCGAACCGCCGCTCGAAGGTTCCCAGCACGCGCGGCCCCGGAGCGAACGCCCGCAGGCCGGCTTCCCGGTCCTGCGGGTAGACCCAGGTCTCGACCGGCACGCCGTCGACGAGCGCCTGACGCTGCCGGACGAAGCGCGCGACGCCGACCGCCATCACCTTGGTTGCGACCGGCGCCCGGCTGCGCCACTCGGTGCGCCGCATGCCGCCTTCCAGATCGACCGCCTCGACGAAGGCGCCGGTGGCGACGACCTGGTAGTGCGCCGGCGCCGTGACGACGAACGCCACGGTCGCCTTGTCCGACGGGTGATCGACCACCGGCAGCCAGTGGTGCGCCCGGTTCGGCCAGTTGTCGGCGAAGAACGTCCGCTCGCCGTGCCGGTTCGTGCCGATCGTGAAACCGTCGGCGGGCACACCGCGATAGTTGATTTCGACGCGGCGTCGTTCACCGACCGCCGCCTCGCGGTCCAGCGTCACGAGGAGCCGGTCGTCCTGCTGTCGGAACCGGAGAGCCCGACCGGGCTGCGCCGCTTCCGCGGCCGGGCCGGCGAGTGTCGCCGAGGAGACGACCATGCCTTCCGCCGGCCGGCCGTCGCCGGCCTTGCCGCCGGCTTCCAGGCCGCCCTCCGCCGCCGGATCGTCGAGATCGAATCCGACCTCGGCGACCGGCCGCAGGACACGAAAGGCGATGGCCGCCCTTCCCTCGATCTCGTCGCTCCGGTCCGAGACTTCGAGTTCGAAGCGGTAGTCGAGAACGTCGATCGCCGCTCCCGGCCGTTGCGCCTGCGCGGGCGCGACCAGAGCCGCGCTCACGCAGGCGACGTACAGGATCTCAGTCGTTGAGGAACTTGTAGACGAGGGCCGCCACCGCGCCGCCGACCAGCGGGCCCACGCCGTAGAGCGCCAGGGTGTTGGCGTCGAAGCCGCCGCCCGTGATCGCCTCCATGACCTGAGGACCGATACCAACTGCCGGATTGAACGCACCACCGGAAACTCCCGCGCCCGTGTACAGGGCAGCCGAGAGTGTAAAGCCGATGGCCAGTCCGCCAACCGGATTGCCGGCCGACCGGGAGGACATCATGTTCAGCACGACGGTGACGAGCGCGAACGCGAGCAGCGCCTCGGCCACCACGCCGTGCATGACCGGATGCTCGGTCGGCATCGGCGCCGTGCTGCCGCCCACGAGGTAGCTGTGGACGAGCCAACCAAGGCAGGCGCCGACGAGCTGGGCCACCATGTACTGGACCATGTCGGCGACACCAAGCTTGCCGCGCATCCACGCGGCCAGGCTCACTGCCGGGTTGAAGTGGGCGCCGGACAAGTGTCCGCCGCTGTAGACCATCACCGCCAGCATCAGACCGACGGCAATGGGGTTGTTCCCGCTGTGGGCCACCGCCATCATCAGGAACAACGTGCCGATGCACTCCATGAGCAGCTTGCGCATGTGCCTTTCCTCCCTTGGTTCTACTTCTGCCTCTTCCTCCTTGTTTACGCCCTGCCGAAGACCACTCGGCGGCGCTTTCCGCACCGATGGTAGCGTCCGGTTATCGCCACCGGACCATTGAACTTTCCTGATTTTTCCTAAGGGGAGACGCCGCCGATGAAGTCAAGAGCCGCCGTAGCCCACGAAGCGGGCAAGCCACTCGAGATCGAAGAAGTCGACGTCGCAGGTCCGAAGGAAGGCGAGGTCCTGGTTCGGGTCGTCGCCACCGGCGTCTGCCATACGGACGCCTACACCCTGTCAGGCGCCGACCCCGAGGGACTGTTCCCCGCGATCCTCGGCCACGAGGGCGGCGCGATCGTGGAAGAGGTCGGGCCCGGCGTGACCTCGGTGGCGCCCGGGGACCACGTGATTCCGCTCTACACGGCGGAATGCCGCGAGTGCAAGTTCTGCAAGTCGGGCAAGACGAACCTGTGCCAGGCGATCCGCGCCACCCAGGGCCAGGGCGTGATGCCCGACGGCAGCTCGCGGTTCTCGACTGCCGGCAGTTCGCTCTACCACTACATGGGCACCTCGACCTTCTCGGAGTACTCGGTCATCGCCGAGATCTCGACCGCCAAGGTGAACCCGGCGGCGCCGCTGGACAAGGTCTGCCTGCTCGGCTGCGGCATCACGACCGGCATCGGCGCCGTCCTGAACACGGCCGGGGTCGAGCCCGGCTCGACGGTCGCGGTGTTCGGCCTCGGCGGCATCGGCCTGTCGGTCATCCAGGGCGCGGTCATGGCCCAGGCCGAGCGGATCATCGCCATCGACGTCAACCCGGCGAAGTTCGACTTCGCGCGCTCGCTGGGCGCTACCGACTTCGTCAATCCGGCCGACCACGACGACCCGATCCAGGAGGTCATCGTCGACCTGACCGACGGCGGCGTCGACTACTCCTTCGAGTGCATCGGCAACGTCGACGTGATGCGCTCCGCCCTCGAGTGCTGCCACAAGGGCTGGGGCGAGTCCGTGATCATCGGCGTCGCCGGCTCGGGCCTCGAGATCGCCACTCGGCCCTTCCAGCTAGTCACCGGCCGCGTCTGGCGCGGCACGGCCTTCGGCGGCGTTCGCGGCCGCAGCGATCTGCCCGGCATGGTCGACCAGTACATGGCCGGCGAGATCGAGATCGACAGCATGATCACCCACACGATGGGGCTGGACGACATCAACCACGCCTTCGACCTGATGCACGAGGGGAAGAGCATCCGCTCGGTGGTGCTGTACTAGCCACGACCGAATGGTCGCCGGCCGTTGGCCGGCGGCGTGGCGCTGTACTGGAGCCGCCTCAGTCCTGCGCGATCGGGTTGAGGACCATCGTCATCTGACGGCCCTCCAGGCCGGACCGGGTCTCCACCTCGCCCACGCCCTCGATCGCGTCGCTCACCTTGTCCAGGATGGCGATGCCGAGTTCAGGCCTGCGGAGCTGCCGGTAGCGGAAGAAGATCGTCACCTTGACCTTCTTGCCCTCTCGGAGAAAGCGGAGCGCCCGGTCGGTCTTGATCTGGTAGTCGTGCGGGTCGATCGTCGGCCGGTACTTGACCTCCTTCAGGTCGATCGTCGCCGCCTTCTTGCGGGACTCCCGCTTCTTCTTGTCACGCTCGAACTTGACCTTGCCCCAGTCCATGACCCGGACCACCGGCGGGTCCGCGTTGGGACCCACCTCGACGAGATCGAGTCGGGCGTCCTGCGCGCGCGTCTTCGCGTCTTCCAGGGGAACGACACCGACCTGGGCGCCGTTCTGATCGATGAGCCGTACCGGACTTTTCCGGATCCGGTGGTTGATGCGCGGCTCGTTTGATGGGGGTGCGATCTCGAGGTCTCCTGTGATGCCGTCTACCGGGGCGGGCCGGAACGGACGGCTACCTTAGCCGCTTCCCGCCCGCGAGTGTGCGTAGATCCAGTCTGTTGAACGGACACGGCCCCGGCCGCGACCCTCGCGCCCCGCCCTCACGAACGGCAACTCACGTCAACCGGCCACAGCCCGCTTCGCCGGGGCGCTCGCAGCCCGCCGGGTCCGCTTCTTCTTCGTCGCCTTGCGCTGTGCCGCCGCCTTCTTGGCCGGCTTGGGCGCGGCGGCGGCCGGGTCCGCCTCCGTCTCGCCGTTCTTCGACAGGCTCGCCTTCAGCGCCTCCATCAGGTCGATGATCTGCGCCTGGGGCGCCTCCGCCTCGTCGTCCGCGACCTCGCGGCCCTCGATCTTGCTCTGGATGGCGTTCCAGAGCCGCTTGCGCACCTCGTCCGTGTACTGGTCCGGCTTGAAGTCGTCCGAAGCGATCTGCTCGATCAACTGCACCGCAAGTTCCAGTTCGCCCGGCTTGAGCTCCGTCTCCTCGCCCAGCGGGACCTCGTCGAACGACTTCAGCTCGTCTTCGTACTTCAGCTGCTGCATCAGCAGACCCGAAGCGAAGGGGCGCAGCATGACCAGGTACTGCTTGCCCCGCGCGGCGTGCTTGGCCAGCGCCGAGCGGCCGGTCTTGCGCATCGCCTCGCTGAGGAGCCGGTAGGCCCGTTCGCCGCCCTTCTCCGGACCGACGTAGTACGACTTCTCGAAGTAGATCGGCTCGACCTCCTCGAGCGGCACGAACTCGGTGATCTCGATCGCCGGCGACGCCTTCTCCTGGAGTTCCTTGATCTCCTCGTCGCTGAAGGTGACGTACTGGCCCTTGCCGAACTCGTAGCCTTGATCGTCTCCTTCCGCTCGACGACGACGCCGGTGCGGGGGTTGACCAACTGCTGCTTGACCCGGGTGTTGTCGCTCGGATCGAGCATGTTGAAGCGGACCCCGCCGGAGGTTTCCGAAGTCGAGTAGAGCCGGACCGGGATGGAAACCAGGCCGAAGGAAACCGTGCCGGTACCGACGGAACGAGCAGGCATAGACGGCGGATTCTAGCACCGGAAGCGGTTTCGCGGGGCACGGAGGCGGACAAAGAGGAGCCGGCCTCGCGGCCGGCGCGCTTCGAGGCCGCCTGCGGCGGCAGCGGGTCAGAGGACCCGCGCACCCGGTCCTCGGCTTCTGGGAGAATGCACGCCTGATGCCGCACGGCAATCTGGACGCCTACCGCCGCAAGCGTTCGAGCGAGGCGACGCCCGAGCCCATGGGTTCCCGAACCACGGCCGGCGGCGGGCGCTTCGTGGTCCAGAAGCACGCCGCCCGGAGGGTCCACTTCGACCTGCGCCTGGAGCTCGAAGGCACCCTCAAGTCCTGGGCGGTGCCGCGCGGCCCCAGCCTCGACCCCGAGGTCAAGCGGCTCGCGGTGGCCACCGAGGATCATCCGCTGGAGTACGCCGACTTCGAGGGGTCCATCCCCGCCGGCAACTACGGCGCCGGCGCGATGATCGTGTGGGACAGCGGGCGCTGGGTGCCGCTCGAGGACCCGGTGGCCGGGATGGAGAGCGGCAAGCTGCTGTTCGAACTCAACGGCTACAAGCTGCGCGGCGTCTGGACCCTGTTCCGCACCGGCGGCCGGCGCCAGACCGACGATGGCAGTCAGTGGCTGCTGATGAAGAAGCCGGACGCGGCGTCGCGCCCTCTGGAAGAAGGCAACGACGGCGAGGACGAGCTGCCGCCCGAGTCCGTGCTGTCGGGCCTGACCGTCGAGGAGCTCCGGGACGGCTGCGAGCGGATCGAAGACGTACGGGCCGGGATCGAAGCGTCGGACGCGCCGCGGCGGCAGGTGGACCCGCGCTCGCTGCCGCTGATGCTCGCGACCGCCTCCGACCGGCCCTTCTCGCGGGCCGGCTGGATCTACGAACTGAAGTACGACGGCTACCGTCTGGTCGCCGCCAAGGAGGGCGGCAGCGTCTTCCTCCGCTACCGGCGCGGCGGCGACGTCACCGCGCTCTATCCGGAGTTGGCCCGCGCACTGCGCCGGTTGCCGGTGGACTCGCTCGTGCTCGACGGCGAGGTCACCGTGCTCGACGGCGGCGGCCGGCCCAGCTTCGCCAGGCTGCAGACGCGGGCCCTGCTCAGCCGTCCGGTCGACATCGAGCAGGCCTCGGTACGCCGGCCGGCGACGCTGTTCGCCTTCGACCTCGTTTCGTTCGAGGGCCGCGACCTGCGGCCGCTGCCCCTGCTGGAGCGCAAGGGCTGGCTGGCGCAGGTGCTGCCGCCCGCCGGGCCCCTCCGCTACTCGGACCACATCGAGGAACAGGGCGAGGCGTTCTTCGAGCAGGCGGTCGCGATGGGACTCGAGGGGACCATGGCGAAGGACGGCGCGTCGCGGTACACCGGCCGCCGCTCGTCGTCCTGGGTCAAGCTGCGCGCCGAACGGACGGGAGACTTCGCCATCGTCGGCATGTCGTCGCCCAAGGGCAGCCGGGTCGGACTGGGCTCGCTCCACCTGGCGGTCTGGGACACGGAAGCCGGCGGGCTGGTCTACGCCGGCCGCGTCGGCACGGGATTCGATGACGCGACCCTGGCGGAGCTCGCAGAGCGTCTGTCGGCGCGCCGCCGCGAGGATCCTCCGTGCTGGGCGCCGAGCGCCGAGGGCCCCGCCGTCGAAGCGGCACTCACCGACGCTCACCTCCTCGACGGCCGCGTCGCCGACCAGACCTGGATCGAGCCGGACGACGGGCTGATCTGTGAGGTCCGCTTCAAGGAATGGACTCCCCACGGCATGCTCCGCCATCCCGTCTTCCTCCGCCTGCGGGACGACAAGCCGCTGGAGGACTGCGTCCGCCGCGACGAACCCCGCGGCCGCGAAGCCACTCTCTCGGCGGCGCCGGAGCGGCGGGTCGAGATCACGAACCAGTCCAAGGTGTTCTGGCCCGACGAGGGTTACGCCAAGGGCGATCTGATCGACTTCTACGCCGCCGTCTCGGAGGCGATGCAGCCCTACCTCACCGACCGCCCGCTGGTGATGACCCGCT
Organism: Thermoanaerobaculia bacterium; assembly: GCA_965116955.1. Lineage (GTDB taxonomy): Bacteria > Acidobacteriota > Thermoanaerobaculia > Multivoradales > Multivoraceae > Multivorans. The sequence goes on along the minus strand of OZ220742.1, from coordinate 1,739,741 downwards.
ACCCCGACGGCATCGAGGGCAAGTCCTTCTTCCAGAAGAACGCGCCCGACTTCGCGCCCGACTGGCTGCACACGGTCAGGCTGACGAGCCCGCGAACCGGCAAGGACGTCGAGTACTTCGTCTGCCAGAACAGGGAGAGCCTGGTCTACGTGGCCAACCTGGCCGCGATCGTCCTCCACGTCTGGTCCAGTCGGCTGCACCAGCTCGGCCAGCCGGACTGGTGCATCCTCGACCTGGACCCGAAGGACGCGCCCTTCGAGGACGTGATCGAGATCGCCCTTGCCATCCGCCGTCTGTGCCGGCAGATCAAACTGCCCAGTTTCGTCAAGACCAGCGGCTCGAGCGGCCTGCACGTGCTTCTGCCGCTGGGCGGCGCCTGCACGTACGAACAGTCGCGCAGCCTGGGACAACTGATCGCGCAGATCATCTGCCGGCAACTGCCGGAGATCGCCACCGTCACCCGCAATCCGGAACGCCGCGGCGGCAAGGTCTACATCGACTTCGTCCAGAACGGCCGCGGCCGGCTCCTCGTCGCCCCCTTCAGCGTCCGACCGCTGCCCGCGGCGCCGGTGTCCACGCCGCTCCGATGGTCCGAAGTCAAGCCCGGCCTCGACCTCCGCGATCACAACATCCGTACCGTGCCGGAGCGACTGAAGAAGCTCAGGACCGACCCGCTCCGCGGCGTACTGACGGAGCAGCCGGACCTCCTGGCGGCGCTGCGGCGCCTGAGCGAGCTGGTGTAGGCGCGCCGGGGGCTTGGCCTCGCCGCCTCCGGTTGACATCGGCCCCAGAACTAAACTAAGTTCCTGGTCATGATTCGGCTCAACATGCACGAGGCCAAGACGCACCTGTCCCGCTACATCGCGCAGGTCGAAGCGGGGGAGAAGATCCTCCTCTGCCGCCGGAACGAACCGGTCGCCGAGATTCGTCCGGTGCCACCGGCCCGCAAGCAACCTCGCCCGTTCGGACTGGATCGAGGGAAGTTCGAGGTCCCGGACTCCTTCTTCGACCCCCTGCCCGACGAGTTCATCGACGCCTTCGAGAACGGGCCGGTGTTTCCCGACGAGTGAAGCTGCTGCTCGACACCTGCACGTTCCTCTGGTGGAGTCAGGGCTCGGCCAGAATCCCCAAGGAAGTCCACAGGCTTGTCGCCGACCCTGCGAACGATGTCTACGTGAGCGCGGCCACGGCTTGGGAGCTAGCCGTCAAGCACGGCCTCGGCAAACTGGATCTGCCCACGCCGCCCGACGTCTTCGTTCCCACGCGGCGAGAGTGGTACGACTTCAAGTCCCTACCGATCGACGAGGCCAGCGCACTGCAGCTTCGGCGGCTCCCAACCCTGCACAGCGATCCCTTTGACCGCCTCCTGATCTGCCAGGCGATCGAGCACGGCATGACGCTGCTGACGCCGGACCGGCTGATCTCTCAGTACCCGATCCGGATCTCCTGGTAGAGGACAGAAGGCCGAGAGGCCATGGCGCACCCAGTGTGTAGCGCCGCGGTGTTGCAGCTACCCGGCCGTCAGAACTGGAGCCGAAGACCGGCGCGCACCTGGCGGCTGGTCTGGAAGGCGGCGGGAAGCGACTCGCGCAGATCCGGCCTTGCCCCCTGTGCTGCCGCGGCGGCGAGCAGGTCGGTTCGGCCCGGGCCGACGAACACGGGGTCCAGCCAGGCAAGCGGCCAGAGCTGGTTCGCGGCGTCCTGGTCGAAGACGTTGAGGGCCTCGGCGAAGAGGGACAACCGCCGGTCGTTGGAGCGCAGCGGCACTCGGTAGGTCAGAGACAGGTCCGCGCGCTTGAGATCGGCGCTCTTGACCAGCCCGTCTGGGCCAGACGGCAGGGGAGTCAGGCCGGTGCTGACGATGCGGCTCGTCGCCTCGTCGACCCGGACCGTCAGGGCCCTTGGCACGTAGGCGGCGCCCGTGCGGAAGCGGTAGACCAGAGCCATCAGCCAGCGTTCGCCCGGCGACAGGACGAGCCAGCCGGAGAGCTGGTGCTCGCGGTCGATGCTCAGGCGGCGGCTGTCTTCAGTCACATCGAACACGTCGCAGGGCACTGGCGAGGAGCAGAGATCGAGCGCGGCGAGGAGCGGATGGGCGCCGGGCAGGGCGCCCGCCTCCAGTCCGAGTCCGCCGGCCTCGTGGTTGCCGGTCAGCCGGCTCATGAGGTACGAGAAGTGGATCGTCCAGGACGGGCTGGAGCCGATGTTCGCGTTGAGCTCGGCGCCCCACCAGTCCTGTTCGAGCTGGGGGAGCTCGCCGCCGGCGCCCCTGCCGGGGGTCAGCAGTGTCGGGACGACCTCGCCGGCGGCCCGCAGCGGCATGAGACGAATGCCGTCCCGCAGCTGGCGTCTGGAGACGCGCGCCGAGATCAAGACGTCGGGCAGGAACTGGTAGCCCGTCCCCAACTGGATCTCGCGCACGCGGGCTGGGCGGAGATCCGGATCCACCGCCGCCCTCGCGAAGTCGAGGCTGGTACCGCTGAAGCCGCCGGTGGCCTCCAGCGCCGCGACCGCGTCGAGGTCGGAACGCCCCGCCCGCGGCCGGAAGACGTCGACGTGCCACCAGGCGGCGCCGCCGTAGGCCTTCCACCTGCCGCGGCCGGCGACGTCCCAGACGAATGCGAGCCGCGGTTCCGTGCGGTCTTCGAACTCGAGGTCGAGGGGACCCGCCTTTTCCTCCTCGGCGCGCAGTCCGACGTGCAGGGTCAGGTGCCTCCTGAAGGCTCCGCCCACGCGCCAGGCGTCCTGCGCGTAGAGCGCGCGTTTCTCCTGCTGGAGGCCGGCGGCGCCGAGCGGGTCGCCGCTCCAGGCGTCGGGCACTCCACCCGGGAACCGCAGCATCCGTCCGGAACCCTCCGGGCGGAGGAGTTCAAGGCTGCTCCTGGAGTCCTGAATGCCGATCTCCAGCGTGTGGTCGAAGAGGAAGAACGACGGCTCCACCGCCCAGTTCCGGCGTTCCGCGGCGCGGCGGACCCGGCCCGCCGGCGCGGCCTCGTACCAACCCGCCAGTCGCCCGGAGGCGGGCGCCGCGAAGTACAGGCCCGCGTCCTGCCATGGCTCGCCGTCCTCGGTGAGGTCGGATCGACCGCCGAACACGCGCAACCACAGGCGGTCGGTGACTCCCCACTCGACGTTGAGGCTGGTCGTCTGCCGTCGCGACCGGTCGCTCTCGGTTCCGTCCAGCGACGGAAGGACCTGCAGCGCCGGCCGCCGGCCGTCGAGGTCGCCGGACCCGGAATGGTGCTTCAGGGTCAGATTGCTGGCCGAGCCGGCCCACCAGTCGAGCTTGCCGACCGACTGTTCGATCGTCTCGTTCCAGGTCATCGGCGCGCCCGCGCCGAACAGGGTCTCCATGCCCCGGGTGCGGCTTCTCGAGTAACCGCCGAACGCACGGGCCCGCTTGTCCCGCAGCGGGCCGCCGGCAAAGATGGTCGCCTCGTCGCCCTCGACGCGTTTCCTGTCCCTGCCGCCGGCCGGCGATTCACCCGCAGCGAACAGGCGCAGGGCGAGCCGCTCGCCGTTGTCCAGCGGCTCGACCGTCGACCAGCCGCCGTTCACCCGCCAGTCGGTCCCCCCCGAACGGGTGATCAGGTCGATGTGGGGCCCGGCCATCGTCGCCGCCAGTTCCATCGTCCAGACGCGCACCTGATCCACCCAGCGGGGATCGATCGCGGTCGACCCCGGTTCGCGAAGCGCGCTCTCCTGGCCGTCGATCCGGTAGTTGGCGAAGCCGGGCGGCCAGCCGTTGACCGCGATGTCCGGGTCCAGGGCGTCGAGGCCGGACGCCAGGTCCAGGTTGAGGGCCGACACGGCGCCCGGCAACTGCCGCAGGTCGTCGCCCGCGAGTACGTTCCCGTCGCTGCCGGTGACCACGTCGAGCAACGGCGAGGAGACGAGGTCCAGCGCCGACGTGCTGCCGGCCCTCATGTGGAAGTCGACCCGCAGCACGCCGCCCGCGACCAGGATCAGGTTCTCGACCACGGAGGTCGCGTAGCCGTCCACGGTCGCCTCGACGTAGTAGTCGCCCGGCGGCAGACCCGGCGCCCGGAAGCTGCCGCCGCGACCGGCGCGGACGGTCTGGGTGCTGTGCAACTGGTCGCCGGTGATCCTGATCTCGGCGCCCGGTAGCGGGACGTCGGTTGCGGCGTCGCGCACCTGGCCGTTGATCTCGCCGTTCAGACCCGCCGAGACGGGGCTCGGAGAGAACAAGGTCAGACCGACGACCGCCGTGACCAGCACGGCCGTTACCGCCGGCGCGGCCGTCAGGCGGGTCGGCTCCTGCTTCGGCAGGAGCAGTGAAGCGAAAGCCGACACGAGGCCGACCACAGCGCCGGCCTGCAGCACGGCCGCGAGTTCGAAGCGATCCGCAAGCTCTCCGATAGCCCAGGTCGCGATTCCGCCCGTCGCGAACAGGAATCCGAGCGCCGTCCCCGAAGCCAGACCCCGACGCCATGGCAGCAACTCCTGAGCCATGACGATCAGGATGGAGTGCGATGCTCCCAGCAGCGCCCCGCAGGGCAGTACGACGGCAAAGATCCAGCCCCCGGATCCGGGCAGCACGCCCAGCAGCAGGGCGCCCAGCAGCGTGGTCAGGAAGACGATCGGTCGTCGACCCCAACGATCGGCCCAGGCGCCCGCGAAGACCGCGGTCACGGCGCCTCCCAGCAGGAACAGCGAGCTGGCGGAACCCTGAGCCAGCGAGCTGTATCCCCGCTGACTCAGCAGGAGGGGCAGGAACGCCATCGTTCCGAACATGGCCCAGGAGCGACTGGCGAACACCAGGCCAAGGAGAGCGATGACGCCGCCGCGCACCCGTCGCCGGCGGCCGGCGGACACATCGGCGGCACCCGCCTGGTTCCCGTTCGGCTCCGACGTTGCGGACACCGAGTGAACCCGACGCGGACCCATCGCGAAGACCATGAACAGCGGCACGGGCGCCGCGAAGAGCAGGAGCCAGTAGATCCCGTTCAGCCCAGCCTGGTCGAGGGCGAGTCCCGCCAGAATCGGCCCGGTCGTCAGCCCGAGCTGACCGCAGAAGAAGAAGATGGCCGTGAAGGTGGCCGAGCGGGCCAGGTTCACCGTACTGGAGTGCATCACCCCCAGCGGATGAAAGGCGCCCGAAGCAACCGCGGCGAGCGCGAAGGGAATGAGAAACAGGACGAATCTCTGCGTCGCGGCGGCGGCCGCGACCGCCAGGCCCATGCAGGCGAAGTTGAAGGCGACGCTGAACGGGCCCAGGAAGCGACTGCCGATCCGGTCGACCAACCAGCCGAAGGCCGGCTGCGTGGTGCCGGCAAGGACCTGGAACAGTCCCACCGCGAGCCCGATCTGGGCCGCGCTGAGACCGAGCGGCGCCTGGAGGAAGGCCAGCAGCACCGGCCCCATGCTGTTGAAGATGTCGATGCCGAGGTGACCTACCGTCACCGCGGCGAAGATTCGCCGGCCGTTCATCCGCGGCCCGCTACCCGCCCGCGGGCGCGTCTCCTCTCGGCGCGCTGACGTCGCCGCCCCGCCTTGGATCCGCCACGCCGAGCAGGCTCGACCCCTCTATCAGGATCGCGGACACGTCCCCGCTCAGGCCGCGCTCGACCGTTTCGTGGCCCTTCGCCGCCAGACCTTCGAGCGTCTCCCCGGCGAGACCGCCTTCCTCGTAGAACACCTGGTCCGGCCACGCCTGGTGATGCACCCGCGGGCTCTCGACCGCCTGACGCAGGCCCATCCCGTGGTCGATGACGTTCGAGATCACGTGGTAGACGGTAGTGATGATCGTCGGACCGCCGGGGGTGCCGACGACCATCATCAGTTCACCCTCGGGGTCGAGCACAATGCTCGGGGTCATGGACGACATCATCCGCTTGCCCGGGACGATCGCGTTGTTCTCGCCCTCGACGAGCCCGAACTGGTTCGGTTGACCCGGCGACGCGGCGAAGTCGTCCATCTCGTTGTTGAGCAGGAAACCGGCGCCGGTGACGGTGACGGCGTTCCCGAAACCGCTGTTGATCGTCGTCGTGACCGACGCCGCGTTGCCCCAGCGGTCGACCACGGAGTAGTGCGTTGTCTCGGTGCTCTCGGCAGGCGGCGCGACCTCGATCCGCGGCAGCGGCCGCGCCTCTTCGGGATCGATCCGCGCCCGCAACCCGTCGGCGTACGTCTTCGACTCGAACTGCGCGCGCGGAACGTCGACGAAGTCCGGATCGCCGAGCAGAGTGTTCCGATCCCGGAACGCGAGCCGCATGGCCTCGGCCTCCAGGTGGATCAGTTCGGCGCTGCCGAATGGGGGCAGGGGATCCCAGCCCTCCAGGATGTTGAGAATCAGACCGAGGGTCAGGCCACCGGAGGAAACCGGCGGCATCGAGTGGATCGTGTGTCCGCGGTAGGAGACTTCGACCGGTTCGCGCCAGACCGGAGCGTAGTCCTCGAGGTCCTGGTGCGAGATGAGTCCTCCGCCCCGCTCCATCTCGGCCACGAGCAGGTCGGCCACCGGGCCGCGATAGAAGCCGTCCGGCCCCTGCTCCGCGATCGCCTGAAGGGTGGCCGCAAGGTCCGGCTGTTCCAGCACCGCGCCCGCCGGCGGCGCCTCGCCGTCGACCAGGAACTGCATGGCGCTGGCCGGGAACCGTTTGAGGCGTGGCGCGGCCGACTCCAGACTCCGCGCTCGCGGCTCGTCGACTTCGTGGCCTCGGGCCAGCTCGATCGCCGGCGTCACCAGGTCGGCCCAGGGCAGAGTGCCGTACGTCCGGTGCATCTCCCAGAGCCCGGCCACCGAACCCGGCACGCCGGCCGCGAGGTGACCGATCACCGCGCTTTCCGCGACCTTGCCTTCATCGTCCAGGAACATGTCGCGGGTCGCCGCGCCGGGCGCCTTCTCGCGGTAGTCCAGCGCCCGTACTTCGCCGTCGTTCGACCGATAGACGAGGAACCCGCCGCCGCCTATGTTGCCGGCGGCGGGCAGGACCGCGGCCAGCGCGAAGCCGACGGCGACCGCGGCGTCGATCGCGTTTCCGCCCTGTTCGAGCACCGCCGCGCCGACGTCGGAGGCGAGGCCATGGCCGCTGACGACCATGCCGTGCGCGCCTTCGGCCACCGGCGCCGTACCGCCGAGCCCCCAACGCGACGCCCCCGAACCGGCGTCTCGTGCCGCCTCGGGCCCCGCGCAGGACACTCCAAGCAGGACCGCGATGACCAGGGCGCCCGCAACCGGGCGGCGAGCGAGCGGACGCGAGGCAATGGTCGCGAGCCGGCTCATCGCGGGAGCCACGGTATCAAAGCAGCCGGATACGCTTGTCGCATCCCTGCCCGGAGACGGCCTCCCTACACCGGAGAAGAATCATGCAGACCAAGCTCCCCGAGCTGACCATCGGCATCGAGGAGGAGTATCAGATCATCGACCCCGAAACCCGGGAGTTGAAGCCCTTCATCCAGGAGTTCCTGGAACAGGGTCAGATCGTGCTCCAGGAGCAGATCAAGGCGGAGCAGTTGCAGTGCCAGGTCGAGGTCGGCAGCGAGGTCTGCCGGTCCATCGACGAGGCCCGGCAGGAGCTCATCCGGCTGCGGCGCTCGATCGGGCACCTGGCGTCGCGGAACGGCCTGCGCATCGCGGCCGCCAGCACCCATCCCTTCTCCTCCTGGCAGGTGCAGGACGTCACGGAGGCGGAGCGTTACGTCACGATGCAGGAGACCTTCGGCGACGTAGCGCGGCGACTGCTGATCTTCGGCATGCACGTCCACATAGGCATTCCCGACCGCAACCTGCGAATGGACATCATGGACCAGTCGCTCTACTTCCTGCCCCACCTGCTGGCCCTGTCGACCAGTTCGCCCTTCTGGCAGGAGCGCAACACGGGGCTCAAGTCGTACCGCTCGGTCGTCTTCGAGAGCCTCCCCCGCTCCGGTCTGCCGCCGTCGCTTCGTTCGTACGCCGAGTACGAACGTCTGGTGAACGTCCTGGTCCAGACGAAGTGCATCGCGGAACCGACACAGATCTGGTGGGACGTGCGGCCACACCCCAAGTTCCCGACCATCGAGTTCCGGGTCTGCGATGTCTGCACGAAGATCGAGGAGGCGCTGTGCCTCACCGCGCTCCTGATGGCGATCGTCGGCAAGCTGATCCGCCTGCGGCACAACAACCAGGGCTGGCGGCGATATCCCCGGCACCTCATCTACGAGAACAAGTGGCGCGCGATCCGCTACGGCATCGACGGCAAGCTGATCGACTTCGGCAAGGGCGAGGAAGTGCCCCTCCGCTTCCTCACGCTGGAGCTCCTGGATTTCGTCGACGACGTGCTGGACGAGCTGAAGATCCGCAAGGAAGTCGAGTACGTCCACACGATCCTCGCCGAAGGCACCAGCGCCGACCGCCAGATCGCCCGCGCGGGAGAGGGCAACCTCCACGCCGTCGTCGACGGCCTCATCGAGGAGACCCGCGAAGGCTGCGAGTAGGGGTCACCCGTGCTGGTTTCCGGCGGACGGCGATGAGAACGACAGGGACGACGAGTAGGGCGACTACGAGGCCGGGTGTAACGAAGGGAGGAACGACCCAGATCCGGTTGCCGCCCGCGCGGCTTTCGTAGGTCGGGACGGGAGCAGCGCCCTCCTGTTGGAGGCGCTTGACTCTGTCCTGCGGGAACGCGTAGCGCGGGTGACCATCGGGCGTCTGGAGTTCAAGCACGGCCGGGTAGTAGCGGTTGAGGATCGCCTGTTCGGCGGCGGCGGTCGGCCAGTCTTCGGTGTCGAAGGCTTCGTTGCGGGCCTGGACGTGCCAGGTGGCCTCGTTGAGGAAGTGATCCTGGATCTGCCAGGGCTGGAAGGGCCGCATCGGCGGCAGCCTGGTGGCCCAGCGGGCGCGGCGATCCTGGTTCAGGTGCTTGAGCTGGCCGGCGGTGTAGTAGCTGCGAAAGCTCCCGAGCTCCGGGTCCACGATGAGCCGGCCGAGGTTCGTGCGGTCGACGAGGAGGAACGAGGCGGCGACGAACCAGAGCCACAGGACGGCAATCATCTTGCGTTCGCCGGCGGTGGGCGCCCGTAAGTCGAACCCGAACAGGCCCGCACCGAAGACGACCCCGCAGCCGCCGGCCGAAGCGTTGAGCAGGCAGTCGTAGAAGTCGCCGACGCGGGTCCACACGAGCCACTGGACGAACTCGTCGGCGACTCCGACCAGGGAGGTCAGAACCGCCGCGGAGAAGGCCGCGGCGAGCGCCGACCGACCGCCCCGGACGAAGGCCCGGTACAGGAGCAGCGCGACGACGCCGTAGAGCACCAGGTGCATCCGCTCCAATGCCGACTCTTCCGGACGTCCGCGGGCAAGTGCCGTCGCCTGAACGGCAGCCCACAATAGGCCGAGCGCCATCGCGATCCAGTTCTTCCGTCGGAGGCGCCGTGCCGAACGGACCACCCAGACCACGAACGCCGCCGCCGCGCCCCAGAACAGGATCGTCGGCACGATCACGAGGAGCGAACGGTCGACGTCCTCCTGAATCCACCGTGTCAGGCGACCCAGGAAGGGCGCCGAACCGACGATCCAGAGAGCGATCAGGGTAGGTGCCGCGAACCGGCGCATGGGCGGAAGGACGCTAGCAGCCCGATGTCGACAGGGGTGTAGGCTCATGGAGGAAGGGGGAGGGAGTACATGGCGGAGCCTGCGCGAATCGAAACCCACGGCCCGGAAGCGACCCCGAATCACCGACCCGTCTCGGCCAACAGCGGCGGCAGCCTGAGGGAGGCGCTCGACGACTTCCTCGAGATCAAGGAGTTCGTCGCCACCCAGGAAGACGGTGACCGCGCCCTGCGCGATCAACCGGCAATGGTGAGTCGCTTCTACGATGTCGTCACCCGGTTCTATGAGTACGGCTGGGGTCAGTCCTTCCACTTCGCGCCTCGCCGGTCCGGCGAAGGACTCCACGCGGCGCAGCGCCGTCAGGAAGACGGAGTGGCCGGAATGCTGGGGCTGGGGCCCGGCACGAAGGTCGCCGACCTCGGGTGCGGCGTCGGCGGACCACTGATCAACATCGCGAAAACCACCGGCGCCAGCATCACGGGCCTGAATCTGAACGCGAACCAGATCGCGAGAGCCGAACGCGCGGTGCGCAGAGCGGGGCTTCAGGAAACATGCGACTTCCTGCTCGCGAACTTCATGAACGTACCCCTCGAGGAGGGCTGCTTCGACGCGGCCTACTCCTACGAAGCGATTTGCCACGCGCCTCACAAGCATCTCTGCTTCGAGGAGTTCTATCGACTGCTGAGGCCTGGCGGCCAGATCGCCCTGACCGAGTGGTGCCTCACGGAACGCTTCGATCCGGACGACCCCGTCCATCGGGACATCCGCGATCGCGTCGAGCTGACGAACGCCGTGCCCAACCTGCTCACGACTTCCGAGCAGGTCGATGCAATGGAGCACGTCGGTTTCGAGGTGCTCTCCGCGAAGGACCAGGCCTTCGAGAGCGACCCGGCCTGGCCCTGGTACCGGTCGCTCCAGGGCCGCGACTTCTCGCTCGCGTCCCTCGGGCGGATTCCGGCCGGCCGATGGTTTACCGCGAGGGCGACCAGCCTGCTGGAGCTGTTGCGCATCGCACCCGCCGGCACCGGCGAGGCCGCCCGCATCCTCAACGTCGCCGCCGACTCCCTGGTCGAGGCCGGTGTGGCGGGCATCTTCACGCCGTCCTTCCTGATCCACGCACGCAAGCCGGGCGGTTCGGTCTCTTCGTAGCTGTACAGGGCCGCCATGGGCTTCAGGACTCGCCGTTCAAGGCGCCGGGAACCGCCCACATCCGACGACCTGCGCCTCGCCGGCTATCCCCATCCCTACCCGGACGGCTGGTACCGGCTGATGACCTCGAGGTCGCTCCGGCGCGGCCAGGTCCGCTACCTGGAGTGCCTCGGCCGCGCGATCGTCGTGTGGCGGAGCGAAAACGGCGACGACGTGCACGCCATGCAGGCGTTCTGCCCCCACCTGGGCGCCAACCTCCGGCATGGTCGCGTTCGCGAGAACCGCATCGAGTGCCCGTTCCACAACTGGCAGTTCACCGGCGACGGCCGGGCCGCCTGCGTGCCCTACAGCGACAGCTTGCCGTCCCGCGTCGCCGCCGAGAGCTTCCCCGTCCAGGACGTGAACGGACAGATCTTCCTCTATCACCGGGCGGGGGCGACCACGCAGCGGGCCGGCGACGAGGTCCCCTACCCGGTTCCCCGCATCACGGAACTCGACGACGGGAGCTTCGCGTACCGCGGGCATCACGACGCCGGCCGCGTCCGCATGCACATCGTCGAGTTCCTCGAGAACACGGCCGACTTCGCCCACTTCAGCTACATCCACAGCCAGATGACGGTGCCGTGGACGCAGATCCCCGTTCCCGGCGTCCAGCTCGAACACAGTCCGGGCTGGGAACTGGACGAGGACCGGCCCTGGAGGCTGTACTTCCTCGACCAGACCGTGCTCAAGGTTCGCGGCCGCCGTCTCGAGCGAACCCGGGCAAGCGCCAGGGTCACATGCACCGGCCCGGCCAGCATCATCAACTTCAGGATCACGATCCCCGGCGCCGGCGAGGTCGACATCGTGCAGACCCACCTTCCGGTCGCGCCGCTCGAGCAGCAGGTCGACTTCCACTGGTTCGCCGACCGCCGGATGCCGCGCCTGCTCGTGTGGTACGTCGTCGGCAATTGGATCTCCCAGTGGCAGCACGACATCCAGATCTGGGAGAACAAGACCTACACGACCCACCCGACGCTCTGCCGCGACGACGGGCCCGTCGTCCGGCTGCGGCGCTGGTACCGCCAGTTTTTTCCGGACTGGCAGCCGCCGGCGGCACCGCGCGAGACACCGCCGAATGTCCCGCGGAAACGGGCAGAACGCCCGCTGGCCGGCGTCGCCTCGAACTGACCGAAGGCGCCACCCGCTGGTAGCCTTCCGGGGATGGTCGGCTACCGCCTGATCTGCATCCTGCTGACCGGCCTGGCCGCGCCTGCGCCGGCCGCCGATCCGGAGTCGAACCCGGTGATCCGCATCGAGCGGTGGATCGAGGGCGCCGCCCGGGTCGACTGGTCCCGCCAGGGCGAGTGGCTGGCCTACGACAAGGCCGGAGAGGACGGCCGCTACGACGTCTACATCACCTCGACGGACCTCCTGGCCGAGCGATGTCTGACCTGCGAGATGTACGCGCTGCGCAAGGACAACGCGATGAACCCGGTGTGGCACCCCTCGGGCGAGCGGCTCGTCGTGCAGGTCCAGAGCCACCCGAAGCGGCTCAGGTTCATCGCCGACCCCCTGCAGCTCCTGACCCCCGATCGGGCGTTGCACAGCGAGCTCTACGACATCGACCGCAGGGGCAAGCACTTCACCCTGCTCACCCGTTTCGCGGCGAGCGGCTCGGCCGTGCTCGACCCCCACTTCGCCTTCGACAGCGACCGGCTGCTCTGGAGCGAGCGGATCAAGGCGCGCAAGGGACCCTACGGCGCCTGGCAACTGCGCAGCGCCCAGTTCCAGGTCAACCGCAGCGGCATCCCCAAGCTGCGCAGGATCAGGACGCACGCGGCGCCGGCCGACGCGCTGATCGTCCCCCAGGGCTACACCCCCGACGACCGCGGCGCCCTCGTCGCGGCGAACCTCGAGCCCGGACAGTCGCCCGACACGCTCGATCTCTACCGGCTGCGCTTCGACGGTGGCGAGCCCGAGCGCCTCACCCACTCCCGGAGCGGCACCGACGAGTACGCCCGCCTGTCGCCCACCGGCCGGCACCTCGCCTTCACCTCGAGCGCCGGGATTCGCGGCACCGAGCCCGATCAGATGGTGCCCTCCTCCGCCCGGCGCGAGCTGTGGCTGATGGACGCGGACGGCTCGAACAAGCGCCGGCTCACCTTCTTCAACGACCCGACGTCCGAGCACAGCCTCGGCCACACCTACGTCGGCGACCTGGCCTGGAGTCCAGGCGGCGACCAGATCGCCGTCCACGTCCTCTGGGGCGGCAACCGCAACGGCGAGCGCCCGCGCGAAGCGCTGTACCGTATCCAGCTCGACCCGTCGTTCCGGCGGTAAGGAACCCATATGAGAAAACGTCCCGCCTACTTCCTGTTCGCGTTCGCGCTACCGGCACTCCTTGCCGCCATACCCGCCGCGGCGCAGGACGACCCCCATGTCTTCCGTGGCGCCCGGCTGCTGCCGATCGCAGCAGAGCCGATCGACGATGGCGTCCTGATCGTCCAGGACGGCAGGATCACCGAGGTCGGCGGACCCGACACGCGCACGCCCCGTGGCGCCGTCGAGCACGACGTCAGCGGCAAGGTGCTGATGCCCGGGCTCGTCGACACCCACTCCCACGTCGGTTCGGTCTCCGGCGGCGACCGGTCGTCGCCGTTGCACCCGGACGTGCGGAACCTCGACTCGATCGACGTCGCCTCCGACAGCATCTGGCGCGCGCGATCCGGCGGCATCACGACGCTCAACATCATGTCGGGCTCCGGGCACCTGATGTCCGGCCAGACAGCCTACGTCAAGCTCCGCGACGGCGCCCGCACGATCGAGGACTGGCTCTACTGCGACGATCCCCTGACCGGAATCTGCGGCGGCCTGAAGATGGCGAACGGGACGAACTCGATCGGCTCGCCGCCCTTCCCCGGCACCCGCGCCAAGTCGGCGGCCCTCGTCCGCAACCTCTACCACGAGGCCATGGCCTACCGGGACAAGATGGCCGCGGCCGAGTCGGAAGAGGACGAAGAGGGCGGCGGCGAGCCGGCGAAGCGCGATCTCCGCATGGAGGCCCTGGTCGAGGTGCTCGACGGCAGGAGAATCGTCCAGCATCACACCCACCGCCACAACGACATCTCCACCGTCCTGCGGCTCAAGGAGGAGTTCGGGTTCCGGGTCGTCGTCCAGCACGGCACGGAGTCCTGGAAGGTCGCCGAGGAACTGGCCGCCGCCGACGTGCCGGTTTCGATCACCTGGATCGACGCTCCGGGCGGCAAGGAGGAGACGATCGACTGGAACATGGAGATGGGCGCGATCCTGGAACAGGCCGGTGTCGACGTCAGCTTCAACACGGACGACTCGGTAACCGATTCGCGCCTCCTGTTCCGGGCCGCGGCGATCGCGGTCCGCTACGGCATGTCGCGCGACAAGGCGATCGAGGGGCTGACTCTCGCGCCGGCGCGGGCGCTCGGCCTCGAGGACCGGGTCGGTTCGCTCGAAGCCGGCAAGGACGCGGACTTCGTCATCCTCTCCGGCGATCCGCTGAGCACCTACACGAAGGTCGAGCAGACCTGGGTCGAGGGGACGATGATCTACGACCGGGCGAATCCGGACCACCGCAAGTACGCCGTCGGCGGCTACAAGGTCTACCGCACGACCGCCCACGAGGACCACATGATCCGGCAGTTGCTCGAGGGAGAGACACGATGAAGCGCCTCGGCACGATCTCGTTCTTCATCCCGGCCGCCCTGCTTGCCGTCCTTGCCGCGACTCCGGCTGCGGCCCAGGTCGCCGTTCGGGCCGGCACTCTCCACACCGTGTCCGGCGCGCCAATCGAGGACGCGGTGGTCATCGCCGGCGCCGACGGCACGATCGAATGGGTCGGCCCCGCGGCCGAGGCGAACATTCCGGACGGCGTGGACGTCCTTGAAGCCGCCGTCGTCACCCCCGGACTCGTCGACGCCCGTTCGGTCGTTGGCCTCTCCGGCGCCCTGAACAGCAACGTCGGCCCGGTGCGCGACCAGGACCAGCTCGAACGGTCCTCGCCGCTCCAGCCCGACCTGCGGGCGATCGACGCCTACGACGCGAACGAGACCCTGGTCGAGTGGGTCCGCTCCTACGGCGTCACGACGCTCCACACCGGCCACGGGCCGGGGGCCCTGGTCAGCGGTCAGACGATGATCGCCAAGACCAGGGGCCGCAACGTCGAGCAGGCCACCCTGATGCCGGTGCGGATGCTGGCCGCGACGCTCGGCAACGCGGTGTCCTCGAACTTCCAGTCGCCGGGGACGTCGGCCAAGGGAATCGCGATGCTCAGGTCCGCCCTGCACGGCGCCCAGGCCTACCTCGACCAGGTGCGCAAGGCGGAGGAGGCCGGCGGTGACGGGAGCGGAGGAGACAACGGCGACGACAATGGCGAGGAGGACGGCGACGCCAAGCCCGCGCCTCAGCCGCCGCCCCGCGATCTAGCGAAGGAAGCGCTCGGCCAGGTGCTCGACGGTGAACTCTCGCTGCTGGTGACCGCGAACACGGTGGCCGAGATGGCCTCGGCGCTCCGCCTGCAGCAGGAGTTCGGGTTCGACCTGGTGCTGGACAGCGCCGCCGAGTCCTACCTGCTGCTCGACGAGATCCGCGAAGCCGGCGTGCCGGTCCTGCTCCACCCGACGATGAGCAGGGTCCGCAACGGCTCCTACGAAACCGCGGCCCGGCTGGCCGACGCCGGCATCCCGTTCGCCATCCAGACCGGTTTCGAGGGCTACGTGCCGAAGACGCGCGTCCTGCTCTGGGAGGCGGCCATCGCCGCGGCCAACGGCCTCGGCATGGAACGCGCGCTCGAAGCAGTCACCCTGAGCCCGGCACGCATCCTCGGCATCGACGACCGCGTCGGCTCGATCGAGGTCGGCAAGGACGCCGACCTCGCCCTCTTCGACGGCGACCCGTTCGAGTACACCAGCCACATCTGCGGCGTGATCATCGAGTCGGACGTGATGTCGGCGGAGTGCCGGTAGTCGACTCCGGACGGGCGCACTTCGGCAAGGGCCGCCACACGGAAAGGACCTCTACATGACCCGTTTGACCGAGGCGAGACTTGGCGGCTATTCGCTGCTGTCCGGAACCGTGGCGGTGGCTGTCGCCTACGCCTTCTCGCCCGGCCGCGGCATGGTGGACACCGTCGCCAGCACCAGCCTCGGGGACCTGACGCTCGCGATGGGACGGAACGCCACCCTGTCCTACGCCGTAGCGGTCGTCCTCGTCCTGGGCGCCCTGCTCATGCTGAACGGCATCGTGACGTTGCGGAGGTACACCGCCCCCGTGCCGCGGCTTGGCCTGCTCGGGATGGCGGTCGGCGCGTTCCTCCAGATGGTGATGCGGGGCTTCGACTACATGCTGATCGGCATGGGCGAGGCGGCGCTGGGGCCCGACCCGGCGGAGTCGGCGCAATGGCTGGAGTCGGCGCTGGGCATGCAGCGCACGGTATGGGGTCTGCACTTCACGGGCAGCGTCGCCGGGTTCGCCGGGATGGCGGTTCTGGCCTACGGCCTCATCTCCCGACCGGAGCCGCTGCGCCTGCCGCCGGTGCTGAACGGCATCGTCGCGGTGCTCGCCCTCGGCTCGCTGGTGCTGTTCATCGCCGCATGGCATTCGAACACGCTGGAACTGAGACTCGCTCCGGTGTTCGGGTTGATGTCCGCCAGCGGCATCGTCTACATGGGTCTCCTGGGGTGGCGACTGGCGGTATCCGGGGCCGGCGACCCGCCGACCGACTGAGCTGCGGGCCTACTGACCTTCGCGCACCGCCGGCCGCGGAAACTCCGGCAACCCGCGTTCGAGCCAGACGCCGGCCTGCATCACGCGATCGATCCGCCTCGTGTGGCGGATATCGGCGAGGGGATCCGCGGATAGGAGCACGAGGTCCGCGGCGTTGCCCTCGGCGACCGAGCCGAAGTCGGCGTCGTCGGCGAGTTCAGCGGCCGCGGCCGCCCCGGCGGCGGCCAGGGCTTCGAGCGGCGTCAGGCCTCCGTCCTCGACCAGGGTTTCCAGTTCGTGGTGCGTGCCCCAGCCGTAGGCGATGTTGCCGGCGCCGCTGTCGGAGCCGACGGTGACCGTGATTCCAGCTTCGTTCATGCGGGCGACGAACTTCGTTACATAGTCGTAGGCGACACGGCGCCTGGCGGTCGATTCGCTCTCCAGCATGGCGGCTCTGTTCTCGGGATCGAGGAGCCGCTCGAGCAGGGCCGGTTGAAGGCCGGCCCGAAACTCCTCGTCGTCGAGCAGTTCCGGGTGCTCGGCGACCCACCAGAAGGTCTTGGCCTGGCCGAGAGCCGGCGCGAAGGAGAGGCCCTTCTCCTGTGCCATCGCGACGAACTCGTCGTCGACCTCCTGGTCGCGCACGCCGTGGACGAAGGACCGCACGCCGGCGTCGACGAGTTGCCAGACGTCGTCCTCGAAGAAGACGTGGGCCGAGACGGGGATGCCGTGCCGCGCGGCCTCGTCCGCGATGGCGGCGCGGATCTCCGGCTCGATCTTCGGCCGCGTGTCGAGGAAGGTGTCGACCCACATCTTGATCAGGTCGACTTCCCGGGCGGCGAGTTCGCGCACCATCTCGCGGGCTTCCTCCTCCGTGGCCGGGCCCGATTTGCCCGGCGGGAAGCCCTCGGGGTGCGTGAATCCCACGCCGGCGGTGAAGATGCGCGGCGCCGCGACGTTGCCGGCCCGCGCCTCGGCGATCATCGCGGGCGTCCGGCCGTGGTCGGAGCCGAGGCTGCGGACGGTCAGCACGCCGGCGTGGAGCTGCAATGCCCAGGACCACTCCTCCAGGCCGTCGCGGTAGTGGTTGTGGAGGTCGACGAGACCGGGGATCAGGAACTTGCCCGTGGCGTCGATGACTTCCCCGCCCTCGGGCACCGGCACGTCCGTGCGCGAGCCGACATGCTCGATCCGGTCGCCGCGGACGATGATGACGGCGTCGTCGATCGGCTCGGCGCCGGTGCCGTCGATCAGCGTGGCGCCGGCGATGGTGATCGTGCCGGTGCCGTCGATGGCGGGTTCGTCGGGGGCGCAGGCCGTGGCGGCGGCGACGAAGGCGACGGCGAAGAGCCGGAGCGGAACCGGATGCCGGTACCGCGGGCCAGAAGGCCCGCGCCACGGCCGGCGCATCCAGTGGTTGAGCCCCGTGTGCGGTCCAATCACTCGAAGAACACTTCGGCGATGGCGATGCCGCTCTCGCCAGCCACGGCATAGAGGAGGAAGACACGGCCGTCCTCCTCGTAGATCGCCGGATCGCGCAACTGGTTCACCTTGCCGTAGGCGGTGCTGCGGACCGACGGTTCGAGCGGGGCGTCGGCGCCTTCCCAGTCGCGTTCGGGTCGGAGCACTTCGACCGGCTCGGACTCGGTCCAGTCCATCCAGTCGCCGGACAGTTCGATGCTGCTCAGCAGGATTCGTTCCGGCGCCTCGCCGACCTGGGTCCAGAACACCCACAACGTGTCGCCGCGGAGCAGCACGGCCGAGTGGCGCATGTCCGGGTTGAACAGCAGCGGGCCCTCTTCGAAATCCGTGAAGCCGTCCGCCGAGCGGTAGAACTGGCCGGGCATGGCGAGCGAGTAGGTCATGCCGCCGTACTGGAAGATGCGCATGTAGGTGCGGCCCAGTGACTGGGGCTGGGCCTCGAAGTCGATGCCGTCAGTCGACGTCGCGACTCGCGAGATCTGCCTGCCGACGTCCTCCAGGCCGTGGAAGTACATGACGATCCGCTGGTTCTCATCGTCGACGTGCACGTCCGGCGACGCGATGTGGGTCGCCGTGATCTCTTTCTGGACGTCGTGCGACAGCTTCAGGCCGCGGCGCTCCTCCCACTCGGCGACCATCTCGGGCGTCACCTCCGGCGGCTCGACGAGAAAGTGGGAGTGCTCGATCTGCAGGCTCCCGGGCACGTGGATCGACCACGGCCCGAGCAGGTCGTCGGCGTAGGCGAGCCGGATGTAGTGGCCCTTGTGGTCGGCGAAGTACAGGTAGTAGCGGCCGAGCCGATCGGAAACCCAGTCCGGCACGCGGATCAGTGACGGTCCCTGAATGTTCTCGCCGATGCTCGGATCGAGTTCCGGCCCGATGATGGGGGCGTCGAGGAGGCGTTCGACGCGGACGGAGGGTCCCGTGTCCGCCGGCGGGTCGGCGTCAGGGGCGGGTTCGGCGTCTGGCGGCGCGCACGCCGGGACGGCGAGTGAGGCGGTGAGGGAGAGAGCCACGAGTGAGCGCCCTGCTCTCATCGGCTGATCCGGAGGTCGGTGGGTTTCATTGTCCTCTATGCTAGCCGTCGTGTCCCACCAACTTCGTTTGGGCTTCGCGGCACTCCAGGCTTTCCTCCTCTGCACGGTCGCCAACGCCCAGTACGGCGCCGAGGACGGTGAATGGCGCCATCACGGCGGCGACGACGGCTTCACGCGCTACACGGCGCTCGACCAGATCGACGGCTCGAACTTCGGCCGGCTCGAACCGGCGTGGAAGTGGGTGTCGGCCGACTCGCGGATCGAGGCGAACTCGCCCTACCGGCGGCAGGTGTTCCGCTCGTCGCCGCTGGTCGTCGGCGGGCGGCTCTACATCCCGACCGAACTGAGCCAGGTCGCGGCGCTGGACGCCGCGACCGGCGATGAACTCTGGGTCTACGACCCGAAGAGCTACGAACGGGGCAAGCCCGCCCAGAGCAACTACTACACGCGCGGCCTCGAGTACTGGACCGACGGCGAGCAGGAACGCCTGTTCGTCGCGACGATCGGCAAGCAGCTCATCTCGATCGACCCGGCCACCGGGCTGCCCGACCGCGGCTTCGGCGAGGACGGCGTCGTCGAGCTCTCGCAGAACCTCGGCCGCGAGAACATCGTCCTTCGCAACATCAGCCACGGCCAGCCGGTGATCGTGGTCGGCGATGTGATCGTCGTCGGCTCCCGCATCTACGACTTCCCGCTCCAGAACAACAACCCGCCGGGCCACGTGCGCGGCTACGACGTCCGCACCGGCGAGTTCAAGTGGCGCTTCCACACGATCCCCCAGGAGGGCGAGGAGTTCGTCGAGACCTGGGAGAACGACTCCTGGAAGATCGCGGGCAACACGAACGTCTGGGCGCCGATGACCGCCGACCAGGAACTCGGCTACGTCTACCTGGCGACCAGCACGCCGACCAGCGACTACTACGGCGGACTGCGGCACGGCGACAACGTCTACTCCGAGAGCCTGATTTGCGTCGACGCCGCGACCGGCGAGCGGGTGTGGCATTTCCAGACCGTTCACCACGGCGTCTGGGACTACGACATCGCCTCGGCGCCGAACCTGATCGACATCGTGGTCGAGGGCAAGCTGATCAAGGCCGTGGCCCAGGTGTCGAAGACCGCGTTCACCTACGTCTTCGACCGTGCGACCGGCGAGCCGGTGTGGCCGATCGAGGAGCGGCCCGTTCCCTGGGAGAGCACGGTCCCCGGCGAGAAGCTGTCGAAAACCCAGCCGTTCCCGACGAAGCCGCCGGCGTTCGACCGCCAGGGGGTCAGCGAAGACGACCTGATCGACTTCACCCCGGAACTGCGCGCCGAGGCCCTCGAGATCGCCGAGAAGTTCATCCTCGGGCCAATGTTCATGCCCCTGATCCGCCGCGGCGAAGACGGCAAGGAGGCGATCCTCGCCGTGCCCGGCGCCGGCGGCGGCGCCAACCATCCCGGGGCCGCGGCCGACCCCGAGACCGGGATGCTCTATGCCCAGTCGTCGACCCGGCCCTCGGGGATGGCCCTGGTCGAGCCGGACGGGGCGCGGAGCTTCTGGCCATACGTCCTCGACCGCGTCTCGACCGCGGGACCGCGCGGCCTGCCGCTGCTCAAGCCGCCGTACCGGCGGATCACCGCGATCGACCTGAACCGCGGCGACATCGCCTGGCAGGTGCCGCTCGGCGACGGACCGCGCAACCATCCCGCGATCCGCCACCTGAACCTGGGGCCCCTGGGTGGACGCTCGTCGAGCGCGGTGACCGAGGGCGGCATCCTGATCACGAAGACGCTGGTCGTGACGCATGCCGCCCGCTTCGAGGTCTACAACGACCGCTCGACGGTGCTCGGCAGTTCGCTCCAGGCCTACGACAAGTTCACCGGCGAGCTGCTGGCCGAGGTGCTCACCGACCGCGCGCTGCACGGCGCTCCGGTGAGCTACATGCGGGACGGGCGGCAGTTCATCGCCGTCACCGGCGGCGGCATGACCCAGCCGGCGGAACTGATCGCATTTGCCTTGCCGGAGAACGAGGCTCCATAGAGCCAGAGGAGGAACAGCCGATGCGAATCCATCTCCCCGTCGCCGCGCTCATCCTCGGCCTGTCCGCTCCGGCGACAGCCCAGGACGACGTTCCCCGCACCGCGGGCGGCCGGCCCGACCTCTCGGGTACCTACGACATCGCCACCCGCACGCCGATGATGCGCGATCCGAAGTACGGCGAAGACCCCTACATGAGCGCGGAGGACGCCCACCGGATCGCGGCCGCGACCGAGGCCGGCAGAGTCCAGGCCGACATCCCCAGCGATCCGAACCGCAAGGCGCCGCCGGCCGGCGGCGACGGTCACCGCAGCAACATCGGCGGTCACAATCCGTTCTGGTTCGACTTCGGCACGATCCCGTTCCAGGTCGACGGCAAGTACCGCAACTCGATCATCACGGACCCGCCCAACGGCCGGCTGCCGGCCAAGACGGAGCACGGACAGGCGCTCACGCCGCGCGGCCTCGGCGCCTACAACCGGAACCCGGGCGGGGCGTGGTGGCTCGAGACCGGCGAGAACCTCTACGACGAGCCGGAAGTCCAGACCCTCGGCACCCGCTGCCTCTACGCCGGCGGCCCCACGGTGCCGGTCCGGCCGTCCGCCTACAACAACCTGAAGACGATCACGCAGACCGAGACCCACGTGGCGATCCACGTCGAGTGGATGCACTGGACCCGGATCGTCCGCCTCGACTCCGAGCACGCGCCACCCGAGTACCGCTCGTTCGGAGGCGATTCGATCGGCCGCTGGGAAGGCGACACCCTGGTCGTCGAGACGACGAACTTCCTGCGCGCCCCGCACGTTCCCCACGAAGGCCTGCGCGTTGTCGAGCGTTTTCGCCGCGTCGACGCCGACACGCTGTTCTACGAGTTCACCGTGGAGGACTCCGACTACACCGCGCCTTACACCGGCTCACTGCCCTGGCCCCGGACCGAAAAGCGCCTCTACGAGTACGCCTGCCACGAGGGGAACTACTCGATGGGCAACATGCTGCGCGGCGCGCGGCTGCTGGAGAAGGAGGCGGCCGAGAAGCAGCGCGGGAGCGGCTGATACCCTGCCTCCGGCCCAGCCCACAGACCGGCGCTTCCGAAGCGCCCCTCGACGCTCCGGAAGTCCCTTCTGGCTAACCAAGTACTCGATCCGTACACCGTCCGCCACGGCGAGGCCGTGGCCCCGCCGGCGACCTTCCGGGAGCGGCTGAAGTACCTCGGACCGAGCCTGATCGTCACCGGCGCCGTGATCGGCTCCGGCGAACTCGTACTGACGACCAGCCTGGGCGCCGTCGCCGGTTTCACCCTGCTCTGGTGGATGCTCCTCTCCTGCTGGTGCAAGTCGCTGGTCCAGGCGGAGATGGCCCGCTACACGATCGAGTCGGGCGACACCTATCTGCGGGCGATGAACCGCGTACCGGGACGCATCTGGCGGATCTCCTGGCCGATCTGGCTGGGGCTGATCGCCTACGTTCCCGGCACGATGGGCCTGGGCGGGATCATCGGCGGCGCCGGCCAGTCGATGTCCTTCCTCGCCTCGCTGGGGAACATCGAACTCGACGGCGTTCTCTGCACCGGCCTCATCGCCGTCGCCTGCTCGATCATCCTCGGCACCGGCTCCTACAAGTGGCTGGAGCGGGTCATGCTGCCCCTGGTCCTCGCCTTCACGTTCTGCACCCTGGTCTGCCTGATCGCGATGCAGTTCACGGAGTTCCGCACCTCGCCCGGCGAGATCCTCGGCGGCATGAAGCCGGACATGACGCTGTTCGTCGCGGTCGCCGCCCTGGCCCTCTCCGCCTACGGCTACACCGGCACGACCTCGGGCGACATCTCCTCCTACACCTACTGGTGCATCGAGAAGGGCTATCCCAGCCTGCTCGGCTCCGACCGCAGCGACCCGGACTGGGAGTCGCACGCCCGCGGCTGGATGCGGGTGCTGCACACGGACGTCTGGCTCGCCCTGCTCATCGTCACCTGCGCCACGATCCCCTACTACATCCTCGGTGCCGGCGTGCTGAACAAGATGGGGCTGACGCCGCAGGGGAACGACGAGACGATCGGGGCCCTCTCCAACATCTTCACCCAGACCCTCGGCCTCTGGGCGGTGTGGATCTTCGCGATCGGCGCCTTCTGCATCCTGTTCTCGACCGTGCTCTCCGGAGCCGGCGGCGGCGGTCGGACCATCCCGGACTACCTGATGGAGATGGGCCTGATCGAGCGCTCGAACCTGGCGCTGCGCAAGAAGATCATCCGGGGATACCTGGTCTGCCTGCCGCTGGTCGCATTCGGCATCTACTACTTCGTCACCGACTTCGTCATCCTGATCATGGTCGGCGGCCTGACCTCGGCGATCTTCCTGCCGATCCAGGCGGGTGCCACGCTCTGGCTGCAGCGAACCCGGATGGACCCACGGATCCGGCCGCGGCGGCTGACCTACGTCGGCCTCTGGGTCGTCTTCGCGTTCGAGGCCGCGATGGCGCTGCTGGTCATCCGCTACGTCGTGCTCGCCGACCAGTTCGACTGGCTGTTCGGCTACCTGTTCGGCTGAGAAACACTGGGTGCGCCGGCGTCCCCGCCGGCATCCGGCGCGCCGGCGCCGGTTCCGCCAGGCGCTACGATGCGAGCACCATGCTGCGACACCTCCTCGCATTCACCCTCGCCCTGCTGACAGCGGGCGCCACTCTCGCCCAACCTCGTGGCGACCGCGCCGACCGGATGCGGGAACGCAGCCGCCAGATCGACGCCCGTCTCGCCGACGACCCCTACGTCGGCATCCATGCCAGCTCGGGCATCCAGCGCGGCCTGTACAGGATCGAGTCGACCGGCGTGTCGACCGAACCCGTCCGTCTGGCCGCCGAGAAGTTCCTGGCAGCCCTCTCGGCCGAGCAGCGCGCGAAGACGACGTTCTCCGTCGACGACGACGAATGGCGCAAGTGGATGAACCAGCACTTCTACGTGCGCCAGGGCGTCGGCTTCGACGAGATGGACGAGGCGCAGCGGGACGCCGCCTTCGGCCTGATGCGCGCCTCGCTCAGCGCGGACGGACTCAAGCTGAGCCGCGACATCATGAACCTCAACCGCACCCTCGGCGAGCTGAACGACGACAACTTCGACGAGTACAACGAGTGGCTGTACTGGATCACCGTGATGGGCGAGCCCTCCGCCGACCAGCCCTGGGGCTGGCAGGTCGACGGCCACCACCTGATCATCAACTACTTCGTGCTCGGCGATCAGGTCGTGATGACGCCGCTGTTCGTCGGCTCGGAGCCGGTCATCGCCGAGTTCGGGAAGTACAAGGGCACGGCGATCATGCAGCGGGAACAGGACCAGGGGCTGGCGCTGATCCGCTCCCTGTCGCCGGAGCAGCAAGCGAAGGCGATCATCGAGACCTCGAAGGACGGCAACGACAACCTCGGCGAGGCGTTCAGCGACAACATCGTCCTCGACTACGCCGGCATCCCGGCATCCGAGCTGTCAGCCACGGCCAGAAAGCAACTGCTCGGCCTGATCGGCATCTATGTCCACAACATGCGCGAGGGCCACGCCAGGGTACGGATGGCGGAGGTCGAAGCACATCTCGACGAGACCCACTTCGCCTGGATCGGCGGCACCGGCGACGACGCCGTCTTCTACTACCGCATCCACAGCCCGGTCATCCTGATCGAGTTCGATCACCAGCGGCCTGTCGGCATCCGGCATCTGGTCGAAGGACGCGCGCCGATCCGCCAGCACATCCACGCCGTCGTGCGGACGCCGAACGGCAACGACTACGGCAAGGACCTGCTACGGCAGCACTACGAGCGGGAGCACTGAAGGTCGCCGCTTCGGCGCGCCCGGTGGGCTACTCCACCGTCACCCAGATCGGCGACGACCAGGCCATGTTGCCGTCGACCTGGATCACCCGCACGTAGTAGAGGTGCTCGCCGGACTCGACGTCGGCGTCGACGAACTCCAGGCTGACGTCGGCTTCGAGGTTCTGGCGGTTGTAGAGGAAGGTCTGGTCGCGGATGATGTCGATCTGGCGGATCGGCGTCGTCCCGATGACCCGGACGCTCAGCCGGAAATCGCCGTCGGCGGTCAGGATGTCGCCCTGGAGGTACTCCCTGCCGCCCGTCCGCAGCCGGTAGTCGAGGATGATGTTGTCCGTCGCGCCGTAGCTGTGGCGCTTCTTCATCGCGTCGAGCATCCCTTCCCGCGTGAACTCCTCGGCGATCGTGGCGGCGTAGGAGATGTGGGTCGAGAGGTGGTCCGACGCGGCCTGGACGCCCAGCTTGTAGCCCTTGGCCCAGGCGTTCCAGACGTAGCCCTCCGGCCGGAAGCCGCCCGGCGCTGACCGCAGGTTGCCGGTGCGGGCGGCGCGCGGGGCGCCCTCGTACTCGTTCGAGACCCGATCGCCCTGGTAGAGCTCGACCAGAGGCTCGACCTCCGGGTCGTTGTCGCGCCAGTCGGTCCCCATGCTCGAGGCCGACGTGTGGGAGATCGCGATGCCGTCGTGCTCCTTCAGGTACTCGTAGAGCCTCGCCGCGCCCTCCTCGTGGGTCCGCTCCGCCTCGGTGACCGGCAGCGTCGGCTTGCCGCGCTCCGCGAACAGGATGTTCCGGTGCCCGTCGGGGAAGGAGATGCTCCGCTCGTAGCCGTAGAAGGGCTGGAAGCGGCCGGAGACCGAGAAGACGTCGACCGTCTGCTGCAGGAGCCAGTTGATGTACTCGATGTCCGGCCCGCCCAGGAAGTTGTGCTCGCTGGTCAGGAGGTAATCGAGCGAGGCGACATCCATCGAGTAGCGGTAGGTCTGGATCAGCGAGCCGTCGTTGTTGCCGTCCATCGAGATCTCGGTGTGGCGGTGGGTGTCGCCGCGGTAGATGCGGTACGTCTTCCCTTCGGACTCGATCTCGTAGTTGCGGATCCGCTCCAGGTCCTCCGCCTCGTTCTCGTGGATCACGTAGGCCGGCACCTCGTCGACGACGAGGGCCACCAGTTTCGGCGGCACGACCTTCGTCATCAGGCGCGGCAGCTTCGCCGCGTAGACGTCGGCGTGTTCGAACAGGAACCCCGAGTAGTCCCGGTTGTCCGTGGGCCAGGCGGCCCAGACGTTGCCCTCACCGTCCGCGGCCAGACCCCAGCGGGCATCCTGCCGGAACCGCGTCATCGGGATGTGCTGCGGCCGGAGCCACCGGTCTCCCTGAAGCGTCGTGCTCCAGATCTCCCAGGAGGCCCGGTGGGCCGGAGACTCGCTGAGGATGTCGGCCTGGCGCGTGGTCCGGTGCCGGAAGTGGAGCCAGATGCGCCCGTCGGCATCCGGGAAGAGCACGGGGAAGTCGTTGTAGCCCTGGAGTTCTTCGGGCAGCGCCTCGTTGATGTCGGCCGCCGGCGACCGCCACTCCCAGCCGTCGTGGATCGCGACGTTCATCGTGCGCCACTCGTAGAGCCTCGTGCCCTCGCGGTTCAGCACCCAGCCGGTGTCCTTCCCCCAGTTCACGCCGCTCTCGTTCCACGCCGCCCAGACCCGGTCCTGCCCGTCGACGGCGAGGCTGATGTGCGCCTCGTACTTGGCCGTCGAGGCGACCGCCATCTCCTCGCCCCACTCGCCCCCGGCCCAGCGGCGGACCAGCACGTCGTAGTTGCCGGCGCCGTAGCTGTCCCAGCCGACGTAGACGCCGCCCTTCGAGTCGGCGACGATCACCGGCTCCCAGTCGTTCGCCGGCGACGACGAGACCTGCTCCGCCTCGGACCAGCGCTTGCCGTCGTAGCGGCGGACGAAGATGTCGGCGGCGCCGTCGCGGAAGCCCTGCCAGACCAGCCAGAGATTGCCCTCGGCGTCCGTCGCCAGGTTGTGGAAGACGTCCGGCTGCGGCGCCTCGGTCAGCCGTTCCGCCGCCGACCAGGACTCGCCGTCCAGGACGCGCGCGTAGAGGTCCCAGTTGCCATCCACCTGAGCCGAGTAGACGACCCAGGGGCGGCCGTCCCCGTCGCGGCCCATCTTCACGAGATAGTGATCGCCGGGCTGCTCGGTCAGGGTCTGGACCTCTCCCCAGCCCTGGCCGTCGAACCGCCGCGCCAGCACCTCGTTCGCGTTGTCGCGGTAGCCGAGCCAGGCGGCCCAGACCTCCTCGCCGTCACTGCCGAGGATCGTGGCGAAGTCGTTCTGGTAGTCGTCGGAGGTCATCCGCTCAACCCCGGGCACACGCTCGACCGTCACGTCACCGCCCAGGAACCGCAGCCGCCGGCCGACCGCGACATCGGCGAGCCGGACCTCGAACTC
The DNA here is from genome assembly GCA_965116955.1 of Thermoanaerobaculia bacterium. GTDB lineage: Bacteria > Acidobacteriota > Thermoanaerobaculia > Multivoradales > Multivoraceae > Multivorans. The sequence goes on along the minus strand of OZ220742.1, from coordinate 1,712,534 downwards.
GCCGTTGGCCGTCGCGAACATCAGGCGCGAGCCGCCGTTGCCCCGCACGTCGACGACCAGTCCGGGCGAGCGGTGGTACTCCACCCGACCGACGGTCGGCGTATCGTGGATGGCGCGGGGCGTGAAGCTCGGGCCCTGATAGCTGGCGAGTTTCCAGGTGTTGCCCTCGACCTCGCTGGCGGGGCGTGGCCGCCAGTCGCGGAGGCCCAGCAGTTCGCCGCCCGCCACTTCGAGCGAGCCGTCCCAGTCGCGGGCCGCAGTGTCGTTCACGCCGAGGCGGACGAGGAGGGAGGTGACATCGTCGCCGGCGAGGGCTCCGACTTCCTGGGCGACCATCGCGCCCGACCCGAGACAGAGAGAAACCGCGACCGTCACGACCGCAGTCGACGCAAACCCGACTCTCTTGTAGTGCATTGCCGGCTAGCTTAGCTTGCCGCGACTCGCGCTCGCCGCTTCGCGGCATCGCGCCTGGTGCCGGCGGGGACGCCGGCGCACCCAGTGGGCAATACTCTACGGCTCCTGCCAGACCGAAAGGGGTTCCCGATGCCGAAGCGGTACCGATACGCGCTTGCTGCCACCGTGGCGGCGGCTCAGTTACTGAGCCTCGCCGCCGTTCGCGCCCAGTCCGCCGACGCGTTCGTCCCGGTCACCGACGAGATGCTCGAGAACCCGGCGCCCGGGGACTGGCTCATGTGGCGGCGCACCGCGAACGGTTGGGGCTACAGCCCGCTCGACCAGATCACGCCGGAGAACGTCGGCGAGCTGCGGATGGTGTGGACCCGGTCGCTGAACGACGGCAGCCAGACGGGCACGCCGCTCGCCTACCGCGGCGTCATGTACATGCCGAATCCGAACGACGTGATCCAGGCGCTCGACGCCGCGACCGGCGACCTGATCTGGGAGCACCGCCGCAAGATCCCCGAGGACGCCAAGGACTACGTCGGCGGCTTCCTGTCCCAGAACAACCGGAACATCGCGATCTACGCGAACCTGATCATCGACACCAGCGTCGACGACCACCTCTTCGCGCTCGACGCCGAGACCGGCAAGATGGTCTGGGAGACGATGGTCCTCGACTACAGGGTCCATCCCGCGCTTCAGGGCGCCGGCCCGATCATCGGCAACGGCAAGGCGTTCTCGGGCCGGAGCTGCTCGCCGCGCGCCGGGCCCGACGCCTGCGTGATCACGGCCCACGACGCCGTGACCGGCGAGGAGATCTGGCGCCGCCGCACGATTCCCGCCCCCGGCGAACCGGGCGACGAGACCTGGGGCGACGTGCCGTTCGAAAAGCGGGCCCACGTCGGCTCCTGGATGCCGCCGAGCTACGACCCGGAGCTGAACCTGGTCTTCGCCGGCACCTCGGTCACGGCGCCGGCGCCCAAGTTCATGCTGGGCGGAACGGACAAGTCGCACCTCTACCACAACTCGACGCTCGCTCTCGACGGCGACACCGGCGAGATCGTCTGGCACTACCAGCACATGAACGACCACTGGGACCTCGACCATCCGTTCGAGCGCCTGGTCGTCGACACCGCGGTGGCGCCGGACCCCGACGAGGTGGCCTGGATCAACCCGAACCTCGAGCCCGGCGAGGTGCGCAAGGTGATCACGGGGATCCCCGGCAAGACGGCCCTCGTCTACTCCATCGACCGGGAGACCGGCGAGTTCCTGTGGGCGCGGCCGACCGTGTACCAGAACGTGATCCAGAGCATCGACGGCGAGACCGGCAAGGCGACCGAGAACCCGGAAGTCATCTTCAACGCGCTCGAGGAGGAGCGGCTCATCTGCCCGAACATGCACGGCGGCAAGGACTGGGAGGCCGGCGCCTACAGCCCGGAGACGAACACGCTGTACTACCCGCTGCGCAACATGTGCATGCCGACGCTGACGACGACCGACCCGAGCGCGTCCCACCCGTACTACGCCCTGAGCGTCCGCCACGAACTGGCGCCCGGCACGGAGAACCTCGGCACCGTCTACGCGATCTCCGCCGAAACCGGCAGGACTTTGTGGCTGCACGAACAGCGCGCCTCGACGACCTCCCTGGTCGCCACCGGCGGGGGCCTGCTCTTCGGCGGCGACGTGAACGGCCGCTTCAAGGCCTACAGCCAGGAGACCGGCGAAGTGCTGTGGGAGGTGAACCTCGGCGCGCCCGTCACCGGCTACCCGATCACCTACGCCGTCGACGGCACGCAGTACGTGGCCGTCAGCACCGGCATCTCGGCGACGACGTCGAGCTTCCTGCGCCTGACGCCGGAGTTGAAGCCCGGCTTCGCGAACAACCTGTTCGTGTTCGCGCTGGAGTACGCCGGACCGTAGAGCCGCCGTTCCACCGGTACACCACCCGGCGCTGCGATCCGGCTGCGTGCCCTACGGAGGCATCCGCTCAACCGCGATTCCCTCCAACAGCTCGGAGAGCGCGGCGAGCTCCCGATCGCCCGCCGGGTACCCGTTCGCGCTCAGCAGGAAGGCGACGATGTCGATGTACGCCTGGTCGCCGAGAGTCTCCGGCTCTTCCGGCGGCATGGTCGACTCGATGCTCTCGAAGATGTCGGCTACCTTGAGCCCGCGCCACCGGAACCGGAACGCCACGCCGGTCAGACCCGGCGCCATTTCGTCGCCGCGCAGCTCTTCGCCGTGGCACTCGGCGCAGTGCTCCCGGTAGGCGGCCCGGCCGCGCTCTGCCTGTGCGTCGGTGAAGATGCCGTCGAGAACCGAGGTCGGCGGCACGGCTGGGGCAGGCTCCGTTGCCTCTTGTAGCGGCGCCTCGACCGGAGCGGCAGGCGGCGCCGTGACAGTCGCGGTCGAGCAGGCCAGCGCCGACACCAGGACCGCGGCTCCAGTTGCCGCGACGAAAACCCTCACGACCCGCAACGTACTACGCGGTCGCCTCGTCGGTCCAGAGACCTTGGAGCTTGCCCATCAGAACGACGATCCGGGCTCCCGCAGAAAGGCGATCTCCTCCTCCGTCGAGGGGCGGCCGAGGACGCGGTTGCGATGCGGATAGCGACCGAAGCGATCGATGATCGCCTTGTGCCGCCGCTCGAAGTCCAGGCTCTCCGGGTCCTTCAGGCTCTCGAACAGCACAACAGCGACCTCGTGGATTCGCGGCGACTCGCTGTGCTGGTACGGCATGTAGAAGAACTGCCGCTGGACCGGGGGAACCGCTTGATCGGCGCCGGTCCGCACCGCTTCCTCTGCCAGCGCCAGGGCCATCCCGTCGGCCGCGAAGGCGCGCGGGTCCTCGCGGTAGAGGTTGCGCGAGAACTGGTCGAGCACGATGATCTCCGCGAGGCGACCATCCGGCGTGTCCCGCCATTCGTAGAGTTCTCCGTGAACCGCCCGGTCGTGGAGCGCTCCGAACCGGGAACGGATCTCGGCGTCGAACTGCCGATCGCTTCTCCACCACTGCTCGTGGCCGTTCTGCTCGAACCAGAAGGACAGGACTTCTTCGATCATGTTCACAGTGTTCTATCCTCTACTACCTACATGCTTCACAGAGCGTCCCGCCTGTTCCTGCTAGCGGTGGCAACCGCCGCCTGCGGCCCTATGGCCTCCCTGTGGGCCGCCGCGGTCGAGCCGGCGCCCGCCGTCGACTTCCAGCGCGACGTCCGGCCGATCCTCTCCGACAACTGCTTCGCCTGCCACGGTCCCGACGAGGCGACCCGGGAGGCCGACCTCCGGCTCGACACGCGGGACGGCGCGTTCAGCGAGCGGCCTCCCGCGGGCCGAAGCAACCAGCCGCGCGGCGCGGCGGTCGTGCCCGGCGACGCCTCTGCCAGCCTGCTGGTCGAGCGCATCAACCACGCCGACCGACTCCGGCGGATGCCGCCCGAGGTATCGCAGAAGTCGCTCTCCGACGAGCAGATCGAGACGCTGACCCGCTGGATCGAGCAGGGCGCACCCTGGGACGAGCACTGGTCGTTCGCCGCCATCGAGCGGCCGGCGCCGCCGACGGTTGACGACCTGGCCTGGGCACGCGATCCGCTCGACCGCTTCATCCTGGCGCGTCTCGAAACGGAGGACCTCACACCTGCCGACGAGGCCGACCGGCACACCCTTGCCCGCCGCGCCGCCCTCGACCTGACCGGCCTGCCGCCCGACCCTGGCACACTCGCGACCTTCCTCGACGACACGGAAGAAGGCGCCTACGAACGCCTCGTCGACCGTCTGCTCGCCTCGCCTCACTGGGGCGAGCACCGGGCCCGCTACTGGCTGGACGCCGCGCGCTACGGCGACACCCACGGCATCCACATCGACAACTACCGGGAGATGTACGCCTACCGGGACTGGGTGATCAAGGCGTTCAACCGGAACCAGCCGTTCGACCAGTTCACGGTCGACCAGATCGCCGGCGACCTGCTGCCGGATCCGACTCTCGACCAGTTGATCGCCACCGGCCTTCAGCGCAACAACATCACGACGAACGAGGGCGGCGCCGTGATCGAGGAGTACGAGGCGATCTACGCAAAGGACCGGGCCGAGACGATCGGCAGCGTGTTCATGGGCATGACCGTCGGCTGCGCCGCCTGCCACGACCACAAGTTCGACCCGATCAGCCAGCGCGAGTTCTACGCCCTGACCGCCTTCTTCCGGAACACGACCCAGTACGTGATGGACGGCAACATCTCCGATCCGCCGCCGACGCTGGTGGTGCCGCGGGACGAGGATCGGGACACCTGGTACCGGCTGCGCGAGGAGGTCGGCGAGATCGAGGACGCGCTGGCGGAACGCCCGGACGCGGTGGAAGCTGCGTTCGAGGAGTGGCTCGCCAACGGAGGCCACCAGTCCATCGAAGCGCCGCTTGGAACGCCCTCCGAGCTGCTGCGGCTCGATCTCGACGGCGAGGAACCGGCCGCGATCCTGAAGGGCGAACGGCAGCCGCTCCCCTCGTCGCAGGGGATCCGCATCGAGCCCGGGCCGAACGGCCTGCCGGCGGTGCTCTTCGAGGGAGAGTCCTGGGTTGAACTGCCGAACCTCGAGCTCGACACGGAGTCGCCGTTCTCCCTGGCGATGTGGATCTACATGCCCGAGGCCGAGGGCAGCTACACCGTCGCCAGCCAGAGCGATCCTCACGACGCCAACCGCGGCTGGCAGGTCACGCTCGGAGCGCGCGAGTTGTACTTCCGCCTCCGGGGAGACCGTGCCGGGCCGGGAAGGGGCGCGACCAGCGTGTCGATCAATCCGAACAACACGCAGCGCCTCACGCCCGGCGAGTGGACACACATCGTCTTCACGCACGACGGCTCCGGCGAACGCGGCGGCCTGCACATCTACCGCGACGGCGACCGCGTCCCCGAACAGGGCAGCGAGTTCTTCGCCAGGGTCCAGGGCCGCATCCGCACTGACCGCCCGTTCTACCTGGGCCGCCAGGATCGGCGAACGGAGGGCAGCGCCGAGTACTTCGCCGGCGGAGGCGTAGCCGATGTGCGCGTCTTCGACCGCGTGCTCTCGGTGGAGGAGGCAAGGGTTGTCTCCGAGTGGAGCGCGATCCGGGGCGCCGCGGCAAAACGCGAGACAGAGTTGAGTGCCGGCGAGCGACAGGCCCTGCTCCTGAGCTACGTCAACACGAACGACGAGGAGTACCGCCGCCTCGCCACCCGCAGACTCGAGATCGACAGCGAATGGCGCGAGCTGCGCCGTCGCGGCACGATCACCCACGTCATGCAGGAACTTCCCGGCAGCGAGCCGGCGGCCCACGTCCTCTACCGCGGCATGTACGACCAGCCGCGGGAGCGCGTCCTCGCTACAACCCCCGCCGCCCTGCCGCCGATGCCGGAGGACCTTCCCCGAAACCGGCTGGGCCTGGCCCACTGGCTGGTCGACGAGTCGAATCCGCTGACGGCGCGGGTCACCGTCAACCGCTTCTGGCAGCAGGTCTTCGGTACCGGGCTCGTCACGACGAGCGAGGACTTCGGCGCCCAGGGCGACGTGCCGACGCACCCTGAACTGCTGGACTACCTTGCGACCGAGTTCCGGGAATCGGACTGGGACGTCAAGGGCTTCTTCCGGCGGTTGGTGACCTCGTCGACCTACCGCCAGGCAGCCACCCTCACGCCGGAGAAGCTGGAGCAGGACCCGGACAACCGGCTCCTCTCGCGCGGCCCACGCTTCCGCATGGACGGCGAGATGGTGCGCGACACGGCGCTCGCCGCGAGCGGACTCCTGGTGCGCACGATCGGCGGGCCGAGCGTCAAGCCGTATCAGCCGGAAGGCCACTGGAGACGGGTGGCGATGAACTCGAGCAACACGTACCGCTACCAGCGGGACTCGGGCGACAAGCTCTACCGGCGGAGCCTCTACACGTTCTGGAAGCGCGCCGCACCGCCGCCGTCCATGACGATCTTCGACGCCGGCAACCGCGAGCACTCGGTGGTCCGTCGTGAACGGACGAACACGCCACTCCAGGCGCTGGTCACGATGAACGACACGCAGTTCGTCGAAGCGTCGCGCTTTCTCGCCCAGCGCGCGATGCGGGAAGCGGGCGACGACTTCGACCGCCGGCTCGACTACGTCACGACCCGGTTGTTGGCCCGGGACTTCGACGACACCGAGCGGGCCGTCGCGCGCCGAACGTACGACGGCCTGATCAACCTCTATGGCGCCGATGAAGCCGCCGCGAAGCAACTCGTCGACGTCGGCGAGTCGGCCCACGACGCCGGACTGCCGCTCGATGAATCCGCGGCGTGGACGATGCTGGCGAGCCAGTTGATGAACCTGGACGAGGCCCTGAACAAGTAGCTGCTGCGAGGTGCCGAAGATGGACCCACTCAAGGAAACCGTTCGAGCCGAAACCAGGCGTCAGTTCTTCGGCACCGCCGCCAAGGGCATCGGCGGCCTCGCCCTGGCCAGCCTGATGGCGGACGACATCTTCGCGCTGCCCGTCGCCCGCGACCGCGTCGGCGGCCTGCCGGACCTGCCGCACTTCGCGCCGAAGGCGAAGCAGTGCATCTACCTCCACATGATGGGCGCGCCGCCGCAGATGGACCTGCTCGACTACAAGCCGAAGATGAAGGAGTACTTCGACCAGGACCTGCCCGATTCGATCCGGCAGGGGCAGCGGCTGACGACGATGACCTCCGGCCAGTCGCGCTTCCCGATCGCGCCGTCCGTCTTTGAGTTCTCCCAGCACGGCGGGAACGGCGCCTGGTTCTCCGAACTCCTGCCCCACACCGCCAGCATGGCGGACGACATCGCGATCATCCGCTCGATGCACACCGACGCGATCAACCACGAGCCGGGCATCACCTTCATCCAGACCGGCCAGCAGATCCCGGGCCGGCCGTGCATCGGATCCTGGTTCGCCTACGGTCTCGGCAGCATGAACGAAGACCTGCCGACCTTCGTCGTGATGAACGCGGAGCGCAGCCATCCGTCGGCCGGCATTCAGGCGATCTCGGCCAAGCTCTGGAGCGCCGGTTTCCTGTCGCCCGAGTACGCCGGCGTGGGGCTCCAAACCGGCGACGAGCCCGTCCTCTACCTCAAGGACCCGCAGGGCGTCTCGCCGGACGTCCGCCGGCGCGTGCTCGACGGCATGGGCGAGTTGAACCGGCTGCGCCATGCGCAGGTCGGCGATCCGGAAACGCTCGCGCGCATCGAGCAGTACGAGATGGCCTTCCGCATGCAGTCCTCGGTGCCCGAGATGGCCGATCTCGCGAGCGAGCCCGAGAGCACGTGGGAACGCTGGGGCGAGGAGGCGCGGCAACCCGGCAAGTTCCAGAACGCGGCCCTGATGGCGCGCCGGCTGGTCGAGCGCGGCGTACGCTTCGTGCAGATCTACCACCGCGGCTGGGACGTCCACCGCGTCCTGCCGACGGTGCTGCCGGCGCAGGCCCGCGACGTCGACCGGGCGGCCTGGGCGCTGATCCAGGACCTGAAGGAACGCGGCCTCTTCGACGAGACCCTGGTCATCTGGGGCGGCGAGTTCGGCCGCACGATCTACTCCCAGGGAGCCCTCACCGCGACGGACTACGGCCGCGACCATCATCCGCGCTGCTTCAGCATCTGGATGGCCGGCGGCGGGGTCAAGGGCGGTGTCGTCCACGGCGAGACGGACGACTTCTCCTACAACATCGTCAAGGATCCGGTCCACGTCCACGACCTCCAGGCAACGGTCCTGCACCTGTTCGGCATCGACCATGAGCGGTTCACGTACCGGCACCAGGGCCTGGACGCCCGGCTGACCGGCGTCGAGAAGGCGCGGGTCGTGAAGGAGGTTCTGGCCTAGGCGCGGCCGAAGATCGGAAGCCGGCGCTTCGCGCTGATTGTCCGTGCGGCCCCCGGCCCCGATCTCCTGATCGGAGACGCCAGCGGAGTGGGGTCCTCGGTCCTCGCGCTGACACTCTGCGTGGCGGCTGCCGTAGTCCTGCTTGTAGCGGCCCACAGGAAGGGGCACTTCGTCAGACCCTTCTGGGCCCGAACCACCGAAGCAACCAACGACAAGACCATGGGAGAGGAGACAGCCCCATGATTCGAGCTGAAGAACGCAACGACATCACGCCGCTGTGCCCGCACTGCGAGCATCCCGTGAGCATCCACTTCCGGGAGCTCTCGGGAATCCTGGGCAAGCGCTATCTCTACTTCTGCGCCCTGTGCAAGAAGGTGCTCGGCGTCTCGCACCGGAAGGGCTTCTTCATGGGGTAGAGCCGCTCCTCCTCAGTCGATGCGGAGACGATCGAACTCATCCCAGGCGGACATGTCCGACAGGACCACCTGATCGCCCGGAACCAACCCGTCCAGCACTTCGATCGTGTTGGCCGAGCTCCTGCCCAGCAGCACGCGCGTTCGGGTAGCACCGTTCCCTTCGCCGTCCAGACGGAAGAGGCCGACTTCGCTCTCTTCCTGACCGACGACGGGTCGACCGACGAAGACCACATCCTCCAACCGTTCGAGTTCGATCGTGCCGGCCACGGTCAGGTCCGGCCGGGCCCCGCGAGGTAGTTCGCCTTCCAACGCGACATCGACCGTCACTGTCCCTTCCTCAACCGCCGGATCGATCCGGACCACCTTGCCGGGAACGATGCCGTTCCGCGTATCGACGGTCGCGACCTGACCGATCTGAACGTCCTTCGCCTGGGTCTCGGCGATCCGCAGTGCGGCCTTCAGCGCCGTCGGGTCGCCGACCCGGGCCAGACTCGTACCCGCGGTGACGCGCTGTCCCTCCTCGACCGGCACCTGCTGGAGGACGCCGTGCATGCCGGCACGGACCTGCAGGGCCGCGACCTGGTCGAGCCGGAGCTGCCAGATCGCCCACAGACGATCCACTTCCGCCCGCTCCACGGCGAGCTTGGCCGCCTTCGTCGTCTCCGCGATGCCGAGGCGCTCCTCCTCCAGTGCGAAGCGCGTTTCGTGTTCCCGCTTCGACGCCTGCGCACGCTGGACTTCGATCGCCGAGGCCAGACCGTCCTTCGCCAGTTCGGCGTCGGCGTCCGCCTCGAGCCGGGCCACGACCAGCGCGGCCTCCACGCTCGCAAGGCCCGCCTTCTGCATCAGCAGTTCGCTGTCGAGTTCCACCTTCCGGTTCTCGTAGCGGGCCTCGGCCGCGCGCAGGTTCAACTCGGCCTCCCGAGCCTGGTGCTCGAGTTCCGGGTTGCTCAGTTCGACGATGGCCGAGTCCGGCGTCACCTCGGCGCCGGGATCGATCACGATCCTCTCGACGGTGCCTTCCGTCGAGGCCGGAATCCAGCGGATCTTCTCCGGCACCAGCGTTCCCCGGCCCCGCACTTCCCGGACCATCGGGCCCCGCCGCACCGTGTCGATGTAGAGCGCGTCCCGGTCGACGCGCGGCGCCGACGGCTGCACCTGCTGCAGGCCGAGGGTGACCAGCACGAGCAGAACTCCCCCGAGGGAGTAGTACGTCACCCGGCGGACCTTCTTCTTCCGCGCCAGGTCCGGTCTCGCGATGTCCATCAAGTCGTCGCCCGTCCGTCGAAGAGGTGGATCTCCCGCTCGGCATAGTCGGCGTAGCGGGGATCGTGGGTCACCATGCAGATCGTCGATCCTTCCTCGTGCAGCGTCCGCAGCAGATCCATCACGGCACCGCCGTTCTTCGAATCGAGGTTTCCGGTCGGCTCGTCGGCGAGCAGGATCGACGGCTGGCCGGCAACCGCCCGGGCGACGGCGACCCGCTGCTGCTGCCCGCCTGAGAGCTGGCTCGGCAGGTGCTTCGCGCGCGGCGCCATCTCCACCTTCTCCAGCGCCTGGCCCACCAGCTCACGCCGCTCCCTCGGCCGGATTCCCCGGTACGTGAGCGGCAGCTCGACGTTCTCGTAGACGGTCAGGTCGCCGATCAGGTTGAAGTTCTGGAAGATGAAGCCGATCTCGCGGTTGCGGATCCGCGCCCGCTCGGACTGCTTCAACTGCGCCACGGGGTATCCGTTCAGCGTGTAGTCGCCGGCCGTCGGCGTATCGAGCAGACCGAGGATCGACAGCAGGGTCGACTTGCCGCAGCCGGACGGCCCGGACACCGCCACGTACTCGCCCGAGTCGATGTCGAGAGTGACTCCATCGAGCGCGTGGGTTTCGATCTCGTCCGTGTAGAAGACCTTGGAGACGTTCTCCAGATGGATCAGCGTATTCATGGTGTAGACAATCTACGTCATATGGAGTAGCTTGTCTACACCATGACGCCAGCCAGTCCCCGCAACCAGCTTCTCTATGGAACCCTGGACCTGCTCATCCTGCGCACGCTCGTCTACGGCCCGGCGCACGGCCACGCGATCGCCGGGCACATCCAGAGGGTGTCGGAAGACGCGCTCCGCATCGAGACGGGTTCGCTGTATCCGGCGCTTCACCGGCTCGAAGCGCGCGGCTGGATCGCGGCGAAGTGGAAGACCTCGGACAAGGGCAAGCGCGCCAGGTACTACCGGCTGACCCGGACCGGCAGGCGGCACCTCGTCGTCGAGCAATCACGGTGGCAGCAACTCTCGGTCGCCGTGACCAGGGTGCTGCGTCCGGCGGAGTAGCGGGAGAGACCACGCGATGCTGGGGCAGGTTCTACACCGCTTTCGGTGCCTATGGCACCGGCGACGCAAGGACGCCGAACTCGACGAGGAGATTCACTTCCATCTTGCCGAAGAGATGGAAGAGCAAACGGCGGCGGGCCAGTCGCCCAAGGATGCACGCGCAACCGCACAACGCGACTTCGGCAACCTCCTGCTGACTCGCGAACTGACCCGCGAGGCCTGGGGCTGGGCGCCCGCGGAGCGCCTCCTCAAGGACGTCGGCTCCGCGTTCCGCATGATGCGGCGCAACACCGGCTACACCTGCGCCGTCGTCCTCACACTGGCGTTGGGCATCGGGCTGAACGCTCCGATGTACGAGATGCTGTCAAGGCTCTTCATTGAGCCGCCACCCCATATCGAGGACCCGAAGGGCGTTCATCGCGTCTGGCTAAGGGAGCGCGACGACGCGGACGATCGCGGGGTCTTCACTGGCCCGGCCATTGCGTGGGACCGGATACAGTGGCCCGAGTTCAGCGCCCTGACCGCCGACAACGGCGCCACCGGTGCGGTCGCTGGCTACACAGCGCCCCGACTCACGCCGAACGGACGTGGTCAAACCGCCGAGAACCTCTGGGTCTCCTGGGTCACCGGAGAACTCCTGGATCTCCTGGGTGTAGAGGCCAGCATCGGCCGCTTGATTGGCCCGGAGGACGACGACCCGGCGGCGGCACCCGTCGCCGTCGTTAGCAACGGCTACCAGCGAGAGAGATTCGCCAATCCGCAGGAAGCACTTGGCGCGACACTCGAATTCGACGACGTCACGTACGTTGTCGTCGGCGTGTTGCCGTCCGGCTTCTCCGGACCGGATCCGTACAGCACCGACGTCTGGCTGCCCCTGGAACCAGCGGTAACGGCCGTCCGCGGCGACCGCTGGCGCAACTTCGGAAGCGGCTTCTATCTCACGCCGTTGGCCCGACTTCCGCGTAGTCTGACCGTCGAGGCCGCCAGCGCCGCAGCGACCGCCGCGATCCGCGCGGCGCGCGCCGACTCGCCCTTCGCGGGTTCGCTGGACCCCGAGGCGACCGTGGTGCTGGGCTCCATCCTGAGGACCCGAGGTCCCTCCTCGCCGTCCGGCGAGATTCGCCTTGCACTGGTCGTAGGTGGCGTCACGCTGCTGGTGCTTCTCATTGCGACCGTCAACATGTCGAACCTCCTGCTGGTGCGAGTGGCGGCGCGCCGCCGCGAACTGGCGGTGCGCTACGCGCTCGGTGCCGGCAGATGGGGAGTCGGACGCCTGCTGGCGATAGAGAGTCTCGTGGTAGCCGCGGTTTCCGGCGCCGTCGCGCTGGCCGTTGCCGCGGTTGCGGGCCGCACCCTGCGCCTCACGCTGCTGCCAGGACATCAGGGGGGCGCGGACACGCTGAACTTCGCGGCTGTCGGCTTCACGGGTATCGCCGTGCTTGCGGTCGGACTTTGCGCGGCCATCGCGCCCGCCGTGTACGCGGCGCGGAGCCGGCAGATCGAGAAGCTCGACAGCTCGCGAGGCGCCAGCGCACTCGGAACGCCGGTCCGCAGCGGTTTGATCGTCGTTCAAGCCGCGCTGTCGCTGGTGCTGCTCAGCGGAACCGCCGTCTTCTACCGCTCGTTCGAGGCGGCGCGTCAGGTGGACGTCGGCTATGCGAAAGAGAACCTGATCACGGTGGACCTGGCAGGCTTTCGACGCACCGGACCGCTCGACGAGACCGCGATCGACGCACTGGAGTCCCGCCTCCGGTCACTACCGGAAGTCCTCGATGTCGCCCAGGGAACGAACTCACCGATGTGGGGCCAGGCCGCGATGCCGCCACCGCGGGTCGAAGGGCTGGACCGCCTGCCGTTCACCGAAGGTCCTTACGTGAGCCTCACGACGCCCAACTTCTTCCGCGTCTCAGGCTTGACAATTGCGGAAGGTCGCGGCTTTACCGAGTGGGATCGCACCGAGACTCAGAAGGTCGCGGTCGTCGACACGATGTTCGCCCAGGGCGTCTGGCCCGGCAAGAGCGCCGTGGGCCAGTGCCTCTTCTTCGGCCAAGCGTCCACGGAGTGCACCACGGTCGTCGGTGTCGTGGAATCCGCCCTCGACTGGGGCCTGCTGGACGCCGATCGCAAAGCCGTCTACTACCTCCCCATCTCCCAGGCTTCGTCGAGCCCCATTCAGAACGGCTTCGTGAACAACATGCGCACCCTGATCGTGCGGACTCGCGGGAACCCCGGGCGCGCGGTGCAGCCAACGCTCCTCGCCCTGGCGGACCTGTTCCCCGACCTCCCGCGCGACAATGTGCGAAGCCTCCAGACCGTCTTCGCTCCGCGGATCCGTACATGGACCGTCGGTACCGGTCTGTTCGGCGCCTCCGCTCTCCTGGCGGTCTTGCTCGCCGCCATCGGGCTCTACGCCGTCATCGCCTTCGGCGTCCGGCAGCGGGAACTCGAGTTCGGTATCCGTCGCGCCCTTGGCGCCAGGGCGTCCCGCCTCCTGCGCATGGTCCTGACGCGCGGCTTCTTCCTGGCGGCGGCCGGGGTCGTGGCCGGCACGCTCGCCGCGCTGTGGGCGGGCAGGTTCGTCGAACCCCTGCTCTTCGACGGCCGGACTCCCCGCGACCCGCTGGCCTTCGCCGTCGCGGGGCTCGTGCTCCTGACCATCGCGGTGATGGCCTCGTACCTACCGGCACGCCGGGCCTCTCGCGCTGACCCTCGTCAGGCGCTGGAGGCTGAGTAGCGTCCCCAAACCGGATGCTGAAGCAGTTCCTGTTTCGCCTGCGTTCGAGTTGGAACCGCCAGCAGCGGGACGCCGAGCTCGACGAGGAGATCCGCTTCCATCTCGCCGAGGAGGCAGAAGAACGGACCGAGAGCGGCTTGCCTCCCGAACGGGCCCACGTCGAAGCCCGGCGCAACTTCGGCAACGTCACGCTGATTCGCGAGCGGACCCGCGAAACCTGGGGCTGGGCGCCGGCGGAGCTGCTCCTCAAGGACATCCGGGCCGCGTTCCGGATGATGCGTCGCAACGGCGGCTACACCTGCGCCGTGGTCCTCACCCTGGCGCTCGGCATCGGACTCAACGCCCCGATGTACGAGATGCTGTCCCGCCTGTTCCTCCAGCCGCCACCCCACATCGAGAACCCGGACCGCGTTCATCGCCTCTGGGTCAGCGAGCGCATCGATCCTGGCGATCGCGGCGGCCCGGGACGAGCCTGGGTCGTCGATGCGATGCAATGGCCCGACTTCAAGGCCCTCACCGCCGACAACGCACTGATCGACGGTCTCGCGGGCCACAGAGTGTCGTTCCGGACGAACGGACGAGGTCAACGCGCCGAGAACCTCACGGTCTCCTGGGTCACGGGCGAGTTCTTCGACTTCCTTGGCGCGGCTCCAGAGGTCGGACGGTTGATCACCGCCGAGGACGACGACCTGGCGGCGCCACCCGTCGCCGTGATCAGCGACGGCTACCGTCGGCAGCGGTTCGCCGGTGCGGAGGAAGCACTCGGAACGACGCTCAGCTTCGAAGACATCACGTACGTGGTCGTAGGCGTTCTGCCACCCGGCTTCTCCGGGCCCCGCTCGAACGCGGTCGACGTGTGGTTGCCTCTCGAACACGCGGCAACGGCCAGCCGGGGGAACAGTTGGAGACGGTACGGAACCACCTTCTACCTCACGCCATTCGTGCGGCTGGCGCCCGGCGCGACGGAGGAGGCCGCCGGCGCCGCGGTGACGGCCGCCGTCCGGGCGGCGCGTGCCGGCTCGCGGTTCCCGGACGCCCTGGACCGGGAGGCGACCGTGGCTCTCGGCCCGATCCTGCGAACCCGCGGCCCCGTCACGCTGCGGCGCCACATGCGCCTGCCGCTGGTCGCTGCCGGAATCACCTTCGTTGTGCTCCTGATCGCGGCCGTCAACATGTCGAACCTGCTGATGCTGCGGGTCGCCGCCAGGCGACGCGAACTGGCGGTGCGCTACGCGCTCGGCCTGGGACGGCGGGGAATCGGACGTCTTCTGGTCACGGAGAGTCTGGTGCTCGCAGCCCTCTCCGGCGCCGTTGCGCTGGCGGTGGCGGCGGTCACCGGCGACGCCCTTCGCCGCACGCTCCTGCCGAGCCACCAGTGGGCCCAGGATCCGATGGGCGCCACGGCGATCGGCTTCACCGGAATCGCCGTGCTCGGAATCGGCCTGGCGGCAGCCCTGGCCCCTGCCGTGTACGCGGCGCGCAGCCGGGGAATCGAGAAACTCGACAGCTCGCGCGGCGCCAGCGCGCTCGGAACGCCCGTCCGCACCGGCCTGATCGTGGTCCAGGCCGCGCTGTCGGTCGTCCTGCTCAGCGGGACGGCCGTGTTCTACCGTTCGTTCGAAGCGGCGCGCCAGGTAGATGTCGGCTACGCGAAGGAGCACCTGCTCACGGTGACTCTGGGGAGCTTCCACGGCGACACCCGCCTGGATGGCCTGGACGGCGCGCCGCTCGACGAGAGCGCAATCCAGGCCATGGAGGCCCGCGTACGGGACGTGCCGGAGGTGTTGGATGTCGCACAGGGAACGAGTTCACCCATGTCGGGAAGCGGCGCGGCGTACGCCGACCTGCGCATCGAGGGGCTCGACCGTCTGCCGTTCCGCTCCGGGCCCCACGTGAACTTCACGACACCCAACTTCTTCGATGTCGCGGGGCTGGACATTCGGGAGGGCCGCGACTTCACGGAGTGGGACCGCGAAGGGACCCAGAAGGTCGCGGTCGTCAATACGTCGTTCGCTCGGCAGGCCTGGCCGCGTCGGAGCGGAATCGGCCGCTGCCTGTTCGTCGGCGGCGACGCCGACTGCACAACGGTCGTCGGCGTGGTGGAACCCGCAACGAACTGGGCTCTGCTCGAACCGAGCCCGGTCTACTACCTGCCCCTCTCCCAGGCGTCATCCGACCCGGTTCTGTCGGGCTGGACGAGCATTCAGCGCGCGCTGATCGTCCGCACCGCGGGAAGCCCCGGACGCGTCGAGGCGCCGGTGCTTGCCGCCCTGGCCGAGCTGTTTCCGGAACTGCCGGGGCACCACGTCCGGAACCTCTCCACGGAGTTCGCATCGAGGATTCGCACCTGGAGAACCGGAACCCGCCTGTTCGCCGCCTCCGCGATGCTCGCAGCGCTTCTCGCCGCCATCGGGCTCTACGCGATCATCGCCTTCGGCGTACGACAGCGGGAGCACGAGTTCGGCATCCGGCGCGCCCTGGGCGCTCGGGCGTCCAACCTCCTGCGCATGGTGCTGGCGCGCGGCTTCTCCCTGGCGGCGGCCGGTGTCGCCGCCGGCACGATTGCCGCGTTGTGGGCCGGCAAGTTCGTCGAGCCCCTGCTCTTCGATGGCCGTACTCCACGCGATCCGCTGGCCTTCGCCGTCGCAGCGCTGGTGCTGCTGGCCATCGCGGTGATGGCCTCCTTCCTGCCGGCCCGCCGCGCCGCCCGCGCCGATCCCCGGCGGGCGCTGGAGGCGGAGTAGTCGCTCAAGGCAGGTCAGCCACCCACATCTTCGCCTGCGCGCCGCGACCCGTCGCCGAACCGCCGGCGGCGTAGAGCTTGCCGCCGATGATCGCGGCAGCGGGAGACGAGAGCGGCATCGGCAGCTTGCCGAAAAGTTCCCATTCGCCGCCGGGCTCGAGCACAAGGATGTCCGGATCGATCGACTTCGTGCCGCCGCCCGGCGTCGTGTGACCGCCGACCATGACGATCCGGCCCTCGTGGACGAAAGTACCGGCCTCGCCGTGGGAGTGGCCCTTCGGCAGGTCGGGGCCGCGGCTCCAGGAATCGGTGGCGGCGTCGTAGATGTCGACCCGCGCCTGGTCGAGCTGCTGGCTGTCGTGGTTGTACTGGCCGCCGATCGCGTAGATGCGGTTGTTGATCGCCACGGCCGAGAACTGGTTGCGCGGATCGGGCATCGGCGCCACGCCCTGCCAGGTCGCTGCGCCCGAAGCCCACTCGTCCAGGTCGAGGACCCAGTGGTCGGCGGCGTCCGTGTCCCGGTCCGCTTTCAAGCCGCCGAAGTAGTGCAGCTTGCGGCCGACCAGGGCCAGTCCGCCTCCCGCCCGCGGTTCGGGCAGAAGCGGCGCCGCCGTGTAGCGGTCCAGATCCAGGTCGTAGCTCCAGACCTCGGCGATCGCGTGGCCCTTGTAGCCGTCCTTGAAGCCGCCGGCGAACCACACGGTGCGGCCGTCGAGCACCGCGTTCAGGTGCGACACCGCGCTCGGCATGTCCTGGATCCGCGTCCAGCTTCCGTCCGCCGGGTCGAAGACGTCGACCCGCTTGCTCGACCGGACCGGTCCCTCGTAGCCGGCGAACACGTAGAACTTGCCGTCGATCACGGTGGTCGCGGCCTCCCACTTGCCGGCGGGCATGTCGGGAAGTTCCCGCCAGGTGAGGTCTTGGGCCCCCAAGGTCGGCGCGGCGAGGGCAGCCACCGCCAAGACGGCCGCGTGGCGGAAACCTCGGCTCCCGGAGGAATCACGCTTCGCCGCCACGGTCGCGCCACTGTAGCAACCGACCCCTCCGCTGCCGCTAACATGATCGGAGTTCCCCGATTCAGTAAAGGAGAGCCGATGCCGCGATCGTTCGCGTCCGTGGCCCCGTCTGCCTACGATCTACTACCTGCTGCTACTCGGGATTCTGGGACTGGTCGCGGTGCATGTGCTGGGGCTGCCCGATCCGTTGATGGGGAGATGACTGTGACGCATTCCCGAAAGCCGATCGCTTCGCTGACAGTTCTTGTAGCCCTGGCCGTCGCCTGCACGAGCGACGCTCCGGACGGCCCGGGCGCCGCCGGGGGTCCGGACCCGGCAGCAAGGGACGAAAGCCGCTCGACCCGCAACGCGTACTTCGGCGACGTTCACGTCCACACGAAGTACTCCTTCGACGCCTACATCTTCGGCACCCGCGCCGACCCCGACGACGCCTACCGGTTCGCCAAGGGAGAACCCCTGACGCACGCGGCCGGCATCGAGATGCGCCTGAAAGCGCCGCTCGACTTCCTCGCGGTTGCCGACCATGCCACCTACCTGGGCATGTTCGAGCAGATGGACAACCCGGACTCCTCGGTCGGCCAGCACTCCCTCTCGGTCGCCCTGCGGAATGCCGCGACGCCGGCGGATCGCAGCGCCGTGTTCCAGGAGGTGTTGCCGCGCGAACGGGGCTACGTCGACTCGGACGACCTTCTCGATCTCGCTGTCGTCCGGAGTGCCTGGCGGAAGATTGTGGAGGCCGCCGAGCGGCACAACGATCCCGGTAACTTCACGACCTTCATCGGCTACGAATTCACCGCCGGAGGCCGCAGGGGCGAGAACCTGCATCGGAATGTCATCTTCCGGGACTCGAACGTGCCCGGCATTCCGTTCAGCCGACTGGACGCAAAGAACAACCCGGAGCTGCTGTGGGACTGGATGGACGAGCAGCGCACTCAGGGCATCGACTCCCTGGCGATACCGCACAACTCGAACGGCTCGGACGGGTGGATGTTCCAGCTCACCGACCGGGCGGGAAACCCGATCGACCGGGCCTACGCCGAACAGCGCATGCGCAACGAACCGCTGGTGGAGGTCACGCAGGTCAAGGGAACTTCCGACACGCATCCGCTCCTGTCCCCCAACGACGAGTGGGCGGACTTCGGGATCATGGAGCGGACGATCGGCAGCGACAACCCGAGTCAACCGCAGGGCAGCTACGTCCGTGAGGCCTACCTCAACGGCCTCGCCCTGGAAGACGAACAGGGCTTCAACCCGTTCCGCTTCGGCCTGATCGGCTCGTCGGACACGCACAACGCCGCCGGGTCCTTCCGGGAAGACGACTACTGGAGCAAGACCGGGCTGCTCGACATCACGCCTGAGCAGCGCGGCTCCGTCCCGCGGGAGGACACCGGCGAGTACGACGACCCGACCAGGCAGTACTGGGGCGCGTCCGGTCTGGCCGCGGTGTGGGCCGAGTCGAACACCCGCGAGGACATCTTCCGCGCGTTCCAGCGAAAGGAGACCTTCGCCACCACGGGTCCGCGCATCCGCGTCCGTTTCTTCGGCGGGTATGGCTTCGACGAGACGACACTGGCCGGCGACGATGGAATCGTAGAGGCCTACGCGGAAGGCGTCGCCATGGGCGGCGACCTGATGGCGGACGGAACGGAGCGTTCGCCCCGCTTCCTGGTCTGGGCGATCAGGGATCCGACCACCGATCCGCTGGACCGCCTGCAGGTCATCAAGGGATGGACCGAGGATGGCGCCCACCACGAGAGGGTCTACGACGTCGCCTGCTCCTCCGGATCGATCGTCGACGGAGCTCCGCGCCGCTGCTCCGACAACGGAGCGACCGTGAACCTGGCGACCTGTTCGACCGATGAGGGCCAGGGAGCCGCTGAACTCGAAGCTCTGTGGGAAGACCCGGACTTTGATCCGGACCAGCGCGCCTTCTACTACGTTCGCGTCCTCCAGAACCCGACGTGCCGCTGGTCGACCTGGGACGCGATCCGGGCGGGCGTACGGCCGAAGCCCGGCCTCCCGGCCACGATCCAGGAGCGGGCCTGGTCCTCACCCATCTGGTACGTCCCCGGCGGCGAGGCTGACTAGCAGCTAGCCGCGGAGTTGTCGCGCCAACGCGGCGGCTTCCTCCAGTAGTGCCCGCATGCCGCCGCCTTCCAGCCAGTCGCGTCGGAACGAGAGGTAGTTCGCCTCGGCCCGGACTGCGTTGCGCCGGCACAACTCCAGCACTCCGGTCTCCTCCTCGGACGACTCGCCGTCGATCGACTTCCGCATCTCGTCGACCCAGCCAGTCAGCAGATCGTCGAGGACGTTCGCGTCGTTGAGCGTGCCGAGTACATCCTGCAGGCGCTTGCAGCGATCAACGAGGACGACCGCCACTTCGCTCTCCGGTCGCACCGGTTCGACGAGATAGCGAAGCCGCTTACAGGCGATGCGGACCTTGTGCGGGCCTCGCTTGCGGTCGTCACCGATGCCGTCGACGCAGGCATCCAGCCTGCTAACGATCCAATCGTGCCGCTCGGCCAGCGCCTGGGCATACGGCGAACCAGCGCCTCCAGCCAACGCCCCGTCGGTTACGCGCGACTCGAAACTACCGGCCCACTCGGTGAACTCGGCGCAGACCATCTCGTTCGAGTCCCCTGAACCCGCCAGACCTGCCGAACGAAGCCGCGCCTCGACCCACGCACAGCCGGGCCGGTGCTCCGACTCCAAGGCGTCGACCTGTTCAGCCAGCCACACGAGCGCCACCTCGGCATCGCGGCCGGCACCGGTCCGTTTCTGGAACCCGGCGAGCATCCGCCGGTCCTGCTTCTCCACAGCACCACGCAGAAGCCCCTTCCAGGCGCTCAACGTGCTCCGCAGACGCCGGATCGCAACCCTGAAGTCGTGGAGGCCTTCGGCGTCCTCCGGGTCGAGGCAGCGCGGCGCGGCCTCCCGCGCTTGGGAGAGAAGATCGAGGGTCAGCAGACGTACCGCCTCCTCCGCGTCCCGCCGCGGCAGATCGGCCGGAAGAGGCATCCACTCAGTATAGGAAGACCGCCCTTCCGCGGAACGTTGGAACGTCCAGAGCGGTTGTAGCCTCAAAGTCCCACGGCCCGGCCACACGCTCCCCCTGCCCATGAAGACGATCATCGAACCCTTCCGGATCAAGGCGGTCGAGCCGATCCGCCTCGCCAGTCCCGAGCAACGGGAGAACGTGCTTCTCGACGCCGGCTTCAACCTGTTCAAGATCGCGGCGGAGCACGTGCTGATCGATCTCCTGACGGACAGCGGCACGGGCGCGATGAGCGCGCAGCAATGGGCCGCGGTCATGCGCGCGGACGAGAGCTACGCCGGCTCGACCAGCTTCCTCCGCCTGCGCGAGACCGTCGAGGAGATCATGGGGTTCGAGCGGATGCTGCCGACCCACCAGGGGCGCGCCAGCGAGCGGATCCTCTTCGACCTGATCGGCGGCGACGGCAGGATCGTGCCGAACAACGCCCACTTCGACACGACCCGGGCGAACATCGAGCACAGCGGCGCACGGGCGGTCGATCTCGGCATCCCCGAGGCGACCGACCCAACGAACCGGCACCCCTTCAAGGGCAATCTCGATCTGGATCGGCTGGAGTCGCTGCTCGAGGTCGAGAGTTCGCGGGTGCCCGTCGTCATGTGCACGGTGACGAGCAACACGAGCGGCGGCCAGCCGGTGAGCCTGGAGAACCTGCGAGCAACGCGGGACCTGTGCCGCCGGCACGGCGTGCCCCTGTTCCTTGATGCCTGCCGGTTCGCGGAGAACGCCTGGTTCATCAAACAGCGGGAGGCCGGGCAGCAGGACCGTTCCGCGCGCGACATCGCGCGGGAGATGTTCGACCTCGCGGACGGCGCCACGATCAGCGCCAAGAAGGACGGAATCGTCAACATCGGCGGCCTGCTGCTCCTGCGCGACGAGGAGCTGTTCCGCCGGGCGAGCGAGCTGACGATCCTCACCGAGGGCTACGTCACCTACGGCGGCCTCGCCGGCCGCGACCTCGAGGCGATGGCGCAGGGCTTCCAGGAAGTGCTCGACGAGGACTATCTGCGCTACCGGATCCGCAGCACGACGTACGTCGGCGAGAAGTTGCTGGAGGCCGGCATCCAGATCGTCGAGCCGCCGGGAGGGCACGCGATCTACATCGACGCCTGCCGGTTCTGCCCGCACCTGTCCCGCGAGCAGCTTCCCGGCCAGGCGCTCGTGGTCGCTCTCTACCGGCATGCCGGCATCCGCACCTGCGAAGTGGGAACCGTCATGTTCGGCGCGCGGCAGCAGCCGCCGCTCGACCTGGTCCGCCTGGCCGTGCCGCGGCGGGTCTACACGCAGTCCCACATGGACTATGTCGTGGAGGCGCTGGTGGAGCTGTTCGCCGAGCGGGAACGGATTCGGGGGCTGCGGATCGTCGAGGCGCCGGAAGCTCTGCCGCACTTCTCGGCGCGCTTCGAGGAGATCTAGGCCGTTCGAGGCAGGATGCGGAACAGGCCGTACCCCGCCGCCAGTGCGGCGATGGCGAGGACGGCCGCAGCGCCGAAACGCCCGTAGAGAGCCATTCCCGTCCCGAACAGAGCCGCGTAGACCGCCGCGCATCCGAGCATCCAGGCGAGCAACGCCGCGGTGGCGCTGCCGGGCTCGTCCGGCCGCGTCTCGACGACCCGCCGCCAGCCCCGCGCGAACGGGCGGACGCGGTCGTAGAACGATTGCAGCACGGCCGTCTCCGTCGGCCGGGTGGCCATCGTGACGCCGAACCACACCGCAGTGGTGAGCCCGACGCCGAGCAGGAGTTGCACGGCCGCAGACGGCAGCGTGAGCCCGACCCCCTCATGGCCGAACTGGAACCACACGGCGACCGCGAAGGAGATGACCATCGCCGAGATCTCGGACCAGGCGTTGATCCGCCACCAGAACCAGCGCAGCAGGAAGATCAGCCCGGTGCCGGCGCCGATCTGGAGCAGGATCTGGAAGGCCTGCATCGCGTTCTCGAGCCACAGCGCGACCACCGCCGCCAACGCGACCAAGGCGATCGTGGACAGGCGGGCGACCAGAACGTAGTGCGGCTCGCCACGGCCCGGCCGGACGAAGCGCCGGTACACGTCGTCGACGATGTAGGAGGTGCCCCAGTTGAGATGGGTCGAGATCGTCGACATGAGCGCCGCGGCCAGCGACGCGACGACCAGGCCGAGCAGGCCGTGCGGCAGGAACACGAGCATCGCCGGGTAGGCGAGGTCGTGCCGGATGATCGACGGATCGAGGTGCGGGAAGGCCTCGGCGATCGAGTCCAGGGTCGGATAGACGACCAGCGACGCCAGAGCGACCAGGATCCAAGGCCACGGCCGCAGCGCGTAGTGGGCGATGTTGAACCACAGCGTCGCGCCCATCGAGTCCCGCTCGCTGCGTGCCGCGAGCATGCGCTGGGCCGCATAGCCGCCGCCGCCCGGTTCGGCGCCCGGGTACCAGGTGGACCACCACTGGACGGCGATCGGAATCAGGAAGACCGTGGCGGCCGTCTCCCAGTCCGCGAAGTCGGGCAACAGGGCGAGGCGCGCGGCGATGTCAGGGTTCGAGACGAGTCCGGAGAGACCACCGACGGCCGGGTGCGCCAGCGCGTACCAGGCAGCCGCGACGGAGCCCGTCATCGCGATGACGAACAACATGAGATCGGTGACGACGACGCCCCAAAGGCCGGAGGTCGCGGAGTACGCCGCCGTCACCGCCGCCGCGACCAGCACCGTCGTGTACTTGTCGGCGCCGAGCAGGACGCCGCCGATCTTGATCCCGGCCAGCAGCACCGCCGCCATGATCATCACGTTGAAGAACACGCCCAGGTACACGGCGCGGAACCCGCGCAGGAAGACCGCCGCCCGCCCCGAGTACCGGAGTTCGTAGAAGCCGATGTCGGTAAAGACGCCGGAGCGCCGCCACAGCTTCGCGTAAAAGAACGTCGTGCACATGCCGGTGATCAGGAACGCCCACCACATCCAGTTCCCGGAGACGCCGCCGTTCCGCACCAGGTCGGTCACCAGGTTCGGCGTGTCGGTCGAGAACGTAGTGGCGACCATCGATGTCCCGAGCAGCCACCACGGCAGGTTCCGCCCCGCGAGGAAGAACTGGCCCGTGCCGGCGCCGGCGCGCCGGGCGAAGACGAGACCGACGGCGAGGGCGAGGGCGCCGTAGGCGGCGAGGACGGTCCAGTCGAGGCTGTTCAGGCGCATGGCAGGGGCGGCGACGACGACGGCGACGAGCGCGGCGACGAAGGCAGCGACGGCGACGGACGCACCCGCCTGCCACGGGTCGGGGGAGAGGGTCCCAGGGGCCGCTCGCACTTTCCTGGTGGATGAGGGGTGGGTGCTCGCTGCGGTCGGCTGCGCTCCGGTTGGGCGTCGTTGGATGGGAGGTCATCGGGCGTCGCTTGCCGACAGCCCCCTGGGACCCTCTCCCCCGACCCGCGGCGGGCTGGAGGTCGGTGCCGGCCGCGGTACCGGGCTTCACGCTGTTGGGCGTTGCTCAAGCGGGTCTCCGGGATGCGCGGTCCGCGAACCAGTTGCCGAGGTCGGCCGGGTAGTCGCTCGCGTCGATGCACTGCTGCAGAGTGGAGGCGACGGGGGGCAGGTCGCCGGGGTACGTCAGTCCAGCGGTGTTCTGCGTCATCCGCAGGAGCCTGACGCGCGCCGAGCCCTGGCCGATCAGGTGGCCGACCGTCTCGCTGAGCAGGAACTCGTTCGTCAGTGGATCGTCGAGGTCCGCCTGAAAGTCGGCGAACGCCGCTTCGAGGAGTCCGAAGACTGACGGCTGGAAGGCCCAGAGATTCATCGAGCAGGAGCAGTCAGGGGCCAGCGATCGAGCTTCGCCCTGGCTGTCGCGACCGACGAGGCCGGAGTCGGTCTCTCGTACGTCGTAGACCTCGTCGATTCCCTCCAGAGTCGAGTCCGGGCCTGCAGTCAGGATCCCCCGGTTGACTCCGCTGGTGCGGGAGACGCCGGTGCGGTGGAGTTCGTAGGCGCCCAGGAAGTGCGAATCGTCTCCCTTGGCCAACCCGTCGGCCGCTTGCCGGCCGAAGGATTCCACCGCCCGGGCGCCGTAGAAGTCGTCCGCGTTGACGACCAGGAAGGGCCCCTCGATCTTCTTCCGCAAAGCGAGGACGGCGTGGCCCGTACCCCATGGCTTGGCCCTGTCGGCCGGCGGCGCCGCGCCGTTCGGCATGTCGTCGAGGCTCTGGATCACGGAGTCGACGGGAACCGCCCCGCCGGCCCGCTCGGCCGCCCGGCTCATGAGCTGGTCGTTCCAATCCGCCGAAGTGACGAACACGACCTTGTCGCAGCCGGCGCGGACGGCGTCGCAGATCGCGTACTCGAACAGCACCTCGCCGTTCGGTCCGACCGGTTCCAGCGTCTTCGGGCGGCCGAATCGGGCCGAACGGCCGGCGGCGAGGATCGCGAGCGTCAGACCACCGCTCAAGCGGCTCGATGCCTCTCGACGACCGCCATGTCGAGCTCGACCCCCAGCCCAGGGCCCGTCGGCGGTTCGATGAACCCGTTCTCGAACTTGATCGGTTCCACGAAGACGTCGCTGTGCAGGTCGTTCGTGTTGAACTCCTGGATCAGGAAGTTCGGCGAGCAGGTGTCGAGCTGGATCGCCGCCGACGCCGCGACCGGGCCGCAGTACATGTGCGGCGCGATCATCGCGTAGCGAGTCTCGGCCATGCCGGCGATCTTCTTCGCCACCAGGAGGCCGCCGCACTGGCCGACGTCGAGTTGGATGATCTGGGCCGCCTGCTTCTCGAGTACTTCCGCGAACTCGAACATGTTGACCAGCCGCTCGCCGGTGGCGATGGGGATGCTGGTGTGAGCCGCGACGCGGGCCATCTCGTCGACGTTCTCGGGCGGCACCGGCTCCTCGAAGAAGAACGGGTCGAACTCTTCCAGGATGTCCGCGACCCGCAGCGCGACCGCGGTCGAGAACTGGCCGTGCGTGCCGATGCCGATCTCCAGTTCGTCACCCACCGCGTCCCGCATGGCGCGGAAGATCGTCGCCACGTGGCGGATCGTCTTCAGCGAGTAGTCCCGCGGCGGGCCGGTGATCGGCGAGAACGGGTCGAGCTTGCAGCAGGTGATACCGCGGTCGACGAGTTCCTGCGCCCGTTCGCCGGCGAGGGCCGGGTTCTCCCAGATCCCGGAGCTGTTCAGGTAGGCGTACGCGCGGAGCTTGTCGTGGTACCTGCCGCCGAGGAGGTTGTAGACCGGCTGGTTCGTCGCCTTGCCGATCAGGTCCCAGCACGCCATCTCGATCGCCGAGAACGCCGGCACGCCGTACAGCCCGGGGTGGCTGTAGTCGTGCAGCGTGGTCTTCATCCGCTGCCAGATCTTCTCGACATCGAAGGGACTCTGGCCGACCACGAAGCGGTCGAAGAGGTCGTTCAGCAGTTCGATCTGCGGCTTCAGGTTCGTGGCGCCGCCGGAGACCCGCTCGCCCAGGCCGACCAGGCCCTCGTCCGTCCTGAGCTGAATGAACAGCCACTTCCGGTGCCCGATCGGCGGGTCGATGCTGTCGATCAGGATCGTCTCGAGCTCGGTGATCTTCATGTTCGACGCCTCGGAGTGTTGAGCCAGCGCCGCGGCCGCCTGCCGCGGCGCGGTCAGGCCGGCGCTCATGCCGGCCGCCGCGATCCCGGCGCTGGAGAGAAAGCCGCGTCTGGTGATCATTGCAGGCGGCCTGACTCTACGCGCAGCGCCGTTCGGCGCGGGCGGCCACCGCTAGCTGCAATCGGGACGACTCTAGGTCTCGACCTTGCTCATCAGCCGCGCGTCGGTCACCGGGAAGTGGCAGAGCGTTTCGTCGCAGGCCTGGTAGTCGACCAGGAGTGTCGCCACGTCGCCGTTGCCCTCCAGCGGCACCTCGACGCGGAAGTCGCCGTGCATCCGGCCCTGGCCGTCCACCTTGGGCAGCACCGGGTCGCCAGCGACCTGGAGGCCGAAGCCGGCCGGTGCGCGGACGCCGAACTCGAACTCCGCGTCGGAACCGGTGGCGTAGATCCAGAAGCCCGGTTCGAGCCGGAAGTCGAGGACGGCGCGCGTCCCATCGTCATCCGCGATCGTCGACATGGTGACTTCGACCGCCGGACTCACGGTGACGGAGAGGTTCTCCAGCTCGTCTCCGTCCGCCGCGAACCGCGAGGAACCTCGCACGTCCGGTTCTCCGGGCCCGCCAGCCGGCCGGAAGCGGTAGCCGCCCCAGTCGGAGGCGAAGAGCGAGTCCCCGTTTTCGTCGAGCCAGCCCTGCCAGTCGTCGGCGGAGTCCTGGCCTGCCCGGCCGTACCGGGCCAGCAACCGCCCCGCGCGCTCGGTTTCCACGCCTTCCAGCAGGTCGGCGACGGCGCGTTCCAGCAGGGCCGGGTCATTGTTCGCGATTTCAAGCGCCCTGGCGTCCTCGTCGATCCGGTACTGCCCCTCGAGCCGGAAGTAGGCCTTGCCGCCGTACTCGCTGCCGATGCGCGCACCGTCCCAATAGAGATAGGGCTCGTTCTCCGCGTACCAGGCCTGCCGCTCTTCGCGGTCGCCACGCGCCGCGGCCGGAACTTCTTCGCCGAAGGTGCGCTCGAGAACCCGTTCCTGAGCCTCCGCCACCTTCTCCGGCGTGTCGTAGAACTCCTTCATGTCCTCGGTCGCGTAGAGGTCGAGCAGGGCGAGGCTGGTGGCCAGCCCCTCCCGGGGCCGAGCCTCACGAGTCGTCAGGATCGGATGGTCCCTGAAGCCGTTGATGTAGTGCACCGCGTTGATCAGCAGCCGCTGGCCGGTCTCGGTCATCTCGTCCGGCGTGCCGTAGAACCCCCACTGCAGCAACCGTCCCTGGCGGCCGATGGCGAAGTAGTCCGGTCCCTTCAGGTGCATGCCGCCGGCGATCCACTCGGTGTCGGGCGAATCGAGGAAGCCGTCGCCTGTCGTCACCACGCCCGGCTCGCCGTTGTCCGGGCGAGAGCCGACCGGCAGGTTCAGGGTGTCCCACTCCTTCTTGAGGACCTTGACCGTGGTCATCGTGTCCGGGACGTCCTCCATCAACTCGTAGTACTTGTACTTGGGCGGGGTCGGCACCTCCTCGAGCTCCAGCTCGATGGGTAGCGGGCCGTTGAAGATCGGATGGGTCGGGGACTGTGGCACGACAGCCCTGGAGTACAGGCACAGTCACCCGTATCGCCAGCCGAGCAGCAGATTCAGGTCGTCCGAGATGCGCGCCCCCTGGCCGCCGATCAGGACGGTGGGCATGGACAGGGTCTCCAGCGTGACTCCCTCCACTCCCGGGATCGTCTTGATCCGCTCTTCCGACCGGTCCATCGTCTGGCCGTCGACGATCAGGACGTCGGCGTCGCTGAGGTCGGCTCTCGCCAGGTCGTTGCGCGCGATGCTCCGCACGTCGAAGTGCTCCGCGAGCATCGCGTGGTAGCCCTCAGCGTGGGGGGTGCCGGCGTCGCCGGCGTAGACGACGCGGAGTTGCGGCGCCGGCTCGGTGCAGCCGAGCGCCAACGCGGCCGCCGCTAGCGTAGCCAGTCCGGACCATCGAGTGAATCTCATGTCGTTACTCCCCTTTGGGGTTGGCGGCGGCTGGTTGGAGCCTCCAACCCTACTGGCAGCAGCCGGCCCGGCGCTGATCGGACGCCGTCGGCGTGTCCAGCGAATAGACGTTGAACTGCCGTAGCGGCGGCGAGTAGATGTGGAGCGTGATCAGGTCCTCGCCCGCCGGCTGGGTGTTCGCGACCTGGTGGCAGTCGTCCTCCTCCGAAGCGCAGACGCGGCCGGCTCCGTGCTCGCGGCGAGCGTAGGGGCAAATGAGCCCGGACGCCGTCGGCTCGAACGCGGTCTCGGTAGCCACGCCCTCGACAACGCGGAAGGCGCAGCTCGAGCCGCGGTGGTCGTGGATCGGGGTCCGCTGCCCGCTGGACCAGCACATGCAGACCAGTTCGTACCAGTCCGACGCGGCGATCCGGTTCCGCCGGTAACCGTCCGCGCCGAAGCGGCAGACGGAACCGAGGTCGGCCCGGGTCACCGCGAGGTCGCCCAACAGGCCGCTCAGGACCTCCAGGTCGGCGCGACCGTCGAGCGACCCCAGGTAGTCCAGCAGCGGACCGAGGCGGCCCGTGGACGACCCTGAGTTCACGTCACCGCCCCTCTACATCGACCACCTGATCCCGAACTGGGCCGAACGCTGCGGTCCGCGCCTCCGGATCTCTGGAAAGACGGCGTTCGAAGTGGGGCCGTTGGGGTGACCGATGTTCCAGGTGCGCAGACCCCTCATCTCGGTCACGTTCGTCCGGTCGGTGGCGTTGAAGACATCGATGAAGACGCGAAGGTCGTGCCGTTCCCTGACGGTGAACGTCTTGGCCAAACTCACATCGGCCGAGAAGACGTCCGGCCCGGTCCTGGTGTTGAAGCCCTCGAAGAAAGTCGACGGATAGGTGACCCAGCCCCCCGGTGATCGCATGTACGCCTGGTCCCAGGCGGTGAAGGGATTGCCGGACCGGTAGTCCAGGAATCCCGCCAGTTGGAGGCCCCAGGGCAGGTTCCCTACTGCTGAGAGCTTGTAGCTGTGCTCCACCTCGGTGTTGAGCGGCCCATTGAATTGCGCGGGCGGGTCCCCCAGATCGGACCCGAGGGACGCCCCATTGAGAACGGAGTTACCCGAGATCAACTCGAAGAACGAACTGCCGACGGCGTCCTGATTGGTGTAGCTCACGTGCACCCGGGAGCCGTTGGCAAAGCGGCGCTTGAACTCGACCTCGACATCGAGGACCTCGCTGTAGCCAGTGTTGGTGTATAGGAGGACATCTCCCTTGGTGGGATCGGGCCGCGCTCCGTCGAGTGCGAATGACCGCCTGTTCTGGAAGTCCGTAAAGAAGAGACCATCGCTGTCGGAGCCGATGACGTGGATGCTGATCGTGTTGCGCTCACCGAGCTGGCGCTCGTAGCCCACGCTCCACTTGACGATCTCGGGCAGGTGGAGGTTCGGATCAACGACTAGCTCGCGAGGTTGCGAGCCCGCGCTCGTCGGGTCCATTTCGAGAGTCACGGGATCGATCGGCACACTGAAGAGGAGCGGTGGCCGGTCAGCCCCCGTATGGCCGATCAGGTTCGACCGATCGTGATACAGCCCGGCGCCGAAGCGGAGAACGGAACGGCCGTTCCCGCCGACATCGACGGCAGCACCCAGCCGCGCCTCGACGGTCTGGTCGTCGACCAGGTTGTTCCGGTCGTAGCGCCCGCCCAGATTGAACGTCCAACGGTCGCTCACGAACCAGTCGTCCTGGATGAAGAGGTGGGAGTTCGTGACCGAGACGTCGATGTCGGTCGGAAACTGGTATACGCCACTGGCCGGAGGGGTTGAGAAGTCGTCGACAAACCCATAGCCCCAGCTTTGCCACGCCGGCTGCATGGTTCGCTGACCGAAGCGCTCCACGCCGACCCCGGTACGCAGGGAATGATCGCCCCGGAGCCAGGACAGGCGTTCCTTCCACTGGAAGCTCTCCAGCGTGTTGTCGACTTCAGGGCCGATGCCGCCCTCAAGATGGAACACGACGCCCCCTTCCTCATGGAAGTAGAGACGCAATTTCCGCAACGGATCCGCGTCGGACTCCATGCTCCGGTCGGCCCCCACCCGGCCCAGCACCGATTCGAGCGTCATGTCCGAACCCACGGTGACGACATGGCGCACGGACAGGCCCAGGGAGTCGTTGGCATGATCCTGGTGCTCTATGTGTTCCTGGCTGGAGCGGAAGAGCGAGTGCCCAACGGCGGCCTGCTCGCTGACCCAGTTCCCCGACACACTCAGGTCGTTCGAGTCCGAGAACTGGTGGGTCAGCTTGCCGGTCAGGCGGTCGCGGTTGGTCACGTTGGCGGTCAACCCCAATTCGACCGGCACGGCCCGTATGTAGACGTGGCTCTGGTTGTAGTCGTAGCCCATCTCATAGTCGTCGTACTCGTAGCTGGTGAAGAAGTGGGTCGTGCCCCGGTTGATGGGGCCGCCCAGGGTCAGCGATGCCTGTCTTATTGTGAAGTCCTGGCCCTCCAACTGTTCCGCGTCGTCCGCGGTCCGCCCCGTGAACCCCGCTTCCACCACCCCGTCGTGCTGTTGTTGAACCGTCGCCGAGGCGTTGTACTGGTCGGCGCCGGAACGGGTGATGATGTTGATCACGCCCCCGGACGCGTTGCCGTACTCGGCCGAGAACGTCGCGGTCGACACCTGGACCTCCTGGATGGCGTCCAGGTTGTAGGTCTGCAGCGCCGTTCCCGTCGAGAAGGTCGACCCCCGCTGGCCGGCGCCGGCGGAAGCCCGGGGGCCGGCGCGGGTCTCGGACGTGGCCAGGTCGTCGTAGTTCAGGTCGCTCAGGTCGTTGTTGGCCACGCCGTCGATCAGGAACTGGTTCTAGTTCATGCGCGCCCCGTGAATGCTGAAGCTGTTGTTGGGGGCACTGTTGTCAAGGCCGCCGGTCGCGAGGCCCCCGTGGACTCCGGGAAGGATCTTCAGCACGTCCAGGAAGCTCCGGTTCGGAAGCGGCAGATTCTGGATCTCCTCGAAGGTGATGTACTTGTTCACGCGGGAATCGACCGACTCGATCTGCGGCCGCTCGGAGACGACGGTGATCTCCTCGCTCACTTCTTCGGTCGCCGCGAGTTCGAAGTTCACGCGCTGAATGCTGCCGACCCGCACCGCCAGCGACACGGGGGCGCCGGCATAGCCCGTGGCCTCCACCGAGACCTGGTAGGTCGCGGGGCGCACGTTCGTCGCGTTGTAGAACCCGTCGGCGTCGGTGGTGAGGACGAGCGGATCCTCGATCTCCTGCGACTGCAGGATGACCGTCGCTCCGGAGACGGCGGCGCCCTCGCTGTCCGTCACGTGGCCGAGCACCTGGCCAGTGGGACCCTGGCCCGCGGCCGGCGCGGCTACCAGCAGCAGGACGGCCAGCATCGTGACCCAGCCCACCGTCTGCGCGTGTCGAGTTCTCATCTGGTTGAACACTTCCTTCGCTCCCTTCCGGTTCCTGGCCTTCGCGATCCTGAAGCGGCCCGTGCCGGAGGTCGTCCGACCCCGGACACCGGGCACACTTCAAACGGCGTGTACAGGCTATGGGGAGGCCAGGCCCGATAGCTTGATCCAAACCTCAGCCGAAGTTGATCGGACTCGAAGCCGTAAGCAACCGGAACGTGAGCCCGTGGGCTAGGATCCGTCGGTGATCTTCTACTTCGGCCCCTTCGTGCTGAAGCCTGAGCAGTACGGCCTCGAGGTGGCCGGACAGCCGCGCCAGCTTCAGCCCAAGGTGTTCGAACTGCTGGCCTTCCTGGTCGCAAACAGGGACCGCGTGGTGTCCAAGGAAGAGCTGCTGCGGAACATCTGGCACGGCGCCTACGTGTCGGAAGCGGCAATCAGCCGCGCGGTCAGCGAAGTGCGCAAAGTGCTCCGTACCGGCGGCGGCAGCGCCGACTGGATCACCACCGTCTACGGGCGCGGATTCCGCTTCGTCGGCCCGGTGATCGAGGACCTGGCCGCGCCGGACGGCGCCTCCGCGGTCCCGGATTCGCCGCCGGAGGAAGAGCGGAGGATTTCGATCGCCGTGCTGCCGTTCGCCGACCGCAGCCCGCAACGCGATCAGGCTCATCTCTGCGAGGGGATGGCCGAGGAGATTCTTCACCGGCTCGCGCACGTCGTCGGCCTCCGGGTCGCGGCCCGCGGCGTGTCCTTCCAGTACGACGCGCTGGCCGACCCCCGCGAGGTCGGACGACGGGTCGGGGCCGATCTGGTGCTGGCGGGAATGGTCCGCAAGGAGGGCAACGAACTCCGCATCGGGGTCGACGTGACCGACGCGCGCACCGGACTCCAGGTCTGGTCGGAACAGTGGCAGCGGCACTCGCAGCAGGTCTTCGCGCTGCAGGACCAGACGGCGACCCTGATCGCCGAGACCCTGGAACTGCGCCTGGCGCCGGACGCGCCGCCGCACGAGGCGCGCCGCACGGCGT
Organism: Thermoanaerobaculia bacterium; assembly: GCA_965116955.1. Taxonomy (GTDB): domain Bacteria; phylum Acidobacteriota; class Thermoanaerobaculia; order Multivoradales; family Multivoraceae; genus Multivorans. Next base: position 1,680,071 of record OZ220742.1, on the reverse strand, counting down.
CGAGCAGAGCCTACGACCTCTACCTGCGGGGCCGCAGTCTGTACCACCAAGCGCGCAAGAGGACCTACTACGAGGCGCGGCGGCTGTTCGCGGAGGCGATCCAGCTCGATCCCGAGTACGCCCTGGCCCACGCGGCGTCCGCCCACTGCTCCGCGTATCTCTATTTGTTCCACGAGCCGAGCGCGGAGAACCTGCGGCTGGCCGACGAGTCGAGTTCGCGCGCCCTGGAACTGGCGCCGGAAGTCGCGGAGGCGCACTCGGCGAGGGCGATGACCCTCAGCACGAACGGCAGGCTGGAGGAGGCCGAGGTCCACTTCCGGCGGGCCCTGGAACTCGATCCGCTGAGCTTCGAGGCGAACCACAACTTCGCCCGCCACCGCTTCTCCCAGGGTCAGATGGAGGAAGCGGTCACGTTCTTCTTCCGGGCGATCGAGGCCGATCCGACGGCCTACGCCCCCTGCTCCATCTGCGCTTCCGCTCTGTCGACGCTGGACCGGAAGACCGAAGCGGCACGACTCCAGGAACTCACGATGACCAGAGTGCAAAGGCGGCTGCTGCGCTACCCCGACGACCAGCGCGCGATCTATCTGGGAGCAGTGGCTCTTGCCCGTGAGGGTCGGACGGACGAAGCTCTCGAGTGGGCCGCGCGGGCGGAGGCCCTGGATCCGCAGGATGCCGTGGCGCTCTACAACCTGGCCTGCATCGCGTGCGTGTGCGGCGACGCGGAAAGCGGCCTGCGGTACCTGGAATCGGCGATCACGCACGGTTATCCGCACCTGAGCTGGATCGAGAACGATGCCGACCTGGCGGCGCTGCGGGCGGATCCGCGGTTCGAGGGCGTGGTGGCGCCGTTGCGGGGGGCTGCGGCGCGGGCTGCCGGCTGAGGTCGCCGCGAGGGCTTCTGCTGGGTGCGCGGGTCTTCTGACCCGCCCTCGGGCGGAGCCGCGAAGCGGCGCAGCCCGAACAAAGCGGACGCCGGCAAAGCGGCGACGATCTTGAAGCCGCCTGCGGCGGCAGCGGGTCAGAAGACCCGCGCACCCAGTGGGCAGAGCTTGCGCGAGCCGGCTTGGGACAGGCACACTCACGGTTTCACCCAACAGCTCAAGGACGGAACGGATGCTGGAACTTGGTCTTGAAGGCAAGGTGGCGATCGTCACCGGCGGCAGCGATGGGATGGGGCTCGCGACGGCGGGTCGACTCGTGAGCGAGGGAGCCCACGTCGCCATCTGCGCCCGCCGGGCGGAGAACCTGGTGCGGGCGGCGGACGAACTGCGTGCCGCGGGCGGCGGCGACGTCTTCGCGCAGGCCGCCGACGTCACGTCCGGCAGCGACGTCGACCGCTTCATCGACGCGGTGACGGCCGAGTTCGGCGGCGTCGACATTCTGATCAACAACGCCGGCGCTTCGGCCGCCCAGGGCCTCGAAGCCCTGGGCGACGACGCCTGGATGGCCGACATCGAACTCAAGGTGATGGGCGCGGTGCGCTTCTGCCGCGGCGTCGTGCCGTCGATGCGAGAGCGCGGCGGCGGTGCGATCGTCAACGCGACGATCGGCGGCGGCAAGGCGGCGCCGGCGCGGGCGCTGCCGACCAGCGTGACCCGCGCCGCCGGCATCAACCTGACCAAGTCGCTCGCCAACGAACTCGCGGCCGACAACATCCGCGTCAACACGATCTGCATCGGCCTGATCAAGAGCGAGCAGTGGGTGCGCCGGGCGGAAGGCCAGGGCGTCGACGTCGAGTCGGTCTACGAGGCGATGGGCAAGCGGGTGCCCCTGGGCCGCGTCGGCGAGGCCGAGGAGTACGCGGACCTGATCGCGTTCCTCGTGTCGGAACGCGGCGCCTACATCACCGGAACCGCCATCAACCTCGACGGCGGGCTCTGTCCCGTCGTCTGACCGACCGCAAACTGCCGACAAGGAGCGGAACGTGAAAGTAGCGATGCAGCGGAACCCCTTCAATCGCCGGGATCTCATCGAGGAGCAGGGCTTCGAGGTCATCGACGGCGTCTGCCGGAGCGAGGACGACCTGGCCGACCTGCTGTCCGATGCCGACGGCGCCCTGATCGGCGTCATGCCGCTGACGTCGCGCTCCGTGCTCGAGCGCTGTCCGAAGCTCAAGGTGGTCAGCCGGCTGGGAGTCGGCGTCGACTCGATCGACCTCGACGCCGCCACCGAGCTCGGCATCCTGGCGACCAACGTACCCGGTTCGAACACGACCGAGGTGGCCGACCACGCGATGGCGCTGATGCTGGCGCTCACCCGCTGCGTGGTCGACGCCGCCGGCACCACCCGCGAGGGACGCTGGGGCCATCGGGAATCGATGATCGGGCTCCTCACCCGCGCCCGGCGGATCGCCGGTCACACCGTCGGCATCATCGGCTTCGGCAACATCGGCCGCGCCTTCGCCACCCGCGTCCGCGGGTTCGGCCCGGCCCGGATCATCGCCGCCGACCCGTACGTCGACCAGGTCGCGGCCGACCTCTACGGCGTCCGGATCGTGCCGCTCGAGGAGCTGCTCGCCGAGGCCGACTACGTGACGATCCACTGCTCGATGACGGAGGAGACGCACCACCTGATCAACCGGGACACGCTGGCGCTGATGAAGCCGACGGCGCTGCTGGTCAACGCGGCGCGCGGGAAGATCATCGACGGTGCGGCGCTCGCCGAAGCGCTCGCGAGCGGTCAGATCGAGGCCGCCGCGCTCGACGTCACGGAGAAGGAGCCGATCTCCTCGGACGATCCGCTGCTGAAGCTGCCCAACTGCATCGTGACCCCCCACATCGCCGGCTTCTCGCCGGTGTTCCTCGGCGAGTGCCCGATCCGCCAGGCCGAGAACGTGATCCGCGTGCTGACCGGCCAGATGCCCCACGGCATCGCGAACCCGGAGGCGATCAAGACGATCGCGGTGATGCGGGCCAGCGACCCGGGGCGCTGGGAGGGGGTCCCGGACTTCTCGACCGCGCTGGCGTTGTAACCGGGAGGTGCCGCAATGAAAGTCCGTTTCTACCTCGGTGTCCTGCTCTCAGGCGCCCTGGCGGCGTGCGGCGGCGGCGGCGACGCGACCGGCGCTGGCGCCCCCGGTGCTCAGGCCGTCCTGCTGAACAGCGACAACTTCGAGCGGGAGGTCTACCAGGCCGACGTGCCCGTTCTGGTGGACTTCACCGCCACCTGGTGCGTCCCGTGCAAGGTGGTCGACCCGATTGTCGAGAGCCTGGCGCCGGAGATGGCGGGACGGGCGAAGATCGGCAAGCTGGACATCGACGAGTCGCCCGACATCTACCGGGGGCTGCGGGTCAACGGCGTGCCGCACGTCCTCTTCTTCCTGAACGGCGAAGAGCAGGACCGGATCGCGGGCGTCCAGACGCGGGAGACCTACGTCGACTACCTCGAGGCGATGATCGCGGGGAAATCGGCGTTCGACGCTTCGCTCTCGTTCCTCGACGACGACGCGTTCCGTCGCCATTTCGTGGTCTCGCGGCCGGTGGAGGACCTGGAGAGGGCACTGCCCGAACGGCCGGACCTGCTGGTAGAACCTTTCGAGAACGGCCAGACGCCCCTGTCGCTGATCCTGATCTCGCCCAGCATCCGGCAGAACGCCCAGATCGACCTCGCGCTGGCACAGGGCCCGGTGATCTCCACGGCCGACCTTGCCGGCCTCGGCCGCTGCGATCAACTGAAGGCCGCTCTGGCCGACGACCCCGAGGCGGCCAGCCGGCCGGACCCCGACGGCGCTTCGCCGCTTTGGGTGGCTCTCATGCGCTCGCACCGGCTCGCCGAAAGAAGCTGCCTCCGCACGCTGCTGGACGCGGGCGCCGACCCTTCCGGGGAACAGGAGGGTCGCTTCCAACTCGCCCGTCCGGTCATCCTGCGGGAGGACGTCGAGCTGTTGCGGGAGTTCCTCGAACGAGGCCTGGATCCCGAGTCGACGGACGACGAGGGCTACAACATGCTCCACTGGGCAAGCCTCTACGGCATGGTGGACGGCGCCCGCCTGCTGCTGGAGCAGGGGGTCGACACCGGCGCTCAGACGCTGCAGGGCCAGACCGCGCTCGACATCGCCGTTGACCGCCGCCAGCGGCGGATGGAAGCCCTCGAGGAGGTCGAGTCCGAGGAGCACCGATCCCAACTGGCGGAGACGCTCACGAGGATCGATGAGATGATCGAGTTGCTCGAGGGCTAGCAACAAGGAGAACGCCATGACCCGACGAGGAACTGAGATTGCTTCCCTTCTCTCGATTCTCGTCGGCGGAGTGCTTCTCGCCGCCTGCGCTGCCCCGCAGCCGGAGCAAGCCGCCACGCCGGTCGGCGTGGAAGCCGTCACCAACTGGCGCATGATCGACCTGAGCCACGCCTACGGCGGCAACACCCTCTACTGGCCCACCGACACCAAGGGCTTCGCGCTCGAAACGCTGGCCGAGGGCATGACCGACGCCGGCTACTTCTACGCCGCCAAGGAGTTCGCGACCGCCGAGCACGGCGGCACCCACCTCGACGCGCCCGTCCACTTCGCCCAAGGCGGCGACGACGTCGCCTCGATCCCGCTCGACCGGCTGATCCTGCCGGGCATCGTCGTCGACGTCAGCGAGCAGGCGGCGGCTGACCCGGACTACCTAGTGACCGCCGAAGACGTCCTCGCCTGGGAAGAACGGCACGGCCCGGTGCCGGCCGGCTCGGCGGTGTTGATCCGCACCGGCTGGGCGTCCCACTGGCCGGACGCTCTCGCCTATCTCGGCGACGACACGCCCGGCGACGCCGGCAACCTCCACTTCCCCGGCGTCGGCGAGGACGCGGCACGCCTGCTGCTCGAAGACCGGGCGATCGGCCTGCTCGGCATCGACACCGCCAGCGTCGACTATGGCCAGTCGACCGACTTCATCGTCCACCAGATCGGCGGCGCCGCCGGTGTGCCCAACCTGGAGAACGTCGCCGACCTGTCGGAGGTACCGGAAACCGGCTTCCTGCTCGCGGCCCTGCCGATGAAGATCGAAGGCGGCACCGGCGCGCCGGTGCGGATCGTGGCGCTGGTTCCGCGGTAGTAGAGTCCGCGTCGCACCTGGAACCAACCTGAGGAACCGGCATGCCGGGATCCACGATGCGCGAAGCCGCATCGCACCGAGAGGAGAAACTCATGCGCTACACCACTTCCCTTCTTGCGGCGACGGCGCTCCTGGCGCTGGCGGCCATGCCCGCGATTGCCGGATCGACGGACGTCGACCTCAAGGCGGCCGACGGCACGATGCTCAAGGCGACCTACATGTCCCCCGGCAAGCCCGGTCCCGCGATGCTGCTGATCCACCAGTGCAACATGGACCGGAAGTCGTGGTCGGGCATCGCGTCGCAGCTCCTCGACGCGGGCGTGCACGTCCTGACGATGGACCTCCGCGGCTTCGGCGAGAGCGGCGGCGCCGGCATCGGTGAGGCCGGCGGGTTCATGCCGTTCCTGCAGACGGCCGCGGGCGACGTCGACATGGCGTTCGACTATCTGAGCAAGCAGGAAGGCGTCGACACCGGCCGGATGGGTGCCGGCGGCGCCAGTTGCGGCGCGATGCTGACGGCCGATCTCGCCGCGCGGCGGCCGGTCAAGGCGCTGATGCTGCTGTCCGGGCCGCCGAGCGAGGCAGCGGTGGCGAACATGGCGGCCAAGTCCGACCTGGCGGTCTTTGCCGCGGCGGCGACCGGCGACACGATCACGGCCGGTGTCGACAAGCAACTCAAGGGCGCCGTCAAGGGCTCGAAGCATCCGAACTCGACGGCAAAGATCTACGACGGGCCGGAGCACGGCCTGCCCATGTTCGCGAAGAACGCGGACCTCGAGCCGGCGTTGATTTCCTGGCTGAAGACGGAGCTGACCGGGAAGTAGGAACACACTGGGTGCGCGGGTCTTCTGACCCGCTCGGGGGCGGAGCCGCGGAGCGGCGCAGCCCGGACAGTCGGGCCGCCGGCCGGAGGCCGGCGACGATACTGGACGCCGCCTGCGGCGGCAGCGGGTCGGAAGACCCGCGCACCCAGTGGTTTACCGCAGTTCGGCGGTCTTGTCGCGCTCGATCAGGTCGAAGTCGATCTCGACGCCGAGGCCGGGCTCCATCGGGGCGTGGACGTAGCCCTCGGCGTCGACTTCGATGTCCTCGACCAGGCCGTACTTCTGCGCGCCGGCCGGGAGCAGGACCTCGAACCACTCGCAGTTGCGAATCGCGGCGCTCAGGTGCAGGTGCGCGACGTTGTTCAGCGAGTTGCCGCCGTGGTGGATCTCGAAGTTCATCCCGAAGCCCTCGGCCAGGTGCGCGGCCTTGAGGCAGCCGGTGATGCCGCCCTTGAGCGCGACGTCGCCGCGCAGGTAGTCGGTCGCCTGGTTGTAGATCCACGGCGCGAACGAGTCGTACCAGGCGCCGGGGAACTCGGTCGCCAGGATCGGGATCCGTAGCTGCTGCCGCAGCTTCGTGTAGTTGTAGATGTCCTGGTCGCCGAGCGGGTCCTCGTACCACTCGAAGTCGAGTTCCTCGATCAGCTTGCCGACCCGCAGGGCCTGCGGGAAGTCGTAGCCCCAGGTCGAGTCGAGCATCAGCGGGAAGCCGTCGCCCACCGCGTCGCGGACCGCCCGGCAGATCGCCATGTCGTCGCGCCAGACGCGGAACGGGTGGATCTTGTAGCCCTGCCAGCCATTGCCCTGGTACGAGAGCGCCTGCTCGACGTACGCCTCGACGCTCGGCTGCTGCTCGGAGCTCGCATACGCCGGCAGCTTCTCCCGATAGGTGCCGAGCAACCGGTGAATCGGCTCCCCCGCCGCCTTGCCGGCGAGGTCCCAGAGCGCCACGTCGACGGCGCCGACCACCCAGGGCTGGACCACCAGCCGCCGCTCCAGCATCTCCTGGTAGAGCTGCTCCCGCGCCAGCGGGTCGCGGCCCATGACGATCGGCTTCAGCATCCGCAGCAGCGGCTGCGCCGCGATGCTAGCCCCCATGCCGAGGAAGGAATGGCCCTCGACTCCCTCGTCGGTGCGGATCGTCACCAGAGCGAGCTCGCCGTCCCGGTTCGGCTTGCCGGCGGGGTCGAACGGTCCCCGGCCCAGGTAGGAGTGGGGCGGGATGTCCTTCCAGGCAAAGAGGGTAATGCTCAGATCGTCGATCTTCATCGGTGCGTGTCTCCCTTGAAGTTCCGGCGGTCACCGCCGGTCGGCCAAGCTAGCAGCCTCGATAGACTCCGCTGAACCGCTCGGGGCAGGTCACCGTGGAATCCCGCACCAAAGCACGCTCGATAGGCAAGGCTCTGCTCGCCGTGCTCATCGGCTTCCTCGCCGGCGCCGGCTTCAACGCAATGCTCGGCGACCAGGGAGCGGACACGCCGGCGCTCGCGCTGCTCGGCGGAGCCCTGGGGCTCGGCGTTTCTCTCCTTCAGGCCCGAAGGCGGGCCCGGAAGGCGCTGCAGCCCTAGGGCGTGTACCAGATCGGCGACGACCAGGCGCGTTCCTGGATCGTCGCCGGGAAGTCCTGGCGCGGCGCGGTGCCGGCTCGCAGCGCGTCCCACGACGACCAGCGGCAGACCGGGTTCTCCAGCACCCGCGCGTAGTAGAAGGCGCGCTGATCCGGGTCGAAGTCCGGGTCGGTCCAGATCGTCTTGAGCTCCGCCGCGCCGACGTCGGTGCTGGTCGAGCAGTCGCTGAGGTCGACGGTGGCGCCGTTGTCGGGGCAGCGCTGGGTGGCCGGGTCGACTTCGAGACCGTCGGAGCAGGCGACGTCGTAGACCATCTCCGCGGTCTCGCCGCCTGATTCCCAGCCCTTGACGATCTGGACGCGCTGAAGCGGCGCGGCCATCGAGTCCCGCATCGCCCAGACGAGGAAGCTCGGGGCTTCGTCGCTGGCGTCGCCGGTGAGGTCGCCGCCCATCGGCACCCCGCTCTCGTACGCCGCGGCGACCAGTTCCGGATCGTCGAGGTCGAGGTCTGCCAAATCGGAGCCGCCGAAGAAACGGACCTTCATTCGGGTACCGCTGGTGGCGAACGTCTCCTTGCGGCGCATGGCGTCGAAGATGGACTCGCGGGTGTTCACGTCGGCCCAGACGGCAGCGAGACCCGAGGCGCCGTTCGTGATCGCCGTCGTGAACGGGTAGACGCGGCCGGTCCCGTCGTCGATCGGCTCCGCTGAGGCGGTGGGATTCTGCAGGTCGGCCCCGGCCCCCGGCTCGCTGGGCACCGAGCCGCGCTGCTCGGCGGTCCGCTGCATGAGACCCGATGCGCCCCAGTAGTTCGTCTCGTCGAAGGAGCCGGCGGCGACGTGCGTGTCGGACGAGCCGATGACGCCGAGCTTGTAGGGGTTCGACACGCCTCCCGCCTCGATCGTGAGGCCTCGCCGGAAGGCGTCGCGGACGTAGCTGCCCGGCGGCTCGCTCAGGATGCTGGTCGAGACCCGGTACGGCATGATCTCGAAGCCCGCCCACTCGTCGTTCGGCGACAGCGCCGGGTGGGTCTCCGACGTGCCCTTCGTCTGCGTGATCTCGACGATCGGCTCGTTGCGGCTGCGCAGGTCGGAGTAGGTCTGGTCGATCGCGCCGCCCTCGAAGTACTCGTACTCGAACATCCGGCCGCCGGAGCCGTTCGTGTTGTGGGGAATCGCGATCGCTTCGTAGCCCTGGTCACGCCACTCGTCCATCCGGGCCCAGAGGTCCTCCGGGTTGTAGGAGTCGAGCCGTGAGAACGGGATGTCCGGCACGTCGGCGCCGCGAAAGACCACGTTGCGGTGCAGGTTCTCGTAGATGCCGCCGGCGCCCGCCGAGGTGTACTCGTAGGCGATGAAGGTCGTGAACACGCCGGGCTCGTAGTGACGGTTGGCCGACGCCGCGATCTCGTTCCACGCCGAGCGCACGACGTCCAGGTCCAGGTGCTCGCGAATGCTCGGGTCGGCGTCCTTCATGAAACGCACGTAGGGCTGCAGGGCGGCGAAGATGCCGCGCCGCTCCGGGACGGTCTCGGCGTTGCGCACCGTCTCGGCGGCGGGGTGGTTGTAGGCCGGCTGATCCGGGTCGATCATCGCCGGCAGCATGCCGAGATAGTTCGCGTGGTCCGAGACCCCCTGGAAATCGAGCGGGCGGTCGAGCTTCAGCTCGAACCCGGCCGGGTGCTCGATCGGGTTGCCCTTGGCGAACTCGTAGGCCTCGTCGGGGCCCGCGCGGGTGGCGAACACGAAGGCGTCGTAGGAGTACTTCGTGTGGACATGCAGGTCGCCGTAGAAGGCCTGGCGGTCGGCTGGGTCGCCGGTTCCCTGCACACCGCCGTCGGTCGCGGTCGCGGACGGGTCGGCGGAATCGGCGGCGGCGCAACCCAGGGCCACGAGTGCGGCCAGGGTCAGGATCAGAACGGCTGTTCGAAGCACGGCGAGCCTCCCTTCGGGCGGTGTGAGATCAGTGTAGCCGCGACGCGCTCTCAGCGTTCTCCTAAGATGAACCGCCAACTTGTTCTCCCGCTCGCCTCCTGGAGGAGCCGCATGGCCCGACGATCCGACCTGCTCCGCGCCGCCGTCTGCGGCCTGGCCTGCACACTCCTCTTCACCGGCGCGCTCACCGCCCAGCCCGTTCCACCGCTCACTGGCGACGACGTCGTCTCCGTCCGGGTCCAGTTCGGGATCACGGACACGGAGCCGCAGTCCTGGGACGGCTCGGTCGAGGCCCCGGGCGGCGACGTGCTCGCCGTGCGGAACTGGAGCGTGCACCCGTCGGAGTCGGTCGACGGCGCGAGTTGGACGATGGCAACCAGGCCGGGGATGAACTATCCGCGCCGGGTCTACCAGTGGGAAGACCCGAAAGGGACGGTCACCTACCTCCATCACCCCGGCATCGTCGTCGACGTGGCGGCCCGGTCGGGGACGCGACTCATCTTCTCGACGCCTCAGGGTGACTTCGACCTGCGGCCGTCCGACCTCCGGGTCGGCGAGGAGCTCGCCTTCCTCGACGGCGCCGTGCTGGCCGACCGGGTGGCGCCGGCGGAACCGCTGTCGTCGCCGGAGGTCGAGAACGACTTCGCGACGATGACGAGCGGCGAGAACGGCGAGGTCTGGGCGGCGTGGACCGCCTACCGGGACAACGGCGTCTCCATCGTGGCAAGGCGTTTCGACGGCTCGGCCTGGCAGCCGGCGGTTCACGTCACCGACGAACCGGGCGACCGCCTGATGCCCAAGCTGGGCCGCGACGGCACGGGACGCCCCTGGGTGGTCTGGTCCGAGCAGGTGGACGGCAACTTCGACCTCTACGGCCGCTACCTGGAGGACGGTTCGTGGTCGGCAACCGAGCGCCTGACGTTCGCCCCCCAGGCGGACATCGAGCACGAGCTGGCCACGGACGCCGACGGCAACCTCTGGCTCGTCTGGCAGGGCTTCCGCGACGGCCGCTCGGACATCCTCGCCCGCCGCCACGACGGCTCGCGCTGGTCGGCCGAGGAGACTGTCTCGACCTCGCCCGCCAACGACTGGACGCCGGCGGTCGCGGCCTGCGACGACGGCTCCGTCCACGTCGCCTGGGATACGTACGACCAGGGCAACTACGACGTGCTGATGCGGCGCTTCGAGGACGGCGCCTGGGGGGACGTCGCGCCGATCGCCGACACGCCGAAGTTCGAGGCCCACGTCTCGGTCGCCTGTGACCGCCGGAACCGGCTCTGGGCGGCCTGGAACGAGAGCGGCTTCCAGTGGGGCAAGGACTCGGGCTTCGAGATCTACAAGGAGGCGACCCGCCTCTACGAATGGCGCACGCTCGCCGTGGCGGTGTGGGACGGTGTCCGCTGGCAGGTGCCGGAAGCCGACGTGAACGAACTGCTCGAACGAGAGCTCCCCGAGTACATCCCGGGCTTCAACGACCTGCCGGTGCTCCAGGCCGACGCCGACGGCCGGATGTGGCTCTTCTTCCGCCACCGCACGATTCGCGCCCGCGACACGCCGGACTTCACCCCCGCTCACCGGGCGGCCTGGCAGATCTTCGGCACCGCCTACGTCGGCGGCGAATGGACCCGGCCGCTCCACCTGCCGTTCAGCCGCGGCCGCCAGGACGTGCGCTGGGAACTGGCCTCGGACGGCCGCGGCAACCTGTTCGCAGCCTGGCCGACGGACAGCCGCGATTCGGACGAGTACTTTTTCGACCACTCCTCGATCAACGCGGCCAGGTTGCCCGGGTTGACCGGCGAGGCGACGCCGCCGCGGCTCGTCGACCCGGACATCCGCGAGTACCACACCTATCCGGTCCATCCCAACGAAGCGGAGGATGTCGCCCGTATCCGTGCCTACACGATCGAGTCGGAGGGCCGCACCTACCGCATCTACCGCGGCGACACCCACCGCCACACGGAGTTCTCGCACGACGGCCTGAACGACGGCTCGCTGATGGAGGCCTACCGCTACGCCCTCGACGCCGCCGAACTCGATTTCCTGGGCGTCAGCGAGCACAACAACCGGGGCGGCCAGGACATCGAGTACGTCAACTGGCTGCACCCGCAGATCGCCGACATCTTCCGGCTGCCGGGGAGCTTCGTGCCGGTCTACACGTACGAGCGCAGCATCAGCTACCCGGACGGTCACCGCAACATCCTCTCGCCCAGGCGCGGCATCCCGACCCTGGAGATCACGGAGGCCGAACGGCGGCACGAGGAGGGCGCGGCCCGGCTCTTCGCCTACCTCCGGGAGCACGACGCGATCTCGATCCCCCACACCTCGGCCACCGGCATGGGCACCGACTGGCGCGACAACGACCCGGAGGTCGAACCGCTGGTCGAGATCTACCAGGGCGACCGGACGTCCGCCGAGTATGAAGGGGCTCCCCGTGCCGCGACGGCCGAGAAGCCGCTTGGCCAGCAGGGAGGCTTCCAGCCTGCGGGCTTCGTCTGGAATGCCTGGGCCAAGGGCTACAAGCTGGGCGTCCAGGCCGCGTCGGACCACATCTCGACCCACATCTCCTACGCCGCCACGATCGCGGAGGACTTCACGACCGAAGGCCTGCTCGACGCGATGAAGCAGAGGCACTCGTACGCCGCGACGGACAACATCATCCTCGACTACCGGATGCGCGCTAACGGGCGGGAGTACCTGCAGGGCGACATCGCCGAGGTTTCGGGGCGGTTCGAACTCGTGGTCAAGGTGATCGGCACCGCCCGCATCGAGCAGATCGACATCATCCGCGACCAGACCTTCCTCTACAACCGCCAGAACCTCGGCCAGGAGGTCGACCTGACCTTCGTCGACAGCGACGTCGAGCCCGGCGAGCACTACTACTATGTGCGGGTGATCCAGAAAAACCGGGAGATCGCCTGGTCGTCGCCGATCTGGGTGACGGTCGACTAGGGGTACGGGGGCGAAATGGACACAGTCTGGGTCCTGATCTCGGCCGCGGCCGGCATCGGCTTCGTCCACACCCTGATCGGCATCGATCACACGCTGCCGTTCGTCGTCCTGGGCAAGGCGCGGGGATGGTCGTTGCGCCGGACGCTTTGGATCACCGGGCTTTGCGGCGGCGGGCACGTGGCCTCGTCGGTTCTGCTCGGCGGCGCCGGCATCGGGCTGGCCATCTTCGCGACCGGACTGGACCTCCAGGAAGGTCACCACTGGATGGCCGGCCGCGTCGGCGTTTTCGAGTCGATCGAGGCGGTGCGCGGCGATCTGGCGGCCTGGGCGCTGGTGGCCTTCGGCTTGACCTACGCCGCGTGGTCGCTGGCGCGGAGGCGCCGGCAGCAGCGCCACGTGCACGAGCACGCCGGCGGGCTGGTCCATTCGCATGACCACCCTGGCGCCGGCCGCCACGAGCATCCGTCCGGCAAGGCCGCCGGCATCGCCGGTCTCACCGCCTGGAGCCTCTTCGTCATCTTCGTGCTCGGACCCTGCGAGCCGCTGATCCCCATCCTCATGGTGCCGGCGTTCCAGGTCGGTCTGTGGGCGGTCGTGCCCGTGACGCTGGCGTTCGGCGTGACGACGATCGCGACGATGGCTGGCGTCGTGGCGCTCGCCTACCGCGGCCTCGACTTCGTGCGATTCCCCAGGCTGCAGGCGCATGTCCACACGTTGAGCGGGCTCGCGATCGCGAGCTCGGGCCTGGCCATGATGTTGTTCGCGATCTAACCGTCCCGCATGGGCGCACCCAATTTTCAGGTTCACGGCGACGACGACGGCCACGGCCACTCGCACAGCCACGGGCTGCTGCAGCGGATCGGCTACATCGCGCTCTGCGTCGCGGTGGGCGCGCTGCTGCTGCTCTACCTGCTCGGGGTCGTCCGCACGGTCGCCGGCATCGACCTGGCGCTCATCCTCACCCTGGTCGCCGGCTATCCGCTGATCCGTCACGCGATCCTGGACCTGCTCCAGGGGCACTTCTCGTCGCACCTGACGATCGCGATCGCGGCCGGCGCGGCGGTCTGGATCGGCGAGTACTTCGCCGCCGCCGAGGTCATGTTCATCATGCTGATCGGCGAAGGGATCGAGCACTGGACCGTCGACCGGGCCAAGGGGGCGATCGCCGGCTTCGTCGCCAGCCAGCCCGAGCAGGCGCGGGTGCTGCGCGACGGCACCGAGGAAACCGCGGAGCTCGTGGCGCTCGGCGAGGTCGAGATCGGGGATCTGGTCCGCGTGCTCGCCGGCGAGCGCGTGCCGGTGGACGGGATGATCGAGCGCGGCGAGTCCTCGGTCGATCAAAGCAGCGTCACCGGCGAACCGCTGCCGGCCCAGCTCGGCGTCGGCGACACGGTGTGGAGCGGCAGCCTGAACGAGTACGGCGTCCTCGACATCCGCTCCGAGCGGACCGGCGGCGACACGACCGTCGCCCGGATCGCCAGCCTGATCGAGGACGCCCAGAGCCGGCGCGCCCGGGTCGTGCGCACCGCGGACAAGTTGGCCCGCTACTTCCTGCCCGCGGTGCTGGTCGCCGCCGGCGGCATCTATCTCTTCACCGGCGAGATGATGCGCACGGTGGCGGCGCTGATCGTCGCCTGCCCGTGCGCGCTCGTGCTGGCGACGCCGGCGGCGATGGCTTCCGCGATCGCGCGGCTCGCGCGCGAAGGAGCGCTGGTCAAGGGCGGCGACGTGATCGAGTCGCTGTCGCGCATCGACGCCTGCGTGCTGGACAAGACGGGCACGCTGACCCGCGGACGTCCGGCGCTGACCGCGATCGCGCCCGCCGGCGGCATGGCCGAGGATCGCCTGCTCCGGCTCGCGGCGAGCGCCGAGCTGACGTCCGAGCACCTGCTCGGGCGGGCGCTGGTAACCGAGGCCCGCGCGCGGCAGCTTGATCTCTGCGAGCCCGAGAACTTCAGGCTCCATCCCGGCCGGGGCGTGACGGCCACCGTCGACGGACACGAGGTCGCGGTCGGCAACCAGGCGCTGCTGGCGGGGATCGTCGGCGAAGACGGGATCGACGCCGTAGCCGAGAGCGTCGTGCCGGCACCGGGAAGCGGCGAGACACGGCTGGCCGTCGCCGTCGACGGCGTACTGGCCGGTGCGCTGGCCCTCGCCGATCCGCTCCGGGACGAAGCGACCGACGCGGTCGCCGACCTGCGCCAGGCCGGGGTCGATCCGATCGTCATGCTGACCGGCGACGCCGAGGGAACGGCGCGCACGATCGGCCGCCGGGCCGGCATCGACCAGGTCCAGGCCGAACTGCTGCCCGAAGACAAGGTCCGCCGGCTCGGCGAGCTTTCCCGCGGCGACCGCAACGTCCTGATGGTCGGCGACGGCATCAACGACGCGCCGTCGCTCGCCGCCGCGTCCGTGGGCGTCGCGATAGGACACGGCGCCGCGGACCTCTCGGCGGAGGCGGCCCAGGTCGTCCTGCTCCCCGACCGGCTCGACTACCTGGCGCCCCTGCTGCGCTACGCCCGCCGCGTCGTCGCGCGGATCCGCAGCAGCATCCTGATCTTCGCCTTCGGCATCAACTTCGTCGCTGTCGGCTTCGCGGCCTTCGGCTGGCTGCCACCGGCCGCGGCGGCGATCGTCCACCAGGCCGCGTCGCTGCTCGTCATCCTGAACTGCGTCCGCCTCCTCTACGAGGGACGGGCGGTGGCCGCGCGCGAAGACCGCGGCCTTGGCCGGTTCCGCCTTCTTGCGGGTCCCGTCGGCGGACTGGTCGCCGGCTGGAAGGCGTTCAACGCCGGCCGCCGCGCGACGGTTCATCGCCTCGAACACGCACTGGAAGACAGCCCGGCCCGGTTCCGGTCGGCGGCCCCCCGGCTGCTGCGGGCGGCGCCGTTCGCGCTCGCCGCGATCTGGGCCGCGAGCGGCCTGCGCATGATCGATCCCCAGGAAGTCGGACTCGTGCAGCGCTTCGGCCACCACGTCGGCGGCGAACTCGGCCCGGGCCTGCACCTGCGCTGGCCGTGGCCGGTCGACCGGGTGACCCGGGTCGAACCGGACCGCCTGCGGATGGCCGCGGTCGGCTCGCCGCGAGGAACCGTTCCCAGCGACGCCGGCGCCGAGCCGAGCTACGAGTGGAACGTGCGCCACGCCGGCTTCGACGAGGCGCCGCCGCTCGAACGCCTGATGCTGACCGGCGACGAGAACCTGGTCGAGGTCGCGGCCCGGATCCACTACCGCGTCGCCGACGCGGCGGCCTTCGCCTTCGCCACGGCCGACCCCGCCCTGCTGGTCGAGACGAGCGCCGAACGGTCGCTCCGCACCGTGCTCGCCGGGCACTCGCTGGACGACGTGCTGACCGGCAAGCGCGACGGCATCGAGAACGCCTGGCACGCGCATCTCGCGGCGCTGCTCGGGAGTCTGGGCGCCGGCGTCGAGGTGGTGAGCGCGACCGTGCAGGACGCCCACCCGCCGCTCGACGTGGTCGACGCCTTCCGTGACGCGGCGAGCGCGCTCGAGGAGCGGGAGACCCTGATCGACGAAGCCGAGGGCTACGCGCTCGAGCGCCTGCCGATCGCCCGCGGCGAGGCGCGCCGGCAACTCCTCGATGCCGAGGCGTACCGGAACCGGCGCGTCGAGGCCGGCCGTGGCGAGAGCGAGCGCTTCGAACTGCGCGCCGGAGCGTACCGGCGCGCGAACGACCTGCACCGGTTCCGGCTCCAGCTTCAGACGATCGAAGGCTCGCTTGCCGGCAAGCCGAAACTGATCACCGACGCGACCGGCGGTCGCAAGCGCTTCGTCTTCGTGGACGAGGCGCCGGACCGCCTCCTCGATGTCTTCGTTCCTCCACCGGGCTCGGCCCAGAACGAGGTAGACCAATGACCGAACACGACCATCATCAGCACCGCGACCACCACGGTCGCCACCACGACGAGGCGCACCGCCACGACGGCGGCGACGGGCACGAGCATTCGCCGCGCCGTGCCACGTCCTGGTGGCGGGCCGGTCTCGCCGTGCTGGCGATCGTGGCGCTGGCCCGGTCCGTCTTCGTCGTGCCCGAGACCGAGAGCGCGATCGTCACCCGCTTCGGCAAGCCGGTCCGAACGATCGAGGAACCGGGCCTCAAGCTGAAGTGGCCGATCGACCGGCGGCTCCGCTTCGACAACCGGGTGCTCCTCTACGACCCGGCGCCGGCCGAGTTCCTCACCCAGGACAAGAAGAACCTGGTCGTCGACACCGCGGTCGTCTGGCGGATCGCCGACCCGGCTCGATTCCTGGAGACGATCGGCGACCGCTCCGGCGCCGAGATGCGGCTGCACGACGTGGTCTGGGCCGGCCTCGCGGCCGCGCTCGGTCGCACGGAGCTCTCGCAACTCGTGTCGACCGAGCCGAAGCAACTGCGGATCGAGAAGGTCTCGGCTGAGGTCCGGGAGTCCGCGGTCGCGGTCTCCCTCCCCCAGCTCGGCGTGGAGATCCTCGAGGTCCAGCTCACCCGCCTGAGCTTCCCGGAGCAGAACCTGGAGTCCGTCTTCGCCCGCATGCGGGCGGAGCGCGAACGGATCGCCAAGGAGTACCGGGCCCAGGGCGAGGAACAGGCAATGATCATCCGCGCCGAAGCCGACCGGGATCGGGAGCTGATCCTCGCGGACGCCTACCGCGAGGCCGAGATCCTCCGCGGCCAGGGCGACGCCGAGGCGGCCGGCATCTACGGCGACGCCTACCGGCAGGACCCGTCCCTCTACCGCTTCCTGCGTACTCTGGAGTCCTACGAGTCGATCCTCGACGACCAGACGACGGTCATCCTGTCGGCGGACTCGGAGCTCTTCTCCCTGCTGAGCGGAGGCTCCGAATGAGGTTCCGCGGCATCCCGGCCGCGGCGCTGACCCTGGCGCTGATGTGGCTGGCCTGGGGCGTCTACTTCGTCGCGCCCGACGAGGAGGCCGTGGTGCGCGTTCTGGGCCGGGCCGGCGCAACTCCCGCAGGGCCGGGCCTGCACTGGAACTGGCCGCGGCCCGTCGGCCGCGTGGATAAGCTGAAGGTGCGCGAAGCCAAGCGCCTGACGCTCGGCTTCGCCGCGGCCGACCGGGTGCTCGGCGGCGACGCGACGCCGGTCGAGGCGCGCTGGTTGACCGGCGACCGCAACGTCGTCCATGTGCGCCTCGTCGTTCTCTACGCGATTCACGATCCGCTCGCCTACTCGCTGCGCTTCGCGGACGTCGAGTCGCTGCTCGAGACCAGCGGCCGAAGCGCCCTCCTCGAAGTAATCGCCGGCATGGGCGTCGACGAGCTGCTGACGACCGGCAAGGTGGCGGTGCAGCAGAGCGTGCAGGCCGCTTCGCAGGAGCTGTTCGATCGGTTCGGGACCGGCGTCACCGTCCTCTCCACGAGTCTCGAGGGCGTCAGCCCGCCGAGTCTCGTGCGAGAGGCGTTCAACGACGTCGCCAGCGCCCGCGAGGACCGCGACCGACTGATCCGCGAGGCGGAGAGCTACCGCAACGAGGTCGTCCCGGTGGCGCGCGGCGAGGCGCGCGCTCTAACAGCCGAAGCCGAGAGCTTCCGCACCGCCGAAGTCGAGCGGGCGACCGGCGAAGCCGACCGCTTCCGCTCGATCGCGAACGCCGACCAGGGTGCCCGGGCCGAGATCCGCACGCGCACCTACCTGGAGACGATGGAGCGGGTCCTCCCCCGCATGCGGAAGACGATCCTCGAGCCCGGTCAGAGCACGATCGACATCGACTTCCTCCGCCGCGAGCTGACACCCGGATCGAACCGCCAGCCGTGAGGATGAGCCGCAACCTGGGCGCGACGGCGCTGACCGTCGCGGTGCTCGCGGCCGGCCTGGTCGTGGCGCTGCGCGACCGCCTGCCGGAGCGCGGGTCGGATGCGGGTGATCCCAGCGACGTCTTCTGGGAGATGATCGACATCAGCCGGGAGGGCGCGGCGGACGCCTGGCTCGATCTCTTCGCCGGCGAGGTGCGCGAGCAACTGGAGACGGTGCGCGACGAGATGGGCGAAGCCGCCTTCCAGCAGTACCTCCGCCAGCGGGTCGCCGGCCTGAAGGGGGTCGCCGTGACCAACAAGGAAGACCTGGACGGCACCGTGCGCCTGGAGGTCGAGTACGTGCGCGAGGCGAGCTACGAGACGCAAAGCCTCGACCTGAGCCTCTCCCGCGGGCGGTGGCGCATCGTCGCGCTCGGCCCGACGCACGAGCGCGAACCGCCGGTTCCCTACGGCACGCCGGTCGGCCCTTCCGACTGACGGCGGCGCGGCGCTTGCCTACGGCCGACAGGAGTACGGGAACGCCGCTACGTCCGTCATCGCCAGGGCGGGCGCGCCGGGCGCGTTCGCGTAGCGATGCAAGTTCCCCGTTGCCGTGTCCGCGACCTCGCTCTCGAAACCCAGGTCGGTCGCCGACGCCCCGAACACACAGCTCCCGCCGTTGAACGCGCAGCCGCCCAGCACCTGACCGGAAGGCGTCAAAGGGTCCGTGTGTCTCCGTCGGAGGAGGTCAGACTCGCCACGAACGCATACGTCGCCGGCACCGAGGAGTCCTCCACGTCCCCCGCTAAAGACGATCGTCAGGCTCGTCCCGTCGACCCGCCCGCGTGGAGTTGCTCTACAAGAGTCTTGTGTCAAGTGTTTCTGTTTCAAGTCATCGAGCAGACGAGACAAAGCCGCTCGAATCGTAGGCATCAAGGTAGCCTTGAGCTATCTCGAAGTAGTCGTCTCCGTTCGGAAGATAGTACCGATTGCCACGCTTGACCAGAGGCTCTTCCATGCTGTCTCCACTTCCCCGGAAGACTAGTGGACTGTACCTTGGGTTTCGGCACTGAGTCGTCGTGATGGGTCGGCGTACTTCCACTTCACGGGCTTGGCTTTCTTGTTGTACTGGCGGATGTATCTCATGAGCTTTCGGCGGAGGTCGGCAACCGACGTGAAGACCCCGCGAGCGATGACATCGTGCTGGATCTTCCCGAACCACAGCTCGACCTGGTTCAGCCGGGACGAGTAGGTCGGCGTGAAGTGCAGGTGGACGTTGGAATGGTCATCGAGGAACGCGGCAACCTTGGCGGTCTTGTGGGCCGAGAGGTTGTCCATGATGACGTGGATCTCCTGTCCCTCAGGCTGATGAGCCACGAGGTCGCCCAGGAACGCCACGAACTCGTCGGAGGTGTGCCGGGCCGCGGTCTTGCCCAGGACCTCACGCGTGCCCGTGTTGAACGCCGCGTACAGGGAGGAGCGTGCCGTGGCGCCGGTACTCGAAGCCATGTCGCTCAGCACGCTCTGGGGACAGCGGCAGTACCCGGTCCTTGCGGTCCCGAGCCTGGATAGCGGTCTACGCGTTCACGCAGAACACCGCCGCGTGCGCCGGAGGATTCATGTACAGGCCGATGAGCTCCACCGCCTTCTTCTCGAACTCCGGGTCGTTGGAGGCCATGTACCCGTCCAGACGGTGAAGTCTCAGACCGTGCCTGCGCCACACCCGCGCGATTGTCATATGGGAAAGGCCCAGCTTCGATGCCAGACGGCGGGTGCTCCAGTGCGTGCTGCCGTCGTCCGGCCCTCGACGCGTCGCCTGGAAAATCCGGGCTTCCATCCTCGGCGTGCCACGACTCGGACTCGGTCCCCCGTGTCGCCCGTACATCCCCGCCAGCCTTTCGCTCAGAAAGCGCCGTCGCCAGCGCGCCACGCAGCCGCGGGAACAGTCTAGCCGCTCACACGCACCCAGCAAGATCCTCGACCGCGACCTAGCTGCCCATCTGGAGGGCGACTGCCAGCCGCTGTGCCAGTGCGTCGTGCTCGACGTCGTGCAGGCCCTCCAGACGGTGCTGGTCAAGGTCGATCGCATCGACGGCCACGTCCGGGGGAACCACGAGGCGATCAGCGACTTGGAACAACCGTAGGTCCCGGCCCCCTATCATCTGATGGGCGCTCTCGTGGTGGTTCTCCGCTACGCTTCCTAGCTGGCACCCCGGGGGCACTCCCCTCGAAGCACCATCACCACGCGGAGGGTCGATCATGGCCGCGACCGACGGCCGGGGCATCGAACGCATACTCCACGAACTCATCCGCACCCTACGCGAAACCAACAAGCAACCACGTGAGATCGCTAGGGCGATCAAGAGAGGATAACCTTCGCAATGGGGATTATGTCGGATAGTGCCCACATTCTTGCTCGTTGTGGGCAAGGAGGTGAGGAAGATAAGTGATGTCGTAGATCAGTTTAGGGCGTGGGTTGAACTCGGCGAAGTCCTCTTCTCGGGCAAAGAAGAGGACTTCGATCGGTCGGTAACAGAGGAAGAAGCCCGCTGTCTGGAAGAGCGCCTGTGGCCCATCTCAATGGCGCTGTCAGCTTCGGTGTCAAGACTATTGAACAGCGCTAGGTGGTGTCTTCCTGAGCAGTGGAGTGTGCCTTCAGGCGGTCAAGATTCGAGTACAGCTTCTTCAAGGCCAACCGCTGCTGAGCTTCTATCCGCTTGTAAGCTCGAACCGCGTGAAGAGCATTTTTGATAGCTTCAAACTGGAGGTTGTCGTTGTCGGTTACGTTGGGCGCAGCTTCCTTCATGTCTTCATTGGCAACGGCATAGAGGTTAGCCAGCCGTAGTTCCACGTCCTTGATCTCGCCTTGAAGCGTCTTGTATGCCTCGCTCGTGACGTAGGACCATGCATGAAGTTTAGAAATCTCGTCTTTGCGTTCTTGGCTGAATCTCATGGCGTCCCATTCTTTGTTCATTGACACCTGAATGCTCTTGTGTCGCTGCGCGAAAGCGCGGTTGTGCCGGTGGAGCTGGTGTAGTCCCACGTCCTGCCGTCAGGTGCGGTGATGCGGAGAGACAGGCCAAGGGTGGTTACGGGTGCTACGAATACCCATCGGTAGTCATTTATCTGGCAGCCGTCCAGCACTTTGACGAGCGCTTCGGCGTTGTCTCGGTTGAAGAACCAGAGCAGGCCGGATTCGCCGGACGACCAGATGCCTGCTTTAGCCTGCCCTACGTCTCCGCTTTGGGTTTCGTAGCACATGCGGACTCGGTAGCCGTCGAGGTCTAGAACATCAGTCGTAGGCGTACAGGGCCCGAAAGTGGGTGGCGGTTCGGGCGTGGGGTCAGGGGCCGGGTTTGGTTCGTCTATCTGTTCTCCGAGTCGTCTGAATCTCACGCTGTATCGGTGTTCCGAGTCGGTTCCACTAGAACTAATGTCAGCCGCTCCGGGACATATGTTGGCGCCGCTGAATCTGTAGCCCACGGTTATCCGCGCAAGAAACGGCTTCGTGGAGACGATGTTCAACTGGTGGCGGTGCAATCCCGGAAACGGCGCACCTTCGCAGCGTAAGCCATCGTTGAATGACCTAAGTACCAAGTAAGCCGCTCTTCCGTTTGACTGAATCGTGAGTTCGTAACGACCTTCGTGCAGAGGGTGTGGCAACGGGAAGTCGTTGAGTGCTCCACCGCTACCCGTGACGGTGAAGTCGTTGATGCTTTGCGCCGACGCAGACAGGGGCGCACACAGCGCAGCGGCGAGTGCAAGCGCTAATGCTCTTGGCATGGACTATCACTCCATGAGTTTGCGCGACCCCGGAATTGGAATCGGGCCGGTGATTAGCCACACGTGACGAGCGCGAAGTTCCGCCTATTCGCCGTTGGCCGGTTTGCTGCTTGGGCCAGATCCGGCTGTTGTGTTCAGCGGCGACCCGACGAGGTTCCGCCTCATGTGGCTATCGAGCGCCAGACGCTAGCACAGTGGCACTCTTGTTCACCGCCTTTCGGTGGGACTCGGGCCCAGAACAACCGGCTTCCCAAGGACCCGGTGCTCTGCCAGTCTGAGTTGAGCGAGACAGCACGTGACGCATAGCGCAGACGGCCTCGTTTCCGCGGAAGAGTCGAAAGGGCGCGGATCGCCACTGTCCGGTGAGCCGGCGACTAGCCGGGGCCAGGGAGCGGCGAGAGGATGCTACCAAGCCGCCGGGCGGTCCGCCGAGGACCACGGGCAGCCGCCGTCCGCCGCCGTTTGTCCCTTGTTCTACCGGTTCCTGGTGTTCATCGCCGCTTCGTTCCGACGGAATGCGGTAGTGTGAGGGACGTTCGTAACCCGCCGTGGGGGACGGCACAGACAGCGGGAAGGCCGGAAGGCGATGCACATACGGCGGCTGCTAATCAGGAATGTCCGCTCGATCCCTGAGTTCGAGATTCGCTTCAGGCCCGAAGAGTGCGCAGGGTGGCACGTCATTCTCGGCGACAACGGGTCTGGGAAATCGAGCGTGGTCCGGGCCCTCGCCGTCGTGCTTATGGGTGCCGTCAGTGCCTACGCATCCCGGCAGGATTGGGCGAACTGGCTGCGCGCAGGCGAAGACGAGGCGTCGGTCGAGGTCACCGTTGCGCCCCACGACGGCGACTCCTGGACCGGCAAGGGCAGAACGGCGAAGAAGCCCTTCTTGGCGCGCGCCGAAATCACTCGGGACGCCGGCAACGGGAACGGGGCTCCCTCGGCGACTCTAGATTACGGGAAGGGTAGGCATGCAGCGCGGACGCTCTGGGGCCACGGCTCCGGGTGGTTCTCCGCCTCCTTCGGCCCGTACCGACGCTTCTCCGGCGGTGACCCACAGATGAACGCCCTGTACTACAGTCACCCGCGCCTGGCACCGCATTTATCCGCACTCGGCGAGCAGGTCGCAACCGGGGAAGCCCTAGCGTGGTTGCGCGAACTCCACGTCAAGGCGCTCGAGGGGGACAGGCATGCGGAACAGACGAGGGAGTCGGTCGTCCGCTTCGTCAACGAATCCGGCCTGCTGCCCCACAAGGCCGAGGTGGCCGAGGTGTCCTCGGCCCAGGTCACGATGGTCGACGGGGATGGTGCACATGTGTCGATCGAGGAGATGAGCGACGGCTACCGCTCGATCCTCAGTCTCACGTTGGAGCTTCTGCGGCTCATGGAGAAGCTGTGTCACGGTGGCCTGCGCGTGCGAGAGGATGGCAAGGTAATGCTGCCCGGTGTTGTAGTGATCGACGAGGTGGACTCCCACTTGCACCCGGCGTGGCAGAAGCGCATCGGCGACTGGTTCGTGGACCGATTCCCCGAGACGCAGTTTGTCGTAACGACGCATAGCCCGATCATCTGCCGAGCCGCTGGACGCGGGAGCATCTGGACACTGCCGTCACCTGGCTCTGGCGGCGCTATCCGCCGTGTCACCGGAACGGACTACGACCGCTTGGTTGACGGCAGCATTCTGGATGCTTACTCAACAGGGCTGTTCGGGCCCGATGTGCTGCGGTCTCTCCGCTCGACAGAGAAGCTGGAGGAGCTCGCCCGGCTGAATCGGAAAAGACTGCGGACAACTCTTACAGCAGGGGAGGATGCCCGACTCACGGAGCTTCGGGCTACGCTGGCAAGTACTCCTAACCACACGGCATCCAGCTAACGCAGGGCGATGCTCCGCCTCCACGATCCTGGCGTGGACCAGGCCACGTCCGAAATGCTGGCCGCATGCCAAGCTGAAGTCGACGTTGCGGGAAACTACGAAGAGCGGGTTCGCGCCGCAGTTCGCCTGTGGCCGTCGCGATCGAAGCGAAGCGCTTTCCGCAAGGTGCGCACAGGCCTCGCGGACATGTGCGCGGGTGCACAGCGCTGCTGTTGGTGCGAAGACTCGGCTGCCACGGACGTCGAGCACATCAGGCCCAAGTCGCTGTACCCCGAGCGGACGTTCCGGTGGGAGAACTACCTGCTTGCCTGTGCTGGCTGCAACCGCCACAAGGGCAGTCGCTTTGCTGTTCTCGCCGGGGAGAGTGTTGTCGATGTCTCACGAAGGCCGAGGGATCCGATCATCCCGCCCGCGCGGGGCGCCGCCGTACTGGTCGATCCGCGGATCGAGGACCCACTCGACTACTTCGATGTGGAGATCGTGGACACGTTCCTGTTCCTCTCGCGCGAGGGTCTGGGTCGCGCGGACAAACAGCGTGCCGAGTACACGATCGATCTGCTCGACCTCAATCGCGAACACCTTCGAGTTGCCCGCAAAGAGGCATACCGCGCGTGCCGGGCTCGTCTCGTCGAGTATCTGACGGAGAGGGAACGCGGTGAGCCCGCCAAAGCGCTCGCGTCGATGGCCAACGCCATCGTGGCGAGTGCCCATCCGACGGTGTGGCGGGAGATGCAGCGACAGCACGCGAGAATCGATGAATTGGCGACGCTCTTCGGAGATGTGCCGGAGGCGTTGTCCTGGTGAAGCTCGCCATCGCCCTGCTCGCGTTCTTTCGCCGGATCTCGCTGGCGACGAGAAGGCTCCGCGGGCAATCCGAGGACGACGTCGCGGCGCAACGGGTCGTCAGCGGCCAAGCCTGGGACGAGTTCTGCGACACGCTGAAGGCCGCCGGCGCGTCACTGAACTTTCCCGGAACGCCCCGCGACGCCTTCAACCAGGCCGAGGGCTACCGCTACCTCAGCCGGCTCGCCCGGGCCGGCCTGATGGCCTTCGTCGAGCACGCCGACCCGCGAGCGCCGGTGCTGCACCGGGTCGCCAACGAGACGGTCAAGCTCGGCTCCGACAACCCGGACAACCACTACCTGACGGCCGCGCTCTCGGGCGCGTACGAGTACCGGATCACGGGACGCCGCAACACCGTCGCCTACCTGGGCTTCGGCACCCAGGCCGGCCACTACGGCCAGGGCGGCGGCTTGCCGCCGACCGGCTACATCGAGGCGGCGGAACTCGAAACGGACGACGACGGTCGGTTCGAGCTCGTCCTCAGTTGCGAACAGCAGGAAGGCAACTGGCTGCCGATGAAACCCGAGACGGGAATGCTTATCGTGCGCCAGACCTTCCTCGACCGGCGCACGGAGATACCGGCGGAGCTCCACATCGAGCGGATCAACTGCGCCCCCGAAGAGAAGCGCCCGGCGCCCCTGACGCCGGCTCAGGTCGACGAGGGGTTGCGTTCGGCCAGCACGCTGGTCGCCGGCGCCTCGCTCCTGTTCGCGAAGTGGGCCCGCGACTTCCAGAAGCACTCGAACAGGCTGCCCCGCTTCGACCAGGAGACCTCGAACCAGGCCGGCGGCGACCCGAACATCGCCTACTACCACTCGCACTGGCGGCTGGCCGAGGACGAGGCGCTCGTCATCGAGGCCACGCCGCCAGACTGCGAACACTGGAACTTCCAGCTCAACAACTACTGGATGGAGTCGCTGGACTACCGCTACCACACGATCCACACGAACAAGCATCTGGCGCGGTACGAGAGCGATGGCTCCGTCCGCCTGATCGTGGCGCACGAGGACCCGGGACTTCCAAACTGGCTCGACACCGCCGGTCACACCTCCGGCACGATGAGCTTCCGCTGGATCCGGGCCGAGGAGCACCCCGAACCGGCGACGAGGGTCGTCAAGCTGGCCGAACTGCGGGCTGGCCACAGTTGAGCGTGCGCGGCTCTACTGGGTGCGCCGGCCTTCTGGCCGGCATCCGGAAACCGGCATGACGCCGAAGCCGATCGCCGAAACCTCCACCGACTACGAGCGGCCCTACCGGCCGCTTCCCGTCGCGCTGCTCAACGCGGGTGGGCGCGCCGCACGCCGCCTCGGCGCACGCGGGAGGCTCGATGTCGACAGGATGGTCGCGAAGGCCCGGAGGAGAACCGGCCTGTCCAGCTTCGGCGACGAGTGGTTCATGGAGCCGTTGTCCGTTCTCGTCCGTTCCATCAATGAGGAAGCCGACCTCACGCTCCTGGGCCGGCTGATCCAGCGGCGGCGAATCGAGGGAGCGCTGGTTACACGCCTGCGCGTCGAGGAGCTCCTCCGCCGCAGGCCGGAGATCCGCGACATAGACCTTGGCCCGATCATCGTGATCGCCGGCCTGCAACGAACCGGCACGACCACACTGCACCGGCTGATCGCCTCCCACCCCGAGATGCGCGCCGTCGAGGCCTGGGAGGGACTGAATCCGCTGCCCCTGCCGCGCGAGGAGCCGGGCGATCCTCACACCCGGATTCGACGGGCGCTCATCGCGGAGAAAGCCGTCGCCTACCTGGCCCCCGCCTTCTTCGCCGTTCATCCCGCCGAACACGACGCCCCGGAGGAGGACGTGCTGCTGCTCGACGTGTCCTTCATGAGCCAGTCCGCGGAAGCGACCATGCACGTGCCTACGTACGCCCGCTGGCTCGAGAACCAGGACCACACGCGCGCGTACGAGGAGTTCCGCACCCTGCTTCAGGTCCTGCACTGGCAACGGCCGCGCCGTCACTGGGTGCTCAAGACGCCGCACCACATGGAGTACCTGGACGTCGTTCTCGAGGTCTTCCCGGCCGCCACGATCGTCCGGACGCATCGCGATCCGCTGAAGTCCATCCCCTCGTTCTGCAGCATGGTCGCCCACGGCCGCGGCCTGTTCAGCGACCGGGTGGACCCGCTTGAGATCGGCGCGCACTGGTTCGCCAAGACCTGCCGCCTGGTCGAGCTGACCGCCCGCGTCCGGGAAGCCGCGGACCCGCGCCGCTTCGTCGATGTCTCCTACTACGACCTGGTCGGCGATCCGATGGCGGTCCTGGGCAAGGTCTACGAACAGGCCGGCATCCCCTTCGGACCGGACGCACGGAAAGCCGCCGAGCGCACCGCGAGCCGCAACGTGCAGCACCGCTACGGACGCCATGTCTACGAACCGGAGAGCTTCGGCCTGAGCCGGGAAGGAATCGAGCACGGATTGGCGGCCTACCGGAAGCGGCACGACATTCCGCGTGAGTAAGCTGGCAGGTCGCATGACGAAGCTCCTCAAGGTGCTCCGCAAGGCGGTCCGGGATCGCGCTGCCGAGCGGCCGGAGATCGAGCCGCTTGCCAATTCCGTTCGGATCGACGGCAAGACCTGCCTGGTGACCGGAGCCAACAGCGGCGTCGGCAAGGCCGTCGCCATCGATCTGGCCACCCGTGGCGGCCACGTCCTGATGGCCTGCCGGAGCGGTCACCCGGAAGCGGGCGAAGCGGTCCGAGCCGCCTCCGGCTCCGACCGGGTCGAGATGCTGAAGGTCGATCTCTCCGACATGCGTTCGGTCCACCGGCTCTGCGACGAGTTGCGCGCCCGGGAGACGAAGATCGACATCGCCGTCCTCAACGCCGGCCTCATGCCGCGCCGCGCACGCCACACGGCGCAGGGCTTCGAGACGATGTTCGCCGTCCACTTCCTCGCCAACCGGGTGCTGGTCGACCGCTGGCTGACGGACGAGACGATTCGCCCGGGGAAGCGGATCGAGGAGGCTCCCCGCATCGTCATCGTTTCCTCCGACGCCCACCGTTCCGCCGAGCCGATCGACTTCGACCGCTTCGGCGAGTTCATGGACTACGGCGTCCGCGACGGGATCAGGCACTACGGCGCGAGCAAGCTCGTCCTCTGCACCTACGCGACCGAGCTCTCGCGGCGTCTGAACCGCGAAGGTGAGAGCCACGTGGTGGTCCACTCGCTCTGTCCCGGCCCCGTCAACACCGCGATCGCGCGGGAAGCGCCGTGGTTCCTGAAACCCCTGGTGGTCCCGATGATGAAGTTCTTCTTCCTGACGCCGGAGAAGGCCGCGAAACCTGTGAGCTACCTGTGCTGCGCCGGCGACGCCGGCAAGCGCAGCGGCATCTACCTGCACATGCTGCGCGAGAAGCGCCCGTCCGGGCACGCCACGGACCCGACCAGCGGCGCCAGGCTGTGGCAGGCCAGCGAAGCGCTGCTCGAGACCTACGCGCCGCCGGGCTGACGCCAGTGGCCTACCGACCCGGATCCGGCATCTCCAAGGCCTTCGACCACCTGCGGCAGCTCTGCTCGCGCAAGCCGATGGCCGAGCGGGTCGACATGTCGGGCAGGAAGGTGATCGTCACGGGCGCGACACCCGGGTCGATCGGCTACCAGGTCGCCAGAACGCTCGCCGCCTGGGGCGCCGACGTCGCGGTCACCTGCCCGCGCGACAGCGCCGCCGCCAGGGAGGCGCTGCTGCGGGACCTGCGGGACGCCGGACGCCGTCCGCCCGGCATCGAGGCCCACCGGCTCGATCTCGCCGACGCCGGAAGCGTCGCCGACTTCGCCGCCTGGTATCGCGAGATGTCCGGCGGGCGGCTGGACGTGCTGATCAACAACGCCGGCATCCTCCGCGACGTGCTGTGGCGCTGGCGCGAGCGCAGGCTCTCGGCCGACGGCTTCGAGATCCACTGGCGAACGAACTACCTCGGGACCTTCCACCTGACCCGCCTGCTGCTACCGATGCTGCTCGAGTCGGGCCGGCGGAGCGGCGATGCGCGAGTCGTCAACGTCTCCTCGCACCAGCACGACAAGGGCAGCAACGACCGGCTCTTCGCGCCTCCGGAGAGGCTGGACTCCTGGACCGCCTACGGCCAGTCCAAGCTGGCCCTGATCCACCACGCTTTCGAGCTGCACCGACGCTACGCCGCGGACGCCAACCTCCGGACCGCCGCCCTGCACCCGGGCTCCGCCTACTCGAACATGACGTTCGGCTGGCACGACGAACCCCGGTGGCTCAGGCGGACGAAGCGCCTGTTCACGCCGCTGGCACCGCTGATCCTCCTGACCCCGGCCCAGGCCGCCCAGACCACGATCCGCTGCGCGACGGATCCGCACCTGGAGGGGGGCCACTACCATGAACGCTGCGCGAAGGCCGAGCCCATCCCCGACGCCCGGGACGGAAGCGCGTCCCGGCGCCTCTGGGAAGAAACGGACCGCTGGTTCCGGTCGCTCGGCAAGGAGTAGCGGCGCAAGAGGCCCCCGATGTTTAGACACTCCATCGATTCAGAGCCGGTCGAGATCGACGCTCCGATCGAGGTGGTCTGGGACCTCCTCGTCGATCTTGACCGCTACCACGAGTGGAATCCGTTCGCCCGGACCTACAGGAAGACCGACGTCCGCGTCGGCTCCACGATCCACTTCGACGTCAAACTGGACCGCTACAACCGGAAGCAGACCGAGCGCCTCGCCATCATCGAACCGCCAACCCGCCTGGCCTGGAGCACGAACGTCGCCCTGGGCCTCGTC
Organism: Thermoanaerobaculia bacterium; assembly: GCA_965116955.1. Taxonomy (GTDB): domain Bacteria; phylum Acidobacteriota; class Thermoanaerobaculia; order Multivoradales; family Multivoraceae; genus Multivorans. The sequence goes on along the minus strand of OZ220742.1, from coordinate 1,650,767 downwards.
AAGGCGCTCCGCGTCCAGCGACTCGAGAAGCGAAGCGAGACGAGCTGCACCTACTTCAACACCGACACCCTCGAAGGGCCGCTGGCGCCGGTAGCCCGGCTCCTGTTCGGCGGCGCCATGCACCGTGGTTTCGCGGCTGTCGGCAGAGCGCTCAAGGAGACCGCGGAGGAACAGCACGGCGGGTAGAGCCACGCCGAGACCGAGAATCGCGGCGATCAGCCGCTCCGCTACTGGACGCGGGAACGCTAAGGTGTTCCCATGACCACCTCCAGGATGATCCAGTTCGTTGTCGCCCCCGGCGTTCTTCTGGCCGTCGCCTGTACGCCGACCGAAACCGCTCCCACAGCCCCGTTTCCCGGACCCGACGGCTACATCGGCGGCACCGTCCAGAGCGCCCAGGGCCCCGAAGCCGGCGTCTGGGTGATCGCCGAGACGGAAGACCTGCCGACGAAGTTCGTGAAGATCGTCGTCACCGACGAAGACGGCCGGTTCATGTTGCCGGAACTGCCCGACGCGAGCTACGCCGTGTGGGTGCGCGGCTACGGCCTGGTCGACTCGGAGCCGCTCGAGATGAGGCCCTCGGCCGACCCGGTCACGCTGCAGGCCAGCGCCGCGGCGACCCCCGGGGAAGCGGCACGGGTGTACCCGGGCGACTATTGGCTGTCCCTGATGGCGCCGCCGGACGAGAGCTTCTTCCCCGGCACCGGCGACGACGGCAACGGCATGGGGACCCGCATGCTGTCCCAGGCCCACTGGCTCGACTCGCTGAAGTCGGACTGCAACTTCTGCCACCAGCTTGGGAGCCGCCAGACCCGCACCGTCGATCACGTGTTCGAGGCCAAGCCGGAGCTCACGACCCATAAGGAAGCCTGGGAGTGGCGGCTGGGCACCGGAGTGCGCGGAAACCAGATGTACAACGTGCTCCGGATCCAGGGCATGGACGCGTCTCTCGACGTCTACGCCGACTGGACGGAGCGCGTCGCGGCGGGAGAGCTGCCGCCGGCGCCGCCGCGGCCCCAGGGAATCGAACGCAACCTCGTCCTCACCCTCTGGGATGTCGGCAGCGACAAGACCTTCATGCACGATCTCGTGTCGACCGACAAGAACAACCCCGGGATCAACCCAGGCGGCTCCGTCTACGCCGCGAGTTCGGGGCACGGCCAACTCGTCGTGCTGGACCCGGTCCAGAACGTCAGCTACGCCCGGAACATCCCCACCCGGGAACCGCGAAGCGTGGTCCCGTCCCGCTTCCCGCCGCCGATGCGGCCCTCCTTCTTCTGGGGCGACGAGCACATCTGGGGCAATCCGCCCTACAACCCGGCCGACCCGCACAACCCGATGATCGACAGCAAGGGCCGCGTCTGGCTGACCTCCAAGATCCGCGGTGCGCGCCGTCCGCCGGCCTGGTGCAGCGACCCGGAGAACAGGTACGCGGCCTGGTGGACGCCGCGGTCGGGCGGGCGCCACGCCTCCTTCTTCGACCCGGTGAGCCAGAAGTTCACGCTGATCGAAACCTGTTTCTCCACTCACCACCTGCAGTTCGACAACGACGCGAACGAGACCGTCTACTTCAACGGCGGCGGCGCCGGCTTCTCCTGGGTCGACACGAAGGTCTTCGACGAAACCGGCGACGAGCAGCAGGCCGTCGGCTGGTGCCCCCTGGTCGTCGACACGAACGGCGACGGCGAGATAACGAAACCCTGGAACGTCGCGGTCGCCTCGGCCGGCGGTTACACCTACCGCGTCGATGCGGTCAGGGCCCAGGAGGAACGGGCCGCAGCCGGCGAGGTCCAGACGACGCCGGAGCCCGACCCCAGATACGACACGCAGCTTTCCTACGGCCTCTACTCGGTGATTCCAAGCCCGGTCGACGACTCGTTGTGGGGCGCCTCCCAGACCTATCCCGGCTACATCGTTCGCCTGATGCGCGGCGACGACCCGCCGACGAGTTGCCGGTCGCAGATCTTCCGCGTCCCCGAACCCGGCTTCGACCCGCGCGGGATCGACATCACGAGCGACGGCGTGGTGTGGACGGCGCTGGCGGGCAGCAGCCACCTGGCGAGCCTGGACGTCCGCAAGTGCGAGCCGCGGGACGAGCCGGACAGCCCGGACGGCAGCCAGTGCCCCGAGGGCTGGACGCTGTACCGGACCGAGGGCCCCACGATGAAGGGGAGCGACGTACCGGCGGACTTCCACTACTACAACTGGGTGGATCAACACGACGTCGGCGGCTTCGGCGAGAACACGCCGATCGCCACTGGATCGAACTCGGACAGCCTGCTGGTCCTCGACCCCGACACCGGCGAATGGACGACTCTGCGCGTGCCCTACCCGCTCGGCTTCTTCTCCCGCGGCCTCGACGGTCGCATCGACGATCCCGACGCCGGCTGGAAGGGCCGCGCCCTGTGGGCCAACTACGGCACGAACTACATCTGGCACACCGAAGGCGGCAAGGGCACCCGCGGCAAGTTCGTCAAGTTCCAGATCCGGCCGGATCCCCTGGCGCGCTAGCCCCGCCCGGGCCGGCGTGGTCCTGCTGCACTATGTTGCGGCCCAGATCGACCCTCAAGCAAAGGAGTTGCCGGTGCGTGCCAACAGTGTCCGTGACGGAGCCTGCCTGCGGTGGCCGGTGGTGTTCGTCCTCGTCTTCCTGCTCGCGGTCGCAACGACCGAAGCCCAGGTGCCCGCCGCGGCACCGGACGACGTGGGGTTGTCCGCGAAACGTCTCGAGCGAATCGGCGAGATGATCCAGCGCGCCATCGACACGAAGCAGATCTCAGGCGCCGTCACCGTCGTCGCGCGGCGGGGCCGCGTCGCCCACTTCGAGGCGCGAGGCCTCATGGACATCGGAACGAACGCGCCGATGCGGAAGGACACCATCTTCCCGATCGCCTCGATGACGAAGCCGGTGACCGGCGTCGCCATCCTGATGCTCGTCGAAGAGGGGAAGATCCGCCTGGCGGATCCGGTGTCCCGCTTCGTTCCGGAGTTCAAGGACACGAAGGTCGCGATACCGCGATCGGACTCCGCGGGCGAGGAAGGCGACATCTACACCGTGCCCGCAAAGCGAGAGGTCACGGTGCACGACCTGATCACCCACACGTCGGGGCTGGGCAGCTTCGGCGCGGCAGGCGAGGCGACGACGCGCATCGCCCCTCGCGACCTGTCCGGCACCGTCGCGGACTGGGCGGCTGCGCTCGGAGCGGCCCCCCTCGACTTCCAGCCGGGCACCCGCTGGGCGTACAGCGGGCTGGCGGGGATCGACACGCTGGGACGCATCGTCGAGGTCGCCTCGGGGCTGACGTTCGACGAGTTCCTGCGGCAGCGGATCTTCGAACCCCTGGGAATGAAGGACACCACCTTCAACGTGCCGGAGGACAAGAAGCAGCGCGTCGTGACGCTCTACATTCGCACCCCCGAAGGCCTCGAACTCCGTCCGGCGCTGCCGGAATGGCTGGCCACGACGACGCTGCACGGGGGTGGCGGCGGACTCTGGTCGACGGCCGAGGACTACCTGCAGTTCGCCCAGATGCTGGTCAACGGCGGAGAGTTGAACGGCACGCGGCTGTTGGGTTCCCGGACCGTCGACCTCATGGCGTCGAATCACGTCGGCGACCTGTACGAGAAGGCGGGGAGCGCCGGGATGGGATTCGGACTGACCGTGGACGTTGTGCTCGACAGCGTCGCGGCCCGCGGCGACCACCGGTCCACCGGCAGCTTCGGCTGGCTTGGCGCGTTCGGCACCAGCTACTGGGTCGATCCCCAGGAGGACCTGACCGCGGTTCTGATGGTACAGACGCCGGGCGGTCCACTCCGGGCCGACTTCCAGAACGCCGTGATGCAGGCGATCGTCGACTGACGCGAGACCAGCGTGGACCGCGGCGGCGGCACGCATTGCGCCCCCATGTCATGCGAGCGCCCCCCGACCGGGCTCTTCGGCTACCGCGGTGCGATACTGCCCTCATGGCGCAACGAAGCGGTAGAGGGAACGGGGCCCCGCAACGGCGCCGAGTCACAAGGCGCGGCCTACTCGGAGTCGTGGCCGCGATGGTGTCCCTTCCGAGGAGAAGCGGGGGTGCTGGTGCGGCACAGCAGAGTGCGCGCGACCCTGGTGCGGGCATCCGGGTCGACCGATGGGACCGGACGAACGACCGGGTCTGGCTCGGGGAGTCGTTCTGGGCCAATCCGATGGAGGATTGGCAGATTCTGGACGGGGCGGCCGAGGTGCAGACGTCGGGCGGCGACAGAAACGTCCACCTACTCACGCATCGACTGACCGGCGAGCAGGGGCGATTCCGGACGTCGGTTCGTTGCCGGCGGGTGGAAGCCGGGGAGCGCGACGGCGGCGCAGGCTTCCGGATCGGTATCCGCAACGTCATCGACGACCATCGCAGCAACTGCTTCGCGAGCGGCGTTGGCATAGACGCCGGGGTGATCGGCGGGCGCCTGGTGCTGGGCGCAACGAGCAAGGAGATCGACGTCGGCGAGAGGATCGACACGGAAGGAACACTCCTCGTTCTCGACGGTGTAGTCAGAGTCGGTAGCTGCGCCCTGAAACTGACCGTCGTTGCGTCCGACGGAACCGAGCTCGGTATGACGATGGACACCATGCCCGCCGCGGACATCGCCGGCAACGTCGCCATCGTCAGCAACTTCGATCGGGAGATCCCGAAGGGCGAGGGCGCCCGGTACCGGTTCAGCGAGTGGACGGTGGACGGGGATGCCTTCGAAGTCGATGAGGACCGCCGCTTCGGGCCGATCCTGTGGTCGATGTACTGCATGAGCGACTCTCGCGGCGACGAGGGCTTCGTCGTCAAGGTGACAGCGCTGTTGCCTCCGTTGGGCGCCAACGACGACCGGCGGGTCGAGCTGCTGACGGAGCACGGCGGGGAGTGGCGGTCCCACGGCTTCGCCGAACTCGACGGCGACGCCTGGACGGCGACGTTCCGGCTGTCCAAGTGGAACGAGCTGGTGGCGGCGCCGTTCCGGCTCGTCTACCGCGAGCAGCACACGGACGGCAGCGAGACGGACCACGAGTGGCGGGGCACGATCCGGGCAAACCCGGCCGGCCGGCCGCTGCGGCTGGCGGGGCTCACCTGCCAGAACGACTACTCGTTCCCCTACGCTCCGGTCGCCGACCACGTCCTGGCCCGCGATCCCGACCTGCTCTTCTTTTCCGGCGACCAGCTCTACGAGAACCACGGCGGCTACGGCCTGATCCGGGAGCCCGCCGGCCCCGCGATTCTCAACTACCTGCGCAAGTACTACATGTTCGGCTGGGCGTTCAGGGAAACGATGCGGGACCGGCCGACGTTATGTATTCCGGATGACCACGACGTGTTCCAGGGCAACATCTGGGGGGAGGGCGGCAAGGCGATGGACACCGGCCGGGGCACTTCTTCGCTCGGCGGCTACCGGGAGCCACCCCGGATGGTCAACGTCGTTCACCGCACGAACGCCTCGCACCACCCGGACCCGTTCGACCCGGCGCCGGTCGAGCAGGACATCAGCGTCTACTACGGCGACATGGTCTACGGCGGCGTGGGGTTCGCGATCCTCGCCGATCGGCAGTTCAAGAGCGGACCGGAACACGTGGACACCGGGTCCGGCCGGGCCGACCATGTCCTGGATGAGAGCGTCGACATCTCGAACCTGGATGAACCCGACCTCGCCCTGCTCGGCGAGCGGCAGGAAGCCTTCCTGGAACAGTGGGCAGGCGACTGGCGCGGCCACACGATGAAGGTGCTGCTCAGCCAGACGGTGTTCGCGGGCGTCGCCACGCATCACGGCGGCCATGACGACTACCTGATCGCGGATCTCGACTGCGGCGGCTGGCCGCAGACACCGCGCGACCGGCTGGTCCGCATCCTGCGGAAGGCGAAGTGCCTGCACGTCTGCGGCGACCAGCACGTGCCGTCACTCGTCCAGTACGGCGCCGACGCGCAGCGCGACGGCTGCTGGGCCTTCTGCACGCCGGCGATCAGCGCCGGCTACCCGCGCTGGTGGCGGCCCGATGAAGTCGGCACTCCGCACCGGAACCGGCCCCGCCACGGCCTGGCCCACACGGGCGAGTTCCTCGATCCGTTGGGCAACCGGGTCTACGTCTACGCGATCGGCAATCCGGAGGTCGGCACCGCGCCGGATCCGTACGAGCGGGCGCACCAGAAGAGCAGCGGCTTCGGCCTGGTCACGATCGACACGGAAGCCAGGACGTACCGGATCGAGGCGTTCCGCTTCCTGAGCAGCGCCGACAGCACGGACGGCGAAGACGCCCAGTTCCCGGGTTGGCCAGTGACCGTGCACCAGGACGAGAACGCGGGCGAGAACCGGATCGGCTGAGGCATGCGGTTACTCTCGTGCGGTATGGCGCGCATGCGCCTGGCGATCTGCCTGCTCGTCGGCGGCCTGTGCCTCACTCAAGCCGTCGAGGCGCGCCAGGAAGCCGCCCCTCCGCCCGGTTCGCCGGCGCCGCTGACGGAACCGCTGGACCTTCCGTCGTCTTTCGACGGTCCGCCTCCGCCCGTGCCGCCGGCCGTGATGAACCGGGACGAGTCGGGCAAGGCCACGGTCCGGGCCGTGCGGCTCGCAGCGCCGCTCCGCGTCGACGGCCGGCTCGACGAGGTCCTCTACGACACCGTGCCCCCGATCTCGGACTTCCTCCAGGTCGAGCCCCGGCCGGGAGAGCCGGCCACCGACAGGAGCGACGTCTGGATCACCTTCGACGAAACCACGCTCTTCGTGTCGCTCCGCTGCTGGCAGGACCCCGACCGGATCGCGGCCAACGACATGAGACGCGACTCGTACAGCGAGGACGACTACTTCGACATCGCCCTCGACACGTTCCATGACGGTCGCAACGCGGTCGTCTTCACCGTCTACGCCTCGGGGGGCCGCTTCGACGCCCAGATCACCGACGAGCGCCAGATGAACGTGGACTGGAATCCGGTCTGGAATCTCAGAACGGGCAGGTTCGAGGGCGGCTGGACGGCGGAAGCCGCAATCCCTTTCAGATCGCTACGGTATCGCCCCGGCCGCGCGCAGATCTGGGGCGTCAACCTGCAGCGCTATACGCAGTGGAAGAACGAGAGTTCGACTCTGAACCGCATCCCGGTGGCGCTCGGCTCGATGGGCATCATGCAGATGTCGCTGGCCGGACCCCTGGTCGGGCTGGAAGCCCCGCCGGCCTCGAGGAACCTGGAGTTCAAGCCCTATCTGGTGGCCGACATGGTGAACGACCGCCTGGCGAACCCGGAGATCTCGAACGACACAAGCGCCGACCTCGGCATCGACATCAAGTACGGAGTCAGCCAGAACCTCACCGCCGACTTCACGTACAACACCGACTTCGCCCAGGTCGAGGCCGACCAGCAGCAGGTCGATCTGACCCGCTTCAGCCTCTTCTTTCCCGAGAAGCGCGACTTCTTTCTCGAGAACCAGGGCACCTTCGGCTTTGGCGGCGCCCGGGCCGGCGGATTCGGGGGGCCGAACGACACGCCGTCCCTGTTCTACAGCCGCCGCATCGGCCTCCAGGACGGGCGCGCGATCCCGATCGAAGGCGGCGCCCGGCTGACCGGACGGACGGGACGTTACACGCTCGGGCTGCTGAACATCCAGGCGGACGACGAACCGTTGTCCGGCGCGGTCGCGACGAACTTCGGCGTCATGCGACTCAAGCGGGACATCCTGCGCCGGAGCAGCGTCGGCGTCATCTACACCCGCCGCTCGGTCGACGTGACCGGCGCCGGACGCAACGAGGCCTACGGCGTCGACGGGACGTTCGCCTTCTTCGACAACCTCACGTTCAACACCTACTGGGCCGAAACGAGCACACCCGGGCTCACCGACGACGACGCCAGCTATCGCCTGCAGATGGACTACAACGGCGACCGCTACGGAGTCCAACTGGAGCGCCTGCGGGTTGGCGGCAACTTCAACCCCGGCATCGGCTTCGTCCGCCGCCACGACATGCGCCGTTCCTTCGGCGAGTTCCGGTTCAGCCCGCGCCCGGCCGACAGCAAGCTGGTCCGCAAGTACTCCTGGACCGGGTCGATGGCCTACATCGAGAACGGCGCCGGCCTGGTCGAGACGCGCGAGGCCGAGGCCGAGTTCGAGATCGAGTTTCACAGCGGGGACGAGATCGAACTGAAGTACGTGCGCAGCTACGAGTTCCTCCCGCATCCGTTCCCCATCGCCTCGGACATCACGCTCGGCGTCGGCGGCTACGACTTCGACTACGTGCAGGCCCAACTGCAACTGGGCCAGCAGCGGCGGATCTCGGGCGGCTTCTTCCTCGAATACGGCGACTTCTACAGCGGCCGCAAGACGTCTTTCGGCTGGGGCTGGGGGCGGGTGAGTCTGAGCTCCCAGTTCCTGGTCGAACCCGGCATCTCGTTCAACCGGGTCGAGCTGCCGCAGGGCGACTTCGACGTGGAACTCGTCGATCTGCGCGCAATCTACACGTTGAACCCGCGCATGTTCGTCAGCGCGCTGTTCCAGTACGACTCCGAGAGCCGGGGACTGGCGGCGAACGTGCGGCTGCGCTGGGAGTACACGCCCGGCAGCGAGCTGTTCGTCGTCTACAACGAGCACCGGGACACGCTGACGTCGGGCTTTCCCGGCCTCAACGACAGCGCGCTCATCGTGAAGGTCACGCGCCTGTTCCAGATGTAGCTGGCGGATCTTCTACCGCGACATCAGCACCGTCAGCCGATGAGGCTCCGTCGCCGAGGTGTGGTGCATCAGCACGTCCTGTCTGCCGTCCCGGTTCAGATCGGCGAGCCAGGTGTACTCCTCGTCCTCGGGCACCGGGATCGCGATCCGCTGAGGCTTCTTCGCCAGCAAACCCGGCCCCGGCACGCCGAGATGGACATGCAGCATCTTCCGGTTCCTTGCAATCAGGACGTCGGAGCGTCCGTCGCCGTTCACGTCTCCCATCCGGACCGCCGGCCAGAACGTCCTCTCGCCGCTCTTCCTGGGGGATCTGGGCCTGATCTCGCGGATCGCGTTCGGGCGGTCGCCGTAGCGGCCGTTCTCCATGCGGAACATCTCGAGATCGAACGACCCGGCCCCGGTGAAGATCGACATGACGAGCACCCGGATGGCCGAGAAGACCGTCGGCTCGAAGGCGGTCACCATCACGTCGACCTGGCCGTCGCGGTCGAAGTCGTGCCGGTCGATTCCGGAGATGATGCCCTCGGACTCGACCACGGCGCCCGGTTCGGATGAGAACTCGACTGTTCCACGAGGGCCCGGAGCGCCGTCGTACACCTCGTACGAGGAGTGCATCTTCCACAGGCTCGAGCCCTTGAGCGAGAACACGACGAGGTCGGCCACGCCGTCGCCGTTCATGTCGGTCAGCGAGTGCAGCACCCTGCCCCTGCTTTCCCCCTCGGGCATGTGATCCAGGCGCCGGCGCCTGATGCCCGCCGGCGCGGCGAGCGAGGCGATCTGGTCGGAGTCGAAGGGGATCGCGGTCGTGAACGTCGTGCTCGCCTTCGCGGGGAACAGCCCACCCTCGTCCTGCAAGTGGACCGCGAAGTGGTCCCCGTTCCAGAACACCAGATCGATGCGGCCGTCGAGGTCGTAGTCCATCTCGTGGATGCGGCCGCCTTCTTCCCAGGGCGTGTACCGGTAGCCGTCGGCACCGTAGACCCGGTCGAGTCCGCTAGTTGGGCCCACCGTGACGGGCTCACCGAACCGACCGCCCGGCATCTGGACCAGCACCTGGAAGCCGTGGCCCTGCACCAGCACGAGGTCGTCCCGGCCGTCTCCGTTCACGTCGCGAGTCATGTCCACGTGGAGAACTTCGCCCCTGGCGGACTCCCTGAAATCGGACGTCACCGCGACCAGATCCCGTTCCGTCGCCGACTCCGGATCGAACCAGGTGAGCCGGCCGCCTCCGTAGGCGATCAACCGGTCCCGGCCGTCGATTCCGGCAACGTCGACGAAGGACACGTCGGCACGCAGCGTGGCTTCGGCTGCCGTTGACCAGTCGCCATCGACGAACGAGAAAACGCGCAGGCGGCGCTCTCCATCACCGTCCAGGTACACGGCAACCAGATCCGCGACCGGCCGGCCCGTGAGGAATCCGGTCAGAACGGTCAGGCGTTCCGCGACGCCCACGCTCAACTCGTGGCGGCTGGGAGCGAACGCCGCGGGGGGCTCAGAGCTTGCGTGGACGGCAAACGGCATCATGCATCCCGACAGACAGACTCGAATTGCCAGCAGGCTGATCCGGGTCGGCCGGTGTCGTCTCTCGTCGGGGACTGTCGCTCGTCTTCTCATGTTGGTCCTCCTGCCTTCGGGGCATGTTGACCTCGTCAACATACAGCCTCTTGTTGACGTTGTCAACACCCAATGGTCCAGCGAAGAGAGACCGCACCCAGCAATCACGAGCCGCGCTTGCCATAATCGCCCATGGCCGAACGGGCTCGCACCTACCACCATGGGGACCTTCGAGCGTCGCTGGTCGAGGAAGCCGCCGCCATGATCTCGGAGGGCGGCGCCGCCAGCGTCACGATGAGGGCGATAGGAAGCCGCCTCGGCGTCTCGCGGGGAGCGCCCTATCGCCACTTCCCCGACAAGACGGCCCTCTTGGTCGCGGTCGCGGTCGCGGGTTTCAAGCGCCTCAACCGGCGCCTGGGGTCCGGCGACACCGGAGCCTCTTCATCCAGCGTCGAGCGACTCCGGCGCATGGGCGAGCAGTACGTGCGCTTCGCCCTGGAGCATCCGGCGCACTATCGCCTGATGTACGGCAAGGAGGCCCTCGAGCGCCAGGATCAACCGGAACTGCGAAAGGCAGCCGGAGCTCTGCTCGAGAACCTGGTCGATGTGATCCGGGTCCACCAGCACAGCGGCGAGATCGAGGGAGGAGATCCGCGGGCACAGGCCTACGTCGCGTGGAGCGCGGTCCACGGCCTGGCGTCGCTGCTGATCGAGAGACAGATCGACCCGAACGTCGACGTGGACGACCTGATCCGGCAAACCACCCAGACGATCCTTGACGGGATGCGAGATCGCGGCCCGGTTCAGCTATAGCCAGAGCCAGCCGGCGGGCTCAGCGGGCGATCAGCATCGTCACCCGATGGGGCTCCGTCGTGGACGCGTGATGCAGCAGGAGGTCCTGTCTGCCGTCCTTGTTGAGATCAACGAGCCAGGTGTACTCCTCGTCGTTGGGCATGGCGACCGCAACCCTCTGAGGCTGCCGGGCGAACAGCACCGGTCCCGGCACACCGGCAAAGACGAGCAGTTGCCGATGGGTTTCCTCTATCAGCAGGTCCGAGCGGCCGTCGCCGGTCACATCCCCGATCAGCAAGGTCGTGTTGAACGCGCGCAAGTGACGCTTCTGCGTCTTCCGTTCCTGGTGCATGGCCCCTCGAAGCACGATGTCCAGCGGCACCCACCCAAACTCCCTGACGCTGGGGTGGCCATCCAGTTGCATTCTGCGGATGGCGTTGGGTCCGTCGGAATAGAGGCCCTCCTTCATCGGATAGAACTCGAGATCCAACCAGACGTCATCGCCCATGAACCCCTTGAGCCTCTTCCAGAGACTGCTCTCGAGGTACGCGACCTCGATCGTCGTGAACATCAGGTCGAGGTCGCCGTCGCCATCGAAGTCGCGCTGGTTCATCCCGAGATGAATCCTGCCGTCCGACTGGAAGGCGAAGTCGACGCTCGGCGCGAACAGAGTTCCGCCGTCGGGTGTTGGCCCACCAAGATGCACCTCGTAGATTGAACGCTTGCGCGAGATGCTCGCGCCTTCCAACGAGAGAACCACGAGATCAGCGACACCGTCGCCATTCAGGTCGGCTATCGAGCGCAGCACTCGCCCCGTCATGTCTCCGGTGGCGAGCGAGGAGAGTGCGTCGGAGTCGAATGTGACATCGGTCGTGAAGGTCTCGGTAACCGGGGAGAGCAGCCCATCTTCATCCTGGAGATGAACCTCGAAGTGGTCCTCGTTCCAGAACACCAGGTCGGGGCGTCCGTCCTGGTCGTAGTCCATCTCGTGGACACGGCTTTCATCCCAGGGGTTGTACCGGTAGCCATCGGCCCCGTAGATCCTGCTCAAGTCAGCGGATCGGCCGATCCTCACCGGATCCGCGAACTCGCCGGCGCTCGTCTGGATGAATACCTGGAAACCATCAACGCCGGGCACAACAAGGTCGTCGCGGCCGTCGCCGTTCACGTCCCGGCTGACGTCGACATGGGGGACCTCGCCTTCGCGAGGCGGGTTGAAGTTGGCAGTGACCGCGACAAGCGCGCGTTCCGTCGCCGCTTCGGGATCGAACCAGTTCAGGCGACCGGGATCGTAGGTGAGCAGCCGGTCCCGTCCGCCGATGTTGGCCACGTCAACGAACCGCACTTCGGCCCCCAGTGTCGCGTCGCCTCCCAGCGCCCAGGCGCTGTCTCCGAACTCGTAGATACGCAGTCGGCGTTCGTCACCGTCGTCGATGTCCACGACCGCAAGCTCCGCGCTCGCGCCCCCGAGAAGGAACCCCGTCAAGACGGTCTGACGTTTCGCCGAACCGGTAACGACCTCGTACTGCGCGAAAGCGAACTCCGCGGCCTCGGAAGTGGATTGCGCGACGGCAGGCCCCATGCCCCCCGAGAGGAGTACTCCAAGCAACAGGATGGGCGACAGGCCTCGTCGAACCTGCATCGCGCGGGCGGTAGCCCAAGTGCCGACTTCCTTCATTTTGCCACCAGCATCGTCACCCGATGCGGCTTGGTAGTGAACGTGTGATGCATGAGGACGTCCTGCTTGCCGTCCCTGTTGAGATCCACCAACCAGGTGTACTCCTCGTTCGGCATGTCGATCGCGACTTCCTCAGGCCTTCCTGCGAACAGCTCGGGCCCCGGCACGCCAAGAAAGACTCTCAGGCCCTTCCGGCCCTTCTGCACGAGCAGATCCAGGCGGTTGTCGCCGTTCACATCCCCGACGAGAACCGAGGGATGGAAGATGCCCTTTTCTCCTGAAACGCCGGGGGCGCGGCCCCTGATCTTGCGGACGGCGCTCGGTTTGTTGGAGTAGATGCCACCTTCCATGCGGTAGAAGTCGAGACGCATCGGCACGGAACGAGTCAGCATCCCGGCGCCGATCATGCGGACCGTCTTGAGGACGCCGAACTTCATCGTTCTGTACATCACGTCGACCTGACCGTCGTTGTCGAAGTCGTACCGCCCGAGCTCGTACGGGAGGCCGTCCGACAGAATCGCGGCGCCGGCATCAGACGCGAAAACGGTGCCGCCCTCGGGTGTGGGCGCGCCCGGGTAGACCTCGTACGTGAAGCGCACGCTCCACATGCTCCTGATGTCCAGCGAGAAGACCACCAGGTCGCCGACGCCATCGCCGTTCAGGTCGGCGAGTGAATACAGCACCCTCCCGGTCGGGGCTCCGGTCAGGCTGTCGTCGATACGCCGGTGGCGAACCTCCTGTGGAGCGGCAAGCGAGGCCGGATCGTCCGAGTCGAACGCCACCTCGGTCGTGAAGGTCGTGCTGGCCTCGGCGGCGAACAGACCCCGCTGGTCCTGGAGATGCACGTCGAAGCGGTCCTGGTTCCAGAACACCAGGTCGCGGCGCCCGTCCTGGTCGTAGTCCATCTCGTGGACGCGGCCGCCCTCGTCCCAGGGCCGGTACCTGTAGCCGTCGCCGCGGTAGACCCGGTCCGGCCCGGTCGAAGGGCCGATGGTCACCGGATCGGCAAACATCCCGCCGCTCCTCTGGACGAGCACGTGGAAGCCATGGTTCTGCGGCACGACCAGCTCGTCGCGGCCGTCGCCATTCAGGTCACGCGTGATGTCCAGGTGGACTACCTCACCCCTTCGCGGCGACTTGAAGTCGGATTCCACCACCGCGAGTTCCCGCTCCGTCTCCGACCCGGGATCGAACCAGGTCAGACGGCCGCCGCCGTAGATCACCAGCCGGTCCCGGCCGTCGATGTTGGCCACATCGACGAAGGAGGTCTCGGACCGTAGCGTGGTCTCGACTTCCGGCACCCATTCACCGCCGGTGAACGTGAGCAGGCGCAAGCGCAGGCGATCGCGCCCATCGCGATCCACGACCGCCAGGTCCGCGACCGAACCTCCCACAAGAAACCCCGTCAGGATGGTCTGGCGCTCGCGGGCACCGGTGACCACGTCGTATCGCTCGAAGGTGAAGAACTCCGCCGGCTCGGCGCCGGGAAGCGCAGCGGCAGGCCAGCCGCATCCATACAGGCACAACCTGAGCGTGAGGATGGCGAATCGGCCTCGCCGACAGTGCCTCGCGCCTCTGCTCGTCGGTCGCTTTCTCACGCTCCTTCTCCTTCCAGACCGAAGTTGACTCCGTCAACATACACAGAGGAGTTGACAATGTCAACACACGCCGGACTGCGCGGAGCCGGCACGGCGACCGGCTAGCGGATCACCCCCACTCCGCTCTCCACACCTCCTGGTTGTCCGTCGCGACCCGCCGCGCGCGGCGAGCGGCCGGAGTCCGGAGTTCGACGTTCACCCGACGCGCGACCGCCCGGGCGATGTCCTCCTGAATCTGGATCTCCGAGATCGTGCCGAGGACCCGGTCGTAGTGGCGGGACCAGAGATGGATGCCGTCGGCGACGCGGATGAGCTGGACCGAGATCCGAACGCCGTCGCCCGACCTGCGTACGCTGCCCTCGAGAATCGCCGACACGCCTACCTTCCGGCCGAACCGGGGTGCGCTCAGGCCGGCCAGACCCTGGTCGAAGGAGGAGGTTCGGGACAGGACCCGCAGTCCATCGACCCGCACGAGCGCCTCGATGACCTCCTCCACCAATCCCTCGCAGAAGAAGTCCTGTTCCGGGTCGGGACTCATGTTGGCGAAGGGCCGTATCGCGATCGATCCGCCGACCGGCGTCTTGACCGGGGCAGTGAAGCGATAACCCCGGCCGGGAACCGTGACGACGTACTGCGTCTCCCCGTCCTGACCGAGGATCTTCCGCAGCACGGACAGGTTGTGCGTGAGGTTGCTCTCGGTGACGTTGGTGTCGGGCCACACCATCGCCATCAGTTCGTCCTTGTGGACCAGACGGTCGCGGTTCTCGACCAGCACCTTCAGCGTCTGGAACACCTTCGGCCGCACTGGAACCACTCGCCCGCTGCGCAGCAACCGGCGCTCGGCAGCATCGAGAAGAAACGGCCCGAAGGCGTAGGTGGGACGCTCTGCCACCAGGAACCTCCGTCAGGGACCGGACGCCGGTCTTCACGCGGGTTGCGCTCAGCGGCGCCGGGATTGATTCGGATTCTTGGATCCTAGCAGCCTCGCGTCGCTAGCGGCTCTCCGGCAACGCGAAGACGTACAGGTTGCCGCCCCTGGCGCGGGCTGCGCCCTCGGGAGTGTGCCGCAGACTTCCCGGCCCGGTCGATATGGCCACGTACTGGCGACCGCCGACGGCGTAGGAGATCGGATAACCCATGGCCGGAGCACCCAGGTTGACTTCCCAAAGCACGTCGCCCGTCTCGTGATCGAACGCGCGGAAGCGCCCGATCGAGTCGCCGCCGAAGATCAGGCCGCCCCCGGTGGCGACGACCGAGTAGGTCGCGCCCTCGGTCTCGAACAGCCACTTCGTTTCGCCCGTTACGGCGGAGATCGCGTACACCGTGCCGAGGTACTCCTCGCCGGGCGCCTGGATATGGTCGGCCGCCAGGTTGTAGATCGCGACCTGCTGTTCGAACGCCTGGGCCCGCGGGCTGTTCGTGTCGCCCGTCACCAGCATCCGCGCGCACATGTTGCGCAGCGGGTAGTACATCGTTCGGGTCAGCGGGCTGTAGGAGCCGGCCTCCCAGTCCTTGCCCCCGATCCAGGTGGGGCACACGAGCATCTCCTGTTCGAGCTCCGTGAAGATGATCTCGGTGTTCTCGACCGCCCGCCCCGTGGTTTCGTCGATGTCCACGACCACGTTCTGCGGCACCGTCGGCCGCGCCCACAAGAACTCGCCGGTCTCGCGGTCCAACGTGTAGACGAAGCCGGTCTTGCCGGGGATGCCCGTCATCACCTTCCGGGTCTCGCCTGGCTCGAGATCCTCCCGGATCCAGCGAACGGCCTCCGGGTCGGGCGACACCGGTAGGTCGACGAGGATGCGCTCGAACGGATGGTCCAGGTCCCAGTGGTCGTTCAGATGCTGGAAGTACCAGCGGATCTCGCCGGTGTCCGCCTCGAGCGCCAGCGTCGAGTTGTGGTAGAGGTGGGTCAACTCCGTGCCGCCCAGCATGAACTTCGGTGCCGGCGAAGTGACGGCCGTGCCGAAGTAGATGAGTTCGAGCTCCGGGTCGTAGCTCGGTACCATCCAGGTGCCGACGTGGTGCCGCTTCTCGAACGGGACGCCGCCCCAGGTCTCGTCCCCGGGCTCGCCCGGCGCCGGCATGGTCCGCTGCCGCCAGAGCTCCTTTCCCGTCAGCGCATCGAGCGCGATCATGATGCAGGACTCCGGCCCGCCCCACGGCCGGCAGCTTCTCCCGGACACCACCCGGCCATCCGCCACGATCGGGCCCGAACTGTGGGTGGCGGGATTGACCTGCCAGTCCAGGATCTGCGTCTCCCAGACCAGCTCCCCGGTCTCGGCGTCCAGGGCGAAAGCGTGGTTGTCGTCGCTGTTGTTCAGGATCAGCCGGTCGTAGATCGCGATGTTCCGGTTGTTCTTCGCGTTGAAGCCGACCTGCGCGTAGAGGCCCTCGGGCTGCTCCCGCGTGTAGCGCCAGATGAAGTCCCCCGTCGTCGAGTCGACTGCCTCGATCGTGTCTTCGAACGAGGGGATGTAGAGAACGCCGTCGTAGGCAAGGGGCGTGATCTCTGAGGTCCCAACGGCGATCTCGCGTGACCAGACCAGGCCGAGCTCGTCGACATTCCCGCGGTCGACCTGGTCCAGCGGGCTGTAACCCCAACTGTCGAGCGTGCGACGGAACATGAGCCATTCCGACGCCGGCGGGTTCTGGAGCATCTCGTCCGTGACCGGCACGAACGTCGATGCCGGGTCCTGGGCAGACGATGCGGCGCCGAACCAGACGCTCGGGGCCAGGACCAAAACCGCCAGCCCGCGGCCGGGCAGGCGAGCACTCTTCACTGCGACGCCTCCGTTCCTCGCTGTCTTCAAGACGAACGGGGGACTGTAGCAGCCGCGACAGGGCCGGTTCCGGGTGACATGATCGACCAATCCGATGCGGATCGAAGTGGAGGGAGCGACGCTCTACGTCGAGGTCGAGGGCGACCGCGGAGCACCGGCCGTTCTGTTCTGGAACGGCGGCGGCTGCACACTTCGCATGTGGGACTTCGTCGTCGAACGGCTGGGCAGCGGCTACCGAACCGTCCGCTTCGACATCCGCGGAACCGGCCAGAGCAGTCCGGCGGAGGATCCCTCGCAGTACACCCTGGAACAGTACGCCGCGGACGCAGTAGCGATCCTCGATGCACTCGAGATCGAACGTTCCCACGTCTGGTCCATGGCCTGGGGCTCCCGGTCAGCCCTGGCCTACGCTGCCCTCCACCCCGAACGAATCAACCTGCTCGCGCTCTACGACGCGGCGATCGACCCGCCAGACGTTCCGGCACAGCGCGAAGGTAGCCGCGAAGCCGTCCACAAGCAGGAAGTGGCGGGGATCAGGCGTTTCGAGCGTCCCGCCGGATGGCGCGAGCACGTCAACCCCGACTCCGTGCGGCCCGCGATGCAGGCGATCTCCAGGGGGTTCGACCTCGCCGCCGCAGCGCGGGGGCTGACGATGAAGACCCTGGTCGCTACCGGCGACCATGACCCGAACCTCCCGTCCAGCCGCGATCTGGTGGCCATGGCGCCCGACGCGGAACTCGTCGTGATGGAGAACGTCGGCCACGGTTCGGTGCTCCAGCGCCCCGACCTCGCCACTGCGATCTTCACGGACTTCGTCGAAGCGAACACGTAGGAGCATCCGACATGAGGCAGCGCGACACCGTTGGGGCCGGGGAGCCGAGCCGCCGCGACTTTCTGAGCCGGAGCGCCAGTTTCGCTGCCCTGGCGGCTTCCGGCGGCTTCGCGGGCGCCGTCTCACCGGCCGCCGCTGCCGGCAGGCCCGGCCAGCAAGAGGGCGGGCCGGATCGGATCAGGATCCGGTCGGTCGACGCCTACGCCGTCTACATCAACCAGCGCTCGGAAGGCCTGCTCGATCCACCGATCTTCTCCGGCGACGACGATCCGCGCCGCTGGCGCTACGGCGGACCCTTCGAGCAGCTTCCCTCAGCGATCGTCGCGATCATCAAGACGGACGCCGGGATCACCGGTTTCGGCATGGGCGCCGGCGGCAGCGCCGCGGTCGAGATCATCGACGGCCATCTCAGACACCTGCTGGTCGGCACGAACCCGCTCAACGTCGATCAGCTCTGGGACCAGATGTACAGCTCGGCGGTGCTTTACGGCCGGCGCGGCATCTTCGCGATGGCGCTCTCCGCCGTCGACACGGCGCTCTGGGACATCAAGGGCAAGCACGCCGGCAGGCCGGTTCACGCGCTGCTCGGCGGAAGTCCGGACGACCGCGTCGCCGTCTACCAGACCGGCGGAGACATCGCCGCCGGCAAGGCGCTCGGCATCCGCCACTTCAAGCGCATCCTGCCCATCGGGCCGCACAGCACGGAGGCCGAAACCGAGCGCTACATCGAGGACGTTCTCGCCGCTCGCGAGGCGATGGGATCCGAGGGCAACCTGATGACCGACTGCGTCTCGCGCAACGGCACCGTCGACTGGGCGGTCGGCGTCGCCCAGCGCCTGCGTCCGGCGAACCTCTACTTCATGGAGGAACTGCTGTCGCCGGACAACGTGTTCGGCTACGCCGAGCTGGTCCAGAAGATCGGCGGCGGCGGTCCCGGGTGGACGAAGGTGGCCTGCGGCGAGCACGAGTACACCGAACACGGCTTCGAGGTCCTGGTGCGGCTCGGTTCGGCCGAAGTCCTGCAGCCGGACATCACCTGGTGCGGTGGCCTGACGGCGGCGAAGCGCATCGCCGACCTGGTCGAAGCGGCCGGCCTGGAGCTCATTCCACACCGTGGCGGCAGCCTCTGGGGGCTCCCCATCTCGCTGACCGCCCCGAGTTGCACGATGGCGGAGAGCTTCGCGACCGGTTCGCCGATCCTCGACGCGATGCAGGCGCCGTTCGAGAACGGCGACTTCCTGGCACCGAGCGAGCCGGGCTTCGGCACGGGGCTGACGGAGGAAATGGTCCTCGACCACCGGCTCACACGGTGAAGTACCATCCCGCCTTCCGCATGAAGTCGTTGACGCGCCTCGCCTGTTCGCTGGCCGCGATGTCGTTCCTGGGCGCCGGCCCCGCCGCCCAGGACACAGCCGCCCAGGAGACCGCCTTCGTGCCGGTCACCCAGGAGATGCTGAACGACCCGGAACCGGGTCAGTGGCTGCACTGGCGCGGCACGCAGAACGCCTGGGGCTACAGCCCGCTCGACCAGATCACGACCGCGAACGTCGGCCGGCTTCAACTGGCCTGGGCGTGGGCGATGGACGACACCGGTCCCCAGGAGGCGGCGCCGCTGATCCACAACGGCGTCATGTACCTGCCGAACCCCGGCGCGGTGGTCCAGGCCCTCGACGCCGTCACCGGGGACCTGCTCTGGGAGTACCGGCCCGAGCCGGTGGGCGACGGCTCGGGCGCCTTCGGCCGCGGCGTGCAGAAGAACATCGCCATCTTCGGCGACCGCATCTTCGGCGCCAGCCCCCGGGCGACGATCTTCGCGCTGGAAGCCCGTGACGGGAAGCTGATCTGGGAAACGCAGACCGCCGACCCGGCTCTCGGCTATCGCTACACCGCCGGACCGATCGTCGCCAACGGCAAGCTGGTCACCGGCATCACCGGCTGCGGCCGCTACAAGGACGACGTCTGCTTCATCACCGGCCACGATCCGGACACCGGCGAGGAACTCTGGCGCACCTCAACGGTCGCGCGGCCCGGCGAGCCGGGGGGCGACACCTGGGGCGACCTGCCGCTCCGCTTCCGCGCCGGCAGCGACGCCTGGATCGCCGGCAGCTACGACCCGGAACTCAGGATCGTCTACTGGGCCACCTCCCAGGCCAAGCCCTGGGCCCGCTCCGTTCGCGGCACGGACGGCGACGCGCTGTACACGAACTCGAGCCTGGCGCTCGACCCCGACACCGGCGACCTGCTCTGGTACTACCAGTACCTGCCCGGCGAGACCCACGACATGGACGAGGTGTTCGAGACCCTCCTCATCGATGTCGACGGCCGCAAGAAGCTCTACAAGATGGGCAAGCTCGGCATTCTCTGGGAGCTCGACCGGGAGACCGGCGAGTTCCTGAACGCGATCGACGTCGGCTACCAGAACCTCGTCGACGTGGACCGGGAGACCGGCGAGGTGACCTACCGCCCGGAACTCATCCCCGAGATCGGCGTCGAGATCAACATGTGCCCGAGCACGTCCGGCTTCAAGAGCTGGCGCGCCATGTCCTACGACCCGAACACCGGCGCCCTCTACATCCCGATGACGATGAACTGCGAGCTGGCCACGTTCGGCCCCGTCGAGCGCGTCCTCGGCGGCGGCGGCGCGGGCCCGGTCAAGCGGATCAACACGCTGCATCCGTACTCGGACGGCAACCTCGGCGAGCTGCTGGTCATCGATGTCAAGGAGGGGGACATCATGTGGCGGCACCGGACGTTGTCGCCGATCAACACCGCCGCGCTGGCGACCGGAGGCGGTGTCGTCTTCGCCGGCGACTACGACCGCTACGTCTACGCCTACGAGGCCAGGACCGGCCGCATCCTCTGGCAGACGCGGCTGCCCACGTCCGCCCAGGGCTTCCCCGTGACCTACCTCGCCGGCGGCCGCCAGTACGTCGCGATCCCGGTGGGAACAGGCGGCGCCAGTTGGGCGACGATGGTGCCGCGGGATCTCATCCCCCATGTGCGACGGCCGACCAACGGCAACTCGATCCACGTGTTCGCGCTGCCTGCCGACCTGCCGGTTGAGACCACCCGGACGCCGACCGCGACGGTGGATCGCGAAGCCGCCGGCGCGGCCGGCGCATCCCTGACCGTCTGGGACGGCGTCTACACCGCCGCGCAGGCGGAGCGCGGCGCCGCGCCGTACCTCGAGAACTGCGCCACCTGCCACGGCGAGGACCTCGGCGGCGGCAGCAACTCGCCGGGCCTCCGCGGCGTCAGCTTTCAGTTCCTGTGGGGAGGCAAGACGCTGCACGAACTGTATGAGGCGATCCGGACGACCATGCCGACCGACAACCCGGCCAGCCTGCCGCGCGAGACCTACCTGGACATCCTGACGTACATGATGCAGGTGAACGAGTTCCCGGCAGGCGGCGGGGAACTCGACGCCGAGGCTCTAAACAACATCCTGATCACCGAAGAACCCGGCGCCTAGCGCCACTGGGTGCGCGGGTCTTCTGACCCGCTGCCGCCGGGCGGCGCCGAGAACGCGCCGGCCAAGGGCCGGCTCCACTTCTTCACTCTTCCCGTACCGCCTCCACCAACAGCGCCAACGCGCTCTGCAACGCCGCGCCCGCGTGGCCTCCGAACGAACCCTCGTACAGCCCAAGCCGGACCACCACCATCTCGTGTGACGGCACGATGATCGTGCTCTGACCGCCGGCGCCCTGCATGCTGAAGGCGCTGTTCGGCAGTGACGGGTACCGCTTGCTGCCGCCGCGCGGCGGGTTGTTGATCCAGAAGAAACCGCCGTAGAGCGGCCGGCCGTCGGCGACCCAGGCCGGCGCCGGGGTGCTCACGAACTCGACGAAGCCCTCGGGGAGCACGCGCTCGCCGGTCGGCGCAACGCCGTCGTCCAGGTAGAGCTGGCCGAGCCGCGCCCAGGTCCGGCCGGAGCCGAAGCCGTAGCCGTTCAGCAGGAAGTTGCCGTAGGGGTCCGCCTCGGCGACGAAGCGCCGGACGCCGATCCGGTCGAAGAGGTGCTTCTGCGGGAACTGGTGGTAGTTCTCGCCGCGACCCTCGACCGCCAGGCGCACCAGGTGGTTGGTCAGGATCGGGTCGCAGTTCCGGTAGCGGCCGATCGTGTTCGGCGGCCATTGCGGCGGCCGCTCGGTGGCCCAGAGGTGGGAGTTCACCGTGCCGGTATAGAGGTAGAGGTGGTCCGGGTAGCCCATCGCCGCCTCGTCGTACTCCGGATCCCCGGCGTTCACGCAGCGCAGGCCGCTCGACATGCGGAGGATGTCCTGGATGCGGATCGTGCCGCGGACGTCGTCCGGGTCCTCGTGCCAGGAGTCGACCGGCGCCAACTGGTCGAGCGTGTACTCGCCCTGCTCGATCAGCACGCCCATCAGGGTCGCCGAGAGGCTCTTGTTCATCGACCAGCTCTCCAGCAGCGTGTCCTTGTCGATCCCCTCGCGGTAGCGCTCGGCAATGAGCCGGCCCCGGTGGAGCACCACGAAAGCGAGGGTCATCGCCTCCGCGTCGAAGGCGGCGTCTACCGCCGCCGCGAGCTTCTCCGCGTCGACATCGTCCGGTAGCGGCTCGTCCGGCAGCGCGTCGCCCATCGGCCAGGGAGCGTTCGCCTCGAGCGTGCTCGCCACGGGCACCGGCTCGTAGAACGGAGCGTCCTCCCCCTTGGGCAGGGCGACGCAGCCCTGATCGCCGTGGAGCACCGCGGTCCGGGTCACGCCCGTGTCCGTCGTGATGTGAACGCGTCGGTTCTCACGGTCGAGCTGGCGTTCCGGCAGCCGGTCACGGTACTGGTGGCGGGAGGTGAACCCGCCGATCCAGGTCTGGGCGCCCTCGAAGTCGAGCCCGGTCAGGAAGACGGCCGAGCACAGGACCTTCGCGAAGCCGGCCGCTTCGTGCTCGATGAAGTCGCCCGGCGGTGGTACGCGGACTGTGTCGAGTTCGTGTTCCTGGCCTCGCGCCACCAGGCTCTCGCCCAGGGTTGGTTCCTGACCGGCGGCCGGCGGCGGGTTCCCGCCGTTGTCGACGCAGCCGGCGAGCAGCGCCGCCGCGAGGACGATCCAGCGGACTGCCCGCCCCTCCAGGTTGCCCATCATTCGCTGTCCGCAGGCACCATTCGACGAGGGGACGCCGGCAGCCTCCACGCAACGACGCAGAGGGTGCCGTAGAGCGTCCCCTCCCCCAATCGCTGAATCAGTCCGCGGACGGGCTCCGCTGCCGGCAGGAGCATCAAAACGAAGGTGCTCAGCCAGAACACGGCCAGGAGCGCCCATGCCAACCTGGTCGTCGCGGAGACGGCCGGATTGCGTGCCAGCAGCAGCAGGCCGACCGTAGTCGCCACGAAGGTGATTGCGGCCCACAGGTTGTGGAGCGTCTGCGTCAGGCTCCCATCGAACGGACAGCCCGGATCGCACGGCAGGAACGCGGATCCGATCCAGACGCCGGGTTCGGAGGCAAGCAGCCAGTAGCCGCCCCGCGCGACGCCGGAAACCGGGACGATCGGCGCTGCGACCCACAGCAGCGCCAGCCCGAGAACCCCCCACACGACGTGGGCCGTCGCAATCGCGCCCGCCCAGGCTGTGCCGGATGACGTCAGCTCGCTCGTGAACTGGCTGACGGGGTCGTAGTCGGTCTTCAGCCATCCGCCCCCGTACACCATGACCGCGTAGACAAGGGTGACGGCCAGAACGAGGAGGCGATGGTTCGGCCTCATTCGCTGTCCGCCGGCCGATACCAGATCGGCGAGGTCCAGGCCATCTCCTGGATCGTCTCGGGGTAGGACCCGTCCGAGCAGACGGCGGGACGGTCTTCCGCGGCGAGGCGCCGGCAGTCGTACCAGCTCCAGCGCAGGCTGGGGTTCTCGACCACCCGCAGATAGTAGTAGGCGTGCTGGCCGGCGTCGAAGTCCTCGTCGCGGTAGACGGCGCAAAGGCTGTCGTGGCCGTCGCCGCTTCGCTCGCCGGTCGCCGGGTCGACGCTCGCTGCGTTGTCGGGCGATCCGGCGATCGGGATGACCTGGCTGCGACCCGCCCCGTCGGCGTCGATCCAGCCCTTGACGAGCTGGAGCTGCTGCAGGAGTCCGGCGCCGTCCGCCGGGTCGCGGGCGGCGAAGGCGAGGAAGGTCGGCACGGCGCCATCGCCGGCCTCCGGCAGGTCGCCGCCCATCGGCACGCCGCCGGCGTACGCCTGTTCGAGCAGATCGGTCTGGTCGCACAGGTTCCCGTCGTAGTCCCAGCCGCCGAAGAACCGCGGACGGATCCGCGGACCCGAGGTGCCGAACACCTCACGACGTTCCATCGCCTCGAAGATCGCGTCGCGGGAGTTCTCGACCGCCCAGACGCCGGCCAGGCCGCCGGGGTTGCCGTCGATGCCGCTTGTCAGGAGACCCGGCTGAAGGCGCTCCGCGGGCGTCGCCTCGACGGAGACCGCGCCGCCCCAGTCCTCTTCCGCCACCGCTCCCGGGGTTGCCGTGTGCGTGTCGGTCGACGCGATGATGCCGAGCTTGACCGGATTGAGCCCGGTCTCCATCTCCTCCTCCAGGCCGACGACGAGCGCGGAGCGGACGAAGTCCGTCCGGTCGACGCAGCCGGCCCCCAGCATGCCCTGGTTGCCGTTCTCGCCCTCCGGGCACTCCTCGGTCCGCAAGGTGGTCTCGCCGGAGAGAAGGGACTGGACCGTCTCTTCGCGGCCCAGCACCCGCACCGCCTCCACGTCGCACAGCTCGTCCGGCTCGGCGAAGACGGAGGCCAGGCCGTTGATGCACTCGGAGCCGCCCTTGTGCTGGAAGATCTCGATGATCGGCTCCCGCTCCAGCCGTTTCCCGGCGTACGCGCGGCGCGCTTCCAGCGTTCCGTCCAGGCCCCGGTACGGCGCCATCCGGCCGTTCGCGAGATTGCTGTTGTGCGGGATCGTCAGGTAGTCACAACCGGGCCGCGCCGACCCGTCGCCGCAGACCTCGTCGAGCCGCTGCCAGAGCAGGCTGTCCGTGGGCGCGTCGATGTAGGAGACCGGCAGTTCCGGCACGTCCGCGCTCCGGAAGACGACGTTGCGGTGGTAGTTCGAGATCCCCGGCGTGCCGGTGTACTCGTAGCCAACGAAGCTGGTGAAGCTGCACGCATCCGTCCGGTCGTACGCGTCCTCCGCCGCTTCGATGATCTCCTGCCACGGACTCATCGCCCATTCCCGGCAGAGTGACCCGTCCTCGCCGCACAGCTCCTCGGTTCTGCTCGGCGTCTCGGTGGTGATGACGGCGCCGAGCATCTGCATCCCCACGCGCTGGTCCGAGCGGAACGTCGTGCAGAACTCCGAGCCGTAGCGCGGCGACTCCGGATCCCGGCACAGGCGGCGTTCGCCCAGGAACTCCCCGTGGTCGGTAACCGCAACGAAGTCGAGCGGCCGGTCGATCGTGATGCTGCCCTCGGGTGTGCCGTCCTCGCCGATGGGCCAGAACGGGATCGCCTCGCCCTTCGCGAAACGATAGGCGTCCGCCGGCGAGGCGCCCGTGCTGTTCGCCGCCGCGTCGAACGAGAAGCTGGTGTGGACGTGCAGGTCGCCGAACAGCGCCTGGCGGAGCGGCGTGGCGTCGAGGCAGGCGGGCCGGTCTTCCGTGCGCGTGATGGCCGCGCCAGCGACACTCCCGTCCGTTGCTCCGTCCTCGCCCGGCGCCGCGCAGGCGGGAACGGCGAACACGAGCAGCGGTAGCAACAGGCGGAGCGGATCGGATCTCATTCAGTCTCTCCAGAACTGTCGGTGTGTTGGTCCGACCTTTCGGTCGGCCGCTGACGCTATCGCCCTCTATAGTGACTTCAACTCACTTCCAAGGAGAACCAGGATGAAGCGTTCGCTCCCGACCGTTCTCGCCGCGGCTCTGGCGACCATCGCCATCGCCGCACCAGCTTCGAGCGCCGAACCCGACAACGTGCGCTCGAGGTGGGAAACCTCCTGCATGATCCGGCACGACAAGTTCGACTACGTCCTGCCGGACGCCATGCGCCGCAACGACATCGACATGTGGATCGTGATCGACCGGGGCCGCGGCACCCAGCCGATGACGCTCGACTTCGCCATCTCCACGGTCAACGGCCAGGGGTTCTTCATCTTCACCGACCGCGGCGGCGACCGCATCGAACGGATCCAGCTCGGGCCCGAGACCGATCTCGCACGGGAATGCGGCGCCTACGACCGGTTCGGACGGTTCGACGAACTGCGGTCGATCGTCGAAGAGCGCGATCCTCAGACCATCGGCCTGAACTATCTCGCGGTTCCGTACGAGAGCGAAGGCCTTCACATCGCGGACGGCCTCACGTACACCGACTTCAGGTTCCTCACGAGCGAACTGGGCGAGAAGTACGCGGCCCGCTTCAAGTCGGCCCAGCACCTGATCGCGGACTTCCATGGCGAGCGGGTCGCCGGCGAGATCGTCGAAATGGCCAAGATCGGCGACCTTACCCGGCGGCTCGTCGAACGGGCGCTTTCCAACGAGGTCATCACCCCGGGTAAGACGACGCACAACGATGTCGCGCGCTGGCTGGAGCAGAAGCTGCACGACCACGATCTGCTGCGCGCCTGGTACCCGACGGTCTACAGTCACCGTCCGGACGGCAGCGAGATCGGCGGCACCGAGCGGGTCATTCAGCGCGGCGATGTCCTGCAGATCGACTGGGGCGCCGGCCGCAACAACTTCTCGACGGACATCAAGCGCTTCGCCTATGTCCTGCGCGAGGGCGAGACCGAACCGCCCCCGGTCGTGCTGGCCACCTTCGCAGAATCGAAGAAGGTGCAGGAGATCATCCGCAAGCACGTCCGTTCCGGCCGCACCGGCCGCGAGCAGTTCGACGAGCTGAAGCAGATCATCCGGGACGCGGGCTACGTCTACACCGAGCTCGAGGAGGCGGGCCCCGACGCGCCCGGCATCGAGGTCAACGTCGGCATGCACGCGGCCGGCAACATCGGCCACGACATGGCCGCCAGCCTGTTCGAGATCTTCCCGGAACGGACGAAGTACGTCGTCCGTCCCAACTCGATCATCTCGCTCGAGTACATCGTCTTCATGCCGGCCGAGGAATGGGACGGCAACAAGATCCCGATCAACGTCGAGGAGAACGCGTTGATCACCGAGCGCGGCATCGAGTGGTTGCACCCGCCGCAGGCGCGGGTGTTGGTGATCCGGTGACGCGGCGGCGGGTGGCGGTGGTGCACAGCGACCCGGACATATCGGGGGGCACGCCTCTATAGTGAGTTCAACTCACTTCAAAGGAGAACGAAGATGAAGCCTTCGCTGCCGGTGGTCTCCGCCGTGGCCTTCGCCTCCCTCGCCGCCAGCATCGCGGCCCAGCCCACCCTGAGCGACGACGTGCACTCGAGGTGGGAAACCTCCTGCATGATCCGTCACGACAAGTTCGACTACGTGCTGCCGGGCGCCATGCGGCGCAACGACATCGACATGTGGATCGTGACCGACCGGGGCCGCGGCACCCAGCCGATGACGCGCGACTTCGGCATCTCGACCGTCAACGGCCAGAGCTTCTTCGTCTTCATCGACCGCGGCGGCGACCGCATCGAACGGATCCAGCTCGGCCGCGAGAACGATCTGGCCGCGGAATGCGGCGCCTACGACCGGTTCGGAGGGTTCGAAGAGCTGCGGTCGATCGTCGAGGAGCGCGATCCTCAGACCATCGGTCTCAACTACCTCGCGATCCCCTACAGAGCCGAAGGCCTCCACGTCGCGGACGGACTCACGCACACCGACTTCAAGTTCCTCACGAATGAACTCGGCGAGAAGTACGCGGCCCGCTTCACCTCGGCCCAGCACCTGATCGCCGACTTTCGCGGAGAGCGGGTCGCCGGCGAGATCGTCGAGTTCGCGAAGGCGGGCGACCTCACCCGGCGGCTCCTGGAGCGGGCGCTGTCCAACGAGGTCATCACCCCGGGCAAGACGACACACAACGACGTCGCCCGCTGGCTGGAGCAGAATCTGCACGACCACGACCTGCGGCGCGGCTGGTTTCCGACCGTCTACACCCACCTCCCGGACGGCAGCGAGATCGGCGGCACCGAGCGCGTGATCCAGCGCGGCGATGTCCTGCAGATCGACTGGGGCACCGGCCGGAACCACTTCTCGACCGACATCAAGCGTTTCGCGTACGTCCTGCGCGAAGGCGAGACCGAGCCGCCCGCCGGCGTGCTGAACACGTTCGCCGAATCGAAGAAGGTGCAGGAGATCATCCGCAAGAACGTCCGCTCGGGCCGCACCGGCCGCGAGCAGCTCGACGAACTGAAGCAGATCATCCGGGACGCCGGCTACGTCTACACTGAGCTCGAAGTGGCCGCCCAGGACGTCCCCGGCATCGAGGTCAACGTCGGCATGCACGGGGCCGGCAACATCGGCCACGAGATGGCCGCGAGCCTGTTCGAGATCTACCCGGAACGCACGAAGTACGTCGTCCGTCCCAACTCGATCATCTCCCTCGAGTACATCGTCTTCATGCCGGCCGAGGAGTGGGACGGCAACAAGATCCCGATCAACGTCGAGGAGAACGCGTTGATCACCGAACGCGGCATCGAGTGGTTGCATCCGCCGCAGGCGCGGGTGCTGGTGATCCGGTGAAGCGGCGGCACCCGCCGGTCCGGGCTGCGATCTCCGTACTGGTTCTCGGTCTGTGCTCACCGGTGGTCGGGGCGCAGACGATCCACGAGGAGACCCTCCAGCGGATGCAGCAGCAGATCCGCAACGACAAGTTCGACCATGTGCTGCCCAAGGCGATGCGGGACAACGGCGTGGACATGTGGATCCATGTGATTCGTGCCCGGAATCCGGATCCGATTGCCAGGAACCTGGGCGGCGAGTCCGGCGTCTTCGTGTTCACCGACCGCGGAGGCGACCGGATCGAGCGGGCGATCCTCGGCGGGACCGACGAGGCGCTGTGGGGAGACGAGGCCTACGACCTGTTCGTGGGCGAGGAGGGGATCGAGGGAGATCCGGGCTGGCGGAACGTCGTCGGCGGCTTCGTGGCGGAGCGCGATCCCGAGCGGATCGCGGTCAACTTCTCGAAGCAGAACCCCGTCGCCGACGGCATCTCGCACACGGACTTCGAGACACTCGCCGCCGCGCTGGGCGAGAAGTACGCGTCCCGGATCGTGTCGGCGGAAGGCGTGATCGGCGACTTTCTGGCCGGCATCGTCGTCGGGGAAGTCGCGCTCGCCGGCTACTTCGGGATGCTGACGATGCAGACCCTGGACGAGCAGTTCGCGAAGATCGAACCCGGGGTCACGCGGCTCGAACAGCTCGACGGCAACGTCTTCGTCCGGGACCCGGACGGCAACGAGAACAACAACAACGAGTACGTCCTGCAGCGCGGCGACATCGTCACGATCCTGAACGGCGCCGGCGAGGGCTGGTTCGTCGCCGACCTGGGAGGCAACGGCTACGTGCTGCGCGAGGGCGAAACGGAGTTGCCTGAGCGGGTGCAACGGATCTGGGACCACGCGATGCAGGTCCGGGAGATCCTGCGCGCCAACATCCGGATCGGCCCCACTGCCGGCGAGACGTTGTCGCTGCTCGCCGGGAAGATCGAGGAGGCGGGCTTCCTCTACATCGACCGGGACCAGTACGACCCGGCGCTCGATCCCACGAAGACCCAGGTGCACCTCGACCTCCACGCCCAGGGGCGCCGTGACATGGACGCGCCCCGGATCTCACCGCTAGGCGGCGACTGGCAGCGCGACATGAAGTTGCCCCTCTTCCACAGCTTCACGCTGGAGTACATGGTCCACATGCCGGTGCCGGAATGGGGCCCAGGCAAGCACCTGTACATCGCCTTCCACGACGGCGCGATCGTCACGTCACGCGGGATCGAGTTCCCCTATCCGCCGGACCCGGGGGTCCGGATCATCCGCTAGCTCGCGGCCCTACTCGTTATCGCCCCACCAGCGGCGGAGCCGTTCGGCGATCGCCTTCTCGGAGCCCTGGTCGGACGGCTCGTAGTAGCGGCGGCCGGAGAGGCCGGGCGGCAAGTACTCCTGTTCTTCGAAGTGGCCCTCGGAGTCGTGGCCGTACTTATAGTCCTTGCCATAGCCCATGCCGCGCATCAGGCCGGTGACCGCGTTGCGCAGGTGCAGCGGCACGGGTTCGTGCGGGGCGTTTCGCACGTCCTCCGTCGCCCGACCCAGCGCCACGTAGGCGGCGTTGCTCTTCGGCGAGGTCGCCAGGTACACCGTCGCTTCGGCCAGCGGGATCCGGCCTTCGGGCAGGCCGATGAAGTGAACCGCCTGCTGCGCTGCGACCGCGACCGGCAACGCTCCCGGATTGGCGAGCCCGATGTCCTCGGCGGCCAGGATGACCAGCCGGCGGGCGATGAACAGCGGGTCCTCGCCGGCCTCGAGCATCCGGGCGAGCCAGTACAGGGCGCCGTCGGGCGAGGAGCCGCGTACGGATTTGATGAAGGCCGAGATCGTGTCGTAGTGGCTGTCGCCGGCCTTGTCGTACTGGGGCGTGCGTCGCTGCAGGGCGTCCGAGATGGCTTCCATGTCGATCTGGCGCACGCCGTCCTCGCCCGGCTCGGCGGCGACCACCGCCATCTCCAGGGCGTTCAGGGCGACGCGGGCATCCCCGTTCGCGATGTTCACCAAGTGGGCCACCGCGTCCGGCTCCAGTTCCGGGGCGAGCAGGCCGAGGCCGCGGTCCTCGTCCGACAACGCGCGCTCGACGATGCCCGTCATCGCTCCCTCATCCAGGGCGTGCAGCGTGAACACCCGGCAGCGGGACAGTAGCGGCGCGTTGACTTCGAAGGACGGGTTCTCCGTCGTCGCCCCAATGAACGTGATCGTGCCGTCCTCGACGTGGGGCAGGATGACGTCCTGCTGGGCCTTGTTGAAGCGGTGGATCTCGTCGACGAACAGGATCGTCGGGCGGCCGTAGAGCGAGCGGAGGTCGTTGGCGCCCTTGACCGCCTTGCGCAGGTCCGCGACACCGGCGGACACCGCGCTAACCGGCTCGAAGTGCGCGCGGGTCGTCGTCGCGATCAGCCGCGCCAGGGTCGTCTTGCCGGATCCGGGCGGCCCCCAGAACAGGAGCGACGGCACCCGGTCCGCCTCGATGGAACGCCGGAGCACCTTGTCTTCGGCGAGGATGTGCTCCTGGCCGACGAACTCGTCGAACGTGGCCGGACGCATCCGCTCGGCGAGCGGCGCGGTCGAGCCGGTCCCCGACTCGCCGGCGTCCTCGAACAGGCCGGCGGTGCTGGGCTGTCGGCTCACCTGCAACTACGGCAATAGGGCACGATCCGTCGAAGATAGCGCCCGGTGGCAGACTCCGCCAATGATGAAGCCGAGACCGAACCCAGTCGCTGCCCCGCTCCTGGCCTTCGCCGCCGCCGCTGCCCTGGTCGTCGGCTGCGCCGCTCCGGCAGAAGACGCTCAGCAGCCGAACATCATCCTCATCATGGCCGACGACCTCGGCTACGGAGACATCAGCCCGTACGAGGGGTGGATCGAGACGCCGAACCTGGACCGCCTGGCCGCCACCGGCATGCTGCTGACCGACTTTCATACAAGCGGCGCCGTCTGCTCGCCCACCCGCGCCGGCCTGGTCACCGGCAGGTACCAGCACCGGGCCGGGGTTCCCGCCGTGCTGCTTGCCAACTCCGACAGTCCGCTCTACCACCAGGGCATCGACGCCGAGGCGCACACGATCGCCGAGGGCTTCCGGGAGCTCGGCTACACGACCGCGGTGTTCGGCAAGTGGCACCTCGGCTACCTGCCGCAGTTCAAGCCGCCCCTGCACGGCTTCGACGAGTTCCGCGGCTTCGTGAGCGGCAACATCGACTACCACTCGCACGTCGATCGGATGGGCCGTCCCGACTGGTGGAACGGCGAGACGCTCGAGGACGAAGACGGCTACCTGCCCGACCTGATCGGCGCCCATGCGGAGCGGTTCATCGACGAGCACCGGGACGCACCGTTCTTCCTCTATCTCGCGCACCACGCCCCGCACTATCCGTACCAGGGTCCCGGCGACCCCGCGGACCGCACCGTCGGCGGCGAGTTCCCGACGCGGGGCTCGGTCACAGACCCCAAGCGCGCCTACCGCGAGATGGTCGTGTCGATGGACGACGCCATCGGTCGTGTCCTCGACACCCTCGAGGAACAGGGCCTTTCCGGAAACACGCTGGTGTGGTTCTTCTCGGACAACGGCGCAACGCCGTTGGGTTCCAACGGCCCGTTGCGCGGCCACAAGGCCAGCTACTGGGAGGGCGGCCACCGCGTTCCCTCGATCGCCGCCATGCCCGGCCGGATCGCTGCGGGTTCGACCTCCGACGCGATCACGTCGACGCTTGACGTGATGCCGACGGTCCTCGCCATGGCCGGCGGCGCGGCGCACCCCGACCTGCCCTTCGACGGCATCGACGCCGGTCCGGTGCTCTTCGACGGCCGGGACGTACCGCGGCGGCAGCTCTTCTGGCGCAGCGCCGGCCAGTTCTGGCGCGGCGCCGCCGTGCGCGACGGGCGCTACAAGCTGGTCATCGACCGCCGAACCCAGCAAGCCGCCGCGGCCGAAGACGAGGAGCCGGCCGATCCACTGCCCATGCTCTTCGACCTGGAGGCCGACCTCGGCGAGACGACGGACCTCGCCGCCGATGAGCCGCAGCGGGTCGAGGAGATGATGGCGGCGCTTGAGCGCTGGCGCGAAGACGTCGGCATCTCATGGTGAGCCACATTCCGACTTCGCCGCTTCTGGAAGAAGCAGGGGCGTACTACAAGGCACTCCTGCGGCCGGTCTTCGAAGGCCGCAGGTTTCTGCTGCCCGGCAACATCGCCGTCGGGCTCGGGAACGTGGCAAGCGAACTCCGCGGGCTTGGCGCGGCGCGTCCCTTCCTGGTCGCGGGGAGCCGGGGCACGGGAACCGTACCCACCGAAGCCGAGGCGGCCCTGCGCGTGCTCGATGTGCGCGGCGCGGACCCGCTGGAGCACAACCGCAACGTTCAGCGGGCGCTGGCCGACCTTCCGCCCGAGGTACAGGACGCCGTGAACGCGTGGGATCCTGACGGCACGGCGCGGACGCTGCACACCGACCCGCTCGCCGAGCCCCGGCCGGTGGCCGGAAGAGCAGCCTATGCCGCGCGGCCCGCGGCGTGGACGGCTCTCGAAGACAAGATAGTCATCGACGCCTTCTGGGACGAGGTCGGCGTGCCGCGTGCACCCTCCCGGGTCGTTCCCGCCGAGTACCAGGCCCTTCGCGCCGCCGCCGGCGCTCTCGACCGCGGCCACGGCACCGTCTGGGCGCCGGACGCCCGCGAAGGCGCCAATGCCGGCGCCGTCGCCTTGCGCTGGGTCCGACCCGGCGACGACGGACGGGCGGCCGCAACGGATCTGGCGCGGATGGCCGACCGCGTTCGGGTCA
The DNA here is from genome assembly GCA_965116955.1 of Thermoanaerobaculia bacterium. Taxonomy (GTDB): domain Bacteria; phylum Acidobacteriota; class Thermoanaerobaculia; order Multivoradales; family Multivoraceae; genus Multivorans. The sequence goes on along the minus strand of OZ220742.1, from coordinate 1,617,457 downwards.
TGCCCTTCCTGGAGGGGATTCCGGCGAGCATCCACGGCATCGTCTTCCCGGACGCCGTCGTCGTTCTCCGACCCGTCGAGATGCTGGTCCTCCGGCCGGCAACGGGCGACCGCCTCTTCTACGCCGGCTGCTCGACCTGGTTCGATCCGAGACCGGAAGACCGCGAGACGATGCGCGAACTCGCCCGTCGAGTCGGCATCGCGCTGCGCGAGCACGTCGGCTTCCGCGGGTCGTTCGGCATCGACGGCGTCCTGGCCGAGGAGGGGTTTCTGCCCACCGAGCTCAACCCGCGCCTCGGCGCCGGAGTGGGCACCCTTGCCGGCGCACTCGGCGACCTTCCGCTCATTCTCCTCTGCCTGGCCATCGCCGAAGGCGAACGGCTCGACTACCGGCCGGACTTCCTCGAGCGCGCGGTGGTTGAGACAGCCGACAGCCACCGCGTCTGCGGCGGCGGCAGGACGACGGAACGGACGCTCACCGACACCGGCACCTTCGATCTCGTGGCGGACGGCGACGACTACCGGGAGGCGGCTGCCGGCGAAGACCCCGAGGCGACGCTCCTGTTCGGACCCGGGCCGATCGGCGGGTTCCTGCGCTTCACGCTGAACCCCGATCGCAACGAACCGGGACCACCTTCGGCGCCGCAAGCCGCCCGAGCCTTCCGCCTGGCGGATCGGCTGCTCGGGACGGACTTCGGTGATCTTGAGCCTGCCCGGAAGGTACAGCCGTGAGCGGCAGCTCGTTAACCGGCGCCTACCAAAGTGCCACAACGCGCCTTTGGAAGTCGGCCTTGAGCTCTTCCCAGTCGACATCGATGAGGAGTCGCAGCGGCGGATCGCGGTCCGCGTCGTTGAAGTGGACGAGACTGCGAACGACATGTCCCATGTCCCGGACCGCAAACTTCTTCTCGAAGAGCCCCAGATACTCCTCCAACGATCGGTGACGGTTCAGCAAGACCCAAAGATCGACGAAGTCCTTGCGGCTACCGCGATTGGCGATGGCCGACAGCTTCATGGCCGCGATGTCATCTAGATTCGCCAGCTGCAGACCGCCGGCAGCGGACGACACGGTCGGGCCCAACAGCGGATACTTGTACTCGATCACAGAGACTTGGACGCCCAGGACCTCGACGTACACGGTGCCCGCACTCACCGACGTGACCGAGAGTTCCGGTACGTGCCCGCGCAGACGGCGCAGCACGTCCTCAGTATCCGGTAGCCGTTCAGTGAAGATGTCCAGATCGACCGAAACCCGGTGGCCCTCCATGAGGGCAAGAGCGGTACCTCCGGCCAGGTAACAGTCCTCGCCGGCCAGCGCTCGCGAGACGATGGTGAAGACATCGCGCGCCTCGGGCTCAAGAGCGTCCCAATACAGTGGCCTCATCCGCGCCACGCAGCTTCGCGCTTCCGCGCCTCGCGCACCCACTCGGAAGTCCGCTCTTCAGACACCGAACTGGCAAAGGCCCAGAAGTTGAGTTCCCGCGGCGCGAGCACCTTTCGACCCCGTTCTTCCAGGAAGCGCCGGCGCCGTTCCGGACTGCAGGTCGCGAGAAGCCACCTCATCGGCTCCCAGCCCCCGCGCGCCATCACGCGCTCGATCACGACCTCCGGCAACTCGGGCTCCGCCCTCAGCGCTTCAAGGTCGTACTCCCAGAGCAGTTGCTCGACCGTGTCGGGGAACCGCACCCTCCGATTCTATCGGGGCGCTCCCGCCAGGAAACGGCTTCCTGCACGCCACGCTGAGTGTCGAATCGACGCTACGGGCCGCCCACGTTCCCCTCTTCCCCCAAACCGCGCCGGCTTCGCTGGTACAGGAACGACACCGCCATCAAGAGCGCCCCGACGATCAGGAAGGCGAGGATCCGGTAGCCCTGCTCGAGGAAGGAGAGGTCGATGAGAAACGTCTTGCCGACCACGACCAGCAGCAGCGCGAGGCCCTGCCAGCGCAGGCCTGGGGCGCTGTGGCGGATGCCGGCGCCGATCAGACCCGCCGCCCATAGGAGCCAGACGGCAGACAGGACGACCTGGGCGGCCAGATCGAGGTCGAGGTCGACATCGAGCCCCTGGACGAGATCCCACGACTCGGTCGACACGGCAACGAGCGCGACGACGTTGGCGACAACGAGCGCAACGGCCCAGACGGGCGCCTCCATCCGCACCTTCGTCTTCAGCCGGCTGCGCACGTAGACAGCGGCCGTGATCAGGCCCGCCGCCACTCCGGCCAGCGTCAGGAAGCGCAGGTTGATGAAGAGCAGGTCACGCTGCCCGCCGAAGGCGGCGGGCGTCATCAGCAACACGACGCCGAAGAGTGCGACCGAGAAGACGCGCATCCAGATCGCCGGCAGCCGCGTTCCGGCGATCGCCAAGGCGACGGCCTCCGCAGTCCACGCCAGGGTGATCCAGTCGCCTTCGAGCCGAATCGGGAACGCGATCGTGGCCAGCATCGCGGCGAGGACGGCGAACAACGACTGCAGTTGCCGGGTTCTCCGCCCTTCGCCGGCGCTCCAGCTCCCGAGCGCGCGGGACACGGCAACGTGGACCGCGGCCAAGGCCAGCACTGCGCCGGTGAGCAACCACCGGTGTTCCTCGTAGAAAAGCTGTTGCAGCAGCAGCACGAAGAAACCCAGAGCCAGAACCAGCACGCCGAGCTCCGTCGGGCGCAGCCGCCGGGCCTGGCGTACGCGCGCGAGCGGCAGAGCGAAGTAGATGGCGTAGAAGAGCGTGCCGAAGAGAGCAGTGGAGAGCAGCCGCTCGCCCTCGTAGAACTCGACGTACCAGGCGATGAAGTAGACAGCCGTCGCGACCAGGGCGGCGGGCGCCAGCACGCGGAAACCGCGGAGGAGAGCCAGCGCGAGCAGGCTGGCGCTGAGCAGGGCCAGATAGCTGAAGAGCACGACCTGGGCGTCCGTGCCGGTGCTGAGCAGCGCCGGTGTCAGGTAGCCGCCAGCGAGCGCCAGGGCCGCCAGCCGCTGCGAATCACGCCGCACCGACAGGCCGATGACCGCCGCGGTGACGAGAGCGAGGAACGTGAACGCCGCCGGCTGCGGCACGAGGGCGTAGAAGTCCCACGCCGCGTAGCCCGAGAGATAGACGACGCCGGCGCCGAGCGCCGACATCCCCTCGGCGAAGTAGCGCATCTTCCGACTCGCGAGCCACTCTCCGTAGCCGGCGAGAGCCAGGCCGCTGACGAGTCCGATGAGGACGCGGCCGGTCGGCCCGATCCACTCGTTCTCGAACGCGTAGCGGAGGAAGAAGGCGGCCGCGATCAGGAGCGTGAGGATGCCGATCCGGTTCAGCCAGCGGCCGCCGATCAGCGACTCGAAGTCGATGTCGCGCCACGCCGCACTCCTGGGCTTGCGCGGTCTTCGCGTCGACGGCGCGGTTTTCACGGGCTGAGAACTCGCCGCCGCGGCCGCGGCGCTGGGGCTGGCTGGCGCGGAGGCAGCCTCCGCCGACTCCGGCGTCACTCCGGGGCGCTTGCCTTCGTCCTCGCCCCGCAGCGCCGCCACCTCCTCCTGCAGCTCGCGGACTCGCGCCTCGAGCGCCTGCACCCGCTGATCGAGGGACTCCGGCACGCCTGCTTACTCTCCGTCAGCGACCGGAGGTTGTCGCAGTGGCGCCCGCCTTCGCCGCAGTTCCGTCGGCTTCACCTGTACGCCGTAGTTCGCAGCCAGGTAGTCGAGGATCGACTTCTCCCGGTCGCCCAGCGGCTCGAGGCCCTCGTCCTTCTCCATGCGCCGGATCGTCCGGATCCAGCCGTCGCGGTTCGTGCGGTTCTGCTGCAGCAACGTGGCGGAGTGGCATTCGGTGCAGTGGTCGCGGGCTACCTTCCAGGTTCCGGCTTTGTCCTTGACCAGGCCGCTCTCGGCGTCCAGTGAAGAGGCTGGCTCCTGCCCTGCCGCGACGGACGTCAGGGTGACGAGCAAGGCCGGCCAGAAGGCCGGCGCACCGACACTCGGCACAGCGGAACCACCTCGGTTCCCGATGCGCCGACTCCTACGCAACATACACCGCGATCCGGTGGCAGGCGTTGTTCAGGTAGCCGCGCGGGTTCCAGCCGGGCAGGACCAACGGCTGCACGTCGCCGTTCGCGTCGGCGGCGCGGGCCCACACTTCGTAGTAACCGGCCTCCGGGAACTGCAGGTCGAGATCCCAGTTCTGCCAGGCGAGGCGATTCGCCGGCGGCTGCAGGTCGGCTCGCGTCCATGTACGGCCGAAATCGATCGAGACGTCCAGCCGTTCGACCCGGTTGTCGCCGGTCCAGGCGTGGCCGTGAAGCGGCAGCGTCTCGCCCGCCGGGTGCTGGAAGCCACTCTGCGGATAGGTGATCAGCGACTTGACCGGCATCGCCTCGATGATGCACATGTCCTCGGGGGCGACTTCGGTTCCCGGCGCGACCGGTTCGCACGGCACCTTGTAGGACATGCCGGTCATCTTCGGCCCGTCGTGGACGATGTTCCGGATCGCGATCCGCCTCAGCCACTTCCCGGAAGTGGACCCCGGCCAGCCGCCGAACACGAGGCGCAGCGGATGGCCGTTCATCGGGTGGAGGGGCTCGCCGTTCATGCCCCAGGCGATCATCGACTCGACTTCGAGCGCCTTGGCCATCGGCACGCCCCTGGAGATCGGCACGCCGCCGTCGGCCGTTCTGTCCGTTCCGTAGTAGGCCACGTACACTGCGTCGTCCCCGTAGCCGCAGTCCTCGAGGACGTCCCGCAGGCGGATGCCGTCCCAGCGCGGGCACCCGACCGCGCCGACGGTCCACTGATTGCCCGACGCCGGCGGGTCGTACTCCGAGCGGCCGTTGCCGCCGCATTCCATGACCAGTTGCCGGCTGACGTTCTCGAAGCGCTGCTTCAGCTCGCCCAGCGTGTACGTCTTCGTTTCGGCAACAGACTCGCCGTCGACCGTCAGCGACCAGCCCATGGCGTCCACGTCCTCCGGCGGAAGGCCGTTGTTGCGGACGAACAGCCGGTTCGCAGGCGTCACGTCGTCGTTGAGCAGGTGCGCCGGCGTCTCCGCGCAGAGCGGCCGGTCGTTCAGCACGGTCAGGCCGTCCTTGCCTTCGATCGTGAACGGCTCCGCCTGGTTCGCGTACGCGGCCGGAATCAGGCCGGCGGGCATGAAGTCGGAGAAGGCGATCTTCGAACCGACCAGCGCGGTCATCGCGCCCAGCCCCTTGAGGAACCCGCGCCGTGTACGGGGATCGGACTGTCGGCCCCACACTTCCCGGTCGGCCCGTATCGGGTCGTCGGCGAAGACCTCGTGAATGCCCCGCACCTCTCTTCTCATGGTGACTCTCCGAATCGGCTCAGCCGCGCTGTTCCTCCAGCCTACAACCGTCGGCCGGCCGCTTCGTTACTCTCGCCGCGACTCCCCTGGAAGGCCACGCCGCGAATGCAAAGCCGCGAAACGACAATCGGCACGAGACACCAGGCCTCTGTCGCCATGGCAGCGTTAGTCGCCCTCTGCGGCGCCTGCGGGCCGGACGCGGAGCCGGACGAACTTTCTTCGACCACTCCCCCCAACGTCGTCATCATCCTCGCCGACGACATGGGCTACGGCGACCTGTCCTCCTACGGCCACCCCCTCATTCGCACCCCGAACGTCGACCGCCTGGCGGCCGAGGGTCAACGCTGGACCTCGTTCTACGCCTCGAGCCCGCTGTGCAACCCGAGCCGGATAGCACTGGCTACCGGGCGGATGCCGATCCGCATCCAGGGTGGAGAGCTGAACCGCTGGTCGAACCTGCCGGCGGACGAGACGACCCTCGGCGACATGTTCCAGGCCGCCGGCTACGCGACCGCCTACATCGGCAAGTGGGGCATGTCGGGCCGCTTTGCCGACGGCGGCGTCCATCCCAACGACGCCGGCTTCGACTACTTCTACGGCGTCGAGGAGTTCAACGACGGGGGCCGGCGGCCGGAGGTCCCCCACACCTACGAAGGGATCAAGAACGCGACCAGCGAGGACTTCGTCTTCTCGCTGTTCCGGCAAGAGGAAGCGATCGAGACACCGACGCATCAACCGACCCTGACCCGGCGCTACACGGAGGAGTCCGTGGCATGGCTGGAACAGCAGATCGAGGCCGGTTCGCCGTTCTTCCTCTACCTCAGCCACACGATGCCGCACGTGCCGATCTTCCGTTCGCCCGAGTTCGAGGGCCACAGCCGGGCCGGCCTCTACGGCGACGTGATCGAGGAACTCGACTGGTCAGCCGGCGAAGTCGTCGCAGCCCTGGAGGAAGGCGGCGTCGCGGGCGACACGCTGGTCATCTTCTCGAGCGACAACGGCCCCTGGCTCACCTACTACGACCTGGGCGGTTCGCCGGGCCCCTTCCGCGACGGCAAGCACACCGCCTGGGAGGGCGGCTTTCGGGTTCCCGGCATCTTCTGGTGGCCGGGGACGATCGAACCGGCGACCATCGACGGCATCGGCGTTCAGGTCGACTTGATGGCAACCCTCGCCGCGATCACGGGCGCGGGGGCGCCGGACCGCGACCTCGACTCGATGGACCTCTCCGGCACCCTGCTTCGCGGCGAACCCAGCCCGCGGCACGAGTGGTCCTACTACGGAACACGGGGCCGCCTCTGGGCCTACCGCGTCCGTGACCACAAGCTCGTCCTGGAATCCTGGGAATCGCTGGGCAAGGAGGGCGAACTCGCATGGCGAGGCTTCGACAACGAGCAGGTCCACGACCCGCCGCTGCTCTTCGACGTCAGCACGGACCTGGGAGAACGGTTCGACATCGCCGCCGAACACCCGGAGATCGTCGAGCGGATCGAGGACGCGATCCGTGCGCATCGGGTGTCTCTCAACGCAGCTCCGTAGCGCCGCCGGGCTACAATCCCCCGCATGAGCTGGTTCTTCAACAAGGCCCGCATGCCGGAACCGGGCGAGGCGCTTCCCGGCCGAGCCGAAGCGATCCCCGCGCCCGCGCGGCACTACGTGCTCGACGCGCCGATCGCGCCGCCCTACCCCGAAGGCAGCGAGCTGGCGATGTTCGGCCTCGGCTGCTTCTGGGGCGCCGAACGCAAGTTCTGGGAAGCCCCGGGGGTCATCAGCACCGCGGTCGGTTACGCCGCGGGCGCCACCCCGAACCCGACCTACCAGGAGGTCTGCAGCGGGCTCACCGGACACAACGAGGTAGTCCGGGTCGTCTTCGACCCCGAACACATCTCGTACGACGACCTGCTTCGCATCTTCTGGGAGAGCCACGACCCGACCCAGGGCATGCGCCAGGGGAACGACATCGGCACCCAGTACCGCTCCGGTATCTACGCCTGTTCGAAGGCGCAGCGCCGTGCCGCCCGGGATTCACTCGCCACGTACCAGCAGCGGTTGATTGCCGCCGGCTACGGCCCGATCACCACCGAGATCCTCGACGCTCCCGACTTCTACTTCGCCGAGGACTACCACCAGCAGTACCTGGCGAAGAACCCGGCCGGCTACTGCGGTTTGGGCGGCACCGGCGTGGCATGTCCGGCGGGCACCGAGGTGGCGGTCGAGCAGGCGGTCTGAGCGCAACGCACAGGAGGCAGCAATGGCGGACACGACGGTTGGAATCACCCGCGGCCTCGGCTGGCTGCTTCTCGTCGGCGGCGTGCTCGTCCTCGGCGGCGTCGCGATCTACGCCCTCGTCATCGACGACGGGGCGCCGCTCTACATCAAGCTGGGCGTCGGCGCGCTCTACGGCGGCCTGGCGCTCCTGCTGCTCTCCGTGCTCCGGCAGCAGTTGATCGCCCGCAAGACGGACAAGTACACGGACGTGCAGAGATGAGGGCCCCTGAGATGCTGATTGCAACCACCGAGACGATCGCCGGCCACGACATCACGCAGACGCTGGGGCTGGTGCGCGGCAACACGATCCGCGCCCGCCATGTCGGCAGGGACATCACCGCCGCGCTCCGCAACCTGGTCGGCGGAGAGGTCACCGAGTACACGAAGATGGTCGCCGAGAGCCGCGAGCAGGCGCTCGACCGCATGGCGGCGGAGGCGGAGGCGTTGGGCGCCGACGCCGTCGTCGCGGTGCGCTTCACGACGTCGGTCATCACCAGCGGCGCCGCGGAGCTGCTGGCGGTCGGGACCGCGGTGAAACTGCAGCGGCGCTAGCTATAGCTAGCGCAAGCCCATCCGCTCCAGCACGCCGGCCACGAGCAGCGGCCACACCAGGGTCGCGTCGGCGGGGACCTCGGCGAAGCGGCCGCCCTCTTCGACCGGGACGAACTTGCCCCACGACACACCCTCGCTGTAGCCGCAGCCCGAGAGACCGCCCCAGTGCTCCGGCTCAGGGCAGATCCGCACGCCGTAGCGGAATCGCTGGGGAGGCGCGTCCTCTCCCGCCCGACGCGCCGCCGCCTCCAGGTACGGCGCAACCTGCTGCGCCCAGTTCCTCGGCACGCCGCCGCCGACCGTGAAGATGCCGAGCCGCTTCGCGCCGGCGACGAGTTCGGTGTAGTGCTCCAGGTCGAGGAACGGGTCGAAGCGGATCGGCGCCAGTCCCTGACGCTCCCTCGCGCGGTTGAAGAGCGCGAAGTCGAGCCCGATCTCGGAGTCGGTGAAGGCGGGCACGTAGACCGGCACACCGCGGCGCCAGGCCGACGACAGAACGCCGCGGACCGGCGAAACATCCCCCTCCGTTTCTGTCAGCCAGCGCCCGAACGCCTCGTTCAGCAGGCGCGAGCAGGCGACCTCGCCCTCGGGCCACTGCTCCAGGACCGAGTGGACGATCAACTCGACCCGGTCCAGGTTGCTCTCGAGTTCCAGGGTGTCGTAGATCCGGTCGTAGCCGGAGTAGTAGGCGGTGCGATCGTCGAGCCTGCCCGCCGGCGCCTTGAAGTGGATCATCCCGGCGGACTCGACAAAGCCGTGCACCATCAGCGCCCCGGTGCAGACGATCGCGTCGAGCAGCCCGTTGTCGATCATGTCGCACAGGACCAGCCCCTGTTTGGCGGCCGTCATGGCGCCCGTGAACGTGCCGACGACCAGGCAGTCCGGATTCTCCGCCATCTCCTGGAGCACGTCCGCCGCCTCGCCGAGCTGACGACCGCCGAAGGAAGTCGACTTCATCGCCGCGAGCAGGTCCGAGAACGAACCGACGGCACTCAGATCGAGCGGCGCGAGGGGCTCGAGTCCCTGCCCGTCGCTGAACTCGGCCGGGCGGCGCGCGTCCCCCGCGGACTTGGGCGTTGGATCGTTCATGGGAGGCAAGTTCGAAGCTATCGCGGCAGGCGCCTACGCATGCCGCCGCGGTTCGGCTCGATTCTTGCTCCGACGGACATTTATGACCGACCGGACTCGGGCTGTGACAGGATCCGCGCACAAGGCAACGCACGTTTCGCCATCGAACGAGGGAGAGGGCGAACGCAATTCCGCGGCGAGCTTCTTCTCGACGACCGCGGGGATGGGCTGGCCCGTTGTGAACTCACGCGAACCCAGGGAACTCGAGCTCCTCTACCGGCTGAGCCAGACCCTCGGCGAGAGCCTCGAGCTACGCGACGTCACCCGGCCCGCGCTCGAGACACTGGCCGAGCACCTGAACCTGAAGCACGGAACGATCACGCTGCTCAACCGGAAGACCGGCGAGATCCGGATCGAAGTCGCGCACGGACTGAGCGGCGAACAGATCGCTGAAGCCCGGTACCGCCTCGGCGAGGGCGTGACCGGCCAGGTGATCGAGACGGGCGAGGCCCGGGTGATCCCGAAGACGAGCGAGTCCGAGACCTTCCTCGACCGCACCCGGCGCGGCAAGAGCGCGGAAGTCTCCTTTCTCTGCGTGCCCATCCGCACCGGCAACGAAACCTACGGTGCGCTGAGCGTCGACCGAACCTACGACCCGGACCACGACCTGAACGACGACGTCCGCCTGCTTCTGATCGCCGGCTCGCTGATCGCCCAGGCGGTCAAGCTCCGCCGCACCGCCGAGGAGGAGAGGGAGCAACTCGAGGAGGAAAACGAGCGTCTGCGCGCCCAGCTCCGCGACCGCTTCCGGCCCACGAACATCGTCGGCAACTCGCATGAGATGCAGGAGGTCTACGACCAGATCGCCACCGTCTCGAGCAGCAACACGAGCGTCCTGATCACGGGTGAGACCGGCACCGGCAAGGAACTCGTCGCCCAGGCCATCCACTACAACAGCGCTCGGTCGGACCGCCCCTTCGTCAAGGTCCACTGTGCCGCGCTGCCCGAAAGCGTGATCGAGAGCGAGCTGTTCGGGCACGAGCGCGGCGCCTTCACCGGCGCGATCCAGCAACGAAAGGGCCGCTTCGAACTCGCCCACACCGGCACGATCTTCCTGGACGAGGTCGGCGACGTGCCGCTGCTGATCCAGATCAAGATGCTGCGCGTGCTGCAGGAACGCGAGTTCGAGCGGGTCGGCGGCACGCGGACCCTGCGAGCGGACGTGCGGATCATTGCCGCGACGAACAAGGACCTGTCCGCGATGACCGTGAACGGCGCGTTCCGCGAGGACTTGTTCTACCGTCTGAACGTCTTCCCGATCCACGTGCCGTCGTTGCGCAAGCGCAAGTCGGACATCGTCCAACTGGCCGATTTCTTTCTCGAGCGCTACGCGCGCGTCAACGGCGGCAACGTGCGCCGGCTCTCGAGCGCCGTGATCGACATGCTGATGAGCTACCACTGGCCCGGCAACGTCCGCGAGCTGGAAAGCTGCATCGAGCGCGCCGTCCTCGTGGCGAGGGACGACGTCATCCATCCCCACCACCTGCCGCCGACTCTCCAGACCGCGGAGAGCTCCGGCACCGAGCCCCCGGGGAGCTTCCAGTACCTGGTCGAGAACTACGAGCGGGACCTGTTGCGCGACGCGCTCAAGAGCGCCCGCGGCAACATCGCCGCCGCCTCGCGCAAGCTCCGCACCACACCCCGCATCACCGGCTACAAGATCAAGAAGTACGGCATCGACCCCAGCCGTTACGCGAACTGAAGCGGCCGTCAGCGGAGGCGCCCCGGAGGGGGAGGGCCCCAGCGGACGCGGCATCCCCCTCCGGGGCGCCTCCGCTGACTGGATTGCGTCGAGGATCACGTTTGTCGGCCGCAACCTGTGTTGATACAAATTTGTAGCGTATAGAGTGGTGCAGGGCCACGGGAAGTCAAGCGAGGAGGGCCTGGAACCTGAGTGGCAACAAGGGTTGCCGACGGAGGATGGGCGCTGACCCTACTGTTGGCACCCGTGTTGCTACGAAGCCGCCTAACCGGCAATTTGCCCTTTCAAGGAGGTTCTACCCCAATGTTCCGGAAATCAGCCATTCTCTTGACCACCGTAGCCGCGCTCGGCCTGGCGGCCGCGCCGGCGTCCGCGGATGCCTCGTACAGCCTCGATTTCGCGTCCGCCTATGTGTGGCGGGGCATCACCTTCACCGACGGGGCCGTGTGGCAGCCGTCGGTCACCGCCTCGAACGACAGCGGCTTCGCGATCAATGTCTGGGGCAATCTCGACATCGACGACGCGAACGACATGAGCGGCGAGTTCAACGAGATCGATCTCACCGCCTCCTACGGTTTCGGCTCGGACGCGGTCTCCGCCGAGGTCGGCTTCATCGAGTACCTGTTCCCGAACACGTCCTTCGCCGGCACCCGCGAGGTTTACCTGTCCCTCGGTTTTGACGTGACCGCGTCCCCCAGTATCTCCGTCTACTACGACATCGACGAGGTCAAGGACTTCTACGCCAACGTCGGCGTCTCGTTCGGCGGCGACGTGAGCGATGCACTGGCCTGGAGTGTCGATGTCTCGGCCGGCTACGCCGGCGACGACTTCGCCGCCGCCTATGGCGGAGCCTCCGGCGGCATGTACGACGGCAACGTGACGTTCGGTCTCTCCGGCGGCGCGTGGTCGGCGTTCGTCAGCTACGTCGACGCACTGGATGACGACGCACTGCCCGAACAGCCCGTCGACTTCCTCGCCGGGATCGGCTTCTCCTTCTAGGCGGTCGCCGCGCCGGCAAAGGTGCCGGCAACGCCAGGCGGCCTGAACGCCCGAAGCTCGCGAGAGCTTCGGGCGCTTTCACGTCAGCGCCCCGTGAACTTCGGCGCCCGCTTCTCCATGAACGCGGTGACGCCTTCCTTGTGGTCGTCCGTCTGGCCGCAGCGGATGTGAGAGATGGCCTCGCGGTCGAGGATGGACCGGAAGTCCGAGTTGACCGCGAGGTTCACGTTCTCCTTCATCCAGCGATAGCTCACGAGCGGTCCGTGAGCGAGCCGCGACGCGTACTCCATCGCCTCGTCGCGGAAGGTCTCCGCGTCGTAGATGCGGTTGACGAGACCGATGCGGCGCGCCTCCTCGGCGTCGATGATGTCCGCCGTGAAGAACAGCTCCTTGGCCACCGCCGGGCCGACCAGCCGCGTGAGCTGCCAGGTCGTACCCCAGTCGCCGCCGAATCCGACCTTGGAGTAGGCGGTGCCGAACTTCGCCGCGCTCGAGGCCAGGCGAAGGTCGCAGCTCGCCGCGAGACCGAGGCCGGCGCCCATCGCGAAGCCGTTGACCATGGCGATCGTCACCTTCGGCACCGAGTGGACGAGCCAGGCGGCTTCCTGGCCGCGCCGCAGACTGTCGATGCGTTCCTCGAGGGTCGATGGGGCGCCGCTCGACCCGCCCATGCCCGAAACGTCGCCGCCGGCGCAGAAGGCGCGGCCTTCGCCGATGAGGGCGATCACGCCGATGTCGGGATCGGCCGCCAGCCGCGGCACCTCTTCCTGAAGACCCCGCGTGATTTCGGCGGACAGGGCGTTCAGCTTCTTGGGTCGGTTCAGCGTCAGCAGGGCGACGCGGTCCTGGACGTCGACCCGGAACTCCGGCTCGGGGGCGGTCTTCATCTCGGCTACGGTCATGCGGGTTCCTCCTCGTTCCTGACTCTCCAGGGAAGGTCCGGAGTGTAGCGGGCGAACACCCGCTCACCCAGCGTGGGAACAGTTCCGGCCCTCGCGCGTTGTAACCAGTGAGATGCCGGTGGCCGCGCTGAGGCCCGACCCGCTGGCGGCGCCGACGGTGAGACCCCGACGCGCCGCGGCGCAGATGACCGCCACACCAGAGGCGGTACGGGTGGATCGTGCGCTGGAGGACGGCGCGCTCATGGCTCGCGTCAAGGACGGTGACGAGCAGGCCTTCGCCGACCTCGTGAACCGCTACAAGGATCCCCTCGTGAACTACCTGACCCGGATGACCCGCAGCCGCGAGCGTGCCGAAGACCTGGCGCAGGAAGCGTTCGTGCGGGTCTACCGCTCGGCCGGCCGTTACCGGGAGCGGGGCCAGTTTCAGGCCTTCCTGTTCCGGATCGCCACGAACCAACTGCGCAGCGAAGAGCGCCGGGCCGCCCGCTGGCGGGGGTTGCTGCCGTCACTCGCGGCCGAGCAGCGGCTCCGGCCGCCGGCGCTGTCACCGCAGGGAGCGGCATTGTGCGACGAGGCCGTTGACGCCGTCACCGCCGCGATCCGACGATTGCCTCTCCACTATCGCGCGCCCGTCGTGCTCCGTGAGATCGAGGGCTGGCCCTACGCCCGCATCGCCAAGGCGCTCGGCTGTCGCGAGGGAACCGTCAAGTCCCGGGTCCATCGCGCCAAGGACCTGCTGCGAGAACACCTCCACGACTACTGGAACGGAGGATCGAAGTGACCGACCAGCTCGACCTGAAACACCTGCCCCGCGAGGAGGCCTCGGATGGCTTCACCGCCGAGGTGCTGCGCCAGGTACGGACGGACCAGGCTCCACAGTCCGCGCCGCGTCTGAGGCTGGCCGCGGCCGCCGTCGCGGTCGTCGTCGTATCGGCCGCGACCGGCGCCTGGTGGGCACGGCAGTCCGCGCCCTCCGAACCGGCGTCGGTCACCGCGGAGAGCCTTGAACAACTCCGGTCGGAGTACCAGGAACTGAGCCGGGAGCTGGAATCCCTCCACCGCCTCGCCGAGGACACGCAGCCCTTCGTACCGGTTTCCATCGATCCCCAGACCGAGGTCCTCTTCGACCTCCGCGACATCGAACCGCTTCCCGTCAGCCTTGCGTCTACCGGAAGCCGCAGAATCCAATAGGAGTACTTCGCCATGACCACGAGCCGTTTCGTCGTCCCCGGTTCCTCCACCCGACTCACTCTCGTCACGACCCTGGCCGCTGTCCTCGCGGCAGGCTCGGGCGTCGCAGCCTTCGCGCAGGAACCCGAAGAGGAGAAGCGCTCCGTCCGGGTCATGGTGCTCGGGGATGGGCAAGTCGAGGTCCTCGAGGACGCGGAGGAGGCCCGCGTGCTGGCGGTCAAACTCGCCGCTTCGGCCCAGGACAAGGCCCGGGAAATGGCCCATCGCGTCCGGCCGACACTTGCCCTGCATTGGGGCGGCGCCTACCTCGGTGTCGAACTCGTCAACCTGAATGAGCCCCTGAGGGCTCACTTCGGCGTGCCCGAGGGCAGCGGAGTCATGATCTCGAACGTCATGGAGGACAGCCCGGCATCCCGCGCCGGCGTCCAGGTCGGCGACATCCTCACCCGCTTCGACGGCGAGGACGTGACGAGTTCACGGAAGCTGACGAGCATGGTGCGGAAGGCGGAAGCCGGAGATCCGGCGGACCTCGAGGTCTGGCGCGACGGCAAGGTCGAGACGCTCAGCACGACCCTCGACGAGCGACCGCGACCCGACCTCAGGGCCAACTACTTCTCCTTCCTCCGGGGGAGCGAAGACCTGGACGGCGACGGGGAAATCGACGTCTTCGTCAGCCCCGAGAACGTGCACGAGACAATCCAGGAGTACTTCGACGGCGACGAGTGGAAGGAGCGCCACGAGCACGTCCAGCGCTTCCTCCACGAGCGACGCCCCGACATGAAGGCACTGGAAGACCGTCTCGAGAGCCTGAAGGAGCGGCTCGCCGAACTGGAGAGGCGCCTGGCAGAGAGAGCCGAAGAGAACTGATCGCCGCTACAGGACGGCGCTCTCCCACTCGGAGAGCATCGTCAGCAGCCTGCCCATCATCTCGTCCACCTCGCCGGAGTCGATCGAGAGCGGCGGCGCCACCCAGATCGGCAGACCGCGGGCCATCGCGGGATGGCGGGCGGCTCCGTAGAGCGAGCTGTACATCGCCAGGCCGTTCTTGAGCGCCAGGGACTGGAAGAGCGTCTGGGCATCGACGCTCTTGTCGAAGAACGCCATCGTCTCCTTGTCGGCGACGAGCTCGATGGCCATCATCAGACCCCAGCCCCGAACGTCGGCTACCGTCGGATGGGAGAGCAGCTCGTCGCGGTAGGAGAAGAGGCGCGGGCTCTGCTCGTTGCAGTTCTCGATCAGCTTCTCGTCACGGATGATGTGGATCGCTTCGCAAGCCGCCGCGCAACCCAGTGGGTGGCCGCCGAACGTGAAGCCGTGCACGAAGGAGTAGCCCTTCTCGAAGGGCTCGTTCAGCCGGCTGGACACCGACACCGCGCCGAACGGCACGTAGCAGCTCGAGATGCCCTTGGCCATCGTCACGATGTCGGGATCGACGCTGAAGTGATCCATGGCGAACCACTTCCCGGTACGGCCGAAGCCGGTGACGACCTCGTCGGCGATGATCAGCACCTCGTGGCGGTCGCAGATCTCCCGGATCGTGCGCCAGTAGCTGTCCGGCGGCACGCAGGCGTAGTCCGCGCCGCAACCGTGGGGCGTCGCCAGAAACGCGGCGACGGTCTTGGGACCGGCGTAGTGGATCGCGGTCTCCAGCGCCTGGGCGCACTCGACGCCCCACTCCTCCCGGCTCATCCCCTCCGGCCGGTCGAAGTCCGAGTACTGCCGGATGCCGGGCCACTTCGGCAACATCGGCTCGAAGCGTGACTGGCTGGCGGGGTTGTGCGACACGCCGAGAGTGGCGAGCGTCATGCCGTGGTACGAGTCGCGGTGGCTGACGATCTTGTACTTCGCCGGGTTGCCGAGCGCGATCTGAGCCTGGCGCGCCAGCTTGATCGCGGTCTCCACCGCTTCCGACCCACCCGAGACCAGGTAAGTGTGATCGAGGTCGGCCGGTGTGATCTCCGCCAGCAACCGGCAGAACTCGGCCCGCTTGGGACTCGCGAACGACGGATGGGTGTAGGCGTAGTCCTCGAGCTGGGCCGCGATCGCGCGTTTCATCCTCGGGTGGTTGTGCGGCAGGTTGACCGCCATCGGCCCACCGGAGACGTCGAAGTAGCGGTTGCCCTCCCGGTCGTAGATGTACACGCCTTCGGCGCGCTCGATCTCCACGTCCATCGGGTGGTACGAGAAGACATGACGCCAGTCGCCTTCGGGGCGGAGGGGGTGGGCCAGCGGCTGCTCCAGGGTCGCGGTTGCGGGCGCGGTTGCCATCGATCTTGCTCCTGACGGGGAAGGTGGAAGAAGGCATCGTAGCAAGCTGCTACTGTGTCTCGCTTCCCGCCGGACCGGGAGCTGGAGGCGCGATGGCCCAACCCACAGGCAGCGAACGGATGGAACGCATCGTGGCGCTCGCGAAGCGCCGCGGATTCGTGTTCCCGGCCTCCGACATCTACGGCGGGATCAACGGGTTCTGGGACTATGGCCCGCTCGGCGTCCAGCTCAAGAACAACCTGCGCGACGCCTGGTGGCGCGACATGGTCGAGTGCCCGCCGCTCGGACCCGACGGCTCGCCGCTGTCGATCGTCGGCATCGACTCCTCGATCATCCAGAACCCGAGGGCCTGGGAGGCGAGCGGCCACGTCGGCGGCTTCTCCGATCCGATGGTCGACTGCCGCGAAACGAAGGCCCGCTTCCGGGCCGACCACCTGCACGTCCTGCGACCGAAGCGGGAGCTGGAGGCGCCCGCGTACTTCGCCTACCTGGAGGGCGAACCGGATCCGGCGGTGAAGACCGCCCGCAAGGCGATGCGCGGCCGGCCGAGCGTCGACGACTTCGAGTCGCTTCCCCTCTCCGAACTCGACGAGTCCGAACGGGTTCACGTCTGGGCCCCCGGCGCATCAGAGGCGGGAACGCTGACCGAAGCGCGCGACTTCAACCTGATGTTCAAGACCTTCGTCGGCGCCGCCTCCGGCGAGGAGAACACCGCCTACCTGCGCCCCGAAACGGCCCAGGGCATCTTCCTGAACTACAAGGGCGTGCTGGACACCTCACGGGTCCGGCTGCCATTCGGTATCGCGCAGATCGGCAAGGCCTTCCGCAACGAGGTCACGCCCAGGAACTACACCTTCCGTACCCGCGAGTTCGAGCAGATGGAGATGGAGTTCTTCTGCCATCCGTCCGAAGCCAGACTCTGGTTCGAGTTCTGGACGAAGCAGCGGATGGACTGGTGGAGCAATCTCGGTCTGGCCGGGGACCGTCTGCGCCTGCGCCGTCACGAGGCGTCAGAACTCGCCCACTACGCCCAGACCGGCGAGGGCACCTTCGATGTCGAGTACCAGTACCCGTTCACCGAGCCGGAGTACGGCGAACTGGAGGGCGTGGCCCACCGCGGCAGCTTCGACCTGGAGCAGCACCAGGAATGGAGCGGCGTCAAGCTGGAGACCTTCGACCCGGAGACGCGGGAACGGTTCGTGCCGCACGTGATCGAACCCGCCGCCGGCCTGACCCGAGGCGTACTGGCACTGCTCTGCGAGGCCTACTCGGTCGACGAGAGCCGGCCTTCCTCCGAGCTGATGCGCTTCCCTCACCGCCTGGCGCCGATCCACGCCGGCGTCTTCCCCCTGGTCAACAAGGGCGGCATGCCGGAGCTCGCCGAGTCCCTCTACCTCGAACTGCGCCGCCGCTACCGCATCCAGTACGACGCGAAACAGTCGATCGGCAAGCGCTACGCGCGGATGGACGAGGCCGGGACCCCGTACTGCTTCACCGTCGACGGCCAGACCGTCGAGGACCGGACGGTCACGGTCCGTGACCGCGACACGGGCGCCCAGGAGCGGCTGTCGCTCGACGCCGTGCCGAGCTACCTGGACGAACGCCTCAGCCTCTGAATCGCGGCCGGTACGCGGTGGCGCTTCGCGCGACCGCGCCATTCTGGCGCGGTTTGGCGCCGCTGCCGCCAGTCGATGGCGGCAACGGCGACCAGGAGAACAAACTGAGGACGTGGCGCGGAGGAGGTCCGGTTGGAAGGATTCTGGAAGGGCTCGTCGCGTCGTGAACGCGCGAGTCAGTGGTTCCGAGCAGGAGGCTCTACCGGCATATCGGCACTGGCAAACGGCTGACCAAGCGTGTCGAGCACGCGGCCGCGCCGCCGGTTGGCTCGCTGTTGAGGAAGGAATCTGTTTGGAGGGGACCTCCTCCGATGGTTTCCACATCTTCGGGATGACGCTTGCTATCCCGACACACAGGGAACAAGCAAGGGTCGTGCCAGAGTCCGGTTGACAGGCAGCGGCGGCCTGGCCGATCGCCGCTTCAGGCGTGGTCCGCGGTGGCCTGCCGCGCCGCCCGCCGCGGGTCTTCGATGCGGATCAACTTCCGTAGCGCCAGCAGATGCAGGACGGTCGCGATCAGGAAGACGGTCTCGATCGGCGCCAGCTGGCTGACAACGCCGGCGGTCAGGAACCCCGCCACGCCGCTCGCCTCTGCCAGCGAGTGGGTGGCGGCGATCCGCATGGGACGGTCACGCTCGCGGCCGAACTCGAGGACGAGGTTCTGGGACGCCAGCATCACGCCGGAGAACCCCGCACCCACCAGCAGGAAGACGGCGTACGCGAACGGGAAAGCGGGCGCCCAGAGGACGGTCAGGCTGCCGAGAATCCACGAACCGAGCGCCAGCACGTAGACGGCGCGGTATCCGGAGCGGTCGCCCAGCAGGCCCCAGACCAGCGCACCCACCGACTGCGCGGCCGCGAAAGTGATGGTCAGACCGGCCAGACGCGCGCCGCTGACGCCGAACCGTTCACCCACGAGGAGGACGTAGAACGGCAGGGCGCCCCGGCCGGCGCCGGTCAGCAACCGTGCCGTGAGGAAGCGGGCGTAGTGCGGGTCGGAGCGCAGGAGATCCGGCAGCTTGCCCAACCGGGCGCGCAGGTCGAGTCCCGCGTCGTGGACATCGAGGGCCGCGGGCTCGCGAATGAAGCCCATGAACGCAAGTCCGGTCGCGGCCAGCAGTGCGGCGCCCAGGAAGGTCAGGCCGTAGCCGCGGGGAAAGCCGTACCGGTCCAGCACCCAGCCCGCGGCCACCGAGAGCAGGATGACCGAGGTCCCCGCTGCGAGATTTCGCGTTCCCTGGAGCCGCCCCCGGCGACCGACCGGTACCGACTTCGCGAACAGCAGGTTGAACGCGACCATCTGCATCCCGCTGGAGAAGCCCCACACCAGCAACACCGGCCAGACAAGGAACACCGCGACCTCGACCGGAGCGAACAGCGCCACCAGCGCCAGCAGCAGCATCTGGAACCGCATCACGCCGCCGAACAGCAAGGCAACCCACTTGACGTGTCGGCGGTGCTCGATCAGCGCGGCGCTCAGGAGCGGCGACACGAACATGCCCAGGCTCTGACAGGCTGAAGCCACGCCCACCGCGGCATTGGCGCCCGTCAGGAGGTTGATGTAGGTTGGCAGGAAGGTCGGGGCCTGGAGCAGCCGGAACCCCGTCATCCCGAGCAGGCCGTGGGCCAGGAGGGCGGCGTAGTTGCGCCGCCGGTCGAGGCGGCTGTGACCTCGGTCGGCGGAGGACATCCCTGACCTCAAGGTAACACGCAGCCCGACAACGATGACACCAGGAGATCAGAGCCCGAACGGCTTGCACGAGACCTTCAAGCGCATCGTCCGGCTGATTCCGGAGGGCCGGGTGGCCACGTACGGTCAAATCGCCGCGCTGGCGAATCGCCCGCGCAACGCCCGGCAGGTTGGCTACACCCTGGCCCGCCTGAACGACGAGAGCGTGCCGTGGCACCGCGTGGTCAACGTCAGGGGCTCGATCAGCGAACGCGGCTTCGACCCGCTCGAGAGCGTGGAACGGCAACGCTTCCTGCTTCAGGAGGAGGGTGTCGTTTTCGACCGCCGGGGCCGCATCGACCTGGATCGCTTCGGGTGGAGGCCATGAGGGCGATGCGGCTGCTGCTGGCGGTAGGGCTGCTCACTGCCGTCGCATGCGGCGACTCCGGGCAGAGCGTCCCGGAGGCGTCGACTACCGCGCAGGCGATCGCGACGGCGCCGCCGTCCGAAGGGATGGTCCGCGTGCCCGCGGGCGCCGTTCCCCGTCCCGGCGGGGATCAGCAAGTCGCCGCCTTCGATCTGGATGTCTACGAAGTGACGAACCGCGACTTCGCCGCGTTCGTCGAAGCGACCGGCTTCGAGACGGAAGCCGAGCGCTGGGGCTGGTCCCTCGTCTTCCATCCGGAAGCCACCGCGAACCCCGACCAGGAACAGCGCGTAGCCGCGACTCCCTGGTGGCTGGCCGTCGAAGGCGCCTACTGGCGTCATCCCGGAGGTCCCGGCTCCGAGGCTCAGGCCGACCTTCCCGTCGTCCACGTGAGCTGGGGAGACGCGAAGGCTTACTGCGAGTGGAGCGGCAAGCGCCTGCCGACCGAGGCGGAATGGGACCTGGCCGCCGGTGCGGGCAACGCCGGCGAAGGACGCTCCCGCTACCCCTGGGGCCACGAACCCGCCCCGGAAGGCGAGTGGGTTGGGAACGTCTGGCAGGGCGACTTTCCCGTACGGGACGACGCGGCCGACGGCCATACCTACCTGGCGCCGGTCGGCTCCTATCCCCCGAACGCACTGGGCGTCTTCGACCTCGGCGGCAACGTCTGGGAGTGGTGCGACGACTGGTACCGGCCGGGTGGCGCCGGCGGCGAGAAGGTCCTGAAGGGCGGTTCCTGGCTCTGCGCGGCGAGCTACTGCGAGGGCTACCGGAACGCGAACCGGAACCACTCCGCGCCCGATTCCGGCCTCGACAACACCGGCTTCCGCTGCGCCCGCAGCATGTAGCCGCGGGTCCTCTGGCTCGCGGACAGAGCGCGCCGCGAAGCGGCGACGATCAGCCCACGAGTGCGCCCCAGGAGCGGACTTTCACGGATTCCTGAAACTTCCAATAGTTCAGGTATATTTCGAAAAGAAAAACTCCCGCAGCCAGGATTTTCGTGCTATTGTCCCCTTCTCGTTTCATTTCGTACCGGCTGATCGGCGACACTTTCGGTCCAATCCAGAGCCAGCACGCGTCACCAGATCACCCCGATTCAGCGAGGAGAGACAGAATGAGCAAGATCGACACGGGCATCGCTTCCATCGGACTCCACCTGCCGCCCCTGGCCATGCCGGTGGAGGAACTCGCATCGCTTCGCGGCGTCGACCCGGACAAGTACCGCATCGGGCTGGGATGCTCCGAGATCTCCCTCTGCCCGCCCGAGTTCAGCATCGTCGACCTGGCCTCCGAAGCGGCCCGGCGCGCCCTTTCCCGCTGGGAGGGCGACCTGGAGGACATCGGCATGATCGCCGTCGGCACGGAAACCGCGGTCGACATGAGCCGGCCCCTCTCCGCCTTCGTGGCCGATGAGCTCGGCCTTGCCGGGAACATCCGTTCCTACGAGGTCAAGCACGCCTGCTATGGCGGCACCCTGGCCCTGCGCCAGGCCTGCGAGTGGCGCATGTCCGGCGCCGCACGCGACAAGGCGGCCCTGGTCGTCGCCGCCGACATCGCGCTCTACGAGCAGGGCGACCCCGGCGAACCGACCCAGGGCGCCGGCGCCGTCGCCTTCGTCGTGGAACGTCCCGAGATCGCCTCCGTGGGAGTCGAGTCTCACGCCTGGAGCCAGCCGGCGTTCGACTTCTACCGCCCCGTCGGCGAGGCCTATCCGCGCGTCGACGGCAAGCTGAGCCTCGAGTGCTACAAGAAGGCGGCCCAGGAGTGCTTCTCCGCCCTCACCCGGGGAGAAAACCCGGCCGAGGTGCTGGAGCAGTTCTCGGCGATCTGCTTCCACGTGCCGTTCCCGAAGATGGTCAAGAAGGCCTTCCACCTCGTCGGCGAGGTCGCCGGCTGGACGGCCGAGCGGATCGAGCAGATCTACAACGACAAGGTAGAACCGGCGATGCGCTGGAACCAGCTCTCCGGCAACTCGTACACCGCCTCGCTCTGGATCGCGGTCGCGCACGCCCTCCAGGGTCTGAAGGCCGGTGAACAGGTGGCCGCCTTCTCGTACGGTTCGGGCTTCGGTTCCGAGATTCTCTCCCTGATCGCGGGCCCGCGCGCCGCGGAAAGCGCCTGGGCTCAGGACATCAAGCGGGACGTCGAAAGCCGCCGTCGCGTCGACGGCAGCGGCTACAGCCTCCTGCGCTCAACAGTTCGTACGGCGGCCGCGTAAGTCGACCCGCGGACGCCGGCCCCCAGGTGGCCGGGCTACGGTTCTACGGACTCCGTAGCCCGGCTACCTGTTCTAACTGCTCAGTGTAAGCGGCCAGTACGCTGGCGGCGATGTCGATCTGCCACTGGGCCTCCTCCCAGTCGCGCTGCTCGATCGCCTCCCGCACTCCCGGCAACGTCTTGACACCGTAGCCGGTGTACATGCCCGGCGCGTAGAGATGGTGCCGGAACCAGGGTCGGCGCGGCAGACCTTCGCTCCGGGTCAGCCGGCGCTCGCTCTTCGTGACCAGCTCGTCGAGCGCCGCCTGCGTGGCCTCGTCCCCACTCCGTGCCGCCTCGGCCAGGGCGCGATCCGCAGCCTTGGCCGCCCGCCCGAGACGATCGTGCGCGTTCCTGAGCGGAGCGAAGTTCAGGTGGGGCGCCGGCGGATCCACCTCCGGCTCGACGAACGGTTTCGTTGGATCGGCCGCCAGGCGCAGAGCGGCGCTGCCCTGAAGCTCCCTCTCACGCTCGATCTTCCGGCGCTCCTCGTCGGCCAGGTCCGCCACCTCGTCGATGTACCGGCCGGCGGTCGCGGCGGTCGTGCCGAACTCGAACGGGAGCACGTCGGCGTTGGCGAGCCGCAGCGTCAGGCGCAGCCCGGTGCGGGCAAGCACGGCGCCGTAGACCGCACCGGGGTCGACGAACCGACTGAAGAAGTCGAACGTGTCGAAAGCGGTGTGGTACTCGCCGCCTGAACCCTCGCCGCCGTAGCCGACATTCAGCGACGACACGCCGAGGTGCTGCAGGAACGGAGAGTAGTCCGAGCCCGACCCCAGCGCCGCGATCCGCAGTCGTCCCGAGTACTGGAGGCGCTCGTACTCCGCGGGGCTGCCGTTGACCCGCCGGAACGCGAGCAGGCGCTCGCCCACACTGACACCCGTCTGAGGATCCTCGACGTCAACGGCGACCTGGTTGACCAGGGTCTCGAGGGCGTGAGAGCCGCCCGCCCGCAGGAAACCGCGGCTGTTCGAATCCGAGTTGATGTAGACCGCCGCGTGCTCGCGCAACTCTTCGGCGTGGTGCTCGGCCCACTCGGTCGAACCGAGCAGACCCGGCTCCTCGGCGTCCCAGGCGGCGTAGACGACCGTCCGCCGCGGCGGGTGGCCTTCCCGGGCCAGCCGTCCAAGCGCCTTGGCCTCGGCCATCAGACCGACCAGGCCGCTGATCGGATCCCGGGCGCCGATCACCCAGGCGTCGTGGTGGTTGCCACGCAGGATCCACTGGTCCGGCCTCTCCGCGCCCGGCATGCGGGCGATCACGTTGTGCGCCGGCGCCAGGCTCCAGTCGAACTCGAGCTGGAGCCGCACACGGGCGGGGCCCGGGCCGATCCGGTAGGTGATCGGCAGGCCGCCGCGCCAGGCGCCGGGCGCGGTCTCGCCCCCCAGCGCCTCGAGCAGAGGCTGCGCGTCCCGCCATGCGATCGGCAGCACCGGGATCCGCATCAACGTATCCGCCTCCTCCCGCGTGAGCCGCGGCACCCCGTCGACGGCGCCCCGCATCGGTGTCAGGGGATCGCCCGGACGGCGCGGAAGGTCGAGCACCGAACCCCGCTGCACCGCGCTCGCGTGCTTGAACGAGCCGTCGGGATACCCGGCGCCCTGGCTGTAGCCGTCGTCGCCCGGATCGTTGAAGATGAGGCAGCCGATCGCACCCCGCTCGTAGGCGACCTTCGGCTTGATCCCGCGCCAGGAGCCGCCGTAGCGGACGATCACGATCTTCCCCCGGACGTCGATGCCCAGCCGCTCCAGCACCTCGTAGTCCTCGGGCACGCCCCGGTTCACGTAGACCAGCTCCCCGGTGACGTCGCCGTCGGCCGAGAAGGCGTTGAAGGGCGGCAACCCTTCAGCCACCGCAACCTCCGCGGTGCCGTCGCCCGCCGCCGGCTCCTCGACCAGCGACGCCTCGAACCGCGTCGGCTCCAGCAGGGTCAGCGACCGCAGCCGCGGGGTCGGGAAGAGAACGTCGAAGGTCTCGATCTCGGCGTCGAAGCCCCACTCCGTGAACCGCTCGACCATCCAGCGCGCGTTCGCTTCCGTCTGCGGCGCCCCAGCATGATGAGGCCGCGGGGTCATCAGCCGGTTCCACTCGAGCAGCTCGTCCGCGACGATCCAGTCGTCGGCGTGCTGCTCCATCTCGCGCTGCGCCTCGACGCGGTCGGGGTGGAATCCGATCAGCTCCTGCGCGCCGGCCGGCGCTGCGACAAGGAGAAGGGTCAACAGCAAAGGTCTCACTTCACGCCCCCCGATCCGACGCCGCCAGCACCGTGTTCCGCAGCAGCATCGCCACCGTCGTCGGACCGACACCGCCAAGCCGCGGCGTGATCCAGCTCGCGACCTCGCCGACGGACTCGTCGACGTCGGGCAGGAGCTTCCTGCCCTCCCAACTGATGCCGCCGCTGACGACGACGGCGCCCGGCTTGACCATCTCCGGTTGCACGAAGCGCGGCACGCCGAGCGCCGCGACCACGATGTCGGCGCGGCGGGTGAACGGGGTCACGTCCTTCGCGCCCGTGTGCACGACCGTGATCACGGCGTTCGCGCCGGGCTGCTTCAGGGTGAGCAGCAGCGCGAGCGGCCGGCCCAGGGTCGGCCCCCTGCCCAGGACGACCACCTCACGACCGCCGATGTCGATTCCGTAGTGCATCAGCATCGCCTGGATACCGGCCGGCGTGCAGGGCACCGGGCCCTTCTCCTGCAGCACGAGCTTGCCGAGGTTCACCGGGTGCAGGCCGTCCGCGTCCTTCTTCGGGTCCATGCGCGCGAGGGCTTCGTTGAAGTCGAAGCCGGAAGGCACCGGGTGCTGGATGATGTAGGCGTCGACCTCCGGGTCCGCGTTGAAGCGGTCGACGGCCGCGAGCAGCGCCGCCTGGCCGGCGTCCGCCGGGATCTCGGCGTTGAACGAGGCGATCCCCACCTCCTCGCATGTCTCGTGCTTCTTGCGGACGTAGCCCGCGGAGGCCGCATCGTCGCCGACGAGGATCGTCCCCAGGCCCGGCCTGACGCCCGCCGAAGCGAGTTCCTCGACCCGTTCCGCGACTTCCGCCAGCACCGCCTCGGCCACCGGTTGGCCTGCGAGAAGTTGAGCCGTCATTCGTCGTTCTCCATTGCGTGTTCGTGATGATCATCGTGGCGGTGGTCGTGATCGTGGCCATGCCCGTGATCGTGCCCGTGCGGCCGGGCCGCGAGTTGTCCGGTCAAACGGTCGATCTCCGGCGCCGCAACGAGGCCCGCCGCTTCGAGCGAGCCCTCGAAAGCTTCCTGCCAGCGCTGCCAGTAGTTCCACTCCTCGTCGCGAGTAGTTGCTTCCCAGGCAGCGATCGCGCCGATCAATCGCCCGCGGAAGACCTCCCAGTCGAGGCGTCCAGCCTCCACCAGCGCCATCGTCAGGCCAAACAGACGGCTCTCCCAGGGCGCGCTGAACGCCAGCTCCCCGTTCTCCCGCGGAGGCGCCATCGCGCCGTCCTCGTCGAGGCGGACCGGCAGGCTCATCTCGCGCGTCAGGGCCGCTCGACGCCGATCATCGAGTCGCGGCTGACGAGGCCGGTCAGTTCCTCGACGCCCAGGCCGTCCGTGCCTTCCGGCCGCTGCGGCAGAACCATGTAGCGGACTTCCGCGCTCGAATCCCAGACCCGCACTTCGACGTCCGCCGACAGGTCGAGCCCCAGTTCCGCGAGCAACCGCCGCGGCTCGCGCACCGCGCGCGCCCGGTAGGCGGGCGACTTGTACCAGGCCGGCGGCAGCCCGAGCACCGCCCACGGATAGCACGAGCAGAGGGTGCAGACGACGAGGTTGTGGACGGAGTCCGTGTTCTCCTTGACCACCAGGCGAGCGACGTGGGAGTCCGTGTTGTCGCCGAATCCGAGCTCCCGGATAGCCGGCATGCCGTCCTCGAGCAGCCGCGCCCTGAACGCGGGGTCGGTCCAGGCCTCGGCCACCACCCGGGCGCCTCGCAGCGGCCCGATGTCCTGCTCGTAGCGCTCGACCAGCGCATCGACGGCGGCGGACTGGACCAGCCCCTTCTCCACCAGGAGCGCCTCGATCGCCTCGGTGCGGGTTGCCGGGGATTCGCTTCCGTGCCGGTGATCGGCAGTCATTCGGTCGCCTCCAGGTACGGCTCGAACAGATCGATGTAGACCGTGGCGCCGTCCTCCGCCTCCTCGCCCCAGAGCTCCCGGCTCTCGAAAGCAACGGTGTAGAGGTACTCCGGCGACTCGCCCCGGCCGTCGGCGTTCGTGTCGGGATAGACGCAGGCCGGATGGACCTCGGCGATCACGCCCCTGCGGTCGCGCGCGTAGCCGGGCAACCGCGTGTGCCCCTCCGGATGGCGGTTCCAGGTGCGCACCGCGTCGCCGGCCGCGAACCGGGGCTCGCGGTCGATCTCGCGAACCACCGAGCCCACGTGTTCAGACCGCTCAACGCCCGCGTCGCCGCCCAGCCGTTCGGCCGCCAGGGTCTCCAGCGCGTAGAGCCAGCGACCGTAGTAGCCATCCGAGAGGTAACGATCGGGCGGCATCCGCTCGATCGCATGGCGGAAGGCGTCGAGGTTCGCCAACCCGGCCCCCATCGCGTAGCCGGCGAGAGCGCACACCCGCCCCTGCCAGGGCTCCGGGAACAGGGTCTCGTCCGGACGCCGGTCCACGCGGCCGAAGCCGTGCATGCCGCCCATGTCGTGGATTCCGTTCATGCTCCGACGGCCGCCGCGCCGCGCGCGCCAGTCTACAAGCCCACCAAGGGGCTATTCTCAAGTCATGGACACCGCCGATTCCCGACCGACCGCGAGCACCGGTCTGGCGCACGCCCACGACTACCCCTTCCTGGGCCAGGGCAAGGCGCCGCTGGAGGTGGCGGCCGCCGAGGGCTGCTACATGATCACGCCCAACGGCCGCCGGATCCTCGACGCCGCAGGAGGCGCCATCGTCTCGAACATCGGCCACGGCCGGCGTGAAGTGGCGGAGGCCTACGCGCAAGCCGCGGCACAGACGGACTACATCGTGCCTCCCTTCGCCACCCCCGCGCGGGCGGAGCTGGTCCATCGCATGCGCACCCGCTGGCTGCCCGACGGCATCAACCGGGTCCTTTTCGCAAGCGGCGGTTCCGAGGCGATGGACCTGGCGATCCGGTTCGCTCGCCAGCACCACCTCTCCGCCGGGCGCCCCGAGCGCTGGCGGGTGTTCGGGCGGCAGCTCTCCTACCACGGCGCCACGATGGCGACGCTCGCGGTCGGCGGACACCAGGGGCGCCGGGCGGGCTTCGAGCCCTGGCTGGTCGACGAGCAGACCGACCAGCCGAGGCCGCCCGCCCACTACTGCATGCGCTGCCCGCTGGGCAAGACGTTTCCGGGCTGCGACATCGCCTGCGCCGACGAAGTGGAGCGGGTGTTCGAGGAGATCGGCCCGGAAGAGATCGCGGCCTTCGTCGTCGAGCCGATCGTCGGCTCGAACGCCGGCGCGCTCGTGCCCCCGGGCGACTACCTGGAACGGGTCGCGCGCATCTGCAGGCGGCACGGCATCCTGCTGATCGCCGACGAAGTGATGACCGGCTACGGCCGGACCGGCCGCAAGTTCGGCGTGGACCACTGGGACGTGGTTCCCGACATCCTGGTCGGCGGCAAGGGGCTGACCGGCGGCTACGCCCCCCTGGTCGCGATCTGCGCCCGCGACGAGGTCACGGCGCCCATCGCGGAGGCGGGGGACTCCGTCATGTTCTTCACCTACGGCGCCCACTCGCCCGCCTGCGCCGCGGCCAGCGAGGTCCTGCGCATCCTCGAGGACGAGGAACTCGTCGAACGCGCCGCGACCGTCGGCGCGGTGCTAGGCGAGCGGCTGCGGGAGACCTTCGCCGACCATCCCCACGTCGCCGAGGTCCGCGGCCGCGGCCTGCTCTACGGCATCGAGATCGTCCAGGACCGCGAGACGCTCGAACCGTTTCCTGCCGAAGTCTCGCTGGTCAACGCCGTCGTGGCCGCCGGCCTGTCGATGGACGTCTTCTTCTACCCCGGCGGCAACGACCCGGCCCGCGACGTCGTCTGCCTGGGTCCGCCCTTCATCCTCGGCGAGGAGGAGATCGAGAGGATCGTCACCGTGCTGCCGAAGGCAATCGACAGCGCGATCGCCCGCAAGGGACCGGCGCCGTCGCTGCTGGGGCCGCCGGTGTGCTGCGACTAGCCAGCCGCAGGCCTCTCATGCGTCAGGGGCGATGGGATTCCAGCGGCCAATCAAATCAAGAATCCGCGATTCGTGAGGCGATTTACCAGTAGAATCGCCTCACATGTGGATCTGGCAGCACCCAGATTGGCCGAGCTTCGTCTTCGATCCGGCCGCGTTCCCGGAACGCGTCGAGGCGTTCCATCGTGCGGCCGAACGCCTTTCCGGGCGCGTCGAAGCGCTGTCGAACGCCTACCAGACCGACGCGCACATCGCGCTGATGCTCTCCGAAGTGATCGCCACCAGCGCGATCGAGGGCGAACGCCTGGACCGCGATTCGGTGCGGTCGTCCTTGCTCATGCATTTCGGCGAAATCGTCGCCGCCGAGCACGACGATGACCGGGCAGCCGGCGCTACCGAGCTGATCGTCGACGTTCGCCGGAACTGGCATCGCCCGCTGTCGCACGACATGCTGGGCCATTGGCAGTCGCTGATCGTCGTCGACCGCTTGACGAGCACCATCATGCGCGGGGCCTACCGCAACAACCCCGAGCCGATGCAGATCGTCAGCGGACGACATGCGGGCCGACCGCGCACCGTTCACTACGAAGCGCCACCTGCCGCCCAGGTGCCCGCCGAGATGGAGCGTTTCCTGGACTGGTACAACGGCGACAGTGGAGAGTTCGCCGGACCGGTTCGCGCCGCCGTCGCGCACGTCTGGTTCGAGAACATCCACCCGTTCGAGGACGGCAACGGACGGGTGGGCCGCGCGATCTCGGATCACGCGCTTTCACAGTCCCTTGGCCGACCGACGCTTGCGTGTCTGGCGGCCGCCATTCATGCGAGCCGGGACGACTACTACGATGCGCTCGAAGCGGTCGGCCGGGGCAACCTCGACCTCGGCGGGTTCCTCGACTACTTCACCGCCGCCATCGTCCACGCACAGGAGATCGCCCTGGCCGAAGTGGCGTTCGTTCTGGACAAGACCCGGTTCCACGACCGCTACGGCGACCGCTTGAACGAGCGTCAGCGCAAGGTCATCGCCCGGGTCTTCGCACAGGGGCGGACCGGGTTCGCGGGCGGGCTGTCCGCCAGGAACTACGTATCGATAGCCGGGTGTTCACCGGCGACCGCCACGCGGGATCTGGCCGCGCTACGAGACATGGGCGCGCTGGTTTCTGCCGGGCGGGGACGCGCACTCCGTTACGAGATCTCGTGCCCTGAACCTCCGCTTCTTCAATAACTGGAGATCCCGATCTCCTTCTCGGTGATGAACTCCAGCAGTGCCGGCGTCCCCGACTCGGTCGCCGCGATGCCGCGGCGGATCGCCGGCACGACCTCCGCCGGGTCGGTCACCCGTTCGCCGTAGCCGCCGAAGGCCTTCGCCATGTCGGCGTAGTGGCCGGAGATGTCCGTGCTGCGGTACTTCTCGGTCGCCACCTGCATGATCGGCAGCTCGATCGCCATCGAGAAGTTGTTGAACAGGATGGACAGGATCGGCAGGCGTTCGCGCACGGCCGTCTCGAAGTCCATGCCGGTGAAGCCGATCGCGGCGTCGCCCCAGACGTTGATGCAGAGCTTGTCGGGCTGGGCGAGCTTGGCGCCCATCGCCAGGCCGAGGCCGTAGCCGAGCTGGGTCGTCTTGCCCCAGCCGATGTAGGAGAGCGGCGTCGTGCTGCGCCAGAACGGCGAGATCTGGTCGCGCGGCGAGCCGGCGTCGTGGGTGATGATCACGTTGTCGCGGTCGACCGTTTCCATCAGGTCCCAGAGCACGCGGTAGGGCGAGAGCGGCGTCCCCTCGGAGGTCAGCTTCGGCATCCACTCGTCGAGCCAGCCGGAGCGGATCCGCTCGATCTCGGCCGGGACGGAATCGGCCCGCGAGGCCGCGTGCGGCAACGACCGGCCTTCCAGCTCGGCGATCAGGGCGGCCAGCGTCAGCTTCGCGTCGCCCGCCACCACGCATTCCGAGGCGACGTTCTTGTTCAGATCGACCGGGTCGAGGGTCGCGTGCAGGTACTTCGCCTGCGGGTACTTGCCGAAGTAGAGGCCGAACGCCGTGGTCGTGAAACTGCAGCCGATGCCGAAGATGACGTCCGCCGCGCCCAGAAACTCGTGGACCGTCTTCGGCACCGCGCGGCCGCCCGAGCCGAGCGACAGGGGATGGTCCTCGTTGAAGGCGCTCTTGCCGCCAAGACTGGTCGTCACCGGCGCGTTGAGCAGTTCCGCGAGGCGCCGCAACTCGTCCCAGGCCTCCGCGTAGTGGACGCCCTGGCCCGCGTAGATCACCGGCCGCTCCGCCGCCGCGAGCATCTCCGCGGCCTGGCTCACCAGGGCCGGATCGGGGCCCACGCGCACGGTGCCGCTCGGGCGGGGACCCAGATCGTCGGGCACGTCTTCGCCGAAGACGTCCGCCGGCACCTCGATCATCACCGGACCCGACCGGCCTGAGCGGAGCTGGGTGAAGGCGCGCCGCATCACTTCGGGCAGCGCCTTGCCCATGCTGAGCGGCTCGCACCACTTCGTCACGTGCTGGAAGTTCGCCACCGCGTTGAAGTTCGGGGCCACGTGCATGGCCCGGCGGCTGTACCCCATCGGCATGACCAGGATGGGCGCCGATTCGCCGTAGGCCTGGGCCACCCCGCCGAACGCGTTCTCGGTTCCGGGTCCGCTCTGCATCGTGAACACGCCAAGCTGCTTGCCCGAACTCAGCCGGCTGACCGCGTCGGCCATGTGCAGGCCGATCCGCTCCTGGCGGACGATCACGGTGCGGATGTCCGCCACCGCCGCGGCCTCGATGATCGGGTTGACCGGGTAGGCGACGATGAACTCGACGCCCTCCCGCTTGAGGTACTCGGCTACGCCCTGGGCTACCTTCACGCTGGAACTCCTGAGATGCTGGGTGGGAGAGGGGCGGCTACGATACCCGGAACCAGGAAAGTCCCGGAAGCTGGAGGACATTGGAGGACACCGTGAAGAGGATCAGCCAGATGACGCTTGCAGCGATCCTGATGACGCTCGGCGCGGCCTTCGCGATCGCCCCGAACGCGCCAACCCTCTCCGGGCCCATCACGGGCGGAGAACGCGGCACGTCGTTTGCCGCGGTGAACGTGGCGGATCGCGGCTATCTGACCGAGGAGTACTTCCTCGAGGGCGAGGCGACCGCGTACGAGCTGGTAGACGGCACGCAGGGCGCGAACGGCCAGTGGAACACTCGCGCAGCCGACGACAAGGCCGACTTCAAGACACGCCTGCTGGTGGTTCGGCCGCAAGACGCGTCTGCCTTCAACGGCACCGTCATCGTCTTCTGGCTGAACGTCACCGCCGGCTTCGAACTGGGATCCGCCAGCGACGAGGCCCTGCGCGGCTATGCCTGGGTGGGCGTGTCCGCGCAGAAGGTCGGCGTCCACGGTTTCCCCCAGACTCCCGGCGGACTCAAGGCGTGGGACCCGGAACGCTACGGCTCGCTCGAACACCCCGGGGACGCCTACTCCTACGACATCTTCACGCAGGTCGCGAGCGCCATCGGTCCGGATCGCGACCGGCAGGGCCTGGACCCGATGGGCGGCCTGGAGGTCGAGCGACTGATCGCGGCCGGCGCTTCCCAGTCCGCCGCGCGGCTCCGCACCTACATCAACGGCGTCCACCCGCTGACGGAGGTGTTCGACGGTTACCTGCCGTTCATCGACTTCGGCGGCGTCGTACCGTTCGCGTCCGATCTGAGCGGCACCCGGCGGGGACGCGTCCGCGCCTCGATCCGATCGGATCTCGACGTCCCGGTCATCGTCGTGAACTCCGAGACCGAGGTGACCAGCTACTACTCCATACGCGAGCCCGACTCGGCCCGGTTCCGGCTCTGGGAGGTACCGGGAACGTCGCACGTATCCGCGGCGAGGCCGAAGCAACGCACCGTCGAAGGCTCCAACTGGCTGTCCTACTCCCCCGTGTACCAGGCCGCGATCAGGCATCTGCACCACTGGATCAGGGACGGCGTCGAACCACCGAGCATGCCGCGCGTGGAGATGAAGGCCGGCGATCCCAATCCCGAGGTCGTCCGGGACGAACACGGCAACGGCATGGGCGGCATTCGCCTGCCGGAACTCGAGGCGCCGACCGCTTCGCACAGCGGGTTCGGCACGCAGAGGGAAGGGACGCGGTTCGCGTTCCTGTACGGCACCGCGACCGACTTCGACAGCGAACAGCTAGCGGCCCTGTATCCGGACAGCGAGCACTATCTCGATGCCTGGAACGCGGCACTGGACCGGCTGATCAAGCAGGGCATGATCCTGCCCGAGGACGCACCGGCGATGCGGCAGCGGGCGGCGGCCTGGGCGGCGCAGCTGGATGCCCCGCCGCCCTAGTAGGGGCAGCCGGGCTGGCCCGACGGCCGGCGCGTGCTACAGTTCTGCCATCGGTCCACTCTTGAACTTGGACGGGTGCTCACGGAGAAGAGATGACGTTCGGAAGCAGAATGCGGAGCCAGATCGCCCCTCTGACTACATTACCGCTCGCATGGGTAGGTGTGGCTCTCACGATGATGGTGCTCGGACCCGTTGGTACGGCACTGAGTGTCTCAGCGACGGCTGATTCCCCTGCCGCTGAAGACCCCAAGGCCAACCCGCAGCGTCAAGGGCCGGTTCTCCAAGGTACCTCCCTGGTTCCGCACGACGGTTCCGCTGCCGCTGAATGTACTAGCGCCAACGCGCAGCACCAGGAGACGGTCGTCCAAGGTGCTTCCCAGCGCCCGGACGACGGGGCGGCTAGCCGTTCTGGATTTCCCCAGCCTGTTCAGTGGTGCATCAGACAGTGTTACGTCGAACACGAGTCCCGGGTTGACGACTGTTGGCGCCAGTACGACAATTGCCTCGGTGACGATCCTCCGGAGCATCGAGAGCAGCTCTGTAGCATTCGGCTGAACAACTGTCTTGACATGTCGGCTCTTCGGCTCGACACTTGCATCTCGATTTGTATCGTCCGTTGGGAACCGGTGTGAGTGGCTTCCAGACTGCGTCGGTCTTGTACTCGGCCCTCTGACCGCGTACCTCTCTCGAGTACCCGCCTGCGCCTCGCTAGACGGCTGACCGGGAGCCTCTTCCTGGGAGTCGTACTGGGTGCCCCGGTGGACGTGTCTCCGGGACCGGCTGCCGCGCAGACCTTTGCGGACACGGTGTCCGTGACCGAGGTACTCGTCCACGTCGTGGTGACGGCTCGGGGCGGTGCCCCCGTGACAGACCTTGAGCAGGAGGACTTCGTCGTCCACGTGGATGGCGAGCGGGTCGAGATCACGGGGTTGCGGCGCACGCTCTTGCGTGAGCACGCGGCAAACGGCGCCGCTGGCGCGTTCGCCGCGGAGGCACCGGCGGGGCCGCCTGTCAACATCATCGTCTATCTCGACGAGGCCGGTACCCGGTTCTTCGACCGTCGGCGCTTTCTGCACAGAGTGCAGCGCGAAGCGGAGGCCCTGCGCGCCTGGAACGCGCGGTTCGCTTTGGTCACGTCCGGGGACCAGGTACGGATCCGGGTGCCCCCGACGGAAGATCTGGATGCCGTACTGGCCGCGGCTGACGCACTGCCTTTGCCCAAGTGGAGGTCTCAGCAGACCGGGCGGCACTTCCAACGCGCAAGGGAACAGATCGCCGAGGTCCTCTTCGCGCCGTATGGCGATGGCTGCGGGGAGGGGTTCCCTCAAGTGACGGCAGTCATCAGGGGTTACGAAGTGCGGGAACGGCGGCGGACGGCGGAGCGACTGGACGCTCTCTGGGATGTCGTCACAGCGTTCAGTGGCGTTCCAGGCAGGAAGGTAGTCCTCTACGTCGGCAACGGCTTCGCCCAAGTGCCGGGAGAAGAACTCCACGACTACGTACAAGGGCTATGTCTTGGCGCGGGTTCCGGTGGAGGGGCGGCCCTGTTGGGACCGGGAGGAGAGTTGAGCCGACTCTTCGACCAGGTGGCCGCGCATGCGAACGCGAACAACACGACGCTCTACATGCTCGACGCGGGCGGCGTGCCCTCTCCCTTTGGCTCGGTGCGCTCCTGGAGATCGAACCGGCAGGGCGGAATGGCGTATCTGTCCCGGAAGACGGGCGGTCGAACGCTCTTCAACTCGAACGCCCTGCGCCCCTTGGTAGACGACGCGGAAGAGCACCTGGGCGCTTCCTACGAGCTGGCCGTCACGGTCGCCGATCATAAGCCCGGCGAGCTGAGGCAGATCGACGTGGAACTGGCTCGACCCCTTCGCAATCAGAGATACCGCTTGGCCTTTCGCCGGTCCTGGCAGGACAAGTCACGAGACCAGATGATCGCCGACCGGCTCGTCAGCACGGCCTGGCTGGACGGGGACTGGCTCGCCGAGGCGGCGAATCCCTTGAACGTAGCGATGCGCTTCGAGCCGACGACGCCTGTCGAGGCGGACGACGATCGGCGGCGGAGACGCAGGAACCGCGAAGACGTTCATGAACTCGTGGTCCGGGTGGCGATTCCCGAGCGGGCGGCAACGCTGCTTCCGGGCCCCGACGGCGACAGGGGCACGCTCGGCCTCTGGCTGATGGCCGTGGAGAGAAGCAAGGGCTACCGGACCCCGGCGCGGCGGATGCTCGTCGAACTCGGAGGTCCCGAGGGCCTCAGCTCCCATGGTGGCTTTCACTTCGTCGACCTGGGCGTGAAGCTCTGGGAAGGAGAGTACACGGTCGTCCTGGGGGTGGTGGACGAGCCAACCGGAGCAATGTCCGTCCTGCGCGAGGCCACCTCCGTTCCCTCGACCGGCTGACGCCGCACCCAGCTACAGGCCGTAGTACTCGCGGTACCACTCGACGAAGCGGGGAATGCCCTCGGCGATCGCGGTCGTCGGCTCGTAGCCCAGGTACTCCCTGGCGCGCGTGAGGTCGGCTGACGTCCGCACGACGTCGCCGGGCTGCATCGGCAGGAACTCCTTGTCGCCCTCGCGGCCGCAACTCCGTTCGATCTGCCGGATGAACTCCATCAGTTCCTCGGTGCGGCCTGCGGCGAGGTTGCAGACGAGGTCCTCGTGATTGCGGTCGATCGCCGAGACGACGCCGGCGACGATGTCGTCGATGTAGGTGAAGTCCCGGTGCATCCGGCCGTGGCCGAAGACGTTCATCGGCTCGCCGCGGAGCACGGCGCCGGTGAAGAGAAACAGGGCCATGTCGGGCCGGCCCCAGGGGCCGTAGACCGTGAAGAAACGAAGGCCCGTGACGCGCAGGCCATAGAGGTGGTGGTACACGGACGCCATCAGCTCGTTCATCTTCTTCGTCGCGCCGTAGAGCGAGCATTGGGACGACGTGCTGTCCGTCTCGCTCAGCCGCTCGCGCGCGCTGTCGCCGTAGACCGAGCTGCTCGAGGCGTAGACCAGGCCGCCGACCTCGCGGTCCCGGCAGAGTTCGAGGATGTAGGTGAACGCCTGCACGTTGTCGCGCACGAACTGGTTCGGATGGTCGATCGAGTGCCGCACGCCGGCCTGGGCCGCGAGGTGGCAGACCCTGGTCTCCGTGCCGGAGACGCCGCGGACGAGGTCGTCGAGGGAGTCCTGCAGGGCCTCGCGGTCGCCGACGTCGGCGCGCACGAGGCGGAAGTTGGGTTGCTCCTCGAGGATCGCGTTGCGCCGCTCCTTGAGCCGGGGGTCGTAGTAGGGATTGAAGTTGTCGTAGCCGATCACCTCGTCACCCCGCTCGAGCAAAGCCCTGGCGACGTGGAAGCCGATGAACCCGGCGCTGCCGGTCAACAGGACTCTCACGAGACGCCCCCGGTAGGGGTGCTCCGCCAGCGTTCCGCGAGCTGGGCCACCGGGTCGATCAGCAGATCCTCGACGGGGAGCTCGGCCAGCAGCCGGTCGTCGAAGTCCGGCGCCTTCCTGAGCACCTGGTCGCGCAGACCGGCGTAGCGCTCCCGGTAACCGGAAAGCAGGCGGCGCAACTCGGGCGCCGGCGCGCGCTCCCGGAAGCGCACGTGAATCAGGTTCAGCGCCGAAACCTCGCCGCCGTTCCATTCCGGCAAGCCGATGAACACCCGGCCATCCGTACGGCCCCGCGCCGCCAGCAACCTGCCCTCGACCGCGACCGAGTACTTCGTGCCCTTGAGCAGCGGCTCCCGCACCGTCCGCGACTGA
Organism: Thermoanaerobaculia bacterium; assembly: GCA_965116955.1. Classification (GTDB taxonomy): domain Bacteria; phylum Acidobacteriota; class Thermoanaerobaculia; order Multivoradales; family Multivoraceae; genus Multivorans. Next base: position 1,580,924 of record OZ220742.1, on the reverse strand, counting down.
AGATCGCGGCACAGGCCGCCGGCGCGCAGGACGCGGATGGTGGCGGCGTCGCCCGGCGCCGGGCCCTCGCCTCCATGCCAGAGCTGGTAGCGGACATAGCCGAGCACCTGGTCGACGAAGGGATCGAGCGCGCTCATCGCCTGCCGGTCCTCGGCCGAGATCGACTCCTCCGGCGAACCGGCCTGGCGGAGCGCCGCGTCCAGGGGCATCCGGCCCAGGGTCTGGTCGTGACGGGAAATGCCCACGGTGACCGTCTTCGCCTGGTGCTTGATCGTGTCGATGTGGCGGGTGAGGTCGTCGATCGCCGGACTGAGAGCGTCCCGCAACCGCGCCAGCGCACTCTCCTCACCGCCGTCGCCCTCGCCACGCACCCCGTCGAGCGCAACCGCCAGCCGCACCGCGAAGCCTGTGCGCAGGTTGCCGTCGTAGCCGCCGCCGGCCAGGCCCTCCCGGACGGCGTCGATCTCGACGCCGGCGATCTCGCGCAGTCGAGCCAGCGGCCGCGCCTTGCCGTCTCCGGCCACGTCATCCGCCGCCGTGCGGATCGCCCGCAGCGGGGCGGCGAGGTCATCGATGGCCAGGGCCGCGTGGTAGCCGAACAGGTGGCCGACCACGGTCGCCAGCACGAAGGACAGCTCGGGCGGCACCTCCGGCACTTCGATCACCGCCGCCGCGGACGGGAACGCCGAGCCCTCGGAGGCGATGACGACGGGCGTCGCGCGGTGGGCGCGGTAGACGTCGATCTCCTTGCGCGTGTCGGCCGCAGTCGAGCCGTGGACCCCTGTCGCGCAGACCAGGATCAGGGGCTCGGACGACAGGTCGATGTGCTTCTTGTCCTCCGTCGCGTCGCAGGCGATCGCCTTGTAGCAGAGCTCCGAGAGCTTGATCCGGATCTCCTCCGCGGCGATCCGATCGAGGCCGTTGCCGACCACCGACCAGTCCCGCAATCGCGGCGCGTAGTCCCTGGCGGCGGTGGCGATCGCGGGCCGCAGCGTCAGGGTGCGCTCCATCGCGGCGGGCAGGTTCCGCAGTTCCCTCAGCAGACGGTCGGCGGCGGGGCGTTCGTCCGGCCCGCCCGCGACCTGGTCGGCGATCGCCACGGCGAGCAGCATCCCCGCCGCGATCTGGGAGTAGAAGGCCTTGGTGGACGCAACGCTCATCTCGACATCCCGCCCGTCGGAGGTGTAAAGCACACCGTCCGCCCGGTCCGCCAGATCCGAGTTGCGGCGGTTCACGATCGCGATCGCGCGGGCGCCCCGCCGCTGCGCGAGGTTGACCGTGCGCAGCGTGTCCGTCGTCGTGCCGGACTGGCTGACCGCGACGACCAGGGTGTCGTGCATGTCAGGCGCCAGGTGGAAGCCCGAGAGCTCGGTGGCCGGCATCGCGTCGACCCGCGGGCGGCTCAGGCCGCGCTCGCGCAGCCGTCCCTCGATCGCCGCGGCGATGCCCTGACCGGCGACGGCGGCCGTGCCCTGACCGGTGACGACGATGCGCGCGACGGTCCCCTCCCGCAGGCCGCGCGCAACCGCCTCCGGCAGCGTCCGCTCGCCGACCGAAACCCGCAGCCGGCCGGTCGCGTCCTCCCGCAGCTTGCCGCGCACCGTGTTGCGCACGGAACGCGGCGCTTCGCTGATCTCCTTGAGCAGGAAGTGCGGGAACTCGCCCCGGTCGATGTCGCGGGTCGTGATCTCGGCGTGGTCGAGCTCGTCCGGCGCCACCGGCAGCGGCGAGCCTCCGGCCGAGTACCGTTCGATGCCCTCGAGCTCGCCGGCGCGGTCCGCGTCGAGCACGGCGATCTGGCCCCAACCGGCGCCGGCGCGGTCCGGGTCCGCCTCGCCGTCCAGGCGCAGCCAGGTCGAGGTCTCCTCGACCAGGCCGTAGGGTTCGCTGGCGACCACGAAGGCGTGATCGGCCAGCCCAACGTAGAGACCCTGGCCGCTGCCCTGAGTCGCCAGGTAGAGCCGCGACGGGTCGTCCCATGTGAGCGCGCCGAGAGCGAGCGAACCCTCGAACGCGGCCACCGTTTCGCGGAAGGCGTCGAAGGGCGCGTCGCCACCGGCCAGCCGCCGTGACATGAGCACCGGCATCACCTTCGCGTCCGTGGTGATGCGCGAGTCGAGCTTCAGGTTCTCGAGCACCGTCAGGTCGGCGTGGTTGTCGATGTCGCCGTTGATCGCCGCGATCACCTCGGGCGGCCGTTGCCCTTCGGCATCGCCGTCCCCGGCCTCCGTTCCATTCAGCGGATGCGCGTTCGCCTCGTTGATCCGGCCGACGCTGGCCCAGCGCGTGTGCCCGAGCACGGTCGCCTCGACGTCCGGGCTCCCGAGCGCCGCCGCCAGCAACGGATCTGCGGCGACCGCGTCGCGCAGGAAACGGACGTTGTCGCCCAGTTCCCCGATCTCCTCCGCGCACTTGTAGCCCAGGCCGATCCGTCCTCCACTCAACTGGACCGCGCGATGACCGAACAACGGATCCCCCGCCCGGCCGTCGAGTTCGGCGCGGATCGCCGGATCGTCCAGTGCGAGGCCGTGTCGCGAGAGCAGCAGGAACAGTCCGGCCGAATCCCGGCCCCGGATCTCGAGCCGGTCGAGGGAGGAGAAGGCCTGCTGAACGCCGATCAGAACGTCGAGTCCGGCGTCGCCGGCGCCCGCCGGCGCCAGTGCGGCCACTTCGGCGGCGGTCCGTAGCCGGTCGCGGCGAATCGCCCACTCGGCGTCGGCGAGCGCAGCGGCGGCACGGTTCACCGCTTCGAGACCCACGTCGCCCAAGCGGCCAGCGCCGTCATCGAGACGCGCTCCCAACCGGTTCACCGCCGCCGAGCAGGGCCGCACCGCCTCGGCGATCGCGGTCCTCAGCGCCTCATCGCGCACCAGGGCCCGCACCGCCGGCCGGGCCCGCAAGCGCCGGTCCCAGCCGGCCAGCCCGGAGGCGGCAGCGGTCAGGGACTCGGCGAGCGCTTGAGCTTCAGCGTGGCCGCAATCGCTCACCGCGGCCTCCGCGGCGCGGCCGGCGGTCGCGAGGCCCTCCAGCAGCTCGCGCGAGTCGATCGCCGGTCCGGGGTGGGGGCGCATCAGGATGCCGACGATCCCGCACATGGGTCCCGAAGCTTAGCCCGGAACGGGGCGGTAAGCTCCCCGCGAGAGGGACGCAAACGGCATGAGCGACACATCGACATTCCTCGCCGCGGTGGTGCAGATGGGCTCCACCTCGGACGAGCAGGCCAACTGGGAAACCGCTCGGCACTGGATCGAGACCGCGGCGGACCGCGGGGCCGCGTTCGTGTCGACGCCCGAGAACACGAACTACCTCGGACCGCACAAGGAGAAGGTCAAGCTGGCCGAGCCGACCTCGGGCGCCACCTGCGCCCGCTTCGCCGCCCTGGCCCGGGATCGGGGCATCTACCTCCTGCTCGGCTCCTACAACGAGAAGGCGCCGGAGGAGAGCGAACGCTGCTACAACACGAGCGTCCTGTTCGATCCGGAGGGCGAGATCGTCGCCACCTACCGCAAGATCCACCTCTTCGACGTCGACGTCTCCCCGGAAGTGCGATTCCTGGAGTCGAAGACGGCCGTGCCGGGCGAGGACACGGTGACCGTCGACACGCCGCTCGCGCGGCTCGGTCTCACGATCTGCTACGACATGCGCTTCCCCGAGCTCTACCTGAAGCTGGCCCGGGACGGCGCCGAGGTCCTGACCGTACCCTCCGCTTTCACGCTGATGACCGGCAAGGATCACTGGTTCCCGCTGCTGCAGGCCCGGGCGATCGAGACCCAGTGCTACGTGCTGGCCGCCGCCCAGACCGGCCGCCACGACGACCGCGGGCTACGGCACAGCTACGGCCACTCGGTGATCATCGACCCGTGGGGCCACGTCCTGGCCGACGCCGGCGACGGGCCCGGCATCGCGATGGCCGAGATCGACCGCGGCCGTGTCGCCGATGTGCGGCGCTCGATGCCGGTCGCCTCCCACCGCCGGCTGCCGGTCGGCTGAGCGCCGGGCACCGCCGATGGACATCTGGATCCTCATCGCGGTCATCGTCTTCACGTTCCTGGCGTTCAGCTTCGAATGGCTGCGGATCGACGCGGTTGCACTCTCCAGCCTGGGCCTGCTGCTCCTGTTCGGGCTGGTGACGCCCCAGGAGGCCATCCGCGGCTTCAGCAACGACGCCGTCATCACGGTGATGATGATGTTCATCCTGAGCTACGGGCTGACCCATACCGGTCTGATCGACCGCTTCGGCCAGAAGCTCGCGCAGATGTCCGGCCACACGCACTGGGCCGCCGCGATCGCCCTGATCCTGGTCTGCGGCGTGCTCTCGGCCTTCATCAACAACACCGCCGCGCTGGCGATCCTGATGCCGGTCGGCATTCAGATCGGGAAGCACTACGGCGTGTCGCCGTCACGGATCCTCCTCCCTCTCTCCTACCTCTCGATCATCGGCGGCACCTGCACACTGATCGGCACGTCGACGAACCTGCTGGTCGCCTCCATGTCGGCAGAGTACGGCTACGGAGCCTTCAGCATGTTCGAGTTCCTGGCGCTCGGACTGATCCTCCTGGTCGTCGGCTTCGCCTACATCGTCTTCGTGCCGATGCGACGCCTCCCGGATCGCGCCGGCGCCTCCGACCTGACCACCAAGTACCAACTGTCCTCGTTCCTGACCGAGGTCCAGGTGCCGGAGGGGAGTTCGCTCGTCGGCAACAACGTGGTCGACGCACACATCAACGAGCGCTTTCGGCTCACGGTGCTCGAGATCCTGCGCGGCGAGGAACGGATCGCGGTCGAACTCCGCTCCACGCCCATGCAGGGCGGCGACATTCTGATCGTCGAGGGCCTGATGGACGACATCGTCAGCTTCCGGGACCACTACGGCCTACGGCTCCGCACGGAAACGAAGATCGGCGACCGCGACCTCTCGGACCAGAACAACATCATGGCGGAGATCCAGCTCTCGCCGGTTTCCCGGCTCACCGGCTCGACCATCCGCGAGCTGGACTTCCGCCGCCGCTTCGGCTGCTTCGTGCTGGCGCTCAACCGCACCGGCGAACCGATCCGCGAGAAGCTGGCCCACATCGCCCTCCACAACTGGGACACGCTTCTCGTTTTCGGCCCCCGTTCCCGGATCGAGGCGCTCTACGAGACGGAGGACTTCATCCCATTGCAGCAGGATGTCAAGCTGCGCCTCGTCATCCCGCGGCGCTGGTGGCTCGCCGTGGTGATCATCCCGATCGTCGTCGTCGTCGCCGCCACCGGCGTCACCTCGATTCTGAAGGCCTCGATCCTGGGCGCCGTAGCGCTCATCGTCTTCGGCGGCATCTCCGTCCAGCAGGCCTACGAGGCGATCAACTGGACCGTCATCTTCCTGCTCGTCGGCATCCTGCCGATGGGGATCGCGATGGAGAAGACCGGCCTCGCGGCGATGATCGGAGAGACGATCGCCAACGCCGGCGCCGACTACGGGCCCTGGGCGGTCATCGCGCTGGTCTACCTGGCAACGGCCCTGCTCTCGGAGATCGTCTCGAACAACTCGACCGCGGTGCTCATGGTGCCGATCGCCGGCACCGCCGCGGCCTCGATGGGCCTGGAACCGAAGCCCTTCATGATGACCGTCGCCTTCGCCGCTTCGGCCAGCTTCCTGACCCCGATGGGCTACCAGACGAACGCGATGGTCTTCGGCCCCGGCGGCTACCGCTTCATGGACTACGTGAAGTTCGGCGCGCCGCTCAAGATCGTCTTCTGCGTTCTGTCGGTGTGGCTGATCCCCGTGTTCTGGCCGCTGACCTAGGACTGGGTGCGCGGGTCTTCTGACCCGCTGCCGCCGAAGGCGGCCAGAGAACCGGCCGGCCGCCGGCCGGCTCCACTTACCGCTGGCAGCGCGGACAGTAGGACGTGCTGCGGTTCGAGATGACGATCCGGCGGATGCTCGTGCCGCAGCCGGCCGGGCAGGCCTCGCCTTCGCGGCCGTAGACGTCGAGCGAGACCTGGAAGTAGCCCGAGTTGCCTTCGCCGTCGGCGAAGTCGTTGAGCGTCGTGCCGCCCTGCTCGATGGCCTCGCCGAGCACCGCGCGAACCGCGGCGGCGAGAACGTCGAACCGGCGCCGCGCGATCCGTGCCACCGAACGGCGGGGATGGATGCCCGCCCTGAAGAGAGCCTCGGAGGCGTAGACGTTGCCCACGCCGACGACGACCGAGGCGTCCATCAGGAAACTCTTGACCGGGGCCGTCCGGCCTTGGGCCAGGTCGGCGAGCCGTGCGCCGTCGAACCCGGGCGACAGGGGTTCGATGCCCAGGTGGCGGAAGTGCCGGTCGCGGTCAAGGCCCTCCGTCGAGGCGACGAAGGCAACGCCGAAACGGCGAGGATCACGGAAGCGCAGCCGCCGGCCGGAGGCGAGTTCGAAGCCCAGGTGCTCGTGGTCCGCGAGCGGCGCCGCCCGGTCGACCAGAGTCAGCCGGCCGCTCATCCCGAGATGCACCACCAGGGTCTCGCCGCCGGAAGCGTCGATCCACAGGTACTTCGCGCGCCGGCGCAAACCGACGACCCGACGGCCTTCCAGGCGGCGCAGCCGCCGTTCGCAGAGCGGCTCGCGCAGGGTCGGGAAGTGAACACGGACCGCCTCGAAACGGTCGCCGACGAGCGGTCGTTCCAGGCTCCGGCGCAGGACCTCGACTTCGGGCAGTTCGGGCACGCTCAGCCCGCGCGGCGCCCGGAGGCACGGCGAGCGGGGCCGCCGCCCCGCCGGGAACTCGGCCCTGGAGAGCCCCTTCCTCGCAACGATGAAGCGGACTCCCCGCCGTCGGGCAGCCCGGCCCCGGCAACCGCCAGAACCAGAGCCTCAAGCGCGGCGGTACCTTCACCGCTGCCACCCCGCAAGCGAATCTCCGCCTCGAGGACCTTCCAGGGAAGCTCACTCATCGCCGAGACGGCCTCCGGACTGCGACGGGCCATGGCCGCCTTGTACATGTGGAAAAGGGGCCACGGGCCTGGCTTTCTCACCGCGCCCGGCCACGCCGCCATCAGCTTCGGCAACACCCGGGCCTTGAAGCCGTTGTAGTTCCCCGCCTCCGGCAGACTGTGAGCCATGGCGAGACCGTGGACAGCGGCCAACTGCTGACAGCGGCCGGCCAGCAGACTCAGGAACCGGAACCGCTCACCCTGTTCGTCCGCGGCGCTGTCCAGGTAGCGACGAAATGCCGCCAACGCCGCGCCGGGCTTCCCGCCCTCCATCGCGTTGAAGACGTCCCAGACGTCCTGCTCGCCCCGGTCCACGACCGACTCTTCCACCGTGGCGCGGTCGATACGGCCCGCGCCCTCCGGCATGCCGGCGGCGATCTTCCGGTACTCGGCCGCGAAGCGCGCCGCCGAAGCCGCATCCGCCACCGAGGGGCCCCAGCCCTCCTTGCGCAATGTACGGCGCGCCAGCTCCTGGGCCGCGGCCGGCTCGATTCGCACGCCCGTCTCCCGCTCCAACTCGGCCACCACCGGATCGAGGCCAGTGGTCTTGCCACTGCGATCGAAAGCAAGTTGCTCGACCTCAAAAGCCGCGTTTCGTTCGAACAGACGGAGGACAAGAGGGTGCTTGCGATCGACGCTGCGTTCGGCGAACACCAGGGCGTGGCCTTCCGGCAGGCCGCCTTCCGCGGCCCGGTCGAGTTCCGCAAGGTTGCTTGTCGACCAGCCGGTCAGATCTTCCGCTCGCGCAGCCTCCAGTAGCGCGGAAAGCCCCCGGGCAAGTTGGACCCGCTCCTTCTTCGGGCGACCGCGGCGGCCACCAATGCGCTGGCTCTTCCCGCCCGCCAGAGCCGAGTCGGGCAGCGAGGCAATCGCCTCCTCTGCGGCGCCGGTAGCCGGGTCGATTCCGAACAGTCGCAACGTCTGAAGAAGCGGACCCGCAGCCTTCCTCTCGGCCACGGAGAGCCGCTCGCCAGCCCCACCGACCAGGCCGTAGTCATCGCCGAGAACCTTCGCCGCCTCGTCGATCAGTTCGGCCGCGGCATCCCGGTCGGCAAACTCCGCACTCGCCTCGACGAGCCCGACCTTGGCCGGCTCGAACAGGGAAAACGTGAACAGGTCGGCGAGAATCGTCCCCAGTTCCGCGCCGGCCGCGCCCTTGTGGACCGCCACCTTGCAGCCGGCCGCGGCAGCCAACGCCTCCGCGATTCGCGTCGCCTCTCGCGTGGCCAGCACCTGCTCACCGACCACGAGGTAGAGCGGCTGACGTTCGCCGCCTTCGATGCGCTCGACGGCGGCGTCGATTTCGGGTGCCTTCACTCGTCTGCGGGGAGCCGGCCCTTCTCTTCGAGTTCCTGACAGTCGATGCAGTAGGGCGCCCACGGCACGGCCTCCAGCCGGGCGCGGCCGAGCTCGTTGCTGCAGTGGACGCAGATGCCGAACGTGCCGTCGTCGAGGCGGGCCGTCGCTTCGACGATCCGGTTCAGCAGGATGCCGTCGCTGTCCGAGAGCGAGAAGTTCAGCTCCCGGCTGTAGGCATGATTCGCTCGGTCGACCAGGTCCTCCGCGCCCTCGCCGGTCGACGCCTTGAGGCCGGCGGTGAGATCGCGGTTGTAGCGGCCGAACAGTTCCCGCCGCTTCTCTTCGAGCCGCTCCCTCACCCAATCGAAGTCGACCGCCGCGTTCCTTCTCCTGGCGCCCGCCGCTCCACCGCCATTGGCACGCTGCGGCCGAAGCAGCAACGTCGGCGCCTTCTTGGGCTCCGGCTTCTTGCGGGCGGTCTTCTTCCGGGCAGGCTGCTTCTTCGCTGGTTTCGGCGCGGACTCGGCCTGAGTTCTTTCCGGCGGCGCCGCCTTCTCCGCAGCCGCGCTCTCGGCCACCTTGTCCGCAGCCGCCTTCTCGGCGGCCTCTGCCTTCGCGACCAGCTTCTCCGCCGCCGTGGCGGCGCGATCGGCTTCCCTGGCGGCCGCCTTCGCTGCCTTCGCCGCCTGCGCGGCCTTCTCGGACGCGGCCGCCCTGGAAGCGGAGGTCCGGGCCGACTTGCGCGCGGCGACGCCCTTGGCGGAGGCATCCTTCGCAGCCGCCTGCGCCGCTGACTTGCGTTCCGCCAGGAGCTTCGCCGCCCTGGCCGCGGCACTGTCGGTCGTAGCGGCGAGTCGGCCGGACTGCGTGGCGGCCTTCTTCTTCGCGGCTGCTTCTTCCTTGCCCTTGGCCGCCTTCTTCACCGCCAACTCGTGCGCCGCCCTCGCGGCATCGGCCTCTCTCGCGGCCTTGAGGGCGAGAGCGCCAGTGCTCTTCCTGGTGGCTGCCGCCTCCTTCGCCGCAGCGGCCCGTGCAGCGGCCACTTCAGCCGCCTTGGCCGCCGCTGCCTGTTCAGCAGCCGCCTTCCGTTCGGCCTTTCTCGCCGCCGTACGCCGCGCCGATGCGTCCTTCGCGGCGGCTGCGGCGGCGTCCTTCCTGGTCGCGGCGATCTTGCCGGCCCTGACCGCGGCCGCGGCTCCGGCTTTCTCTTCCCGAGCCGCCTGCCGGGCCGCCGCCTTCTTCTCCGACGCGGCCTTCGCCGCCCGCTCGGCCGAGGCGACCTTGCGGGCCGCCGCGGACCTGGCCTTCCTGGCCGCGGACCGGGCCGCGGCGAGCTCGCGCGCCGCGGCGACCGCCGCTTCCTTCATGTCGTTCGATCCGTCGGTTCGAGAGGTCTCGTCCGCGTTTGCCACCTGATCCCTCCGCACGCGGCTCAATAAAACGGGCGCCGATGATAGTTGATTCCCTCAAGGATGGTGAACGCCCTGTAGATCTGCTCGTAGAGGGTCAGCCGAGCGAGTTCGTGAGCGAGGGTGAACGATCCCAGCGAGAGCCGGAAGCGGCACGAATCCAGGAGGTTGCGGTCAAGTCCCAGGTCCGAGCCCACGATCCAGACGACCGGGCGCTGCCACTCCGCGCGCAGCCGGCCCACCTCGGTCGCGAGGCCGCTTGAGCTGAGACTTCGTCCCTTCCGATCCAGGCAAATCGTCCAGGCGTCGGCAGGCAGGGCCGAGCGGATGGCCTTTCCTTCCAGCCTCAGCCGGGTCCGATCGTCGCCGCGGGCGGGGCGAACAACGAGTTCGCGCACCGGCGCGAACCTCTCGATCCTCTGCCGATAGTCGCCGCAGAGCGTCTCCCAGGGCTCCCTGCGGCGACCCACCCAAGCGACCACGTTCTCGAACGCCACGAGCCGATTATGCCGTTGCCCCTCGCTGGTATTCTCCGCCCCATGGCGCGCTCCGCGAACCAGGAATCCCGGCGCCTGATCAGGCGGCGTCTGACCAACGGCCTGGTCATCGGCGGCATCGCGCTCGGGGCTCCGGCCCTGTTCAACGCGATCGTGGCCCGCAAGGCGGGTCGCCTGCCGCGACCGCGATGGGGCTCCACCCGCCATACGGAGGTCGATGGCCACCGGGTCGCCTTCGTCCATCTGGAGTCCCCCCGCCGCGACGGCAAGCCGCCGATGGTCCTGCTCCACACGTTCGGTCCCGGGCACACCGGCCTGCTGTGGCGCGAGACGGCCGAACGTCTGGCCCGGAGCCACGACTGCTTCGTGCCCGACTGGCTCGGCTGGGGCGACTCGGAACGAAGGAACCAGCGCTACACCGCCGAGCTCTACATCGACCTGCTCGGCCGGTTCCTGGAGGAGGTGGTCGGCGAGCGCGCCGTGCTCGTCGCCCCTCACCGTGCCGCCGCCTATGCCGTCGAAGCCGCCCTGAACGCCCCGGACCTGGTTGCCGCCCTGGCCCTCGTCGGCCCCCAGGGCATCGGCACCGAGGTCACCGACGAGCGCAGCGACCCGGTGATTCACTCACTGCTCCGGGCGCCGGTGCTCGGCAGGTCGGCGCTCAACCTGGTGACCGGCGAGCGGGCGATCGAGAACCACCTGCGGCGCGAGACCCTGTTCGGCGCCGAGGGCCTGGGCGAGTCCATGGTCGAGCAGCTCTACCGGGCGAGCCATCTGCCCGGCGCCAGCCACGCCCTGATCGATTCGCTCTGCGGCCGGCTAGGGCACCGGCTGCCGGCCGGCTTCGGCGACAGGGTCAATCAGCCGGTGTGGCTGGCATGGGGCCGCCAGGCGACCAACCCACCGCTCGAAAACGCCGACCTCTGGCTGCAGGAAATGCCGAACGCCCACCTGGACGTCTTCGACGGCTGCCGCAACCTGCCCCACGTCGAACGACCGGCCAAGTTCGCGGCGGCGCTGACGGCGTTCATCGAGCGCCAGCGCTTCGCCGCCTGAACGCGGCGCCGCGCCCAAGGCCTTCGCCGTGTCCAGGGATCCCGCATTCCCGCCCGTTCCCGGCGGCTATCCCTTTCCCGAGCTCGAGCGCGAGACGCTCGAGTTCTGGCGGCGCGAGCGCGTGTTCGAAACCTCCCTCGCGGCTGGCGAGGACAGCGAGGAAAGGGAGTTCTCCTTCTACGAGGGACCGCCGACCGCGAACAACGTGCCCCATGTCGGCCACGTCGTCACCCGGGTGGTGAAGGACCTCTACCCGCGTTTCCGCACGATGACCGGCCGCAGCGTGCCGCGCAAGGGCGGCTGGGACACGCACGGCCTGCCCGTCGAGATCGAGGTCGAGAAGAAACTCGGCTTCTCCGGCAAGCAGCAGATCGAGGACTACGGGATCGAGAACTTCAACAGCGCCTGCCTCGAGAGCGTCAGCGCCTACGAGCGGCAGTGGCGGCGGATGACGGAGCGGGTCGGCTACTGGCTCGACATGGACGGCGCCTACCTCACTTACAGGAACGCCTACATCGAGTCGGAGTGGTGGGCACTGGCCGAGCTCTGGAAGAAGGACCTGCTCTACGAAGGCCGGAAGATCCAGCCCTACTGCGCCCGTTGCGGCACCACCCTGTCGAGCCACGAGGTGGCGCAGAACTACCGCGAGACGGAGGATCCTTCGATCTGGGTGCGGTTCCCCCTGCGGCCCGGCCAGTCCATCGCCGCGATCGACGCTGAAACCGACGGCGATGGCGGGGAGGCAGCAGGTGCTTTCAGCACGGACCGGCCCGTCGACATCGCGGCCTGGACGACGACGCCGTGGACCCTGCTCTCCCACGCCGGCATCGCGGTGCATCCCGATCTGACCTACCGCGCCGTGGAAGACCCGACGGATCCGGAACGGCTGCTGCTGATCGCGGACGGCCTGGAGCAGCCGGTCCCCGTGCTCCTGCCCGGCGACGGCAAGCCGACCCGAGTCGACCTCCGTGAAGCCGGCACGGTGGCCCGCTTCTCCGGCCGGTCCCTCGAGGGCCTGCTCTACGACCGGCCCTTCGCGGTCGAACCGCGCCGCTCCTACCGGCCCGCCGAGATGTCGGACCGCGACGGCTTCCGCATCCTGCTCGCGGACTACGTGACCCTCACCGAGGGTACGGGCGCCGTGCACACCGCGCCGCTGTTCGGCGAGGACGACGAGCGGAGCGGCCGGGAGTACGGCCTGCCCGAACTCCAGGCGGTCGACCACGAAGGGAAGGTCGCGCTCGATCCGGAGGCAAGCTCCCAGGATCCCGCCATCCGGAGCCTGATCGACGAGATCAACGGGGCGTGGTTCAAGGACGCCGACCCGGCGATCGTCCGCTCGCTGCGGCAGCAGGGCCGGCTGCTCCACGGCGAGCGGCGCGGCCACAGCTACCCCTTCTGCTGGCGTTGCGACCAGCCGCTCCTGTACTACGCGACGACGAGCTGGTTCGTCCGCACCACCGCCGCCCGCGACAGGTTGATCGAGAAGAACCGGCAGGTCCGCTGGCACCCGGAGCACGTCGGCGAGGGCCGGTTCGGCGACTGGCTCGAGAACGTCGTCGACTGGGCCCTGTCGCGCAGCCGCTACTGGGGCACGCCGCTGCCGGTCTGGAACTGCGGCGACTGCGACTCTGTGGACGTCGTCGGCTCGTTCGAGGAGCTCTTCCGCAAGGTGGGCCGGCCGCTCCCGGACGACCCCTACGACCGCGAGTGCTTCGACCCCCACCGGCCCTTCATCGACGACGACTTCCAGTGGCCGTGCGCGGCGCCGGGCTGCGCCGGCACGATGAAGCGGGTCGAGTACGTGATCGACGCCTGGTTCGACTCGGGCGCCATGCCCTTCGCCCAGTACCACTACCCGTTCGAGAACGAGGAAACCTTCCGGTCGCGCTTCCCGGCGGACTTCATCTCCGAAGCGGTCGACCAGACGAGGGGCTGGTTCTACACCCTGCACGTCCTGGGCTGCCTGCTGTTCGACAGCCCCGCCTACCTCAACTGCATCGTCCTCGGCCACGTGAACGACGAGAACGGCCGCAAGATGTCCAAGCGCCTCGGCAACGTGGTCGAGCCGATGGAGGTGCTGGCCGAAACCGGCGCCGACGCGCTCCGCTGGTACTTCTGCGTCAACAACCCGGAGCAACCGTCGCGGTTCTCGGCCCGCCTGGTGCGCGAGGCGGCCCAGACCTTCCTGCTGCCGCTGTGGAACGCCCTGTCGTTCTTCGTGATCTACGCGAACCTCGACGGCTGGCGACCCGGGCGCTCGGAGATTCCCTTCGCCGAGCGAGGGTCGCTGGATCGCTGGATCCTGCTCCGGCTCTACCGGCTGGTCCGCGCGACGAGCGATCACCTTCAGGCCTACCGCACGGCGCCCGCCGCGCGCGGCATCGAGACCTTCCTGGACGAGCTGACGAACTGGTACATCCGGCGCAGCCGCGACCGCTTCTGGGCGTCCAACGAAGACGCGGCCACGGACGGACCGGGCACGGACAAGGAGAGCGCCTACCAGACCCTCTACGAGGTGCTGACCACGGTCCGGCTGCTGATCGCCCCCTTCGTGCCCTTCGTCGCCGAGGAACTCCACCGGCGCCTCGTCTCGAGCCAGGGGCGGGGCAGCGTCAGTTGTCATCTCGAATCCTGGCCCGAAGCGCCCGCGGACCGAACCGACGAGCGTCTCGAAACGGCGATGGCCACCGTGCTCCAGGTGGCCCGCAACGGCCGTTCCGCGAGGAACGCGAACGGCATCAAGATCCGCCAACCGCTCCGCACCGTCACCCTGGTCAGCGCCGACGCGGAACTCGAGGGACTGGTCGCTCCCTACGTCGACCTGCTCCAGGACGAGCTGAACGTGCACGAGGTCCGCTGGGCGGCGGACAGTGCGGAGTACGTGTCCTTCGACGTCGTGCCGCACTACCCGAACTGCGGACCCCGGTTCGGCCGCGCCATGCCGGCCGTGCGCTCGGCGCTCGCCGCCCGCGGCGGCCTGGAGTTGAAGCGGGAACTCGATCAGTCAGGGCGCATCGCGATCGAGGTCGACGGCGAGACCGCTCACCTGCTGCCGGAGGAGGTCGAGGTACGGCTCGAGGAGCGGCCCGGGGTGGCCGTCCACGGCGACAGCGAACTCCTGGTCGCTCTCGATGTCGAACTGGACGACGAACTGATCGCCGAAGGCCTGGCGCGGGAGGTCGTGCACCGGGTCCAGAACCGGCGGCGCGCTGCCGATCTCGACTACGCCGACCGCATCGCGGTCCGCTACCGCGCCGCCGAAGACGTGGAAGCGGCGATCGACGCGCACCGCGACTGGATCCGCGGCGAGACGCTCGCCGTGACCCTGCAGCCGGTGAACGGCGACGGCCCGGAAGGCCTGGAAGAAGCGCCGATCGAAGGACGGGCCTTCGCCCTGGCGATCGAAGTACAGCCCCACTGAGCAGGAGCGACATGGCAGGGATCTTCAAGGCGTACGACGTGCGCGGCCTCTACCCGGGGCAGTTGAACGAGGAGCTGGCGCGGCGGATCGGGATGGCGTTCGAGCGCCTGGTCACACTCGAGGGCGACCAGGGCGCGGCCCTGCCCCGCACCGTCGTGGTCAGCCGCGACATGCGCGACCACAGCGTGCCGCTGTCCGCGGCGCTGTGCGCCGGACTCACCTCGGCCGGGCTCGACGTCCTCGACATCGGCCTCGCCACCACGCCGATGAACTACTTCGCCACCGGTCACCTGGGAACGGCCGGCGGCATTCAGGTCACGGCCAGCCACAACGCCGCCGAGTACAACGGCCTCAAGTTCAGTCTCGCGGGCGCCGTGCCCGTGTCGGGCGATCACGGCATCCCGATCATCGAGGAGCACGCCCTGGGCGAAGAGCCGGCGCCGGCCGCCAGCCCCGGCCGGGTCGACGCGAGGAGCATCGAGGCGGAGTACGCCGAACACGTCCTCTCCTTCCTCGACCGCTCCTTCGAGGCGGGCGACGCCCCGAAGCTGCGGCTCGCCGCCGACGCCGCCAACGGCATGGGCACGATCTACCGGCCCCTGCTCGAGGCCTGCGGCGTGGAGCTGCTGCCGCTCTACTTCGAGCTGGACGGCAGCTTCCCGAACCACGAGGCGAACCCGCTGCTGCCGGAGAACCTGCGCGACCTGACCGCGCTGGTCGTCGAGCAGAAGGCGGACCTGGGCGTCAGCTTCGACGGCGACGGCGATCGCGCCGCCTTTGTCGACGAACGCGGCGAACCGATCGGCTCCGACCTGATCACCGCCCTGATCGCCGGTCAGATGCTCCAGCGCGAGTCCGGCGGCGCCGTGATCCACGACATCCGCTCTTCCCGGGCGGTGCCCGAGTACATCCGCGAGCATGGCGGCACGCCGCTGCCGGAACGGGTCGGCCACTCCTTCGTCAAGGCGACGATGCGCCGCACCGGCGCGATCTTCGGCGGCGAGCTCGCCGGCCACTACTACTTCCGCCAGAACTACTGCGCCGACAGCTCGATCCTCGCCGTAGTCGCGGTCCTCAACCTGCTCCGCCGCTCCGGCAGGTCATTCTCCGAGATCACCGCTCCCCTTCGCCGCTACGCCAAGAGCAGCGAGATCAACTTCGAGGTCGAGGACAAGGACGGGACGATGGAAGCTTTGGTCCAGCGCTACGCCACGGAAGAGGGCGGCGCGCTCGACCGCCTCGACGGCATCCGCATCGACTTCGACGACTGGTGGTTCAACGTCCGCCCCTCGAACACCGAACCCCTGCTGCGGCTCGTCCTGGAAGCCTCGACCCCCGAAGAACTCGCCGCCCGGCAGGCCGAGCTGACGGCGCAGCTAGGCGAACCGCTCTAGCTAGTCGCGGCCCCCCAGCAGCCCCGCCCGCATCAGGAAGTAAACCAGCGTCAGCAACGAGGTCACCGCCGCGGCGACGTAGGTCATCGCCGCTGCATTCAGCACCCGATCCATGCCGACCCGTTCCGTTTGCAGGATCAGACCCTGGTCCACGGCCAGCCGTTTCGCACGCGCCGTAGCGTCGAACTCGACCGGCAGCGTGACGAGCTGGAAGAGCACGACCGCCGAGAACATGACGACGCCGACCAGGAACATCTGCATCGAGCCGAGGATCAGGCCGAAGAACATGACGAAGTAGCCGAGGTTGCTGCCGATCCCGGCCATCGGCACCAGGGTCGAGCGCAACCACAGCGGCGCGTACTTCTTCGCGTGCTGGATGGCGTGTCCGGCCTCGTGGCAGGCGATCCCGATCGCGGCCACCGAGTTCGAGCCGTACACCTGCTCGGACAGCGCGAGCTTCTTGGTCACCGGGTTGTAGTGGTCGGACAGCCGGCCGCGGGTAGCGACCACCTGGACATCGGTGATGCCGGCGTACGTGAGCAGCCGCTGCGCCGCCTGGGCACCGGTCATGCCGGTGACCGAGCGCACCTTGGAGTACTTGTTGAACGCTCTCTTGACCCGGAAGCTGGCCCAGAGGGACAGCAGCAGGCCAGGCGCCAGGAAGACGAAGTACATGGGATCGAAGATCATCGAGCGGAGTATATTCCGCGCTGCCTCCCGCTGACCGCCGGACGAATGCCCCGAATCACCCCTCTCAGCCTGCAGGGCCCCGCCGGCGCGCTACAGGCCGAACTGATCGAACCGGACGTGGCGCCGTCCTTCGTCGCCACGGTCGCGCACCCCCATCCACTCTACGGTGGCGACATGGACAACCACGTCGTGACCGCCGCCGCGAACGCCGTCGTCGAAGCCAGCGGCGCGGCGCTCCGCTTCAACTTCCGCGGAACGGGCGGCAGCGAAGGGCGGCACGACGAGGGACGTGGCGAGACCGAAGACCTCGGCGCATGCGAGCAGGAACTCCGGCGCCGCTTCCCGCGGCTGCCGCGGTTCGGCGTCGGCTACTCCTTCGGCGCCGTCGTCACGATGGCGCGGCTGGCTCAGGCTCAGGCTGAGGCGGCTCCGCCCGCCGGTCTTCTCCTCATCGCGCCCCCGCTGACCCACTACGACTTCGAGGCCGCCGCCACCGCGACCGTGCCCGTCGCCGTGGTCTACGGGCAGCTCGACGCGTTCACGACGGACGCGATGATCCGGCGGCTGCCCAAGCGCTGGCCCACGCTTGGCGCCTGCCTGGAGGTCGCAGGCGCAGGCCACGACCTTTCCTCCCCGGACCTGGCCCCGACGATCCGGCAGGCGCTGAAGAGTCTGCTCCCCTAGCTGACGCGGGTCTCGCCCACTGGGTGCGCCCGATCCGCCTCCACAGTCCCCTCCGACGAGTTGTAACAACGCCGGCAGCGGGCCTCGTAGGCCTCCATGTCCCCGACCAGGACCTGCTGGTCACCGCCGGCGATCCGAAGCGAGTACTGGGCGGCGGCACCGCAGCGAACACAGACCGCGTGCATCTTGTCGACGTACTCCGCGATCGCCATGAGTTCCGGGATCGGCCCGAACGGTCGGCGCCGGAAGTCGAGGTCCAGCCCGGCCACGATGACCCGCACGCCGAGATCGGCGAGCTCCGTCACCAGCTCGACCAGGCCCTTGTCGAAGAACTGCGCCTCGTCGATGCCGACGACCTCCACGCCCAGCATCAGCTTCTCGCGCATCTCGTCGCTGGAGGCCACCGTCTCCGCGGACAGGCTGCGGTTGTCCCGGGTGCGCAGCACGTCGCCCTCGCCGCCCCGGGTATCCGTGGCGATGCGAAACACCTGGACCCGCTGGCGGGCGATCAGCGCGCGGCGCAGCCGGCGCAGCAACTCCTCGCTCTTGCCGGAGAACATGCCGCCCGTGATCACCTCGATGCAGCCGCCGTCGCCACGGCCCTGCTCCCGGATCACAGGCCTTCTCCTCTCGCGTCGCTGCTGCCCGTGGTGGGCCGCATCGAACCCTCCAACGTCCCGGTCAGCACGCCTCGATGATACTCTCGGGCAACGAGGCCGCCCATCGCGCGCCTCCCTGAACCGATGCCTGAGATCGACTTCCCGACCCCGCCGGCACCGACGCCCGCACCCGCGCAGGCGCCGGAAACCCTGCACGTGACCTCCAAGGCGGTGCGGATGATCAAGCTCACCCGCGAGGACGAGGGCCTGTCGTCCGACCACGGCCTCCGGGTCGCGGTCCGCGGCGGCGGCTGCAGCGGTTTCGAGTACGCGCTCGACTTCGAGAAGGACCGCCGCGAGACGGACGAGGTCTTCGACTACGAGGGACTCCGCGTCTACGTCGACCCGATCAGCGCCCGCTACCTCAAGGGCACGACGATCGACTACCAGCTCGGCGTCGCCGGCACCGGCTTCAAGTTCTCGAACCCGAAGGCCGTCGGCACCTGCGGCTGCGGGTCGTCGTTCGCGGTTTAGCTGCGGCGCGGCGTCGCGCAGGCCCGCGGCGCCTGTCCCGGCAATGAACCCGCACCTTCTCTACGCCGCCATCGACGGCGCGAACATCGCCTTCCTGTCGGTGCTCGCGATCCGTCTAGCCACATTGGCGCCGCGAAACCGGAACGTGCAGTTGATCGTGCTGCTCGCCTTCTGCACGGTCTCTGCGGTCGTGTCCGCCCGGCACTCCTACATGGAGGTGCTCCCTGCCGCGTTCGCGGTGGACCTGGGACCGTTGATCGTTCCGATGAACCTCGCCCGGAACCTCACGTCCGGCGTGGCGATGGTTCTTTGCCATTCGATCTTCCGGGACCGAAGACGGTTGCCTCCGCCGCTGCTGGCGGTCTGGTTCGTGCAGATGTCGCTCGAGGAGCCGATCGAGTGGTTCGTGCCGTCCGCCTGGGAGCTGGCACAGCCGCTCGCGGCGTTCGTGCTCTACGAGGCTGTCCCGTCAGCGCTCCAGATCGTCATGCTCGGTTTCGCGCTCATCTGGGTGCTGCGCGAGTCTGACGCCGACCTCGTGGAGGCGCGCCGGACGACCCGGGCCGTGCTCGTCGTGCTGACGGTGGCCCAGATCGTGCTCGCCCTGCTCGTCGAGCGCCTCGCCATGCAGATTTGGGCGCTGCCCGTCGACGTCTTCTTCCCCGTGCATGCCGGCATCACCGCCTTCGGCCTGTTGCTGTCAGGCGCGATCGTCCTGCTGCTGCTTCGACCCGACTCCGTGCGATTCGTCGATCCGCGACGCCCGACGCCCGTCGACACGGCGACCGACGTCAGCAGGCAGGCGTACGACGTGGCGCGGATTCGGGCCGCCTTCGAATCCGAGCGGGTGTACCGGCGCCGGGGGCTTACCGTCGGCGCGCTCGCCAGGCACCTCAAGATACCGGAGTATCGGCTCCGCGCCTTGATCCACAACGATCTGGGCTATCGGAACTTCAACACCCTGCTGCACGACTACCGGGTAGCGGAGGTAAGCGAAGCGCTCGCCGATCCCGCTCAGGACGACACGCTGGTGCTCACGCTGGCCCTGTCGGCCGGCTACGACTCGATCTCGCCCTTCAACCGGGCGTTCCGGTCGCTCAAGGGGATGACGCCGACCCAGTTTCGCGCCCGCAGTCGCCAGAAGCTGGCCGATTCCTGAAATCTCCGGGCGATTCCCGAAAACGACCACCGCTTCAACGATTCGCCGAGACAAGCGCCTCCGTCGAACTCTAGCTTCGCTCAACGATTGCGCCAGGAAAGGCGCCAGGAGGTGTTGCGATGAGCGAAGCGGAGAGTTCGCGAGTTAGCGAAGCGTTGGTCGAATGCCGAGACCTGACATACGCCTACACGCGAGGCGGTCAGAAGCTCGTCGTGCTGGATCATCTCGATCTCACGGTTCAAGAGGGCGACTTCACGGCGTTGATGGGGCCATCAGGTTCCGGTAAGACGACGCTGTTGAACCTGATCGCCGGCCTGGACCGACCGGTGTCGGGCGAGGTTCGAGTCCTCGGTGTGCCGCTTGGCACGTTGAACTCGGCGGCACTGGCTGAGTGGCGGGCGCGCCACGTCGGTTTCGTCTTCCAGTTCTACAACCTGCTGCCCGGGCTGTCCGCGGTCGCCAACGTCGAGTTGCCGCTGCTCCTGACATCGCTCACGAGAAAGCAGCGGCGGCGGCATGCGGAGGCCGCGCTTCAGATCGTCGGGATCGAGGATCGGGCCGCGCACAAGCCGTCGGCCCTGTCGGGCGGCCAGCAACAGCGAGTCGCGATTGCCCGGGCGATCGTCACCGACCCAACGCTGCTGGTGTGCGACGAGCCGACCGGCGACCTCGACCGGGAGACCGCGACCGGGGTGCTGGAGCTCCTTCAGTCGCTGAATCGCGAGATGGGCAAGACCATCGTCATGGTCACGCATGACCCCCAGGCCGCGGAGTACGCCAACTCCGTGGTTCACCTGGACAAGGGCGCACTGATCGGAGCGGCGGCATGACCTGGCTGAGCCTGGTCGGAACCGGACTGTGGCGCAAACCGACGCGGACGGTGCTGACGACGCTGTCGCTGACGGTGGCCTTCGTCCTGTTCATGCTGCTGCGCGCTCTGAGCGCCGCATTCACGGGCGGCACCAGTGTTCCGGGCGTCCAACGACTGCTCGTCGACGCCAGGTACGCGATGACCGACAACCTGCCGCTCGCCGCGGTGCGGAGCGTGCGAGAGATGCCCGGTGTGGCCGAGGCCACGCAGATGAGCTGGTTCGGCGGCTACTACCAGGATCCGGCGCACGCCTTCGCCAAAGCCCCGGTCGACCAGACGCAGTACTTCCGGGTCTTTCCCGAACTGGTCATCGCCGACGATGTGCTCGCCCGGTTCCAGGCATCGCGCCGGGCCGTGGTCGTCCCCGTCGCCATGGCGGAGGAGTACGGCTGGAAAACCGGCGACCTCGTCCCGATCGTCGGCGACATCTGGCCGAAGTCGGACGGATCGTGGGACTGGGACTTCGAGGTCGCGGGGACCTACGAGGTGCCGCCCGGAAGCGTTCTCCAGCCGTGGTTCCTGCTCCGCTACGACTACTTCAACGAGTCGGTCGCGGACTGGGCGAAGAACGAGGTCGGCTGGGTCGTGGCGCGCCTGGACGACGGCGTCGATCCGAAGACGGTCGTCGACGCCATCGATGGCCGCTTCGAGAACTCGTCCGACCCGACACGTTCGCTGTCCGAAGATGAGTGGAGCCGGCAGTTCGCGAACCAGCTTGGAGACATCGGCCTCATCGCGACCCTGATCCTCGGCGCCGTGTTCTTCACGATGCTCCTGCTGACGGCCAACGTCGCCGCGCTGGCGTTTCGCGAGCGGGTACCGGAACTGGCCGTCATGAAGGCCCTGGGCTTCAAGGACGGCACCGCCGCGGTCGTGGTGCTCGCCGAGGCCCTGGCACTCTGCCTCATGGGCGCCGCGGGCGGTGTCGCCATCGGGCTAGGGCTCGAGATGCCGCTGAATGCGCAGCTCGCACCTGTCGTCGGCCGCTTCCAGATGAGTTGGCTGGACGCCGGGCTGGCCGTTGCGATCGCGGGGGCGCTGGGGCTGGCCATCGGCTTGCCGCCGGCGGTCGCCGCGAGACGCCTGTCGATTGTCCGCGCACTAAGGGAGATCAGTTAGATGTTCAAGCAAACAGCCGCCGTCACCCGCATGAGCCTGGAGAGCCTTGGCTCGCGCGCCGCCCCGAGCGCGACAATCGTCGTCGGTTCGGCAGCCGTGGTCGCCGTGCTGCTCGGTCTGCTCGCGATGTCCTCGGGCTTCCGGTCCGCTCTCGTGGATACGGCCAGGCCCGATCGGGGATTGATCCTCAGGAACGGCAGCAACAACGAGATGGACGGGTGGATCGGTCTTCAGGAACTCGTAATCCTCGAGGCGTACGAGGGCTTCGACGTCACCAGCGGGGAGATCTACGCAACCCTCACCGTGCCGAAGCGCGGAGCCGGCACCACGGTCGACGTCGTCTGCCGCGGCGTCACCGCGGCGGCGTTCACGCTGCGCCCCGAGGTGAGGATCGTCAACGGACGCACGCTGGTGCCGGGAAGAAACGAGGTCATCGTGGGCGCCTCCGCCGCGCGGCAGTACGCCGGACTCGACGTGGGCGACAGGGTGCAGGCGCGCACCGCGGTGCTTGAAGTCGTCGGCCACTTCGTCGCCGAGGGCGCCGCGGCGGAGTCGGAGATCTGGATGGATCGCGCGGTCGCGCAGAGCGTCTTTCGTCGCACGTCGGCGGTCAGCGTCGCCCGCGTGAAGCTGGCTGCGAACGCCGACGTGCAGGCATTGAACCAGCGCCTCGCCGCCGATCCCCGTCTGACCAGCACGCTGATACCAGAGCAGGAGTTCTTCGCCGCGCAGTCGGCTTCACGCGCTGCCCTGATCGACGCGTTCGCCTACCTGATCGCCGGCATCATGGCGCTCGGGTCGGTGTTCGGCGCGCTGGCCACGATGTTCACGGCCGTCAGCCGGCGCTCGGTCGAGATCGCAACCCTCCGCGCGCTCGGCTTCCGCTCCGTTCCTGTGGTCGTCTCGGTCCTCGTCGAGGCGACGTTGCTTGCCCTCGCCGGGGGAGTCCTGGGCGCCGCCGTCGTGTACGCAGCTCTCGACGGGTACACGGCATCGACGCTCAACCCGGCCGCGGGCTCCCAACTGGCCTTCGCGTTCCGGGTGACGCCGGAGTCGATTGGGCTCGGTCTCGCCTGGGCCATGGCAGTCGGCGTCATCGGCGGCATGGCGCCCGCAATCCGCGCGGCGCGTCTGCCGATCACAACCGTGCTGCGGGGAGCCTGAGTGATGGCAGCGTCGCTCGACGAGCTGAAGATCGACCGGTCGCGAGGCGGACGGTCCGGGATCGTGCGAATCGTCTGGCTGGTTGTCGTCCTCGCCGTCCTGAGCGGTGGGGGCGTTGCTGGCTGGTACTGGTGGGAAGGGGCCCGGATTCCCGCTGTGCGGACCGCGATTGTGCGCCAGACGCTGCCGGCCGACGGCCAGCCGACGGTGCTCAACGCTTCGGGCTACGTCACGGCTCGCCTGCAGTCGACCGTCTCTTCAAAGATCACGGGGCGCATCGCCGAAGTTCTCGTCGAGGAGGGGATGGCGGTGACCGAAGGCCAGGTCCTCGCCCGGCTCGACGACACGAGCGAGCGGTCGTACCTGGCGCTGGCCGAGGCGCAGCTCCGCGCCGTGCGAAGCGCGCTGGTCGAGCTCGAAGTGCGGCACGAGGAGGCCCGACTCGACCTCAGTCGCCAGCGCCGGCTGCTGGACCAGCGGCTGATCGGACAGGCGGACTTCGACGCGACGCAGGCCGACGCGGACTCGCTTGAGGCGCGGATCGCCAACCAGCGGGAACAGGAGGTCGTGGCCGAGCGCGAGATCGACGTGCGGTGGACGGCCCGGGAGGACACCGTCATCCGCGCGCCGTTCAGCGGCGTCGCGATCTCCAGGGACGCCCAGCCGGGAGAGATCATCTCCCCGATGAGCGCCGGCGGCGGCTTCACGCGCACCGGCGTCTGCACCATCGTCGACATGTCGTCTCTCGAGATCGAGGTCGACGTCAACGAGAGCTACATCGACCGGGTCTCGCCCGGACAGCGCGTGGTTGCGACCCTGAACGCCTACCCCGACTGGAAGATCCCGGCTCGCGTCATCACGACGATTCCGGCCGCCGACCGCCAGCGCGCGACGGTCCTGGTGCGTATCGGGTTCGACGAGTTCGGCGACTCCCGCATCCTGCCGGACATGGGCGTGAACGTGGCCTTCCTCGAGGGCGGACCCGCGGAAGAAGCCGTCCCCGATGCCGCGCCCAGACTCTGGATCCCGTCGGAGGCGTTGAGAAGCGACGGCGGCCATGCCGTGGTCTTCGTCGTACACGGCGAAACGGTCGAGCGGCGGACCGTCACCACCGGTCTCGAGGACGGCGGCGACATCGAAGTGCTCGCTGGCCTCTCGGCCGGCGAGCGGGTGGTGGTCGAGGCTCCACCGGCGCTGGCCAGCGGGGATCGCGTGGCGGCCGACTGATTGGAGGCAGGACCTGGAGGTGCCGGACGTGGGAGTCGAAGCCCGGGTCGTACAGCGCACGGTCGACGCGTTCAGTCCTACTCCAGCGGTTCCTCTTCCCGCCATGCCGACTTACCGTCGGCGTAATGCTCTCGCTTCCAGATGGGGACCTCCGCCTTGAGACGCTCCAGGGCGAGCCGGTTCGTCTCGTAAGCCTGACGCCGGTGGGCGGAGGCGGTGGCGATGACCACGCTCGCATCGCCGACTTCCAGCGTGCCCAGGCCGTGGACGATCTCGACGCGGGTCCCGGGCTCAGCCGCCTCGAGCTCGTTCACGATCCGTTCGAGGCGCCTCTCCGCCATCGCCGGATACGCGGAATACGTGATCCGCTCCACGGGGCGACCGCCGAAGGAGTTGCGGACGTTGCCGACGAAGACGACGACGGCTCCCTTACCGGCGTCTTCGACATCGGCGCGTACGGAGGACACGGTGTCCGCGTCGACGGCGCCGTCGCGCAACCGGCTGGCTCCGGCGCCGCATGAGCCGCCGGACACGGGCGGAAGCAGCGCCACTTCGGCGCCGTCGTGAAGGGAGACCGTTCGATCCCCGGCAACTTCTCCGTCGACGGCCACCGCCAGGCGCGGCCAGAGTGACTCGAGCGCCGGATAAGCCACCGTCAGGCGCTCGATCAGGTCGGCGACCGTGCTGCCGTCCGGGAGGTCGTGTTCCGTCTCGGCGCTGCCGACGGCGTCCAGCGCGGTGGCGAAGCTCAGCACCCGTACGATCAAGACGCGGAAGGCTAACAGGGGGATAGTCTCCCTGCTTACCTCCAACTCCGGAAACGCCATGCGGCTCCTGCTCTTCGACATCGACGGCACCCTGGTTCGGTGCGGCCCCCAGATCGGGCCCATCTTCATGGGCGCGCTCAAGCGCACGTTCGGCCAGACGGGCAACGTCCGCGCCTACGACTTCGGCGGCAGGACGGACACGGAGGCCGTCATCGACCTGATGACCGAGGCCGGCGTGCCGCGCGACGAGGTCGAAGGCCGCCTGGGCGAGGTGCGCTCCCACTACAGCGACCTGCTTGAGCGTCTCGACCCGGACCAGATGAGGCTGCTGCCCGGCGTCGTCGAGCTGCTCGAGGAGCTGGTCGCCGCCGAGGACACCTGCGTGGCCCTGCTCACCGGCAACTGGGAAATCGGCGCCCGGGCCAAGCTCGGACCTTTCGGCCTCAATCGCTTTTTCGACTTCGGCGCGTTCGGCGAGGACGGCGTCCGGCGCAACGAGCTGGTGCCGGTCGCTGTCGAACGCGCCGCCCGGCATCTCGGCGCCCCACCGGAGCCGAGCGATGTCGTCATCATCGGCGACACGGTCCGCGACATCGCCTGCGGTGACGCCCATGGCGTCCCGGTACTGGCCGTGGCAACGGGCTTCACGCCCGACCACCGACTGGCAGAAGCCGGCGCCCGCTGGGTCGTGCCCGACCTCCGCCACTCCTCCGTGCGGGAGATCCTTCTCGACGGCCACGACGCCGCGCGGCGGACGCCATGAGCTTCGAACACGACGTCGAACTGCTCACCACCGAAGCGGCCCTGTGCGAACCGACGCCGGCCTCCCGGCTGGAACTCATGGGCCCCGACCGCGAGCGCTTCTTCGGCGGCATGGTGACCGCGGCAATCGAGGGCCTCGAACCCGGCGCCGGCCGCTTCGGCTTCATCACCGACGTCCGCGGCCGGATTCTCGCGAGCGCCGCCGTGCTGGCGCTCGAAGACCGTCTGTGGCTGGAGATCCCGAAAGGCCGCGGCAGGACGATCATCGAGCACCTGGAGACGTACATCGTCACCGACCAGGTCGAGATCCTGCCGCTCGGCGACATGGCCTCCGTCAAGATCGCCGGGCCGAGAAGCGCTGAGGCGCTAGCCGATCTCGGCGCCTCGGCAGCAGTCGGACTCGACGAACCCTGGAGTCACACCCAGGTCGAACTCCTCGACTACCAGGCCCGGCTGGTGCGCGAGGGCCATGGCCCGGTGCCCGCGTTCTCCCTCTGGCAGTCCTCGGCGATCGCACCCCTGATGGCAGACGACCTGGCCGAAGGAGGCCTGCGGCGAGTCGGCCGCGAGGCGACCGAGGCCCTCCGCATCGAACACGGCCATCCGCTCTGGGGCGTCGACTACAACGACGCCAACCTGCCTCCGGAAACCGGCATCGATGACGCCGTCGACTACGAGAAGGGCTGCTACCTCGGCCAGGAGATCGTCGCGCGCATCCACTATCGCGGCCAGCCGGCCCGCCGTATGTGCCGCCTCGTCTTCGAGTCCGGGCACAGCCCGGCTGCCGGTGCCGCAATCGAGTTCGACGGCCGACCCGCCGGTACGGTCACCAGCATCTCCCCGTCGCCGCGCGCCGACGCCGCCATCGGCCTCGCCCTGCTGCCGCGACGGGCCGTCGAGGCCCTACCCGACGCGAGGGCACAGGTCGACGGCCTGAACGTCTCGTTCGAACCGCTGGCCCCCGCAACCTAGGCCGCGTGCCTCAATACCGCGGCAACGACGGATCCACCTCCACCGCCCACGCATCGATCCCGCCGGCCAGGTTGTACGCCTGCGGGAAGCCGTTGTCGCGGAGGATGTTCGTCGCCCGGGTCGACCGCGGACCGTGGTGGCAGTGGACGACCCAGAGCTTCGAGGGGTCGAGCTCGGCCAAACGGCCCTCGAGTTCCGCAACCGGGATCAGGGTCGATCCGTCGATGCGGCAGATCGCGTACTCCTGCGGGCCGCGGACGTCGAGGATGCTGAACTCCCGGCCGTCGTTCATCCAGGACTGGACCTGTGAAGGCGTGACGTCGATGGAATCGTTGAGCACCGGCTCCTCGGCGACGGCGGGGACGCCGCAGAACTGCTCGTAGTCGATCAGCTCCGTCTGGGTCGGATTCTCGGAGCAGACGGGGCAGTCCGGGTTCTTGCGCAGCTTGAGTTCGCGGAAGCTCATGCGCAGGGCATCGAACAGGACCAGCCGGCCGATCAGCGGATCGCCCTGGCCGATGATCAGCTTGATGACCTCGTTCGCCTGCAGGCTGCCGATGATGCCGGGGAGCACGCCGAGGACCCCGCCCTCGGCGCATGAGGGAACGAGTCCCGGCGGTGGCGGCTCGGCGAACAGGCAGCGGTAGCAGGGGCCCTTTGCGCCCCAGAACACGGACACCTGGCCCTCGAAGCGGAAGATGGAACCGTAGACGTTCGGCTTGCCGAGCAGGACGCAGGCGTCGTTGACGAGATAGCGGGTCGGGAAGTTGTCCGTGCCGTCCACGATCAGGTCGTAGTCCTCGAAGATCTCGAGCGCGTTGCTCGAGTTCAGCAGCACCGGGTGCGGTGTGAGTTCGATGTGCGGGTTCACCTCGCGCAGCCGCTCGACCGCGGCGTCGATCTTGGGCCGGCCGACGTCCGCGTTGCTGTAGAGCAACTGGCGGTGCAGGTTCGACTCGTCGACGACGTCGAAGTCGACCAGGCCGAGGCGGCCGACGCCGGCCGCGGCGAGGTACATGCCGAGCGGCGAGCCGAGCCCGCCGGTGCCGATCATCAGCACCTTGGCGGCCTTGAGCTTCAACTGCCCCTCGGAGCCGACCTCGGGCATGATGAGGTGCCGGCTGTAGCGGAGGATCTCCTCCGGGCTCAGCTCCTCGGCCTTCGCAGCCACCGGCGGCTCGGCCAGGATTGCCTCGGTCACGGCGCCGCCGGCGATCGACGGGATGATCGCGAGCGTCGCGTCGCCGTTGATCGGCGTCGCCTCGCGCTCCAGGTAGCGCACATCCTCGTCGTTCAGGAACAGGTTGACGAAGGTGCGCAGCTTGCCGTCGTCTCCGAACAGGTGGGGCCGCAGGCCCTCGTAGCGGGTGACGAGCTGCTCCATCGCCTCGCCGACCGTGGCGGCGGCCACGGCCACCTCGGCCTGCTCGTCGGCGAAGCCCCGCAGGGGCGTGGGAATCTGTATGAGTACGGTCATCGTCGGTCTCCGTGGGACTCTTCGGTCTCTTTCGTTTCAGGTCGCGGGCGGTTCAGGGGTGCGGATCGGTTCCTCGTCGAAGCGGGAACGGTCGTTGCTGAGCCGCCAGCTCCGCTCGTCCCTGGCGCGGCCCTCGCGCACCGAGACGATCAAGTAACTGTAGCCCGGCCAGGCGTGGTCCCGGTCGAAGTCGCTGGGACGCGACGGGTGATCCGGGTGCGAGTGGTAGTAGCCGACCACGTCGAGGCCGTCCGCGCGCGCTTCCCGCTCCGTCCGCAGGATGACTTCGGGCGGGATCAGGTAGCGGTTGTGCCGGCTCTCGTCCTCGCGCTCGTTCTCGGCGCCGACGAGCCGCACGACCCGGGCCAGAGCCGCGCCGTTCTCGCCGGCAGCCCGCTCGACGCTGCCGACCAGGATGCCGCAGCACTCCTCCGGGTACGTCGCCTCGCCGTGGGCGCGGATGCGGGCCAGGTCGCCCGGGGACAGTTCGATCATCGGCGGCTCAGTCTTCGTCCCAGAACGGCTCGGACAGGTACTTGTCGGCGCCGTCGCAGAGGATGGTCACCACCACGGCGCGCTCCCCGGCTTCGGCGGCGCGCTCGGCGATCCGACGCGCCGCGACCACGTTTGCGGCCGCCGAGATGCCGACCAGCAGACCGCTCCGGCGGGCGAGCGCCTTGACCTCGGCGTAGGCATCCTCCGTGCTCACCGCGGTCTCTTCGTGCGCGATCCCCGGATCGTAGATGGCGGGCACGAGCGCGCTGGGCATGTGCTTCATACCTTCGAGACCGTGAAAGGGCCCGTCCGGCTGCATCGAGATCAGCCGGACCTCCGGCGCACGCTCCACCAGGTAGCGCGCGGTGCCGCAGAAGGTACCGCTGGTGCCGAGACCAGCGACGAAATGGGTGAGGCGGCCCTCCGTCTGCATCCAGATCTCGGGGCCGGTCGTTTCGAAGTGAGCCCGCCAGTTGGCGGTGTTGCCGTACTGGTCGACGTAGCAGAACGCCTCCGGATCCGCCTCGATCATCCGGCGCGCCTCGCGGATCGCGCCGTCGGAGCCTTCCATCGGATCGGTGAGGACGAGTTCGGCGCCGAACGCGCCGAGGATGCGCCGCCGCTCGATCGAGGCGTTCCGCGGCAGGCAGAGCGTCACGCCGATGTCCATCGCCGCACCGATCATGGCGAGCGCGATGCCGGTGTTGCCCGAGGTCGCGTCGAGGACGCGGCGCCCGTCGTCGAGCTGGCCGGCGTCCCGGGCCGCCAGCATCATGTGACGCGCCGGGCGGTCCTTGACCGAGCCGCCGGGATTCGCCATCTCCGCCTTGGCCAGGAGTTCCGATCCGAGTTCCCGCGCGCCCGGTCCGAGGACGTGGCTCAGGTCGAGCAGGGGCGTGTTGCCGATCCGCGACAGCAGCCGCCGGGCGCCATCGCCGAGCCCGTCCGGAATCGGCGGACCGGCCAGTTCGACGGCGGCCGCGGCGTAGTCGCTGGAAGCGGATTCGGTGATCATCGTGCGGATTCAGGCACGCGGCTCGGGCGAGCCGCGAGGCGGGGACCGGGAATTGTTGACCACATCGCTCACATTTACAACCGGCGCGCTGCATGACGCGGCGACAGTCGATAGTCTCCCCGCGCCATGGACGATTCCCCCAGGCGCGGCGACGACCGGGTTCCCCCCGGCCAGTACGTCACGAAGAAGTGGCCGGTGCTGTCCGTCGGCGACACGCCCGAGGTCGACCTGGCCGGGTTCGAGCTGAGGCTCTTCGGCCTCGTCGAGGCCGAGCGCGCGTTCGACTGGCAGGCGCTTCACTCGCTGCCGCGGCGCGAGGTGACCGCCGACTTCCACTGCGTGACCCGCTTCTCGACCCTGGACAACCCGTGGTCCGGGTTCGCGACCCGGGACGTGCTGGGCGCGGTAACGCCGTCTCCCGGCGCCACGCACGCGATGATCCACTGCTACGGCGGTTACACGACGAACCTGCCGCTCGACGACCTGCTCTCCGAGCACGCGCTGCTCGCCGACCGCCACGGCGGCAAACCGCTGGCGGCGGACCACGGCGGTCCGCTCCGGCTCGTGGTGCCGCACCTCTATGCCTGGAAGAGCGCCAAGTGGGTCTCGGGCATCGAACTCCTCAACGCCGACGAGCGGGGCTTCTGGGAGCAGAACGGGTACCACACGTACGGCGACCCCTGGGCCGAGCAGCGGTTCTCGTCGCAGGAGACGCGGCAGGCGTGGCAGGTACGGAGGGCCGTGCAGGGCTGAGGATTCGCGCTCGCCGCTTCGCGGCATCGCGCCCGGTGCCGGCCGGAAGGCCGGCGCACCGACAGTCGGCGGCAGCGGGTCAGAAGACCCGCGCACCCAGTCAGTCGCCTTCGAGCAGGGCGGCCAGGGACTCGCGGATGCGGTCGCGGGCGGCGACGCTCTTGAGGACCAGGAGGACGGTGTCGTCGCCGGCCAGCGTGCCGGCGACCTCGGGCCAGTCGGCCTGATCGATCACGACCGCCAGCGCGTTCGCGTTGCCGCTGCGCGTCCTCAGCACGAGCAACGCCTCGCCTTCGGCCACGCCGGTCACGAACATCCGCATGGCGCGCTCGACGTCGGGGCGGACCGGTCCCGCGGCCTGGTCCGCCGGCGCGTAGCGGAAGCCCCCGCCCGCCTGGGGCACCTTCAACAGGCCGAGCCGGCGCACGTCACGCGACACGGTGGCCTGGGACACCTGCAAGCCGCGGCGTCCGAGAGCGCGCACCAGGTCCTTCTGGCTAGACACGGGACGCCGGGCGATGATGTCCAGGATGGCGCCGTGGCGGATCGCGGTGGTCATGAGCCGGCTCCCGGAATCGTCTCCGCGAGGAGCGCGCCCTCCACGTGGGCCCGGTAGATCGGCGGCGGCTCCTGCGCCTCCAGCCACTCTCGATCGGCCGCGAGCCGCTCGTCCATCTCCTCGATCTGCTCGCGCACCCGCTCGGGCGCCGGCCCGCCGTAGCTGCGATGCGCAGCGAGCGAAACCTCAGGCCGCAACGCGGCCAGCAGCCCCTCCCGGTCCTCGATCTCCGGCACGAGCTGCTCGAGATCCGAGGCCGGAAGCTGCCACAACTCGACGCCGCGCTCCGCGGCGGCGCGAACGACGGCGCCGGTGCGCTCGTGGGCGCTGCGAAACGGCACTCCGGCAGCGGCGAGGAGATCGGCCAGATCGGTGGCGGTGATGTACGCACCCTCGAGCGCCGCGGCCATCGCCTCGCGGTCGAACTCGAGACTCTCGCCCAGCACACGGGCCACCTCGAACGAGGCGGTCACCGTGTCGAAAGCGTCGAACAGGGCCTCCTTGTCCTCCTGCAGATCGCTGTTGTAGGTCAGCGGCAGGCCCTTGACCGTCACCAGCAGCGACACCAGATCGCCGACCGCGCGGCCCGACTTGCCGCGCAGGATCTCAGCGGGTTCCGGGTTCTTCTTCTGCGGCATGATGCTCGAGCCCTTGGCCGCCCGGTCCTGGAGCCGGGCGAAGGAGAATTCGCTCGACGTCCAGAGCACGACTTCCTCGGCCCAGCGGGACAGGTGGACCATGGCGAGCGCGCAGGCGAAGAGAGCCTCGGCCACGTAGTCGCGGTCGGCCACGGCCCACATGCTGTTCGGATAGGCGGCGTCCATGCCGAGCAGCTCGGCGCTGCGGACGGGGTCGATCGGGTGGGGCGACCCGGCCATCGCCCCGGCGCCGAGCGGACTCAGGCCCGCCGTCCGGTGCGCTCCCCGAAGCCTCCCCGCGTCGGCCAGGACCGACCAGGCGTGGGCGAGCAGGTGATGCGCCAACGTCGTCGGCTGGGCGCGCTGCATGTGGGTGTAGCCCGGAAGAGCCGTCTCCACATGCTGCCGCCCCTGGGCGACCAGGGCCTCGACCAGCCCCAGGGCCGAACCGACCGCGCGCTCGGCCTCCGCCCGCTGCCACAGCCGGAAGGCGACCGCAGTCTGGTCGTTGCGGCTGCGAGCGGTATGCAGGCGCCGACCCGCGTCGCCGATCTCCTCGGTGAGCTGCCGCTCGATCCAGGTGTGAACGTCCTCGTCCACGCCTCCGACGTCGAGCTCGCCCGCCTCGACGCGCCGCAGGATGGAACTCAGGCCGGAGAGGATGGCTGCCGCCGAATCGCGGTCGACGACTCCGGTCTCGAACAGCATCCGGGCGTGCGCCAGCGAGCCGATCAGGTCCGCGGCGGCAAGCCGGTGGTCGAAGGGGAGCGACCGCGTGTAGGCGTCGATGACCGGATCGACCTCCGCGTCGAACGCGCCGCCCCACAGGCGGGGCGTAGCGGGCCGGCCGGCCTTCCCGCTCAAGCCGCGGCTTCCTCCAGCGCGTGCGCCAGGATCCCGACCGCCCGCTCGATCTCCGGGTCGTGAACCACGAGGGGCGGCAGCATCCGGATGCTGTGCGGCCGCGGCGCGTTCACGATCAGGCCGTTCTCCAGACAACGAGTCGCGACGTCGGGCGCGTCCGGCGTGCACTCGATCGCCGTCATCAGTCCCTGGCCCCGCACCTCGGTGACCAGACCGCCGGCGCTGAGCTGACCGAGCAACGCCCTCAAGTACTCGCCGGCGCGGACGACCCGCTCGAGGAAGTCCGGTTCGAACACCGTCTCGAGCACGGCCCGGACCGCGGCGCTGGCGAGCGGGTTGCCGCCGAACGTCGTGCCGTGGGTGCCCGGCACGAGCGCCGAAGCAACCTCGTTTCGCGCCAGCACGGCACCCACCGGAACACCGCCGCCGAGCCCCTTGGCCAGCGTCACGATGTCCGGTTCGAGGCCGTAGTGCTGGAAGCCGTAAGCGTGGCCGAGGCGGCCGATCCCGGTCTGCACCTCGTCGAGAATGAACAGCGCGCCGCGTTCACGGCAGAGCGCCTGCAGGCCCTCGAGGTAGCCCTCCGGCGGTTCGATCACGCCGGCCTCGCCCTGGATCGCCTCGATGAGGACGGCGCAGGTGCTGCCGTCGATCTCGCCGGCCGCCGCCTCCAGGTCGCCGAACGGTACCGCCGCGAAACCTCCCGGCAGCGGGCCGAAGCCCACCTGGTAGGCGGGCGTAGCGGTCGCCGCCAGCGCCCCCAGGGTACGGCCGTGGAAGCCGCCCTCCGCGGTGACGATCCGATGCCGGTCGCCTGAGCCGTCGCGGTCGTAAGCGTAGCGCCGCGCCAGCTTGATCGCCGCTTCGATCGCCTCGGCGCCGCTGTTGCAGAAGAAGGCGCGGTGGAGCAGTCCGTTGGTGGCCTCCACCAGCAACTCGCCTGCCCGCTCCTGTTCCCCGATCCGGAACAGGTTCGAGACGTGCAGGTAGCGCCCGGCCTGGCGTGTGATCGCCTCGGTCAGGGCCGGATGGCTGTGGCCCAGGGACGAAACGGCAATGCCTGCCAGAAAGTCGAGGTACTCGCGGCCTCTGGTGTCCCACAGGCGCACTCCGTCGCCGTGGCTGAACGCCACCGGCGCCCGCTTGTAGTTTGCGAACAGGTTCTCCTCGGTCATTGCCGGTCTACTCCCTGGGTTGCACTCCGGTGGGTTCCGGGCTTGATCATCGTTCCGATGCCGCCTTCGGTGAAGAGTTCCACGAGGAGCCCGTGGGGTTCGCCGGCGGCGACGATGTGGGCGCTGCCGACTCCGGCCTCGAGCGCGCTCAGACACGCCCGCACCTTCGGCACCATGCCGGCGGACACCACACCGGAGTCGATCAGCTCCTGCGCTTCGGCGGGGGTGAGCCGCGACCGGAACGCGCCGTTGTCGTTGATCCCGCGCACGTCGGTCAGGAGCAGGAGCTTCTCCGCCGCCACTTCGGCGGCGAGCGCCGCGGCCGCCGTATCGGCGTTGACGTTGTAGGTCTGGCCGCCCGGCCCCACGCCCAGCGAGCCGATCACCGGCACGTAGCCGGAGTTCGTGAGTTGATCGAGGAGTGACGTGTCGACCCTCTCGATCTCGCCGACGAAGCCGAGTTCGTCCGCCCGGGCGTGGGGCCGCACCCGCAACAGGTCGCCGTCCTTGCCGGTCAGGCCGACGGCGCGGCCGCCTGCGCGCTGAATCATGCCGACCAGGCGCTTGTTCACCGAACCGCCGAGAACCATCTCGACGACCCGCATCGTGTCCTCGTCGGTGACCCGCAGGCCGTCGACGAAGCGCGGCTCGATGCCCATCGTCTGGAGCATGGTCGAAATCTCCGCCCCGCCGCCGTGGACCAGCATCGGGCGCAAGCCGGCGCTCCGCAACAACACCAGATCCTCGATCAGGGTGCCGAACTTCTCGCCCGCCATCGCGCGACCGCCGTACTTGACGACGACGCGCTTGCCACGCCAAGCCGAGGCGTAGCGCAGCGCCGCCGCCATCTCCAGGCCGAGATCCCGCTCTGCCTTCATCGTCGCGTCCGCCTTCAACTGATGTAGCTGGCGTTGATCTCGATGTAGCCCTCGGACAGGTCGCAGGTCCAGACCGTCCAGCGGCCGGCGCCCAGGCCGAGATCGACTTCGAGCACGGTGTGGTCCGCGAGCATCGTCCGGGCCAGGCCCTCGAGGTTGTCGCCCACGCCCAGACCGCCGCGCACGACCTCGACCCGCTCGCCATCGGCCTGTACCGCGATGCCGATCCGCTGCTCAACGATGTCGACTCCCGCCCGGCCGATCGCCCCCATGAAGCGGCCCCAGTTCGGCTGCCCGGAACGGTAGGCGGTCTTGACCAGCGGTGAGTTGGCGATCGTGTTCGCGACCTGCCGGGCCGCCGCGTCGGTGCGCGCGCCCTTCACCCGGACTTCGATCACGCGGTTCGCGCCCTCGGCGTCGGCGATCAGGGCGACCGCGAGCCGGCCGAGGACACGCTGCAGGCCGGCCGTGAAGCCCTCCAGGTCATCCGCGGACTCGGCCTCGACGCCGGCGGCGCCGTTGGCGAGCAGCAGGATGCAGTCGTTCGTGCTCGTGTCGCCGTCGACCGTGATGCTGTTGAAGGTCGGCTCGACCGCCGTGCGCAGGGCGAGGTCGAGCGCCTCCGGCGACGCCTTCACGTCCGTCGTGACGAAAGCCAGGGTCGTCGCGAGGTCCGGAGCCATCATCCCGGCGCCCTTAGCGATGCCGCCGATCGTCACCTCGCCTCCCGCGAGGCCTACCTTCTCCACCTTGATCTTCGGCCGGGTGTCCGTCGTCAGGATCCCCTCCGCCGCCGACACGCCGCCCCCCGGGCCGAGCTCCGTCGCCGCCTGGTCGATGCCGGCGAGCACGGTCGGCATCGGCATGGGGACTCCGATCACGCCGGTCGAGGCCACCAGGACCTGACCCGGGTCCATGTCGAGCGCCGCGCCGGCCCGCTCCGCCATCGCCCGCGCGTCGGCCAGGCCCGGCTCGCCCGTACACGCATTCGCGTTGCCGCTGTTCGCCACGATCGCTCGCGCCCGGCCGCCCGCCAGAACCTCGCGACAGTAGAGCACGGGCGCGGCCTGAACCTGGTTGCGCGTGAACACGGCCGCCAGGGTCGACGGCTCGTCGGCGGTCGAGGCGATGATCGAGAGATCGAGCCGCCTCTTCTTCAGGCCGCAGTGCACGCCGGCGGCAACGAACCCCTGGGGGGCGGTGACGCCGCAGCTCATGGGAACATCGGCACGGCCGAGAGGCCCGTCGTTTCTTCGAGATCGAACATTACATTCATGTTTTGCACCGCCTGGCCGGCGGCTCCCTTGACGAGGTTGTCGAGCGCCGCGAACACGACCGCGAGCCCGCGTTCGGCATCGACGCGGACGGCCAGGTCGCAGTAGTTGGAGCCCAGGGTGGCCTTCGTCTGGGGCAGCGCCGAACCGGTCAGCACCCGCACGAAGGGCTCGCTGGCATAGCGATCGAGATACGCCGCTTCGAGCTCGTCGTGGCTCGGCGGCACGGTCATCGGCACGTAGCAGGCGGCGAGGATGCCGCGGGTCATCGGCACGAGATGCGGCGAGAAGAACACGCCGGGCGTCTCGCCGAAGGCGGCCAGTTCCTGTTCGATCTCGGGCTGGTGGCGATGAACGCCCGAACCGTAGGGTTTCAGGTTCTCGTTCAACTCCGAGTACTGGTAGCCGTCCCGCGCGTTCCTGCCCGCGCCCGAAACGCCGGACTTCGCGTCGATTACCACGGCGCCGCCTACCCTGTCGCCGAACTGCTCGAAGAGAGGCTTGAGCGCCAGGGCCGAGGCGGTCGGGTAGCAGCCCGGATTGGCGACCAGGCGCGCTCCGGCCACGGCGGCGCGGTGCCACTCGGTCAGGCCGTAGACCGCTTCCCCAAGCAGGGCGGTTGCCGTGTGCTCGCCGCCGTACCAACGCCGGTAGGCGGACGGGCTCCGGAGCCGGAAGTCCGCGCCGATGTCGACGACCCTGGCCCCGGACTCGAGCAACCGGCCCGCGGCGCCGAGCGCCTCGCCGTGCGGCAGGGCCAGGAACACGACGTCGGCGGCGTTGCCCAGGCGATCCCAGTCCGTCTCCACCAGGTCGGCGGCGACCACGGCGCCCAGGTGAGGGAACACGTCACTGGCGGAGCGGCCCGCCTGGCGACCCGCCGCCAGCGCACCAAGCTCCACTTCCGGATGGCCGTGCAGCCACCGGACGAGTTCCGCTCCACTGTAGCCGGACGCCCCGGCGATCGCAGCCCGAATCACAAGGCCGCGAATAGTACACCACTTTGGCGAAAACTTATTCGCCTAGTGACGGATCGATCAGAACGACCAGGAGAGGAACGAGAGCGGCACCGCCAGCAGGGACAGGACGAGCAGCACGAGGGCGGTGAGAACCTGCCCGGGACGCTCCTCCGTGTTCGGACCGTAGCGGCTCGCCAGCAGGTATCCCCCGGCCAGCCCGCCGAGATGAGCCCAGTTGTCGATCCCGGGGATCAGCAGGCCGAACAGCACCAGCGGTATCGCCATCCCCATCACCTGCCTCATGAACATCCGCCCGCCGGTCTGCCGCGAGTAGCAGATCAACGCTCCCAGCCAGCCGAACACGGCCGCCGAAGCGCCCAGGGTCACCGCGTTGCGGTTGGCGAACGGCATCCACGGCGCCACCAACGGCATGGCGCTGGTCACCAGGAAGCCCATCGCCGAGGAGAGGAGGTAGATGATCGCCGCGCGGGGCACTCCGAAGAGCCGGGCCATGACCGGCCCGAGCTGATGGATCCAGTACATGTTGAAGGCGATGTGCAGCAGGCCGCCGTGGAGCCAGCCGGCGCTCAGGATCGTCCACCAGCGGCCGTAGTCGAAGACGATCAGCGCGCCGCTGGCGCCGAACCGCACGCCCATCTCGAGGTCCGGCGCCAGGAAACCGAAGCCGAGTTGCGTGTTGATCCCACGCGGCGACATCAGCAGCTCCAGCACGAAAATGACGACGCAGATGCCGATCACGACGGTGGAGAACACCGCCTCGTTGCCGAGGTTCTGCAGGGCGCGCGAGAAGCCGAACAGGCTGGGCCGGGCCCGGCCGCAGTTCCAGCAGCGTTCGTCCTGCACGCCGACCAGCCGGCCGCAGCCGGGGCAGACGACGGAGCCTGTCTTCTGGCGCTCGAACATCAGAACGGGATGTCGTCCTGGTCGTCAGGCGACGCGGGCTGCTCGGCGGCCGACTCGGCCGCCGGCACCTCTGGCGCCGCGGCTCCCGAGTCCGCCCCGTCCTCCTCGATCTGTTCGACGATCTGCCGAACCTCGACCTCGGCCCGGCGGATCTTCTTGCGGCAGACCTCGAGCAACTGCGCCGCCCGGCCCAGTTCGCGGCCCAGTTGATCGACGTCGATCTCGTCGCCCTCGATCCGCCGGAGCACGCTCTCGAGTTCTTCCATCGCTTCGCTGAAGCTCAGTTCCGCCACGTCGCCGCCGGTCCGGTCGTCGCTCATGCCGTCTCCTTGCTGGCCGGAGTCCCCGGGTCGACGGTGCTCGCCACCGTGCCGTCGGCGAGCCGGGTCCGCAGTTCGTCTCCCGCCGCCACGTCCGACGCCCGCCGCACGAGTCCGCCGTCCACGCGTCGGGTGACGCTGAAGCCGCGCGCGAGCGTCCGCTCCGGCGAGAGCTGCTCGCACAGTCGACCGTGCGCCTCGAGCCGCTCGGCCGCCCGGCCCACCGGCTGGAGCGCGACGCGGACCAGGCCTTCGCGGCGGACCTCCTCCTGCTGGCTCGCGGCCGTCACGAGCCGCTGGGCGGCCGTCCGCGCCCGGCTCGCCGCCAGCCCGCACTCCACCGTTCGTGCGGACAGCGCTCTCCCGGCCGCGCGCCCCAGGTCACGCCGGATGGCCCGGCACTCGGCTACGCGGTTCCTCAGCAGGGCGCGGCTCGGCGACGCCAGCCGCGGCGGCACGGAGGAAACCCGCTGCCTCGCGGCGCGCAGGAGGTCCGTGGCCTGCCGCGCGAGGGCACGGCCCGCCTCCTCGACCCGGTACGCCGCCTCGCCGACCCTGCCGGCCAGGAACTCGGCCGCTTCCGTCGGCGTCTTGCAGGAGGTGTGGGCGACGACGTCCGCGATCGACACGTCGATCTGGTGGCCGATGCCGCAGATGACCGGCACCGGCGACCGGGCCACCGCGCGCGCCACGCGGCGACTGTCGAAGGTGGCCAGGTCGGAGCGCGACCCACCCCCTCGAATCAACGCGATCGCATCGAGCCGGCGGCCACCGCGCGCGAAGGCGCCGAGCAGATCGAAGGCGCGGGCGATCTCCGCCTCGGCCGCCGCTCCCTGGACCGCCGAATGGACGAGGTACAGGCGAAAACCCAGGCCGGAGTTGACCAGGGTGTCGAGGAAGTCGTGGTAGGCGGCGCTCCCCTCGGAGGTGACGAGGCCGATCTCGAGCGGCGCCTGCGGCAGCGGCAGCTTCTTGTTGCGCTCGAGCAGACCCTCGGCCTCCAGTGCCCGGAGCGTCTCCCGGCGCCGCTTCTCGAGCGCGCCGAGCGAGAACAGCGGATCGACCTCGCGGACCGTGAACTGGAGCCGGCCGCCGCCGGGCCAGAACTCGGGGCGGCCGCAGCAACGCAGCACGACGCCCTCGGCCAATTCGACTCCGGCCTCGCGCAGTTCAGCCTCGGTAACAGCCCGCTCGTCCGCCCAGAGTACGCAGTCGAGCTTCGCCTGGATCCGGTCGCCGCGGCCTTTCTCGATCAGCTCGAAGTAGAGCTGACCCCTGGCCGCCGGCCGCAGCCGCTGGACTTCCCCGGCGACCCATACCGCCGGATACGCGTCGGCGAGCAGCCCCTTCATCTCCCAGGCGAACTCGGAGACGGTGTAGGTGCCCGCCGGCAGTTCGGAATCGAGGCGGTTCAACTCGCGCGGCCTGGCACGACTCAATGAAAGCCCTTGAGCTCGGCCACGGATTCCATCGGAATCGCCTCGGCCCACTCCAGGGCGTTCTTGTCGCCGATCGTCAGCTTGTCCAGAAACTGGCGCGCCTCGTCGCGATGGTTGAACAGCCGCCAGATGAAGGTGTGGCCGGCCGGCGCCGTGAAGTAGGTGTAGTTGCGCATCCCCTCGCTCAGGTCGAAACCGAGATCCGATTCGCCGTTCACGCCGACGCAGGCCATGGCGATCGCCCGGTACGCGAGCGCGAGTGCCTTCAGCGGCTCCTCGAAGTCCGACAACTCCTCGCGCGATAGCGGGGAGTGGAAAAGGGCGATCTTCGAACCGTCCTCCTCGGCGAGGAGGTTGTACGGCACGTCCGAGCGATCCAGCGCGTCCCGCGTCTCGCTGGTCATGACGAAGACGTCGTCCGTGTCCTCGACCTTGTAGGCGATCGCGAAGGTATCCGAGTCCAGCCCCCCGAACGACTCGGCGAGGATGCCCTCGTCTTCGATCGTGAAGTAGAAGAGGCGCGAGATGATCCGACGGGTAGCCATGGGTGTTCAACTCCTGGTCGACCGTAGCGGCCGAGGGGCGCGAATCCTACCGGATGCCGGGCCGTCAGGGCTGCCGGCTCTGGCGCAGGAACCGGTCGAAACCCCTTCTTTCTTCCGGCGTCGTGTCCTCCAGGGCGATCAGGTACTCGGCGCCCGCCTCCGGCAGCGGGACGCTGATCAGCGTGACGGCGCGCTCGATCGCCTCGCAGTCCAGGCTGACCAGGACCAGGGCCATCTGCCGGCAGACCGTGAAGAGCTGCGTGCCGAGCTCACTCTCGATCCGCACCTGGGTCGTCGGCGGCATGCGTTCCGTACGGATCCAGTAGCCCTCCTCGTCGCGCCGGATGGCGATCGCACCCTCCAGACGGAGTGTCTGGGCGGGCACGACCAGCTCCTGGGTCAACTGGCTCTCCAGGCTGCCGATGACCACGTCCGCGGCGATCTGGCCCGAACCGGAGATGTCCAGCTCGAGTTCGGCCTCGAAGACGCCGTCGTCACCGGCGGTCAGCGTCGCCGCGTGGCGACTGACGGTCAGCGAGTGAGCGGGAGAGCGCAGGGCCACCTCGGCCGGCCCGATCCGGATGAGCGAGAGATCGTCGATCAGTTGCTCGTAGACGCGGTTCAGCCGCTCGAACGAGACCGTCCGGACGCTCGCTTCTTCCTGGGCGAGGGCTTCCTGGGCGAGGGCCGGCGCGCAGACCGCGAGCACCAGCACCAGGTGTGCTGCCCGCGGGCGGCCGGTGCACGCGGTCACGGGTAGTAACCGCTGATCGTGCGCGCCTTGTGTCGCCCTTTCACCCGGACCTCGACTTCGCGGTACTCCTCGCCTTCGCCGCCGCGGTCGGAGGTGTAGGCCAGCAGGTACTGGGAGCGCAGCTCGCGCTCGATGTCGCCGTAGACGGGCGCCAGATCCTCCGCCTTGGAGATGAAGAAGGAGCGCCCGCCGGTGACCTTGGCCA
Organism: Thermoanaerobaculia bacterium; assembly: GCA_965116955.1. Classification (GTDB taxonomy): domain Bacteria; phylum Acidobacteriota; class Thermoanaerobaculia; order Multivoradales; family Multivoraceae; genus Multivorans. Next base: position 1,540,071 of record OZ220742.1, on the reverse strand, counting down.
GATCGCTCAGCTTGTTGCGCAGGATCATCTGGGTCCGCCCGACACCGAGCCCGATCGTGTAGATCGAGACGCCCGAGCGGCGCGCGTACTCCTCGGCGTCCCGGTAGTCGACGCTGCTGGACGTGTCCTCGCCGTCGGAGAGCAGCACGAGAGCGCGCCGGCCCCGGACGCCGCGGAAGTAGTAGAGGCTGGTGATCAGCGCGTCGTGCAGAGCCGTGGCGCCCGCGGCCCGCAACCTCTCGATCACCGAGGCGACCGCGCTGACGTCCGAGGTCCGCCCGATCAGCAGTTCGGGCCGCGTCGCGAAGGCCACGGCGAAGGACCGGTCGCGGGGCGTGATCATGTTCGTCAGGAACTGCGACGCGGTCCGGCGCGCCTCGCCCAGCGAGGTCTCCATCGAGCCCGAGGTGTCGATCACGACACCCAAAGTCAGCGGCAGGTCCTCGACCAGTTCGAACTTCGCCAGTTCCTGACGCCGCCCGTCCTCGAAGACGGTGAAGTCGCTCTCCACCAGGCTCGTCACCGGCCGGTTCTGGCCGTCCACGACCGTCGTGTAGAGCTCCACGAGATCGACCTCGAGCGTCTCGGTGAAGGCCGGCGCGTTCAGGAAGCGGACATCCTCGGCCCGGCTTCCGTCATCGAGTGTGGCAGCGATCGTCAGGTAGACCAGGTCCTGCTCGCCGACGCCGGCCGGCACCTCGACTTCGGCCCGCCAGGGCGGCCTGGCAAGCACCGTCTGGACCTTCCCGTCGACGCTGAACTCGACTTCCCGGACGACGCGTTCCTCGGGCACGACGACCGTGGCTACGGCCTCCACCGTGCCCGAGACGCGGGCGCCACGGCGCGGCTCGTTGATCGTGACCCGGAGCTCGCCCCGCTGCTGGTTCAGGACGATCTCGTCGGCGTCCACGACCTCGCGCTCCGCGTTCAGGCCTTCGACGCGGACCACCTGCTCCTCCGGGTACTTCGCCAGCCGGACCTCCGCGGTGAACGGCGGCCGGCGGCGGGTCACCTGCACCCTGTCGTCGACCAGAAACCGGACGGAGACGATGTCGTCGCCGGTGATCAGCGTGTCGGCCCGCCAGAGACCGATCACGACCTCGCTCTCCGGCGGCACCAGCATGATCGCGTTGCGCGCGTCGAGCACGGTCTCCGGCAGGTCCTCGGACGCCATGACCAGCCGCAACTGATCTTCCGGTTCGACGGGAACCGTCTCCGGCCGCAGCGGCACCTCGACCGGCACCGAGGCGAACGCGGCCGAGCCGCCGACCTCGTCGCGGACGAAGAGGCGGAGCAGGACGACCGAACCCGGCCGGAAGAGGCGTTCGATCGGCAGCGCCATCGAGCGGTCCGGGTCCGGCGCGCCGGTGACGAAGCGCATCTTGAAGGTGTCGAAGACCCGGCCCGGCAACTCGACCATGCCCTCCACGTTGATCCGGGTCTGCTGCCTGCCGGCGTCGTCGACGAAGGGCTCGACCGGGGCGCCCGGGGGCAACGACAGGAGAATCCGCGCCAGGATCCGCTGCCCGCGCTGTTCCGGGAAGGTGAGGATCGGATCCTCCAGCTCCAGCGGCGCCGGCCCGGACACGACGTCGGCGGCGGCCTCCTGCGCCCACGCTTCGACATCCGCGGGCGGCGCCAGCCAGGCCAGGAAGTCCTCGTCGGTCCGACGGTCGCGGCGGAAACCGAACAGGCCGCGAATGCCCGTGATCTCGTCGACCCGGCGGGCCTCTTCGCAGACCTGCAGGTCGAAGCGGCGGGCCCGCAGCAGGCCCCGAAGTTCCTCGTACTGTTCGAGAAAGTACTCCATCTCCGGCATGTAGAGGGCGCGCTTCGTGTCCTCCGGCAACCACAACCGGAAGACCTCGTTCGGCTTCGGCTGGTAGAGGACGAGGTTCGTGTGCTCTCCCTCCTCCGGTCCGTAGCGCCAGAGCTGGAGCGGCCGGAACGTCTGATCGCAATCGACCGGGTCGATCGCGTCCGGCTCGCCGTGGAGGAACAGCAACCGGGCCCGGACGTCGAAGAACGGCAGGCCCGTCATGCGCACACGCTGGCGTCGATGCTCTACCGCCTCGGCCATCCTGCCGCGGCCCAGGAAGGCGTCGATGTACTCGAGGCGGGACGCCGGATCCAGGTTCCGCACTCGCTCCAGTTCGGCCGGCGCGAGCAGGAACTGGGGACCGTCGAGGAAAAACTCCCGCTCATGGGTGATCCACTCGGCGAGTCGCCACTCGGGTTCCTGGGCGGCCGCGAGCGCCGGCGGAAGGAAGGCCGCCAGGAGCAGCACGCCGACGGCGCGCACACGGTTTGCCGCGAACGTCACCACGACATGCGGTAGAGCATCCAGTACACGACGACCCCGGTCACCGACACGTAGAGCCAGATCGGCAGCGTGACGCGGGCGATCTTCCTGTGCCGCTCGTACCGGCCCCGAAGACCGAGAACGACGGTGATGATGGCCAGAAACGGCACCGCGGCCGCCAGAACCGTGTGCGTCAGCAGGATGCCGAGATAGACCGTCCGCACGGTCCCCTCGCCCTCGAAGTGAACCGAACCGACCTGGTAGTGGTAGTAGAGATAGGAGATCAGGAACGCCGCCGAGCACCCCAGCGCCGACAGCATGACCTGCTTGTGCCGCTCCCGGTTGCCGCGGCGGATCAGCACGTAGCCGATCACCAGCAGCGTCGCCGCCGTGGCGTTCAGAATCGCGTTGAGCGTGGGCAGGTGCATCGGGCATGGAGCTTAGCCCGGTCAATGCACAGGCTGTGCCGGCTCAGCGGCAGGCCTACCGGCGCTCCCGCCAGTACCGGACCTGCCAGCGGGCGACGTTCCGGTTGTGCTCGGCCAGCGTCTCGGCGAAGACGTGTGTGCCGTCATTCCTGCTCACGAAGTAGAGGTAGGGCGCGTCGGCGGGCTCCGCCGCGGCGCGCAGGCTGTGTTCGCCGGGCGAACAGATCGGGCCTGGCGGCAGGCCCGGGTGGACGTACGTGTTGTAGGGCGAGTCGAGCTCGAGGTCGCGGCGGCGCAGGTTGCCGTCCCAGGTGTCGGCCAGCTTCAGCGCGTAGATGATCGTCGGATCGGCGTAGAGGCCGATGCCGCGCTCCAGGCGGTTGTGGAAGACGGCCGAGACCAGGGGGCGCTCCTCGATCGCGCCCGCCTCCTTCTCGACGATGCTGGCCAGCGTGACGAGACCCCGCAGATCGAGACCACGGCCGGCCGCGGCGTCCAGGTGATCGCCGACGCGGCGGCGGAAGTTGCTCACCATCGCCTCGACGATCTCCGTTTCGTCCGTTCCTCCCGGAAAGGCATAAGTGTCCGGGAAGAGGTAGCCCTCCAGAGACTCGGCCGCAGGGTCCAGGTCCGCGATGAGCGCCGGCGAGGACATCGCCTCAAGGAACGCGTCCAGGTCGCCGAAGCCGTCGCTGGCCAGGCTCTCCGCGGTTTCGCGCAGGGTCAGGCCCTCGATCACGGTCACCGGGTAGGTGACCACCTCGCCGCGGATCACCCGGTCGAGCGCCTCCACCGGGCTCATCGGTTGCGCGAAGCGGTACTTACCGGCCTGCAGCGTCTCGCCGGGACGCCGATAGTCGAGGTGTAGCCGGGCCAGCAGCGGGTCGCCGACGACGTTGGCCGCGGCCAACTGGTCGAGGATCGCGGTCATCGGCGCGCCGCGCTCGATGGTCAGCTCGACGGTCTCCGTTCCCCGCGGCCGTTCGAGCTCCCGTTCCGCCCAGGCGACAAGACCGGCCGCCACGGCGGCGAGGGCCGCCAGCATCGCAACGGCGCCGGCCGCGAGCCACGGCAGCAGGCGCCGCCTGCGACGACGTCGCGGCGGCGTCCTACGTTTCATCCGGTTTCCCTGCCGAGCTCCTCCTCGAGGAGGATCTGCGCCGCCACCGCGTCGACCCGCTCCGGGTGCCGCCGCGGATCGACACCCGCCGCCCGCAGCCGGCGCTCCGCCTCCACCGAGGTCAGAGACTCGTTCACGGTCCGCACCGGCAGATCGCAGGCCTCGCCCAGCTTCCGAGCGAAGGAGCGAGCACGCTCGGCCGCCGGCCCGACGGAGCCGTCCAGCCGCCGCGGCTCGCCGACCACCAGCACCTCGGCCTCCGAATCGGCCGCGAGCGCCCTGAGTTCCGCGATCACCTGCCGGTCCCCGGTGCGCCGGATCGTCGAGTGCGGCACCGCGACGCCCACCCGTGAGTCCCCCGTCGCTACGCCGACCCGCTTCTCGCCGAGATCGATGCCGAGAAAGCGCACAGTGCGGTCACTCTGAAACGGGCCAGCGGGACTGTCAACCGACCGGAACCGACGCCTCGAGTTGGCCCGGCAATTGCTAGCATGACCACCATGCACTTGGCTGTCGCGCTGGCGCTGACCTTGGCGCTGGCGGCGGGCGCGGCGGCCCAGGAGCCCGAAACCGCCCAGGCGACTCCGGAGGACGCTCCGGCAGCGGTCGAGGAACCCGTCCCCGACGCAACCGAAGCAGCGGAGGAGGAAGCCGCGGAGGAGGAAGCCGCAGCGGAAGAACCCGCCGATACCGGCCCGCCGCCGCCACCCGGCGCCAACACCTTCAGCTTCGGAATCGAAGACGAGTCCGGCCCTGCACAGGTTGAAGGCTGGGCCGGCGCCATGGAGGGCACGTTAGAGGAGCAACACACGCTGTCGAACGGCTTCTGGATCCGGCTCCGCGACTACCAGGTCTCCGGCGACCGGGCGGTGTACGACCACGCGAACGAACGCTTCGAGGCCGAGGGGCCGGTTGTCCTGATGCGAGGCAACGAAGTGCTGCGGGGTTCGCGACTCGAGTTCGACGTGGCGGCCGAAACGGCCTCGATCTTCGACGCGGACGGCAACATCGGCACCGACTACTTCTTCACCGGCGCGGCGGTCCACATGCTGAGCGAGGACCGCTTCACGATTCTCGACGCCCAGTTCACCGCCTGCGAAGTCGAGGACGACGGCCGGGCGCCGGACTGGAGCTTCCGCGCGAAGCGGGTCGACGTGAACGCCAACGGCTACGCGAAGACCCGCGGCGTCTCCTTCCGGACCAGGAAGGTGCCGCTCGTCTACCTGCCCTACATGCTGTGGCCGGTCCAGAGCTCCAGGGTGAGCGGCTTCCTGACGCCGAAGCCCGGCTTCTCCACCCGCCGCGGCCCGTCGCTCGGTCTCGCCTACTACTGGGCGATCAACCGGAGCTACGACGCCACCTTCAACGTGGACCTCTACGCGGGCGCCCCGGGCGGCAGTACGCAGGCCTTCTCCACGGAGTCCTTCTGGGGCCTGGGCACCGAGTTCCGCTATCACCCGACCGAAGGGACCCAAGGCGAGTTCGATGGGTACCTGATCGACGACACGGAGCGCGGCGAGCGCCGCTGGCGTATGCGCTGGAATCACCAGTCGCAGGATCTTCCCTGGGGATTCCGCGGCGTCATCCGCTTCGAGGACGTGTCCGACTTCGAGTTCTTCCGCGACTTCGAACGCCGGGTCGACCGCAACAGCCTGCGCCAGCTCTACTCGACGGCCTTCATGTCGCGTAACTGGGGCAACCAGTCGCTCAACGTCCAGTTCGATCAGCGCAAGACGTTCATCTCGGCCAGCCGCGAGGTCCAGCTCCGACAGCTTCCCGAGATCGAGTACAAGCTGCGTTCCACCCGACTGGGAAGGTCGCCTCTCTATCTCCAGGTGAAGAGTTCGCTGCACTACCTCGACACGAACCGGTCGGCGCGGCGCATCGGCCGCTACGGACGCGCCCATCTCGAGCCGGAGATCAGCGTCCCGATTCCGCTGGCGAGCTGGTTCTCGCTGTCACTGACGGCGGGCGGTCACCTGACCTGGTACGGGGACAGCCTGATCAGCGCCGAGGAGCGGCGCGAGACGATGACGACCACGGACTTTCGGGGCCAGGATCTGGTGCGGCTGGTTCCGACCGCCCGCGCGGAGATCGTCGGCCCCGGTTTGTCCCGCATCTTCGATCTCGCCGAAGGCGGGCGCTTCTCGCGACTGAAGCACGTCATCGAGCCGCGGATCGCCTACGCCTACTTCGAGGACTTCGACGACCGCATCCGCATCCCGCTGTTCGACGAGATCGACAACCTCCGCGGCCGCAACGTCGCCCGCGTCAGTCTCTACAACCGCCTGCTCGCCAAACCCGCCGATCCCGAGCAAGGCGGCGCCTTCGAGATCCTGTCGGTCCAGTTCTTCCGGGACTTCTCGCTCGACAGCGAGAAGGCCCTGCTGCGCTCCGCGGATCGCTCGCTTACGAGCCTGAACGGCCCGATCGGAGCCCTTCTCCGGTTCAATCCGTCCCGGCGTACGGGCCTCCGCTTCGACGCGCTCTACGACACGCTCTTCTCTCAGGTTTCCTCCACCGGCGTTTCCGCGACGCTGGGCGTCGGCGCAACCGGTTCGGTCGGCCTGCGCTGGGCGGTCCGCCGCCACGCGGAACTCGACCGGACGCGCCGCCACCACGTCCAGGTTTCGACCGGTCTCGACCTGATCCCGAACAAGCTGCGGGTGAACAGCATGCTGAGCTACGACATCGAACGGAAGATCCTCCAGATCCAGCGTCATGTCGTCGACTTCAGAGCCTGCTGTTACGGCCTGCGTTTCGAGGTGGCCGACTTCCGCACGGCGCTCCGCCGCGACACTCAGTACCGGCTACTCGTCACGCTGAAGAGCGTCGGCGCCTTCTTCGACATCACCGGCGGCCAGAGCGAGGCACTGTGACCGCGGACTCCCCCGGCGCCGGCGCCAGGGTCGTGGTGCTCGGCGCATCGGGGCAACTTGGACGGGAGGTCGCCGACGAACTCCGCCGGCGCGGCGCCGAGGTGCTCGCCGCCGACCGCCAACGCGCGGACCTCACCGACACCGAGGCGACCGCCGCGCTGGCCAGCCGGTTCGACGCCGCCGCCGTCTACAACTGCGCCGCCTGGACCGACGTCGACGGCTGCGAGAGCGAACCGGAGGCCGCCCTGGAGACCAACGGCAGGGCCCCCGCGCGGCTGGCGACCGCCCTGCCGGGCCATTGCCGCCTGATCCACGTCTCGACCGACTATGTCTTCGACGGCCGCGGCCGGCGGCCGTACCGTGAAGAGGACGCGACCGCGCCCGCCACCGCGTACGGACGCTCGAAGCTCGCCGCCGAGCAGGCCGTGGCCGATGCGGGAGGGCTGGTGGTCCGCACGAGTTGGGTGTTCGGGCCGGAGGGCAGGAACTTCGTCTCCGCGATCGCCGCCCGCCTGGGCCGCGGGGAGCCGCTCCGCGTCGTCTCCGACCAGGTCGGTTGCCCGACCTACGCGCCCTACCTCGCCCGCGCCCTCGTCGACCTCGAGGCTGCCGGCGCCGCGGGCGTCGTCCACTACTGCAACTCACCCGCCACTTCCTGGCACGGCTTCGCGGTCGCCATCGTCGCGGCCCTCGGCCTGAACGCCCGGGTGGAGGCGATCGCGACCGCCGACCTGCCCCGTCCCGCGGTCCGGCCGGCGTACTCGGTGCTCGACACGGGGCGCTTCGAGTCCCTCACCAACCGGCGAGTCGAAGAGTGGCGACCCGGCCTCGACGACTACTTCGCGCGGCTGGGACAGGGCAAGGCGGAAACGTGACGCGCATCCTCGTCACCGGCGCCGAGGGGTTCGTCGGCGGCCGTCTGGTGCCGCGACTCGTCGCGCGGGGAGCCACCGTGATCGCCTGCCACGCGCCGGGAACGGTGGCCGGCAGCGACGACGCCACCGGCGCTCGAGCCCCCGTCGAGCACATCGCCCTCGACATCCGCGATCGCGACGCGGTCGAGGGCGTCTTCCGGGATGCGGCGCCGGATGCGGTCGTCCACCTGGCCGGCCTGTCCGACGTCGCGGACTCCTGGCGGCGAATCGACGACTACTACCGCGTCAACGTCGAAGGGTCCGAGCACGTCGCGCGCGCGGCGCGCGCCCTGGGCGATACGTGCCGGCTGGTCATCGCCTCGAGCGCCGAGGTCTACGGCGCGGTTCCGGAAGCGGAACTGCCGGCTCGCGAGGACCGTGGCCTCGAACCGGGCTCGCCGTACGCCCTGACCAAGGCCGCGGTCGAACGGTTGAGCCTTCCCCTCGGCGGCATCGTGGTCCGCTCCTTCAACCTGATCGGGCCCGGACAGGGCGCCAACTTCGCGCTCCCATCGTTCGCAACCCAACTCGCGGCGATCGAAGCGGGACGCGAGGAAGCCGTCCTTCGCGCCGGCAACCTGACCCCGCGCCGGGACTTCGTCCATGTCGACGACGGCGCCGACGCCTATGCGCTCCTGGTCGCGCGCGGTGAACCCGGCAGCGTCTACAACGTCGCCCGGGGCAAAGCGATCGAACTCGAGACGGCGCTCAGGCAACTCATCGGGATCAGCGGCCTGGAGGTCGAGATCCGGCAGGACCCCGACCGCATGAGACCCGCGGACGTTCCCGTCATGTGCGGCGACGCCTGCCGCCTGCGCGCCCTGGGCTGGCACCCGAAGCGCAGCTTCGACCACGCTCTGAAGGCGATCTGGAAGGACGCCCGGCGCAGGCTCGCCTAGTCCTCGGCGTGCTTGCGTTCCAGGGCGAGCAGTTGCGCCTTGCGCTTCTCACCGCCGATGTAGGAGCCGGGTCCGCTCCGGCGCGGCACGACCCGGTGGCACGGAACGAGGATCGGCAACGGGTTGGCCATCAGCCGGGAACGGATCAGACGGTAGGCGCCGGCCTGCCCAGAGGAGGTAGCCACGTTGCGGTAGGTGCGTGTGTGCCCGTAGGGAATCCGAGCCGTCTCCTCGAAGATGCGCCGGGACAGGGCATCGATCCCGGTTCGATCGAGGTCATAGGGCAAATCGAGGTTTCGCCGCGCGCCCGCAAAGTACTCCGACAGACGGCCCAAAGCCTCATCGACGAAGTCGGTCGTCTCCACCGACCCCAGGGACGTGAACAGCGCCTTCTCGGCGCCCTTCGGCGCGATGACCAGCCGCGTGATCAGCCGACCGATGAACTCGAGCCCCAACGAACCGAGGGGCGAAGCAACCAGCACTCGCAACGGCTCGGCGGCGCGCGGCGCGGGCCAGGCGGGCGCACCGGCGCGCGACCCGGCACGACTCGCGAGTTCATGCACCACGAAAGTCATGGTAGCATGGCTACTTTTCTATGTCGACGTAAGGAGGCGGTTCACTCCTCCTGGAGCACGATGCGCAGGGCAATGTCCTCTCCCTGCGCGGCTTCGAAGGCACGCACCTCGGCTGCGTAGCCGGGGCGAATCACCTCGAGCCGGTGGGTGCCCGGATCCACGATCAGGGCCGAGTGGAGGCTCGCCAGTTCCGCGCCGCTCCCCAGCAGACGGCCGTCCAGGTAGACGACGGCGTCGACCGGCTCGACCTCGACCTGCAGCCGGGCCGGCTCCCGCCGCTGGTCCTGCTCGATCGGACGGCCGCGGTTCTCGACCCTCCACGACTCGCCTTCCGGAGCCGGAGGCGCCGCGACCGGCCTCGGCGGCGCGGGCCGCGGCGGTTCCGCCGTCCCCGGGACGAGATCCTCGTCGATGCGGATGACCACGCCCGGCTGCACCCGGATCTGGCGCTCCAGGGTCTCGTAGCCCTCCATGAAGATCGCGAGCCGGTGGCTGCCGTCGCGCAACCAGAGGTAACGCGGGAAGCCGTCGAAGCCGTCGACCCGCCCGACCAGCTCGCCGTCGATGTAGACGGAGGCCTTCTTGGGCCGGGTGTTGATGTCGAGCGCACCCGCGTCCGCATAGCCGACGGGTCCGGTGCCCCAGCCGTAAGGGCCGTAGCCGTAGTAGGTCGGCGACCAGGCGTAGGGCCAGAAGGAACCGAAGCCGCCGTACCAGCCGTAGGCCCCGTAGTAGGGCCGCACCACGTACGTGCGGGAGCGACGGCCCCTGCGGTCGCCGTCGCCGCGACGACCGCGCTCGCTGGCCGCGACCGCCACCGGCGCCTGAACCGCCAGAGCCTGAACGACCTGCGCCGTTCCGCCATGCCCGCCGATGGCGGCCTCCGCGCCGCCCGCCAGACCGAAACCCAGCAGGCCGGCCAGCGGCAGTGCCATCCGAGCCGCACTTGCCTTCGAACTCACGATGCACCTCCCCGATCCAGGCCGACGCCGTCGGACCAGCCGTTCCTCAGACCTTCCAGATAGTGATATCGCATCGTCCTCTCCCACAGCCGGGGCAGTCTGACCGGAAAACCCTGCAACGTCCGCGCCAACCGCTCCTGCAGCCACTGCACGGTCCGGTCGCGAACGCCGCCGAGCGGAGGGGGCTCGCCGTCGTGGAACCCCAGGAAGGGGCCGAGCTGCTCATGCCGCCGGAAGAAGACGACCGCTGAGTACCCCGCGCGGTACTGCCGCCGGGCGAACCGCTTGACACCGGTCGGGTGGTCGTGGGCGACGCGGGCCTCTGGCCGGTACAGAAGGCGCAGGCCCCGCGCGGCCAGGCGGTATCCGGCTTCGACGTCCTCCCAGGCCGCGAACGGAAACGCGGGGTCGAAGGGCTCCGCCGCCATCGCCTCGCGGTCGATCGAGAGGTTCGACGTGTAGAAGAAGTTGAACGGCACGTCGTCCTCGTCTTCGATCAGGGCGAATCCGAACTGCAGCCCGTTCTCGTTGATGTAGTCGAGGAACGGCGTGCGCCGCATCCGCTCATGCCAGTCGGTGCGGCCGATCACGCCGACACAACCGCCCGCGGCGCGAATCGACCGCGCCAGGGCGTCGTGCTGGGCCCTGTGATGCGCCGCCAGCCATCCCGGTGCGGGGACGGTGTCGTCCCCAAGAAAGGCCACCCAGCGGCCGCGGGCCGCCGCGACGCCGCGGTTCCGGGCCACGGCAGGTCCCTGGTTCTCCTGATGAAGGACCAGCAACTCCGGCTCACCGCCGTTCCCGGCCGCGGCGCGTTCGTCGAGCCAGGACCCGGTGCCGTCCGTGCTGCCGTCGTTGACCACGAGGACCTCGAAGGCAGGCCCCTCCTGAGCGTCCAGCGCTTCGAGAACCTCCTTCAAGGCCCCCAGACGGTTGAAGGTGGGAATGACCACAGTCCAGGCTGGTGTCCCGGTCACTGTTCCACCTCCATCACCTCCCCGAGGCTGCGCCGGACGAGTGGAAGCCCCTCCGGCCACATGGCCTCGAAACCCGAACTTCCGAACAGCTCTTCGTCGCCGGGATAGGTCGGCACGACGTAGAGCGGGAAGCGCTCGAAGATCTCGGCATCCGGACGCTGACGTCTCGACTGGATCCGACGCCTTCGTTCCGCAGCGTCGTCGAGCCCGCGAATGATCGAAGACACGGCACGCACCTGAGCCAGGGTCTGATCGTCGACGATGGCAGGCACGCCATCCGGAAGTCCGCTGTGCGGCCGCGCGAAACGCCTCAGCCGGGTGCGGAGTGCAACGATGTACCGGAGCCGCTCCCAGGCTTCCCGCGGCCCGGAGCCCGGGGAGATGGCGCCACCCTGTCCGTCCATCGGGGCGGCATAGGGATCGACGGCCAGTTCCTGACCGTGGGGGTTGCGGTTCGCCAGCAGGTGCTGGACGCGGCCGATCAGCGTCATCTGCACGACCGGCATCAGTTGCGGCCAGAGTTCCGCATCGTAGTTCTTGAAGGCCGTGAGATAGGCGTTGCGCTCGAACAGGAGTCCACGATTGGCGTTCCCAAGCAGCTTGCTCGTGGCCATCGAGCGATGGTGCACGACCGCACCCGGCGCCGACAGCACGCGCTCTCCGGCCGACCACAGCCTCCAGCCGAGATCGACATCCTCCAGGTAGGCGAAGTACGACTCGTCGAACCCGCCGGCCGCGAGGTAGGAGTCGCGACGAACGATCATGTTCCCGCCGCATGGGAACAGCAGTTCGCAGCCCTCCTCCGGCATCTCGACCGCGTCCAGGGGTCGACGGTAGTCGAGTTGGAAGGCGTGACCGTCGAACGTCATCACGCCCCGGCCGAAATCCAGTCGGTTGCCCTCCCAGTTGACGATGCCTCCCGAAACCGCGGCTACGTCGGCCGGGGCGTCCGTCAGCCCGGCAACCAGCCGGGCCAGCCAGTCCGCTCGCGGCCGGGTGTCGTTGTTGACCATGACCAGCGCACTGGCGCCGCTTCTCTCCGCCAGTCGATTGTTCGCGGCACTGAAGCCGATGTTGGTCGGGTTGGCGACCACGTCCACGTGAGGATGGTGGGACCGAATCCACGTCACCGTGCCGTCCGTCGAACCATTGTCGAACAGGCGAACTCTCACTGCGACGCCGGGGACCTCCTGAGCCTCAAGTGCCGGAAGGAGGGTCTCCAGGTGGTGGCGTCCGTTCCAGCTCACCACCAGGACATCGACGCTTTCGATCCGCTTGCGGCCTGCGCCGGACCGAACGGTCATCTGCCGGCCGCCAGTGCATCCGCGAGACGCGTCCGAAGCCAACGCCGGAGCCGAAACCCGAGTTCGTCGGCCGGAGCCGCCGTAGAGGGCCTGAATGCGAACTCCTCCTTGGTGGGATCGACGCGCGGAGACTCGAGGAAGGCCGCCAGGGGCGCCAGGCTGCGCTCCCAGGAGAAGGTCGCCATCGCCCGCTCCTTGCCTCGAAGCGTTCTCGCCTCGACCTCCGGTCCGCCGGCGACCAACTCGGCGAGACCCACTCTCATCGCTTCGACATCGCCGCACGGCGCCACGAAGCCGGCATCCCAGTCCTTCAACAGGCGGGGCACCGTACCCCCATCGGTGGTCAGTACCGGGCAGCCGACCGCGAGGGCATCGACGAACCGGGTGCGCAGCGACAGGTCGGTCTCCAGTCCGGGCCGATGGCAGGCCGTCAGCGCGTCCACGTCCCTCAACAGGTCGTAGCGGCGCTCGAACGGAACCCAATCGAGAAAGCCGATCCGTTCCGGATCCTGACGCCTGCTTCGCGCCTCCACCTGCTCCAGCAGCCGTTGAGGCGCCTGAGCGCCCGGCGGTTGGCGAACGAACAGCAGACGGGCGTTCGCCGCGGACAGCGAAGCGAAGGCCTGAAGCAGAGGCTCCGGGTCGTACCAGTCGTACAGACCGCCGAACAGAAGCCGCCGCTCGCCCGGGGCCCGGGGCGGCAGCAACGGTCGGTACTCAGGCAGCGGATCCGGCACGCCAAACGGCACCTCGACGATGAGGCCGGAGAGGCTCGGATCATCGCGGTAGCGGTGGGGGTTCACCCGGCCCAGGGCGGTCAGGAAGCCCAGGTAGTAGGCGCGCTGCTCCGCCGAGGAGCAGAGGAAGAAATCGCCGCGAGACAGTTGATGGACCCAGGTGCGGTGGTCGTTCCGGTAGGGATCGAGGCCCAGGGTGTCGAAGTGCGTCAGGTTCTCGACCAGGAACGGGTCGTAGAGATCGATCGCGGTCGGCAAGCCGGACAACTCGTGGAGCACATCGTTGGCCAGCTGTCCCTGGGCCACGGCAGCGTCGCAGTCCCCCAGCAGCACCGACAGTGGCGCGGAACCGAACTGGCGCACCTCCGCCGAACCACTCCCGACATCGGGTGACTCCCCGGAACGCCAGGGAGACACAAGGACGGTTTCGAATCCGAACCCGGGAAGGCGGCGCGCCATCTCCAGATAGCGGATTCCAATGCCGGCCGCTCGCTCGCCGAGCGCCTCGCTGCACACCAGCCCGACACGCGTCACCGGCTGCCTCCCCTCGCCCTCATTCGTACCCGAACGGGCCGGTCGTCAACCATCGGAGCCGCGCAGCGACTGCAGGCGTTCGTGCAATCGCCAGGCTCTTGTCGCTTTCATCGCGTCAATCTCGGCCTGCAGGTCGCGCTCGCGGAGCTGCAAACGCTCGATCTCGGCGCCGCGTTCCTCGTGCGACGACTCCAGCTCCCGCTCTCGGGCCTGCAAACGCTCAATCTCGGCGCCGCGTTCCGAATGCGACGACTCCAGCTCCTGCTCTCGGGCCTGCAAACGCTCGATCTCGGCACCGCGCTGCCGCTCGCTGGCCCGCACTCGCTCCAGGTCCTGCTGACGTTCGCGAATCCGGGCACGAGCCGCCTCGCCGGCCAGGACCGCCTGGCGGCGCATTCGAGTCACCGCGCGCGCCAGCGCCTCCGGGCCGAGGTCCGTCGCGTGCTTGCTCAGGACCCTTGCCTTGAGCGTCTCGAAGTCGGGGCGCGCGGAGGCCGCTCCACCGAGTGCATGACCTCCGGAGGGGCTGCCGGTCGCGCCGTCCAGGAAGTGGCGGTACTCGCAGGTCGCGCGCGCGATGTGGACGAAGTTCGATGAGCGCGACAGGCGGATCAACAGATCCCAGTCCTCGAAGATCGGTAACTGAAGATCGAACGAACCGGCTCGCTCCAGTGCCTCCCTGGTCATCAGAACCGTGTGGAACGGAATGTAGTTGTCGAGCAGAAGGACCGATCGATCGAAGTCCCGGCTATACGGGAGGCGCCGGCTGCTCTCCCTCCAACCGTTCGTACTCGGTTCGTAGCGGACGACGGCCGCATCGCTGTAGACGACATCGACGCCATCGCAGAGCATCGCGGTCAAGCTCTCCAGGTGCTCCGGCGCCAGGAGGTCGTCGTCGTCCAGGAAACCGATGCAGTCGCCGGTCGCCGCCTCCACACCCGCCTGCGCCGCGGCCGCCCGACCCCGGTTGTCCTCGAAGTCGACGCGACGCACGTCGAACGGGAAGTCCTCCGCCACCTCGGGGCGCCGGCCGCCGTCGTTCACGAGAACGACCTCCACGTTCCGATACGTACTCAGCGCCAGACTGTCCAGTGCCTCCGCCAGTCGCCGCGGTCGGTTGTACGTCCGGACCACGATCGACACACGGCGAGGCGACGCGACTTCGACCAACGAAGGCGCGCCACCCAGGTACGCAATCAGTTGGGCCGGACTTCGGGTCGTGAAGTCGTTGGCCGTCAACTGGCAGTAGCCCTCGGCGTAGCGACAGGGATCCGGCACCGTAAGCGACCGGTATCGCCGCAGACCGCGACAGGAGCCCATGTAGTCGTGGCGTTCCAACTGGCTCCGATAGAGGGACATCGCATTGACGACTCCGTCCAGTTCGGCGGTCACGTCCACCAGCAGGTCGGGATAGAACGGGTGGTTCACCTCGTAGCAGAGGACACGCAGCGCCAGATTGCCCGGAGACGAGTCGTCGTCCTGGCTGGGAAGAGGTTCGCCCCCTGCCGTTCGTCCTCGACGGCCGTTGATCAGGGCTTCGTGCAGCGCGCGAAACGTCGCCCGATGATCGGGCGTCACCTCGAGAGGCGAGGGCACCAGCAGCAGGTCCGGCTGGTGTTCCTGGAGCAGGGTCTCGATGTGGCCGGTCAGTTCGTCCAGAGAGGAGGCCAGGGTGCCATCCTGCAAACCCTGGCGACAGCCCAGATGCACCACACTGTCGATGCCGAGGGTCGCGGCGGCCTCGTCCGCTTCCTTCCTTCTCCGCCCCGAGTACTGCTCTCTCGTGGATCCCTCCGGGGGACCTTCGACGCCCCCCGAACCGTCGCTCATGAACGCACACACGATCCTGGCGCCGCCCGCTGCCAACTGCAGGATCAGGCCTCCGCACCCCAACACCTCGTCGTCGTAGTGGGGTGCCAGCACGAGAACGCGGTGAGCCACCGGCGATTCGGTCGCGGTCGGCGGCTGCGGCCGCCTGGGACTCGTCATGGCGTCAACCCGCTACCGAGTTCCGGCGGGAATCGGACCAGACAGAAGGGGCTGTGGCAGTTCTCGTTCACGGCGCTCCCTGGATCAGCAAACATGCTACCGGAGCCCTACGGCTGGAGATTGGCCCTCCAGGCCTGTTGGCGCCACCTGGTGAAAGGAAGCCAGGGATGGTCTTTCAGCGCTACTCCGTTGCGTTCCCGTGGCCCAAGTCCCTAGACTGCGATTCTCATGCTGCAGGACAAGCGAAACCTGGTCGCCGGCGTGCTGCGGAGCGCCCTCTCCCGGGCCTTCGGGCTCGATCACGACCCGGTGGTCGAAGTGCCGCCTCAGCGTCGCCTGGGCGACCTCGCGAGTCCCTGCGCCCTGCACCTCGCGCGTGAGCTGCGCCAGGCACCGCGGGCGATCGCGGAGCGTCTGGTCGAGGCCATCGATCCGCCGCCGGGATTCGACCGGGTCACGGTCGAAGGCCCGGGCTACGTGAACTTCCACTTCGACAGGAGCCGGTTCGCGGCCGCGATGATCGACGCGGAGCCGGTGGCGCGATCCGTGGCGGTCGACTCGCAGACCAAGGTAATCGTCGAACACACGAACATCAATCCGAACAAGGCGGCGCACATCGGCCACCTGCGCAACGCCGTGCTCGGCGACGTCCTGACGCGGGCGCTCCGCCGCCTTGGTCAGACGACGGAGGTCCAGAACTACATCGACGACACCGGCGTGCAGGTCGCCGACGTCGTCGTCGGCTTCCTCGACCTGCGCGGCTGCTCCGTCGCCGACATCGAGGCCCTGCCCGAGCCGTTCGACTACACCTGCTGGGACCTCTACAGCGAGGTCGGCCGCTGGTACGAAGGCGATCCGAAGCGGCTCGAGCTCCGCCGGCGCACTCTCCACGCCCTGGAGGCCGGAGAGGGCCGCCGCGCCGAGGCCGGCCGGCTGATCGCCCGGCGGATCGTCGTCCGACATCTCGCCACGATGGCCCGCATCGACATCGACTACGACCTGCTGACCCGCGAGAGCGAGATCCTCCGCCTCGATTTTTTCGTCGCCGCCTTCGAGCAGTTGAAGGAGACCGGGGCCGTCCGGTTCGAAGAGAGCGGCAAGAACGCCGGCTGCTGGGTCATGCCGCTGGCCGACAGCGAGGAGTTCCAGGGCCTGGAGGACCCCGACAAGGTGATCGTCCGCTCCGACAGCACGGTGACCTACGTCGGCAAGGACATCGCCTACCAGCTCTGGAAGTTCGGCCTCCTGGGACGCGACTTCGAGTACGCCCGGTTCGACGGCGGTCCGCTCTGGGAAACCGCGCCGTCAGAACCGGAAGCCGGCGACGCTGGCGACGAGCGGTTCGGAGAGGGCTCCCGCGTGATCAACGTGATCGACGCGCGGCAGGCCTACCTGCAGCGCATCGTCCGCGCCGGCCTGGAAGCGCTCGGACACCAGGACGAGGCCCGGGAGAGCATCCACTTCGCGTACGAGATGGTCGCCCTGTCGGCGCGAACCGCCGAGCGCCTGGGCTTCTCAGGCGATGCGAGGCTCGAGATGTCGGGACGGAAGGGCATCGGCGTCAAGGCGGACGACCTGCTTCATCAGCTCGAGGCGAAGAGCAGGGACGAGATCCTGGAACGACGCGGCGACGACGGCGGCGACGAGGCGGCCGGCGAAGACATCGACCTCCTGGCGCGTCAGATCGCGGTCGCGGCGCTGCGCTTCTTCATGGCCCGCGCCACGACCACGCGGGTAATCGCCTTCGACATCGACGACGCCACATCGTTCGAAGGCGAGTCGGGTCCCTATCTCCAGTACTCCATCGTGCGCGCCAGGAACATCCGCCGCCGCCTGCGCGAAGAGGGGCTGGCGCAGGAGGTCCCCGGGAGCCGCGTCGCCAGCCTGCCCGCCGGCGTCTGGTCCGACGACCTCTGGGATCTCGTGCTGTTCGCGTCGCAGTGCCAGGAAACCGTCGAGCGGGCGGCGGCGACGCTCGAACTCTCCCTCATCGCCCGGCACGCCGTCGACCTGGCGCAGAAGTTCCACGCGATCTACCACCGCCACCCCATCCTGCACGAACAGGACGCGGACCTCCGGGACGCCCGGCTCGCGGTAACCCAGGTCTTCGAGCGCTCGCTCGAAGCGCTCGCATCGATCCTGGGCGTGCCGCTGCCCGAGCGGATGTAAGTCTCAGTCCATCTGCTTGCGCAGGACGGTCGGAATGTCGTAGTCGTCGACGTTCCTCCAATTGGGTCCATAGCCGCCCGGATCGATCTTGTGGTGTTCGGCCAGCATGCGATCGCGGAACTCGCCCTTGCCGGCTTCCTCCTCACCGGCCTCCTCGTTCCCGGGAGCGACATCGGCAGCCTCCGGGTCGGCCGAGGCGGCCGCTCCGGCTTCAGCGGCCTTCGCCGCCACGCCCTCCCGCGGCTGCCGGTCCTCGGAGAAGCCGGTGGCGATCACCGTCACCTTCACCTCTTCGTCCATCGTTCCGTCGACCACGAGACCCGAGATGATCGTCGCGTCCGGGTCGACCGCGTCGGAGATCGTGCTGGCCGCTTCCGCCACCTCGTGGAGGGTCAGCGAGCCGCCGCCGGTGATGTTGATCAGGCAACCCTTCGCGCCCTCGATCGAAGCATCCTCGAGCAGGGGTGACGACACCGCCCGCTGCGCCGCTTCGAGCGCCCGGCTGTCGCCCGACGCCACGCCCGTCCCCATCACGGCGAGGCCCTGGCCGCACATGATCGCCCGCACGTCGGCAAAGTCGGCGTTCACCTCGCCCGGCATCGTGATCAGGTCGCTGATTCCCTGAACCGACTGCCGCAGGACGTCGTCCGCCGTCACGAAGGCGTCGGCGAGGGACGTGCCCCGGTCCACGAAGCTCAGCAGCCGCTCGTTCGGTATCGCGATCACCGTGTCGACCGCCTTGTGCAGCTCCTCGAGTCCGCGTTCCGCCAGCAGCATCCGGCGCCGGCCCTCGAACGCGAATGGCTTGGTGACCACGGCGACCGTCAGGGCGCCGACCTCGGCCGACAGGGAACCGATGATGGGCGCCGCGCCGGTGCCCGTGCCGCCGCCCAGGCCGGCCGCCAGGAACACCATGTCCGCCCCGTTCAGCATGTCGAGAATCTTGTCCGTGTCCTCGAGCGCGGAGTTGCGACCGACCTCCGGGTCGGCGCCGGCGCCCAGGCCGCGGGTGATCTTGCGCCCGAGCTGAAGCTTGGCCGGCGCTTCGCAGCGCCGCAAGGCCTGCAGATCGGTGTTGGCGGCAATGAACTCGATGCCGCCCAGATCGGCCGCGATCATCCGGTTGACGGCGTTGCCGCCGCCGCCTCCTACCCCGACCACAACGATCTTGGCCGGTCCGAAGCTCTCCTCGGGCGAGACCTCCGCGTCGATCTTCGGATTGACCTCAGTCGGCTGCTGCTCTTCCATCAGAATCATGGCTCCCTCCATTTCGAACCCTGGTTCATCAAACTCAAATCAGACAAGATCGCTGAACATCTGGCGAAGACTGCCCATCACCGAGCGCACACCGCCCATAGAGCGGCGGCGCGCAATGGGCAGGCGAGCCTCCTCGGAGGCGACCGCATAGCGAAGAAGACCCGCGGCCGTGGCCCAGGTCGGATCGGTGAGGCCCTCGATCTCGCTCACGAGACCGAGCGGCACGCCGTAACGAACGTCGCAGGAGAAGACCTGCTGGGCCAGTTCGGGCAGGCCGGCCAGCTTCGAACCGCCCCCGCTCAGGACGAGTCCGCCGCGAAGCTGATCGGCCCAGCCGGCCTTCTCGAGCTCCGCCTGAATCAGGTGGAACATCTCCTCGGCGCGGGCCTGCAGGATCTCGGCGAGATTGCCGCGCGCGATCGTCTTGCTGCTGCCGCCCGCGACGCTCGGCACGACCAGCCCATCGTCGCCGTCCACCAGACCGACCAGGCAACAGCCGTCCCGCAGCTTGAGCGTCTCGGCGCCGGCGAACGAGGTCCGCAGCACCGAGGCGAGATCGGCAGTGAAGTGGCTGGCACCGAACGGAAGGACCCCGCTGTGCTGCACTTCGGCGTGCTGAAAGAAGGCAAAGCCGCAGGTGCCGGACCCGATGTCCAGCAGCAGGACGCCCAGCTCGCGCTCGTCGGGAAGGAGGACCGCTTCCGCCGTGGCGAGCGGCTCGAAGACGATCTCCCGGGCCTCCACGCCGGCGCGATTCAGGCAACGGACGAGCGTCCTGCTTCGGGGCGCGTGGCCCATGACCAGGTGAACCTTGGCTTCCAACCGGCTGCCCAGCATCCCGTGGGGGTCCGCGATGCCACCGTGGTCGTCGACCGAGAACTCCTGCGGAATCGCGTGCAGGATCTCCCGGTCCGGTGGAAGCGGCACTCCCCGCGCGGCGTTCAGGACGAGGTCGATGTCGGCGCGCGCGATTCCGCGGTCGTCGCAGTCGACGTAGGCGGTGCCGTGGCTGTTCGCCGACCGCAGGTCGGACCCGCCGATGCCGACGAAGGCGCGGGAAATCTCGACGCCCGCCATGGTCTCCGCCTCCTCGGTCGCCCGCTTGAGCGCGCTCACCGTCGCGTCCAGGTGCACGATGTGGCCTCTCAGCGTGCCGCGGTTGGGCGCCCGCCCGACGCCGATGATCTCAAGCGCCGGCTCTCCGTCGACCTCCGCGCGATCGGCGATCAACACGGCGACCTTCGCCGAGCCCACGTCGATGGCGACCACGCGCGTATCCGTCTTTGGCATTCCTCTTCGTCCTCTCTGGCTATGAAGGGGCTTGAACTCCGTCATCGGCGGCCGGGGCGCCCTCCGTGTCCGTAGCGACCTGCGCGCCCGGCGCTTCCATCGACAGGACGATCCGGTCCCTGAACCGCAGGTCCACGACTTCGGGATCGTTGTGTTCCGTGATGGCGCCGTGCAGCAGCTCGAACACCGAGGCCTTGGCCGTCAGGTCGCTGCCGCGAACGAGCACCGTCGCCGGACGGCCGTTGCACGCGAGCAGGTAGTCGTCGTCGCTGATGACCTCCACCGCCCGGACCTGCCGTCCCCACTCGAACGCCCTGACCTTGGCCGCCACGTCGAGCGCCCTCTTGAGCGTCCGAGCGAGAACCTCGCCCTGCACGTCTCGGGACGAGCCGGCCCCTCTGGACGATCCAGCGCCGGCGCCAGGGTTCCGCGCCGGGCCGTCCCCCAGGCGATCTCCCGCCAGGGCGCTTTCGATCGACACCTGGACCAGATCGCCGCCGCACAGGTCGGGCGCCCGCTCACACGGAACAATCGCCCGGCCGTCGCGGTCGATCAGCCACGCACGGTCGCCGGCCGCGAACAGGGCCGCCGGCTGGTGTTCGACGACCCGCACCGTGAGTTCGTTCGGCAGGCGCTTGACCAGGTCCGCCTCGCGGATCCAATCGTGGTCGAGCCGTCGCGTGGCGGGCTCCAGGGAGAGGAGCGGCAGGTTCCTTCCCACCAGCGGAGCGAGCCGGCTTCGCACCCACTGCTCGGACACCCGCTCGGCCTCCTCGATCTGGATGTCGAGCTCAAGGTCGAACACCGGCGCCGTCGCCAGCCACACGCCGGCCCCTACCACCGGCGCGATGCCGAGCAGGACCTTCCCCGCTCCCAGCGCCAGCCAGACGACCGGCCGCGGCCGTCTGCGGCGTACGGGACGGCGAGCGGCCGACCGCCTGCGGGTCGTCCGGCGGCTCACGAAACGTCCTCCCCGTCGGCGGCAAGTCGATGAGCCAGCCGGTAGATGTCGCCTGCTCCCAGCGTGAGGACCAGATCGCCTTCCCCGACCTCTGAACGAAGCCGGTCGGCCGCCGCCTGCCACGGCCCGCAGCCGCTGATGCTCGGATGACCGGCGGCCGCCGCGGCGGCCACCACCAGGCCCGCGTCGACTCCGGGGATGGGTCGCTCCCGGGACGGGTAGATGTCGGCGACCAGCACGTTGTCGGCGAGCAGCAGGGCGCGGCCGAAGTCGCCCGCCAGGTCCCGCGTCCGACTGAACAGGTGGGGCTGGAACACGGCGTGGATCCGGACCGTCCCGGCGCCATTGCCGCCGGAGTCGATCACCTCGCGGGCCGCCCTCAGAGTCGCCTCGACTTCGGTCGGATGATGCGCGTAGTCGTCGACCACTGCCGCGCCCCGCCACTGCCCTACCCGCTCGAACCGCCGGTGGATGCCCCGGAAACGGGAAAGCGCTCCGGCCGCCGCCTCGAAGTCGAGCCCGACGGCCCGCGCCGCGGCCACCGCCGCGAGGGCGTTCAGGACGTTGTGGCGCCCGGGCATCGGCAGTTCCAGGACACCGAGCGGGCCGAGCTGCGCGTCGGCGACCTCGAACCGGACACCCGCGCCGGTCGCCGACGCGTCGAGCGCCCGGAGGTCGGCTCCCCGGTCGAATCCGTAGGTGACGATCCGCCGGTCGGCGAGGCGCGGCAGCAGGTCCCGGACGTTCGAGTCGTCGGCGCAGGCGATGACCTGGCCGAAGAAGGGCACGCGACCGGCGAAACGCGCGAAGGCATCCTGGATGTCGGCCAGATCGCTGTAGGTGTCGAGATGATCCAGGTCGATGTTCGTGATCACCGCAATCACCGGCGCCAGATCGAGGAAACTCCGGTCGAACTCGTCGGCCTCGGCCACCAGATAGTCGCTGCTCCCGTAGCGGGCGCCGGTGCCCGAAACGCGCAGGCGTCCGCCGACGATCACCGTGGGATCGAGGCCCGCGTCCGTCAGCACGGTGCCGATGAGCGAAGTCGTCGTCGTCTTGCCGTGGGTACCGGCCACGGCGACGCCGTACTTGAGCCGCATCAGTTCGGCGAGCATCTGGGCGCGGCGCACGACCGGCACTCCGCGCCGGCGGGCCGCCGCGACTTCCTCGTTGGCGGCCGGCACCGCGGACGAGATGACCACGAGATCGGCCCGATCGACGTTGGTGGCGCTGTGGCCGATGGCGACCCGGGCGCCGAGCGCGGCGAGCCGCTCGGTCGTTTCGCTCCGCTCCAGGTCGGAGCCGCTGACCTTCAGTTCGTAGTTCAGCAGGATCTCGGCGATCCCGCTCATGCCGGCGCCGCCGATGCCCACGAAGTGGACGCGCTCGAGCCCCGCGGTGCGCAGGAACAGCAGCATCAGCCGGTCCTCCGCCGACGCCCGGAGACTCCGCGCTCCGCGATCTCGCACACCCGGGCGGCCATCTCGCTCGCCGCGTCGTTCCGGCCCAGGCCCCGAGCCGTCCTCGCCATGGCCAGAAGACGCTCGCGATCCCCGATGAGCCGCGCGCAGCGCTCCGCGGCCGCCTCGCCACGCAGTTCCTCCTGCTCGACCAGGATCGCGGCGCCCGCCTCGACCATCGCACGGGCGTTGCCGCGCTGGTGCCCGGCGGCCATCGGCAGCGGAACGTAGACCGCCGGCCGGCCGGCGGCGGCGATCTCGGCCACGGTCACCGCTCCCGCGCGCGACACGATCAGGTCGTGCGCCTGCATCGCGCCGGCGGTGTCCTGGATGAAGCCGGTCACCGTCGAGGACAGCCCAGGCTTCGCCACTTTCCGGTAGCGGTCGCGGGTCTCGTCGACACAGGCCCGACCGGACTGGTGCGTGACCTCGACCCGGCCCGGGCCGGCGGCACGGGCGAACAGACCCGGCAGAAGACGGTTGAGCGCCTCGGAACCCTGACTGCCGCCAAGCACCAGAACCCGGACACGATCGCCGCTGAGGCGCAACTCCTCGATCTCCCCGAAGGCACGGCGCACCGGCACGCCGACCAGCCGCGCCTCGCAGGCCAGGCCGCCGGCCGCGGACTCGAACGCCACGCCCGCTTCGGTCGCGAAGCGAGACAGCGTCCGGTTCGCGGAGCCGCTCTCCGCGTTCGGTTCGAGCAGGTAGAGCCCGCAGCCGTGGAGCCGGGACGCCAGGGCGGCCGGAGCGCAGACGTAGCCGCCGGTCGCGAACACCAGGGCCGCGCGGAACCTGCGCAGCAGCGCCGCGGCGCGAAGGGTCGAGAGCAGGAGGACCGCCAGGGCAACCGCCCGCTGCGCGCCGCCGCGATCGACGAACGGGCGCGCCGGCAGGGCCCTGAAGTCGATCCCGGCCGACGCAACCAGCCGTTCCTCGAGGCTGCCCCGCCGACCGATCCAGGCGGCATTCCAGCCGAGCGCCCGGAGCTCGTCGGCCACCGCCAGGCCGGGGAACACGTGGCCGCCCGTGCCGCCGCCCGAGAAGACGACCGTGCCGCGGTGAGTGCCGGTGCTCATCCATGCTCCGAAACGCTCAACAGCAGACCGCAGGCGATGAGGGTCATGACGAGCGACGACCCCCCGTGCGACAGGAATGGCAGTGGCGTGCCGGTCACCGGAACCAGTCCGATGGTGACGCTGACGTTGACCAGGGCCTGGATCAGGACCGCCGACGTCAAACCCCAGGCAAGGAAGCGACCGAAAGTATCCGGAGCGCGGTGTCCGGCGACGTAGCCGCGCCAGGCAAGCACCGCGAAGGCGGCCAGCACCGCCGCGGCGCCCAGCAGCCCCAGTTCCTCGCTGACGATCGAGAAGATGAAGTCCGAGGTCGCGAGCGGCAGGAAGTAGAGCTTCTGGGCGCTCTCGCCCAGGCCCTGGCCGATCAGGCCGCCCGATCCGATCGCGATCTTGGACTGCAGCACCTGGAAGCCGTTCCCTGAGGGATCGTTCTCCGGTGAGAGAAAGCCGAGGAGACGTTCCCTGCGATAGGGCTCGGACCAGATGAACAGGGCGAAGAGCCCCGGCAGAACCACCATCGCGGGGACGATCCAGCGCCAGGAGAGGCCGGCAAGAAAGAGCATCACCCCGGCGATTCCGAGAATCAGCGCGGCGCTGCCGAAGTCCGGCGCCTGCAGGACGAGCAGTGTGACCAGCCCCACCGCGAGGCCGCACGGCACGAGCACCCGTGGCCGGCTGACACCTTCGGGGCAGCGGTGGATCTGGTAGGCGATGAAGACGACGACCGCGATCTTGGCCAGCTCGGAAGGTTGGAAGGTCAGCGGTCCGACGGACAACCAGCGGCTGCTGCCGTTGATCGGCGCCGCTGCCAGCACGACGACCAGGAGGACGAGCGAAGCGCCGAGACCGAGGTGGGCCAGCCACGGCTTCGCCCAGCTCCGGTAGTCGATGCTCATGAGCACCAGCATCGCCGCCAGACCAACGACGGCGGCCAGCAACTGGGTGACGAACTGGCGCTTGAAGCCGCCGTCCGGGTCGGGCGGGTTGGCTGAATAGACCATCACCAGGCCCGCCACCACGAGCAGCACGACGACCGTGAACAGGACCTTGTCGATCGCGAGCTTCCTAGCCATGGCCGCCTTCCCGGCCGGCCGCGGCAAGCGCCCGTACCTGTTCCTCGAAGCGGCACCCGCGATCCGCGAAGTCCTCGAACTGGTCGAAGCTGGCGCAGGCCGGCGAGAGCAGAACCGCCTGGCCCTCGCTCGAAGCCGCCGACGCCGTCTCCACGGCCCGTTCGAGCGTCCCGCAAAGGCGGCGCTCGGTGCCGCCGGCGAGCACCGACGCGATACGCGGGGCCGCCTCGCCGATCAGGTACACCGCAGCCGCCTTGGCGCTGGCCACCGACGCCAGTTCGGCGAAGGCCGCAGCCTCGTCCTTCGCCCGGCCGCCGAGAATCAGGTGGACGCTGCCGTCGCCGAACCCGGCCAGCGCCTTCACGGCCGCCGCCGGGTTGGTCGCCTTCGAGTCGTTGTAGTAGCGCACTCCGCCGACGGTGTCGACGAGGCGCATTCGATGCGGCAGGCCGCCAAAGCCGCGCAAGGCCGGCGCGAAACGGCTCGGGTCGGCGCCGACGGCCGCCGCGAGGAGGGCGGCCGCCATCGCGTTCTCCACGTTGTGCAGCCCGTCGAGCCTCAGGTCGCCAAGACGGAACAGCTCCCGCCGGAACTCCGGCCCTACCTCGATCACCCGGTCGCGATCGAGATAGCAGCCGTCCTCGACCCTTCGCAGCCGGGAGAAGAAGCGTCGCCTCACCGCGGCCGGCGCCCCGCGGCGGCCGCCGCTCCAGCGGCGGGCCTCGCCGTCGTCGGCGTTCACGACCGCGACGTCCCCGGCGGCCTGTCTGCCAAAGATCCGCGCCTTCGCGGCGGCGTACTCGGCGACGTTCGCGTAGCGGTCGAGATGGTCGGGGCTGATGTTCAGCAGGGCCGCCGCGCGCGGACGGAAGCGGTCTACCGCTTCGAGCTGGAAGCTCGAGAGTTCCACCACGAAGACGCGATCACGCGGACCGTCGACCCGGGCGCAGAGCGGCGTGCCGATGTTGCCGCAGACCTCGACCCGATAGCCCGCCGCCTCGAGCAGCGCCCCGGTGAGCGCCGTCGTCGTGCTCTTGCCGTTGCTGCCGGTCACGCCGACCACGGTCGGCGAAGCCTTCGCCTCCAGCAGGCGCCAGGCGAGTTCGACTTCGGCCAGGATCGGAACGCCCGCCGACCGCGCGGCCCGCAGGAGCGGACGGTCCGGCGGCACACCCGGACTCAACACGATCGCGTCGAGGCCGGCCGGCAAACTCCCGCTCTCTTCGGCCAGGAGCCCCTCGACCCTTCCCGTTCGCAGGAGCTCGCGAGCAGCCGCTCCCAGGTCCCCGGCCGGGCGGCCGTCCACCGCCACCACCCGGACGTCCCGGTCGGAGAGCGCCCGGGACGCCGCCACACCCGACAGGCCCAGACCGTAGACCAGCACACTCCGCCACGCGGAAACCGGCGTTGCTGCGGTCATCCCGGCTCGGCTCACTTCAATGGTCACCCGCTACCTCAGCTTGAGGGTCGAGAGACCCAGGAAAGCGAACAGGACGGCGAGGATCCAGAACCGGACGATGACCTGGTTCTCGCTCCACCCGCGGAGTTCGAAGTGGTGATGGAGCGGCGCCATCCGCAGGACCCGCCGGCCGGTCATCTTGAATGACGCGACCTGGACGATCACCGACAGCGCCTCCAGGACGAACAGCCCGCCGACCAGGACCAGCAGCAACTCCTGCTTCGAAAGCACCGCCACCGCTCCGATCGTGCCGCCGATCGCCAGCGACCCCACGTCGCCCATGAACACCTGGGCCGGATGGGCGTTGAACCACAGAAAGCCCAGGCTGGCGCCGACCAGGGCGGAACAGATGATCGCGACCTCGCCTGCCCCCGGCACATACGACACCTGCAGGTAGCCCGCGACGATCGAGTTGCCGGCTATGTAGACGAAGACGGCGTAGGTGGCAGCCGCGACCAGGGTGGCGCCGATGGCCAACCCGTCGAGACCGTCCGTCAGGTTGACCGCGTTCGAGGAACCCGCGATCAGGATCGCCACGAACGGGATGTAGAAGACCCCGAGCTCGAGCACCAAGGTCTTGAAGAAGGGGAAGCTCAGGTTCGCGTCGAGGGGCGTGAAGCTGACCAGACCGGCGCCGAGGGCCGCGCCCACCAGGAGCTGCAGGGCGAACTTCGCCTTCATGCTCAGGCCCCGGTTGTGGCGTCGCCTCACCTTGAGCAGGTCGTCGGCGAAGCCGACGGCGCCCAGCCCGATCGTCGTGCCGATGGCGAGCCAGACGTAGACGTTCGAGAGGTCCGACCACAGCAGGGTCGGCACGATCACCGCGGTCAGGATCAGCAACCCGCCCATCGTCGGCGTGCCGGCCTTGCTCTGGTGACGCTCCGGCCCTTCCTCGCGGATCGTCTGGCCGATCGAGAGCCGTCGCGCCGCCCGGATGAAGCTGGGGCCCAGGAGCAGGCTGAGCACGACGCCGGTCAGAGCAGCACCCGCGCAACGGAAGGTGATGTACTGGATGACGTTGAAGGGCGCGATCCGATCGCCGAGCGGCAACAGCAGGTCCAGGAGCATCAGTTCGGCCTTTCCTGAACCGGCGCCCTCTCCGGAACCAGCCTGTCGACCAGGCGCTCCAGCGCCACACCGCGCGAGCCCTTGACCAGGACGACGTCGCCCTCCCTGATCAGCCCGGGAGCCCCGGCGCTCGCGGCCAGCGTGTCCGCGAACCAGGCGGTCTCGACACCGGCCTCGCCGGCGGCCGCGACCGTCTCCGACGCCAGCTCGCCGACGCCGACGACCAGGCCGAAGCCCAGCTCCGCCGAGTCGCGGCCCAACTGGCGGTGGTAGCGGCGCTCGGCGCTGCCCAGCTCGAGCATGTCGCCCAGGATCGCGACGTGGCGCCGGCCGTCGAGCAGGCGCGCCGCCTCGAGAGCAAGGCGCGCCGCCTCGGGGTTCGAGTTGTAGGAGTCGTCGACGAGCGTGGCGCCCGACGGCAGCGAGATGACCTCACCGCGGCCGGCGGCGGGACGGGGCCGGCGCGCCGCGGACGCGACCGTCTCGAGCGGGACGCCGAGGCGCAGGGCGCAGGCCGCCGCTGCCAGGAAGTTCTCGACGTTGACCCTGCCGTGAAGCGGCAACTCGACCTTCGCCGAGGCACCCCGGTACGTCAACGTGAACCGCGTACCCGGTTCTCCGGTCAGGGGCTCCACGCCGTGAGCCGTCACCTCGGCGCGCGGAACCTTGCCCTGTGCCGGTTCCACCTCGTACCAGACCACGCGCTTCCCATGTTCCCCAAGGGCCGCGGCCGCTTCGCCGCGCGCAGCCAGGTACCGCTCGACCAGACCGACGACCCGCGGGTCGCCGGCGTTGGCGACGATCAGGCCGTCGACGGCCAGGCCCTCCAGGAGTTCCGACTTGGCACGGGCGATCGCCTCGACGTCCGCTGGGGCGCCGTCCGGCTCCTCGAAGCCGGCCAGATGCGCCGGCCGCACGTTCGTGAAGATGGCCACGTCCGGCCGCCCGAGGCGACTCACCGCCGCCAGTTCGCCCGGCAGCGACATCCCCATCTCGGCGACCAGCCACTCGCAATCCGTGCCGATGGCAAGCAGGCTGAGCGGGAAGCCGAGCAGGTTGTTCAGGTTGCCCGGGCTCTTCCGCACCCGCCAGCGCTCGCCGAGCAGCAGGGCCAGCAGGTCCTTCGTCGTCGTCTTGCCCGCCGAACCGGTAACGCCGGCCACCCGGATATCGAGCAGTCGCCGGTGATCGCGGGTCAGGTCGTGGAGCGCCTCCGTCACGTCGTCAACGCGGATCTGGGGACCGCCGGCGTCTTCGACCGCGGCTCTGACCACCGCCGCCGCCGCGCCCGCTCCAAGAGCCGCCGCCACAAAACGGTGACCGTCCGTCCGCTCTCCCGGCAGCGCGAAGAAGAGCTCGCCGCCCTCGACTCGCCGCGAGTCGATCGTGGCGCCGCGGTAGCACGCGCCCGCTTCGGCCTCTCCGATCAGTGTGCCGCTCACGACTTTGGCCGCATCAGCAAGACGCCGTCTCACCTCGACGCTCCCTGCTCAGCGCAATCAGGGCCTGCTCGGCCTCGTCCCGGTCGCGAAAGGGGAACTTCCGTTTCCCGATCGTCTGCGTCGCCTCGTGACCCTTGCCCGCGATGAGCACCACCCACCCCGGTTCGGCGGCAGCCAATGTGACGGCGCGCCGAATCGCCGCGCGGCGATCGGGGACGACCTCGTGGCCGCAACCCGCTGCCGCCGCCAGTCCGGCCACGATCGCCCGGTGGATCCGCGCCGGGTCTTCGCTCCGGGGGTTGTCGTCGGTGACGATCGCGAGATCCGCGCGCTCGCCCACCGCGCGTCCCATCAGCTCCCGCTTGCCGCGATCCCGGTCACCGCCGCAGCCGAAGACGACCAGGATGCGCCGGTCGCTGAGTTCGCGGATCGCCCCGATCGCGGCGCGCAGACCGCCGTCGGTGTGGGCGTAGTCGATGAGCACCGGAAACTCCTGCCCGCAATCCACCGGCTCGAGCCGGCCGTCCAGGGGCTGTTCCGCGGCAACCGCTGCCCGAATCGCGTCGGGCGACACTCCCAGGGCGCAGGCGGCGGCCACCCCCGCCGTCAGGTTCTCCACGTTGAACCGGCCGAGCAGCCGGCTGGCGAGCGAGAGATCGCCGCCTGGTGTCTCGATCTCGGCCCGGATGCCCGCCAGATCGAGCTTCGACCGGACGACACGCACCTCGGCATCGGTCCGTCCGGCGCTGCTGCAGCGCCACACCCGAGCCTTGCTCCCGATGTCTGCCGCCAGCCGGCGGCCGTACTCGTCGTCGACGTTGACCACCGCGTGACCGCCCGAACGGACCAGGGAGAAGAGCCGGCGCTTGGCCCCGTAGTAGGCCTCCATCGACGGGTGATAGTCGAGATGGTCGCGGCTGAGGTTCGTGAACACGGCGGCGTCGAACCCCATCCCGTTCAGTCGCCCCTGATCGAGCGCGTGGGAAGAGACCTCGACCGCCGCGGACCGCGCTCCCACATCCACGGCCCGCCTCAGCATCCGAAACAGGTCGCTGCTCTCCGGCGTCGTCCGGTCGGAGGCGGCGGAACTCAGCGGGCTCGTGTCGGAGAGACCGGCGCCCGGCAGGTGAACGCTTCTGCCCAGGGTCCCGATCACCGCGGCCGA
The DNA here is from genome assembly GCA_965116955.1 of Thermoanaerobaculia bacterium. Classification (GTDB taxonomy): domain Bacteria; phylum Acidobacteriota; class Thermoanaerobaculia; order Multivoradales; family Multivoraceae; genus Multivorans. The sequence goes on along the minus strand of OZ220742.1, from coordinate 1,510,028 downwards.
TCGACCGGCGTGAGTCAGGCAGGATCCGATCAACTGGGCGGTCGTGCTCTTGCCGTTCGTGCCGGTGATCCCGACGGTCAGAAGCTCCCGCTCCGGGTGGTCGTACAGCCTGGCGGCCACGGGCCCCATCTGGCCCCGTGGATCGTCGACCTCCAGCCAGGGGACCGAAGCCTCGGCAGGCGGGGGGCCGAAGGAAAGGACCGCGGAGGCGCCCCGGGCTATGGCATCGGTCGCGAAGGCCCGGCCATCGTGGACCTCACCCCGCCAGGCGACGAAGAGGTCGCCGCTGCCAATGCGCCGGGAGTCGTGCTGAATTCCCGTGACTTCCGTATCGGCCGCGGGAAGGCTCAGCTCTGAGCGCAGAGGCAGGTCGGCGACCGCGTCGCCGAGTCTCATCAGCTCGATCCCGCCGCCGTCCACAGCTCGCCCTCCGTAGGCGCGATGTCCTGCTCGGCCTCAGTCTGGCCGGCTGCAGCCGCGACCCGGATCTGTGGCGGTCCTTCGAGCGGCGCGGGCGGCGGCTGCAACCAGACGGGCTGGCTCCAGCCCATCGGCTGCCGCGACGGCGTGGCGCCGAGGTAGAACAGGGCCTCGCTGATGATCCGCTGAAAGGCCGGCGCCGCCACTTCGCCGCCCGAGGTGGAAACGGTCGGTTCATCGATCATCACCAGGCAGACCAGGCGGGGCGCCCGCGCCGGAGCGATACCGACGAAACCGGCAACGCGGCCGGTCTCCGAGTAGCCGGAAGCGTCCGACTTCTCGGCCGTGCCCGTCTTGCCGGCCACCCGGTAGCCGGCGATCGCGGCCTTGCGGCCCGTGCCGCTGACAACGACTTCTTCAAGCAGGCGGATCACGCGGAACGCCGTCGCCTTGGAGATCACGCGATGGCCCCGGTTCCTTTGCCGCATGTCGACAAGCTCCCCTTCCCGCTCCAGCGCGCGCACCAGATAGGGCCGGTTCCAGACCCCGCCGTTGGCAATCGCCGCGTAGGCGTTCGCAAGCTGGAGCGGCGTGACCGCCAGGCCGTGACCCATCGAGGCGTACGCCGTCGTCTCCTGGTCCCAGACCCGTCGCGGAACGATGCCCGGGTGTTCACCGTCGAGGTCGATGCCGGTGACCTCGCCGAAGCCGAACGCCGTCACGAGTTCCTGCATCGTCTCCGACCCGGCCAGGCCACCCGCCTTGATCGCGCAGACGTTGCTCGACTTGGCGATCGCGGTGCGGAAGGTGAGCTCGGGAAACGGCTTGTGGTCCTTGATCAACGCCTTGCCGACGCGGATCCGGCCGTTGCCGCAGTCCATGATCTGGTCGGGATGAACCACGCCGCGCTCGAACGCGCCGGACGCCGTGATCATCTTGAACGTCGAGCCCGGTTCGTACGAGTCCTGCAGCGCGCGGTTTCGCCGCTCGTTCGGGCCGAAGTCGCCGAAGCGGTTCGGATCGAAGGTCGGGTAGGAGGCCATCGCCAGCACCGCCGAGTCCTCGGGAGCCAGGATGACGACGCTGCCGGCGTTGGCGTCCGACGACTCGATCGTCTCGCGCAGGGCGCGCTCCGCGAGGTGCTGGATCGTTGCGTCGATCGTCAGATGGAGGTCCGCCCCCGGCTTCGGCTCGCCCAGGGAACCGGGGACCACCACCAGTCGCTGCTGGCCATCGCGGAGGACATGCCTCCGGACCGCCTCGCCCGCGACTTCCGTGTCGTAGCGGTACTCCAGGCCGGCCAGACTGCGGTCCGTACCGACGAAGCCAAGCACGTGGGCCATCAGAGAGCCCATCGGGTACTGGCGCTTGCTTTCGCCGAGAAAGTAGAGGCCGGGGAACGCTGACACGTCGATCCGGTCCGCCACTTCGCGGTCGAGCTTGCGGGCCAGGGGCACATGGCCCGGTTTGTTGAGAAGCGCCTCGATCCGTTCCCTGGATCGACCCACCAGGGGAGCGATCTTCGCGGCAACGGCCGACGGATCCCCTACCTTCGCGGTCTCGGCATAGAGGGTGCTCGTCTCCACCGAAACCGCGAGTGGTCGACGGCGAGCGTCATAGATCGTGCCCCGCTTGGGGTTCAGGACGACTTCGCTTCGCTGCTGGCGCGCGGCCCGTTCGCGGTACTCGTCAGCCCCGCGAATCTGGAGGTCGAACAGCCGCACCGCGATCGCACCCATCCACAGACCGGCAAACGCGAGCAGCACCGCCAACCTTCCGGCATATCGGCGCCTGGCGCTCCGCGCCCGGGGTGCCTGCGCGTTCACTGCGTTGCCCCCGCGGCCGCGCCGGCCCGTACGAGGGACACGCTCTCAGCACTCAGGAACACCATCTGGTCCAGTGTCGGCGGCGCCATCCCGAGTTCTTCCAGAGCCAGCGCGGAGAGCCGCTCCGGCCGGCTGAGCCGGGTGGCCTCCAGTTCGAGCCGAAGCTCCTCCTGCCGCAGCTCCTCCAGGCTCCGCTCGAGTTCCTCGATGCGGTAGCCGGCCTCGAGTCCCTGTTCGTGCACCCAGGTGTAGGCGAACACGGCCGCCGCGAACGGAAGGAGGATCGCGAACACCGGCCAGAGACCGCGCAGGCGACCGGGATCCCGCTGGCGCACCAGGAAGGGATTCGCGACCTCCTTGCTGACGCTGTAGCCGGTCTTCACCGTCCCGATTCCCGAAACCCAGGCGCTAGAGGCGCCTCGCCGCCCGCAACCGGGCGGACCGCGACCTCGGGTTGTACTGCACCTCGCTCGGCTCGGGCCGGATCGGCTTCCGGGTCATCAGCTCGATCAGCCGGGTCTCGGTGCGAGGCCGGCCCGTGATCGGATCCACTTCGCCCAGAGCGCTCGCGCGGAGACGGTGCTTGACGATCCGGTCTTCCAGACTGTGGTACGAGATGACCACGAGCCGGCCGTCCCGGTCGAGCAGCTTCATCGCCTGTTCGAGCGTTGCTCCGAGGCCGGACAGCTCCTCGTTCACCGCGATACGGAGCGCCTGGAAGGTTCTCGTCGCGGCATCGATCGACCGGGCGCCGGCCCGCAAGGCGCGGCCGCGCCGCACTCTGGACGCGCCGACGGCCTCGTGGACCAGATCGCGCAGGTCGTCCGTGGTTTCGATCGGTTCACGACGGCGGCGCTCGACGATCGCCCGCGCGATCCTGCGAGCCTGCCGTTCCTCGCCGTAGTCGCGCAGCACCGTCTCCAACACGCTCCGGGATTCCAGATTCACGACGTCCCTCGCAGTCCTCGTTGCCGATCCGGGCGATTGGTCCATCCGCATGTCGAGCGGACCGGACCGCATGAAACTGAAGCCGCGCTCCGGCCGATCCAGTTGGAGCGACGAAACGCCCAGGTCGGCGAGGATCCCCGCCGGCTTGCCGATGTCCGCCGCCGCCACGATCTCCCGGATCGACCCGAAGTCGCCATGGACGAGGCGGGCCCTCGGACCGAACTCGCGCAGCCGGCTGGAGGCGTGTTCCAGAGCCTCCGTGTCCCGGTCGATGCCGAGGACCGAGGCCGCCGGTTGGCGTCGCAGCAACTCGGCCGCGTGCCCGCCCAGGCCGACCGTGCAGTCGACGTACCAGCCGCCCCGTTCGGGCGCCAGGAAGCCCAGCACCTCGGTGACGAGGACGGGCAGATGGGTGACAGTCCGTTCGCCCACATCGGCTAGCCGTCCCTGTCCCCGTTCTCGTCGAGCGCCTCGAGATCCCGGGTGAGTTCGTCCTGGTCCTCGTCGGTGAACGGGTTGGCCTCGAGCTCGCTCTCCATCCGGCCGAGGTTCCAGACCTCCAGGCGGTCGGGCCTGCCGAAGATGACGACCTCGCCGTCGATTCCCGCACGCTCCCGCAACCGGCTCGGCACGATCAACCGGCCCTGGGCATCGAGGCGGCTCTGCTGGCCGAAGTAGCTGACCCGGGCCTCGTACTTCCGCCGCATCCGGTGGGTGGAGGGCAGGCGGGCCAGTCGCTGCTCCGCCTGTTCCCAGATCCGCAGCGGGTAGATCCAGGCGCAATCACCGCGCAGAGACGTGGTGAAGATGTCCGGGCCGTACCGCTCCTGAAGGGGGCGGAGGAAGACGCTCGGCACCTTGAGTCGGCCCTTGGCGTCGATCTTGGCCTCTGCATGCCCTCGAAACATCGCTCACGCTCCGAGAGTCAGTGCGGGCGAAATTGCCCACAAACTGACGCTCAGAGGCGGAACACTAGCACCGTTGGGCCATTTTTGTCTACTTCACACCACTTTGCTCCACTTCAGAACCGAAGCTCTCGACATCCTCGAAGCGGCGGATCGGCCACACCGAACCCGGGATCGATCAGGGCCGGGCGTCGGGGTCGTCGCCGGTCTCTTCAGCCGCGGGTTCGGCCGCGTCCTGAGCGCCCGTATCGGGTTGAACGTCCGCGTCGGGGTCGAAGCGACTGAGCAGCCCGAGGGCGTCGGCATCGAGCGACGGCGACGCGACCGGCCGGTATCCCACCGCTTCCTCCGGCAGGCGCTCGACGATGTACGCGGCCTCCGCGAGTTCCTCCATATAGAGGGTGAACTCTTCCTGGAAGAGACGGCCGCGCTCCTCCCGCTCGATCGCATCCCGCACGTCCTCGAACGGCTGAACCGAAGCAGGTTCGCGCTCGAGCATCTTCAGGACGTGGAGACCGCCGCGCGCGGAAACGGCTTCCGCCACCTCCCCCGGTTGCAGATCCCAGGCAACGGCGTCCAGTGCGGACGCCAGATCGCCCGGCGTGACCCAGCCGACATCGACCGCCGTTGCTCCCTCGCCGAGACCTTCCGTCACTTCCGCGGCGGCTTCACCGGACACCAGCCGGGTCCGCGCCAGCGACGCCAGCGGCGCCATCCGGTCCGCCGGAACGACGCCCTCGAGGATCACCACCTCCTCGAACCGGGCACGCTCGGGGATCGCGAAGCGCTCCTGGTTGTCGCGGTAGAACCTGCGCAGGTCTTCGTCCGCGAGGTCGATCCGCGGGGCGACTTCCCGGCCGCGGACGATGTTGGATCGCAGTTCGACACGCGTGCGTCTGCGGAAGTCCTCCTCGCGCATGCCCGACTGTGCGAGGGCGTCGCGGAACTGCTCCTCGTTCTCGATCCCGAACCGCTCCCACGTCGCTCGGATCTGTTGCTCTACATCGCTCTCGTCGACGACCACGGCGAGCTGGTCCGCCCGGGAGAGGATCAACTGCTCCTCGAACATGGTCTTCATGATGATGCGGCCGACCTCGCCCAGTCGCTCCTGCCGCTGCGGTTCCGTGAGCCCGGGCGTGTTCCGGATCAGGCGGATCTGCTCGGCAAGCGCCCGCTGATACTCGTAGAGAGTCACGATCCGGTCGTTGACCCGCAGGACGACGCGGTTCTCCCCGCCCGGCTCCGACTGCGCGGTCACCGGAAGCGCAGTCAGCACCACGAGCAGCGTCGCCAGGGCCGCCAGTTTCAAGTTGGCACCACGGTGGCGGCGGGCTTCTCGGCTCATGTCGTCTTCCTCACTCGGCTGCGGATGTGCTGTAGGGGCCGTTGTACTCGAACGGTAATCGTGAAACCGCAACCTGCAGATTGTATTCCCGCCTCGCCTCCTCTATCGCCTGCCGGATCAGCGCTTCGCTCCGTTCGGCAACCAGCCGGGACCGGATCGAAGGCGTCGCGGCCTCAAGCGACAACGTCTCGTCGGGCAGGAAACGCTCGACCTGGAAGATGCGAAATCCGTAGTCCGCCTCCAGCAGCTCGCTCCACTCCCCCTCCTCGAGCGCGAACACGACTTCGGCCAAGGCTCCGGGCAGGTCCTCCCGCGACAGCTCGCCCTGGAGGCCGCCGTCCGGCGCGCTCGGTCCGATGGAACGGATCCGCGCCACCTCGCCGAAGTCGACTCCGGCCTCGAGTTCGCCCAGCGCCGACTCCGCGCTGGCGCGATCCTCCACCAGGATCTGGCGCAGACGCGCCCGGACAGGCCGCTGGTAGTCGCTCCGGTGCTCCGCGTAGTAGCGCTCGACGTCGGTCGAAGAGATCTCGGGCGGCGAAGCCTCGAGCATCGAGGCGGCGGCGGCGTGCGCGGTCGCCGCTTCGTCCGCGAATCCCCGGTCCCGGGCCCACCGCAACAGGAGCTCGTCGTCCACGAACCGCTCGAACAGCCGCGACAGCACCTGGCTGCTCGACCGCGAGCCGTCGACGTTGAGGACGCTCCCAACGTAGCGGTCGAAGTCTTCGTAGCTCTTCTCCTCGCCGCCGATCCGCACGACGACTCCCTCCGGCAGGCTGCCCGCACAGGCCAGCAGCAGTGCTGCCAACAGCCAGGCGGAGCATCGCCATTCGCGCACCAAGTTCAATGGACCGTCTCCACGGCGCCGAGGCGCCGCTGCGCTTCGCCCGACAGAAGCTCCAGCAGTTGCAGTGAGATCTCCATCGACTCCCGTCCCGGGACGTCCCGCAGCGTCAGCACGCCGTCCGGTGCGAAGGCGGCGCCCTCCCGTTCGGACACGAAGCGGATCAACCGCTCGACGTCGACTTTCGCGTCGCGGCGCAGCCGGATCGTCAGTTGCTCGTTGCGGTGGGCGATCGCCTGGACGCCGACCCCCTCCGCGATCCGCTTCAGTTCGGCCCCCTGGATCAGGGTGTGGACGGGCTCGGGCGGCGGACCGAAACGGTCGCGCAGTTCCGCGAGCAGCATCGCCGGATCCTCCGCGGCATCCGCCAGGCGACGGTAGATCTCCAGCCGCAGCGAGATCTCGCCGATGTAGTCCTCCGGAATCGACATGGCCGCGGGCAGGCTGATCGTCGCGGACGGGACCTCCGACGGCGCCTCGCCGCGCAGTTCGGCGATCGCGTGTTCCAGCATCTTCATGTAGGTCTCGATCCCGACCTCCGCGATGTGACCGCTCTGCTCGGCGCCGAGGAGGTTACCCGCGCCACGGATCTCCAGATCGCGAGCAGCGATGCGGAAACCCGCCCCCAACTCCGTGAACTCGCGGATCGCCAGAAGCCGCTTGCGCGCCTCGTCCGAGAGCACGGTGTCCGGCGGCGCCAGCAGATAGCAGTAGCCAAGCTGATCGCTGCGGCCCACCCGGCCCCGCAACTGGTAGAGCTGGGCCAGGCCGAAGCGGTCGGCGCGGTGCACCAGCATCGTGTTCACGTTCGGAATGTCGATTCCGTTCTCGATGATCGTCGTCGCGAGCAGCAGGTCGTACTCGCCGGCGGTGAAGGCACGCATGCGCCGGCCCAGCTCCGCTTCCTCCATCTGCCCGTGACCGACGGTGATCCTCAGCCCAGGGACCAGCTCGCGCAGATAGCGGAGGATCCCCTCGATGTCCTCGACCCGGTTGTAGACGTAGAACACCTGGCCGCCCCGCTCCACCTCGAACTCGATCGCCTCGCGCACGAGGTCGCCCGAGAACGGCAGGATCCTGGTCTCCACCGCCATCCGGTCCCGCGGCGGCGACTCGATGAGCGACATATCCCTCACCCCGGCGAGGGATAGCTGCAGGGTGCGCGGCACCGGCGTCGCCGACATCGCCAGCACGTGGACGTTGCGCCGGAGTTCGCGCAACCGTTCCTTCTGGGCGACTCCGAAGCGCTGCTCCTCGTCGATCACGACCAGACCCAGGCAAGGCATGTCGATGTCGCGGCTGAGCAGCCGGTGGGTACCGATCAGGACGTGAATCCTCCCTTCGGCGAGGCGTGCCCTGATCGCACGAATCTCCGCCGCCGACCGGAACCGGGACACCATCTCGATCTCGACGTCGAAGCCCTGGAAGCGCCTCCGGAAGGTCCGCAGGTGCTGGTCGGCGAGAATCGTCGTCGGCGCCAGGACCGCGACCTGCAGCCCGTTGTCGACCGCCTTGAACGCCGCCCGCATCGCCACTTCCGTCTTGCCGAAGCCGACGTCGCCGCACAGCAGGCGGTCCATCGGCCGGTCGCGGGCCAGATCCTCCTTGATCGTCCGCACCGCCTCCAGTTGATCCGGCGTTTCCTCGTACGGAAAGGCGCTCTCGAACTGGAGCTGCCGGTCGCTGTCCTCCTCCATGGGCACCGCCTGCGCCAGCCGGCGCTCGGCGTAGAGCTTCAGCAGGTCGGTGGCGATCGCCTTGAGACTGCGCCGGATCCGGCTCTTCTTCTTCGCCCAGCTGCTGCCGCCCAACTGGTCGAGTCGGGGCGCGATGCCGTCGATGCCGCTGTAGCGCTCGATCTCGTCCAGGCGGGTCAGCGGCAGGAGCAGGGTCCGTCCCGACGAGTAGAGAAGCTCCATCACTTCGACCGCGCGCGCCTGCTGCTGCCGGCGCGGGTCACTGGCAACCGCCGGTCCCTCGCCGGACGGACCGTCGAGGGTCTTCAGCCCCAGGAACTGGCCGATGCCGTGGTCCTCGTGGACCACGAACTCACCGACCCGCAGGTCGCGCAGGCCGGAGACGAAGGGACCCATGCGCCGGGGGCGACGGCTCGTGGAGAGCCTCCGGCGGAAGAGCTGACCCTCGCCGTAGAGCACCAGGCCCGCGTGCGGCAGCCGGAATCCCCTAGCCAGCTCGCCGTCGATCAGGCGCACCGCGCCGCCGTCCCAGTCGATCTCGCGGCGGCCCAGCGTCTGGCGGAGCGCCTCGTGCCGGTCGGAGCGCGCCACCAGCCAGAGGTCGTCGCCGCGCGCGGCGGCCGTCTCCACTTCGCGCGGAAAGCGGGGAAGTTGATCGATCAGCACGTCCGTCTCGACGGCGCCGAAGTCGACGCGGACGCGCCGCCCTCCGGCGGACCGATCGCCAGGCGCCCGATCGAACGTTCCGCCGACCCGGAACGGCGCCCGCTCCACGAGTTCCATCACCTGGTCCGCCGGCACCGTCAACCGCTCCGGCTCGGCCGCGATCTCGCCGTCATCGCAACGCCGCGCGTACTCCTCCCACAACAGCCCGGCGTGCTGTTCGACCTCGCCGCTCACCCGCTCGGGATCGACCACGACCACCGGAGCATCCGCCATCACCTCGCCGAGGCTGGTGCTCGGTTCGAGCAGGGGCAGGTACTTCTCCCAGCCGTCGAAGGGTTCCCCCGCCGCCATCTCCTCCAACTGGGACCGGGCCCCGTCCGACAGGTCGCCGCCCCGTTCTTCCAGCAGCAGCGCCGACAGACCGGTCGCCTGTTCCGAACCGGCGACGAAGGGCGTCAGGGGCCGGATCCGCAGCGACTCGATCGGCTCTTCGGACCGCTGCGTGGACGGGTCGAAACGATGGATGCTCTCGACCGTGTCGCCGAACAGGTCGAGACGGGCCGGTCGGGGCTCGCCGGGCGCGAAGAGATCGAACACGCCGCCGCGCTGGGCTACGGCGCCGACCGCCGCCACCAGGTCGCTCCGCCGGTAGCCGTGGGCGAGCAGACGGGCCAACAGGGTCTCGGGCGTGACCTGACCGCCGACCTCGAGGTCGACGACCGACCCGAGGAACGCGTCCGGCACCGCCAGGCGGTGAAACAGCGCCCGCGGCGTACAGACAACCGTGACTCGCGAAGCCCCGAGCAGGGCATCGTAGGCGGTGCTCTCCTGGGCGCGCACCAGCAGCGAGGCCTCCGCCTGCTGGTAGGGGGTCAGCGCCGGCGACGGGAAGGGGATGAGCCGGGCCCGGTTCGGCCCGCGCAGCAGCCCCGCCGCCTCGGTCCATGCCAGAACCTCGCTCTCGCTCGGCACAACGACGAGCTGCGCCGCGTCCCGGTCCTCCGCCAGCAGTTCGAACACGACCGCGGCCGCCCGCACCGGCAGGCCGACGACCGCCGCCCTTTCGGCCTCCGCCAACTCGCGGTAGTCCCGGCCGCGACGAATGCGGCGGCCCAGTTCACGCCACGCGGACACCGGTCGGGGAGTCGGAATCAGTCGTCCGTCTGCGGCAGGACGACAACCGTGTCGCCCGGCCTCACGAGGCCCAGCTCCTCGCGCGCCAGTCGCTCCAGCACCACCGGATCGTCCTGGAGCAACCCCACCCTGCGCTTGAGTCCCTCCACGCGCAGCCGGGTCTCCTCGACGTCGATCTCGAGTTCCGCCTCGCGCTCCGCCAGTTCGGCCAATCCCGCGTAGCTCTCTGAGCCCGCCCTCGCCAGGAACAGAAGGGCGAGGATCAGCCCCACGCCGATCAACGTCGGCAGCGAACGCTGAGCCCGCTCGCGCCAACGGTCCAGGCGCTCCCGCAGCCGTTCGCGCCTACCTTTCGGCGTCGCCGACACGGGGAAAGCCTACACGAGCCGAAGTCCCGCTACCGGAGCGTCCGAGTGGTTGACACGTCCCCGCAGCCTGTGCCACCATTTTCCGTCCTGACGCGGGGTGGAGCAGTCTGGTAGCTCATTGGGCTCATAACCCAAAGGTCGCAGGTTCAAATCCTGCCCCCGCTACCAAGTCTTCCAAAGGGCGCGACGCCAGTCGCGCCCTTTTCGCGTTCAGCCCTCCCTCTGGGTGCGCGGGTCCAGGTGCGCGGGTCCTCTGACCCGCTGCCGCCGCAGGCGGCCGGAAGACGCGCCGCGAAGCGGCGACCGCATTGGCGGAACCGCCTACCGAACAAACGGCAACACCGAGTAACGCACCCGCTCCGTGTAGCGCTCCCACAACTCGCCGTACTTCGCGCGGCATCGGCGGTCGTCGCGTCTCGAACGGTGCAGCAGCAGCCCCGTCAGCCACGCCGGCAGCAGGAAGGGCACCCAGGACACGAAGCCGGTGGTCAGGGTGAACGCGAAGTAGACGCAGATCTCGCCCGTGTAGTTGAGGTGTCGGCCCTTGCCCCAGAAGCCGGAAACCAGCAGACGCCCGTCCAGGGTTTCGGCGGGCCTTCCCCAGATCCTCACGTTCGGATCCTGCTTGAAGCGGTGCTTCTGCTCATTGGCGCCGCGAAACAGCCAGAAGCCGAAGGCGGCCAGCACGGCGATACCGGCCGCCGCAAGCGGAGGCAGCGTGTCCGGCGCGTCGACCAGCCACCACCCGGACAGGCAGTAGAAGAACGGCACCAGGACGTAGTCGCCCCAGACCAGCCCCAGCCCGAACCGCTCGGCGATGATGTCCCAGGTGTGGACCATGCCGGACTCGAACTGGAAGTAGTTGAAGACGTACACGAACGTGATCGCCTGGTAGACGGTCATCGCCAGCGTCAGCCGGCCGTAGGTTTCGAACTGGACGGCGGCGAAGGACAGGTTGAACATCGCCAGGCCGATGAGAGACGGGCGGTAGCTGAACATCTTCAGGTCCACACCGCAGCAGGTCGGATTGAGTTCCGACCCCATGAGGAAGCTCCGGCCATCTCCCGAAGAGGCGCTCCCGGTCCGTGCTCCCCGGAGATAGAGCCACAAGGACGCGGCAAGGGCGAACACGTTCGCGACGACGAACAGCGCGGCGAAGTGGGTGTGCAGCGCGGAGAACGAGAACCACCCGAACCCCTGGGCGACGACTCCCAGGGTCACGGTGACCAGGAACAGGGCGAGACCGTTCAGCTTGTAGACGCGCGTCTCCCCTTCGAGCTCGGGCCCGGCGACCCGGCGGCCCGGCAGGACCATCGAGCCGACGAAGAGAAAACCGACGAACAGCAGGAGCATCCCCGCCGCCTCGAGCAGGGTGCCGGTCGACAGCGCGGACAACGACAAGTGGGGCATGCCTGTACCTCCCTGTGCGGTGAGGTTACCCGGCCGGCAATCGCGCGGACATCGCCGCAGCAACGATCAGTATCGCTCCGATGGCAACGAACGGCACCTCCGGCGACAAGGCCTGGAACAGGTAAGCCGCGACCAGCGGCGCCGCGATCTTGCTGCCGTTGCCGTAGGCCTGCTGCACGCCGAGCACCTGGCCGACGACGCCGCTTCCGGGGGCTCGCTTCGAAACCTGGGATGTCGTGCACGGGAAGAGCAGCGACGTGCCCAGCGGGACCAGCAGGATTGCCGCTCCGAGCGTCCAGAGCCCGGTGGCGAAGGGAATGGCGATCAATCCGATGCCGAAGCTCAAGGCGCCGGCACGCAGGACCTTGACCTCTCCGAAACGCCGAACGGCCGGCCCCAGGACGAAGACGCGAAAGGCGATGGACAGGCCGCCGAGGTAGAAGAAGAACAGGCCGATGTTCGACTCGTCCACCCCGAAACGGCGGCCCAGGTAGAGGCCGATGATCGCGGTCATCCCCGCCATGCCGATCTGTCCGGCGGCGTAGATCCAGATCAGCAGGTTGAGCGGACGCAGCGGCTGCGCGGCCACGCGACCGACCGCGGCGAGGATCGAGTAGCGCGTCTCCTCCGCCTGCTCCCCTTCCCTTCGCTGTCGCGACTCCGGCAGCCAGAAGCGCGCGAACACCGCGGCCGCCAGGCTGAACGCCGCGGCCACGGCGCCGGCCCCGGCGGGATGAAGCTGGCCCGCCAGACCGCCCACGGCCGGGCCGATCATCGCCGCGGAGCTGGTGACGGCGGTGACCCAGCCGATGCCCTCGGCGCGGCGTTCCCCGGTGACCGAGTCGGCGATGTAGGCGAACACCACCGGCACCGTGCCGCCGCCGACGCCGTGCACCAGGCGGGCCAGAAGCAGCAGTTCGAGCGACTGGGCCAGGCCGAAGAGCAGGTAGCCCGCGGCCGAGACCACGAGGCCGAGGAGCAGCGCCGGCCTCCGGCCTCTCCGGTCGGCGAGCCGGCCCCAGAGCGGAGCGGTCGCCATCGACGCCAGGGCGAAGGCGGACACCAGGGCGCCGACTTCCAGGGGCGTCGCGCCGTAGCGCTCGGCATAGAACGGCAGGAGCGCCACCACCAGGAACTCGCCCAGCGTGCTGACGAAGGCGACCACCATGAGCGCCGCCAGGCGATGGTCGATCAGCCGCGACACGAGGGTCTTCGAGCGGTCAGAGCCGGCCGCCGGCCCGGTCGTCCCAGGCGATGAAGGCGGCAGCGCTCAACACCATCAGCAACACGCCGTAGGCGGCGGCGATCCCGGTCTCCTGAATCCGCAGACTGGACTGGATCTCGATCGAGATCGGGCGGGTGTCGTAGGTGTAGAGCACGATCGAGGTCACGAAATCGCCGAGCATCGTGATGAAGGCGAGGCCGGCGCCCGCGATCACCGCCGGCCGCAGCAGCGGCAGCACGATCCGCAGCACCGTCCTCAGCGGTCCGGCGCCGAGACTCGCCGCCGCCTCCTCCAGGCGCGGGTCGAGCTGGCGCAGGCCGGCGAAGATGGAGCGTCCGGTCAGGGGCAACGAGCGGACCAGGTAGGCCAGCGGCAGGATCCAGAGCGTGCCGACGAGCACGAAGCGGCCGACCCACGGCGCGTTCACGCTCATCGCCGCGGCGAGCGCGAGAGCAAAGACGGTCCCCGGAATCGCCCAGGGCAGGGTCATCATCGCCTCCAGGGCTCGGCCCGGCAGGCCGCCACGCCGGAGCGACAGCCGCGCCGCCATGACGCCCACGACGACCGCCGCCAGCGTCGCCGCAGCCGCCATCCAGATCGAGTTCAGGGCCGGCCGCAGCCGTTCGGTGGAAGACAGCAGATCCCCGTAGTTGACGAGCCCGAGCACCGGCGGGAACGCCTCCACCGTCCAGGTGTTCGGCGGCACGAGCGACATCAGGACCAGCGTGGCGTGGGGCAGCAGGAGCACGCCGGCCAGCACCCAGCCGCCGGCCGCGGCGCCGATCCGCGCGCCCCGGCTGTGCAGACGCCGGCGCGCCGGCGGCGTGCCGCGCGCTCCCGACGCCAGGTCCAGGCCGGGATCGATCTTGCGCAACAGCAGCAGTGAGGCGAACGCGAGCAGCGCCAGCATCGTCGTTTCGACGTAGGCCATCCGCAGCTCGCCGTTCAGCTTGGAGGCGACGATCTGGGTCGTCATCACGCGGAAGCCGCCGCCGAAGATGTACGGCGCCGAGAACGAGCCGAGCGAGGTCATGAAGGTGAGCAGCGTCGCTCCGGCGAGCGCCGGCCGGAGCCGCGGCAGGGTCACCCGGAAGAGGATCTGCGACCGGCTGGCGCCCAGGCTCTGCGCCGCCTCGATGGCCGCCCCGTCCTGCCCGGACAGCCCGGCCCGGGTGAACAGGTAGAAGTAGACGTACATCGAGTACGCGTGGACCAGGAGGATCGCCCACGCGCCGGTGAGGCGCCAGGAAACGTCGAGCCCCAGGCTCTGGAGCCCGCGCGCCGCCAGCCCGCTCTCGCCGTAGAGGAAGAGAAACGCGATGACGCCCACCAGCGGCGGCAGCGCCACCGGCAGCGCGACCAGAGCCCCAAGCAGGCGCCGGCCGGGGATCTCGTTGCGCTCGAAGAGGAAGCCCAGCGGCACGCCGATCGCGGCCGCGGCCAAGGTGGAGAGCACGGAGATCCAGAGCGTCCGCCACATCGCGTTCCACTCGTCGGCGCGCGTGAAGAAGGAGCGGAACGCCTCGGTCGTCGGCCCGCCGCCGCCGGGGCTGCCGATGCCGAAGGCCTCCGCCGCAACCACGAGCAGCGGGTAGCCGACGAGCCAGACCAGGAACGCCAGCACCAGCCACGGCATGAGCGAGCGGAGCCGCGGCGCCCCGCGGCCCGCTCCGGCGGCGCTCAAGGGCCGGACTCCGCCGCCGCTGCAAAGGCGGACGGCAACTCTCCGGCAAGCTGCCCGACGACGCAGGCGCCGCTCAAGCCGGCCGCGGTTCCCGGCATCGCCACCTCGACTGTGGGTCCCGCCGCCAGCCGCACCGTGTAGAAGCTGTTGCTACCGGTGAAGCGCTCGGCCTCGATCTCGCCGGGAAGCCCCGGTCCCTCGCCCGTCTCGAGTTGTACGGCCTCCGGACGAACGCAGACGTCGACCCGGTCGTCCACGGCGAGTTCGCCGCTACGCCGGCAGCGCCAGAGTGGAGCCTCCGGCTGCGACGCGAGGCGCACCGTCAGCTCGTCGCCGCCATGCCGCTCCTTCACGACCCCCGACAGCACGGAGCAGCGGCCGACGAAGGTGGCCACGAAACGCGAAGCGGGATCCCGGTAGAGCTCCGCCGGCCCTCCAACCTGCTCCAGGCCTCCCTCGTTCAGCAGGCCGATCCGCTCGCCGAGCTCGAAGGCCTCCTCCTGCTCGTGAGTGACCAGCACGGTCGTGATGCCCGTCTGCTTGACCGTCCGCCGCAGGTCGGCCCGCGTCTCCTCGCGCAGCGCCGGGTCGAGGTTCGAGAGCGGCTCGTCGAGCAGCAGCACCCGCGGTCGGGGCGCCAGCGCCCGGGCGAGCGCCACCCGCTGCTGCTGGCCGCCCGAGAGTTCGGCGATCCGCCGCTGCTCGAACCCGGAGAGTCGGACGAGGTCGAGCATCTCGGCCACCCGGGCCTCCGCCTCGCCCTGCGCGCCGCCACGGACCTTCAGCCCGAAGGCCACGTTCTCGGCCACGCTCAGGTGCGGGAAGAGCGCGTAGCTCTGAAACAGCATGCCCACTTCCCGGCGCGCCGGCGGCAAGTGTTCGACCGCCTCGTCCGCGATCAGCAGGCGACCGCGGTCGAGCTGCTCGAAGCCGGCCAGCAGGCGCAGCATCGTCGTCTTGCCGCTGCCGCTCGGCCCCAGAAGGGCGAAGATCTCGCCCGGTTCGACGGTCAGCGAGACGCCGGCGAGGACGACGGTGTCGTCGAACGCCTTGAAGACGTCGTCGAAGCGAACGGAGACCCCGGACGCAGTCACCTCGTAGCCAGCTCGTCAGTCATCGCGACAGCTCCATCTCCGCATGCCGCCTGTCGGTGCGCCGGCCTTCCGGCCGGCATCCGGGGTGACAGCCGAGCCGCAGGGCCCGCCTCATCCTCCGCCCTGGCCGCGAACGGCCCGGTCCCACTCCGCCATCCACGCGGCGCCGTTCTCCTCGATCATCCGCCAGTCGACCTCCGCGCGGCGCAGTCGCGAATGCACGTCGGCGACCCACGGGGCAAGCGCGCCGGCGTCAAGGTCGCCACGGGCAGGTAGACGAAACGCTTCCCGTACCGCCAGGCCGAGCGCCTCGGGCGAACCGAGCCAGTCGAGGAACGCCTCCGCCTCGGCCGGCTGATCCGAGCCCGCGACGACGCCGACCGAGTCCTGGATCACCGCGGTGCCGCTCGCCGGGAAGCGGTAGGCGATCGGCGCGCCGCGATCGATCAGGGACAGCGTGTCGGTCATCTCCCAGAGCGTGAGCACGCCTTCCTGGCGGGTCAGCTTCTCGTGCAGGACCGCAGGGCTGTGGACGTACTCCCGGGTCTGGCCGTCGAGCCGGCGCAGCCAGTCGAAGCCCGCCTCCGTGCTTCCCGTCTCGACCACCGAGTCCGCCAGGATCTTGCCGAAGATCGTCCGCATCGTGCCGCTCGCCAGCGGATCGCGAATGACGACCTCGTCGTGCCAGCGCTCGTCGAGCAGATCGTTCCAGTCGGCCGGCGCCTCCTCCTCGCTGATCGCGTCGCGGTTGTAGACGATGATCGTCGGCGTCTGGTACAGCGTGTAGTAGAGCCCTTCCGGGTGCCGGTCGGCCGGATCGAGCGCCGCGGCCCAGGACGGCTCGGACGGCGCCAGCAGGCCTTCGGCGGCGCCCCGCGCCAGGATCGTCGCGGGACCGCCGAACCACACGTCCGCCTGCGGGTTCGCCCGCTCCGAACGGATCCGGTCGTAGACCTCCTGCGACCCCATGTCGAGCCAGCGCACGTCGACGTCGGGCCGCGCCTGCTCATACGCCTGCTCGACGACGGTCAGCAGATCCCGGCCATGCGGCGAGTAAACGACCAGAGGCGTCCTGCCATCGCCCCCACAGCCCGCCACGGCCGCGGCCGCCGCGAGACAGAAGACGATCGATCGACGGCCCAGGGCGTTCCGCATCGGCCGCCAAGTGTACGTCGCGTCAGGAATCCGACTGAGTGACCAGACTCGGATGAAAGCGGCGGAGGTTCCGGAAGTACGTGCGATGAGCCCTGGCGAGCCAATCGAGGTCGACGGCGCCGACATCGCCGGCTTCGGCCACCTGGCCTTCAAGCAGCCGGCGTGGGTAGACCTTCATCTCGCCGACGACCAGGACCGGCTCACCCTCCTCGGTGGCCGTCTCGACATGAAGCCCCTCCGCCTCGAGTTCACGCCGGAGGAGATCTCCCAGGCGTTGGAGAACGTCACCGGGCACGGCTACGCGCGTTCGGGAAGCTCAAGGACCCGCCTCAACGTCTCTCCGTCGACATTGCCGCCGCTGACGACCACCGCGGTGACCTTGCCGTCGCGCGGTATCGCGCCCTGCAGGAGGGCCGCCACGCCGACCGCGCCGCCGCCTTCGACCACCCAGCCCTGCGCATCGACCAGGAACCGCATCGCCGACGCAATCTGTTCCTCGGCGACGAGCACCACATCGTCCAGGTAGCGCTTGCAGATCGGCACCGTCATCGAGCCCGGCTCGATATCGCCCGAGAGCGCCTCGGCAAGGGTGTCCCAGACCTGTGATCTGTCGTTGTTGTGGAAGACGTTGAACATCGCCGGCGTCGATTCGGCGCTCACGCCGATCACCTCGACCGCTGGGTTGAGCTCCTTGAGCGCGGTGGCAACGCCGGAAATCAGTCCGCCGCCGCCCACGGGGACCAGCACCCGTTCGACCCGGGGCAACTCGGAGACGATCTCGACGCCGATGGTGCCTGCCCCGGCGATCACCCGCCTGTCGTTGTAGGGCGACAACCAGGTCAAGCCGCCTTCGGCGCGGCGCAGGGCTTCGGCCTCGGCGTGATCGAAGTTGTCACCGAAGAGCACCGCTTCGGCAGCACCGGCGCCGTAGCGGCGTACCCCGTCTACCTTCTTCTTCGGCGTTGCAACGGGCATCAGGATCTGTGCCGACGCACCGCAGAGGCGCGCGGCGTAGGCGACGGCCATCGCGAAGTTGCCCGAAGATGCGGCGACGATGCCCCGGGCCAGCGCCTTCTCGTCGAGCGACAGCATGGCGTTCAGCGCTCCTCGTATCTTGAACGAGTGCGTCCGATTGGCGTTCTCCAGCTTGAGAAACGTCCCGGCGCTGAGATCGGTGGCATCTTCGAGCGGTGTCGGCCGCAGATGATCCCTCAGGCGCTGCTGCGCCCGGACGATGTCGCCGAGGGTCGGGTGGTCTGTCATGGCGTGATTCCGAACGTAGTATGGCTGGAATGCGATTGGCGGGCCTCGACGAGATCAGAACCGCTCTCGACGTACCCGCCGCCATCGAGTTGATCGAAGCCGGATTCGTGGCGCTGTCGAGCGGTGCGGCGACGGTTCCTCCCGTCGGCTATCTGGGATTCGACACGCCGCCGGGCGAGTGCCACATCAAGTACGGCCACATTCACGGCGATGACGTTTTCGTCGTCAAGATCGCCACCGGCTTCTACGAGAACGCCTCGCGCGGCCTTCCCACGGGCCACGGAATGATGATCGTCATGTCGGCGGAGACCGGCGAGGCGCTGGCCCTGCTGGACGACTCGGGCTACCTGACCGATGTGCGCACCGCCATCGCGGGCTGCATCGCGGCCCGCTACCTCGCGCCCGAAGTGGTCGAGTGCATCGGCATTGTCGGTGCCGGCGTCCAGGCCCGCATGCAGTTGCAGTACCTGCGCCATGCGCGCGAGTGCAACCGGGTCCGGGTCTGGGCGCGACGCCGCGAACAGTCGGCGGCGTACCGGAGCGAGCTGTCGGATTCCGGCTTCGACGTTCAGATAGCCGAGACCCTTCAGGACCTCTGCGAGAACTGCAACCTGATCGTCACCGCCACACCGGCGAGAAGCGCCCTTGTCCGGAGCGAGTGGATCCGGCCGGGCACTCACCTCACCGCGATGGGAAGCGACTCTCCCGGCAAGCAGGAACTGGACCCGGCGCTGTTCGCGAGAGCCGGTGTCTGTGCCGTCGATTCACTGTCCCAGTGCATCGACCACGGAGAGTCGCACTACGCGGTAGAGGGCGGCCACGTGGCCGAGACCGGTCTCGTCGAACTGGGCGACATCATCGCCGGCAGGGCCAGGGGGCGCTCGGACGAGGACGAGATCACCATCGCGGATCTGACCGGTGTCGCGGTGCAGGACATCCAGATCGCAAAGGCGGTCTGGCAGGCACTGAAGGACTAGGGGCGGCAGGAGTCCAGAAGCCGGCCAAAGGGCCGGCGTACCGACATCCGCGTCAGCCGTCGAGACCTGCCACGAGGTCGCGCTCGGATGGGACGCGCCTGAGCTCCTCGTGCCGGGGCCGGTAAGTCTTCTGCGTCATCAAGGACACCACGACCATCGCGATCAGGCTGAACACCGGAGCCAGCAGCGTGTCCAGACCGCGCCAGGCGTCCGTGACCGCGAAGTGAAGCACGAGCCGCGCGGCGCTGCCCGCCATCACACCCGCCAGCGCCCCCGGCATGTTCGCCTTGCGCCAGAACAGGCCGAGCAGCAGCGGCACGAAGCAGCCGGCGAGGACGATGTCGAAAGCGAGGATGAGCAGGATGCCGGGCTCGGGCCGCACGTACGCGAACACGACCGCGCCCGCCATCGTCGGCAGGGCGATCCAGCGGGAGAAGCGGAGCATCCGCTCGTCGTCCCAGGTCGACCGGCTGTGACGCTGGACCAGGTTGCGAGTGATCACGTTCGCCAGGTCGAGCACGACGCCGCTCGCGGTCGACATGCTGGCCGCGATGATGCCCAGCAGCACAGCGCCTCCGATCAGCAGCGGCAGGTCGGTCAGCGCCAGGTCGACGAGCAGGGAGGAACCCGCGTCGCGGCCGAAGTAGTGGGCGGAGAGGCCGATCAGGGAGACTGAGAGACCGACTACGAGGGTGAGGCCGCCGGCGACGTAGCAGCCGCGCTTCGCCGAGCGGCCCGAATCGGCCGAGATCATCCGCTGGATGAAGTCGATCGCGACGATGTCGCCCAGCGCCAGCGACCCCAGAGCTGCCCAGTTGACGAGCGCGCCGCTCTCCCGCGAGAACAGGCCCGCGAAGCTCATCGCGCCTTCCGGGGCGGCGCTCAACAGGTTGCCCCAGCCATGGCTGCCGCCGAGCCAGACGAAGGCGACGACGATGCTGACGATGAAGATCGAGACCTGGAGCACGCTGGTGGCGATCGTGGCGTAGAGACCGCCCGAGACCGCGTAGGCGAGGATGCAGAGCGCGACCGCGACGAGCATGGCGAGGTAGGGGGCTCCGAAGACGAGTTCGAACAGCAGGCCCAGGCCCGCCAGGTTGCCGGCCACGAGGACGACGTTGCTGAGCAGCATCAGGCAAGCGGCCAACGTCTCGGTCGAAACGCTGTACCGGCGCCGGTAGAAGTCGGCCAGGGTCATCAGCCGCATGCGGTGCAGCGGTTCGGCGAACCAGGTGCCGGCGATGAACAGGCACAGGGCGAGCCCGACCGGGATCACGGCGCCGGCCCAGAAACCGCCCGAGTGGACGAGCGACGCGTTGCCCACCGAACCGTTCGCGTCGAACGCCTGGGCACAGAGGGTGATGCCGACGACGCCGACCGGCATCGCGTTGCCGGCGACGTAGTAGTTCGTCGCCCGGCCGCGGATCTTCGCGTAGGTGCGGACGCCGATGAACAGCGTCAGCGCGACGAAGAGGAGAACGGCGATGCCGATCGCGGACACCGCGCCAGTGTAGTGGCGGGGCTGTATAGTGCCGGACGATCAAGCTACCGCGGAGGTTCGAAGACTCGGTGATCGCACGCGGTGTCAACCGGATGCCCGCAGTCGTCGCGCTCGCAGCGACGCTCGCGGCGTGCGGGGCCCCGGCCGGCGAAGAGGGCGCCGGAGAGCCGACCGGTCCGCCAGAGACCGTCGACCTTGAGGTCGTCGCCGAACTCCGCGACGAGGGCTTCAACCGTTCCCGGGTCATGGAGTTCGCCCACGTCCTGACCGACCTCTACGGCCCCCGGTACGCGAACTCTCCCTCCTACGACGGCGCCGCGGGCTGGGCTCGCGACACCCTGGAGGACTTCGGTCTCCAGGCGACGCTCGAACCCTGGGGCGAGTTCGGCTACGCGTGGGAGAACCGCCACACTTCGGTTCACATCACGGCACCGCAGTACCAGCCGGTCATCGGCTACGCGCAGCCGGGCACCCGGAGCACGGACGGCAAGGTAGCCGGACCCGTGACCGCGGTCGACCTCGGCGGCGTCGAGACACGGGCCGACCTGGAAGCCCTGGGGGCACGGCTCGAGACGTCGATCCTCCTCATCTCGCCCGAGCGGGAGCTGGTCCCCAACTTCTCGCCGCAGGCGATCCGGCTCTCCGACGAGGAACTCAGCGGCATGACCCGCCTCGAGATCGACCCGCGGAACAACCCCGGCCAGTCGGCGGACGAGGACGACGAGGCCGAGCCCGAGCTGACGCACCACGACATCGAGACGTTCCTGGAGCGGCAGGGCGTCGCCGTGCTGGTCGAGATCGGCAGCACGAACGTCGGCCCGATGGACAAAGGAATCGTCCACGTCTCGGGAGACGGTCCCCTGCCGCTCGACGAACCGGTACCGATGCCCCGCGTCGTGGTCGCGGCCGAGCACTACAACCGGATGATGCGGCTGCTCGCCGCCGGAACGCCGGTCGAGATGGAGATCGAGGTCCGCAACGTCCTCAGCGACGACGATCCGCTCGACTACAACGTGATCGCCGATCTGCCCGGCGGCGACCTCGCGCATCAGGTCGTGATGATCGGTGGCCACCTGGACGCGGAACCCGCCGGCACGGGCGCCACCGACAACGCCGCCGGCAGCGCGATCGTGATGGAAGCGATGCGGCTGCTGCGGGCGGCCGGTCTCGAACCCCGTCGCACGATCCGGGCGGCGCTCTGGGGCGCCGAGGAGAGCGGCCTGCTCGGCTCACGCGCCTACGTGCGCGAGCACTTCGGCGACCCGGAAGCGACCGAGAAGCCCGCCGCCCACGCGAATCTCTCGGTCTACTTCAACGTCGACTGGTACGGCCGCTTCCGCGGCATGTACCTGCAGGGCAACGACGAGTCCCGGCCGATCTTCGAAGCCTGGATGGAGCCCTTCCACGACATCGGCATGTCCTGGATCGTGCCCGGCAACACCGGCGGCACGGACCACATGGCCTTTCTCGAAGCGGGACTCCAGGGCTACCAGTTCATCCAGGACGACCTCGAGTTCTTCAACGCGACGTTCCACACGAACATGGACGTCTACGACCGCCTGATCGCCGACGACCTCAGGCAGGCGTCCGTCATCCTGGCCAGCTTCGCCTACCATGCCGCGATGCGCGACGAACTCTTCCCGCGCACCGACGGCCTCAGCAACGGGCGGCGCTGGCACAAGTAGCCGCCGGAATCGGCCGGAGGCAGGAGAACTCATGGAGTACCGCGTACTGGGACGGACCGGGGTCAAGGTCGCGCCCCTCTGCTTCGGCAGCGACAACTTCGCCGACCCCACACCCGAGCCGGAGTGCGTGCGCATGCTGGAGACGGCGATGGACGCCGGCATCAACCTGATCGACACCGGCGAGGTCTACGCCGAGGGCGAGGGCGAGCGGATCATCGGCCGGGCGCTCAAGGCGAACGGCCGCCGCCACGAGCTGCTGATCGCCACCAAGGTCGACCACGGGCGCCGGGTCGTCGGCCAGAGCGTCGTGGACTACACCGGCAGCATCGGCCCCAACGAGTACGGCCACTCGCGGATCAACCTGATCCGCGCCTGCGAGGGCTCGCTCCGGAGGCTGCAGACCGACTACATCGACCTCTATCAACTGCACCGGCCCTCGCCCGAGATGCCGTTCGACGAGACCCTGAGGGCGCTGGACGACCTGGTGCGGGCCGGCAAGATCCGCTACATCGGCTGTTCGACCCACCCGGCCTGGATGGTCGCCGAGGCCGTGATGACGAGCGAGATGAAGGGCTATGCCCGTTTCGCCAGCGAGCAGCCGCCCTACAACCTGCTGGACCGCCGGATCGAGAACGAACTGATCCCGATGTGCGAGCGCCTCGGCCTCGGCATCATCACCTGGGCGCCGATGGCGATGGGCGTGCTCGCCGGCCGCTATCTCAGCGACTCGGACTACCCCGAGAACTCCCGCGCCGCACTGCGCGGCGGCTTCTACGCCGACCGCGTCACCCGGGCCGGCATCGACGTGGGCCGCAGGTTCGCCGGGATCGCGGCCGACTCCGGCCTCACGCCGGCCCAGTTCGCCATCCTCTGGACCAAGGACCAGCCCGGCATCACCGCGCCGCTCATCGGACCGCGCACCCTCAGGCACCTGGAGGACCTGCTGCCGGTGCTCGACATGTCCCTCTCCTCTGAGCAGCGGGCCGCCTGCGACGCGCTGGTGCCGCCCGGGAGCGTCGTCGCCGACTTCCACAACACGGCGGGCTGGATGAAGATGAAGGTCATGCCGCCGGCCGAGAGTTCCTGAGCAAATGCGCGTCTCCAACGTGATCCACGCCGTCGACACCCACGTCGGCGGCGAGCCCGGCCGGGTCATCGTCGGCGGCGTTCTCGACGTTCCCGGCTCGACGATGTTCGAGAAGATGCGCTACCTCGAAACGGAGGCCGACGAACTGCGCCTGCGGATGCTGCGCGAGCCGCGCGGCTACCCGGCGGCGAACTGCAACCTGATCCTGCCGGCGACCCACCCCGACGCCGTGGCCGGCTACGTGATCATGGAGCAGGTCGAGTACCCCGGCATGTCGGGGACGAACACGATCGCCGTCGTCACCGTGCTGATCGAGACCGGGATGGTGCCGCACACGGAGCCCGTCACCGAACTCACCCTGGAGTCGCCGGCCGGCCTGATCCGGGTCCGCGCGGACGTCGAGCGCGGCAAGGTGAAGCGGGTCGAGTTCGAGAACGTGCCGGCCTTCGCGGTCCATCTCGACGCCGTGCTCGACGTGCCCGAACTCGGCAAGGTGACGGTCGACGTCGCCTACGGCGGCATGTTCTACGTCATCGCCGACGCCGACCAGGTGGGGCTCACCCTGGCGCCGGAAGAGGCCGCCGAAGCGACCCGCGTCGGCGAGATGATCAAGGCCGCCTGCCAGGAGCAGCTTCCGCCCCCGGTCCATCCGCTCAACCCGGAGATCCGCGGCGTGACGATCGGCCAGCTCTCGGCGCCGCCGCTGAACCCCGGCTCCCACCGGCGGAACACGGTGATCGTCTCGACCGGCAAGCTCGACTGGAACAGGCCGCTGACCTGGACCGGCGCCCTCGACCGATCACCCTGCGGCACCGGCACCTGCGCCAAGATGGCGGCGATGTGGGCCAAGGGCGAACTGCCGCTCGGCCAGGACTTCGTGCACGAGGGCGTCCTCGGCACGACGTTCACGGGTCGCATGGTGCGGGAGACGAAGGTCGGCGATGTCGACGCCGCGGTGCCGGCCCTGGCGGGCACCGCATGGATTACGGGCTTCGCCCAGTACGTCGTCGATCCGGAGGATCCCTTCCCCAACGGATTCACCGTCGGCGACATCTGGGGCGGCCAGGAGGAGTGAGTGCGATGAGCGAAGACAGAGTCATGGTGGTCACCGGCGCGTCGAGCGGCCTCGGAGCCGAGGTCTGCGAGCACTTCGCGCTCAAGGGCTACAGGGTCGCGATGAACTACCTGTTCGAGGACGAGGCGCAGGCGACGTTCGAGCGCATCGCGGCCAGCGTAGGCGGCACCGACCGCCTGATGAAGGTCCAGGCCGACGTCGCCAACCGGGAGCAGGTGCGGGCGATGTTCGACGCCGTGATCGAACGGTTTGGCCAGGTCGACATCCTGATCAACTTCGCCGGCATCAATCGGGATGCACCCTTCACGGAGTTGACCGACGACATGTGGGACTCGGTCGTCTCCGCGCACCTCCGCGGCCACTTCGTCTGCGGCCAGGAGTTCCTGTTCCACAACCCCGACCGGCCCGGCGTGATCATCAACCTGGGCGCCGCCTGCGGCCAGATCGGGCGCAAGAACGGAGCGAACTTCTGCAGCGCGAAGGGCGGCGTGATCGCGCTGACGAAGTGCATGGCCCAGGAGCTGGCGCCCAGGGTCCGGGTCAACTGCCTCGTGCCGGGATCCGTCAGGACGCGCGAGGTCATCGACCGCTACGACCTGGAGACTGAGGACGGTCTGGCGAAGGAGCTCGCCACCCTGCCGATGGGACGGCTGGGCGAGTTCGAGGACATCACCCGGATGGTCGACTGCATGATCGGTTCCGAGTTCACGACCGGCGCCACCTTCTACGCCAACGGCGGCCAGTACATGCATTGAAGCGCCTCGGCGCCATGTTCCGGGCATTGCTCCGCCACCCGCTCGAGGTGGCGGTGTGCACGATCCTCGTCGCGCTGGTCGCGGTGACCTTCTCCCAGGTCGTCTTCCGGTACGTCCTGGAGGCTTCACTCTCCTGGTCGGAGGAGCTTGCGCGGTTTCTCCTGATGTGGCTCGCCGCCCTCTCCACCGCCTACGCGATGAAGACGGGCGCGCACTTCGCGCTTCACTTCGTCGTCGACCGGACGCCGCCGGCCATGCGGCGCCTGATCGGCTCGGCGGTGGCGCTCGTGGCGTCCGCGTTCCTGGCGGTCTTCGCCTACCAGTCGCTCCGTTTCGCGATCGAAGTGCACGACATGCTGGCGCCGGCGACCCGCATGTCGATGGCGGTCCCCTACTCCTCGGCCTTCGTCGGCAGCACGCTGACCCTCTACTACGTGCTGGTCAACTGGCGCCGGGAACTCCGGGCCCAGGGACCGGAGTAGGACCTCGGAACGATGGGAATCCTGGTCATCCTGACCCTGGTGGCGGCGCTGCTGCTCGGCGTGCCGGTGGCCATCGCGCTGGCGCTGGCGGCCATGGTCGGCCTGCTCTACAGCTCGCCCGAGTTCCTGATCGTCCTGCCGCAGAAGTTCCTCGCCGGGCTCGACTCGTTCCCACTGCTGGCGGTACCCCTGTTCGTGCTCGCCGGAGCGCTCATCTCGCACGGCGGCATGGCACGCCGGATCGTCGACCTGGCGATGCAGTTCGTCGGCCGCCTGCCCGGCGGTCTCGGCCTGGTCGTCATCCTGTCGACGATGCTGTTCTCGGGCATCTCCGGGTCGCCGAGCGCGAACACGGCCGCCATCGGCTCGGTCGCCCTGCCCGCCATGCGGCAGCGGCAGTATCCGCCGGCGTTCGCAACCGCCGTCTTCGCCTCGGCCGGCGGCGTCTCGACCCTGGTGCCGCCGGCGATCGACCTGATCATCATCGGTGTCGTCTCGGGGATGTCGATCGGCGCCCTGTTCGCGGCCGGCATAACGCCGGCGGTCGTGCTGGGCCTGGCGCTGATGGGGATGACCTATCTCCGCGCCCTCCGCCTGAACCTGCCGCTCGAGGCCAGGGCCTCATGGCCGCAGAGGCTCCGCGTGATCCGCGACGGCATCCTGCCGCTGTTCATGATCGTCATCATCCTCGGCGGCATCTACGGCGGCGTGTTCACGCCGACGGAAGCGTCCGCCGTCGCGGTCGTCTACGGCGCCCTGGTGTCCTTCTTCGTCTACCGGGAGCTGAACCTGGAGGACATCCCGAAGATCCTGCTCCAGACGGCCTCACTGTCCGGCGTCGTCCTGTTCGTGCTGGGGACGGCGTCCATGTTCTCCTTCGTGCTCACCTTCGAGCGGCTGCCGCACCTGCTGGCGGAGGGGATCTCGGCCCACGCACCCAACTGGATCGTCTTCATCCTCTTCGTCCACCTGATCTTCCTGTTTCTCGGCATGGTGATGGACGCTCTGCCGCCGATCATCATCCTGATGCCCATCCTCCTGCCGGCGGCGATCGCACTCGGCATGGACCCGCTCCACTTCGGCATCCTGGTCGCCGCCAACGTCGGCATCGGCATGATCTCGCCGCCGGTCGGCATCTGCCTGTATGTCGCCTGCGGCATCTCGAAGACGCCGATCGAGAAGGTGACGCCCAAACTGCTGCCCTTCCTCGCGCTGCTCCTCATCATGCTGCTGGTGATCACCTTCGTGCCCGGGGTCACCCTCTGGCTGCCGGAAACGCTCGGCTATGAGTAGCCCTCGTCGCAGCGCGGCGTTCTTCGCGCTCTGCGCCCTCGCCCTGCTCGCCGGCTGCCGCGGCAGCGACGGCGTCACCGTGCTCAAGGTCGCCCACAACGGACCTGCCGGACACCCGTTCCAGGCCGGCTTCGAGGAGTTCAGCCGGGTGCTCGAGGAACGGTCCGACGGCGCGGTGACGGTCCAGATCTTCGAGAACGAGCAGCTCGGCACCGAGGAGGAGGCGACCCTGATGGTCAAGCTGGGCGCGCTCGCCGCCTCGGCCGCGAGCGCCGGCGGCGGCATCTCCGCCTTCGTCCCGGAGGCGGAGATCTTCAACTTCCCCTTCATCTTCCGGGACCTCGACCACTTCTACCGGGTGCTCGACGGACCGATCGGCGAGCGCGTCGCCGACCGGATCGAGGAGGAACTCGACGTCCTCGTTCTGGGCTACTGGTTCGCCGGCCGGCGCAACGCCTGGAACGCCGAACGGCCGATCGTCACACCCGACGACTTCGAGGGCCTCAAGATCCGGGTCATCCCGACCCCGATCCTGGTCGACACCTTCAACGCACTCGGCGCGCAGGCGACGCCGATGTCGTTCGGCGAGCTCTACTCGGCGCTGGAACAGGGCGTCGTCGACGGCGCGGAGACGGATCACGTCGATCTCTACGGGGAGCGCTTCTACGAGGTCACGAAATACGTGTCCTACACGCGGCACCTCTACCTCGCCGTGGCCCTGATCTTCAGCCGCAAGCTCTACGACGAGCTGCCGCCGGACATCCAGGAGGCCGTGCTCGACGCCGGCAGGGCGTCGGTCCAGGTCGAGCGGGAGGCGATGGCGTCGATGACCGCCGACGCCCTGGCCGAGCTGGAGAAACTGGGGATCGAGTTCAACG
The DNA here is from genome assembly GCA_965116955.1 of Thermoanaerobaculia bacterium. Lineage (GTDB taxonomy): Bacteria > Acidobacteriota > Thermoanaerobaculia > Multivoradales > Multivoraceae > Multivorans. The sequence continues at coordinate 1,482,311 of OZ220742.1, read as the reverse complement.
AGATCGACCGCACGCTGTTCGAGGACAGGGTGCGGCAGGTCTACCTCGACAACGCCGGAAGAGTCGGCGGAATGGCGGCGATCGAGCAGGTCGCCCGGCAGTAGCGCTGAAGAACGGACTCACGGAGTCAGAACAGGAGCAGGACAATGGAATTCCGCGGTGTCATGACGGCCATCACCACGCCGTTCAACGACGATCTGACGGTCGATCACGACTTCCTCGCAAGGCACGCCAGCTGGCTCGTCGAACACGGCTGCACCGGCATCGTGCCGCTCGGCTCGCTGGGCGAGGGCAACACCCTCCAGTTCGACGAGAAGCTGGCGATCGTCGAAACCTGCGTCGCCGTGCTCGACGGCCGGGCGCCGGTGATGCCCGGCATCTCCGCGCTCAGCACGGCCGAAGCCGTCCGCATCGCCCGCGGCTCGGCCGAACGCGGCGCCGAGGCGCTCATGGTGCTTCCCCCCTACGTCCACAACGGCAAGATGCACGAGACCCGGGGTCACGTCGCGGCCATCTTCGAGGCCACCGACCTGCCGTGCATGCTCTACAACAACCCGTTCGCCTACGGGGTCGACATCCTGCCCGAGATCATGGGCGAACTGGCCGCCGAGCACGCCAGCCTGCGGGCGATCAAGGAGTCGAGCGGCGACATCCGGCGGATCACCGCGGTCAAGGCCCTGCTGGGAGACCGCCTCGACGTCTTCGCCGGCCTCGACGACATGCCCTACGAAGCCGCGTGGTCGGGGGCGACGGGCTGGATCGCGGGTCTGGTCAACGCGCTGCCGGCCGAGTCCGTGCGCCTGTTCGACCTGGCCATGGCGGGTCGGCGCCAGGAGGCCTTCGAACTCTACGCCTGGTTCCTTCCCCTCCTGCGCATGGACACCGTGCCGGAGTTCGTCCAGTTGATCAAGCTGGTTCAGGCGGAGGTCGGGATGGGCTCCGAGACCGTGCGGCCACCCCGGCAAGCCCTGCCCGAGGCCGACCGCCGCGAGGCGCTGGTGTTGATCCGGGAACACCTGGCGACCCGCCCCTGTCCAAAGCCCTGAATTCAGTTGACGCGCCCCCTCCCGGGCGCTAACGTGGTTGGAACATCCGATACAGGATCTCTCCGGCCGGCGCCGCTGAACCGGGCCGGCCTGCGCATAGCACCAGGAGGAGACGGAAACCCAGTCAGGAAGGAAGGCGGACATGACACACGGCGGAACCACCTGTTCCCGCTCCCTTGCTCCCAAGGCAGGAGTCGCACGCATCATCGGCTCGGGGGTGCTCACCGTCTTCATCTGCGCGGCCGCATGGGGCCAATCGATCGAGCGCGGCTCGATCACCGGCACCATCACGGACCCGAACGGCGACCGCATGCCGGGCGTCAACGTGACGCTCACGTCCGGGGAACTCGGCGCCACGAGCGACACGATGACGGACGAGAACGGCCGCTACCGCTTCGTCGCTCTGCTGCCGTCCACCTACACCGTCGCAGCCTCGATCGAGGGCTTCTCGACCGCGCAGCAGGAGGACATCGTCCTCACCGTCAACCAGACCCTGAGCGTCGACCTGACGATGCAGTTGGGGAGCGTCGAGGACATCATCATCGTCGAGGGCTCGCCGCTCATCGACGTCCGCAGCTCGACGCTCCAGACGACGGAACTCAACAACGAGATCCTGATGGAGGTGCCGACCCAACGCAGCATCCGGGGCGTCGTGCAATTGGCTCCCGGCGTCCACTCCCAGAACGCGGACGGCAGGCAACCTTCAGCCTTCGGTTCGCCCGGCATGGGCGTCCAGTTCTCGGTCGATGGAGTCGTCATCAACAGCCCGGAGGCGGGCGAGAGCGAGGTGCCCCTCGGCTTCTTCTCAGTCGAGGACGTTACCGTCCTCGGCGCCGGCGCCTCGGCCGAGTACGGCGGCTACACCGGCGTGATCGTCAACGTGACGACGAAGCAGGGCTCGAACGACATGAACGGTCTGGTCGACCTGCAACTCGCCGACAACGACTGGCAGTCCCAGAACACGAACGACCCCGATCTGCAACGCAGCGGCAGCGACCGCACGGATACGGAAGTCCACTTCGACATCGGCGGACCGGTGCAGCGCGACAAGGCGTGGTTCTTCACCTCGTTCAAGTACTACCAGGAGGACTCGGAGGCCAGCGGCGACCATGTCAACGCCCCGACCAACGAGAGGCCCCGCTTCCTCGGCAAGATCAACTGGACGCCGACACAGGAGAAGATCTTCAGCGGCATGCTCGAGTACAGCACCCGCGACCAGGCCTACCAGGGCGCGGACGAGGGTGACTTCATCTCCCCCGGAGCCACCGTCAGCCTGGAGGGGACCCAGTACCTGTTCAACTTCAACTACACGGACATGCTGTCCCAGGACACGCTGCTCGATCTGAAGTTCGGCGGCTATCGCCAGCGTCAGTCCGAGACGCCCGACAGCGGCGACACACCCGCCCGCTACGACATCTATGAAGACCGCCTTACCGAGAACTGGTGGGGGCCCTTCAATGCCAACCGGGAGCGCTACCAGCTCCTTGCCTCGGTCAGCCACTTCACGGATGACTTCATCCGCGGCGAGCACGACTTCAAGTTCGGCGTCGAGCTGCAGAACACGCTGGTCAACACGCTCAACCAGTACGCGGGCGGCAAGTTCTACGAGGACTACGCCGGCGAGAACTACGTCCTCTTCGAGAGCACCGGCTACGACACCTATGCCGACACCGACAAGATCGTCGGCTACGTGCAGGACTCCTGGGGAATCAACGACCGGGTGAGGCTGAACCTCGGCCTGCGGGCCAACTACTGGCGCGGGGCCGTCGAGTCGGACGTGAACGGCGTCCGCTTCGATCAGGGCAGCGTGTTCACGCCCGGCGTCGGGATCGCGCCGCGCATCGGGCTGAACATCAACCTGGGCGACAACAACGAGTCCGTGCTGAAGGCCCACTGGGGGCGCTACTACCACCAGGTCATCTCGCTGTTCTACAGCCGGCTGGCGCCCGAGAGCGACGTGACGGGCTACATCTGGAACGCGGACGACCAGGTCTGGGAGCACGACTTCACCGAAGGGCGAGGTCCCGGCCAGTGGACGATCGACGACAGTCTCAACGTGCCCCACATGGACGCCCTGGACGTCGGCTGGGAGAAGGTGCTCTCGCGTACCGTCTCGCTCGACATCACGGCGACCTATCGCACGAACGACAACTTCCTGGACGGCGTGAACCTCACCGGCGAGTTCGAACCCACGCGGTACACGGATCCCGACAGTGGACGGACCTTCAACGTCTTCAACCAGACGAACGAAGGCGAAAACCGGTACTACTTCACGAACGTCAACCACTGCCAGGACTACGGGCAGGCCTACAAGGAGATCACCTGCTTCAGGAAGGTCCGCAAGTACGCCGGGATCACCGCAAGCCTCGCCAGGCGGTGGCGCAACAACTGGCAGATGCAGGCCTCGTGGACCTACGGCGAGGCAAGAGGCAGCGACAACAACGCCTGGTACGAGTTCCTGGAAGGAAGAGGCTCCCAGCTCGGCAGTTCGACCTTCTTCAGGGACCCGAACCACCAGATCAACGCCTACGGCAACCTGACGATCGATCCAACGCACCTGATCAAGGTTCTGGGTAACGCCCGACTCCCGGGCGGGGTCGTCCTCGGCGGCTACCTCAGCTACTTCTCGGGCAACACCTACAACCAGCTCATCAGGGTGGAAGACGTCGATCAGACTTCGGACATCTACGGCCACCCGGCGGGCTCCTTCCGTCTCGACGACGGCATCAACCTGGATCTGAGGCTGGAGAAGGACTTCAACATCGGCAATGACCGCAGGCTCGGCGTCGGCATCGATGTCTTCAACGTCGGCAACGCCGACACGGTCATCGAAGCCGAACAGAGCCTGAACAGCGACAGGCCCTTCGGCGCCCCGAGGCGGCTGGTACGCGGCCGGGTCTGGCGAATCGGGGCGCGCTTCCACTTCTAGCGCGACCGCGTCGGTTGCACCCTCCTGCCGAGTGCCGGAGGAGAGGGTCTCAGCGGCCGCTCGCACTTACGAGATAGATGAGAGGGGAGTGCTCGCTGCGGTCGGCTGCGCTCCGGTTGGTCGTCGGACGATGAAGGGTCGCGGGGCGTCGCTTGCCGACAGCCTCGCTGAGACCCTCTCCTCCGGCCCTCGGCAGGCTGGACGTCGTCGAGGCCAAGCAGCGAGATAATGGGCCGACCGAGAACGCTGCCGTGAAGAAGGCGTCACCAAGTAAGTGGATAGGACTCGCGCTGGCGCTGGCCGTAGCCGGCGTTGTCGTGGTCGGTGTGGCGGTCCGGCTGTTGTCCGGCGGGGAGGTCGTTGCACCATCGGGGCACGCACTGGGGCGCCTCCCGGCCGGTGTCGGGCCGGAAGATCTGAGCCTTCTGCTCATCACGCTGGACACGACGCGGGCGGATCGGATCGGGGCCTACGGGTTCGCTGACATCGAGACGCCGCACATGGACCGTCTGGCGGCGGAGGGGGTGCTGTTCGAGCAGGCGGAGGCGGTGGCGCCGCTGACCTTGCCGGCGCACTCGTCGATCTTCACCGGACAGTTCCCGCCGGCTCACGGGGTCAGGGACAACGGCGCTTTCTACCTGGGCGACGAGCACGTCGTTCTGGCCGAGATCCTGAGGGACGAGGGGCTGCGTACCGGCGGCTTCGTCGGTGCGTTCGTGCTCGACGCGAAGTGGGGGATCGCCCAGGGATTCGACCACTACTTCGACGACTTCGAACTGAGCGACACCGTGCGGCTGGCGCTGAACGAGATCGAGCGGCCGGCGGGCGAGGTCACGGACGCGGCGCTGGCGTGGCTCGACGAGGCCCCGGACGCGCGCTTCTTCTCCTGGGTCCACTTCTACGATCCGCACTCGCCCTACGAACCGCCGGCGCCGTTTGCCGAGCGCTACCGGAACCGTCCCTACATCGGCGAGATCGCCTACGTCGACTCGCAGGTCGGCCGGTTGCTGGACTGGCTCGACCAGAACGGACGCGCCGACGACACCGTCGTCATCGTGATCGGAGACCATGGCGAGAGTCTCGGCGAGCACGGCGAATCGGGCCACGGCTTCTTCGTCTACGAGGGGGCGACGCGGGTTCCCTTCATCCTTCGCGCGCCATACGACACGATGCGGGGCCGCCGGATCGGCGACGTGGTCCGGGCCGTCGACGTCTCCCCGACCGTCCTCGACCTGCTGGCGGTCGACGCCGGCCAGGCGGAGCGCGACTCCTCCTTCGAAGGCGCGAGCCTCGTCCGGCTGCTGACCGGCGCCTCCGGGCCGCGCCTGCCGGCCTACGCGGAAGCCGTCTATCCGCGCTACCACTACGGCTGGAGCGACCTCGCCGCGCTGCGGGTCGAGAACATGAAGTACGTCGCCGCGCCCCGGCCCGAGTTGTACGACCTGGCCGTCGACCCGGACGAGCGGAACAACCTGTACGCCGCGCGGCCCGACGAGGCGGACCGGATGGCCTCCATGCTCCAGTCCCTCGAGTCGCGATGGGCCGACGTGGCGCGGCCGGCGGCGGTCGAGGAGATCGATCCGGAGACCCGGGCGCGGCTCGCCGCCCTCGGCTATCTGGCCAGTTTCGGCGGCAGTACCGACGGGAGCGTGGACCGGGCCCTGCTCGCCGACCCGAAGGACCGGATCCATCTCTTCAACCTGATGCGCGACGCCCGCGAGGCTTCGCTCAAGGGAAACCGGCCGGCGGCCGTCGAAGCCCTCGAACGGGTGCTGAACGAGGACCCGTTGGTGATCGACGCCTGGGTCCGTCTCGGCGATGAGCAAATGCGCGGCGACGACACCGGTGCCGCGATCGAGAGCTACCGCAGAGCCATCGAACTGAAGCCCGACTACGCCCACGCCGTGATCAACCTCGCCAACGCCTACCGGCGGGCCGGCGCCGAGGAGGAGGCGATCCTCGGCTACGAGGCGTTCCTGCGCCTCGATCCCCGCAACGCGATCATCCACTACGAAATGGCGCGGATGCTCGTCGACCACGGCGACCTGGAGGGCGCCGAGGGACACCTCAGGGAGGCGGCCGCCCTGTCACCGGAGATGGGCGCCGCGGTCGTCAGTCAAGGCGCCGTGGCGCTTCTGCGGTCCGATCTAGCAACCGCCGAGCGGCTCTTCGAGCAGGCGCTGACGATCCAGCCGGACGTGCGACTCGCCCACTTCAACCTCGCCCTGCTCGCCGAGCAGCGTGGCGACCCGCGCGCCGCCGCCGACTACTACCGCCGCGAACTCGATGTCCACCCACAGAGCTACCGGGTCCAGTTCAACCTCGGCAGGCTGCTGGACAGCCTCGGCGACCGCTATGGCGCGGCCGCAGCCCTGGAGCAATCGATCGAGATCAACCCCGAGTTCGCGGTCGGCCACTTCTTCCTGGCGAAGTCCCTGGTCGACGGCAACGAACAGCTCGACCGCGCCATGGAACTGGCGCGAACCGGCCTGGAACTCGACCCCGGCTCGGACATGGCGCCGATGGGCCACTACCTGCTCGCCGACATCTACACCCGCCTCGGCCAGCCGGAAGAGGCGCGACGGGAACTCGCCTCCGCCCGCGCACTGGAACGCCGCGGTTGAGCCGCCCTCCCATGGGCGTAGACCTTCCCGCCAAGCCGACGACCGCTCTCTGGGTGCGCGGGTCTTCCGACCCGCATTGTGACCGCGGGTCTTCTGACCCGCGGGAAACAAAGGGCCGCGGAGCGGCGAGCGCGTGCCCTGCCCTCACGCTGATCTTCCTCCTCATCGCGTGCTCCCCAGCACCCGACCCGACAACCGCCACCACCCAGCCCGCCATCTTCATCGACGCCGCCTCCACCGCGAACCTCGACTTCGCCTACTTCAACGGCATGTCCGGCGAGCACTACTTCAACGAGATCATGGGCGGCGGCGCGGCCCTCTTCGACTTCGACAACGACGGCGACCTGGACCTCTACCTCCTCCAGGGCCGGGAGCTCGGCCCGGACCTGACCTTCGCGCCGCCTGCCGGCATGCCGCTCACCGACCGCCTCTACCGCAACGACCTGGAACGCAGCGACCTGGAACCTGGGGCCGCCGGCGCCAATCTCCGTTTCACCGACGTCACCGAAGCAAGCCGGATCGAAGCCGCCGGCTACGGCATGGGCGTCGCCACGGGCGACTTCGACAACGACGGCTGGACGGACCTCTACATCACGAACTTCGGCTCCAACCAGTTGCTGCGCAACCGCGGCGACGGCACCTTCGACGACGTCACGGCCGCCTCGGGCGCCGACGATCCCCGCTGGTCCGTCGCCGCCACGTTCTTCGACTTCGACCGCGACGGCTGGCTGGATCTCTACGTCGGCAACTACGTCGACTACTCACTGGAGGGCCACACGCCGTGCCCGCTCCCGAGCGGCGTACTGACCTACTGCGCCCCCGGCGCCTACCCGCCGGCGACCGACAGCCTGTTCCGCAACCGGGGCGACGGCACCTTCGAGGACGTGTCGGCATCGTCGGGAATCGGCGCCGAGGCCGGTTCGGGGCTCGGCGCTGTCGCCGCCGACTTCAACGGCGACCGCTGGATCGATCTCTACGTGGCGAACGACCTGATGTGGAACCGGCTGTGGATCAACCGGGGCGACGGCAGCTTCGCCGACAACGCCCTGCTGGCCGGAGTCGCCGTCAACCGCGAAGGTCAGCCCGAGGCCGGCATGGGCGTCGACGCCGGGGACTTCGACGGCGACGGCGACCCGGACATCGTCGTCAGCCACCTGGAGCAGGAGACGAACACCCTCTACGTCAACGGCGGCGCCGGCCTGTTCCGGGACCAGTCGGCGTCGAGTCAACTCGGGCCGCCGAGTCTGCCGTTCACCGCCTTCGGCATCGGCTGGATCGACTACGACAACGACTCCTGGCTCGACGTGCTCGTCGTCAACGGCGCCGTGATCGGCATGGACGCGTTGATCCGGGCGGGCGACCCCTACCCGCTGCGGCAGACCGACCAGCTCTTCCGCAACCTCGGCGACGGCAGCTTCGCGGAAGTCACGGCCGATGGCGGCGCGGTCTTCGAGTCGTCCGAAGTCAGCCGCGGGGCCGCCTTCGGCGACATCGACAACGACGGCGACCTCGATGTCGTCGTCGTCAACAGCAACGCACCGACCCGCCTGCTGCTCAACCAGGTTGGTCACGACCGCTCCTGGCTGGGCCTGCGACTCGTGGCCCACAACCGCGACGCGCTGGGCGCCCAGGTCCTGGTCCACCGGCACGATGCGCCGCCGATCTGGCGCCACGTCCACACCGACGGCAGCTACGTCTCCGCCCGGGACCCCCGGGTACTGGTCGGCCTCGGGAGCGAAGACGGAGCAGCAGTCACGCAGATCGAGGTCCGGTGGCCGGACGGCGCCGTCGAGCGCTGGACGGACGTGCCGCCGGGCGAGTACCGGACGCTCGTCCAGGGAGAGGGTGAAGCGATCGCTTCGAGCGAACCGGTCGCTCCGCTTGGGTAGTCTGCGGACGCGCGAAATGACTGGAGAACCCCCCCGGAGAGGGCTGCCGGCCGGCCTCGCGTCGAACGCGGCAGTCCGAAAGGCGTTCACTGTGCTGACGGTCGGATTCGTCTCCGGCATCAGTCTGATCATCGGCGAGGTGGCCCTTGTCAGCCTGGCCTTCTCGGGACAGCTCGCCCCCTACCTGTCCCAGGGCATCGGACTCATCCTGTTCGGCACCGCCGCCGCCTGCGTGGTGACCGGGCTCAGAAGCGGCTTCGCGGGCGCCGCCGCCGGACCGACGATGGCGACGATGATCGCCCTCGGCGTGATCGGCGGTTCGCTCACCGCCACCGGCGACGAGCTGCTGCCAACCATGATCGCGATCATCGTTCTGGGTTCGGTCGCGACGGCGGCCTGCGCACTCTTCATCGAGCGCTTTCGCCTCGCGAACCTGGTCCGCTTCTTCCCCTACCCCGTTTCGTCCGGCTTCGTCGCGGGCACGGGCGGACTCGCCTGCGTCGTAGCTCTGGCACTCATGGGCGTGCGACTCGAGACCGAATCGCTCGCATCGCTGTTCGATCCGCTGGTCGTCACGAACTGGGGCGTCGGCGTCGCCTACGGCCTCGGCCTGTACTTCGCCAGCCGACGCTGGCCCAGCCCCCTGCTGATGCCGGGGAGCTTCATCGCCGGCACGGGCCTCCTGCACTTCGGCATGGCGCGTTTCGGTGTCTCGACCGAGGAGGCGCAGGAAAGGGGCCTCCTGTTCGCGGGCATCTCGGGATCGGACCTGTGGCCTCCCATGGCCCTCGACGACGCGGCGCGCATCGACTGGAGCGCGATCGCCCCCCAGGTTCCGAACATCCTCGTCCTGATCCTGGTGACCCTGCTCTGCACCGCCCTGTACATCGGCGGCATCGAGCTCGCCTCCGGTCGCGAGCTGGACTGGAACCGGGAGTTCGGCGCCGTGGGACTCGGAAGCCTGGCGGCCGGTCTCGGCGGCGCGCCGCCCGGCACGTACGTCGTTCCGACCTCTCTCCGCAACCTGATGCTCGGCGCCGGCCTCAAGTCGACCAGCATCGCGGTGGCGGTGGTGACCGCCTCGCCGCTGATCTTCGGCGACGTTCTGCTCACGCTCGTGCCCGTGCCGCTCATGGGCGGGGTCCTGCTGTTCACGGGCGTGGCACTGGTCGACCAGTGGCTGCTGAAGGTCCGCAAGCGCCTGCCGCCGAGCGACTACGCGATCATCCTGGTGATCTTCGTGACGATCCTGGCCCTGGGATTCCTCGAAGGCGTCGCCATCGGCATGCTGATCACGATCCTCTTCTTCGTCGTGCGCCTGAGCCGGGTCGACGTCGTCGACGCCACGTTCTCCCTGCGGGAAGAGCGCAGCCATCGCGTCCGCCCGATACCGGACCGGGCGATCCTGCGGGCCGACGGGTCGCGGGTCCGGGGCTACAGGCTGCGGGGCTACATCTTCTTCGGCGCCGGCTATCCACTGGCGGACCGGCTGCAGCGGTCACTCGGCGAAGAGCCCCGGCCGGCCTGCATCGTGCTCGACTTCAAGGGCGTATCCGGCCTCGACTTCTCGACCGTCAGCGCCATGTGCCGCTTCATTCTGGCGGCTCGCCGCGCCGGTACCCAGGTGGTCATGAGCAGCGCGCCCGCGACGCTCGAGAAGGAGCTGCAGCGGAATCTGCCGCCGCCGGTGTTCGGCAACGTCGTGTTCGCGCCCGATGACGACCAGGCGCTGGAGCACTGCGAGGACGTGCTGATCTCCTCCTACGAGCCGCCCGACGACGCGGAAGGCGGAGAGCCTTCCCTGCTGGAGGCCGTGGGCGCCGACATGGAGCGTCACCTCGACCGGCAGGTCCTCTTCGAGGAGCTGGTCGGCGACCTCCGGGACTGGCTGGACACCCGCGAGCACGCCGAGGGCGAAGCTCTGCTCGCCGCCGGAGAGTCGAACGACACCCTTCAGTTGATCACCGCCGGACGAGCCTCCGTGTTCGACGCCGACGGCGCGCGCAGCCGCCAACTGGGCCCGGGCGACGCGGTCGAGCCCCGGGCGCCCGTCGCCGCCCCGACGGCAGAGGCCTCGGTCGTCGCCGACGAGCCCTGCACGACGGCGACGCTGACCGCTTCCGGCCTGCGGCTGCTCGAGGAGAGCGACCCGAAGCTCACGACGCGGCTGTATCGCTACCTGCTGAGTGCCGGCGCGCGGACCCCTGCCTGAAGCACGACCGCAACCACAGCGCGAGGAGCAAAGTCGCGACTAGCTCGTGACGTTCCTGGTGAATAGAGTGTCCTCCACGCGACTGGAGGCCGCTCAATGTCGAACACCAACCAACCAGGTTCTCCGGACGGCACACCCCGCGAAGAGCCGGTAGCGATCATCGGCATGGCCTGCCGCTTCCCCGGCAGCAACGACCTCCCTGGCTACTGGAGACAGCTCCTCGCCGGCGAGAACGCGGTGGTGGAGGGCCCTCCCGGCACCGTCATCGGGCGCCCGGGACGGCAGTTTCCCCAGTTCGCCGCCAGCAACCAGGCCATCCGTTTCGGGGCGTACGTCGAGGACCTCGACCTGTTCGACGCGGAGTTCTTCCGCATCTCGCCGATCGAGGCGCAGATGCTCGATCCCCAGCAACGGATGATGCTGGAGGTGAGCTGGTGGGCGCTCGAGGACGCAGCCATCGATCCCGGGAGCCTCAAGGGCAGCCGCACCGGCGTCTATGCCGGCATCAGCATCATGGACTACCGGGACATGGCGATCTCGGATCCCGGCACGAGCGAGGCCGCGGCCGGGCTCTACGCCGCCACCGGCAACGCCCTGAACACCGCGATCGGCCGCGTGTCCTTCGTTCTCGGCCTGGAAGGGCCGTCGATGGCGATCGACACCGCCTGCTCGTCCTCGCTGGTCGCCATTCACCAGGCCGTGGCGGGGCTCCAGCGCCGCGAGGCGGACCTGGTTCTGGCCGGCGGCGTCCATGCCCAGTTCGCCGGACGGCCGCTCGAGCTGCGCGCCAACGCCGGCATGCTGTCGCCCACGGGCCAGTGCTGGACCTTCGACGCGGCTGCCGACGGTTTCGTCTCCGGCGAGGGCTGCGGCCTGATCGTCCTCAAGCGCCTCAGCGACGCGAAAGCGGACGGGGACCGGATCTGGGCCGTCATTCCCGGCTCGGCGGTCAATCAGGACGGGGCCAGCCAGGGTTTGACCGTGCCCAGCGCGCCGTCCCAGGCGAAGGCGATGGAGGAGGCCCTGGAGCGGGCCGGCGCCTCCCCCTCCGACGTCGACTACCTGGAGACCCACGGCACCGGCACCATCGTCGGCGATCCCATCGAGCTGAACGCAGCGGCAGCCGTCTACGGACGAGAGCGCGACGCGGAACATCCCCTGCTGGTGGGTTCCGTGAAGACGAACATCGGACATCTCGGCCCCGCCGCCGGCGTCGCGGGTCTCATCAAAGCGGTCCTGGCGATGAGGCACGGGGTCATTCCCCGTCACCTGAACTTCAGCAACCCGAATCCCAACATCGACTGGGACCGCCTGCCCGTCCGCGTCACCGACGGCATGACCGACTGGCCCGGCCATCCCGATCGGCCCCGCCTGGCCGGCGTCAACTCGTTCGGTTGGTCGGGGACGAACGGCCACGTGCTGGTGCAGGGTTACGACGAGCTGGAGGCTCCTGCCGGCACCGCTCCCGCGTCCTTCGGCGGGTCCTTCCCGAAAGGCCTCCGCCTGCCCGTGGACGCCCCGGCGGAACCGGGCGAGGAACCGCTCGGGGAACCGGGAACACGCGAAACCCGCTTCCTGCCGCTCTCGGCCAGATCGCCCGAGGCCCTGCGCGACGTAGCCGGACGCTACGTGTCCTGGCTCGACGAGGAGACCGACGCGGATCTCTCCGACCTGGCCTGGACGGCCGCGGTCGGAAGGAGCCACTTCGCCTACCGCGCCGGCCTGGTCTTCAGCGAGGCCGCCCAGCTCCGGCAGCAACTGGAGAACCTCAGCGCCGGAGAAGGCGGCGAAGCCCCGCGGGAAGCGAAGAAGGTGGCCTTCGTCTTCACCGGCCAGGCCAGCCAATGGCCCGGAATGGGCAAAGCCCTGTACGAACGGGAGCCCACCTTCCGGTCGGTGCTCGACCGCTGCGACCGGCTGCTCTCCGAAGACCGCGGGGTCTCCCTGCTCGACGTCATGTTCGGAGAGAACGGCACCGACGGCCTGCTCGACGAACCGACCTGGACCCAGCCCGCCATCTACTCGCTTGAGTGCGCCCTGGCCGCACTCTGGGACAGCCTGGGCGTCCGGCCGAGCGTCGTCGTCGGTCACAGCCTGGGCGAGATCGCCGCGGCCCGGGCGGCGGGCGGCTTCACCCTCGAGGAGGGTCTTCGCTACGCCTCCGCCCGCGGCACCCTGATGGGCGCCACCCGCGCCGACGGCGCGATGGCCGCCGTCTTCGCCCCCGCCTCCCGCGTCGCCGAAGCGGTGGCCGAGCACAACGCCGGCTCGAGCGACGCGGACCTCTCCGTCGCCGTCGACAACGGAGCGCAGCAGGTGGTGAGCGGGCCGGCCGCCGAACTCGAGGCGGTGCTCGCCCGCTTCGAAGCCGAGGGCGTCAAGACGCACCGGCTGCGCAAGAGCCCCGCGTACCACAGCGCCCTGATCGAACCCGCCCTGGACGAGCTGGAAGCGGCCGTCCGGGAGATCGCGCCCTCGCCTCCGGCCCCCTCCGTCCCCCTCGTCAGCAACATCACGGGCCGGTTGCTCGACTCGGACGCCCGGATGGACGCCGCGTACTGGCGGCGCCACGCGCGCGAGCCGGTGGCGTTCCGGGCCAGCGTCGAGACGTTGGCGGAGATGGGAGTGGACGCGGTCGTCGAGATCGGCCCCCACGCCGTGCTCGGGCCCGTCGTCTCGATGATCTGGCCCCCGTCTGCGCCGGCGGGTTCCCCGCCGGTGCTCGCCAGTCTGCGGCGTCCGCCCCGCGACGCCGAAGAGCCGCCCACCGACACCAGCGGCGGCTTCACCGAGGCCGTCGCCGGCGCCTGGGGGGCCGGCCTCGACATCGAGTTCGAGGGCCTGTTCGCCGGCGAGGCCCGGCGCCGGATCACCCTGCCCGGCTATCCGTTCCAGCGCATCCAGCACTGGGTCCGGACGTCGAAGCGCCGCCACAAGGCCGACGGACATCCGCTGCTCGGTGTCCGCCACGAGTCGCCCCGCGGCGAGGTCATGTTCGAGACGGAGGTGTTCGCCTCCGATCCCGCGTGGCTTCTGGATCACCTGGTGTACGAGCAGGTCGTCGTCCCGGGCGGGCTCCACGGCGGCATGGCGGTCTCGGTGGCGCTGAGCCGGGGCGACGGGCCGGCGGTCGTGGACGAGCTGCAGATCTACAGCCCGCTGATGCTCGACGAGGAGGATCCGGAAGACGGAACGAATAGCGGAGGCCGCACCCTGCAGTTCGTTCTGGACGGCTCGGACGACCTCGCGGAACGCCCCTTCGAGATCTTCACGAAGGGAGAAGGCGAGGAGGGCTGGACCCTGCACGCCGGCGGCCGACTCTCTTCGGGAAGGTCGGACGTCGAACCGCTTCCCCCGCTCGACCCGGAGGCGCTCAAGGCCGAGTTGACGCCCCAGGACCCCGTGGAGTTCTATGCGATGCGGTCGGCGACCGGCATCTACCTCGGCCCGTCCTACCACACGATCGAGTCCGCCTGGGCAAGGGAAGGAGAGTCCCTGGCCACGCTCGCCCTCAACGATTCGGTCGACGCGACGGGGATGGAACTGCATCCCCTGCTGCTGGACGGCTGCTTCCAGGTCCTGTCGCTGGCCCGCCACCACACCGTGTCCGAGCAGGGTGCGGTCTACATGCCCTTCGGCTGGCAGCGGCTGTGGGTGGCGGGGCCGATGCCGAGCAGGCTCCTCTGCCACGCGACCGTGAGGACGTCGGCCGCGGGGAACGGAGCGGACGCTGCGGCGACCGAGCCGCCCGAGGTCGTGACGGGGGACGTTCGCTTCTACTCCACCGAGGGGGCGCCTCTCGGCGGCCTGTTCGGCTTCACGGTCAAGCGAGCCACCCGCGGCGCACTCCTCTCGGCCAGGGCCGGAATGAAGGACCTGCTGTACGAGGTCGCCTGGCGGGAGCGGCCGCTGGACGCAAGTGTGCCCGCCGCGGATTTCCTGGCCAGCCCGGCGACGGTCGCCGGCCAGTCGCGCACCCTAGCCGACCACCTGGCGGAGCGCGACGTCGAGGCCGCGGACCGGATCACCCTGCTCCGGGACCTCGAGCGGCTGTCCCAGGCCTACGTCCTCGCGGCGCTCGAGGAAATGGGGTGGCGGCGCCGGGCGGAGGCGGAGGTCTCGCCCGAGGATCTCCGCCGCGAACTGAACGTCGTCGACGGGCACCGTCGCCTGTTCCGCCGGCTTCTGGCCATCCTGTCCGAGGCGGGCATCCTGAGCCCTTCCGACGGGGGCTATGTCGTGGCGGCCGGCGCCGGCGACGCGCTCCCGGACGAGGCCCTGGCGGACCCCGAACGCCTCGCCGAGAGGCTTCGGGAGAAGCACCCTCACGGCTCCAACGAGCTCGGCCTGCTCAGCCGCTGCGGCCCGGCCCTCGCCGAGGTGCTCCAGGGAAGCACGGATCCGATGACGCTGATGTTCAGCGACGAGGGGCCTGGGGCTGCGGGCGTATACCTCCAGGCGCCGGCCAACCGCTCCGCGAACCGGATGCTCGGAGACGCCGTCGAGGCGGCCGTCTCCAGCCTGCCGGAGGACCGCCGGCTGCGGATACTGGAAGTCGGGGCGGGGACCGGGTCCGCCACCGAGGCGGTTCTCCCCCGCCTGCCTGCCGACCGGATCGACTACACCTTCACCGACATCTCCGCGGGCTTCTTCTCGCAGGCCGAAGAGCGCTTCGCCGCGACCGGCGTGCCGATCGAGTACCGGCGCCTGGACATCGAGGCGGATCCGGCGGCACAGGGCTTCGACGCTCACGCCTGTGACCTCGTCATCGCCGCGAACGTGCTGCACGCGACCCGCGACCTGGGCGAGACGCTGTCCCACTGCCGCGACCTGCTCGCCCCCTCGGGCCAACTGGTTGCCCTCGAAGGTCTGCGGCACCGGACCTGGCAGGACCTGACGTTCGGGCTTCTGGACGGATGGTGGCGCTTCGCTGACGCCTATCGAACCGAGCATGCCTTCGCCCGGCCCGACGGGTGGCGCCGGGCACTGGGCGACGCCGGCTTCTCCGACCTGGAGTTCCTGGGAACCCGCGATCCGGACACCGACGAACACCTCGGTTCGAGCGTCATCCTCGCCCGGGGTCCGGCCGAGGTCGCCCCGGCGCCGGGCGCCTGGATCCTCGCGGCGGACGCCGGCGGCACGGCGGAGCAACTCGCCGCCGAGCTGGCCTCCCGCGACCAGACGGTCGTCCAGGTCCGCGAGGAAAGCGAAGCCGGTGGTCCCGCGACCGAAGTTCCCGGCGTCACGACGGCCGCCATCGAACCGTCGGACCGCGAAGCCTGGCAATCGCTGCTGGAGGAGTTGCCCGATGAACCGCCTCTTCGGGGCGTCGTGCACCTTCGGGCCCTCGACGGACACGGAGCGTCGGCGACCACGGACGGGATGGCGGAGGACGTAACCCAAGCCGCCTCCACGGCGCTGGCTCTCGCGCAGGGCGTGATCGACGCCGGCGTCGTCCCGACCGGAGGAGTCTGGTTCGTTACCCGCGGCGCGCAGGTCCTCGAGCAGGACCTCCTATGGAACCGGCCGCCAGAACGGAGCCGGCCTGACGGCCGGCGCGATCTTTCCAGCGGGTCAGAAGACCCGCGCACCCAGTGGGCGGCCAGTTCCATCGGCCAACTCGCCGGTGCCGCCCTCTGGGGTTTCGGCAAGACGATGTCCTGGGAGGCGTCCCACCTTCAGCCGAGACTCATCGACCTCGACCCCAACTCGGGAGCGCCGGCGGCCCCGGAACTCGCCCAGGAACTGCTGTGGGCCGACTCCGAAACCCTCATCGCCCACCGGGCAGGCGTCCGCCAGGCCGCGCGCCTGATCCGGCCCGGCGCCGACGACCCGCGTCTCGCCCTGCCGGCGGACCCCGACTGGGTCGTCGGACCCGAGGATCCGGAGGCCGGCCTGACGACCCTCCGGGCGAAGCCGCGGCCCCGACCCGATCTCGAACCCGGCGAGGTCCGGGTCGCCGTCGAAGCGATGGGCCTCAACTTCGTGGACGCGCTGATGAGCATCGGCGCGGTGTCCACCGGCGGCGAGATCGGCCGCGAACTGGTCGGCCGCGTCCTGGAGACCGGCGAGGATGTCGAAGGTCTCGCGACCGGCGACCTGGTGACCGGGATGGGATTCGGTTCGTTCACCCCGGAGATGGTCACGAACGCGGCGCTGCTGGCGCCCGCTCCGGCCGGCCTCTCGACGTCCGCCCTCGCGACCGTGCCGATCTGCTTCGTCACCGCCGATCTCGCGTTCCGGACGGCGGATCTCGAGACCGGCGAACGCGTACTGATCCACGCCGGGGCCGGCGGCGTCGGTCTTGCCGCGATTCAACTGGCTCAGGCCGCCGGCGCCGAGGTCTTCGCCACCGCCAGCGCCGCCAAGCAGTCCTTCCTCCGCTCCCTCGGCGTGGCCCACGTGTTCGACAGCCGGCAGACCGCGTTCGGCGAGGAGATCCTCGAGGCGACGGACGGCGAGGGCGTCCACGTCGTGTTGAACAGCCTGACCAGCGAGGGCTTCATCGAAGCGAGCCTCGCCTGCCTGGGCTCCGGCGGCCGCTTCGTCGAGATCGGCAAGCGGGGCATCTGGAGCCAACGGGAGATGTCGGCGTCGCGTCCCGATGTCGCCTACTCCGTCCTCGACGTGGACGAGCTGAAGCGGACCGATCCGGTGCGCGCCGGCGCTTCGCTCTCCCGGATCATGGTTCGCCTCGCGGCCGGCGAGTTGTCCCCCCTGCCGCACACGGTCTGGCCGCTCTGCGAGATGGAATCGGCGATGGAGGCGATGCGGGCCGCCCGGCACACCGGCAAGAACGTCCTCCGCATGCCGCCGCTCGCCAGGGGCAACCTCAGACCGGACCGCGCCTATCTCGTCACCGGCGGCCTGGGCGGGATCGGCTGCGCGGTCGCTCGCTGGCTGGCCGATCACGGCGCCGGCGCCATCGTCCTCAACGGCCGCCGGGATCCCGATCCGGAGGCCGAAGCGATCATCCGCGAGCTGCGGGAAGCCGGCGCCGACGTCCGCGTGGAGATCGCCGACGTGACGGACTTCGCCGCCCTCGACGCGATGCTCGCCCGCATCGATGAAGGTGCGAAGCCGCTCGGAGGCGTCATCCACAGCGTCGGCGTCCTCTCGGACGGCGTGATCGAGAACCAGACCTGGGACCGCTTCGAGCAGGTGCTGTGGCCGAAGGTCCTCGGCGCCTGGCATCTCCATCAGGCCACGAAGACCCGAGACCTCGACCTGTTCGTCCTGTTCTCCAGCGGGATCGGCGTGGTCGGAAACCCCGGGCAGTCGAATCACTCCGCCGCCAACGCCTTCCTCGACCAGCTCGCCGCCCACCGGCGCGGGCTGGGACTCCCAGGCCAGTCGATCGCCTGGGGGGCCTGGTCGGGCATCGGGGAAGCGGAAGAGCAGAGGGAGAGGATCAGGCGACGTTTCGATCACACCGCCGCGGAGTGGATCACGCCCGAACAGGGCATCGAGGCGCTCGACCGGCTGGTCCGGCAGGACGCAACCGCGCCGATGGTCACCGCGACCGACTGGTCCATCGTCGCCGAGGAGTTCGGGACACCGCCTCCGTTCTTCGACGAGCTGCTGGCCACGAGGAAGGTCCGGCACCGGCAGGCCGAGGAGCCGGCCGCCTCCAGCGGCCTGATGGCACAGCTGCGGGAGGCGCCGTCGGAAGAGAAACGGAATCTACTGGAGGCCTTCATTCAGCAGGAGCTGCAGTCCGTGCTGCATCTGCCGTCGCCGCCCTCGGCGACGGTCGGCTTCTTCGATGTAGGCATGGACTCGTTGATGGCGGTCGAGTTGCGGAACCGGCTGAATCGCGCCTTCGCCGGCGAGTACACGACGTCCAACACGATCGTCTTCGACTACCCCAGCACCGCGGAACTCGCCGGTCACCTGGCGGGCGAGATCGAGGCTCTTACGGGCGCGCCGTCCCGCGTTCCGGAGAAACCCGTCGCACGACCCCGCCCGACGACCGAAACGGACCAGGAGGGCATCGCCATCGTCGGCATGGCCTGCCGCTTCCCCGGCGCACCGGACGTGTCGAGGTACTGGGAGCAGCTCCTGGCGGGCGCCGACCTGGTCACGGAAGGACGCACCGACGCCGACTACTGGCTCGACCGCGTCGGCGATCCCGAGGCCGAGCACCCGGCCTATCGCTGGGGCGGCTACGTCGACGGTCTCGAACTGTTCGACGCCAGGTTCTTCGGCCTCAGGCCGATCGCGGCGGAAGCCATGGACCCGCAGCAGCGAATGCTGCTGGAGACGAGCTGGCAGGCCCTGGAGGATGCCGGGATCGATCCGGAAGACCTCAGGGGCAGCCGCACCGGCGTGTTCGCCGGGCTGAACGCGAGCGAATACCGGGACCTGATGATCGCCAGCGGCTCGGACGGCGGCTCCGTCGGCACGATGTCCAGCATGACCGTGGGACGGGTCGCCTTCATGCTCGGTCTGATGGGCCCTGCCATGCCGTTCGTGCTGCAGTGCGCGGCGTCGCTGGCGGCCGTCCACGCCGCGGCCATGGCGCTGGAGCGCGGCGAGGTGGACATGGCGCTGGCCGGCGGCGTCAACGCGATCTTCTCGCCCAACTTCAGCAGGCTCCTGCTCGAGCACGGCCTGCTCACGTCCACTGGGCGCTGCGCCACGTTCGACGCTTCGGCCGAGGGGTACGTCCGCGGCGAGGGCTGCGGCGTCGTCCTCCTCAAGCGGCTGAGCGAAGCGGAGGCCGCCGGCGACCGCATCCTGGCGGTCATCAGGGGATCGGCCGTCAACCACAACGGCACCGCCGCCGGACTGACGATGCCGAGCGGCCCCGCCCAGGAGCAGGTGATCGAGGAGGCGCTGTCGCGCGCCGGCATCGCACCCGCCGATGTCGACTACCTGGAGGCCCACGGCGCCGGCTCGGAGATCGGCGACTCCATCGAGGTGCAGGCTGCGGCCGCCGTCTACGGCCGCGAGCGGGACGCCGATCGTCCGCTGCTGATCGGAACGGCGAAGACGAACATGGGTCACCTCGAGTCGGCCGCGGGCATCGCCGGACTGATCAAGGTCGTGCTGGCCATGCGTCATGGAGTCATCCCGAAGCACCTGCACTTCGAGACGCCGAACCCGGGCGTGGACTGGGACCGGCTGCCCGTGCACGTAACGTCCGAACGAACGCACTGGCCGCCGGCCAACGGCCGACCGGCCCGCGCCGGAGTCAGCGCCTTCGGATTCTCCGGGACGAACGTGCATCTCGTCGTTGAGGGCTACCCAGCACCGGACGCCGAATCCGCGCCGGGCGAACGCCAGACCCGCATCCTGCCGCTCTCCGCGAAGTCCGAGAGCGCACTGCGGTCGCTCGCCGGACGGTTCCTCGGCTGGGTCGACGAGCGTGGCGGCGCCCTCGAGTCCGACGACAGCGCGGCCAGTCCTCTCCTGTCCGATCTGGCATGGACCGCCGGCACCGGCCGGAGTCACTTCCCGCACCGCGCCGCGGTCGTGTTCCGGGACGGGGCATCGCTGGTCGGCAATCTCCGGACGCTCTCCGAAGCGAACGGCGGACCGGAGCCCCGGGAAGCGACAAACGTCGCTTTCGTCTACGCCGGCCGTGACAGCGGGTGGACCGGCATGGGAGAGGCGCTCTACCGGACCGAGCCGGTGGTTCGGGCGGTCCTCGACCGCTGCGACGAAGTGCTCCGGGAGCAACGCGGCGAATCGCTGCTGGACATCATGTTCGGGCGAACGGACGCCGCGGGGGATCTCGACGACCCGGCCTGGGCCTGCCCGGCCGTCTACGCGCTCGAGTGCTCGCTGACCGCCCTCTGGTCGAGCATCGGCATCCGGCCGAGTGTCGTCGTCGGCTTCGACGCCGGTGAGCTCGCCGCGGCCCACGCCGCCCGGATCTTCAGCCTGGAAGACGGCCTCCGCCTGGCGGCGGCCGCGGGCGAGTCGGTGACGCCGGAAGAACCCGCGAACCTCGAACGCCCTTCCCTCACGATGATCCGCGGCGCGGACGGTCGCCCGCTGGCCGCGAACGAGGCTCTTGAGGCCTCCTTCTGGCTCCAGCGAGATGCCGGGGCCGCCGCACCCGAAGCAAGTGCCGCGACCCTGGCGGATCGCGGAGTCGAGGTCGTGCTGGAAATCGGCCCAGGGCGAGCCGTGACTCCGGCGATCGCCGACGCCTGGCCTGTCTCCGACAGCGCCCCGCTCGTGCTGTCGAGCCTCCGGCCGCCGTCCGGTGACGCCGCGGAGGGCCGCTCCGGCGGCGCTTTCCTCGAGGCCGCGGCCGCCGCCTACGAGGCCGGCCTACCGGTCTCCTTCGCGGGCCTCTTCGCCGGCGAGAATCGCCGCCGGATCTCGCTACCCGGCTATCCCTTCGAACGCCGGCGTCACTGGGTGGACCCGCCCAGCAAACCGGTCTGACGCAGGAAAGCCCGAAGCATCGCGACGCATTCCGCCGGCTTCTCCAGTTGCAGGAAGTGGGTCGAATCCGCGATGAAGTCGTAGTCCACGTTCCGGATGCTCTTCAGGTCGAAGCTCGGCAGGTACGCAAACGGCAGGGTCGGATCGGCCCCGATCACCTTCGTCGGGCAGGACAGCAGGCTCAGGTCGAGCAGCGGGGCGAAGCTCCTCACGTACTCCGACACCTGCGCCTCGAACTCCCGCGGACAGCGGAGCTCGCGGCCCTCGCCGTCCTCCGCCATCCTGAGGGTCGTCGCCGCGAGCAGTTCCCGCACGCCCGGCAGCACCCGGGCATACACCGGGGAGTACCGGAGCAGGTCCGAGAACTCCTCTTCGGACCGAAAGTAGGACGCCCGGCGCCGGGTCAGCGCCGTCGCGCGGTCGGCGGCGTCGTCGAACTCCGCCTCGCTCGCGGCGGGCTTGCAGAAGGGCGGATCGAACAGAACCAGAGCGGAGTACGGATCGGAGAACGAGAGAATGGCGACAATCGTCGTCAGCGAATGGAACACGCCGACGGTCGGTTTTTCTCCATAGAGGTCGGCGATAGCCCCGGCGAGGACGTCATGATCGTGGATCATCGCCGGGATGTTGTGGTTGGTCTGCTCACCCACGGCATTCCAGCCGTGGCTTCTGACGTCGTAGACGATCAGGTCGAACTCGTCCGCCAGGAGGGACCAGAACGGATAGTAGGCGTCGATGGCGAGGCCATTGCCATGACTCAGAACCAGGCGGAGCGGTGCGTCCGGCCGGCCATGCCGGCGTACCGTCGTCACCGTCTCCTCGTCGAGCCGCACCTCATCCACGGCAAGGGGCTCGGGTACTTCCCAGACAGTCAACGGGCTACCGCTTCCGTTCCCGCTTATGCCACCTGCGGCTCGCCACCGTCGGCAGCGTCCGCCGCCGGCAGGTCCTCGACGGCGAGCGCCGCGGCGTAGCGCCGGTTGCCGAGGTTCTCCAGCCGCCACCTGATCGAGGGCGCCCCGGGAAGCCTCACGTGACAACTCGGCGCGCCCAGACTCATCGCGGGCGGAATCTCGAAGCTCGTCGTGTCGATCCTCAGGCCGACGCCGGCCGCCTTGACCAGCGCTTCCTTCATGGTCCAGAGGCTGTAGAACAGGTCGGCCTTGCTGCTTCCTTCGACGGACGCGAGTCCCGCCTGCTCCCCCGGGGCGAAGAGGAGGCGGATGTCGTCGTCCATGTCGCGCCGCGCTTTACGGTCTTCCACGTCCACGCCGATGCGCCCCCGTGGCGCGGTCGCGATCAGGCCGTGCCGGCCGCTGTGGCTGACGTTGAAGGAGACGGGCGCGGGAAGGCCTCCGACCAGCGCGAACGGCTTGCCATGTTCCGAGGCTCCGAACGAGAGCTCCTCGTTGCCGCAGTCGAGTTCCCGGCAGAGCAGCGCCCGAAGCGCCGCGCGGCAGAGAGTGAACTCGCGTCGCGGTCCCGACCGCGCGAACCGGCGCCGCCGGGCCTGCTCCGATCCGTCAAGCCACGCCAGGGCCTCTCGCTCCCGGGACGAACAGGGTCCCAGGTCGACGTACACGACCGTGACCCGACCGGACCTGTGAATCGTGCGACTCAACACCGGGAAGGGCTCGGCGCGGGACCGGCCCGGACCCGAGGGTCGGGGCAGGTCCCACCGCCGGCGGCGCTCAAGCGCCGGAATCGAGAAACGCGGCGAAGTCCCGCAGGTTCTTCCAGTTGGCCACCTCTTCGGGCGGAACCTCAACGCCGAACGCCTCCCCGACCTTCTTCACGAAGGCCACCGCGTCGAGCGACGAGATGTCGGCCGAGAGCAGACCGGCGTCGAGATCCAGGTCCCTTCCGATGTCGAGATGTTGGCGGGCGAGTTCTTGAATTCGGGCTTCGGTTGCACTCACAGTGAGGCTCCTCTGGTTGGAAGTTGAACGAAGGACCGATCGTACTACGGCCCCGAAACCCTCATCAGGCTGCGTCGAAGCGCTCGACCCTGATCTGCTCCGCACGCTCGCGAACCTGCCACAGGTCGTAGGCCATCTGCATCCCGAGCCACGTCTCCGGGCTTGAACCGAACGCCTTGGACAGGCGCACCGCCATCTCGGTCGAAAGGCCGGCGTGGCCACTCACCAGTTCGGACAGCGCTTGCCTCGTGACTCCCAAGCCCTTAGCGGCTCGCGTGACGGACAACCCCAGCGGCTCCAGGCATTGCCGCCTAACGATCCCGCCTGGATGTGGAGGGTTGTTCATCGTCATGGTGCCTTCTCCTCAGTGGTAGTCCACATAGTCGACATCGACGGGCGATCCGTCTTCGAACCGTAACGTCTCGCGCCGGTCGGCTGACTTTGCTTCGCCGATTGAATGGAGGCGCCCTGTTAGCGTTGCATGACCGAGGCAAGCCGATTGCCGCGACGGCGAATCTGAACTTGCAGCAAGGGCCCATCATGCCCAACAACCCTCCATCATGGCGCGCCAAGCCGACATGGCTCTGTTGGTCGGGCGGAAAGGAATCAGCGTGGGCGCTCCAAGTGCTAAAGGCTGAGCCTGCCTGGGATGTCCGGGGCTTGGTCACGCTGGTGAACGAGAGGAACGGCCGGGCGATCCTGCATGGAGTCCGCCATACGTTGCTCGAACAGCAGGCCGCGGCAGCAGGGTTGCCCCTTCGCCTGATACCCCTCAGTTGGACTGCTTCTAGGAGCGAACACGACGAATCCGTACGGCGAGGGTTCCGTGAACTGAGCGCGGCGGGCGCTGAGTGCGTCGCGTACGGAAACCTCTTCTCGCCCAGTGCCCGTGAACGCCGCCTGCTCGTGACCGCCGGCACCGGACTCGAGGCGGTGTTCCCGCTCTGGGGGATGGACACGCATCACCACTGCGCGGCACTGTTGGGCACGGGCGTAGCTGCCTGGGTGTGTTCGGTGGACACCGGCGCACTTCCGGCGGCTCTGGCGGGTCGACGCTTCGATGCGAACTTCGTGGCCGCCCTTCCCGAAAGCGTTGACCCCTCCGGCGAAAACGACGAGTTCCACACCTTCGTGGAATGGGCGCCCGGCTGGAATCAGCGCGTACAGGTTCAGCCGGCCGGAACAATCGAGGTCTACGATTACGCCTTCGCGGAGCTCGAACCGTCGCAGCAGCTTGATGCCGCTCTTGGAGCCGCAACGGCTAGCAAGCGAACTCCCGCATCCCGCACCGACCCGTTCCGCCGCTTCGCGCGTCTCGAGCGGGTGCTTTGCTACGTAGACGACCATCTGGCCGACGATCTGGGGCTAGATGCCATCGCCAAGGTCGCGGCGATGTCGCCTTCGGGCTTCTCGCGCTACTTCAGGCGGCACGTCGGCGTGACGTTCATAGGGTGGCTGGCCAAGCATCGAATGGAGCATGCTTGCCGACTTCTGCGCGAGACCAACTTGTCTGTCGCCCAGCTTGGAGGGTCAGTAGGGTACACCAGTGAACGGACGTTTCGCCGGGCCTTTCAGAGGCACGTCGGCTGCAGCCCGGCGCAGTACAGGAAGGCCTCGACCCCGGTGGACGCTTAGGGGACCGCGGCGGGCCCAGGACTCTGGCGCAGCAATAGCCCGGCGCTGCCCTTGTCGAGATCTGACCGGTCTCAGGCGAATCTGGCCGACATCGGCCAAACAGCGCCCTGTCGCCTTCACAGCTCCGCCCTAAAGCTGGTTGGGCACAAAGAAGGCGTGTGTGACACGCCCCCATCAACCATCCTAGGAGGAGAGAAGCCAGAATGAAGAGAGGTTCAATGAGATGAGTGAGTCGAGAATGACGAGGCAGGCCCGCCGGAACTTGATTGCCCTTGGGCTGCTCGCGCTGTTCGCGCTACCGGCGGCCGCCCAGGACCCGAGCGCGGCGCACCCTTCGCTGAGGAGCTTGGCGGCCCTAATCGATGCTGCGCACTACGAGACGAACCCCATTCCGATTGCGCCCGCGCATGCGGATGGTGCTCTCTTGATCGACGACGTGTTTGTGACCCCTCAGGGCAACGTGGAGGTGACACTCCGCAACGGCAGCGTGAAGACGATTACGGCTTGGTCTATTGACGTCACAGTTGGCTCTGATTCAGGGGACAGCTTCACCAGCAGTCGTGGCGAGGACAAGTACACTGGATTGCTCTCACCAAACGCACCCACCCAACACTCTCCGCTGAGTCCAGGCGAGCAGCGGGTTGTTGAGTACCGCCTGCCCGCTGGCCGGGGTACCTTCGAAGCCGGGGTCGCGCAAGGCGACTACTCGGTTCTTGGCGCTGGTGTTGGGGCTGTGGTCTTCGACGATGGCTCCGTTGCTGGCCGCGATGTTCGGCACGTTCTCGGCTTTGTGCTTAGCCGTTACGCGAGGGCCGCCGCCTTGTCGCGATTGCTTGGCCAAGTGGATTCGGCCTTGCAGGCCGGGACCCTGCAGCAGTTCCTTGAAGACAGCCTAGATCTTCTCGAACAGGAGAAACGGGCGGTTGCCGCGGCTGTCGTCGATGGACCAGGGCCTGTGACCACTCTGGATTCTCAACGCCAACAGGAGAGCCTGCTGGTCCAGCAGTGGCTGCGCTCCGTGTTCTTGAGCGCGATGCGTGCCAGTTCGCGATCAGAGAAAAAGAGCTTGGGCCTTGAAGTAGGTAACCCCGACGTGGACCCCGTCGAAATCTTGAGAGCGATAAGCAGTACTCGCCCAGCGATGCTGCGATCAGCCATCGAGAACACGAGCTCCCAGTACCAGTCGGAACTGGGCGTGGCGAAAGCCAACCTGCCCGTAGCACTGCGTGCTGAAATCGAACGCATCGTTCCTCGCACACCATGAGGGCGACCCTGGTTCTGCTAGCCGTGCTGGCATGTAGTCTCGCCCCTGTCGTAGCACAGGGCGTGAGTGTTGACGAGAAAGATGAGACTCTTACCAACGCTCTTACGCTCTGCGTGGCTGCTTCTGTAAAGACCGAGAACTCGGCAGGTCCCGCCTGCCCCGCGTCCGCGGGCTGGACGCTCAAGATCTGGACCGTCGAGTGCAATCCGCTGTGTTACCCCACGTATTTCGATACTGGCATGCTCACGAGCGGAGACTGTTACTATGACACGGAGTGGTTGAATGAGTGGAAACACTGTGACTATGTTCCGCCATATCAACTTGTGTACATCGGTCCCGAGTTTCGAGCCAGAGGAGCCAATGGCTTCGCCTATCGAATAAGCGGCGACAACTATGGCTGCTTGTTGCAGGAGGTGAACCTAATAGAGTCTTGTGGCACTTGCGAGGACATATGGACGTGCCTTGAGGATCCTGTCATCGTCTCGCTTGAGGATAGTCACTACGAGCTGACGGACACCAGAAGCGGAGTCGAGTTCGACCTGAACGGTGACGGCGAGGCCGAGCAGATACCGTGGACTGGCGGCAAGGACGATGCGTTCCTGGTTCTGGACCGGAACGGGAACGGGTCGATCGACGACGGCCGGGAGCTGTTCAGCCACATTTCGCCCCAACAGCCGAGTCGCACGCCGAACGGCTTTCTGGCGCTCAAGATGTTCGACGATCCGTTGAACGGCGGCAACGATGACGGGAAGATCAACGAGAGTGATGAGATCTACGGATCGTTGCAACTGTGGCTGGATACCGACCGCGACGGTAGCACCGACGCCGGCGAGCTGGTCTCGTTGTCGTCGGTCGGCTTGGCCGAGATCGAACTCGACTACACCGACGACCTCGCGCACGACGATGAGCACGGGAACACGTTCCGGTACTCAGCGCCGGCGCACTTCGCCGACGGGCGGTCGGTTCCGGTTTGGGTGGTCTTCTTTAACATAGAGAAGTGCTCAGGGAGTTCAACGTAAGGAGGGGGAGCTGACGGAGCGCCGCGGCCGCGGCGCTCCGCGTAGTCCTCAGCCGGCCGCTCGTAGACGGTCAGTAGGCACGTGTGACCGGACCTTCAACTCGCCGACGGGCCAGCGTCTCGGTCTTCGGCGGCACGAGGACGTACCGTTGACCTCCCGGCTCTCGAGCAGTTCGACGCCCCGGCCTCGGTGGTCGGGCCTTCAAGGATCTCGGGTCTGGTCTCGCGATCTGTTGCCGGTGGGATGCACTTGGCTTCGGGTCCTTGACCAGCAGACACATTCGCGCCACTATTGTGTACTCGATTGTGATCCTCAGGAGTGACATCCATGGACTTCGTCAGTATCCGTGACCTACGTACTCGTTCCGCGGCTATCTGGGAATCCTTGGCGGAAGCGAAGGACCTCGTCGTCACGTCCAATGGCAAACCGGTAGCGGTTCTCTCCGCCGCCACGCCATCGACCCTCGACGCAACGCTGGCAGCGCTCCGTCAGACTCGGGCCCAACTGGCTGTGATCAACATGCAGCGCCGAGCGCAAGAGGCGGGTCTTGACCAGTGGAGTCTCGACGAAGTCAATGCTGAGATCAACGAGGCGCGGCGGCAACGCCGCAAATGAGAATCGTCGTTGACACCAACGTCCTGGTCTCCGGCCTCCTCTCCCCCTTCGGGCCACCAGGCGCCATCGTCGGGTTGATCGCCGCAGGCAGACTCAGCCTCTGCTACGACGCACGGATCCTCGCCGAGTACGCCGGAGTGTTGCGCCGCCCCAGATTCCCGTTCGCTGAAGAGGACGTCAGTGCGCTACTGCATCAACTCGAAGCCGGCGGCGAACTGGCTCGCCCAATGCCGTTACCGGTTCGGCTCCCAGACCCTCTCGACGAGCCCTTCCTTGAGGTCGCAGCCGACGCACTCGCCGACTACCTGATCACCGGCAACGTCCGACACTTTCCCGCCCTTGCCGGGCAAGGTGTTCACGTCGTCTCCCCACGCGAGTTCATCGAGGTGGGCTTGAGGTCCTCCTAGGATCAATACGGCGGAAACGCGTCG
This sequence comes from Thermoanaerobaculia bacterium, assembly GCA_965116955.1. Taxonomy (GTDB): domain Bacteria; phylum Acidobacteriota; class Thermoanaerobaculia; order Multivoradales; family Multivoraceae; genus Multivorans. Next base: position 1,454,327 of record OZ220742.1, on the reverse strand, counting down.
GCCACCCGGGCGCAGCAGGCTTCGCTCCGTTCGTACCGGTCCAGGTTCCGGGCGAGCCGCCGCTCGTCGCCCGTCCTGCCCTGCCGGCGGGCCTCCTCCACGAGTGTGCGCTGGACGCTGACTGCCTCTTCGAAGCTGCCCGCTTCGGCGAGCGCCATCGCGGCGGTTTCGGCCGTGGAGGCCGAGTTGTCGACCTCCATCAGTGCACCGGCGAGGGCGACGGCCCGTGGACCGTCTCGAAGCGACGGGTCCGGAGCACCGGCGAGCAGTCTCGCCAGGGAGTGAGCGGCCCGGCCGTCCGTCGCGTCGACTTGAAGCCGCGCTTCGAGCGTCGCCCTGGCCTCCGCGAAACGCTCCAGGCCCATCAGCACGGTCGCCTCGCGTAGCCAGGCGAGGCTTTGCGCCGGATCGATCTCACGGACCCGGGTGTAGTGCGGCAGCGCCTCCTCGAGCCGGCCGGTGCGAACCAGGGCCTCGGCCAGGCCGAAATGAAGCCGCGGCGTCCGGCCGGCTTCGGGGACCTGGTCCAGCGCCGTCCGCAGTTCGACCACTGCCTGCTCGAAGTTGCCGGTCTGGGCCAGCACGGCCCCTAAGCCCAGCCGGGCGTCACCGTTCTCGGGATCGCTCTCCAGCACCCCGCGGTACGTCGCCGCGGCTTCGTCGAAGCGTCCCGTTCGGGTCTGGACGTTGCCGAGGCTCACCTGCGCCGGCGCCAGCCCCGGTTCGAGTTCGACCGCCCGGGCGAGGTGCTCCAGCGCGCGGTCGTTTCGTCCCAGTTCACTCAGGAGCGCGCCGAGGTCCGAGTGGGCCTGGGCATTCTCCGGCTCCAGCCGCACCGCGACGCCGAAGTGCTCGATCGCCCCCTCGGCGTCGCCACGGCGAGCCAGCAGCGTCGCCAGGCTCTCGTGCGCGCGCACGCTCGTCGCGTCGGCCGCCACCGCCTGCCGGTAGGCGGCTTCCGCATCGGCCAGCCGACCCTCGCGGGCGGCGGCATGGCCCCGGTCGAGGTGGGGCAGGGCGCCGATGGCGAGCGTCGTCAGCTCATGCATCAGCGGATCGGCCATGGCGACCCGGTTCGGCCCGCTCCGGGCCAGCGCTTCCTCAGCACGGTCGAACTCGCCCAGTTCGCGGTAGGCCTGACCGAGGTGGTAGTGGATGACGGAAGCGCGCGGCTGGAGCGTCAGCGCCCGCCGGAACTGCGTGATGGCTTCCGCGTACTCGCCCCGTTCTTCCGCGACACGGCCCATTCCGTAGGCCACGGCGGCCGAGTCGTCCACAACCGCGGCCCGGACGTAGAGGAGTTCGGCCTCGTCGACCCGGCCATGTTCGAGCTCGAGGTCGGCGAGCCGGACAAGGGTCGGCGCGTCGTCTGCTCGAAGATCGAGGGCGCGGCGAAAGGCCGGGTGCGCCGTTTCCATGTCGCCGGCGCCCGCCGCGAGAACGCCGAGGTAGTAGGCCCAGGCGAAGGACTCGGGATCCAGCGCGTGCGCTTCCCGGTAGCAGGCGAGCGCCGGTTCCAGCAGGCGGTGCGCCTGGTAGAGGCGGCCCAGGCTGCCGAAGGCCTGGGCCTTCTCGGCGATGCTGGCTTCCCGGTCGGCGAGTAGCGCGTCGAGGCCGGCGCGCCGGGCCTCGAGCTCACCGGCGAGAGGCGGGTCGAGTTCCGCGAGCTCCGGGTGGGGGATTGCCGGCTCCGCCGGAGACAAGGGAGGCCCGTCGGGCGTGGCGCCGCAAGCCAGAAAGGCCACGGGCAGGACCGCGGCCGCGATCGATCGAACGCACACACCCAAGGCTCGGGCCGAGCCGTTCATTGATCGATCCTAGCGCCGCGGGAGCGTGTAGGGTGATCTGCACCAACGGAATGCAGTACTGCGGCTCTAGCGCGATCTTTCGGACCGCGCTGCTCCTCATCGTCATCGCGGCCTCGGCGCCTGGCGCTCTGGTACCGGCGCAGGCGGCGGTTCCGAACGCCTCGCCTCCCGTGGTTCCCGGCTACGAGCAATTGCGGCTCGCCGACGCCGTGGACGACGTCGCCTTGGGCGAGCTTCTGCTCGGCGAACTGAACTGCCTCTCGTGCCACGCAGCAACCGACGCCGTGGCGGAGCGCATCCCGACCAGAGCAGCGCCCGACCTCGACCGCATCGCCGAGCGCGCCACCGGCAGATGGCTCACGGACTACCTGATGGCTCCCCACGCGCAGAAACCGGGATCGGCGATGCCGGAGGTTCTCCACTCCCTCGAACCGGAAGACCGCGAGGATGTCGTGCGCACGCTCGTCGGCTACCTCGCTCACCGCGGGTCGAGGCCGGCGAACCCCGACGATCCCGGGCCGCGGGGCGGAACGCCAGACATGCCGGTCGCCGCGGAAGCTCTGGGAGACTTCCACGTCCACCGTTTCCGAACCACGGTCGAGCGGGGGCGGACGCTCTTTCATTCAGTCGGCTGCGTCGCCTGCCACGCGCCGGAAGGCGCGGAAGGCGAACCGGCGATCCCCTCCGTGCCGCTTCCCGACCTGAACGCGAAGACCTCGGTCGCGGCGCTGGCCGGGTTCCTGCTCGATCCGCGCGCCGCGCGGCCGGGCGGACGCATGCCGCCGCTGCACCTGGAGCAGGAGGAGGCGGAGGCCATCGCGGTCTACCTGCTGCGCGGTCAGACACCCCTGGTGACCGAACGCCGCCGCGGTTTCGAGTTCGAGTACTACCTGGAACCGGAGCAGGACGAAGACGTACCGGGCTTCTTCCTCCGTCCGGCACCGGACCTCGACGCCTTGCGTCCGGCCGGCGTCGGCCGCGTCTCCACCCTCTCGCTGGACCTGCCGATGCCGATGAACAGCGGCAACCACGCCTTCCGCTTCAGCGGCCTGCTGCGACTACCCGCAGCCGGGGAGTACACCTTCACCCTCGCGTCGGATCGCCGATCAGGTTCCTCGCTGCGGGTCGGCGACGGGATCGTCGCCTCCAAGCCCCCCTTCAGCCGCCGCGAAACGGAGATCACCGCCGAACTGGAGGCCGGAGACCATCCTCTGGAGGTCACGTACTTCATTCGCGGCAGCACCGGCCGGCCATTCGTCGACGTGCGGCTCGACGGAGCGGCACTGCCGGAGCCGACACCGCTCCACGAGCTAGCCAGCCACGAGAACGTTCGCCTGCGGCCGGCGGACGGCCCGGCCGCGCCCGGCCGGCGGTACGAAGAGGACGGCGGCATTCTCTTTGCGCGCTACGGCTGCTCCTCGTGCCACACCTCGCCGGGCGTCGATCCCGAGCGGGGCCGGTCCTACGCGGTGTCCCGCGCCAAGGCTCCGGCCCTCGACAGTCTTAATCCGGAGCAGGCGCTCGCCGAACCCGCCATGCATGGCGGCGAAACGTCGCCGCGGTACCGGCTGGCCACTCACCAGAAGCAGGCCATCCGGGCGGCGCTCGCGGCGCTCGCGGACCCGCCGCCCGAGCGCGGGCCCGAAGACGAGATCACCCTCACGATGGCGAGCTTCAACTGCTTCGCGTGCCACCAGCGCCGGACCGGCGAGGTGGACGTCGGCGGCCCCGACCGGGTTCGGGCCAGCCACTTCCGGGTCCTCGACAACCAGGACCTGGGAGACGAGGGACGGCTGCCGCCTCCTCTCCACGGCGTCGGCGGCAAGCTCAAGCCAAGGGCGCTGCGCTCCATCCTCACGGGCGACCGCCTGCATGTCCGGCGCGACTTCATGGAGGTCAGGATGCCGGGCTTCCCGACCGGCGCGGCCGAGCGCCTCGCGGACGCCCTGGAAGCGGTCGACGCCTCACCCGGCGATCTGGATGAACCGCCCCTCTCGGCCGCCGCCACGGAAGACGGCTTCGAACTGATCGGCACGGGCGGTATGGGCTGCGTGACCTGCCACGACATCCACGTACATCCGGCGCCCGGGATCTCCACGATCGACCTGGCGACCGCCTACGACCGCTTGCGCCCCGGCTGGGTCGAGCGGTTCCTGCGGGATCCAGCGGCGATCCGGCCGGGAACCCGCATGCCCGCCTACTGGCCGGAGGGCGAAGCGAACTTCCCGCACCTCGGCGGCGGCACGACCGAGGGCCAGATCGGGGCGATCCGGGGCTTCCTCTCGCTCGGCGCGTCGATGCCGGCGCCGGAAGGCATGGACATCGGTTCCGAGCTGGTCCTGGTTCCGGACCAGCGCCCGCTCGTCTTCCGCACGCACATGATCGACGTCGGTCCCAGGGCGATCGCGATCGGCTATCCCGAGAACGTCCACGCCGCCTTCGACGCGAACACGATCCGCCTGGCGAAGATCTGGCGCGGCGCCTTCTTCGACGCGAAGGGAACCTGGCAGGGACGGGCGGGCCAGTTCTTCGGTCCCTACGGCACGGATGTCCTCAACCTGCCGGCGGGGCCGGCCTTCGCCGATCTCGACGACGTCGACAGTCCCTGGCCGGCAACGGGCCGCTACGACCGCAACGTCGGCGGCCGATTCCTCGGCTACCGGCTGGACGCGATGGGGCGTCCATCTCTCCGCTACCGCCTCGGAGACGTCGTCATCGAGGAGGCGCCAGTCCCATTGCCGGGAGCGGGCGGCGCGAACCTGGTCCGTCGCTTCCGGCTCGCCGCCGCCGCCGCGCCCCGCCCGCTCTTCCTGCTCCTGGCCGAAGGCGAGGAGATCGTGCCCGGCCCGGAGGGCACCTGGTCGGTCGACGGCACGCTCGACGTCTCCCTGTCCTCCGAGGAGGACCTCGCGCCGATCGTCCGCGACTCCCAGGGAGTCCGGCAACTGCTGCAACGGATCGAGCTCGAACCGCACGGCACGCTCGAACTGGATGTGACCCTGTCCTGGTGATGTTCCCCCGCTGCCCACGAACGAAGGCCGGCCAGGTCGGCGCGACCGCGCTGCTCGCGGTGCTGCTCCCGCTGCCGGCGTTCGCCCAGGAACCGCCCGACGAGGAAGACCGGCGAGACATCGAGAAGGCGCTGCTCGCCAGCCAGCGGGAAGCGCTCGGTTCGCAAAGCGCCGCCGAGGAGCAGTCCTACCGCGTGCTGACGATGCCGCTTCCCGAAGGCATGTCGATGGAGGTCGGCGGCCTGCTGCAGCTCTCCGACGGCCGGATCATGGCCGCGACCCGGCGCGGCGAGATCTTCATCGTCGAGAACGCCTTCAGCGACCCGCCGGCGCCCGTCTTCAGACAGTACGCGTTCGGGCTCGGGCAACCGCTCGGCCTGTTCGAGCTCGACGGGTGGATCTACACCTCCCAACGCGGCGAACTGACCCGGATCAGGGACACGGACGGCGACGACCGCGCCGACGTGTTCGAGACCGTGTCGGACGCCTGGGAGACCAGCGGCGACTACCACGAGTACGTCTTCGGACCCCGGCTGACGCCGGACGGCAGGCTCTGGCTGACACTGAACATTCCCTTCGGCGCCGAGCCGTACGGTCCGGTCGACTGGCGCGGCTGGGCGGCGCGGGTCGATCCCGCGACCGGCGCTACCGAGTTCGTGGCCGCGGGGCTCCGCTCGCCCGCCGGCGTCGAGGTCAGCCCCTGGGGCGAGGTCTTCTACACCGACAACCAGGGCGAATGGAACAACGCCTCGAAGCTGTCGCTGATCGAGGTCGGCGACTTCCACGGCCACCCGCACGGCATGGCCTCGACCCTGCTGCCCGAGTCCATGGTCGAGCCGCCGCCCGACGGGCAGCCCGAAGGCGGGACGTTCATGAAGGACCTTCCCGGGCTGATCCCCAACTTCCGCATGCCTTCGGTCTGGTTCCCCTACGTGAAGATGGGCCAGTCGCCGTCCGGACTCAAGTGGGACACGACCGGCGGCAGGTTCGGGCCCTTCGCCGGCCAGGTCTTCGTCGGCGACCAGCACCACGCGATGGTCATGCGGGTGTTCCTGGAGAAGGTCGGCGGCCACTGGCAGGGCGCCGCGTTCAACTTCCGCCGCGGCCTCGACAGCGGCGTGATCCGCCTGGCGTTCGCGCACGACGGCTCGCTCTTCGCCGGCCTGTCCGAGCGGGGCTGGGGCAGCATCGGCCCCAAGTCGCACGGTCTCCAGCGGATCGTCTGGACCGGCGACACACCCTTCGAGGTCCACGAGATGCGGGCGCGGCCCGACGGTTTCGAACTCACGTTCACCATGCCCGTCGATCCGGAAACCGCAGGCGATCCTGCGTCCTACCGGATGGAGAGCTACACGTATCGGCTCAGCGAGAGCTACGGCGGACCGGAGGAAGACAAGCTGGAGGTCGCCGTTCGTTCCGTGGAGGTGGCCGGCGACGGCATGTCGGTCCGCCTGGTCCTGCAACCCCTGCGCGCGGGCTACGTCCACGAGCTGCACCTCGCCGGTGTCCGTAGCCGCGACGGCGAACCGCTGCTTCACCCGGAGGCCTACTACACCCTGATCAACGTTCCCGAATAGAGGAGCACCCTCATGCGACACGCGCCGCCGAACCTCGCTCAGTCGACCCTCCTGCTCGCGCTGGCGATCGCCTGCGCCCCAGCGCCGCCACCCGCCGACGACGCCGCGCCCGGCACCCACGACGACCTGCTCCAGCTCTTCGAGGACTTTCGCGTCTTCCAGGAACCGGAGATCGTCGACGGCGTACCGGACTACACCGCCGAGGCGATGGAACGGCAGCGCCAGGAACTCGAGGACTACAAGAGCCGGCTCCATGCGATCGACATCTCCGGGTGGACCGTCTCCGACCAGATCGACCACCACCTGGTCCGCGCCGAGATGAACGGGCTCGATTTCCACCACAGGGTGACCCGGCCCTGGTCGCGCGACCCGGCGTTCTACCTCATGTCCCAGGGCGGCGCCGGGCCCGCGATGTCGGGCTTCCGGTCGCTGTTCCGGCTCGACCCGCAGTTCGACGAAGCCGAACTGAATGACTACCGGACGACCCTGCAAGCGGTGCCGAAGGTCTACGAGCAGGCAAAGTCCAACCTCACCGAGGCCGTGCCCGATCTCGGCACGATCGCGATCTGGGCCGCTCCGCGCGAGGCGCGCATCTACGAAGGGGTCGCCGAGGACCTCGCCGAACACCACCCGGAACTCGTCCCGGACGCCGAGGCTGCACGCGACGCGGTCCTGGCCTTCGGGGCCTGGGTCGAGGAGAACAAACCGTCGTGGAGCGGCGCCGCCGGCATCGGCAAGGAGAACTACGACTGGTGGCTCCGCAACGTCCACCTCTCGCCCTACGGCTGGGAGGAGAGCCGGATGATCGTCGAGCAGGAGTACAACCGGCTCGTCACCTTCCTGGCGCTCGAGGAGCACCGCAACCGCGACCTGCCGCCGTTCGACATCGCCGACACCCCGCGGAAGTACGCCGACAATCTGCACGAGGCGCTCCGCTACGTCGTCGACTTCCTGCGCGACGGCGAGGTCATGACGGTGCCGGACTGGGTCGACCCGACCGACTACAGCGACCCCGACGAGCCGCCGGAGCCGTTGCCGTCCGACACGAGCATCGACCACAAGGCGCGCGAGCGCGAGATCCTGCCCGGCGAAACCCACGAGTACGTCGGCCACATGCTCGACGATCAGCGGCGCCAGCGCGACGACCGGCCGATCCGCGGCGCCGACCGCCGCTTCAACATGGAGTGGATGCGGATGGAGGGCTGGGCGGTCGCCCTCGAGGAACTGACGATGCAGGCCGGCGTCCTCGACGAACGGCCCCGTCGCGGCCGCGAAGTCGAGTACCTGATGAACATCTCGCACATGAGCCTGGCGCTGCCCGACCTGGCGATGCACGCGAACCTGATCACCTTCGACGAGTCGCGGGCGCTCTGCGCCGCCCTGATGTCGAAGGGCTGGTCCCAGGAGGACGAGCGCATGGTCTGGTACGAGATGGAGTCCAACCTCCGCTTCCCCGGCTTCCACACCGGGGTCGTCGTCGGCAAGGCCCACTTCATGAAGCTCTTCCGCGAGCGCGTCATGCAGCTCGGCGACCAGTTCGTGCTCCGCGACTTCATCGACGAGTTCCTCGCCGGCGGCATCATCCCGATCTCCCTGATCCGCTGGGAAATGACCGGCTACGACGACGAGATCCGGTTCCTCCTCGGCGAGGACGACGTGCCGAACCGCGTCTTCGACCCGACTTTGCAGCTCGCGGGCCGCCTGTAGGTAGGCTGCCCGTCGATGGAGTACCGCACCCTCGGCCGCACCGGCCTGAAGGTCTCGCCGCTCGGGCTCGGCACGAGCAACTTCGGCGACGTGACGCCGGAAGACGAGGCGCGGCGGATCATCCAGCGGACGCTCGATGCCGGCGTCAACCTGATCGATCTCGGGCACATCTACGGCGACGGCCTGGCCGAGCGGATCGTCGGCAGCGTGCTCAAGGAGACCGGCCGCCGCCACGAGGTCCTGATCTCGACGAAGATCTACCCGGGTGAGTTCGACGACCAGACCGGTCTGGCGCGCGCGGAGCACGTTCCCGGGCAGAATCCGAACGAGCAGGGCTTGTCCCGCGCCGGCATCCTGAACGCCTGCGACGCCGCGCTGCGACGGCTGGGGACGGACCACATCGACCTGTACCAGACGCACCGGCCCGACTTCGGCATCCCTATCGACGAGACGCTGCGTGCCTTCGACGACCTGGTCCGGGCCGGCAAGGTGCGTTACATCGGCTGCTCGACCTACCCCGCCTGGGGCGTGATGGAAGCGCTCATGGTGAGCGAGCTGAAGGGCTACGTGCGTTTCTCCTCGGAGCAGGCGCCCTACAACCTGCTCGACCGGCGGATCGAGAACGAGCTGATCCCGCTGTGCAGCAGGCACGGCCTCGGCATCCTGGCGTGGGCGCCGCTCGGGATGGGAGTGCTGGCCGGTCGGTACTCCGATGCCGCCCAGTACCCGGACGGCTCGCGCGCCGACCTGCTCGGCAAGTACTACGCCCGCCGGGTCACGGAACGCGCCGTCGGCGTCGGCGTCGAGTTCGGCAAGCTCGCGGCCGAGGCCGGCATCACGCCGGCCCAGCTCGCGATCCTCTGGTGCAAGGACCAGCCGGGCATCACCGCTCCGCTGATCGGCCCCCGGAGATTCGACCACGTCGACGAACTCGTCGCCGTGCAGGAGATGACGCTCGATCCCGGGATCGCCGCCGCCTGCGATGCCCTGGTGCCGCCCGGCAGCGCCGTGTCCGACTTCCACAACACGTCGGGCTGGATGAAGACGCAACTCACGTGGACCGGTTGCGTCGGGGACGGCTGATGCGCCTGACGCGCCACGCCGCCCTTCTGGGGACCCTGCTTTTGCCGGCCGCGGCCACGGCCCAGCAGCAGGACGAGCCGGCCGTCTTCTCGGAGGTGATCGACGTCCGGGTCGTGAACGCCGAGGTCGTCGTCACGGACCGGGACGGGAACCGGGTCCACGGCCTGACCGCCGCCGACTTCGAACTCCTGGTCGACGGCGAGCCGATGCCGATCCGCTACTTCACCGAGATCGCGGAAGGGTTCGCGCAGGGGACGGCGACAGGCGCCGTGGCCGGGGTGCCCGACCTGGCCCCCTACGCGCCGGTCGGCACGAACTTCCTCATTTTCATCGACGACTTCTTCTCCATCGAGCGCGACCGGAACCGCGTGCTCGACAGCCTAGAAGAGGACCTGCGCGAACTCGGTCCGGTGGATCGCGTCGCCGCCGTCGCGTTCGATGGCGACAGCCTGGAGATGCTGACCGCGTGGACGAACGACCCGAGCGTGATGGAGCAGGCCCTCGAACGAGCGCGCCGGCGGACCGCCTACGGCCTGCAGCGGCTCAGTGAACTGCTGATGAGCGAAGCGAACCGGGAAACCCAGGCGATCTTCGAGGCGGTCGCCGATCAGGCCTTCGCCCCGGACCTGCGGGAAGCCGCCGAACTCCAGCAGATTGCGGCGGAGGCCCAGCAAGGCGAGACCGGTAGCGATGTCGTCATGCGGGCGCAGACCCTGGCCGAGGAGGACGCCGCCGCGCTGAAGGACCTGCTGGGCACCTCGCTCTCCTCTCAGGAACTCCGATACGCCCAGAGACTGGAGGACCAGTTGGAGCTCTCCGTGCTGGCGGCCATGGCGACGATGCGCAGCCTGGCCAACCAGCCCGGGCGCAAGGTGATGCTGCTGCTAGCGGGCGGCTGGCCGAGATCCGCGGCGCTCTTCACCGTCGCGGGCAAGGGGGACACGAGCGGCTTCGCGGCCTCGGCCGACGGTGCGCTGATGAGCGAAGACGAACTCTACGGACCCCTGGTGTCAGCCGCGAACCTGATCGGCTACGCGCTCTATCCGGTGGACCTGCCAGGCCTGAGCGCAAGCTTCTCAGGCGACGCGGCGCGGGGCTTCGGGCCCGGCGCACAGCCCGACGACACCCGCGCCGGCCCCGGTTCGCTGGAGCGCGAAGACATGCTGCACAGCACCCTCGATCTGTTGGCCGACTCGACCGGCGGCGTGTCGATGATCAACGCCGACCGCGATCAGGCGCTTGCCGCGGCCGTCGAGGACACCCGCTCCTACTACTGGATCGGCTTCGAGCCGCGGCGCCGCGAGGACGAGGCCTTTCACGACATCAAGGTGCGCCTGGCCGGCCGGCCGGACCTCCGCGTGCGCACCCGCGAGGGCTACGTGGACATGTCCCGCGACCGCGAAGTGTCGATGACAGTGGATGCCGCCATGCGGTTCGGCATTCCGCCGGACACGCGGCCGCTCGAGGTGCGCTTCTCCGATCCGGTTCGCGCCGGCCGCCGGAAGATGTCGATGGCCGTCGAAGTGGTCATTCCGCTCGACCACGTCGAGCTCATGCCGGTAGCCGGCGGCTGGCGGAACGAGCTGGAGGTCCGGGTGACGGCGATGGACCTGGACGGCAACCGGTCCGAGATGTCGAGGGAGAGGATCCTGATCGCCGGCCCCGCGAAGCCGCGTCCGGGCCAGGTCTTCTACTACGAGACGGACCTGGTGTTCCGGCGCCGCGACCACACCTGGGTGATCGCGGTCTACGACCCCCTGACCGGGACGGTTCTGACTTCGAGGGGAGAAGTCGGCCGGAAGTAGGCGTCGCCGCGGTGGGGATGGAGCGGCGTCGAGCCCGCCCAGAGCAATCAGCAAGTCCGCATCGTATCGTTGCCGGCGGCCCGGATCCTGGCGGGGACGCCCGCTCAGGCGCGCCGCTCAGGCAACCGCTCCCGCAGCCGCCGAACCTGGTCCGGCTGCCACGACGCCAGGTTCCGGGCCTCCTCCGGGTCGGCCAGCAAGTCCCACAGCCGCCACTCTCGGTCGCCGTAGTCTCGGACCAGTTTGTAGCGGCCGTCCCAGACCATCCTGAAGTCCCGCAGGCCGGAAAGCACGACCTCGCGGTGGTTGTCGATCTCACCTTCGAGCAACGGCCGGAGCGAGCGGCTATCCATCTCCATCGGGACGTCCACGCCGCCGTAGTCGAGGAATGTCGCCGCCAGGTCCATGACCGAGACCGGAGTGCCAGTCTGAAAGCCCCGACGGACTCCGGGCCCGGCCACGAGCAGCGGCACGCCGACCGAAGCCCGGTACGGCACGCCCTTGCCCCAGCGCCCGTGCTCACCGAGCATCTCGCCGTGGTCCGAGGAGTAGACGATGATCGTGTTCTCGAGCTGTCCCCTCTCCTCCAGCCAATCGATGTAGCGGCCGAGCCACATGTCGATGTTCTCGATCATCGCGGCGTAGTTCCGGCGTGAGCCCAGGTGCTGCTCAGCCGTGAACGAACCGGTGTAGTTGTGCGGCAAACCCAGTCCCTCGAGGACGCGGTCGGGGCCGCGCACCGTCCGGTCCATCTCCCGCGTGATGTCCATCGGCGGATGAGGACCGACGAAGTTCACGACCAGGTGCCAGGGCTTGTCTGCCGGCGCCTGTTCGAGCAGGTCGAGGCCGTTGCGAGCGATCCAGTTGTCGCAGTACGCCTCGGGGCCGAGGGGTGAGGGGCTCGTGTCTCCCCACCAACCCTCGGGCCTGCTCGCGTTCCGCCTCGCCATGTCCTCGGCGCAGATCCGCCCCTGCGGCGGTTCGAGAGAGTCCAGGTAGGCGTAGTACGGGTCGCTCGGGCCGACCGGCTCCCGGAGGTAGGACATGCCGGCACCCTTGCCGGCGTTGTTGATCATCGCGGAGAAGCCCCAGGCGTCGGCGCGGTTCGTGCCGTCGAGCCCCCAGTCGCTGCTGCCCTTCGACAGGTCGAGCTTGCCGCAGGCCATCGTGTGGTAGCCGGCCTCGCGGAGCAGACCATGGTAGGTCGGGCGGTCGACCGGGTAGTCGTACTGGTTGTCCGGTACGCCGCAACGGTCGTACTCCATTCCAGAGGCCAGGCAGGACCGCGAGGGAGCGCAGGTCGGCGCCGCGCAGACGGCGGAAGTGAAGTTGACGCCGGTGTGTGCCAACCGCGCCAGGTTCGGCGTCGACAGCGGCACCACGTAGTCGTCGAGGCCGATCCAGTCGTAGCGGTGCTGATCGGGAAAGAAGAAAAGGAAGTTCGGCCGTTGTCCCTCGCTCTCGGCCGGCGCCGGGGAGTTCGAATCGGCGCAGGCGGCGGCGAGGCTTGCCAGACTGCTACCGGCGACCAGACTCGACGACCGGCGAAGAAACTCGCGCCGGGTGGGGTCTCTCTTCATCTCGTGCACCTCCTGTCGACCTGCTAACGTCGTAGGAACTTCCAACCAGAATAGGACAGACCTTGGTGTCCAGGCAAGGAGTCGGCATGAACCGTCGCAACCACCTTCTCTCCCGACGCGAGGTTCTCGTCTCCGGCGCCGCCGCGACCGCGGCCGCTCTCACCGGTTGCGGCGACGCGCAGATTCCAGGGCCGCGCGCGATCAGGCGGCCGAACATCCTGCTGCTGATCTCGGATCAGCACCGGTTCGACTGGGTTGGGCGCAACCCGGACATCCCGATTCCCACGCCGCACCTCGACGCGCTGGCGGCGCGCGGCGCCGACTTCACCCGGGCGGTCGTGCCGTCGCCGGTGTGCGGCCCGTCGCGGTCCTGCCTGGCGTCCGGCATGGAGTACGAGAACTGCACGGTCGAACGGAACCGCGACGTGTACAACGCGGCGCTCCGTCCGACCTTCTACAAGCACCTCCACGACAGCGGCTACCACACGATGGGATGCGGGAAGATCGACCTGCACAAGGGTCCCGCCGGCCGCCGCCCCGACGGCAAGCTGCACATGGAGGAGTGGGGCTTCTCCGACATGCTGATCACGGGCAGCAAGGGCGGCGGGGACTCGGAGCCCTACGGCTTCTGGCTCGATTCGCTCGACCCACCGCTCAAGGACATTCACAACGCGGACATACAAGCGCGGCAGGAGCCCCGGCACATGAACTGGTGGGGGATGACGGACCCGACGCCCATCGGCGACCACGCCTACAAGGACAACTACACGGCCCGCACCGGGATGGAACTCCTCGACGGTGTCCCGGACGGCAGCCCCTGGTTCCTGATCGTCAACTTCAACGGGCCGCACCCGCCGATGGACATCACCGAACGGATGGAGCGCCAGTACCGGGGGCCGGACCGGGTGATCGAAGACTTCCCGCAGCCGCACAACTACCACGGCATCAGCCGGGGCGGCCAACAGCTCGCGCCGCCGTCGCCGTTCACGCCCGATCATCACGTGCGCATCCGGCAGAACTACGCCGCGATGGTCGAGAACATCGACCGCTGGATCGGGCTCTACGAGGAGCGGCTGGCGGAGCGCGGCGAGCTGGACGACACGATCGTCATCTACACCAGCGACCACGGCGAGATGCTCGGCGACCACGACTACTGGGGCAAGTCGATTCCCCACGAGGCGTCGTGGAAGGTGCCCCTGGTTATGGCCGGGCCGGGCATCGCCGCCGGCACGCGCAGCGACGCCCTGGTCACCAATATGGACCTGGCGGCGACCAGTCTCGACTACGGCGAGACCGGCGTTCCCGAGGAAATGCAGAGCCGGTCGCTCAGGCCCCTGCTGGACGCGGGCGCAGGCGAGCACCGCGAGCACGTCCGGTCGGCGCTCACGTCGCAGAGAGCGGCGGCTGGCCGGTTCCGGGTGGTCCAGGACCACCGCTACAAGCTGGTCGACGGCCTCCACGAGGAGCCGGAGCTGTACGAGCTGGAAGTGGATCCCTGGGAGGACGAGAACATCGCGGCCGCACACCCGGACGTGGTGGCGCGGCTCGAGAAGCTGCTGGTCTGATCAGCGGATCAGAATGAGTTCCGTCTGCGGCGGCGAGAGGTACTCGATGCCGTCCTCGCCGGCGAGCGCCTCTTCGTGGGCCCACCAGAACAGGTACTGGTCCTCGCCCTCCGGGGCCGGGGAAGGCATGTAGAAGAAGTACTCGATGACGAAGTGGTGGTACGGCGCGAGCGGGATGTCCTTCGACCAGTCCGGGCCCAGGGAGCCGATCCGGGGGCCAAAGTAGGTCTCGACAGACGCGGGCCGGGCGCCCTTCGTCTGTCCGTGGGAGTCCATGGAGATGTGCGTCTTCGACGTATCGAAGCCGGCGGCGTAGGCCGGGAAGTCGTTCTTCGGCGTGACCATGTGGAGCTGGTTGTCGCGCACGACGATGCCGGCTTCCTCGAACATCCGTTCGTAGTCGCGAATGATCTCGCGGGGCGTGAGTCCCGCCCGGATCGTCTCCGCCAGGATCGCCTCGACGCGCAGGTACTCGGCCCAGAGATCCTGGATCTCGGGAGGCGGCTCCGTCTCGCTGTCGCGCAGCACGTAGGCGTACATGCCGATGCTCGGGTTCGTGAGGATGTCCCCGCCCTGGACCACCGCGTCCTCCCAGCCCTCGCTGCGGCCGCGCTGCGACTGGCCGGTCCGCATGCGGCGCATCACGGTGAGCCGCGCCTCGTCGACCCTGGTGACGCCCGGCTCGATCGCATCCAGGGCGTCCTCGAACAGCCAGAGCTCGTCGCGTCGCAGCCGCTTCAGCAGTTCGACCTCGCTCGGGACCTGGTGGTTGATGTAGTCCATCATCAGCCACTCGGACGAGATCAGCCGGCTCGCGTACCTGTCGCCGAGTTCCTCGGAGAGCAACAGGTAGTCGGTGTGCGAGAGGCCGTCGATCTCGCCCCGGTAGGTCGGCCACGGACCCAGCTCGTGCTTGAAGTTGACCGCGATGACGTCCGGGTCGCGCTCGGCGACGAAGTCCCTGAGTCCCTCGAAGCGGTAGTCGTACTCCGTCAGCGGGCCGCCGACCGGCTCCTGGACCCGGACCGCCGGGGCCACGATGTCGTAAGCGCCGCTCTCCTCGACGAACCGGTAGTCCGTCTCACCCCAGCCGCGCTGGGTGGCGCCCCAGCGCCGTCCGAGGATGGCCCGCTCGATCCGGTCGCCGCCCCGGTCCGTGAACACGAAGACGCCGGAGGCGCTGCCGAGTTCGTCGATGCCGAAGGAGTCGGGGATCGACTCCCGCATGACGTGGATCCACATGTCGACGCCGCGCTCCCTCATGATCTCCGGGAGCACGAGATCGAACTTGTCGCGGCGGATCTTGCGGTTCGCCGCTTCGTAGGGAGAGCGAAACTCGTAGGGCTCGATCACGAGCGGCGCGCCCTCGTAGGTCCCGTCCGGGATGACCATCGGGATCCTGTACTCGGGATCGTTCAGGACTCCAAAGAGGACGGGCTCCCCTTCCCGCAGCTTCTCCGGCGTGTTCAGCGGCCACTCGTGCCCGATCTGCTCGAGCCGGCCCGGAAGGTCCTGCGCCCCGATCATCGACGTGTAGACCCAGTAGATGTACTCGGAGGCCATGCAGCCGTAGTCGCAGGTCACGTCGTCGTAGGTGTACCAGGCGCCTTCCGGGTACTCGTCCGGCGGTCCGTCGAAGGCGCCGCCGCGGGCGATGTCCATCGCGTCGGTGAGCGCGGTTCCCGGCTCCGTCCCGAACACGTCCGGGTAGGCCACGCCGTAGCCGTTGTCCGTGACCATGTGCCAGACCTCTTCGAGGGCGATGTCGAACACGCCGCGGGCACGGGCATCGAGTTCGGTCTCCTCGTCGTAGAGGCCCTGGCCGCGGGGCGCGTTGGCCCAGTCCATGGTCTCGGCTTCCTCCTGGGTGCCGGTCATCACGATCGTGCCGCCGGTGTCCAGCATCGCCTGGTGGACCTTCGGGTTGTCGATCTCGCCGTCCTCGTCGTTGTCGAGGAACTGGGCCAGGACGCCGGCGGCGTGCAGGAGCTTGTCGTCGCCGGTCATGTTCGTGGCGTAGATCGGCACGCCGTGGACCATCACCTTCTTGACCCAGGCGATTTCGGTCGCCGGCTCGGTTGCGTCGGGCGGGGCGGCGCAGCCGACAACGATCATGAGGCCCAGCAGACCCGCGCACCCTGTGATTCTCATGGTTCGTCCTCCTTGCAGCGTTGCCGCACCGACGACCCGGAGGCTACGGAGCCAGCAGTTCGCGCCGGACGGCGTCTTCGATCAGTTCCTCGGCATAGCGCCAGAGCTCGGGCGCGCCGTCCTCGATGCAGCCGTTGATCTCGCGCACCTGGTCGGCCCGGACGCCGTGCTCCTGCCAGGGGCCGCCGCCGTTGACGTAGTTCAGCACCATCGGCTGCAAGCGGTCCAGCGCCCTCGCGAACTTCGCCTCGGGGCTCCGCCGTGCCTCGAACTCGTCCCAGATGGCGCGCAGTTCGGCGCCGCTCTCGGCCGGCAGCAGACCGAAGATCCGCTCCGCGGCCCGCTCTTCGCGTTCCTCCTGGTCCTTCAGGCCGGCCTGGTCGTAGACGAAGGTGTCGCCGGCGTCGATCTCCACCAGGTCGTGCACGATCAGCATCTTCAGCACCTTGAGCTGATCGAGGCCCGAGGCTGCCGCGTGCTCCGACAGCACCAGCGCCATCAAGGTCACATGCCACGAGTGCTCCGCCGAGTTCTCTCGCCGGTCGTTGCCGACGATGGAGGTACGGCGCAGCACCTGCTTGAGCTGGTCGACCTCGACCAGGAAGCGCATCTGCTGCGCGAGACGTCCATTGGTCTGCTGCACCATGCAACGGTATCCAACCCCTCCGGTCGTTCTACTGTTCCGATTGCTCCAGTTGCACGACACCATCGCTGAACTGCAGGGACTCGACGCCGCGCAGCGTGTCGACGCCGTCCCGGTTTGCCTGCGAGTCGGTCACCGTCGCTCCGTCGCCGTCCTGGGTCACTTCGTAGTCCGCCGCCGGGCCGCTGAACACCGCGGTGTCGTCGCCGTCGCCGCCGTCCAGCGTGTCGTTGCCGCCGCCGCCCTCGAGCCGGTTCGCGCCGCCGTTGCCGGTGAGCACATTGTCGTGAGCGTTGCCCTGCAGATCCGCGTCGCCGTCGCCGGTGAGCGCGACGTTCCGGAGATGCTGGGTCTTCATCGTGTACCGCACGTCCGGGTCGAACGTCATCGAGAACGTTCCGCTGAAGTCCAGCGGCAGCTCCGGCGTGTAGGTCAGATGCGGTGGCACCCACTTCCGGATCAGGTCGAAGCCCAGCGGGTCCTTCTCCTCCATCAGGGCCCGGCTGCCGGCGAAGTACACGCCGAAGTGCGAATGCCCCTCCGGGATGTCGTCGGGGCCGATGGGGCGCGCCTCGTACAAGGTCGGTTGCACGGTCCACAGGTCGTAGTAGTTGTCGATCAGCACGCCCACGTACTCGTTCGGGTGGTTCTCCGGCTCGTCTTCCGGCCAGCCCTCCCAACCCTTCGCCTCCGCCTCGTCGTTGGCCGTCCGCATCTCGGCGATCATGTCCGACAGCGTCGGGACGACTCCGTAGTCATGGATCAGGTGCCAGATCTCCTCGTACGAGGCGTCGCGGGTGACGTGACCCATGTAGTCCGCATCGCCCGGGGCCGGGCATTCGTTCGCGCGCAGGTCTTGCATGCTGAGATCGGTGGCCCGCGCCAGCCCGGACCGCATCGCGGCGTTCAGGTCCTCTTCCGTGTTGAAGAAGACCATCGTCGCCTTGCGGTCGGCCATCGCGCTCGCGATCGGGGACTTGTCGTCGCCGTACTCCGAGCCTGGGAAGTCGGCCAGCAGGTGCTCCATCACGTTCAGGCCGTGCTTGATCTGGTCGCGCGTCCACACGTCCGAGACGAGGAAGTGGATCCGCCTGCCGTCCGGCGTCGGGACGTAGGCGTACCGGTTGAAGTGCTCATGGAACACCTCCGGCACGTCGGCCGGCAGGTCGACGATGCCGTCGGGCGAACCCGACGTGTCGATGTCCGGCAGGGTGACGAGTTCCCGAGGGGCGCATGAAACCGCCAGCAGCGCGAGGACCGCGACCAGAACGCATGGCCGAATCAACCTCGCGCGTGTCCGAGTCAAGCTCATCTGGTTCTCCTGTTCTCTACTGTGCCGGCGTCACGGTTTCGTCGCTGAACTCCAGCGACTCGACGCCCCGCAGCGTGTCGACGCCGTCCCGGTCCGTTTGCGAGTCGGTCACCGTCACACTGTCGCCGTCCCGGGTTACTTCGTACTCGTCCGCCGGCCCGCTGAAGACCGCCGTGTCGTCGCCGTCGCCGCCGTCCAGCGTGTCGTTGCCGCCGCCGCCCTCCAGCACGTTCGCGCCCGCGTTGCCCGTGAGCACGTTGTCGTGCGCGTTGCCGCGCAGGTTCGCGTCGCCGTCTCCCGTCAGCGCGACGTTTCGCAAGTGCTGCGTCTTCATCGTGTACCGCAGCTCCGGATCGAAGGTCATCGAGAACGTGCCGCTGAAGTCCAGCGGCAGTTCCGGCGTGTAGGTCAGATGCGGCCCGACGAAACCCGTGACCAGGGCGTAGCCGGGCGGGTCCTTCTCCGGCATGGCCGCGCGGCTACCGGCGAAGTACTGCCCGAAGTGGGAGTAGCCCTCGGGAATCTCGTCGGGCTCGATGGGACGTCCCTCGTAGACGGTCGGCGGCACGGTCCAGAGGTCGTAGTAGTTGTCGATCAGGGCGCCCACGTACTCGTTCGGATGATCGTCCGGCACGTCCCGGGGCCACGCGTACCAGCCCTTCTCCGCCGCCGCGTCGTTCGCGGCCCTCATCTCGGCGATCATCTCGGGCAGCGTCGGCTTGATCCCGTAGTCGTGGATCAGGTGCCAGATCTCCTCGTAGGCCGCGTCGCGGGTGACGTGACCCATGTAGTCCGCGTCCCCGGGAGCCGGACACTCGTTCGCCCGCAGGTCCTGCATGCTGAGGTCGGTCGCCTCGGGGAGTCCCTCGCTCATCGCCTGGCGCATGTCGGGTTCGTTGTCGAAGAAGACCATCGTCGCCTTGCGGTCGGCCATCGCGGCGGCGATGCCGGACTTGTCGTCGCCGTAGACCGAGCCCGGGTGGTCCGCCAGCAGGTGCTCCATGACGTTCAGGCCGTGCTTGATCTGGTCGCGGGTCCAGCCGGAAGAGACCAGGAAGTGGATCCGCCTGCCGTCCGGCGTCGGGACGTAGGCGTACCGGTCGAAGTACTCGTGGAAGACCTCGGGCACGTCGGCCGGGAGGTCGACGATGCCGTCGGGCGAGCCGGAGGTGTCGATCTCGGGCAGGGTGACGGGTTCCGGCGGGGCGCAGGACGCCAGCAGAAGGACGAAGACGGCCGCCGGTACGAACGTTCGAGTGAGTCTCATCTCCTCCTCCCGCTTCCTAGTCCTGCAGGTACAGCTCCCAGAAGCTGGCCTGTCCTTCATCCTCCGAGCGGTTCACGATCTTGCCGTCCTTGATCACCATGGACAGGCTGCGCAGATGCGAGATGTGCTCGAGCGGGTTCTTCTCGAGCACGATCAGGTCGGCGAGCTTGCCGACCTCGACCGTGCCCAGGTCGTCCAGCATGCCCATCATCTCGGCGCTGTTGCGGGTCGCCGCCTGGATGGCGCCCATCGCCGGGATGCCGTGGAAGACGAACTGCTCGATCTCCAGGATGCCGATCTCGGAGATCGGGTTCGAGTCGCTGCCGGTGGTCAGGCGGATGCCGGCGGCGTAGGCCTTGTTGATCACGTCGCGCGCGTGGTTCGCGTACTCCGGGCTGCGCTCGTCGGCACGGGAGACCCGCACCCGGCCTTCGATGACATCCGGCGACGCAACGTAGCCCGCCTCCGCAATCAGCCGTTCCCGCTCGACGATGAACTCGTCGCTCAGGTTGCACTGGATCGTCGGGTCGAGGAACATCCCCGCCTCGGCCATCAACCGGATCGTGTCGTCGGAGAGGTCGTTGCCGTGCTCCATGCTCTCGGCGCCAGCCATGGCGGCGATCCGGGCCGTCCTGTCCCCGCCGTGGATGGTGACCGGAACGCCGTGCCGATGCGCTTCCTCGATCCCGGCGATCAACTCCTCGGGCGGCATCCGGCTGCCCAGGAACTTGATGAGCTGGACCCCGTTCGCGATGTTGTCTGCGACGATCGCCCGGATCCCCTCCACGCCCTTGCCGGTCCGCACCAGCCAGTCGGTGTCGCCGTCGGTCGAGAGCGGCGGACCGCCGGCGACGATCCGCGGCCCGACGAAGACGCCGGAGTCGAACGCCTCCTTCCAGGCCACGTCCATGAAGTCGCGTTCGCCGGTGATCCGCAGTGTCGTGAAGCCGGCCTTCAGCGCGTCCATCGCGTTGCGGCCGGCGCGGATCATGGCGCGCAACAGCGGCTCGTCCTCCAGCATGCCCTTCGGATCCGGCAGCAGGTCGCCGAGGTGGGAATGGTTGTTCCACAGCCCCGGCAGGACGTAGGCGCCACCGAGGTCGATGACGCGGCCGTCGTCGCCGAGGTCGAGCGCGGACGGCGACGGCCTGAGAATCGCGGAGATCCGGTTGCCCTCGATGACCACGGCGGCGTCCTCGATCGGAGGCGCGCCGGTTGCGTCGATGACCGTGGCGTTGGCGAGGACCGTCGTCTGCGCGACGGCCCCGACGGGCAGCAGTAGAACGAGAGTCACCGAAAGAACTCCGCGGGTCCTGTTCGTGTTCCGCTTCATCCCTCTGCCCTCCTGCGATGTGCCGATCGCGCTATTGGTCCGGTGCTTCCGACGCTGTATTGCCGCGCTGAAAGCCCGCCGCCGTCTCCGATTCCGCGAGGAAACCCTCGGGCAGGTCCATCGAGCCGTAGTAGTCCCAGTAGGTCGACGTTCCGAGCTGCGCATCGAGGTCGACGATCACGCCGCCCTTGAGCACCATCACCGTCTCGCGGATGTTCGAGATGTTCTCGAGCGGGTTGGCCCCCAGGACGACCAGGTCGGCCAGCTTCCCCTCCTCGACCGTGCCGAGATCGTCCAGCAGGCCCTGCATCTCGGCTCCGTTGCGGGTGGCCGCGATGATCGTGTCCATCTCGCTGACGCCGGAGATGACGAACTGCTCCATCTCGAGGAATCCCATCTCGCCGATCGGCATCGAGTCCGAGCCGATCAGCAGCTTGACGCCCGCCTCGGCCGACTTCTGCAGGATGCGACGCTGTTCGCGGGCGAACTCCGGCGACCGTTCGTCCGCGAAGGCGACCATCGTCCGCAGCCGTACGATCTCCTCGTCCTCCGCGTAGCCCAACTCGGCCAGCCGCGTCTCCCGCTCCGCGATGTACTCGGCGCTCAGGTTGCAGATGATCGTCGGGTCGTAGAAGGTCCCCTTCTCCGCCATCAGCTCGATCGTCTCGTCGGTCAGCCCGTAGCCGTGCTCGAGACAGTCGACTCCGGCCGCGACCGCGGCGTACGCCCCCGGCTCCCGGACGTGGGAGGTCACGTGAACGCCCAGGTTGTCGGCGGTCTCGACCGCCGCCTCGAGTTCGTCCGGCAGCATCTCGACGCTGAACAGCTTGATCGCCCGGGCGCCGTTCTGAACCCGCTTCCGCACCTCCCTGCGGATCGCGGCCACGCCGTCGGCGCCCTCGGCCACCGAACCGCGGTGACCCGCGGTCGGGCTGACCGGTTCGCCGCTGCCGAAGACCCGCGGACCGAGGAAGAACCCCTGGTCGAACGCCAGGCCCCAGGCGACGTCGATGTAGTCCTGCTCGCCAACCGAGCGGATGCTGGTGAAGCCGTGCCGCAGCCCGTCGATCGCGTTCAGCCCGGCGCGGATGACCTTGGACGGCAACTGTTCGTCGTCCAGGGCGTGGTTGTGCGGGAACATCACGCTGAGGTGCACGTGCATGTTCCAGAACCCGGGCAGCACCCAGGCGCCGTCGAGATCGTGGACATCGGCCACTTCGCCGCCGTCCGTGGCCCGGTAGGGACCCTCCGTGATCGAGGAGATCCGTTCGCCCTCGATGACGATCGTCATGTCTTCCTGGACCGGACCGCCGTTGCCGTCGATGATGTTGACGTTCGTCAGGACGATGGATTGCGCCGCCAGTGGCAGCACCGCGACCGCAAGAACCGCGGACATCGCCAGTGCCACACGGAGCGGACGCCTCTTCATCGTGGCCGGCTTTTCTTCATCGTCTTCCAGTCCTTTGGCAGCTCCTCATTGCGATCTCGGCCGGTGCGGCGCCCTGGGGAATCTCAGTCGACGCCGAAGGCGAAGACCTTTCCCGAGGCGCCGCCACCGATGGCGGGTCCGAAGAGGCCGATGACTGCTGTTGCCTGGCCGCCGTAGTAGAAGGCGTACTCGCCCGGCTGCAGCTGTTGCGCGGTGACTGCGTACACGCCCGGAACCACCTTCTCGTACTCCACCTGGCGCAACTGCTTCGGCGGCGAACCCCCCGAGGCGCCGGTCCAGAGATTCAGTTTGCCGGTGACGAAGGAGCGCTGGTCCTTCTTCTTCAAGACGTCGAAGGCGATCAGCGCGAACTCGGAGGGGTTCACGGCGCCGGCCGTCTGGTACGACAGGCCGGCTTGGGCCTCCTCGAAACAGAAGTAGAAGGTGGGCTGCCGCTCGTTCGTGCGGACCTGTGAACGGGCACCGTTGATCATCGCCTTCGCCTTGGTCGACTTGATGCCGTAGGTCAGGCCCGAAAGCACTCCGCTGCCGGTCTTGGTCGCGGTCGGCTGAGTCAGTTCCAGGTCAACCAGCGCACCCTCTTCCGAGAGGAAGATGCCGGGGCTCTTGCAGGGGGTTCCCTCGAAGTTCGAGGCGACGTTGGCGACTTGGGAGGCCCGGGTCCCGGTCGCTACGTCGACGTTCACGGCGGCGTCGGCGGCGGACGCCTCCCCGGCGCCGGCGTTCGTCATCGCCTCCAGCACCGCCGGATCCACGTTCGCCTCAGACAGTGCGACCAGGGCGTCGACCGAGGTATCGAAGTCCGTCCAGGAGGTCCTGATCTTGGCGACGATGACCGACGCCGGAAGTCCGCTCTCTGTCAGCCGAACGACATCCGCATTCGTCAGGACCTCGACGTCTTCCTGGCCGAGCGCAGGCAGCGCGGACACGAACAGAAAGACCAGACAGACGAGCACGACAAGCGGGCACTTCTTGCGCATAGCCACCCTCCCGTAGTTTCTTGGGCCACAGCAGCCCTGCTCAACACCGTAGCAGGCCGCGGGGCTGAACCAACACCCTATCGTGCGCGGCTATCCGTCCGCCGATGGCCCGCGTGGGAGCCCGGTCTCAATCCGAAGAGCCGTACTCCACCTCGATCAACCGGTCGAGTCCGTCGACTTCGACCGCCTGGCGGACGCCGTCGGGCCAGAGCACTTCGACCCGTTCCAGCTCATCGGCCGACGACGCGTCGCCGAGGCCGATCGTCACGACCGGTTCGACCTGACTCTGGTAGCTGCGCGTCGGCATGACACGGCGCCGCTGGACAACCGGTCCGGTCGCGGTCTGCTGCTCGACTTCGACCCAGGCGCCGACCGCGTCCCGGTTGACGCGCTCGCCGTCGCCGCGCAGGACGAAACGCAGCCAGCGATGGCCGGTCTCCTGGTCGTTGCGGAGTAGCAGCGCCCGGTCGCCGGTCTGCAGCAGCAATACGTCCACGTCGCCATCGCCATCGATGTCGGCGTAGCTCGATCCGCGGCCGACGAGCTCCACCGTCAGGCCGTCGCCGGGCGCTGGCTCCACGGGCACGAAGGTCGACGCCGCGTCCGGCCCGGCGTTCCAGAACAACTGCGGCGCCTGGCGGTACTGCTGGCTGGGCTCGACCACCTCGATGTCGTCCTCCAGGTGGCCGTTGACCTGGAGCAGGTCGAGGCGGCCGTCCAGATCGTAGTCGAAGAAGAACAGCCCGAAGCTCAGCACTCGGCGGCTCGGCGCGCCGATGCCGGCGGTGATCGCCTCGTCGCTCCACAGCGTGGGGTCCCCCTGGGAGACGTAGAGCGAGGTCATCTCGTTGGCGAAGTTCGCGATGGCGAAAGCGAGCTCGCCGTCGTTGCGGAAGTCGGCGGCGTCGGCGCCCATCGCCCCGGTCGCCTCGCCGTCCCGGCCGTAAGCGAGTCCGTAGAACTCTCCCTCCTCGGTGAATACGCCGCTGCCGTCGTTGACCAGCAGGAAGTTGCGCACCGTGTCGTTCGCCACCACCACGTCGATGTCGCCGTCCCCCTCGATGTCCACCGGCGCCAGGCCGAGGGTCTTCGCCACCGGCGTGTCCGTCGCCGGATTCAGGATGTGCAGCCCGGCCTCCTCGGAGACATCGGTGAACACGCCCGAGCCGTCGTTCCGGTAGAGGTCCATCGTGGTGCCGCCGTAGTTGAGCGGCGGACCGTAGGCGCGCCCGACACCGGTCAACTGGTAGCCGACTTCGATGTCGATCTCGCGCGACCAGCGGACGTAGTTCCCGACCAGCAGATCGAGATCGCCGTCCCCGTCGGCGTCGAAGAAGGCGCTGCTGCTGCTCCACTCCGTGTCGGCGCCGGCGACGCCGGCGGCTCGCGTGACGTCCTCGAAGCGGCCTCCTTCCACATTACGGAATAGCCGGTTCGGGCCGACCGCCGAGATGAAGATGTCCGTCCAGCCGTCGCCGTCGATGTCGCCGACCGCGACGCCCGTGCCGTAGAAGCTGACCTCCAGGCCCGAGCCCGCCGTGCGGTCGGCGAACGTCCCGGCGCCGTCGTTCTCGTAGAGAGACATCGTTGGGCCGGCGTTCGGCCCAACCTCCGCGTCCGAGAGAACCGCATCCCAGGTCGTCGAGTTGACGAGCAGGAGGTCCTGGTCACCGTCGCGGTCGACGTCCAGGAAGGCGGCGCCGGCGCCCATCGTCTCCGGCAGCAGGGCCTCGCCCGCGGCGCCGTTGACATGGACGAAGTCGATACCGGCCTCCGCGGTGATGTCCGTGAAGGGCACCAAGGGCACGTCGCGGGGCGCCGCCTCCAC
This sequence comes from Thermoanaerobaculia bacterium, assembly GCA_965116955.1. Classification (GTDB taxonomy): domain Bacteria; phylum Acidobacteriota; class Thermoanaerobaculia; order Multivoradales; family Multivoraceae; genus Multivorans. Next base: position 1,429,227 of record OZ220742.1, on the reverse strand, counting down.
GGCGCGCGGAGCGGCCACGGGAATCTCGACCGCTTCCTCCGGCCCCGACCGGAACACGTAGCGGAGCGCCACGACGATGAGCGCGGCGGCGGCCAGAGCCGCCAGCACCTTGAGGGAACGGGTGAAGACCCGGCCGATGACCGCGTCGTCTTCCGGCGCAAGTTCCTCCTCGGGGACCTCCGGCTCCGTGGCGCGGGCCTTCTGGCCCGCGTTTCCGGCCTCCGGCTCGTCGCCCGGACGATCCGGCCTCAACCGCCGCCTCCGGCAACGCCCGCCCGGCTGCCCTCGAACCGCTCGGGCCGATGCAGGTCGTAGATGACGATCGCCTCCGCGGCGTGATCGGCCGCGGGGTCGGCGCGCCTGGCGATGGCGATCGCCCGATCGCGGGCGTTGTCGTCGGGCTTGTAGCGCGCGTGAAGCTCGCGATGCCGGACCGCGCTATCGGAGTCGCCGAGCTGGGCGTGGATCAGACCGAGGTTGTAGTGGGCCGTGACGTTCTCCGGGTCGATAACGAGAGCCTGCTCGAACGACTCGCGGGCTTCGTGCAGCCGCTCCGCCCGCGCGTCGGCCCGGGCCGGGCCGCGCTCCCGCTTGGCGCGCTCGAACAGGGCGAGTCCCAGCTCGTTGTGCAGCCGCACGTCGCGGCTGAAGTCGAAGCCGCGCCGACGCATCTCCTCGCTGTCCGCATCGAGGATGGAGCGGAAGTTCGAGATCGCGTCGTCGATCGCGCCGTTCTGCAGGTTCACCAGGCCCGAGAACCAGGCCACCGACCAGCTCGGCGCCGGGGGATCGAAGGCCGCCGCGCGCTCGAGCGCCGCGATGGCGTCGTCCCGCACCGTGCCCTGGGCCAGGTAGACGCGCGCCAGGTTGAGCGGACCGTCCGGGCGACCCAGCTCCTCGACCCGCGTGAAGGCCTCGATCGCCTGGCGCAGTTCGCCCCGTCCGGTACCGCCCTTGCGCAGCAGGCCGATGCCGTAGTCGTTCCAGCGTTGCCAGGGCGGCTTCGCGGGTTCGCGGGCGGCCGCCGCGGACGACTCGGCGTCAGCGTCGGGCGCCGCCGCGCCGGCCACCTGGAACGTCACCGAGTCGCGGGCCAGGTCGAGGATCGGCAGCTCGTTCGCCGTCTCCGGACCGTAGATGTGGCGCAGGTAGGTCGTGTCGAACTTGCGGTAGCGAAGCGCCGCCTCCACCGTCAGCGCGGCGCCGCTGCCCGAAGGCGGCACCTCCAGCCGGTAGTGGACCACGTCGCCGGCTCCCGGCGGGATCTGGTGGTCGTAGAGCGGCACGAAGATGTCCTCCGCGTTGCGGCGGTCGATCCGCGCGCCGTCCCGATCGAGCATGTAGACGTTGATGAAGTGCGACCAGGGATCGACCCGGTTGCCCTCGCCGAGGCCGCCGCTGCGGCCGACCAGGTTGCCGTGCTCGTCGCGCACCTCGACGTCGAGCCAGAGCTGGTTCGAGTCCACGGTGCCCTGGGTCAGGTGGTGGCCCAGGCCCAGTGTGCGCACGACGACTTCCAGCAGGTAGTCCTCTCCCGGCTCGAGGGCGGGGACTTCCGGCCGGAGCGGCGCGATCAGCTCGTCCTCGATCGTGCCGCCCGGCTTGACGCCGAAGATGTCGACGTCGACCACGCCCTCGTTGAACTCGCGGTGCGCCTCGATCACCCAGTCCGGAAAGTCGAGCAGGTGGGGAATGCCGGTGTTCGCCGAGGGGAACAGGTGGTCGTGGACCTGGGTGACGTCCGGCCGCTCGCTCTCCGGGAAGCGCCGGGAACCGAAGTCTTCCGACGGCAGCAGCTCCATGTGGCAGCCGTTGCAGTTGGGCTCCGCCCTGGGCGGGTAGTAGAAGCTCGCCACGCCGTGCCCCGAGACGCCGGAGAGCAGGTGCGAGTCGTAGTGGTTCTGCCCGCGCAGGAACTTGTAATGGTTCAGCTCCTCCGGCAGGTGGACCTTGTGGCAGGAGCCGCAGAACTCGGAGGTCGTGTGCAGGGGCTTGAGGAAGGTCCGCTTGTGCAGCTCCGGCTTGGCCTTGACGAGCTGGTGGTTGACGAAGCGAAGAACTCCGGAATCCGAGAACGCGAACGGGTAGTGCTGGGGTTCCTCGATCGTGTAGTCGGCGTTGCCGCGCGGGCTGTTGATGTGCGTGATCGCGTGGCAGGACGTGCAGGTGATCCCGGCGTGGGCCGCCGGCTGGTCGATGTCGAAGTTCGGATCGTCGAAGGCGCCCGAGAAGAAGACGACCGGGTCGTGGCAGCCGGCGCAGAAGCGGGACGCCTGGACGTCGCCCGAGCGCTCGTAGGCCTTGTCGCGCGTCTGTTGCACCGAGAAGCTGTACGCCGGATTGTTGAAGGAGCTGAACCGGTGGGCGCTGTAGCTCCAGCGTTCGTGAACGTCCGCATGACACTCGACGCAGTAGGCATCGTTGCTCAGCGCGTGTTCGGGGATGAAGCCGCCGCTCGCGGTGCGCGCCAGCGACGGGAAGAAGTACTGCTCGCCCGACGCCGGGCCCTCGACGTTCCAGGCCCGCGGATCCTGGAACTGGAGCACCAGGGCGACGCCGACCAGCACCACGGCCGCCGCGGCCACTCGACCGCCGATCCGCCAGTTGATCCTCTTGCCCGCGAGCCGGTGGAGCACGAACAGCCAGGCCGCCACCAGCGGCGCGAGCACGTGCAGCCAGTAGGCCACTCCCCGGACCGCCGGGTCGTTCACCGTGATCACGCCCTCGATCCGGGTCAGGACGATGCCGCTGAACAGCAGGACCAGCGCCGTACCGAACAGCGCGTAGCCGACCTTCACCGCGCGCCGGTTCGGCCGCGACCGCGCGTTCCGCATGTGGGCCAGACCGAACCAGATCACCGGCAGCACGAACAGCGCCCCCACCGCCAGGTGCAGCAGGAACATCGAGATGTAGAACCAGTTCTGGTACGTCTCGCCCGTCGCCGCCTCGGCAACGCGGACGCCGGAGAGGTAGAACGAGTTCACCGCCAGCAGCGCGAAGAGCCCGAAGACCACCCACAGGAGAGGCTTCAGGCGGGGTCCGATGACCGGCCGGTAGCGACGTCGCGGGGGCCGCCGAGCGGAGCCCGCGTCCGCGGTCACGGTCCTGCTCCGGTCGCTCCCGTAAGCCGGATCGCCTCGCGAGCCCCGGCTTCGATCTCGTCGCCCACCAGCCCGTCGAGGGACCGCAGCAGGCGATTCGTCACCGCGTAGCCCGCGCGCCGAACGCGGGACGAGGTCGGCTGCCCGGTCACCCGCACCGCGAAGGCGTACTGCGGCGGCTGGCCTCCGCCCGAGGGGAAAAAGCCGACGTAGTTCACGTGGAACGGCTTGTCCGGGCCGCGCGCGGTCCCCGTCTTCATCGCCACCCGCAGGCGACGCGGCGCCACCCGGTTCGCGGTGCCGCCCGGCGACACGACGGCGCGCATCGACTCGTGGAGCGGCGGCAGCCAGGACGGGTCCAGAACCGCGACCGCCTCGGGGTCGTTGGCGACCGGCGTCCGCGGCGAGATGCCGAGCAGACCGTCCGCCTGCAGCACGAACCTGGGCTCGCGCCGCAGCCCGTCCGAGAGCGTGGCGGCGAACACGGCCGCACCGAGGGGCGTGATGGAAGCCTCCTCCAGACCGATCGAGAGATCGCCGAGCCGCTTGCCGGGATGGCGGTACTCATGCACCACGCCGACCGCGTTCCTCGGCACGGCGCCACCCTGAGGGCCGCCGATCACGAAGCCGTAGCGCTCGTACTCCTCCACCAGGGCCCGGTCTCCAACGTCCATCGCGAGCCTGGCGAAAGCGACGTTGCAACTACTCGCCATCGCGTCGGTGAGCCCCCTGAGCCGCCCGCCGATCGCGGCGCAGTAGAGGCGCTCGCCGTCCATCAGCACCGAGCCGCGGCAGGTCATGTCGGCGATCTCGCTGTCCGGATCGAGACCGGCCCGCATCGCGGCCGTCGTGGTGATCAGCTTGGCGATCGAGGCCGGTTCGCGCGGATCGAGCACACTGTCTCCGCGGGCCCGCCAGCGGCTTCTGCGGTTCCGGTTGCTGACCGCCGCCAGTACGGCGCCCGACGGGATCTCGAGGACGGTGATCGCTCCCTCCTCCCGTCCCAGCGCCCTGGCGGCCGCCTCGCTCCAGGCCCGGTCGATCGTCAGCCGCAGCGCTCTGGCGCCGGCCGTGGAGGCGGCCATCGCTCCCGGCCCCGCAGCGGTCAGGCCGGGCGGCTGAAGCGCGGGAGGCAGCAGGTGAGTCGCCAGTTCGGGCGGGACCAGGCCCGCCGGCAGGTCCTCTTCCAGGGTCAACGAACGGTCATCGCCGATCGATCCCAGCGGCCGGCCCCGCCGGTCGAAGAGCAGTTGCTGGATACCCGAGGCGTCCACCAACTGGGCCCGGCGCAGCCGCTGCTCGAAAGCCGACGCGGGCGGTCCGACCAGAGCCTCCGTCGTCTCATCGACGGCGCCGGGCGTCGCATCCTCGGCGACCGGCCGGTTCAACCCGAGCTCGACCTCGGCGGCCTCCAGCAGTGCCGGCGGCAGGTGCTCGGCGTACTCGTCGTAGAGATCCGCCACCTCCCGCCAGCGACTCTCCCCGGCCGCCTGGCGGGCAGCAAGGCCCAGCAGTTGCGGAGCCCTCTCGGCGAGAACCTCGAAGTCCGCGCCCGCTGTCGCCGCGTCCGCCATCCGAAGGTCGAGGTGCGCCTGGCGGACATCCTGCCGGACCCGGAACAGAAGGACGGCCGCCACCGCGAGCGCCAGGACCAGTACCGCCTGCACCCGGCGGCGCGGAGGCCAGAAAACGCGCCACGTCTCCGCAGCGCCGCGCCCAGCGTTCGTCCGGTTACCGCTCATTTCCTCGCCGCGCCCTGGAAGGCGGCTCAGAATACCAACTGCACCCACTCTCCATCGATCTGGGTGATGGTCGAACGCACGCCGGGCAGAATCGACTCGTCGAGCAGCGTGCCGCGCCAGGAATCGAGCTCGGCTTCCAGCCGCGCGACGACGCCCGGCTGCTCCGCCGCCAGGTTGTTCGTTTCGCCGACGTCCGCGTCGAGGTCGTAGAGCAGGGTGAGCTGGCCGTGCGGCGAGTCGGTCGGCCAACCGCCCTCCGGCGGCTGCAGGCGGCCGTCCCCGCGCAGGTTGTCGGGCCGGAAGTCCGTCCGGTTCAGCTTGATCAGCTTGTACTGCGCATCCCGGATCGCAAGGCTGGCGCCCGCCCTCCAGTAGAGGTACTCGTGCGGCGCGCCTCCGGCTTCTCCCGTCACGTAGGGCAGCAGGTTCACGCTGTCTTCGGTCCGCGCCTCTTCGCCCGCGGCCGCGGTGAACGTCGCCATGTAGTCGAGGGTGATCACCGGATGCCTGAACGTCTGCCCGCCCTCGACCGCCACCGGCCAACTCATGATGAAGGGGATGCGCACGCCGCCCTCGTGGTGGTACCGCTTGAAGCCGAAGAGCGGAGCGTTCGAGCAGGCGTTGCCGATGTAGCCGGCGCAGCCGTTGTCGCTGGCGAACGCGATCAGGGTGTTCTCGTACACGCCCTGAGCCTTCAGCGTCTCGACCACGCGGCGCACGCTCTCGTCGAGCGACGCGACCATCGCCGCGTAGACGCGGGTGGGCGGGTCCTCGATGTGACGGTAGCCGTCGAGGTACTCGGCGGTCGCCTGGAGCGGCGTGTGCGGCGTCGTGTGGCTGAGATAGAGGAAGAACGGCTCCTCCCCGGCCGCGCTGCGCTCGATGAAGCCTGTCGCCTCGTCGGTGAAGACGTCGGTCAGGTAACGCTCGACCTTCTCCTCCTCGAAGCCGCGCAGGACCTTGTTCCGGCGCTCCGTCGGCCCGCTCTCGCCGCGACGCGAGCCGTACTCGACGCCCGGCAGACTGGAGTCGATGAAGATGCTGCCGCCTTCGAGCACGCCGAAGTACTCGTCGAAGCCGCGGCTCATCGGGTGGTGGGGCTCCTCGTGGCCGAGATGCCACTTGCCGACCATGCCGGTCCGGTAGCCGAGCGCCTTCAGACGGTCGGCGAGGGTCGCCTCGTCGAGGCTCATGCCGGCGTTCACGTCGCGGCCGGCCGGGTTGAACTCCCAGCCGTGGCGCTGCTGGTAGCGGCCGGTGATCAGCCCCGCCCGCGACGGACTGCACACCGGGTGGCTGACGTAGCCGTCGGTAAAGAGCACGCCGCTCGCGGCCAGCGCGTCAATGTGCGGCGTCGAGATGATCTCGCTGCCGTAGATGCCGATATCGGAGTAGCCGAGATCGTCGGCGAGGATCAGGACGATGTTCGGCGGGCCGGCGCCGGAGTCCGCGGCAGGGGCGTCGGCTTCGGGCGCGCCGCAGGCCCAGGCGAGTGCCGCGGCCGCGAGCACCGCCATGATCCTGGAGCTTCGGGTCGTCGTCGCCATGGGGAACTCCCTCCGGGTCCAAAGTGCTGTGGATCCGAAGAGCGTACCGGACGCGGGCGCGTTTCGTCGGCTACGCTCCGCGCTGCCATGACCTCCGACCTTCCCGCCTCCGTCCAGCGCCTCGAACTCGAAGACCGCGAGGTCTTCCTGGTCGGCACGGCCCACGTCTCGCCGCAGAGCGTTCGCGACACGAACGAAACGATCGAGGCGATCGAGCCCGACACCGTCTGCGTCGAGCTCTGCGAAGCGCGCTACCAGAACCTCGAGAACCAGGAGTCCTGGCGCAAGCTCGACATCTTCCAGGTCCTGCGCGAGGGCAAGGCGGCGCTCCTCTTGAGTTCCTTCCTCATGCACTCCTTCCAGCGCCGCATCGCGCAGCGCTTCGGCATCGAACCCGGCGCCGAGATGCGGGCGGCGATCGCCCAGGCGAGGGACCGGGGCGCCCGGCTGGAACTGATCGACCGCGACATCCAGATCTCGCTCAAGCGGACCTGGGCCTCGCTCGGCTTCTGGCAGCGGGCGAAGGTGATGACCCAGTTGACCGGCAGCGTCTTCGTCGGCGACGACCTGAAGGAAGAGGACATCGAGAAGCTGCGCGACAGCGCCAACCTCACCGACCTGATGAGCGCCCTCGCCGAGGCCCTGCCCAGCGTCAAGGGCGCACTGATCGACGAACGGGACGCCTACATGGCCGAGAAGCTCCGCCAGTCGGCCGGTACGCGCACGGTCGCGGTGGTCGGCGCCGGGCACCTGCCCGGCATCACCGGCCTCGCGGACTCCTCTTGCGATCTCGAGGAACTCGAAAAGGTGCCCAAGCCGCCGGTGTGGCCGCGCGTCGTCGCCTGGCTGGTGCCGATCCTCATCATCGCCCTCTTTGCCTATGGCCTCGTCCTGGGCGACCGCGAGCGCACCGTCGAATCGGTGTACATCTGGGTCGCGCTCAACGGCGGCCTCGCCGCCCTCGGCGCGGCCATCGCCCTCGCCCACCCGGTCACGATCCTGACCGCGTTCGCCGCCGCGCCACTGACCAGTCTGAATCCGCTGATGGCGGCGGGCTGGGTCGCGGGCCTGGTCCAGGCCCTGCTTCGCAAGCCTCTGGTTGCCGATATGGAGAACCTGGCCGACAGCCTGGGCTCCGTCCGCGGTTTCTGGAGCAACCGCCTCACGCGCATCCTCCTGGTTGTGGTCCTGTGCAATCTGGGCAGCGTGCTGGCCACCTTCGTCGCCGGCGCCTGGATCGTCGGACGCACGATCTGACACACCTCGCTGACGCGCAGGGAACACGTTGACCCGTCGGTGCGCGGGTCTTCTGACCCGCTGCCGCCGAAGGCGGCAAAGAGACGCGCCGGCCGCAAGGCCGGCACCGCTCTGGCCGCCCAACTGCCACTTACAACGAGCAACATCTTCTTGCATTCCTCCGTCCGCAAGAGCTACGCTTGCTCCGTCCAACTCCGACCGGCAGGAGCAGCCGACACCATGCCCACATCATCGATCGGCAAACGCATCAAGGCACTACGCGAGCAGCACGAACTCACCCAGGAAGACCTCGCCCGCGTCTTCGGCTTCAAGGACCGCCAGACGGTCTCGACCATCGAGAACGGCACGCGTCGCCTGACGGCCGACGAGTTGCTGCTGGTCGTGGAGAGGTTTCCCGTCTCGCTGGACTACTTCACTGACCCCTTCCTGCTTGTCGGCGAAGGGAAGTTCTCCTGGCGCCACTCGGGACTTCCCGAGGAGGCGCTCTGCGAGTACGAACAGCGTGCCGGCCGCTGGATCGCCGCCTATCGGCATCTGGCACCTGAGGTTGGCGTGGCCTCTCCGCTCCTGCGCCGCTCGCTGCCGCTACAACTCAGTTCGAGCTACGAAGCCGCCATGGAAGCAGGGGAGCGCTTCACGGCCGAGTTCGAGATGGGTCCAACGCCCGCGGGGGGCCTCGCTCGGGTCATGGAAGAGCAACTCGGGATCCTGGTGCTGATGGTGGACGCCGAACCGGGAATCTCAGGCGCAGCCTGCCGTCTCCCGGAACTCGACGTCGCGCTCATCGCACGCGGAGGGGTCTCCGGCCGGCGCCACTTCGACCTCGCCCACGAGCTGTTCCATCTCCTCACCTGGCGCGCCATGCCGCCGGAGCACTCGGAACGGGCAACGACTACCGGAGGCAGTCGGGCAGAGCACCTGGCGAACAATTTTGCCGGCGCCCTGCTTATGCCGGCGGACATCATCAGGCAGCATGGCCCCTGGTCCGGACTCGACGAGTCGGCCCTCGTCGTGAGGCTGAACCGCGTAGCCGATGAGCTGTTGGTTTCCTCATCCGCCCTGCGCTGGCGTCTGGTCGCGCTCAAGGAACTCAGCAAGAGTGCCGGCGAGTCGCTGCCCGAGGCCGCTCTCAGGAACAACGGCCGCCCGAGCGTCGAGATAAGGGACGGCGCCATTCACGCGGAGAAGCCGCCGCCCAGGTTCTCAAGGCGCTTCGCGGAAGTCATGGCCCGCGCCGTCGACAAGGGACTCATCTCGCTTCGCCGCACCGCGTCTCTGCTCGAGTGCACCGTCGAGGGTGTCGGCGACCTCTTCGCCGAGCATGGCCTCGAGCGCCCCGCCGAATTGTGATCCGTGAGGACGACACCTGGTTGCTCGCCGGCCCTGACCGGGCGAGCCTCCGCTGCGGCGTCCTCCTGGGATACCGCGACCGCCTCGTGTCCCTGGAACGCCTTCTGGGAGACATCGGCCACAGACTTCGCAACAGACTTCGTGAGGCCTACACCGAGGCTTGGCATCGGCGAGCAATGAACGAACTGGTGCTCGACCTCGGACTGTAGAAGATCCGCGGGACCGGGGTGACAAACTGAACGACGCAAACGAAGACGAGGCGGCGCGGAAAGGCGCCAAAGGAGCTGATTGATGACTGAACCCACCACCTACGAACAGATCGGCGACGTGGCTCTGGTCACGATGAACGACGGCAAGGCCAACGTCTTCGGACCGCCGATGATCGCCGCCGTGAATGCCCAGCTCGACCGTGCCGCGGACGAGGCCAGAGCCGTCGTCCTGACCGGCCGGCCCGGCGTGTTCTCGGGCGGGTTCGACCTCAACGTGTTTCGCGACGGCGGCCCGGCGGAGGCTCGCGCCATGGGCGTGGCCGGAGCGCGTCTGATGATGCGGCTGTACGGATGGCCGCAGCCCCTGGTCGTCGCGGCCAGCGGACACGCCATCGCGCTCGGCGCACTCTGTGTGCTCACCGGCGATCATCGTCTGACCGCCGACGGTGACTTCCGGTTCGGCCTGAACGAGGTCGCGATCGGCAGAACGCTGCCGCCGTTCGCCTGGCTGCTGGCCAGGGAGCGGCTTTCCAAGCGCGCCCTGACGCAGGCCGCCCTGACCGCGAGGATGTACGACCCCGAGGGTGCGCGCGATGCCGGTTTCGTCGACGCGGTCGCGCCTGCCGACGAGCTGCGCGAGGTCGCCCTCGAGCGGGCGGCGCAACTGGCCGAACTCGACGCGAACGCGTTCTCGGCAATGAAGCAGGGCCTGCGAGGCGAAGGCATCGACGCCGTCCTGGCCGATCTCCCGGAGGTGCCGTCGAATGGCTCTTGACGTCTACTTCAGCGCCACGCCCAACGGCTGGAAGATCTCGATCATGCTCGAGGAGCTGCGGGAGGCCGGAGTCGAGCTGCCCGAGACGCGCGTCCACATGGTCGATCTCTCGGCCGGCGATCAGTTCACGCCCGAGTTCACGGCGATCAATCCGAACCAGAAGATGCCGGCCCTGGTCGACGACGGCCGCGCCGTCATGGAGAGCTGCGCGATCCTGCAGTACCTCGGGGAGAAGTACCCGACTCCGCTCTTCCCGACGGACGAGCGACGCTGGGACGTGCTTCCCTGGCTCTACTGGCAGGCCGCCAATCTCGGCCCGGCCTTCGGCAACAAGCTGAGCTACACGCGCTACATCGATGTACCCGAGGAAGCCAAGGCGCATCCGCTGGAACGATTCGGCAGGGAGTCGCTTCGGCTCGTTGCGATTCTCGGCCGCAGGTTCGAGAAGCACCCCTACATCTGCGGGGACGACTTCACGGTCGCCGACATCTCCGTGTTCCCGTGGATCCGGGCGTACAAGTGGGCCAAGGTCGACATCACGACCCAACCAAGCGTCGTTGACTGGCTGAAGCGCGTTCGCGCCCGCCCGGGCGTGGACCGCGGAGTCGCGTACGGCGTGCCGAAGGACGAGGTCGACAGCTTCAGCAAGGAACGCCGCGAACGCTACAAGGCACGCGGCGCGCAGATCGCGGCCAACGAGAACCTCCGGACCTCGATCTGATCTCAGGCGGGAGACACCCGCACGGCTACAATTCCCGTTCCGAACTCCCGGATCGAGCCAGCGATGAACCAGGAAGCCACAGTCCAGCAGGTCCAGCTCATGGGCCACCGGATCCGGCGGCTGCGGCGGAAGAACAAGCTGACGCAGCCGGCGCTGGCCGAACGGGTCGGCATCCCGGCGTCCGACCTGTCCCGGATCGAGCGGGACGAGCTCCGCGTCAGCCTGGACGTCCTGATCCGCATCGTCGCCGAGTTCAACGTCGGTCTCGACGAGCTGATGGGCAAGCCAGCCGGTGGGCCTGGCCGGCGCCGCTAGGCGACAGCTTCGATCAACCGCCGCAACCCGGCTTCCACGTCGCCGTCGATAGGGATGGCCAGCACGCGGCGGTCCCGTTCGACCAGCACCTCGTAGTCGCCCCATGCCTGTGCGAGCTGGACCTGGCCGAAGGTCAGGCCTTCGCCCGGCACCGGGATGTCGGCGGCCGGCGGATCGGCCGTGATCTGCAGGAACAGACCGCGGTTGGGGCCGCCCTTGTGGGCCTGGCCGGTCGAGTGGAGGAAACTCGGCCCGAAACCGAGAACGGTCGCGCCGCCGATGCGCCCGGCGACGCCGCGGCGCAGCTCGTCTAGTAGTTCGCGGTTGCGTGGGCTGCGGTCCAGGTAGGCCGAGATGGCGGCGTAGCCGCGCTCCGGAAACGTCGCGAGGTGGGTACCCAGAAGCTGGTCGAGCCCGAGTTCGCTGACTTCGCTCAGTCGGACCACGCCGTCAGGCGCCGGAGCATCGCCGGCCCTCATCCGCTCGACGTAGCGCCGGGTGACGACCTTCGACGACTCGACGTCCGGCTGATCGAAGGGGTTGACGCCCAGCAGTGCGCCGGCCACTGCCGTGGCGAACTGCCAGCGGAAGAACTCGCCGCCCAGGTCGGCGGGGAGGTCGGCCTCGAGCTGCGCCAGTGGCTCGCCAGCGGGCACACCGGCACTCGCGCCCCTGCCCAGCACGATGTCGATTCGGTCCGGCGCCGGCTCTACCGGTAAACCTGCCGCCGCGACCGGCAGCAGCAGCACGGCGCCCTTGCCGAGCGACTCGGCGAGGAGCTGCTCGACCCAGGCGACCATCTCCGCGCAGTCATCCGGCGCATGGAGGTAGAGCTTGTCGCGGCCGCAGTCGTGCGCCGCCGCGAGCAGCAGGCCTAGTTCGACTCCCGGGTTCGTTGCAGACTCTTCTTCGTCCACGCGACAAGCCCCGGCCATCGCGCGGGCGCTCGTCAGCAGCGGCTCGGGATCGATCCCCGCGACCGCGGCCGGAGCCAGGCCGAACGCTGACAGCACCGAGAACCGGCCGCCGATGTCCGGATGTCCGAAGACCAACCTCGTTCCTACGTTCCGGGCGCGCGCCTCCAGCGCCGAGCCGGGGTCCGTGATCGCCAGGGCGGCCCGCGGCGCGGCCTCGCCCAACCGGTCGAGCAGCAACTCGAACGCCAGCCGGGTTTCGAGCGTGCCGCCCGACTTCGACGCCGCGATGACGCGAAGCCCAGCCGGATCGACTCGGTCAAGCGCGCTGGCGATCTCCCGAGGATCCGTCGTGTCGAGGACGACGAACTCCGCGTCGACCCGCCGCGGCAGCTCCCGCCACAGCACGTCCGCGCCCAGCGCCGAGCCGCCCATGCCGAGGAGCAGGCAGCGGTCGAACGGCGGTCCGGCGAGGTGCTCGGCGAGCTTCGCGGCCTCGGTATCGATTCGGTTGCCGTCGGCGTCGACGAGCGTCAGGCGGCTCAGGCGTTCGATGTCCAGCCAGCCCAACCAGTTCTCTTCGCCCGAGTCTGTCCAGAGCGAGCTGTCGCGGGCCCAGAGACGGGCAGTGCCGTCGATCTCGCGCCACTGGTGGCGGCGTCTCTCGAAAGCTGCCGTGAGCTGGGCGTCGGCGTTACTGAGGCGCATCGGCGCGAATCGTAGCCTTGTGGTCGGAACAGAGGACGCCGGCCTGCGGCCGGCGGCGTCTACCTGGCCGCCTGCGGCGGCAGCGGGTCGGAAGACCCGCGCACCCAGAGATACGGTGTCAGGGCTCGAATCGCTCGGCGTAGTTCTCGGGCCCTTCCTCGCGGATGTCGCTCAGCCAATCCCCTTCGTAGGGCCATGCCTCGGGGTCGTCATCGCTCGGGCCCTGCCAGAAGCGCGCGAACGGACCCTCGGCGCCACCCTCCAGCGACCAGGCCTGGCGGCGGAACGACCAACTGTCCGGGACCAGGCGGTGCGCCTCGCGGAAGTGGCGGACCGCCGCCTCGTGGTGACCCTCGAGTTCCAGGTGCGAGGCGAGTTCGAAGTGGGCATGGCCCAGGGACACATCCGCGTCGCGCGGCCTCGATCGTTCGATCACTTCCTCCGGCGAAAGCGCGAATCGACTCGCCGCGCCGTTCTCCACCCAATCGCGCAACGCCCGGTGGTAGTCGTCGGTGTCGGCCGGGATCTTCGCCGCCTCCTCCAGCATCTCGCCGAAGCGACCGGGAATGGGGGAGCGAGACCCCAGCTTCGGCGCGTCGCCCGTCGGCGGCGCCGGAGCGTTCTCCGCAGGCCGCACGATCGTGCCCGATTCGTCGATCCAGACCGAACTGGGGATGTTGATCACGCCGAAGACCCTGGCCAGCAGATGGTGACGGTCGACCAGCGAGGGGTGCTTCGGCTGCGCGGCCTCGATGAAGGCACGGCAGCCCTCGGCCCCCAACGTGTCGAGACCGACGGTGACCAGTTCGAAGCCCTGCGGATGAAGCTCGTCGCGCAACGCCTGCCACACGGGCAGGTGGGCCGAGCACCCTCAGTAGGGCGCCCAGGCGTAGACGAGGACCTTCCGGCCGCGCAGGCTCGAGAGGCGGAACGGCTTGCCATCCAGATCGGGCAGTTCGAAGTCGGCCTCCTCGGCGGACACGAGCGCCCGCGAGCCGATCGACTCGGGGCCCAGCGCCCACACGCCGTGCTCCTCGTCGTGCACGACCGGCAGACCGATCGCCTCGGCAATGGCAAGCCCGTCGATCGGGCCCGACGACGCCGGGGCGCGGTCGAAGAGGGGCACGCAGGCCGAGCCCTTGCAGGCGCCCTCCGGTTTGAGAGCCCAACCCGTGCCGGCCTCGAACTCCGTCCTGGACACTGCCTTGTCTGTGAGGATCATGTACACAGTGTAAGGCCTTCCGCCGTAAACGCGCAGGGGCTCACGGCACAGCAGTACTCCGGGTGCGCGGGTCCTCTGACCCGCCGCGGCCGGAGGCCGCCGGGAGAAACGTCGCCGGTCGTCAGACCGGCTCCGCTCTGGAACAACCCCCGCTCACCGCCTGTTAGCTTTAGCCCATGCCCCGAGCACCTTCAAACCGCCCCACGGAACGCCCGCGAATCGCCGCCACGGCGGGCCTGCTCGTGCTCGCCGGGCTCGCCTTCCTGGTGGGCTCGCGCTGGCAGGGCAACGTACTCCAGGCGGAGAGCCAGGGCGAACCCCGGCGCGTGACGCCGAGTTCGGGGCTGCTCCCGGAGGAGCGCACGACGGTCAACCTGTTCCGGGAGACGCAGCCGTCGGTCGTCTACATCACGACCGTCGCCACGCAGCGGCGTGTCGACGTCTTCGGACGCCGCTTCGACCGCGTTCAGGACGGCACCGGCAGCGGCTTCCTGTGGGACGACAGGGGTCACGTCGTCACGAACTTCCATGTGATCCGAAACGCCGACACGTACCAGGTCACCCTCCACGACCAGACGACCTGGCCCGCCACCTTCGTCGGACAAGACGAGGAGATGGACCTCGCCGTACTCCGGATCGAGGCGCCTGCGGAGAAGTTGCGGCCCATCCCGGTCGGCTCGTCGAGCGACCTGCAGGTCGGCCAGTCCGTACTGGCGATCGGCAACCCGTTCGGCCTCGACTACACCCTGACGACCGGCGTGATCAGCGCCCTCGACCGCGAGGTCCTGTCGATCGGCCGGCGCGAACTCCAGGGAGTCATCCAGACCGACGCCGCCATCAACCCGGGCAACTCCGGCGGTCCTCTCCTCGATTCGAGCGGACGGCTGATCGGCGTCAACACCCAGATCGTCTCGTCCGGCGGCGCCTGGGCCGGCATCGGCTTCGCGATTCCGGTCGACACGGTGAACTGGGTAGTACCGGAGCTGATCGCCCACGGGCGAGTCAACCGTCCGCAGCTCGGCGTCACCCTGGTGGAGGGCGCCCGTGTGCGGCCGCAAGTGGACGGTGTGCTGGTCCTGGAAGTGGTCCGTAACTCCGGCGCAGACCGCGCCGGGCTCCGCCCCACCCGACGCACCCGCCAGGGCATCGTCCTCGGAGACGTGATCACCGCGATCGAGGGCCGGCCCGTCCGCTCCGTCAGCGACATTCGGGCGCTGCTGGAGCGGCAGCAGCCCGGCGACTCGGTCACAGTGAGCCTGCTGCGCGGCGAAGAGGAGACCGAGGCGGAAGTGCGGCTCTCGGCTCCGCGCTAGTACCGCCGCTAAACACTGGGTGCGCCGGCGTCCCCGCCGGCTACGGAAAGAACGCGCCGCGCAGCGGCGACCATTCTTACGCGCTAGAGTCGCACCTTCGTGACTCAGCGCGATCTCTTCCGGCGAGCGGCGTTCCTCGCCGCCCTTCTGACGGCAGCCCCGGGTGTTCGGGACGCCGAAGCCCAGCCGGCGCAAGCGCCCGAACGCGGCGACATCGTCCCGGTCACGGACGCCATGCTCCAGAACCCGAGCGACGACGACTGGCTGATGTGGCGCCGGACGCTCGACGGCTGGGGCTACAGCCCGCTCGACCAGGTCACGCCGGAGAACGTCGGCGAGCTGCGGCTGGTCTGGTCCCGCGGCATGAGCGAGGGCCGCCAGCAGGGCACGCCGCTCGTCTACGACGGCGTGATGTACATGCCGAACCCCATCGACGTCATCCAGGCCATCGACGCGGTGACCGGCGACCTCATCTGGGAGTACCGCCGCGAGCACCCGGAGAACATCCTCCAGCTGGTCGGCGGTCTCGCCGCGAACAACCGCAACATCGCGATCCACAGCGGCCTGATCATCGACACCAGCGTCGACAACTTCGTCTTCGCGCTCGATGCCCTGACGGGCGAGCTGGTCTGGGAGACGATGATCCTCGACTACAAGACGCAGCCGGCGATGCAGAGCTCCGGCCCGATCATCGCCGACGGCAAGGTGATCTCGGGCCGAAGCTGCCTGCCCCGCGGCGGACCCGACTCCTGCGTCATCGTCGCTCACGACGCGGAGACCGGGGCCGAACTCTGGCGCACCCGCACGGTTCCCGCGCCCGGCGAGCCGGGCGACGAGACCTGGGGCGACACCCCGTTCGAGGACCGCACCCACGTCGGCACGTGGATGGTGCCGAGCTACGACCCGGGTCTGGAGCTGATCTACATCGGCACCTCGGTGACCTCCCCGGCGCCGAAGTTCCTGCTCGGCGGCAGGGACCTGCGGCACCTGTACCACAACTCAACCCTCGCGCTCGACGCCAACACCGGCGAGATCGCCTGGCACTACCAGCATCTCAACGACCACTGGGACCTCGACCACCCCTTCGAGCGCATGCTGGTCGATACCGCCGTGGCGCCCGACGCCGACGAGGTCGACTGGATCAATCCCCGCATCGAACCGGGTGAGACGCGCAAGGTGATGACCGGCATCCCCGGCAAGACGGGCGTCGTCTACACCCTCGACCGCGAGACCGGCGAGTTCCTGTGGGCGCGGCCGACGATCCGCCAGAACGTCATCGCCATGATCGACGGCGACACCGGTGCGGTCACCGAGAACTCGGAAGTCGTGTTCCGGGAACTCGGCCAGGAGGCCTACGTCTGCCCCACCTACATCGGCGGCAAGGACTGGCAGGCGGGCGCCTACAGCCCGCTGACGAACGCGATGTACGTGCCGATGCGCAACTCCTGCGCGCTGATGACGGCGACCCGCTCCGGTCGGCTCCAGATCTACGCCCTGGACGCCGAGCACCAGATCGCGCCCGGCACCGACCTGAGCGGAGCCGTCCACGCCGTGTCCGCCGAGACGGGCAAGTCGCTCTGGACCTACGAACAGCGGGCCGGGCTCATGTCGCTGTTCGTGACCGGCGGCGGTCTGGTCTTCGTCGGCGACGGCAACGGCCGGTTCCGCGCGCTCGACGACGAGACCGGCGAGAGCCTCTGGGAGATCAACCTCGGCTCGCCGGTCACCGGCTTCCCGATCACGTACGCGGTCGACGGCCGCCAGTACGTCGCCGCCAGCACGGGCAACCGGTCGGCGGCCCTGCTGTCCGGGCTCACGCCGGAGCTGCGGCCCAGCTCGGGCAACAACCTGTTCGTGTTCGCGCTGCCCTGACACTCAACGGAAGCGAGCCAACGCGAACGTCGTGATCGTCGAGGGCGTGTAGGCCTCGCGGCGGACCGCGCCGCAGTTTGGCGGATGTGGCTGGGAGGCAGGGATTCGAACCCCGATTCTACGGTCCAGAGCCGCATGTCCTACCGTTAGACGACCTCCCAGCGGTAGCGGCAAGCCGGGCAGTTTAGCAGCGGCGCTACGCCTTGTGCCGCGTGCCCGGCGCGGGCGGCGTCTCGGGCCCGCCGGCGAAGCACTGCGCCATGCCCATCCACTCGGTGGCGATGGGTCCCGTGACCTCCAGCGACGTGTCCGCGATGTTGCGGACCTGGGTGACCACCTGGGCGAACTCCACGGCGCTCCCGCTGATGCGGTTCGTCGCCTCGTCCCCATTCCAGGTCCAGAGCTCGCCGGACGGCGCCGTCAGCTCGAGCGCCGGAACGACGCCCGGGACCTCGAGTCCGCGCACCACGTAGGTCCAGCCGAAGGTGTTGAATCCCAGGAAGACGATGTTCCTGATCCGGTCCGACTCGGCGCGGTCGAGGCCGAGCACGTCGAAGACCTCCTGGCCGTGGGCCCAGGTCTCCATCTGCCGGGCGGTGACCGAACTCCGCACGCTCATCGGCGGCCCGAACCACTCCACGCGCTTGCGCGGATCGAGCCCTTCGAGCCGCTCGCACATCCGCGGGTAGTACTCGCGCCAGACGTCGTAGACGGCGCGGTTCCTCTTGCCCTCGAACCACTCGTCGGTCAGCTCGCGGAGGTTGAGCCGGCCGCGACGCTCGGCCATGAACTGCTTGAAGCCGTCGAAGGCCGACTGATCGTGGTACGAAGCGTCGGCGGCGTAGTTGAAGATGTGGAGATGCGCGACGACGTCGTGGAGGGTCCACCCCTTGAACAGGGTGGCCCGCTCGAAGTCCGCGTCCGCGAGGGGGTCCAGGACCTCGGCGAGGCTGTCGCACTCGGCCTGGAAGTCGGCGATCTGCTGGAAGCTGCTCATGGCGCTCTGACGCGGGCGAAGCCTACCGGCTCTCTCGCGCCGACCCCGTTTTCCGTCTGCTAGCCTGCGCCGGTTCAGCTCGTTCACTTCCGCCGAACCAGAGGAGATTGCCCCATGTACCTCGTCGTCGTCGCGACTCACAAGGAAGGAAGGGAAGAGGAGCGGGCCGGTCTGCAGGGCGCCTTCACCGCCTACCTGCGGAACGCCGCCGGTCATCCCGACGTAACGCTTCATCACGGTGGACAGACGCTCGACGAGAGCGGCGAGACCGCTACCGGACTGCTCCTGGTCCTCGAAGCACCCTCGCTCGACGCGGCGCAGGCATTCTTCGCCGACAGTCCCTACGCCAAGGCGGGAATCATCGCCGAAACCCGGATCAGCCCCTGGAACTGGCTGACCGGCCGGCCCGGCTGACTCGCTTCGCAGCGTAGTTCGACCCGGGCCCCTGGCGCCGCGTCGTGACGGAGAACAAGAAGTACGACGTGCTGATCGTCGGCTGCGGGCCGACGGGCGCCACGCTGGCCAACCTGCTGCGGGAGCGTGGCCGCTCGGTGGCGATCTTCGACCGTGAGGCCGACGTCTATCCCACGCCCCGGGCGATGGTCCTCGACCCGGAGAGCTGCCGCATCTACACGTCCATGGGGATCCTCCAGAGGCTGATCCCCGACGACGCCTCACCCTACGCGCGAAACGAGTTCGTCGACGGGAAACGCCGGCGGCTCATGACGCTCGACTTCCTGCGGGCACCGAGACGGTTCGGGTTCCCGATGGGCGGCATGGTGTTCCACCAGCCCGCGCTCGAGCGCTTGCTGCGCGACGACTTCGCGAAGAGCGTCGCCGTCGACGCATTCCTCGGGTACGACGTGTGCGCGGTCGACGGTACGGGTGAAGCCGCCAAGGTGGTCGCGACCGACCGGGACACCGGCGAGCGCCACGAGTTCACCGGACGCTACGCCGTCGGAGCTGACGGCGGCGGCAGCTTCTGTCGCTCGGCGGTCGGGGCGGAGCGGGTCGACTTCGGCTACCGGCGCCAGTGGATCGTCGTCGACCTCGTCGTCCACGACCAGGAGCTCTTCGATTCCCTTCCGGACGGCTCCGAGATCAGGTGCCGGCGCAACCGTTCCGTCGTGTACTTCAAGGGGCACCACAAGCACGTCCGTTTCGACTTCGAAGCCGGGGAAGCGCTCGCCCGGAGCTTCACCGCCGAAGATGCCCTGGAGGCGATCGCCGAGTACTTCGACCCGTCTTCGTGCGAGATCCTCCGTCTTCAGCCCTTCCTCTTCCATGGCTCGATGCCGAAGGAGTGGCGCGCCGGTCGGCTGCTGCTGGCTGGAGACGCTGCCCATCAGTCGCCGCCCTTCTCCGGCCAGGGTCTCAACATGGGCATCCGCGACGCCGTGAACCTGGCCTTCAAGTTCGAGCTCCTGTTTCGAGGGCTCGCCGGACCGGCGCTTCTCGACACCTACCGGGAGGAGTGCTGGGATCACTGCGCGCGCCTGATCGAGGGCGCATCGGAGCGGGGCAGAATGATCAGCGCTTCGAGTCCGCTCGCCATCGCGAACCGCAACTACTCCTTCTTCCTCGGCCGCCGGAAGAGAAGGACGGGTTTCTCGCTGATGCGTCGCATGACCAACCGGCAGCCCTACCAGCGGGGGCTGATCGGAAGCTCGAAGGCCTCCGGGGCACGCATGATCAGGCCCCGCGTGACGACCGCGGACGGCGAAACCTGGCTCGACGACCTGCTGGGTCCGGAGTTCTCCCTCATCGTGAGTTCGCCGACCTCCGATCCCGACATGGACTGGTTCCGGGACGTCCTCGGCGGCGTCGTCCTCCAGCTCGGCCGCGACGTGTCCGACGCGAACGGCGAGCTCACCCGCTGGCTAGGTCGAAACAACGCGTCCAGCGTCTTGATCCGGCCCGACCGCTACGTCTTCGAGACGGGCGATGACGGTTCCAGCCTCTGCCGGTCCCTCAGGGAGAAGCTGGAGGCGCTGCAGGACTGAGCGCCACGTGGCGAGCGAGCCCTTGACCTCACCCCGCGTCTCATTCGCTGTACGATCGGCCAGCAAGTCGCCGCCCCGCAACGGCCCACAGAGGAGAACGAACATGGCGATCGCCTTCACCCTGAACGGCAAGTCGACGACGGTCGACGCGCCGCCGGAGATGCCCCTGCTCTGGGTCCTCCGCGACGAACTCGACCTCAAGGGCACCAAGTTCGGCTGCGGCCGGTCCTTCTGCGGGGCCTGCACCGTGCATGTCAACGGCGAGCCCGAGCGCAGTTGCCGCATGCCGGTCTCGCGCGCCGAGGGCAAGGAGATCACGACGATCGAGGGCCTGTCGGAGGACGGCGGCCATCCCGTGCAGCTCGCCTGGCGGGAGATCGACGTACCGCAGTGCGGCTACTGCCAAGCCGGCCAGATCATGTCGGCTTCGGCGCTGCTCGCGAGCAACCCGCAGCCTTCCGACGGCGACATCGACGAGGCGATGAGCGGAAACATCTGCCGCTGCGCGACCTACACGCGCATCCGGTCCGCCATCCACCGCGCCGCGGACATCGCGCAGGCGCCATCGGCCACAAGCCACGAGACCGCCACCGGAGCGGGAGGGAGTGAGGCATGAACGCCGTGGACAAGACAGGCAACCTCTCCCGGCGCGGCTTCCTTCACGTCACCGCCCTGGCCGGAGGCGGCATGCTCCTCGGAGCCCGCTTCTCGCTGGACGGCGCGCGCGGCGCCGTCGCCGCCACCGCCGGTGCCGAGTCGGCGCTCAACGCGTTCATCCGCCTGACGCCGGACGGCATCGCGACGATCATGGCCCAGAACCCCGAGATCGGTCAGGGCGTCAAGACGATGCTGCCGATGCTCATCGCCGAAGAACTCGACATCCCCTGGAGCCAGGTGCGCGTCGAGCAGGCGGACTTCGACGCGAGCAAGTACCGCGGCCAGATGGCCGGCGGCAGCATGGCCACGCCGATGCACTACGAGTCGATGCGCCGCGTGGGCGCCGCCGCACGCGCCATGCTCGTCGAAGCCGCGGCGAAGGAGTGGAAGACCAAGCCCGAGAAGTGCACCACCGAGGCCGGCGCCGTCCACTTCAAGAACAAGTCGCTGTCCTACGGCGAGCTGGCGAGCGCCGCGGCGGAGATCGAGCCGCCGAACCCCCGGACCGTTCCGCTCAAGGACGCGAAGGACTTCAAGATCATCGGCCAGGAGATCGCCGGCGTCGACAACCCGAAGATCGTCACCGGCAAGCCGCTCTTCGGCATCGACGTCACCGTGCCCGGCATGAAGTACGCCGTGTTCGAGAAGTGCCGGGTCCACGGCGGCAAGGTGAAGAGCGCCAATCTCGACGCGGTCAAGGCGTCGCCCGGCGTCACGGACGCCTTCGTCGTCGATGCGACCGCTCAGGCCGGAAGTGCCGCGCCCTCGTTCTCGATGTTCCAGGTCGGGCAACCAAACGGCGTCGCCATCGTCGGCGACTCCTGGTGGCTCATCAACGAGGCCCGCAGCAAGCTGGAGGTCGACTGGGACGAAGGTCCCGCCGCCTCCCAGAGCACCGAGTCCTTCGACCGTCAGGCCGAGGAGCTGTCGAAGCAGGCACCCGAGCAGAGCATGAAGAGCGACGGCGACGCGGCCGGCGCCCTGGCCTCCGCGGCGAAGACGCTCGAGGCCGCCTACCAGTATCCCTTCCTCGCCCACGCGCCGCTCGAGCCGCAGAACACGACCGCACACTTCCACGATGGCGGGCTTGAGATGTGGGCGCCGATCCAGACTCCACAGTTCGCGCGCGGAGACCTGGCCAAGGCGCTGGGCATTGCCGAAGACCAGATCACGATCCACCTGACCCGGATGGGAGGGGGCTTCGGGAGGCGCTTGTACTGGGACTACATGCTCGAGGCGGCGCTGATCGCCCGGCAGGCCGGAGTCCCGGTCAAGCTGGTGTGGAACCGCGAGGACGACACGCGTTTCGACTACTTCCGCCCCGGCGGCTACCACTATCTGCAAGGCGGCCTTGACGAGGCCGGCAAACTCACGGCGTGGCGCGACCACTTCGTCAGCTTCGGCGAGGGCCGGCGGTTCGCGCCGAGCGCCGAGATGATGCCGAACGAGTTCCCGCAGGGCTTCGTGCCGAATTTCGAACTCGAGGCGTCGAAGATGCCGCTCGGCATCCCGACCGGGGCGCTGCGGGCTCCGACCAGCAACGCGATCTCGTTCGTCGTCCAGTCGTTCATCGACGAGCTGGCGGCCGAGGCCGGCAAGGACCCGCTCCAGTTCCGGCTCGACCTGCTCGACTCGGTTCCGGCCGGGACCAGGACAGCCTTCGACCCCAAGCGGATGAAGGCCGTGCTCGAACTCGTGCGCGACAAGTCGGAATGGGGCAAGGCCGACCTGCCCGAGGGCACGGGCCAGGGCGTCGCGTTCCACTTCAGCCACCGCGGCTACTTCGCCGAAGTCGTCCAGGCCACCGTCAGCAGGGACGGCGAACTCGGCGTCGACAGGATCTGGGTCGCCGGCGACGTCGGCAGGCAGCTCGTCAACCCGAGCAACGCCGTCAACCAGGTCCAGGGGTCGGCCCTCGACGGCCTCGGCCAGGCGCTCGACCAGGAGATCACCTTCGACGGCGGCCGCACGAACGAGAGCAACTTCCACAACTTCAAGCTGCTCCGCATCGACCAGGCGCCGCCCGTGGAAGTCCACTGGGTGATGAGCGACAACCAGCCCACCGGCCTGGGTGAGCCGGCGTTGCCGCCGGTGCCGCCGGCGTTGTGCAACGCGATCTTCGCCGTGACCGGCAAGCGGATCCGGTCGCTTCCGATCTCGAAGCACGACCTGAGCTGGACCTGAACGCCTGTGCGCAACACCACCATCGCAGCAGCCCTCATCCTTCTGATCGCGGCCGTCGTCGCCGTCGCCCAACAGTCGGACGACGCCAAGCCGCCCCTCGACGGCATGGCCGTCCCCACCTACACTGCCGACGGCGACCTCATCCGCCCCGACGGCTACCGCACCTGGGTCTTCGTCGGAGCCTCGCTCGGCCTCAGCTACGACGAAGACGCCGCCGAACGCGAAGGCCCCGGCGCCTTCACCAACGTCTACATCCAGCCGGAGGCCTACCGCTACTTCATGGAGACCGGCGAGTTCCCCGAGGGAACCATGCTCCCCATGGACGTCTTCCGCCCCGGCTCCCGCGAGTCCATCAACCAGGCCGGCTTCTTCGAGAAGGACTTCCTGGGAATGGAAGTGGCCGTCAAGGACAGCGAGCGCTACCCCGAAGGCTGGGCCTACCTCAGCTTCCGCGACCGCTCCGGAGGGTTGAGAGAGTCGGCGTCAGCGTTCCCGAAGGAACGGTGCTACGACTGCCATGCGGAGCATGCGGCGACGGACAACGTGTTCACGCAGTTCTATCCGGTGCTGCAGCGGGGGGAGTAGGGACGCACGGCCGTCTCGAAGGTAGCCGACGCCGCTATCACCGGCCCTACCAGACACACCGCAAGCCGTGGGCTCGGTAGCGCTTCATCCGACGGTCGCGGCTGACCAGAGTCAGGTTGCCCCGAATACACTGGTGAACGAGCATCCGGTCGAACGGGTCGCGGTGCCCGTCCACGCGCGGCAGGACGTGGTAGCTCGACGCGTCGCCGCTCTCCAGCGGGAGGATCTCGAAGCCGAGCCGGTGGCAATGGTCTGGGACTTCGTCGGGAACCAGAGGGTCGAGCTTCAGCTTTCCCAACCCGTACTTCAGCGACGCTTCCCACAACGACACGGTGCTCACCAATACACGGTTGCGCGAGTCTTCAATGATCTCGCGAGCTGGGAGGGACAGCTCGGTCGATCTGCCGATGGTCCACAGCAGGACGTGAGTGTCCAGCAGATACGTCACGCGTCGCCGAGGAACTCCTCCTCGGTCATCTCGAAGCTGTCGGTGAACTCGATCGTGACCTCGCCGTCGAGGAAACCGATCTCGCGCCGACCCGCAGGCGCCGGTTCATACGGGACGATCATGGCGACCGGGGTCTTCGACCTCCCGTACAGGACACCGATGCGCTCGCCGCGACGCACGTCGGCGAGGACCTTCGAGAACTCGGCCTTCAACTCGGCCACCGGAAGCGCCTTCATGGACCGACTCTGGCAGCCAACCTGTCAAGTTGTCAAGTTGGAGAGCCGCTCGGGACCCGCGTGCGGTCGGGCCGCGCGTTTCGTCCTTCGACTGCCTCGACGACACAGCGATCGCAGGACCGACGGCCAAGGCGATCGCGAACCACGTCTTCTCTGCGCTCGCTGTGGGGCAGAGCGTCGTCAAGGTCCTCGTAGTAGGCCTGCGTCACCTGTTCCAGCAGCAAAAGAAGCGGCTTGGTGTCGAGGCGGGACTTCGAAGGCTGGTGCAATGCCGTGGAGTCGTTCTGGGAACTGACCTCCCCGTTTGCGGTGTTGAACCGTAACCAAGGGCGGCTCGTATCCGTGTAGAGGTCACGGGACGGCAAGTCCAGACTCGAAGGGAAGCCATGAGGGAAGAGGTCGGAAGCACGCAGGGCGGCTTGTCCACGGGACCGACGGGCGAGGCGGCCGTGGTCCGACCCTGGTGGACCAGGCTCCTCGCCGCTGCCGCGATCGCGTTCGCCGTGTCGCTGCTCTTGTACTTCCCCGACCGGGCCGACGGTAGCGGGGCCCTACTGGGCGGGCTTTCGGCGTTCATCGCGTCGATGCTGGGCCTGGCGGCGCTGGTTCGGTGCCGGCCAATGCCCCATCGGACCTCGGCCGAGCATCTCCGACTCGCGGCTCTGTCGCTCGGGCTGGGCGTCGCTTTCGGCGCTGCGAATCTGGGTGCCAACTACGGCATGGCAATAGCGGATTCGGCCATCTACGAGCAGATGGTCTCGCGTTGGTCTCGGTTCTCTCCTCTGTCAGCTGTCGTCCAGGGGCCGATCATGGAGGAGATTGTCTTCCGGCTCGGCCTGCTGAGTGGACTGGCTTGGCTCACCGCTCGCTTCACAGACAATCCCCGCACCATCTTCCATGTGGCCTTGGGCGTGTCGGCGTTGACGTTCGGCATCGCGCACATCTTCTACGGCGGCGTAGCGGGGCCGATCTACATGATGGGCATGGCCGTGAAGAGCAGCATCGCAGGCCTCTTGCTCGGCTGGATGTTCTGGCGATGGGGTCTCCCTTACTCGATCGCCTGCCACAGCGCGGCAAACGGGATCCATCTCCTGCTGGAGCCCTTCCTCTTCTGATCGCCCCGGCATCGAACTGCGCAGATCTTCGCGCCCCGGGGCCCTGAAGTCGCCTCGTGTCACAGGATGAGCCGTTTGAGCGCCTGGGCGCGGCCACGGCTGACTGTCGGGGCTCCACCGCCCTTCAGAGCCAAGCGATAGCGGCCACTTCCGATGGGTACCACCTCGAGAATCTGATCGAGCCGCACGATCGCGGAGCGATGTACCCGCAGGAACTCGGCTGGGTCCAGCCTCTCTTCGAGTTCGTTGAGCGTGCGGTACACGAGGTAACTCTTGTTGCCGGCGTGAATTCGTGCGTAGTCCCCTTCCGCTTGTATCCAGCCGATGGCGGAGACGGCGACGGGTACGATGCGTCGCCCCGCAGGCACGAGCAGACGGTCAGGGCGGCGCCCAAGATCACGCAGCAGACGCGGGACGCCGTCGGCGGGTGCACCTGGCCGTCGGTCCTGCCGCAGTCGCCCAATCGTCTCCGCGAAACGAGATTCCGTGAAGGGTTTCACGAGGTAATCCACGGCGTTCAACTCGAACGCGCGCACGGCGTAACGGTCATACGCGGTCGCAAAGACCAGGGCGGGCAACGGCTGGTGCTGCCTGATGTCCTCAAGCACCTCGAACACGTCGCCTCCCGGCATTCGGATGTCGAGAATCGCTGCGTCCGCTCCTCCCTGTTCAAGCGCGGCGGCTAGCGTCTCCACGTCAACGCACTCGTGCACGATGCTCACACCGCTACATCGGGCCGCGTAGTCCCGCACGAGCCGTCGTGCCAACTCCTCGTCGTCCGCCACGATCAGGCGGAGGCGGTCAGGAGCCATTGACAGCAGGTGAGGAGGAACCACCGAGTGGCTCAGGTTCTGCCGGGAGGTCCAGATTCACCGTAAAGCCACCGTTCTCTTCGCGGGACATCGTCATCGACGCCCCGTCGTCGCCGTACGTTGCACGCAGTTGCCGTCGAGTCAGGTCGAGACCCCTGCCGCTCGTCCCGTGCGAGGCGTTCGGACCGCTCCCGGTGTCGGTTACCGTGACGTGAACGCGGGCGCCCTGACGACGCGCCGCGACGCGCACTTCGCCCTGCCGCGCGTGCGGCTGGATACCGTGTTTGACAGCGTTCTCGACGAGTGGCTGCAGTAGAAACGGAGGTACGGATACCTGCTCCGTTTCGCCATCTGCTTCGATGGTGAATCGCAGGCGATCCGCGAATCGAACCTGCTCGATCTTCAGGTAGTCGCGAACCGTGTCCAGTTCACGGCGCAGCAGAACGAGCGGTTCGTCGAGACGATCAAACCCTGACTGCAGGAACGAGGCCAGCCGTTCAAGCATGGCGCTCGCCCTCGCCGGATCATGCTCGACGAGCGCCAGGATCGAGTTGAGCGAGTTCAGCAGGAAGTGCGGCTGCAGTTGTGACTTGATGGCGTTCAACTCCGCGTCCCGGGCCACGAGTTCGAGCTCGGCTTCACGTTGGCGACGGAGCTGCTCCCGGTCGAAGCTCTGCACGATGACGCCGAGCCCGACCGCCGCCGCATACAGGAGCGCGGCGCTAAGCAGTTGCAGCGCCCAGCTATTGGCGTACACGAGTGGCCAGAAGTCCTCCCCGTACAGGAGGCGCGTGTAGGTCACCTCGGCTCCGCTCCAGATGGCGAGCGCTACGACCCCCGCGGTGGCATGCACAGACACCGCACGTAGGGGACGGCGCTTCCAGAGCTCAAGGTAGGCATGCGCCCGGCACACCTGCCAGACGAGGATGCCCAGCACCGCATGGCTGAAAACCCCGTTCGGGAACGCGTCCTGGAAGGGCGCCGCCGACGACGCGTCCAGCGCGACCGCCTGGATCACGGCAGCCGTCATCCAGCCGGCGACAACCAGCCAGGGGCGGTAGCGCTTGTGGGGCGCCGACGCATCGCTAACCTGTGCCATGTCTACCCCTCTAAGGTCGATCGGTGCCATTCAGGGCCGGCAGCAGCACGAACTTCACCCACCCCGAATCGGGCGTCAAGGACAAGGCCGCATCGTACTCGGCGCGGGCCCCCGAAGTGTCGTCCTGTCGAGCGAGTGTCTGGCCAAGCCAGACGTGGGCGTCGAACCGCCCCCAGTTGGGCCACGGTTTGTCCAGCGGCTCGCGCGAGAACGAATCGAGGCTGCGACGAAGCAGCCGTTCTGCTCTGTCGAGGCCCCCGCCGAACCTGGCCGGCGTGTGGAACGCGCTGATGCCTTGCAGAAGCGCGACGCGCGGGTTGTCGGGCGCCGCCGCCTCGGCGCGGTCGAGAGCGCCCGAGGCACGCACGCCCAGCTCGGCTCCCCGGGACGGATCCCGCCCGATCTGCAAACCGTAGAGCCCTCCGAGCAACGCGCGCGCTTCGATGTCTTCCGGATCGGCGTCTACCAGAACCTCCAGCCGCTCCACGGCGTCATCGAGAAGGTCAGCCTGTTCCTGTCCGGGAACATCCGCAAGGTTGGCCGACCGCCACGCGACGTAGGCGATCGCGTACTCCAGCAATGCCTGCCCGGGCGCCTGTTCCGCGGGCTGAATCAGCTGTCTGAGGAGATCCATCCGAACGGCCCGGAGCTCGTGTCCGGATCCGGCCAGTGCCGCGCGTTCGAGCCGCTCGGTGAGCTCGGGCCACGCGACCTCCTGGGCTACGGAAAACGCTGGCGCAGTCATCGCTGCGACCAGTGCGACTGCCACGATGCGGGTGCTTGCCACGATTACCTCCTGATGGAAACGCCGACATACATCGCCCGGGGTGCAGCGTTGACGACCGGCTGCCGTGACGCATAGTCGCGGGCGTAGACGTAGTCGAAGAAGTTGGCCCGTCCGAGGACGTTGTCGACGGACAGGAACAGGATCACGGCCCCATCGCCAGCCGGTATGAGCCAGCTCGAGGAGAGATCAAGCCGTTCGTAGCGCGGGAGGCGCTCGGAGTTGACGGAACCGAAGACGGGAAGGAAGTTGTCGCCGATCGCCCGGCCAGCGACGATCGGGGTGTGGGGTCGGCCGGCGGCCGACCGCCACGACGCACTCACGCTCACACCGTGCGAGAGAGGCACGCTGGTGATGACCTGCACCCACGAGGGAATCTCGAAGTCCGGTGTCCAGGTCCCGTCCGGAAGGTCGTATCGCTCGCGCTGGTCGACCGGCGTCCATCGCCGCTTGGCTCGCAGCCAGCTGGCGGTGCCGCGCACCTCGAGTCGGCTTGACAACCACTGGACGAACAGATCGACCCCGCGGGCCGAGCCGTACCCGTCGGCTGTGTAGCCCCGGACGCGATCTTCGAGCGGGAGGTCGGTGTATGTCTTGAGGAACCCCTCTGCCCGAACGTAAAGGCCTTCCGCCTCGCGACCGGTCTCGTATCCGGCGACGTAGTGCAGCGCCCGCATGGGTGGCAGGTGCGCAGCCCCTCGTTCGCGGTCGTAGTACGAGGGGGAGGGGGCCTGACGGTACACACCGGCTGCGAGGCGCAGCGCATGCGCGCGGCCCAGACCGATGCGGACGTTGAGCCGTGGATCGATGGTCGTCGTGCGCGCCAGACCGAACCGATCGGCGCGCGCCCCGATCGTGGCCGACACGGCCCCGACGTGTGTCGTGGCCTCCACATAAGCGCCTCCGAACCAGTCGTCGACGGCGGCATCAAACCGGGTGTCACCGCCAACGCCACCCAGGTCGCCTCCTCTCACCGGTACGCGTCCGGCAATCGACGCCTCGG
Source organism: Thermoanaerobaculia bacterium (assembly GCA_965116955.1). GTDB lineage: Bacteria > Acidobacteriota > Thermoanaerobaculia > Multivoradales > Multivoraceae > Multivorans. The sequence continues at coordinate 1,400,258 of OZ220742.1, read as the reverse complement.
TGAAAGAGCCGTTTGCGCCGACGCGCCACTCGACCGCACCGGCCGGTGGTGGGCTCAGACCGAATCGCCACGATGCCACGCGGTCGGTGACGGTCCGGTCCAGTATGCCGACGTTGGTGCTGCGCCGGTAGTCGTCGCTGCCGAAAGACGCCGAGGCCGCCCAGCCTCCAAGCGGACCATCCCACCGCGTGCCGACGAACCTGTGGCTCGTCGAGGACTGCAACAACCCCGTGAACGCGTCCTGCTCGATTCCGACGCCCACCCGGTCACTCTGCATCAACCCGAAGGCCTTGAGCCGACCGCCTCTTCCCAGATTCCAGGTGAACCCGGCGGACCCCTCCCAGCCTTCGGGCGGCGGGTCGAACGAGCGCGGGCTCCCGTTGACGGAGAAGAGGAGGCGGGTGAGGGTTCGATTGAACGCTCCCCGCACCCCGAATCGGTCGCCGACCGGTGCGGCGATGGAGGCGGACGCACCCGCAAGTCCGAACGTTGCGGTTGTCTGCCGCGCGTCGGGCCGCTCGAGCCCGCGCAGGTCCAGAACACCACTGAGGACGTTGCCGTAGCGGGCGGAGAAACCGCCAGTACTGAAGTTGAGCCCCGATATGAGCAGCGGGTCGACGGTGCCCCGAAATCCGCCGGTCGGTGTCTCATTCCGGTAGGGGTGGGCGATCACGGCGTCATCGAGCGACACCAGCACCTCGCTGACGTCGCCGCCGCGAACAAACAGACCCGCGCCGTCGTCAGGTGCGCTGACACCCGGTAGTGTCTGGAGGGCTCTGAAGAGATCAGCGTCGGCGCCCGGTGTCCGGTAGACCTGGATGGGTTGAAACAGGAAGGGACGCGCGACCTCTTCCTCGGGTGACGGCAGCGTGGGCGTGACGGTTATCTGCTCTTGCATGGGGCTGAGCGCCAGCACGACGTCGAGTCGCGCCCCGTCGCTCACCTCGAAAACGGATTCATGTGGGTCGAACCCGGGGAGTTTCACGATCGCCAGGTAGCGCGTACCGGATACCAGGGCGATCTCGAAGGAGCCCTCGGCGTCTGAAACTGCGACCAGGGAGTTGTCGAGTTCGACCATGGCGCCAGGCAACGGCAGACCCGTCGTGTCGCGAACGGTTCCTTCGACGTGAGCCGTGCCGTCTGATTGGATCGGATGCTGCTCAGCGGTGAATGCGTTAAGCGGCAGAGCCAGGGAGAAAACCAGCGCCAGTCGTGTCATGCGCCGTTGGTAGCACGGGGCATGACGCCTCCGAACGCGGTTTTCGGTGAACGCCACCAGGAGTCGCCCAACGACACGCCGGGCGGGATTCGAGGGCTTCTGTGACAGAGCTAGAGGTACAGGCGACGGCTGCCTCTAGGTCAACGGCCTTCCGCACTGCCGCCTGGAATTCGGATTCTCGGCTCGGCAGTGCGGAGTCTTCGCCCTCACGCCGTTCCGTAAACTCGAACTCCTAACGACACTCACCCGGACGCGGCTGCGACCTCGGACACGACACGCAGACTTGAGGCCGCTCGCCGTCGGACACGAACGACGTACCCGATCATGACAGCCACCCAGAGCACCGACGGAACGAGCTGACTGTACGGCTGCCACGCCCATAGCACGGTGCCCGCGAACGCCGTAATCACCGAGCTGTGAGTACCGATCATCTTGACGAGATGCTCGTAGAGCCAAAGCGTCTCGAACCATCGTGTCGGGAACCCAAAGCGCGCGAGGTCATACAGCGACACCAGCACCAGCGTGCCAAGCGTCGAATAGACGACGGCCGTAGCCCACGGAACCCGCACCGTCTGCAGGTAGAGCACCAACAGGACGGAAGCGACCAGGGCACACACCGAGACGAGGGCGTCCTGCGCAACCGGCCCAACGTGGCGCGTGCGTAGCGCTCGCAAGCCGGAGTAGGCCCAGTACGCCGCCATCAGGGTGACGGCGACGAGATCGGCGCGGGACCCAAAAAGGACCAGCCCCGTCGTTGCCGTACCCACGACGATCCAGACGGAGCCCAGGAACCATCTACCTCGTGCTCTGTGGGACGCGCCGCCTTTCTTGGTCACCAACTGGATCACTCCCAGCACGAGCGCCAGCGTGCCGAAGACAACGTGCACGATGATGTTGACCGTGTGCGGCCACGTGTCCTTGAAGATCGAGCTTCCGTCCGCCAGCAATTGCATCACGTCCTCTCCTTGTCAGGATTATCGACATCGGAGAACGGCGATGCATGTGCCGGAAGCCCTCGTCGCTACCCATGACTTCCGGCACGTATTCACAGACGACAGCCTCGCTAGGATGGACTCTGATGCGGGTCGACGGGCGCTTCAACCTCGCCGGATTCGCCGGTTGGCTGGCCTGTATGGTGCCGAGCGGGGTCGATCTGTACGAGGGCCGGCTGAGTGGATGGCCGGCCGGCGTCTGGTCAGCAGCGTTCCTTACCTTCGGCGCCACCTACGCCTGGTATCTCTGGCGGCCGGCCGTCCAAGGGCGATCAACGATCGATGTCCTGCTGGTAAGCGCCCAAACCGGTGCCGCGCTCGCGATGGTATGGGCTGCCTATGGGATGACCAAGTACTTGTGCGGCATCACCTTGGTCATCGTCGCCGGCGAACTACCGTATGTCTTGTCGCGGCGAGGCGTGTGGATCTGGGTCGCGGCACAGTGCGGCGTCCTGACCACCATCTTCTGGAGCAGCTTCTCGTGGCTCGCCGCGGTGTCCGGCGGCGGTGCCTTCGCAGCGAGCCACGTGTTCAACGTCGGGCAGTCGTTTCTCAGGCAGAGAGAGCAAGCGGCGCGCGAGCAGCTCGGCAGGGCGAACGCCGAATTGAAGATCGCGCAGGAACTACTGGCCGAGAACAGCAGGGTTGGCGAGCGGCTCCGCATCTCGCGAGACCTCCATGATTCCCTCGGGCATCATCTGACGGCGTTGAGCCTCCAGCTCGATGTCGCCTCACGTCGTGTGAACGGCCGCGCGGCCGAACATGTCCGCCAAGCCCATGCGATCACCAAGCTGTTGCTGAGCGATGTTCGGGACGTCGTCGGCCAACTTCGTCAGACGAGCCGAATCGATCTGTCGGCGGTACTGCTTCCGCTCGCGACAATCACTGACGTGCCGCGGGTGCATCTCCAGATGCCCGAACCGCTCTATCTCGACGACCCCGCCCACGCCAATGCCTGGTTCCGCTGCGTGCAGGAGATCCTGACGAACGCTACACGCCACGCCGGAGCGCGGCACCTATGGATCGAGTTCGGACAGGACGGAGACGGGATCACGTTGCACGCGCGAGATGACGGTGTCGGCGCCGTGGACTTGAGAGCCGGGCATGGCTTGACCGGCATACGCGAACGAATCGAGGAGCGCGGCGGTCGCGTGGAGTTCAACACCGTTCCGGGGCAGGGCTTCGAAGTACGCGCGCACGTGCCGGCGCAAGGAGGATCGTCGTGATTCGTCTTGTGCTGATAGAGGATCAGACGCTCGTGCGTCGGGGACTTCGAGCCCTGCTCGACCTTACCGGCGACATGTCCATCGTGGCCGAAGCGGCCGACGGCGAGGAGGGTGCGAGGGTCGTTCGCCGCGAACGTCCTGACGTCGTGCTTCTGGACGTTCGAATGCCAGGGAAGAACGGGATTGATCTGCTGAACGAGCTGCGGCGGACCGACGAGCTTCCTCCGACCATTCTTCTCACGACGTTCGACGATGACGAGGCGCTGCTCGACGGCATCAAAGCGGGCGCACGTGGCTACTTGCTGAAGGATGTGTCGCTCGAGCAGCTCACCGACGCGATCAGAACCGTGTCACGCGGAGAATCCTCGATTCGTCCAGCAATCACGGAGCGTGTGCTGCGCGGTCTCGAGCATGTGCGTCCGGAGTTCGATGCCCTCAATCCACCCGATCGGCTCACGGCCCGCGAGCTTGAAGTCCTGCGATTGATGGCTGGCGGGTACAGCAACCGTGAGATCTCGGACGCCCTGGGCATTGCCGAGGGCACCGTCAAGAACCACGCGTCCAGCGTGTTGTCGAAGCTGGGTGTCCGCGATCGGACACGCGCCGTGCTGAAGGCACTGGAGCTAGGCTACCTCGGAGGATGACGGGCGTTTGGATCGCGCGGACGACTGGGCGAAGCTCCGCTCGATGCGACGGCCGGTCAGCCGCTAACTTCCGCAGTCGCGGCAGCGTACTCTCCTGAATGCCTCCTGAAGCACGTGACGGAGCGTTTGTAACTGCGCTTGACCACCTCTTTCTCTGGGTTCGGTCGAAGAGGCTGCTCCTGCGCTTCACGGTGTTCACGCGGATCCTGCTCGCGGCCGGGTTCATTCCGACCGGTCTTGTCAAGTTACTCGGCCGGCGGTTCACGACAATTCCGGTGGACGAGCCGATTGGCGCGTTCTTCGAGGCGATGTACCAGACGGGCATGTTCTGGAACTTCATCGGGGCCACGCAGGTCGTCGCAGGCGCTCTCTTGCTGGTGCCCCGGTTCGCCCACGTTGGAGCCGTGTGCTTCCTGCCGATCATCGTGTCGATCAACGTCATCAACATCGCGCTAGGCTTCGGCCTGACCACGGCTGTCACGTTCCTGATGGCACTGGCGGCGCTCTATCTGCTGTTATGGGACTACCACCGCCTGCGGAGCATCCTGACGACTCGTCCGCTGGAACGTCTGACCGAAGTCCCGAACTTCCGGCTCGACCGATGGGAAACGATCGGTTTCACGGTGTTCGCGGCCGCGCTGCTTGCCGTCTTCCTGTCCACTCGGGGTTTCGGTTCCGTGCAAGCGACCAACCTGATCATCCCGCTGGGCGTAGCGGCAGGGCTGTTCACACTGTCGCGTTTCTGCTGGATCGTCTGGCGTGGCCGGAGCGCTCCTTAGACGAGGGCACCACGCAAGGGCTTAGGCGCCCGGGATGCGGCCGACCCTCATAGGCGGGAGCGCCTCCACGCCGGCGTCATCCCCCGACTCGATCGCCTCTCTTAGGCGTTCCTGAATCTCGGCACTCGACGCCGTCTGGCGGAGAGGGAGGGATTCGAACCCTCGGTCCGAGTCACCCCGGACAACTGCTTAGCAGGCAGCCCTGTTCGACCACTCCAGCACCTCTCCCGAGCGGGGGAGTCTAGCAGCGGAGCAGGGTGGCTGAAGGCGGTAACCCGCCCGGGTGCGGGACTTGGTCCGGCATCGTCGCCGCTTCGCGGCGCGTTTCTCTGGCCGCCTTCGGCGGCAGCGGGTCGGAAGACCCGCGCACCCAGAGAACGACCTTGCCCGGGGCGGGAATCTCTACTGCAAGCCCACCGCCTGCAGTGACGGCGTGGGGCTGCAGAACAGAAGTGCGCCCGTGCCGACCCCGTATCTCTGGGTGCGCGGACCTTCTGGTCCGCTTCCGAGGGACACAGCCGCCGGCCGGAGGCCGGCGACCTTCGCCGCCGCGGCCCTAAGGCCTAGGCCCGCGCCGCCACGTCGACCCGCGCCTGCGCGGTATCCACGCGGTCCTTGAGGCCCGCCTGGTCCTCGAAGCTGGCGCGCGCGTACTCCGCGGCCAGCTCGTCGCGCTCGGTCGTCGCCGCCGCGGCGTCGATGTCCTCGGCCGGCTCCGCGGTCTCGGCCAGCACCGTCACGGTGTCGTCCGCGACCTCACAGAAGCCCGGCGCCACGGCGACGAGGCGGCGCGCGCCGCCCTCGGCCGGCTGGTAGCTGAGCTCGCCGGGACGCAGCGTGCTGATCAGCGCCGCATGTCCCGGCAGGATGCCCATGTCGCCCTTGCGTCCGGGCAGGCCGACGTCCGAGCACTCGATTTCGAGCAGCTTCTCGGCGTGGGTTACGAGGATGAGGTTCAAACCGGCCACGTTCGTTCGCTCCGCTGGTTTCGCTTCGGCGCCGCCTTAGGCCGCCAGCAGCTTCTTGCCCTTGTCGACCGCTTCGTCGATCGTGCCGACCATCAGGAACGCCTGCTCGGGCAGTTCGTCGAGATCGCCGGAGAGGATCGTCTTGAATCCCTCGACGGTGTCCTCGATCTTCACGTAGCGGCCTTCGAGGCCGGTGAACTGGGTCGCCACGAAGAACGGCTGCGACAGGTAGCGCTCGATCTTGCGCGCCCGGGCGACGACGAGCTTGTCCTCTTCGGACAGTTCCTCGACGCCGAGGATGGCGATGATGTCCTGCAGGTCCTTGTAGCGCTGGAGCACCTGCTGGACCTGGCGCGCGACGGCGTAGTGCTCGTCGCCGACGATGGCGGGCTCGAGGATCTTGGAGGTCGAGTCGAGCGGATCGATCGCCGGGTAGATGCCCTTCTCGACGATCGCGCGGGACAGGGTCGTCGTCGCGTCGAGGTGGGCGAAGGCGGTGGCGGGCGCCGGGTCGGTCAGGTCGTCGGCGGGGACGTAGATCGCCTGCACCGACGTGATCGAGCCCTTCTTGGTCGAGGTGATCCGCTCCTGCAGGGCGCCCATCTCGGTCGCCAGGTTCGGCTGGTAGCCGACGGCGCTGGGCATCCGGCCGAGCAGCGCGGAGACCTCGGAGCCGGCCTGGGTGAAGCGGAAGATGTTGTCGACGAAGAGCAGCACGTCGCGGCCTTCGACGTCGCGGAAGTACTCGGCCACCGTGAGCGCCGAGAGACCGACGCGGAGCCTGGCGCCGGGCGGCTCGGTCATCTGGCCGTAGATGAGCGCCGCCTTGCTGTCCTTGAGCGCGCCGTGATCGACCTTCGTCAGGTCGAAGTTGCCGCTCTCTTCGTAGTTCTCGAGGAAGCCCTCGCCGAAGTTGACGACGCCGGCCTCCACCATCTCGCGCAGCAGGTCGTTGCCCTCGCGCGTGCGCTCGCCGACGCCGGCGAACACGGAGAAGCCGCCGCCCTGGACGGCGACGTTGTTGATCAGCTCCTGGATGAGCACCGTCTTGCCAACGCCGGCGCCGCCGAACAGGCCGGTCTTGCCGCCGCGGGTGTAGGGGTGCACCAGGTCGACGACCTTGATCCCCGTCTCGAACATCTCGGTCGAGGTCGCCTGATCCTCGAAGGCGGGCGCCTCGCGGTGGATCGGCCAGCGTTCCTGGGCCTCGACCGGGCCCAGCGTGTCGACCGGCTCGCCGAGCACGCTCAGCACCCGGCCCAGGGTCGCTTCGCCCACCGGCACGGAGATCGGTTCGCCGAGGTCCTTCGCCTCCATGCCGCGGACGACGCCGTCGGTCGGCTGCATGGACACCGCGCGCACCAGGTTCGAGCCGAGGTGCTGGGCCACTTCGGCGGTCAGGTCGATGCTGCCGTCGTCGTTCTTGACGCTGACCGCATTCAGGATCTCCGGCAGTTGCTCGGCCGGATACTCGATGTCGAGCACCGGGCCGATCACCTGGACCACCTTGCCGGTGGCGCCGGACGTGTTGTTCGTGTCGTTCACGGTTGCTTCTCCGTTTTCTCGCTATCCCTCGAGGGCGTTCGCGCCGGACACGACCTCGATCAGTTCGGTCGTGATCTCGGCCTGGCGCGATCGGTTGTATTGCAGGGTCAGTGTGTCGATCAGTTCGCCGGCGTTCTTCGTCGCGCTGTCCATCGCCGTCATCCGGGCCGCGTGCTCGGCCGCCTGCGACTCGAGCAGCACCCGGTAGATCTGGAAGGTGACGAAGCGCGGCAGGAGGTCGTTCAGGATCTCCGCCTCGGACGGTTCGTACAGGTACGGGCGGTGGTCGCCTTCCGGCTGGCCGCCCTCGTCGCCGACCACGTCCTCGCGGGCGATCGGCAGCAGGCGCTCCCAGCTCACCCGCTGCCTGAGCACCGAGATGAACTCGTTGTACACGGCATACACCGCGTCGTACTCACCGTCCGCGTACGCCTTGGAGATCTCGGCCGCCAGCTCCTGTGCGGTCGCGTAGCTCAGGTCCTTGAACAGGCCCCGGCGGGCGCCGCGCATCGGCGCGCCGCGGTGGGTGAAGAAGTCGGCGCCGCGGTTGCCGAGCGCCAGGATCTCGCCGCCGCCGTTCAGGGCGGCCATCTCCTGCTCGGTCCGGCGCTGGACGTGGGCGTTGAAGGCGCCGCACAGTCCCTTGTCGCCCGTGACCACCAGGACCAGGGTCTTGCCGGAACCGGCCTCGGCGGACTCCCCCGCTTCGGCGCCCCCCGCCGGCGTCAGCAGCGGGTGCTCGACTTCGCCGGCCGCCACGGCGGCCAGGTGTTCCGTGACCTTGCGCAGCTCCAGGGCGTAGGGCCGCGTCGCGAGGATCTGGTCCTGGGCCCGGCGCAGCTTCGCCGCGGCGACCATCTTCATCGCCTTGGTGATCTGCTGCGTGTTCTTCACCGTGCGGATGCGCCGGCGAAGATCGATCAGGCTCGCCATCGTTCGGGCCTACCTCGAAAGCGTCCCGTGAGTTCCTAGTTCTCTTCCAGCGCGGCGTCGGGATTCTCGGCCACAAAGAGCTGGAAGGCCCGGCCGATCGCCTCCATGACCTGGGCGTCCAGCTCGTCGCTGAGCTTGCCCTCCTCGCGGATCCGGTCGCGGAGTTCCGGCTCCTCGTTCACGAAGTGCCGGTGCATGAAGTCCTCGAAGGGCCGCACCGCCTCGACCTTCAGGTCGTCGAGCGCGCCGCGGGTGCCCGCCAGGATCGAGAGCACCTGGTCCGCGATCGACAGCGGCGCGTACTGCCCCTGCTTGAGCAGTTCGACGAGCCGCTCGCCGCGCGCCAACTGCTGCAGCGTGACCCGGTCGAGGTCGGAGCCGAACTGGGCGAAGGCCGCGAGCGACCGGTACTGCGCCAGGTCGAGGCGCAGGGTGCCGGAGTTCTTGCGCATCGCGCCGATCTGCGCGTTGCCGCCGACCCGGCTGACCGAGATGCCGACGTTGACCGCCGGCCGCACGCCGGAGAAGAAGAGGTCGCCCTCGAGGAAGATCTGGCCGTCCGTGATCGAGATCACGTTGGTCGGGATGTAGGCCGAGACGTCGCCGGCCTGGGTCTCGATGATCGGCAGCGCCGTGAGCGAGCCGCCGCCGTTCGCGCGCGACAGCTTCGCCGCCCGCTCCAGCAGCCGGGAGTGGAGGTAGAAGACGTCGCCCGGGTAGGCCTCGCGGCCCGGCGGGCGCCGGAGCAGCAGGGAGACCTCACGGTAGGAGGCGGCCTGCTTCGAGAGATCGTCGTAGATCACCAGCGCGTGCTGGCCGTTGTAGAGGAAGTACTCGCCCATCGCACAGCCGGCGTAGGGGGCGATGAACTGGAGCGGCGCCGGCTCGGAGGCCGAGGCGGAGACGACGATCGTGTGCTCCATCGCGCCATTGTCCTCGAGCGTCTTGACGACCTGGGCGACGGTCGAGCGCTTCTGGCCGATCGCGACGTACACGCAGATCACGTCACCGCCCTTCTGGTTGATGATCGCGTCGACGGCGACGGCCGTCTTGCCGATCTGCCGGTCGCCGATGATCAGCTCGCGCTGGCCGCGGCCGATCGGGATCATCGAGTCGATCGCCTTGATCCCGGTCTGCATCGGCTCGGACACCGGCTCGCGGTCGACGACGCCGGGGGCGATCCGCTCGAGCGGGTAGCTGTCCGCGGCCTCGATCGGTCCCTTGCCGTCCACCGGGTTGCCGAGCGGGTCGACCACGCGGCCGACCATCCCCGGTCCCACCGGCACTTCCATGATGCGGCCGGTGCGGCGGACCTCGTCGCCCTCGTCGACCAGCCGGGACTCGCCCATCAGCACGGCGCCGATCTGGTCCTCTTCGAGGTTCAGCGCCAGTCCGTAGACGTCGTTCGGAAACGCCAGCAGCTCGCCGGCCATCGCCTGCTCCAGCCCGTAGACGCGGGCGATGCCGTCACCGACGCTCAGGACGGTGCCGACCTCGGCGACGTCGACCTCGGCCTCGTAACCCGCCAACTGGCGCTCGAGGACCGCTGCGATCTCATCGGCTCTTACCTGCATGTTCGTTCCACTCCCCCTGATAGGTGGCGCTCCGAGGCTGCGGAGCGTCTCCACATCGTGACGTTTTCCTAGGCTTCCGCCGCCGCTGTCGCCGACTCGGCGGTCAATCTGGATTCCAGTACGGCCAACTGGCCCCGAACGCTCGCGTCATAGCGGTAGCTCCCGAACTGGGCGACGAAGCCGCCGATCAGGCTCGGGTCGACCCGGGCTTCCAGCCGGACCTCGGCGCCGGACAACTGCTCGAGCGCCCTCTCCAAGCGCGCGCGCTGGTCCTCGTCGAGTTCCTCGGCCGCGGTCACCGTGGCGCTGACCACGCCATGGGCCCGGTCGAGCAGCTCGTCGATCGCCTCCAGGATCGCCGGCAGGTGAACCAGGCGGTAGTTGTCGAGCAAGAGCCGCAGCATCCGCTGCGCCAACTCGTCCGCGCCCTGGATGCCGGCGATCTCGTCGACCACGGCGCGCTTGGTCGCCGGCGGCACGCCGGGATTCGAGGCCATCCGGCCCAGGCGGGGAACGACCCGCATCGCCTCCGCGAAGGCGGCGAGTTCATCGCGCGTCGCCTGCGCCGCCTCGAGTGAGCCGGCGGCGCCCATCAGAGCCTGAGCGTAGGGCCGTGCGTAGCGGTAGATCATCGTGCGTCGGCTCCGGCCGAAGCGTCGTCCGCCCGGCTCTCCAGGCTGAGCAGTCCGCGGTCGAGGATGCGGCGGCGGGCGGCGGCGTCGACTTCGCGCTCCAGCCGCTCGGCGGCGAGCGAGGTGGCGAGCCGGGCCGCGTGCTGCGCCAGTTCGACCCGGGCGCGCGCCGTGCGGTTCCGGATCTCGGCGCGGGCCTGCTCCAGCATCCGCTCGCGCTCTCTTTCGGCCAGGGCCGCGATCTCCCGCGCGTCGCGTTCGCCTTCCTGCCGGGAGCGCTCGGCCGCCTGGGCGACCTCCGCCTCCAGGGCGGCGAGCTGGTCGTCGAGGCCGGCGTGGAGTTCTTCCGCGTCCGCGCGCTGGCGCCGGGCGGTCATCAGGCTGTCGCGGATCTGGCCCCGGCGATTCTCGAGCGCGCTGATCGCCATCGGCCCGACCAGGTAGCCGAGACCGCCGAAGAAGACGATCATGTTGAACCAGGAGAAGACCCAGCGCGGCAGGCCGAGGAACGTCGTCGACTCGCCGACCTCCGCGCCGAACGCGGTGGCGACGCCGCCGAAGAGCGCCCAGAACAGCGCCAGCGAGGCGGTCTTCAGGGCGGTCGAACGGCTCACGAAGAAGCTCCCATCAGCTTGGCCGTCATGTCGGCGGCGAGCCGCTCGGCGCGGGCTTCCAGCGAGCGGCGCTGTTCCGCGGTCTCGGCGTCGAGCGCGGCGATCGCCTGCTGAAGTTCGGCATCCGCCTCCTGGCGAGCCTCGGCGACCAGCGTCTCACGGGCCTGCTGCGCCTCCTTGCGCATCCGGTCACGGTGCGCGGCGGCCTCGGCGCGGGCTTCCTTCAGCTTCTCGCGCTGCGCCTCGACTCTCGCTTCGACCTCGGCCTGGGCCCGGTCGAACGTCTCCTGGGCCGTCACGATCTCGCTATCGCGCTCCTTGAGCATGCGCATGATCGGCCGGACGAGGTAGAACCGGACCACCACATAGGTGGCCCAGAAGATCGCCATGATGACCAGGAGGCTGGCGTCAAAGTCCACAGCTACTCGTCCCGCGGTCGTCCGGGCACACCCTTGTCCATCGAGGTCTTCTCACCTCACTCGCCCGGGCCCGAAAGCGGCGGTAACGTAGCACGGCTGTCAGGGGTGGTCAACGGCCGCAGCGGGCGCGGGGCGGGCTTCAGGAACGGCGGGTTTCGCGACCTCGGACCGGCGCTCAACAGGACCCGGAATCAACGCGGACATTTTCCACCGCAGCCGAAACTATCCGTGGACATTTTCGACTGTAGTCGAAAAACTTGGTAGCCTCTCGGGCCGTGGCGACCGCAACCAGGTATCTGGCGGACCAGATCGAACGAGACCTCGCGCGGAAGATGGTCTTCGTCGCCGGCCCCCGGCAGGTCGGCAAGACGACGCTTGCCCGCAGCCTGCCCGGCGCCGACGACGGCTACCTCAACTGGGACGTCGCTGAGGATCGCGAGCACATTCTGAGACGCGAACTCCCGACCGGCGACCTCTGGGTCTTCGACGAGATCCACAAGTATCGGGCCTGGCGGAACTACCTCAAGGGACTGTACGACGCACGGGCCGCGACAGAGCGCCGGATCCTCGTGGTCGGAAGCGCCCGGCTCGACGCCTACCGATTCGGCGGCGACTCGCTCCAGGGCCGCTTCCATCTCCTCCGCCTGCACCCACTGTCCGCCGCCGAACTCGAGCTGCGAACGGCCGGCGAACTCCGGGATCTGTTGCTGCTCGGCGGCTTCCCCGAGCCCTACTTCGGCGGCAGCGAAGTCGAGGCCCGCAGGTGGTCCCGCGAGCACCGCACCCTGCTGATCCGCGAAGAGGTGACGAGTCTCGAACGCATTCAGGACCTCGGCCGGCTCGAACTGCTCATGCTCCGGCTCCCGGAGCTGGTCGGCTCGCCGCTTTCGATCAATGCCGTGCGGGAGGACCTGCAGGTGAGCCACAAGGCGGTCGCCGACTGGCTGGGGGCGTTCGAACGGCTCTACGCGATCTTCCGGCTGTCGCCCTTCGGCGCCCCGACGATCCGGGCGGTCAAGAAGCAGCAGAAGCACTACCACGTCGACTGGACGGTCGTGCCGACGGACGCGCAACGCTTCGAGAACCTGGTCGCGTGCCACCTGCTCAAGTGGGTCCACCATCAGCAGGACACCCAAGGCCTCGACCTGGAACTTCGCTACTTCCGCGACACGGACGGCCGCGAGGTCGACTTCATTGTCACCGACCGCCACCAGCCTGTGCTTTGCGTCGAATGCAAGTGGGCGGACGGGCGGCTCGACAAGAATCTGCGCTACTTCAAGGTCCGCTTCCCGGACTGCGAGGCGTGGCAGGTGTCGGCCACGGGGACGAAGGACTTTGTAGCGCCCGAGGGCATCCGGGTTGCGCCGGCGCTGGAGTTGTTGGGTCGGCTGGTCTAGCGTGGGGCCTCGCGGCCCGGACGTCAGGGAGGCAGCTCGCGCGCGACGCGGAAGTTCTCGCCCCTGAAGCCAGAGCGCTCGGCCAGGGGGAAGCGGAACGCTGAGCGCATCTCCTTGGGGCCGTCTCGCCAGGAGCCGCCCCGGATGACATGCCGGGAGCAGTCTCCTTCGAGCCAGGCGCTGCCGTCGGTGGGAGCGCCCTCGTAACTGTCGTTCCAGCAGTCCTCGACCCATTCCCAGCCGTTGCCCTGCATGTCATGTAGACCCCATGCGTTTGGCGGGAACTGGCCCACCGGCGCGGAGAATCGGAACTCGTCCGCACAGGCCCAGCAGTTCGCGCGGTTGGTGCCAAACTCCTCGCCCCAGGGATAGGGAGTCGTCGAACCCGCGCGGGAGAGGTACTCCCATTCGGCCTCGCTGAGCAGGCGGTACTGCTCGCCAGTTTCTTCGGATAGCCACTCCGCGTACGCCCGCGCATCCGACCAGGACACCCAACCGGCAGGGCTTCGGCCCGGCTCGTGCTGCTTGTAGCCGGCTTGTGCCCCCGACGGCAGGAAACGAACGAACTCGTCAAGCGTCACGACGTACTTCGAGACCGCGAACCGCCTCGGGATCGTCACTTCCCGCACCGGCAGCTCGTTCTCGCTGCACTCCACGCCCGAGACGCAGCCCATCCGGAACGTGCCCGCCGGAACTACGATCATCTCCGGGCCCGGGTCGCCTGAACTCAGCGTGTCCGAGAACGTGTCTCCGGGCTCGAGAACGGCACCCTCCTGAGTCACCGGCTGGGCCTCGAAGGCGGCGGCCGCCGCCGCCAGCAGGACCGCCAGGAACGCGGCGTGCACGATGGTTCTCTTCATCGGCTGCATCCTCCCTGTCATCAGGATCGGGACCGAGTCAATCTACCGTAGCGGATGCTCCCTCGCCCTGGTCCGTTGGCGAAGGCGGGCGCACGACCACCACCGTCGCATTGTCCTGCCAGGGAGTCGCCCGCTGCTCGATCCGCCGGATGATCGCCTCGGCGATCCGCGACGCTCCCGCTGACCGGTGGTCGTCGCAGATCGCGGCGATCTCTTCGTCGGCGAGCGTCTCGACGCCGTCGCTCGCGAGGATGATGGTGTCGCCGGCCGCCAGGTCGACTTCACCCTCGGCCACCTCGTCAAGCGGCAAACCCATTACCGCGCTGGTGATTGCGGCGCGTTCCGGGTGGATGGCAGCGTGCATCGCGCTGATCTCGCCACGTGCGGCCCGGGCGTCGAGTTCGCGGCCGTAGGTGTGGAGCGGGTTGACGCGCTCCAGGTCGCCGGCGCGCCAGTGGAAGATGTGCGAGTCGCCCACGCTGAGCCACTGGTAGCGGTCTTCGAAGAACAGCGCCGCCACGAGCGTGGTGCCCATTCCCCGAAGTGACGGATCGGCCTCGATCGCCGTCCTCATTGCCTGGTTCGCGTGGCCTAGCGAGTCGCGCAAGCGCTCGACCGGAGGCTTCGTGATCAGCGGGTAGCCGCCGGCGAAGTTCCGAATCGTGATCCGGCTGGCCTGGTCGCCCGCGGGCAGACCGCCCAGGCCGTCGGCGACCGCTGCCAGCAGCAACTCTTCGCCTGTGTCGTCGTCAGCCACGACCTGGACGCTCCAGGCGTCTTCCTGGCGCTTGCGCGCGCCGATCATGGTGGCCGCCGCGTAGTGGCGGCCTTCGATCATGCTCCTCCGAGGTCCAGGACCGGAATTCCCATCGCTCTGGCTGCGTGAATCACCGATCCTCTCGGTCGGCGTCCAGGCCGGCGAGGAGCTCGTTCAGTGCCATGACGGGCGGGGGCTTGGAAGGTGGACCCTTGCCCCTCATGGCCGGCGGCGCCAGTAGGCCGTTGCGCACGGTTTCGGCCAGCAGGACATCGGCCACAAGAGAGCTCCGTTCGGGCCGCGGCGGCACCATCTCGGCGACTACGCGTTCACCATCCGTGATGAGAACGGTTTCGCCTGCGGCCGCCAGCCGCACATAGCGCCTGAGCCGTCTGCTCAGCGTCTTCAGACCGACCGACCTCATTGTGACCAAATGGTGGCCCTCCGCAACCACCTTAGTCAAGCTACGGCAGGGAGAGCACGCGGAAGAGCGGTCGCCGCTGCGCGGCGAGTTTCTTCTGACAGCCGGCCAGAGGGCCGGCGCACCGACACAAGACCGACACTTGGCGGCACTCGGCTAGCCTGACCGGATGGTCCGTCTGGAGTGCGTGCCCAACATCAGCGAGGGGCGGCGACGCGACGTCATCGACGCCTGTGTGGAGGCGGCTTCGACGCGCGGCGTGCGGGTGCTCGACGTGTCTTCGGACCCGGACCACAACCGGACCGTGCTGACGCTGCTGGGCGCGGGTGGCGATCTGGTGCGGGCTGTGACCGCGTTGGCGGCGGTAGCGATCGAGCGCATCGACGTGGCCGAGCACTCCGGTGTGCACCCGTTTCTCGGCGCGCTGGACGTGGCGCCGTTCGTGCCCCTGGAGGCGGGGCAGATGCCGGCGGCGGTCGACGCCGCGCTGCGGGCCGCGGACGCGCTCGCCGCGCTCGATCTGCCAGTGTTCCTCTACGGCGAGGCCGCTTCCGATCCCGGCCGCGCTGCCCTTGCCGACCATCGCCGCGGCGGTCTCGCGCGGCTCGCCGGACGGATGGCGAGCGGCGACTGGCCGCCGGATCGCGGGCCGAGAGTGCACCACCCGACCGGCGGCGTCGCTTGTGTCGGCGCGCGGCCGTTCCTGGTCGCATTCAACCTGCTGCTCGACACGGATCAGGTCGCCGCGGCGAAACGGATCGCGGCGTCGCTCCGGGAGTCAGGTGGCGGACCGCCCGGCGTACGGGCTCTCGGGTTCTTCCTGGAGAGTCGCGGACAGGCCCAGTTGAGCGTGAACCTGACGGACTGCGACCGGACGTCGCTGCTCGATGTTGTGCGGTTGGCCGACGAGCTCGCGGCCGCGGCAGGTATGCGCGTCGTCGAGACGGAGCTCGTTGGGCTGGCACCGCGCCGTGTGTTGCCGGCGGGAGGCGCTGAGGAGTTGAGGCTGCCGGGGTTGTCAGACAGGCAGATCCTGGAGAGCCATCTGTAGGCGGCGCGGCATGCCATCGAAGGACCCCGACGACATGGTGACGAGGACGTCGCCGGCCCGGGCCTCCGCGAGCACCGCCTCAGCCAGTCCGTCGTTCGAACCGCAGGCAGTAGCCGCGGCGCCGAGTCGTGCAATCTCCGCCGCCACCTGCTCCGGGTCGAAGCCCTCCTCGCCCAGTCGTTCGCGGTGGAAGACGGGGGCCAGGAAGACGCGATCGGCCGAGGCCAGCGACGCCGCCAGGTCGGCCGCGAACTGCAGCCTGCCCGCACTCAGGCTTCGCGGCTCGAACAGGGCGACCAACCGGCGGCCGGGAAAGCGCTGCCGGAGCGCCGCGAGCGACGCCGCGACCTCCGAGGCGTGGTGGGCGAAGTCGTCAATGACGACCACCCCCGCAGCCTCGCCGATCACCTCGAGCCGCCGCTTGACGCCCCGGAAGGTGGCGAGCGCGTCCAGGACGGCGTCCCGCTCCAGTCCGTCGGCGCGAGCCGCCGCCCACACCGCCATCGCGTTCAGCGCGTTGTGCTCGCCCCAGACGCCGAGCTCGACCCGCTGCCGGCCGTCGCCGTCTACCAGCTCGAACGCGATGCCGTTCTCGCCGCTCTCGACCGGACCGACCAGCCGGATGTCGCCCCCTCCCGTGCCGTAGGTCGCGACCCGGCACGGACTCGCCGGCAGCAGCCGCTCCACCGTCGGATAGTCGGCGCAGGCGATCAGCAGCCCGGTCGGCGGCAGACGCTCGACGAGACCGAGGAAGGCCCGCTCCAGCCCCTCGAAGTCGGGATAGAGGTCGACGTGGTCGTGCTCCAGGCTGGTCAGGATCACGGTCTCCGGCCGGTAGTGCCAGAACTTCGGCCCGCGATCGAAGTAGGAGGCGTTGTACTCGTCACCCTCGATCGCGAAGCGCGGGCCGCCGCCGAGCGCGAACCCCGAGGCCAGACCGATCGGCGCGCCACCGATGAGATAACCGGGATGGGCGCCCGCGCGGGAGTAGACCCAGGCCGCCATCGCCGTCGTGGTCGTCTTGCCGTGGCTGCCGGCGACGACCAGCGGCCGGCGGTCGCGGAGGATGAAGCGGTCGAGCGCCTCCGGCATCGACAGCCGCGGCAGGCCGAGCTCCTCCGTCGCGACCGCTTGCGGGTTCGTCCGCGGCACCGCGTTGCCGACGATCACGAGGTCCGGCCGCGGTTCGAGGTGGGCCGCGTCGTAGCCGACCATCGGCTCGATTCCCGCGTCGGCCAGGATGTCGCTGGTGGGCGGGTAGAGCGGCCCGTCCGACCCTCGCACCTGATGCCCGAGTTCCCGGAGCAGGCAGGCCAGCGGCGCCATGCCGGTGCCGCCGATCGCGATCAGGTGGATGTTCAAGGAACGCTACGAGCGCGGGGGCCGGCCCCAGAGACTGGCCTCGTCCTTCGCCTTGGCCGGACCGCTGCGGCGGCGCTCCAGCGCCTCTTCCATCTCCGCCAGGCGCGGCGCCAGGCAGCTCCGTTGCAGCTCGGTCAGTTCGGCGATCCCGGCAAGCGCCAGATCGAGCAGGCCGTCGAACTCGGGTCGCGTGAACACGCGGCCCTCCGCGGTGCCCTGGACCTCGATCAGGTCGCCCTCGCCGGTCGCCACCACGTTCAGGTCGACCTGGGCGTCCCGATCCTCGACGTACTCCAGGTCGAGCAGCAGTTCGTCCTGGCAGATCCCGACCGAAACCGCGGCCACGGAGTGGACGAAGGGCCACCTCTTCAGGTCGCCCTCGAGCAGCATCCGGGACAGCGCCGCGACGGTCGCCACGTAGGCGCCGGTGATCGAGGCGGTGCGGGTGCCGCCGTCGGCCTGGATGACGTCGCAGTCGATCGCGATCGTGACTTCCGGGAGCTTCTTCAGGTTGACCGCCGACCGGAGCGAACGACCGATCAGCCGCTGGATCTCCGCCGTCCGCCCCGAGGGCCGCCCGCGCGACACCTCCCGCCTCGAACGGGTCAGTGTCGCCCGCGGCAGCATCGCGTACTCGGCGGTCAGCCAGCCCTGTCCCTTGCCGATCAGGAAGGGCGGCACCCGCCGCTCCACGCTGGCGGAACAGAGCACCCGGGTGTCGCCGCACTCGATCAGCGCCGAACCCTCCGCGAACTTCATCGCGTCGAGTTCGATCGTCACCGGGCGCAGGGCGGAAGCCGACCTGTCGCCGCTCCGGCTGAAGCCGCCACCTCGATTCGTCACGATGTCTCGCCCTCCTCCCCTGCTCCCAGGGTTCCTGCTGTTTCCGACTCGTCCACGTCGATCCACTCGAGCGTCGCCGGCTCGCCCAGGATCCGCTCGGCCAGTTTCGCAAACCGCGGACCCGCGTCCGTGGCGAAGAGTCTCACACTCGCCGGTCCGTGCCCGGCGCCGTCCGTCCAGCCCGCGGCGCGCAGTTCCCGCTCGACCAGGGCGCCGGTCGACTCGGCCGAGTCGACCAGGGTGACCTCCGGGCCGCACACCCGCTCCAGCACGCCGCGCAGCATCGGGTAGTGGGTGCAGCCGAGCAACAGCGTGTCGATCCCCTCGGCCAGCAGCGGTTCGAGATACCGGGCCACGATGCGCCCCGTGATCTCGTCCTCCTCCCATCCTTCCTCGACCAGCGGAACGAGCAGCGGACAGGCCCGCTGACTGACGCGAAGGCGCGGGTCGAGGCGGCGGATCGCCTCTTCGTAGGCGCCCGACCGCACCGTCGACTCGGTGGCGATGACGCCGATGTGCCGGCTCGCCGCCGCCACCGCGGCCGAGGCGCCCGGCTCCAGCACGCCCCAGTGCGGCGCCCGCACGGCGAGGTCGTCGAGCGCCATGGCGGAGGCCGTGTTGCAGGCCACGACCAGGGCGTCGACCTGCCGGCGCTCCAGGAAGTCGACGTTCGTCTGGGAGTAGCGGAGCACCGTTCGCCGCGACTTGGTCCCGTAGGGCAGGCGGGCGGTGTCCCCGAGGTAGAGGATGGAGGCGCCGGGCAGGCGGCGCCGGAGCGCCGCGACCACGGTCAGGCCGCCGACGCCCGAGTCGAAGACGCCGATCAGGGGCTGTGCTCCGGGCATCGCTCAGAGGTCCGCGAGGGGCTCAGCGTTCCGGTCGAGGTCGGGCAGCAGCGGCCGGGTCGTGTCGACGTGGCCGGCGAAGGTCAGGCGCTGCTCGCCGTTCCACATCAGCACGACGCGCTCGATGCCCAGGTTGCTCGCGGTCAGGCTGTTCACCAGGCTGTAGACGGCGAGCAGTTCGTCGCGCAACCCCATCGCCGGGCGCTCGAAGCGCAGCGCGGAGCTGGTCTGCGCAACCGTCAGGTCGACGTAGGCGACGCCGTTGACCAGGTCGAACGCCTGCAGCCCGACGGCGGGCGGCAGGACGGGGAACAGTTCATCGACCGGCTCCGGCGAGTCGGCGCCGACCGGGACCGGACCGGGACCTTCGATCAGCGCCTGGACGATCGCCGCGGCCGTTTCCTCTACGCTGCCTGCGGCCGGGATCGGCCGCGGCTCGCAACGGAGCAGGCCGTCGGCCGCCGGGAAGCAGAGGGTCGCGAAGAAGTCCTCGCCCTCCGGGACGAGTTCCACTTCGCCGTTCAGCTCGCCGTCCACGTCGCCGCCGCCGCAGGCCCCAAGCAACACGAGCAGCGAAACCGCGGCGAGGGGCCGGCAGCTTGAACGCAGCCGCCTCACGACCGCGTCCCGGCGGCGGCCGTCTCCGCGGCGCCCGTCATGACGCCCCGGTAGAGGCGGATTGCCCGGCCGATCGCCTCGAACACCTCGCGGCCGCGCGCTCCGTCGAAGACCGGCGCCTTCTCTTCCCCGATTTCCTCGTATCCGAACTCGATCAGGACCGCCGGCATCGACGCCCCGGTCAACACCCGCAGGGGCGCGCGCTGGAAGCCCCGGTTCGGCAGGCCGAGGACGTCGCCGACCTGGGTCTGGATCAGCCGCGCCAGCAGCGCGCTCCGCTCGAGCTCCGCATCGTGCACGCGATCCCAGGGTTCGAGCGGCGGGATCACGACCGCCGGCACCTCTTCTTCTGGTTCCGCCTCGAGGTCGTCGAGTTCCTCGTCCTCGAAGGCCTCCGGCTCCGGCGCCGGTTCCGGCTCGCCCTCGGCGAACTCTGGAGCCGGGTCGTCTTCCGACCCGCTCGCCTCTTCCTCCTCGAGCGGCGCTGGCGGCGGATCGAGAACCCAGGTCTGGAACGCGCCTCCCGGCATGACCGTCGCGCCGCCGCCCACGTGCAGCGACACGAAGAGATCCGCCTCGTACTGGTTGGCCAGCGAGGTCCGGTTCTCGAGCGTGACCGTGCTGTCGCCGCTGCGGGTCAGCACCACCCGCGCCCCCAGTTCGTACTCCAGGTGGGACCTGAGCGCCTCGGCGATTCGGAGCGCGAGGTTCTTCTCGGTCTCGCCGGACGGAGCCCGCAGGCCGTTGTCCGTTCCGCCATGGCCCGGATCGAGGACGATCCGGAACTCCCGGCGTTCCTCCTCCTTCCGCGACGTCGCGCGCGGCTGCAGTCCCGGCCGGCGCCGCGTGATGTCGAAGACGAGCTGGACCCGGGGCGGACGGCCCAGGAGGTACGGTTCTGACGCCTCGGCGAGAGGCGCCAGGCCAACGTCGACCGAACGCTCCCGCACTTCGATCCAGCGCACGAGGGGATCGTTCAGGCGCACCCGGCGGCGCGGCTCCATGACCCCGCTCAGCAGCCTCAGCCGCACGCCCGCCCGGTAGCGGTCGACCTGGAAGCGAGGCCGGTTGGAGAAGGTCACGACGAGCGTCGTCGCGCCGAGGTCGTGAACGCGGTCCACGTCCACGTCGAGTCGGCGTTCGCCGGTTCTGTCGACGCGAAGCAGGCCCCGCCGCCGGTCGAAGTCGAAGCGGAAGCCGAGCGTTTCCGGGTAGGCCCGCGCCAGCGCGTCCACCGGCACGAACAGCTTGCGCGGTTCGATCGGCTCAGGTAGCGGCTCTGGCTCTTCCTCTTCCGGTTCAGGCTCTTCCTCCTCGCCATCCCCCTCCGAATCCGGCGTCTCCCCGTCTTCCTCCTCCTCTTCGTCGGGGTACTCCGGCTCCGGCTCGATCCAGGGCCTGATCGACAGGTTGTGGACCTCGCCGTCGACCGTGACGGTCCGGCTCAGAGGCCCGAGCACGACCTCCCGCCCGGCTACGCGCAGCGTGTGCGCTTCGCCGAGCGGACCCCTCTCGAGATCCCCTCCCAGCACCTCGACGACCGAACCCAGCGCGACGAGCGGCCCGGAGGAAGAGCGAGCCCAGGGCAGGGCCGCGGCGTCACGGCCGACGACAATCGTCCCCTCCTCGTGGGAGAGGATCTCCGTCTCCGGCTCGTCGTCTCTCTGCGCCGAAGCCGGCGCGAGCGGCAGGAGCCCCAGGGCCACGGCCAGCAGTCCGGAGGCACGCCAGAAGATGCCGCGTCGGAGAGCCACTACGGCAACCTAACACCACCGCGGGAAGCCCTGATTCCGGGCCCGCCGGCCGAGCTGCAAGCAAGCCGACTGTGCTAAATTGCGCAGCCCTGCGCACGCGTGGCCCGTTCGTCTAGGGGTCTAGGACGCTGGCCTCTCACGCCAGTAACACGGGTTCGAATCCCGTACGGGCTACCAGCGCGCCCCGGCAACACCCTATCTCTGGGTGCGCGGGTCTTCTGACCCGCCGACCGCAACGCGCGTATCCGGATTCAGATCCTGATTGGGGTCGACCAGATGGCCACCCGGGAAGCTGACGGAGACCGCCGGGGCGGACGTATCGAGGCACAGAAGGTGGTTGTTGTCGTTGTCGCCCAGATCCGCGAGCGCCGCCGGAACGATCTCGTCACTCGAGCCGTCCGGGCGCTCCACGGTCACGCGATAGAGCGCGCGCTCGGCGTCGCCGGGGTCGTCGCCATTCGGCAGTCGTACGCCGCCGGCCCAGGTCACCCGGACCACCTGCTGAATGCCTTCCGGACAGGCGGACCCCCGGCCCTCAGTTGACCATCCGTCCTCGGGTACCACTTCCGCGAACACGAGCGAAGGCCCGGCATCCAGCGGCGTGACGTCCGTCTCTGTTCCGCGGAAGTTCACCGGATCGCCGGCCACTCCATCCGAAAACAGGTCGCCGACAACGAGCACTCTCGCCGGCGGGTCGTCGGCCGCGTCGCCGAACTCGCCGATGAGGAGCACGGTCCTGAGCTCGCCTGGATCGCCGGCCGGCCGGAGAGTTGAGCAGATGGGAGTGCGTTCGGACCCGGACCGCGTGACAATCCGGAAGTCCTCGGCCTGCAAGGTCTCCGGGTCCACGGTATGGGACAGCACGATCGGCATGCCGTCCTGCCCGGACGCGCCCTGACAGAGGAAGTTCGCCCCGGCCGGCAGGGCGTTGTCCAAGCCGAAGAAGGCCGACAGCGGGCGCGCCGTTTGGCCGTTCGCCGCCTGCGCGACGGGCATCATCGCCGCCAGGCCCCCTGCGACAAGGTAGAGAAACGCCCTCATACGCCACCCACGCCTATCAGCTTACTCCGCAAGCCGCCACCTCTCCGGCGCCACGAAACCGTCGCGGCCCTCCCAGAAGATCGGCACGTGCTCTTCGGGCTGCAGGGCACGAAACGCCAGCGCCTTTTCCATCAGACGCCCGGCGATCTCCGGGTGCTCGTCGGACAGGTCGTTCCGCTCACCGGGGTCGTCGCCCAGGTGAAAGAGCAGCGTCTGGGACTCGGCGAGCGCCGCGCGATCGAGCGGCTCGGGGCCGATGACGATCAGCTTCCAGTCGCCTTCCATCGCCATGAGCTGCTCGCGCTCGTTGCTCAACTGGGCGCAGTAGGAGTAGAAGTCGCGCTCGCCGGCCACCTCATCGCCCCGAAGCGCCGGCAGCGCATCGCGACCGTCCAGCTCAAGGTCGGGGCGATCCGAAGCGGCCGCGGCCTCCATGAGCGTCGGCATGACGTCCAGGTAGTTGAGCGGCGCGGAAACGGCGCCGCCGCCGCTCACTCCACCAGCGGGCCAGCGGGCCGCCGCCGCCACGCGGATCCCCCCTTCGAAGACGTTGCCCTTGGAGCCGCGGAAGGGGCGGTTGTCGCCGATGCCCGTGTCGCCGCCGTTGTCCGAGAAGAACCACACCAGGGTGTCGTCCGCCACGCCGGCCTCGTCCAGGGCATCGAGGATGCGGCCGATGCCGGCGTCCATCGCGTGGACCATCGCGCCGGTGATCCTCCGGTTGCGGAGCCGGCCTTCCACGTCTTCGAGGCGGGCCCGGCTCATCGCATGGCCGCCGAACCACTCGTACTTCTCCGGGGGCACGCCCGCGCCGACGACCGCCTCGATCGGCACCGGCTCGAGGTCCTCGTAGAGCGGCAGATCCTCTTCCTTCGCCTGGAAGGGCGAGTGCGGCGCGTTGTAGGGCACGAACAGGAAGAAGGGCGCGTCGCCTCCGGCGTGTTCGCGGACGAAACGCACCGCGTGCTCGGAGATCAGATCCGTGCTGTAGCCGGGCTCGTCGACCGACTCTTCGTCGTGGAACCAGTCGACCTCGCCGTAGCGTTCATGCGTGAAGTAGTCGAAGCCCCAGCCGAGGTGACCGACGAAGCGCGTGAAACCGCGTTCGAGGGGGTGGTACTCGCGGCGCGACAGACCCAGATGCCACTTGCCGACGAGGCCCCGGTGCTCGTAGCCGGCTTCGGCGAGCACCTGCGGCACGATCGTCGCCCCGGGATCGAGACCGTAGTCGTGGTAGCCCATCACGACGCCGCGCATCATGCCGTAGCGGATCGGATGCCTGCCGGTCATCAGGCCGGCGCGCGTCGGCGAGCAGATGGGCGCCACGTAGAAGCGATCGAGCCTGACGCCCTCCGTGGCGATGCGGTCGATGTTGGGGGTGGCGATCTCGCCGCCATTGAAGCTGACGTCACGCCAGCCCAGGTCGTCGGCGACGATGAGCACGACGTTGGGCGGTCGCTGCGCCTCCGGCGCCTCGACCTCGTCGACGTTCCCGCCCGGCGCACAGCCCAGCAGGACGATGGCCGTGAGCAAGGTCCACTGCTTCGTCTTCGTCACCGATCCCCTCCTTTGTTCGTCCCGGCGAGGTCCCCCGCCGACGCGAACGCCCTTGCCATCAGCCGTCGTCCGGGTCGAAGCGCTTCTCGAGCCCCGTCCAGCAGTCCGTGTAGTCGTCCTGGAGCGGCGCCTCCCGGGCCGCGAACTCGGTCAGGTGCTGTGGGAAGCGGGTCTCGAACATGAAGCTCATCGTGTTCTCGAGCTTCTTCGGAGCCAGTTCGGCGGACGTCGCGGCCTCGAAGGCGTCGGCGTCGGGGCCGTGGGGCAGCATCATGTTGTGCAGCGACAGGCCGCCCGGCGCGAAGCCCTCCGGCTTGGCGTCGTAGATGCCGTGGATATTGCCCATCAGCTCCGACATGATGTTCTTGTGGTACCAGGGCGGCCGGAAGGTGTGCTCGGCGACGCTCCAGCGATCGCGAAAGAGCACGAAGTCGATGTTGGCGGTGCCGGGCACACCCGAGGGCGCGGTCAGGACCGTGAAGATCGACGGGTCGGGGTGGTCGAAGAGGATCGCGCCGACGGGCGCAAAGGCCTCCAGGTCGTACTTCGAAGGCGCGTAGTTGCCGTGCCAGGCGACGATGTCGAGCGGCGACTGACCGATGTCCGACGCGTGAAAGCGACCGCACCACTTGATCACCAGCCGTGAAGGGACCTCGCGATCCTCGAACGCCGCGACGGGCGTCTTGAAGTCGCGGGGGTTGGCGAGGCAGTTGGCGCCGATCGGTCCCCGGTTGGGCAGGTTGAACTTCGCGCCGTAGTTCTCGCACACGAAGCCCCGGGCCGGGCCGTCCTCGACCTCGACGCGAAAGACCATGCCGCGCGGCAAGATCGCGATCTCCCGCGGCTCGAGATCGATCCGGCCGAGCTCCGTCCAGAAGACGAGCCGTCCCTCCTGGGGCACGACGAGCAGTTCCGAGTCGGCCGAGTAGAAGTACTCGTCGACCATGCTCTCCGTGGCGAGGTAGACGTGGGCGGCCATCCCGACCTGGGTGTTCACGTCGCCGGCGGTCGTCATCGTGCGCATGCCGGTCAGGAAGGTCAGCGCCTCGGTCGTGTGGGGCACGGGATCCCAGCGGTACTGACCGAGCGAGACGACGTCGTCGACGACGTGGGGCGCCGAACGCCAGTACGGCAGGTCGATGCTCCGAAAGCGAGACGTGTGCCTGACGGAGGGGCGGATGCGGTAGCACCACGTCCGCTCGTTCTCGCCCTGGGGCGCAGTGAACGGGGTCCCCGAGAGCTGTTCGGCATAGAGCCCGTAGGCGCAACGCTGCGGACTGTTCTGGCCCTGCGGCAGAGCGCCCGGCAGGGCCTCGGTCTCGAAGTCGTTGCCGAACCCGGGCATGTACCCGGGCGTCGTGCCGCAGGGGGTTTCGGCCTGGACGATGTGGCGTCCTTCCATGGTCGAAGGCTCCCTCTCGCCGTACTTCGGCTACAGGGATTCTAGCTGCTCGCCGATTAGGCCGCCGTCAGATCGACGGGCTCCTGCTTCACGATCTTCCGGCAGATCGTGAGGCAGGGCTGAAAGCTCTCCCGCCCTGTCAAGCGCTCGACGAGGCCGGCCACTCCGGGCCAACGCGTGACTTGGTCTCCTTCGCGTCGCCGGGTACTGGGGTGTAGTCAGGGTTCTCTCGAGGCGGCATCCACACTCGACTCGGGCAAAGTCGGCACTGTGATCGGGCCGCAGTGCCGGGCTGCCGCCGCTTCCTTGTGCTTGTGCATCATCCACCAGCTTTCGGGATCATCGCTCGGCCGGGTCAGCTCTACGACTTCGCGCAGGCTGGGGTAGCGCACGATGTTGAGGCGCGTCCAGTGAGCGTCGGCCCCGTTGAGGGCGGCGGGCACTTCGGCGATGATGATGAGTTCGCGGGGCACGTTGGCCAGCGGGCCACCGCCCTTGTAGCGCTCGTAAGCTTCGATGCCGGTCGATCCGGGGTACGAGCCGTCGCCGTACTCTGCCCGCTCGCGAAGCTCGAGGTGGTTCATGATGTAGATCATGGTGTCGGTGGGGTCGTCCGGGCGTGACTGCCGCGTCGCTCTGACCATCAGGGGCACGGCCACCACAACGTGATCATTCGCCACGGCCGCCTCGCGATGGACGTACGCCGCCTCCCGCAACCCGCTGCTCTCGACTCTCTCCCAGGCACGCCAGCTCGGATAGTGCTTCACCACGACGATGTCCCAGTCGCAGCGCGTCCAGTGAACGTCGGGGCGTACCCTGTTGCTTCTCAACACGCTGTTGACGAGCAGGGTCTTGACACCGGCCTCCTCTTCGACCGCGGCGATGGTGGAGAGATAGGCCTGGTAGGCGCCCGCCCGAGTCTTCAGAGCGCCGACCGTTGCCCCGTCCGGGTAGGCGACACTCTTTCGGAGCTTCACGTCCTCCAGGCGGAGGAACGCCTCGTCGCCATGGTGCTCGACAAGACGTGCACCCAGCTCGGTCCGCGGTGCGTCCTGCGCCACCGCGGCACCGCCGACGCCAGCTGCAGAAGCGAGCAGTCCCGCAGCCATCGCAACGATCAGCGTGAACACTTGCGAGAAAGATCGAGCCATGCTTGGGACTCCCTTTGCGGCCAGCCCCGCTGGTGAGCGGCCCGACGCCGAGTCGGAGGTGGCCGGCGGCGGCTACCTGCGCCGACCCGGCATCACCAGCGGCTCGATCGGTGCCTTGAGCACGACCGTCTCTTCCTTCGGCACGTAGCAGACGGTCTCGCTGCAGGCCTGGTAGACGACGTCGACCGGAATCTCGATCTCGGTCGGCTTGTCCTGGATCGGCCAGTTGAGAATCTCGGCGTTCAGCGCGATCGGGATGGCGATGTCGGTCGTGCCTTCCTCGTAGACGTTGAGCGTCACGCCGAGCTCGGGGAACTCGCGCTCGGACGTCGGCGGGTAGACCGGCTCGCCGAGCCTCACTCCCTTGGTCGGCACGACCGTCGCCGTGGAGGCGATGAAGCCGTCGGGCAGGGGATCCGCGTAGATGTGGTAGCCGTCGACGACCTCGAACCGCACGTGGAGGGTGCTCGTGTACTCGAACTTGAGCGCCTCGTCGGCGAGGAAGACGGAGACCTCGACGTGCTCGTCGCCCAGTTCGGCGGCCGGAACCTCGTGCTTGGCGAGGATGCGGCCGATCGCGCTGTCGCGGATCGTCCCGGCCGACGTGCGCGTCGCGTAGTGGCGGTGGAAGAACTTCTCGGTCACCCGTCCGTCACGGTCCGTGACGTAGACGCCCGGGAAGGGAATCCCGTAGAAGCCCTTCTGGGTCGCCCGGTTGAGGACATCCGCGTCGGGATCGATCGTCGTGTTCAGGATGCCGAAGCGCTTGATGACCGCCGAGTCCGCATCGGAGAGCAGGTCGTAGGTGACGTCCCGATCGTCGGCGAAGGTCTTCAACTGCTCCTGCGTGTCATAGCTGATGCCGTAGACCTTGATGTCCTCGGCGGCGAAGAGTTCCAGGTTGTCTTGCAGCTCGACCAGCTGCGTGCGGCAGTACGGTCACCAGACCGCGGAGCGATAGAAGACGACAACCGCCTTCGAGTCGCCCCGGTCCGCGTGGAAGTCGATCAGCTCGCCGTCCTGGTTCGGCAGCTCGAACTCGGGCAGGCGCTCGCCGATGGCCGGGCCGGTCGGGAACTGGTGCTCGGCCGGGTAGCGGCGGCCCGGGTGGCTCGTCGGCACGGGAACCGTGATGCCGAGGTCGTCCTGCCGCGCCTCGGGCGACTGGTTCTCGTGCGCGCCCTTCACTCTCTCGTTCTCGTTGTCGGCGCCGTCCTGGGAAAACGCCGGAACGGCCAGGAACATCGGGACAAGGGCGAGCAAGGCAAGTCGGCCTCTCTTCATGGGTCGAACGCTTCCTCTCTCTGATTCGGATGCCGGGAGCGGCATCCGTCTTATTGGTGTCGCTAGAACGGTGACCAGGCGGGGTTGCTGTTGGATCCTGTGCCCGTCAGTCTAATCGGATTGGAGCCATCCAGGTTCATGACATAGATCTCGCTCCCTCCGCCGCGCGAAGAATCGAAGGCGATCCGGGTGCCGTCGGCCGACACCGAAGGGTTGGAGTCGGCACCTGGGGCGGTGGTCAGACGGCGCTTGTCGGAGCCATCGACGTTCATGATGTAGATCTCATAGTTGCCGTTTTGCGGTGCCCCGTCGCGATCGGTGGAGTAGACGATCTGCCTGCCGTCGGGTGTCCAACTGGGGACCTCGTCAAGAGCACGAGTGAACGTCAATCGCTGCTGGTTGGTGCCATCGACGGCGTTGGCCAGATAGATCTCCGGGTCGTCGCGGTCACGGTCGGCTTCGAAGGCGATCCACAAACCGTCGGGCGACCAGGCGACGAAGTTGTTTACGCGCCCCAGAGGATGGTCTTCGGTGAGCTGCGTGAGGTTGTATCCCCAGTTTCCGGCGTCGACGTTGGTGCGCCACACCTGAGAGCTGCCGCTGCGATTCGAATCGAAGGCGATCATCGAGCCGTCGGCCGACCAGGAGGGGCCGCCGTCGTTGGCCGCGTGGCTGGTGAGACGGACGACGTTGGAGCCGTCGGCGTTCATGATGTAGATGTCGGCGTTGTCGTTGCGAGATGATGCGAATGCGATCCGGGTGCCGTCGGGCGACCACGTCGGGGCACCATCGAAGCCCGGATTGTTGGTCAGCCGCGTCAGGTCGGAGCCATCTTCGTCCATGACGTAGATCTCCGGGTTGCCGTCCTGATTGGATACGAAGGCGATCCTGGAGGAGTTGTTCTGTGCCGCCGCTGGCTGCACATGTGTTGCAGTCGTGACGGCAATCAGAAGGCAGATGAAGAGAACGGGACCCATCGCGTTGATCTCGTAGGCTATCGCCCCAACCACTCGAAAGGACAAGAATGATGAATCGATGCGGCGCACGACGCGGCCTGGTCGCCCTCGGGCTCGCCGCGGCCTTCGCGGCCGGCGCCACGGGCGCGGCTGCACAGTTTCAGCCCGCCGAGATCGGTCCGACCCAGGCGATCGACTGGCAGTCCGGCGCCGATCCCCAGGGACGGCCCGCCGGCGAGCGGCCGCCCAACATCGTCGTCATCCTCGCCGACGACCTGGGCTGGAACGACCTGAGCTGGCTCGGGGGCGGCGTCGCCGGGGGGTCGGTGCCGACCCCGCACATCGACTCGCTGGCGCGCGACGGCGTCCACTTCGCCAACGGCTATTCGGCCAACGCCACCTGCGCGCCGTCACGGGCCGCGCTGATGACCGGCCGCTACGGCACCCGCTTCGGGTTCGAGTTCACGCCGACGCCGCCGGGGTTCGCCACGATGGTGCCCCGGCTCTCGAGTACGGAAGGCAGACTCCGGCAGACGAGCGGCAACCCGGAAGGGGCGACGGTTCCCATCGAGGAGAAGGGTGTGCCGCCCTCCGAGATCACGCTCGCCGAGCTGCTCAAGCCGGCCGGCTACCACACCGTGCACATCGGCAAGTGGCACCTCGGCACGGGCGAGGGCATGCGAGCCCACGAGCAGGGCTTCGACGAGAGCCTGCTGATGCGGAGCGGCCTGTACCTGCCCGAGGACGACCCGAACGTCGTCAACTCGAAGCAGGAGTTCGACGGGATCGACCGTTTCCTGTGGCGCTTCGTGCGCTACGAGGCGTCGTTCAACGACAGTCCCTCCTTCGAGCCCGGCGGGTACCTGACCGACTACTACACCGACCAGGCCGTCCAGGTCATCGAGGCCAACAAGGACCGGCCCTTCCTTCTCTACCTGGCGCACTGGGCGGTGCACACGCCGCTGCAGGCGCTGCGCGCCGACTACGAGGCGCTGTCACACATCGAGGAGCATCGCCTGCGCGTCTACGCCGCGATGGTGAGATCGCTAGACCGCAGCGTCGGCCGGGTGCTCGAGGCGCTGCGCGAGAACGGCCTCGAAGAGAACACGCTCGTCTTCTTCACCTCCGACAACGGCGCGCCGGCCTACATCGGCCTGCCGCGCGTCAACGAACCGTTCCGCGGCTGGAAGATCAGCTTCTTCGAGGGAGGCATCCACGTGCCGTTCCTGCTGAAGTGGCCGGCTCGCCTCGACGGCGGCCAGACCTACGAAGCCCCGGTGCACGGTTTCGACATCTTCTCGACCGCCGCGGCCGCGGCGGGAGTCGACCTGCCCGACGACCGGAAGATCGACGGCGTCGACCTGGTGCCGCACGTCCTGGGCGAGGTCGAGGGCGCGCCCCACGACCGTCTCTTCTGGCGCACCGGCGACTACCAGGTCGTCCTCGCCGACGGCTGGAAGCTCCAGATCAGCGAACCGCCCGGGGGGGTATGGCTCTTCAACATGAAGAAGGATCCCACGGAGCAGAACAACCTCGCCGACTCCGAGCCGGAGCGGGTCGCGGCCCTGAAGAAGCTCCTCGCCGAGCACAACGAGGAACAGGCGGCGCCGATCTGGCCGTGGGCCACGCGAAGCGCGATCAACATCGACAAGACGCTGCTCGAGCCGGACGCCGCGGACGACGAGCACATCTATTGGTACAACTGAGCGCTACTACCGCGACAGGTGCCGGTCGAAGAAGCGCACGATCACGTTGTGCACTTCGTCCGACTCGGGCAAGCGAGGGTTGAACGCGAAGGTCGCGTGTCCGAGGCCTTCCCAGACGTGCAGGTCGGCCTCGACGCCGAGGCTGACCAGCTTGTTGTGGCTGGCCAGGACGCCTCCGAGCGCGAAGTCGCGCGTGCCGCTGATCAGTAGCGCCGGCGGGAAACGGGCGAGCAGGTCATCGTGGTCGCCTGGAGCGACGACGGGGTCGCCGGCTTCCACGCCGCGGAAGTAGCCGCTCGGTTGCGGCGGCTCCGCCGGCTCGACCGGGCGCGGGAAGCCGTTGATTGCCGACACCAGGAAGGCGCTCTCGCTGCGGCCCATCTTGAAGACGCCGGGCATGTCGCCGTCGGTCGTCGGTATGCCGGCGCAGAAGAGGCCGATCGCGCCCGGCAGCGGCAGGTCGTGCTCGAGGATGTACGCGACCGTCTGCGCCGTGAGCATGGCGCCGGCCGAGCAGCCGTAGATGCCGATCTTCGACGCCTCGTAGTCCTCCAGCACTGCCGTGTAGACGGCGATCACGTCCTCGACGCCCGCCGGATGGGTGGCCTCCGGCGCCATCCGGTAGTCGGGGCTGACCACCTTGTAGCCGCCCATGTCGGCGACCTGCATCGCCTCCGTGTGACTGAAGTAGCGGGCGCCGACGCGGAAGCCGCCGCCGTGGATGCTGATCAGCAGCCGGTCTTCCTTCTCCTCGGCGACGCCGCGTTCGGGGACGAACACCTCGGTGTAGACGCCGGCGATCGTCTCCGCGGTGATCTTCACCGGGTGCTTGGCGACGGTGTCCCGGTAGATGGCCGTCCTGTAGTAGCCGTCGGCGACGCACTGGCGCGCGGCCCGAATCGCCTCGGGGTCGCCGGCGACGTCGTTCAGGCTCGCGCAACCCTGGGAGAACGTGCCGAACTCCGGTCCGTAGACCTCGCGGAAGCGCTTCATCGCCGCCCGCGACTCGTCGCTGAAGTAGGAGGTCTCCGGCAGGTCGAAGGCCGGGACGTGAACGGTGCCGTCCGCCTCCACGCGGGGGCCTTCGTCCTGCTCCGGCGGCTCCGAGCAGGACAGGGCGACCGCGGCGAGGGCGGCGGCGACGAGACCGAGTCTGTTTCGCATGACCCGGAGTCTAGAGATAGCCTCGTCCGTCCAACCGTAGGAGAAACTCCCATGAGCCATCGAGTCGTCCGTCTCTCCGGGTCCCTGGGCGCCGAGATCCACGACCTGCCGCTGGCCGCCGCCGGCCCGGAGGAGGCCGCAACGATCCGCGGCCTGCTGCTGGACCATCAGGTCCTTTTCTTTCCCGACCAGCATCTGGACGTGGCGCAGCACGTCGCCTTCGGCCGCCACTTCGGCGAGCTGGAAGGACACCCGCACCTGAACAACCCCTTCCTCGACCACCCCGAGGTCTTCGAGCTGGTCGCCACTCGCGGCGGCGTCGCGGACGAGTGGCACAGCGACATCAGCTTCCAGGAGAGCCCCTCGGTGATGGCGATCCTGAACATGGTCAAGTGCCCGGAGGTCGGCGGCGACACGATGTGGGCCAACATGTACAGGGCCTACGAAGAACTGTCGCCGCCGCTGCAGGAACTCTGCGAGGGCCTGACGGCGCTGCACGACGCGACGCCGCACGGCAAGCCGGAGAAGATGACGATCCACCCCGTCGTCCGCGTGCATCCGGAGACCGGCCGCAAGTCGCTGTTCGTCAATGAGCACTTCACCCGGCGCATCGTCGAGCTCAGCCACGAGGAGAGTGACCACCTGCTCGGCTACCTGACCCGCTGGGCGACGAACACCCGCTTCACCGTCCGCTACCGCTGGCAGCAGGGCACGCTCGCCATGTGGGACAACCGCTGCACCCAGCACTTCGTGCTGAACGACTTCAACGAGGAGCGGATCATCCAGCGGGTCACCGTCATGGGCGACCAGGTCGAGGCGGCTGGCGAGGCCCGCTGGGAGCCCTACGTGCGAGCCCGTCACGCCGGCGCCACGAGCCGCTACGACCGGCAGTTGAACAAGTACCTGAAGCGCCAGGTCCAGTCGCTGGAGTCGAACGCGAAGAAGGAAGTCGTCCTGGAGATGTAGGCCGTGCGCGCACTCACCGCCCTGCTTCTCACCGTTGCGCTCGGGCCGGGTCTGGTGCAGGGGCAGTCCGCACCTGCCGGACAGTGCGTGCCCGAGGGCGCGAACCCGCCGATGCCGAAGAGCGCCCGCGCCTACGCGGCGATGTGCGAGCCGCACCTGGGCGTGGCGCCGACCGTCGACTGCGGCCAGGGCGCGCGCATCCGGATCCGGCAGGACGGCAACGAGATCTTCGAGAACCCGGGCCTGCACGCCTGCGACGACGGCAGTCTCCAGATCGGCGACTGCATGCCGGGTTCGAGCCTCCAGCGCTACGAGGGCAGGAACGCCGACGGCACGCCCCGGCCCGAGGTCGTCTGGGTGAGCTTCTGCCGCCACGACGGGCGCGACGACGTCTTCAACGTCGACATCCCGGACTCGGTCCAGATGATCGGCTACAACTCCGAGACCGGCGCCACCTGCTTCTTCGAGTCGGCCGACAACAGTCCCTGGACCCGCATCGGCGAGAACAACCGGCTGCTCGGCGTGCTGCCCGGCCCCGACGACCCCGGGTTCGACGACGCCTACGTCCCCGCCGGGGACATCCAGTGCGTCCGCTGCCACCAGGCGGACCCGTTCATCCACAACCCGTGGATCAAGTCGGCGCGGCTTCCCGAGAATCCGCGCCAGCCGGTCGTGCCGGTCCTGCCCGGCCCGAACCCGCCCTACTACGTCGTGGGCGCGCCGACCTGGGACATGCGGACGATCCACATCGAAGGCAACGGCTGCCTGGGCTGCCACCGGATGGCCATGGAGACGCTGGAGGAGTTCACCGGCGACTTCTGGGACCCCAACGAGCACATGCCGCCGCACGATCCGGGCTCACTGGCGGCCGACCTCGAGGCGTTCCAGCAGTGCTGGGAAGACGGCCCGGAGAACACGCCCGGCTGCGACTGGGTGATCCCGCCGGCCGGCGAATGCGCCGGCGGCGTCGTGGGGTCGGACTATCCCCACGCGGCCGAGACGTTCAACCGCGGCGCCCGGAGCGCACCGCACAGCTCGGGCAAGCGCTGGATGACGCCTCGCGAGCCCTAGTTTCTACTGCTCCACCAACAGCAACTGGTCGACGGCGACGTTCTCGCGCTCGGTCGTTGACCCATCCGGCCAGGTCACGACGACGGAGTCGACGGTGGCGGCGTCACCGAGGCCGAAGTGCTGCCGGAAGTCGTCCTGGGACAGGTAACTGGTGCCGCTGCGGATGTTGCGGATCTGGCGACGGCCACCAGCCGTCACCCGGATCACCGCGCCGATCGCGTCCGTGTTCTTGCCGGCGCCGACCAGCCGCACCTGCAGCCAGTGGCCGCCGCCGGCCTCGTTGCGCAGGACCATGGGCGAGCCGTCGAGGTCGTTGATCACCAGGTCCACGCGGCCGTCGTTATCGAGGTCGCCCATCGCCAGGCCGCGGCTGACCGTCTGTTCGAGGAAGGCCGGACCCCCTCGCTCGCCGACCTCCTCGAAGGTGCCGTCGCCGAGGTTGCGGTAGAGGAGCTTGCGCTGGCGGTAGCCGGCCGAGGCGCCGAGCCGGGCGCCGTCGAGCTGGGGGTAGACGTGGCCGTTCACCACGACCAGGTCCTCCCAGCCGTCGTTGTCGTAGTCGAAGAAGGCGGTCCCCCAACCGACGTAGGGCAGGCTCGACGCGCCCGTCCTCGACCGGAAGGAGGCGTCGCTCGAGTAGTCGCCCTCGTTGCGGTAGAGCGCGTTGTACTCCTCGGCGAAGTTGCTGACGAACAGGCTCAGCCGGCCGCTGCCGTCGTAGTCGCCGACCGCGACGCCCATGCCTCCCTGCTCGCCGCCGTCCTCGCTCACCGCGACGCCCATGAAGAAGCCCGACTCCTCGAAGGTGCCGTCCTTCTTGTTCATGTAGAGGTAGTTGGGCGTCGAGTCGTTGGCGACGTAGAGGTCGAGCCAGCCGTCGGCGTCCATGTCGACCCAGGCGATGCCGAGGCCGAAGTACCCGTCCGGGTCGCGGACTCCCGCCTCCTCGCCGACCTCGGTGAAGGCGCCGTCCTCCTCCTGGCGGAAGAGGAGGTCGGAGGTGCCCGGCAGGCCGCGCGGTCCGCACTGGACGGAGACGCCGCGGTACTGGCAGGTCTTGTCGCTGCCGAACTCCGGCAGGTTGTCGAGATCGAACTCCACGTAGCGGCTCACGAACAGGTCGAGATCGCCGTCGCGGTCGTAGTCGGCGAAGCCGCAGCCCGTCGACCAGCCCGAGGCCGCGACGCCGAGCTCAGCCGCCACGTCGGTGAATGTGTCGTCGCCCGTGTTGCGGTAGAGCCGGTTCCGGCCGATCCCGGTCACGTAGAGGTCCTGCCAGCCGTCGCCGTCGACGTCGGCGATGCACAGGCCCATTCCCCAGCCGGGGTGGGCGACCCCGGCCTCGGCGGCGATGTCGCGGAACGTGCCGTCGCCGAGGTTGCGATAGAGCGCGCTGTGCGACGACTCCGGGGCGTGCGCCGTGTCGACCGTCAGCGAGTTGACGAAGTAGATGTCGAGCAGTCCGTCGCCGTCGACGTCGAAGAGCCCGACGCCGCCGCTCATCGACTCGACGATGTACTTCTTCTCGGGCGCCGAGTTGTGGCGGAAGGTGATGCCGGTGGACTCGGTGACGTCGCGAAAC
Source organism: Thermoanaerobaculia bacterium (assembly GCA_965116955.1). GTDB lineage: Bacteria > Acidobacteriota > Thermoanaerobaculia > Multivoradales > Multivoraceae > Multivorans. Next base: position 1,364,925 of record OZ220742.1, on the reverse strand, counting down.
AGCGGCGCGTCGCCGGCGCCCTGGGCGAGCGCGGTCGCGGGCCAGACGAGGAGGGCCGCGATCGCTGCGGCGGCGGGATTCCGGATGCCGGCGCACCCAGTGGGCAACGCTCGAGTTCCGGGTACGCCGGCTCTGATCATCGCTCGCTCCTCGATCCCAAGGGCGGCTGGGCGCGCAAACGCAGAATGTGCTCTTCGATCGCGGCCTGCGCCTCCCGGGAACGCTGCAGGTGGCGCTCGGCCCCCTCGCGGTCGCCGAGGCGGGCCAGGGCGAGGCTGAGCTGGTAGTGGCCCTTGATCGAATCGGTCTCGGCGGCGACCGCTCGCGTGAGCGCTTCGCGGGCCGCCTCGAAGCGGCCCTCCTTCACCCTGGCCGTTCCGATCGTCACCAGCGCCGTCGGGTGATCGGGATTGACCGCCAGGGCCCGCTCCGCGAGTCGGGTCGCTTCGGCCAGCATGCCGAGCCCCTCGGCGGTCTCCGACATGGCGGCCAGCGCCTCGACGTTGTCGGGCTCCAGCCTCAGCGCCGTGGCCAGGGCTTCCCGGGCCTCGTCGAAGCGGTCCACCCGGTTGAGAGCCAGGCCGAGGGCGATGTGGGTCAGGACTCGATGCGGATCCAGGGCTGCCGCGTCGAAGAGCGCCTCGGCAGCCTCCGCCATCTCGCCCACCTGCATGCGGGCCACGCCGAGCAGGTAGGCGTACTCCGCCTCCCCGGGGTGCATTCGCGCCAGCGGCTCGAGCGCCAGCGTCGCCTGGATCGGGTTGTCCCGGGCGAGCGAGAAGCGGGCGTAGGCGTTCAGGACGTCCTCGGAGTTGGGCGCCAGGGCAATGGCCCGACCGAGCGCCTCGGCTGCGGCGGCGCCTTCGTTCCGCGAGGCAAGGGTGCGGGCCTGGTCGAGCAGGCCGCGGACCGACTCGGTCGCCGCGGCTTCGGGCTGGGCGCCGAGGGCGGTTGGCAGGAGCAGCAGGGAGAACAGCGCCCCGCCGAGCACTCCGGAAAGCCGGCGGGGACGCCGGCGCACCCAGTGTGTACCGCCGCGGCTCACTGGTCCGACCTTCCCTTGAGTCGCTGGAAGATCTCGAACTGCTCGCGCGCCTTCTCCCGGTCGCCGAGCTTCTGGTACGCCTGACCGAGCTGGTTGCGGATGTTCGGATCCTCCGGCGCCAGTTCGGCGGCCGCGAGCAACTGCGCGGCCGCCTCGTCGACGCGGCCGTCCTCGAGCAGGATCTTCCCGCGGAGGTAGCCGGCGTCGGCGAAGTCGGGTTCCGCGGCGAGCACCAGCTCCACTTCGCGCAGCGCGGCCTGGGGCTGATTGTCGAGTTCCAGCACGGTCGCCAGGACGTAGCGCGACCGGTGGTCGACGGGATGCGAGGCGAGCTCGGCGCGCAGCGCCGCGCCGGCCTCCTCGAGGCGCCCCTGGCGGAGATAGATGTTGCCGAGCGTGGCCTGCGCCTCGGCGACGCCGGGGCGAAGTTCGATGGCGCGTTCGAGGTGCTCCACCGCCGCGTCGAAGTCGCCTTCCTGCGCCGCCGCCTGGCCGAGCAGCACGTTCAGCTCGGGCCAGTCGGCGTGTTCGGCGAGCAGCCGGTCGAAGATCGGTTGCGCCTCCACGGTCCGCCCGCTCCGGACCAGGGCCAGGCCGTAGGCGTACTGGAGCGAGCGGTCGGCGGCGCGGCCCGGGTCGGTGGCCAGGAGTTCCGCCGCGCGATCGTAGGCCTCGTCGTTGAGCCAGGCCAGCGCGAGCATCCGCCGCAGCGCGGGATCCTCGGGTGTCTCCTCCAGCGCCTTCGACAGCGGCGAGGTCGCCCGGTCGAAGTGACCCGCGTTGAAGCGGGCCACGCCCAGCGAGTAGTGGACCCTCGGGAAGTCCGGATCGACCGACGCCGACTGCTCGAAGTGGTCGGCCGCCCGGACGAAGCGCCGGGCCTGCGTCGCCATGACGCCGAGATTGAACGAGGCACGGGCCAGAGTCGTTCGCGCCGTCCGCGCGAGCTGCCCTCGAACCTCCGGGGAGAGGCCGGAGACCGGCGTCTCGCTGAAGACGGACAGGCCGACGACGCCGGCCGACGGCTCCTTGCCGTGCCCGTCCAGGTAGTTCGACATGCGATCGCGCGAACTCTGAGCCAGGGCCACCGAGAAGCCCTCCGCGGCCTCGAAGTGAGGCTTCGCCCGCGCCTCGTCGCCGGTGCGGCGGAGGGCCAGAGCGAGTTGGTAGTGGAGGCTCTCCATCTGGTTGGCGTTGAACGAGGCGCCGTATCCGCCCTCGGCCAGGTCGATCGCGCTCTCGAGCGCGGTGGCCGCTTCCCCCGGCCGGTCGAGTCCGAGCAGGGCCCGGCCCAGATGATGCAGCGCGTTCGGTCGGGTCGACTCCGATTCCACCGCGATCTCCAGTGAGGTCAGCGCCTCCTCGAAGCGCCGGGCATCGACCAGCACCATTCCCAGGTAGAGGGAGTTCACCGGATCCCCGGGCGAGATGCGGCGTTCTTCCTTGAAGTGGTCGATGGCCTCTTCGACGGCGCCGCGGCCCCGGTCCAGGAGTTCCACGGTCCCCAGGTAGAAGCGGGCCCGGGGCACCCGCAGATCCTGCTCGATGGCCCGTTCGAGGGCCTCGCGGGCTCGCTCGTACTCACCGTAGTCGCGCCAGGTCCTGCCGATCAGGATCCAGGTCTGCGGAATCGGGCGCTCCTCGACCACGTCCCGGAAGAGCTTCTCGGCGGACTCCGGGCGCTTCAGGCGGAGGTAGCCGCTGGCGAGCGCGAACCGGGTCTCGACGTCTTCGGGCATCGATGCGACGGCGCCTTCCAGTTGCTGCACCGCCAGCTCCGGCTGGCCGGTCGCGTTGAAGGCCCGGGCGAGCAGCCGCACGGCACGACCGTCTCCCGAGCTTCGCGCGAGCAGCCGCAGGAGAACCTCGACCGCGCCGTCCGGATCGCCGCGCTCGAGCGCGAGCTCGGCGAGGGCGAGCAGGGGACGCCGGGCTTCCAGGGCGGAGACCAGGGCCCGCTCGTAGGCCGCCTGCGCCTCGGCCGGGGCGCCGCCGGCACGGTGCAGGTCACCGAGCAGCAGCCAGCCTTCGAGCAGCGCCTCCCGGTACCAGCTCTCGGCCGCCTGCGGTTCGTCGCGGCGCAGCATGCTCTCGGCCTCCGACAGGGCGCGCAGCATGGCGGCGTCCGGCGCCGGTTCATCCTGCGACTGCGTGGCCGCCGGCAGCCCGGCGGCCAGGATCAGACCGAGAGCGCTTGCGCGGATCAGCGGTCGCCCTCGCCCACGGCCAGGGTGGTCGAGACGAACGCGGTCTCGCGGGTGGCGTCGTCGCGGACGCCGACCGCGACCAGGTTGAGGCCATCGGGAATGTCGATGTTGAAGACCAGGTCGAGCAGGCGCGTGTCGCGATCCGGGGGCGCTTCCACAAGGAAGGTCTTCTCGTCCCTGACCACCTTGGAGGTCTGGGCGTGCCGGCTGGCGACCTCGACCCTGATCTGCGCCATCTCCTTGTCCTCGAACGGCAGGAAGGCGACCCGCGCGGCCGGCACCATGACGTGGAGCGGCAGTCGGCGATTGCCGCCGCCGGCCGCCCGGACGCGGCCCGCGCCCAGCCGGACGCCGAGCGGGTTCTCGACCAGGCCGAGATAGAGCGCGCCGTCGAGCTGCTCGCTCATTCGCTGATCGGAACTCTTGTCGCGGTAGCCGCGGCGGTGACGGACCTGCAGGTTCCGGCCCCGGACCCGAACGCGGATCTGGTGCTCGCCGCGGTCGCCACCGTGGGGCGGGCGGTAGGCGAGCGAGTAGTAGCTCGCCATCTCATTGGCGATCTGCTCGAGTTCGCCGCCGAACTGGTTGCGGTTGAAGATGGCGCGGCCGCCGGTCTCGTCGGCGAGCACGGCCATTCCCCCGCGCTCGACCTCGCGGACCGAACTGTTGAACGGGTTCGCCCCCTGGAAGTCGATCGAGGACTGCTCCGCCAGGCTCAGGAACGAGGAGCGGAGGCCGTTGGTCTGGAGCGAGTAGATCGTCACGCGGTTCGCGTTGGCGTGGCGGGTCAGTTCGTGAAAGCCGGTGGACAGTTCCGCGACGGGGGTGAGCGAGCGGAACCGGTCGCCGGCGGGACACACGCCGGTGATGAAATCCCGCAGGTCCGCGCCTGGAGTCCGTTCCAGGGAGTCGCTGATGTAGAGCAGCGTCTTGAGGCCCGGCAGCGCGGCGAGGAAGCGGACGGTCGTCGTCAGGTGATCGAGCGTGGCGCCGATCCGGTCGCGGCCGATGCGGGCGGAGTTCTCGACTTCCGGCAGCGCGCGGCGCACGAACGATTCGCAGGGCGCCGGCGCCGTCGTTCGCCGGCTGCTGCCCGATGACGCGAGCACCCTCGCGTCCTGCCAGAGCTGGTTCAACCTCTGCACCGCGAGCCGCTTCGCCTGCTGCGACTGGCCGCCCATTCCCGGTGAGGACCCGATGCGTTCGAGCGCGATGTCCAGCTCCTCGCGGCTGGAACCGAAGTAGGCCTCGGTGACCAGGTTGCGGTCCTGCCGGAAGATGAGCACCCGCTCCGCGGGGAACTTCTCCTCGTCGAGAAACGCCCGCAGATCCTCGATCGCCTGCTTGCGGCTGGCCGGGCCGAGATGGAGATCGTCGAAGTAGAGAACGAGGTGCGCCGGTTCGGCCGGGCCCGCCCCCCCGGACGCTTCCGGAGCGGGAGCGGCCGTCTGGTCGCCCGGCTCGGCGGCCGGGCGGGCGGCCACGGCATCGGTCACCTCGCTGAAGAACTCGACCGTGACCGGCCTTCCGTCCTCCCGGACCTCGAAGTCGTCCAGGCTCAGCCCGGTAACGGGCCGGCCCCGGTTGTCGCTGACCCAGACCTCGACGTTGACGAGCTGGACGTCGACGACCTCGCTGAAAGCGGGGCGATCGGCGTCCTGCGTCTGCGCCGGAGCGGCAAGCGGCGTCAAAGCCGCGAGTCCGGCCGCCAGCACGGGCACGAGCGAGGGCCGGTTCTCCGAAGTCATCGCGTCAGTCTACTTTCGCCGTCAGGCAGTTTGTGGTGGGACCGGGGCCGAAAGGCGGCGCAGCAAGCCGAAGAGCAGGGCCAGGAGAACCAGTCCCCCGATCGGGGCGACGAAACCGGCCGCCAGCCCGTCGGCGCCAACGGCAAGCCGTCCGGTGAGCCAGGGCAGCACCGCGCCTCCAGCGCCGGCGAAGGCGAACACCCAGCCCGTGTTCCGGGAACGGGTGGCCTCGGTGAGCTCGGCCAGAAACGAGATCGTCAGCGGGAAAAGCGGCGCCAGCCCCGCACCCGCAGCGACAGCGGCAACCGCGAGGCCGGCATGCGATCCGCTCAGCAGGAGGCCGAGGAGCCCCCCGCCGGCCAGCACGACGCCGGCTGTGTAGAGCGCCGGCTCGGACACCCGGCGCAGCAACAGGGGCGCCGCCGCGCGGCTGGCCAGCAGCGCCGCCCAGAAGCCCGATCCGATCCAGAGCGATGTTGCCGAGCGCCCGGCCTGAAACTGGTCGGCGAGGCTGACCAGCCAGCCTCCCACCGAGTTCTCGATCCCGACATAGAGGAACATGATCGCGGCGATCACGACGAGACCCGGCAACACGCCTCCCTGGCCGCCGCCTTGCGGCGCGTTCTCTTCAGAAGCCGGCAAGGACGCCGGCGCACCCAGTGTGAAACGCCCTGCCGCCGCGGGCCGCACGTTCCATGCGAGACACGTCAGCACGAGGCCCGCCGCACCCGCCAAAACAAGGATCACCGCATCGCTCGACACTCCCGGCGGCCGGACAGCGAACACGAGGGGGCAGGCGACCGCGCCGGCGCCCCAGACCATGTTGAGCGACGAAAGCGCCGCGCCCCGCCGCCGCGGCTGCGAGTGCGCGACCCGCAGATTCGTCGCCGGAATCGCCAGCCCGAGACCGAAACCGACGGTGGCCATCGGCGCCAGCGCCAGGGGCCAGCCCGCGAGGGACAGTGCCACCAGGCCGCCGGCGATCAGCAGGTAGCCGAGCCGCAGGCTGAGGTCGAGCCGATAGCTGGAGAGAAAGGACCCGACGGCACTGGCGAGGAATTGAACGACGAAGAGCGCCCTCAACTCCTCCACCGGCAGTCGCCACTCGCGGGCGAGGTCCGGCAGCAGCGGACCCAGGAGGACGGTGACCACGCCAGTCAGCAGGAAGCCCGCGTAGAGGGGCAACCGATCTGACCTGGTGGAACCAACGTCCAACCGGGTCCGGGGCGAGTCAGGCACGATCGGGCGCGGGACCGGTCGAGTCGCGGAGCACGAGGGTCGGCTCGATGGTGACCTTCGCCGGCGAATCGCCTCCGGACGCACCCAGTTTCTGCAGCAACTCGGCGGCGGCCGTCCGTCCCATCTCGTGCAACGGCTGCCGGACGGTGGTCAGACTCGGGTTCTGGAAGGCCGCGCTGAGAATGTCGTCGAAGCCGACGACCGAGACATCGTCCGGGATCCGCAGCCCGCTCTCGACGATCGCCCGCATCGCACCGATCGCCGAGACGTCATTGAAGGCAAAGAGCGCGGTGAAGGGCGCACCGACCGCGAGCAGCTTCTGGCCGAACACGTGCCCCTCGCGGTAGCCCTCCTCGGGCGAGAACTGCTCGCCGGCCGGCCCTCCGGAGAGCTGGAGCGTCAGCCGCGGGTCGATCTCGAGACCGAGTTCCGCGGACGCCCCGACGATCGCCTGCCAGCGTGACTCGGTGTCGGCCGAGTGCGGGTGCCCCTTGAAGAAGGCGATCCGGCGGTGGCCGAGCTCAGCCAGGTGGGTCAGCGCAAGTCGCGCGGCGACTTCGTGATCGAGGACGACGTTCGTCACGCCCGGCAGCTCCCGGTGCCCGGCCACCACAACCGCCGGCAGCGACAGGGGCTGGTCCATCGGAGTGTTGACCAGGATCAGTCCCTCGACCGAGCGTTCCGTGAGGAGCTGCAGGTAGTCGTCCAGGAGATCCTGCTTCGAATGGTGACCGGCGACCAGGTAGAAGTAGCCCTCCTGCAGGAGCTGGTCCTCGATGCCGCCGAGGACGCCCGCCGCGTAGCCCTCGCTGATCTCCGGCAGGAGCACGCCCACCGCGAACGTCCGCTGACGCCGGAGCGACCGGGCGATGAAGTTGGGGCGGTAGCCGAGTTCTTCCGCCGCGGCGCGGACCCGGTCCTGGGTCTCCGGAGGGATCCCCCTGGCGGCCGGCGAGCGGTTCATGACCAGGGAAACCGTCGTGGGCGACAGGCCGAGATGCGCCGCCACGTCCTTGAGACGGACCCGCCGCTCGGGCTTCGGCTCGTGGCCGCTGGCTTCTTCAGGTCTGTCGCTGCTCACTGGGGCTTCTTTGCCGACTTCTTGACAAATCCTACGCGGCGTGTACAGTCCAGATTAGCATGCTAAAACGATTTAGCCAGACCCTTCCGTCTGCAGCGGCAGGATGCCGGACGTTTTGTACGGCTACCGGCTAAATCGGTTTACCCGTCAAGGAGGCACGAAGCCATGGCACGAAGACTCGCTCTCATCCTCATCCTCACGCTGCTGGCGGCGCCCCTCGTGGCGCAGCGGTTCACGGCCAGCATCCGAGGCACCGTCACCGATCCGAACGGAAGCGCCCTGCCCGGCGTCACCGTGAACCTGGAAGGGACCGAAACCGGTCTCAACCGGACGACGTTCACGAACCCTTCCGGCATCTACACGTTCGGCGACCTTCCGGTCGGCGCGTACGAGATCACGGTCACGCTGGACGGCTTCAAGTCCTCCGTGATCAGCGACATCGCCCTGAACGTCGCCGACGTTCGCGAGGTGAACGCGCAACTCGAACTCGGCGACGTCTCGGAGACGATCACGGTCGAAGCCGAAGCCATCCCGGTCGAAACGATGAGCGGCGAAGTCGCCGGCCTGATGACCGGCGAGCAGATCCGCGAGCTGCCGCTCAACGGCCGCAACTTCGTCCAGTTGACGCTCCTGCAGCCGGGCGTCAGCGCTCCCGAGGGCTTCGACACGAAGAACAAGGGCCTGCTGGCCGGCGTCGACCTGTCGATCAGCGGCAGCGGCACCACCGGGAACCTGTGGACGGTCGACGGCGCGAACAACAACGACATCGGCTCGAACCGCACGATCCTCATCTACCCCTCGGTCGACGCGATCGAGGAGTTCAAGATCCACCGGAACAGCTACAGCCCCGAGTTCGGCGGCGCGGCCGGCGGCCAGATCAACATCGTCACCCGCGGCGGCACGAACGAGTTCCGCGGCAGCGCCTACACGTTCATGCGCGACGATTCCTGGAACGAGACGAATTACTTCCTCGAGCAGGCCGGCCTGGACACCGAGCCGCTCGACCGCCAGGACTACGGCTTCACCCTCGGCGGCCCGATCCAACAGGACAAGCTGCACTTCTTCCTTTCCGGCGAATGGAACGTGGAAGAGCGCGGCATCGCCCGCACGGGCTTCGTGCCCACCGCGGCCGAGCGCGCGGGTGACTTCAGCGGTCCCTCGATCCCCGGATGCACCCCGGCGATCCCGACCGATCCGACCACCGGCCAGCCCTTCCCGGGCAACGTGATCCCCTCGGACCGGATCAACGCCGGCGGCCAGGGCATGCTGAACCTCTACCCCCTGCCCAACGTGACGCCGACAGCCGGCAGTTGCAACAACTGGGTCGAGGCCGTCGTCACGCCGATCGACTGGGACCAGGCGAACCTGCGGCTCGACTACGACGCCACGGACCGCAGCCGGCTGATGCTCCGCTACACCCGCGACAACTGGGTGAACGGCGCTCCGAACGCCGGCGAAGCGAACGGCCTGTGGGGCGACGACCCCTACCCCGCCGTCGACACGAACTGGGACCAGCCCGGCCACTCCCTCGTGGCCCAGCTCAGCCAGACGATCGGCGATAACAGCGTCAACACGATTACCTTCTCCCTCTCGGGCAACGAGATCAGCCTCAACCGGGGCGGCACGAACCCCGGGTTGAACAGCCAGATCAACGCGGCGATCCCTGCGATTTGGGGCGACAAGACGGGCGGCGCGGACCGCAGCCACCCGGTGTTCTGGGGCGCCGCCGGCTATGGGGCGCTGTGGAACATCGCGCCCTGGGAGAACAAGCAGGACCTGATGGTGCTCAAGGACGACTACTCGCAGGTCTTCGGCAAGCACTGGCTCAAGGTGGGCGCCCTCTACAGCGAGAACAAGAAGGAGGAGTACATCGGCGGCAGCTCGGCTTCCGAGACGCCGCAGTTCTGGGGCCCGAGCACCGGTCACAACGGCTGGGGCGCGAACACCGGCAACATCCTGGCTGACTTCCTGCTCCAGGACATGACGTTCGGCTACGCGGAGGCATCGCACCAGCCGGCACCGGAGTTGAACTGGGAGGACGTCGAGTTCTACGTCGCCGACTCCTGGCAGGTGAACCCCCGCCTCAACCTCGACTACGGTGTCCGATACTCGAACTACAAGTGGCCCTACGCCAGCGACAACCAGATCACGGCCTTCGATCCGAATCTGTTCGATCCCGCCCTGGGCGGCGACCCGTGCAACGGCCTGCTCCAGGTGCCGGGAACGGACCCCTGCGGCGACGCGGGCTTCCTGGGCGGCTCGACCGGTCCGGGCCGCGGGCTGGTGGACAGCGACACGGACAACTTCGCGCCGCGCCTCGGCCTGGCCTACGACATCTTCGGTAACGGCAGGAGCGTGGTCCGGGCCGGCTTTGGCCAGTTCTTCCAGCGTGACCGCGTGAACATCCAGCTCGAGTTCGCGGGCAACCCGCCCTTCGTCTCCCGCCTGAACGGCATCCGCAAGTTCGACGAAGTGCCGGAGCCATGCGTCGGCTGCGGTGTAGGAGGACCATCTCGGGCGATCGACCCCGGTTTCGAGACGCCATACAACCTGCAGTTCAACGTGGCCTGGGAGCAGAGGCTCGGCCGGAGCAGCACGATCGAGATCGCCTACGTCGGCACCCGCGGGCGCCACATCATGAGGCGCTCCGACATCAACCAGGTGGCCTCCGGCGACAACAACGGCAACGGTATCCCCGACCGGCTCGAGTACGTGACCGCCCCGGCGGACGACGGCGGCGCCGGCGCTCGGGGCGCCCTGCGGCCGTTCTCGGTCTTCGGCGACAGCGGCATCCTGTTCTGGGAGACGAACGGCGCCTCCGAGTACGACGGCCTCCAGATGCAGTACGTGCAGCGCTACGGCAACGGCTCGCAGTTCCAGGCCTCGTACACCCTCTCGAGCTTCAAGGCCAACGATCCACTGAACGACGCGGGCGCCGGCCCTTTCGCCGGTCAAATCACGGACCGAGAAAATCCCGATCTCGACTGGGGCTACGCTGGCCTGCATCGGGATCACGTGTTCAACGCGAACGTGCTCCACAACCTGCCCACGCTTGAGAACCAGAGCGCGTTCGTCCGGGGGCTCTTCGGCGCCTGGCAGTTCGGCGGCATCGTCCAGTACTCGTCAGGGCAGGCCCTGACGGTGAGAACTGGCAGTCTGTCCGGGATCAACGGTGCCGCGGGTACGGGGTACACCGAGAACATGCGACCGCTGCTCACGGGAGCTTCCTGCGGCGGCAGCGGCCTGCAGGTGATCAACCCCGATGCCTTCACGCTTGTCGGCTGGCAGCTCGGCACGCTCAGCGGTACTCGGCCCGGCGTGTGCGAAGGTGCGGACTTCTTCCAGGTCGACTTCTCGCTGACCAAGAACATCCGCATCACCGACCGCGTGACCGGCCAGTTCCGGTTCGAGATGTTCAACGTGACGAACCGAGACAACTTCGTCGGCGTCAATACGGTCATGAATCCCACGAGCATCACCTACGACAGCGATGTCCCCTCGGAAAGAAGGGCCATCACTGGATTCACCCTGCCGAACAACTTCGGTGAGGCTCAGGCGGCCCGCGACCCGAGGCAGATTCAGGTCGGCTTCAAGCTGCTGTTCTAGCGAGAAGCCGTCGGCCCCAACCAACTCTCACAACGAAAGGTAGAAGAACAGTGAAGATCCTTGCCCTAACCGTCGTCGCCTGCAGCCTTGCGTTGCCGTTGGGCGCCCAAGACACCGCCCGCGAAGAGCTACGCGAGCTGACCTACGCGGAAGAGAGCGATCAGGTGTTATCGCACTTGGTTTCATTGCTCCCGCACGCCCGCGACGCCGCCCAGTTCGAAGCCGCTCTTGATCGCTGGGTTGGGGACCTCGATCCTGCGGACGCGGTGAGTGTCCGGCATCGGATCGACCAGATGTTCCGTGAAGTTCCGGACCGTGAACTCTACGGTCTGCTTCTCACCGTCGTCCGACATCGTTTCCGAACGACTCCGCAGCAAGGGCCGACTGGTATCGCTAGTGCGAGTTCCATCGGAGGCCCGGGCAACGTAAATCCACCGCCTCTTCCCTATCCTGCAGCGGACTTCGTAACGATCGGTAGAGTCGGCGGGCAACTCGCAAGTGCTGCGGGCAACTGCTCCCAGTTGCAAGCCCTTTCGGCCGAACTCGCTACCGTAACGTGCAACACGAACTACCCGGAGTGGGGCGACCAGTGCCGAGCCGCTCGAGGTCAAGTAGCTGACCAATTGAACCAACTCCTAGACGCCGCCGACTGCTAGGTTCCTCCTGCGCTGTCGCGCCCGGATTCGCCTTTGGATCAGGCCGGTTCCGCCAATCGCCTCCGCTACGGGAGTCTCAGATGAGCCGCGCACGAAACCGAGGATGCAAGCTCCGGCGATCTGTGGCGCGCGGGCAGGTAACTGCTCCTGAGGTGCTAGTTCGGTCGGTCGGCCCCATGTTTCTCTGGCTTGGTCTCGCGATCGCCTGCGCGGTTCCAGCGCAGGCGCAGCAAGCTCCGGCTCCCGAGGTCCGCGCCGAAGTCTGGCCTGAGCTGACGCCACCGCTTCCGCTCGATCCCGAACTCGAAGCGCGGGTCGACGCTCTGATCGAGCGCATGACCCTCCACGAGAAGGTCGGGCAGGTCATCCAGGCCGAGATCCGCTCCGTCACGCCGCGGGACGTGCGGCGGTTCGACCTCGGCTCGGTGCTGAACGGCGGCGGCTCATTCCCCGGCAACGACAAGAACGCCTCGCCGGAGAGCTGGCTGGCGCTGGCCGACGCCTTCCACGAAGCCTCGACCGACACGTCGGACGGCGGGGTCGGCATCCCGGTCATCTGGGGCGTCGACGCGGTGCACGGCCACAACAACGTGATCGGCGCCACGATCTTCCCCCACAACATCGGACTCGGCGCGGCCCGGAATCCGGACCTGATCCGCCGCATCGGCGAGATCACGGCCCGCGAGGTGCTCGCCACCGGCCTGGACTGGAACTTCGGGCCGACCGTCGCGGTCGCGCGAGACGATCGCTGGGGCCGCACCTATGAGAGCTACTCGGAAGACCCGGAGATCGTCACCCTGTACGCGCGCGCCCTGGTCGAGGGGCTCCAGGGCGCAGTCGGCAGTACGGACTTCCTGGGCGAGGAGCGGGTGATCGCCACGGCGAAGCACTTCCTGGGCGACGGCGGCACCTTCGAGGGCGACGATCAGGGAGACACGCGGGCCAGCGAGGAGGAGCTCCGCGACATTCACGGCGCCCCCTACGTTGCCGCGCTCGATGCCGGCGCGCAGGCGGTGATGGCCTCCTTCAGCAGTTGGCACGGCCGGAAGATGCACGGGCACAGAGACCTCCTCACGGACGTGCTCAAGGGCCGGATGGCCTTCGACGGGGTCGTCGTCGGCGACTGGAACGGCCACGGCCAGTTGCCGAACTGCACGAACGACAACTGCGCCGACACGCTGCGAGCCGGCCTCGATCTGTTCATGGTTCCCGAAGACTGGAGGGCGCTCCACAGGAACACGCTCCGCCAGGCGCGTTCCGGCGCGATTCCCGAAGACAGGCTGGACGACGCGGTGCGGCGCATCCTGCGCGTCAAAGCTCGCGCCGGCCTGCTCGACAGCGGTCGACCGTCGGAACGGGCGCTCGGCGGGCGATTCGAGCTGCTGGGCGCTCCCGAGCATCGCGAGGTGGCCCGGCAGGCGGTGCGCGAGTCGCTCGTCCTGCTGAAGAACAGCGACAACCTGTTGCCGCTCGCTCCAAGCTCTCTCGTGCTGGTCGCGGGTCCGGCGGCCGACGACATCGGCCGGCAGAGCGGCGGCTGGACGCTGACCTGGCAGGGAACGGAGAACACGAACGACGACTTCCCCGGCGCCACTTCCATCTGGACCGGCATCCAGCGGACTGTCGAGGCCGCGGGCGGCGAGGCCGTCCTCTGCCAGGGATGCGCCTACAGCGGCGAGCTGCCGGACGCCGCCATCTACGTGACCGGCGAGACGCCCTACGCCGAGGGCCTGGGCGATGTGCCGAGCCTCGAGTACAGCCCCGCGGACAAGTCCGACGTCGAGCTGATGGGGCGGCTCCGGGCCGCCGGAATTCCGGTCGTCACGATCTTCCTGTCCGGGCGACCGCTGTGGACGAACCCGGAGATCAACGCCTCCGACGCCTTCGTCGCCGCCTGGCTGCCGGGCTCCGAGGGCGCCGGTGTGGCCGACGTCATCTTCGGCGCCGCCGACGGTGGAGTCGCCCACGACTTCCGGGGCAAGCTCTCCTTCTCCTGGCCGCGGTCGCTGGACCAGACGGTCCTCAACGTCGGCGACCCGGACTACGACCCGCTCTTCCCCTACGGCTACGGCCTGACCTACGCCGACGACGGCGACCTCCCCGAACTGGACGAGACGCGGCCGGCCGGAACGGCGCCGGTACGCACGACGGACGCAGGCGGGACAGCAGACCGCGTTCTGTTCGAAGGACGCACGGCGGAAGGCTGGCAGTTCTACGTGGGCGACGAGGCGGACTGGCGGGTTACCGCCCCCGACGGCCGCGGCCAGACCCGCCGCCGAGTGTCCGGCGTCGTGCTCTCGGCCGTCGATCGCAACGTCCAGGAAGATGCGAGGAAAGCGCAGTGGCGAGGCCGCAACGAGGCCCAGATCTACCTGCAGTCGGCTCCCATCGACCTGCGCGCCGAAACGGCTGCCGGCATGACTCTCGAGATCGATTTCCTGGTGGAGCAGGCGCCCGCCCGGCGAGTCCAGATGCGGATGGACTGCGGCTACCCGTGTACCGGCGGGCTCCTCGTCTCGCCCATCTTCGCGGGTGTGCCCGAAGGAGCATGGGACACTCTGCAGATTCCCCTCCGCTGCTTCCAGGATTCCGGCGCCGAGATGGACAAGATCGACACTCCCTTCCTGATCACGACGAACGGGCCGTTCACGCTTCGTTTCTCCCGCATCGCGATCGCCCCCGCCGATCCCACCGCGCTGACGGCCGGCTGCTGAGCGAGGAGAACCCGCCATGCTGACGGCGAAGATCACCACCCTCGACTGGACCGTCGTCGCCCTCTACTTCGCCGGCGTCTTCGCCATCGCGCTCTGGGCGATCAGGCGCGTCCAGCACGGCGAGCGCACCTCGTCGAGCTACTTTCTCGCCGGCCGCAACGTCGGCTGGTTCGTCGTCGGCGCGTCGCTGTTCGCCTCGAACATCGGCTCCGAGCACCTGGTCGGCCTGGCCGGCACCGGCGCCGAGAGCGGCCTCGTCCTGGGCCAGTTCGAGCTGCAGGCCTCGCTCATCCTGCTCATTCTCGGCTGGCTGTTCGTGCCGTTCTACGTCAAGAGCGGCATCTTCACGATGCCGGAGTTCCTCGAGCGGCGCTACTCGCCCGCGGCCCGCTGGTACCTCTCGGTGATCTCGGTCATCGGCTACGTCCTGACCAAGATCTCGGTGACGATCTACGCCGGCGGCGTCGTCTTCGAGACCCTGATGGGGATCAACTTCTGGACCGGCGCCCTGGTGGTCGTCGTCATCACCGGCGTCTACACCGTGCTCGGCGGGCTTCGCGCCGTCGTCTACACCGACCTGCTGCAGGCCGTCGTCCTGATCGTCGGCGCCTCCACGGTGACCATCCTCGGACTCGCCGAACTGGGCGGCTGGCGGGTCATGGTCGAGACCGCCGGCGACGGCTTCTTCGACATGTGGAAGCCGATGTCCGACCCGGACTTCCCGTGGACCGGCATCGCCTTCGGCGCGCCGATCATCGCCGTCTGGTACTGGTGCACCGACCAGTTCATCGTCCAGCGGGCGCTGTCCGCGCGCGGCATCGACGACGCCCGGCGCGGCACGATCTTCGCCGGCTTCCTCAAGCAGTTGCCGTTGTTCCTGTTCGTCGTGCCCGGCGTGATCGCCTACTGCCTGTCGCAGTCCGGCAAGCTCGAACTCGCCTCCTCCGACCAGGCGCTGCCGGCCCTGGTCGTGGCGCTCTTGCCGGCCGGCTTCCGCGGCCTGGTGGTCGCGGGCCTGCTGGCGGCGCTGATGAGCAGCCTCTCCTCCGTCTTCAACTCCTGCTCGACGCTGATCACGATCGACATCTACAAGAAGCTCCACCCCGGCGTCTCGGAGCGGCGCCTGGTCCTGGTCGGCCAGACGGCCACCATAGGCCTCGTGGGCCTGGGCCTGCTCTGGATCCCGTTGATGCAGAACATCTCCGGCACGCTCTACCAGTACCTCCAGAGCGTCCAGGGCTACATCTCGCCGCCCATCACCGCCGTGTTCCTGCTAGGACTGTTCTGGAAGCGGCTCAACGCCCAGGGCGCGATCGCGTCACTGGCCGTGGGATTCGTGCTGGGAATGGGCCGTCTCGTGGCGGAGCTCAACAAGGACAGCCTCAGCGGCTTCCTCTACACCTTCGCCGACATCAACTTCATGCACGTCGCGATCTTCCTGTTCCTGATCTGCGCGGCCGTGCTGGTCGCGGTCAGCCTCTGGTTCCCGCCGCCGTCCGAGCAGCGCGTCGCCGGCCTGACCTGGAGCCGCGCGGGCAACGCCGAGCTTCTCGCCGAGTCCGACCCGGCGAAGCGCCGGCTGGACCGGACGCTGTCGGTGGTCCTGGTCCTGATCGTCGCCGCGGTGATGGTCTACTTCTCGGGCTAGCCCGGCGGCGAACCCAGCAGAACCTCCATCATGCGATGCGCCGTTAGCTTGTCGAGGTCATACCCGGGCCTGAGGTCCATGGGGAAGCTCCGCTGGACGAACGGAGGACGTTCCGGATCGCCGGCAACTGCCGCCAGGGTGAAGTACATATCGCGGATCACGACTTCCGGCGCTTCCCGGCAGTGACCTGTCACTATCCGCTGACACCCAAGGAGACGCGTGCGGAGCGGCGGCAGCGCGGCCACGGCGGCGCTCCTGGTCAGGAGATCACGTCGGGTGGTTTACCTGGGCATGCGAAAACTACGTAGCCCGCCCGGATGCGGGAATCGAACGCCGCGTCACCCTTCACTGTCCCCGGCTGCCACAACCAGTTCCTCAGGCCGTTGATGGATGGGATGAGCAGAAGTCGACGAGGGCGCGGAACAGCCGGCCGCCGTCCTCCGGCGCGGTGACTTCGGGGTGCCACTGGACGCCGAGGCAGAACGGAAGCCGGGGATCCTCCAGCGCCTCGACTACACCGTCCGGCGCGGTGGCGGCCACGCGGAGCCCCTCGCCGAGCCGACCGGCGCCCTGGTGATGGTGCGAAGCGATCTCGACCTCACCCTCCTGCGCGCCCGCATCCATCGCCGCCGCCAGGTGCGTCCCCGGCTCGATCGTGACCATGTGCCGCGTGAACTCGCCCACGATGTCCCGGTGCGGCTTCAGGTCGAGCCGGTCGCCGAGGTGCTGTTCCAGGTCGCCGCCGTAGAGGATGTTCAGAAGCTGGAAACCCCGGCAGATCCCGAGGATCGGCATCCGGCGTTCGAGGGCGGCGCGGCCGATCGCCAGCTCGACCCGGTCGCGCATCTCGTCGTGCTCGTCGTTCTCCGGGTGAGGTTTCGCGCCGTAGATCTGCGCATCGAAGTCCTTGCCGCCCATGAACACGATGCCGTCGAGGTCGTCGAGGGCCGCCCCGGGTTCCTCGTCGTAGGGCTCGATGCTCGGGATGATGACCGGCGCGCCGCCGGCGGCGGCGATCGCCGAGACGTAGTCGTGCGGGACCATCGAAACGACCTCGTCCCACGGGCCGATGATCGCGTCCCGGACGTCGCCGACGATGCCGATCCGCGGCCTGCGTCCGTCCCCCGATGTACCCGCCGCGCTTCCACTCATCGGTAGCGAACTCCCATGTGCTTGATGCCGTTGAAGAAGTTCGAGCGGACCCGTTCCGGCTTGCGGCGCGGGCACCTGCCTTTCCGTCCCTACTGGCTGCCGGTCATTTCCCGCAGACGCGCCTCGTCCTCCGCGTACTCGCGCTGGATCGCCTCGAGTTCCGCCTCGATCGCCTCCTTCGACCACCACTTGTCCCGGAACATCAGGCCGCGAATCCTACGCGCGTTGCCGATGTCGTCGAGCGGGTTCGCGTCGAGTAACAGAACGTCGCCGCGCGCGCCCACGACGAGGACGCCGAACTCCCCTTCCCGGTCCATGTAGCGGGCCGCCTCCGAGGTCGCGGCCTCCAGAGCTTCGTAGGGGGTCAGCCCGGCCTCGACGAAGAGGCCCATCTCCCGGTGAACGGTGTAGCCGGTGGCCGAGACGTCGGTGCCGATGAGGAGAGGTGCGCCCGCGTCGCGGAGCGCCTTGACCAGGCCGAGCCGCACCGACCGCGTCCCGGTGATCCCCGACCGCTCGCGCGGTCCGTAGAGCGTGTAGAGCCACTCGAAGCCGCCGGGCGTCGTCGGGTGCTCGTACTTGCCGATCTCGCCCGCGTCGCGCTGCGGCCGGTCGAACTCGGTCACGGTGCTGTCCCACAGGGCGAGGGTCGGCACGTTCCAGACCTCGTACTTCGCGGTCAGCGCCGCCAGCTCGGCCACCTTTTCCGGCGAGCACCACGCCCAGCCCTGGTAGATGTCCTGCCGGTTCGGCATCATCTTCACGTGCGGCGCCGCGCAGGCGACGTCGTAGCCGGTCAGATGCTCGATCGAGCGCAGCCCGCGCTCCAGGGCGTGCTCCAGGGGCACGCGGATCGGCACGTGGGCCGCCACCGTGAGGCCCACCTCCCCGGCGGCCGCCATCACCGCGTCGAAGACCTCGGGGCTGAGCGCGGTGTAGACCTTGGCCAGGTCGTAGCCCTCCGCCGCGCTCCGGCGGACGAAGTCCGCGGCCTCCTCGGGCTCCGTGAAGGTCCGTGGCAGCGGGAAGAGCGGCGGGTCGCCGTCCATCAGCGGCGACGAGACGAAGATGCGCGGCCCGAACAGCTCGCCGCGCTCGATCGCGTCGCGCGCCTCCAGCACCAGGGGACCGCCGGAGGGGTCCCTCGCCGTGGCGACGCCGAACATGACGTACTGCCTCAGGTTCTGGTCACGCATCCGGATGCGCGAGGCGTCCGTGCCGTCCCAGGCGAAACCGTCGAAGTGGTTGTGCATGTCGGCGAGCGCCGGGATGACGTACTTGCCGGCTCCGTCGATGACGCGGGCGTCCGCCGGGGTGCAGCCTGGACTGCTGGGGCAGATGTGGGCGATCCGTTCGTCGCGGATGACCAGGGTGTGATCGCCCAGCACGAGCGGCGTGCGGGAGGTCATCGGAATGAGGGTCGCGTGTTCGATCGCGGTGACGCCGGTTGGCGACGTGGCTTGCGCGATGGCGACCGCGGCATGGAGGAGCGGGAGGGCGAGAGCAAGCAGCCTCGTCGACGATGAACCAGGGGGTTCCACGCCCGGTCAGAAAACCGTCGCCGCCGGCTTGACCTCGAAGGTCACGTCGCGCGGCGGCTCGGCGCCGAGCAGGTGCTCGACGAAGTAGTCCCAGGTGCGGAGCAGAGCGTACGGCTCGGCGCCGCCGCCGTGGTTGCGGTTCGGAAGGTAGAGCAGGTCGTAGGGCTTGTTCGCCTTGATCAACGCGTCGACGAGCCGGAAGGCCTGCGCCGGCGGCACGTTCTCGTCCATGTCGCCGTAGACGATCAGGAGCCGCCCCTCGAGGTTCCCGGCCATCGCGGTGATGTCGAGCGGTTCCCAGCTCTTCGGCGCCTCGTCGGGGCGGGTTCGGGTCCTGCCGCCGTCGGAGTACACGGCCGGGCCGGTGAACGCCTCGAAGCCGGGGTAGATCGCGGCGTAGTCGTAGACGCCGGCGCCGGAGACGGCCACGTCGTAGAAGTCCGGCCGGCTGAGGATGGCCTGGGCGGTGAACGTCCCGCCCCAGGACCAGCCGTAGATGCCGACGCGCTCCGGGTCCATCTCGGGCTTGAGCTCCGCCCACTGGCGGATGACCGCCACGTGATCGTCGACGCCGACCTGCGTGAACTCGGGATAGCCGGCGTCCCGGAAGCCGCTGGACCGGCCCGGAGTGCCGCGACCGTCGGTGACGACGACCGCGAAGCCGAGGCGCGCCAGCGCCGGCTCGGCGGCCGGATTGCGCGCGCCCACGGCCTGGATGAAGTTCCGCGGCGCCACGAACACCTGGGGGCCTCCGTAGACCGCGTCGATCACCGGGTGACGGCCGCCCTCGACCTCGCGCTGCGGCGCGAAGTAGACCGAGTACACCTCCGTCTCGCCGTCGGCGGCAACGAAGGCGCGGCGCTCGGGCGGCACGAAGCCCGCCTCGAACAGCGCGGAGGCGTCCGCCTTCTCGACCTCCGCGAGCACCTTGCCGTCCCTGGTCGAGCGCAGCACGGTGACCGGCGGACGGTCGACCGTCGACCAGGTGTCGAGGAAGACGCCGAGATCGGGCCGGATCCGCGGCGGCGGCGGAGCGAGCCCGAACAGGACCTGCATCATCGGCACCGGCGCCGGCTCGAAGTGGTGGTCCGCCTCGTTGGCCGTCAGCAGCGTGACCTCGCCGCCACGGAGCGAGCCGGGATCGAACGGCGCGCGGTAGAGATGGCGCAGGTACGGATCGCCGGGCTCGCGGCCGCCGCCCGTGAAGTAGACCTGCTGGCCGGCCTCGTCGACGTGGATGATGTCGAGCACCGTCCAGTCGCCCGCGGTCACCGTGCCGACGAGATCCGCCGAGTCGTCGCCGGCCAGTTCGTAGAGGTAGAGGTGCCCCCAACCGGTGCGGTCCGAGTACCAGAGCACCCGCCGCTCGTCGTTCGGACCACGCACGATACGGACGTTGGGCCGGTTGTACATGTGCGTGTTTGCCTCGACCCGCGTCTCGTTCGTCTCCCACACCACCGGCACGGCCTTGCCCGACTCGATGTCGACCGCGACCAGCGCGGCGCTCTTGCCGGCGTAGGCGGACCCCAGCATGTAGAGGCGGTTGCGCTCCAGGTCCCAGCCGATGACGCCGCCGCCAAGCGAAGGGGTATCGATCCCTTCCGGGAGCGAAGCGCCGTCGAACTCGACCTGGACCCGACCGCCCTTCTCCGTATCGAACAGGAACCAATCCACGCCCATCTCGTCCTCGTCGCCCGCGATCGGTTCGCGCAGCAGATGCACGACCGGCCGGCGGCTGCCGTCGGTCGGCACCCACTCGACGAACGGCACCGCCTCGAGCAGCCGCTCGTCGATGCGCGGCGCGAGCAGGAAGCGGCTGTCCGGCGACCAACTCGACAGGTAGGGCGGCTGGCGCAGTCCCGTCTTCCTCGCGACCACCGTCAGGAGCGAGGAGTCGGGCCACTTGCCGTAGGAGAGGTACGGCTTGCCGTCGTGCGTGAGGCGGGTCTCCTCGCCCGTCTTCAGATTCCGTACGAACAGGTTGTCGTCGCGGGTGAAGGCCGCGCGGTTGCCGTCCGGCGACGCCAGCAGGCCGGGCTCGGGCGGCGTGATCGCCTCCGCCTCGCAGCCGAAGTCGGCCACCGAACAGGTGACGCGATGCAGGTCGTGGCGCGCGGTCAGCGTCGCCAGGTCGTCCGTGAGCGAGAGCCCCTGGAGCCCTTCGAGGCTCGCCGTGTCTCGCTCTCCGGTCGGCGCGCCGGCGGCGGCCAGGGCATCGAAGATCGCGGCGGCCATCCGGGCATGGTCGAACGCGGGCCGGCGCGACCGCGTCTCCAGGTCGAAGACCGCCAGTTCGGGGCCGGAATCGCCGTCGCGGCCGTACCAGAAGCCGGTCGTCTCAAGATCGGCGTCGAGCCAGTGCGGCGTGACGTCCGCGTTGCGAAGCAGAGCGAGCAGGTTGCCTTCGACCAGCGCGGCGGCGGCGCGATAGTCGTCCGCGTCGGGACCGGCAGCCTCCTGGGCACCGGCGACGGTGGCCGGAGCCGCCAGACCGAGGACCAGTGCCAGCGCGATGGCGCCGGCGACGCCGGGGCTGCGGTAAGCTCGCGCGGATCCGGACCTGTTCTGCGGGAGGGTAGCGATGACGAGTCGACGCCTGGTTGGTCTTGCTCTCAGCCTGTTCGTCGCTGCGGCCGCGCATGCAGCCGCGGAGGCAGACGGACCGACATTCTACGAGGATGTCCTGCCCATCCTGCAGGAGAACTGCCAGGAGTGTCACCGGCCGTCGGGCGGCAAGATCTACCGGGGCGGCGTGCCAATGTCGCTGACGACCTACGAGGACGCCCGCCCCTGGGCGCGCGCGATCGTGCGCCAGACGGCGTCGAAGGAGATGCCGCCGTGGGACGCCTCCGAGCACTTCGACGGCGTGTTCAGGAACGAGCGCGGCCTGACCGACGACGAGATCGCGACGATCAGGCGCTGGGTCGAGGCGGGCGCCGGGCCCGGTCTGCCCGAGAACGGTCCCGCGCCGATCGAGTGGCCTGACGACGAGGGCTGGGTATTCACCGATCCCGACCTCGTGCTCAAGATGCCCGAGCCCTACTACGTCGAGGACGACACCAAGGACATCTACACCAAGCACCGCCTGGTGCTGACGCCGGACCTCCTGCCCGAGAACAAGTGGGTGCAGGAGATCGAGTTCCGCCGCGGCAGCGAGCTCGTCCACCACTTCAATATCTTCGTCAAGGGACCGAACGACGAGGAGACCCGCGGCGACGGCCACTTCCTCGGCGGCGCCACCTCCGGCTCGCCGCCCCACGTCTGGCCCGAGGGCTACGGCTCACTGCTCGAGGTCGGCGCCACGCTCACCTTCGACCTGCACTACCACAAGGAGCCGGGCCCCGGCAGCGGCGGCTGGGACCAGTCGTCGATCGCGCTCAGGTTCGCGACCAAGCCGGTCACGCACCCGGTTCACTTCTTCCCGATCAGTAACTACGAGTTCGAGATTCCGGCCCGCCACGACTACTGGCACGACACGGCCGAGCGCACGTTCGACCGGGAGGTGACGATCCTCGGCATGCTCCCCCACATGCACATGCGCGGCCGCGAGGCGAAGTACACCGTCTTCTATCCGGACGGCAGCGAGGAGCAGATCCTCCACGTGCCGGACTGGGACTTCGACTGGCAGGAGATCTACTGGTACTCCGAGCCCAAGGTGCTGCCCAAGGGCAGCCGCCTGCGGATCGACATGTGGTTCGACAACTCGCCAGAAGAGGCCGAGCGCTGGGGGTTCAACCCGGATCGCGACGTCGTGTTCGGCCCGATGTCGACCGACGAGATGCTGATGGGCTTCATCTCCTGCGTGTACAGCGACGGGGAGCCGCCCAGGCAGCGGGGACCCGGTCGAGGGACCGAGACCGCCGGCGGCGAGTAGGCGCCACCGCGCCCTCCATGAACGCGGCCAGGACCCTGCTGGTCTCCTGTTGCGGGGCGCCGTTCCTCCTCGCCGCCGCGGGACTGATCGCCACGCTCGGCTGTCAACCTTCCGAGTCACCACCGGAGAGCTCGAGTCCCGCACCGGCGCCACCGCCGCCGAACATCGTCGTCATCGTCGGCGACGACCTGGGCTACGGCGACGTCGGGGTGTACGGCTCGGAGATCCCCACGCCTCACATCGACCAGTTGGCACGCGACGGCGTGCGCCTGACCGACGGTCATGTGTCCGCAGCCGTCTGCAGTCCGATGCGTGCGGGTTTCCATACCGGGCGCTATCAGAATCGCTTCGGCTGGGAGTACAACCCAACCGACCACGCCCTCGGACTTCCGTTGGATCAGAAAACGGTCGCCAACCACTTTCAGGACGCCGGCTACGTCACCGGCCTGATCGGCAAGTGGCACCTGGGCGTCGCCGAGCCGCACCATCCACTCCACCGCGGCTTCGACGAGTTCTACGGAATGCTGGGAGGCGCCTCCAGCTACATCGACTCCCGACTTCCAGGCACCCACGAGTGGCCCGCCGAGGGAGCCCCGACCACCCGCACCAGCGAGTCCCGTGTCATCCGCGACGGCTTCGAGGTGATCGAGGTCGAGGAGTATCTGACGGACGTCTTCGCCGAGAAGGCGGTCGACTTCATCGATCGCCACGCCGACGAACGCTTCCTCCTGATGCTGACTCCCAACACTCCGCACACCCCGCTGCAGGCGACCGACGAGTACATGGAGCGCGTGCAGCACATCGAAGGCGATGGAGCGCGCGTGTACGCCGCGATGGTCGTCTCGCTCGACGACTACGTGGGCGACGTCGTCGCGGCTCTACGCAAACACGACCTCGAGCGCGACACGCTGGTCGTCTTTCTCTCCGACAACGGGTGCATCGACTACATGCCCGAGCCGATCTGCACCAACGCGCCGCTGGCGGGGTACAAGCGCTACCACCTGGAAGGCGGTCATCGTGTTCCCTTCATCCTGAAGTGGCCGGCGGGCCTTCCTAAGGGCGAGGTCTACGACGGACTTGCCAGCGCTCTCGATCTCTACGCCACGTTCGCTGCCGCGAGCGGCTTCGAAGCGGATAGCCCGGACAGCGTCAATCTGCTTCCGCATCTACGCGGCGAGACCAGCGAACCGCCGCACGAGTTCCTCTACTGGCGGGCGGCACCGAACATCGCCATCCGCTGGGGCAAGTGGAAGATGTGGAAAGTGAACAACACCGACATCGAGATCCCTGCCGGGCCACCGGGCCAGGTCCTGCCGCGGACGGCATACCCGCCCGACGACTCACCCATGGGCCAGACCACGGTTCTGTACAACCTGGAAGCCGACATCGGCGAAACCAACAACATCGCGGATCAGCACCCCGAGATCGTCGAGCACCTGGAGAGCGAGCTGGCTGCCTGGGAGGCAGGGCTCTCAGAGCCACTCTGGGTCAACCATCGCGGAACCCTGCACTCGCTTCAGGGTCAGACGGTTCAGCTCTTCTTCTGAGGCCCGGTGGCCTACTCTCCGGAGTTCCCCAGCGCGTCCGCCTCGAGCACGCGAGCGCCGCGCAGGATGTTCCCCATGGAGTAGTTCCCCTCGTGGCAGGCGTACTCGTAGACCCGGTCGGTCGTCGAACGCAACACATACTCGCCGGTCCACGGCGCTGTCCACGATGAGGGATCGTCCACCGTGAAGCGGTAGAGCACGTCGCCGTCCTCGAGCTTGGTAAACCGCTCGACGACGTGCATCTCGGTGGAGCCACCACGGAGAACCGCCTCGGGATGGAAGTTCGTCGTGTCGACGACCAACGTGTCGCCCTCCCACCACCCGATCGAATCGCCGGTCCACGTCCTGATCTCTGACGGCAGATGCGTCACGGCGCGCTCCTCGGACATGATCGGCACGATCCGCGCCTCGTGGACCATCTCGATCAGGATCATGACGTGGTCCTCGGTCTGTACGATCGTCTTGTAGTTGTTGTACCCGCTGGGAAGGGTTGGCGTCGCGCCGGTGAACCCCACGATGCAACGCTCCTGGGCCAGCAGAGACTCCGGACCGTCGAAGGGTCCGGGCTCGTCGCTCTCGAGCCAGAATGCCGTGCCGTCGTTGTCGCCGCGCACGATCCTGGCTTCCAACGCGGCCCTGCGCCTGGCCGCGCTCTCGGTCATCGGT
Source organism: Thermoanaerobaculia bacterium (assembly GCA_965116955.1). Classification (GTDB taxonomy): domain Bacteria; phylum Acidobacteriota; class Thermoanaerobaculia; order Multivoradales; family Multivoraceae; genus Multivorans. The sequence goes on along the minus strand of OZ220742.1, from coordinate 1,340,201 downwards.
GGAAAGCGACCGTTCGGTGGATCGATCAGGATCGAAGTACGAAACTTGCCTTCCACCGCGAAGGCCTCGGTGCCCCGGTCGAGCCAGAAGAAGTTGTAGCCGCCGACGTTGCCGGCGCCGCCGTCCGATCCATCGCCACCTTCGGGCGGCGCCTCGCGATCCGGATCGCTGGCCTCGGACGCCTCCTCGATTCGCTCAGCCATGTTGCCCTCCATCCGCGCGGCCTCTTCCTCGCTGAGATAGAGGTTGTCGCCGTAGCGTTCCGGGCGCTGGAGCGGGGTCACGGTCGCGGCGTTGTAGTTGCCCGTGAGATCGGGACGGCCACTGGCCGTGCGCGGCACACCGTCGGCCGCGGCGGCGATTCCGGGATGGAGGCCGAGCAAAACCGCGGCGATCGGCAGGGATCGGATGACTCTCTTCATACGTCCTAGGGGACGTACCAGATGGGCGACGACCAGGCACGCTCCTGAATGGTGGGCGGCAGGCCGGGCTTCGGCGCCGTTCCCGCCCGGATCGCATCCCACGTCGACCAGCGGCAGGTCGGATTCTGCAGCACGCGAACGTAGTAGAACGCGCGTTGGCCAGGGTCGAAGTCGGGGTCAAGCCATAGCGCCTGGAGCTCGGAAGCACCCCGGCTTTCCGTCGTCGCGCAGGTGCTCAGATCGACCGTAGCTCCGTTGTCGGGGCAGCGATGGGTGTCGTCCGGCGTCGAGCCGCCGGAACAGGCTGCGTCGTAGACCCGCTCCTGCTTCGCTCCGTCTGCCGTCCATCCCTTGATCACCTGCAGTCGGGCAAGGGGAGCCGCGGCCGGATCCCTGGTAGCCCAAAGCAGAAAGCGCGGAGCTCGTTGCCCGCCATCCGCGATCAGGTCCCCTCCCATGGGGACGCCGTCGGCGTAGGCCCTGGCGAGCCCGTCCGGTCCGGCCAGCGTCGTCTCGTCGAGGTCGTAGCCGGCGAAGAAGCGGACCCGCATACGAGGGCCGGTCGTGGCAAAGGTCTCCTTGCGCTGCAAGGCGCGAAAGATGTCCTCCCTGGTGTTCGATTCGGCCCACACTCCGGCCAGGCCCGAGGCGCCCCAGTACTGACTGGACCCGTCGTCGTACTCGCCGGTCTCGGCCCGGGGAACCGACCCTCGCTGCTCCGGCGTGATGTCCAGCAGGCCCGCCTTGCTCCAATAGTCCTCTTCCCGAAACGATCCGGCCGCATTGTGGGTATCCGAGGAGCCGACGAGGCCGAAGCGAAAGGGATTGAAGCCCTGCTCCGCTTCCATCGCCAGGCCATTCAGGTAGGCATCGCGTACGTAGCTGCCCTGGGGCCTGCTCAGAGTGTCATTGCCAATGGTCCCTTCGATGATCCCGAAGTCAGCCCACTCGTCGTTCGGAGACAGGAGCGGATGCGTGTCGGAGGTGCCCTTGACCTGCGTTACCTCGACCAGCGGCTCGTTTCGCATCCGCTGCTCGGCGTAGGCCTGGTCGAAGGCGTTGCCTTCCCTGTCGGTCAACCGGAACATCCATCCGTCCGAGCCGTTGGAGTTGTGGGGGATCGCCAGAGACTCGATGCCCCGCTCGCGCTGCTGGTCCATCCAGTCCCACAGCTTCTCCGGGTTGTTCCCGGCGTCCACGCGACTGAAAGGAATGCTCGGCACGTTCGAGCCACGGAAGATCACGTTTCGATGCAGGTTCTCCCCGCTGGGACCGCTGCCAGTGAACTCGTAGGCGATGAGGGTGGTGAACGTTCCTGGATCGTCGTGGCGCTCCGCGGCCGCGATGATCTCCCGCCATGCGCTCTTTACGACGCCTGGATCGAGCAGGTCGTCCGGATCGACATACCCTCTCTGACGCGGCATCACTTCCCGGAAAACTCCGGCGCGATCGCCCGGCGTTTCGGCGCTGCGGAGTGCGATCGACAGCGGATGCCGGCCAACCTCGGAATCGGGGTTGTCCATCTGCTCGAACATGCCCAGGTAGGTGGCATGGTCGGCGACCGCGAGGAAGTCGAGCGGGGTCTCGAGACGCATCTCGATTCCGGCTGCGTGGGTCAGCGCTTCGCCCTTGGCGAACCTGTAGGCGTCGTCCGGATCGTTGCGGGTGCCGTAGATGTAAGCGTCGAAGGAGTACTTGGTGTGTACGTGAAGGTCGCCGAAGTAGGCGTTTCGAGTCGATGACCTCTCCTCCATCGGAGCGGTCTCTTCGCTGGCTCCGGCCGGGATCCCGGCAGGTTCATCCGCACAACCGAAAGACAGGAAAACGAAAGCTGGCAACCACAGAGCGCTACGCGCACACATCGTCCGCTGGCGATCGGCGCTATCGGGATCGGCAGCTTGCACGCCGGCACTCCTGGCCGCGGATGACTGCGAGGCGCCCCGGCCCGCGTCAGTAGGACAGGTTCTCCGTGACGCGGACCCACCGTCCGTCCTGTACCTCAGCGAGGAACGACTCGTCCGTGCCGATCCGCTTCTCCGGCCCGAAGCTCAGGACCGGACCGCCGAAGATGTCCTGGTAGTCGTCGATCGACTCGATCGCGGCGACCAGCGAATCGACCGTGAGGTCCGGCCCGGCGTCGCGTAGGGCCCTGACGGTGAAGTCGGCGACCAGCCAGCCCAGGAGCGAGCCGGTGTTGGGCTCCTGGCCGTAGCGTTCCTCGTAGTCGGCGAGGAAGTCGCGGACCTCCTGGCTGGGATGGTCGGCGTAGGGAAACTCGAACGACGTCATCGCGTAGAAGCCATTCGTCACACCGCCCTCCGCCTCCGCGACCTCGGACTCGAACGCCGCGATCGGGCCGACGAAGTCGACGTCCCAGTCGATCCCCCGTGCCGCCGAGATCGCCAGGATCGTGTCGCCGATGATCGTTCCGAGCACGATCAGGTCGCAGTCGGCCTGCCGGAGCTTGAGGATCGCCGCGCTGAAGTCGGTGTCGAGAGGCCTGTGGGCGGTCGAGTCGATGACCTCCAGACCCATTTCGCCGAGCTGATCGTTCGCCGCGTCGGTCATCTCCGTTCCGTAGTCGGTGTCCTGGGTCATGGTGCAGATGCGCTCCTTGCCCCTCTCCTCGACGAAGTACCTGATGGCGGCGCGCATCTGGTCGTAGTAGGTGGAGACACCGGCGAACTTCAGCCGATGCAGCGGTTCCGCCATCGAACGCGCGCCCGAGAGCGGGAAGATGTTGGGAACGCCCGCCTCGAACTGGCTGCTCATGACGGCGTTGTTCATCGGCGTCCCGAGGGCGCCCACCATGGCGAAGATCCGGTCGCGGTGGATCAGCTTGTTGGCGGCCTGGACCGCGCGAGGCACCTGGTACTGATTGTCCTCGACGACGAAGCGGATCTGGCGGCCGTGGATGCCGCCTTCCCCGTTCACGCGATCGAAGATCATTCGCGCCGCGTTGACGCTGCCGACACCGATGGCCGCGGCCGGACCGGACAGGTCGGTGTAGGTGCCGAGCACGATCTCCCCGGCCGCTTCCGAGGTCCCGGGGTCGGAGCCTCCACATCCCGCCAGGACGACACCGGCAACCAGGCCAGCGACGATGAGGGAACGGTGTCTAAGTGTCATGCCTGCTGTCCTCCGTACATCGAATCGATCAGGGGGCGGTACTTCTCGTTCACGAACTTGCGCTTGAGCTTCATCGTCGGCGTCAGCTCGTCGTCCTCGGGAGTCAGCTCCTGGTCGATCAGGCGGAACTTCTTCACCTGCTCGACCCGCGCGAACTTCGCGTTGACGGCCTCCACCTGCCCGTGGATCAGCTCGACGATCTCCTCCGCGGCGCACAGGCTCTGGTAGTTGGTGAAGGGCACGTGATGATCCTGAGCGTACTTGACGACGTTGTCGTGGTCGATCATCACGAGACACGTCAGGAACTTGCGCTTGTCGCCGATCACCACCGCGTCGGCGATGTAGGGCGAGAACTTGAGCTGGTTCTCGATCTCGCTCGGCGTGATGTTCTTGCCGCCGGCCGTGATGATGATGTCCTTCATGCGGTCGGTGATCTTGATGAAGCCCTCGTCGTCCATCTCGCCGACGTCGCCGGTGTGGAGCCACCCGTCACGAATCGTCTCGGCCGTCCTCTCCGGCTGGTTGAGGTAACCCATGAAGACGAACTCTCCGCGGATCAGGATCTCGCCCTCCCCGGAGATCCTGATTTCGCCGTAGGGAACGGAGCGGCCGACCGTGCCGGGCCTGATGTCGCCCGGCTCGAGGATGGCGGCGATGCCGGTGTTCTCGGTCTGGCCGTAGCCCTCCACCATGTCGATGCCGAGAGCGAGATACCAGCGGATCAGATCGGGTGAGATCGGCGCCGCCCCGGTGCCGATCCAGCGGCAGCGGTCGAGGCCCAGGAACCTGCGAATGTTGCGGAGCACGAGCGCATCGCCCACGCGGTAGGCGAGCTCCAGGACCGCCCCCGGCTTCTCGCCCGCGAGGCGTTTGTCCGCTCGTTTGAACCCGATCCCTATCGCCTTTCCATACGCCCATCGCTGCAGGAAGGTCGCGTCGGAGAGGGCGATGCTGATGGCCGAGTAGAACTTCTCCCACACGCGCGGCACCGAGAAGAACAGCGTCGGCTGAATCTCCTGAGCGTTCTCGGGCACCGTTTCCGGATTCTCGACGAAGTTGAGCTTCGTGCCGGTGTAGAGGGAGCCGTAGACGAAGATCCGCTCGGCGATGTGGCACAGCGGCAGGAAGGCCATGCGCTCGTCGTCCTCGTTCTGCGAGAGGACGTGCGGGGCGTTGACGCACTGGAAGACGAGGTTGTGGTGGCTGATCATCGCCCCCTTCGGCGGCCCGGTGGTGCCGGAGGTGTAGACGAGGATCGCGAGGTCCTCGGGCTTCGCCAGCTCGAGGCACTCGGCCCAGGCCTCCGGGTGAAGCTCGTCCTGTTCGCGTCCGAGCGCGAGCAGGTCGTCGTAGCTCATGGCCCGCGGATCCTCGAAGTCCCGCAGGCCCTCCATGTCGAAGATGACGATCTGCTCGAGCGTCGGGCACTTCTCGCGCACGTCGAGCACCTTGTCGAGCTGCTCCTCGTCTTCGACGAACATCACCTTGCAGCCCGAGTCGTTGACCAGGTAGTCCACCTGCTCGGCCGCATCCGTCGGGTAGATCCCCGCGCACACGCCGCCGACGCCGAGCACCCCCATGTCGGCGAACATCCACTCGGTGATCGTGTTGGAGAGGATGCAGGCGACGTCGCCCTTGCCGAAGCCGAGCGACCGCAGCGCCAGCCCGGTATGGCGCGCCTTCTCGCCGAAGCTGCGCCAGGAGACGTCCTGCCAGATGCCGAAGTCCTTCTCCCGCATCGCGATGCGGTCGCCGTACTTCTCGACGCGGCTCCAGAACATCGTCGGTACGGTGCCGGCGAAGCTGGTGTCGCGCCAGAACACGAGCTCGCGGCCGTCGTCGGTCGTGCGCGTCTCTCGCACGAGATCGGGGTTCGATTCGAGGGCGCCCATGCTCACCTCCAGGTCTTGCGCTTCTTCCACCGGCGGACCCCTCTCGGCATCTGGTCCTTCATGCCGAGATAGAACTCCTGGATGTCCGGCGAACTCTCGAGCTTCTCGCAGGTGTCGTCCATGACCACCCTGCCGTTCTCGAGCACGTAGCCGTAGTGCGAGTGCCGCAGCGCGACGTGGGCGTTCTGCTCGACGACGAGGATCGTCATGCCCTGCTCCTCGTTGATGCGCTTGATGATCTCGAAGATCTGGTGGACCAGGATCGGCGACAGCCCGAGCGACGGCTCGTCGAGCAGCAGCATCCTCGGATGCGCCATCAGGGCGCGTCCGATGGCGAGCATCTGCTGCTCGCCGCCGGAGAGCTGGCTCGCCGGTTGCGAGCCCCGATCGGCGAGCGCCGGGAAGTAGGCGTAGACGCGCTCGAGATCGTCGGCGATGCGGGCGCGGTCACGGCGGCTGAATGCGCCCATTCGCAGGTTCTCGTTCACGGAGAGGAAGGGGAAGACCTCCCGGCCCTCCGGCACGTGGCTCAGGCCGAGGCGCATCACGGCGTCGGGATCGCGACGCGCGATGTCCTCGCCGGCAAAGAAGATCTCGCCCTTCTGGGGATCCATCACGCCGGAGATCGTCCGGAGGATCGTCGTCTTGCCGGCGCCGTTGGCGCCCAGAACGGCGACGATCCGGCCTTCGGGCACCGCCAGGCTGACGCCCCGGATCGCCATGATCGGGCCGTAGTAGGTCTCCACGTTCTTGAGCTCGAGCAGCACCTCCGCGGCGGGCTCCTCGTGAGTCTGCGCTTCCACCATGCCGGCCTCAGTCCGCTCCCAGGTAGGCGTCGACGACGGCGGGGTTCTTCTGCACCTCCGCGGGGCTGCCCTCCGCGATCACACGGCCTTCGTTGAGGGCGAGGACCCGTCCCGCCACCCGGCTCACGAGACCCATGTCGTGCGCCACCATGACGACCGTGACGCCGAGGTCGCGGTTGATGTCCTCGATCCAGAATCCCATGTCCTCGCTCTCCTCGGGGTTCAGCCCGGAGGTCGGCTCGTCGAGGAGCAGCAGCTTCGGCTCCAGGCAGAGCGCGCGGCCCACCTCCACCACCTTGCGCACCCCGTAAGGCAGGTTGGCGATCCGCTGCTCGCGGTAGTGGGCGAGATCGAGGAGGTCGATGACGTCCTCCACGCGGCGCCGGTGCTCGAGCTCCTCCCGCCTCACCGCGGGGAGGAACAGGAGATGGGACAGCACCGTCGAGCGCCGGTGGACATGACGGCCGATGAGCAGGTTCTGCAGAACGGTGGCGTGCTCGAAGAGCTCGATGTTCTGGAAGGTGCGCGCGAGGCCGAGCGGCGCGATGCGATGCGCCGGCAGCGAGGTGATGTCGCGGCCCGCGAACCGGACGCTCCCGCCGTCGGGGAAATAGATGCCGCTCACCAGGTTGAAGAGCGTCGTCTTGCCGGCTCCGTTCGGCCCGATGATGGCGAACACCTCGCCCTCCTCGACCTCGAAGTTCACGTCGTCGACGGCACGGATGCCCCCGAAGCTGATCGACAGGTCCTCGACGGCGAGGTAGCTCACCGCAGTCGCTCCGTGCGCAGGTAGGTCTTCTGGCGCCGGTGCGTCGCCCGGCGATAGAGCGGGAACAACTGGAAGTAGCTCTTGATCTTGAGCCAGCGGCCGAAGATGCCCTGGGGCTCGAAGAGGATCACCAGCACGAGGATGAGGCCGAAGATGCCCGGCTCGAGACCGGGCGCCTGGGCGATCCGCGGCGGCAGCGTGTCGCGGGCGATGGCCAGGAGCTGGGGCAGGAAGCCGATGAAGAGCGCGCCGTAGATGACGCCCCGCATCGAGCCGACCCCGCCGACCACCACCATCAGGAGGAGTTGCAGCGAGATCAGGAACGTGAACGCGTCGGGCGAGAGGTAGCCGAGGCGATGCGCGAAGAGAGCGCCGGCGAGGCCGGTGATGCCGGCGCTGAGAGCGAAGGCGAGGGTCTTGTAGACGGCCAGGTTGATGCCGACGCTCTCCGCCGAGATCTCCGAGTCGCGGATGGCGACCATGGCTCTTCCCGTCGAGGACCGCAGGATGTTGAGCGCCGCGAGGAGGGTCAGGACGAGGAGCGCGAGCGTCACGTAGTAGCGCGGCCAGCCCTGCGTGAGCGGCATCCCGAAGAGGCTCGCCTCCGGGACGGCGAGACCGCGAAAGCCCCCGGTGAGCCACTCGGCGCGCGAGATCGTCTGCTCGGTGAGCATGGCGAAGGCCAGGGTGGCGATGGCGAGGTAGATGCCCGTCATCCGGAGCGCGATCCACCCGACGCCGGCACCGACGAGCGCCGAGACCAGGACCGCCGCGACGATCGAGAGGAGGAACGGGAGGCCGGCGCCCAGGAGCAGCGAATGGGTGTAGGCGCCGATCGCCAGGAACGCCGCGTGGCCCAGGCTCACCTGGCCGGTGTAGCCCACGAGCAGCATCAGGCCGACGCCGGCGATGGCGTAGATCATCACCAGGTTGAGCTCGCCCAGGTAGAAGGTGTCGAGCGCCGCCGGCGCCGCGGCGACCAGCACCAGGAGCAGGCCGTACCAGAACCGGTCGCCACCGTGCTTCAGGTGGTCGATGTCCTGGTTGTAATGGGTCTTGAAGAGGAAGCGCATTCGATGCTCGCCGGCCGTCAGACCTTCTTGCGCTGAATCTGTGCGAACAGGCCCTGGGGGCGCAGGATCAGGACCACAATGAGAATGCCGTAGGCGGCCATCTCCTGGAAACCGGCGGGCAGGTAGACCCCCGCGAACTGCTCGGCAACGCCGATGATCCAGCCGCCGAGCAGCGCGCCGGGGATCGAGCCGAAGCCGCCGATCACCGCGGCCGCGAAGGCCTTGATCCCGATGAATCCCATCCCGGGCTGCACCAGCGAGACGGGCGCCAGGAGGATCCCTGCCACCGCGGCGACTCCGGCGGAGATCGCCCACACCAGGGAGAAGACCCGCTTGACCGGGATGCCGACGTAGTAGGCCGCGAGCTGGTTCTGCGACGTGGCCTGCATGCCGATGCCAAGCCGCGTGTGGCGGAAGAACAGGAACAGCACGACGCAAAGGACGAGCGTGCCCAGCAGGATCGCGAGGTTCTCGTAGCTCACGACGACTTCGCCGACACGCAGCGACCCGCCGGTGTACGGCGTGGGGAAGCTCCGCGGGTCGTAGCCCCACACCAGGCCCGCCACGGCGCGGAAGATGAAGCCCAGCCCGATCGTCAGCATGACCACGGCGAACTGCGGTTCGCCCAGAACGCGGCGCAGCACGAAGGCGTCGAGCAGATAGCCGAAGACCGCCAGCGCCAGGACCGACAGGAACAGCCCCAGCACCCAGGGCATGCCGACACCGCCGATCAGGGTCACCGCCACGAAGGCGCCCAGCATCATCAGATCGCCCTGGGCGAAGTTCACCATCTCGGTCGCCTTGTAGACGAGGACGAAGCCGAGCGCGATCAGGCCGTAGATACAGCCGACGGCCAGACCATTGACGAGAACCTGCAGGAGCTGACTCAGAGTGACTCTCCTACCGGCCCGCGGCCCGGGTCTCGCGTCTCGCTCTCGACACTCATGCGGCGATGCTAGCGCCGGAAGCCGGTGTGGACGCCGGCGCACCCGGTGTGGAGCGCTGTCGTCGCACGGTGCCAGTCACTAGACGTACGGCTCGACGCCGGGCATCAGGTCGTCCATGTAGACGCGGGGGACCATGGCGCGGCGGCCGAACATGCGGAGCGCCGGGTGCTCCGAGCCGGCGAGCCGCGCGCCGGCGGCGCCGATGAGCCGCGCCAGGGCCGTCTCGCGCCAGAACCAGTCCCGCAGCTCGCGCGAAGTCGCCCGTCCCGGCCGGCCCTGGGCCGCCTCCATGTACCAGGTGCGCAGGTCGTCGCAGCCCAGGCGCACCCACTCCGGGAGCGGCAGGTTCGTGGGGACGGAGGGGTCCCTGGCGCCTCCGGCCACTTCTCCGAGTCCGCGGACGATCTGCTCGTGGCTCAGGCCGCTCGCCGCCGGGGCGGACCGGCCGCGCTGGGCCGCGTAGGCGTCCTGCCAGGGCGCGAGGCGGCGCAGCTCGGCGAGGACTTCGCCCACCAGCCCCGTGTCGTCGCCGGCAACCCCGGTGAACGAAACGGGACAGGACCAGCCGGGGCCGTCGTCGTCGCCGGCGGGTGCGTCATCGGGAGCATCGTCGGGGAAGTCCTCCAGGACGACCGGGCCGTCCCGCCGCTCCAGCAAGCCGAGCGCCGCGCGCAGGACCCGGCGCTGGAAGTCCGGCTCGTGGGGCGCGCCGAACGGCCGTCCCAGCTCGAACGGCACCCACAGGAACCGGGGCAGCTCCATCCGCTCCGTGTTGTTCCGCACCAGGCTGATGCCCGTCGTCGCGATGCCTTCGTCTTCCAGGAAGTGACTCGCCGCGCCCACGGCGCGGCTGCAGTTCGGTCACACGGGACAGAGGCAGACCGCCTCCACCCCGTCCTCCCTGAGCCGCGCGGCGAGCTCGCGCATCGTGTCTTCGATCGCCTCCGGCGGCCAACCCGCGCCCATCAGCGAGTAGTGGAAGTCGGCGACCGATCCGATTTCTCCCTCGCTCTCCAGCTCGCGCAGGCGATCGAGCGGAAACACGACGTTCACGTCCTCGCGGAAGCCGGTCCGGTCGAAGTGGACGGACGAGTGGGTCATCGTCAGGTCGCTCGTCGAGATCGACCCCGGGATCACGCGGTAGCTGAGATCCACTGTCGAGAACGCACGGTCGCCCACCCGGTGCAGGCCGGCCGAGGTGACGAGCGCCACCCGCCGCTCCGCCAGCGGCGGACCTTCGACCCATGGCCGCGTCGCGAACGGCACGCACTCCTTCGCCACCAGGTGGGCGGCTTCGACCTCGGGCATGTCGGACAAACGGACCATCGCGTCTCCTCCGCGACCCGACCAACGGGCTGATACATCTTAAGATTGATCGATCGCGCCAACTGTCGGTGCGCCGGCCCTCTGGCCGGCTGTAGCCGCGGGTCTTCTGACCCGCGGAAGACAACGCACCGCGAAGCGGCGACCACAAGGAGTGACGCCCATGACTACTGCCGCCTCCGTAGCCACCCCAGTCCCGGCCGCCCGCATCGACCTGGCCGACCCCGGTCTGCTCCGCGACCAGGCCTACATCGACGGCCAATGGGTCGACGCGGACTCCGGCGAGACGTTCGCCGTCGAAAACCCGGCCAACGGCGAGACCCTGGCCGAGGTCGCCTGCTGCGGCGGCGCCGAAACGAAGCGCGCCATCGACGCAGCCGGAAGGGCCTTCGAGCAGTGGCGGCACACCACGGCCAAGGAGCGCGCCGCGCTGCTGCGGCGCTGGTTCGACCTGATGATGGAGAGCCAGGAAGACCTGGCCCGGATGATGACGGCAGAACAGGGCAAGCCCCTGTTCGAGGCCCGTGGGGAGATCGCCTACGGCGCCAGCTACGTCGAGTGGTTCGCCGAAGAAGCCAAGCGGGTGTACGGCGACACGATCCCCCAGCCTGCCAACGACAAGCGCGTCGTCACCATCAAGCAGCCGGTCGGCGTGGTCGCCTGCATCACGCCCTGGAACTTCCCCAACGCCATGCTCGCGCGCAAGATCGCGCCGGCCCTCGCGGCCGGCTGCACGGTCGTCTGCAAGCCGGCCAACGAAACGCCGCTGTCGGCGAATGCGCTGGCCGAGCTGGCGGAACGGGCGGGCATCCCGGCCGGGGTGATCAACATCCTCTGCGGCCAGACCGAGGAGATCGGCAAGGAACTGACCTCCAACCCCACGGTCCGCAAGCTCACCTTCACCGGCTCCACCGCGGTGGGCAAGCTGCTCATGAGGCAATGCGCGGGCACGATGAAGCGGATGTCGATGGAACTGGGCGGCAACGCGCCCTTCATCGTGTTCGACGACGCCGACCTGGACGCGGCGGTGGCCGGCGCCATGATCTGCAAGTTCCGCAACGCCGGCCAGACCTGCGTCTGCGCCAACCGCATCCTGGTCCAGGAAGGCGTCTACGACGAGTTCGCCGAGAAACTCGCCGCGGCCGTAGCCGGGATCAAGATGGGCGACGGCACCGAGGACGGCGTCACCGTCGGCCCGCTCATCAGCACCGAGGCCGTCGCGAACGTGACCAGCCGCGTCACCGACGCGGTCGACCGGGGCGCCACCGTCGAGCTCGGCGGCGGTCCGTCCGATCTCGGCGAGTGCTTCGTCCAACCCACGATCCTCACAAACGTGACCGACGACATGCGCGTCTTCCGCGAAGAGATCTTCGGCCCCATCGCGCCGCTGATGAAGTTCAGCACCGAAGAGGAAGCGATCGCCATGGCCAACGACACCGAGTTCGGCCTGGCCAGCTACTTCTACGCCCGCGACGTCGGCCGCATCTGGCGCGTCAGCGAGGCCCTGGAGTACGGCATCGTCGGCATCAACGAAGGGATCATCTCCAACGAAATGGCCCCCTTCGGCGGCATGAAGGAATCCGGCCACGGCCGCGAAGGGTCGAAGTACGGCCTCGACGACTACCTCGAGATCAAGTACATGTGCATCGGAGGGATCGAGGGGTAGCGAAGAAGGCCGCCCACTGGGTGCGCCGGCGTCCCCGCCGGCTGCCGCCGCAGGCGGCCAGAGAACGCGCCGGCCGGAGGTCGGCTCCGCTTTGACGGGCGTGTGAGGCAAGCGCGCGCCGCAGTAAGGTCGCCGCTTCGCGGCGCGTTTCTTCTCAGAGGCCGGCGGGGACGCCGGCGCACCCAGTGTGGACCGCTTCGCCCGTCAGGCAGCTTCGCGAGAACCGGCGGTAAGCCCAGCCAGGTCGCGAACGTCCGTCACCGTCTCAAGGTGCAACGACAACTCGCGCAACCGATCACTCGCCTCCGCGCCAAGCAACGGCGCCGTCAGCCCAGTCATCTTCGCCGCCAGCTTGGCTCCCTGCGCATCGAGATCCGTCGCCGGGATGCCGGTGTCGTGGAACTCCTCCAACCGGTGCCCATTCGCCCGCAACTCCACGCGCGCCTGCGTGTGGCCCAAACCGCGGTCCGTCCGCACTTCGACCCTGTCGATCATCCGCGCAACCTCCGGATCGTCCAGCGTCTCGTCGACGAACGTCCCGGTGTCCGTCGTGTCGATCCCGAGCATCGCCAGCGACGTCGTGGCGACGAGGCTGAACTTCGCTTCCAGGCCCGTCTTCGGCTCGGGGATGCCGCAGACGTCCAGCAACCCAGGATGCACGGTGACGATCGCCTTCTCGACGTCCCCCGCCGAGATCCCTTCAGCCGCCAACTGCGGACGCAGCCGCCCCACCGACTCGATCGCCGCGTGCGTCAGGTAGCAGGCGGCGTGGTACTTGAACAGCGTGTCCTCGATCAGGAAGCGGCCGTCCTGTTCGCCGAGCCGCTCCCAGTTGACCTCGTCGCGGCCCTTGCCCGCGGCGTCCGCGTAGCCCTGCCGGCCGTCGACGGCCTCGGGGTTCGAGGTGAAGCCCCGCATCGCGAGACGCGCCGAGAGCAGGCCACGCTCGGCGGCGTGCCCGGCATGGAACGGCTTGGTCATCGTCCCGAAGTTCGCCTTCAAGCCGCTGGCCTGGGAAGCCGCGAGGCCAAGCGCGTGCGCGAACTGCTCGTTGCTCGCGCCCAACAGATGGCAGGCAGCCGCCGCGGCGCCGTGGACGCCGATCGTCGAGGTCGAGTGCCAGCCCTTCGCGTAGGCGGCGCCCCCGATCAGCGCACCGATCCGCGACTCGACCTCCACGCCGACGACGAACGCCACCACCAGCCGCTCGCCGCTCGCGCCCATCTCCTGGGCCTGCGCCAGCGCGGCCGGGAAGACGGGCACCGTGGGATGCCCGCCCATCATGCTGTGCGTGTCGTCGAAATCGAGCGCGTGGCCGGCCGCGCCGTTCAGCAGCGCCGCAACGCCTGGCGCGCAGTGCAGGTCCGTGCCGACGATCGAGCACGGCCCCGTCTGGCCGCCCAACTCATCCCGCAGGATCCCGGACAGCGGCTCACGGCTACCGGCCAGCGCGCAACCGAACCAGTCGAGCACGCACTGGCCCGCCACCGTCCGCGCTTCCGCTGGAATGTCGTCGAGGGTCAGACCGCCGAAGCGGTCCCAAAGATGGTTGGCGAGCTTCATCGTGTTCCCTCCACTTTCCGGACTCCCGACTGCCCCCGGATGCCGGCGAGGACGCCGGCGCACCCAGTTTGGCGCAGTCCCGGCATATCTAACTCCTCCTCGACGGCTTCCCGAGCAGCTCGTCCGACACGATCTTCAGCATGATCTCCGACGTCCCCTCGAAGATCTTCGTCAGCCGCGCGTCGCGCCAGTAGCGCTCGACCGGGTAGTCCGTCGTGTAGCCGGCGCCGGCCAGGACCTGCAACGCGTCGGAGCACACCCGCTCCGACATCTCGGCGGCGTAGTACTTGACCATCGCCGCCTCCTTGGCGCAGGACACGCCGGTGTCGATCTTGGCGCAGACCGAGTAGTTCAACTGGCGGGCCGCCTCGACCTCGGCGGCCATGTTCGCGATCTTGAAGCGGATCGCCTGGAAGTCGGCGATCGGCCGCCGGAACTGGATGCGCTCCTTCGAGTACGCGATCGCCTGCTCCAGCGCGCCCTGGGCGAGGCCGATCGAGCGCGCCGCGGTGTGGGCCCGCGCCGTCTGCAGACCGCGCGTCATGCCGTAGAACGCCTGGCCCTTGGCCTCGCGCTGGCGCTTCGTGATCGGCACGCGGACGTTCTCGAAGTGGAGCTCCCACGTCTTCCAGCCGTGGTAGCCGATCTTCGGGATCGGCGAACCGGTGACGCCCTCCGGCAGCTCGCCGGGCGGCTTCTCGATCCCGATCCCGGTCAGCGCGGCATGGCGCTTCGCCGGATCGCCCTCCGTCCGCGCGATGACCTGGATGAAGTTCGCGCCGTCGGCGAAGGTGCACCAGTACTTGTTGCCGGTGATCACCCAGTGGTCGTCCTCCACCCGCGCCCGGCAGGTGATCGACGAGATGTCTGATCCGACCTCCGGCTCCGACATGGCGAGCGCGCCGAGGTACTTGCCCTCGGCCATCAGCCGGATGCGCTTCAGACGCTCCTCGCCCTCGAACGGGATCGACCGGTAGAAGCCGTTGCCGCGGGCGATGATGCTCGCCACGCTCATCCAACCCCGCGCCAGCTCCTCGGCCACCAGGCAGTACTCGAAGGCGCCCAGCCCGGCGCCTCCGTACTCCTCCGGGATCACGATGCCGAAGAAGCCCAGCTCTCCCATCTGGTCGATCAACGACTGCGGGATCGTCTCCTTCTTCGGGTCGAGTTCGTTGGCTACGGGCAGGACCTCCTTGTCCGTGAAGTCCCGTGCGATCCGGCGGAGCATCTCGCGCTCCGGCGTCATGTAGCCGACGGCGGCGGGTGAAATGTCGTTCATGGCGTGGTCAAGTGAGTGCCAGCACTTCGGCGCCTCCTGCTAGCGTCGCGGACCCGCGAAGCCCATGGAGCGGAGCCAATGGAAGACCCGAGTGTACGTCGCCTGGACAGTGAAGAGCCGGTAGGCGCGATGATCCGCCGGATCATCGGCGACGATGCCTTCGATCTCGACCTGCCGGAACGCGAAGTGGACGACCCGATCGACTTCACGTCGCCCGACTACGGCGAGGACGATCGTGACTGAAGGCGTAGAGCAGTCCCGTGAAGAGCGGGACAAGCGGCAGCGCCAACTGGACGCGATCGACAGGCTCGCTGAGATGGAACCGCTTCCCGTGCCCGAGTCGCTCTCCGAGTGGAACCGGGAGTACGGCCGGCTCAAGGCCGGCGAGGCGGCAGGCTGCCCGCCTCTCGACGACAAAGACGGTTGACGGCCGTAGCCGACTCACTGTTCGTCTACCGACGGGTCAGGCTCAACGAAACGACCAGCGGCGGCGGGCTAACTCCCACCGAAGTCTGCACTTACAGAAGGCGGATTGATCTGGGCTAGAAGAGCCGATCGGTTATCCTAGCGGCGTGTGTGGCGCAAAAGGTAGGCAACAAGCAACGTCTGCCGACATTTCAAGCCTGGGCCCGCCGGTCAGGAGGTCTGGCCTCGAGAACCTCCGTGCGCAGACGTTCTTCCGCGCACGGGACGCGATCGAGTGCGGCGTCCACTCTCGCGTACTACGACGCCTCGTGGACGACGGGGCCCTCGAACGCGTGGCACGCGGTCTCTATCGGTTCACCGAGGCCGAGATCACGGAACATCACACCAAGGCAGCCGTCTGCCTTCGGGTTCCGAGTGCCATCGTCTGCCTTCTGTCTGCCCTGACCATCCACAACCTCGGCACGCAGCTTCCACACCAGGTGTGGATCGCGATCCCGCACAAGGCACGCACTCCGCGCCTCGCCACGTTGCCTGTCAGGGTAGTGCGCTTCTCCGGAGCCTCCCTGACCTACGGCGTGGAGCACACTGTGTTCGAGGGAGTTCGCGCCCGCATTACGAGCCCTGCCCGGACGGTCGTGGACTGCTTCCGCTTCCGTCGGCTTGTGGGAAAAGACGTGGCGCTCGAAGCGCTGAGCGACGCCCTCCACGACCGCAAGGCGACCTTTGACGAGATCTGGCGGGCAGCCGAGGTCTGCCGGGCCAAGTCTCTCGTCGGACCGGTCCTGGAGGCGCTTTCAGTATGAGCGAACACCGTCACTCCTCCGAGACCCCCGCACCAAACAACCAGCGCCACTCGAAGTCCTCTAGTCGACGGCGGTACGGTCCGTGCTTCTACCGAGCGACCGCGGTCCTCGCTTGCCGACTCGCGAGAACTCGGGCTAGTCTCGCCCGCGTGATCGGCTCGGGGCCTGTGGAGATGGTGACTCGGCAGTCCCGCACGGCTTGGCATCTCCCTTCGGGAATCGCACGGGCGGCAACTGCCGTTAACACCAAGCTGTGAGCGAGAATCGCCCGCCAGGCCTACCTGAGTTCGGAAAGCCACCACTGGTGGAAGTCGCCTTGTCGTTGCAGTTCGCGCCGGTACCCGGGCTGACCACGGCCCACATCGGACTTCTCTGGCAGAAGTTCCGCAGCCGTCTGCCCTTGATCCAAGAGCACCCCCCCCTGGATCCGGTTCTGGAGAACTTCGACCCACCGAAGCCGCCGCATGTCGACATCGTCTTTGGGAACAAGCCACCCGTGCCACGTGTCTGGTTCCTGAGCGAAGCTAAGACTGAATTGCTTCAGATTCAGCAGGATCGCTTCGTCCACAACTGGCGCAAGACCGGCGAGGACGCTGCGTATCCTCGATACGAGAGCATCCGCGATCAGTTCCAGTCGGAGGTCGAAGCCTTCTCGCACTTCCTCAACAAGGAGAGCCTTGGTGCGCTCTCGATTAACCAGTGTGAGATCACGTATGTCAACCACATTGAGTTCGACGCACTCGAGACCGATTTCGGCAAAGTAGAGAAACTGATCACGAACTGGCGGTCTCTCCGAGAGTCTGCCTCTCTGCCTATGCCCGAAGAGCTCATACTGAACTGGCGATACCGTATGCCGGACGAGGCCGGCCGCCTGCACGTGATGGTCCGGCCCGCTTGGAGGGAACAGGGACAGCGCTTCTGGACCATGAGCCTTATGGCGCGAGGGCGGCCGTCGCCGGAAGGCGTTGAAGGCGCTTTTGCGTTCTTCGATAGAGGACGCAAGTGGATAGTGAACGGTTTCACCGATCTGACGACGGAGTCCATGCATCGTCACTGGGAGAGACTCGATGCCTGAGCCAGCTGAACGGAACCAGGACTTGCTTACCCAACCCTCGGGATCATGGGAAAGTCAGGCCGCCCTGTGGGGCGCGTCGGATGTGTTCACGCCCGGGTCTTTCCGGACTGTTACTCAGGGATATGTGACGGTCCCCCCGCTCGACGTCACTGTCGTGGTCCATGTGCGCCAAGGCGATCAGCGAACGGTCTCCTCGGGAGACTTTCCAACCCCGCCGGATGCGATCAAGGAAGCGATCCGCAGGGCGTCGGAACTGGTCCAGCTCCCGAGCGGTTGGAACTCGTACGATGCCAAGCCCGTTTCGAGAGAAGCCGCGCAGGCGGCGATTACCTTCCTGGTCGAAACGGCTTCGGCCACACCTACCGTCGCCGCACCCGCCGTGGTGCCCACCGTGCGCGGGGGACTTCAGCTCGAATGGCACCGCCAAGGTATCGATCTCGAGGTCGAGTTTGAGCCGGACGCCAAGTGCTCCTGGTGCGCGGAGGACCAAAGGACAGAGGAGTCCTACGAAGAGCCGCTTCTAAGTGATGTCGCAGCACTCCAGCACTGGCTGGGGCGGGCCTCAGGCTAACCTCGTGACATCCCCTGAGGAGTGCAGGGAGCGGTTTCCGGATGACCCAGGAATCGCCGACGATGTCCCATTGTTGAGGCGCATTCCCCCATGGCACTTCGTGCGCGACGAGAACGCCGGTTCGTATCGGCCCTCGTCAGCTGCGTTCGACGACGACGATGACGATGACCCGATGTCCGTGTATCGGACGGATGTGATTGCGGCTGAGGGCGGCGAGCCGGAGCGAGTGATGGCTGATCACGCCGACTTCGGCCTCGTAGCCGTCCCCGCCGGGGCGATGCGCCAGAAGCAGCAGACAGTTCATCCAGACCCGCTGCCCGATGAGAGCTCTCATGCTCTGATCTGCGGACCGAAAACAAAGGCGCGAAAGAGGTTCTTTGCCCGGCGCTCCCAGTGGATCGTCCCTCCCCCCGTCTAGACTGCGGCCAAGTCGACTGTCCTTGCAGCCCGGTCTCTCGATCGACTGCGCCGGCCTACGAACATCCCGACATCGCCGTAGCCCTTCATGCTGCTCTTGCTCTGTCCAGGTGACACGGAGCCGGGTAGTATTCGCCGCTCCGCTTGAACCGAAGGACTAGCCGGAATGCGTAGTGACGGACAGACTGACGAAACGCCCGACGTTGGTAGCAGGGAGATGGACGCCATCCGGCAGGCGATCGTGGACCTACGCCGATTCCGATTCTGTGGCCCAGGCGATGACCCCGATGAGCAGTTGGCGGTGACGATGGGCTACCGACATCTTCTGATCCAGCTGAAGCGGCTAGCGACGCCTCTTCTACCTGTCGGCGCAGCGGCTCGACTGAACGCTCTTGACGTTGAGCTAAATGACATCTACTCGGTGTACGAAGCGGCTCCAGAGATTGACGCTCTGATTCCAGTCATCGAGAGGACCGTTGATTCCATCGAGACGCACCGGCTCCTGCCTGAGCTACCGGCGACCGAGCGGCTGAGGAATGTGTTGGAGCGACGCGGTCTCAGCTCGGTTCGAGAGGAGTTGGACCGAGTCTTTCTAAACGTCGCTGACGATCCACCTACTTCGATTACGGCTGCGAGTTCAATGCTCGAGTCCCTCTTCAAGTGCTTTCTCGAGGACGGGGGTCACGCGCAACCGTCCAAGAAGACAGCCAAGCCGCTGTGGAACAGGGTCAGTAAACACCTGAGTCTCGACCCGGCCTCGAAAGAGGACGACGACATTAGGCGGATCCTCTCCGGCCTCTCTTCGATTGTTGACGGCATCGCGGCGCTACGCACTCACACAGGAAGTGCACACGGCCGCGGGAGGCGTTCGTATCGGCTCCTAGCCCGGCACGCCCGTCTCTCAGCCCACGCCGCTCAAACGCTCGCCTGGTTCGTGATAGAGACCTGGGAGGAGCGAGATACGGAGAGGTCGGGCTGAGGTCGGGGACACGATCCTCGATTCTGCCGCCGAGAACACACTGATGGTCAACCCTCCCCACCCCGGCCGCAGCATCCGTGAGAACTGCCTCGAACCCCTCGGTCTGAACGTGACCGAGGCGGCGAACGTGCTGGGCGTGGCCCGTCACACGCTGTCGCGGGTCTTGAACGGCCACGCGGCGATCTCGCCGGAGATGGCCATTCGGCTGGAGAAGGCCGGCTGGTCCAATGCCGAGTTCTGGCTGCGCCGGCAGGGGACCTACGATCTAGCGCAAGCCCGCAAGCATGAAGACCGAATCCACGCCGCTCGGTACCAGCCGCAACCGACCGCCTGAATCAGAGTCGCAGGTCGCTCGGAGCTGGAAGAGGCTCTAGCCGCTCGCCACCATCTACGTACTTTCGAGCGAGCGCCTTGTACCGGGCATCGTCCGGTCGTGACTCCCGGAACTTGCCCCTCCACCGAGAAGCGAACGAAGGAGCGCTCTCCTCCATCTCCTCTCTGAGCGATGTCCCATCGTCCGCCTTGGTCATCAGCTTCCTCTCCATCCTCCGACTTGGCGCCTCTGGCCTTCGGGCGCTAGGCCCAAGACCTTACATCTCAGGCGCGATAGCTCCTGATCTCGTGGGGAACGATCGTAAGCACCCGCAACTGCGCCGCGGCGTCGCGCCACGACTCGACCGTCTCCGCGTGCGCCTTCGCGATCACCGGATCCTCATCAACCCAGTAGCGCGCGGCGAGCCGTTCCATGAGCGGCACAACGCCCTCCTCCGAAATCGACACGACGCCGTCGACGGCGACCCATGCCTCCGGTTCGCCAACCTCCCGAGCTACCAGGAGCGACGTCCTTGGATCGTTCTCCAGCCGGGCCATCTTCTTGTGCGAGGCACTGCTGAACATCACGATCCGCTCGCCGTCCCACTCGAACCAGACGGGTACACCGTTCGGCGATCCGTCGATGTCGTTCGTGCAGAGGACGGCGATCCGGGGTTCGCTCAGGAACTCGTCGATCTCGGACCGGGACATGGCCGGCATGGCTACTAGCTACCCGCGGCTGCAGCCGGCGAAAAGTCCGGCGTCCCCAGCCGCGTCTGATCGCCGACAATCTCCGCCAGCACCGGCTCGATGTACCCGTAGAACCGTTCCGGGTCCTCGGACATCGGGAAGTGGCCCAGGCCCTTCATCGTCCGGTACGTCGCGCCCTTGATCTGCCCGGCAACTTCTTTGGACGCCTCTGGCGGCGTCGCCGCGTCGTACTCGCCGGTCAGCAGGAAGACCCGCGTCTGCGACGTGTCGATCTCGGACGCCCTGTCGCCCAGGTCGTGGTCGGTGCCCCAATAGAAGAGGTCGCCCCGGAACACGCGCGGCGCGCCCTGGCTGTAGCACCAGCCGACTTCGCGGCGGTACGCCTCAGGCGCCTTGGGCGAGGTGATGCCGATCATCAGCTCGCTCTTGTAGCCGTTGTTGATCTCGGGGTGGTCGAGCAGGTCGATGTTGCCGGGGTCCGACTTGATCGCGGCCTCCAGCCCGATGACGGCCTGGAACAGGCCCGGCCGGTGCAGGGCGAGGTCGAGCGCCAGGTGGCCGCCGATCGAACTGCCCATGTAGACCGGGTCTTCGAGCTGCAGCTCGCCCACGAAGCCGCCGACGAAGTCGAGCAGGAAGCTCTTCGTCAGCTTGTACTCCTGCTTCCACCAGTCGACGCCCGCCGGCGGCACGGACTTGGCGTGGTACGGCAGGTCGTAGGCCAGTAGGTGGAAGTGCCGGCCGATCCGTTCGTCCTCCAACTGGTGCCGCCACTGGCGGCCGTCGGAGCCGGCGGTGTGCTGGAGCACCAGCGGAATGCCGTCCGGGTTCCCGGCCGACTCGAAGTAGACCTCGTACGAGACGCCCTGGACTTCGAGGTCCAGGTAGCGGCCGACCCGCCGCGCGAAGGTGGGCATCAGGCCGCCGCCCGCTCGTCGCCGAGGAGCATCCGCGCGATGTCACCGTTCGTCCGCTGGCTCAGGATGAACAGGTAGAGCGTCAGGAACGGCACCCCGAAGAAGAGGGCGACGACGGCGAGCAAGAGCCCGCCCGGGGTGAAACCGTTGCGCCACGCGACCCACAGTGCCGACATGATCAGGAACCCCAGGAAGTCGAGGTTGAACTGGCCGTTCCAGGTCATCTCGGCGATGTCGCCGAAGAAGATCGGGAACAGGCCCAGGCCGTGCTCCGCGGCGACGGCAACGGTGTACACCGTGATCACGCCGAACATGAGACCAAGAAACAAACGAAACGCGCTCATGCGGAAGCTCCCTCGGTTGGGTTGGACATCTCGCGCAGCACGCCGACCAGTCGGCGGATCGCCGGGTAGTAGGCGGCGTAGTCGAGTTGATCGCGGTTCAGCTCAATGCCGTGATGCACGCTGGCAAAGAACGGGTCCTGGTAGAAGGGCCGCGGCACCTCACGCAGGAGCTCGCGCCACTCCTCCTCCGGCCCGGCGATGAAGACGTCGGCCGGGCTGTCCGCGTCGCACGGCTCGACCGCGGCTACGGCGCCATCCTCGAAGCGGATCGCGTGGTGCAGGTCGCCCACGCTGAGCCGCAGGCTCGCCGTCCAGTGCCGGATCGTGTACCGGAACTCGGCGTCCTGCTCCAGGGTCGACTTGAGATCGTTCCAGGGAATCATCCCGGAATCGTACAGCGCCCCACACTGGGTGCGCGGGTCTTCCGACCCGCCGCCGCCGGAGGCGTGTGACCCCGGGTCTTCTGACCCGGGGAAGAGGGCGCGCCGCGAAGCGGCGACGACACTCCGTGCCTCAACCCGCCCGAGCGCCGTTCGGCACCGGCCGCTCCGGCACCAGCAACACCGGTTGAATCCCGTCCTCGTAACCCACGTCGAAGACCATCCCCTCCGACGTCTCCCCCATCATCTTCCTCGGCTCCAGGTTGACGATGAACAACGCCTGTCGACCTTCGATCTCGGTCGGGTCTTCGCGCTCCTGTTTCATCCCCGCGAGGATCGTCCGCTTGTGGTCGCCGAAGTCGACCCGGAGTCGGACAAGCTTGCTGGACCCTTCGACATCCGTGACGCTCTCAATCGTGCCGACCCGAGCGTCGAGCTGGTTGACGACATCGATGCTGATCGCGGGCTTGACCCCCGCGGGCTTCATTTCGTTCAATCGATCCTCCCGGGGGCTTCCATTCAACGGCGGCTCATCGTACCGAGTGCGCGTGTCGGTGCGCCGGCCTGCCATCCGTGCCGCGAAGCTGCACCGCTTTACGGCGACACCAGTGGAACAAAACGCGGCGGTCCACCGTTCTTGGGGCGAAAGGAGTCCCTCGATGATCTGGAGAGCCCTGCTACTCGCGGCCTCAGCGGCCGTGCCGGGAGCAATCGCCCAGGAGAACGACGCATCCCAGCCGGCCCCGGTGGATGTCGTCGAGGAAGAGATCCAGGTCGTGGGAGATCTCCCTGGGCCGCCCCTCTGGAAGGTCACCAAGGGTGACCATGTCTTGTGGATCCTCGGTACGCCGGAACTGGTGCCGGACGGCCTCCGCTGGGAATCGGACTCCATCGAACGCGTGCTGGCCCGCTCCAGCGAGTACCTGCCGCCTCCATCCCTGCGCGTCTCATTGACAAACCCGGTGAGAGCATGGCGGCTGATCAAGCGCATACGACGAATCCCGGACCGCGGAACCCTGGAGGGCGTGCTGCCAGAGGACCTGTACCAACTCTTCTCGGAGACCAGACTCAGATACGCACCGAAGCGGGACAACCTCGAAGAACTGCGGCCTAGCGTCGCGGCCGAGGAGCTCTTCGACTCGGCGGCGCAGTCCGCCGGCCTGGAGTCGGGCCTCCGAACGATTGGTCGGGTAGTCGAGAAGCGAGCGAGGAAGCACAACGTCAAGAAGGTGCCAGCGCACATATCCGAGCGCTACAAGGACTCGCCTCTCTTCGATTCGACACAGGAGATATCGCCCGATGCGGAGCAAACCTGTCTTCAGGCAGGTCTTCAGGGGCTCGATGCCCAAGTCGAAGAGCACACGCGTTTTGCGGCCGCCTGGGCCGTAGGCGATCTGGCCTCGCTCAGGGCCCATTCAGGCGATTCGGCTACCGGAGCCTGCGATTCCTTCACACTCGCCTTCGATCCGGGGGTTCTGAGCCAGATGGAGTCGCGGAGCTGGGAGCTCTGGCTCGAGAACGTCGATCGAGCCTTGACCGACAACGACTCCACCTTCGCCATCCTGCCGCTCGAGCACCTGCTCCGGCGTGACGGACCCCTGTCATGGCTCCGACAGAGAGGCTATGAAGTCCTGGAGCCGGACGAGACTCCTCCGGAGGGCTAGCCGGAGGCCGCCGGAACAAGAAGGAGCGAGGCTGACGCCTCGCGCGTCTTAACGCCGCCTTCGGCGGCAGCGGGTCAGAAGACCCGCGCACCCAGCGGAAGGGCGCGTGGTAGAAACTTCGCCGCATGCCCGACCCGGACTTCTCCACCTTCCCGCTCCGCCAGAAGGGCAACCGCTACCAGGACTTCGAGGAAGGCCGGACCTTCCAGCACCACTGGGGCCGCACGCTCACCGAGAGCGACAACGCGCTCTTCGCCACGGCGACGATGCGCTTCACGCCGCTCTACTTCAACGCCGAGTACGCGCGCGCCCACGGGCACGACTCGGTCGTCATCGACCCGCTGCTCGTGCTCTGCACGGTGGTCGGCATGTCGGTCGAGGACCTCTCCGAGGGCGGCGGGCCGTTCCTCGGCGTGAACGACGTGAAGTTCCACCGCCCGGTCTACCCCGGCGACACGATCACCGGCAGCAGCCGCGTCGTCGGCCGCCGCGAGTCCGGCTCCAGGCCGCACTTCGGCATCGTCACCTGGGAGACCGAGGCCTTCAACCAGCACGGCGAGAAGGTCGTGAGCTACCAGCGCACCAACCTGGTCGCCAAGCGGCGGGAAGCGTCCTCATGACCACCGCCCTCACCTCCCCCTCCACCTACTTCGAGGACTTCGCCGCCGGCCAGAAGATGCAGCACGCCCGCGGCACCACCATCGAGGAGGTCGAGAGCCAGCTCCTGACCAAGCTCGTCATGAACACCGCCGACGGCCACTTCAACGAGGACCGCATGCAGAAGTCGCCGTTCGGCCGGCGGCTCGTGTTCGGGCTGGTCACCGGCTCGACGGTGATCGGCCTGGCCACCCAGGACACCGCCGAGAACGCACTCGCCGAGCTCGGCCTCGACAAGATGCGGTTCCGCGCGCCGGTCTTCCTCGGCGACACGCTGACCGCCTACACCGAGGTGCTCGAGACCCGCGACGCCGACCGCGACGACGCCGGCGTCGTCCGCTTCAAGCACTGGGGCACCAAGCAGGACGGCACGATCGTCTTCGAGGGCGAGCGCGAGGTGCTGATCAAGCGCCGCTCGCACTGGGGGTCGTAGTGAGCCCGGACGCCCGGGCGCGCGGGCCGCTCGCCGACCTCGTCATCATCGACTGCACGATGGCGCTCGCCGGGCCGTTCGGCTCGGCCATCCTCGCCGACCTCGGCGCCGACGTGATCAAGGTGGAGCCGCCGACCGGCGACATGTCCCGCCCCTCGCCGCCCATCCCCGAGGACTTCGTCCACCCGGCCCAGGGCAAGGCCGGGGTCGACGGCGGCTGCGACTTCGGCGGCTACTTCGGCAGCATCAACCGGAACAAGCGCAGCATCTCGCTCGACCTGAAGGACGACGCCGACCGCGAGACCTTCCTCCGCCTGTGCGAGCAGGCCGACGCCGTGCTCGAGAACATGCGGGCCGGCGTGATGGACCGGCTCGGGCTGAGCTACGAAACGATCCGCGAGCGCAACCCGCGAATCGTCTACGCGGCGCTGCGCGGCTTCGGCGACCCGCGGACCGGCGAGAGCCCTCACGCCGACTGGCCCGCCTTCGACATCGTCGCCCAGGCGATGGGCGGCTTCGCCCACGTCAACGGCCCCCGGGGCGACGATGATCGTCCCGGAGGGGGCTACCCCGGCGGCGCCTCCGTCGGCGACCTGTTTCCCGGCACGCTGATGGCGCTCGGCGTCGTTGCCGGGGTACACCACGCCCGGCGCACCGGCGAGGGTCAGTTCATGGACGTCGCGATGGTCGACGGCGTCAACCTGCTGTGCGAGTCCGTGTTCGCGAACTACGGCTCCAGCCTGCGCCACCAACTCCCGCCGCGCGGCAAGCACCACCACAGCCTCTCCCCGTTCGGCATCTACGACGCGAAGGACGGCGGCGTGGCGATCGCCGCGCCGACGCCGGGGCAGTGGGAGATCCTCTGCCAGGAGATGGGCCGGCCCGACCTGGTGGAGGACGAGCGCACGAAGAACTTCTGGTCGCGCCGCGAGAACCGGGAGTTCGTGGAAGGGGTCGTCGCCGAGTGGACCGGCGCGCACACCCGCGACGAGATCGTCGAGGCGCTCGCCGGCCGGGTCCCGTGCGGCCCGGTGCAGACCGCGGCCGACATCTTCGAGAGCCCCCATACCGCGATCCGCGAGATGGTCGCCGAAGTCGAGCTGCCGGGCGAGAACGAGCCGGTCCGGATCGTCGGCTGCCCGATCAAGTACACCGAGACGAAGACCGGCGTGCGCCGCCGGGCGCCCCTGCTGGACGAGCACCGGGACGAGATCCTCGCCCAGTTCGGCCTGGACGCCGGGACGGCCGCCGGGCCGGACGGCGAAGGCAAGGAGAAGTGAGCATGCGACTGAGACGTTCCGAGCTGGCCGTGCCCGCCAGCAACCCCAGGATGGTCGAGAAGTCGGCCTCGAGCGACGCCGACCTCGTCTTCCTCGACCTGGAAGACGCCGTCGCGCCCGACAGGAAGGAGGGCGCCCGCCAGATCGCCATCGACGGCCTGAACGATCTCGACTGGACAGGCAAGGTCCGCTCCGTCCGCGTCAACGACCACACCACCCGCTGGGCCGTCGACGACGTGATCAGCGTGGTCGAAGGCGCCGGCGAAAACCTCGACATCATCATCCTGCCCAAGGTCAAGGAGCCGCGCGACATCTGGTTCTTCGAGACGATGCTCGACGGCCTGGAGCAGAAGCTCGGGCTCGACCGCAGGATCGGCCTCGAAGCGCTGATCGAGGAAGCCGAGGGCCTCGCCAACGTCGAGGCGATCGCCACCTGCTCAGACCGCCTCGAAGCGCTCATCCTCGGCTTCGGCGACCTCTCCGCCAGCATGGGCATGCGCTTCGGCCACGAGCTCGACAAGGACTACCGCTATCCCGGCGACATGTGGTCCGCCCACCGCGTGCGCATGATCGCCGCCTGCCGTGCCGCCGGCATCGACGCCATCGACGGCCCCTTCGGCGACTTCCGTAACGACAAGGCCTACCTCAAGCAGGCCACCTACGCCGCCACCTTAGGCGCCGTCGGCAAGTGGTGCATCCATCCCAACCAGATTCCGCTCGCCAACGATGTCTTCGCGCCGTCGCCCAGGGAGATCAAGCAGGCGCAGAAGATGGTCGACCTGTACAACGAGTCCGTGGCGAAGGGCGCCGGCGCCGGCGGCAAGGGCGGCCAGTTGGTGGATGCAGCGACGTTGCGGATCTATCAGCCGGTGCTGGATCGGGCGCGAGCGACGGGAAAGCTGTAGCCGGATGCGTACCGTCCGTCCCGTCAGCGTGGGGGGCGATAGGTCTCGACCGGCGGAAGCTGCGCGCCGGACAGGTCGGCCGGAACGCTCTCCTCGGCTACGACGGTGTGGGTCAGCGTGCCGATGCCCTCGATGCTGGCGCTGATCGTCTCGCCCGCCTGGAGGTACCCGGAGCCCGTCGCGCGCTGGACGCGACCGGCGCCGGTCCCGCCGGACGTCCCGCTTTGCAGAACGTCGCCAGGGAACACGGTAATGAGCGACGACGCGTACTCGATCAGCTCCGGGATGTTGTGGATCATGTCTCCCGCCCTGGCCTCCTGGACCGTCACGCCGTCGATGACCAGGGTCTGGTGCAAGCGCTCCATCGGGTCGCCGTAGAACTCCTTCGGAACGATCCAGGGTCCATGGGGCGCGAACGTGTCATGGCCCTTACCGACGAACCAGTCCAGGACGGCGCCGAAGCCACCCGGAGGACGCCCGCCACGATCGGATATGTCCACGGCGACCATGTAGCCGAACACGTGGTCGTACGCACGGCTCGCGGAGATGTACTTGCCCGTGCGGCCGAAAACGATGGCCATTTCGACTTCCCATTCGATCCGGTTACGGCCGTAGGGCATCACGATGTCCTCGCCGCTGCCGATGATCGCGCCGCGGGTGGGCTTCAAGAAGAGGTAGGGCACGCCCCGGTTCTCTTGCCGCTCCCTGGTCTGCGCCTGCAGCTCCTCCTCAGTACAGCCCTCGCACGCGTGCGAGTAGAAGTTGACCGCCGCGTTCATCAGCTTGCTCGGATACAGGATCGGCGCAAGGATCCTGACGTCGTCGACGTCGTGGACGTAGGCGGGGCGCGCGCTCCCCGACAGCCGCTTCCCGGCGACGAGGTCGTTGACGATCTCGTAGAGCCGGTACTTGAGGCCGTACTCGTACCGGCCGATCAGCTCGAGCATGTCGGCCGGCATGGCGAGGCGGGTGTAGCTCGAATCCAGCTCCAGCTCGGTGTTCGCCGCGCCGATCTCGACGATCAGCGAATCCCGCAGCACGAGCCCCACGACGGCTTCCCCGTCGATCTGGAAGGTGCCGACTTTGAAGGGTTCGGCCGATTCCATGGCCTGGGCCTGTAGCCCGGCCGGAACCGCGAGCACCACGAGCAGGCCAGCGAGAATAGTCGAGCGCATTCGGCCCTCCGTGTGAATCGAGTTCAGCGTTCTCAGCATGACCGCACCGAAGGGCTGTCGTCAAGACAAGCGCCTTCGGCACGGGGCCCGGCGCCGGGGCCTGTAGTACGGTTGCTTCGTTGACCTGCTGGATGAACAGGCGACGCCGATGATGACGAGAGCGGAAGCGGATGCCCGGTTCGCGGCGATGCTGGACCGTCAGGACCTGGCGAAAGCCGAGGCGGATGCCCGGTTCGCGGCGATGCTGGACCGTCAGGACGCGGCGAAAGCCGAGGCGGATGCCCAGTTCGCGGCGATGCTGGAGCGTCAGGACGTGGCGAAGGCCGAGGCGGACGCCCGGTTCGCGGCGATGCTGGACCGCCACGATGCCCAGCGGGCACAGGACCGGGCGGAGTTCAGGGGCGAAATGGAAGCCCGTTTCGCTCGGGTCGATGCCCGGTTCGCAGAGTTGAAAGGCGAGATGGACGCCCGTTTCGGCGAGGTCAACGGTCGGTTTGGCTCGGTCGACGCGCAGATCGAGGGGCTGGCAGGACAGATGGGCACGCTGAAGTGGACCTTCGGCAGCCTCATGGCCTTCAACACGCTGCTTCTCGCCGTGCTGACGTACACGGTCGCCACCTGACGCGAGGCCAAGGCAAAGGCGTCCACTACGTCGTCAGACGCACCCGCTCCCCGTCCAGTTCGATCGTCGTCTTCGAGTAGGTCAGCTTCTCGACGATCTTGCCGTCCCTGAAGTGCAGGATGTCGAGGCCGCGCCTGGCTTCGTGTTTGTCTCCCTGGCCCTTCTCGAACGAGGGCGAGTCGAGCTGCCAGCGGAAGAGCATCTTCTGGTCCACTTCGTCGATGAAGGTCTCTTCGGTCGTGAACTTGAAGTCTCCGTGATTGGCGAACCACGGCGCCCAGGCCTGACGCAGATTCTCCTTGCCCCTGACCGAACCTCCGTTCCAGTTCTCGAAGTAGATCTCGTCGTGAAACAGGTCCATCACGCCGTCGAGGTCGTGCTCGTTCCAGGCGGCGCCCCACTTGGCGAACGCACTGGACATTTCGTCTCGGGTCAGCATGGTCTTCCTCCTTGGTGACGGCACCGGCAGGTCGCCGCGCGGGGAGTGTAGTCGACCGTCCCGGAGAGGTGGGCCGGCGGTACGCCGCGATGGAAGTCAGCCTCCAACAAGAACCGGGGGCACCAGGGTGTCTTCTCGAGTACCGCTCTTCCGCACCAGTGCTCCGCCCTTGATGCCCTTCGCGTAGACGGCGCGTACAGCCTCGTCGCAGCTCGGGTAGGCACCAATGACCTGCTGGCCGCGAATCACCAGGTGCTGGTTCGGGTACTGCCGCCTGAGCCGGTCAAAGTTCTCGTCGTAGTAGTCCCTCTCCTCCTTGAGCACAGTCCTCATGACGTAGCCCCCCGAAGCACGGTTTGGCTCCATTGCCAACAGCCGTTGCTCTCGCGCCGCACGCTAGCAGTGCGCTCCGGACGATACTGCCGTCCCTGAAGTGCAGCCTCCTCGTGCATCGCGGCGCGCATTCGGGTAACGTATCCGTTACCATGCGTCGATGATCGCAGTCGAGGAGTTCGTCGATGTCCGAGGAGGCAGCCCGTTCGGTCGCTGGATCGGTCGACTTGATCGGCACGCCGCCGCGCAGGTGGCGACAGCGCTGTACCGGATGGAGATGGGGAACCTCTCGAATGCGAAGGGTGTCGGCGGCGGGGTGTTTGAGTATCGGATCGACTTCGGCCCCGGCTACCGGATCTACTTCGGACGGGATGGAGACGCGTTGATCATCCTCCTGGGCGGTGGAACGAAGGCGCGCCAGCAGCGCGACATCGAGGCTGCGCGGGCGTTGTGGCGCGAGTATGGGCGGAGAAACCGGAAGGAGAGTTGAGACCATGCCATTGACGCGTGACTTCAGAGTGACGGTCCAGGAGAGGATCGAGCGCGACCCAGGCTTCCGGGAGGCGCTGCTCGAAGAAGCAGTGCAGTGCCTCCTTGCCGGCGAGGTGGATGTCGGAAAGTCGATTCTGCGCGACTACGTCAACGCGACCATCGGGTTTCGCGAACTCGCTGGTCTGACCGCCAAGTCGCCCAAGAGCCTGATGCGCATGCTCGGTCCGAACGGCAATCCGCAGGCGCGCAACATCTTCGAGATCATCAGTTGCCTCCAGGCACGCGAGGGCCTGCAGCTCAAGGTACAGGCGGTTCGGTAGCTGACGCCGCGCGTCTGAGTGCGCTAGCGGGCCTTCCCTGGCCGCGCGCGCAACCTCCCCGTCCCAAGCCACACCCCGACAGCCCCAACCACCGGGTTGAGCCACAGGAACCATGCCGGCTGGCGCGCCCCCGCGGTCGCCTCCATCATCGACACGTCGTCGGGGCGCGGTCCCGCCACCATCTCCGGCGGGATCAGGGCATTCACCACTCCGAAGACGATCACCAGGCCGATCAGCATCGTTGCGCCTTTGGCATCGCGCGCCACCCAGGCACAGACCTGCCCGCCGATGTACGCGCCCACGAGCCCGAGGACGAGCTGGACGAGTGCCCAGCCGACGGGTACATCCCAGGAACCCGGCTCGAAGGCGCGCGAGGGCCCCACCGTCACCCACAGAAGCGAGAAGAGTACGAAGAGCACGGCGGCCATGGCGACGTAGCCGACGATGGCGGCGAGGATGTTCCGTAGGATCGTCACGGTTGACCCTTCTCCTCCTGGATCTGGATCAGGTTCCCGCACGTATCGTCGAAGACCGCGGTAACAACAGTCCCGAGATCCGTTGGCGGCTGAACGAACCGCACACCTCTTGCCACGAGGCGCTCGTACTCGGCTTCGACGTCATCGACCGCGAAGCTGGCACCGGGGATCCCGTCCTCCACCAACGCCGTCCTGTACGGACCGACCGCGGGGTGTGCAGCAGGCTCAAGCAGCAACTCCGTCCCGTCCGGGGCTTCCGGGGATACAACGGTGATCCAGGCGTGCTCACCCAGAGGGATGTCGTGCTTTACCTGGAAGCCGAGCGTTTCGGTGTAGAAGCGAAGTGCCTTCCGCTGGTCGTCCACGAAGACGCCGGTCAGGTGGATTCTCATTCCTCGATGCCCTCATCCGTTGAGTGTGAAGTGTCCTCGTCCGTCGAGGCCGGCCACCTGTGCATGCCCCGAGCGTGGACGATGTCGCCCAGCGCCTTGGCCACGAACGCGGCGTCGCCGTCCGCCTCCTCGATGGACGCCTCCAGATACGCGGCCACGTCCTCGCGCGTGCGCAGGTGCTCGGCAACGTCGTAGGGTGAAGTGGCGGTCTTGGTCATGGTCTCCTCCTACAGAGGCTAACGTCTGGCGAGCCCGGCACCGAGGCGGCAAAGGGGGCGGTTCAGGCGGCGATCGCGGTTGGCGCCAGCGCTTGTGCTGGTGCGTTGGCGGCAAGCGAGGGTGCTCTGACCTGCCGAATGTCCACGCCCAGGTCCGGATCCGATCTCTCGAGCCGGAGCGCGAGGTCGTTCGGCAATTCGCCGCGGCGGGCGCGGTCCCGAGCCGCCTCCCACTTCGTTTCCGCCCGAGGATCGTTCGTGTCGAAGAAGTCCTGCGCCTCCCGACGGAAAGCCTCGAAGTCCGCCGCATCGGATGCGCAGTCGATCAGGGTGCACCGCAGTGACTCGACGAAGTCCTGGTACGCCTCGTTCAGGGTTCGACCGAACCCGAGAAGACTCCCCGGATTGACGCCGCTGAGCTCGAACTCCCCGTCCTCCTCGTCGTAGGTCGCCAGCGCGCGGCCATGGACCCGCAGGGAAGCGATGTAGCCCTCGCCGAACACGGGGCTCCCACTCTCGAAGAACAGTGCGTACTGGGTCATGTCAATCTCCTCTCCGGGGCGAAGCGGCCGGCCAGGGTGTGGGGATGGTCAATGAGGTGCGGACGCCGGCGGGGCTGTGCGATGAGTTGATTGCGCAGTATGAGGAGGCGCGTGTGGCGGTGTGGGAGCGGCTGCGTGGGGCGGCGGTTGTGGAAACTGCGGCGTCAAAGCCGCCGTGGCAGGCCCGCCGAGCGCGTCGCACGTTGTCCCGTGTCGCGTCGAAGGCGTCTAGGTAACGTTCCTCGTGCGGTCCCGGCTGGGTACGACCAGGCTCACCAACCCGTCGGTTTTGAGATCGTCGTGCCCGGGATCGTTGCCGGAAACTGGGCCGCCTTGAGCATGTTGGTCCGAAGATGGCGCACACGACTCGCTGCTTGGCGGAGCTTGAACGCGACCTGCCCATGGGGAGACACGATGAAGACTGTCTTGCCCTGCTCGGCGGCAACGATCTGAACCGGTGTCACCAGATCGGTATCGTTGGAAATCACGACTGCGGCGTCAAAGAGCCCCTTCCATGCGTCGTTCAGAAGGTGGGAGGCGAGGTTGACGTCCGACCCTTTCTCCTCGACGGTATGGAACTC
The DNA here is from genome assembly GCA_965116955.1 of Thermoanaerobaculia bacterium. Classification (GTDB taxonomy): domain Bacteria; phylum Acidobacteriota; class Thermoanaerobaculia; order Multivoradales; family Multivoraceae; genus Multivorans. The sequence continues at coordinate 1,307,868 of OZ220742.1, read as the reverse complement.
CGCTATCACCGCGTTGGGGACTCGCGGTGATCTCCCCGGGGGCACCCGGTAGACGCGCACGGGCAGTGTCCGAGCACTCGAACCGGAGACTCTGTGATCGCCCGCAGGCAAGACAACGGGTGTTGGCGTAGCGATGGACTCGCCCGCAACCGGCAGGTTCACAAGCGGCCGCCAGAGGGGCTTGGCGAGGAAGCTCCCGAAGTGCACCTCCACCTGCGGCAATGTCTGAAGGGCATTCAGGTAGACCTGCTGTCGAGCTGGCGCACGCCGGTCTACAACGCCGGAGACGTGGGCGGTGAAGTACCGAACCTTGTCTACAACACAGTGTGACGGAAGAAGGGAAGTGCTGAGCTTGACGGGGTCAAGCCACCTGTACGGCGTTCCCTTCAGCGCACCGTAGTAGAGGTTGAAGCCGTCAATGTAGACCCTGGTCCTCATACTGCCCCAAAAAGCAAGGGCTGCCCAGAAGGGCAGCCCTTGAGCCGACAGCACGCTGCCGACGGGTATCTGTCGGAGACCCTACACCCACTTGCATGGCCATGCAACCGAACCGTGCGGCCGGGGTTCGACCGGGACTTCACGCGGTTCCCGGGTATCGACCTCGTGGACCCGACCGAAGCGACCTCGCACCAGGCTTGAACCAGTTCGAGCCCGCGTCGGCTCCGGCCGCCGGCTAGCCGGCCGACCCCGCGCCGGCAGCCGATCTACCGCCCGTTCTCCGCGGAAAGATCCGATCGACGCAAGACGCGCCCTTCGAGAATGACGACGTCGATTGCGTCGAATGCGGAGGCGTCCTCCATCGGGTTTCTCGTCATCAGCAGCAAGTCCGCGCGCTTGCCTTCCTCAACGGTCCCGATGACGTCCTGCAGGCCGAAGAGCTCCGCGTTCACGATCGTCGCGGCGCGGAACAGGCGCATAGGCGTGACTCCGGCTTCCAACCAGCGGCGCATTTCCAGCCGACCGTTGAAGCCGGGAGGGTTGGCGTAAGTGGGGGCGCTGGGAGTGTCGCTGCCGAAACTGAGCCGCGCGCCGCGCGATGCCAGATAGGAGAGCGCCTCGGTGACACGAGCGATCGGTACGGCGTCCACGTCTTGCCAGTGGCCGTTCTCCAGTATCCGGGCCACCCCCGGAATGCCGCGCATGCGCTTGCGGAACCACTGCCCGTCCTCGGTTCCGTACCAGTCAGCTCCACATGCCGTGCGCGAAAGCGTCGACGCCAACCGCCAGCCCGAACGCCTGGGCAGACTGGGAGTTGGCGTGTAGCAGCACCGGCATGCCGCGCGCGTGCGCGGCGGCCACCAGATCGCGGATGAGCCGTTCGCCAGGCAGCGGCAGGTCGGAGCGAGGGCCAAAACCGTCCTCGAAGGTCGTTTTCACGCAGACGGCGCCGTCGGCATGCATCCTCTCGACGACCGCCTCCGGTGTGTGCTCAGTCGGGGCGAAGCCAGCGGGGAACTCGTCGGCGCGCGCCTCGTCGAACAGGAAGTAGGGCGTGATCCGATAGCGAAAGGGCTTCGGAACGAAGTTCATCGGATAGCCGTCGAACACCGGCGCCGCCCCGCAGAAATAGGCATGGGGGCGAACGTCCAGATCGTTCCACTTGGCAATCTCGTCGGGCTGCCCCACCATCAGGTCGATTACGGAAGTAAAGCCGTAGTAGAGGTAGCTGCGCGGGATCTGCCGGCGAGCCTCGCGTGCAAGGTCCGCATGGGCACGTTCGTGCTCGAAGGTCATCCCCGGGATGTCACTCAGATGCGTATGCGCGTCGACCAGTCCGGGTGTCAGGTAGCGGCCCGCGCCGTCGATCACACGGCCGGAACCGTGGGTGTCCTGGGAAAGCCCGCGCCCGATGGCGACGATCCGCCCATCGCGCACGAGCACGTTCGTCGCCGCGGATGGCGCCTCTCGCTCCGGTGAGACAATGGTGACGTTCCGAATCAGAAGGTCGTCGGCCAGAGCAGCGCCAGCGCTGGCGAGCCATCCAAGGGCGGCGATGACGAGTCCGACCGTGATCGCATGGACTCTCACTGGATGGTCCTTCTCTGAGGGGGTCTTCGGTCTGTCGTGTGGGTAAAGCGCGGCCTTCCGCCACTACGGCAGTCCGGCGCGGAAGTTCCAAGGGTCCCGCTGGCACTGCCGGCCCGCACGACAGCATGCGCGGCCCTCCCCGCGAGGTCCCCGTCGGCGTCCTCACCTTCCAAGGGAAGCACACGACGCTTCGCGCAACTGGAACCCCGGCGTGGCCTCGCCGTGTTCGGGAGGCGCCCACGTCCGCTACGTGCAGCGAGGCCGGATGGGGAAACGCGATGTACCACCTGCTGCGCGCCGACGAGTTCGACGCCCACGGCGCACTCGCTCTCGGCTTCGTGCAGGGAGCCGTGCCCGCTGGCGACCAGATCGACCGGGCGCTGGGTCAGCGAGGCGCTTCGGGCGTTCCTGGGGCGGTCTCTCAGCGCGGTGATCGCAATGTTGGCTGAACTCGCCCACGAAGAGCGAGCACTACCGGGAGCTAGAGCCCAGAAGCGACCGCACTGTTGTTGGCCCGCGGTCGCCCAAGGAGGATCACGCCGGTGCAGAAGGTGGTCAATCTCTCCAACGACTCGGTAGCGAAGGCGGCCGTGGCCGGCGGCAAGGACGGGCTGTTGGTGGATGCGGCTACCTTGCGGATGCCACCCGGTGTTGAATCAGGTTCGGGCGACTGGGAGCTTGTAGGACGCTCTTGAGACCGCCTTTGCCGACGCAGTCGGAAGTTGGTCGGAGGGGAATCCCGGGGGTTACTCGTGATCTCCTGTCCCCTGACGACGAACCCACTCTAGAAGCACTTCGATCGTCACCGTACGACCAGTGTCCTTGATCCAGTCCAGGGCCTTCTGGAGACGTCCTCCGCGCATACCGTCTAGAAGATCGTGGCCCCGACTCGTCATTCTCGCGGTTGCCTCCAACCAAGGAAATGACGGCGTGATAGCCCCAAGTTCAACGAGACCATCGTCGCACATCAAACGCAAATGAGCACGCAACACGGACATATCCCCCACGACCTCATAGAGATACTGCTCCGGAGACTCTCCGGCGGGTGTCTCCTCAAGCGCCTCAAGCAGACGCACGATCAGATCTGGGTCGCGCCTCATTTCGTCATGTCAGGCTCTCGAACCCCGCCGAGAGCTTCGCTAGCTAGGAGCTAAGACCGCGAAGAAACCGAAGACAGCGACAAGCAGTGTGAGCAGGCCCATCATGGTCGGAAGAAGCCATCTCTGCGTCTTGGCGGCTTTCTGTTCGGCCTTCATCGTCATAGAGATGTCGTGCATGTCCTCGGAAAGCGCCGCCACGCTCTTGGACAAACCGCCGACTGCCGTCAAGACCTCTGAAAAGGCCATGCCAGAGCCGTCTGTAATCATCTCGATCTCAGCCGGACCGAGTTCGAGCTTGCCCTGGAACGGTCCGTCGTAGGGCTTCTCGGTCGGCTCCTGCAGTTCGTGAAACTCCACCGAGACGAGATGGTCGCCGTAGGGGATCGTGACTGCCTTGGGCGTCAGGTTCGTGAGCCCGAGTATCAAGCGCCCGTGGTATCCCGGGTCGATCTGGGGGCCAGTCGTTGCGATTAGGCCCTTGCGCGCGTACTTTGACCGCAAGCCGAAGCGGCCAACGTGCTGCGGGCCTAATCGCAGTTCCTCTTGGATCGTAACCACAGCGAAGTCGCCGGGGGCAATCGACAGGTAGGCACGTTCACGGATGTTGACCAGCTCTTTGGTGCTCGTGGTCGCACCCTGCTCTCCAACCCGGAGGTCGTATGTGGCGGCTTCAAGCTGGTCCTCTTCGAACGGCTTGATTAGGATGTCGCCTTTTCCGACGGCTTCCCGTATCTGCTGCGCATTCAGGATCATCGATACGCTCCGCTGCGGGATCGATCGCGCCGAACGATAGCAGAGGTCCGATGGGGGGGCCGTAGGGGCTGTCGCGCACCGTCCTGGTTCGACGGCGGGCGATTGGAGCATGGTCGACCCAACCATGGAACTGCGAGTCGACTTGGTCGACTACCACTAGAGGAACCCCAGAATGACCCGCATGAAGAACCCCGCCCACCCAGGCCGGCCCGTCGCGAGCGCCATCGAGGCCGACGGCTGGACGATCACGCACGCCTCCAAACGCCTCGGCATCACCCGCGCGTTCCTGTCGCGCATCCTCCACGGACACGCCGGCATCACCGCAGCCACCGCGCTGCGGCTCGAGGCGCTCGGCTGGTCCGACGCGGAACACTGGATGCGGATGCAGGCGAGCCACGACCTCGCCCGGGAACGCCGGCGCGCCGGCGCCGTCGCCTGATCCGTCCCCGCGTACCACTTCACCCCCGCGCGAGCGGCCGTGCCGTACACACGCGGCCGGCGAGTCGAGTTCGGGCCGAGGAAACGGAGAAGAACAATGACCGAAGCAACGCCCATCACAACCACCCTCGCCGGGCATGTCCTGCGAATCCACGTGGACCGCGAGAAGAAGCTCAACAGCTTCACTCCCGAGATGTTCGGGCAACTCTCCGGCGCACTGGCAGAACTCGAGGAGGCGGAAGACGCATGGGTCGGCGTCCTCACCTTCCAGGGGAAGCACACGACGGCCGGCCTCGACCTGCCGAAGTTCGCCGGTTCGATGGCCCGCGGCAGGGACGCCGACGAATCGCCGGACGACCGCCCCGACCCCTTCGCGCTCCGCCGGCGATGCCGCAAGCCGCTGGTGATGGCCGTCCAGGGAATCTGCTACACGATCGGGATCGAAATGGCGCTGGCCGCGGACATCGTGGTGGCGGCCGAGGACGCGCGCTTCGCGCAACTGGAACCCCGGCGCGGCCTCGCCGTGTTCGGAGGCGCCCACGTCCGCTACGTGCAGCGGGCCGGATGGGGAAACGCGATGTACCACCTGCTGCGCGCCGACGAGTTCGACGCCCAGCGCGCACTCGCTCTCGGCTTCGTGCAGGAGGTCGTGCCCGCCGGCGACCAGGTCGACCGGGCCCTGGAGCTTGCGGAGGAGATCTGCGAGTGCGCCCCGCTCGCCGTTCGGGAGATCAAGCGGGCGGCGCAGGTCTATCTCGAAGAGGGCGAGCAGGCCGCGTACCGGGAGATCCCCGCCATGCGCGCAAGGACGGCGAACTCGGCGGACTTCGCGGAGGGGATCGCTTCGTTCGTCGAGCGTCGCAAGGCGAAGTTCCAGGGGCGCTGACCGGGGGGCCGGCGCCCGCGGCACGGGCCGCGAGCGCCGCGCTGCCGGGCTACATCGTGGGCGCGAGCAACTGGCTACGCTCGATCTGGCAGGACGGCGCCGCCTTCGCGGACAAGCCGGCGCTCATTCTCTCGGGCCTGAAGGACATCGCGTTCCGGACGAAGGAGCTGCAGCGGTGGAAGTCGGCGCTTCGGGATGTCGAGGTCCAAGAGTTCGAGGATTGCGGGCACTTTGGGCCCCGGGGATGGCGGTGGAGACGCTTCGGGCCTTCATGGGGCCCTTGTAGGGCCGCCAATACGCCGGCGACGTGTGATCCGCCCACCGGCTCCGCACGCCTATCGCGCCGCCAGTCTCGTCGCCATCTACGGCCCCTTCAGCGACTTCGCAACAACAGAGCCTTGCCTCAGGGAGGCCATCAACACCGCTATGACCCGGTGCCATCGGTAGCTTAGGTGGCGCACGTATCTCAGCTTTGTACCGCGCCCACTGTTCGCGCCGGGTTCAACTACACTCCCCGCTCCATCTATCTGCAAGGAGGTACGCGGCATGGATCAACCCGAAGGGGCAAACGCCCCTGCGGAAGCCCTGAGTTATGCAGGACGCTAACACTGGGGCGATCGCCACCTGCTCGCCCCGCCTCGAGACGTTCATCCTCGACTTCGGCGACCTCTCAGCCAGCACGGGCATGCGCTTCGCCCACGAACCCGACGAGGACTACCACTATCCTCGCGACATCTGGTCCGCCCACAGGGTCCGCATGACCGCCGGCCACCGCGCCGCCGGCATCGACGCCATCCACGGCCCCCTTCGGCGACTTCCGCAACGGCGAGGCCTATCTGAAGCGGATCACCTACGCCGCTGCCTTGGCAGCCGTCAGCAAGTGGTGCACCACCCCAACCCGATTACGCTCACCATCCATGTCTTCCCGCCGTCGGGCGAGGAGATCAAGCAGGCGCCGAAGATGGTCGGCCCGTACTACGCGTCGGTGGCGAAGGGGGCCGCGGCGGGTCGCAAGGGGGCAGTGGATCGCCGCGGGCCTACCAGCCGGTGCTGGATAGGGCGAAGGCTACTGTGGTCGTTGTGCCGTGGGAGGCCCTGCAGGCCGTGAAAGATGGCGTCGAGTCCTTTACTCCGGCTCTACCTGCGCCAAGACGTGAAGGATCGGAGAGGAAAAGAAAAGGAGGTTCACTCATGCGATTTCGGTCCGAGCACTTACAGGCGTCCAACGCGCTCCGTAGTGCCGCAAGCTCCTCACCAGAAACAGGCCTGGAGCCCTAACGTGGTCGAAGACGTAATCCCGCCGCCTTCAAGGAAAACCGCAGCAGATCTCCAGTTCAGCTTAGGTCTCCTTCGGAACTACCACTCGCGCCGGCAGCGCTTCTACGAACTCTACTCGACTGTAACGTCGAGCCTTTCGTCCCTCTTGGGTAGCGCGGCGGTGCTGGAGCTGTTCCTAGACGTATTCGAAGCCGCCTGGCTTGTTCCGGTCGCCGCCGCCTTGGTAGTGGTTCTGTCCGCTTTGGCCATGGCGGTCGGACCTGTGCAAGAGTCGGCTGCGCACGCGATCCTGCAAGGCCGATTCGCCGAGATCGAGCGCCGTTTGCGGGATTCGGGGGGCGGACGCAAGCTAGTTGCTCAGCTAGAGAGAGACGTGTTCTCCATCCAGCGGCCCGGGCCTCCACTAGTGGTGCTGTCCGTCATCTGCCGAAACGACGAGCTGATCAAGCGGCAGTTCGGAGACCAGTACATCGTGCAAGTGGGCTTCTGGCGTCGCCTATTCGCGCCGTTCTTCGACTTGGCCCCCCAGAGCCTCCGCCTCCAGGCACACGAGGCGACTTTGGAGGCCTCCAGCCACCACCTCCTCGTCGCCCCCAGGTCCGGCAGCGGCCGCTAACGGAGTGGGTGCCAACCGCGACATGTACCGGAGGAAGTCGCCTAGGGCCCTAGCGGCAGCAGCCGAAGGACGAGCGCGCGTCCGCTAGAGCGGCTCGGGAGCTCCCCGCGGGAATGGGCGAGGATCGGGCACGGCCCGAACAACAACGTCAGATACACCAACTTCAGGCAAACGGGACGGGCCTAGAGGCGTCGGCAAGAGAGGACGATGTCAACTAGCTCGTCTCTGCAGCTCTCGGACATCTCGCGGCCTTCCATCAGATCGTGCAGGACCATGAGGATGCCATCTTGTATCCGAGCTTGAGCTCTTGCCAGTTTGGCTGTCGTCTGGGCGTCATTCTGGCGCGCGCTTTGGGCGATGGCTCGGCAGACCGAACTGAGTTCTCGGAGAATGAGGTTGGGATCGTCGCTGCTTGCCAGACGCTCTGTGAATCTGGCTCGGTCTTGACGGGCCAGCAGCGCCGTGACTTTGTTGGGGTGGAATCTAGGTCCTTCGGTCATCTTCTTCTCCTCTGAGAGAGCGGGGCGGTCAACATCACTCGGGCCTATGTCGAGTCCAATCGAGATGGACTCCTCAAAGTCGCGTGTCGGGTAGGAGAGAGTGATGTCACGTATGTCCCCTATGTCCAGTTCTAGGAACGTCTGGTTCAGTCGTCCCGGACACACGACGATACGGTACTCATTCTCGTGCTGGAACTCGATCCGCTTGGCGAATGCCACATCAAGCAAGTTCGGCCCGAGTGTCGGCTGAGAGTCGGGTTCGTAGTAGCGGACGAGTTGCGAGTAGCACCGGTATCCTCTCTCGTTCGCGGCAGCCCGAACACGTCTCTTGAATTCCGGACCGTTGGTGATCAAGACGACGCGCTCGCCGTAGGTGTCGGCGCACTGAGCAAGCATCCGAGCTTGATCTTTGAGCCGAGCTAGCTCTCGAGCATGCGCCGTGTCAAGGGGCTCGTCGGTCGGAACTCTGGGACCGTGGAACGAGAAGAGACAGAATACGTAGACATCACGAAGACGGAACTCTCCAGGCTCCGGCCAATCATCCCGCGAGAGGGTCAGCTCCTCGGAGCCGTCCGAAATGGTCAACGTGGCTGGCAAGACGCCGGCAACGCCCTCGAACTCGTCGAAACAATCCCGATAGTACTCAATGCTGCCCATACGGAGTTTGCCGTCCAGCAGAGCATCGACGTGCTTCGCTTTCCGCATCTTGGCTAGGGCGTAGACGTTCTTGGGTGTCAGCATCCTTGTACCTCCTTCGGTTGGTCGGCGCGGGAGTGTAGCTCGACTCCTAGACGGGCTGGCCGTTCTACCAACGAGCCGGCTATGGTCGACAGCTATGGCCGCAAGGTTCTCGGTCCATCGGTCCGGGAGTGTCGCGGACTTCCACTCGGGATTCGCGCCCCCGGGAGGCGGCGAGAGGAGCGACCTCGCCTGAAACCAGCCGGCGCTCCGGGCACCTCGACGGTGCAACTCTTCGCTGCGGAGTGCACGAGGCGACGACGACGGCCCGCCACCACGCCGCTGAGAGTTGGCGGCGAACACCTACAGAGGAGCGGTGCGCTCAGAACCTGCGGCTCGACGGGGCCACCACGATTGAGCTTTCGACGCCCCAGAGCGCGGGTGGCGGGCTCGGCCTCTCCCGCTTACCCGAGTACAGCCCCGAGGCCACTCAGATTCCAACTGACGCACTGCCGGATCGACAAGGTCCTGCGGCCCTCCTGTACACTTCCGGTTGTGAGGCTCTGGCGGCGCCAATGGTGGCAGTGACAACGGAAGCGGGCCCGCGCGGCGCTCGGGCGCCGGAGAGGGGAGCTCTCGCTCAGCGCGAAGCCTTGGACCCCGCTGTGGAAGAGGACCGAACGGCAACGTCGCCGTTCACCTTCATCGACCTGTTCGCAGGGATCGGTGGCATGCGCAAGGCCTTTGAGCCGCTCGGAGGCTCCTGTGTCTTCACGAGCGAGTGGAACCGGTTCGCCCAGGAGACCTATCGCGCCAACTACGCGTGCGATCATGAGATTCGCGGGGACATCACGAAGGTGGCTACGGAGGAGATCCCGCCGCACGACCTTCTGCTTGCCGGCTTCCCCTGTCAGCCGTTCTCCATAGCAGGGGTGTCGAAGAAGAACGCCTTGAAGAGGCCTCACGGCTTTCGATGCGAGGCTCAGGGAACTCTCTTCTTCGACATCGCACGCATCATCGAGAGCCATCGGCCCAAGGCGTTCTTGCTGGAGAACGTGAAGAACCTCGTCAGCCACGACCGCGGAAGGACGTTCCGCGTGATCAAGCGGACCTTGAAGGAGGAGCTGGGCTACTTCCTTGACTGGCGGATTCTCGACGCGCGGCATTGGGTGCCCCAGCACCGGGAACGGATCTTCATCGCCGGTTTTCGGGAGCCGACCGACTTCTCGTTCGAGGACCTTGAGATGCCCGATGGCGGGCCAGTGCTCAGTTCTGTCCTTCACCCGGAGGACGGTACTGAGCCGGCCGAGCTCCCTTGGACGGAGGGGACTGACGCCGCAGTAAGCGCCCGCTATACGCTGTCGGATCGGCTGTGGACCTACCTTCAGGCTTACGCTCGCAAGCACCGGGCGGCAGGGAACGGCTTCGGTTTCGGGCTCGTCGGTCCCGACGACGTTGCCAGAACACTCTCGGCCCGATACTTCAAGGACGGCTCCCCGGACGCGTCACGAGGGGCCTGACAGACGCCTTCTGACCCGCAGGCAGTGCGAGTACGAGCTCTTTCGGAGCGTCGAGGAAGCCGTGGAGTTGCCGCTCATCCGGGAAGGGTTCCCGACCATCGAGGAGTTCGTCGGCGTAGCCCAGCGAATCCTCCAGCGCCGCAAGTCCCGCTCCGGGCGATCCCTGGAGCTTCACGTGCGCGAGATCCTCCTTGAGGAGGGGCTTGTCGAGAACCGCGACTTCGCCCACGGTCCGATCACCGAAGCGGGCAAACGCCCGGACTTTCTGTTCCCGTCGGAAGAGGCTTACCGAAGCTCGTCTTTCCCGCCGGACCAGCTGCGCATGCTCGCCGTGAAGACGACCTGCAAGGACCGCTGGCGGCAGATTCTCAACGAGGCCGATCGAGTACCGGAGAAGCACCTGCTGACTCTCCAAGAGGGTGTGTCTATGAACCAGTTCACCGAGATGCGGAAGGCAGGCGTGAGACTCGTTGTCCCGCGGGCCCTCCTGAGGAAGTACCCACACGACGCCCGTCCCCACCTCCAGACCCTGACCGCGTTCATTGAGGCCGTCCGGGGACCTGAGGTAGCTTCCGGCCCCTAGGCGCCCCACAACAGAGCTTCAGACAATCCCCGAACGAGCAGAATGACGCCATCATGGCACTTCAGGCCCCCACGCCAAGTAACACCACCCGCGAACTGGTCCACGGCGGACTCTTCTCCAGCGACGCGGTCGGTAATCCGGCAACCACCCTCGTGCGAGAGGAACACAGCGCCTGCGCCTCAAGGAATGCGTCGCCAGTTGAACAAAGGCCTAGCTGGCGTCCACGACGGAACGCAGTTGCTTTCCCCCGCCCCGGACTAAGCTCGTCTAATCACGTCAGCCGCACGCGCCCAAGTCGTTTTCGTTTTCCATACTCGGAGCCAACAAGGCCGATCATGGCACCGGCCCGAGCGCGAGGCCACACAACCGACGTAGTCCGCTCCAACGCGACCGGGACTATGCGACCGAAAACCTGCAGAATCACTAGGACCACCTGAGCTAACATCGACCCAGACTCGCCCATGCCTCGTCAAGACGGTCAATGTACCGCTCCAAGTGGCGGCTGAGCAAGCGTACTAGCTGTAGCAAAGCGGGCTCGCCTTCAAGAGACTCCGCCCCCGCATCACCCAGACCAGGAACCGCTATGATTCTCGATACTCTGTATGTCCGTTTCTACAGGTCCTTCAACTTCGACTACTTGAGGAGGACTGATCGGCACGTTAGGAAGAAGCCGCCTTGGGAGTTCATGGAGAAAGGCCTCGCCCAGGAGCAAGAAGACCACCCGGGAACGGACCAGAAGCAGGAGAAGGCGCACTGGTATCCGTTTGTTAGCGTACCCCTTGACTCTCACATCACAACCGTAGTGGGAGAAAACGAATCTGGAAAGACGTGCCTTCTGAAGGCCATTGAACACGGAGTCTCTGGAAAGAAGATTGAGCAGCGGGACTTCTGCAGACACTCCGCATTCTTCACTGTCGAGGAGGGGAAGGAGCGGCGTCCCGAGTTCGGATGCAAATGGAGATTTGCCTCGAACCAAGAGCGAGAGCGCGTCATAACTGCCTGCGGTCTGCCGGAAGATATCGACGCGCTCTTGGTGTTCCACACATCGCCGTCAGAAACCGATATCTACGTTCAGCGAGCAACCGAGATCGAGGCTGTGGATGCGGCAAACGTCGAGGCAATCGGTGCTTCCCTACCCCTCGTGTTCCGAATCGACTCCAAGATCGGCCTCCCCGATAGTGTGCCGATAGGTTACCTCACAGAGGACAGGGAACAGGCGGAAGCCCACCTTCGGTGGCGGAAACGAGCCCGGTCACTCAATGCCGCGTGGATCGAAAGCCCAGACGCGATCAAGCAAAGCGCCGATGGCATATTCGCTCTGTTACACGGATCCGCACAGGACGCCGGCCGTGGCACCGCCCGAGATGCACTTGAGCTAAAACTCGCACACGACCTGATACGTAAGGTAGCTCGCGTCAGCGTTCAGTCGCTCACCGAGCTGGAGCGGGCCATCCGGGAACATGAAGATCCTTACGCCGAATCACTCACGGCAAAGATTAATGAGCGAATGGACATGGCATTGAACCTGTCCAATGTTTGGGCCCAAGATCGGGACTTCCGGCTTCGCGTCTCACCCCGCGACAAGGACCTCGTCTTCACCATCAGCGACCGGACCGACACACGGTACGCATTCGACGAACGCAGCGATGGACTACGGTACTTCCTGAGCTACTACATACAGTACCTCGCCCACGAACCGAATGCGGAGGGCCGCAACGAGATCTTGGTCATGGACGAGCCGGACGCGTATCTCTCAAGCCAAGGCCAGCAAGATCTCCTGGGCGTGTTTGATGCGTTTGCCTATCCGCGGGCGGACGAGCGGCCCCCCGTGCAGGTAATCTACGTTACCCATTCGCCGTTTCTGATAGACAAGAATCACCCTAAGCGCTTGCGCGTGCTCCAGAAAGGGCGGCGACACGAAGGGACACGCGTGGTGCGGAACGCGAGCAGGAACCACTACGAGCCGCTCAGGTCGGCACTGGGCTCATTCGTCTCGGAGACGGCCTTTATCGGCAACTGCAACATCATCGTGGAAGGCCCGTCCGACCAGATCCTGATCGCCGGAGCGACGAGGCATCTCCGCATGAAGGCGAATCTTCCGAAGTCCGAGACGCTAGACCTAAACGAAGTAACGATTGTGAATGGCGGCGGTGCACCGGAGGTCCCATACTTGGTCTACCTAGCCACGGGCAGAGACGTCGAACGGCCCACAGTGATCGTGCTTCTCGACAGCGATGAGCCGGGGAACAAGGCGAGGAAGATCCTTGAGCGGGGAGTGAGTGTCTCTACGGAAAAGAAGAGGCGCCAGCTTCTGCCAAAGAGCCGCATCCTCCAGTTGGGTCAGGTTTGCACGAACTTCGTAGTCATGGAGGACCTAGTTCCACTGGACCTCACCATCAACGCAGCGCGACGGTATGTCGAGCGGCACTCCGACTGGGCCGAGAACGACATCGAAGGAATCAACATCCAAGCCGCAAAGAGGCTCATCGGCAGCAATGGGCAATCGGCCTTCTCCGCCACGAAGGAGCTTCTTAGGTCCGTGGATGAGGACTTCGAGATGTCCAAGGTCGGATTCGCCCTTGAGGTGGTAGCCATCCTAGAGGAACAGGCAGGGAAAGCCGAGTCCGGAGGCGAGACTGCAGGTGTTGACGAGTTCGCAGAGAACATGAGGTTGCTTCTGATGCAGCTAAACCGCATGCAGACCGCGGCGCGGCGAGAAGACGACAAGGAGCAGGTGCTTGGTGCTGTGAAACGCACAAAGGACAGGTTCGTACGCGACTTCAAAGGGAGGTTCACCAAGGATGAGGCGCTCCAGCTTGTAGCGGCTCTGCGTGCGTGTCTGGATGACAGCATCGAGGGCGACGAAATGGCGAAAGGCCTGAACGAAATAGTGCGCAGTTTCGAACTGGAGACCGACCGAACCGAGGACGTCCGGGATTGCGATGCATTCAGACGAGCGGTTGAAAGCGTTCAGTACGATCCGCAACGAGCAGTTCAGACACAGAGCTGAGGAAGGCGCGAGTTCCACGATGAGCTGTTTCTCTTCGTCCGTTCTGACAGTCACGGGTCTGTCGCTCGATGTCCTCGGTGTAATCGTCTTGTTTGTCTTCTCGCCCGAGAAGTTCGCTGATCCACAAGCGAGTGCGTTCTTCGCTCTAGAAGGAGAGGACAAGAAGAAACGTGAGGAGTGGGTCAAGAAGCAACCCCGTAGACGACGCTTGGCAATAGCAGGGGCAGTTACTATAGCCGTTGGGTTCCTCCTCCAGTTAGTCGCGGAAGCGGGTCGCGCTGGCTGGCTCTGGACCTGACTTCATATCGCAACGGAGTTTGGGCACCGGTCCTACCAAGGCATCCGCCGCCGACTGTGCTCCCTACCCGGCTAGCGCACTCCCCCTTGGTAGCTACTGGCCCGCCAGTCCTTGAATGACCTCTCGAGAACGCCTCAACGAGATAAGCAGCGACTCCGTGGCCTCAGTCGCGGATTCGATGTCCGGCACAAGAGGCTGGAACCGCGATCGTTCCTCCTTTGTCTGCCGCCCAATGAGCTCGCTGCCGACGTCCAATCTTCTCGTACCGTCTTTCACATCGTCTACAAGGACGCTCAGTCGATCGCGTAGTTGGGCCAGATCGCCCGACACAATAGCTTTCTCGAGCATTGCGTGGTCGGCCGGATCCAAGGTCCTGGGCAGAGCATTGAGAGTCCTCAGCATGATCACTCCAGAGTCTATTGCGCTCAGGACCTCTCCGTGACTCGCAAACCCTCCATGAACTACTTTGTTTCGAACCCCTACGAAGAGTCTCAGACCCTTGACCACGTGCGGTGGCAGATCGTGACGCTCGTCCAAGTACTCGATCACGCGAGAAATTGGCAAGGGCCTACGATGAAACGCATCTTCTGCTCTTAGAAGAGCTCTCGCCTCCTTCTCAACCTCCCTAGCCAAGAGCATAAGCGCCAACTGAGGAGATTCTTGAGCCATCCGAAAGACCTCTTGAATCGGCCCCTCCATCCTTAGCGGTGCATGTCGCTTATCTGTCTCTACAGTTTCGGGATCCGTGACTTCTTCGAGCCCCTGCTCCACCGTTTCGCGCAGTTCTTGCAGTTCAATCTCTTGGCCGAACACCTTCGCTCGTGTGATTCTCTTGATCGCATCCTTAAGGTCGGCTCGAAAGACCAGGAAAACGGAGATAGCAAGTATAGAGGGCCAAAGCAGTGCGCTGATTGCTTGGAGCAAGCCTGCTAGTTCTGTCATAGAAAACCAATCTCCCAGGGAGACCACACGCGAAGCTATGGTCTGCGAGGTCAACGGCTGCGGATCCTGTCGATCATCGCGCCGCTTTGTGGCGTCGTTCGGCCACGAGACGAACCGCCGCCGAAGTTGCGGATGTAGCCTAGCTGCCTAGCCGTCGAAGGAGGGCCGTCGTCAGTGGAGCAGAGGCCCACAAGCTTGTGATTGGGCATTCGGACCAAGACCGTGGTTGGTCCTTGTATTCTGCGTTCCATGGGCCGCCATGGGGTCCCACGTCTTCTGCGAGAGCCGGTGAGATCACAAGATACTACACTGCGCATCGCGCAGAACAGCAAACGTCTGTACTAACGATGGCGACAGGTTCCGCGATAGTCCGGTCGTGCGCCGGACATGCGTCGTCGTAGCGACGGGGCTCGTCCGGCGGCGAGCCCATTGCGAAGGAGCCGGCTGAGACGACGAGTATCCCGGTGTAGACGTCGCGGTCCGGCCTTCGAACGTGCGGAGCAGGTCCTATGGAGGGATCAATGCAAGCCTGGAGCTGCACCGGCACTAGCACCAGTTCTCGCGGGCACGTCGGAGCAGCCTGCTGGTGCTTGCTGGTCTCTCCTGAGCGGTCTGGCAGAGGCGCGCCCCGAGCCGGAGAGTCGAACCGTCCAAGCTGAAACCGACCGACCCTACCAAGGGGGATTATATCGCTGACTAGCCACGCTACAGGCCCGGCATAGCCAGCGACACTACCCCCGCAGACCCTAGAAGACCACAGGCTCGTCTAGTTCGACGGCCTTCCGTACTGCCGACTGGATTTCGGATTCCCGGTTCGGCCGTACTACGGAGTCTTCGCTTTCACGCTGTTCCGTAAACTCGAATTCCTCGACTACCGGATTGGAAGTTACATCGGCGTGAAGTTCTTTGACAACACAACCAACGAAGATGAAGTTGACGGGCGACTCACAAGGTGGTCGCTCTGCCGCTGATTCTGGACGCACTACGTCGATACCCATAGGTATGTTCTCCTAGCCCGTGAGGGCTGGTTAGTTTGTAAGCGACAGGGATTGCCTTATGCCTTCCCTGCGGCCCAAGGGCCGGGGCGAGGCACGAAGTTTACCGCTTCGTAGCCTTCGCTTTTGCTTATGAACTTTCTATTTTGCCACAGAAAGGCTGTGCTGTCAAGAGGCGGGCTGCGGATCTGTGAGCCTGACGAGCACCTTTTCGGCTGAGTAGTGGGCGATCAGCGCGTAGATCAGGTTACCCAAGCCGATGGTCCACCAGACTGTCAGCAAGGCGCAGATGACGTGTCCGCCTGTCGTTCCCCAAGACTTCTTTCGCAACAGAGTGGTGTTCTCGCCAGTGGTCAAGGACACGTAGCCTTGCGTGATGTAGTCGTCAACGATGGCGTCCATCTCGCGTTGCGATTCGACGCGGCGGATTCTTGGTGCTGGCATGGCTATCACTCCATGTGTGCGCAACCCCGGAATTGGAGTCGGGCCGTGATAGCCACACGCGACGAGCGCGAAGGTTCCGCCTATTCGTCCCAGGTTCGGGGAGCTACCCCAAGCCCGTTAGTCGGGACTGTTGTATTCAGCGGCGACCCGACACGGGTTCCGCCGCATGTGGCTATCTGGCGCTGGACGCTAGCACAGGAGGGTTGACAGGATCGGATATTTCTGCTACTGTGCTAGCCACAGAACGAGGGAGATGTGGCGATGGCTAACACAGAGCACAAGGCACCGGGCAAGGCGTTCCGCGAGGGGCTGTCGATCATGGAGATGTTCCGGCTGTTCCCGGACGACAGGAGCGCCGAACTGTGGTTCGAGGGGCAGCGGTGGGGCGCGACGGGAAGATGCTGCCCTGACTGCGGCTCCTGCCATACGGTCGAGGTCAAGAACCGGAAGCCCATGCCGTATCGCTGTAAGGACTGCCGCCACCACTTCAGCGTCAAGAAGGGAACCGTTATGCAGGGCAGCCCCATCGGCTACCAGAAGTGGCTCTTCGCCATCTACATGATGGTCACGGGCCTCAAGGGTACGTCCGCCATGAAGCTCCACCGGGAGCTTGGGGTTACGCAGAAGACGGCGTGGTTCCTCATGCACCGCATCCGCGAGGGTTTCATGGGCGATGCTCCCTACGAGCCGCTTGAAGGGCCTGTAGAGGCCGATGAGACGTTCGTAGGCGGCGAGAGGAAGAACATGCCTCTCTCCAAGCGGAAGAAGCTCAAGGGCCGTGGCACGGTCGGGAAGAAGGCCGTCGCCGGGATCAAGGATCGGAAGACGAACAAGGTCCGGGTCAAGGTCGTGGACGACACCAAGGCCATGACACTACAGGGATTCATCCGGCGAAACGTCGAGCCAGGGTCTACGGTCTACACCGACGACTACCCCTCGTATAGGGGCTTGCAGCGGGACTTCGAGCATGACAGTGTTGCTCACTCGATGAAGGAGTACGTCAAGGACATTGACGTTCACACCAACGGGATCGAGTCCCTGTGGAGCATGTTCAAGCGCGGCTACATCGGCACCTACCATCGGATGAGCTTCAAGCACCTTCACCGCTACGTCAATGAGTTTGCCGGACGGCACAACATTCGGGATCTAGACACGCTTGAGCAGATGGCGCTTGTCACCGTAGGCATGGATCAGAAGCGACTCCGATATCAGGATTTGATTGCGTAATACTGGAGACTGACCCGTGGAAAAGAAGCCCTACGGCGGAAACGCCAAGCCCATCGAGGAAGATGGCAGCGTCAAAGTTCTGGAAGACGATAAGGGCCAAGTAGTGTTCCTCATCGAGCACCCGCTTCTCACAAAGGGATTACTTCCCCATGAAGCAAAGGAACTTGCCCAAATGTTGGCGCGCTTCGCCGAGACTGGTTCTGATCCTGCTTGACTTCAGCCGAGTTCTGGATTAGAATGGTATCTGTTTATGTCCAACAGAAGCAACACAAATTGGGTAGACGAGATAGCGACAGCACTGCTGGTCGGCGTCGCCATGTTGTTCATTCCAGTCCTACTGCTATTTGCCTTTCTGCGCAGTCCGTGTCCCGAACCAGTAAGTAAGGATGCCGGTGGCAACCGGGGCAGTGTAGAGGAACAAGTCCTTGGTGCTGGATTCGAGGGTTCCGGTGTGGTCAATGTAGACCAAAGCCAAACTCCCGCCGAACAAGTAGAAGGCAGCCAAGTAGGTGACAGCGATCCGAACTGAGGACTTGAGCTTCGGTAGCGGCTCCTTGCTAGGCGACGCGCCGGTGGCGTTCTCCGGTGATTCTGTCATAGTGAGAGGCTACTAGAAGCAGCGGAACGTAGTCAAGACATGAAGGAAGTCAAGAAGAAGCGTCGCCGTGGTCGGCCTACGACTCGCGTAATCAAGCTGGACGCGACGATGGATGAAGTGGCGCAGAGAATTTTTGCGAACGCTAAGAAACCGGACCCGTCCATACGGGTGAGGAATAGACCAACAGAGGAGGAATCGTAGCGGTGCCGGGACTCAATCAACAGCACGATGTCGAGGTTGCCGAGGTTCAGGGCGAATCCGATGAGTTCGACCTGACGCCGCTTACGCCGAAGGGTGTTCTGGTCCTCAGTGAGTACTTGGGTCGCCAAACCGAGAAGGGCGTACCGATCCGCGTAACGGACAGACAGTACCGGGGACTTAACGAGTACACCTACGAGAGGAATGACCACTACAAGGGATTCTCAATCGGTATGCGGCAGACCTTCTTGGGGCAACGACAGGCGGATCAATCCGATCTTGACTGGCCGAGCGACCCGGTTCTTCCGCAGGAGCTTCTTGATAGGTTGTCATTCGGGCGAGGGATTCACCTAAAGGACCACAACTTCACGGTGTCCGTGGGTCGCTACGGTACGCCGCCGCAAGGGCCACTCTTCAAGGTGACAAAGACTAAGCACGTTCCCGCACAGTCGCTCAGCGTCAGCCTCGGAACACTGCACTACTACCGCAACACCACCGACAAGCACGAGGCATCGTTCGAGTCGAGCGGTCGTGGTGTCTCGATTCACGATATGGCGGGGAAGGAGCTAGTGGGTCCAGAGGCTGAGGTTCACAGGACTATCGCAATGGACCCCTGCTGGATCTACTGCACTACGCAAGTTGGCCGGGGATTCGAGGCCGATCAACTTGCTTGGTTGGACGGGAATCACGCAGCGACGCCTATCGTCACGCCGGTTAACCATTTTGCGCGCATGCTTGGAGCCAACTTCGGTCTGTGGTCGAAGCCTCGTATTCGAGAAGTGTATCGGTGGCTTGAAAGCGTTGAGCAGCTTAGATACACGATGAACGGAATCATGGTGCTGCATGGTCCGGTGCGGTACATGGATGCGGCAGAGAGGAACGACTATCTTAAGACGCTAAGCAGAGAGCGTTCGCCAATCGAGATGCACGAAAACGTGTTCACCAAGAACGACGAGTTTTCGTGGGAGCGCGAGTATCGGTTCGGGATTTGGGGTTGGGGTCCACCCTTGCAGGACCATGTACTCATGCGGTTGGATGGAGAACTGTTCGAATGCTACGGCCGGTCCCTACAGTTGCAAGCTGCGTGAGTGGCTAGCAGCGTATAGAATCCCCCTACCAAGGCATCCTCCGCCCACTGTACTCCCTCCCCACCTCCGCCGAATCCTCCCGCCGACCCGCCCCAATCATCACCCCCCGGTCAATCTGCCTCGCCACGTTCCCCGGCAGCACATTGTCCAGGAAGAACATCCCCCGCTCCTTCGTCAGCTCCAGCACCATGTCGCCGGCGGCGACGACTTCGGGCGGCAGCGGCGGGTCGGCCCGGCCTTCCAGGTAGCCGTACGACAGGCCCAGGTCGCGCGGGCCGTGCTCGGCGAAGGCCAGGCCGGGGACGGAGAGGGTCTCGGCGGCCCGGTCCAGGGCCTGCTGGTCTTCCAGCTTGACGCCGAGCATGATCTCGCCTTCGGGGTTCAGCGGCCAGACGTCGGCTTTCTGGAGGTACTCCGGGACGCTGAGGCCCCAGACCCAGGCGGCGAAGGTGTGGCTGCCCCAGCCGCGGAGGCCTTCGCCGACGATGTCGACGGCCTGCTTGTGGATCGGGTAGCGGGCGGCCTGGACGAAACGCTTGACGCCCTCGGGGTCGCGGGCGCGGGCGAGGTGGACGCCGTGGACGCCCTGGGCGAGGGCCTGCTGGACCATCCAGCCGCCGGCGGTGACGGTCGGTTCGTCGAGGCCCAGCAGGGGCAGGGAGACGATGACGGTCGGCGTCCGGTGGCCGCTCGGGGTGGGGCCGGCGTCGACCAGGCCGCGCATGAACTCGCGGAGCGCCGCGAAGTCGAGCGCCATGTGCTCGACGTTGTAGATGATGTAGTCGCCCCAGGTGCCGGCCATCTGCACGCCTTCCTCGTAGCCGCCGGTGGACGCGTCGTAGTAGATGGGCTGACCGCGCTCGAGGAGTTCGATGGACTTGTTGACGCGCCGCGGCTCGTGGTCGGAAACGGCGCGGGCGGCGTCGAAGCCCTTGCCGAAGCCGGGTGACGAGGAGGTCTGGCGGTAGGTCGGCAGCAGGTGGAGCTCGGTGGCGGAACGGAAATCGCGCCAGAGCGTCAGGTTGCGGCCGGAGGCAGAGTGGACGACCCCCCAGCCGCCGTTGCTGGCGACGACGCGGTTGGTGAGGTCGCCGGCGGGAAGCGGGTCCGCGACGATGACCTGGGTCTGCTGGCTGGCCGCGGAGAAGGAGGCGCTGAGCACCTGGAGTTCCCGGCCGTCGTCGACGAACTCGGGTAGTCCAGCCTCGTTGCCTTCGCCCGCGGAACCGTCGCGGATCAGGGACGCGGTGACGATCGCGGTGCCGTCGCTCTCGAGCGACCCGGTGACGATGTTGTTGCTGAAGCGCGTGGGCTCGAGCCCCTCCTTGGTCTCGATGAGCAGGGTGTCTTCGAGGATCGTGTTGTCCACGACCTCCAGCTCGCTCCGCTGCAGATAGAAGCCGCCGTTGAGCGCGGCGACGTTGCCCTCGACCCGGCCGCGGCTCTCCATCGTGATGCGCAGGGCGCTGGAGTTGTGGGAGTCGTTCGTGTTGCCGAAGAAGCGGTTGCCGGTCACTTCGACGAAGAACTCCTCTGCGCTCGGCATCGGGTCGAAGGGCCGGTCGTAGCGGTGTTCCTGGCCGCCCACGAACAGGCCGCCGCCGTCGTCTTTGCCGAAGTTGGCGACGATGACGTTGTCGCGGACCCTCGCCGAGGACCAGTAGGCGACGAAGATGCCGCCGCCGTCGTTGTTGTGAAGCGCCCAGTTGCCGAGGACGACGTTGCCGCTGATCTCGGGCGACGACCGGTTGAAGATGGAGATGCCGCCGCCGTCGCTGCTGCGCATGGTGTCGGCGGCGGAGGCGCCGGCGACGTTACTGATGATGGCGTTGTCCGCGATCACGCCGTCGCAGCCTCCGTCGAAGGCGATGCCGCCGCCGCGGCCGGTCTCGGTGCCGTTCTCGGTGATCAGGTTGTTGCGGATCTCCGGGGCGCCGCCGTTGCGGCAGTAGATGGCGCCGCCGTCGTGGGCGGTCTCGTGGAGGTACTTGGGGGCCCAGCCTTCGGGAGTGAGGGTGCTGTTGCCGGTGAAGACGTTGTTGGAGAGGACGGGTGAGGCGCCGTCGATGAGGATGCCGCCGCCGTGGCCGCGGACCTGGCCGCCCTGGATGCGGAGGCCGTCTATGCGGTTGTTGGTGTTGGTCGTGGCGGTGGCGTCGCCGGCGATGGTGAGGACGCGGTGCTCGCCCTGGGCGTCGAGGATGGTCGGGTGGGCCTGGATGTCGCGGTTGTCGGTGCTGGTCCAGTCGGTGGCGGCGGGGTTGAAGCCGCCGTAGAGGTCGGTGTTGGGGGGCAGCGTGAGGTTGTGGGTCGGGTAGGTGCCGGCGGCCATGAGGATGGCTGTCCTGGTGTCGGCGGCGGCCGCGGCCAGGGCGGCGGTGAGGGTGGCGTAGGGGGCGGCGGACGTGCCGGTGGCGGTGGCGTCGTCGCCGGTTGGGGAGACGTGGAGGATCTGCGTGTAGGCGTCGAGGTCGATGGGGGTGGTTTGGGGGCCGACCGTCGCGAACGCCGCGGCGGTTGTAAGGGCCAGGGCCAGGAAGAGAGAAGTCGTCGCCGGCCTTTGGCCGGCGCGGTTTGTTGGCCGCCTTCGGCGGCAGCGGGTCGGAAGACCCGCGCACCGACCCTTGCACCCAGAGATACGGCGTTGCTCGTTGTGTGACATCTCCTATCCTCCTTCCACGAACTGCATCGCGTAGAGCTTCGCGCCGCGCATGCGGAACACCACCTGCACGGTGCGGCCGGCCAGCGGCGACACGTCGGCGCCGGCCTCCAGCCAGTCGACTTCCTTCGCGATGAAGTCGCCGTTGACGTAGACGCAGTCGTCGACGGTGTAGCCCTCGATCGGCTGTCCCTGCTCGTCCAGGAAGCCGACCTGCAGGTAGCCGACGGCGTCGGTGTCGACGTTGAGTTGCAGGCGGTCGCCCTCGAACGTGAGCGGCCGCGTGACGACGGTGGTCTCGTGGCCGTACGGACTGTCGAGCGAGATGAACCCGTCGAGGCGCTGGACGAGCCGGTAGACGCCGCGGCCGTCCGGATCCTGGGTGTGGGGCGAGTGGTAGTGGGTCTCGCCGAAGTAGTACTGCCAGAGTTCCTCGCCGCGGCGGATCATGCCGTGGCCGATGTAGGCGGTGACCACGTCGCGCCCCTGGTGGCGGCCGATGCCCACGTAGGCCGGCTCGGGGTGGCGCTTCCAGTCGAGTCCGTCGCGGCTGACGGCGATCTGGGATTCGAGCGGGCCGGAGCCGAGGCCGCGCTCCTCCAGGCCCAGCACCGTGCGCGCCTCCGGGCCGTCGCCGTAGTAGTGGAAGTAGCCCACCGGGAAGGCGAGGTAGGTGTCCGGGGCGTAGGGGTACTTCATCGCCTTGGTGAGGTAGAAGTCGGTGCCCACCGGGTCCTCGGGGGTCGGGTCGAAGACGTGCGGGTACTCCATGCCGAACCCGCCCGGCGTCAGCGGGCCGTTGTCCACCCACCACGGCAGCGGGTCGCGGAGCGGGTACTCGGCGCGCAGGTCGAGGTACTCCCGCTGCGTCAGCGGCTTGAACGGCTGGGTCACGCGCAGGTCCTCGTGCTCCGTGACCACCGAACTGCGCTGCGTCACGCCGCCGGGCGTGTGGAAGATGCCGGAGCGGTGGTAGGCCATGTAGACCTGCCGCTGGTCGTCGTAGTAGGTGCTGCTCTGGGTGCCGGACCGGAACGGCAGGACGATGTTGCGCCGCCGCGTCCAGTTGTAGCCGTCGGCCGAGGTATAGAGGTAGAGGCCCCGCCGCTGGTAGTCCGTGAGGTACTTCCAGCGCTCGCCGGGCGGCGCCTGCGGGTCCCAGAACGGGTTGCCGAGGCCACCCACCATGTCGGGGATGACGATGTTGCGGTGGCCGTTGATCTCGCCGCGCCCCTGGTCGGGCCGGTCGAAGTAAACGCCGTCGGTCGACGTGTAGACGGCGAGGTGGTCCCCTTCCCGCGAGTTGTAGATGCGGATGACGCCGTCGTCGCTTTCGACCACGGTGAGGTGCTTGCGGAACGTGCCCTTGATGTTGTCGATGACGCGCTCGGCGCGGCGTGGGGGGTTGACGGTGAAGGTGGCATCGCCGGTGTCGGCGAGGAGAGCGGCGTCGATGAAGAGGTGTTTGCGGGTGGCTAGGTGGAGGGGGGTGGGGTCGGCGGCGGTGGGGCCGGAGCCGGTGGCGGCGGTGCCGGAGGCGGAGGCAGTGGAGTCGGCGGCGAAGAGGAGTGGCGGGCCCTGGGTGAGTTCGACGGGGGTGGGTGCGGTTGCGAAGGTTGCGGGTGGGTCGAAGTCGGTTGTGTAGACGAGGCCTCGGCTGACGCGGAACTCGTCTAGCGCGCCGGTGAGGCGGTGGTTCCAGAGGGCGTCGGTGCCGAGGGTGAAGTAGGCCTCGTCGCCTTCGCGTAGGGCCGCGAGGGCGGTTGGTGGTGGGAGCGGCTGGAGGGCGCCGTCGACGTAGTGGCGGAGTTGGTCGGTGGTGGCGTCGTAGGTGAAGGCGTAGTGGTGCCAGGTGGGGGTGACGGCGGCAGTCGGGATGTCGATGGAGGTGCCGGCGGGCTGGTTGACGAGGATGAAGTGGGAGCGGTCGGCGGACCAGGTCAGTTGGGTGACGATGTCGTTCTCGCCGCGGGGGCCGGTGCCGATCTCGAAGACGACAGCTTCGGTCGCGGCAGGTGCGTTGCCTGCGGTCGGGGCGTCGCCGTCGGCCGGCGTGTCGGTGCGCCGGCCTTCTGGCCGGCTCCCGCCGAAGGCGGCATCACCTGCGGAGTGCCAGAACTCCACCGTCCAATCGAAGTCGCCAAGGTTGAGCGCGCTGGTCGTCGGGTTCTTGTGGCCCACCTGCTTGCGGAGATGGTTCTCACCGGACGTCATGAGCGCCGCGAAGTGGGCCGTGAACCAGCTCAGCGGCTCGACGGTGCGGCCTTCCGGCGTCGGCAGGCGAGCGAGACCGAACTCGCCGGGCTTCTCTTCGGCCGGCGGCACTTCGAGCGGCGGGTCGAGCGGCGCGAGGAGCAGGGCATTGCCGTAGCGGCCGGACGCGACCTGGGCGCCGAGGCCCAGTGTGAGGACCATGTCGTTGTCGGACATGTCGTCGAGGGTGTGGCTCGGGTAGAGGCCGGCGGGTTCGTCGAAGAGCCAGAGGGCGGTGGTTTCGACTGCGGCCGGAGCGGCGTCGGGAGGCGGGGCGCAAGCTGCAACGCCGAGGAGAACAAGGAAGGCGGCGACAAGGGCCGCTCTCTGGGTGTCGGTGCGCCGGCCTTCTGGCCGGCTTGCCGGACGGAGCCGCGGAGCGGCGGAGACCGGTGACAACGAGGTCGCCGGCTTTGCCGGCGGCGATTCGAAGCCGCCTTCGGCGGCGGCCGGCCAGAAGGCCGGCGCACCGGCACTCCCACCGGCACCCGGATCTACGCGGCTCATGACTGACCCTCTCGTTCGTCGGCCACGGCGAGGTCCGCGTGCGGAATGACGAGAGTCTCAATCAACTCATCATCAATCGAGTAGATCTCGTACGTCACCCGCGGCTCCTCCCCCGCCGTCTCAAACGTCAGCAGACCAAACGAGTCCTTCAGGTTGTAGCTGAACAGCGCCCCTTCCTCGATCGGATGCGTATGAATGTTCGTCAACTGCCCGCTCAGGAGATCGTGAAACGCGTAGCCGCTCTCGCGCTCGATCGCCCAGGCTTCGGAGCGGTGCCGGTCCGACGAGAGCAGCACCACACCCCGGACGTCGTTCTCCTCCACGAAACGGAAGATCTCCTCCCGCTCCTCCGGGAAGCCCGACCAGGTGTCGCGGCTGCCCGGCTTCGCGCCATCGGCCCACGCCACCGGGCTGGCGATCACCTTGAAGGTGGCCTCGGAAGCGCGTAGCCCGTCGAGCAGCCAGTCCTTCTGCACCGGTCCCAGCATGGTGCGCTCTTCGACGAACGGGTTCGTCCGGTAGGTGCGGCCGTCGAGCAGGAAGAAGTCGACGTCGCCGATCAAGAACCGGAACCAGACGCCGGGGTGCGACGCCAAGCCGTGGTCCGGGTTGTTCCAGTTGCGGCGGAAGTGCTCGACCATCGGCTGCTTCCAGGCCGGGCGGTCGACGTAGGGGCCGAGCCAGATGTCGTCGAAGGCCGCGTCGTGGTCGTCCCAGACGGCGTAGACGGGGGTCGCGCTCACCAGGCGCCGGAACTCGGGGCGCGACTGGCGCTGGTAGTAGGTGTAGTCGTGGAACGGGCCGGGCTGCTCCGGCAGGTCGATGTAGACGTTGTCGCCGAGGAGGAGCAGCGCCTGCGGGTTGTGGGCGGCGATCGTGTCCCACATGCGCTCGTTGGCGGGCGTGTAGCCGGCGCAGCCGCCGAAGGCGATCGTGACGGTGCCGGGGGCGCCGCGGGGCGGGGAGGTGCGGAGGGTGTAGGTGGGCGGCCTGGACTGCGGCTGGGACTGCGACTGCGACCGGGACGCCGGCGGCGTGTCGGAGTCGACGAGGACCTGGTAGCTGTAGGCGGTGTCCGGCGAGAGACCGGCGAGCGTCGCCGTGCCGGTGTAGTCGCGGTCGGCGGTCGTCGTGCCGGAGGCGGTGTGGCGTTCGCCGTCCGCGGTTGCGACGACTTCGAACGACGTGGCTTTGGCCGTGCGGATCCAGACCCTGGCGGTCGTGTCGGTGACGGCGCCGAGCATGGGGCCGTGGACGATCGCATGCTCCGGGAGAGCCGCCCGGGCGGCGAAGGTCTCGGTGGCAGCGAGCGGCTCAAGCAGCTCACGGGGACCGGCCAGGAAACGGCTGAACGGCATGCCGTCGGCCAGAGCCGCGGCTACCGCGTCCAACGCCCCCTCGATTTCACCGAGCTGCGTAAGCGCCACCGCTCTGATGAACCAGGACTCCGCGTCATCGAACTCCGCAGCCGCGAGCCGTTCATCGGCAAGCGCCACCGCCATCCACGGCCTGCCGTCGAGGATCTCGAGAAGCTGCCGCTGGCCTCGGCGCTTGTAGTAGAGGTCGGCCGAACGCTCGTCGAACATGCGGCGGCTCCACTCGTTCTCGGCGCCGTAGAACGGGTGCGGAGAGTCGCCTTCGTAGGCGTCGGGCGGGCCGAACTCGCCGTAGTTCTCGCCGCCGGGGTTGCCGGCCTCGCGGGCGGCTAGTTCGGAGGTTCGGTCGTCGGTCGGGACCGGGACGCAGGCGATCACGCCCACCAGCAGGGCCGGCGATAGCGCAACGGCCGTTCTCTGGGTGCGCGGACCTTCTGGTCCGCTGCCGCCGAAGGCGGCGGAAGCAACGTCGCCGGCCTTCGGCCGGCGGCCGCTTTCTGCGGGCTGCGCCGCTTCGCGGCTCCGCCCGAAAGCGGACCGGAAGGTCCGCGCACCCAGAGAACGGCCCCGGCGTAGCCGCTTCTTTACATGCAGATGACATGACGCCGCTACGGGCACAGCCCAACTGCCGCGGGGCACCTCCTCACCGGTCGACAAACGCGCCATCTTCCGTCGTCAACGTGCTCCAGTTCTTCGGCTCGTACGGGAACTTCGCGGCGACTTCCTCGTCGAGGTCGATGCCGAGGCCGGGGCGGCTGGGGAGCTTGGCGAAGCCGCGTTCGTAGGAGAAGTGGCCGCCGTGGAAGAGGTCCTGCCAGAACGGGTCCTGGCCGCTGCCGATCTCGAGGATGGTGCAGTTCGGGGTGCAGGCGCAGACGTGCATGGAGGCGAGCGTGCTGACCTCGCTCTGCGGGTTGTGCGGCGACACGTCGACGCGGAAGCCCTCGGCCATGATCGCGATCTTGCGCAGTTCGGAGATGCCGCCGACGTGGACGACGTCCGGCATGATCACGTCGACGAGCCGCTCCGAGCACAGCGGCGCGAAGTGGTAGCGCGAGGTGAGGCGCTCGCCGGTCGCCAGCGGCACGCGGGTCTGGGCGCGGATCTGGCGCACCTCCTCGATCACCTCGTTCTCGAGCTGGGTGACCTCCTCCACCCAGAACGGCCGGAACTCCTCCACCCGGTTGCAGAACTCGACGGCGGAGAGCGGCGTCGGCTTGCCGTGCGCTTCGACGATGATGTCGAAGTCCGGCCCGACGATCTCGCGCACCCGGGCGAGGTGCTCGACGCCGCGGCGGATCGACACGCGGTGGTTGATCGGCCGGCCGCCCGGGTAGAAGCCGCCCTTGACGCAGGTCCAGCCGGCTTCCTTCTTCTGGCGCCAGAGGTCGAGCTCTTCCTCGTGGTCGGCGGCGCGGCGCTTCTGGCGGTGGCTGATCCGTTCGAGGTAGCCCTCGTGGCAGTAGAGCCGCACCCGGTCGCGGGCCTTGCCGCCGAGGAGCTGCCAGATCGGCTGGCCGAGGGCCTGGCCGAGGATGTCCCACATCGCGATCTCGACCGCGGAGAGCGCCGACATGAGGACCGGGCCGCCGCGGTAGCGCGGGCCGATGAACATGCCGCGCCAGTGCCGCTCGATCTCGGTCGGGTCCT
This sequence comes from Thermoanaerobaculia bacterium, assembly GCA_965116955.1. Taxonomy (GTDB): domain Bacteria; phylum Acidobacteriota; class Thermoanaerobaculia; order Multivoradales; family Multivoraceae; genus Multivorans. The sequence continues at coordinate 1,280,243 of OZ220742.1, read as the reverse complement.
TGCCGACGAGGTAGCGCTTGTGGTTCTCGATGGCGGCCGCGACGACTTCGCCCTTGTTGGCGAGGGTGCCTTCGCCGAGGCCGGTGATGCCCTGGTTGGTGTAGAGCTTGACGAAGACGAAGTTCTCGTCGTTGCCGGCGTCGACGAGGAAGGTCTTGAGGTCGGTGATGCGGAGGTTGAGGGGCTTGGCGTCTTCGAAGGTCTTTTCGAGGGGGCCGGGTTGTTGTTGCGCGCGCAGGGGGCGGGTGGCGGCGCCGGCAGCGAGACCGAGGGCGGCCAGGAGGGCGTCTCTGCGGTTGAGGGTGGTCACCGCGCGTCGCCTCCATGTTCGTCGATGAAGCGCCAGTCGTGGCGGGCTTTCTCGTAGCCGGGGTTGATCGTCATCTCGCCGGCGCCGATCTCCTGGCGCCAGGCGGCGAGTTGCAGGAGGAGGCTGTCGGCCAGTTCGGGCTTGTCGGCGGCGAGGTCGGTCGTTTCGCCGGGGTCCTTCGCCAGGTTGAACAGGCTGACCGCGGGGCCGACGCCGGCGATGGAACCCTCGAACCACTCGATCAGCTTGTAGTCGCCCTGGCGGATCGCCCCGGCCGGCTTGTAGCCCAGGTGGTGATAGTGCGGGTAGTGGAAGTAGAGGGTGTCGCGGTCGAGCGCGCCGCTTCCGTCGAGCACCGGCAGGAGGCTCAGGCCGTCGATGTCGGCGGGCAGCTCGTCGACGCCGAGGATGCCGGCGATCGTCGGGAAGAAGTCGTCCGAGATGACCAGTTCGTCGCTGGCGCTGCCGGGCTCGACGACTCCCGGCCACTTGACGGCCAGCGGCACGCGGATGCCGCCTTCCCAGATCATCGCCTTGCCGCCGCGGAAGGGGTCCTGCGCCTGGAGCTGCTCGAAGCCGCCGTTGTCGGAGTAGAAGATGACGATCGTCCGCTCGGTCAGCCCGTGCTCCTCGATGCGGTCGAGGATCTGGCCGAAGCCGGTGTCCATCGTCTCGATCATCGCGCCCATGACCGGGTTGTTCACCGGATCGTCGGCGCCGGGCTTCGCCTCGTACTTGGCGATCAGCTTCGGGTCCTCGAGCAGCGGCCGGTGGACGACGTGGTGGGTGACGTAGAGGAAGAACGGGTTATCCCGGTTCGCGTCGAGGAAGGCGAGCGACCGATCGGTGATCTCGCGGGAGTGGTGGGCGTCGGCCAGCGGGTCGTCCTCGTACTCGGGCTTGACCGTGGTCAGAACGTCGTCGAAGCCCTGGGAAGCCGGGTCCATCGGCCGGCCGGGTACGTACTCCTTGTCGACGTTCAGGTGCCACTTGCCGAAGTGGCCGGTGGCGTAGCCCTGGGACTTGAAGAGCTCGGCGATCGTGACCTCTTCGAGCGGCAGGCCGGGCACCTCGGCCGGGCGCAGGAGGCGAGCGTACGGGTAGGGGCTGCCGGGGATGTAGTCCGTGATCTGGAGGCGCGCCGGGTTCTTGCCGGTCATCAGGCTCGCCCGGGTCGGGGAGCAGACGGGGTTCGCCGAGTAGGCGTTGGAGAACGTCATGCCGGCAGCGGCGACGGCATCGATGGTCGGGGTCTCGTAGTAGGTCGTGCCGTGGTAGCCGACCTGGTTCCAGGCGACGTCGTCGGCCAGGAAGAGGACGACGTTCCAGGGGGTTTCGGTGGTCGCGTCGGCGGTGGGGGTGGGGTCGGGCGCGGCGCAGGCGGCGAGGACAAAGGCGAACGCCGCCATGCCGACGCACCCAGTGTGGGACTGCTGCTTCATTTCGCCACCCTCCTCAAGCCTCGCTTCGCTTCCGGTCCTTCCAACCAGCATAGGTCAGGTTCCTGTCCACGTCCCGCGCCGGGAACAGGTAACTCGCCGCCCAGGCGACGACGAACAGCACGATGTGGCTGTACACGCCGAGCATGTAGTTGTGCTGCGTGTAGTTCAGCGGCCCCAGGTCGAGCCAGATGCGCGGTTCGCCGCCGAGGCTGAACTCGGTCGAGGTGAGCAGGGCCGCAGCGGTGAAGAGCACGCAGACGCCGATGCCGACGTAGAGCCCTTCCCTGTTGACGCGCGGCACGAAGATGCCGAGCAGGAACATCCCGGCGATGCCGCCCGAGAAGATCGCGTAGAGCGCGAACACGGTCGCCAGCACCCCCGCGTCGCCGGCTGCGACGTAGATCAGCGCGACGACGATCGAGCCGAGTCCCGACAGCGTGACGACGATCTTGCCCACGCGCACCCGCTGCAGCTCGCTGCTCCGGGGCCGCAGCTTCTTGTAGTAGTCGTCGACGGCGACCGCCGCCAGGCAGTTGAGGTCCGAGTCGAGCGACGAAATCGCGGCGGCCAGCAGCGCCGCGATGATCAGCCCGACGACGCCCACCGGCATCTCGTTCAGGATGAAGTGCGGGAACACGGCGTCGGCGCGCAGGCCGTCCGGCAGCGACGCCTGGCCCTGGTAGAAGGCGTAGAGCGCCGTGCCGATGAACATGAACAGCACCCACACCGGCACCACCATCAGCACGCCGCCGATCGACGCCCGGATCGCTTCCTTGTCCGACCTGGCCGTCAGGTAGCGCTGCACCATCGTCTGGTCGGTGCCGTACTTCTGGACGGCGTAGAAGACGCCGTTGATCGCCATCACCCAGAAGGTCAGCTCGACCAGGTTCCAGTCGAACGAGCCGAGGCTCACCTTGTTCTCGGCGGCCGCGATCGTGAACACCTGGCCCAGGCCGCCGTCGAGCTTGACCGCGATGACGAGCAGCGTCACGAGCCCGCCCAGGATGAGCAGCACGCCCTGGATCACGTCCAGCCAGATGACCGCCTCCATCCCGCCAAGGAGGGTCACGACGGTCACCACCAGGCCGAGCACGAGCACCACCGTCACGACGCCGATGCCGGTCATGCTGGAGACCGCCAGCGCCAGCAGGAAGAACACGGAGCCCATGCCGGCGAACTGCGCCAGCACGAAGGCCAGCGAGGCGTAGAGCCGGGCCAGGTAGCCGAAGCGGCGCTCGAAGTACTCGTAGGCGCTCAGGCCGATCACCTTGCGGTACATCGGCACGATGAAGCCGATGCCGAGCAGCACGACGATCGGCACCATCAGGCCCTGCACCAGGCGCACCCAGCTGCCGGCGAAGCCGTCGCCCGGGTAGGCCAGGAACGTGATGCTGCTGATCAGCGTCGCGAAGATCGACAGGCCGATCGCCCACACCGGCACGTTGCGGCCGGCGGCGAAGTACTTGGACGTCGTCGACTGGGCCTTCGCGAAGCGGACGCCGACCCCGACCGACAGGACGAGGCTCGCCCCGATGATCAGGTAGTCGAGGAGGTGGAGGGAGGGCGTGTCCATGGGCTAGGCGGAGGTCAGCGGAGCCGGCCTTCGGCCGTCGCATGTTTCCGGCCGCCTCCGGCGGCAGCGGGTCAGAAGACCCGCGCACCCAGTAGTGTGCAATCCCTCCTTAGAAGGACCACCTCATGCCGGCGTTGAAGGTCCGGCCGGTGATGTCCTGCTGGGAAGCCCGGCTCGCGATGCCCCGGTAGAGGTAGACGATCTCTTCCGTCAGGTTGTTGGCCTGCAGGAACAGCTCGAGGCCGTTGTCGAAGAGATAGGTGAACGAGTAGTCGAGGTACATCGCCGAGTCGGCCCACTCGTCGGTGCCTGCCTCGTCGCCGACCTCACTCAGCCACCGGTCGCTCATGTTGAGGGCGAGCCGGGTCAGGATCCGGTTCTTCTCGTAGATGAGCGCCAGGTTGCCCACGTTCTCCCGCTGCTCCGGCAGCACGTTGATGTCGTCCCGGTCGGTCTGTTCGCCCAGGTCGATGCTCATCACGTCGGTGTACGTGTAGTTCGCATAGATGCCGAACCCCGAATCCCAGTGCTGCTGCCAGGCGACCTCGATGCCCATCAGGTCCGCGTTGCCGCCGTTGACCGGTTCCTCCACGTCGTAGCCGTCGAACTCGCCGCCGCGCTGCGTCGTCGCGGTGACGAAGTTGAAGTCGTCGACGCTCTTGAAGAACACGCCGCCGGAGATGATGCCGACGTTGTCCAGGAAGCGCTCGACCAGGAAGTCGAGGTTGTTGGCCAGCGCCGGATCGAGATACGGGTTGCCGCGGATGATCTCCTCGTCGTCCGTGTGGGTGTAGGAGAACGGCATCGAATCCCAGAAGTTGGGCCGGGACATGCTGCGGGTGAAGGCGGCTCGCACGAGGGTTTCGTCCGACACGGCGTAGCGGAACTGCAGGTTGGGATAGACGAAGTCGTAGGACCGCGACACGCTTTCCTGCGTGTTTCTGAGCACGTCGTCGTCGTTGACCACGAGGTTGGCGGCTGAGTAGTCGAGGTCGTTGAACTCGGCCCGCACGCCCATCAGCATCGTCAGCTTTCCGTATTCCTGGGTGGTCATCGCGTAGACGCTGTTGATGTCCTCCTCGGCGTTGTACGGCTCGCCCAGGTTGACGTCGTTGCGCACCTCTTCAACGAATCCGCCTGGGCCCTGGTTGCCGTAGAAGAAGGAGCGGAAACCCGAGCGGTTGTACTGCTGGCCGAGGTTGTAGCCGCCCTCGGTCATGTTCGTGCCGCCGGCCTCGAACTGGTCGAGGAACAGGTCGTCGCCCTTCCACTTCCACTTCGAACGGAGGTCGGCGCGATCCTTCTGCAGCGCGCGGATCTTCACACCCAGCTTGAACTCGCCGGTATCGCTGCCCCACTGCATCGGCCGCGTGAGGTCCACCTTGGCGGTGTCGATCGTGCTGGTCGTGTTCTCGAACTTCTCGTCCACGGCGTCGAACTCGAAGACGCCGCTGTCGTGAATGTCCTGCCTGGTCGAATCCCAACCCGGCGCCTTGCCGCCGATGTCGGTCACGTTCAGGTCGAACCCGCGGGCCTGGAACTCCGGCTTGAGCTGCCCTTCCGGCTTCTTGGTGAAGGCGGAACTCGTCGACAGGCTGAAGTCGAGTACGGACAGCCCCAGCCGGTGCTCGCCGCTGACGCTGTAGGCCGTGATCTCCTGCTCCTCGAGCCGGTCGTGCAGGGACTTCACCAGCCGCAGGCCCTCGACCTCCGTCGGGCTGATGTAGTCGCCCTTGTCCCAGCGGATCCGCGTGATCTGACGGTCCTGGTCGTCTTCACGGAAGTTCTGCACCACGGCGAAGTCGAGCTTGTGGTTCTCGTTGATCCGCACCTCCAGGCGCGCGTTGGCGCCGTAGCGGTCGCGGTCGTTGGCCGAGAACTGCGCCTCCGTGTTGGTCAGGGCGTAGGGGATCTCGACGCCGCCGACGGTGTCCTCGCTGCCCCACTTGTGCTCGTTGTTGTGACGTTCGGCCGCGGTGCGCGCGAAGTTGACGCCGATCGAGAACCCGAGGTTGTCGTTTGCGCCCCCCACGGTCGAGTAGTTGAACGCCGAGCGCGAGTGCGTGCCGTCGGCGATCGAGTTGTCGCCGAAGCCCAGCGTGAAGTTGGTCACGCCGTCCGGCTGGTCGAACGCGCTGCGCGTCTTCAGGTTGATCGCGCCGCCGACCGAGTCGGCGTCCATGTCCGGGGTCAGGACCTTGGTCACCTCGATGCCGGTCAACTGGGCGGCCGAGATGACGTCGAGCTCGACCATGCGGTTCGCACTGTTCGAGTACGCCACCTGCTGGCCGTTGATCGTGATGTTCGTCATCGCCGACGGCGTGCCGCGCATGGAGACGAAGCGGCCTTCACCGTTGTCGCGCTGGATGGCGACGCCGCTGACACGCTGCAGGACTTCCGCCGTGTTGAGATCCGGGAAGCTCTGAATCTGCTCTTCGGACAGAACGGTCTTGATGTTGATGGCCTGCTTCTGCTCGTTCAGCGCCTTGCTCTGGCCGAACCGGACCGCCTGAACGACGATCTCCTCAGCGAACTCGTAGCGCGCGTCGAGCTCGATGCCCAGCGAGACCGTTTCCCCGGCCGCGACCGTGACGCTGGCCTCGAAGTCCTCGAAGCCGACGTAGTTCACGTCGAGCGTGTAGTCGCCGGCGGGCACGCCGTCGAGCCGGTAGCGGCCGTCGCTGCCCGACAGGGTGCGGTAGGGAGTGTCTCGGAGCGACACCTCCGCGCCCGGAAGCAGGGCGCCCGATTCCTTCTCGGTGATCGTCCCCTGGACGGATGGTCCGTTCTGCGCCAGCGCGGCGCCGGCGCAGATGAGGACCGCCAAGGCCGTCACACCCGTGTACGTCAAGAGCTTCGCGGACTTCTGTCTCATGGCGCAATCTCCCTCTGAGATAGTCAAAAGAAACACTCACCCGCGCACTTGGAAGCGGGTGTTGACCGGCATTGGAAGGGCACTACCTGTTGGACGCCGCAACGTCCAACGCTGTTCCATTAAATTAGCACAGCCGCCCGGACCGGGTGATCGAAGGGCGCTGGGATCCAACGGGCTGGATACGGGCCGGCGTTCTTGAAGCTGTGCGAACTTTCATGGGTACGCGGGTCTTCTGACCCGCCCCGGGCGAAGCCGCGAAGCGGCGCAGCCCGCAGAGAATGGTCGCCGGCTTCGCCGGCGGCGACTCACCGCCGCCTTCGGCGGCAGCGGGTCAGAAGACCCGCGTACCCAGCCCCACACACCCAGCGATAGCCTCGCCACTTCCCACGCCGCACCGGAGCATCCATGTCGATCAAGTCCTTCGCCTCGAAGCAGTTCTCGACCCATCTCCTTGACGAGCGCCGCCGTGACAAGGCCCGGGCGCGGGCAGAGCGGGAGCGCCGGCGCAAGGGGGAGCCTCACCGGATCGAGTTCTTCCACCAGGTTGACGATCCGTACTCGCATCTGCTGGCGCAGGCGCTGCTGAAGCTCCAGGAGCGCTACGACGTCGAGGTGGTGACCTGGCTGGTCGAGCCGCCGGAAGACTGGGCGGCGCCGGCGCGGGCGCTGTTGGAGTCGTACTCGCTTGTCGATGCGCGGCGGTTGGCGGTGAAGGGCGGGTTCCATGCGACATCGGAGACGCGGCCGGAGCCGGAGACGGTCCTCAGCGTGCAGGAGAGGCTGGCGGCGACTCTGACGTCGCCAGACGGACCGGGGTCAGAGAAGACGCTCGAGGCGGCTGTGGCGGTGGGCCGGGAGCTGTGGGAGAGCGCGGATGGGGCAGAGCTTTCCGGAAGCCGGCGGGGACGCCGGCGCACCCAGTGTGCGGCGTCGGTGCGGACCGCGCTCAGTGCCGGTACCGCGCGGCGCGCGGAGCTTGGCCACTATCTGGGCGGGACCTGCTTCTATGGTGGTGAGTGGACCTGGGGGATTGATCGGCTTGCGTATCTGGAGGAGCGGCTGACCGATCTGGGGGCGCAGATTCCGCCTGCGGCGGAAGCCGGCCAGAAGGCCGGCGCACCGACAGGAGACGCGCCGATCTACGCGCAGCCGCGGCTGCTCGAGGAACCAGTGCCGGCAGATGCCCTCGAAACAGCGGACCTCCCCGACCTGCACTTCTTCGCTTCGTTCCGGAGTCCGTACACCTGGATCTCGACCGAGCGGGTGATCCGGCTCGCCGAAGCCTTCGACGTCAACCTGCGGATCCGCTTCGTCTTGCCGATGGTCATGCGCGGCCTGCCGGTGAAGCGGTCGAAGCGGGTCTACATCCTGCTCGACGCGGCGCGCGAGGCGCGGCGGAACGGCGTTCAGTTCGGCCCGATCTCGGACCCGGTGGGCAAGCCGGTGGAACGCGGCTACTCGCTGCTGCCGTGGGCGATCGAGCAGGGAAAGGGCATCGAATACTTCCGGTCGTTCATGACGCTGGTGTTCTCGCAGGCGGTGGATGCGGGATCGGATCGCGGCTTGCGGCGGATCGTCGAGGAGGCCGGGTTGGACTGGGCCGAGGGACGCGGCTACCTCGACGATCCGGCGTGGCGGGAGGAGGCGGAGCGGAACCGGGAGGAGTTGTTCGATCTCGGGCTTTGGGGCGTGCCGTCGTTTCGCGTGGGGTCGGTCGCCACGTGGGGGCAGGATCGGTTGTGGGTTGTGGAGGATGAGTATCGGCGGTTGTTGGGCGGCGGGCCAGTTACCAGCGGTAGTTGAGCCTCGCGTAGTAGTACCCGCCACTCAAGCCCCATGGCGTCACCGGGCTGTACCGCGAACCCAGCACGTCGACAAGCGGCGCGGGCGCCAACGCCAGCACATCGAACATGTTCTGCGCGCCGACGGAAACCGTCGTGTCTCCTGCAATCGGGATCGTGGCCTCGAAGTCGAAGATGAAGGCCGTGTCCTGCACCGGCGGCGCCGAGTCGACCCATAGCCGCGTGTAGTAGTAGTCGATCCAGGAGCCGTAGTAGCTGAGGCGTCCCAACAGCCCGACCGGTCCCACCTGCTGCCCCACGGCGACGTTCCAGCGCAGCCGCGGCACGCCGCGCTCGATCGAAACCACGTCGGCAGGGCTCAGCAGGGCGGAGTCCTTCGTGACCTCGGTGTCCGTGTAGTTCAGGCTGAAGCTGAACTCGGTGTCGCCGTCGAGGGCGAGCGGAATCCAGGTCGAGACGAGGTCGATGCCCTGGGTGCGCGTCGAGAAGTCGTTGATGAAGAAGCGGAAGAAGGAGAGGTTGCGCGCCGAGGTGATGCCCTGCGAGAGCAGCAGCTCGCGCTCGTCCGCGGTGAGGGTGATCACCTGCGACAGCGACAACCGGTCGTCGATGTCGACGTTGAACAGGTCGGCGGTCAACGTGAACGGCCCGTTGTCGATCACCAGGCCGGCCGTCGCGTGGACCGACTCTTCGGGCTCGAGCGGCTTGCCTCCGCGCAGCTCCGCCGCGATGAAGGTCGACGGCACGGTGGCACTGTCGACGAGTTCCAGGGTGACCGGGTCGATCGTCGTCTGCACGTTGAGCGCGTTCTGCTGCCCCGGCGTCGGCGCGCGGAAGCCGGTGCTGACGCCGCCGCGGATCGCGGCGGTTTCGCTCAGTTCCCGGCGGAACGACAGCTTGCCATTCGTCGTGTTGCCGAAGACGTCGTAGTCCTCGACCCGGAGCGCGGCGCCCAGGCCCCACTGGTCGTCCTCGCCGTGCAGCTCGACGTCGCCGTAGACGGCCACGTTCTCGCGGCTCCACGTCCCGGCCGTGTAGTCGGGGAAACCGGGGAAACCGTTCGAGGCGGGGATGAAGCCCTGCTCCGCGTAGGGGCCGACCTCCCAGGACGGCCGCCCACCGGCGCCGACGGTGAAGCTCTCGTCGCGCCACTCGGCGCCGGCGGCGACGCTGAGACGGTGGGACACGGAGTAGGAGACGTCGAAGTTCAGGTTGACGTCTTCCTGTTCGTACAGGCCGGGGTCGAAGTCGCGCGGCGTGTCCGGGCCGAGCGACGCGTTGACCGTGTTCATGAAGAAGAAGTCGGACTCGTGCGATCCGAAGCTCGCGGAGAAGTCCCAGGCGAAGCCGTTGTCGAGCTCCTTCCGCAGCCCCGCGACGATCGAGCTGTCGCTCACGATGCCGCCGAACTGCGGTGTGAAGCCGCCCGGAGCGATCTCCTGGAAGGAGAAGCAGTTCGGATCGGCGAAGACCTGGGCGAGAGCGTCCGGGTCGGGCACGTTGTCCGTCACCGTGACCGTGGGGCAGTTGGCCGAGCCCATGCCGTTGGCACGGAGGACGTCGCCGATCAGCAGCGTCTCGCCGCCGTCGAGGCTGTAGATGCTCTGCCGCGAGTTCGGATTGCGGAAGAAGAAACCCTCGGTCATCTTCTTCTCGGCGTAGTTGGCGAAGCCGTAGAACTCCAGGCCGCCGCCGGAACGGCTGCCGATGTTGGCGAACAGCTTCACGTCGTCCTCGACCCTGGGGTTGCCCCAGATCTGCACCGGCTGCAGGACGTGGTGGTTGCCGGCGGCGATCAGCGCGGCCGCGTCCTGGCGCTGCACGCTGCGGCTCGTCGGGTCGGCCTCGCCGACCTCGAAGCTCAGGTTGGCGAAGCCGTTCTCGCCCATCGGCAGGCCGAAGTTGCCGGCCACGCTGTAGCCCGCGCCGTCACCGCGGATGTAGCTGCCGCTGTTCAGCTCGATGCCGCCGCCGGACGCGTCGTCCTTGAGCAGGAAGTTGATGACGCCGGCGATCGCGTCCGAGCCGTACTGCGCCGACGCGCCGTCGCGCAAGACCTCGACCCGTTGCAGGGCGATCGCCGGGATGGTCGAGATGTCGGGCCCCTGGGCGCCGTCCGTCACCCCGCCGAACCAGGCGACGACCGACGACCGGTGGCGCCGCTTGCCGTTGACCAGGATCAGCGTGTGGTCGTGGGCCAGGTTGCGCAGGCTGGACGGCCGCACCAGCGTCGCCGCGTCGCTGATCGGGTGGGTCGCGACGTTGAAGGACGGAATCAGGTTCCGCAACTGGTAGTCGAGCGCGGAGGCGCCCTGGCGCGTGATGTCCTCGACCGGGATCGCGTCGATGGGGACCTGGGATTCGGTCACCGAACGGGCGTGCGCGCGGCTGCCGACGACGACGATCTCCTCGTCGAACTCGTGTTCATGCGCGTGCTCGTCCTCCGCCGCGTGGGCGTGTTCGTCTTCTTCGTGGTCCGTCTCCTGGGCCGTCGTGGCGGCCGGCACGAGTAGCAAGGCGGCGACCGCCGCCAGCGGCCAATGTCTCGTCGTCCGGGTCATGGACGCTCTCCTTTCCTTCCTGCGATGGCTGTATGCCGCGGACCCTGCAAGCCGGAGGGCGTGCGAGCCGACCAGGCCGTGCGGCTAGCGCATCAGTGCGCCGCGGATCATACGGGAACCGGTGAAGGCTCGCCCCCCAGGTCGAGAGCCGCATTCATCAGCGCCCGTGTGTACGGCTCGCGCGGCGTCTCGAAGAGTTCGTCGGCCGGCCCCTGCTCGACGATGCGGCCGTCCTTCATCACCAGGATCTCGTCGCACAGGGCGCGCACGACCTTGAGGTCGTGGCTGATGAAGAGGTAGGTCAGGCCGTGGCGCTGCTGGAGATCGAGCAATAGCTCCACGATCTGCGCCTGCACCGTCATGTCGAGCGAGGAGGTCGGCTCGTCCAGCACCACGAAGCGAGGCCGGAGGATCATCGCGCGGGCGACGGCGATGCGCTGGCGCTGGCCGCCGGAGAACTCGTGCGGGTAGCGGCGTCCGATCTCCGGCTCGAGGCCGACCTCGGTCAGCACTTCGGCGACCCGGTCGCGGCGCTCGGCCGCGCTCATGTCCGGTTCATGGATGACGAGCCCCTCGGAGACGATCTCCTCCACGGTCAGCCGCGGCGACAGGCTGCCGTACGGGTCCTGGAAGACGATCTGCATCGACTTCCGCAACGGCTTGAGCTGTTTGAAGCCCAGGCCGTCGATCCCGCGGCCGTCGAAGACGATCTCGCCGCGGCTCTTGAGCAGGCGGACGATCGCCATCGCCAGGGTCGTCTTGCCGCTGCCCGATTCGCCGACGACGCCGAGGCTGTGGCCCTGGCGGACGCGGAGCGAGACCTCGTCGACGGCCACGAGCGAGCGCTTGCGCGGCCAGCCGCGCAGCGGAAACTCCACGGTCACGCCGTTCGTTTCGACCAGCGGGGCCGCTCCGTCCTCCGGGATCGGGCACGTGCCGCGCGGCTCGGCGTCGATCAGCTTGCGCGTGTAGGGATGCGCCGGCCGCGCGAAGATCCCGGACGTCTCGCCCTCCTCGACGACGTGCCCCTGCTCCATCACGTAGACGCGCTCCGCCATCGCGCGGACGGTGCCGAGGTCGTGAGTGATCAGCAGCAGCGCCATGCCGAGCCGCTCCTGCAGCTCCTTGATCAGCGCCAGGATCTGGGCCTGGACGGTGACGTCGAGCGCGGTCGTCGGCTCGTCGGCGATCAGCAGGTCGGGCTCGTTGGCGATCGCCATCGCGATCATCACCCGCTGGCGCTGGCCGCCGGAGAGCTGGTGGGGATAGGACTTCAACCGTTCGCGGGCCTCCTGCAGGCCGACGAGTTCCAGCAGTTCCACGGTCCGCTCGCGGGCGGCCGGGCCGCGCAGTCCGCGGTGAAGGGCAAGCACTTCCTCCACCTGCCGCTGGATCGTGTGAAGCGGATTCAGCGAGGTCATCGGCTCCTGGAAGACCATCGAGATCCGGCTGCCGCGGATGGCGCGCATCTCCTGCTCGCCGGCGCCGATGACTTCGCGGCCCTCGATGCGGATCGACCCGCTCGGGTGCGACGCCCGCGGGTAGGAGAGCAACTGGAGGACCGAGAGCGCGGTGACCGACTTGCCCGAGCCGGACTCGCCGACCAGCGCGACGGACTCGCCGCGGTCGAGCCGCAGGTCGAGCCCGTGGACGACCTGGACGCCGTCGAAGGCGACGGCGAGGTCGGCGATCTCGAGGAACGGGGTCGCCGTCACGACTGCGTCCCCGTGCGGCGCGGGTCGAAGGCGTCGCGCAGCGCTTCGCCGATGAAGATGACGAGCGTCAGCAGGGTCGCCAGGGTGAAGAAGGACATGACGCCCAGCCACGGGGCGTGCAGGTTGGCCCGGCCCTGGGCGAGCAGCCGGCCGAGCGACGGCGCGTCCGGCGGCAGGCCGAAGCCGAGGAAGTCGAGCGACGTGAGGAGCGTGATCGAGCCGGTGAGGATGAACGGCAGGAAGGTCGCGGTCGCGACCATCGCGTTGGGCAGCACGTGCCGGCGGAGGATCCGCCGGTCGCCGGCGCCCAGGGCCCGTGCCGCCGTCACGTACTGGAAGTTGCGCGCGCGCAGCACCTCCGCCCGCACCAGACCGACCAGCGCCATCCAACTGAAGGCGACCAGGATGCCGAGCAGCCAGAAGACGTTCGACTCGACGATGCTGGCGAGGATGATCAGCACGAAGAGGATCGGCAGCCCGGCCCAGATCTCGATCAGACGCTGGCCGAAGAGGTCGACCTTGCCGCCCAGGTAGCCCTGGACGGCGCCCACCAGCACGCCGATGATCGAGCTCAGCGCCGTGAGCACGAGGCCGAACAGGAAGGACAGCCGGATCCCGTAGATGAGCCCCGCCAGAACGTCCTTGCCGATGTCGTCCGTGCCCAGCCAGTGCCGCCCCGACGGCGGATAGGGCGCCGGGCCCGGCAGCTCGTAGTCGATCGTGTCGTGCGCATAGGGAACCGGCGGCCAGACCATCCAGCCGCCGCTGCCGCGCACCAGGTCCTGGACGAACTCCTCGCGGTAGTCGGCCTCCGTCTCGAACACGCCGCCGAACTCGGTCTCCGCGTACGCCGCGAAGATCGGCAGGTAGAACCGCCCCTCGTGCCGAACGACCAGGGGCTTGTCGTTGGCCAGGAACTCGGCGAACAGGCTGGCGCCGAAGATGACGAGGAAGATCCGCAGCGACCAGTAGCCCCGCCGGTTCGCCTTGAAAGCGGCCCATCTCCTCTGAGCCAGGCTGCTCACACGTCGCGGGTCTCGAAGTCGATGCGCGGATCGGTCAGCGTGTAGGTGATGTCGGTCAGGAGCTGCAGCACCAGCGCCAGCAGGGTGGAGATGTAGAGCGTGCCGAAGATGATCGGGTAGTCCCGGGTGACGATCGCCTCGAAGCCGAGGAGGCCCAGTCCGTCGAGCGAGAAGATGATCTCGGCCAGCAGCACGCCGGTGAACAGCGCCCCGACCAGCGCGCGCGGGAAACCGGCGATGATGATCAGCATCGCGTTGCGGAACACGTGGCCGTAGAGCACGCGCCGCGTCTTCAGGCCCTTGGCCTTGGCGGTCAGCACGTACTGCTTGTTGATCTCGTCGAGGAACGAGTTCTTCGTCAGCATCGTGAGCGTCGCGAAGCTGCCGGCCACCAGCGCCGTGATCGGCAGGACCAGGTGCCACAGGTAGTCCTTGACCTGGGCCCAGAGACCCAGGTCGCCGAAGTCGTCGGACACCAGGCCCCTCAACGGGAAGTACTCGATCATCCCGCCGCGCGCGAACAGCACGATGAGCAGCACGGCGAGGATGAAGGCAGGAATCGCGTAGCCGACCAGGATGACGACGCTGGTCCAGACGTCGAACGGCGAGCCGTCCGCGGTCGCCTTGCGGATGCCGAGCGGAATCGAAACCGAGTAGACGATGAGCAGGGTCCAGAGCCCCAGCGACATCGACACGGGCAGCCGGTCGAGGACGAGGTCGATGACCGGCACGTCCTGGTAGAAGCTCTCGCCCAGGTCGAAGCGCAGGTAGTCGCGCAGCATGATGAAGAAGCGGACGTGCGCCGGCTTGTCGAAGCCGAACTGCCGCTCGAGCTCTTCGATCAGGGCCGGGTCGATCCCGCCGGTGGCGGTGAGCTCGGTCTCCAGGGTGGCGCCCGCCCCGCCGCCGAGGAGCCCGACGCCGGCGTCGAGGCCGGTGCCCTGGAGCCGCGCGATCGCCTGGTCGACCGGACCCCCGGGCGCCGCCTGGATGATGACGAAGTTGACCAGCAGGATGCCGACCAGCGTCGGCACCATGAGGAGGATGCGGCGCAGGACGTAGAGAAGCACTCTCTACCGGGTCTCGCCCAGCGCGGCGTCGACCCGGGCGCTCTTCTCGGCGTCGAACCACCAGAGGTGCGGGAAGCCGGTCCAGTTCAGGTGCTCGTACCCCAGCGGCGGATGGCCGAAGCGGTCCCAGTAGAGGAGGTGGCGACCCTTGGGGGCGCCTTCGGGAATGACGTAGAAGCTCCACAGGAGCACCCGGTCGAGCGCCCGGCCCGCGATGTTCATCTCCTCTTCGGTCTCAGCCGCGATCACCTCCTCCACCAGGGCGTCAACGGCCGGACTGTCGATCCCCGCGTAGTTGAGCAGGTTCGGCAGGTGGACCCCGTCCGACTGCATCAGGTTGCGCAGGAGCGTCGGCCGCGGGATGCGGTGCGTGTAGATCTTCTGCATCGTCATGTCGAACTCGTAGCGCCGCGCGCGATTGGTGTGGATGTTCGCCTCGACGCGGCGGACCGTCGCCTGGATGCCGAGCCGTTTCAGGTTCTCCACGTACGGCACGAGCATGCGCTCGTGCTCCCTCAACTGGACCATGATCTCGAACCGGAACCGCTCTCCCGTCGCCTCGTTGACGCGCCGGAAGTCGCGCACCACCCAGCCGGCCTCGTCGAGCAGCTCTCCGGCCCGCAGGAGCGCCTCCCGGTTGCGGCCGTAGCCGTCGGTTTCGGGCAGGGCGAACTCCCGCGTGAACACGCGCTCGGGGACGTGCTCCCGCAGCGGCTCGAGCAGCGCCAGCTCCTCGGGCGACGGCAGGCCGCGCGACGCCATCCCCGAGCCCAGGAAGAACGTGCTGTTGCGCCTCAGGGCGCCGTACTGGAGGGTGCGGTTGCCCCAGTCGAAGTTGTAGGCGAGCGTCAGAGCCTCGCGGACGCGGATGTCCGCGAACAGCGGCAGGCGGGTGTTGAAGACGACCGACCAGTGCATCCCGAAAGTCTCCGCCATCCGGTAGGTCTCCTTGTTGAAGAGCCCCATGTCGACCTCGGGGAAATCGTAGGCGGTGGCGAACTCGCGCTCGTCCTGGTCGCGGTAGTAATCGACGACGCGGGCCTTGAGCGCCTGGATGCCCGCCTTGATGTCACGGAAGTAGAGGACGCCGAAGCGATCGAAGTTGTGGTAGCCGCGCTTGAAGTTCAGGTCCTTCGCCCAGTAGTCGGGGACCCGCTCGAAGACGATCCGCCGGCCGGTGTCGACCTCGCCGATGCGGTAGGCGCCGTTGCCGAGCGGCGGCTCCATGGTGGTCGCCGTGAAGTCCCGGTCCTGCCAGTAGTGCTTCGGCATCGGGAAGAAGGCCGCGGCCTCCATCACCGATCTGCGGTTCCTCCTGTCGGCGGCGAAGAGGAAGCGAAACGAGCGCTCCCCCAATGGCTCGATGCCCTCCACGTGGCGCCAGGTGGCCTTGAAGCTGACCGTGCCGTCCGTCTTGAGGGTCTCGAAGGTCCACACGACATCGTCCAGCGTGACCGGCATGCCGTCGTGCCATCGCGCCTCGGGCCGGAGTGTGAACGCGACCCAACGGTAGTCCTCCGCGATCTCGACCGTCTCGCACAGCAGGCAGTAGAGGCTCGAGAGTTCGTCCTCGGACTGCATCATCAGCCGATCGAGGGTGATCGTCGAGCGCCGCCACCAGTTGAAGAGCTCGGGGCGTCCCTTGTCCGAATACGGGTGCAGGTTGTTGAACGTGCCCGGGAGAAAGAGCCGCACCTCGCCGCCCTTCGGCGCGTCCGGGTTGACGTAGTCGAAGTGGGGAACGTCGGCGGCGTACTTCGGTTCGCCGAAGTAGGCGATCGCGTGGGTCGGACCCTCCTGGGCCGGGAGCACGGCGGCCATGCTCAGGCAGCCCAGTACGCCGAGGATCGCCAGCGCTTTCACGGCTCGCCACAATAGCGGAGCCGGGCCTCGAGGCTGGCCCGGAGCAGTACACTCGTCGCCCCCGTGAACGACGTCTCGAGACCCGTGGCTGCAACGGCCGCACCCCGCAGCACCGATCGCTACCTCGGCGAGGCCTCCGCTTCGCGGTCGCTCTACGAGCGCGCCCTCGACGTCATGCCCGGCGGCAACAGCCGCCACACGCTGGTCATGGACCCGTACCCGATCTACGCGGCCTCGGGGCACGGCTGCATCGTCACGGACGTCGAAGGCCAGGAGCGCATCGACTTCGTCAACAACTACACGTCGCTGATCCTCGGGCACTCGCACCCCGCCGTGACGGAGGCGGTCGCCCGGGTGATCGGCAGCGGGACGGCGTTCTCGCTGCCGACCGAGACCGACATCCGGCTCGCGGAGCTGCTGGTGGAGCGCATCCCCTACATCGATCAGGTCCGGTTCGCGAACTCCGGCAGCGAGGGCGTGCTGCTGGCGATCCGCGCCGCGCGCGCGGCGACGGGCCGCAGCAAGATCGCGAAGTTCGAGGGCTGCTACCACGGCATCTACGACTACGCGCAGGCTTCCGACAGCTCGCGGCCGAAGAACTGGGGCGAGTCCGAACGGCCGGCGACGACGCTCGAACCGAGCATGGCGAAGAGCCTGGAGACGGAAGTCGTCACCCTGCCGCTCAACGACATCGAGGTCTGCAGCGCGCTGATCGACGAGCACCGGGACGACCTGGCGGCAGTCGTCATGGATCCTCTGCCCGCCGCGCTCGGGCTGATCCCGCCGCGGGCTGATTTCGTGGCGGCGATCCGGGCGAAGACGCGGGAATGCGGCGCGCTCTTGATCGCGGACGAGGTGCTCTCCTTCCGCATCGACTATCGCGGCGCCTGCCACCGCTTCGGGATCGAGCCGGACCTGGTCTCGCTCGGCAAGATCATCGGCGGCGGCTTCCCCGTCGGCGCCGTGGCCGGCAAGGCGGACGTGATGAAGGTCTTCGACCACCGCGACGGCGAACTCGTCCACCACGGCGGCACCTACAACGGCAATCCCGTGACGATGGTCGCCGGCTACGAGACGATGAAGCGGCTGACGCCGGAGGTCTTCGACGAGTTCGACCGGCTCGGCGACCGGGTCCGCGCCGGACTGCAGGAAGTGCTTGGGCGGCACGGCATCGAGGCCGTCGCGACCGGCCGCGGCTCGCTGTTCGCCGTCGTGCCGGGGAACGAGCCGCCCCGGGACTTCCGCGCCGTCTTCACCGCCCGCTCAGCGACGCCGAAGATCCAGAAGATCGCCCTGGAGATGCTGAACCGCGGCATGCTGATGGGCGCCCGCGGCCTGTTCGGCGCCCTCTCGACGCCGATGGGCGACGCGGAGATCGACCGCTTTCTGGAGGCGGCGGACGGCGCGGCCCACTGGGTGCGCGGGTCGGTGCGCGGGTCGGTGCGCGGGTCTTCTGACCCGCTCCGGGCGGAGCCGCGAAGCGGCGCAGCCCGAACAAAGTAGCCGCCGGCCGGAGGCCGGCGACGAGACTGTCCGCCGCCTACGGCGGCAGCGGGTCGGAAGACCCGCGCACCCAGCGGAAGCCAGTCAGTCTCGTTCGAGCAAGAGGCCGAGCAACGCGTCGCGGACTTCGTTCCGAAAGTCGAGTTCATTCTGGTTGAACTGGACGGCGACAGCGATGCCTGAGTCCCGGTGGTAGTACATCGTGGAGCGCCAGCCGGGGAACCAGCCGCCGTGGCCGACGAGTTCGCCGTGCGGCGAGTCGGCCCGGTAGACGCCGAGGCCGTACGTCGCGCCGGCATCTTCGCCGCGGTAGCCGGAGTTCAGCATCTCCTCCAGGTACGGTCCGTCGAGGGCGCGCTCCCCGTAGAGGATCTTCGCCCAGCGGGCCAGGTCGCGCGCGTTGGAGACGTAGCCGCCGCCGGTCCACTCGGTCTGCGGGCTGAAGGCCATCACGTCGCCCTCGGCGGTCTTGGCCGGAAGCGAGAAGGGGTTGTCCTCGCCGAGGTGGCCGGGGGCGAGGTCGGGGAACGTGCGACCGATCTGCTCCACGGTGCGCGGCAGGTCGTGGCGGTCGAGGACGCGGCGCCTCGCCTCGTCGTAGTACGCGCCGCCGGAGGCCGCCTCCATGACCAGGCCCGCGACGATGAAGCCGGTGTCGGTGTAGGCGTAGCCCTCGCCGGCCGGGAACAGGGGCTCCTTGTCGAGGACGTACTGGACCAGGTCCCGCGGCTCGAACCAGGCGTCGGGGTCGCCGGCCGGGCCGCGACGGGACCGGGCCTCGCGGCGCCAGGCTTCGTCGTAGACGTGGTCGGTCAGTCCGCTCGAGTGGCTGAGCAGGTGGCGGAGAGTCATCGTCTCGTGGTTGGGAAGGCGGGCCCACCAGGGTTCGTCACCGAGCCAGCGCGAGGCGAGGTCGTCGAGGCCGAGCAGGCCCTCGTTCACCATGCTGAGCGCGGTGGTGGCGGCGATCGTCTTGCCGATGCTGCCGGCGGGCATGCGGTTCTCCGGCCGCATCACCAGGTCGCGCTCGGGGTCGGCGTAGCCGGTCGCGGCGACGCCTTCGCTGCCGTCCGGGAGGACGAAGGCGGCGGTGGCGCCGATGAAGCCGAGTTCGACGCGGAGGTCGTCGAGGCGCTGCTGGAAGAGTCGCTCGGTTTCGGTCACGGTGGTGTCGGAAGCCGGTGGCGTGGTGCAGGCGAAGGTCAGGAGGGCGGCGGCTGCGGCCGGAAAGAGGAGCCGGCCTGCCGGCCGGCGCGGTCTTCTCAGCGGGTCAGAAGACCCGCGCACCCAGCGAGAGTGGTCGGCGTTCGGCCGGCGATTTGTCGCCGCCTCCGGCGGCAGCGGGTCAGATGATCCGCCCGCCCAGTGGGCGCCGGTGCTATTCGCGCTAGTTCCAGCCGTAGGCGGCGCGGATTCTGGTCGGCAGCTCGACGAAGATGACCGGGTTGGCTTCGCTGCTGTTGGCCAGGATGACATAGCCGTTGCCTCCTTCGAGCGATCCGACGAAGTTCCCGCGGAAGCCCCAGTTGCCGCCGGTGTGTCCGAAGAGACGGTCCGCTTCTCCGGGTGGCGCGGGCCGGTGTGGAGTGTCGGCGCCGGTGGTGAAGCCGAGAGCGTAGTGGCCCACGCCTCCGGGTGTCACCATCCTGCGGGTGAACTCGGTCGTGAGGATGCGGTTCGAGCGCCCTTCCAGCGAGAGCTGGACCTCGATCAGGAACTTCGCCAGGTCCGTCGGCGTCGTCCAGAGCCCGGCGGCGTAGAGCTCCGGGTAGACGTGCCAGGGCGCGCGGGGCTCCGCCCGCTCCCCATCGTCCTCATCGGGCCTGGTCGCCGACCCGCCGGCCCGCGCCGCGTTGCCGTGGAGCGCGGCCGGCAAGGGCTGGCAGAAGCAACTGCGGGTCATGCCGAGCGGGTCGAGGACGGTCTGCTGGAGGATCTGGTCGAACGGCTCAGCCTTGGCGTCGCTCAGCGCGAGCTGCAGGATGGTCGAGCCGCCGCCCGAGTACTCGTAGCGCGTGCCCGGCTGCCAGCCGACGACCACCGGATCCGTGTTCGCGGGCGTCTCCTCGCCCTTGCGCCCGAGGACCTCGGCGACGCTCGGCAGCTCGGCGTCGGGCTTGTAGCCGGGGAATCCCGAAACCGTTGTTCCGGCCGTCATGCTCAGCAGCGTCCGCGGCGTCACCGGGGTCTCCGCGAGCAGTTCCGCGTCGTCCCGGAGCTGCCAGGAACGGAGGATCGAGTTGATGTCGTCGTCGAGGTCGAAGAGGCCGTCCTGCACCGCCCGGAGCACGGCCATCGCGGACACCGGTTTGCTGATCGACGCGGCCTGGAAGAGGGTGTCGGTGTCGGCGGGCGCGCCGGTCGATTCGTTGGCGACGCCGTAAGCCTTGGCCCAGTGCAACTCGTAGTCCCGGACGACGGCGACGCTGAGCGCCGGGATGCCGTGCGTTTCCATCAGCTCCGCGAGGCTCTTGCCGGAGTCGTCGTTCGACCCCGCCTCGCGCGGCGCCTCGATCCCGGCGATCAGCTCTGCGGGATCGTCCGCCGAGTCCTCAACCGGCTGGGCCGCCAGCGGTGTGGCGAGGAAGCACGCCAGCAGGAAGCCGGCCGAACTCCAGGGAACGTCGTGCATGCTCAGCAGGCTAGCCGAGCCAGGGTCCGGAAGCCGGCGCTACGCGCCGGATGCCGGCCAGAAGGCCGGCGCACCCAGGGGCCGGAATGCCGGCGGGGACGCCGGCGCACCCGGTGTGGAGCTTCGGTCGTAAAGCGCGACCCAAGTTGAGACAGTGTTACAAGTTCGGTACACTGGCGGCCGGAACGAGGGAGGACCGGATGGAGCTTCGAGCGATCTCACGGTGGACCGTCGCCGGCGCGCTGCTCGCGGTCATGGCGCAACCCGGCGCTGCGACGGCCGAGGACGCCTGCATACCCGGCGGCAAGGCGCAGACGATGCCGGAGACGGCGTCCGAGTACGCCGCGATGTGCCTGCCGCACGTCGGCGTGCCGCCGACGGTCGACTGCGGCGCGGGGGTACGCATCCCGATCCACGTCGACGGCGTCGAGGTCTTCGAGAGTCCGGGCTACCGCCAGTGCGACACGCCCGACTTCAAGGGCAACTGCAACGTCGGCTCGCGGATCGGCAGGGTGCAGGGCAAGGCGGCCGACGGCAGCCCGCTGGACGACGTCGTCTGGGCGTGGTTCTGCCGCTCGGCCGGCCCGGAGCTCTTCGCGAGGGGCATCTCCTCCGTCCAGATGATCGGACACAACAAGACGACGGGCGCCACCTGCTTCTTCGAGTCGCCCGACGGGAAGGGCGATCTGGTTCAGGCCAGGGAGTACCTCCACATGGACGAACGGGGCCTGCTGGCCGGGAAGCTCCCCGGCCCGGACGACGACGACTTCGACCGTGCCTGGATTCCGCCGCCGCCCGGCGTCCAGTGCGCCCAGTGCCACCAGAACAACGCCTTCCTGCACGACCCGTGGATCGACGGCGCCAAGCTGCCGTCCGACCCAAGCGAACCCGTCCTGCCGGGATGGGTGGATCCCGAAGCGCCCTACTGGGTGGTCGGCGGAACGCACTGGGACCTGCGGACGCCGTACATCGAAGGCAACGCCTGTCTCGACTGCCACCGGGCGCCGACCCGGACGGCGCGACTGTTCGAAGCCGGCCAGGTACACGTCAACGGGTTCATGCCGCCACGCCGGCCTGGCAGCCTGGAGGCCGACTACGCGGCGCTGCTCGCCTGCCACGACAACGGCCCGGGGAACACGCCCGGCTGCGACTGGCTGATCCCGCCGGGCGGCGGCTGCGAGGCGCGCATCGTTCCCGGAACGCCCGGAGACGGCGCGGGCGGCGCCATCCCGACCGGAGGGGTGAAGGAATGACCAAACTCGACCTGACGGATCGCGTCGCCATCGTCACCGGCGGCGCCGGCGGCATCGGCACCTGCATCGCGAAGGCGTACGCCGAGGCCGGCGCCAGGGTCGTCGTCGCTTCCCGCAAGAAGGAGAACCTGGACGGCGTCGTCGGCGAGATCGAGTCGGCCGGCGGCACCGCCATGGCCGTCGGCTGCGACATCACCGTCCCCGACGACGTGAACGGGCTGCTCGCCGAGACCGTCGGCGCCTTCGGCCGGCTCGACGTCATGGTGAACAACGCGGGCGGCGGCGCGACGCCGCGCATGCCCGAGGACACGCCCTACGACGAGTGGCAGCGCATCGTCGACCTGAACCTGACCGGCACCTGGCTCTGCTGCATCGCCGCCGGCAAGCAGATGATCGAGCAGCAGAGCGGCAACATCATCAACATCTCGTCCGTGGCCGGCACCAAGGGCCACCCCGGCATGCTCCACTACTCGGCGGCCAAGGCGGGCGTGATCAGCCTGAGCAACAACCTGGCCTTCCAGTGGGCGAAGCACAACATCCGGATCAACTGCGTGGCGCCGGGCCTGATCGCGACGCCCGCGATGGTGAAGTGGGGCGTCATCCAGCCCGCCGAGAAGGAGGACGGCACGCCCGTGCCCCGCCTCGAGCGGCCGCCCGACCCGGAAGACGTCGCCGACCTCTGCCTCTTCCTGGCCTCGCCCGCCTCGGACCTGCTCACCGGCGAGGTGATCCCGATCCGGTCCTGGACGCGGCTGGACCGCTTCTGGAACTAGAACCGATGGACCAGATCTCCGCTACGGCCGCAACCTTCGTCCGGCCGCTCGACACTCGCGACGACGACCTCGACCTGCTGGGCGGCAAGGGCCGCTCGCTGGCTCGGGCCGCGAACGCCGGCTTCGCCGTGCCGGGCGGCTTCCACGTCACGACGGCCGCCTACCGGTCCTTCGTCGCGGCGAACGGTCTGCAGCGGCGGATCGTCGAACTGGCGAAGCCCGAGCTCGTGAACGGCGCCGTCTCCTTCGACAGCGCGTCGGCGGCGATCCAGGAACTCCTGGCCGCGCCGGCCCTCGCCGACCTGGCGGCCGCCGAGATCACCGCCGCTTACCGGAGCCTGGAACCCGCGAACCCGCCGGTCGCGGTGCGTTCGTCCGCCAACGCCGAGGACCTGCCGGAGGCGTCCTTCGCCGGCCAGCAGGACACCTACCTCAACGTCCGCGGCGAGGACGCCGTGGTCGCGGCGGTGCGCGACTGCTGGGCGTCGCTGTGGACGCCGCGCGCGATCGCATATCGCCACCAGATGGGTATCGACCAGGGCAAAGTGGCGATGGCCGTCGTCGTGCAGATCATGGTGCCGTCCGAGGTCTCGGGCATCCTGTTCACCGCGAATCCGGCGACGGGCGAACGCACCGAGGCGATCGTCAACGCCAGCTTCGGCCTCGGCGAGGCCGTCGTCGGCGGCCAGGTGACGCCCGACACCTACGTCGTCGACCGCGCGACCGGCGAAGCCACCGAGACGATCATCGGCACGAAGGAACAGCGGATCGTCCAGGACGGCGACCAGGGCACCCGTCTCGAGGAGATTGACGAGGCCGATCGCGGCCGTTCGTCCCTGTCGGCGGAGGCCATCCGCGAGCTCGTCGAGCTGGGCGGAGACGTCGAGGCCCAGTTCGACGGCATGCCCCAGGACATCGAGTGGGCGATCTCCGGCGGCAGGCTCTACCTGCTGCAGTCGCGGCCGATCACGAACCTGCCGCCGCAACCGATCGAGGTCGAGTGGGTGCCGACTCCTCCGGCCCGGATCCTGACGCGCCGCCAGATCGTCGAGAACATTCCCGACCCGATCTGCCCGCTGTTCGAGGAGCTCTACCTGACGATCGGTCTCGAGAAGGCCCGCGGGGGCAAGAGCATGATGATCGGCGGCGGCCCGGTGTTCGTCACGATGCACGGCTTCGCCTACCAGCGCGGCGACTGGCCGATGCTCTTCCCGGACGGCGACAACGAGAAGATCACCAAGCCGACCGAGGCCCAACTGGAGGCCGCCGAACGCGCCATGGCCGAGCGGCGCAAGGACTCCCCCGCGGAGAACCTGGAGATGGCGGAGCACGACCTGAAGCTGTTTCGGGATGCGCTCAGCGGCGAGGACCGCCGCGCCTTCGACGCCTGGGCGGCCTCGGCCGAACTCGGCGATTCCCTGGCTCAGCGGGTGACCATGCCCGAGAGCAGGAACCCGACCTACGTCGCCTTCAATCGCACCCAGTGGAACGAGGGCGTGCTCAGGAAGTGGCGGGAAGAGACGATGCCGCGCCTGCTCCGGATCGCCGGCGAATGGCGCGAAGTCGACCCGGCCGCGGCGTCCGACGAGACCCTGCTCCAGGGCATCGTCGACCTGGGCGTGGCCGAGGGCGACTACTGGTCGAACGACACCGGGCACACGTTCGGCGTCGCCAAGTCGACGGACGACCAGCTCCAGTGCTTCCTGCGCGAGACGCTGCCCGACCACCACTTCACCAGCGGCCAGTTCCTGAGCGGCTTCAAGTCGAAGACGATGGAAGCGAACGACGCGATCTACGAGGTCGCGAAGCGCATCCGGGCCGACGAGTCGCTCTGGGAACTCGTGATGGTGACCCCGGCCTCACGACTCATGGCCGCGCTCGAGGAGCACCCGGCGAGCGGGCCCGCGCTCGAGGCGATCGACGACTACCTCGGAACCTTCGGGCACCAGGGCTACACCCTCGACTTCGTCGAGCCGCCGCAGAGCGAGGATCCGACCGCGTTCTTCGCCACGCTGAAGACGATGGTCGCCAACCGGGACTACAGCCCGGAGCAGCACGACCTCGACGCCAGGGCCAAGAAGGAGAAGGCCCTCGCCGAAATCGAAGGGCTGCTCGACGGTCTCGAGTACTGGCAGTTCCGCTTCCGTCTGTGGTTCACCTACCTCTTCTACCCGATCCGCGAGGAGACGATGTTCTACCTCTGCAGCGCCTGGCCGGTGCTGCGTCCGCTGGCGGCGGAGCTGGGGCGGCGCCTGGTCGAGGCGGGCACCTTCGGACGGCCTGACGACATCTACTTCTGCGTCACGGATGAGATCCGCGAGGCGATCGAGGCCCGCGCGCAGGGCGAAGCACGGCCCGATCTCGGAGCGCTCGCCGCCGAGCGGCGTGAACTCCGCGAAGCGCGCAAACGCCTGCACCCGCCCGGCACCGTGCCGGAAGAGGCGAGCGAGCATCCGTCGATCGCCTTCAAGGAAACGCAGGCCCGCAACGACCCGAACAGCCCCACGCTGCGCGGCGTCCCCGTGAGTCCCGGCACCGTCACCGCGCCGGCGAGCCTGATCAAGTCGCCGCCCGAGTTCGAGCGGATGCGGTCCGGGTCCGTTCTCGTGTGCCCGATGACGAACCCCGCCTGGACGCCGCTGTTCGCGCACGCCTCGGGGCTCGTCACCGACATCGGCGGCATCCTGGGACACGGCTCGATCGTCGCCCGGGAGTACGGCATTCCCGCGGTCGTCGGCACGGGCAACGTCACCCAGCGGGTGGCCCAGGGGCAGGAGATCAGCGTCGATGGCGATGCGGGGGTCGTGACGCTTCACGACTGAGACCACTGGGTGCGCACCCAGAGGTACGCTTTGTCCAAGATGAAGCGTCCTGCCACCGTCGCCGCGCTCTTCGTGCTGTTCTCCGCGAACGGCGCCGCCCAGGCACAACAGGAGCCCGCACCCGAGACCTTCGGCGAAACGATCGACGTGCGCGTCGTCAACGTCGACGTCTGGGTCACCGACCGCGACGGCAACCCGGTAACGGGCCTCGTGGCCGGCGACTTCGAGGTGCGGGAGGACGGTCGCCCGGTGGAGCTGTCGAACTTCTTCGAGTTCACGGACGGCCTGGACGCGACCGCGCGGGAGCAGGAAGCGGCCACCTTCCGGGACCGCCGGCCCCGGCAGAGCGACCTGGACCGCTTCATCCCGGCCGAACCGCCGCCGCCGGAGCACCGGTTGAGCCTGATGGTCTACGTCGACAACAACAACCTGACGCCGACGGACCGCAACCGGCTGCTGCCCTTCCTGCGCAACTTCCTGAGCGTCCAGCTCAGCCCGTACGACCGCGCGATGCTCGCCGTCTACGATGCGGGCAGGTTCGAGGTGGCGCTTCCCTTCACCACCGAGGCCTGGCGCGTCGCCGAGGCGACCCACGAGGTCGCGGATGTGGTCGGCAGCCGCGACCGCATCGAATCGCAGCGCCTGGACATCCTGCGCGAACTCGACGACGACTACGCCGAGTTGCGCTACAACGCGATCGTGGAGCTGATCCGCGACTTCGCCGCAATGATCAGAAGCGAGATCGACGCCTCCATCGTGAACGTGGAGAACGCGATCCGGACGATGGCGGGCCTGCCGGGGCGCAAGGCCATCCTGTACATCAGCAACGGGCTGCCCATGCGGCCCGCGGAGGATCTGTTCCGGGCGGTCGAGGAACGGTTCACCGATACGCGCGGGCGGTGGCGCGGCACCCCCCGAGGGCCCTTCCCCGACGCAAGGCTTGGCGCCGACGCAAGGAGCATCGATGCCGCGGCCGCCTCCCTCGAGGCCTACCAGTACGACCTCTCGAAGCGATTCGACGAGCTCGCCTCGCTCGCCAACGCCAACGGCGTGACCTTCCACAGTGTCGCCGCCGCCGGAGCGCGCGTCAGCGGCATGAACACCGCGGACCTCCGCTTCTCCACCAGCATCGAGTTCACTCGCGCCGCCAATCTCGAGGAGCCGCTGCTCCGCCTCGCCGATCGCACCGGCGGCCGCGCGATCGTCAATACGCGGAACTTCGCGGGCGGCTTCGACCGCATCGCCAGCGACCTCCAGAACCGCTACTCGCTCGGCTACTCGCCGACGCACATCGAAAGGGGAAGCACCCACCGGATCGAGGTCGAGCTGACCGACGAGGCGAAACGGCGCTATCGCGGACGCCTCTCGATCCGCCACCGCGACAGCTACGTCGACAAGTCCGTATCGGCCGAGATGGCGGACCTGACGCTGGCGGCCCTTTCGATGGAAGAGGCCGCCAACCCGATCGGTGTCCGGATCGCACCGGTCCGCGGCCCGGGCAGCGAGGCCGAGCTCGAAAGCGGCGACATCCAGTCGAGGATGCTGGTCGCGATCCCGATCGGCCCGCTGACCCTGGCCCCCGTCGCCGACGGTCACGAAGCCCAGGTCCGCCTGTGGGTCCAGGTGATCGACGGGGAGGGGCGCGTGTCCGAGGTGACGGAGCATCCCGTTCCCGTCCTGGTGAAGGAGGGGGAAATCGAAGAGGCGCGGGAGCTCTCGTGGCCCTTCGCGGTCGACGTGGTCACCGCGCCGGGGCCGCATCGCGTCGCCGTCGGCGTGCGCGACGACCTCGCCGCCACGACCTCCGTCGTCACGTTCGATCTGGACGCCGGCAACGCCCCCACCGCGG
This sequence comes from Thermoanaerobaculia bacterium, assembly GCA_965116955.1. Classification (GTDB taxonomy): domain Bacteria; phylum Acidobacteriota; class Thermoanaerobaculia; order Multivoradales; family Multivoraceae; genus Multivorans. The sequence continues at coordinate 1,253,175 of OZ220742.1, read as the reverse complement.
TCGAGGCCACCGCCGCGGTCACCGAAGCGCCGCCCCCGTCCGACACGCCCGAGTGGTGGCTCGCCGAGGCGGCGGCGCACTACCAACGGTCGGAGTTCGAACCGATGGCCGACGCCGCCCGCCGGGCACTGGAGCTGACGGACGACATCCGTTTGCGCACGCGGGCCTGGAACGCGCTCGGCGTGGCCCTCTTCGACAAACCCGGCCGCACCGAGCAGGACGTGGTCGAGGCCGAGGACGCCTTCCGCCGCGTGATCGCGGTCATGGACGACGAGGCGTCCGTGGCGCCGCGCTACAGCCTCGCCAGGCTGCTGGTCGACTCCGGCCGCTCAGACGAGGGCGTCGCCGAGGCCAGGAGCATCCTGGCGATCTCGCCGGAGGGTCCGATTCCCGACCGGGCGAGGATCCTGGTCTGTCACTCGCGGGGTTCGGCGGACGCCGCCGCCAGCCCGGACCGGAGACCGGGCGAGATGATCTACCAGGTCGCCCACGAGTACACCGACGAAGCGATCCAGGCGGGCGTCGAGGGCGTCGTCGGCCTCGGCGTCGGCATCGACGAGGAAGGCTGCGTCGTCGGTGTCGAGGTGCTGGAACGGTTGCCCCACGGCCTCACCGAGAACGCCGTCGCCGCGATGAGACGGGCCGTCTTCCGGCCGGCGATGGAGGACGGAGAACCGGTGGGGGCTACTTACCGGACGGCCGTGCGCTTCGCCCTAGATGCCGAGTAGCGCCAGGAACCGCCGCTTCTGCTCCTCGTTCATCGCCTCGAAGTCCGGGACGGCCATGTCGGTCGTGGGGAAGTCCGCGAACTCGGGTGAGGACGTCTGCAGACTCGCGGCGATGTTGTGCAGGCCGCCGCCCTCCTCCATGCCCTTGCCCAGCGCCATGCCGACTTCCCGGGGCCAGACGTGCTTGGGGCCGCCACCCAGCCCGAGGGGATTCGGCCGCCCGACGTACTCCTCGATCTGCTGGAACATGACCTTCTCCTGGGCCGATCGCCGCATCTGGCCCTCGCGGCCGTACTTCGTGCGCGACTGGTTGCAGATCGACGCCCACGGCATCGCGATGTGGAAGCCTGGCAGCGCCTTGCACTCTTCGGGGGCGCCGTCGCCGCCGGTGATCCGGCCGTCCTTGACCATGAGGTAGTACGCGGACATCTCGCGGCCGCCTTCGAGCAGCCGCGCCGGCGGGTGCGTGTAGATCTCGGTGAATCCCCAGGCGGTGTCCGCCGGAAGGTCGCCGTCTTCGAGCATTTGCACGCCGTACCCGGCGCATGCCTCGCACCAGGCTTTCGAGCCAAACTCTCCTACCGGCTGCAGTTCGGCTACGTTGATATCGGCCACTCTCGTTCTCCCCTGGTTTCCTGCCGCCGTCCCCGGCGACAAACTTGGAACAATGTAACATGTTTCGGGTGGCCGCCGGGACCCGCTTATCATCTCCCGAACCGACCCAGCAATGACGAACCCCCCAGCCAAGGGCCCCACGGCCGACGGAACCATGGGCCGGCGCGAGGCCAACGTCGCGGCCCGGCGCCAGCGCATCCTCGAGTCCGCCCGCGCTCTTCTGCAGGAGGCGGGCCCCGAGGGCCTCTCCATGCGCAAGCTGGCCCGCCAGGCGGGACTGAGTGTCACCACCCTCTACAACCTCCTGGGGTCCCGCGAACAGATTCTGCAGGCGCTGATCAAGGACTCGGTGCAGCGGCTGGAGGAGCCGGCTCCCGATGCTCGCGCTACCCGCGACCCCCTGCGCCGGGCGGCAAGGGCCATGGAGGGCATCCTCCAGTACATGATCGACAATCGCGACCTGCTGCGACCCCTCATCGTCGCCGACTTCAGGACCGGCTCGTGGTCGAGACTCGCCCAGCAGGACGAGGGAGCGCACTTCAAGTCGTCCAAGGAGGCGGTCCGCGCCGCGATCACCGAGGCGCTCGAGAACGGTCAACTGCGGAACGTGGTCGGCCTGGCGTTCCTCGAAGTGCAACTCCATGTGGCCTGGGAGCTCGCGCTCGACCTGTGGGCCTTCGGCGTTCTCGATGACGAGGCCTTCCGGCTCAGGAGCCTCAGCGGGTTCTACGTGACCCTGCTCGCCTTCGCGGAACCAGAGGTGCGCCCCCGCATCGAGAAGGAACTTCGCCGTCTCGAACGCAGGCACTCCGCGGTGGGCGCGCGCCGCACGCGCGTCGAGTAGGCAGGTTACGCGGGTTTGCCGGGTAGACAGGTTTGAAAGGCCGCCTGGACGTCGTCGGCCTGGGCCTCGCGATCGTCGATGTCGTGCTGCGGGTCGAGCGCATGCCGGACTGGGAGGATCCGCGGGGCCTCCTGGACTTCACGCTCGCCGATGGCGGGCCCGCCGGCACCGCGTGCTTCGTCGCCTCGACCTTCGGGCTCCGCACCGGGTTCGTCGACACCGTTGGCGACGACGATCTCGGCGCGCACCGGCGGCGGTCGCTGGAGCGGGCAGGCGTCGACACCAGCCGGCTCGTGCCGCGGGAGGGGCCGGAGGACCACGTGGTCGTCGTCTACGTCGATGCCGCGACCGGAGAGCGCGTGTTCTCGTTCCGGCGCGGCTTTCTCTCGCGGCCGGTCGGCGTCGACGATCTGGACCGGGACTACATCGAGTCGGCGCGGATCCTCCATCTCGACGGCAGCCACGGCGCCGCGGCCCTCGCCGCGGCCCGCTGGATGAAGGAGTCCGGCGGCACGGTCGTGCTGGACGCGGCCGCCACCAGCCACGAGGTCCTCGAACCGGCGCGCAGCCTGGTGGCCGAGACCGACGTGCTGATCTGCGGCTCGGGCTTCGCGCCGAACCTCACAGGCGAGGACGACGTGTGGCGGGCAGGTCGCGCCGCTGTCGATCTCGGGCCGCGGGTGGTGGTGCAGACGGAGGGCGCGAAAGGCAGCTACACGGTCGCCGGGCCACCTGGCGGCCGCGACGCGGAGTTCCACACGCCCGCGTACGAAGTCGACGTCGTCGACACGACGGGCGCCGGCGACACGTTTCACGGCGCCTACCTGGTGGGACTCGCCAGGGGCTGGGACCTCGAGCGCTGCGCCTCGTTCTCGTCGGCGGTCGCGGCCCTTCACTGCACCGTGCTGGGGAACCGCAAGGGGATTCCGTCGATGGACCAGGTCGAGGCCCTGATGGCCGCGCAACCCGCGGGTGAGGTCTAGGAGCGTGGGAGACAACATGGGACGCATCGGAATCACCTTCAACTACTGGGGCAACGAGTGGATGGAGGACATCGGGGAGTACGAGCGCCGGATGACCCGGGCGGCCGCGATCGGCTTCGACCTGATGTCCTTCTCGCAGGACGTGCTCTTCCTCTACACGCCGGAGCAGAAGAAGCGCTTCGTCGCCTCGGCGGCGGAACACGGGCTCCGGATCAACTACATGGCGGGGCTCGGCCCGAAGCAGGACATCAACTCCGATTCGGAAGAGGATCGGCGCCGCGGCATCGCGCACCTTCGCGCCCTGGCCGAGACGGCGAGCGAGATGCAGGAGATGACGGGGGGCGGCGGCGCCGACGTCGGCGGCGCGATCACCGGCGTCATGCGCCAGGGGCTCGACGGCCGCGACAAGGAGCGCTGCTGGGCGCACGCCGTCTCCGCCATGCGCGAGGCGATGAAGACCGCCGAGGACCTCGGCGTGACCTTCCACATCGAGGTCCTGAACCGCTTCGAGCACTTCCTCGTCAACACCTGCGAAGAGGCGCTCCGCTTCCTCGACGACGTCGGCAGCCCGAACCTGAAGATGATGCTCGACACGTACCACATGAACATCGAGGAGGACTCGCTCGGCGACGCGATCGTCCGCGCCGGCGACCAGCTCGGCACGTTCCACATCGGTGAGAACAACCGCCGGCCGCCCGGCCGGGGCCACATCCCCTGGGACGAGGTGGTGGCCGCGCTGCGCGAGATCGACTACGACCGGGACACCGTGATGGAGCCGATCGTCCACATGGGCGGCGGCGTCGGCAACCTGCTCGCGGTGTGGCGGGACATGACCGGCGACCGCGACCTCGACGAAGCGGCCCGCGAGGGGCTCGAGTTCTACCGGGCGAAGCTCGCGGAAGCGAGCGGAGACGGCTCGTGACCGCCGAATCGACCCTGGCAGCGACCGCCCAGCGGATGGTGGCGCCCGGCAAGGGCATCTTCGCCGCCGACGTTCCGCTCAAGGGTCTCGTGCGGGGCTGGTGGGGCGAGTCGATCCACGCCCGGACCGAGGACGCGGCGGCCGGCTTCCAGGAGATGATCTGCCGCACGCCCGGGCTCGGCGAGCACCTGTCGAGCATCATCGTCTTCCCCGACGTGCTCGATCGGAAGGGCGGCGACGGCACACCGCTGGTCGACCTCATCGCCGAGCGCGGCCTGCTGCTCGGCATCACGCCGACCACCGGCTGGCAGTTCCTCGGAGGCTCCGAGCACGAGTACGTGCCCCGCGGCCTCGACGGACTGGCGAAGCGGCTCGAGGACTGGCGCGAGCGCGGCGTGGCCTTCGTCAAGTGGCGCGTGGCGGCGCGGGTGCAGCCGGGCCTTCCCACCGAGCGCGCGCTCGTCTCGAACGCCCGCAGCGTCGCCGAGGTCGCGGCGCTCGCCCACCAGTTCGACCTCGTCCCGATCGTCGAGCCCGAAGTCGAGATGAAGGGGGATCACCCGATCGATCGCCAGTTCGAGGTGACCGAGCGCTTCCTGCACCGCACCTTCGAGGCTCTCTACGAGCACGGCGTGGCGCCCGAGGAGATCGTGCTGAAGACGAACATGGTCGTCTCGGGCAGCGACTGTCCCGAGCAGGCCGGCGTCGACGCGGTGGCCCGCGAGACGCTGCGCTGCCTGCGCCGGGTCGTGCCGCCCGCCCTGCCGGGGATCGGCTTCCTGTCCGGCGGCCAGTCGGACCGCGATGCGACGGCCCACCTCGACGCGATGAACCGGCTCGGCCCGCAGTCCTGGGCGCTCAGCTTCTCGTTCGGCCGCGCCATCGGCCGCGCCCCGGTCGAGGCCTGGGACGGCAGGACGGACGAGTCGAGCGGGCAGACGGCGCTGCGCCACCGCGCCCGCATGAACGGACTGGCCACTCTGGGCGAGTGGTCGCTGGACCTGGAGAACGGCGACGATGATTGACTTTGCAGGACACCATGTAGTCGACCTCAGCCCCCGGATGATCGGGCGGATCACCCGGCTGGACGGCACGGTCGAGGAGGGGAACAAGGACGTCTTCGGGCTGCCGTGGATCCTCGAAGAGGGGCGCGTGCCCTACGACGACACCCTCTACACCCTGATCGGCGGCAAGGAGGGCGACTCCTACTGGCCGCCCGGGCGGGTCAGCGGCCACTGCGGCGGATCGCACACCGAGGGCGGCAAGGGCCACATGGACCACTGGGAGGGCCTGCCGGACGGCATCCTCGGCCTGTGGGAGATGCCCCTCGACACGTTCTTCGGCCCGGCGGCGGTCTGCTACCTCGACCAGCTCGAGCCGATCGAGCAGGAGAACGACGAAGGCGAACTCGTCAAGGTCGGCCAACCGATCCTGCCCGAGCACCTCTCGAACGTCGGCAAGGGCGACATCGTCATCCTCGGCAGCCCGTTCCGCGACAACGAGCAGCCCACCCTGCCGGCGGAAACGAGCAAGTGGCTCGCCGACACCGGCATCAAGCTGCTGGCGGTCGGCTATCCGGGCATTCGCTTCGAGTCGGACTTCCAGGCGCCGCAGCCCCACAACTCGCCGACGCACCGCAACATGCTGGGCAACAACATCCCGGTCTGCTACCCGCTCGTGAACGTCGAGAAGCTGAAGAAGGACCGCGCCTTCTACATCGGCATGCCGCTCAACGTCGAGCGGCTGGAGGCGACCTGGGTGCGGGCGATCGCGGTCGAGGAGCTCTGACCGCTGGGTGTAACACACTGGGTGCGCCGGCCTTCTGGCCGGCATCCGGGCGCGGCCGCGCAGCGGTGTGCGCTACACGTAGCCCTCGCGCGCAAACCGCGTCCACGGCTCCCGTTCGCCGATGCCGTAGCCGCTGAGCAACGCCTTCTTCAGCCATTCCCGAAACTCCGGGAACCCGTCGATCGGCCTGACGCCGTCGAGCGCCTCGAGCCACGGACCCGGGTCGTACTCGACCTGGCAATGGCGAAACACGCCGTCCTCGATCACCCCGTAGCAGGCGACCCGGCGGCCGCAGCGAGGCTGGCCGACGCTGCCGGGGTTGATGAACTCCCGCCCGTCGATCGTCCGCCGGAACTGGATGTGGGAATGGCCGAAGAGCACCAGCGGGCAGTCCGTGCCGCCCGCCAGCGCGGCCAGCCGATCGTCCGACGTGTCCGGCAGCGCCTGCCGCGGCTCGTCCGGCAGCACGCCGTGGTGCAGAAAGACCCGGCGCCCGCCGACCTCGTACTCGCCCTCGGGCTGCAGGCCGCGGAGCAGCTTCCATCCCGGCGCCTCCAACGTGCCGAGGATCCACCGCGTGTAGGCACGCCACGGAGCCGGCCAGGCCTCGAAGCGCGCCGGCTCGAACATCTCCACGTCGTGGTTGCCCTCGATGAAAACCCCGTCGAGGCCCGCGAGCAGCGCCATCGTCTCGTTCGGCTGCGGGCCCGAGAGCACCGTGTCGCCGAGGAAGACCGTCGCGTCGGCGTCCGGCTCCTTCTCGAGAACCGCCGAGAGCGCCTCGGCGTTTCCGTGTACGTCGGCGATGACCAGGATCTTCACTTGGGGCTCCGCGGGAGTGCGCCGCTACGATACTCACGATCTCCCTAACTCAACTCCACCAACCGGCAGGTGACCCGATGGAACACCCAAAGTGGCAACGACGGACCCTCCTCTTCGGCCTGCTTGGCGCCGCGGCCCGGAAGCTGACCGCGCTGCAGCCCCGACGGCAGCAGCAGGAGTCGCGGTTGACCACCGGCCTGAAGCGCCGCTTTATCGAGACGGACAACTCCGGCTTCGATCCGGTCAGCCACAGCTTCGAGGACTCCGGGCAGTGCGTCGTGACGGCCGGGGCCATGGAGGGGCCGTACTACGTCGACGACCCGGTCCTGATGCGGAGCGACATCCGGGAGGATCGCGAAGGCCTGCCGCTCGAGGTCGTCTTACGGATCGTCGAGGCCGACGGCTGCACGCCGATCGCCGGCGCCGCCGTCGATCTCTGGCACTGCGACTCGCTGGGCTTCTACAGCCACTACACCGCCTACGACCCCAACGTCTGGCCGGGCGGCCGCGCCAATCCCTCCGACAACGAGACGTTCCTTCGCGGCCGCCAGGTCTCGGACGAGGACGGCATGGTCCGCTTCCAGACGATCTACCCCGGCTGGTACACGCCGCGGGTTCAGCACGTCCACGCCCGGATCGTCCTCGAGCAGAAGGTCGCCGCCACCGTACAGCTCTACTTCCCGGAGAAGCTGAACCGGGCGGTCGCCCTGAGGCCGCCGTACAACCAGCGCCCGCCTTCGCCCTACAACAACCTGAACGACTTCGTCATCAGCCAATCCAGGGGCGGCGACGGGAGCTGGCTGAAGATGACGGAGACGGACGGCGGCTATCGCGGTTCACTGACGGTCGGCGTCAAGGTCTAGCCAGCTAAGGGGCTGTACCAGATCCGCAGGCCCCAACAAGGCTTGAACATCAAACATGATTGGAGCTACACTGCTAGTTGCGCGGGGCCTTTGACAGCGCCCGCGAAAGGACGAAGAGGAGAGACAGACGAAGGAGGGGCCAGCCGTGACCACCAGCACTTCCAGGACCTGCATCTGGATCTTCGCCGTGAGCCTGTGTGCTCCGTTGCCGTTGTGGGCCGACGGCCCGCAGACGGGGACGATCGACGGCCGCGTTCTCGACGCCGAGGGGCAGGGCCTGCCGGGGGCCACGGTGACCCTCGAGGGTCCTCAGAGAACGACGACCACCATCTCCGATGCCGACGGGCGGTATCGCTTCGCGCTGCTGCAGGCGGGTGAGTTCACCGTCAGCGCGGTGCTGGAGGGCCTGGGATCGGCCGAGCTTGCGACGACGCTGAATCCGGGTGAGCGCCGGGGTGTCGACCTGACCCTGCAGGGGGGAACCGTGGAGGAGATCACGGTCCTCGGCGAGGCGCCGCTGGTATCGAAGTACGAGACCGGCTCCATCAGCGCGATGAAGTCGGAAGTGGTCGAGAACGCCGCCTTCGCCACCCGCAACTACACTGCCACCATCCGCGCGCTGCCGGGAGTGGTGAACATCGGTGAGTCCGACGCGCTGCCCGCGATCAACGGCGGCATTCAGAACGAGACGCAGGTCCTGGTTGATGGCGTGGACACCTCGAACACGAGGCGGCTGGGGGAGGCGCGCCTGATCATGCCGGCGTCGGCGCTGTCGGAGACCAGTGTTGAATCGATGGGCTTCGGCGCCGAGTACGGCCGGGCGACCGGCGGCATCATCAACTCGACCGTCAAGACCGGCACCAACGTGTTTCACGGCGATGCCCTCTACGTCGGCCAGAATCCGAAGTGGAGAGCCGAGGACCAGTTCGGGCTGGAACGGCCGGACGAGCAGATCAACAGCTACGAGGCGTCGCTGGGCGGGCCCATTCTCCGGGAGAAGGCGTGGTTCTTCGCCGCTCACGCCGAGTTGACCGACAACAGGATCGACCGATTGGGGAGCGGCGAGATTGCCGACATCAGTCGCAGCTCGCAGCCGCGCATCCTCAAGCTCAACTACCAGCCCAGCGATCGGCACCAGTTGGCGGGGACGTGGGTCGATTCGCGCGGCGACGGTATCGCGGCCCCCTTTCGCACCGGCGACCTCAGAGCCATCACGAACCGTCCGCTCTACGCCAACGTACTGACTGCGAGCTGGAGCTTCGCCGCCACGAACTCGACCTTCATCGAGGTCAAGGTATCCGAGCGCAAGGATCTCTTTCCTCGCACTCTCAAGTACCCCAAGGATCCGGACGACCTGTGCCCCGAGTGCTCCGACAATCCGGTCGACAACAATTTCCGCTACCGCGATACGGCGCAAAACAACGTTCGCTTCAACGGCGTGGTGAGCGGGAATGGCATCGGGTTCAACGACTTCCCCCGCGACACGGCCCATGGCTCGGCGACCATCTTCAAGGGGCGCAACGAGATCAAGTTCGGCATCGACATCCAGGACATTGCCTTCACCAACTACGGCAACGTGGGCAAGGAGTATCGCGGCCGGAATTTCTGTCTTGAATGCCCCGGAGGCTACGTGACACCGCAGCGGCTGCGGGTCTTCCAGGAGTCCCTGCCGTCCCACAGCGAGGGTGTCGAGAGCTCGGCCTACGTGCAGGACCGGCTCGACATCGGTGATCGCTGGAGCCTCCACATGGGCGTGCGCTACGACGCCGAGACGATCGACAACGACATCGGCACGCGGGTCCACGATGACAACAACCTGGCGCCGCGCCTGACGGCCGTCTACGACGTCAATGCCGACGGCAGGCTGCTGGTGCGCGGCAGCGTCGGACGCTACTACCAGAACATCGGCCTGGATTTCGCCTTTCGCGAGTTCAGCGTGCTACCCACCGGGCAGCAGAGCTACGACGAATACAACTGGAATCCGGCCACCCTGCGCTACGACCGCTTCCGCGTGAGCAGGAGGCCGGCGGGCGAGACCCAGACCCTGCAGCCGGTAGATCATCCGTACAAGGATCAGGTTGCGTTGGGAGTGGAGTGGCAGATGTCGCGCGACTGGGTCTTCAAGTCGAACGTGGTGGTGCACGAGACCGACGACATCTTCTTCGGCAACGATCAGTTCACCGCCGACGGCCTGGGGATCGTTCGCGTGGTGCGCAACTGGCCCGGCGCTTTCCGCGAGTACGAAGCCCTCAGTGTCGAGCTCAATCGCAGATTCCGCGGCGGTTGGGCGTTCCGCTCCAACCTGACCATCGGCGAGGCCACCGGAAACACGGCAAACTCGAACACCAACTCCAACCTCTTCGAGGGCCTGGGCGGCATCGAGGTGGACACGGGCGCGACCGAGGTCACCACCAGGTTCCAGAATGGCCGGCTGGGTCACGACATCGATCGGCTGAACATCGTCGCCATGAAACGCCTGGAACTGGGCGAGCACGCCGTGACACTGGGCGGCTTCTTCGCGGCGAGCACCGGCAGGTACTTCGGCCCGACTACTTCCACCACCGTGGCGCATCCGGTGACCGGCCTCGAGATCGACACCGTGACCTTCACAGCGCCTAGGGACGGCCAGCAACTGGACGACATCTACACGCTCGACCTGTCGGCCATGTGGTCCTTCCCGATCAGGGGCCGGATGGAGGGGACTCTCGGCTTCGAGGCCGCCAACGTCACCGACGAGCAGAACGTGCTCCAGGTCGACACGAATACCCTCGCGCCGATCAACTCGCTCGCGGCCTGGCAACTGCCGCGCGAGTTCCGCCTCAAGGCCGGGTTCCGCTTCTAGTCAGGGTGGCGACCCGGCCCCGTTCCGCCGGGGCCGGGCTCGAGACGGGCGCTAGCCGACGTCCGCGGCGCAGCGAAAGCCCATGTGTCCGGCCGCGCTGTCGGGCGTGTTGTGGGTACGGGCCGACAGCCGGTAGCGATTACAGTAGGAGACGTGGCAGAGGTACGACCCGCCGCGGGTGACGCGTGCGGTGCCGCTGGCGGGACCCCGCGGATTGCGACTGCCCGGCGCGGCGGGACTGGGGCTCCACCAGTCCGCGCACCAGTCCCAGACGTTGCCGCTGACGTTGTAGAGGCCGAAGCCGTTGGGCTCGAAGGCATCGACCGGGCAGGTGCCGCGATAGCCGTCGAGCCCGAGATCGCGATCGGGAAAGCTCCCCTGCCAGACGTTGCAGCGATGCTCGCCATCCGGTTCGAGCTCGTCGCCCCAGGGCAGCCCGGCCTGCTCCACTCCTCCGCGAGCCGCGAACTCCCACTCCGCCTCGGTGGGGAGCCGGCATCCCGCCCACGCGCAGTAGGCCACGGCGTCGTGGTGCGACACCTGGACGACGGGATGGTCCTGGCGCCGGGCGATCGACGATCCCGGTCCCTCGGGATGACGCCAGTCGGCGCCGGTGATCTTGCACCACCAACGCGCGCCCGGCAGACGGTCCTCGATCGCCGTGCGCCGGAGCCTGCGCGACAGGCGACCCTCGAAGACGAAGGACCAGCCCAGCCGCTCGCTGTCGGTCCGGTAGCCGGTCGCGTCGACGAAGGCGGCGAAGTCGGCGTTCGAGACGGCGCAGGCGTCGATGCGAAACGGGTCGACGAAGATCTCGCGGACCGGGGTCTCGCCGTCGCCCGGTATGGCTTCGGCCGAGTCGGTGCCCATGAGGAACCGGCCGCCGTCGAGACGGACCATCTTGCGGCCGTTCGGCCTACGGCCCGGCGCCGGCACCGCCGCGGCCGGGGGCGCGCCGCCGGCCGGCCGGCCGGAATCACGCGAGGGAGCGCAGCAGGTCATGGCGCCCGCATGATACGGAGCTCCCTCAACCAGCGTAGAGGCGCTCGGCGACGGCGGTCAGCTCCCTGACGATGCCGGAGTTGCCGGTGTCGTCGATGACGTTGTTGAACTCGCCCGGATCGGCCTCGAGGTCGTACAACTCCGACCGCGCCCAGCTCAGGTAGTTGAGCTTCCACTTGCCGGTGCGCACCATCAGGATGGGCGGCTTGCCGACGTAGCGGTCGTCCACCGTGAAGCTGCGATGGCAGAAGTAGTACTCCGAGTAGGCGTGCTCGCGCGGCGTGTACGCCCCGCCCTGGACCAGGGGCGCGAAGCTCCGGCCGTCGATCCCGGAGGAGGGACTCCCCAGCCCGCACAGCTCGGTCAGGGTCGGGAGCAGATCGGCGTGCTCGATGAGCTGCGTGCGGGCGGTCCCGGCTTCCATCCGGTCCGGCATGCGCACGATCAGCGGCACGCTGACGCTCTGCTCGTACATGTTGTGCTTGGTCCAGGTGCGGTGCGCGCCGGCCATCTCACCGTGGTCCGAGGTGTAGACGACCACCGTGTTCTTGTCGAGCCCCAGCTCGCGCAACGTGTCGAACACCCGCCCGACGTTGGCGTCCGTCTGGGAGATGTTGCCGTAGTAGCCGCGGATCGCGTCGCGCAGGTCGTCGTCCTTCTGGTCGTACCAGCCGCGCTGCCTGGAGCGAATCAGGTGCCCCTCGAAGCCGTCCTCCAGCTCCCGGTCCGAACGCTCCGGCAGACTGAGAGTTACTCCGTCGTACATGTCCCAGTACTGCTTTGCCGGCACCAGCGGCGTATGCGGCATGTAGAACGACGACCAGAGGCAGAAGGGGCGGTCCTTGTTCTCGCGCAGGAAGGCGATCGACTCCTCGGCGTAGAAGGTGTCCTGGAAGTACCTCTCCGGCAGAGTCGAGGCGGAGCCGCTCAGCCCCGTCGCGTACCCGCCGTCCGCCGGGTACGCCGCGTACTGATCGTCCCGAAACGCCTGCTGCTCGGCCTGGGTGAGCCGCTTGTCGTGATCGGCTCGATAGAGCCTGTGGTCGAAGCCGTGCCGCCGGGTCTCGTCGACGAAGTGCATCTTGCCGATCGCACCGGTGACGTAGCCGTGATCCTTGAAGTAGTGCGCGACCGTGCGCGCCTCGTTCGGCAACGGGTCGCGCAGGATCTTCGCCCCGTGCCTGCAGGGGTGGAGGCCGGTCACGATCGACCCGCGGGAGGGGACGCAGACCGGCGCGTTGCAGTAGGCGCGGTCGAAACGGACGCCGTCGGCGGCGATCTCGTCGATGTGGGGCGTCTGGGCCTCGTTGCTGCCGTAACAGCCGGACGCGGCAGTCTGATGTTGATCCGAACACAGGAAGAGCAGATTCGCGCGGTTCGTCTTCGCGAAACTGAAGGCGGCCCCCATGGCGGAGCCCACCGACGCGGCGGCCACGCTCTTGACTGCCTGTCGTCGTGTGATCATGATGGTCGGAATCCTAACGCAGATGGAGAAACGGGCCATGACAACGCACCGCTTCTGGACCGCCGCCCTCGCTGTCGCCCTGGGAGCGCTGACGTCGCTTCCCGTGCAGGCGGCGGAGCCGCCGAACATTCTCTGGATCATCGTCGACGACATGTCGGCCAATCTCTCTTCCTACGGAGAGACGGCGATCGAGACGCCGCATCTCGATCGCCTGGCGAACCGTGGAGTGCGCTTCACTAATGCGTACGTCACGGCGCCGGTCTGCTCGCCCAACCGCTCGGCGTTCATTACCGGGATGTACCAGACCTCCATCGGCGCTCATCACCACAACAGCAGCCAGGGAGAGCTGAAGATCCACCTGCCTCCCGGCATCCGGCCGATCCCCGAGCTGTTCCAGGAAGCCGGCTACTACACCGCGATCACGGGGTGGCCCAACACGGATCGAGCCACCATCGGGAAGACGCACTACAACTTCGAGTGGGACGAAGGCATGTACGACGGCCCCGACTGGAGCCACCGTCGCCCCGGGCAACCCTTCTTCGCCCAGGTTCACCTCCCCGGCGGAAAGCACCGCGGCCGATCACTCGAGTCGTTCCGGCAGATCAGCGATCGCGTCGAGAAGCTGCTGGGGAGCAGGACGGATCCCTCCAGCGTGGAGCTTCCGCCCTACTACCCGAACGATCCGGTCCTGCTGGCGGACTGGGCGGCCTACTTCGACTCGGTGCGGCTCACCGACAAGTTCGTCGGCGACGTCATCGAACGGCTCGAAGAGGAGGGCGACCTCGAAGACACGGTCGTTCTCTTCATGACCGACCACGGAATCAGCCATGCCCGAGGGAAGCAGTTCCTCTACGACGAAGGCATGCACGTGCCCCTGGTGATCGCCGGACCGACGATCGAACCGGGGCAGGTTCGGGACGACCTCGTGGAACACATCGACATCGCGGCCCTTTCGCTCGCACTCGCCGGCATCGAGATTCCCGACCACATGCACGCGCGCGACATCCTCGCACGGGACTACCAGAAGCGGACCGCGGTCTTCGCCGCTCGCGACCGCTGCGACGAGACGGTCGACTACATCAGGGCGCTACGGACGACGCGCTTCAAGTACATCCGCAACTTCCTGCCCAACCGCCCCCATCTGCAACCCAACCTCTACAAGGACGGAAAGAGCATTGTCATCGCGCTGCGGAAGGCTCATGCTGCCGGAACGTTGAACGAGACGCAGCAGCTTCTGTTCGCCCCCACCCGCCCCGAGGAGGAACTCTACGACCTGACCAAGGACCCGTTCGAGGTCAGGAACCTGGCCGGCGATCCGAAGCACCAGGCGCAACTGAAGAAACTCAGGAAGCGCATGGACGATTGGATCGAGCGCACGAACGACCATGGCGCGGAATCAGAAGCCATGTACGACAGCGAAATGGCCGCCTACTCCAGGCGCGTGAGCGTGAACCCCGAATCCGCGGCCATCCTGAGCCGCAACATCGCGCTGATGAAACGGTGGGCGGCCGAGCGTAAGTAGGCGCTCAGTCGAAGAGGCCGCTGGGTGAGGTCTTCGCGCCCGAGAAATCCGGCCCTTCTTCACGCCAGCCGTTGAAGATCTTCTCTCCCATCAGACGGGCAAACCGGGGGTCGTCGGCATAGCGCTCGAACACCTCGGGATACCGCGTATCGCCGCGTCGCTCCTGTGTCGAGAGATGCGGCCGGCAGAAGTAGGCTGCGAGATTGATCCGCGCGCCCGGCAACTCCCGCCGCCAACCGCCGTGCCACGAGTTGCCATGCCATATCGCGGCATCTCCGGGATTGAGGTCCATGGTCACGGCGCCCCGCGGCACCGTCCACTCGAGGGCATCCAGCTCTTCCGGATCGAGCTTCTTCGCCATGATCTGCGGAACGGTTTCGTGGCCCGCCATCCAGTTCTCGTGGGCCGTGGGCTGGCGCTGCTTTCGATGGCTGCCCGGGAAGAGCACCAGCGCGCCCGCTTCCCGGCTGTAGGGCGTCAGGGCGTAGTTGCAGTTGGCGACCAGGGACGTCTCGGTCATGCCGACTCGAACCCCATCGGCGTGCACCGACAACGGCATGCCGCCGGGCCCGCGAAAGTGACTACCCATCGAAGACAACACACAACTCTCACCAAGCAGCCAGGTGATCATCGCGAGCGGCTTCGGCTCCAGCAGGATCTCGGGGAAGACCGGATCCTCGAAGATCAGGTAGTGCTGATACGCCATGCCGCTGAAGTCGTCGGACGTGGCCGTGTCGGGATCGATCTTCTTGCCCGTCGTCCTTTCAACGCGCCGCAGGATGGCCGCCCTGGCGCGCTCGATCCGGTCTTCGGACAGTACGCCCGGTAGAACCGTGTACCCCTTGGTCTCCAGCTCGAGCAGGTTCTCGTTCAGATCGAGCTCCGCGATCGTTGCCAGCACCCGCTCGCGCGCCTCGTCGTCTCTGCGGGCCATCGCGCGCACTATAGCCTTGTGAGCGAAGTGCTCTCGCGACGCCAACTGCTCGGGCACCTGGGGCTCGGCGCCCTGGCCGCGGGTTGCGCCCGCAGTCGACAGCCGCGCGCGGCCGGCCCGAACGTCCTCATGATCTCGATCGACGATCTGAACGACTGGATCGGCGTCCTCGACGGTCACCCGCAGACGCTCACGCCGAACATCGACGCGCTCGCCGGGCGCGGCGTCACGTTCCGGCGGGCCTACTGCCAGACGCCCGCCTGCAACCCCTCCCGGGCGAGTCTGATGACCGGCCGACGCCCGACCACCTCCGGCTGCTACAACAACGGGGACGTCTGGCGCGACGCCATGCCGCTGGCCGTGACCCTGCCGCAGCACTTCATGCAGCACGGCTACGAAGCGATCGGCGGCGGCAAGACGTTTCACCAGAGCCAGAACGAAGCCGCCTCGTGGCACTACTACAACAGCTTCCGCGGCTTTCTGTGGCCCTCCGGCTACCCCTTGAACCAGCTCGACCGCGGCGGCTTCGACTGGGGCTCTCTCGACATCGACGACGAAGAGACGACCGACACCCAGCTCGCCAACTGGGCGGCCGAGTACCTGTCGAGAGATCACTCGAGGCCCTTCTTCCTGGCCTGCGGCTTCTATCGCCCGCACCTGCCGTTCTACGCCCCGAAGAAGTACTTCGACAAGTTCCCAGAGGCCGAGATCGAGCTACCGCCCTATCTCGCGAACGACCTCGACGACGTGCCGGAATCCGCGCCCACGGAGCGCGGCCTGGAGGACCACGAGCTGGTGACGGCGACGGGGCAGTGGCGGCGCGCCGTGGCGGCCTATCTCGCGTGCATCAACTTCGCCGACGCGAACGTGGGGCGTGTGCTGAAGGCGCTCGACGAAGGGCCGCACGCCGGGAACACGGTCATCGTCCTGTGGACCGACCACGGCTGGCAGCTCGGCGAGAAGAACCAGTGGCGCAAGTACACGCTCTGGGAGCGCTCCTGCCGCGTGCCGATCATCTTCGCCGGTCCCGGGATCGAGGCGCAGGGCGAGTTCTGCGACCGGACCGCCGAGCTGCTCGACATCTACCCCACCCTGGCGGACCTCGCCGGGCTCCCCGGGCGCCAGGACCTGGACGGCGAGAGCCTGCGGCCGCTGCTCGAGAATCCCGAAGCGGAGTGGGATCACCCGGCGATCACCTCTGACGCGCCGGACCGAAGCTCGATTCGCACCGAGCGCTGGCGCTACACCACCTATCCCGAGGGCGAAGAACTCTACGACCACGACAGCGATCCGAACGAGTGGCGCAACCTGGCGAGCCTCCCCGAGCACGCCGAGACGATGCAGCGGCTTCGTGCGATGCTGCCGCGTAACCCTTCGCGCAAGAAGGTGCTGCAGGTCGCCGATCAGCCCGAGGAAGAGCGTCGCCTCACCGAGCTCCTGCCGGGTCGCTCCCACCGGGCCGGCGCGGCGAACGATGTCGGGCTCGATCCGGCGCCTTACTAGCTAGCTGCCGGGAGAGATCCAGATCGGCGACGACCAGGCACGCTCCTGGATCGTCGCCGGCAGGGACACGCGCGGCGCGACGCCGGCTTTCACGGCATCCCACGTCGACCAGCGGCACGTCGGGTTCTCCAGGACGCGAACGTAGTAGAACGCGTGATGCCCGGGGTCGAAGCCGGGATCACGCCAGGTCGCTCCCAGCTCGGCGTCCCCCACGTCCTGGCTGATGGCGCAGTTGGACAGGTCGACGGTGGCGCCGTTGTCCGGACATCGCTGGGTCCCGGAATCCGGCTGCAGCCCGTCGGAGCAGGCGACGTCGAAGACCTGCTCGTGCCGGTCGCCGCCTTCCACCCAGCCCTTGACGATCTGGAGACGCTGGAGCGGGGCGCCGGACGGATCGCGCAGCGCGCGCACCGCGAACACGGGACTGCCGCCTCGATCGGCGTCGATTTCGCCGCCCATGGCGACGCCCCGTTCGTAGCCCAGCGCCGCCATGTCGTCACGGCGGTGAAGGTCGTCGGGCAGGCCGTAGCCGGCGAACATCCGCACGCGGATGCGACTGCCCGAGGTGGCGAAGGTCTCCTTGCGGCGCAGCGCCGCGTAGACGGCCTCCCGGGTGTTCTCCTCGGCCCAGACGCCGGTGAGGCCCGAGTTGCTGTAGTAGCGGCGGAAGACCTCGCGGTACGCCGGCACGCCGTCGACGACGTCGGCCGGGACCGAGCCCCTGCTGACCGGGTCGAAGTCGTGCACGCCGACCTTGCCGGTGTGCTTCTCCTCGTCGAACACGAAACCCGAGTTGTGGGTGTCGCTGGCGCCGACGAATCCCAACTGGTACGGGTTGAAGCCCTCCTCGCTTTGAAACGCGATGCCGTCCAGCAGCGCCTGGCGGACGTAGCTGCCCCTGGGCCGGCTCTTGGCCCACAGGCCGACGCGGAAGGGGAAGATCTCGAAGTCGGCCCACTCGTCGTTGGGCGAGAGAAAGGGATGGGTCTCCGAGGTGCCCTTGACCTGCGTGATCTCGACGACCGGCTCGTTCCGCATCCGCTTCGTCGCGTAGTCCGCGTCGAGCGGCCCCCCCGCGAACGTCTCGGTCTGGAACATCCAGCCGTCCGAGCCGTTGGAGTTGTGCGGGATCGCCAGCGCCTCGATGCCCTCGTCACGCAGGCGATCCATCCAGCTCCAGAGGTCTTCGGGATTCGCCGAATCCAGCCGGCTGAACGGTACCTGGGGTGCCGTGCCCCTGAAGATCACGTTCCGGTGCAGGTTGCCGCCGTCCCGCGAGGGGGTGTACTCGTAGCCGATGAACGTCGTCAGGGTGCCCGGCCGGTAGTGGCGTTCCGCGGCGGCGACGATCTCCCGCCACGCCGTCCGCAGCACTTCCGGATCATCGTGCCGGGCCACGAACTCCGAGGCGCCCGGCAGGTAGCCTCCCCGCGCCTTGACCGTCGACGCGTCGATGTAGCGCTTGACCTCAGGGTCGTCCGCGAGCGGGTGGCTGGGGTCGGCCAGGGCGCGCAGGACCCCCAGGTACGCCGCGTGGTCCGTCACGGCGTAGAAGTCGAGGGGCCGGTCGAGCTGGATCTCGTTTCCCGAGGGATGCCTGATCGCCTCTCCTGCAGCGAAGCGGTACGCGTCGTCGGGTGTCGTCCGCGTGGCGAACGAGAAGGCATCGAACGAGTAGGCGGTGTGCACGTGCAGGTCGCCGAAGTACGCCGAGCGCTCCTGCCCCTGGGCAGGTGACAGCGGCGCTACCGCGGTGAGAATCCCCAGGATCGCCGGGAGAAGGAGTCGAGGAGGTCGCATGGCGGGCTCCGGATTCAGCCGTTTCGAGTATCAGGACCCAGGAGGAGTCAGGAAGGTTGCCGCGAGACCCGGACTCTCTCGCCTCGTATCGTAATTACCGCCCCCGCCTCCAGTTCGCGCCGGTGGCGTCCAAAGAGCTCACGCATCAACGCGATCCGCCGCTCCGCGGGGACATCGGGAAGCCGCACCAGGCCCGCATGGGCTGCCGCTTGCCCGAAGATGAGCTCGCCGAAATCCGTGTCTATCGTGACCAGGATTCGGTCGTCCTCGGCCGACCGATGGAGTAGCGCTCTGTCGCCCGGGTCAGGGCCGAGTTCGAGCGATTCAACGACATCATGTCCTTGCTCACGTAGCCACTCCGCCAGCCGACGGCCGGCGCATCGGTCCACGAGGAACCGCACTACTTCGCGACGGACACCGCGGACAGTGTGTCTCGCGCGATGACCGCGTGGGCGTAGGCGGTGCAAGCCCGAATGTCGTCTGCTTCCAGCTCCGGATAGTCATCCAGGATGGCGTCGGGAGTCACCCCCTGCGCCAAGAGACTGAGGATCAGCTCCACGGAGATTCGCATGTCACGGATGATCGGCTTGCCGCCGAACACCTCCGGACGGGCCGTGATTCGAGCGAGTAGTTCCGTGTTCGTCGTGGACATCGTCTTCAAGCCCTCGGGTTCTGAGTCTACTCTGCAACCCGCCTTCAAACAGGGCTGCCGTCCGTACGAGCCGTGCCAAAGCCCTGCCGGAAACGCCGCGAGGCCTGCCCCTCGGAAGTCAGCCTCGGCCAGTTGGGACTCACTCCTCCGCCATTCTCGTCGTGAAGTCGCAGAACCGGGGGTTGTCCGGGATGGACGTGTCGGCGAACCAGATCTCATCCACTCCTGGAGGGCAACCATCAGGATAGGCCTCTTGGATTCCCTCGAGCATCCTGGCCTCGTTCATGAGCGCGATATCGTCGTTTTCGATCAACAAGACAGTCGTGGCGCAAGCCCGTGATACTTGCACAGCTTGTCCGCTTTCCTATCGACGATTCTCCTGATACGCGCCGGCAAGGTGTCGTCTTCCGGAACGAACCGCTGAAAGCCAACAATGCGAGGATCCGCTCCTTTCCAGATGTGCATCACGATTGGGAACTCCACGGATTCCTGCGTTCGTAGAATCTCCTCATGGTTGCCGTCTTTGAGCAACGGTGCTCGTTCCATGATCCACTTCTTGAGACCGTCACGCATGCAACTCCAGTCCATCCCTTTCCCGATAGCGTCGAACTCCAATGTGACAGTGAACCCGCAACCAACGTGTTCCTCGATCAACGGCTCCAGGCCGCCTACGACGCGTCGGAACCAATCATTGAACCGCCGTTGGTTCGCGACGCTGTCTATGCTCGTGTGCTCGATCGCGAAGCCGCCAGCAACTGCATCGATCTCCGGCTCTGTTCTGTCTTCTTTGTCCGGCCACCTATCCACAACCAACTCCGGAGTACCCTGGCAACGACCCCGGACTCGGACGAATCCGGCTATTGTGGCGCACTCATCCATCCCGTAAACACCTCTGCGACTGCAAGACTCCAGCTAGGCGGCTGGACAGTCCCTGTTCCAGCGAAATCCGGGCGTCACTCGTAGTCTGCCTGGTTCAGCGACACGGAGATCATCTCTTCATCGTTTCTCATGTAGATGTGCTTGTTGGCGTAGGCCGGGTGGACCCAGCTCACGTAGCGCAGTTCCCGCCGGTTGCCGGGTCGCGACGTGGGGGTGATGAGGTGCGTCCGGCTGATTTCCTCGTAGCCGGAGGGACTCAGTCTGGCGATGATCAGGTCGCCGCGATCGTTGTTGATGAAGACCCGGCCCCCGTTCCGGACCAGGAAGCCGGACACCCAGCGCCGTCGTTCTCCGGTTGCTTCCTGCGTCTCCCAGAGACGCTCGCCCGTCTCGGCGTTCAGGCCGCGTAGTTGGCCGTAGCTGCAGATGCCGTAGATCGTCCCGTCCTCGATGATCGGCGTCGCCAGGACGGCGTGCAGCCCGTCGGTCTGAATCTCGCTGTTGCTCGAGCCCTTCCAGGCGACGGTGGCGCCGGGTTTGTCCTGGTCGAGCGTCAGCATCAGGGGTCCGTCGTAGAAGGTCGTGAAGAACAGTTGCGATCCGACCTGCACGGGCGTCGCGACGGTCATCGCGCCGCCGACCGTGTAGGGCTGCCGCCAGTAGAACTCGCCGTTCGTCGGATCGAGTGAGACGACCTCTTCCGGGTTCCAGACGATGAGCTGACGCGCGCCGCCGGCCTCGATGATGATCGGCTGCGCGACGCCGAGATCCGCTTCACTGTCCAGCGCGCGCCAGAGTTCCTCGCCGGTCATCTTGTCGAACGCCACGACCCGTGCGTTCTCCGGGCCGCCGACGAAGCAGATGAGCCGCGGGCCGTCGACCAGGGGCGCGCTGGCGTAGCCCCAGTCGAAGCCCCACTGCAACCGGTCGACGCCGTAGTCCTCGGCGTAGTCCTTGCGCCAGAGGAGCGCACCGGTCTCCACGTCGAACGCCGACAGGACGCCCGTGCGCCCCAGGGTGTAGACGCGGTCCCCATCGACCGTCGGGGTCGCGCCGGGGCCCGTCTCCCACTGGATCCCCGCGTAGTCCGCCTCCCACTCCTGGGTCCACAGGATGCGACCGGTCGCCTCGTCGAGAGCGAGCGCGCGTTCCGTTCCACGCATGCCGTGCGTGGCTTCGAAGTCGGTGATGAAGACGCGGCCGCCGGCCACTGCGGGACCCGCGAAGCCCGCCTTGATCGGGGTCCGCCAGAGCGCCTTGAGGCCCTCGGCGGGGAACTCCTCCAGGATCCCGGTCTCGTACCAGACGCCGAGGCGGCCCTTGCCTCGAAACTCCGGCCAGTCGTCGGCACGTAGCTCCGTCGCACCGACAAGGGCCGAGGCGACGCACGCGAGAAGCGCCATGAGTCTGCTCGTCATGCGAGGCCCCCTACCTGTTCGCCAGCTCGTCATAGATCGCCTCGATGTTCGCTCTTGCGTGTTCCATGCCGTAGTCCCTGTAGCGCTCGGGCAACTCGAGGGTCGCCGCCGCTTCCTCGACGCTCAGGCCGGCTCGAAAGGCCCTCTGCGCGGCCGCCAGAAAGTGGCGGTTGAAGTCGGCGTACTCCTTGACATCGTCCCACGTCATGAACCCCGTCCAGGGACGGTTCGCCCCTGTTTCCCGGCGACCCCGTCCGGCGTACGTCACGGGGGGCTCGCCGTGGCCGGTGACGACAAGCCTCACGCCTGCGATCCCGGCGACTGCCTTTGCCAGCGTGTCGGGAAAGGCCACGCCGCTGCCACCGTTCCGCGTGTCGATGACCGGCGTCGCCTTCGAGGGGAACAGACCCCCCATGTACGCCACCCCCTTGGCGGGAAAGACGACGATGACGTCGCCATCGGTGTGGGCGGGGCCGAAGTGGTACAGCTCGATGCGGTCGAGGTCCTCGAGCAGCGAGAACCGGTCGGTGAACGTCTTCGTGGGCAACCCCGCCGCGTTCGCAGCCGAGTAGAGGTCCATCCGGGCCATGTTCGCCCTCGTGTGCTCGTGCGCCACGATCAAGGCGGCGTTCCCGAACTCGCCGTTGCTGCCGGCATGATCCGGATGCGCGTGGGAGTTGATGATCGTCGTCACCGGGAGATCGGTCACCCCGTCGAGAGCGTCCCGCACCGGCTGGCCCCACCCCGGCGGTTTCGTGTCGATCAACACGACGCCGCCGTTGATCTCGTCGATGAGGGCCAGCGAGTTCGCGCCGCCGCCCGAGAGGTGGTAGAGCGTGTCCATCACGCTCAGGGTGTCGATCCGGACCGTCTTCGGCTCCTGCCCATCGCCGCCCGCCGGGACGGCCACCAGTACCACCAGTGAGAGGGCCACCAGTCTCACTTTCGACCTCACGCACCGTTTCATGAGCTTCCTCCCTTGGTACGTGTGGCAAGGTAGCAAATGATGTCCACGGATCGCTCGATGGATCGGCGCCGCTTCCTGGAGGGAGCTGTCGTCACGGCCGGGGCCTGCCTGGGAGTGGGTTCGGCGCGGGCGGCGACAGGCGCCGACATCCTGTCGCCCTCCGAGTTCGCCCACCTGGCGGTGAGAGTCGGCGACCTGAACGAGGCCGTGGCCTTCTACGACACCGTCCTTCGCTGCCGTCCCCACCACGTCGCCAGCCGGCCGGATACACCGTCGCTTGGCGGCGCCTGGTGCTCCTACGACATCGAGCATCATCGCGTCTCGATCTTCGGCCGAGGCGGCAAGCCCGTGCCGGAAGCCGGCCTTCTCGGCTGGGATCGCTTCACCTTCAGCTACGACTCGCTCACCGAGCTCGGCGCCAACTACCACTCGCTGAAACTCAGGGGAATCGAGCCGCGCACAGCCAGACGGTACGGCGACAGCGTTTCACTCCTGTACACCGACCCCAGCAGCAATCGCATCGAGATGCTCCTCGACCGCTTCGACCGCATCGAAGATCTCGAGCCCTACCTGGGGGAGGCGGCAGGCCTGGAGAAAGCCGCCGCCGGAGTCGAGTTTGATCCGGACAGTCTGCCTGCTCCAGGCAGTGCGGCATCCGAAGAGAACGAAACCGTCGCGCCCTCCGAGCTCGTCCACACCGTCATCCGCACCAGCCAACTGCAGCCGATGGTCGACTGGTACGTGCGGGCGCTGGGTTGCGAGGTTGCCGAACGCAGCGAGAGCCTCGCCCTGCTGCGCTTCGACCACCGCCTTCTGCGCATCCTGCTCGTCGAAGACATGAAGCTGGAACGCGGCGCGGGAAACCAGGGCTACGACCACTTCGCCTTCGAGTACAAGACGATGGACGAACTCGTCGTCCGCACCTATGCCAGGTTGAAAGAGAGCGGCGTCAAGCCCTACTGGTGCACCAACCACGGCATGACCACCTCGATCTACTACGCCGATCCCGACGGCAACAGGGTCGAGACGCAGGTCGACAACTTCCCCACCAAGGCGGAGGGGCTGGCCTACATCAGGGGTTCCGACTTCGCCCGCAATCCCGTCGGCATCGACTTCGACCCCGACGAGATGGTCGAGAAGGTACGCGGCGGCGCCTCCTACGAGGAGATGCATCATCGCGTCGAAGGCCCACGCACGACCCCGGTGCCGCAGCCCGTCAAAGGCGTGCACTACCAGGGAGCACCATGAAAGCCACACATCTAGCGCTCGGCATCGCATGCACACTGCTGATGGCCGCCTGCGCGGCCGCCCCCGAGAACGAACCTGAGCCGGCATCCTCGCCGGAACCCGCCCCGAGCTACTCGCCCGAATCGCGCGACCTCGTCCAGGCGGACATCGAGCGCCTGATGGAGGAGCTCTCCAACTGGGGCCGCTGGGGCGACGACGACCAGTTGGGGACGGCCAACCTGATCACCCCGGAGAAGCGCCTGGAGGCGCTGGCGCTGGCGACGGAGGGCATCTCCGTCTCGCTCGCGCATCCGCTGATCATCGAGCAGGCCGTCGACGTGCCGCTGCCGTTCGAGCGCGCGATCCTGGCTCTTCCGGACCCCGACGAGGAGCCCGCGTTTCGCGGCGGCGTCAGCGATCGCTACGAGATCAGCTACCACGGCTACTCGCACAGCCACATCGACGCCCTGTGTCACATCCTCTACAAGGGGAAGATGTACAACGGATACTCGCAGGACACGGTGACCGAGGAGGGCTGCACGCGATCTTCGATCTTCAACCTCCGGGGCGGCATCGTCACCAGGGGCATCGTGTTCGACATCCCCCGCCTGAAGGGCGTGCCCTATCTCGAGCCGGGAACGCCGATCTACACCGAGGACCTCGAGGCCTTCGAGGAGATGGCCGGACTCCGCGTCCGCGCGGGCGACGCCGTCTTCATCCGCACCGGGCGCTGGGCGCGCCGCGCCGATCTCGGACCCTGGGCGGTGTCCCAGAACGCGGCCGGACTCCACGCCTCGACGATGCCCTGGGTCCACTCCCGCGACATCTCGTTCATCGGCTCCGACGCGGCGCTCGACGTCGTGCCATCGCTGGTCGAGGGCGTCGACCTTCCGGTTCACATCCTGACGATCGTCGCCATGGGCATCGACATCTTCGACAACCAGGACCTCGAGGCCGTCGCCGAGACGGCGGCCGAGCTGGGTCGCTGGGAATTCCTGCTCGTGGCGGGGCCGCTGGCCGTCGAAACCGGAACCGGCTCGCCAATCAACGCACTGGCGATCTTCTGAGTACTTCCTGAAGGAGAGACAATGGTCGATTTCGAGATTCCCGCAGAGAGCAAGGCGGTGCGCGCCAAGGTGCGCGACTTCGTCCAGAACGAGTGCATCCCGGCCGAAGAGGGATGCACCGCGGAGAACTTCGACGAGGTCCTGGCCGGGCTCCGCAAGAAGGCGAGGTCGCAGGGGCTGTGGTGCCCCTTCATCCCGGAGGAGTACGGCGGCATGGGGCTGAAGCCGCTGGCCAACGCGCTGGTCCAGATGGAGCTCGGCGAGAGCTTCCTCGGAGCGCTCTCCCTCAACACGCAGGGTCCCGACGACGCGACCATGCTGACGCTGCTCGAGAACGGCACCGAGGACCAGAAGGAGCGCTTCCTGAAGCCGCTGCTGGCGGGCGAGAAGCGCATCTGCTACTCGATGACGGAGCGAGCCGCTGGCGCCGACGCCACGGGCATGCAGACCTCGGCCGTTCTCGACGGCGACAACTACGTGCTGAACGGCGAGAAGTGGTTCAGCTCCTCCGCGAGGGTCGCCGACCTGGCCCTGGTCATGGCGAAGACCGATCCCGACGTCGCCCGGCACCGGCAGTTCTCGACCTTCCTCGTCGAGCTGCCGAACCCCGGCTACCGGATCGTCCGCGACATCGAGACGATGCAGCCGCACACCGATCTCGGCCTGAAGCTCGGAGGCTCGCACTCGGAGATCCGCATCGAGAACCTGATCGTCCCGAAGGAGAACCTCCTCGGCGGCCGCGGCCAGGGCTTCGCGATGGGCCAGCACCGCCTCGCCTACGGGCGGCTGCGCCACGGCATGCACAACGTGGCGATGGCGCAGCGCGCTCTCGATCTCGCCGTCGGCCACACGATCAAGCGGGTGACCTTCGGCAAGCGCCTGGCCGACCGCCAGGGCGTGCGCTGGATGCTCGCCGACTGCGCCGCCGAGCTCTACAAGGCCCGGCTCATGCTGCTCCACATCGCCTACAAGGCGGAGAACGGCATGGACCTGCGCGTCGAGAACGGCATCGCCAAGGTCTTCCTCGCCAACATGGTGCACCAGGTGGTCGACACCGCGATCCAGCTCCACGGCGCCCTCGGCTACAGCATGGACACGCCGCTGGCCCGCTGGTATCGCGGCATCCGCGCGCAGCGTCTGGCCGACGGGCCGGACGAGGTCCATCGCTGGCGCAGCGGCAAGAACGTCGTCCAGGCATTCGAGGCGCACGGCACCTGCGCGTCCGCCTGCGGCGGCGATCTGCTTTGAGTTTCCTCGCAGCCTTCGCTCTCTCGTCGCTCGCCTGGGCCGAGACCGCCGAGTGGTCGCGATTCCGGGGACCGAACGGCGGCGGCGCCATCGAGGCGGGCGCCCTGCCGGTCGAGGTGGGATCCGACCGCAACCTGCTCTGGCGGACCGAGCTACCGGCCGGCGATTCGTCGCCGGTCCTGAGCGCCGAGCGGATCTTCCTGACCGCCACGGAGGGAGAAGCGCTCTACACGATCGCCCTCGATCGCGAGACCGGCTCTGAACTCTGGCGGCGCGAGGCGCCCAGGCCGCGGACGGAGACGCTCGACAACCGCAACGGGCCGGCATCGCCGTCTCCGGTCACCGACGGCGAGCGCGTCTGGGTCTTCTTCGGCGACTTCGGCCTGCTCTGCTACTCCGTCGACGGCGAAGAGCTCTGGCGCCATCCGCTCGGTCCCTTCGACAACATCTACGGCATGGGCGCCTCCCCGATCCTCGCAGCCGGCAACGTCGTCCTAGTGGTCGACCAGCAGCGGGGCTCCCATGTCCTGGCCCTGGACGCCGGGTCCGGCGAGCTGGCCTGGCGCACCGAGCGGCCGGCCGCGAGAAGCGGCCACTCGACGCCGGTGCTTCACCGTCCCGAAGGCGGCGAGCTGCAGATCGTCGTGCCGGGTTCGTTCTTCCTCACCAGCTACTCGGCCGCGACCGGCGAGCGGCTCTGGTGGGTGAGCGGCCTCTCGTTCGAGATGAAGTCGACGCCAGCGGTCGAGGATGGTGTCCTCTTCATCAACGGCTACGCCATGCCCCTGAACGAAGAAGGACGTCACGTCCGGCTCGATCCCTTCACGGAGATCGTCGCCGCGCACGACGGCGACGGCGACGGGATGATCTCCGAGGACGAGGCGCCGGAAGGCCTGGTCAGGAACGTCTTCTCCTACTTCGACCTGGCCAGCGACGGTCTCCTCGACCAGGGGGACTGGACCTACTTCCAGTCCGCCCTCGACACCCGCAACAACATCCTCGCCGTCGAGCTGCCGGAGGCCGGCCTGCGAGGCGACCTGACCGCCAGCCACGTGCGGTGGACCTATCACCGCAAGATCCCGCAGCTCCCGTCGCCGATCGTCGACGACGGAGTGCTCCTCATGGTCGACGACGCCGGCATCACGACGACGCTCCGTGCCTCCACGGGAGAGCTCATCGAGCAGGGCCGCCTCGAAGGCGCCGTCGACAGCTACTACGCGTCGCCGATCGTGGCCGACGGCAAGTTCTACCTGCTGTCGAGGTCAGGCAAGCTCGTCGTCCTGCCGAACGATGGCTCTCTCGAGCCACTCGCCGTGTCGGATCTCGACGATCTGGCCACAGCGACGCCGGCAGTCGACGGGACGACGATGTACCTCCGCACACGAAGCGCTCTGTGGGCCTTTCAGCGCTCAGCGGACGAGTCGCCGTCAGGCCGCCGCTAGAATCACATCCACTGCCATGAACGACACACAGAGCGCAAGCGAGGCGGCGACGGCGCCGACTCGGGCAGAACACGCGGCCGGCATGGCGGCGTACCAGGAAGCCGGCCTGCGCCTCGCCGCGGAAATCGGCAACCGGGGGCCGATTCGGCTGACCGACGGCGGCAGGCTCCATCCGGACATCCTGGCGGCGTACTGGAAGCACGGCTTCTACGTCTTCGAAGGACTCATCGACGGCGACGAGGTGGCCGAGCTGCGCCGCGACGCCAACGAGATGCTGGAGCGCGCGCCGGTGGGTCCGGATGCGGACGTGGATGCGCGAGGGCGACCGGCGCTGGGGATCGACTACGCGCGGCGGCCCTATCTCTTCACCAGGCCTCTGGCCGATCCCTGGGGCGGCACCGGGCTACTCAGTGGACGTCACCCGACGCAGATGACTCAGCCCTTGCCCGAGCAGGACGCGCCCGCCGACGTCGTCTTCCTCATGAGTTCCATGTGCCAGGCGATGCCTTCCGGCCTGCGGCTCTACGGCCACCCGCACCTCCTGGCCGTCGCCGCGGCGATCAACGGCGACGACTTCGTGCCCTTCAACGACTCAATCTTCGTCAAGCAGCCGGGCCTCGGAGGTTCGGTGTCGTGGCACCAGGACGGCGTGACGCACTGGGGTTCTCCGGACTGGGACGAAGGCATCCACGGCTTCAACTTCCAGGTGCAGCTCTTTCCGACTACTCCGGCGAGCTGTCTCTGGGTGGTGCCGGGAACGCACAAGCTCGGAAAGATCGACATCAAGGCGCGGGTCCAGGCGAACGGAGGGAGCGAGCAGCTCCCCGGGGCCCTGCCGCTGGTCTGCGAGGCCGGCGACGTCACGATCGTCAACCGCCAGATGCTCCACGCCTCGTTCGCCAACACCTCGTCCGACCTGCGCATCTCGCTCACCTTCGGCTTCCACCGCCGCAAGTCGGTCGAGGGACAGAAGGGCGCGCTCGGCGTCGAAGCCGACGAGGTCGTCTACGACGCCCAACGCATCTTCGATCGCTCGTCGGTGATCGCCGTGGCGATCGACGCCCGCCGGCAGTACCGGCCCGAAGAGCCGTCGTTCGTCTACGAGCCCTTCGCCGGCCTGGAGGACGACTTCCGCTTCAACGACGAGACGTTCGAGCGGGTGATCCGCGATTACAACCTGAACGATCTGGCTATCTAGAGGGAGGAAGCGATGTCAAAGACGATCGTGATCTACGTGGTGGGATGCGTGCTCCTGCTAGGCGGCGCAGCGCTCATGGTCGGAACGGGTTACGTTGCCCTATCACTGGGAGTGGAAAGCCCCGTGCCGGCGATCGATGCGAGCGATTTGACAGCCTTCATGGAGTTCTTCCGGCAGCTGACCTTCATACGTATGTTCGCGGTAGCGGCAATCGGCTTCTCAGCCATCTGCTTCTGGGCTGGAAGTCAGCTCACGTCTACTCAGCAGGCTTCTTTCCTGAGCCTCCTTGTCGGCGTCTTGGCGCTGATGGGCGCGATGGCCGTCGCGCAGCAGGTCGCCATCTGGGATCGTGGAACTGCCGGATCGGCCATCGTCGGAGTCTTGTCGGCGCTGCTGCTCACCTGCCTTGTCGCTGTCCTCTACGAGAAGTCCACGAGTCGCCGCCTGGGAAGTGCCTGAACCAAACGGCGATACGAGCGGGCCGGCTGAGGGCAGGGCAGGGTGCCGGACTCCACTCCAGGAGGCTCCACGCGCGGCCGTTCGGCGGCCGCGCGCAACCGATTCAAGCGGCCTCGCTGACAGTAACGCTGAGTCGCTTGCCCAGGCGGCGCAGCGCCCGGTCGATCGTGGCCGCCTTGGTGGCGTGATCGGGGTTCAGCATGCGCCGCACTTCGCTTTCAGCGACATTGAGGTCGCGGGCGAACTGCCGCCGCGAGATCCCGGCCTGCCGCCAGGCGTCGTACAGGGCCGCCTTCAGGGCGATCTGCACCGGCGGGACGACCATCGGCCGCGGCTCGCCGGTGGGCGAAGGTTCGGGTAGCTCACCGCCTTCGCGTATCGTGGTGGCGATCAACTCTCGCAACAGGTCCCTCGCCTCGGCTAACGCCTCCTCCTCCGTCGCGCCGTCTGTTGCACCCCAGCCGAAGTCCGGAAACGCAACGACGTGGCGGCCGTCCTCGTCGCGTTGGATGTCGGCAGGATAGTTGTAACCGTCTGGCATCGCGTTCTCCCCTCTACTAGGGCTGGCAGTGCACCTGGCGGGTCTGGAGTGGGGGCTCGGAACTTCTACGGAGTCAACTCCCGTGCTACACGAACGCCAAAGAGGTATCCGGAGAACGCCTCGCGGAACGCGGAGCGGACGCCCCTCGGTTCAAGGTTCCAGCTACCGCTGCGCACGACGCGACGCGAGCAATCCCCCGACTGCCAGGCGCTCCCGTCCGACGGCGCTCCGTTGTAGCCCTCGTTCCAACAATCCTGAACCCACTCGCGGCTGTTACCATGCATGTCGTGCAGACCCCAGGCGTTCGGACTGAACGAACCCACCGGGCTCCAGCGATTCTCCTCGTCCCACCGGCCACCGCACTCATCACAGTTGGCACGGCCCGAGCCGATCTCGTTACCCCAGCTGTAGGCGGTACTCCACCCAGCACGCGCCGCGTACTCCCACTCGGACTCGCTCAGTAAACGATACGTAGCGCCCGTCTCCTGCGACAACCAGCGCACGTACTCCTGAGCCTCATCCCAAGACACGTCCATTGGGTGGCTGACCTGTCGCCGGTACCCCTCGTATAGGCGACGACCGCAGCCGCCGGCCACTGCGCATGCGTCCCACTGCGCACGCGTGACCTCGTGCTTCGACACCAAGAAAGGGCGCGCGATCATCACCTGGTGCACCGGATACTCGTCGTCGTAGCAACCCACACCGGATACGCAGCCCATTTGGAACGTCCCCGCCGGTATGACGACCATCTCCATTCCCGGCGCCAAACGGTCCAGCTCGGCGGCTACATTCGCCATCTCGTCCGCTCGTCTGGCCGCCGTTTCCTTTTGAGCATCAAGAGCCGCGCGGCGGGCTTCCGCCTCGCGCTCCGCTCGTTCCCGCTGCGCCGCCAACCGCCGCGCCTCAACAACTTGGCGCTCGGCGGCTGCCTCCGCCGCGTCCAGCAGCTCAAGAGCTGCCCAGTAGTGCTCGCCCTCCCTGCCGGTCGACTCCACGTACCGCATGGCTGACGCCGCTGCCTGAGTGTGAAGGCCGGCCCGGTGCGACGCCACCGCGTGGCTGAACCAGAACGACTCCGGGATCGCTACGTCGTGCTCGGCCTGCAGGCCCAGGAGTTCGCCCAGTGAGGCCAGAGCGGACCAGTAGTCACCGTCCCCGATCTGCCGCTCGGCGCGCAGCAAGAGCCGGTCTGCCTGGACATCCGGCGGCAACTGAGCGGCCAAGAAAGGTACCAGCACAAAGGCCAAAGAAGTCGCCAACGCCCAAGCACGCAACGCCGTGCCCTTCATTCCCAAGCATCTGTTTTCCAGAGTCACCCTGCACCTACCAAGGACGGTGAGCCTACACTCCGGCGTCAACCCGGACCCCGGCGGCAGCCCCGGCCGAAGTCCAGAAACGGCCCTGCGCGGCGACCGGGCTCGTCGCGTTGGATGTCGGCGGGATAGCCGTATCCGTCTGGCATCGGGTTCTCCAGGAAGTCGTTTCTGCCGTCGGTAAGAACAGCCATCGGCGCACCAGTGAGGCCGCGATTTCCCAAACAGCCGGCACTGCTACTGCTACCGAAGACGACGAAGCTGCAAGTCGCGATTCACTGGCCGGAAAGCAGTGCTGCTCGAATCGCCTCCATCGCCATGAACGACACGCTGAGCGCGCGCGACTCGGTTGCACCACCCACCCAGGCGGAGTAGCCGGCCGGCATGGCGGCGTACCAGGAAGCGGGCCTGCGCCTCGCCGCGGAGGTCGGCAACCGCGGGCCGACCCGGCTGACCGCCGGCCGCAGGCTCCATTCCGACATCCTGGCGGAAACACGGCTTCTACGTCTTCGAAGCCGGCGTACTGCCCTCGATGGGCAAGGCCGGCGTCTGAAAGCCTCTCCTACATACGAAGGTGGACCGAGCACCGATGCGGTGCTGAATCGACCTGTGCGGGCCTGATCTGACGCCGTCTTCGGTCACAGACCTTGACCGCCGTCCGAAAGAGCACCTAGACTGTAAGTCACGCGCTTCACGGTCAACATCATCGGAGTAGCCGGCCGCGGCCTGGTCTGCGCGCTGAGGGAGGAACGAAAATGGGGCTCTTGAACGAACCTGGCGGCAAGTTCTCAACAACTCGCTTGGCGTCCTTGGTCTGTGTCCTCTTCGCGGGAGTTCTCGCTTGGACAAGCACGGACGCCGAGAGAGACGTGGATTCGAATCTCATTCTCTACTTCCTTGTTGGCGGAACCGTTCCGAAGGTGTTTCAGCGTTGGGTCGAAGGGAAGGGCGAACCTGCCTCACCGCCTCAGCCTCCTCCGGCCCAGCCACCACCGCCCTAACCGCCACGCGTTGGGCCTGATCAACTTGCTCCGGCGCTAGCGGCTGGCCGACATCCACTCTGCTATTCGTGAGGAGCCGCCCGGCACGCAGCCGTCTGATGGCTGTAAGGCCTCGCCTGTCGCCACCACGGAAGCACCCGATGACGGCAACAACGCCAACGACCTACTCGTCCCTCTCAGTACCTAAGGTTGTCCGCCGTAAACGGGGAGCGTGGGCTCTTCGTCAGGATCGCCGACAAGATCGAGTTCATGGTAAGAGGATCGTTGTCGAAACCGCCGTGGGTGGTGCTCGCCGTCTTCGCCCGAGGCGTTGCCCTCCCGCGACTGACCTCGATGTTGAAGCGGGCCCGAGACCCATACGGAAGGTAGCGGCGGAATTTCTGCATGCCGAGTATACGCTCTCCTTTCCCTTTCTCGAACGAGTTCGACACCAAGTAGAGAAGGGACTTACGATATAGCGGCGTGACTCTGTCGGCCTTCTCTAGATCGTCAGTGAGGTTGTAGATCGTGAGAGCCTTGATCTTCAGTGAATCGCCACCCTCCAGCAGGGCCCCGTAGGCTCTCTCGAAGAGATCGTGCGTGCATGCGGGCGCCATCAGTGAGCACGTCTCAACGACGGGCGGGTCGTTCTCTTTGCCGAGTGCCACGAGCAGCGAGGCCAGGAGAATCGCGCCCGTGCTATGGCCAACGAGGTGCAAGCGCTTCGCTGTAGCATCTGGTTGGGCTAAGGCCCTAAGGAACGCCCCTAGTGTCTCCGTGCCAGCCATACCGCTCCGGAAAGGGCTTATCGCGTCTCTCTTCATCTCCCGCCAGATAGCTCGGCCAGCCGGCCGAACCGCCTTCTCGATCAGTTGGTCCGTGTAGTCAGAAAGGCCGCGAGCCCGCTCGTCGATTTCCTTCTTCCTACCGAACACAACGTCCCTTATCTCCTCCGAAAGGCCCGTGTCATACATGAAATGAAAAGGGTAGATGCCATTTTTCTTGAACGTCTCCTTCATCGCAACGATCCGGCGTGCAGAAGCGGCAGGCTTATTGAGACCGCCATGAGCATAGAACAGAAGATGCTTGTAGTTCGCACTCTCGGCGACATGTTTCGCAGTTTCTTGGACTGACGCGAGATCGCTCCAGTAACGCCCCTCGTCGTGAAAGAAGCCATCGTCGATGTGGACGAAGTGGCCTGCTACTTCGGCCCACCTAGGCTTGCGGCGGAAGGGACCCTCTGCAGGTTGGGCATCGTCTTCAGCGGACGGGCCAAGATGCGAGAGCTGGGGTGTAGAGACGGCAAGACGGACGACCCACGCATCCCGGACGTTCTCAAGCCAGTCTTCGTACCGCCAGAGCGCGACTCCGCTGTCCCCCCAACGGGAGCCCCAGGAGTTCTGAACGTAGAATCCTTCGGTGTTGTAGCCGACGATGGCGAACGCGTGGCCTCCCGAGGGCAGGCTGTTGCCCCAGGGGATCACACCGTTCGCGATCTTCTGCTTGCGCCAGCCGTCGTGCACACGAGCACTTACGAGCAGGACGCCGACCTCATTCAAGGCCGCATGATAGTGCGATAGAGTCTTGGCAACCCGGTAGTACGCACCAAGAGTCGTCTTCCGGGCGTCTTTTGCCTGGTCGAGGTTAAGAGTCCAGTGGGTTTCACCGTCCTTGTACGGTGCGAGTTCGTCGGAGCAAACACCCATGTTGTGCCAGCCGCGTATGGCGCCGCGGCAACTTGACCCCGAATAGCTCTCGCCCTCCCAGCGATCGAACTTCTTGGCCATCTCATAGAGCATCCGCGGCGAAACCGTACGCTTCTCGCCGCGCTCTGCAAGCAGGCGATTGATCACTGTGGCGAGCGCAAAGCCGGTGCAAGATCCTTCGCGGCCTTGGTCCAAAACAACACGCCGTCTCGGAGGTTTGATGCTGCTCCGGAGTTGGAGCAATGCCGGCCGGTACGCGAAGTCCCTGAAGTCCTCGTGGTCTGCGCGGCCGTCAACGCGAAACTCATCGAGCCGTGGCGGTTCTTTTGGCATTGATGTCCCCCTCTTCAGTCCCTCAGCGCCTCTGAGTGTCAGCGCCGTGGACGTACGTAGAGCCCTGAGTGTGGGCGATCCACGCTAGCAGCGTTGGTGGTCGGTCTCGTCCCTCGGGGCCGCTTCGGAGTAGATCGCAAGCCATCCGGGAGCCTGCAGACGGAGCACGGCATAGCGATTCCGGAGTCGTTCTGGTTCAGTCACGCCACAGCGTCTCACCGGGCCGGTCTTCACGCTCAGGCGGCGGCATCGGCCATGCGCTACGTGGAATCGACGGGCCGAGAGGGCGAGCACTACTTCGCAGCCCTTGAACGCCGCGGAAACCGCTGCCGACCGTGAGGCCGCCTAGGTTCGGCGGTTGGCGGACCGACGGGAACGGGAGGAGCGCGAGGCGGAAGCGCACCGGGCGAGACGTCAGGCGATCATCGATGCCCAAGCCGAAGCGACGGCCGCAGCGGAAGATGAGATGGCGAAGGTGGCCGCGGAACTGGCCCGCGTGGACCGGGAATAGAGGTGGTCGTGATCCCCGCCGGCAGCTTCCGGATGGGCTGCGTCCCTGGAGTGGACTGCCAAGACTACGAGCTTCCAGCCCACCAGGTGACGATTCCGCGCTCGTTCGCGGTGTCGAAGCACGAGGTGACATTCGCTCAATGGGATGCTTGCGCGGCCGCCGGGGGCTGCCTTGACTACCAAGGCGAAGGAAGACGGCAGCGCCACCGAGGCTACCACCCGGAGGACCATGGCAGCGGCGGGAATCAGCCAGTCGTTGAAATCTCGCGGCTGGACGCTCAGAACTACGTGCGGTGGTTGTCGGAAACAGCCGGTGCGACGTTCCGGCTGCTCACGGAAGCGGAGTGAGAGTAGGCGGCCCGCGCCGGTACAGATTACGCTCTACGGCTGGGGCACCGAGTATCGCCGAGGACTTGTGAACTGCGGAGGCGGCTGCGAAGACGTGTGGGATCGCACGGCTCCCGTAGGTTCCTTTCCGCCGAATCTCTGGGGCCTGCACGACATGCTAGGGAACGTCTCCGAGTGGGTGGAGGACTGCTGGAACGAGGACTACTCCGGGGCACCGTCAGATGGCTCTGCCTGGCAGCAGGGCGACTGCTCCGAACGCGTCCAGCACGGCGCCACCTACATGGCCATATTCCACCGTGGCTCAGCTACCGGAGTCGGGATGACCTCGACGGCTTCTGGGCCTACGGGTTCCGCGCGGCGCAAGAACTGACTCCTTAGCCGAGGATGGCAAAACCGTCAGGGTTTCTGTTTGCCTCTGCCGACGCTGTCCGCCGCGACGTAGTCGACGAGGCCGTTCAGCATCTCGGCGGTCGATTCCAGGCCCCACCTGACGTCGACCGTCGGGTCGGGGTTGCTGGGGTTGCCGGCCGAGTTGTCGAAGGAGGCCTTGACGTGGACTCGCGTCCCGGCCGGCAGCCGGATCGGCTCGGACAACTGGTAGGTCGTCTGCCAGTGGAAGTCGTAGGCGCTGACCCCGAGCAGGTCCCTGGTACTGCCGTCGGGAAGCTCCGCGGTGAAGAACATGGACTTTCCGCGGTAGTGCATGTGCGGCGTGAACGCGTGAATGAGGACGTCTTCCTCGAAGACACGGCTCGCCTCGGCTTCGTAGTTGGGGTCGCCCGCCGGGATGTTGATGCCGGCGTTCCAGATCGGCAGCGTGACCAGTTCCTTCTCGACTTCCCCGGGTTCGGCGAACCAGAGACCGATGCGGGTGCTGTCGGTCGCCGCCTCGCCCTTCGGGTGGTAGTGGAAGTCGCCGACCATCTTGCGGCCCTTCGGCAGCAGCCGGGCGGACCCCGCCGGGAACTCGTAGGGCTTGCTACCCGCGGTCCAGGCCGCCATCCAGTCTTCCTGGTAGGCCGCACCCTCGGCGGCTCGCCAGAGAATGAAGTGATGGAGCACCCTGCGGTTTCCCGGCTGAACCTCGATCGCGCGGATCCAGCGATCCTCGTCGAAGCCGGTCGTGATGGGCACAACGAGAAACTCGTCCTCTCCCTCCGCCGCCACCTCGTAGGGATCGAACTCGAACACCCAGTCCGGTTCGCCGAACGTCCAGTCGCCCGCGGCCTCCGGCTGCTCGT
The DNA here is from genome assembly GCA_965116955.1 of Thermoanaerobaculia bacterium. GTDB lineage: Bacteria > Acidobacteriota > Thermoanaerobaculia > Multivoradales > Multivoraceae > Multivorans. The sequence goes on along the minus strand of OZ220742.1, from coordinate 1,217,013 downwards.
AGACCGGTTCGTCGCCTTCGCCGCGGGGCGCGCCGTTCGCCGTCCAGCGGGTGATCGCCGCGATCTCGTCGTCGTCCAGGCTGATGTCGTTCGACCACGGCCCGTAACCCGGATCGGCGTCCCAGGGCGGCATGTCCCGGTTCTCGACCGCGCGGGCGATGGACCGGGCCCAGGGCCGCACTTCGCGGTAGGTGCGCAGCGACATCGGCCCGATCTCGTCGGGCCGGTGGCAGGAGACGCAGTTGGCGTGGAGGATCGGCGCCACGTCGTCGACGAAGGTGGGCTGCTCGAGGTTCGGGCCCGCAGCCACGGGCGGTGCCAGGAAGAAAATGGCGACCACGGCCGCTCCGAGGCGAGTCACGGGGATAGCTTGGGGCATCAAGCGCTCTCCGAAGGTGTTCGGAAGGACTGGGTCCAGCCCTGCTCAGGGCAATCCTACCCGGAGCGCACGCCCACGCTGTTTCTTTATGGTACAGTGTTTGAGACTTCCAACAGGGTTTTCCGTGCCTCCGCTCCCGGTCAAGGCGAGAGCGCACGCTGACTCAGCAGTTTCCATCACGCGGCCCGGTGGCGGCCCCCCAAAAGAAACGCCGACTCGACGGGTCGCAGATCTGGAGGGGAGGGGAGAGTCGTGAGAGCCACCGCCATCAGGTCCTCGATCTGGACCTTCGCCATCGCTTTCTGCGCGCTGCCGCTTCTGGCCGACGGGCCGCAGACATCGACCATCGACGGCACGATAAGCGACGCCCAGGGTGACGCTCTGCCCGGCGTCACCGTGACCCTGACCGGCCCTCAGAACACGAGGACCGAGATCACCGACGCCAACGGCGACTATCGCTTCGCCCTGCTCCAGGCGGGTGACTACACCGTCACCGCCGACCTCGAGGGCCTGGGCTCCGTCGAACGGGCGGTCGTCCTCGAACTGGGGAAGAGAGAGGACGTCGACCTCACTCTCGGCGCCACGGCGGAGGAGATCACCGTCACCTCCGAGGCGGCGCTGGTCACGAAGTACGACACCGGCGCCGTCACCGCCCTCGGGGAAGAGGCCCTCGAGCACATCCCCCAAGCCACGCGGAACTACTGGTCGAACATGAAGCTGATGGCCGGCGTGGTGTCCCGGTACCAGGAATTCGATCAATCACCCGGTGTCAACGGCGGCATCGCCCAGGAAAACGTCGTCTTCATCGACGGCGTCGACATCTCCCACAACCGTCGCGGCGGCGAGATGACCTTCTATATGCCGTCGACCGTGATCACCGAGAACAGGATGGAGTCCGCCGGTTTCAGCGCCGAGTACGGCCGGGGAGTCAGCGGAGTGCTGAACACGACGATCAAGACCGGCACGAATGAGTTCCACGGCGACTTCCTCTACATCGGCCAGAACCCGGCGTGGCGCGCCGCCAACTGGCTCGGAGTCCCCAGGCCGGACTCCATGATCAACAGCTACGAGAGCGGTCTCGGCGGGCCCCTCTTCCGGAACAAGGCCTGGTTCTACGGATCCCTCAGCGAAATGAACGACAACGCGCTCGACCTGACCCGCGAGGGCGATCTGGTCGACGTCAACCGCGAGGCGAAGCCGCTCGTCGGCAAAGTCAACACCCAGCCCAACGACCGCCACCAGCTTGCGTTGACCTGGATCGACTCCCCGTCAGGCCGCCTCAACCCACCCGGGACAGCGGCCGACATCTATTCGATCACCAGGAACAGTTGGAACAACAGAATCCAGACCCTGACCTGGAGCTTCGCCCTGACCAACTCGGCGTTTCTCGAAGCCAAGGCCGCCAACCGCGAGCTGGTCACGGCGCGCATTGGTGCCCCGCCCGCGGAGATTCTTCCCGGCGCGTCTCCCGATACACCCGACGGCAACAACTTCCGCTACCGGGATCTCGCCGACGGTCTGCGCTACAACGCTCCCGTGAACCGCCTCGGCGCGGGTGGGAACGACTTCCCGCGCGATCAGGCGAATGCCTCGCTGACCTTCTTCAGGGGCAAGCACGAGTTCAAGGCCGGCATCGACGTCCAGGATGTCACCTTTGCGACGATCACGAGCATCGGCACCGAGTACCGCGGCCGCGGCTACGGCCGCTCGTTGCCCGGCGGCTACGAGAGCCCGACCAACAAGCGGGTCTTCGACTGCCCCGTCCCTTGCAACACCGCTTTCACCACAGACATAGGTGCCGCCTATGTCCAGGACCGGATCACGGTCGGTGACCACCTCACCGTCAGCCTCGGCCTGCGCCAGGACACCCAGGACATCAAGAACAACATCGGCCAGAGCGTCATGGACTACCAGAAGGTGGCGCCGCGCCTGTCGGCGGTCTACGACCTCAACGCCGACGGCAGGATGCTGGTCAAGGCATCCGCCGGGCGCTACTACGACTACATCGGCCTCGGCGTCGTCTTCACGGAGTTCACGGCCGGCGCCAATGGGGAGAACGCCTACACGCAGTACGGCTGGAATCCCGAGACGGAGCTCTACGACATCTTCCAGCGCCGCGTCGAGGCCCGTGACCCCCTGGCCTCCTCCGTCGAGCCCTACTACAAGGACGAGATCTCGGTTGGCTTCGACTGGCAGTTCTCGAACAACTGGGTCTTCAAGTCGCGCGTGACCTCGTGGGAGATGGAGAACATGTTCCACAGCACCCTGCAGTTCGACGAGCAGGGCGCGGTCGTTCGCGACCTGAGAAACTGGCGGCAGAACAGACGCGAGTACGAGGGCATCCTGTTCCAGCTCAACCGCGCGTTTCGCAACGACTGGTCCTTGCAGATGAACTACGCGAGGGACTGGAACGAGGGCAACAACGAGTCCCGCAACGACAACGACGACCACCTGGAAGGCTTCGGCGGCATCGAGGTTTCGACCGGGCTTCTCAATCCCACCAGTGGTCCCAACTGGTTCGGACCGATCAGCTACCAACGGGACTACGTCGTTAACGTCATCGGCATGAAGGTCTGGAGATTCGGCCGGCATGACCTGATGACCAGTCTCAGCGCGCACCTGGCCGACGGCGAGCCGTGGGGATTGCAGCCCGCCACCCAGGTCAGGCACCCGGTGTCCGGCCAGACCATCACCACGACGACCCTCCGCGAGACGAGGGGCACGAACAAGCTCGACGACTTCTTCACGCTCAACGTGAACGCCACCTACCAGTTCCCGATCCGGGGTGGAGTGCAAGGCATCATCGGCGGCGAGGTTGCAAACGTCACAAACGAGCAGGCTCTGATTCTGATCAACACGAGGAACGGGAGGCCCCGAACCAGCCTCTCCACTTACCAGTCCACGCGGGAGTTCCGCCTCAAGGTCGGCGTCCGCTTCTGAGGACGGAGAACTGCCGATCCGGGTCGTTCTGGAGAACGGGCCGGTAGCCGCCGGCGCTCTCGTCGGGCTCCATCCGGCGCGCCCCGTCGGGGGCGAGCTGCACGATGTAGGCCTTGCGGACCTCGGAGGTGAGATTCGGCCCCGTCGCATGCGGCGTGAGTGACGAGAAGACGACGATGCTGCCCGCTCTTGCCGGCGCGGCGACACCCTCGGCGTCCTCGTCCGCGCAGCAGTAGCCGAGATCGGTGGTCCAGTGCTCGAGGGTGCCGTGGCGATGCAGTCCCGGTAGCACCCGGGGGCAGCCGTTGCTGGTCGTGGCGTCGGTCAGCGCGATCCAGCAGGTGAGATAGGCCTGCGGGTCGAGGAAGCCGTAGCCGTTGTCCTGGTGCCAGGGAAAGGGCGCCGGAACGCTCGGCTTCTTGTAGACCGCCTGGTCCCAGTAGAGCCGGACGTTTGGGCCGACGAGGTCCCATGCGAGATCCTGAAAGAGCGGCCCGGCACAGAAGTCGCGCAGGAAAGCCGAGCGCAGCACCAGGTGGACGGTGAAGGTGATCGCGTCGGCGCGATTGATGAAACGACGCCCCTGCGGCAGCTCGCGCAGCGCCGCTTCGGTCCTGGCCTCCCAGGGGTCGATCTCGGCGATCAGGCGCTCGAGCGTGGTCGGCTCGACCGCGTCCTCGAGCACGAAGAAGCCCTGCTCGCTCCACTGGCGCGCCTGCGCGGAAGAGATGCGCCGGTAGGGACCCTCTCTGGTTTCCCAGCGAAAGTCCCGGTTGAGCGGATGGAGCTTCGGCGTCATACCGCCGCCACGATCAAGCCGCCGATCGGCGTGCCGCGACCGGACTCGCGGCCGAGTACTCTCATCGCGGGCGCTTCGCTCTACTGCCGCAGCGCGATCGTCCGTTCGTTCAGGGGCTGCACCGGCCGCGCGTTCATCGGATAGATGGCCGCGAACGCGTCGATCTGGTCCTGTGAAGCTGCGATCGACTCGGCCATCACCACCCAACTGACGATCTCCGAACAGCCCGGCGTCGTCAGCGAACCGGGGTAGCGATAGTGGCTGCCCCCCTCCGGCAGCAAGGCGTTCGGATCGAACGCCGCCAGTGCTCCCGGCGCCTCGCCGGCGGACGGAATCGCATCCCAGATGCTCTGGATCGTTGGATCGGCTTCACCCGCCTCGAGGAACACTCCGATCACGGCCAGATCGCCTTCCTCGGCCGCATGCACGAAGTGGATGTCGATCGGAGCGGCGCTTCCCTCCACGGTGTGCTCGCTGGGATGGTGGAAGTGGAACTGCAGCAGCGCGAACTCCCTTCCCTCCAGGCTGATGGCGCTGCCTTCCGCCACATTGACCACGATGCTGTGGCCGTTGTCGACCACCTCGGCGTCGCCGGCCTGCCAGCGGACCTCGAGTTCGCTCTCGCCGCCGTCCACCGCCCCGGTGATGTCTACCGGCGACTGCCGCACACCGTCGTCGCAGGCCGCGAAGGACGGGTCGAGAGAGCCCCACATGGCGGGACCGGTGTCGCCTTCGTAGGACCAGTGGATCTCGTGGCCTTCCGCGCTCTCTTCGTGCTCGGCGTCCATGTCGGCTTCGGTAGCCGCATCGTCGGCGGTGTCGGGCTGGCAGGCCAGAAAGGCGACGGTGGCCAGGAGGGTCGCGAAGATGGTGCGGGCGATTCCGGGTCGGGGCATGGCAGATCCTCCTCTACGGTGCTGTGCCGAAGAGAGTATCGCCTGGTGCGGCGGCCGCCGGCCAAGGCCTACCCCTGCTGCTCGATCCACCAGTCGATGTGCTCCTCCAGCACGACCATCGGCATGGCGCCGCTGCCGATGACGGCGGCGTGGAAGGCCTTGATGTCGAAGCGGTCGCCGAGCGCGTCCTCGGCCTTGCGGCGCAGGCGGAGGATCTCCAGGTTGCCGATGCGGTAGGCCAGGGCCTGGCCGTGGATGTCGGCGGAGTAACGCAGAAGTTCGGTGGCGACCTCGACGTCGGAGTAGACGACCCGGGCGCTCATGTACTCGCGGGCGCGCTCGAGGTCCCAGCCGAAGTAGTTCATGCCGGTGTCGAGCACCAGGCGGCAGGAGATGAACATCTCCATGACCAGGCGGCCGTAGAGGTCGTACGCGTTCTCGTAGACGCCCATCTCCTTGCCGAGATTGGCGGCGTACTCGGCCCAGCCCTCGGTGAAGGCGCCGTAGCCGATCGTCTCGCGGCGGAAGCGGGGGAGGTCCTCGCGCTCGTTGGCCAGCGCGAGCTGGAAGTGGTGGCCGGGGATCAGCTCGTGGTAGATCAGCCCCTGGGCCGAGAACAGCGAGCGGTTCTGGAGGTCGGAGCCGTTGTAGCGGTACTCGCCGCGCGGGTTGACGGAGGTCGGTAGCTGGTAGACGCCGAAAGTCATCGTCGCCTCCGATGTCGGGTCCAGACGGCGGACGCCGTAGGGCGCCTCCGGCAGCACGTCGAAGTAGTCGGCGATGTGGGGCTCGATCTTCTCGATGTAGCCCATGTAGCGCTCCTCGACCTCCTCGGGCGACGCGGCGATGAAGCGCGGGTCGGCGCGGACCTGGTCCAGGAACTCGTTCATCGCGGTTTCCTCGGAGTCGGCCTCGAAACCGATCTCCTCGCGCAGCGCGGCGAGCTCCGCTTCGATCCGCGCGACCTGCTCCAGGCCGAGCTGGTGGATCTCCTCGGGCGTGAGGTCGGTCGTCGTGTGCATCCGCACCCGGTGGACGTAGAGCTCGCGGCCGCCGGGCACCTCCGACAGTCCGACCTGTTCCGGCGCCGCCTCCAGGTAGTCGTCGCCGAGCTCGGCGATCAGGCGGCCGAACTGCGCGTCGATGCCGGTTTCGACCGTTTCGCGGACCTGGGCCAGGAAGTCGTCGGCGCCGTCGCCGAGGCGGTCGGCGGCCGGCACGAACAGCTCTTCGAGCCGGCCCCGGTAGCCCTCGAACATCCCCACCACGGCCGGGACCTGGGCCTTCGGCAGATGGATGCCGCGCTCCTTCTGCCCGGCGACCTTGTCAGCGAGCTGGCCGATCCCCTGGGCGTACTCGTCGAGCAGGTGGAGGTAGTGTGCGCGCTCCGCGTCGGTTTCGGCCGGAGCTGCGCCGAGCACCTGGTGGAGGATGTTCAGGCTGAAGCCGCCGCCCGCGTAGGGGGTGATGTTGAAGTCCGCCCAGTAGTGCACCGGCGCCTCGACCAGCATGCCGAGGTTCCAGCGCAGCAGCCTAAGCGAGATCCAGTCTTCGTGGTCGACCGCCTCCTCGTCGACGCCGGCCAGCCGGTCGAGCAGGTCCCGGGCGAAGGCCGCGTCCGCCTCGGCGGCTTCGAGCGTCCGGTCCGGAAAGTCCTCCACCTTCTCCCCGCGCCGGAACTTGAGGTACGGGTCGCGGGCGGCGACGAAGTCGAGGTACTCGTCGCCGGCGGCGGCGATGAGGTCCGCGTCGGCGGCGCCGTCAACGGAGATCTCGACGCTGCAGGCGGCGAACAGGGGAAGGGCGAGGACGGCGGCGAAGCGGGCCAGGCGACTCATGACCGTCTAGCGTAGAGCACCGGCACGACCACCAGGTTCAGGAACGTCGACGTCAACAGCCCGCCGAGGATGACCTGGGCCATCGGGCTCAGGATCTCGTTGCCCGGCTCGCCGGCGCCCAGCACCAGGGGCACCAGCGCCAGCCCGGCAGTCAGCGCCGTCATCAGGATGGGCGGCATCCGCTCCTCCGAACCGCGTCGGACGGCGTCCTGCAGCGACAGTCCCTCGCCCAGCAGCCGTCGATAGTTGCTGACCAGCAGGACGCCGTTGCGGGTCGCGATGCCGAACAGGGTGACGAAACCGACAACGGTCGCCAGCGACAGGACGCCGCCGCCCAGCGCCACCGCGACGACGCCTCCGACCAGGGCCAGCGGCACGTTGACCAGCATCGCCAGGGTGTCCCGGTGGCTGCCGAACTCGAGGTAGAGCAGCCCGTACATCCCGACCAGGATGAGCGCGACCAGCAGGCCCATCGTGTAGACGCGGCGGCCGGCCTCCTCGAACTGTCCGCCGAAGGTCACGAGGTAGCCGGCCGGCAGGTCGACCTCGGCTTCGACCGCGGCCTGGGCGCGCTCCACCGTGCCGAGGAGATCGGCGCCGGCGACGTTGGCGGTCACCATCGCTACCCGCTGGGCGTTCTCGCGCCGGATGAGGGACGGGCCGAGGGCGTGGCGCACGTCGGCGACCGCGCCCAGGCGGATCAGATCCCCGGCCGGCGTCGAGACCGGCAAAGCCGCGACCCGGTCCGGTTCGGCCCGCAGGCCCGGCGGCAGCCGGACGGCGACGTCGGACGCCAGGCCCTCCTCCACGATCTCGCCGACGACGACGCCCTGAAACAGCGCCTCCACCGCCTCGCCGAGGCCCGCGAGGCTCAGCCCGTACCGGGCCATCGCCGTGCGATCGAAGTCGACGACCATCTGGGGCACCGGCGACTGCTCCTGGTTCGAGAGGTCGACGATGCCCGGCACGGTCGCCAGGACCTGCTCGATCCGCGCCGCCAGCGTGCGCAGCACAGCCAGATCGGACCCTTCGACCTTCACCGCCAGGTTGGTCCGGGAACCCGAGATCATGTGGTCGATGCGGTGGCTGATCGGCTGCCCGAACGAGACCGTGACCGCCGGAATCCCGGCCACCGCGCGGCGCATCCCGGCGACCAGCTCGTCCTTCGAGCGGCCGTCCTCGAGCGGCGCCAGCACGACCTCCATCTCGGATGCGTTGACCCCCTGGACGTGCTCGTCCTTCTCGGCGCGGCCGGTCCGCCGGCTGGTCGAGACGACCTCCGGGAAGGCGAGCAGCGCCTCCTCGACCCGGCTGCCCAGCCGATCGCTCTCGGCGAGCGGGATGCCGGGCGGGCTGACCACCGACACGGTGAGCGACCCCTCGTTGAAGGCCGGCAGGAAGCTGCGGCCGAGCCCGGGCAGAAGCGCCACCGCGACGACCACCAGTGCGGCCGCCGAAGACAGCACCGCCCAGCGATGCGAGAAGCACCAGTCGAGAGTCGGGGTGTAAGCCCACTGGAAGGCCCGCAGGAGCCAGGGTGGCCGGCTCCTCAGCGCCCGCGGCCGGCCCAGGAACAGCACGGCGAGCACCGGCGTCACCGTCAGCGCCACGACCAGGGAGGCCGCGAGCGCGGCGATGAACGCCATGCCGAGCGGCCGCAACAGCCGACCCTCCAGCCCCGGCAGGAAGAAGATCGGCACGAAGACCAGGACGACGATCAGGGTGGCGAGGAGGATCGGGCTCAGCACCTCCCGGGTCGCGGCCGCGACGACCTCTTCGGCCGGCCGGCGCTGGCCCTCCGGGAGGCGTTGCTCGTCCCTCAACCGGCGGAAGATGTTCTCGATCGCGATGATCGCGTCGTCCACCAGCAGGCCGATGGCGATCGACAGGCCGCCGAGCGTCATCGTGTCGATCTGCAGACCGAAGGCCGCGATCACCAGGATCCCGGTGACCAGGGAGAGCGGGATCGCGAACGCCGAGATGAACGTGGTGCGGACGCTGCCCAGGAACAGCGCCAGGATGACGATGACGAGGATCGCCCCGTCGCGCAGCGCCTCGGCGACATTGCCGATCGCCACGTCGATGAAGTCGGCCTGGCGGAAGTTCTCGCTCTCGAGCACCACGCCCTGGGGCAGCACCGGCTGCAGCCGGGCGAGCGTGCCGTCGATGGTCCGGGTGAGGTCCAGCGTGTTGGCGCCCGGCTGCTTCTGCACAGACAGGATGACCGCCGGACGGTTGCGGTAGGAGCCGGTCCCGCGGGCGGGCGCCGGCCCCCACTCGACGCTTGCCACGTCCCCGACCCGAAGCGGGATCCCGTCGTCGACCCGCACGACGGCCGCGGCCACCTCGTCCGGCGTGCGGGCGCGACTGCGCACCCGGACGATGTGCTCCTCGCCGGCTTCCACGTGGAAGCCGGCCGCCAGGCCGCGGCTGGATTTCGCCACGGCGTCGATGACGTCGGTGAGCGGCAGGCCGTTCTGCGCCAGCGCGGTCGGGCGCACCGTGACCTGAAGCTGGCGCCGTTCGCCGCCGATGGGGACCACCTGGGACACGCCCGGGATCGAGAGCAGCGTGCGGCGGACGACCGTTTCGGCCGCCCTGCGCAACTCCATCGCGCTGACGCCGCCCTCCTCCACCGGCGCCGTCGTCATCGCGATGAAGGTGATCTCGCCCATGATCGAGGAGATCGGCCCCAGTTCCGGCCTCTCGGCCTGCGCTGGGAGGTCGACGCGCTGCAGCCGCTCGCTGACGACCTGGCGGGCGCGGTAGATGTCGGTGCCCCAGTCGAACTCCACCCAGGCCACCGAGATCCCGTCGGCCGAGATCGAACGCAGCCGCCGCACGCCCGGCGAGCCGTTGATCGCGGACTCCACCACGTAGGTCACCAGGAGCTCGACCTCCTCCGCGGCCATCCCCGGGGCTTCCGTGATCACGGTCACGGTGGGCGCCGAGAGGTCGGGGAAGATGTCGACCGGCAGGTTCAGGATCCACGCCGCCCCGGCCACCGTGAGCAGCGCCGCCCCCGCGACCACCAGCAGGCGGTGGCGCAGGGAGAAGCGAAGCAGTCGCTCGAGGGGTCCCACGCGGCTCCCTTCAGTGGACGTGGCCGTGGGCATCGCCGCTCGCCATGAGGGACGAACGACGGATGGCGTCCCCGCCGCGGGTCACCAGGCGCTGGCCGGGAGCCAGCCCGGCCACCAGCGCGCGGTCTCCCTGCCGGCCGAGCACGGTCACCGTCTGCCGCTGGAAGTCCTCGCCCGACAGTTGCAGGAAGACGACCGGCACGCCGCCGTCGTCGACCAAGGCCGAGGCGGGCACGACGATGCCGGTCTCTTCGCCGGCCATCAGCACCTGCGCCGCGACCGTCGAGCCAAGGGCGAAGCCGGTGCCGGCGATGCCCGGGGCTTCGATCAGAACGGTGACGGTGCCGGTGCGTGGAGAGAGTTCCGGCGAGATCGAGACGAGGGAGAGGTCGCCTTCGACCTGAACCGGCCCGCTCTCCGGGTCGTCGAACACCAGGCCGCGCAGGCCCGCCTCCATGAGCCGCCGCGCGTCCTGCGGAGGCAGGGCGACCTCGATCCACACCACGTCGGTCCGAACCAGCCGGGCGAGGGCGTCCCCGGCGGAGACCGTCGCCCCGGGTGTCGTCGTGACGGCGGCGATCCGGCCGGAGAACGGGGCCCGCGGCGAGATGCCGGTGCCGTCGGCTCCGCCCTCGCGCGAGGTACGGGCCGACCCGAGGTCGCGTTCCGCCGCCCGGTGCCGCGCCTCGAGGGTCCGGGTGCGGACCCCGGCCTCCTCGACCTCCCGCTCGCTGACCGCTTCGAGGGCCAGGAGCTCCCGGAGCCGCGCGCTGCGCGACCGGGCGCTCTCCAGCTCCGTCGCCAGCGCCTCCAGCTCCCCTTCGAGGGTCGCCAGACTCCGCTCGGAGGCGACCAGCGGGACGACCCGGAACAGGGGATCGTTCCGTTCGACGCGGCGGCCGACGAAGGGCCAGGAGCGGGCCCCCGCGGGAGGCTGGACGACGCCGTCCACCTGTGCCGTGATCGTGCTCTCGCCACCCGCCGGCGGGCGGAAGGAGGCAACGCCGGCGACGCTTCGGGCCAGGCGGCCCTCCCGCACCCAGGCGGTCTCGAAGCCGCCCTGCCACTGCTGTTCCTTCCCGAACGAGACGGGCTCGCCGCCGTCGGACCCGGCGGGGAGCGACGGCGCCCGCACGAGGCCTTCCGCGTGATCCTCCGTGCCGATGCGGACCCGGCCTCCGGAAATCTCCTCGATCCCGGCGCCGTCGTCGATCCGGAAGAGCAGGTCCGCTTCGCCGGCACGCTGCGGCGTCATTTCGATGGGAAAGTGGCCGGGGCCGGCCGCCCCGTCGGCGCGGAAGACCTGCTCGCCGGAGCCATCAACGAGGATGATCTCGACCGTTCCCTGCACCAGCGGCGCGAAGTCGGCCAGGCGCGTGACGTGAGTGTAGGCCATCGCCGTGTGGCCCTCGGCCAGCGCCTCGATCTCCGGGAAAACCTCGAACCGTTCGCCGAGAGCCGTGACCGTCCAGCTCTCGTGAGAGTGATCCTGCTCCTCGGCGGGCGGAGTACTGACACACCCCACGAGCACCAACACCGCCACAACGATCCGCGCTTCACCCCACCTCATGACCCCGGCCCTCCCTCCCGGCTGGCCGCCAGCCGTTCCAGTTCCCGATGCGCCGCCAGCGCCGCCTCGTGCAGGTCGAGCAACGCCAACTCCGCCTCGGTCACCGAACGGTGCGTCTCGAGCAAGTCCGTCAGGCCCGCCTCACCCTGGCGAAACGCGGCCTCCTCACCGTCCAGCATCCGTTCGGTGGCGCCGATTTCCTCGCGGGCCTCGGCGAGGGCCGCGGAAAGTCGCGCGAAGTTCCTTCTCGCGGCGGCGCGCGCCGCCGTCGATTCGCGCTCTGCGAGTTCGAGCCTTGCCCGAGCGGTCTCCAGGCCGGCGCCGGCGCTCTGCCGCGCCGCCTGCCGCCGGTCGAAGAGCGGCACCGACCAGGCGACACCGAAGATCGGCCCGTCGACGGCGCCGGGGGTCAGGTCCTGCCGGCGCCAGCCCAGCGTGAGTTCGGGCGAAGCGATGATCGGCCGGGTCGCTAGCTGAACCAGTTCGGCCGCGGCCAGGTCCGCTTCGGCGGCACGCACCCGCGTGTCCGCTCCTTCAAGCGACGGCGCGGCCGGCAACTCCGGCAGAAGCGGCCGCGCGTCAGGCGGCAGGCCGGGGTGCCAGGCCGCCGCTTCGGCTCTGGCCCGTTCGCTCGCCCCGTCAGCGAGGGCGACGCGGGATCGCAGCGTGGCGGCGGCCAACCGGAGCCGGCGGACTTCGAGACCCGAGGCTTCTCCTCCCTCCGCGCGGACGGCCTCCCGCTGGGCGAGCGACTCGACCCGCTCGGCCTGAGTCGACAGCCGTTGTCGCCGCGCGTCGGCCACGGCCCAGCCCGCGTAGGCCTCCCTCATCGCCAGGCGATAGCCCTGCAGGTCGTACGCCAGGCGACGACGCGCAGCGCCCATCTCGCCTTCGCGGGCACGGATCTCCGGGCCGCGGGCGGCGTCCGGAATCTGCCAGGAGACGAGGATGTCGGTCTGGCCGATCGGACCGGCGGGATCCTCGCGCACCGCCTCGACGACCGGATTGTCGAACGTCCGCGCCGCCAGCAGACGCGCCTCGGCGAGCCCTACTGCCTCGGCGCTTTCCCTGACGGCAGGGTGCGTCTCATCGAGGACCGAGAGGAACTCGGCCTCGGTGACGACAGGCCGGTCCTGTGCCGCGCCGCCGACGGCGAAGAAGCCTCCAAGGAGGCCGATCAGGATGAAACGATGCATGCTGACTCCTTTCCACGTCCAGGTTCCGGGCACGAATCGCACCCGGGCCAGGGCCGCGGATCAGAGCAGCAGCGCGCAGTGAGACCGGAAGAGTGGCGCCGGCGGTCCGCGTCGGGACGCCGCGTCGTAGGGCGTTCCCTCGGCGAGCGTCAGGGACGGCGAAAGCGGCGCGGCAAGCACAGCCCACGACGACGGGGCGGGCCGCAGCAGGTCGGCTTCGGCGTCCAGCGTGACGTCGTGGTCGTGGTCGGGCACCACTTCGTCGTCGTGGTGGTGCCCGTGCGTCGCCGACCTCGCCAGGGCCGCGGTGTCGTGCTCGTGCCCAGACGGGAAGAGATGCGCCGCCAGGTCCAGTCCGGCAGCGAACACGAACGCACCCGGCGTCTGGCATACGAGCAGGACGGCGACCGCGACGACACGCTTGAGCGTGGTGCTCACGCTGATCACTGTGCCAGACGCGCCGCGGTTGGTCAACGAAGACGCCTCCGAGTCGCTAGGATCCTGAGCCTCGCTGATGGGCGAGGTCGCCCGCGGTGTCTCGAGAACCGGCGAGGAGAGCGACATGAGTTCCGACTGCCGTAGCGAGGAGTCTCCGCCATGAAGAAGCCGCTTACCTGGATCTGCGTGGGCCTGCTTCTCCTTTGCTTCGCCGCCTGCGGCGGCGACTACCCGCCGCCGCCCGCGACGGAGCAGATCCCGTTCACCGAGACGCTCCACGGGGTCGAGTTCGAGGACCCCTACCGCTGGCTGGAGGACCAGGACAGCCCGGAGACCCGGGCCTTCATCGACCTGCAGAACGAGTACGCCGAGCTGATCGTCGGCGAGCCGCCCGAGCGCGAGTGGGCGCGGCGGCGGTTGAGTGAGCTGATCGACACGCCGGCCGTCGGCTCGCCGAACAAGGCAGGCGAGTGGGAGCTATTCACGCTTCGCCGGCCGGGCGAAGAACTGGCGCAGATCGTCCGGCGTCCGGCGCCCGAGGATGCCGAGGCCGGACCGACGAAGATCGACCCGGCCGGCGAGTACGAGGTCGTGATCGACCCCGCGGAAACCGGCAGCGAGTACGCCCACCTCGGGATCGTCTCCGTTTCGCCCGACGGGAGACAGATGCTCTACAACGTCCGCATCGGCGGTGAAGACGAGACGACGGTCCGCCTGCGCGACCTCGAACAGAACGCCGACCTCGACTTCGAGATGCCCCGGGCGCTGAACGACCAGGCCTTCTTCGCGAAGGACGGCAGCGGCATCTACTACACGGTCCGCGACCGCGTCGAAGGCTCGCGCGTCCGTTTCCACCGGTTCGGCACGGAACGGGCGGAGGACGCTCTCGTTTTCGGCGAGGACATCGGGCCGCGGGCCTTCGTTCGCGCCGAGCAGCTCGACGAGGAGAAGCTGCTCGTCGGCGTTCAGCACGGATGGGCCCGGAGCGACGTATACCTCGTGGAGATCGGCACCTGGCGGGTCACGCCGATCGTCGAAGGCCTGGAAGCCCGCTTCAACACCCACTACAACGACGGCCGGCTGTTCGTGCGCACGAACCTGGACGCGCCGCTCAACCGTCTGATGGAGGTCGATCTCGACCGACCCGGGGTTGGGAACTGGCGCGAGGTCGTGCCGGAAGCCGAGGACGTCCTCCAGGGCGTGTCGGTGATCGACGGCAGGCTCTACCTGACCTACCTGCACCACGTGGCGAGCCGGATCCGCGTCTTCGAACTCGACGGCACGCCGGCCGGCGATGTCGACGTGCCCGAGCACCACAACGCCAGCATCCGCGGCGCCGGCGAAGGCAAGGCGCTGCTGTCGCTCGTCTCCTACCTGCAGCCGCCGGTCACGTACCTGCTCGATCTGGAAACGGGCGAGCGTGAGATCTTCCGGGAAGCGCAAGCGCCTTTCGACGGCGACGGCTACGTCCTGAAGCAGGTGCCCTACACCTCGAAGGACGGCACCTCCGCGCCGATGTACATCGCCCACCGGGAGGACTTCGAGCCTGACGGCACGACGCCTGCCCTGCTCAACGGCTACGGCGGCTTCAACGTCTCCCTGACCCCGCGGTTCAACCCGCTGGCGGCCCTCTGGCTCGAGGCCGGCGGCGTCTACGCCGTCGCCACACTCCGCGGCGGCAGTGAGTACGGCGAGGACTGGCACCAAGCCGGGATGCTCCACAACAAGCAGACCGTCTTCGACGACTTCATCTCGGCCGGCGAATGGCTGGTCGCCGAGGGCTACAGCGACCCGGAACGCCTGGCCATCCACGGCGCCAGCAACGGCGGGCTCCTGGTCGGCGCTTCCCTCACCCAGCGCCCCGACCTCTACCGCGCCGTCCTCTGCGGCTTCCCCGAACTCGACCTGATCCGCTTCTACACCTTCACCGAGACGAACAACATGCCCGCCCTGCTCGAGTACGGCGACGGCGAGATCGCCGACCAGTTCGAGTCGCTCCGTGGCTTCTCGCCCTACCAGGCGATCCGCGACGGCGTCGCTTACCCGGCGGTCATGCTCACCCAGGGCGACCTGGACACCCGCGTGCCCCCGCTGCAGGCCCGCAAGGTCGCCGCCCGGCTGCAGGCGGCGACCTCATCGGGACTGCCGGTCATCATGCGCTACCACCCGTACGCGGGGCACGCGGCGAGCCGGGGCCTGCCGATGTCGGAGCGGATCGAGTTCGTCGCCGCGGAGGCCACGTTCCTGTTGACGCAGACGGGGTTGACGGCGCCTGGGGTCAACTAGGGCTGCGGTTGGCCGCCTGCGGCGGCAGCGGGTCAGAGGACCCGCGCACCCAGAGAACGGTTGTCGGCGCGGCTTGACGCTCTACTGCAAGCGGCCGGTTCCTCGATCCGGCTGTGGCAGGGGGAACTCCTCCAGGTAGCGCTCGTAGCCGGGCTCGACGTCGATCTCGAGCGATCGGAGCATACGCACGACGGCGTTGTAGTAGGAGACGATGATCGTCAGTTCGACGAGGAGTTCGGCGTCCAGGTGACGGCGCAGGGCGTCGAAGGTCTCGGTGCTAACGCTGAGGCCCTTGGTCGCTTCGTCTGCGGCGGTGAGGACGAGCCGTTCGAGTTCCGGGAGCTCCCCGGCTCCCGGTCCCGCGATGACGGCGCGGATGTCGTCGTCGGACATGCCGAAGTGGCGGCCAAGCTCGATGTGGTGGCTGTACTCGTAGTCGGTGCGGGTCAGCACGCCGATGCGCAGGATGGCCATCTCGCGGAGCCGCGTATCGAAGCGTGACGTGTGGCGGATCCAGGCGCCCGTGTGGCGGAAGGCGCGGGTCCCCGCGGGACTGTGCGCGAGCATCCGCGCCAGGTTGATCGGCCGGTCGAGCAGCTCCCGGTCTTCGGGGGCGAGATCGTCCACGTCGAGGTAGGGGAGTCGAGCCATGGTAATCCTCTCCTGCGGGTCGGCGTCGGCGGCGCCGGGCGGCGCCGGTCAGCGGACGGGAGAGAGTACCGTCACGCCGCCGTCGACGACCAGCGCCTGGCCCGTGATGTAGCGGGCGTGTTCGGAAGCCAGGAACACGACCGCGCGGCCGACGTCCCAGCCGGTCCCCTCGATTCGCAGCGCCGAGGCGTTCTTGCGCCGTTCGCGGATCTCGGGCGTCATCGTCGGGCGCTGGACCATCGGCGTCCAGACCGGCCCCGGCAGCACGGCGTTCACCCGAATGCCGGCGCCGGCGTGGTCGACGGCCATCGCCCGGGTCAGCGAGATGACCGCTCCCTTGGACGCCGAGTAGGGGGTGAGGCCCTTGGGGCGGATCGCGGAGATCGAGCTGATGTTGACGATCGAGCCGCCGCCTGCCTCCTCCATCGACGGGATGAGGGCGCGGGACGCCTGGACCATCGACCGGACGTTGACCTTCATTACCCGGTCCCAGAGCTCCGGCTCGGTGTCGAGGACGGTGCCGGGCGCTCCGATGCCGACGTTGTTGATCAGCACGGTGGGCGGCGCGGAGCCTTCCCGCGCGAAGGCCACCAGGGCCGCGCAGTCCTCGTCGCTCGTCACGTCGCCGACGAAGAGCCGGGCGGCGCCGCCCTCGTGCTCGATCATCTCGACGGTGCCGCGACCTGCTTCTTCGTTGAGGTCCACGACGACGACCTCGGCGCCGGCGCGCGCCAGGAGGATCGCGGCGGCGCGGCCGTTGCCGATCCCGTCGCCCCTGGTGCCGCCGCCCGTAACGACGGCGGTCCGGCCGCTGAAGTCGATTCGATCCCCGGCAGAGGGAACCTGTTCCAAACGCGTGTTCATCGATCCAGCGGGAACTCCTCCAGGTAGCGCTTGTAGTCGGGCTCGACGTCGATGTCCAGCGAGTTCAGTATCCGAACGACGCCGTTGTAGTAGGAGAGGGTCATCGTCAACTCGACCATCATCCCCTCGTCGAGGTGACCCTGCAATGCCTTGAAGGTCTCGGCGCCGATGCCGACACCGTTCGTCATCTCGTCGGCCGCGGCGAGGACGAGGCGTTCGACCTCCGTCAGCGAGTCGTCCTCCGGCCCCGCGACGACGGCCCGGATGTCGTCGTCGGACAGGCCGAACTGGCGGCCGAGTTCGATGTGGTGGCTGTACTCGTAGTCGGTGCCCGTTATGGCGCCGACACGGAGGATCGCCATCTGGCGCAGGCGCGGATCGAGCCTGGTCTTGAAGCGAATCCAGAGGCCGAGACGGCCGAACGCTCGGGCGCCCGCGGGGCAGTACGCCAGGACCCTGAAGATGTTGAGCGGCGGATCGAGGAGTCGCTGGTCTTCGGGGGCGAGATCGTCTTCGTCCAGATACGGGAGTCGAGCCATCGTGATTCTCTCTAGCCGGTCAGGTCGGTCAGGGTAACTCCCGGCACTCGAAGCTCGCCGCGTCCTTCGGGTCGCCGTTGCCGGAGTAGACCGCGGCTTTCGGATAACGGCAGATGGGCCGCGATTGAAGCACCTCGCCAGCCTCGTCCCGGCGCACCGCGCCCAGCGTGTCCGGCGGAACGCCCTCCTCCACCCAACGGACGACCGCGGCGAAGGGATTCTCGGGGGTGATGCCCGGCATGTCGCGGCAGTGCCTGGCGCCCGGCACCATGAACAGGCGCAGGAAGTCGCCCGTGTCGCCCATGCGGTCTTCGACGCCTTCGAACCAGTCGACGGTGCCCTGGGCGTAGATCAGGGGATCCGACCAGCCGTGCCAGACGATCGCCTTGCCGCCGCGGTCGCGGAAACCGGACAGGTCGGTGCGGTCGGTGCCGAACACGCGCCCGAACTCCTCGACGGACTGGTCCCAGTAGTGCTCGTAGGCAGCGTGGTTCAGTTCGGTCCAGTCGAAGTCCGGGTCGCGGGCGAGGAAGTAGCGGAACCAGTCGAGGGTGATCCGCATCGGCTGGCCCGCGGGCGGGTCGACGGCCGTCCCGTTCAGGGCCGTGAAGTCGGTCCCGGGCGCCAGGCCGTACCAGAGGAAGGAGCCGTCGCGCCTGCGGGGGCCTTCGAGGATCTTCCGCAAGACGGCGACGTCGGTCTCTGTGATCGGGCCGCAGCCTTCGGCCTCGGCGCCGAGGAGCTCGGCGGGATCGAACGGACACTGGCGGGGCTCCGGGATCACGCCATCGGCCAGGCCGTCCTGGAGATCGCAGGCTTCAACCGCCTTGGCCTGGGCGAGCCGGAAGACGCACGGACGAACGAAGTGGCCCGCTTCCAGCATGGCGAGCTGGCCCCACATCTGGGCGAGGTGCAGGCGGTCCCAGTTGATCGCCGGTGCGCCGGAGAGCACGCCGTCGTAGTCGCCGGGGTAGCGCTGGACCTCCATCAGCCCCTGGCGGCCGCCGGTGGAACAGCCGCGGAAATAGGAGTAGCTCGGTTGCCGGCCGTAGAAGGCCGCGGTCAGTTCCTTGCCGACCCGGGTCATCGCGTGGATGCCGAGGTAGGCGTTGTCGCGGATCAGCATCCACTCGAGGGCGCCGTCCGGCCCGAGCGCGAAGCTGCCGCTGTTCTGTTCATGGCCGGTGTCGGTGGCTACCGCAGCGAAACCCTCGCGGACGGCCGCCGGGAGGGAGCGCGGGCTGCCGCCGGAGAACCCGCCGCCGCCAGTGCCGAGGAAGCGGCCGTTCCAGTTTTCGGTAGGCAGGGCGACCCAGATCGTGATGCGGTCGTTGGCTGGTGGGTGGCTGGCGACGGCGGCTACGCCGCAGTAGGGCGGGCTGTCGGGGCCGGCGGTTTCGAGCGTTGCCGACTCGACGGTCACGTCGGTGATTCGGATACCGAGGAGGCTCTCGCACGTGCGGGCCGGTTCAGCGGCGCCGTAGAGCGGCGGCGGCGGCCACTGCGCGACGGCTTGGACGGCGGCGGCAAGGGCGAGGACAGCAGTGATCATCGGCGTCGTGGATCGACGCAGAGGGTATCGTCCGCCGCACACTGCATTCGCTAAAGGGAGAAAGACCCGTGAAGAGATCCAAGTCTCGAACCGCACTCGCCGTTCCACTGGCGTTGAGCCTGGCCATCGTGTTCATCCTCGCCGGCCTGCAGCCGGCGGCAGCCCAGGAGGCCGGCTCCTGGACGATCGGCGAGCGCGTGGTGCCGCCGCCCGCCGGTGCGAGCGACGTTCTTCGGTCCGCTCTTGCCGCGACGCCGGCCCCGAACGTCGCCGCGTCGAAGCAGCAGACGCCGCAGAGCGACGAACAGTGGCTGGTGATGCAGAAGGCGACGGCCAACGCCAACCTCGACCAGATCGCGAGCGGGTTCGGTGTCTCGATCGAGAAAGGCGAGGTCGAGGGCGTGACGGTCTACCGGGTGGTGCCCGAGAAGGTCCATCCCCGGCATGAGGATCACCTCTTCCTGCACATCCATGGCGGCGGCTACGTCCTGAACGGCGGCGACGCCTCGGTCTCCGAGGCGGCCATCGTCGCGGCCAGCGCGGGAATCCCGGCCGTGTCCGTCGACTACCGCATGCCGCCGGAGCACCCGTTCCCGGCCGCGGTCGAGGACGTGGTCTCGGTCTACAGGCACCTGCTGGAGAACCGGTCCGCGAAGTCGATCGCCATCGGCGGTACGTCCGCGGGCGGCGGGCTGTCGCTGGCGGCGGTGCACCGTTTCATCGCCCTGGGTCTGGACGTGCCGGGAGCTATCTATGCCGGAACGCCCTGGGCTGACCTGACCAAGACCAGCGACAGCCTGTTCACGAACGAGGGGCTGGACCGCATCCTGGTCACCTACGACGGGTTCCTGGGCGCCGCGGCGCGACTCTACGCCGACGGCCACGACATGAAGGATCCGCTGCTCTCCCCCGTCTACGGCGACTTCGACGGGTTCCCGCCGACCTACCTGATCACCGGCACCCGCGACATGTTCCTGAGCGACACGGCGCGGACCCACCGCAAGCTGCGGGCGGCCGGGGTGGTCGCGGACCTGCACGTCTACGAGGGTGTCGCGCACGCCGACTACCTGATCTTTCCGGCGTCGCCGGAGTCGCAGGACGTGTTCCAGGAGGTGAGCAGCTTCTTCAAGAAGCACCTGGAGTAAGGCCGGCACTGAGCGCCGGATGCCGGCCAGACGGCCGGCGCACCGACAGGCGCACCCAGTGTGTGACTACTTGCTGCGCGTGGCAGTGAACTCGCGCTCGCCGCGCGGAGTGGTCATCTTGCCGCTCATCGTGTCGCCGTCGACCGTCGCCTCGTAGGAGAGCCTGAAGACCTGACCTCCAGCCTCGAGATCCCGTTCGTACTTGACGGTCTCGCCGTCCCAGGACACGTTCGTGAGCTCGCCGCTCCGCCCTCGCGGGTTGCTCCAGGTGCCCTTGAGTTCTCCGTCAACTTCGGTGAACTCGAACACGACCTGGAACGTGCGCTGGGGCGTTTCGGTCGTCGACTCCCACTTGCCGAGGACGGCGGCGTTGTCAGCGGCCAGGGCGGCGGGCGCGAGCGCCAGGGCGACGACTGCGGCGATCAGGACGAACTGTCTCATGGCAGGCTCCTAGAATGGAATGACTTGATGAAAGGACGACCGCCGTCGTCGTTTTGTTGCTGTTCGGCTCGAACTGCACCGGCAACGCCGACGAGCGGGTGTGCGGGTTCCGCCCGGAAACGGCCAGGAGAGCACGCAGATGAAGATCGATCACTTCATGTACGCGGTCGCCGATCTCGACGAGGGGATGGCATGGGCCGAGGACACTTTCGGCGCCGCGCCGGTGTTCGGCGGCTCGCACGAGGGGCTCGGTACGCGCAACGCCCTGCTGAGCCTGGGCGACACGTACCTGGAGATCATCGCGCCGGACCCGGCGCAAGCCGTCGAGAGCCAGATGGTCACGGGCATGGCCGCGATGAGCGCCGGGGGGCTCGTGACCTGGGCGGCGCAGGGCGATCTCGTCGTTACGAAGGGGTTGCTGGAGGAGGCCGGGATCTCGTCGGTCGGCCCGGTGGAGACGCGGAGGCGCACCGCCGACGGCGGGCTCCTGGTGTGGGACCTGCTGTTCCCGCAGGGAGGCGGCTACGGGATGCCGTTCTTCATCGATTGGCGGGATTCGCCGCACCCGGCGGCGACGACGCCGGTGGGCGGCGAGTTGGTGTCGTTCGGGATCTCGACGCCGGACGCGGGGGATCTCGGGGCGGTGCTGGCGGGTTTGGGGCTGGACGTGGAGGTCTCGGACGGAGAGCCGGAGATGCGGCTGGTGATCGAGGGCGCGAAGGGGCCGGTGGAGTTGGTTGCGACGGAGGAGAGCCGGCGGTTGTCGCCGTCTTCGCGACGATAGGGTTGGCGGCCACAACCCTGAACGGGAGAGGAACGATGATCGAATACAGCCCGAAGAACCGCACTCGCCCGGCCCGCCTTTGCCTCGCCATCGCGGCCCTGACCCTCGCGGTCGCCATCCCGGCCAAGGCCCAACTCGACATCGACGCGTGGGCCAACCAGGCCGGCGAGCAGATCGTCTGGCACCAGACGCAGTTGAGCGACACGGTGTACCTGCTGCTGCCCGAGCCGGGGCTGGCCGGGAACCTGGCGGTCTCCGCGGGTGACGACGGCATCCTGATCGTCGACGACGCGATGATGCCGGTGGTGCCCAAGATCAAGGCGGCGGTGGCGAAGATCCAGGAAGGCAGGATCGACTTCGTCGTCAACTCGCACTACCACTTCGATCACGCGGGCGGCAATGCCGGCTTCGGGGCCGACTCGGCGATCGTCGCGCACGCGAACGTGCGCAAGCGCCTGCTGGAGAACCGGCACGCGGGGGCCAACTTCTCGGCGACGCCGTTCCCCTCCGAAGCGCTGCCGATCGTAACCTTCAACGAGAGCGTGACCCTGCACTGGAACGGCGAGGCGATCGACGTGATCCACTTCGGCAACCCGGCCCACACGGACGGCGACGCGGCGATCTTCTTCCGCGACTCGAACGTGGTCCACGCCGGCGACCAGTTCCCGAACCTCGGCGGGTACCCGTACATCGACCGGGATGTCGGCGGCAGCGCGCTCGGCCTGCGCGACAACATGGCCCAACTGCTCGAGATCGTCGACGACGAAACGCAGATCATCCCCGGCCACGGGCCGCTGGCGACGAAGGCCGATCTGCAGAAGTACCACGACTACGTCGCCGAGACGATCGACTACATCGACCGGCAGAAGAGCGCCGGCAAGTCGCTGGAAGACGTCCAGGAGGACGGGCTGCCGGAGAAGTACGCGCCCTACGGCAACGGCCCGCTGTCGCCGGAGCCGGTCTGGATCGGCTACGTCTGGGCCAGCCTCGACGACTGAGATCGCGGCCGCGGCGATGGCCAACGACGTCGTCATCGACGTCCGGGACCTGCGCAAGAGCTACGGGGAACTCCTGGCTGTCGACGGGGTCTCGTTCCAGGTCCATCGGGGCGAGATCTTCGGCATGCTGGGCCCCAACGGGGCCGGCAAGACGACGACGGTCGAGATCCTGGAGGGACTCCGCCAGGCGGACGGCGGCGAGGCGTTCATCGACGGCGTCGGCGTGAAGAAGAACCGCCGGAGGGTCAAGAGCATGATCGGCGTCCAGCTCCAGCAGAACGCCTTCTTCGACAACCTGACGCTGCGCGAGACGGTCCAGTTGTTCGCGACGCTCTACGGCTCGGACGCCTCGCCCGACGACATGCTGGCGAGGGTCGACCTGGCGGATCGGGCGAAGTCCCGGTACAAGCATCTGTCCGGGGGCCAGAGGCAGCGGTTCTCGATCGCGGTCGCCATGGTCAACCAGCCAGTCGCGATGTTCCTCGACGAACCGACGACCGGGCTCGACCCCCAGGCCCGCCGCAGCATGTGGAAGCTGATCGACGGCCTGCGCTCCGACGGCATGGCGATCATGCTGACCACCCACTACATGGAAGAGGCGGAGGTTCTCTGCGATCGCGTGGCGGTCATCGACCGCGGCTCGATCGTCGCGGTGGACGCGCCGCAGGCGTTGATCGAGCAGTTGGCGAACCGCGGCGGCCAGTCGGTCCGCCGGGACGGCGCCCTGACGCTGGAAGACGTTTTCCTCGATCTGACCGGGCACCAGCTCGTCGAGTAGCGATCCCGCCGTGAAGATCTATCTGGCGTTCATCGGCGCCGAGCTGAAGATGTTCTTCCGCGACCGCGCGGCGATCTTCTGGTCGCTGGCTTTCCCGACCGTGATGATGGTCGTCTTCGGCCTCTTCGACTTCGGCAGCTTCGCGCCGCCGCAGGTGGGCATCGTCGACCAGGCGAAGAACCAGGCGTCGACGCTGCTGGTGTCCGTGCTGAAGGGCGACCTCGGCGGCGAGCCGCTGTTCAACGTGCCGGAGTCCGACGATGCCGACTACCTGCGGGGGGAAGTCCTGGCCGGCGACATCACGGCGTTCCTGGTGATCCCGGAGGGCTTCGGAGAACTCGGCTCCTCTTCGACGCTCGACCTCACGTTCGACGGCAGGAAAGCCCAGGAGGCGGAGGCCGCCCGGTCCATCCTCGGCCAGGTGCTCGAGGGCGTCTTCAAGTCCGTCGCCAACGTTCCGGCGGAGTACCGGGTCGAGAACTGGGCGACGATCTCCCCGACCGAGATCGCGGGCCGCGGCCAGGGCTACAAGGGCTTCATCGTGCCGGGGATCGTCTCGCTGGCGATCATGCAGAGCGCGCTCTTCGGCGTCGTCTTCACGCTGGTCCGGCTGCGCAACCAGGGCGTGCTCAAGCGGCTCTACGCCACGCCCATCGGCCCGAACCACTTCCTGGTCGGCTCGCTCACGACCAGGCTCCTGCTGCTGGTGATGCAGACGAACGTCCTCCTGCTCGTCGGCATCCTCGTGTCCCGGGTCGAGGTGGCCCCGGGCTACCCGCTGTTCTGGCTGGAAGTGATTCCCCTGATCTTCCTCGGCGGCCTCGTGTTCGCCTCACTGGGCCTGGCGATCTCCGGCATCGCGAAGACGGAGAACACCGCCGCGCCCCTCGCGAACATCGTGTCGCTGCCGCTGATGTTCCTGTCCGGCGTGTTCTTCCCGCAGACCGCGCTGCCGGACTGGCTCCTCGGGTTCGCGAAGTGGCTGCCGCTGACCTTCCTGGCGGACGCGATGCGGGCGATGGTGAACAGCGGCGAGCCGCTGTTCACCCAGGGCGCACCGGTCCTGGGGCTGGCCGCGTGGGCCGTCCTCTGCTTCGGGCTCGCCGTGTGGGCGTTCCGGTGGGAGTGAGGCGCTACTCTCCGCCGGAGCTCTGGGGCTGGTCGTACTCCGATTCGAGCAGGCGGGCGCCGCGCAGGACGTTGCCCATCGCGTAGTTGCCCTCGTGGCAGGCGTATTCGTAGACCAGGCTGTCCTTCGCCTGCCACGTGTACTCGCCCGCCCAGGGCGCCGTCCAGGAGTTCGGATCGTCGACGCGGAAGTGGTAGAGCAGGTTCCCGTCCTCGGTCCGGGTGAAGCGCTCCTCCACCACCATCGTCTCACTGCCCCCGGGCAGGCCGGTCTCGTTGCGGAAGTTGCGGGTGGTCACGACCAGGGTGTCGCCGTCCCAGTGCCCGACGCCGTCGCCGAGCCACCAGTTGATCCCGTCGGGACCGTGCTCGCCGTCGATGGGGATGATCCGCGCGTCATGGACCATCTCCGCCATGATGACGACGTGGTTCTCGGTCTGCATGATCCGCGCGTAGTTGTTGTACAGGCTGGGCAACAGCGGGGGGCCACCGACGAAACCGAGCAGGCAGCGCTCGGCCAGTGCCAGCGTCTCGGGACCGTCGAACGGCCCGGGGCCGTCCTGGTCGAGCCAGGACGCGGTGCCGTCGTTGTTGTGAATGAATGACGCGAAGTTCGTCGCCATCCGGCGCATGGCCGCCGGCGTCATCGCGGGGCGCCGGCCGTTCTTCGGCTCGTAGATGATCGAGGTGCGGAACTTGCCGTCGACGATGACCGCCTCGGAGCCGGGGTCGATCCAGAACGCGTTGTAGCCACCGACGCCGCCGCCGCCGAAGCGGTTGTCGCCGTCGCCGCCCTTCTTGGGCGCGGTCCGATCGGCGCCGCCGCCCTTTCGGTCCTCTTCGAGGGACCGCCAGAGTCTCTCCCTTTCCTCTTCCATCTCCTGCGCCTGCTCCGGCGTCAGGTAGAGGTTGTCGCCGTACTGCGGCGGGCGATCGACAGGAGTGATCGTGCCCGCGTCGTACACGCCCGACAGATCGGGCTTGCCGTTCGGCATCCGCTTGATGCCGTCTCCCTCCGCGGCGAGAGCCGGGAGGCCGATGAGAAACAGGGCGAGGGAGACGAGGGTGAGCTTGCGCATGGCTTGAGTCCTTGTTCGGGAAGAATGGACCGATGCTTGAAGGGACCCGAATCCTAGCAGCGTTCGCAGCCGGCAGGCTGCGCTGTCGCGCATGGAACTGGTCCGCCTGTCGGTGCGCGGGTCTTCCGACCCGCTGCCGCCGAAGGCGTGTGACCCCGGGTCTTCTGACCCGGGGAGAAACACGCGCCGCGAAGCGGCTCCGATTGGCGGCTGTCGGCTTCTGCGCGTCGGTCCTGGCGCTTCCCGGGGCCGCGCAGTCGCAGGAGCCGGTCGAACGGGTCGAACTGAACGGCGTCGTCCACGACGTGCCACCGCCATGGCGGGGCAACCGCATCGACGAGGCCGCCGACCCGACCGCGCTGGCGAGAGTGCCCAGCGAACTGGCCGGGGAACTAGGCATCTACGTCACTCCGGAAACGCGGGACGCCGTCGTCGCGATGGCGGCGGCCGCCCGGGAGCAGGGAATCGGGCTGGAAGTGGACTCCGGTTTCCGCAGCTACGGCTTTCAGAAGAGGGTGCTGGAAGGCCTACTCGCAAACGGCCGGCCGTTCCTGAACGCCGTCCGCTGGACCGCGCCGCCGGGCTACTCAGAGCACATCACCGGCCGCGCCGTCGACTTCGTGCCCAGCGACGCCGACTTCAAGGACACGCCGGCGTACCAGTGGCTGAAGCGCCACGCCGCCGGTTTCTGCTTCACCGAGAGCTACCCGCTGGGCAACGCCGGCGGCTTCGACTGGGAGCCGTGGCACTGGCGCTACGACGACTGCGACGAGTAGCGTCGGCCTCCGGGCCGGCGCTGATGCCGGGATTCCAGAAGGTTGCGCTGGCCGGGTAGCGGGAGCTAGTCGTCCTCCAGAACGGCACGGACGACCTCTGGCGCGATCCGGAAATCGGATCGGAGCAGCCGTTCGAGGACGTCGCGAGCGGACTCGATCAGACCGCGACGGCGAGCCAACGCGACGATAGCCGCCGTACCCGCCACGTTGAGGCCCGCCGCCCGGGCCTCCCGCCGGGCCAGACGATCATCCAGGAGCACGAGAACCGGACCCGCGTGTTCACGAGCCGCGACGATTGTGGACCACTCGCCAACGCCCAAGTGAGAGGGACGATCGCCGGGTGGCTCACCATGCCGTGTTCGAAGCCAGCCGTGCTCCAAGGCTGCGGCGATCGCCGGTTCAACGTGTCCTCGTTCGACTTCTTCCCGGACGGCCGAGGTCAGCTCGACCGTTCCGAAGAGCTCCCTCAGCCAGTCCACTCCCCCAATCCGGGAGAGTCCGACGAGAGGGCTGGCATCGGTCAGGACGAGGAGAGCCATTCCTCGAGCGTCTCGAGGTCCGTCCCGACATCTTCGCGGTCCCCCTGAACCACTGCAACGCCCAGCCGGGACAGATGGCTGATCATGTCCCCGACGGAAACGCTCGCTACACGGGCCGCGCGGCCCAGGGAGACAGAGCCGCTCTGGAACAATGCGGCCGCGAGCGCCAGCAGAACATCCGGCTTGTCGGGCAGCCGTTCCAGATCGAGGTGAAGCAGCAGGGCCTCCGGGTGATCCCCCTTGAGCACGAGCACGGGCGCTTCCGTGGCGCTACGGAGAGCCTCGGAGGGATTGTTCTTGAGCTGCCTGACGTTGACCGATTGCATGGGAACTCCTCGTAGGAACGTACCGCAGGAACTTTGACTGGTCAACACCCAGTGAGCAGCAGCGGTTCGAGAGTGGACACCGGCCTTCGGCCGGCGCGCGTTTTCGAGCCGCCTTCGGCGGCGGATCTACTGGCGCGCTCAGCCTAGTAGGCTGAGTTCAGGAGACACGGACATGAAGAAGATCGGGCATCACGTCAACGGAAGCCACGTCGAACACGAGTCGGGCAGGACCCACGCGGTGTTCAACCCGGCCACCGGCGAGCAGACGGCGGCCGTCGGCCTGGCGAGCACGGACGAAGTCGACGCCGCGGTTGCGGCGGCCAGGGACGCCTTTGGCGACTGGCGGCGCACGTCGCTGGCGGTACGCACGAAGCTGATGTACGCCTTCCGGAACCTGGTCGAGGCGCACACCGACGAACTCGCCCGGCTGCTGACGGCCGAGCACGGCAAGGTGCTCTCCGACGCCGCCGGCGAGGTGGCGCGGGGGATCGAGAACATCGAGTACGCCTGCGGCCTCGCCGACCTGCTGAAGGGGAGCTACAACTCGCAGGCCTCGACCGGCGTCGATGTCTACTCGGTGCGCGAGCCGCTCGGCGTCGTCGCCGGCATCACGCCGTTCAACTTCCCGGCCATGGTGCCGTTGTGGATGTTCCCGAACGCGGTGGCCTGCGGCAACACCTTCGTGCTCAAGCCGTCGGAGCGGGACCCGTCGGCGCCGCTGCTGCTGGCGGAGCTGTTCGAGCAGGCGGGGTTCCCGTCCGGCGTCTTCAACGTGATCAACGGCGACAAGGTGGCGGTCGACCGCCTCCTCACGCACCCGGACGTCGCGGCGGTCAGCTTCGTCGGGTCCACGCCGATCGCCCGCTACGTCTACGAGACGGGAACCGGCGCCGGCAAGCGGGTGCAGGCGCTGGGCGGCGCGAAGAACCACATGGTCGTGCTGCCGGACGCCGACGTCGACCTGGCCGCCGACGCCGCGGTGTCGGCCGCGTACGGCTCGGCCGGTGAGCGCTGCATGGCGGTGTCCGTCGTCGTGGCGGTCGGCGGCGTCGGCGATCCTCTGGTCGGCGCGATCCAGGAGCGGATGGGCAAGCTCACGATCGGCCCCGGCATGGACGGGAAGTCGGAGATGGGCCCGCTGATCACCCGCGAGCACCGCGACCGGGTGGCCGGCTACATCGGCGCCGGCGCCGAAGAGGGCGCCACCGTGGTCGTCGACGGCCGCAACGCGACCTTCGAGAGCGACGGCTTCTTCCTCGGCGTCTCGCTGCTCGACAACGTCACGCCGGACATGACGGTCTACCGCGACGAGATCTTCGGCCCGGTGCTATGCGTCGTCCGCGCCGACAGCTACCAGGAGGCGGTCCAGCTCGTCGAGCAGAATCCCTGGGGCAACGGCACCGCGATCTTCACCCGCGACGGCGGCGCCGCCCGCCAGTTCCAGGAGGACGCCGACGCCGGCATGGTCGGCGTCAACGTGCCGATCCCGGTGCCGGTCGGCTACCACTCCTTCGGCGGCTGGAAGCAGTCGCTCTTCGGCGACACCCACATGTACGGCCCGGAGGGCGTCCACTTCTACACGAAGGCCAAGGTCGTCACGGCGCGCTGGCCGGACCCGGCGGAGAGCCAGGTCGACCTCGGCTTCCCGCGCAATCGTTAGTCGAAGGTCCACTCGCGGGGTTCTTCGCCCTCTTCGGGATGAACCTCGCGGACGGTGACGGACGGGGACTCGCCTTCCTCGTACGTGAGCACGTACTTCAGGGCCTTCCGGTTCTCCTCGGGTACCGGGTCGACGTGGGTGGCGAGTTCGGGGCCGTCGAAGACGTTGATCTTGCAGAACTCCTCGCCCTGGCACAGGCGCTTGGCCATCTGGACCCAGTCCTCCATCTTCGTCTCGGGCCGCACCCAAGCGCCCCAGGCGAGGCCGGTGAGGCCGACCGGATTGAGCGGCGGCCCATCCTGCTGGGCCGGAGCCACGGCGGGAAGTGAGAGAAGGAAGGCGATGGCGATCGCAAGAAGCGCGCGTCGATTCATGGCTGGGTCACCTCGAAGAAACGGTCCCATAATGCCATGCGGTCCCCGTGGAGGTGGCTGCCGGCCTCGATCGTCGAACCGAACTCGAGGTGCCGGGCCGTGTCCGGCTTGAACTCCGGCCACGCCGGCAGGTCCGCGCCGCCCGGCGGGTTCGGGTCGCCGGTGGAGGCGAAAGCGACCCAGTAGCCGGACATCGCCTCGGCGAGTTCATGGTCCTCCTCCGCGTACTCGTAGTCCAGCTTGTCCAGGTTGTCGAAGGCGTAGGCGATCTCGGCCGCGTGGTAGGCGCCGTAGAAGTCCTTCTCGGGGTGCGGCGGAGCGTGGCTGAAGAAGTACAGCCAGGCCGGCGACGGCACGGTCTCCGAGAGGGTTGCCCAGGTCTTCATGTGCCAGGCGAAGACGCGGTCGGAGAAGGCGTCGATGAAGGCCCGCCTCGCGTCGGCGTCGGTCGCCACCGGATAGGCCTCGAAGAACTCGTCGGCGACATCGGGAAACTGGCTCTTGACCAGGAACTCGACCCCGGACTTGTTCGAAGGGAGCATGCGGCCCATCAGGCTGGTCGCTTCGTCGCGGTTCGATCCGACCAGCACCGGCACGTCGGCCTGCTCGCCGGCCCGGTAGATCTCGGCGACCTGCTTCGGCAGCACCCAGCCGTCGACGTTCGGCCTGGTCGCGAAGGCGCCCTGCTTCGAGGCCTCGGCGAGGAGCGTTTCTGCGTCCAGTTCGCGCAGGCGGGCGGCCGCGTCGCCGCCCTCGATGCCGAGTCGTCTGGCGAAGGCCTCGCCGGCGCTCTCGGCCGAGTCGTCCTCCGCGGAGCGAAGCACCGGCAGGCCGTCGAAGAAGCCGCCGCTCTGGCCGATCGCCCGGTGGAACAGGCCGCGCGCGAGGGGCGACGCCTGCAGCACGTTGACGCTCCAGGCGCCGGCCGACTCGCCAAAGATCGTCACCCGGTCCGGGTCGCCGCCGAAGGTCGCGATGTTGTCCCGCACCCACTCGAGCGCGAAGATCTGATCGAGGACGCCGTAGTTGCCGGAAGCGCCGTGCTCCGACTCCGCCGACAGGGCCGGGTGGGCGAGATAGCCGAAGACGCCCAGCCGGTAGTTCACCGTCACCACGACGACGCCCTTGCGCGCCAGCGCCGCGCCGTCGTAGAGGGGCAGCGATCCCGAGCCGCGGGTGAGCGCGCCGCCGTGGATCCAGACCATCACCGGCAGGCGATCGCCCTCGTCGGCCGCGGTCCAGAGGTTGAGGTACAGGCAGTCCTCGCTCACTTCCCCCAGAGGCTGCGCGTAGAAGCCGCCCTCCCGGTAGGGCGGCTGCATGCAGGACGGCGGCTCGACGATCGCGTCGATGGGCGCTCTGGACGGGGTCACGGGCTGCGGCGGCCGGAAACGGAGGTCGCCGAGCGGCGGTGCGGCGTAGGGAATGCCGAGGTAGGTATGGAAGTCGGGATCGTCGGCGTCGACGAAGCCCACCACGTAGCCGCTCGTGGTCAGCTTGACCGGCCCGAACTGGGCCGTTGCCGCGGACGCGACCAGGAAGAAGGCGGCAACGGCGAAAGCGAAGCGGCGGGCAGGAGGAGTCATCGGCCGGTTCTATCGCACGCCGCGGCTACTTGGCGACGTCGTACGACGTCAGCGACTCCTGGTCCCGGATGTAGAAGGCGCCGTTGGCGACGACCGGATGCGCCCAGGTGAAGTCGCCGCGGTACTCGATCTCGAACCGGCCGCGCTCCTCGTAACCCTCGGGCGTGGCGACCGCCAGGCCGACCTTGTTCCTCTCGCCGAGGAGGAAGAGCTTGCCGTCGGCCATGACCAGCGAGCCCTTGCCGACGCTGCGGGCGCGCCAGTGGACTTCGCCCGTCTCGATGTCGACGCTGGTCAGCGCGGGGCCGAAGAAGCTGTAGAGCGTCCCCTCGTGGGCGACCACGCCGCCGTGGTGATTCTGGAGCCGGGTCTCGAAGTAGGCCTGCTCGCTGGCGAAGGAACCGCCCTCGTCCTCGACGCTGACCCGGACCGCGCCGCCGCCGATGCCGTAGGACGCCGAGTAGAAGACGAGGTCGCCGTCGAGAACCGGCGTGGCGACGTTGATCGCGTTCACGGTGGACGGCCGCTCGTAGCGCCACAGCAGGGCGCCGTCCTCGGCCCGGACGCCGACGCCAGCCTCGCCGGTGAAGCCGATCAACACCTCGGTCCCCGCGATCTCACGCAGGATGAGCGAGGAGTAGGAGGCCACGTCGCCGAGTTCGCTGGAGCGCCAGATCGTGCTGCCGTCGGCGGTCGAGAGAGCGGCGATGGCGCCGTCCCGGCCGCCCGGCATGACGAACATCCGGTCGCGCACGACGAGCGGCGACTCGCTGATGCCCCAGCGGGTGTTCGGACTGCCGAAACGCTCCAGCATGTTGAACTGCCAGATCACCTCGCCCGAGCCCTTCGCGATCTTTGCCACCTCGCCCATGCCGTTCAGCACGAAGAGCGAGTCGCCCTGGATGGTCGGCACCGAGCGCGGCCCGTCACCCCTGTCCGTGTGGTCGTACAGGGGGCCCAGCGTCCGTACCCAGACTTCGCCGCCGTCGCCGGCGCGCAGGCGGAAGACCGCGCTCTGGCCGTCCCGGGTGCCCTGGACGTAGATCGCGTCGCTTTCGACGGCGACCGTCCCGTAGCCCTGACCGAGCGTCTCGATCTGCCAGTTGACGGCGGGGCCTTCGGGCGGCCACTCGTCCAGGAGGCCGGTTTCGGCCGAGATCCCGGCACGGTCCGGGCCGCGCCATTGCAGCCAGTCGTCGGCGTGGACCGCCGTCGTGAATCCGGCAGCGATCAAGGCCGCCACGAACAGGCGATTTCCTCTCAGGCTCACTATGCGCATCGTCTACCCCAAAGTTACTGGCTGGCCGGCCAGCATTATACTCGCCAGCCGCGGGGCGCATCGTACTTGAGCCATGCGGCGACGATCGCGGCGGGCCAGATGTCAAGGGTCTGCGACCCGACGGATAACGTGCGGTGCGCTTGGACGGGATCCGAGCCAAAGGAGGAAAAGGGCAGCCATGGAGTTCTGGACCGCAACAGTCGCCGCGCCGACCCGAAGCGCCGAGTTCGCCCTGGAAGCGGAGGATCGGGGCTGGGACGGCATGAACGTCGTCGATTCGCAGAACCTCTCCGGGGATCCGTACGTCTGCCTCGCGCTGGCCGCCACCGCAACGGAGACGCTGCGGCTCGCGACGTCGGTGACGAATCCGGTGACGCGCCATCCCGCGACGACGGCCTCGTCGGCGCTGTCGGTCCAGCGGGTTTCGCGCGGACGCATGGTGCTGGGGATCGGGCGCGGCGACAGTGCGCTGGCGCACCTGGGGCGGGCGCCGGCCCGCCTCGGATGGTTCGAGGACTACCTCGCCAACCTGCAGGCCTACCTGCGCGGCGAGGAGGTGGACTTCGAGAACACGGGCGTGCCGGACGAGGCGGCGCCGCTCGCGGAGAAGCTGGGCCTGGCCCACGGGCCTTCCGCGAGCAGCATCCGCTGGATCGGCGACGGTCCGAAGGTCCCGGTCGAGGTCGCCGCCACCGGGCCCAAGGTGATCGGAATCGCCGCCCGCCAGGCCGACCGGGTCATGCTCGCCGTCGGCGCCGACCCGAAGCGCGTGGCCTGGGGCATCGAGACGGCCTGCAGCGCCGCCGCGGCGGCCGGCCGCGATCCGGAGTCGCTCAGGTTCGGCGCCTACGTGAATGTCGTCTGCTGTGACGATCCGCGGGTCGGCCGCGAGCTCGGCCGCGCATCCACCGGCCTGTTCGCCCGCTTCTCCGTCATGTACGGCGAGATCGCCGGACCCGCCGACGAGCAGCAGGCCGACGTGTTCCACAAGCTCCACGACAGCTACGACATGACCGCCCACGGCCGCGAAGGCGGGCAGCAGACCGCCGCGCTGACGGACGACTTCATCGACGACTACGCGATCGTCGGCAAGCCGGAGCACTGCGCGGCACGGATCGCGTCGCTGGTCGAACTGGGAATCGACAAGTTCGCGGTCACGGGACCCAACTTCGCCTCGCCGAGCCCCCCGGCGCGCGAAGCCGCGGAGCGATTCACCGACGACGTCCTGCCGTTGCTGCGGGGCTAGGGAGACAAGACATGGACCTGGCCGGTACGTCGGCAGTCATCACCGGCGGCGGCAACGGCATCGGCCGCGCCATCGCCCTGGCCCTGGCGCGCGAAGGCACGAACGTCGCGGTCGCCGACCTGGAACAGGAGGCCGCCGAGAACGTCGCGGGCGAGGTGGAAGCCCTCGGCGCGAAGGCGCTCGCGGCGCGCGTCGACGTGGCGCGGGAAGAGGACCTCGAGCGCCTGGCCGACGACGCCTGGGCGGCCTTCGGGTCGGTCGAACTGCTGTTCAACAACGCCGGCGTCGGCGCGGGCCGGGCGCCGGCCTACGGGTTCAGTGCCGACGACGTGCGCTGGATCCTCAGCGTGAACGTCGAGGGCGTGCTGAACGGCATCCGGGTCTTCGCGCCGCGCTTCATCGAAGGCGGCAGGGAATCCCGCATCGTGAACACGGGTTCCGAACACAGCCTCGGCATCCCCTTCCCCGGTTCCGCCGTCTACACCGCGTCGAAGCACGCGGTGCTCGCCATCTCCGACGTGCTGCGCGCGGAACTGCCCGACCACGTCGGCGTCAGCGTCTTCTGCCCCGGTTGGGTGGCGACCAACATCTGGCGTTCCTCCGAGCGCCGGCCCGGGCACCTCGGCGGACCCCAGGAAGCGAACCCGGCCGGGGGCAAGCTGAGCGCGGAACACGCCATGTCCGCGGACGAGGCCGCCGCCATGGTGCTCCAGCAGATCCGGGAAGGCCGCTTCTACCTGCTGACCCATCCCCACGTCATCGAATACGCGCAAACCCGGTGGAACGACGTCGAGACCGCGTTCGCCGAGCAGGCGCCCCGATACGAGGGGGATGACCGCTACGACGTGGCGAAGGCGATCGCGCGGATCCGGGCGCAGCGCGCCGGGTAGCAGCATCGCCGGCGAAGCGCCCGCTCGCGCAGCGGCCGAGGTTGTGGTTTACACTACGACGCACAAGCCTCCGTTTGTCCACCCCAAGTTGATCGACGAGAGAAAGACCCCATGTTCGGACAACGACTCCGGCTCGCCCGCAAGCGGGAGGGCCTCTCCATGCGAGCACTCGCCGACCGCGTGACTCCGAAGGTCACCGCGCAGGCGATCAGCAAGTACGAGAGCGGGAAGATGCTCCCGTCGTCGGCTGTCCTCGTCGGGCTGGGCAACGCACTCGACGTTTCCCTGGACTTCCTGATGAGCAGCCAGGTCGAGGCTCTCGACGGACTCGAGTTCCGCAAACACTCCAGGAGCACCGCCCGCGATCGCGCGAGGGCGGAGGCGCTCCTGATCGACCACCTCGAACGCCATCTGGCGATCGAGCGGATCCTCGATCTTCCCGTCTCCGTGGACTGGGTCAGGCAACTACGCCAGGACGGCATCGTCAGCGAAGCAACCATCGACTCCAAAGCGGACGCCGTACGGGAGACTTGGAATCTCGGTCTGGATCCGATCCCCAGCCTCTGCGAACTCCTGGAGGACAAGGGAATCAAGGTCGTCGAGGAGGACCTTCCGGAACGCGTGCATGGTCTGGCTTGCCGCGTGCTGCGAAGCGGACGGCCCGTTGGGGAAGCAGTCATGGTTTCCAACCGGATCAGTGTCGAGCGCAAACGCCTGACCCTCGCCCACGAGCTTGCCCACCGCGTCGTCGGCTCGATCGACAACCCGGCGATCAAACAGGAAGCCGCGATGAACCGCTTCGCTGGTGCATTTCTCGTTCCCTCGGAGCACCTTCTGGAGGCAGTGGGCAGCCGGCGCAGCCGGGTCACCTACCACGAGATCATCCGTCTGAAGCGCGCCTACGGCGTCTCCGCGTCGGCCATGTTGATGCGTCTCGGACAGGTCGGCATTCTGCCGTCCGCGTCCGTTCGTCGTGCTTTCGTCACCTACGCCCGCTCCTGGCGCAAGTCGGAACCGGAGCCCATCCCTGACGGGCACGGTTTCGCGGCGTTCGAGAAACCCCGCCGTTTCCGACGACTCGTCTGGCGCGCCCTGGGCGAGCAGATCATCTCGCCGGTGCGGGCAGCGGCGTTGCTGGGCGAGCCTCTCGACGCCATCGAACGAGAGATCAGCGGTCCGTCGATCCAGTGACATGCGTCATCGTCAACGACGAGCTACTGCCAGAATGTTGTGGATCCGGTGATGTAGATCAGGCGGCGTTTCCTCCTGGGTGTTCAACGAAAACCCCCGATTGGACGGCGGTCTGTTGCTGCAGATGCGGGAGATCCACCAGCGCAGCCGGGGCACGTACGGTGCGCCGTGTATCCACGCCGAGCTCGTGGAGCCGGGAGTCCGCGTCGACCGCAAGCGGATCGCTCACCTGATGCGAGAGGCCGGCTTGGCCGGCATCAGTCGACGCAAAGGGGCCTCGCACTACCCGCCGCGACCAGCAGTCCCGCCCGGCACCGGACCCGGTCAACTGCCGGTTCACGGCCGATGCTCCCGATCGCCTCTGCCTGGCGGACATCGGGCGCCACGAGGCGCTCTCGGACCTTCCGGTGATGAAACGACACCGCCGCCGGCCTGTCGCAGCAGCTCGCTCGAAGCTGAGGGCAGCCTGACCCGGGGGACGCCGAGAAGGGTGGAAAGCAACCCGGACAACGACGAGATAGGCCGACACTGCCAGATGGCCCAGGTCTGGCTAGCAACAAGGGAAGGCGCGCCGGACGTGCGACCCTCACCGCGTCCCGCTCTTCATGCTCAAACGGACATGCCCCAGGACTTTGGTTGCTAGCGGTAGCCAGTTGCTCCGCGAGGATCTGAGCCTCCCGCGAGAGGATCTGAGCCTCCCGCGATTCGCATCACTCCTCTCTCGGTGGTCTCTCTCCCCAGTCCTTGATCGCGCGCAGGTACTTGTCCATGCCGTGGTCCGCGATCATGTCCAGGCCCTTCTCCCTCACGGCTTCCAACGCTCCGTCGACCATGTCCAGGAACCTGTACCACCGGCCTGGCGCGGCCAGGAGTTCTCGTTCCTCGGAGATGTAGACGAACTGCCCTACGTGACTGAAGCCGAACAACCTTGTTGGCAGCCGGGTCACGAGGTCGTTGTTGTTCTGAAACCGATAGTGCCTTCGACCAGCTTCCGCGTTGAAGGTGCGTGAGGTCCGGCGACCCATGCAACGGGGCTGGCCAAACGTGTACACACCGGAGAACGGCCGATCCTTGTGGACGTATCTTGCGGCCGCGATCGTTGCCATGGCGCCTCCGAGGCTGTGTCCCGTGAACCACACTGGGCGCGGCTGGTTCGCAAGAGCCGAGCTTACGGCATCCTCGATCGGAGCCCAAAGGTCCTCGACAGAATCGTAGAAGCCCTTGTGAAAGCTCCCGAACAGGCGATCTGCCCTCCTCACGTCCACATTGTCGACCCAATCCGCAAGCTCGTCAGTTCCACGGAAGACTACAGCGAGGTAGTCATCATGGTCCACGACCATCGCCTGCGCGCTGTTCTTGTCAAATCCTTCAACACCGTTAAAGTAGCCGTCCTCCGAGTTCAGGTCCGCGACGATATCGGTCTTCATTGGGCGCTGCCGAGCCGTCCCTCGTCGTATAGACAGCCCGTGCAAGGCGCGCCATCCAGTAGGCGTTAGCCCCGTCGTAGCTGGTTCGATATGGCTTGAGTTTCATTCCTCGAGTCTCCTTCTTCATCCATTCGTGCAATCTTGGAGCGGTCGTCCGAAACCGAGCTCACCTCATCGATCGCCTCGCCTGGGTCAGCTTCCTCACGAACCAATCCCAACTGAAACCGGCCAGCGAAGCCGTGAAGCCGTAGCCATACAGCCCAGCCTCCGAGATGGAACTGTTCCAAATTCCAAGACCTGCGTTCAACATTACGAAACTCAGAACACCAAGGACACAGCTCAGGACTGGCCCTCCGAGATGCGGAAAGTAGAACTGCGCCCTGAAAGCCCTTCCTTCGACCTTCCTGTACAACCAGTAGAGCCCCCGCACTTCACCACCCAGGATGCCGTACAGTCCCATGGCCACCAGAACGCCCCAAGGCGCTCCAGAGTCAACAGGTGGGTGCAGAAGATCAAGACGAATCGTCACGCAGGCAGCCGCGCTCACCACAGCTGTGTGGTAGATCCAGAGCGGCACGGCGTAGACATGGACCCACAACCAGAACCGACCCCTCTGGGCCACGGCCTCGTCGAGCCGGCAGACCGCAAGCACGAGGAAGTACCTCGCGGCGGGCAGTTCATTCCTGTCTGCCGATTCTCTTGCTGCCTTGATAAGGCAGAGGACTTCCTTCGCCGAGACCGTCACTCTCTCCGCCCCGAAGAGATTCGCCTCGGAACGGTAGACGAACTGGTGCTCGGTATCCTCGCACTCGGCTTCCAGTTTCGCCTTTTGCGCGTTCAAGCCGGCCTGATCTCCTGCTGAGGGAACCACGCCTTCAGACTCTGGCGGACCAGGGAAGCCCCCTCCTACCCGTCATGAGCACCGGCTGCGGGAAGCTCATCCGCCAAGTCGGGTTTGATCACGATCGTTTTGTCGAGAATATGCGCCGCCGCCGCCGTGCAGTTCTCATAGGTCCTCCCACACCCGAGCAGGTACAGCGCTTCCTGCAATGCTTGGCCGCTGGCGTGCCTCCAGTCGCGCTCTCGGGCCAAACTGATCGCTCGACCGCCGAGTTCAGACAGCACCTGCACGATCTCTGACTCCGGTAGGTCGCGCACACCGAGATGTTGGGAGTAGTTCACCAGTCCAACTAGCAGGCCTTGCGTCAGAGGCGTATTCGCCTCCTGAGCCCGAGCGTTCAGATTGTTCTGAAGTTGAGCGAAACCGTTTCGCGTCAGTGCCATTGTTTCTCGCCTCTCATTGGTCCCCCGGCTAATGTGTACCTTGATTCGCGAGTACCGGGAGGTGTTCTGACGAACCAGCCGCCGCTTCGAGACCATTCACACCCTGCGCTACAAGACTCATCGGCCGCGCAGCGGTACTACTGCGGCCAGCCGGAAAGACCACACTGGATCTCGGTGCCTCGCCAGCCGTAGCCAACCATATCCCTCAGCATCGCGCAGGCTATTCGCGCCTGAATACCCGCGAATCAAGGTCTATTGTCGTCGCTACACACGAGAGCCAGCGTTTCGACGTTTCCGGATATCGACGCGGCGAACTCAGCGATGGCGCGGCGGAGGTCTTCCCGGTACGTCGCATGGCCGGACCAGAAGCTGATAATCCCCCGGCTATTCGTCTCCTTGACAAGCGCCACACACGCCGTAGTTACCATGACGTAGTTTGCGCCGCCTCCGGGCACGTCGAAGACAAGCCGGTGCGGAGCCCACACTGAACACATAAACCCCGGGGGATAGTAGCCCCAGGAATCGTCCTTCTCCCGAGTATCGGGCGTACCCCCTCTTTCAACGCATTCCTCCATCGCCCTTTCGACTGCTTCTTCCTGAGTAGCTGCGCCGGTAGCCCATCCGACGACAGCCGTTGCGTTGCGG
Organism: Thermoanaerobaculia bacterium; assembly: GCA_965116955.1. GTDB lineage: Bacteria > Acidobacteriota > Thermoanaerobaculia > Multivoradales > Multivoraceae > Multivorans. The sequence continues at coordinate 1,178,406 of OZ220742.1, read as the reverse complement.
GAACCGTTGTCGGACTCATGCATGGCGACCGCAGCCCACTGCTCTTCGGCCGGTGTAGCAGTGGTGGTGAAGGCAAGAGCGAGGGCAAGATTCAGATAGACCATGATCACGACCCTATAGCGTGTTGGGGTCAGCTGCAAGTCTCTGTAGTGGCTCAGTACATATGAGACTGGGAGGTCATCAAGCCGCTGTGGACTGGAAATACTGCCACGGCGTGAGTCCTCCGAGCGCCTGGTGGGGTCTTTGTCGGTTGTAGTGGTGGTTGAAGTCGTCGAGGCAGCGATTGAGGGGTTCGATCCGGTGCGGCAATTGGTAGGAGCCGTAGAACTCGTGTCGGTAGGTGGCCTGGAGGCGCTCGACTCGTCCGTTGAGCTGGGGCGAGCGCGGCGGCAGGACGCAAAGTTCGATGTCCCGGTCCTTGCAGGCCTGCTCGAAGTCCGCCATGAACTCGCTGCCGCCGTCGACCTGGATGGCCCTGACCTGGAAGGGCGCCTGTTCGATCAGGCGGTCGAGGAAGCGTTTGGCGGAGGCGGCGGTGGCCCGGCTGGCGGCCATGCCCTGGCCCCACCTCGAGCAGCGGTCTATGGCGGTGAACCGCTTGACGGTGTGGTTGCTGGGGAACCAGATCGAGAGAGTGTCGATCTGCACTGCATCGCCCGGTCTCTTGGCCTTGAGCGCTCCTCGCAGGCGTTTGACTCGCCTCGCCTGCCGCTGGCGCCGCTGGCGCGCCGCGGCGGTGAAGCACAAGGCGGGCCGGACGCGGCCCGTGGCCACCAGATGAGCCAGGATGCGGCCCACGGTCGCGTCCGAGATGTCCACCGCGCAACTGTCCCTCCTTACCGGATGACGCAGCAGATGGCCGATCCTCCGCCTGCCCCAGGCCGGGTACTGGCATCGAAACGCCCCGACGGCGCGCACCTGGGCTCTCGTCCACTGTCGCGGCCGCACCCGCCGCGGTCGCTTCGATCGCGGCTCCGGGTCGCGGCGCCACCGGTAGAGCGTCGCCCTCGATACGCCCACCGCGGCGGCGGCCTCCTGCGACGACAGGCCCATCGCCATTGCCCGTCGCCAGCGCCGCACCAACTCGACGCGCTCGTTGATCGTCGCCTCCACCGCCTCCGATCGACGACTCATGGTAGCCGCGGTGCGTGCGCCCCGGCTAATCTCGCGGGGCAGGACTCGTACCTGCATGGGGGATCTCCTCTTCGCTGGGTTGTTGACGAAACCGCAGCTTGGAGATCCCCCTTCGTCGCTTCAACCGACCACGCCAAGCTGTGGAAAACGCTGAGCATTTCCACAGCCGCCTACGACGACTGCTTCAGTCGACCCGTCTCAGATCTGTCTGAACCACTACAGTAGTCAGCGGCATACCTGCGAGGTCATCGGTCGAGGCCTGCGGGTTCAGCCAAGGGACGGGTCGCTTCCAACCACCGGGCCGAACCGCTTGGCGGCCGGAGCTTCGCACCTGGGTCACCGAACAACGCACCAGACGTCCACCGCCGCCGCCTTCCCTATGTGGAGGACCAGGTCAGGGACCCTCGACGGTCCGGCAGACGCGCAGACCGGGAACGTCCAGTTCGTGCGCGTAGCGGGGAGAGCCGGGTCCAGGTTGTTCGCGGATCAAACGACGGGCATGGCCCATTACGTCGACGGAACGCCAGGGCGGGTTCCGGGCCCGCGTCGTCCACTTAGTGCTCAACCGCCTCGTCGATGTCCCGGCGTGCCCGCTCGCCCAGAACAACGCGCGTACCGCTCACTGACGGCCGGTCTTGCGGACCCCGTCGCGAAGACGGTCGGAGTAGTCCGCGTCGGCCGCAGCTCCCTTCGGCGACTTGGCGCCGGCAACGAGCCGGTCGCGCAGCCGCTGGCGATCGTGGTCGACCGTTGACGCAGCCGGATTCGCCGCCAGATGCGCGAAACGGCCCGCGTCGCGGCTCTCTCGGTAACAGTCGACGATCGGCTCGAGGTCGGCCGGGCTGGCGCCGTGCAGGATCACTCCGTCGGCGCCGAGGTCGAACTGGCCGCGGATCTTCTCGACGCAGCGGGCGGGCGAGCCGGTGGCGGCGGGGGCCAGCCAGTCTTCGGGAATGAGCGGGGCGATCCGTTCGAGCTCCTCCGTGGTGGCCAGGCTGTCGATCGCGCCGCGGAAGCCGGCGACCAGGGGGTCGGCGCGGAAGCGCTTCAGCACTCCTGGGTCCCAGCGGTTCGTCTCGACCATCAGGTCGCCGTAGGCCTGCAGGTAGGTCGCCATCCGGCCGACCGTCTTCTTCAGGCGCACCGGCTCCGGGAGGTGATCGCCGATCGTGGCGAAGCAGGACCAGACGCGGACCGAGGCCGGGTCGCGGCCCGCCTGTTCCGCGGCTCGCTTCACGGTGCGCACGCAACGGGCCAGGGTTTCGTCCGTGAAGAAGGTGTGGAGCACGACGGCGTCGAAGGCCCGGCCGCCGAGAGCCAGCGAGTTCGGCCCGAAGGCGGTCAGGGTCATCGGGATCTCGTCGCGCGCCTCAGCGCCGAGGCGGAGCACGGGGAAGCGGCCCGCCGGCCCGTCGTGGCGGACGATCGTCTCGCCCCGCCACATCCGTCGCATCAACCCGACGAAGTCCTCCATCTGGGCGGTGGTGATCCGGGGCAGGCCGAGCGCGTCGAACACGCGGGCGATGCCGCGGCCCAGGCCCAGCGAGAAACGGCCGCCGGTCAAGCGGTGCATCGTCAGCGCGTAGGAAGCGGTGATCAGCGGGTGGCGGGTGTTCTGGTTCGTGGCCGCCGTAGCGATGCCGAGTTCCGTCGAGCAGGCCGCGGCGGCGCCGGAGAGCGTGGCCGCCTCCTTGACGTTGAAGCGCTCCGAGATGAAGACGGAGCCGAAGCCCATCGCCTCGCCGGCGCGCACCTCGTCGAACAGCTCGGCCGGGGACTCGGGCTGACCGGCCAGGGTGTAGAAGGCGAGTTCGTTCATCCGTTGCACGGGAGTTCTCCTCCTACAGCAGTTCGGCCGAGTTCAGGTCGAGGGCGTGGCGGGTGTGCCGCCTGGTCATCGCGACGAACATCTCGTTGCCGCGTTCCGTCTCGCGGACCATCATCGAGGCGATCACGCAGACGCCGAATCCCGCGAAGGCGCCGAGCCGGTAGTCGTTCCAGCAGGCGTCCCAGGAGTAAGCGTCGACGCCGGCGGCGATCAGCCGCTGGTGGTACGCGCCCACGATCTTCTCCTCGCATCGCCGGCGGAGGGCCGGATCCAGGCTGCCGCCCAGGAAGTAGGCGACGTCGCCCAGCGGACGCCCGATCGTGATGCTCTGCCAGTCGACGGCGGTGATCGAGGGCGGCGAGGTCCGGCGGTCGATCAGCAGGTTGTCGAGACGGTAGTCGATGTGGACGAGAGAGAAGGGTTCCGGGGCGTCACCGGTCCAGGCCGACTCGGCCTCGCCGTAGACGCTGAGGATCTCCCGCGAGTCCTGGTCGAGCCGGTCGCCGTAGCGTTCGAGGAATCCTGGCAGCAGCGTCCGGTAGCGACCGTGCGTGGCCTCCGCGAGTTCGGGGCTGGGGCGTCCCAGCCAACCGGCCAGCAGCAGGGAGGCGTCGTTCCAGGCCGGCGCGTGCAGGCCGGCCAGTTCCAGCACGGCCGCCCGCGCCACCTCCTCGTCGCAGCCCACGATCTGGTCGCCCTGCTCCGCCGGCGCCTCGTCGCTCATCAGCACCGCGAAGTGCGGGCCTTTGCCTTCGATCCCGGCGAAGTAGCAGCGCGGCGTCGAGATCGAGAGTCGCGCCTGAAGCTCCTGGTAGAACCGCACTTCCTTGAGGTAGTTGCGCAGCACGACGCCGGTCGCCCGGCTGGACGGATCGTCGGACGGGAACTTCCCGACCAGGGTGCGGGGCGCGTCCGCGGCGCCTTCGCCGTACTCCAGGCGGTAGCGAATGCAGCGTCCGAGCTGCCCGGTGCCGATGTCGGAGGCCTCGAAGCCGAGCACCTCGACCTCGTGGCCCGCGGCGCGGAGCTGCTCCGCGAGCCACGCCGCGCTCACCTCCTCGGCGGTGGGAATGAACGGCTCCGAAGTCACTCGGCCGCCTGGCGCTCACGCCACCAGCCCGGACCGACCCGGGACGGCCAGCCCTCCGGCGGGGTCGGCCACAGGAGGATCGTGCCCATCGGACCCAGCTCGACCCCGCGGATGTCGCTATTGAACACCCACAGGAAGCTGACGTGAAACAGGAAGAGCACCGGCTGGTCCTTGTACACCTCGCGGTGGATCTCCCGGTAGATCGCGGCGCGTCTCTCGCCGTCCTGCTCCCGCTTGCCCAGTTCGAAGAGCTCGTCGACCCTGGGGTTCGAGTAGCCGCCGCTGTTGCGGCCGCCGTCGTAGGCGTCGGTGGCCAACTGGTTGCGGAGAGCGTTCGGATCCTGGGTCGTACCGACGATGGTCCCGAGCGCCTGGAACTCGTGGGCCAGCCGCCGCTCGTTGAGCGAAGCGCTCTCGTAGGCGCGGGTCACCATCTCCACTCCGAGCCGCCTGAAGTCCTCGCGCAGGATGTCGAGCGTCGGCGGCACGTAAGTCAGGCCCGCCGTGTACGCCAGTTCGAAGCTGAAGCGGACCCGTTCGCCGTCGATCTCCTTGTAGCGCCAACCGGTGTCGGGGTCGGCGAGCCAGCCGGCCTGGTCGAGGAGTTGGGCGGCGCGCTCCAGGTCGTAGTCGAGGGCGCGATCGAGGATCGCCGGTTCGTAGTCCCAGCCGCGTTCTTCCACCATGAAGCCGTAGGAACGCCGGTACAGGCCGTGGCCGACCCGCCGCAGCACCGTCTCCGCATCGTAGGCGTGGGCGAGCGCCCGCCGCACCAGCGGGTCCGTGAAGAACGGGTTGCTGCCGTCCATGTTCCAGAGGAGGCTGAGCAGCAGCGCCGACGCGTGCCGGCCCTTGACGCCTCTCTCCTCGAACAGGTCCCCCTTCGCCTGCCGGGCGAAGATGTTCGCGTCGACGTAGATCTGGTCGTACTCGCCTCCCAGGAACTGCAGGAAGGCGAGGTTCCGGTCCGGCTGGAACTTGAAGATCATCGTCTTCGCGGCCGGCGGCGCGCCGTCGAAGAGGTAGTGGTCCTCCCACCGTTCGAGGACGACCCGGTCGTTGTTCCGCCATTCCACGAAGCGGAACGGACCGCTGCCGATCACGGCCTCGCGGCCGTAACGGTTGTAGTAGGGGGAGGACCGAAGGCTCGGATCGGCAGCGCGTTCGCCGGCGTTGCCCACGATGTGGAGCGGCATGACGGGAAAGGCGAGCGCCTCCAGCCGCAACTGCGGCGCCAGGAGCCCGGCGAAGTCGAAGCGCACCCGGTACGTGCCCTCCGCCGTGGCCCCGACGACGAGGTCCCGCGGCGTCGGCCAGAAGCTCACCGGCACCCGTTCGTCGCGCAGGGCTTCGAGCGAGAACACGACGTCGTGCGCGGTCCAGGGCTCGCCGTCGTGCCAGCGCAGCTCGGGATTCAACTCCAGCGTGACGGACTGCAGATCCTCGGACGGTTGCACATCGAGGACGACGTTCGAGTTCCAGTCGTAGTTCGAGGGGCTACCGTGGCGGATGACGAGCCACTCGAAGAGCATCCCGAACATCGTCCAGGCGGACGCCGCGCCGGACGGAAAGAGCGGGTTGAGCGTCGCCGGCTGTGCGAAGTCGTGGCGGACGATCGTCGTCGCGGTGTCGGCCCGCTCCGGCTCGGCGACCGGATACAGCTCGTGCAACGACGGCGGATCGACGAGAGGATCAGCCAGCGGGTCGTAGTCGCCGCCGGTGTCGACCACGGGAAGCGGATTGCCGCAGGCTCCGGCCAGCAGGCCGGCCGCCACCGTGAACCGCCACGCGGGCAAAGTCACGCGTTGCGCTTGATGTCCCGGAACGGGCCCTGGTCGGCGCGGAACCCCTTCGGCATCCCCAGCACGCGTTCGGAGATGATGTTGCGCTGGATCTCGTCCGTGCCGCCGGCGATCGAGATCGCGGGCACCGAGACGAGGACCTCGGCGATGATCCCGTCCGCGGCGGAGTCGGCACCACTCAGCATGGCGTCGGCGCCCGAGATCATCGTGTGGACGTGGGAAGCCTGGCGCGCGATGACGCTCGCGGCGAGCTTGCCGATCGAACCCGCCGGGATGATCTCGGTGGTGCCGGCCTTGCGCCTGGCCTCCGCGCCGTCGGAGGCGAGCCTCGCCCCGGTGTACAGGCAGATCAGCTTCGCGATCTCCTGCCGCGTCGCCGAATCGTTGATCGCTCCGGTCTCCCGGGCCCGCGGCAGGACCAGATCCACCCGGCCCTCGCGCTGCGGGTACCAGGTGTAGGGCTCGGTCGCGATCCGGAGCTCCTCTTCGTACTCCGCGTAGACCGGCCCCTGCTTCGGCCCGTCGAGCGAGGACCCGCGAACCCGCCGGCTGAAGCCGCGCCGTTCGAAGGAGAGCGTGGTCTTCGCCACGTGCCAGCCGTTGCCCTCGCCGCCGATCAGGTCCTCGGGCGGCACGACGGCGTTCGTCATGAAGACCTCGTTGAACGACTGGTGGCCGTTCATCTGCCGGAGCGGCCGCGCCTCGACCCCCGGCTGCCGCATGTCGAGCAGGAAGTAGCTGATGCCCTGGTGCTTCGGCACGTCCCAGTCGGTGCGCGCGACGAGCAGCCCGAAGTCCGCGTGGTGGGCGCTCGTGTTCCAGACCTTCTGGCCGTTGACGATCCACTTGCCGTCCTTGAGCTCGGCCCGGGTACTCAGGCCCGCGAGGTCGGAGCCGCTGCCCGGCTCGCTGAAGAGCTGGCACCAGGTGTGCTCACCGGTCAGGATCGGCCGCAGGAAACGTCGCTTCTGGTCGTCCGAGCCGCAGGCCAGGATCGTCTCCGAGGCCAGTCCGCGTGGGCCGACCTGGGCGGCCGGCACCACGTCCCTCTCCCTGAAGACCCCGGCGACCACCATGGTCTGGTCGAGCGTGAAATCGCGTCCGTACCACTCCTCGGGCCAGTGCGGCGCCGCCCAGCCGCCTTCGAGCAGGATCTCCCGCCATTCCTGGAGCGGACGGTCGACCCGCCAGTTCGCGTCGAGCCAGGCCGATACCTCGCGGCGGATCCGTTCCGGCGTCATGCCGCGCCCTCCAGCATCGTCATCATCCGCTCCCGGTGGATCGCCGGCGTGCCGAACAGCACCTCGGAGCCCTTGGCCCGCTTGAACCAGAGGTGGGTGTCGTTCTCCCAGGTGAAGCCGATCCCGCCGCGCAACTGGATGCCGGCTCTCGCCGCGCTCATGTAGGCGTCGGCAGCCGCCGCCTTCGCCATGCTGGCGGCGTAGGGCTCGCCCTCGCCGGCATCGAGGCAGCGCGCCGAGTGGTGGGCGAGCGCACGCGCGATCTCGATCTCGAGCAGCAGATCGGCGCAGCGGTGCTTGAGCGCCTGGAAGGAGCCGATCGGCCGCCCGAACTGGAAGCGCTCCTTCGTGTAGTTCACCGTGGTCTCGAAGAGATGCTGCGCGCCGCCGATCATCTCGTGGGCGAGAGCGGAGCAGATCCGGTCCCAGATCCGGTCGAGGGCCTCGCCGGTCACATCGCCGACACGACGGGCCGGAACGTCGGCGAAGGCAACGCGGGAGAGCTTGCGCGTCGGATCGACGACCTGGAGAGGTTCGACGGTAAGGCCTGACGCGCCGCCCTCGACCGCGTGGAGCCCGAGCCGGTCGCCCTCGCCTGCCACGACCAGCAACAGGTCGGCAACATGGGCGTCGACCACCAGGCCTGCCGTCCCGGACAGCTTCCCGTCCCCCGCCGCGCGGATCGATCCGCCGACGCCGGCCGGACCGTTCAGGTCGTCGAGCACCAGGGTCGCGATCGTCGAGCCATCGGCGACGCCTGGCAGGAGCGCTCGCCGGTCCGAGTCGTCCGCCGCCTCGAGCAATGCGGTCCCGGCCATCGCCGCCGAAGCGAACCAGGGACCGCAGAACAGCGTCCGCCCCATCTCTTCGGCGACGATGCCGAGCTCGGCCGCGCCGCCGCCGGCGCCGCCCTGGTCCTCCGGAACGTGGACGCCGGCCAGCCCGGCGTCGCCGCAGAGCTCCTGCCAGACGTCCGGGTCGTAGCCCCTGTCCGTCGCCATCAACTCACGGACGGCCGTCGCCGGGGACTTGTCGCGCAGGGCCCGGGACACGACGTCGCGGAGTAGGTCCTGCTCCTTCGAGAACTCCGTCTGCACGCTACCTCCTGTCGCCACGCACTTGCCTTGGGGAACTACGCCACGGGCCCGCAGCGTACCCGAGGGGGATAGAGTCGCGATGGCCTTGGAGCCAACGTCTTACTGAGTAACCAGCCACCACCTTACTCGCGCCAAGCCAGGCATAACGGAGTCCAGCCGCTTGAATTCGAGAACCGAGGGACAGGCCGCGAGACGACCCCGCCGCACCCAGGCCGAGAGGCGGGCCGAATCGGAACGCGAGATCCTGCGCGCGGCCGCGACGCTGTTCGGTCGCCAGGGCTACATCGCGACGACGCTGGAGCAGATCGGCAAGGAAGCCGGCTATTCGAGCGCCCTCGTATCGCTCCGCTACGGCTCCAAGGAGGGAATCGTCGAGGCGATCGTCGATCGCTCGCAGACCAGGGCCAGCGACGCTGTCTTCGAGCCGGAACAGGGCGTGACCGGCATGGCCGCCCTGAACCGCATCTTCACCGGCTACTCGGAGCTGCTCCGCGACGCCGAGCAGTGGATGCGCGCTCTGTTCATGCTGATGACGGACTCTCTCGGGCCCCTGAACGGCAAGATCGACCTGTTTCGCGCCGCCAACGACCGCTTCGCCGCCGTTATCGAACAGGCCGTTCGCGAAGGGCAGGAGGCCGGGGAGATCCGGACCGATGTCGATTCGACCGGGACGGCGTTCGAGATCCTCGCCGCTGTCAGAGGCACGACCCTGCTCTGGCTGCTCGAACCGGAGAAGATCGATCTCGTCGCGGCCATCGAGGACCTCCGCGCGAGCGTTGAGGACCGACTGTCGACCCGCGCCGGCGGCGCCGCCTGAGGCGGCAGTCAGTCCGCTTCCGGCTCGAGCTTGTCCTGGGTCTTCGTCTCGAAGTCGGCGGCGCCGTGACGCTCGCGTAGCTGGGTTTCCGGCGGTCCCCAGGCGCGGTTGACCATGCGGCCGCGCTTCACCGCCGGCCGCTTGGCGATCTCCCGGCCCCAACGGTTCACGTTCTCGTAGCTCTGCCCCTCGATGAACTCGCCGGCCTCGTAGAGATGGCCGGCGGCCAGCGCGCCGTACCAGGGCCAGATCGCCATGTCGGCGATGGAGTACTCGTCCCCGGCCATGTACCGGGCCTCCGCCAGGTGACGGTCGAGCACGTCGAGCTGACGCTTGACCTCCATCGTGAACCGGTCGATCGCGTACTCGATCTTCTCCGGCGCGTAGGCGTAGAAGTGGCCGAAGCCGCCGCCCAGGTAGGGAGCGCTTCCCATCTGCCAGAACAGCCAGGACAGGCACTCGGTTCGAGGGCCATGTTCCCCCGGCAGGAAGTCACCGAACTTCTCGGCGAGGTAGAGCAGGATGGCGCCCGATTCGAAGACGCGGGTGGGCGGCTCCGTGCCGTGGTCGACGAGCGCCGGGATCTTGGAGTTAGGGTTCGCCGCGACGAAGCCGCTCGAGAACTGGTCGCCGTCGCCGATGTTGATCAGGTAGGCGTCGTACTCCGCGTCGTGGCCCCGGTCCAGCAGCTCCTCGAGCATCACCGTGACCTTCACCCCGTTCGGGGTGGCGAGCGAGTAGAGCTGGAGCGGATGCTCGCCCACCGGCAGCTCCGCTTCGTGCGTTGAGCCGGCGATCGGCCGGTTGATCTTGGCGAAGCGGCCACCGCTTTCGGTGTCCCACTTCCAGACCTTGGGCGGTGTGTATTGCGTGTCGTTCATGGCAGCGCCTCGTGAAGACGGTGGTGCACCCTGGAGGAGTCGAACCCCCAACCTTTGGATCCGTAGTCCAACGCTCTATCCAGTTGAGCTAAGGGTGCATTTCAGGCCGCCGCACCGAGCGAGTGCGGAACCCTAGCAGCTTGCAGATGAGAAGGGGAGCGGCGCCGGCTCCTAACTGGACAGGTCGATGAATCGGTCGCACTGGGCCCGCACCTGCGCGTCGCCTTCAGCCCCACCGAGACCGATCACGGTCACCCCGTTCTGTTGCAGCTTGGCGACCAGAGGCAGCATCTGCACCGAGGTCGCCCCCAGCACCACCGTGCCGACGCCGCGCTTCGTGTAGCAGAGCTCCAGGGCATCCACCACGATCCGCACCGCGGCGGAGCAACCGCGCACTTCCGTGCCCGAGGGCACGTCGACGACTTCGACGCCGCCGCCATGGAGCGCCTTGCGATCGAGTCGCTGGTCGCTCGCGTCGGCGTAGACGCGGCGCAGGACGAGCTTGCCCAGTTCACCGTCCAGCCGGGCGAGCAGTCCCTCCGTATCGAGCTCCGAAGCGCCCTCCAGGCTGCGCTCCAACCCGCCGAGATCGAGAAGCGCGGCCGCGCGGCCTGCTCGACGGGACGTCGCTGCCGGCGACGTGGCGTCGCTGGACCGGGCCTCGGCGACATCGCCGGTCTCGCCCTGCTTCCGGCCTTCCGGACCGCCGCCACGTCCACCCCGCCGTGACCGCCTCCCGCCGCGGCGCCGGCGACGGCGACGCCTGGCCGGAGTGGGTGCCGGGGCGTCCGGTGTCGCCGCGGTCTCCGTGGTCTCCGTGGCCTCCGTGGCCTCCGTGGCCTCCGTGGCCTCCGTGGCTTTGGCGTTCTCCGGGTCCTCAGTGCTCGCCTGGGCCGCCTCCGCCGGCTCGGTTGCCGCCTCCAGGGCGGCTGACACGGCGGGTTCGACGGGTTCCGCCGGCGCGGCGTCCTCAGCCTCCACTTCGGGCTGGTCCTCGCTGCCGGCGTTCACCGGTTCCGACCGCGCCGGTTCACGTTTCTCCTCCGCCGCCGGTCTTCGCCACCAGGGATTCACTCTCACTCTCCCCCTATCGGAAGTCCTTTTCGGGGTGCTCCGGCGCGGGCTGAAACCGGCGCCGCCACCATGCTCGTAGCCGTCGGGGGATTGTATAGTCCGGGCAGTGCCCGTAGACGCGCTCCCGTATCGGTACCTGGCCGTCGACGGACCGATCGGCGTAGGCAAGACGACCCTTGTCGAGATGCTCGCGCAACGCTTCGAGGGCGTGAAGATCCTCGAAGACGTGGACAATCCGTTCCTCGAGGCGTTCTACCGCGACCGGCCCGGCACCGCCTTCCAGACCGAGCTCTACTTCCTGCTGACGCGGTACAAGCAGCAACTCGACCTGACCCAGGAAGAGCTGTTCGATCCCATCCGCCTCGCCGACTACACTTTCGCCAAGAGCAGGCTGTTCGCCTACCTGAACCTGACGGACGGCGACCTGATGCTGTTCGAGAAGCTCTACGACCTGCTCGAACCGCAGCTCAGCCAGCCGGACCTGCTGATCTTCCTGACCGCCGACATCGACACCTGCATGGCGCGGATTCACAAGCGCCGCCGCGCCATCGAGCAGAACATCTCGGCCGACTACCTGGGCGAGCTGATCGAGGCCTACAACCACCACTACTACCACTACGATGGGTCGCCCCTGCTCGTCGTGGACAGCCGCAACCTGGACTTCGAGCACAAACCGACCGACTTCGAGGAGCTGCTCCACCACATCTCGCGGCAGATTCGCGGCACCGAGTACTTCGTGCCCGCGCGCAGCACCTGAGAGAAGAACGCCATGAGTACGCCAGAACCTCTCGTCATCGCCGGCCGCGAGTTCCACTCGCGTCTCATTCTCGGCACCGGCAAGTACAGCGACGAACAGGTGATGGTCGACGCCTTCGACGCCTCCGGCACCGAGATGGTCACGGTGGCGCTGCGGCGCGTCAACCTCGACGACCTGGGCAAGGGGTCGCTGATCGACCAAATCGACCAGGAGCGCTACCTGCTGCTGCCCAACACCGCCGCCTGCTACACCGCGGACGCGGCGGTGCGGACGGCCCGGCTGGCGCGCGAGCTGGGCGGCTGGAACTGGGTCAAGCTGGAGGTGATCGGCGATGAGAAGACCCTCTTCCCCGACAACGAGGAACTCCTCGCGGCAACCCGGGAGCTGGTCGCCGACGACTTCATCGTGCTTCCCTACACGACCGACGATCCGATCACCTGCCGCAAGCTCGAGGACCTCGGCGCGGCCGCGGTGATGCCGCTGGCGGCGCCGATCGGCTCGGGGATGGGCATCCGCAATCCGGCGAACCTGCGGATCATCGTCGAGCAGGCGAACGTTCCGGTCATCGTGGACGCCGGCGTCGGCACCGCGAGCGACGCCGCCCTGGCGATGGAGCTGGGCGCCGACGGCGTGCTGATGAACACCGGCGTCGCCGGCGCCCAGGATCCCGTGCGGATGGCCCGGGCGATGAAACTGGCTGTCGAAGCCGGCTGGCTGGCGGCCAACGCGGGGCGGATTCCGAGGAAGCTGTACGCGACGGCGTCGTCCCCTGCGGAGGGCGTGATTACCTGAAAGGAATCCGGCTCTCCGCGTCGGCCGAGCGCGGATCGTCCGTGTCGCCGCGGCGGAGGCGCAGCAGGCCGGCGTGGGCGATCATCGCCGCGTTGTCTCCGCAGTAGCGAAGCGGCACGAGCAGCACGTCGGCGCCGCGACGCTCGCCCCAGGCCGTGACCTCCCGCCGCAACAGGCGGTTCGCCGCCACGCCGCCCGAGACGGAGAGCCGCTCCACCGGCCGCTCGTCGCGGAGCCTGTCCAGGCGGTCGATCAACTGCGCGACCGCGGCGCGCCGGAAACCGGCGAGCAAGTCGAGCACGTCCCGCGGCCAGGATCCGTCGTCGCCGGCGGTGTCGGCCGGCGCTTCCGCGGCACGACCATTCCCCGCCTCGATCTCGCCAAGCGCCCGCAGCGCCTGACTCTTCAGCCCCGAGTACGAGAACGCCAGCTCGTCGGACTTGATCCTGGCCACTCGAAACGGGCAGGCCGCCGGATCGCCCAGCTCGGCCAGCCGGTCGACCTCGGCGCCGGCCGGGAAGGCCAGGCCGACGCGGTGGCCGATCTTGTCGAAGGCCTCGCCGATCGCGTCGTCCCGGGTCTCGGCCAGGCTGGTCACGGCGCCGGACGAACCGTCGACGGCGAGCAGGCTGGTGTGGCCCCCCGAAACCACCAGGCCGACCATCGACTCGGGTACGGACCGGCTCGCGCCGTCGGTCTGGAGCAGGGGCGAGAAGAGGTGGCCCTCCAAGTGATGCACGGCGAGGAAAGGCACGTCAAGCGAGTAGCTGATCGCCTTGCCGAGAGAGAGTCCAACGAGCAGTGACCCCACGAGGCCGGGCCCACGGGTCGCCGCCACCGCACCGACATCGGACCAGTCGACACCCGCCTCCTCAAGCGCCGCCGCCGACACCGCGGGCCAGTTGCGGAGGTGTTCCCGCGACGCCGCCTCCGGCACCACGCCGCCGAACGGGCGATGCACGTCCAGTTGGCTCGAGACCACGGAAGAGAGCACTCGGCCCTCCGCGTCGAGCACCGCGCAGGCGGTGTCGTCGCAGGAGGTTTCGATGCCGAGGACGAAGCCCTCGAACGGGCCGGCCGCTTCGTTGGCCGCGGACATGCCGGCGACGTTATCCTCCCCCTCCACCGACGCCGGCCGGCGCGACGGCCCACCGAGATCGCGATCTTGATCTTCCCACCGAGCTTCCGTGACGGCTCACTCGCCCTGCGAGGCCGGCGCGTCATCGTCCGCGTCGACTTCAACGTGCCGATGGACGGCGAACGGGTGCTCGACGCGACCCGTCTGCGGGAGGCGGCGCCCACGATCGACACCCTCCGCGAGGCGGGCGCTCGCGTCGTCCTGCTGTCACACCGCGGGCGACCACGCGGCAAGGCCGACCAGGGACTCAGCCTGCGTCCGGTCGCGGCCGCCCTGTCCTCGATTCTCGACCGGCCCGTCGCCTTCGCCGCGAACTGCATCGGACCGGCCGCCCGGGACGCGGCCGCAGCGCTCGACGACGGGGAGGTTCTTCTCTGCGAGAACCTCCGGTTCCACGCCGGCGAAGAAGCGAACGATCCGGCCTTCGCCGCCGAGCTGGCCGCCCTCGGCGAGGTCTACGTCAACGACGCCTTCGGCACCGCCCACCGCGCCCACGCCTCCACCGCCGCCATCTGCGGCCTGGTCGAACGGACCTTCAGCGGGCTGCTGCTCGACCGCGAACTCCGGCAGCTCGGCCGGCTGCTCGACGACCCGCCGCGGCCGTTCGTGCTCGTCACCGGAGGCGCGAAGATCCGGGGCAAGATCGGCGCCCTGCGGCGGCTGCTGCCCCTGGTCGACCGCGTCCTGGTCGGCGGCGGCATGTCGAACACGTTCCTGGCCGCCCGCGGCGCCGAGCTCGGTTCCTCGCTGGTCGAAACGGAGAGTCTCGGCCTGGCACGCGAGATCGAGGCCGAGACGGCGGCCGGCGGCGCCGAGCTGCTCCTGCCGGGCGACGTCGTGGTCACGGATTCGCTCGATGCCGCGCCTTCGGAACGGCAGGTCCGCACGCTCCCCGTGGAGGACGGCGTGCCGGCCGGATGGCTCGCGGTCGACATCGGGCCCGAGACGCGGGCCGCCTTCGACGCCGCGATCGCCGGCGCCGCGACCCTGTTCTGGAACGGTCCGATGGGCGTCTTCGAGACACCGCCCTTCGATGCCGGCAGCCTCGCCGTGGCCAGGGCCGTCGCCGCCTGCGACGGGTTCACCGTGATCGGCGGCGGCGAGACGGTGGCGGCGGTCAGGCAGGAGAACCTGTCCGGGAGAATCGATCACGTCTCGACCGGCGGCGGCGCTTCCCTGGCGCTGCTGGCCGGCGAGGAATTGCCGGCCGTCGAAGCACTGCACGCCGGCGGCAGGGAGGAAGCATGACGCGCATACCCATCGTTGCCGGCAACTGGAAGATGAACCTGCTCCGCGAGGACGTCGCGGCCTACGCCGAGGCTCTCGCGGCCGCCGGACCGCCCGACACGCCGGTCGACGTCGTCCTGTTCCCCACGCCCGTCTACCTGGAGCTCGCGGCGACGGCGATGCCCGGCTGGACCGCCATTGGCGCCCAGGACGTCCACGCCGAAGACGGCGGCGCCTACACCGGCGACGTCGCCGCCGCGCAGATCGTCGACGCCGGCGCGTCGTGGGCCCTGGCCGGCCACTCCGAACGGCGCCAGTACCACGGCGAATCGAACGACGATGTGGCGCGCAAGGCCCGGCGGGCCCTGGGCGCCGGTTTGATCCCGGTCGTCTGCGTCGGAGAAACCCTGGAACAGAGGCAACGGGACGAAACCGAGGCGGTCCTGGACGCCCAGTTGGGTGCCGTCCTCGAGGTGCTCGCCGCGGCCGACGGCGCCGGAACGAGCGCCGTCGTCGCCTACGAACCGGTGTGGGCGATCGGCACCGGCCTCAGCGCCTCGCCCGAGATCGCCGCCTCCGTCCACGGCCACCTGCGAGGTCGCCTGAACGGCCACCGGACCGGACTCGGCGACTCGACCCGGATCCTCTACGGCGGCTCGGTGAACGCCGGCAACTGCCGGGATTTGATCGGCCGGTCCGACATCGACGGATTCCTCATTGGCGGCGCAAGTCTTGATCCTGCCTCGTTCCTGCGTATCATTCGTCTTTCCACGGGTTCCGCCGGCGGCTCCTGAGCCCTGACGAACGGAGCCGTGCTCGCGCTGCGGATACTCCAGAGGGGAGATTGACTTGATCTTCGTGCTGTACGCCGTCCACGTGACGGTTTCGCTGTTTCTGGTCCTCGTCGTCCTGCTGCAGCAGGGCAAGGGGGCCGACCTTTCCGTGTTCGGCGGTGGCGCCTCTCAAGCCGCCTTCGGCGCCCGCGGCGCGGCCACGCTTCTGCACAAGCTGACCGTCGGCTGCTTCGTCCTCTTCATCCTGACGACCCTCTCGATCGGCTTCCTGCAGAAGCAGGACACCTCATCGGTCATGAGCGGCGTCGGGTCCGTGATGGACGAGGTCCAGGCCACCGAGCCGGCAGAAGCGCCGGTTTCGACGGCGCCGGCCCAGGAAACCGGGGGCGCACCGGCGGAAGGCGAGGGCGACTCGACCGAAGCCGGGGCCGGGACCGACAGCAACAACCAGGGTTAGAGCCAGCGGACGACGTGGTCAGAGCCGAAGTGGCGGAATTGGTAGACGCGCACGGTTGAGGGCCGTGTGGGGCAACCCGTGCCGGTTCGAGTCCGGCCTTCGGCACCACCCTCCGACAACAGGCGCGGCGACGTGACCGGCGCAGCCGGGCGCCGACCGTGTCGGCCGACCTACTGGCGCTTGGCGCTCTGAATGACGATGGTCTCGACCGGTTGGGCCTCGCTCAACTGACCGGGCTGGTTGACCTCGACAGTTGCGATGGCGTCGACCACCTCCATGCCCTCGACAACCTTGCCGAACACCGCGTAGCCCCCGCCGTAGGTGTCCAGGCTCTCGTTGTCCGCATGATTGATGAAGAACTGCGCGGTCGCGGAATGCAGTTCCTGGGTCCGGGCCATGGCGACTGACCCGCGCACGTTCGAGAGGCCGTTGCCCACTTCGTTCTGAATCGGCGGGCGCGTGATCTTCTTCTGAAGATCCGACGTGAAGCCGCCGCCCTGGATCATGAAACCCTCGATCGTACGGTGGAAGATCGTGCCGTCGTACCATCCGCGGTCCACGTAGTCGAGGAAGTTCTCGACCGTGATCGGCGCCTTCTCCGGGTTCAGTTCCAGCACGATCGTGCCGTGGCTCGTTTCGAGGGCTACCCTCGGGGGCGTGTCCTGGCCGAGGCTCGGCGCGGCCAGCAAGACGGTGGAAGCGGCGTAGATCAAGAAACGACTCCAGGGTCTGGTCAGTGAACTGTGCATCTGGTCGATCTCCAGAGATGAAACCGCCCGGGCCGGATGCCGCGGACGCGAAGCGGGCGCAGCCTAGCAGCCGCCGGGACGTCGTCGGCGTCGTCCTGGCCGGCGGCGAAGGACGCCGGTTGGGAGGCAACAAGGCCGTCCTCCGGCTCCCCTGCTCGCGACCGGGTGAGCCGGGGCCGACGCTCGTCGACTGGGCGGTCGTCCGGCTGGCCGGTGTCGCCGCGGTCGAAGAGATCGTCGTCGCCGCCGGTGACTTCGGCGCCGAAGTCGGTCCAGTCGACCGCGGCCTCCGCGTCTCGCTGGCGCCGGACGGGCCCGGTTCGGGCCCGGCCGCCGGGGTCCTGGGTGCGGCCCGCTCGCGGCCGAAGCACCGCCTGCTCGTTCTGGCCTGCGACCTGCCGCTGGTTCCGGTCGACCTGCTCAGCGATCTCGCCGCCTCGGACGCCGAACTGGCGCCGGCCGCTTTGGACCCCGGCGACCCACGATCCATGAACCCGACCTGCGCGCTCTGGACGCCGCCGGCCCTCGAACGGCTGGCGGCGCGGGTCGAAGGGGGCGACAACCGTCTCTACCCTCTCACCCGATGCGCCGCCCTGCGGGTCGAGCCGGTCGGCGCGGGCCGGTACGGAGACCCCGAAGACATCCTGCTGAACGTGAACACGGCCGCGGACTGGGAGCGCGCCCGCCGGCTGGTCGAGCGGGAGTCAGCCCGGCGAAGTCGGTGCGCCGGCGGCTGATCGCCGTTCGCCGCACTCCTCGCAGGGGCAGAGGCTCCGCAGGAAGTCGAAGCGATAGATGCCGGTCCAGTGCCCGTCCGACCAGGCGATGCTGAGCGCGTAGTTGCCGACCTGGGAAACGGTCTGCGCCGTCACCGGCCGCGGCGGCGGCTGGAATCGCAACGGGCCGGCGTTGTGGCCCTGGCACATGGCGCAGGGGCAGTAACCACGCAGGAGGTCGTACTCGTAGTCGCTCCGGTGGCCGTCCTGCCACTGCACGCGCAACAGGCGCGCCTCGTGATCCCGGCGGACTTCGGTGGGCCAGGTGGTCATGTCAATCGGAAGCCGGCCAGGCCGGCGCACCGGCAGACGCCGCCACGGTCGGCGGATCCACCGTACCGGCCGGCGTCCACGGGCCGCAGCGGACGAGCCGGGCCAGACTCCGCAGACTGCCCGCCGCGAGTCCGCGGTCCCGGATGGTCGCCCGCGTGTACTCGCTGCAGGTTGGCTGGAAGCGGCAGCGCACGCCGGCGCGGGTAAGAAGGGGTGAAACGGTCGCCTGGTAGACGCCGATCAGGGCGTCGGCAGCGCGTGCCGAGAGCTGGTCCTCCGGCGGCCGCGCCATGTCGAGTGCAGCGGTGGCTACCACGGCGACGCCGACGGCTATGAGCAACCGGAAGGTCGCCGCTTTGCGGCGGGTCTTCCCCGGAAGCCGGCGAGGACGCCGGCGCACCCAGTTTGCGGCCGGTTTCCTGGCTCGAGTCAGAAGCGCTCGACCAGCGGTGTCAGCACCGGTATCTGCAGGCGCCCGCCGTTGACTCCGCGCACGATGCAGGCAATCCGCACCAGGACGAAGGCGACGAACAGCATGAAGATGAAGGGCGCCAGGAAGCAGCCGATGCCGCCGCTCGCGAACAGGGCGATCTGGAGGACGACCCACAGCATGAACTCCGCGGCCATCAGGGTCAGACCGTGCTTGGCGTGCCAGCGGACCTCTTCGTCCCGTTCCTCGATGAGCAGCGGCACCAGGACCAGGACCCAGAGATAGGCAAGAACCACCATCAGGTTCCGGTTCGACGACGGGCCGTCCGAAGCGGGCGGCTCTGGCGGCCCGGGCGGCTCAGGCGGTGCGGGCGCCTCTGAGGATGAGGGTGACTGCGTTTCCGGTTCTGTCATGCCTCTACCTTCTCGAGGAGCGGACTGTCCTCGGATGCGGCCGCTCGGCCGATTGTCAGTGTAGCGCGGTACAACTCCCGGTACCGTGCGACGATCCGGCCCCGGTCAAAGCGCGAATGCGCCCACTCGCGGCCGTGCGCCGCGAAGGCCTGCCGACGCGAGGGGTCGCCCAGGAGGGCCACGCAACTCGCCGCGAGCGCCTCCACGTCGCCGACCGGGCAAAGCAATCCGTTGCGGTTCTCGCAGACGACTTCGGGCACACCGCCGGTGCGGGTCGCCACCACCGGCACACCGAGAGCCAGGGCCTCGAGCGACGCCAGGCCGAAGCTCTCGCTCTCCGAAGCCGAAAGGAACAGGTCGCCCTGCTCCAGGATCGGTTCGACGTGGGTCTGGTTGCCGAGGAAGGTCACGTGGTCCGCGATCCCCAGTTCGCGGCACTGGCGCTCGGCGCCGGCCCGCTCCGGACCGTCCCCCACCATGCACAGGCGCGCCGGTACCTCACGCCGCACCAGCGCGAACGCCGCGACGACATCCCCCGCCCGCTTGACCGGACGAAAGTTCGAAACGTGCACGATCCGCCCTGGCGTGGCGCCGTCCGGCGCCGGCTCTTCCCGACGGCTGGCGGCGGCCGGCGGCACGAAGTTGGGAATCACGTCGACCGGTTCGTCGAGTGAGAACCGCTCCGTGGCC
Source organism: Thermoanaerobaculia bacterium (assembly GCA_965116955.1). Taxonomy (GTDB): domain Bacteria; phylum Acidobacteriota; class Thermoanaerobaculia; order Multivoradales; family Multivoraceae; genus Multivorans. Next base: position 1,158,946 of record OZ220742.1, on the reverse strand, counting down.
TCGCGCGCCAGGGCCTCGGACGGCGCCGTGACGCGATCGCTGCTCCGCAACGCCCAGCCGACGACATCCCGGTAGCTGGGGCGCGCGCCCACCAGGGTCACGTCCGTGCCGTGGACCGTCGTGACGATCGGACACGGCGGCTGATCGTCGGCGCCCTCCGCGAGCAGCCGCCGGGCCAGCAGCGCGGCCACGGCATGCGGCGCGGCGTAGTGGGCGTGCAGAACGTCGAGGCGGGCGGACGCGGCGACTTCGGCGAGGCGGTTGGCCAGGGCCAGGGTCTGCAGCGGCCGGTCGAACAGGCCGTACTCCTCGATCTCCGATCCGTCCACGCGGTGGAAGTGGACGTTTGTCCGTTCGATCAGGCGCGGGGGTCTGTCCGAGCTGACGACATGGACGACGTCGCCTCCTTCGGCCAGCGCAAGGGCCAGCTCCGAGGCGACCACGCCGGAGCCGCCGAAGCTCGGAAAACAGCAGATTCCAATCCGCATCGGATCCTCTTCTACGCGGGCGGAGAAATCCCGGTTTCGTTCTTGGCCGCTGTTTCGTCGCCGTCCTGCCCGGTGCGGCCCAGCGACAGGGGTTGCAGATGCCGCGGATCCCTGTCGATGGACCCGAGTTCCCGAACCAGCGCGCGACCGTACGAGGCCAGACAGTGAAGGGACGTGAACTCCCGCTCCTGGAGCTTGCCGTTGGGCAGGCAGTGCGCGCGCAGCCTCATGACCCGTCCGCGCAGCACCTCGTCGCGGCGCGCGGCCGCGGCGACGACGCGCCGTTCGAAGAGCGCGAAGGTCCGTTTCAGGTTCGCTCCGGTCTTCTGCCACGCGGTTCCCAGCGACTCATCGACCGAAGTCTGCCCCGCCGCCAGCTCGTCGATTGCCGCTTCCAGCTTCTCGCCGGCGGCGCCGAGGAAGTCGAGGTCGAGGCGGGAGGCCAGGAGCGCGTCGAGGTCATCGGGCCGGGACAGCACGGCCGCCAGGTCGACTCCCTCCGCCTCCAGTCCGTCCAGCCAGCGGCGCTCGCGGGCGCCGAGCAGCACGACCTGGGGGCGAAGGACGATCGCCGGGGCCTGCACGTCGAGTTCGCCGTAGAGAGAGCGCGCCTGGGTCATGTAGGTGAGTTCGCCCGGGCCGAGGATCTGAAGCGCCGTGCCGAACACGGCGTCCTGGACCACGGGGCGCGCCAGCACGCCGGGGCTGAGCGACCGCGGCTGCCGGTCGAGGCCTTCGAGCAGCGCCTCCACGTCACCGGCGCTGCCGCCGCGCAACCGGTAACCGCCGTTTCCCGTCCATACGACGCGCCGCCGCTCGCCGGCATCGTCGATCAGGAACAGGGGCGCTTCGCCCCGTCGCGACCGGACCTGCAGCCGGACTCCGCGCCGCTCCAGTTCAGCCGCCGCGGACGCGAGAGCCCCGTCGACCTCGCGGCGACGCTCGATCAGCCGGCGCAGCACCGGAACCGATGCCTCCTTCAGCGCCGGAAGCTGCGAGTCGACCAGCAGCGGGCAGCGATCGCCGAGGAACCGCACCATGAGCCGCGCGAAGGACTCCGTGAAGCAGCGATCCGGTTCCAGGTCGTTCCGGCAGTCGTCCAGCCGGCGACGGTAGTCGTCGTTCGGCGCCGCGGCCCGCACCCTGGCCAGCAGCGCCGCGGCCTCGGGACCGAGATGGCGGCCGCCGACCGGCACGAGAGGCTCCGGATCCTCGCCCAGGGTGAGCGCCTCGGGACCCGCCGGCGGGAAGAAGGCGCGAGCCACCTCCGCGTAGTCGTGGTCCTCGGACGCCATCCAGAACAGGGGCACGGCGCGCCGGCCGCCGCGCGTGAGCGCCTCGGCCCACCGGACGCAGGCCGCGGCCTTGGTCAGCGTGAACAGCGGCCCCGCCCCCAGACCGCACTGCTGACCCGTGATCACCACCAGGGTGGCCGGGTCGGCAAGCGCTTCGGCGAGAGCGGCGGCGCCCGGGTGGCCGTAGCGCGCGTTGGCCTCGGCAAGGGCGGCGGCGACGGCCCCGCGGTCGGTCACCGGGCCAGACGGCGCCCTTACCCGGTCCTCGTCGCCGGGCAGCACGAAGCGCAGCGGCTCGAGCAGGTCGAGGTCCCGGCCGTCGAGGAAGCGTCGCGGCAGATCGCCGAGCAGCCCGCAGGCGCAGAGGTCGGGACCGCTCGAGGCGGCGCTGGGCGGGCGATTCGGCACGGCGGCAGATCCTACAGGCGTCCGGCCAACGCCTCCGGCTTCACGGTGCGGGCGTAGAATCGGCGTCGTGACTGTGTCTTCGCCAGCGATGCCGCCGCTCGAGCCGATGGCCATCGGCCGGGGCGACCGCGCCGTGACGATCGATCCGCCCCTGTTCCTGGCGCCGATGGCCGGCGTGACGGACCGGGACTTCCGGTTGATCGTCCGCCGCATCGGCGGCGTCGGCCTCGTCTCGATGGAGTTCATCTCCTCGCGGGCCATCGTCGACGGCAACCAGCGCACGCGGGACCTCATGTACTTCGCCGAGGAAGAGCGGCCGCTGGCGATCCAGATCTACGGCTCGGACGCGGAGACGATGGCGGAGGCGGCCGAGGTCGTCGAAGAGCTCGGCCCCGACGTCTGCGACATCAACATGGGCTGTCCGGCCAACAAGGTGCTGAAGGGTTGCGCCGGCGCGGCCCTGATGGGCGACCTCGACCTGGCCGGCAGCATCATCCGCGAGGTGCGGAGCCGAATCCGGATTCCCCTGACCGTCAAGTTCCGGCTCGGTCTCAACCACACCGAGACCAACTACCTGGACCTGGGACGCCTGTGCGAGGATCTCGGCGTCGACGCCGTCACGATGCACGCGCGGACCGCGAAGCAGATGTTCCGCGGGGAAGCGGACTGGAGCCACCTGGCCCGGCTCAAGGAGGCTCTCAGCATCCCGGTCATCGGCAACGGCGACATCACCGCCCCCAAGGACGCCGAGCGACTCCTCCGGCAGACCGGCTGCGACGGCGTCATGGTGGGCCGCGGCGCGACCCGCAATCCGTGGATCTTCCATCAGATCCGGAGCCACCTGCTCGGCACGGAGGCGCCGGCGCCCACACTGATCGACCGTCGAGACCTGATCCTGGGCCATTTCCACATGGTGGCAGAACGGGAGGCCAACCGCTTCGCCCTGCACAAGCTGCGGAAGTTCACCGGCTGGTACACCTACGGACTACCCAACGGCAAGCGTCTGCGCCAGCAGATCCAGCAACTCGACACGGTGGAGAAGTTCCTGGTCGCGGTCGAGACCTTCTTCGACCAGCAGCTCGACGAGTTGGCAGCCTAGAGCGCCACGCGAGCCGCCCCACCGTGGATCGACAGGTTGAAGTCGAGCTCGAGCTGACGCCCGAGGAGGCGCTCGAAGCGCTCTCGGACGGCGCCGATGCCTGGAACGGAACCTGGCACCGGCAGGGTACGGGCGGCCAGTTGACCCTGCCGGTGGCGGCCGGCGTCCGTCACGGCGTCCTCTACGGCTCCGTTTCCGTCCGGCCCAGCGGCGAAGGAGTCCGCGTGACCTACCACGTCGACCGTTCGGAGTACGCCACGAACGCCGGCGCGGTCGGCATCCTGGCCCTGGGCGCCCTGGGTGTTCTGGCCATGCTGGCCTGGCCCCTGCTGCCCGGAACGTCCCCGAACCTGGCCGGCAGCGGCTTCATCCTGATCCTGCTGGCGTGGCTGGTCGTCGGGTCGAGGCTGAGGCACAGGAGCGCTGAGGATTTCCTGGCCAGCCTCGGGCCGCGGCCCGGCGAAACCCCGAAGGGACCGTTCGCTCCGCGCCAGAAAGAGACCACCTAGTGACCCGGGTCTTCTGACTCGGGCCCCTTCGCTCGGCGGCCCGCCGTGCGATACTCGCCCGCCCGATGCGCCTGAAGCACCCTTGGACTGAGCGGCTCGCTACGGCGGCCCTCGCGCTCGCTGTCATCGGCTGCGCGGCCGACCCGGATACCGGGCAAGGCCCATCAACACCACCGGCCACCGGCACCCAGAACGCACCCGCCTGGGCCGCCGATGTCGTCATCCACCGCGACACCTGGGGCGTGCCCCACATCAGGGCCTCCACCGACGCCGCGGTCGCCTTCGGCTCCGCCTGGGCGCAGTGCGAGGACCACTTCTTCCAGCTCGAGGACACCTACATCAAGTCGCTCGGCCGCTACGCCGAGGTCGTCGGCGAGTCCGGCTTCCGCAGCGATCTCGAGGTCGCCCTGTTCGACCTGGTGGGGACCTCCCGCCGCGACTTCCCCGAGCTGCCCGAGAGCATCCGGCGCATCGCCGAGGCGTTTGCCGCCGGCTACAACTACTACCTGGAGAAACACCCCGAGGAGAAGCCGCGTCTGCTGACGCGCATGGAGCCCTTCCACGTGCTCGCCTTCGAGCGCTACATGATCCTCGGCCGGCTGCTCGGCGCGGCCCACGCACCGCGCGGCCGTCTGCCCCGGCTGGCGGAGGAGCTGGCCGCCTCGCTGGGTTCCAACCAGTGGGCCGTCGCTCCGTCGAAGACCCGCGACGGCAACGCGATGCTCTTCATCAATCCCCACCAGCCCTGGTACGGCTCGGGCATGTTCACGGAGATGCACGTGGTGAGCGGCGAGGGGCTCAACTTCTCGGGCGCCATGTACCCGGGCGGCCCGCTGCCGACCGCCGGCTTCAACGAGCGGCTCGGCTGGGCGTACACGGTCAACGCGGCGGACATCTCGGACACCTACCGCCTGACCTTCGACCACCCGAGCGACCCGCTCAAGTACCGCTACGGCGACGGCTACCGGCAGGCCGAGGAGTGGCGCGCCACGATCCACGTCCTCGGCGATGACGGCCATCTCGAACCGCGCGAGGTCGCGCTCCGACGCTCGCACTACGGCCCGATCGTCGCCAGGGAGGACGACGAGCACTACCTGGCCGTGCGCGTGCCGCGCCTCTACGAAGGCAGCCGCATGGTCCAGGCGCTGGCGCAGGCCAAGGCGCGGACCTTCGAGGAGTGGTACGCCGCCGTCTCGATGCAACTGCTGCAGACGTTCAACACGACGTACGCCGACGCCGACGGGAACATCTTCTACCTCTACAACGGCACGTTCGCCCGCCGCGACCCGTCCCTCGACTGGACGAAGCCTGTCGACGGCGCCGACCCGAACAACGAGTGGGGGCCGTTCCACCCGATTGAGGAACTGCCGCAGGTCCTCAACCCGCCGTCCGGCTTCGTCCAGAACTGCAACTCGACGCCCTTCACCACGACCGACGACGGCAACCCCTCGCTGCTCGACTTCCCGCCCTACATGGTCGAGGACAAGCACGACGACAAGCGCCGCGCCAAGGTGGCCCGCTACCTGCTGCGGAACGCCACGGACATCACCTTCGAGGACTTCCAGGACCTCGCCTACGACACGACGCTCTACTGGCCGATGACGGAGATCCCCGTCTACGCGCGCAGGCTCGAGACGCTCGAACGCACGGACCCGGACCTCGCCGCCCGGGTCCGCCCCTACCTCGAGCACCTGCTGGACTGGGACTACAAGAGTTCCCTCACCTCCACGCAGGCGACGCTGGCGGTCGGCTGGTACGAGGAGCTCTACGGCCGCGGCTATCCGGTCGAGACCCTGAAGCCCGAGTACGTGAACGACATGGCAGCGCGGTTTCTCGCCCTGGAGCGGGCGGCGGAGAAGCTCACCGAGCTCTACGGCGACTGGCAGGTGCCCTACGGCGACATCCACCGCATCCAGCGTCACGCCGACCAGCCCTCCGCCGGGGCCGTTCCCTTCTCCGACGACGAGCCGAGCCTGCCGCTCGCCGGTGTCCGCGGTCCCCTCGGCGTCGCCTTTACCCTGTACCACTCACCGCCCACCACCCTCGATAGCGGCGACGAGCGCAAGCTCCGCTACGCCGCGACCGGCGCCTCGTACATGGCCGTCTACGAGTTCGGCGAGAAGACCCGCGGAGCGAGCTACCTGCACTACGGCCAGAGCCACCGCCCCGAGTCGCCCCACTTCTTCGACCAGGCCCGGCTGCTCTCGGAACGACGGTTCAAGCCGGCCTGGATCTACTGGGAGGACGTGGAGGCCAATACAACCCGCGCCTACCGGCCGGGCGACTTCTGAGGGCGCCCCATCCCCCCTGAACGACGCCCGGCCGTCGGCGGGGCTTTGCTACGGTAGATGTATGAAGACAGGTGGCCACGTCATCCGCTACCTCGTGCTTTCGACCTGCGCGGCTCTCGTCGCTACGGTGGCCGTCGCCGACTGCGACGAAGGCCTTGCCGCTTTTGAGGCCGGCGACTACGAGGAGAGCAGCGGCCAGACCCCGGAAGCGATCGCCGCCGCCGAGCAGGCGATCCGGAGCGCCATCTCCGCCGACCCGGGGTGGCGAGCACACTGCGCCCTGGGTGAGGTCCTCACCCGCCAGGGCCGGTACCGGGCCGCCAAGAAGGAGTTCAAGGCCGCCCTGGGGCTTGTCGTCGGCTCGGACCGGAAGGTGGTCTGGAGTTGGCTCGGCAATGTCTACTGGCAGCAGCGGCGGTACACCAGGGCCGAACGGGCATGGGAGAAGGCAGGCGAGTTCGCGCCCCCGGCGAGGGTGCGTGAGCGCATCGCCCGGCAGCGCTTCGGCAACGGGATGGTCACAGTCAACCATCCTCGACTAAAGGGCCCCGCCTGGCTGCCGCACGGGTCGCCCGCGCCCGTTCCTGTGGGCGGTTAACGGCTCGACTGCAGCAATACGGTAGAATCGCCGGTCCCTGGGGGCGCATGGCTTCGACGGGAGATCATGCGGTTCGGGGGTTGCGTGCCGAGTCCGACTCGTTAACCGGATTTCGATACTCGCCAACGACGAATTGGCACTGGCGGCTTAGAAGCCGTCACGGTCCTGCCGGAGCCTTGATTCGCGGCGCCGTCAGGAGCGACACTCAAAGTGGATCAAACGTCTGAGCGCTGCTCCGAACTCAGGCCGGATCACTTCGGAGCTAGACCGCGGGCCGTGGTGGCCTTCTACCCAAGCCGGCGGCGACTGATCGAGTGAAGGCTACGCACGTAGATCCCTCGCGCCGAGTCTCGCGGACGTGGGTTCGATTCCCACCGCCTCCACCATCCTCCCTCCATCGGTCGGGCCATAACGCCCGGACACCTACCACTTGGGAGGTACCGGACCGATGGACGCCCCACGCACTGGACCAGGACGACTGGCCCTGGCCGCCGTGCTGCTGTCTGCCACGGCGGCTGCCGCAACAGCTCAGACCACCGCCACCATCGAAGGCGTCGTCGTCGATGCGGACGGCACCCCCCTGCCCGGCGTCACGGTGACCGTCACCGGCTCGGGCGTGCGCCAGGAGCGCATCACCCAAGGCGACGGCGCCTACGCGAGCGCCGGTCTCTCGGCCGGCGACTACGTCGTCACGGCGTCCCTGCTGGGCTTCGAAACAGCCGAGAGTCCGGTTTCGCTCGGCGCGGGCGCCACCGAGAACCTCCGGCTCGTCCTCCACCTCGTCCGACTGCTCGAAACCGTGACCGTCGTAGCCGAGGAACCCCGGACCTTCGCGCGGAACATCGTCTCCCAGCCGATGCTCCGGCAACAGTCGAAGATCACCAACGTCACGTCGGTGGTGGACAACCTGCCGGGAGTCTCCGTCCAGGAGGGTGACTCCTACGGCTTCGACGACTGGTCGGCCAACGTCGCCATGCGCGGCTTCCAGGTGACGATCAACGACGTGCAGATCGGCACGACGATCGACGGTTTCCCGAACGGCACGTCGGACTACTGGAGCGGCGCGAAGGCGAACCGCTTCGTCGATCCGATGAACCTCGGCGGAGTCGAGGTCTCGCAGGGGACGGCCGACATCGCCTCGCGCTCCGTCGAGGCGCTGGGCGGCACGTTCAACTACCTGACCGACGATCCGGCGGACGAGCGGGCCTACACGGCGTCGATGACGCTGGGCGAGTACCAGGGCCAGCGCTTCTTCATGCGGGTCGACACGGGGCCGATCTTCGGAGGCAACACCCGTGCCTGGATCGCCGCGACCCGCCAGGGAGCGACCGACTGGATGGAGGGTTCGGCGCTCAACGAGCGCGAGCACGTCGCGATGAAACTCGTCTCGTCGCGCGGCCGGGTCGATCTGACGAGCTACATCTCGTACGACAACATCCACGAGGACGTCTACCAGCGCCTCTACAGCGAGAGCGACTTCCGGGCCAACCCGCGCTGGGACCGCCTGATCGGCGACTGGCCCGGCGTGCCGTACCTGAACCAGTTCTACCGGCGCGGCTGGCAGACCCGGCGCAGCAACACCTTCGGCTACCTGAAGGCGGACTGGTCGTTCGGCGAGGAGTTCTCGCTGAACCTGGCCGGCTACTTCCATGTCAACCGGGGCCGGGGCGACTGGCTGCCGCCCTACATCGTCGACGTCACCGACGACCGGGGCGGCGCCGAATCGGAGTTGTTCGGCGGCCGCACCGTGCGGGGCGGCTCGCAGCTCGGGCTGATCCGCTTCGTCGGCCCCGACGGCGCCGCCGTGGGGCCGACGCCGGGTTGCACGTCGTCGTTCCTCTTCAACTACTACGGGCCGGGCGGGCCGGAAGTCGATCCGGCGTGCCATCCGGGCGCGACGGCGGTGCAGTCGTACCGGCACAGCCACTACGGCAAGGACCGCGTCGGCGTCACGCTCGACCAGGAGTGGCTCACGACGATCGGCAACACCGGCAGCAAGCTGCGCGCCGGCATCTGGTACGAGGATTCGAAGCGCGACCTCGGACGGGACTGGCACCAGATCCTCGATCCGGTGATCAACTTCCAGTGGCACGCGACGCCCTACTGGCACCAGTACCAGTGGGAGTTCCCGCAGAGCGTCACGATGCTGTACGCCGAGGAGACGCTCTACGCCGGGCGCTTCACCCTGGCCGGCGGCCTCAAGAAGTACCTGGTCGACGTGTCGCGCGAGGACCAGTTCCACGTCGACCCGAACCTGACGGTCGATTCGGATTCGAGCCTGCTCGTCTCGGGCGGCGTCACCTACGAAACGCCGGTCGAGGGCCTGGACCTCTTTGCCGGCTACGCCGAGAACTTCCGGGCGATCGGCAGCACGCTGCTCGAAGTGCCGGGGCGCAGCCTCGCCGCGCTCGAGCCCGAGACCGCCTCGAACATCGATGTCGGCCTGCAGTACTCGGCCGAACGGCTGGCGCTGAGCGCCACCGGCTACGTCATCGACTTCGACAACCGGATCTTCTACCTCGGGCCGCAGACGCCGGCCGGGCCCAACTACCTGATTCCGGGCGGCGGCGCCTACTTCAACGCCGGCGGCATCGAGACGAACGGCGTCGAACTCTCGGCGACGGTGCAGATGCCGCACCAGCTCTCCCTGTACACGGCCTACACGCTGAACGACTCCGAGTACGTCGGCAGCGGCGACGCCCTGGTCGACGCGAACCAGAACATCATGCCGGGGACGGAGGTCACCGGGGTGCCGGATCGCCTGTGGGTCGTCTCACTCGACCGGTCCGGCCCGCTGAGCGCGGGTATCAGCGCGAAGTACACGTCGGCGAGGCGGGTCAGCCTGGTCGCCGACTGGACCACGGACGACTACTGGTTGATGGACGCCTATCTCACCTTCTCGGGCGACGTGCTGAGCGACCTCCTCCGCTCGACGACCTTCGAGCTGGTGGCCAACAACCTGCTCGACGAGACCTACCTCTCCGCGATCACCGAGAACGCGGCCTGGCTCGGGGCGTCGCGGTCCGTCTCGATGACGGTCACCTTCTCGTTCTGACGCGAGGGCGTCGGACCTTAGGGGTTCCGCCATTCGATCCACCAGCCGTGGGGCGAGGCCCGGGCGAGCAACTCCGTCTCGGCGGAACCGTCGCCGTACCTGGTCAGAGTCAGGCGCGGCGGATGGACGCCTTCGAGGGCTACCCGCCAAACGGGCCGCTCCCGGCTCCGGGTCGCCAGCGCTTCCGTGATGCGCCGCCGGCCCTCACGAGGAACCTGGTAGAGCGCGATCGTGGAGTAGACGACCAGCGCCGCTTCGGCCGGGACTCGCTCGAGCAGATGAGGCAGGTCCCTGGAAGCGTCGCCGCGATGGAGGCCGACCGGGCTGTCCTCCAGTTCGGCCGCGGCGTCCACCAGTTGAGCGTGGCGCTCCACGTGCTCGGGCCAGATCAGCGCGCGCAGCCAGAGCAGTTCACCCGGGTCGGCGAGGTCGATCGGGTTCAGGTCGATTCCGTCACGGCTGGCTACCGGGATGTCCCGTGGCGGTTCCGGCGGCGTGCCGGGCCCCCGCAGATCGGCTTCGAGTTCGACCCGCGCCGCGTCCGCTCCCCAGCGCAGGACTTCGCTTCCGTCTCGCAGATACCTGTAGGCGTAGCGGTCGAAGTTCAGGTTCAGGCCGGCACTGGCGCCGACATCGATCAGGGCGAGAGGCGCTCCGGCCTCGCGGTGCACCAGACCGAAAGCGGGCAGAAGACAGGTGCAGCGCCGCACCACCTGGGTCTGCGTGCGACGGGTGGCGATCAGCTCGGCGATGCGCTCGCGGTGTTCGAGGCAGAAGGCCCGGAAAGACGGGAAGGCGGAACCCGGCGGCGGTTCCGGGCCCGCGAGGATCGGGTAGTGAGCGGCCAGCGGGTGCTCGACTCCCTGCAGGAGCAGGTACTGCACCGCCCCGAAGAGCATGTTCGGCGCCGGCTGACCCTGTTGCCGTTGCGCCGCCAGCGTCAGCAGTTCGCCGTCCTCGGCCACGCCCGCCGCGAGTTCCGCGTACGTCGGCGAGTCGAGGTCCGGCGCCTCGACGCGCGCGAACTGCTCGAAGGCGGCGCTGAGGTCCCGATACCCGCTCAACGGCCGGGAACGCCTCGGTCGGCCTGCCGCGGCGCACGCAGCTCGACGGCGCTACCCATATGATGGCAATACGACGACAAGCAGCACTCCGGGGGGACACATGATAACTACCCGCAATCTTCTGGTCCTATTGGCGCTCCTCGTCGCGGGCTTCGTCCTGTATCTCCTGTTACCGAACGATCCTGGAGGCGATCCGGCGGAACCCGGCCAGGTCCAGACGGTCGCAAGCACCGACTACGCGGATCTGGTCGCCCTCTTCGGAGAGTTTCGTTCCTTCCAACAAGGCGACTCCGGCAACATCCAGTCCTACTCGCAGAGCGGCTGGATCCTGTCGAACCTGGACGCCGAGCCCGACTTTTCCGCCACGGCGATGGCGGAACAGTACGGCGAGCTGGCGACGTTTCAGGCGCGCTTGCAATCGATCGATCCAACGGACTGGCCGATCCCACAACAGGTCGACTACCACCTCGTCCGGGCGGAGCTGAACGGTTACGAGTTCCAGCACCGGGTTCTCAGCCCATGGTCGAGGGATCCCGGCTTCTACAACGACGTGATCGCCACGTTCGCCTGGGGGGACGAACCGCCTCTGCAGGGGAACGACGTCGCGACTCTGCAATCAAGCCTCCGATCGATACCCGATCTGGTGCAACAGGCGAAAGAAAACCTCACCGACTTCTCACTGATCGCCGCCGACCTGGCCACGCTGGCGATTCTCTCCATCGGAGACACCCGGTCTGACTACCAGTCGCTCGCGCAGGCCCTGAGGGTCCACCATCCGGAACTCGTGGCCGACGTGGACTCGGCACTGCTCGCGATCGGCGACTATGAGGACTGGATTCGGTCCAACGAGGACCGGATGACGGGAACTATCGGCGTGGGCAAGGAGCACTACAACTGGCTGCTCAGGAACGTCTACCTGGTGCCCTACACCTGGGACGACATTCGAACGATCGTCGAACTCGAAGACAACCGTGTGATCACCTTTCAGCGACTGGAGGAGAACCGCAATCGCGATGCTCCACCCCTCGTACCGGTCGGGTCACAGGTCGAGTACAGGGAAGGCATCGAAGAAGCCGTCGATCACATCATGGGCTTCCTGCGCGACGAGGAGATCTTCACTGTGCACGACTTTCTCGTGCCGGATGACTATTTCGACTCGCGGCTCTACGGTAAGGGGTACTCCCTGGAGGATCCCTGGCCCGAGAAGCACGACTACTTCTTCAACTTCTCTCACCGGGAGGCGGTGATGGAGAACACCCATGAGCTGGTCGGCCACCACTTCGACATGCTCAGGGCAGAGCGCGACAGTCACCCGATCCGTGGCGGAGAACGGCCGTACAAGATCTCGACGGCTCGCGACGAGGGACTCGCGTTTGCCTTCGAGGAACTGTTGATGCATGCGGGCTATCTGGACGGACGCAATCCCCACGGCAGGGAAGTCACCTACGAACAGGCGGCTTTCCGTACCGTCCGCGCACTCTCCGACATCTACATGCACAGCGGCGACTGGAGCCTGGACGAAGCGATGCGGTTCTGTATCGACAATGCGCCGCATGGCGAGTTGCTGGATGGCAGCCACCATCTGTGGTTCGAGCTGGACACGACGCTGCGCGGCGTGGGGCACCACATGCTCATGGTCCTGGGCAAAGTCCAGTTCATGAAACTGATGCGAGACCGCGCCAATCAACTCGGCGACGACTTCGTCTTGCAGGAGTTCCTGGACGAGGTCTACGCCGCGGGCCAGATGCCCTGGTCGCTCATCCGGTGGGAGCTGACCGGGTACGACGACGAAGTCTCACAACTCTGGTAGCTCAGGCTGCCCGGTCAACCGCCGGCAACTGCGCGATCCCTGAACGCTGAGGCGATCGACTCCCCGTAGGGCGGCCGGAGCACGCCCGCGTCAGTGATCAATGCGGCCACCAGCTCCGCCGGCGTGACGTCGAACGCGATGTTCAGGGCCTCGGTGTCCTGGGGCGCGATCCGCTTGCCGAAGGCGTGGACCACCTCCTCCGCGTCGCGCTCCTCGATCGGGATGTCGGCGCCGGAGGCCGTGCCGCGATCGATCGTCGACAGGGGCGCCGCGACGTAGAAGGGAACCCCGTGACGGGCCGCGAGCACGGCGACCGGGTAGGTGCCGACCTTGTTCGCGACGTCACCGTTGGCGGCGATCCGGTCGGCGCCGACGACGATCTTCTGAACCCAGCCACGCGCGATGATCGCGCCGGCGCTGTTGTCCGTGATCAGGCGGTGGGGGATCTCGAGCCGGTTGAGTTCCCAGGTGGTCAGCCGGGAGCCCTGGAGCAGCGGCCGGGTCTCGTCAACCCACACGCTGGCGAGCCGCCCGGCCGACCACGCCGCCTCGACGACGCCGATCGCCGTGCCGTAGCCGGCCGTCGCCAACGCGCCGGCGTTGCAGTGGGTCAGGACCCGATCGCCCTCCTCGAACAGCTCCCGGCCGAACGTCCCGATCCGGCGGTTGGCGGCGATGTCCTCGCGGTGCAGGTCGCGGGCCCACTCGAGCAGCCGCTCCCGCAGCGCCTCGGGCTCCCCGGCTTCGACGGAGCGCTCATGGATCGCGCGGCCCTGGTCCAGGGCCCAGCGAAGGTTGACCGCGGTCGGTCGGGTTGCAAGCAGCAGCTCGTAGGCGGCCGCGAAATCCCCGGCGCCGAGCACCAGGCCGTACGCCGCGGCAACACCGATCGCCGGCGCACCCCGCACCGAAAGGCGCCGGATCGCCTCGGCCACGTCCTCGGGTCGCCGGCAGTGCAGCCACACTTCCCGTTCCGGAAGCAGGGTCTGATCCAGCAGCAGAAGCTCATCGTCGCTCCACCGGATGGGCGAGAAGCCGTCTGCCATCGCGGAAGCCTAGCGCGCGCCGCTTCAGACGGACTTCCATTCTTCCCGCTCCCGCACGTAGCGGAGGATCTGGATCTTGCCGGTGCGGTTGTAGACCCGAACCGCGAACAGGTGGTAGCCGTCCGTGACGAAGACCGTGCCTGGACTCGCCGTGCCAAGCGGACCGAACGAGGCCAGGTCGCTGCGGCCGAACCGCACCGGGTCATCCAGCCGGTCCAGCCGGCCCGAACCGGTGAAGCCTCGGGGTTCGAGGTCCTCGGGGAAACCGAAGCGAACACCGCTGCCGACATGGAGCAGGCGCGCCGGTCGCCGGATTCGCGGGTCGGTTCCGGTCCGCAGATCCGCCGTGCGCACACCGTCGCCGTCCCCGTCCGCGTAGAGCGAGAAGACGGAAGGCACGCCGTCCGCCGCCGCTTCGTCGACTTCGAACCGCACCGCTATGGTGACTCCGTGCCGGACCGCGCCGGCGCGGGCGGTCCAGAGGGCCGCCGCGACCTCGGATGCCGCCAGGCGCACGCGGTGCTGGGAGATCTGCTGGCGCAAGGGCGGCACCGCCAGGGTCGCAAGCAGCGCGAGCACGGCGGTCGCGATCAGGAGTTCGATCAGCGTAAAGCCGTGGAGCATGGAGGCGGACGTTCGCCCGTCCGCCTCCATGCCGCCGAAGGCGCGGCTCCGGTCAGGGGCCGTCGGAGGGGCCATCCGACCCCGCCCCGCCGGCCGGCGTTGTCTCTTCCCGGGGAATCCGCACCTTCGCGGTCAACGTCGTCTCGCCCTCGACCGCCACGTAGGGTCGCATCCGCTCGAACGAGCGCTCGCCGATGCCGCGTACGAGCATCAGATCGGTCGGCGACTCGAACTCGCCGTTCTCGGTGCGGAACTCCACGATCCGTCCGGCCGTCGAGGGTCCAACCCCGGGCAGCAGGGAAAGGGCGGCGGCATCGGCCGTGTTGATGTTGACCACACCCTCCGCCGCCACGGCGGGCAGCGCCGCCAGCAGGCTCAGCAGCGCCACTGCCAGAAGTGCGGTCCTGTTTCGTCTTGTCATGTGCATCTCCGTTTGTCCCCCGGAATCCGGGTGTTGTTGCGGGTGTTCTTTCTCCGACGGCGAACCCGGCTCAGGAAGCGAGCCTGGGGGAGTTAGGGGGGCACCGCAGTGCCCCCCTGATCCCTTGCCAATATCGCTTTTCGGTTAACCCTTGGGCACCTCCTAGCTCCGAGTCCGTAGGTGCCGCCAGCCTCTTTCAAGTTCCCGGCCAACCTTCGTCCACCTCTCTAAGTGCAACAAACAAAGGACGTTGGCGACACGCGGAGACGCCGTGGATCGAGCGGATTCGTCAACGAAACTTGACTGGCCCAACACCTTGAACCGTCCGGATCCGCCTGAACTCGTTGGGCGAAGCAGTGGGCGGTCCGGGGTCAAGAGAACTGGACGGACTCAAGATCTTCTGACTCGTAGCGATCGCCCCGGGGAGGCGGTAACCGGGACCCCTGCCGGATCGTTGTAGATTAGCCGGCCGATGGCACCCGACCAGAAGAAAGCGCCGGAGCACCCCAGGGCGCGCCACACCTCGGTGATCCGCGAGTACGTGGAGGCGTTGATCGTGGCCGCCGTGTTCCTCGGGTTCACGAACAACTTCGTGCTGAAGACCTTCTACATCCCCAGCGGCTCGATGGAGAACACGCTGCTCATCGGCGATCACCTGTTCGTGAACCGCTACATCTTCGGGCCCCGTCCCACGATGCTCGAACAGAAGCTGCTCCCGGGCCGCGAGGTCCAGCGGGGCGACATCGTCATCTTCCGCTCGCCCGAGACGCCGAAGCTGGACCTGGTCAAGCGGTGCATCGGTCTGGCCGGCGACAAGCTGAACATGGTCAACAAGCAGCTTTTCGTGAACGGCAAACCGGTCGATGACGACGCGTACGTGATCCACCGCGACGAGAAGGTCTACCCGGCCACCGGTCCGTACGGTCCGTACAGCAAGAGCCGGGACAACTGGGGGCCGGTCACGGTCCCTGACGATCACCTCTTCTGCATGGGTGACAACCGCGACGAATCCCTCGACTCCCGGTCGTGGGGGAACGTGCCGCTGAAGCTCATCAAGGGCCGCGCGGTCATGGTCTACTGGTCATACGGCGGGGAAACGTCGGACGGCACCTGGCACGGCTTCGGCCACCGTCTGAAGCAGCTCATGAACACGGCCCTCGGATTCCTGACCAAGACCCGCTGGGAGCGGACGTTCAAGCTCATCCAGTAGGACGCTGAGGCACGTGACGCCGAACGTCTCGTGGCGCCGCAGGGTGCCGGCCGAGGTCGCGGCCGCGCTGCTCGTCGCCGCCGTGTTCGCCCTGTTCACCCGGGCGTTCCTGGTGCAGGCTTATCGCATCCCGTCCGAGTCCATGGAGCCGACGCTGCTGGTCGGCGACCACCTGCTGATCAACAAGTTCATCTTCGGCGCCGGGGCCGGCCGCTGGGGTCCTCTCGTGCCTCAACGCGAAGTCCGGCCAGGCGACCTGGTCACGTTTCAGGGCATCGAGGACCCGTCCCAGGAGCTGCTGAAACGCTGCGTGGCGACCGCCGGCGACGAAGTGGAGATCGATGCGAAGAGACTCCGCCTGGGCGGAGCCGCCGTCGATGAGTCCGCGTACGTGGTCCACTCGGACGAGCTCGTCTATCCCCGGTCCGACTTCCTCCACGAGACGGTCTGGCGCCGGGATTCGTTCGGCCCCGAGACGGTGCCCGAGCGGAGTCTGTTCTGCCTCGGAGACAACCGGGACATCTCGCGCGACTCACGCTTCTTCGGCCCGGTGGGAACGGACCTCGTGCGAGGCCGGCCACTGCTCGTCTACTGGTCGCGGGACCGGGAAGCGGGCCGCTGGGCCTTCCGCTGGCGGCGTACCCTGCACGTTCCGCGCTGAACGCGGAGCGGTGCTCCGCTACCGGTCTCCCTGGTCGCAGGCTTCGGCCAGCGCCGCCAGAGCGGCTTCCGGGTCGGACGCCTGCGTCAGCGGGCGGCCGATCACCAGCAGGTTCGCCCCTGCCCGCAGCGCCGCCGACGGCGACGCGACCCGGCGTTGATCGTCGGCGGCGGCGCTGGCGAAGCGGATACCGGGACTCACCAGCAGCAGCTCCGGGCCGAGCCGGGCGCGAAGGCTCGCCAACTCGAGGGGCGAGCAGACGACCCCGGCGCAGCCCGCGGCCTTCGCCGACCTGGCCCAGGACAGGACACGGTCCCCCGCCGCGCCGGGAAGGTCGAGGTCCTGGAGATCGTCAGCGTCCAGGTGGGTGAGCACGGTGATCCCCAGCACCCGCACCTCGTCACCGGCCTCCTCCGCCGCCGCCTCGAGCATCCGCCGCCCGCCGCCCGCATGCACCGTCAGGTAGGTGACGCCGAGTTCCTTCGCCGCGCCCACCGCGCCCGCGACGGTGCTCGGGATGTCGTGGAACTTCATGTCGAGGAAGACGTCGGCGCCAGTCGCGGCGGCCTCCCGCACCGCATCCCGGCCCCATCGCAGAACAACGCGCGGCCCCACTTTCAGCACGCCGACGCGCGGCCCGAACAGGCCGCACCAGCGGCTGTAGGTGTCGCGGTCGTCGGTGTCCAGGGCGACCGCGATGCGCTCCAGCCTCGTTTCGGTCATTCCGGCCTCGCCGCCGCCCCGATCAGGGAATCGACCGAGGGGATGCCTTCGGCCCGCAGGCGCTCCCGCAGTCCGTCGACCAGCCGCTCCGCGGTACGGGGGTCGCGGAACAGGGCCGTTCCAACCTGTACGGCCGAAGCGCCCGCCAGGAGGAACTCCAGCACGTCGTCGACCGTCTCGATGCCGCCGATCCCGATGACCGGCAGGTCGACCTCGCGCGCGACATCGAACACGATGCGCAGCGCCAGCGGCTTGATCGCCGGCCCCGACAGGCCGCCGCGGATCGTCGACAGGACCGGGCGCATGGTAGCCGTGTCGATCGCCATGCCGACGAACGTGTTCACCGCCGACAGGATGTCGGCGCCGCCCTCCTTCGCGGCCCGGCCGAGCGCCTGCGGCGAGGTCACGTTGGGCGACAGCTTGACGACGATCGGCTTGCCGGTCGCCGACCGCACCCGCCGCACCAGACCGGCGAGGACCTCCGGGTCGTGTCCGAACTCGATGCCGCCCTTGCTCACGTTCGGGCAGGAGACGTTGAGCTCGACCGCGGCAACGCCCTCATACGGGTCGACGCGCTCGGCAAGCCGCACGTACTCGTCCTGGGCATAGCCGAACAGGTTGACGATCACCTTGGGCGGCAGGTCCTTCAAGCCCGGCAATACGTCGCTCAGGAACCGGTCGACGCCGATGTTCTGCAGGCCGATCGAGTTCAGCATCCCGCCGCGGGTCTCGGCGATCCGGACCGGCGGATTGCCGGCCAACGGCTCGAGCGACAGGCCCTTGGTCACCAGGCCGCCCAGGCGATGAAGGTCGGCGCGCTCGGAGAACTCCAGGCCGTAGCCGAACGTGCCGCTCGCGGTGAGGATCGGGTTCTGCAGCCGCAGCGGGCCGACCCGGGTCGACAGATCCGGCGCGGCGACGCTCGTCGCGGCGGCGCTCACCACGCCACCTCGTCGAGGCGGAAGACGGGCCCCTGCCGGCAGCAGAGCGCGTAACCGCCGTCCTTCAGCGTCACGGCGCAGCCCAGACAGGCGCCGTAGCCGCAGCCCATGGGCGTCTCGGTCGCGGCTTCGCCGGCGACTCCGGCGGCGGCCGCGATCCGCGCCACCACCGCCATCAGGCCGTGCGGTCCGCAGGTGAAGACCGTCGTGTAGCCCGCGCCGGCACGCAGGCCTTCCTCCAGCGGCGTTGTGATCAAACCGCGCTCGCCGGCGCTGCCGTCCTCGGTCGTCCTCACCAGCCGGCCGCCCGCGCGCTCGCTGAGCCGCTGGAACGTCTCCGCCTCGACCAGGTCCTCCGCGCTGCGACCCCCATAGAAGAAATCGAACGAGCGGCCGGCCCGTTCCAGGGCCTGGGCCAGCAGGCCCAGGCCGGCGGATCCGATCCCGCCCGCGACCAGCGCCGCCCGACCGGACTCGGCAGCATCGTCTGCCACACTATGAAATCCCGTACCCAGAGGACCGAGAACCGGGATCCGTTCGCCGGGGACGCAGGCGGCAAGTGCCTCCGTGCCGCGACCGATGACCTTCCCGAGCAGTGAGATGACCAGCGAGCCGTCGGGCGTCGGATCCTGGTCGTAGACCGAAAACGCCCGCCGGAGGTACGGCTCGGGACGATTGGCGCCCGCGACCATGACGAACTGGCCGGGCTCCGCGGGCTCCATGGCCGCGACCCTTGCCCGCAGCAGGAAGTACGGCAGAGGCAACGCCTGGACATCGAGCACTTCTCCTCTCGAGTCCACTGCCGCCATGGCGCGGCGAGGGTAGCACCGTCCGCGCGCCGGCCCGCTAGAGTCGCTTCAGTGAATCGGGAACGTCTGCTCGCCGGCGCCGCTTGCGCGGTGCCCGGCCTCCTTGCCGGGATCCACCTCACCGGACTTCTCTTCTTTCTCAACCCCCACCTGCCGTTCCATCCCTGGCCCGTCATCCGGACGAGCGCGTACTACGGAGTTCTGGGAGCTCTCGCCGCCTGCGTGTTGCTCCTCGCCGTGTCCTGGCGCCGGCCCGAGCGCGCCTTCCGCCTCCTGCCATGGTCGATGGCCAC
The DNA here is from genome assembly GCA_965116955.1 of Thermoanaerobaculia bacterium. Taxonomy (GTDB): domain Bacteria; phylum Acidobacteriota; class Thermoanaerobaculia; order Multivoradales; family Multivoraceae; genus Multivorans. Next base: position 1,139,601 of record OZ220742.1, on the reverse strand, counting down.
GGTGTTCGGCGCGGCCGCGGTGCTCGACCTCACTCACGCCGCCCGCTACGAACACTTCCTGCCGCCCGGCATCCACGATCGCCTGATCAAGGCCGGTCTCTGGCTCGTCCTTGCCTCCCTGATCACCGCCTACACGGCGTTCCTCCACAGCTACCGGCGAAAGCGCCCGTACGGCGCCCGCTCCCGCTTCGGCATCGCCGGCCTGGCGGTGTTGACGGTCTACTCCGTATTCGAGCGGCGCGAGGCCTTCGACCCGCCGCCGCCAACGACGCCACGTGCCGCTGCGATCGACTCCGTGCCGCCCCCGAACCTGCTGATCGTGGGCCTCGACGGCGCCTCGCTCGACGCCATTCTGCCCCTCTCGGAACAGGGTCTGCTGCCCTTCTTCTCCGAAACCATGCGTGCCGGGAGCTATGGCCGGGCGGAGTCGATCGAGCCGGCGGTCCGGCTCTCACTGTGGACGACCGTCGTCACCGGGAAGTACCCCTTCCGCCACGGCGTCGTGGCGGAGCAGACGCGCGGAGCGCCGTCTCTGCCCGGCGAGCGCTTCCACCTGACGCCGGGCGCCATCGGCTTCGGCCTCTGGGGCGACCGCGGCCCAAGTGACGGCGGGCCGGCGATCCAGGCCTCGGCGCCGGCACTGTGGCAGATCGCCGGAGGGTTCGGGCTGGACTCGGTCGTTCTCGACTTCGGTGTCGGCCTCACCGATGTCGCCGGCGCGCGCGCCGCGGCTCTCGGGTCGGCGATGGTCGACGAACGTCTCGCCCGTCTCGGAGACGGTCCACCGTCGGCTCTGTACACGGCGGCGCTTCGCGATCTCGAGACCCAGAGCCAACTGCTGGCGACACTCGGGTCGCTCTCCGAAGAGGGATCGCGGCTGGTTGTCTTCGCGTTGATGGACGGCCTGGCGGACGTCTCGCGGCTCTACTACGACTCGTACGAGGCGGTCCAGTTCGACGGCGACCAGGGGCAGGTTCGTCTGGACCGGGCCCGCTGGCTGTCCGCCTACTACGCGTTCCTCGACGGCCTGGTCGCCGAGGCCTGGGAAGCGCTTCCCCGCCCGCGCATGCTGGCGGTTGTGAGCGCCTACGGATTCGAACGGTCCGGACCTGTCCGCCGTCTTCTCGGCCGCTGGAGCGAAGCTCCGATTCCGGGCGGCGGCTTTCAGACCCCGGACGGCGTCCTCCTGCTTCGCGGCCAGGGCATCAAGGAGGACTTCCTGTTGACCGGGCTGGCAATCCAGGACGCGGCGCCGACGCTGCTCTACGCCCTGAACCTGCCGGTAGCCAGGGACATCGACGGCCGCGTCATCACCGAGTCGTTCGAGCTCGCCACTCTCGCACGCCGCCCGATCGCGTTCGTCCCATCATATGAAACAAGGCCGGGCGACACCGGTCACCGCTAGGAGCCCGCCAAACGAAGAGTCCGCGACGGGTCCGAGGGGCGCTAGTGTGCGACGTGCTCGTCGGTCTCCGGCTCGCTCTCACCCTGAGCCGACTCGACCATCGCGGGTTCCGCGCTGGCGGGGGGCCGGGAGGGTTTCGACTGCATCGTGCACTGGCCCTGGAAGAAGGCGCCGCTCTCGATGACGAGGACCGGAGCGTTGATCTCCCCCTCGACCCGGCCGTTGGCGCCGATCTCGGTCCGTCGCGTGGTCTGGACCCGCCCCTCCAGGCGGCCCGACACATGGAGTTCGCCCACCGAGACGACACCCTCCACGACACCGCCCTCGCCGACAATCAACTGGCCGTCCGACTCGACGGTGCCCTTGAACCGGCCATGCACCCTGAAGGTGTTCTCGAATCGGAGTTCCCCCTGGACCTCGCAGCCGGCATCAAGAAAGCCATTCAGTTCTCCGGAAGATCCGGTTCTCAGGGTCTTTGACATAGCTCAGCACGCTCCGACGTTGGTCACTCCGCCGACAGCCGTTCGTACAACCGAATCAGCTCCGGCTCGGAGTGGAAGTGAATCTTGAGTACGCCGCCGCCACGTGCGCGTCGGCTGATTTCGACTCGGGTCTGGAGTCTACGCGTCAATCGTTCGATCGCGTGCGCGGTGTCGGGGTCGCCCCCGCCAGTCCTGGCTCTCGCGGCGGGTTTCTTCCCCGGCCCGGTGGAGACGATCCGCTCCAACTCCCGCGCGCTCAGCGACTCCCGTTGGGCCCGCGCCGCCAGTTCGACCTGGCTCTTCTCGTCTCCTAGTGACAACAGCGGGCGCGCCTGGCCCGCGGTCAGCGCCCCCGACCGGATCTGCTCCTGGACGGCGCCGGGCAGGCGCAACAGACGAAGGGAATTCGCGACCGCGGCCCTGCTGCGGCCAACGCGGTCCGCGATCTCCTGCTGCGACAGCCCGAACTCCTCGCTCAATGCCCGAAACGCCTCGGCTTCTTCCAGTGCGTTCAGATCGGCGCGCTGCAGGTTCTCGACCAGCGCGAGTTCGAGGAGTTCGCGGTCGCTCCCCACTTCGCGGAAGACGACGGGGACCGTCTCCAGGCCGGCCTTGCGGGCCGCCCGCCAGCGGCGCTCTCCCGCGACGATGCGGTAGGCGCCGCCACGATCGGGATCTCCCGTGACGACCAGAGGCTGAAGCACTCCCCGCTTGGCGATGGAACCGGCGAGATCCTCCAGCTCGGCATCGTCGAACCGGTCGCGCGGCTGGCGACTGTTCGGCTCGAGCTGAGCGACGGGCAGCTCCCGAACGGCGCGCGGAGCGGTCGGCGGAAGCGCGCCGCTATCCGCGAAGAGCGCATCCAGTCCACGGCCCAGTCCCGGGCGCCGGCCGCTCATCAGGGACGGCGGCCCGCCAGTTCGTGCGCCAGCCCCAGGTAGGCCTGTGAACCCTTGCTCTTGATGTCGTACTGCAGGACCGGCATACCGTAGCTTGGGGCTTCCGCGAGGCGAACGTTGCGCGGGACGATCGTATCGCAGACGATCGATCCGAAGTGCTTGCGCACCTCCTGCGCCACGTCCCGCGACAGGTTCGTGCGATCGTCGTACATGGTCAGGACGACGCCGGCGATCTCCAGTTCGGGCCGCCCCAACTCCCGCACGCGCTGCACGGTCGCCAGCAGCTCGCTGATCCCCTCGAGCGCGAAGTACTCGCACTGGAGCGGCACGATGACCGCGTCGGCGGCGAACAGCGCGTTCAGTGTCAACCGGCCCAGTGCGGGAGGACAATCGACGAAGATCCGTTCGTACCGGCCGCCCAGTTCCTCGAGCGATGACAGGAGCCGTCGGATCCAGTGCCGTTCCTGTTGCAGGCCGAACTCGGCTCCCACCAGGTCCCGGTTGGCGGGGAGCAGGTCCAGATACGGGAAGCCGCTGTCGACGATCACCTCCCCGGCCCTCGCCTCGCCGGACAGCACGTCGAACAGCGTCGGCGGCCGGCCCGACCAGCCCACGCCGCGGCTCGCATTGCCTTGCGGGTCGCTGTCCACGAGCAGCACCTTGCGCTCCATCGCGCCGAACGCCGCCGCCAGGTTGATCGCCGACGTCGTCTTGCCGACGCCGCCCTTCTGATTGGCGACCGCCAGAACGTCAGCCACGACGAAGCGGCCGGAGGCAGAGAATCCGCCGGTGCGGGCTGCCAGGAAGGTTCATCTCTTGTTCCACAGCACAGGTATCCAACAGACCGGTCGCAAGGCGCCGGCCCGCCCACACCACCAGGCGCCCCCCATCGGGCAAGGCTTCCACCAGGCGAGTCATCGTGGGCTCCGGGAGCCGAAGGCCACGAATCGTCGCGCACTCTACCGCCCCCGCGAACCGCGAGGCGAGGTCGCCATCGAACCGCTGCCTGACGGTCCGGACGCTGGGCAGATCGAGCTCTCGCGCCGCCTCCGCCAGAAACGCGGCCTTCCGCTCACGCGCCTCGACGAGGGTCACCGACCGCTCAGGATGAAGTGCCGCAAGCACCAGCCCGGGGAACCCCGCACCGCTGCCGATGTCGAGGAGCCCGGGCTCGCCGCTGCCTGCTCCGGTCGAGGCTCGCCAGTACGCCCTGGCCGCCACCGATTCCGCGTAGTGACGACGAATCCACTCCCCAGGCTCCGCTTCGCCAACCAGCCGCACCACCCGGTTCCAACGCTCCAGGAGTTCGGCATGGCAAGCCAGCCGATCGACCGCTTCCGGCGGCAGCTCGGCGCCGAACTCACGCTCAAACAGGTGACGGTGTTTCACGTGAAACACCTGTTGGAGCGTTGGCCTGGATGTTTCACGTGAAACATGACGAACCGTACGCCCGCCGCTGACCGTTCCCGCCGCACAAGTCAGGTGAGGCTATCTCTCGTTGCAGTCGCCGCCGGCCGCCTCCGGCGCGCGTTTCTCCGTGGGTCAGAAGACCCACGGCAACAGACCCGCGCACCCAGAGCATTGCCCTCAACATAGCCTCTGCTCTACTGGACCCAGGCTCCCGAGGGGACGTTGACAAGGCGCAACGCCTGACCGAGCCCAAGGAGCGAAGCTCGCGCCTCGCGCGATCTTGTCCGCGGGTCAGACCCGCGGCTACTTGCCGGCCAGAAGGCCAGCGCACCGGCACTCACACCCAATCCCGCGCCGAGCTTCCATCCGGCCGCCGACCGCCCACCGACATCCTCCAGTCTGCCGCGGAGGCCCGAGGGGGAGGGGCCCCAGCGGGCTGGAGGCAAGCGTCTCCCGAGATCGTCACCTTGACCGACGACCCACCGCAGCGCAGCCGACCGAAGCGAGCGCCCACCCTCCATCCACCAAGAAAGCGCGAGCGGCCGATGGGGACCCTCCCCCTCGGGCCGCCGCGGCAGACGGGTCCATGCCGACAACATCCTCCAGTCAGGAGCGGGGTCCGGAGGGGAGGGGCCCCAGCGGGCTGGAGGCAAGCGTCTCCCGAGATCGTCACCTTGACCGACGACCCACCGCAGCGCAGCCGACCGAAGCGAGCGCCCACCCTCCATCCACCAAGAAAGCGCGAGCGGCCGATGGGGACCCTCCCCCTCGGGCCTCCGCGGCAGACGGGTGCAAAGCCGACATCCTCCAGTCAGGAGCGGGGTCCGGAGGGGAGGAGCCCCAGCGGGCTGGAGGCAAGCGTCTCCCGAGATCGTCACCTTGACCGACGACCCACCGCAGCGCAGCCGACCGAAGCGAGCACTCCCCCCTCATTCACCAAGCAAGTGCGAGCGGCCGCTGGAGCTCCTCCCCTACGATCTCCGTGGCAGACGGGCGCAAGCCGACATCCTCCAGTCTGCCGCTGAGGCCCGAGGGGGAGGGGCCCCAGCGGGCTGGAGGCAAGCGTCTCCCGAGATCGTCACCTCGACCAACGACTTACCGCAGCGCAGCCGACCGAAGCGAGCGCCCACCCTCCATCCACCAAGAAAGCGCGAGCGGCCGATGGGGACCCTCCCCCTCGGGCCGCCGCGGCAGACGGGTGCACGCCGACAACACCCCTCCGGACCCCGCTCCTGACGGGTGCACGCCGCACCGCGCCGCGCCGCCGCGTCGCTACTGCAAGCGGATGCTGACGCGTTTGAAGTAGCCGTTGCCCTGGCTTTCGGTTTCGACGTCCGGGTCGTCGGCCAGGGCCAGGTGGACGATGCGGCGGTCTGCCGGGTTCATGGGGCGCAGGGTGCGCGTGCCGCCGCGGTCGACGACTTCCTCGGCCACGCGGCGGGCGAGGCCTCGCAGTCGTTCTTCCTTCTTGCGCTGGTAGCCACCGCTATCCAGACGGCACGGGATGATCCGCCCGAGCTGGCCGTACATGACCCGCGGCAGCAGGTGCTGTAGCGCCAGCAGGACCTGGCCCTCGTCCTCGACGAGCAACTCCTCGTCCACGCCTTCGATCTCGACCTCCAGCCTCTCATCGGTGAGGACCATCTCCGCCGATACCTCGAGATCGGCCAGTTCCAGCAGTTGCTCCAGCGCCGCATGTGCGACCGAGAGAACCTCCTCGGAGCCCTGTTCGGGCGCCTCCGCCTCAACGGCCTCCGTCGCACGGTGCTCCGGCGGCGGCGCCGGCGCTGGTGCCGGCTCCGCCACGGCGGGAGCCGTCACTTCGGCGACAGGCTCGGCCACAACTTCGGCGGGGCCGTCGCTCTCGATGGCACCGCCCTCGACGCTCGTGCCGACGCTGGCCGGATCGACGCGAATCACCACCCGGCGGTGCTTCACGAAGCCGTGCCGTTTCTCCACCCGGTCGAACACGATCTGCTCCGGCGACACGCCGAAGTGGTTCGCGGCCGCCAGGATGGCCCGGGACTCCGTCTCTCCCGAGAAGAACATGCTGTTCATCACATTCATCGCTGCTGTCCTGTCCTCACTTCTTCTTCGTCTCGGTCATCTGCGCGGCCGGCTCGCCGCCCAGGTAACCCCTCTTCTTCAGCTTGTTGTAGACGCCCGTCTGCACGATGCCCAGCACGTTGTTCGTCAGCCAGTAGAGAACCAGACCGCTCGGAAAGCTGAACGAGAAGATCGTGAACCAGATCGGCATCGTGTTGATGATCAGCTTCTGGGTCTTGTTCGCCGGCGGCGGCAACATCCGCTGCTGGAGGAACTGGGACGCTCCCATGACCAGGGGCAACACGTAGATCGGATCGGGCAGGGCCAGATTCCCGATCCACCCGAGCCAGGACGCATCCCAGAGCTCGACCGCCTCGCTCAGGAGACGGAAGAAGCCGAAGAACACCGGCATCTGGAACAGGATCGGCAGGCAGCCGCTCGCCGGGTTCACGCCTTCTTCCCGGAACAGCCCCTGAATCTCCTCGTTCATCTTGCGCTGCTGGTCCATGCGGGGCCGGCCCTTGCCGTCCTTGAGCTTGGGCCGGTACTTCGCGCGAATCGCTTCCATTCGCGGATTCAGCTTCTGAATCCGCTGCATCGAGACCTGACTCTTGTGGGTCAGCGGGAACAGAACGAGCCGAATCAGCACCGTCATCAGGACGATGCTCCAGCCGTAGTTCGCCACGATGTTGTCGTAAATCCAGCGTAAACCGAACTGCAGAGGACGCGAGATGACGCCGAAGAAGCCGTAACGAACCGTCTTCTCGAGTCGCACGCGCATCCCAGCCAGCGCGTCGTACTGCTTGTCGCCGAAGTACGCCCGTCCGGCGAGCTGGCCGCCCGACGCTTCGAGCACGAGCATCAGGTCGCGGGTCAGGTCTTCGGTCGTGATGTCGCCGGCCTCGAACAGGGTGAAGCCGCGCAGGCTGCCGTCGCTCTCGTCCAGGTTGGCCACTGGCAGCGCCTGAACGGCGCCTCGCGCCCCCGACGGAATGACCGCGGTGATGAAGTAGCGGTCTTCGAGCGCCACCCAGCGCGCGCCCTCGCCGAGTGGCTGCGGATCGTCCGCGCGGCGCGGCTCAAGGGAGTCCATCTCGCCGGCCGCGAACCACGTCGCGGCTCGCCGCTGCTGGCTCGACAGCCGGCTTTCGAGTTCGTCCACAGTCGGATTCCGGATGCCCGGACCGAGCACCAGACCCCAGGCGTCACCGGGCGACTGGACCTCGTAGAGAAAGGTCAGGCCGCCGCCCTGGGGGTTCACCGTCGGAATGTGAAACGTCTTCGTCGCCGCGCCGCGGTCCCCGCTGTAGCGGAAGACGATTCGCTCGTCACCGTTCTCCCTGGAGCGCTCCACGACGAACAGGGCGTCGTTGAGCGGTGAGTCCCGCTGCGGCCCCGACAGACCGAAGGGATAAGGCTGGCCCGGCTCGCGCCTGCGCACCAGTTCGACGGGCTCGGCGCCGTCCGGGCGCGCCAGTTCGAAGGACAGCAACTGGGCGCCCCGGTTCGTGAACTCGAGTCGGGCGTTGCCGGACTCGATGACCACCCTCTCCTCCAGGGAGGCTTCCACGCGTTCGAAGACCGATACCGGTTCCGCCACGGTTTCAGCCTGCGCCGTCGGAACCGGCGTCGCCGCCGGCGCCGTCGTCCCCGGCTGTGTTGCCGGCGCTCCCTCTCCGACGGCGACCGGACTCCGTTCCACCGGCGGCGGCGGAGCCATGAACGTCGACCAGAGCAGGAGGACGCCGAGCGACAGCAGCGCCGCCAGGAGGAGTCTGCGGTTGTCCATCGGTCTCTGCTAGGCCTTGGCGGCCCCGGGTTCCACGTTCCGCGCCGCTGGCGGCGGAAGGTCGATGCCGCCGCGCCCCAGGGGCTGGCAGCGCAGGAGCCTGCCAAGCGTCAACCACGTTCCCACGATCAGACCATGGCTTCTGAGCGCGAGCTGGCCGTACTCGGAACAGGTCGGACTGAAGCGGCAAGCCCGCGGGAGCAACGGCGAAAGCCAGCGCTTGTACGCCCGGAGCACCGCCACGGCAAGCCTCGCCAGCGGGTTCATCGCCGCGACCTCCCGCGATCGCGGGACCTGCCGCCGGAACGGCCCTGCCTCGCCACCGTCTCGAACAGCCGGTCCAGTTCACGGTAGAACGCCCGGCGGTTCGCGGCCGCCGCGGTCGGCTTCAGGTGCACGACCACATCGACTGCCGGTAGCCGCTCCCGCCCGACGACCTGACGGCAGTGCTCATGCACCCGCCGGCGGAGCCGGTTGCGCGCCACCGCGCCGCCCACCCGCCGACCGGCGGTGAGTCCCAATCGCGCGTGGCCTGCGTCGTTGTGGCGCACGTGTAAGACGGCGAACTGGCCGTGCAGCCGGCGGCCCCGGCGGTAAACCCGCCGGTAGTCGCGACTCGACCGTATCCGCCCGGCCCCCTGCTCGAAGCCGGAGGTGCGAGCGGGGTTCCCCGATCGGTTCAACGTCAGACCGTCAGCCGCTTGCGGCCCTTGCGGCGGCGGCGCGACAGGATCGCGCGACCGTGCCTGGTCCTCATCCGCAGACGGAAACCGTGCTTCTTCTTGCGACGCCGATTGTTCGGCTGGTATGTCCTCTTCACGTTGCTTGCCTCCTTGGGGCGTGTGGCGGAGAGGGTGGGATTCGAACCCACGGACCGCTTGCACGGTCCACGGAACTCGTGAGACCGCCCGGCGGCCGCGAAATGTGTGGCGGAGAGGGTGGGATTCGAACCCACGGACCGCGTAAACGGTCAACGGTTTTCGAGACCGCCCCATTCGACCACTCTGGCACCTCTCCCCGTTTGCGGGCCGCCCGGTGCATCTCGTCCTCCACCGCCCTGTTCATGGCGGAGAGGGTGGGATTCGAACCCACGGTAGAGTTGCCCCTACACATGCTTTCCAGGCATGCACCTTCGACCACTCGGTCACCTCTCCTCAATCGAAAGCCCGTTCGACCGTAGACGCCGGAAGAACGCGCGCAACAAAGCTGAGCTCTCCTCCGCCAGGACGCCGGAGCATACCGTGATTTGGTGATTCAGTCCTGGTTCGCGAACGACGTTCCCGAGCGAGCCGCAGAAGCCACCCTTCGGATCCCGGGCCCCGAACACGAGGCGGTCCACCCGGGCGTTGACCATCGCCCCCGCGCACATGGCGCAGGGCTCGAGAGTCACGTACAACGAGCAGCCGTTCAGCCGCCATCCCTCCTGCCTGGCCGAAGCCTCCGCCAGGGCGATCATCTCGGCGTGCGCCAGGGGGTCTCCCCAGCTCTCCCTTCGGTTGTGACCGCGGCCGACGACCACGCCGTCGCGCAGTACCACGGCACCCACAGGAACCTCGCCGGCTTTCGCGGCCAGCCGGGCCTCCTCGAGAGCCAGCTCCATGGCGGTCCGATCGTCCAAGCCGCTCACGCTAGCAAGTCCCCAGCGCCGGTGGTTCACTGCTACCATCGCTACGCTTTCCGCGGCGGCGACACGCGCGGCGCCGAGAGAAGTCACCGAAGGGTTCGGGCCCTGTGTATCGAACGGCCCCGAACCTCGTCAGGCCCGGAAGGGAGCAGCGATAGGGTGTTCGTTTCGAGGGCGCAGTTCAGCCGGAACCCTTCAGTGACTTCTCTACCAGGCGCCCCGTTCGGGCCATGACCTACCAGGCGCTGGCCCGCAAGTGGCGGCCCCAGACGTTCGCCGACCTGGTCGGCCAGGAGGCGATCGTCACCGCCCTGCGCAACGCACTGCGGGACGGCCGCATCGCGCAGGCCTATCTCTTCTCCGGCATCCGCGGCGTCGGCAAGACGACGGCCGCTCGAGTCCTCGCCAAGGCCCTGAACTGCCTCGGCGCCGACGGCGCCGCCAGGGGGCCGGCGTCCGAACCGTGCGACACCTGCCTGGTCTGCACCGAGATCCGGGAAGCGGGCGATCTCGACGTGATCGAGATCGACGCCGCCACCTATTCGAAGGTGGAGCAGGTCCGCGACCTGACCGAGAGCCTGAGGTACGGACCCGCCCGCGACCGTTACAAGGTCGTCGTCCTGGACGAGATCCACAGGCTCTCCGGCTCGGCCTTCGACGCGCTGCTCAAGATCGTCGAGGAACCGCCGCCGCACCTGACCTTCATCTTCGCGACGACCGAGATCGAGAAGGTGCCGGCGACCGTCCTCTCCCGCTGCCAGGAGTTCCACTTCCGCCGCGTGCCGCCCGAGCCGATGGTCGGCCTCCTGCGACGCATCTGCGACGCCGAGGGCTTCGAGGCCGGCGGACCCGCCCTGCGCCTGATCGCCCGCGCTTCCGAGGGCAGCGTTCGGGACGCCGTCGCCCTGCTCGATCAGCTTGCCACCTTCGGCAACGGCAAGCTGGCCGACGAGGATGTCGGACGCCTGCTCGGCGGCATCGACGCGGCGCTGCTCTCCGCCCTGCTCGACGCGGTCCTCGCCGGCGACGGCGCGCGCGTGTCGACGACGATCCGCGAGGTCGAGGACGGTGGCAGCGACCCCAGGCAGGTGTTCACCCACTTCCTCGGCTACCTGCGCAGCGCGCTGCATCTCGCTCAGGGTCTCGACCCGGAGCTCCTCGACCTGCCCGCCGAAGCGGCAGCGGACCTCCAGGAAACCGCGGCAACCGCGGGCTACGAGGACCTGCTCAGGCTCCTGCATCTCCTCCTCAGCAGCGAGACGGTCGTCCGGCGCGCGGACGCTCCCGGCCTCGCCCTGGAGGTCGCTCTCCTGCGGGCGGCGGAACTCCCAAGGCTCGTGCGGATCGAGCGGCTGGCGGCCGGCCTCCCCGCGGACGCGGAACCCCAGGGCACCGGGCCTCCGGACGCCGGAACCGAAGCCCCGACACCGCGCCGCGATCCGGCAGAGACCCCTGCCGAGGCATCACCCCCGCGTGACGCCGCTCCGGTCGTCAAGCGGCTCGAGAGCGAGAGTCCCGCCCTGGCGGGCCTGCTCGACTTCCACCACGCGCGCCTCGAGGTGCGTGGCAAGACCCTCGCCATCGAGGCCGGCCCGGAGCTCAAGCGCGCGCTCCAGGACGAGACCCGGGTTGCCCAACTCAACGATGCCGTGCGCTCCACGCTCGGGACCGACGCCGCCTGGAAGGTGACGCCCGCGGTCCCGGGTGGAACGGCTCCACCGTCGCCGGCTACGCCGGCACCGCCTCCTCGAAGCGCGCCGCCTCCCCAAAGCCCGTCGCCGCGCCGCGAACCGGCACCGCCGGCCGCCGAGCGCAAGCCCGCGCTGCGCGGCGCCGGCCCCGGCAACGAAGCACGAAAGGCCGCCGAGGCCGATCCCGGCGTCCGCGCCGTGCTCGACGTCTTCGGCGGCCGTGTTCTCGACGTTCGACCCAAGACCCCTTGAAACCCACTCACGGAGCATAGGAACAGCGACAGATGAACATCCAGAAGCTGATGCGGCAGGCCCAGGAGATGCAGGAGCAGATGCGGCGCGACCTGGCGACCGCCGAGTTCACCGCCAGTGTCGGCGGCGGCATGGTGGAGGTGCGGATGAACGGCGAGAAGGAGGTCCTGGCGGTACAGATCGACGCCGAGGTCCTCGATCCCGAAGATCCGGACATGGTGCAGGACCTCGTCCTGGCCGCGGTTAACGAAGCGGGACGCAAGGTGAACGAGTACGTGGGGCAGCGGATCGGCAGCATGGCCGGCGGCATTCCCGGCCTCACCTGATGCCGGCCGACCCGCTGTCGAACCTGGTCGAGGAGCTCTCGCGCCTCCCGGGTATCGGTCCGAAGACCGCGCGGCGGCTCGCTCACCATCTCCTCCGCGCCGACCGGTCCCGCGCCGAAGCCCTCGCGCAGGCGGTGATCGACGTCAAGGAGCGCATGATCCACTGCTCGACCTGTCACCAGATCACGGCGGTGGATCCATGCTCCATCTGCAGCGATCCGCAGCGCGACAGGACGAAGCTCTGCGTCGTCGAGGAGCCCTTCAACATCGAACCGATCGAACGCACCGGTGAGTTCCACGGCCTCTACCACGCCCTGCTGGGCGCCCTGTCGCCCCAACGCGGCGTCGGCCCGGACGAACTCACCGTCGCCTCCCTCCTCGACCGCCTCGAAGGCGTCGAAGAGGCCATCCTCGCCATGAACCCCAACGTCGAAGGCGAAGCCACCGCGCTCTACCTCGCCAACCTCCTCAACCGACGAGGCGTCCGCGTCACCCGCCTCGCCTTCGGCCTCCCCGTCGGCGGCGACATCGACTACGCCGACCAGGTCACCCTCGCCCGCTCGCTTGCGGGCCGCCGCGACCTCTGAGGTGCACACACCCGCCCGTGGAGGTGCGGGGGAGGGTCCCCAGCGGACGCTCGCGCTCTCTTGGTGGATGGGAGGTCAGCGCTCGCTTCGGTCGGCTGCGCTACGGTGGGTCGTCGGTCGACTGGTCGATCTCGGGAGACGCTTGCCTCCAGCCCGCTGGGGACCCTCCCCCGCACCTCCACGGGCTGGAGTATCTCGATGGCCGGGGCCGTGGGGCTGGGCTTCGGGGATGGGCAGCGTAGGGGGGCTAACGGGATCCAGAGCTACTCGGCGAGGAGTTCTTGCAGGACCGCTGCGGCGTGGTCGAGTTGCTGTTGGGCGATGACGAGGGGTGGGGAGAGTTGGAGGACGGTGCCGGAGGCGCCGCCGGCGAGGGCGATGAGACCTTGGTGGAGGAGATTGCGGCTGAGGGTGTGGGCTCGGGCCGGGGAGTCGAGTTCGATGGCCCGGAGCAGGCCCTGGCCGCGGATGTCGGTGACTCCGGGGTGGTTTCTTAGGGGTTCGAGGGCCTGGCCGAAACGGTCGCCCAGGGTGCGGGCGCGGTCTACGAGGTCTTCGGTCTCGATCACTTCCAGAGTGGCCAGGGCCGCGGCGCAGGCGAGGGGGTGGGCGACGAAGGTGGCGGTGTGGCGGGCTTCGCCGTCGCTTCGCCAGGCGTCCATGACTTCCTTCCTGCCGAGGACGGCGGCGATCGGCAGGCCGCCGCCGAGGGCCTTGCCGCAGCAGACGAGATCCGGCTCGACGGCGGCTTCGCGGCACACGAACCAGGCGCCGCAGCGGCCGAAGCCGGTGAAGATCTCGTCCACCGCCAGGACGACTTCGTGCCGGCGGCAGAGTTCGGCGAGGGCCGCCAGCCAGCCGGACGGCGGCCAGCGGGTCGCCTCGCGGCCGATGACCGGCTCGACCAGGCAGGTACCGATGTCGGGTCGCCGCTCGAGGATCTCCTGAATCTGCTCCGGTGGCGCTCCGTACGGCAGACGGTGAACGAGCGCCTCGAGCGGCTCGGTGAAGGGTTCGCGGAAGGCCGGCCTGGACGTCGCCGCGAGGGCTCCGAGGGTGGTCCCGTGGTAGGCGGGGTCGAATGCGAGCACACCCGGCCGGCCGCTGTACAGGCGGCCGGTCTTGAGCGCGATTTCCACCGCGTCGGCGCCGGACACCGCGAAGTACACCCGGGGAGCGGCGAGTGGCGCGAGCGCGCAGAGGCGCTCGGCCAGTTCGAGGCGGGCAGGGTGGGCGTACACGTCGCCCAGTCCGTGAAGAAGGCGATCCGCCTGCCGCTTGACCGCTGAAACCACGGCAGGATGCCGGTGCCCCACCGCCGCAACCCCGAATCCAGCCGTCAGGTCGAGATAGCGATTCCCGTCGATATCGAGCACATTGCTGCCGAGAGCCTCCTCCCACAGCATCGCCGTGCTTCCGGCGACCAGGGTGTTGATGCCCGGCGCCTCGGCCCCTTCGAGCCGCCTGGCCGCCCTCCGCGCCCGCGGCCCCGGAAGCGACGTTCGGACATCCGGCAGTCGATCACCGCTGTCGAGTCCGTGCGAACGAGAAGCAGCCATGCCGAATCCGAGGCTAGCGCCGCAACTTCATTCACCCCCAACAGCGAGCCCGCGGGTGCAGCCCGACGTTAGGCGGTCGCGATGCGGTCGCAGATGCGGTCCAGCGCGCTCTGATCGAGGTACGGGTGCATGGGCAGGCTGACCACGCGGTCGGCCAGGCTCTCGCTGACGGGCAACGATCCCGGACCGCGGCCGTGTCGTTCGTACGCCGGCTGCAGGTGCATCGGCAGCGGGTAGTGGACCGCGGTCGGAATGCCGGCTTCGGCGAGATGGCTGCGAAGAGCGTCCCGGGTCTCGGCGGACGGTCTTCCCTCCGCGTCGTCCACCCGCAGGGTGTACTGGGCCCAGCTCGATTCCACCTCGGGCTCGCACGCCGGGACAGCGACGCGCCACGGTGTGCCCATGGACGCCGACGCCGCGCCCAGCCTTCCGGTGTACCCGGCCGCGACCGCGCGGCGGGCGCTGAGCTCCTGCTCGAAGATCGTCAGCTTCGCCAGCAGAACGGCAGCCTGCAGCGTGTCGAGCCTGCCGTTCATCCCCAGGCGCACGATGTCGTAGCGGTCGGCGCTCTGGCCGTGTTCGCGCATCGAACGCACGACTTCGGCGGTCGCCGGTTCGGTGCAGAAGACCGCACCTGCCTCACCATAGGCGCCAAGTGGCTTGGCCGGGTAGAAACTGGTCGTCGTCAAGGCGGCCAGCGATCCGACCGACCGGCCTCCGCGACGGGCACCAAAGCTCTGGGCCGCATCCGAGACGACCTCCAGCCCCCTCGAGGCCGCCCATTCGGCCAGCGGCTGCCGGGGCATCGGCTGACCGAACAGGTCCACGGTGATTACCGCCCGGGGGACGGCGCCGCCCGCCCGCTCGAGCGTCTCGAACTCGCGCTCGAGGGAAGCCATGTCGAGCAGGAAGTCATCCTCCCGGACGTCGACGAACACGGGGACGGCGCCGGCGAGAAGGACGACTTCCGCCGTCGCCGTGAACGTGAAGGACGGAACGAACACCGCGTCGCGCCGCCCTGCGGTCTGGCCGACGCCCAGCGCGAGCAGGGCGATCAGCAGGGCGTCCGACCCGCTCGATACGGCCACCGCCGGCGCCCCGCCGAGCCTGCCGAGTTCCACCTCCAGCTCCTCGACCTCGGGTCCGTTGACGTAGCGGCCATGGTCGAGCACGGCCGCGATCCGTCGGTCGATCTCCGGCCGCAGCCGCCTCGACTGAGCGGCCAGGTCGATGAAGGGAATCGGCTGCCGCCGCTCGGTGACCGTCGTCATGGCCCGGAGTGTATGGGGCCTGAGGCCAGCGACTTGCGGAGCAGCGACGAGGTCGGCAGCTCGTCGATCTCCTCCGGAGCGAACCACCCGAGTTCGGCCCTGGCAGATCCCGGGCATGGCACCTCAAACCCCGAGTCCGGCCGCCAGTGGGCGGCAGCGACCCGAACGAAGAAGTCCCGGTAGGTGACCGCGTGACGCACCACGGTGCCGTCCTCGCAATCCCAGTCTCCCCCGAACGCCTCGCCGAGCAACACCGCCGCTTCGCTCGGGGACTCGTCCCCGCTCGCCAGCTCCACCGTCGGCAGGTGCCAGCGGCGGGCCAGCCAGTCCGCGTCCCCTGGCCGACGATGAAGCAGCAGCTCGTCCCCTTGCCGGACCACCGCCGCGAAGCAGTGGCGGACCTCCCGGGCCCGCTGCGGTCCGGCGGCGGGAAAGGCCCGCGGATCGAGTTCCGGCGAGCGGAAGGCCCGGCAACCCGGAGCGAGCGGACAGACGCCGCAATCCGGCTTGCCCCGACGGCAAACCAGCGAACCGACCTCCATCAGCGCCTGGTTGGAGTCCCCGGGACGAACCGCGTCCAGCAGCCGCGCCGCGGTCCCCAGCAGCCTGCGTCTGGCGGCGGCGCGGCGAGGAGGCTCCGCGGAGGCCAGGAACCGGCTCAGCACGCGTTCGACGTTGCCGTCCAGTACCGGCGACGACTCCCCGCAGCAGCGGCTCGCGAGCAGCGCCGAGGTGTACGCGCCGATTCCCGGCAGCTCCGCCCACTCCGCGGCGCTCACGGGCAACGTGCCCTGCTCCGCCAGGATCCGCGCCGCCCGGTGGAGGTTCCGGGCCCGGCGGTAGTAGCCGAGGCCGGACCACGCCGCTTCGACCGACTCGACCGTCGCCTCCGCCAGCGCGTCGACACCCGGGAACCGCTCCAGGAAACCCTGGTACCGCGTCGCGACGACCTCGCTCCGGGTCTGCTGGAGCATGATTTCCGCGACGAGAATCTCGTATGGATCCTCGGTTCGCCGCCAGGGCAGATCGCGCCGGCAGCGATCGAACCAGGCCAGCAGAGCGCCCCGGAGTTCCTCCGGCTCGACTAACTCCAACACAGTTCAGGACCTAAGCCGCCCGCCGACGGACGACGGCGCGCTCCCGACGAAGAAAACGTGAAGAAA
Organism: Thermoanaerobaculia bacterium; assembly: GCA_965116955.1. Classification (GTDB taxonomy): domain Bacteria; phylum Acidobacteriota; class Thermoanaerobaculia; order Multivoradales; family Multivoraceae; genus Multivorans. The sequence continues at coordinate 1,123,097 of OZ220742.1, read as the reverse complement.
GTCCTCTGACACCCCTTGTTGAAGCCGGATCCCGCTGCTATCCTGCGCTTCTCGCGCAACGGAGGCCACTCGGCGTAGGACCAACAGGTAGCGCCCAGGAACTAGCTGTCCCGAGTCTCTTCGCCGGTCTTCCAAGGTTTTTCCACACTGTGCGGAAAAGCTGCGGAACGTAGCTCTGCAGAGCGACAATTCCCTGCCCGGCACCGGGAATTGGTGGTCGTGCGCACTGGAATGTGGGGGAGAAGTGCGTCGGTTCGGAGTAGCAGCGGAGGAAGCGGGCAGAGGCGGCACTGCCGTGCGCTGGTTCAACATGGCTTTGGTAGGCGCGGACGGAACGGAGGAGCATGCCTAGTTCCGTCTGGCCGACTCTACGCCGGCAGTTGCGGGCGGATCTCCCGGCCGAGGATTTCCGCACCTGGTTTCATCCCCTGAGGGTCGCATCGGAAGACGCCGAACACCTCGTCCTCGAAGCGCCGAACTCGCGCTTCGTCGAAGCCCTCGAGGAGGGCTTCCGTCCGATCGTCGACTGGGCGATCGCCGATCTCAAGGGTCCGACGTACCAGGTCCTGTTCAAGAGCGGCGAGACGCGGACCAGGGTCGAAGCGCCGGGAAGATCGTCGCGCGCGAAGGCCGTCGGGAGTCCCGAGCCGGCTGATCGCCCCGATCCGGAGGGGGCGCCAAGCAGTTCGCTCAACCCCCAGTACCGGTTCGACTCGTTCGTGGTCGGCAACTCGAACCGGTTCGCCAGCGCCGCCTCCCAGGCGGTCGCGGAGAAGCCCGGCATCGCGTACAACCCGCTCTTCCTCTACGGCGGCGTGGGCCTGGGCAAGACCCATCTCCTGCACGCGATCGGCAACCGCCTCAGGCGCGCGGTCCCGGGCACACGGGTGGTCTACCTCGCCGCCGAGGACTTCGTGAACGACCTGATCACTTCCATCCGGTTCGAGCGGATGCCCGCCTTCCGCGAGCGCTACCGGACCATCGACGTCCTGCTGGTGGACGACATCCAGTTCCTGGCCAAGAAGGAGCGGTCCCAGGAGGAGTTCTTCCACACCTTCAACGTCCTCTACACGCGGCAGAAGCAGATCATCGTGACTTCGGACGCCCAGCCGCGGGACATGGCGGACATCGAGGAGCGCCTGCGAAGCCGCTTCGGCTCGGGTCTCCTCGCCGACATTCAGCCCCCCGATCTGGAAACGAAGGTCGCCATTCTCCAGCGCAAGGCCCGCCAGCTTCAGGGCCTGGACCTGGACACGGACGTCGCCATGTTCATCGCCCGCCAGGTGCATTCGAACGTGCGCGAGCTCGAAGGCCTGCTCAACCGGGTCACCGCCTTCGCTTCCCTGTCGGGCGTGCCCCTCGATCTCGAGTTCGCCAAGGAAGCGCTGCGCGACGTGCTCCCGGAACAGGACCGGCCGGTGTCGCCGGCGCAGATCATCAAGATGGTGGCCCACCACTACGGGCTCAAGGTCCGCGAGATCAAGAGCAAGAGCAACTCCCGGCAGATCACTTATCCCCGCCAGATCGCGATGTACCTCTGCAAGCGTCTGACCGAGATGTCCTACCCGGAGATCGGGCGAGTGTTCAACGGCAAGCACCACTCGACCGTCATGTACTCCGTCGAGCAGATCGAGCGGCGCCGCGCCGACGACGAGCGCCTCGCCGCTCAACTGGAACGCTTCACCCGTCAGCTCGGCTGAGCGAGGAACATCCTGCGGAATGGCGGCGGATCGGCCAACAAGGGATCTGCGCACCGGTAGCGGATTGTCCGGGCGCCAGTTCCGGTTGTTCTGCGGCCGTCCTGCGGAGGGAATCCGTGCTCCGCGCGGCCCGGCGGCCGAACTCCACAGAATGCACAATCGTTCCGCCGCTGTCTCCGCCCCTTCTCGATCCCCGACGGATCAACCCAAGTCACTGATTATAAAGGGTTTACAGCGTTGTTCCGCGCCAGGAACCGGCTCCTTCTACGGTTACTTCCTTGGTGTATATTTCTCCTTGAGGAGAGGATAGATGAAGACCCGAGTCGAACGACGAGAGCTGCTGACCGAACTCGTGGCGATGCGCGGCATCGTTGAAAGCAGGTCGACGATTCCGGTTCTCTCCCATCTCCTGCTGACGGTCCGAGACGACCGCCTGGAGCTCGCGGCCACCGACCTGGACGTCTCCCTGACCTCCTGGTGCAGCGCGGAGGAAGGAAGCTGCGAGACCGGGGCGACCGCGGTGCAGGCCCGCAAGTTCCTCGAGATCGTTCGGGCCCTGGCCGACGGTCCGATCGAGCTGTCGACCGGCGACTCCAACTCGCTCCATATCGATGCCGGTTCGTCCAGGTTCCGGATCAACGGTCTCTCGGCCGAGGACTTCCCGACGCTGACCACCGTCGACCAGGATTCGTCGTCCTCCTCCTTCGAGGCGCCGTTCCCCGAGTTCAAGCGAATGATCGGCAAGATCATCTTCGCCGTGTCGGCGGAAGAGTCCCGCTTCCAGTTGAACGGCGCCCTGCTCAAGCTGAAGGACGGCAAGGTCGAGATGGTCGCGACCGACGGCCACCGGCTGGCCCTGATCGAGGCCGAGATGTCGGGTGTCGCGGAAGCGGACGGCGTTCTCGCGCCGCGCAAGGCGCTGCTCGAGCTGATGCGCTTCGACAGCGACGAGACGATCCGTTTCCGCCGCGGCGAGCACCACCTGGGCTTCGTGATCGGGCGCCGCGAGCTCACGTGCCGCATCCTCGAGGGCACGTTCCCGGACTACGAGAAGGTGATCTCCTCGGACAACGACCGGAAGGCGACGTTCGATCGCGGTGCGCTCTCCGAGGTCGTGCATCGGGTCTCCCTGCTGACGGGTGACCGCGCTCCCATGGTCAGGCTCGGTTTCGAGGAGAAATCGCTGCGCGTGTCGTCCTCCAACCCGGATCTGGGCGAAGCGGAGGAAAGTCTCGCCTGCGACTACGAGGCGGAGAATCTCGACATTGGCCTGAACCCGGTCTACGTGCGGGATTTCCTGTCCGCGGTCGACACCGAGCAGGTCGAATTCGCGCTCAAGGACGAGAACAGCCAGTGCCTCGGGCAGCCCGTTGGCGGGCCGGATTTCCGCTACTTGTGCGTGATCATGCCGATGCGCATCTGAAGCCGCGTCCGAGGGTCTTTGGGCGACCAGATAACCCTCCTGTTTTCAGATAGTTGCGAGTAGGGCAGAAGCCGGCCCCGGAAGCGGCCGAAATGGCCGTCATGTGATAGTTTTCCGCACATGACGGTGGCCGGAACAACGGATGTTCAGGCGGCGGCCGAAGCCGGGTACTCGGCCGAGCACATCAAGGTCCTCAAGGGCCTCGAGGCGGTCCGGAAACGGCCCGGGATGTACATCGGCGACACCGATGACGGATCGGGTCTGCACCACATGGTGTTCGAGCTCGTCGACAACGCGATCGACGAGGCCCAGGCCGGTTTCTGCGAGCTGGTCAGGGTCGTCATCCACGGCGACGGCAGCGTCTCCGTGCGGGACGACGGCCGCGGAATCCCGGTAGCCCTGCACGAAGGCGAGGGGCGGTCCGCGGCGGAAGTCATCATGACCGAGCTGCACTCCGGCGGAAAGTTCGACCAGAACGCCTACAAGGTGTCCGGAGGGCTGCATGGCGTCGGCCTCTCCGTGGTCAACGCCCTCTCGGTGCAACTGGACCTGGAGATCGACCGCGACGGCCACTCCTGGCGCCAGACGTACAGCCGCGGCGTGCCGGAAGCACCGATCGAAACGGTAGCCACGCTCGAGAATCCGGAGAACACCGGCACCGGAATCCGGTTCATGCCGGACCCGGAGGTGTTCACCCGGCTCTCCTTCGACTACAACGTGCTCGCGCAGCGCCTGCGGGAACTCTCCTTCCTCAACCGCGGCATCGCGATCAGCCTCTTCGACGAACGGACAGGCAAGGGCGCCAAGTTCGAGTACGAGGGCGGGATCGCCAGCTTCGTCGCCCACCTGGGCCGGAACAAGACGGCGCTGCACCCGGATCCGGTCCACCTTCAGAGCGAGATGGGAGAAGCCGGCTCCAGCGAGTCGGTCGAGGTCGCCCTGCAGTGGAACGACAGCTACCAGGAACGGATCTACTGCTTCACGAACACGATCAACAACCGGGACGGAGGCACCCATCTCTCGGGGCTCCGATCGGCGCTGACCCGCACGGTGAACGCCTACGTCGCCTCTTCCGGTCTCGGCAAGAACCTGAAGGAGAAGCTCTCGGGGGAGGACATCCGCGAGGGCCTGGTGGCGATCGTCTCGGTGAAGGTGCGGGATCCGAAGTTCTCCAGCCAGACCAAGGAGAAGCTCGTCTCCTCGGAGGTGCGCGGCTGGGTCGAGTCGACGGTAGGAGAACAGCTCTCCGCGTTCCTGGAGGAGAACCCGCGCGACGCCAGGCGGATCGTCGAGAAGGTCGTCGATGCGGCAAGGGCGCGGGAGGCGGCGCGCAAGGCGCGCGAACTGACCAGGCGCAAGGGCGCCCTCGACAGCTCGAATCTGCCGGGCAAGCTGGCGGACTGCAGCGAACGGGATCCGGCCCTGGCGGAGCTGTTCCTGGTGGAGGGGGACTCCGCCGGCGGGTCGGCCAAGCAGGGCCGCGACCGGCGCTTCCAGGCCGTGCTGCCGCTCAAGGGGAAGATCCTGAACGTCGAGCGGGCGCGCCTCGACAAGATGCTCTCGTCCGAGGAGATCAGGACGCTGATCCAGGCCCTGGGAACCGGCATCGGCAGCGAGGACTTCGACGCCGACCGCCTGCGCTACCACAAGCTGATCATCATGTGCGACGCGGACGTCGACGGCAGTCACATCCGCACGCTCATCCTGACCTTCTTCTACCGCCAGATGAAGGCGCTCATCGACCGCGGCCATCTCTTCATCGCCCAGCCGCCGCTCTACAAGGTCACGGAGGGGCGCCGTTCGAGTTACCTGAAGGACGACGAGGAGTACCACGACTACCTCGTGGAGCGGATCCGCAAGAGCTGGCAGGTTGCCCTGCCGAACGGCGACATAGGCGACCAGACCGTTTTCGAGGGCGACCGCCTGCGCGTCCTGCTCGACCGTCTCGCCTCGTTCAGGCGGTCGCTGGAGTCCCTGAGCGCCCGCGGCATTCCGCGCGACGCCCTGCGGGCGGCGGTGGCCGGCGGCATCAGGAATCGCGAGAGTCTGGCCGACCGGGAGCGGGTCGAACTGACCGCCCAGGTCATCGAGGCTTCCGGCTTTCACGACGTGTCGGTGGAGGATGGCCGCGACGGGTTGCTGGCAATCCGGTTCCGCTCGCGCCGGGACGGCGTGGACCGCCAGGTGACGATCGACGAGGCGCTGGTGACCGGCGCCGATTTCCGCTCCCTGACCGCCAACGAGCAGGCGCTCGAGGCATGGCATTCGCCCTCGATCCGTCTGCGCCGGGTCAACGGCAGCACGCCAACCGACGACGTCGAGGCCGAGTCCGTGGACGAAGCGCTGGACGCGCTGTTCGAAGCCGCGAAGAAGGGCCTGTCGATCCAGCGCTACAAGGGTCTGGGTGAGATGAACCCGTCGCAGCTCTGGGAGACCACGATGGATCCCGATCGGCGCCGGATGCTGCTGGTCGAGATAGACGACGACCGCTTCGACGAGACGGACGGCATCTTCACGACGCTGATGGGCGAGAAGGTGGAGCCGCGGCGTGAGTTCATCGAGAAGAACGCCCTGAACGCGACCAACCTCGACATCTGATCCACTGACCGTGAGCAAGGGCGAGAACCCCATCCAGCCGCCGCCGTCCGGCCGCGACACCGTGCCGGTGCAGCTCGAGCGCGAGATGCGCCGCAGCTATCTCGATTACGCGATGAGCGTGATCATCGGCCGCGCCCTGCCCGACGTGCGGGACGGCCTCAAGCCGGTTCACCGGCGGGTTCTCTACGGCATGTGGGAAGCCGGCAACACCGCCGGCCGCGCCTACAAGAAGTCGGCGCGCATCGTCGGCGACGTGATGGGCAAGTACCACCCGCACGGCGACGGACCGATCTACGACACCGTGGTGCGCATGGCGCAGGACTTTTCCATGCGCTATCCGCTGGTGGACGGCCAGGGCAACTTCGGCTCGATCGACGGCGACAACCCGGCCGCGATGCGGTACACCGAGGTCCGCCTGACCCGGATCGCCGAGGAGCTGCTGCGCGAGGACATCGAGAAAGACACCGTCGAGTGGGTGCCGAACTACGACGGTTCGGAGCAGGAGCCGGCGCCGCTTCCGGCCCGGATTCCGAATCTGCTGGTCAACGGCTCGGCCGGCATCGCCGTCGGCATGGCGACGAACATCCCGCCGCACAACCTGGGCGAGGCGATCGCCGCGGTCAAGCTGCTGATCGACCGGCCCCAGGCGACCCTGGAAGAACTGATGGAACTGCTGCCCGGGCCGGACTTCCCGACCGGCGGCTTCATCCATGGCCGCGCGGGCATCCATGCCGCCTACGCCACCGGCCGCGGCTCCATCCAGGTGCGGGCCCGCGCCGAGATCGAGGACACCGGCCAGGACAGTCAGTCGATCATCGTGACCGAGCTTCCCTTCCAGGTGAACAAGGCCCGCCTGATCGAGCGGATCGCCGAACTGGTGCGCGAGAAGAAGCTCGAGGGAATCCGCGACCTGCGCGACGAGTCCGACCGCGACGGCATCCGGATCGTGATCGACCTGAAGCGCGGCGAGGTGGCCGAGATCATCCTGAACACCCTCTACAAGATGACCAAGCTCCAGGTCAGCTACGGCATGAACATGCTGGCGATCGTCGACAGCCAGCCCCAGGTGCTGACCCTGCGCGCCCTGCTGCGCCACTTCCTCGACCATCGCCGCACGGTCGTCATCCGGCGCTGCCGTTACGACCTGGCCCGGGCCGAGAAGCGCGCCCACATCCTCGAGGGCCTCCTCATCGCGCTCGACCACCTGGACGCGGTCATCGCCACGATCCGCGCGAGCCGCACCCCGCCGGAAGCCAAGGAGCGCCTGATCGAGGGCTTCACGCTGAGCGAGCCCCAGGCGCAGGCGATCCTGGACATGCGGCTGCAGCGGTTGACCGGCCTCGAGCGCGAGAAGATCGAGCAGGAGCACCGCGAGTTGCTCGCCAAGATCGAACGTCTGCGCGCGATCCTCGGTTCCGACGCGCTGCTGCTCCAGGAGATCCGGACCGAGCTCGACGAGATCGAGAAGCGATTCAGCGACCCGCGCCGCACCGAGATCGTGGCCCACTCCTCGGACATCACGATCGAGGACATGATCGCTGACGAAGACATGGTGATCACGGTCACCCGGTCCGGCTACATCAAGCGGTCGCCGCTCAGCCTCTACCGCGCCCAGCACCGGGGCGGCAAGGGCCGGACCGGCATGGCCATGCGCGACGGCGACTTCGTCGAGCAGCTCTACGTCGCCTCCGCCCACAGTTACATCATGGTGTTCACCGACCGCGGCTACTGCTACTGGCTCAAGGTGCACCAGATACCCGAACTCGGTCCGGCCGCCCGCGGCAAGGCGATCGTCAATCTTCTGCGGCTGGACAGCGGCGAGGGCGTCGCCGCTACTGCCGCGGTGCGGGAGTTCCCCGAGGATCGGTTCCTGACCTTCGCCACCGAGGCGGGCGTGGTCAAGAAGACGGCGTTATCCGAGTACTCGCGGCCCCGCAACAACGGCATCATCGCGCTGCGGATCGACGAGGACGACCGTCTCCTCTCGGTCAAGGTGACCGAGACCGGCAGCGAACTCGTGCTGGCCACCCAGAAGGGCTACGCGATCCGTTTCCCCGAGAGCGACCTGCGTTCCCTGAGCCGGGCGACCCGCGGCGTGCGCGGGATCAGCCTGCGCCCGGGCGATCGGGTCGTGTCGATGGAGTGTCTGCTGCCGCGGGAGGAGTCCGCGGAGGCGCAGGCTCCTCCGGAGACGACGCTTCTGACCGTGAGCGAGAGCGGCTTCGGCAAACGGACCGCGATCGAGGAGTACCGTCTGCAGTCACGGGGCGGTCTCGGGATCATCAACCTGAAGGTGTCCGATCGCACCGGCGACGTGGTCGGCGTCCGGCAGGTCAGCGAGGACACCGGTCTGATGCTGATCACCCACGAGGGCAAGATCATCCGCATCACCGCGGGTAGCGTGTCGCTGATCGGCCGCGCCACCCAGGGGGTCACGGTCATGGACCTCGACGACGGCGACCGCATCGTCGCCCTGGCCCGGATCCCGGATCGCGGCGAAGAGGACGAGGACGGCGAGGACGGGGACGCCGAAGCGACCGAGGCGGAGCCAGTCAACTAGCGGGAGATCGCCACGATGAAGTTCTTTCTGGACACCGCCGACGTGGGGGAGATCGAGACCGGCCTGGAATGGGGCATGGTCGACGGCGTCACCACGAACCCGAGCCTGATCGCCAAGCAGGGCAAGCGGTACCTGCCGACCGTCAAGGAGATCGCGGAGCTGGTGCCGGGCCCCGTCAGCGGCGAAGTCCTGGCGACGGACCTCGACGGCATGCTCGAGCAGGGCCGGCGGCTCGCCGGCCTGGCGGACAACGTCGTGGTCAAGGTGCCGCTCGGGCCGCCCGGGCTGACCGCCGTGCGGCGTCTGGCCGAGGATGGGATCCTGTGCAACGTGACCCTCTGCTTCTCGCCGTCCCAGGCGCTGCTGGCGGCGAAGGCGGGCGCTGCCTACATTTCGCCCTTCGTCGGCCGCCTCGACGACATCGCCCAGGACGGCATGGACCTGATCAGGCAGGTGATCTCGATCTACTCCCGGTACGACTTCGAGACGGAAGTCCTGGTCGCCTCGGTGCGCCACCCGGTTCACGTCGTCGTGTCGGCGGAGATGGGGGCCGACGTCGCGACCCTTCCCTTCAAGACGCTGAGCCAGCTCTACCGTCATCCGCTGACCGACATCGGCCTGGAGAACTTCCTCTCCGACTGGCGGGCCACGGGCAAGAGCTTCGATGACTGATCGCGACCGGCGGGTCCGATGAGCGTCGACGCCGTTCTCGAGCGGGTGGACCGCGAAACCGGCGCCAGCCTGGAGCAGTTGAAGGAGTACCTGCGGATCCCGTCCGTCTCGACCGATCCGGAGTACGCGGGCGATGTCCGCCGTTGCGCCGGCTTCGTCAGGGAGCGGCTGGAGGCCGCGGGGCTCGAGGCGGAGATCATCGAAACCGCGGGCCATCCGCTCGTGTACGGCGAGTGGCTCGGCGCTCCCGGCCGCCCGACCGTCCTGTTTTACGGCCACTACGACGTGCAGCCGGTCGACCCGTTGGGGGAATGGCGGAACGACCCGTTCGAGCCGACGATCGAGACGGGCGAACGCGGCGACCGGATCGTCGCCCGCGGCGCCACCGACGACAAGGGCCAGTCCTTCACCCACATCAAGGCGGTGGAGGCGATCATGGCCGAGACCGGCGCCCTGCCGGTCAACGTGAAGTTCCTGATCGAGGGCGAGGAGGAGTGCGGCGGCGAGGCGATCGAGGCCTACGTCCGGAGCCCCGAATCCCGGCGTTTGGCTTGTGACCTGGCGCTGGTCTCCGACACCTCCATGTACGGGCCGGGCCAGCCCTCCGTGCTCTACGGCCTGAAGGGCCTGCTCTACACCGAGGTCAGGGTGCGCGGAGCGGGCCGGGACCTGCACTCCGGCACGTTCGGGGGCGCGGTGGCGAACCCCCTGAACGTTCTGGGCACCATGCTGGCGGCGCTCCGCGACCCGCGGGACGGCCGCATCCTCGTTCCGGGCTTCTACGACGACGTGCGGCCGCTGGGCGCGGAGGAGCGGGCCGCCTTCGCCGCGCTGCCGTTCGACGAGGTGAAGTACGGCGACGAGATCGGCGCGTCCGCCTTGTGGGGCGAGGCCGGCTACACGACCCTGGAACGGGTTTGGGCGCGGCCGACCTGCGACGTGAACGGGCTGTGGGGCGGCTACCAGGGTCCCGGCGCCAAGACGGTGATCGCGAACCAGGCCGGCGCCAAGGTGTCGATGCGGCTGGTGCCGGACCAGGAGCCGGAGCGGCTCTTCCGTTGCTTCGCGGACTACATGCGCTCGCTGGCGCCGCCGGGCATCGAGGTCGAGGTGGAGAACCTGAACGGGGCGCCGCCGGTTCTCGTCGACCTCGACGGTCCGCTCGTCGACGCGGCCCTCGAGGGCGTGCGCGAGGCCTGGGGCCGCGAGCCGGTGCGGGTCCGCGAGGGCGGCTCGATTCCCATCGTCTCCACGCTGTCCGAGGTGCTGGGCGCGCCCGTGCTGCTGATCGGCTTCGGCCTGTCGGACGACCGGCTGCACGCCCCGAACGAGAAGATGGACCTCGAGAATTTCTACCAGGGCATTCGCACGGTGGTCCGCGTGCTCGACCGCGTCGGAGCCTGCGCCGCCGCTTGACCGCACCCGGACGCGAGCGCGAGATCAAGGTCGCGGTCGCCGACCTCGACGGGGTCCGGGACCGGGTCCGCGCCGCCGGCGGCACGCTCGAGCGAGCCGCCGCCATGGAGTCGAACTGGGTCTTCGACCGCCGGGACGCCGCGCCCTCCGAGCGGCTGCGCAGCCGCCGCGAGTTGCTTCGTCTGCGGACTGACGGCGGCGGCAGCCGGCTGACGTACAAGTCCGCTCCCGAGATCCGGGGCGGAGTCAAGGACCGGGTGGAGCACGAGTTCACCGTCGACGACCCGGCGGCGGCGCGGCTGTTCCTCGAGTCGCTCGGCTTCGAGGTCACGGCACGCTACGAGAAGGTCCGCGAGCGCTGGTTGCTTCTCGGCTGCGAGGTCGCCCTCGACCGGACGCCGATCGGCGACTTCGTCGAGGTCGAGCAGGTCGACCCGGACCTGGCAGAGGGCGGGATCGAACGCGTCTGTCGGCGCTGCGGCATCGACCCGGAGCAGGCGGACCTGCGGGACTATCTCGCCATCTACCGCGATCACCGCGCGCGGCACGAGGGATTACCCCGGGACATGGTGTTTCCACCCGGCGGAGTATCGCAGTGAGAGGCGCGCGCCGGCGGGTGCGGGCCCTCGTGCTCTGCGCCGGCCGGGGCGAACGGCTGCGGCCGCTGACCGCCGCCCTGCCCAAGCCCCTGCTGCCGGTGGCCGGCCGCGCCGTCGCCATGCGGACGATCGATCTCCTGCACCGCGCCGGCTGCGAGACGGCTGTGAACCTGTACCACCTCGGAGACGCGGTGCGGCACGGGCTCGAGCGCGAGGCCGGCGCCCGCGGGATCGAACTCCGCTTCGAAGTCGAACCGGACCTGCTCGGCACGCTGGGCGCGGTCGTCAACCTGCGGGACTTCCTCGCCGACGCCGACGACATTCTGCTGGTCAACGGCGACTCGCTCTGCCGCTGGCCGATCCGCGAGGCGCTCGACCGCCACCGCCGCAGCGGCGCCGATGTCACCCTCCAGGTCGGCTGGGACGACCGCGTCGGCGGCGGCGTGGAAGTCGATCCCCGCGGCCTGGTGGTCGGGCTCCGCGATCTCCAGGTCGGTCCGGTCCGCGGCCGGAAACGGACGTTCCAGGGCCTCCACGTCCTCTCCCGCCGGGTCGTCGAGCGGATCCTGTCTCGCCCGCCGTCGAACGACATCGTCGAGGGCCTCTACCAGCCGCTCCTTCGCTCCGGCGCCCGGATCGCCGGCTTCCGCAGCCGCCGCCCCTGGCACGACCTGGGAACCCCCCGCCGCTACCTCGAAGGCGCCCTCGACTGGGGCCGCACCGCCGGCGGCCGCAAGCGCCGCCGCCGCTTTGTCGCTCCCGGCGTCTCGGTAGCCCCCGGCGCCACCGTCGAACACAGCGTCCTCGAGCCGGGCAGCCACGTCGGCGAGAACGCCGTCGTCGAACGGAGCCTCGTGCTGCCAGGCGCCCGCGTCGGCCCGGGCGCGCAACTTCTGGAGGCCATCATTGCTCCGGGGATCCGTGTTGCCGACGGGGCCCGCATCACCGGACAGCTCGTCACCCCCGTGGACTGGGGTCCAGGTGCTGGCAGCAGGGAACGGAACGGGTTGGTCTTCACGCCCCTCTAGGTTCTTGCCAGCGGCCGACATCCTCCAGTCAGCGTGGCTCCCGGGGGAGGGTCCCAGCGGGCTGGAGACAAGCGACTGTCGAGAACCTCACATCAAGCAAGGCCCGCGCGAAGCGCAGTCGACCGAAGCGAACCCCCACCCTCGCATTCACCAAGCGGGGGTGAGCGTCCGCTGGGACCCTCCCCCGGGAGCCACGCTGACGGGTGAGCACCTAGTCGCCGCGGAGCAGCACGTCGCGCAACGCCGCGTAGTCGGCCGGGATCTCGGTGATGCGTTCGGGAAGGTGGGCGCAGCGTTCGAGGGCGGGCGGCGGGGACGGGTCGATGCCGATGGCGGCCTGGACGGTTTCGGCGAACTTGGCGGGGTGGGCGGTGGCGAGGACGACGCCGGTGCCGCCGCCCTGGGCTTCGAGTTCCGCCTTGAGTCCCAGGTAGCCGACGGCGGTGTGGGGGTCGAGCAGGTAGCCGGTGCGGTCGTGGACGTCGCGCATGGCGCGCCGGGTCGCGTCGTCGTCGAAGGTGTGTCCCGCCAGGTCGCGGCGGATGTGCTCGAGCGGCTCGCCCGCGCTGGAGTAGAGGTGCATGATGCGGGCGAAGTTGCTCGGATTGCCGACATCCATCGCGTTCGAGATCGTGGCGACCGAACCGCGCGGCGCGTAGTCGCCGCTCCGAAGGTAGGCCGGCACGACGTCGTTCACGTTGGTCGCCGCGACGAAACGGGAGACCGGCAGGCCGATCCGCTTGGCGATCAGGCCGGCGGTCAGGTTGCCGAAGTTGCCGCTCGGGGTCGAGAACACGAGCGGTTCGCCAGCGGCGTCGAGCGGCGGCGAGGGGAGCTGCGCCCAGGCATGGAAGTAGTAGAAGACCTGGGGCAGCAGCCGGCCGATGTTGATCGAGTTGGCCGAGGCGAGGGGGCGTTGCCGGCGCAGCTCGCCGTCGGCGAAGGCCTCCCGGGCCAGGCTTTGACAGTCGTCGAAGGTGCCCTCGACCGCCACCGCGGTCACGTTGCCGCCCAGGGTGGTGAACAGGCGGCGCTGCGCCTCGGTGACCAGCCCGTCCGGGTACAGCACGCAGACCCGGAAGCCGGCGACGCCGCTGAAGGCATGGGCCACGGCGCTGCCGGTGTCGCCGCTGGTCGCCACGATCACGGTGGTTTCGGCGTCGCCGGCCACCGTCGCGAACCGCGCCATCAGGCGGGCCATGACCCGCGAGGCGACATCCTTGAAGGCGAGCGTCGGCCCGTGGAACAGCTCCAGGCAGTGGATGCCGGGCTCGATCGGCGTGAGCGGGATCGGGAAGTCGAGGGCGTCCCCGAGCAGGGCCGCGAGTTCGTCTTCCGGGACCTCCGAGCCGTACAGGCGGCGGCCGAGGAAGGCGGAGATGCCGGTCAGCGGCTGCGATCGCAGGAGGGCGAGATCCGCGGCGTTCAGCGGCTCCAGGCCCTCGGGGACGAACAGGCCGCCGTCCGGGGCTGGCCCTTCGAGCAGCGCCTCGGCGAGGGTGACCGGCGAGGTGCTGCCCGCCGTGCTGATGAAGCGCACCTTACGCCTCGCCGTCGATCACGCGCGCGCCCGGCGCCGGTAGCGGCGCCACGAGCCGGTCGCAGTCGACGCCCGCGGAGGCCTCGAACGCGCCCGCCATGGCCGCCGCCACCTTCCTGGCGACGACCCGGCCGTCGCACAGGGCGAACAGCGCGGGACCGCTGCCGGAGAGGCTGCAACCCAGCGCGCCGGCCTCGATCGCGGCCGCCTTGGCGGCGTGGAAGCCGGGCACGGCCGGCGCGCGCACGGGCTCGGCGACGACGTCGACCAGCGCGCGAGAGAGGAGGTCCAGGTCGGAACGGTAGAGCGCCGCCACCAGCGCCGCGGCGTTGCCCCACTGGGTCACGGCGCGCTCGAGCGGCAGGTGGCGATCCAGGCGCGCGCGGGACTCCTTCGTGTTCACCTTGGCGTGGGGCCGGACGAGAGCGCAGGTCAGGCCCTTGGGCACCGGCAGCTCGATCACGTCCGGCTCGGGATCGAGCGAGCGGACCAGGACGAGCCCGCCGAGCAGGGAGGGCGCCAGGTTGTCCGCGTGCGCGCCGCCGCTCGCCAGGACTTCGCCGGCGACGGCGTAGCGGAGCAGGGCCGCGGCCGGCAGTTCCAGGCCGAGCAGTGCGTCGACCGCGACGACCGCCGCGACCGCGCTGGCGGCGCTCGAGCCCAGACCGCTCTCGAGCGGCATGCGCTTCTCGATCTCGAGGTCGACGGCCGCGCCGGGCGCCTCGCCGTCGAGCAACGCCCCGGCGGCGACGGCGGCCGTGTTGCGCTCCGCCTCGAGCGGCAGACGGCCTTCGTCGCCGGCGATCGCCGTGATGCGGACCGGGCCGTGTCCGCCGGCGCCGGCGGCCGGCTCACGTTCGCGGGCGGTGACGAGGTCTCCCGGGCCCAGGCGACCGTCGCCTTCCGATTGCAGGGCGAAGCCCAGGATGTCGAATCCGCAGGCGATGTTCGAGACCGAGGCCGGGGCGAACGCCCTCACCGGGTTCGTCATCCAGCGGCCCGCCGCCCGTAGCGGGCGACGGCGAGTTCGGCGCCGAGCAGCGCCCCGCCGGCGGCGCCCCGCAGGGTGTTGTGCGAGAGGGCGACGAATCGGTAGCCGAGGATCGGACACTCCCGCAGCCGGCCGATGGAGGTCGTCATGCCCTGGCCGAGGTCGCGGTGGACGCGCGCCTGGGGCGGCTCGTCGTCGCCGAGGTAGACGGTGGGCCGCGCCGGCGCCGACGGCAAGCCGCGTTCCTGCGGCTCGGCGCGGAAAGTGCGCCAGGCTTCCCGGACGTCCTCCATCTCCGGCTCTCCCTTGAGGTCGACCGAGATGCAGAGCGTGTGTCCATCGACCACGGGAACGCGGTTGCACTGGGCGGAGACCGCTACCTCGGCGGGCTCGATCGTTCCGCCGTGGACCCGGCCCAGGATCTTGCCGGCCTCGATCTCGAGCTTCTCTTCCTCGCTGGAGATCCAGGGGATCACGTTGTCCAGGATCTGGTAGCTCGAGATGCCGGGCAGCCCGGCGCCGGACACGGCCTGCAGCGTCACGACGGAGATCCGCTCGAAGCCGAAGGCATCGGCCAGAGGCTTGAGCGCCAGCACCAGGCCGATCGTCGAGCAGTTCGGGTTGGCGACGATGCCGGTGGGGAGCGCTCTGCCTTCGGGGAGTGCTGGGCCGCCCTCGGGCGGAGACAGCAGCGAGAGGTGGTCCGGGTTCACTTCGGGCACGAGCAGCGGGACGTCCGCGTCCATGCGGTGGGCGCTGGCGTTGGTGACGACCAGGCAGCGGCGGGCGAACCGGGGCTCGATGTCTCTCGCCACGCCGGCGTCCAGGGCCGAAAAGACGATGTCGAAGTTGCCGTCCGTCAGTTCGTCGATCGTCTGGACGGGCATGGCCGCTACCGCGTCGTCGATCGGCCGGGTCTGAATCCAGGTCACCGCGTCGCGGTAGAGCTTCCCGGCCGAGCGTTCGGAAGCGGCCAGCGCTGTCAGCTCGAACCACGGGTGCTCCGCCAGCAGGGTGACGAAGCGCTGGCCCACGGTGCCGGTCGCGCCGAGAACGGCGGCTCGGAGGTGTTCGTTCCGGACTGTCATGGTGAGGCTCCCCGCTCGGCCCAGGCGCGCAGGATGTCGCCGAACACGCCGCCCGCGGTCAGTTCGGTCCCGGCGCCGGGTCCCTGGACGATCAGCGGCCGCGCGCTGTAACGCTGGCTGCGGAAGACGAACATGTTGTCCGAGGCCGGCATTCCGGCCACGGGATGGTCGGACGGAACGGCTCGAAGCCCGACCCGGGCCGTTGCCCCCTCGCCGCCGGTCTCGAGTTCGGCGAGATAGGCGAGTTCGAGTCCGGCGGACCTGGCCTCGGCGAAGCGGCCCGCCATCTCCTCGTCGGCCGAGGCGAGGCGCTGCCACCAGTCCTCGAGCGGGAGGTCGGCGAGGTCGGGCCGGTCGAGCATGGGCGCCACGTCGACGTCGTCCATTTCGAGATCGGCGCCGCAGAGCCGGGCCAGGATGAGCAGCTTGCGGGCCACGTCCAGTCCGCCGAGATCGTCGCGCGGATCCGGTTCCGTGTAGCCCAGCCGGTGGGCCCGGCGTACGGCGTCGCTCCACACCTGCCGCGCGCTCAGCTCGCCGGTGAGATAGGCCAGCGTTCCGGAGAAGACGCCCGAGACGGACTCGATCGGATCGCCCGCGCCGAGCAGCAGGTCGACGGTGTGGAGCACCGGCAGGCCGGCGCCCACGGTCGCTTCGTGAAAGACATTGGCGCCGCCGTCGGCGTGGAACGCGCGGAAGTCCGCGATCGGTCCGGCGAACGGAAGCTTGTTCGCGCTGACCACCGCGGCGCCGGCCGCGAGCGCGCGGTGGTAGACGGCGCTCAAGGCGTCGCTGGCCGTGACGTCGACCAGCACCGTGCGGCCGCCGCCGGCAGCGGTTTCGCCGAGGTGCTCGAGCAGCCGATCGAGGTCCGCCGTTTCGCCGCCCTGCTCCAGGGCGCTCCGCCAGCCGTCCGGGTCTGCGGCGGCGCCGGGGTCCAGGCGCCTGCCGCCCCGACGCACCGCCAGCTCCATGAAACGCGAACTCGCCAACCCCCGCAACTGCAGGTCGATGCCTTTCTGCTCGAGCGCGTCCCGCTCGGCGGCGAGCTGCCGCAGCAGGGCCGATCCGACGCCCCCGACGCCGAGCACGTAGACCGCGAGCCGGCCGGAGGCGGCGCGATGAAAGAACTCCCGGTGGATCCAGCGCACCGCCCGGCCCTGGTCGGCCCGGGCGACCACCATCGAGATGTTCCGCTCGGACCCGCCCTGGGCCACGGCCCGCACGTTGACCGCCCGCCGGCCGAGGATCCCGAAGACGCGGCCGGCGATGCCGGGACGCTCCCGCATGCCGTCGCCGACCACCGCGACGATCGACTGATCGCGCTCGACGATCAGGGGCCGGACCGATCCGGACTCGATCTCCGGCTGGAACTCGGCCTCGACCGCCGCACGGGCCGCCTCGGAGACGCCGGGCTCGACCGCGAAGCAGATGGAGTGCTCACTCGACGCCTGCGAGATCAGAATCGCGCTGGCTCCGCTCGCCGCCAGGGCGTCGAACAGCCGCGCGGCGACGCCCGGGGTGCCGACCAGGTTGTCGCCAACGAGCAGCA
The DNA here is from genome assembly GCA_965116955.1 of Thermoanaerobaculia bacterium. Classification (GTDB taxonomy): domain Bacteria; phylum Acidobacteriota; class Thermoanaerobaculia; order Multivoradales; family Multivoraceae; genus Multivorans. Next base: position 1,105,930 of record OZ220742.1, on the reverse strand, counting down.
TCAGGTGGACGTCGTCGATCGAGGAGATGCCGGTGACCGCCGTGCCGCGAGCCCGCTGCCGGTCTCTGCCGCCGTCGACCAGGGTGCCGGGGTGCTCGGGGTCGAGGGTGCTGCGAACGAGCAGGGGAATGGCCTTGCGGCGGGCCGGCGTGACCGTTGGCGGATAGACCACCCTGGCGCCGAAGTGGGAGAGCTCGAGCATTTCCTCGTAGCTCAACCGCGGGATCGGCAGGGCGTCTTCGACTCGTTTCGGGTCGGCCGTCATCACTCCCGGGACGTCGGTCCAGATCTCGATCCGTTCGGCGTCGAGCGCGGCGCCGACCAGGGAGGCCGTCAGGTCGGAACCGCTGCGGCCCAGGGTCGTCGTCTCGCCCTCCGGCGTGCTGCCGAGGAAACCGGTGATCACCTGCAGGGGGCCGTCCTCGCCGAGGCCGGCAAAATGGGCGGCGATCGCGCTCATCGTCGGTTCGAGCGCGACTTTCGCCGCCTGGAAGGAACGATCGGTCCGCACCAGCGGGCGGGCGTCGCGGGCCTCGGCCGGCAGGCCCCGGGCGCGGAGCGCCGCCGCCAGGAGCCGGGTCGACAGGAGTTCGCCGTGGCAGACGATCCGGTCGATCCAGGCTTCCCGCGGCCGCTCCGCGGTGACACCGGTCCGTTCGCAGTCGCCGAGTTCCCGGACCAGGCCGTCGCACAGTTCCTCAAGGGACGCTCCGAGGGCGGGAAGGTCTCCCGCGGTTGCGACCTCGGCCGCGATCGACAGGTGGTGGTCGCGAAGCGCGGCGGCCTCGCGCGCCGCCTCAGCGCCTCCGTTGCCCTCCAGGGCGGCCGCCGCCAGCGCCAGCAGGCGGTCCGTGACCCCGCCAAGGGCGGACACCACCACCGCACCGTCCCCCGGACAACCGTCGAGTTGCCGTTCGACGATCTGCGCCGCCGCCTGCAGGCGGCCTGCATCGGCCACGGAGGAGCCGCCGAACTTGAGTACCTTCATGATCGGATGCGTTGGGAGTCACGTCGTCGTCGGAGGGCGCGAAAGGCGCAATAGCGTACACCCCAACGACAGTTCGGCGCCACGGCGTCGGACGCACCCGCCCGTCCCGGGGCCAGAGGGGTCGGCTCCCGGGTGACGCTCGCGCTGAGAGGAGATGGGGAGGGGTGCGCTCGCTCCGCTTCACTCGCTCCGGTCGGGCATCGGTTGATGTGCGGTCGCGGCCGTCGCTCGTTCAGAGGCACCCGGGAGCCGACCCCTCTGGCCCCGATACGGGCTGGAGGTTGTTGCCGCTTGACCGACCCTTCGGGTAGAGCACCGACCTTGCTCTGGGTAATGGGATGGTCCGCCCCGCTCCTTAGGGCCTCGTGATGGGCCAGGATGGAGTTTTCGTCCAAACAACAGTGAGGAGGCGGACCGTGGAGAAGGTTACTCGAGTCGGGATCGATCTGGGCAAGCACGTGTACCAGGTGTGCGGGATGGACGCTTCGGGGTCTGTGGTGTTTCAGCGTCAGGTGAAGGCGCCGCGTCTGATGGAGTTGATGACGCGTATTGAGCCTTGCCTGGTGGGCGTGGAGGCGAGCTGCGGCGCTCACCACTGGGTGGAGAAGCTGAGCGAGTTGGGCCACGACGTGCGGATGATGAGTCCTCAGTTTGTGCGTCCTTACGTGAAGTCGAACAAGAGCGACTACAACGACGCGGAGGCGATCTGCGAGGCGGTGTCTCGTCCGACGATGCGTTTCGTGCCTTACAAGACGAAGGAGCGTCGTGCGCTTCAGCAGGTGCATCGGAGCCGGGAGGCGATGGTGGGTCTGCGCACGCAGTTGTCGAACCAGTTGCGCGGTTTTCTGGGCGAGTACGGGATCGTGCTGCCTCAGGGTCTGGCGGTGGTGATGCGGGAGGTGCCCGCGATCGCTTCGGACCCGGAGCGGGACCTGCCGGGCGAGTTTCGGGCTCTGCTGTGCATGCAGCACAAGGCTCTGATGCAGGCGGACGAGCAGGTGGCGGACCTGAGCGCGATGCTTGTGCGGGAGTCGAAGGAGAATCCGTTGTGCGAGCGTCTGCGGTCGATACCGGGGATCGGTCCGATGGTGTCGACGGCGCTGGTGGCTTCGGTGGGCAACGGCTGGGCCTTCGGCAGCGGTCGTCAGATGTCGGCATATCTGGGTCTGGTGCCTCGTCAGTCCTCGACGGGCGGTCGCACGAAGCTGTTGGGGATCGGGAAGCGAGGCGACCGGTACACGCGGGCTCTGCTGATCCACGGTGCGCGGGCGGTGCTGCGCACGGCCCACAAGGGCGAGCGGACCCGTCTCAAGGAGTGGGCATTGGACGTCAAGCGTCGCCGGGGAGCGAACGTGGCCACGGTGGCGGTGGCCAACAAGCTGGCGCGGATCGCCTGGGCGGTGCTCAGGCACGAGGAGAGCTACAGCGACGCGCTGCACGTCGGCGGTCGAACGAAGGCGTCGCGGGCAGCGTAAGCGACCCGAGGCACAGCGAACCAACCAAGGGAGGATTGCCCCACCAAGCAGTTTGCGAGGACTCGAACGAGCGATGGCGAGACAGGTCGGACCGGCGCGTCGATCAGCCTGGACCCGCGCAGGGCCCATCGAGAGGCCGTCTGGGTGTAAAGAGGCCGGCGCGCGCGTACTCCATCGGGGCCAGGGAACTCGAACGAAGAGACTCCCATCAACAGGCCGGATACATGCAAGCAACTGCACCTAACTCGCCGGAAGCCCGGAAAAGAGCCCTTGCACAAGCGGGGCGGACCATACATGCGCGGGTCTTCTGACCCGCATCCGCCGCAGGCGGAATCCGCGTGGCGCACCCAGCCAGAGCGACCTAGAAGAGCGTGTTGTGGACGGGCAGGTCGAGGTGGTCGTACGCGCGCTTGGTGGCTACCCGGCCGCGGCGCGTGCGCTGGAGGAATCCCTTTTGGACCAGGTACGGCTCGTAGAAGTCCTCGATGGTTCCCTCGTCTTCCCCGACCGACGCCGCGAGCGCCTTCAGGCCGGCCGGGCCGCCTCCGTACTGCTCGATCAGGAGTTTCATGATCCTGCGGTCGAGCTTGTCCAGGCCCTGCTCGTCGACTTCCTGTTGCAGGAGAGCCTCGTTCGCGATGTCGCGGTCGATCCGTCCGTCCGCTTCGATCTGCGCGTAGTCGCGCACGCGGCGCAGCAGCCGGTTGGCGATCCTGGGCGTGCCGCGGCTGCGCCGGGCGATCTCGTCGGCGCCGCCCAGGTCGACGGGCACCTCGAGCAGCTCGGCGGAGCGCTGGATGATCACGCTGAGGACATCCGGACCGTAGAAGTCGAGCCGATGGACGATGCCGAAGCGCCCCTGCAGCGGCGGCGTGATCAGACCGGCGCGAGTGGTGGCGCCAACCAGCGTGAAGCGAGGCAGATCGATGCGCACCGTCTTGGCCATCGGCCCGGCGCCGATCACCAGATCGAGCTGGAAGTCCTCGAGCGCCGGGTAGAGGATCTCCTCGACGGTCGGACCGAGCCGGTGGATCTCGTCGATGAAGAGGACGTCTCCGGGTTCCAGGTTGGTCAGAATCGCCGCCAGGTCGCCCGCCCGCTCCAGGACCGGACCGGAGGTGGACCGCAAGACCGAACCCATTTCCCTGGCGATGATGTGCGCCAGTGTCGTCTTGCCCAGCCCCGGGGGCCCGAACAGCAGCACGTGGTCCAGAGCCTCGCCCCGCCGGCGCGCCGCCTGCATGTAGATGTCGAGCAGCTCGACGATCTTCTCCTGGCCCAGGTACTCGCTCAGCCGCTGCGGCCGAAGCGACGGTTCGACCCGCCGATCGTCGGCGTCCCGGGCGGGTGAGAGAACGCTCTCTTCACCGTCGGTGCCGCCGGTCCCGGCCATTGGTGGATCGTATCGCGCCCCCCAAGCCAGTGCCCGCCACGCCGATTCCGAAGGTCCGCGCATCCAGAGCAAGGTCGGTGCTCTACCCGAAGGGTCGGTCAAGCGGCAACAACCTCCAGCCCGTCCTGGGGCACGAGGGGTCGGCTCCCAGGTGCCTCTGAACGAGCGACGGCCGCGACCGCACATCGACCGACGCCCGACCGGAGCGAGTGAAGCGGAGCGAGCGCCACCCTCTCCCACCTCCTCTCAGCGCGAGCGTCACCTGGGAGCCGACCCCTCTGGCCCCGGGACGGGCGGGTGCGTCCGACGCATCGCACACGTCCGGCACCGTCCCGGTTCGTCAGAGCCGAGAAAGCCGCCGCAGGCTGCGACGCAAGAGCTCCTGGAAGTCCATCTCGGGTTCTTCCGCGAGCACCCGTGAGACGGCCCGCTGCGCCTCGCCCGCGCGGTAGCCGAGGTTGACCAGGGCGCTGACCGCCTGTTCCTGTTCGTCGTCGTGGCCGGTTTCGGGCTCGGCCGCCGGCGGTTCGGCGCCGGCCTCGGCGAGGAGCGTCTTCGCCTTTTCCCTGAGCTCCAGGACCATCCGCTCGGCCGTCTTGCGGCCGATGCCCGGGATCCGGGTCAGCGCCGCCACGTTGCCGCCGCCGATGGCGTTCAGCAGGTCGCTGGTCGAACCGCCCGACAGGACGACCTGTGCGAGCCGGGGACCGACGCCGCTGACACCGAGGCAGTGCTCGAACAGGGTCCGTTCGGACTCGGTCCAGAAGCCGAAGAGCTCGATGGCGTCGGCGCGGACGTGGGTATGGATGAACAGGCCGATCTCGGTTGCCGGGTCGAGCTTCTCCAGTTCGAAGTAGGTCGACAGGGGGATCCGCACGGCGTAGCCGACGCCGTTGGTGTCGAGTACCAGGCGTTCGGGCTCGAGGGCCAGGCGGCGCCCGCGCAGATAGCCGATCAAGCTAACGAGCGCCGCGCCGCGGTCAGGTGCCGGCCGTCTCGGCCTCGCCCAGACCGAAGTTCTCGATGAAATCCTGCGTGTAGCGGACGCCGACCTCCTCGCGGAGCCGCTGCAGCAGGGACTGGAGCATGGTCAGGTTCCGTTCGGCAAGAAGTTCGTTCCGTGTCGTTTCCGGGTCGAACAGCGCGGGATCGAAGGACTCGCGCTCGGTGACCTCGAACAGGACGGCGCCGAACGGAGTGTCCACCGGTCCGCCGGTGTCGCCGGCGGAGAGCGCGAAGACCGCGTTGGACAGCTCGGGCATCGCGCCCAGGGTGCCGATCGGTTCACGCAGGCCGAAGCTGCCGCTCTCCTCGATCACGGCGTCGAACTCCTCGGCCGCGTCGTCCATGCTCAGCCCGTCCTCCACGCGCGTCCGCGCCTCGGTCAGCGCCGCCGCCAGGAGCTCGTTCTCCTTCCGGCCGCGAACGACCTCCCGGACGTCCACTTCGACTTCCGCGAACTCCGAGTCGCGGGGCGGCAGCACCTCGAGCACGGACAGGAGGGCCCAGCCCGCCGCGATGCGGACGGGTTCGGACCAGGCGCCGGTTTCGAGACCGAAGGCCGCGGAGCTGAAGTTGAAGTTGCGGCCGATGCCGGCCACGGCGTCGTCCTCGCCGAAGGGCTCCGTGCTGGCGTAGACGAGCGCTTCGGCGGCGGCCAGTTCCCTGGCTTCGTCCTCGCCCGCGAACGACTCGTCGGCCAGCCGCTCGTGCAGGGCGTCGATCCGGCCCTTGGACTCCTCTTCGGCGCGGGTGGCCAGGAGCTGGACACGGATCAGGTTGCTGACCTCCTCCAGGGACTGGCGTCCGCCCTCGCGGCGCTCGTGGATCTGGATCAGGTGATGGCCGGTGCGCGGACCGAGCTGGTTCTCGACCGGTCCCAGCAGGTCGCCGCTCGCGGCGCCGAACGCGGCCTCCTCGAAGGCCGGCGTCATCGCGCCACGGCCGAAGTAGCCGAGATCGCCGCCGGCCTCCTTTGTCGCCTCGTCGTCCGAGTACTCGCGGGCCAATGCCGCGAAGTCCTCGCCGGCCTCGATGCGGCCGCGCAGCCGGCTCGCCAGGCTGCGCGCCTGCTCCGCGTCCCGTTCGCTGTTCTCGAGCAGGAGGATGTGGCTGGCCCGAACCTGCTCCGGGATCTCGAACTGGGCCGGGTTGTCCTCGTAGTAGGTCTGGACCTCGTCGTCGGTGACCTCGAGTTCGGCCCGGACCGTGTTCGTGCTGACCAGCAGGTAGCCCACTCGCCGGCGCTCGGGGAGCTTGAACTCATCGCGATGCTGCTCGTAGTAGGCCGTGGCCTCTTCGCTCGAAGGCTCGGCCTCGTCGGCGAAGCGGCTGGCGGGCACCTGGAAGTAGCGGATGGCTGCGCGATCGGCGGCGTCGCGGGCCCGCATCTCGACCTCCGCGGCGGAAACGTGAGCAACCTCCGTCAGCGCCGATTGCAGCTTCCGCACCAGGAGGGACGTGTGCAGGTCGGACTCGAAGTCGTCCACCGTGAGGCGGTTCGCGCGCAGGACCTCCTGGTACCGCTGCGCGCCGATGAAGTTGCCGGCCCCGTCGGTCAGGGCGGGCACGGAGAGGATCTCCTCCTGGAGCTCTTCGTCGCTGACCGTCAGCCCCATCCGTTCCGCCTCCATGACGAGAAGGCGGTCGTTGATCAGGGCTTCGAGGGCCTGAACCGGCAACTGGAGTTGATCCGCGAGATCCGCGTTGAATGCGTCGCCGTAGATCTCCCGGTAGCGGTTCTCGGCGTTCCGGTAGCTGCGTTCGAACTCGGTGAAGGTGATGCTGTCGCCGCCCAGGATGGCGGCGTCCGGGTTGATTCGGGTGCCCTCGAGCGACCGGAAGTCCGTGAAGACGAGGAGCACGAAGACTCCGGCGAGGCCGATGGCCAGCGGATAGAAGCTCTTGATGTTCTTGCGGATGACGTTCAGCATGATCTGGATCCGGGCGCCCGGCAGGGCGCAAAAGAGCTTGCATGCTAACAGGATCGGGCGATCTTTCCGCGGTTATGATCGGGCCCGAGGTTCTTCCCGAATGCGTTTCCTGCAGTGGTTCTCCAGCGACCTGGCCATCGACCTGGGGACGGCCAACACGCTCGTCTTCACCCAGGCGAACGGCATCGTCGTTCGCGAGCCGTCGGTCGTCGTCGTCAACAGCCAGAGCAACCGCATCGAGGCGGTCGGTACCGAGGCCAAGGGGATGCTCGGGCGCACACCGGGAATCCTGTTCCTCGTGCGGCCGATGAAGGACGGCGTGATCGCCGACTTCGAGATGACCGAGCACATGCTCAAGCACTTCATCCGCAAGGCGCATCACGGCCGCCGTCTGGCCCGTCCGCGAATCGTCATCGGCGTGCCCTCCGAGATCACGCCGGTGGAGAAACGGGCGGTGCGAGAGGCGGCCATGAGCGCCGGCGCCTCCGAGGTCTTCCTGGTCGAGCAGGCGATGATGGCGGCCATCGGCGCCGGTCTGCCGATCACGGAGCCGACGGGCAACATGATCGTCGACATCGGCGGCGGCACCAGCGATGTTGCCGTGATCTCCCTGGCCGGCACCGTCTACAGCCGCTCGCTGCGGGTGGCCGGTAACGCGATGGACGAGGCGATCGCCGGACACCTGAAGCGCAAGCACAACATGCTGGTCGGCGAGCGGACCGCGGAGAAGATCAAGGTCGAGATCGGCTCCGCCTTTCCGCTGCAGAAGTCGCTCTACATGGACATCAAGGGGCGGGATCTGGTGCGCGGCGTGCCTCGCAGTCTCCGGATCTCCGACGGGGAGATCCGGGACGCGCTCGAAGAACCCGTGCAGCAGATCGTGGACTCCGTGCTGCAGGCCCTCGAACGGATGCCGCCGGAACTCTCCGCCGACGTGATGGACAAGGGCATCGTGCTGTCGGGCGGCGGTGCGCTGCTCCATGCGCTGGACCAGCGCCTCCGCGAGGAGACCGGCCTGCCGGTCTTCGCCGCGGAGGACCCGCTCGCCTCGGTCGTGTTGGGCACCGGCCGGGTGCTGCGGGACATCGATCTGCTGCGCAGGGTCTCGGTTCGCTGAGGAGGCGTTCACCGAGATGAGCGAGCGTCGGGTCGCCATCCTGTTCGCCGTTGCGGTGACCCTCCTTCTCGCGTCGCTGACCGCCCAGTCGCCGGAGCGCGCGGGCGATGTCGCGCTGTGGGTGGAGGCCCCGGCGAAAGGACTCGTCGCCGCGACCGCCGACATCGCGAGCAGAATGCGGGAGGGCTGGCGGACGAGGGCTCGGCTGGCGCGGGAGAACGAGGAACTGCGAGGCCGGCTGCGGGAGCTCGAGGCGGCCCACGCGGCTGCCCTGGGCGCGGAGCTGGAGGTCGACCTGCTCTCGGAGCCACTCGGATACGCGCGGCCGCCGGATCCCGAACTGCTGCTGGCGGACGTCGTCTACGTCGACTACCACTCGTGGCGGCGCAGCGCCATCCTGCGCTTGCCTCGCGGAAACGCGAGGGAGGAATGGGCGCGGCGGCCCGTGACCACGGTCGACGGGTTGCTCGGCCGCATCGTTTCCGCCGGGGGCGACTATGCCCGCGTGCTGCTGGTGACGGATCGCGACTCTTCGGTGGGGGCGATGATCGAGCGAACCCGCCGCCAGGGCATCGTTCGGGGCACGGAGGAGGCCGGCGTACTGTCGCTCGCGTACGTACCGGTGCAGGTGGACGTCCGGCCGGGAGACCGTGTGGTCACGGCCGGCATCGACGGCGTCTTCCCGCGCGGGATCCCGATCGGCACGGTCACTTCCGTCGAGTCCAGCGGCGATCAGTTCCACGAGATCAAGGTCGCCCCGCGCGTGGATCTCGGTTCGCTCAGCCATGCCTTCGTGTGGCGTCGCGACCCGGTCCCCGAGGCGGTCATGGACGGCGCGGATGCCGTGGGCCGCTAGGTTCGCCGCCAGTCTGGCCCTGGTGTCGCTGGTCGAGCTGCTGCTGGCCGAAGTCCTGCCGGCGGCCGGGCGGACGATCGACCTGTTCGTGCTTCTCGTCGTCCTGAGCAGCCTGGCCGGGAACTCGCTCCAGGGCGTCACGGGAGGCCTGGTCGCCGGTCTGGTCCAGGACACGTTGAGCACCTCGCCGTTCGGCCTTCACGGGCTCGCCTGTTGCGTCGTGGGCTACGGAGTCGCCCGCCTTTCGCAGCGGGTGGACACCAGCCAGAGGATGGTGGCGTCGCTCCTGGTTGCGGTGGGCACGCTGGTTCATCAGGCCATCGTTCTCGGCCTGCTCACGGCTCTGGAGGTCGGAGAGGTCGGCGGCGGCGCGGTTGCGCTGCGCGTGGTCGCGACGACCGCCGTCGGCGTGCCGGGCCTGTGGTTGTTCAACCGGGCCCTGGCCTGGGTGGATGAACGGCGTACACTGAAGGAGGGGAGGGCGCGTCCGCGGTGACCGTGAAGGCCACATGATGAGTCTGCAGAACCCCACCCGGGAGCACAGTTCGGACTGGGTCCTGCTGAACATGGCGGTCCGGCTCAAGTGGCTGTGCGGCGTACTGGGTCTGTGCCTGGCGGCCGTGGTCGGCGCCTACTGGTATCACCAGGTCGTCCGGGCGGAGCACTACGAACAACTGGCCGAGAACAACCGCTTGCGGGTGCTGCGGCTGGACGCGCCGAGGGGCCTGATCTATGACCGTTCGGGGCGGATCTTGGTCGAGAACACGCCCACCTTTCGCTTGATGATCGACCGCAGCAGGAGCGCGGATCTTGGCGCCAGCCTGGCCTTCGCGGCGGAGATTCTCGGCCGGGAAGAGCGTGAACTCAGGGCCGCGCTGGAGCGTCACCGGGGCGTGGCCCGGGAAGTGCCCGTGCTGCTCGCCGAGGACCTGGAGCTGACCCAGGTCGCCCGGTTCGAGGTCTCGAAGGAACCCGAGCATCCGGAGTTCGAGATCGCCACTTCGAGGCGCCGCCTGTACCGGCACAGCTTCCAGACCGCCCATGTGGTCGGTCATCTCGGCGAACCGACTCCCGCCGAACACGATCGCGACGACTCGCTGGCGGCAGGAGACCTGGTCGGCCGCAGCGGCGTGGAACTGCTGCGGGATCGCCTGCTGCGCGGAAACCACGGCGAACGGATCGTGGTCGTCGACAGCCGGGGCCGTCTGATGGGCGAGGACGTGCGGCGAACGGACGCGGAGGCCGGCGAGTCCGTCACCCTGACGATCGATCTGCCGCTGCAGCAGTTGGCCGAGAACCTGCTGGCGGACAAGGTCGGCGCGATCGTGGCGCTGGACCCTCGCGACGGCGCGATCCGGGCGATGGTCTCCTCCCCTTCCTTCGACCCGAACAGCTTCGGCGGCAGGCTGAGCCAGCAGGACTGGGACCGGATCGTCGACGCGCCGGGAAAGCCGCTCCAGAACCGCGCGATCCAGAACACCTACCCGCCGGGCTCGGTGTTCAAGATCGCGATGGTGGTGGCGGGTCTCGCGGAGGGCCTGCTTCGCCCGGAGGAACGGATCTACTGCGGCGGCGCGACCAGTCTGTACAACCGCCGCTGGCGTTGCTGGCAGTCGAGGGGGCATGGCTTCGTCGATCTGCGCGCCGCCCTGCAGCACTCCTGCGACATCTACTTTTACCGGCAGGGCATCAAGATCGGAATCGAGACGATTGCCGCCTATGCCCGGCGGCTCGGGTTGGGTGACCGAACAGGCGTCGAGCTCCCCGGCGAGAGCGAGGGCCTGGTGCCCGATCCCGAGTGGAGCAGGGATCGCCGGGGTTATCCGTGGTACCCGGGCGAGACGGTCTCGGTGGCGATAGGCCAGGGGCCGCTGCTGACTTCGCCGCTGCAGGTGGCGGTGATGACCGCGGCGGTGGCGAACGGCGGATTCCGGGTGCGCCCGTACCTGCTCGCGGGCGGCGGCGAGCCTCCGGAACCGGTCGGCCTGGATGCGGAGGTGGTTTCCTTCGTCGCCGGGGCGCTCGCCAATGTCGTCGAGAACGGAACCGGACGCAGCGCCAGAACGCCGGTCGTGGCCGTCGCGGGCAAGACGGGCACCGCCCAGGTCGTCGCGCAGGCGACCTGGACCCGCTCGGAGGACCTCCCGCCCGATCAGGCCGACCACGCCTGGTTCACCTCCTTCGCTCCGGTGGAGGCGCCCGAGCTGGTCGTCGTCGTCTTCCTGGAGAACGGGGGCAGGGGCTCGGAAGCGGCGGCGCCGCTGGCGAGAGAGATGCACGAGGGCTACTTCAGTGTTGCCGGCAAGACCTGATCCGTGGCCCCTGGTACGCCGGGTCCGGTCCGTCTCCTGGCTGCTCGGCGGATCGGCGCTCGCGTTGTCGGCGATCGGCCTGGTCGTCATTTCCAGTGCTTCGGCCGACATGAGCACCGACTACGAAGTGCGCCAGTCGGCGTGGATCGCGCTGGGTCTGCTGGTCATGGCGGCGGCGGCGACGGTCGACTACTCGTTCCTGCTCCGCTACTCCTTGTGGATCTACCTGGCGGCGGTCGCGGTGCTGGCGGCGGTGACCTTCTTCGGCCACGAAGCGGGAGGGGCCCGGAGCTGGATCGGCATCGGCGGCTTCGGCGGTCAGCCGTCGGACTTCTGCAAGATCGCGACCGTCCTCCTGCTGGCCCGTCACATGGCGGAAGCGCAGGCGCCGGTGGCGCCTCGCGGCTGGCTCTGGGCCGCCTCGGCCTTCGTCGTCGTGCCCGTGCTGCTGATCGCGCTGCAACCGGACATGGGCGGCGCCCTGATGTTCGTGCCCATGCTCGGCGCGATGGCCATCGTGGCCGGCCTCAGGCTCCGTTCCGCCCTGACCGCGCTGGGCGTGGCCGCCGTGATCGCCGCCGCCATCTGGATCTTCGCCCTGCAGGACTACCAGAAGGAGCGGCTGTCGAGCTTCCTCAGGCCCGGCGCGGATCCGCTCGGGTCGGGTTACCAGGTGCGCCAGAGCCGCATCGCCATCGGGTCGGGCCAGATGCTGGGCAAGGGATACGGCGAGGGCACGCAGTCGAATCTGCAGTTCCTGCCGACGCCGCACACCGACTTCGTGTTCGCCGTGCTCGGCGAGGAGTACGGCTTCATGGGCGTCACCGTCGTGCTGGGCTTGCTCCTCGTCTATCTGGGGAACGGTGTGCGCGTGGCTCTGGCGGCGCGAGACCCGGCCGGCATGCTGCTCGTCGTCGGCCTGCTCGCGTTCATGGCGGGCCACGTTCTCTACAATACGGCGATGGTGGTCGGCCTGCTGCCGATCACCGGCATCCCGCTGCCCTTCCTCAGCTACGGCGGCTCCTTCATGCTCTTCTGTTGTGCCGCCACCGGGTTGATGATCGGCCTCGACATACGACGCTTCGTCAACATCTGAGCCGTCCGGGACGGTCGCCGGCAGCAAGATGAACAGGGAGCTTCTGGTCGAAGGCGATCCGCACCAGACCCGCCTCGCGGTGCTGGAGGCCGGCCGGCTGGTCGAGTTCTTCGTCGAGCGCCATCGGGGCCGGGGTCTCGCCGGCAACATCTACAAGGGGAGGGTGCGGCGGGTTCTTCCCGGCATGAGGGCCGCCTTCGTCGACCTGGGGCTGCGGCGGGACGGCTACCTGTACCTCGAGGAGATGGAGGGCGGCGAGTCGGAAGCGCCCGGCGCCATGCCGCGCCGGGGCGAGGAAGTTCTCGTTCAGATCGCCAGGGAGGGACTGGCGGACAAGGGACCGCGGGTCACGACCGGGATTACGCTTCCCGGCCGCTACCTCGTGCTGACGCCTCTGGCCGGTCGGCTGGGGATCTCCAGGCGGATCGAGGATCCGGAGGAACGGACGCGGCTGACGACGGTGGCCCTGGAACGGTGGGGCGATGCGCTCGACGAGGCGGGATGCATCGTGCGCACGGCCGCGGCCGGGGCGCCGGCGGAAGACCTCGCCAGGGAGTACGAAGTCCTCGCCGACGCCTGGCGGGAGATCGAGGGGCGGGCGGCCTCGTACGCGGCCCCGGCGCTGGTCCACCAGGAGGAAGAACTGGCCGTACGGGTGATTCGCGATCAGTTCTGTGAGGACTTCGCCGCCCTGCTGGTCGACGGCGCCGATGCTCACCGGGTCATCCGCGAGTACCTCGGGCGGGTCCAGCCGGAACTCCTGACGAGGCTCGAGCGGAGCCGCCGCGGCCTGTTCGATCGCTACCGTATCGACGCCGGCGTCGACGCCGCGCTGGAGCCGAAGGCGCCGCTGCCGTCGGGCGGCCACCTGGTCATCAACCAGACCGAGGCGCTGGTCGCCATCGACGTGAACTCCGGTCGCGACGTCGGCGCCGGCGCCGGCGGAGGAATGGAGAGTTTCCGCGACACCGTCCTCCGGACCAATCTCGAGGCGGTCGCGGAGGCCGTCCGCCAGATCCGCCTGCGGGACCTGTCCGGCATCCTCGTCATCGACCTGATCGACATGGAGCGCGAAGAGGACCGTCGCACGGTCTTCGAGCGCCTCGAGGCGGAACTGCGGAAGGACCGCGCCCGGAAGCGAGTGCTCGAGATCTCGGAGTTCGGCCTGGTTCAGCTCACCCGGCAGCGGCGCCGCGAGAACCTGGAGCGGGCGCTCACGGGGCCCTGCCCGACCTGCCGGGGCCGGGGCCGCATCAAGTCGGTCGCAACGACCTGCCTGGAGTTGCGGCGAACCTGCCTGGCGCATGCCGGTCGCGGCTGCCGCCAGGTAGCGGTGCGGGTTCACCCGGCGGTGCTGGACGGGCTGAACGGTTCCGAGTCGGACGTGCTGGACGGCATGCAGGGAGCGTTCGAAGTGCCCATCCTGCTGCGGGCGGACCCGGGCCTGCATCGCGAGCAGTTCGTCGTCACCGAGATCGAAGGGTCTTGACCCCGGAGGCCGAAGGACCGGAACGCCGGTTCGAGTTCGACGACCTCACCGGCGCCGTCGCCGCGGCAGCGGTGGACGCGGAGCCGGGCGCCGGTTTCGAGGAGAGCCTGCGCCGGCTGCTGGACCCCGGGAGCGGCCGGCGCAGCCTGCACTGGGGCCGCAGCTACCTCTACGAGGCCGGCTGGCGGCCGGCCGCGCAGGCGGCCGAGACGGCCGTCGTCGTCAAGCAGTTCCGCCACGACGACCTGCGCGCGCGGCTCCGTCGCCGCCGGCGCGGCAGCCGGGCACGCCTGAGCTACCGGGCCGCGTTTCGGCTCCGTCGCCTCGGCATCCCGACGCCGGAACCCGTCCTCTACGCGGAGTCCAACACGATCGACGGTCCGGCCTGGTACGTCTGCCGCCTGGTGCCGGAGGCGCTGGAGTTGCGCTACGTCCTGCGCTCCCTGAATACCGGAACGGCGCCCGGACAGTTTCCCGGAATCCATGGCCCGACCCTGTTGCGGCGCGTCGGCGCGCTGGCGGCTGAGCTGCATCGCCACGGCGTCTGGTTCAGGGATCTGACCTCCGGCAACGTCCTCCTGGCGGAGCCGACGACCGACGCCGAGCTGTTCCTGGTCGACCTGAACCGCGCCCGTTTCCGGCGACGGCTGTCCACCAGTCAGCGACTGAGGGACCTCAGCCGGATGCCGGTGCTGCGGCCGGAGGACCGGGCCGAGTACCTGGCCGGCTACCGGCCGGGCGGCCTGCCGCGGTTTCAGCGGATCTGGTTCGAGATCTGCCACCGCGGCTTCCGTTTCAAGCTGGGATCGAAGCAGGGTGCGCGCCGGGGTCTGCGGCGTCTGGCCGATCTCCTGCTGCCGCGCCGCCGCGCCCATCCCCACGTCCCCGAGGCGGATCGGGGAGCGACGGCCACCGAGCGCACGGTCTGGGATCCGCTGACCGATCAGCCGCACCAGCAGGCCACTCGCGGCCAGCGCCTCGGCGTGCGCCTGCGCGACGTCGGCCACCATGCCCGGCCGCTGCTCCGCTCCGCGGTGCCGCTGCTGCGGTCGGTCGCGGAGGCGCGCGGCAGACGGCGTGGCCTCGACCGCGCGCCGACGCCGGTCCGCTTCGGCGGGCTTGGCGTCGCGGTCGGTCCCGGCTCGGCGCCGGTTGCTTCCCTGGCCGCGGCGATCGCCGATCTCGGAGTCGACACCGTGCTCCTGCGCTTTCACCTCTGGCAGGGCGTCGACCCCGACCTGGTGGAACTGGCGCGAACCCTCCGCGGCGGCGAGCGGCCGGTCGACCTGGTGTTCCAGCTCAGCCAGGACCGCTCGCTCGTCCGGGACGCGGGCCTCTGGCGGCGGCGAGTCGAGGAAGCGGCGGCCGCTCTCGCGCCCTGCGGGCGCAGGTTCCTGATCGGTCAGGCGCCCAATCGCAGCAAGTGGGGCGTGTGGCGGCCCGGGGACTACTGGAGCCTGCTGGAAGCCGGCGCGGCGGCGGTGCGGGCGGAGTGCTCCGACGCCTGCGTTCTCGCGCCCGCGGTGATCGACTTCGAGCCCCACGCGACAGCCGGACTGATCCACTCGGGACTGCCGCAGCGCCGCTTCGACGTTCTGGCGAGCCAGCTCTACGTCGACCGGCGGGGTGCGCCGGAGAACCGTCAGCTCGGCTTCGACCTGGCCGGCAAGCTGGCGGTTCTGCGTTCCCTGGCGCGGAGGTCCCCGGATTGCGCGTCGGGTCGGAGCTGGGTCACCGAGTTCAACTGGCCGCTCGCGGAGGGACCGCACGCGCCCGCGGGCCGCGACGTCGCGGTGGACGAGGACGCCCAGGCCAGCTACCTGGTCCGCTACGCGCTGGAGGCCCTGGGCAGCGGTCTGGCGGAGCGCGTCTACTGGTGGCAGTTGGCGGCCGCGGGTTACGGTCTGCTCGACCCCCGGGGCGGCGGCCTCCGGCAGCGCCCGGCCTATCTCGCGCTGCGCCAGCTCCAGCGCGAGCTGGCCGGAGCGGAGGTTCAGCGCCTGCGAATGCCGCCGGGACTGCGCGGCTACCGGGCGCTTCGGGAGGGGCGCGAGACCCGGGTGTTGTGGGCTCCGGGCGGCCGCGGTGGCGCCTACCGGCCGCAGGGGAAGGTGCGCGGGGTGCGGGACCGGGACGGCCGCGAGCTCGAGCGGGTTCCGGCGATGCTCGGCGGGGCGCCGGTGTACGTCGAGTGCGAGACCGGCGGAACGTAAGATGCTCGCGGCAATGGTCGAACTGGCCCGATCGCTGGTCCGCTACCGCAGCCTGCTCTGGACCCTGGTCATGCGGGAGCTGCGTGCGCGCTACCGGGGAAGCGTCCTTGGGTTCCTGTGGTCCCTGCTCAACCCGCTCCTGCTGCTGGCCGTCTACTCCTTCGTGTTCGGCATGATTCTCGGACCTCGCGGGCTGGTCGAGGTCAGGCCGTACGGAGTCTTCCTGGTCACCGGGCTCTTTCCGTGGATCTGGGTGTCGACCTCGCTGCTGGAGGGCTGCACGTCCCTCACCGCCAACGGGGGCCTGATCCGGAAGGCGGTGTTTCCGGTCGAGGTGCTGCCGGCGGTGGCGGTGGTGGCGAACCTGATGCACTTCCTCCTGGCGCTGCCGATCGTCGGGCTCGCCCTGCTCGCCGGCCGCCTGCTCGGCTATCCGATCTCGGGCTGGACCGCCGTCCTGCTGCCGGCGGTTCTCGCGATCGAGCTGGTCATGGTCGCCGGTCTCGCCTTCGCGCTGGCGGCTCTGTGCGTCCACTTCAAGGACGTGCGGGACCTGCTCGGCAACCTGCTCGTCCTGGCGTTCTTCCTGGCGCCGATCATCTACACGCTGAGCGACCTGCCGCCGCGCTTCGCGAAGGTGGTGCAACTGAACCCGATGACCTCGTTCACCACCGCGACCCAGGACCTTCTGTTCTTCGGCCGCCTGCCCGAACCCCATGTGTGGGCGATCATGGGCGCCATCGCCGCGGTGTCCTGGGTGGCGGGCGCGGGCCTCTTCTCGCGTCTCTCCGACACCCTGGCCGAGGCGGTCTGAGTTGAGTCGGCCGGCAGTCGCGGCGAGCGGCCTGTGCAAGCGCTACCGGCGCGCCGCCGGCGGCTACCGGCTGCGGACGCTGAAGAGCGCGCTGCTCGAAGGCAGCCTGACCGGGGGCCTGGCTTCGGCGGACGTCGTCGAGGCCCTGACCGACGTCAGTTTCGAGGTCGCCGCCGGCGAGGCGGTGGGGATCATCGGCGGCAACGGTTCGGGCAAGTCGACGCTGATCAAGCTGGTGGCCGGCCTGCTGCCGCCGACCTCCGGGGAGCTCTCGGTGAACGGCCGGGTCGCGGCCCTGATCGAACTCGGCGCGGGCTTTCATCCCGAGATCTCCGGCCGGGAGAACGTTTACATCAACGGGGCCCTGCTCGGACTGAGCCGGCGGCGGATCGAGCAGCGCTACGACGAGATCGTGGAGTTCGCCGGCCTCGGCGACTTCATCGAAGAGCCGATCAAGTACTACTCCTCCGGCATGTACGTCCGGCTCGGCTTCTCGGTCGCCATCCACACCGATCCGGAAGTGCTCCTGGTCGACGAGGTCCTCGCCGTCGGCGACGAGGAGTTCGTTCACCGCTGCCTGGCGCGGATCGAGGAACACCTGGCCGGCGGCGGCACCCTGCTCGTGGTCAGCCACACGATGACCCTGATCGACGAGATCTGCGACCGGGCGATGTGGCTGGACGGCGGGCGGATCCGCGGCCTGGGGTCGACGCGCCGGGTGATCGACGCCTACCTGGAGTCGGTGGCGGCGCGCGAGGGCGAGGCCCACGACCGCCGCCGCCAGGCGGATGAAGGCGGGCACGACCCGACGGCGACAGCGGACGCTGCCGAAGAGGTCGGACGCTGGGGTTCGGGCCAGGCCGAGATCGTGGCGGCGCGCCTGCTGGCCGGCGACGAGCGACAGGAGCGGTACCACGTCCACTGCGGGGAAGCGGTGGCCTTCGAGCTCGACGTCGAGCCCAGGGAGGAACTGTCCGACTTCGTCTTCGGCGTCGGCGTCAAGACGCCTCGGGGCGTCGACTGCTGGGGCACGAACACCGATCTGGCCGGCTACGAGCCGCGTTCTCTCGCCGGGCCGGTGCGGGTCCGGCTCGTCTGTCCCGAGTTGCGGCTGGCGCCGGGCGAGTACACCGTGGACGTCGCGGTTCACGCCCGCGACGGAAGGGCGTACGATTACCGCCGCCGGGCGCTCCGGTTCACGGTGGCGGAGAGCACACAGCAGAGGAGCATCGGTCTCTACCTGCCCGACCATGAGTGGCAGGTGGAGACGATGGGCGCGCGGACCGACATCGACTGGCTCTCGCCCGGCCGCCAGGCCGGAAACCAACGGAGAATCGAATGAGCGACCAACCCAAGGAAGTACCGGGCGACCAGGATCCGTCCTCGTCGATCAACGTCAAGATCGGCGACGCCGAGCTCAAGGGGGCCTACTCCAACCTGCTGCGCATCACCCACACCCGCGAGGAGTTCATCCTCGACTTCATCAACGTGGTTCCGCCTCAGGGCATCGTCAGCGCCCGGATCGTGACCAGCCCGGGGCATCTCAAGCGGATCATCCGGGCCCTGGGCACGAATCTGGCGCGCTACGAAGAGGTCCACGGAGTGATCGAGGAGGCGCCCGACCCGACGGACGTGTCCGGCCGCGTCAACTGACGCGCTGGCTCTTGAGGTACATCGAGGCAATCACGTCCCGGTAGCGCTCGTTGACGATCTTCCTGCGCACCTTCAGCGTAGGCGTGATCTCGCCCTCCTCCAGCGTCAGCTCGCGCTCGAGCAGCCGGAAGCGGCGCACGCGCTCGTGCGCCGGCAGCCGTTCGTTCGCGCGGTCGAGCACGCCCTGGACGACTTCCTGCAGACGCGGGTCCTGCCGGAGTTTCGAGGGGTCCATGCCGGTGAACGGCTCCGGCGGTTCCGCGTAGTTGGGCACGATCAGGACGTTGAGGTAGGGGTAGCCGTCGCCGACCACGACCACCTGCGCGATCGCGGGGTGCGTGATCAGCATCTGCTCGATCGGCTGGGGCGCCACGTTCTTGCCGCCGCTCGTCACCAGCAGGTCCTTCTTGCGGTCCGTGATGTAGAGGTAGCCGTCGTCGTCGAGGCGGCCGATGTCGCCGGTGTGGAACCAGCCGTCCGGGTCGATCGCCTCGGCGGTGGCCTCGGGTTTCTTCCAGTAGCCCTGCATCAGGCCCTCGGTGCGGGCGAGGATCTCGCCGTCGTCCGCGATGCGTAGCTCGACCCCGGGAGCGGCCGTGCCGACCGAGCCGCGGCGGGAGGCGCCCGGGTACTCCACGGCCAGAACCGGCGCGGTCTCGGTCAGTCCGTAGCCCTGGTAGAGGCGGATGCCGATCGCGTCGAAGAACTCGGCGACTTCATTGGCGATCGCGGCGCCGCCGGAGATGGCGAAACGCAGCCGGCCTCCGAACCGCTGCTTGATCTTGCGGAACACCAGGCGGTCGGCGATCAGGCCCTGGAGCGCCGCTCCGCCGCGCTCCGCCCGCCGCTTGCCGACCTTCAGGGCCCAGCCGATCAGCCGGCGGCGGGCCGGCGGTTGACTCGCGAACAGGTTCTGGATGCGCAGGTAGGCGCTCTCGTAGAGCCGGGGCACCGAGCACAGGACGGTGGGCCGCACGTCCGGCATCAGGCCGGCGACGCGCTCGATCGCGGGGGAGTAGTGGATCGACACGCCGCGGTAGAAGAAGAGGTAGTCGACGGTGCGCTCAAAAACATGGGAGAGCGGCAGGAAGGAGAGCGCCTGGTCCTCCTCTCCCAGCGGGTAGAGCTCCTGGCAGGCGAGGATGTTCGAGACGAAGTTCCGGTGCGAGAGGACGACGCCCTTGGGGTCGCCGGTGGTGCCGGAGGTGTAGATGATGCTCGCCGTGTCGTCCGGGCCGACCCGCCCGCTGAATGCCGCGGGGTCGGCTTCCGTGGCCGGCGGCGCGCCGTCGATCAGGGCGTCGAGGTGGGTGCCGCCCTCGACGGCGGCGTCGGCGTCCAGCGCCACCATCCGCAGACCCCGCTGCCCGTTTCCGTCTCCGCCGTCCTCGCCGGCGCCCTGCGGCACGATGCCCGAGAGCAGGTCCCGTTTCGCCTTGTCGTCGTAGAAGATCCAGCCGGCGCCGCTGTCGAGCAGGATGTAGGCGACCTGGGGCGCGTTGAGCGTCGGGTAGATCGGCACGGACACGGCGCCCAGCAGGTGGCAGGCGAAGTCGACGATGTGCCACTCCGGGCGGTTGGTGGCGAACAGCGCCACGCGGTCGCCCCTGGCCACGCCGTGCGCCTCGAGCGCTCTGGCGGTCCGGCAGACGGCGTCGACGAACTCCCGGGCGGACAGCGAGTCCGTCCGGCGATGGCGCCGGATGGACAGCAGGTCCTCGCGATCGCCGTAGCGTTCCGCGACTACCCGAAGCAGATCGGAAAGAGTCTCCAAGGAGAGAACGCTATCGCGACGGGCGGGGACCGAACAACGCGGTCCCGATCCGCACGTGGGTGGCGCCCTCGAGGACGGCGACCTCGAAGTCGGCGCTCATGCCCATCGACAGCCATCCTTCCCGATCGCCGAACAGGCCGCCGCGGGCCAGCCGGTCGCGCAGGCGCCTGAGCGCGGCGAAGTCGGCGCGGGATTCGCGCGCCTCGGAGCGCTGGGGCGGAATCGCCATCAGGCCGCGGACCTGCAGATGGTCGAGTTCGCCCAGGCGCAGCATCGCTTCCGTGTCCTCGGGCAGGAAGCCGTGCTTGCTGGGTTCGCGGCCGATGTTCACCTCCAGCAGGCAGCCGCGGACGCCGATCCCCCGGCTGCCGAGCACGCGGTCCAGCCGCTCCGCGATCTTTGGCCGGTCGACCGCTTCGAACACGTCGAAGGCGTCGCAGGCGCGGGCCGCCTTGTTCGTCTGCAGCGGCCCGATCAGGTGCCAGGCGATCCGGTCGTCGCCGTAGCCGGCTTCGAGCAGCGCCGCGCGGTGCGCCTCGCCTTCCTGGACCTGGTTTTCGCCGAGGACGCTGAGTCCGGCGTCCACCGCCTCGGCGATGCGCTCGAGCGGCTGGCGCTTGCAGGCGCCGACCAGAACGACGTCTTCGGGAGGCCTGCCCGCCTGCCGGCAGGCCTCGGCCAGCCGGTCCACGATCTCCGCGTGGCGTTCGGCCGCCGTCTTCCCCGGCGCCTCGTTCAGGCGGTCTCCCCGTCGTCCAGGTACAGGATGCGCTGGCAGGAATCGCAGGGTACGAGGGCGCCCTGGGTCTGAATCTGCACGACGACCTGCGGCCTGATCCGGTAGTTGCAGAACGAGCAGTGCCGGATGGGAGCACCGGTGCTCTCCACGACTCCGATGGCCGCCAGGGGCGCGCCGCCGTGGCGATCGAACAGGCGCTCGTACTGGAGCAGGGCGGCAGGCGGGAGGCGTTCGCGAAACACCTCGATCTGTCCCTCGAGCGCTTCGACCCGCTTTCGCATCTCGGGCTTCTGCTCTTCCCACACGGCGAGCTGCTCCTGGTACTGCTCGTTCAGGGTCTCGAACGCGCCACGGATCTCGTCGAGTTGCGTCGACGCCTCCTCCTGGCGTTCGATGGCCTGCAGCGCCTCGTCGTCCGCTTCCCGCATCCTGGCGCGCACGGTGTCGATCTCGCTCAGAAGGGCGCCGTACTCGCGCTGCGTGGTCACGCGGGCGATCTGTTCCTGGTAGCGCTCGATGCTCTCCTTTCCCGTCGCCGCTTCCGTTTCCGCGGCACGGCGCTCGAGCTCGGCCTGCTGCCACTCCTGCTCGAGCCGTTCGATCTCGCTGCGTTGCTGCTCGTACTGGTCGTGGAGCTCCTGCATCGATTCGGGAACCCCGTCCAGCAGGGCGCGGCTGTGGGCGAGTTCCATGCTCGCCTGCTGCAAATCTACGATCGTGTCGAGGACTCTTTCCATGCGCCGATTGTCAGAGGTTCCAGTGAGTTAGCGATCGCAGGCTCCGCAGTTCGCGGTGTGGGTCCACCTGGATTCGAACCAGGGACCTGCCGGTTATGAGCCGGATGCTCTAACCGCTGAGCTATGGACCCTCAGGGCACCCGAGCGCAGTGCCGCAGTATAGCCCCGTATTGCGGCTTCATGGTCGCCCGATCGCGGCCCGGCTTGGGGTATAGTCCGCGGCACGCAACAAGCGGTCCAAGGAGGCGCCAGAATGTCGAGATCCACTCCAATCGGGCGGCCGGGCCGGGCGGGGTTTGCCGCCGGCGCTTCGGTCATCGTCCTGTTCGCCTCTCTGGTCGCATGCGGTCCCTCCGAGGAGGAGCGGGTCGCCGCCGCCCGCGCCGATGCATGGGCCGAGCTGCAGGAAGATCAGGCGGCCCTGAACGCCAAGCGCGACGAACTGGCGGGGCTCCGCGCGCGGGTTGCCGCGCCGGGCGAGGAAGACGACGTCGAGGCCCTCAACGCGGAGGTCGAAGCACTCGACAACGAGGTCGGCAGCGACGGCGAGGCGTTTTCGACCAAACTGGTCAACTACATCAACGAGGCGGAGTGGGAACTCGGCGGCGAAATGACCGAGGAGCAGCGCAACGCCTTCGCGATGAAGAGTGCCGAGGACATGTACCTGGCGGAGGAGTACGTGGTCAAGGGCGGCGACTACCGCAGGGCGGTCGAGATCCTCGAGCGGGCCCTCGGCGTCGACCCCGACAACGCCGATCTCAAGGCGCGGCTGGCCGAGTATCAGGAAGCGCGCTACATCACCGCCGAGCGGTTGGCGCAGATCGAGCGGGGCATGACCGAGGCCGAGGTCGAGGCGCTTCTCGGCAAGGTCTTCCATCGCAACGTTCGAGAGTTCGACGCGGAGAACGTGTTCGCCTGGTTCTACCCGAAGAATCCCGAGGAACACGGCGCTGGCGCCGCTGCCGGCGTGTTCTTCCGCGAGGGCGACCGGACGGTCTATCGCACCGACGCCAACGCGGTCGAGGGACAGGACGAGGAAGAGTAGGCATTTCTCCTGCCCTTGACGGGGCGGGCGGGCTCGTGCAGAATCCGCAACGCTCGTGGGTTGACGTGCGTCGTCGGCCGCGGGCTATCCGGGCGCGAGCCCGCAAACCACGGGAACGAGATCACTTCATGCCGGTTGTGCAGGTACGCGAAGACGAGAGTTTCGAAAACGCGCTCCGCCGCTTCAAGCGGAAGTGCGAGAAGGAAGGCATTCTGACCGAGCTCAAGAAGCGCCAGCACTTCGAGAAGCCGTCGGTCAAGCGGAAGCGCAAGGTCATGCAGGCGCGCAAGAAGATGCTGCGGCGCCTGGCTGAAGAACGCCGCGCCGGCCTCGCCTAGGGAGTCCGCGCAGCGACATCGCTGCGCCGAGCTTGGCAATTCGGTGCCGAGCTGAAGATGAGTTGCTGCAGCGGCGCTACGTCCGAGGCACTCGAGTTTCCGTCGCTGCTCGCCGTTCTCGCGGGTTTCGCCTCGACGGACGCCGGCAGCCAGGCGGTTCGGGCGATCGAGCCGGCTACCGACCGCGGCGAGATCGACCGGCGCCGGGTTCGCTACGCGGAGATCGCCCGCGACGTTGAACGGAACGGCGTTTTGGTGCCGTCGCTCGACGGGCTCCTGGATCTACGCGATCACCTCGACGGGGACGGTCGGGGTCTGGCCGGGCCGGAGCTGCTCGACCTGGCGGCGGCGATCGAGGCCAGCGAAGAGGTGCTGGGACGGCTCGAGACTTTCGAGGCCACGCCGCAGTGCGCCGCCGAGGTCGAGACCCTGCGACTGATGGAGGCCGGGGCGGCCGAGGCCGCCGCCCCGAATCAACAGGGCGGCTGCGCCGGGCTGGCAAGCCGTCTACGTCGCATGCTGGACCGTCGCGGCGAGGTGCGGGACGACGCGACGCCGCGCCTGCGGACTCTTGTCCGGGACGCCCGGCGCACCCAGGCCTCGGTCGAGGCTTCGCTTCAGGTCTACGTGCGCCGGCACGGCAACGCCCTGGCGGACGATTCGACTCCCATGCGGGGCGGCCGGCTGTCGGTGCTCCTGCCCTCCGGTAGCCGCGGACGGCTTGCCGGACTCGTCAGAGGCCGCTCCGCCTCCGGCAGGAGCTTCTACTTCGAACCCTCGGAGGTGGTCGAAGGCAACGACGAACTGGAGCGGATCGCCTCCGACCGGGACATCGAGCGCAGCCGCATCCTGGCCGAGCTGGTGAGGCAGGTGCGGGCCCTTGTGCCGGCGATCGTTGCGCGGATCGACTTCCTGGCCGCCGTCGACGCGATGCAGGCGGCGGCGCGCTTCGCCGGCGAGGTCGACGCCGCGCTCGCTACGGTCGCATCGGACGGACCGGCCGGCAGGGCGCCGCTGCTCGAACTTCGCGGCGCTCGCCACCCGTTGCTCGACCCGCGGCTC
The DNA here is from genome assembly GCA_965116955.1 of Thermoanaerobaculia bacterium. Taxonomy (GTDB): domain Bacteria; phylum Acidobacteriota; class Thermoanaerobaculia; order Multivoradales; family Multivoraceae; genus Multivorans. Next base: position 1,081,896 of record OZ220742.1, on the reverse strand, counting down.
GCCGAGCGCAGGGAGTCGGCGCTGGGAGCGGCCGGCAACCGGGGCGTCGTCGTGCCGCTCGATCTGAAGCTCGACGACCACCGAACCCTGGTCCTGACCGGCCCGAACGCCGGCGGCAAGACGGTCGCCCTGAAGACGGTGGGCCTGCTGTGCCTGATGAACCAGGCCGGCCTGCCGATTCCCGCCGCGCGGGAAAGCCGCCTGCCGATCCTCGGCCACGTCGTGGCGGTGGTCGGCGACGAGCAGAGCGTCCTCGACGAGCAGTCGACGTTCAGCGCCCGGCTGCTGCGCCTGCGCGAGGTCTGGCGACGCGCCGGTCCTTCGGCCCTGGTCCTGCTCGACGAGGTGGGCGCCGGCACGAACCCGGAGGAGGGCGCCGCGCTCGGTATCGCGCTGCTCGAGGGACTGGTCGAGCGCGGCTCGCTCGGCATTCTGACGACGCATCTCACCCAGCTCGCCGCCGCCGCGCTCGAGTCCCAAGCGGCCTCCTGCGCTGCGATGGGATTCGACCCGGAGAACGGCCTGCCCACGTACCGGCTCGTCGTCGGCCCGCCCGGTGGCAGCCAGGCGCTGGCGCTGGCGCGCAGGCTCGGCCTGCCGCCGGCCTGGCTCGAGCGGGCCGAGCACTTCCTGGGATCCGAGCACCAGAAGCTGCGGCGCGTGCTGGAACGCAACGAACGCCTCCGCGAGCGCCTGCTCGAGCGGGAGGCGGAGCTCGCCCGGCGGACCACCGAGACGGAGACGGCGCGGGCCCGTTTCGAGACCCGGCAGGAGTCGCTGCGGGCGGCCAGGAAGCGGCTGGAACAGGCACTCGGGCGTGAAGTCGACGCGCTGCGCCGGGCGAATCGCAGCCGGCTGGATCAGGCCCTCGCCGAGCTGTCGTCGACGCCCCGGGGACCGGGCAAGCGCGCCTTTGCCCGGGCGGCCGCGTCCCTGCACGGAGAACTCGACCGGGACCTGTCTGCGGCAGCCGATCGCGCCTCCCTCGCGGCCGGCGAAGCCGACGTGCCGCCGGATCGGGAACCGGAGGAAGCGCCGCAGCCGGATGAGCAGCGTCCCCTGACTCTCGGCGCCCGCGTCCGCCACGGGTCGCTGGGCTGGCTGGGTGAACTGGTGGAGCTTCGCGGCGACCAGGCGACGGTGCTGGTCCGCGGCAAGCGGGTCCGGACGCCGAGCGCCGACCTCGTGGCGGTAGCCGGCGGAGAGCGCCCGGCGCCCGGCCGGGTCCGGGTCCAGCGGTCGCAGGCCGACCCGGTGGAGGTGGAACTACTGCTCATCGGCCAACAGGTCGAACCGGCCCTGGAATCCCTCGACGCCTACCTCGATCGGGCTCTGGCGGCCGGCCACGAGCGGGTCCGGGTGGTCCACGGCCACGGCAGCGGCCGGCTGCGCCGGGCCGTTCGCGAGCACCTGCGAAGCCACCCGGCGGTCGCCGGTTTCGATCCCGCTCCGCCCTCCGCCGGCGGCGACGGCGCGACCGAAGTCGTCCTGCGCTGAATGGGTGCGCGGGTCTTCTGACCCGCTTGCCGCCGCAGGCGGCCAGAACACGCGCCGCGAAGCGGCGACCGCTTTTCGGCGTTAGCATGAGCGGTCGTGCAGCGGCGCTCCAGGCTCACCGATGAGGCGGTGGACGCGGTGCGCGAGGCGGTCGACATCATCGACCTCGTCAGCGAGCACACGAAGGTCGAGCGCCGGGGCCAGCGCTTCGTGGCGCTCTGCCCCTTCCACAAGGAGAAGACGCCCTCGCTGTCGCTCGATCCCGAGCGCAAGCTCTACTACTGCTTCGGCTGCGGCGCCGGCGGCGACGCCCTCCGCTTCCACATGGAACTCACGGGCGACACCTTCGCCACCACGATCGAGCACCTCGCCCAGCGCTACGGCATTCCCCTCCGGCGGGCCTCGGGGCCTGACGCCGACGGCCGGGCGGACCGCTCCGAGCGCATCCAGGCCGCGCTCGACGCCGCCTACGACTTCTTCCGCGCGAAGCTCAGGACGGAAGCCGTGCCCCAGCAGTACCTCCAGCGGCGCAAGGTGCCGTCGGAGCTGATCGCCCGCTTCGGCGTCGGCTACGCACCCGACGACTGGCGGACGATGATCGAGGATCTGGGCCGACGCATCCCGGTCCCCGACCTCGAGGCCGCCGGGCTGATCGCCCGCAGCCCGAAGGCGCCGGACCGTCCCTACGACCGGTTCCGCAACCGGCTGATGTTCCCCATCCGGTCGCCCTCCGGCCGCCTGCTGGCCTTCGGCGGACGCACCCTCGGCGACGACCAGGCCAAGTACGTCAACACGAACGAGACGGACCACTTCCGGAAGGGAACCCTGCTATACGGCCTCGACGCCGCTCGCCGCGGCATCCGGGAACAGGGCCGGGCGCTCCTGGTCGAGGGCTACTTCGACGTCCTGGGCGCCGCGGCGTCCGGCATCGACTGGGCGGTCGCGAGCATGGGGACGGCGCTCACGGGGCAGCAGGTGCGGCTGCTGTCCCGCTACACCGACGAAGTCGTCCTGGGCTACGACGGCGACCGGGCCGGCATCGAGGCGGCCCGCAAGGCGGCGGGACTCATGCTCGAGGCCGGCCTCAACGTCCGCCGGGCACTCTTTCCGGCGGGCCAGGATCCGGATTCGCTGCGGCTCGACGAGGGACCCGAGGCGGTGAAGGCCACGGTCGCCGGGGCCCGGGATGCGGTGGCGATCGAGATCGACGATCTGCCCAGTCGGGGCGAGCTCGACCCGCGGTTGCGGGCGCGCGAGGCCGCGCGAGTGCGGACGCTGATCGACCGGGTCGGCGACCCGATCGCGAGGAGGGGCTACTTCGAGACCGCCGCCGAGCGCCTCGGAGTCAAGGTCGACGTGCTCCTGCGTGAGTCCGCCGCCGCGGAGAAGCCGGCTGCCGCGGACTCGCCCGAACCCGCCGCGCGACCGCGTCCTCCGGTGACATCGTCGATCGAGGAGCAGGTGCTGCGTCTGACTGCCGCCGCCCCCGACCTGCGCGGCATCGAGTGGCCGGCGCCGGATGCCTTCTTCGATCCCGCCCTGCGCGCCATCTACGAGGCCATGCGCGAGCAGGCCCGTGCCGGAGCGGAGCGGATCGATTCCGGCGCCCTCGTGGACGTCCTGGGACGGCGGCGCGGCACGGACAACGAGACCGATCGACCTGTTGACCGGATCGCCGGGCTTTTGCTACAACGGTCGTCTGCCTTCTCTGAATCGGATGAATCGGAACTTCGAGTCAGTCTCGCCGAGTTGGGTCGACGTTTCGCCAGACAGCGGCTCAATCTGCTTGCCCGGGAGATCAATCGCGCACAGCGTGAAGGTGACATGGAGACTCTGCACCGGATGATCGAGGAGAAGCAGCAGCTCAGCCGCGAGCTCTACCGGCCGTCGGGGCGCTGAGGAGATGTCGTGGCCCTGAACACAGCGGCCGTCCGGGCCGAGGAGATCGAGCCGATCGAGCAGCGCCACAGCTCGGTCCGCGGCGTCTTCAACCTGGGCCGCGAGAAGGGCTACCTGCTTCAGGACGAGCTCGAGACCCGGTTGCCCGAGGAACTGCTCGCCGAGCCGCGGGACATGGACGCGATCCGGTCACGCCTGGTGTCGATGGGCACGGGAGTGATCCGGCGGCCGGCGGCCTTCGTCAACGTCGTCGACTCCGATCCGCTGCCGGCGATCGGCGGCGTCGAACGAAGCGAGCCTGAACCCGCCGTTCTCACGCGCCACGACCGGACGACGGATCCGGTCCGGGTCTACCTGCGGGAGATGGGGCGAGTCGATCTGCTCGATCGGGAAGGCGAGGTGGAGATCGCCAAGCGGATCGAGCGCGGCGAGTGGATCGTGTTCGAGGCGCTCTGCGACAACCCGGTCGTGCTTCGGGAACTGCTGCGGATCAACGAACTGGCGCGGCGCGACCGGCGCCTGATGCGGGAGCTTCTGGCCGATGGCGCCGCCCACCTCGACCAGAGCGCCAGGGATCGGATCGCGAAGAACCTCGGGATCTTCCGGGCGATCGAGACGCTCGACCGGCAGGTGCGCCGTCTGCGCCGGCAGAGCGATCGCTGCCGGCCGGGCAGCGACCGGTTCGCGGAGATCGAACGGGAGATCGATCGCACGGCGGGCAAGATCACCGAGCAGATCCGTTCGATCGAGTTGACGGCGCAGACACGCAACCGCCTGGTCGAGATCCTCAAGCAGCTCTACGCGGAGATCTCGCGGCACGACCGGGACATCCGCCGGGCGCAGATCGCGCTCGACCGGGAGCGCGACACGGAACTCGGCGCGCTGCACCGGCGCCGGATCGAGAAGTACCGCGCTCGCCTCCGGGCGTCGGAGGAGCGTTACGGCACGACCCTCGCGCAGGTTACGGCGACGCTGAACAAGGTGCGGCGAGGCGAGGCGATCTGCGAGCAGGCGCGCTCCGAGATGATTCAGGCGAACCTTCGTCTGGTCGTGTCCATCGCCAAGAAGTACACGAACCGCGGGCTGCAACTCCTCGACCTGATTCAGGACGGCAACATCGGGCTGATCCGCGCGGTCGAGAAGTTCGAGTACCGCCGGGGCTACAAGTTCTCGACCTACGCGACCTGGTGGATCCGCCAGGCGATCACGCGGGCGATCGCCGACCAGGCGAGGACGATCCGCATCCCGGTCCACATGATCGACACGATCAACAAGCTCACGCGGACCAGCCGCGCGATGGTCCAGGAGCTGGGCCGGGAGCCCACCGTAGCCGAGATCGCCGAGCAGATGGACATGGAGCCGTCCCACGTCCGCGAGATCATGAAGATCGCGCTGGAACCGATCTCGCTCGAGACGCCGATCGGCGAAGAGGCGGACTCATCTCTCGGCGACTTCATCGAGGACGCGAGCGCCGTCTCGCCGCTCGACTCGCTGCTCCTGAAGAACCTCAGCGAGCAGACCGCCGCCGTGCTGCAGACCCTGAGCCCGCGCGAGGAACTCGTGCTGCGGATGCGCTTCGGAGTCGGCGACGGCGCCGAGTCGACGCTGGAGGATGTGGGGCGCTCGTTCAACGTGACGCGCGAGCGGATCCGGCAGATCGAATCGAAGGCGCTCCGCAAGCTGCGTCATCCGAGCCGCGCGGGGCAACTGAGCCCCTACCGCGACCGCCTGTAAGCGGCCACCCGTGCGGGGTTTGGCGGGGGGTTTGACAGTCGGCTTGAAGCCTCCCTAAGATGAACTCCGTGTCGCCCGCCGGTGTTTGCCTTGAGGCGGATTCTTCCTCGGTAGCTCAACGGTAGAGCGTTCGGCTGTTAACCGAAATGTTGGGGGTTCGAATCCCTCCCGAGGAGCCACTGCTTGTGGCCTGGACGGTGAGGCGGGACCGCTTCTCGCTCTCGACCGTGGCGAGGTAGTTGAGATGGTCGAGGTTTCCGAGGAGTTCCTGTCAGCCAACCGGCGCGTCGTTCACCGGCGCCTGAGCGTGGCCAGGCTCTACGAAGAAGCGGTGCGGCGCGGCGAGGCCGCGATTGCCGCCGAGGGTCCGCTGGTCGCGTCGACCGGCGAGCACACGGGGCGGTCTCCGAACGACCGGTTCGTCGTACGGCGGGCGCCGTCGGCGGACCTGGTGGACTGGGGGCCGGTGAACAAGCCCCTCGCGCCGGAGCACTTCGACCGCCTCCACAGCAAGATGCTGGCCGCGGCCGCCGGCCGGGACCTGTTCGTTTTCGACGGTTTCGCCGGCGCCGATCCGGCCTGCCGCCTGAACGTCCGCGTGATCAGCGAGCGCGCCTGGCACAGCCTGTTCGTCCGCAACATGTTCCTGCGCGCGGCAAGCGACGCGGAGCTCGAGGACTTCGAACCGGACTACACCGTCGTCGACATCCCGAGCGTCCTGGCCGACCCGGAGACCGACGGCACGAACAGCACGACCTTCATCGCCCTCGACCTGGAGCGGCACCTGACCCTGATCGGGGGCAGCGAGTACGCCGGCGAGATGAAGAAATCGATGTTCAGCGTGATGAACTTCCTGATGCCTCAGCGCGGTGTGCTGAGCATGCACTGCAGCGCCAACTACGGCGCGGACCGTTCGGACTGCGCGCTGTTCTTCGGCCTCTCCGGCACCGGCAAGACCACCCTCTCGGCCGATCCGGAGCGCACCCTGATCGGCGACGACGAGCACTGCTGGTCAGACCGCGGCATCTTCAACATCGAGGGCGGCTGCTACGCCAAGGTCATCCGTCTCGATCCTCTGGGCGAACCGGAGATCTACGCCACGACCCGGCGCTTCGGGACCGTGCTCGAGAACGTCGTCTTCGATCCGGAAACACGGGAACTGGACCTCGACGACGACTCCCTTACCGAGAACACCCGCGCCAGCTATCCGCTCAGCCACCTCGAGCACGTCGACGTCGGCGGCAACGCGGGACACCCGACGTCGGTCGTCTTCCTGACCTGCGACGCGTTCGGCGTGCTGCCGCCGATCAGCCGGCTCGACGAGTCGCAGGCGATGTACCACTTCCTCTCGGGCTACACGGCGAAGGTCGCCGGCACCGAGCGCGGCGTCACCGAACCGTCCGCGACGTTCAGCGCCTGTTTCGGCGCCCCCTTCATGCCGTTGCCGGCGTCGACCTACGCGGAACTCCTCGGCGAGAAGGTGCGGCGCCACGGCGTCGACGTCTGGCTCGTCAACACCGGCTGGACCAGGGGGCCCTACGGCCAGGGCAGCCGGATCAAGCTGGCGTACACGCGGAGGATGATCCACGCCGCGCTCGACGGCAGCCTGGCGGACGTACCTGTGCGTACCCATCCCGTCTTCGGTCTGGCCTACCCCACGGCCATCGACGGCGTGCCGGGCGACGTGCTCGACCCGCGGCAGGGCTGGAGCGATCCCCAGGCGTACGATCAGTACGCGCGCCGGCTGGCCCGGATGTTCACCGACAACTTCGAAGGGCTGGGCTGCAGCGCCTCGGCGGCCGTGCGGGCGGCGGCGCCGCGGGTCGCGGTCTAGGTGGCGCGAAAGGCCTCAGGGAGAGTCGGATGATCCCCGTCAAGACCGCCATCGCGGAAAGCGGCCGCGCCCACGTCGACGGCATGGAGGCTTACCGGAAGCTCTACCGGCAGTCGATCGAGGATCCGGACGGCTTCTGGCTCGAACAGACCCGTTCCCTGGACTGGTTCACCGAGCCGCGGTCGGCGGGGCGCTGGGACTTCGAGGCCGTCGACTTCGCCTGGTTCGAGGACGGCGTGCTGAACGCCTGCACGAACTGCGTCGACCGCCACGCCGCCACCCGGCCCGACAAGACCGCCCTGATCTGGGTCGAGGACGAGCCGTGCCGCTACCACCGGATCAGCTACCGGGAGCTGAAGCGGAACGTCTGCCGGATCGCCAACGTGCTGACCTCGCTCGGGATCGGCCAGGGCGACCGGGTCTGCATCTACCTGCCGATGATCCCGGAGCTGGCTTACACGATGCTTGCCTGCGCGCGGGTCGGTGCGGTGCATTCGGTCGTCTTCGCGGGGTTCTCGGCCGACAGCCTGCGCGAGCGGATCGTCGACGCCGGTTGCCGCCTGCTGGTGACCGCGAACGAAGGTCTGCGCGGCGGCCGCACGATCCCGCTCAAGGCGACCTGCGATCGGGCCGTCGAGGGACTGGACCTGGTCGAGCACATGCTGGTGGCGAGGCGCACGGATACCGAGGTGCCGATGACGCCGGGACGCGACCTCTGGCTCCACGAGGAGACGGCGAAGCAGCGGGCGACCGCCCCGGTGGCGCGGCTCGACGCCGAGGCGCCGCTCTTCGTGCTCTACACCAGCGGCTCGACGGGCAAGCCGAAGGGCGTGCTCCACACCACCGGCGGCTACCTGCTCTACGCCTCGATGACCCACCGGCTGATCTTCGATCACCACGACGAAGACATCCACTTCTGCGCCGCCGACATCGGCTGGGTCACGGGACACAGCTACATCGTCTACGGCCCGCTCGCGAACGGCGCCACCAGCGTCATGTTCGAGTCGGTGCCGACCTACCCCGACCCGGGCCGCTACTGGCAGGTCGTCGACGACCTGGAGGTGACCCTCTTCTACACCGCCCCGACCGCGCTGCGGGCGATCGCGCGCGAAGGCGACCAGTGGGTCACGGCCTACGACCGCGGCTCCCTTCGCGTCCTCGGTTCGGTCGGCGAACCGATCAACCCCGAGGTCTGGAACTGGTACCACGAAGTGGTCGGCAACGGGCAGTGTCCGGTCGTCGACACCTGGTGGCAGACGGAGACGGGCGGCATCCTGATCACTCCGTTGCCGGGCGCCACGCCGCTGGTCCCCGGCTCGGCGACGCTTCCCTTCTTCGGCGTCGAGCCGGTGCTCGTGGACGCCGACGGCAACGAGCTGGCGGGCAACGACCGGAGCGGCAACCTCTGCCTCAAGCGTTCCTGGCCCGGCCAGGCGCGGACGATCTACGGCGACCACCAGCGCTTCGTCGAGACCTACTTCAGCACCTACCAGGGCATGTACTTCACCGGCGATGGCTGCCGCCGGGATGAGAACGGCTACTACTGGATCACCGGCCGGGTCGACGACGTCCTCAACGTGTCGGGGCATCGGCTGGGCACCGCCGAGATCGAGAGCGCCCTGGTGGCGCACGACGCCGTGGCCGAGGCGGCCGTGGTCGGCTGCCCGCACGAGATCAAGGGCGTCGGCATCTACGCCTACGTGCTGATCACGCCGGAAGCGGAGAGCCGTGAGCGGGCGGAGCTGGTGGCGGAGCTGCGCCAGCAGGTGCGTACGGTGATCGGACCGATCGCCACCCCGGACCACATCCATGTCGCCGGCGGCTTGCCGAAGACCCGCTCCGGCAAGATCATGCGCCGCGTGCTGCGCAAGATCGCCGCCGGTGAGTACGAAGATCTCGGCGATACGACAACGCTGGCGGAACCGGCGGTCGTCGACGGCCTGGTCGAGGACCACCGCGCCGCCACGAGCTGAACCATGACCCGGGACGACCAGCGACGAGACATCGGAGCGCCGATGCGCCTGCTGCTGGTCGCGGCCTGCGTCGTCGTCCTGGTCGCCGGCCTGCGAGCCGCGTCGTCGATCATGATCCCCTTCCTGGTCGCGATCTTCATCGCCGCGATCAGCCTGCCTCTTCTGAGCTGGCTGCAGAAACGCCTGCCGATGATCGTCGCCGTCCTCGGCACGATCCTGATGGACCTGCTGGTGCTGGCCCTGGTCGGCTATCTGGTCGGTTCCACCGCGAACCAGGTCGCGGGCGAGATGGGCGAGATCCAGTCCACCCTCACCGAGTGGATCGAAGACGGCGGCGGGTGGCTGGAGGAGCGGGGAGTGCCGGTCGCTAGTTGGTGGGCGGGCGACGACTCGCTGTCGGAGGCGTTGTTCTCGCGTTTCGAGCCGGGCTTCCTGGTCGACTTCGTGAACCGGACCTTGCGGACGACGACGGCCGCGCTTTCGTCGTTCCTCGTCATCTCGTTGATCGTCATCTTCACCCTCTTCGAGGCGGCGACCTTCGGCCCCAAGGTGCGCGCCGCCTTCGGCAGCGCCGGCGCCGAGGCGCGCTTCGCCCGCGCCATGCACGAGATCCAGCACTACATGGGCATCAAGACGGTGATCAGCCTGGCCACCGGCCTGCTGATCGGCATCTGGGTCGGAGTACTGGGGGTCGAGTTCGCGGTCTTCTGGGGCCTGGTGGCCTTCGTCCTCAACTTCATTCCCAACCTCGGTTCGATCATCGCCGCTGTGCCGACGACGCTCCTGGCCATGGTCCAGATCGGCGTCGGCCGGGCCTTGCTCGTCGCCCTGGGCTACCTTGTCGTCAACATGGTGATCGGCAACTTCATCGAGCCGCCGCTTCTGGGACGACGGCTCGGCCTCTCGACCCTCGTGGTCGTCCTGTCCCTCGTCTTCTGGGGCTGGGTGTGGGGGCCGGTCGGGATGCTGCTGTCGGTGCCGTTGACCATGGTTGTCAAGATCCTCCTCGAGAACACGGAGGAGTTCCGCTGGGTGGCCGTGCTGCTCGGCGACAGCCGCGAAGCGGAACGTCTGGCGCCGGCGTCCGGCGGAGAGACGGAGGGCTAGGACCCGGCCTCAGAGCAGGCCGGGGAAGAGCGCCCGGCGGCGCTGGGGGTAGCCGGGGAAGGTCTCCCGATACCAGCGGTGCCGCCACAATGCGCGCGGGATGAGGTTGGCCGCGGTCCACAACGCGAACGCCAGACCGGGCAGCGACCAGCTCATCAGGGCGAAGCCGACCCACTCGACGATCTCCCCGGCCAGGTTGGGGCAGGAGACGTAGTCGAAGGCGCCGCCCCGCGGCAGCACGGCGCCTCCCGAGGCCCCGGCCCGCAGCGACGACAGGCGGTAGTCGGAGGAGATGTTGAGAGTCGCTCCGAAGACGAACAGCGCGGCGCCGGCCAGGAAGCGCGGGTCGGAGAACCAGTCCGCCGGATAGTCGGCGATCCGGGCCATGAACCAGCCCAGGAGCAGCCCGTTGACGAGGTTGAAGGCGAAACCCGAGACGGCCGTGACGGCGGGGAACGGGCGAGCCTGGCGCTGGACGATCCATGGCCACACAAGGGTGCGGTGCACGTAGTGGGCAAGCCAGAGGCCGACCAGGACGTCGCCGACCCGGTGGCGCTCACCGGCCGCGAGATACACGACCGGGAAGACGGCCAGGGCCGACAGTTCCATGAGGACCCAACCCCATCGCGCGTCGATCGTCGGCCCCCAGGCCCGGCCACCCACCCGACCGGTCCGGTCCTTGCCCACCAGGCCGTAGACCAGCACCGGCACGGTCAGCGCGCACCAGACCAGCAGTGCTGGAGTGAACCAGGACATCGCTTCACCGCTACGTTGACACACTGCCTCCCCGTGCTAACCTCCGAATCGGGACTATTCAAGTCCCCGTTTCGCCGCCATGATCCGTCTGACCAAGCAAGCCGACTACGGCATCGTCCTGATGAGCCAACTGGCCCTGACCGGCCAGACGGCCGCGGCTGAGCTGGCGCTGCAGACGCATCTGCCGCCCGCGATGGTGAGCAAGATCCTCAAGATGCTCGCCAGGGCCGGCTTGCTGCTTTCTCACCGCGGCGTCCACGGCGGCTACGAACTCGCGCGTCCGGCGGCGGACATCAGCGTCGCGCACGTGATCTTCGCGCTCGAGGGCCCGATCGCCCTGACCCAGTGCAGCGAGCACTCGGACGACGAGTGTTCCTACGAGGCGTTCTGCCGCGTACGGGAGAACTGGCAACGGATCGACCGGGCGGTTCGCAGGGCTCTCGAAGGGGTCACGATCGAGGACATGGCGCGCCCGGACTTTCTCGCCGGCCGGCCCAGCGCCTCCGCCCTCATTCCCCTGGGGAGTAACTCCTGATGCCGACCGCAGCGGACACGATCGGAGCGCTCGCCGAGCGCGACTACGAATTCGGCTTCGTCACCGACGTCGAGCAGGACACGGCGCCACCGGGCCTGAGCGAGGAGATCATCGCCTTCATCTCGGCGAAGAAGAACGAGCCGCAGTGGTTGCTCGACTGGCGGCTCCAGGCCTATCGGGGCTGGCTCAAGATGGCCGAGCCGACGTGGGCGAACGTGCGCTACGAGCCGATCGACTACCAGTCCATCTGCTACTACGCGGCGCCGAAGAGCGACGACGACCGGCCCAAGAGCCTCGACGAGATCGATCCCGAGATCCTGGCCACCTACGAGAAGCTCGGCATCCCGCTCAGGGAGCAGGAGATGCTGGCGGGCGTGGCGGTCGACGCGGTGTTCGACAGCGTCTCCGTGGCGACGACGTTCCGCGAGAAGCTGGCGGAACTCGGCGTCATCTTCTGCTCCTTCTCCGAGGCGGTCCAGGATCACCCGGAACTGGTGCGGAAGTACCTCGGCACCGTGGTGCCGCGCCGGGACAATTTCTTCGCCGCCCTGAACTCGGCCGTGTTCTCGGACGGCTCCTTCGTCTACATCCCGAAGGGCGTCCGCTGCCCGATGGAGCTCTCCACCTACTTCCGGATCAACGCGATGAACACGGGCCAGTTCGAGCGCACCCTGATCATCGCGGAAGAAGGCAGCTACGTCAGCTACCTGGAGGGTTGCACCGCGCCGATGCGCGACGAGAACCAGTTGCACGCGGCCGTCGTCGAGCTGGTCGCCCACGAAGACGCGCAGATCAAGTACTCGACGGTCCAGAACTGGTACCCGGGCGACAAGGAAGGCGTCGGCGGCATCTACAACTTCGTGACCAAGCGCGGCCTCTGCGAGGGCCGGCGCAGCAAGATCTCCTGGACCCAGGTCGAGACCGGTTCGGCGGTGACCTGGAAGTACCCGAGCTGCATCCTCAGGGGCGACGACTCGGTGGGCGAGTTCTACTCGGTCGCGGTGTCGAACAACCGCCAACAGGCCGACACGGGGACCAAGATGGTCCACGTCGGCAAGCGCACGTCGAGCACGATCATCTCGAAGGGAATCTCGGCCGGCGAAGGCCAGAACACCTACCGCGGGTCGGTGCGGATCCTGCGTTCGGCCGAGGACGCCCGGAACTTCTCGCAGTGCGACTCGATGCTGATCGGAGACCGCTGCGGGGCTCACACCTTCCCCTACATCGACGTCGCGAATCCGAGCGCCCAGATGGAGCACGAGGCGTCGACGTCGAAGATCGGGGAAGACCAGATCTTCTACTGCAACCAGCGCGGCATCGACACCGAGGATGCCGTTTCCATGATCGTCAACGGGTTCTGCAAGGAAGTGTTCCGCGAACTCCCGATGGAGTTCGCCGTGGAGGCACAGAAGCTGCTCGAGGTCAGCCTCGAGGGCAGCGTCGGCTGACCCTTCGGGGAGCCGGGGTTGCCGGAACCGCACGCGGCCGAGATCGTCGCCGCACGGAGATACAGCAATGCTGAGGGTGAGTGACCTTCACGCGAAGGTCGAAGAACAGGAAATCCTGAAGGGTGTGGATCTCGAGGTGAATGCCGGCGAGGTGCACGCGGTGATGGGGCCGAACGGCTCGGGCAAGAGCACGCTGGCCCAGGTGCTCGCGGGCCGGGAGGAGTACGACGTCACGGCCGGTTCGCTGGAACTCGACGGCGACGACCTGCAGGAAATGGCGCCGGAAGAGCGAGCCCATGCCGGCCTCTTCCTCGCCTTTCAGTACCCGGTCGAGATCCCGGGCGTCGGCAACAGCTACTTCCTCAAGGCCGCGCTCAACGCGCTCCGCAAGGCCAGGGGCGAGGACGAGCTGGACGCGATGGACTTTCTCCAGTTGCTGCGCAAGCGCGCCGAACTGGTCGACGTGGACGAGGCGCTGTTGCGGCGCCCCGTCAACGAGGGCTTCTCGGGCGGCGAGAAGAAGCGGAACGAGATCCTCCAGATGGCGGTGCTCGAACCCCGGCTGGCCGTCCTCGACGAGACGGACTCCGGGCTCGACATCGACGCCCTGAAGACGGTGGCGGCCGGGGTCAACGCGCTCAGGAGCGAGGATCGGGCGTTCGTCGTCATCACCCACTACCAGCGGCTGCTGAACTACATCGTGCCCGACCACGTCCACGTGCTCCTGGATGGGCGGATCGTCCGCTCCGGCGGCAGCGAGCTGGCGCTCGAACTCGAGGAGAAGGGCTACACCGGCCTGACCAACGGTTCCTCCGGAGGCTGAACTCGTGACCGTCGTCAGCGGCCGCTCCACCGCTCCCTACCTGGATCTCTACGCTCGCCGCGGCGGCGAGCCGGAGGTCCTGCGCGAGCGGCGGCAGGAGGCGATCGAACGCTTCGAGGCCGCCGGCTTCCCGACCGCCCGCGACGAGGAGTGGCGGCAGACGAACCTCGGTTCGCTGCTGCGCGCGGCGCCGGCAGCGGCTTCGCAGCGCCCGCTCCAGGGCGGCGAGGCCGCCCGCTTTCTCTATCCGGACTGTCCCCGGATGGTGTTCGTGAACGGCCGCTATGTGCCGGAGGTCTCGTCGCCGCCGAGGCAGGTCACCGCGGTGGCCCTGGCGGAACTCGGCGCCGGCGGCGACATGGAACCGGTCCCGGAGCATCTCGGCGCCCACGCCTCCGGCCGCGCCTCGTGCAGCGCCGACGCGGGCGTGCATCCGTTTGCGGCCCTCAACACCGGCCTGTTCCAGGACGGCGCGGCGATCGTGATTCCGGATGGAGCCGTCGTCGAGCAGCCGCTACAGGTGTTGTGGATCAGCGCGCCCGCGGAGTCCGGTGGCGAAACGCCCGCCGTCGAGGTCAGCTTTCCGCGCCTGCTCGTCATCGCCGGCGAGAACAGCCAGGCATCGGTGATCGAGACCTTCGCCGCTGTCGACCCGAGGGCCGGCGGCTACTTCGTCTGCCCGGTGTCGGAGTTCGTCTGCGGCGCGGGATCCGTGCTCCACCACACCCGGCTGCAGGCGGACGCGACCGACGCGTTCCACCTGGGCTTCCAGCACGCGCGGCTCGAGCGCTCCGCGTCCTTCGACTCCTCGTCCCTGGCGTTCGGAGGCGGCCTGGTGCGGAACGACACGGTGGGGCTGCTCGACGGCGAGGGCGCTCACTGCACGCTCGACGGCCTCTACGTCGTCGCCGGCTCCCAGTTCGTGGACAACCACATGAGGGTCGAGCACCGCCAGCCGCACACGACCAGCCACCAGCTCTACAAGGGCGTCCTCGACGGCCGCGCGCGCTCGGTGTTCAACGGCCGGATCTACGTGCACCAGGCGGCGCAGAAGACGGACGCCAAGCAGACGAACCGCAACCTGCTCCTGTCGAAGTCGGCGCTGGCCAACAGCAATCCGCAGCTCGAGATCTTCGCCGACGACGTGCGCTGCACGCACGGTTCGACGATCGGCCGTCTCGACGACGAAGCGCTCTTCTACCTCCGCTCCCGCGGCATCGGCCGCGAGCAGGCTCACGGGATGCTGGTCTACGCGTTCGCCCGGGAGCTGGTCGAGAAGGCGTCCCACGAGCCTCTCCGGCAAGACCTGGAGAGCCGGTTGCTGGCGAGCCTGAACGGCGGCGGACCGCGGTAGACCGATGACGGCTCCGGCGCCCTTGGCAAACCGGGAGCGGCCGCCGGCGGCCGAAGCTCTCGATGTCGAGCGGCTGCGCGCCTCGTTCCCGATTCTCGCCCGGAAGGTCCACGGACACCGGCTGGTGTACCTCGACAACGCCGCCAGCGCGCAGCGGCCGGAGGTCGTGATCGACGCCGTCGACGACTGCTACCGCACCTACTACGCCAACGCCCACCGCGGCGTCCACGCGCTGTCCGAGCAGTCGACGGACGCGTACGAAGCGGCGCGCGGCAAGGTCGCCCGGTTCATCGGCGCTCCGGACGTCCATGAGGTCGTCTTCACCCGCGGCACGACCGAGAGCCTCAACCTGGTTGCCCAGAGCTACGCGCGGCCGCTTCTCGAGCCCGGCGACGAGGTGCTGCTGACCGAGATGGAGCACCACTCGAACATCGTCCCCTGGCAGCTCGTCTGCGAACAGACCGGCGCCCGGGTGCGGCCGGCGCCGATCACCGACGACGGGGAGCTCGATCTGGAGGCGTTCGCCGGCATGCTCAACGAGCGCACCCGGGTGGTCGCCGTGACCCACGTCTCGAACGCCCTCGGCACGGTCAACGACGTCCCGGCCCTGGTCGAGTTGACCCGCGCCCGCTCGGACGCGGCCGTCGTGGTCGACGGCGCGCAGGCGGTGCCGCACATGGCAGTCGACGTGGCCGCGCTCGGCTGCGACTTCTACGCCTTCTCGGGCCACAAGATGTACGGCCCCGGCGGCATCGGCGTGCTCTGGGGCCGGCGCGAGCTGCTCGCGGCGATGCCCCCGTACCACGGAGGCGGCGCGATGATCACGCGGGTCACCTTCGAACGCAGCGAGTACGCGGCGCCGCCGCAACGGTTCGAAGCGGGAACGCCTGCTATCGCGCCGGCGATCGGCCTGGGCGTCGCGGTCGAGTTCCTGGAGTCGGTCGGGCTGGATCGGATCGAGCGCCACGAGCACGAGCTTCTCTCCCATACTGTGGAAGTCCTGAGCGATCTTCCCTGGGTTCGCGTGCTGGGGCAGAGGTCGAACGCCGGTTCGCCCCGGGCCGCCGTCGTGTCTCTGGTGATCGACGGCGCGCACCCCCACGATGTGGCAACGATTCTCGACGAGCAGGGGGTGGCGATCCGCGCCGGCCACCACTGCGCGCAACCGCTGATGGTCCGGCTCGGGGTCCCCGCCACGGTGCGGGCCTCGTTCGGGCTCTACAACACCCACGAGGAAGTCGACCTGCTCGTCTCCGGCCTGCACGAAGTGCGGCGGATCTTCGGCTGACGGGCTTAGGGTAGGCCACCGGAAGCCATGTCCGATCTCCGCGATCTCTACCAGCAGGTCATCCTGGACCACTACCGGGCGCCCCGCAACTTCGGCTCGCTCGAGCCGGTGTCGGCCTGCGCCGAGGGCTACAACCCGCTCTGCGGCGACCAGGTCAAGATCTACCTGCGCACCGACGGCGACCGGGTCGACGGCCTGACCTTCGAGGGTGTCGGCTGCGCGATCTCGACCGCATCGGCGTCGTTGATGACCGAGGCCGTCCGAGGGCTCGAACGGCCGCAGGCGGAGGCGCTGATCGCTTCCTTTCTGGCTCTGATGACCGGTGACGGCGACGGGGCGGCCGGCGTCGACCTCGGCAAGCTGGAGGTTCTGAGCGGCGTCAAGGACTATCCGGTCCGCATCAAGTGCGCGACCCTCGCGTGGCACGCTCTCCGCGCCGCGCTCGAGGGCGGGGACTCGGACGCCGTGACGACCGAGTAGGCTGTACCGTCGACGGGAGGACATTGACCATGGACGACATCGCCGCGACCGGAGTCCCGGTGGACATGGCGGCCCTGGAGGCCCGGATCGTCGAGGCGCTCAAGACCGTCTTCGACCCGGAGATCCCGGTCGACATCTACGAGCTCGGGCTGATCTACGACGTGCGGATCGAAGAGAACGCCCACGTCAAGCTGCAGATGACCCTGACCTCGCCGCACTGCCCGGTCGCCGAGTCGCTGCCCGGCGACGTCGAGCGGACGGTTCGCGACGTCGAGGGCGTCGAAGACGCGAAGGTCGAGGTGGTCTGGGATCCGACGTGGAACCCGGCGATGATGAGCGAAGCCGCGAAACTGGAACTGGGGTTCTTCTGATGCGACGATTCCTCAACGTGACCGCCCTGCTGGCCGCAATCCTCATCCTCGCGGCGCCCCTGGCCTTCGCCGAAGAGAAGGATCACGGCCTGCGGGGCGCGAAACACCCGGAACCGGGCGTCCTCTTCGGCGGTCAGCCGACCGAGGATCAGCTCAAGGCGATGGCCGCCGACGGCCTGTCCCTCGTCCTCGATCTGCGCACCGAGGGCGAGAACCGGGGCTTCGACGAGCCCGCGGCTCTCCGGAGCCTGGACGTGCCCTACGTGAACCTGCCCGTCGACGGCGACCGGCTGGCGCTGCCCGAGACCTTCGAGCGCTTCATCGAGGCGATGGACAAGGCGGACGGCCCGGTGCTCGTCCACTGCGCCTCGGGCAACCGGGTCGGCGCCATGTACTACGCCTACCTGGTCGCCGCGAAGGGCGTGGATCGGGAAGAGGCGCGCACCCGCGCCAAGGAGAACGGGCTGCGCAGCGCCGCGCTGGAGAAGGCCGTCGACGGCTATCTTGATTCAAGGCCCTGAGAATCCCCGGCTCCTGACGGACCCAATTCACATCAGCGATGTTCTGGAACCGGTTGCGGCGTAGCCAGGAAGACGAGATGGCTGACAGGCAAACACCGGCGACTCTCCCGGGGTTCGGCGTCAGGTTGCGCAGGAACCTGCCGTTCTTCGCCATCGAACTCCTGGTCGTCTTCGTCGGCGTCTACCTGGCGTTCCTCCTGGGGAACCGTCAGGAGGCGGCGCGCGAACAGGAAGTCGCGCTGAAGTACCGCGAAGCCCTGATCTGCGACTTCGAGATGCTCGTCGCGTCGCTGCACAGTCAACTGGAGGAGTTGCGGCGCCACCTTCAGGTCGTCGAACAGATCGAGGAAGGCCTTCAGCCGGACATTCCGGTGAGCGAGTTCTACTACCTGCACGACAACCAGGTCATCCAGGCCGCTTTCGACAGCCAGAACTTCGAGTCGCTGGACAGTTTCCTGGTTCAGAACATCGTGCAAGGCAGGATCGCGCTCCTGTCGCTGGAGCAACAGGTCGACCGGCTGAACGAGTTCATGTCCTTTACCCTGGTGCCGATGCACCGGGAAGGCGACCGTCGCTACTACGACGGCGAAGGCACTCTCCTCCCTCATCTGGAGGCGTACCCGCGCCTTGTCCGGGGCGCCGCGCGGGCGAACGCCAGGCTGCAGAACATCCTGCGTGGGGACGCCCTGGTGAGCCTCCACCTCGAGACGATGGGGATCGATCTGGAGGGGTTGGCGCCGGTGGACCTCGACAGTCCTGAGACGCCCGATTCCCTTAAGAACGCGGTGGCGCGCGCGGTGGAGCTCGCTCGCTTCGACGTGGAGAAGGCCTGCAGCAACAGTCTCTCCGGCGACTCCGAGCCGTAGACTGTCAACGGCAGCGATGCTAAGGAGGCGCTGACAATGCTGTCAGACCGCCCTCCCGACCGGCCGGACTCTCGCGAAAGCAGCTCGGTTGAGGTGGCGACCTCGGACAGGAGCGCGTGTATGCTTGGCGCCGCTTGACCGGCTCCTCGCCACGCCTTCGTCCGCCGCGCCCACGACCCACGGAAACCACGCGTAGATGAGTCAGGTCGAGGCCGCCGGAACGCCCGACGCCGGCGGGCCGCCGCAGCGTCAGCCGCTGGATGTGGCGACGGACACGCTGCGCTTCCTCGCCGTCGACATGGTCGAGCGGGCGAACAGCGGCCATCCCGGTGCGCCGATGGGTCAGGCGGCGATGGCGGCGCTGCTGTGGACGAAGTACCTGCGCTTCGCTCCCGGAGATCCGCAATGGCCGAACCGCGACCGCTTCGTGCTGTCGTGCGGCCACGCCTCGGCGCTGATCTACGGCCTCCTGCACCTGGCCGGCTACGACCTGAGCCTGGACGAGATCCGGAACTTCCGGCAGTACGGCTCGCTCACTCCCGGCCACCCGGAACATGGCCTGACGCCGGGCGTCGAGGTGACGACCGGTCCGCTGGGCCAGGGCATCTCGGCCGCCGTCGGCGTGGCGATCGCCGAGCAACTGCTGGCGGTGCGCTTCAACCGGCCGGGCCACGTCCTGTTCAACCACCGGACCTGGGTCCTCGCCTCCGACGGCGACCTGATGGAAGGCGTCGCCTCCGAGGCCTGCTCGATGGCCGGGCACCTGGGTCTCGGCAAGCTGAACGTCCTCTACGACGCGAACCGGATCACGATCGACGGCCCGACCGACCTGAGCTTCAGCGAGGACGTGCTCGGGCGATACCGGGCGTACGGCTGGCACACGCTGTCGGTTGAGGACGGCAACGACATCGAGGCGCTCGATGCCGCGTTCGAGGCGGCGCTCGCGGAAACCGCCCGGCCGAGCCTGATCCAGGTGCGTACCCACATCGGCTACGGCAGCCCGAACAAGCAGGACAGCGCCGCATCGCACGGCGCGCCCCTCGGTGCGGACGAAGTCGTCGCCACGAAGGAGGCCCTGGGCTGGCCGCTCGAGCCCGAGTTCCTGGTGCCCGACGCGGCGCGCGCGGCGTTCGCGCCGGCCGCGGACTTCGGGTCCGAAGCCGCGGCCGAGTGGCAACAGTTGCTGGAGTCCTACCGCTCCGAGTACCCGGAGGCGGCGGCGGAACTCGACCGCCGTCTGGGGGTTGGCCTGCCGGACGGCTGGCGCGACGCCCTGCCGCGCTTCGAACCGGCGGACGGCCCGATCGCCACCCGTTCCGCGTCCGGGGTCACGCTCAACGCGCTGAAGGACCTGGTTCCGGAGCTCGCCGGCGGCTCGGCCGACCTGACCGGTTCGAACAACACCCTGCTCGAAGGCGAAGGCGACTACGCGGCCGGTTCGCCGACGCGCCACTTCCGCTTCGGCGTGCGCGAGCACGCAATGGCCGCGGCGATGAACGGCCTGGCCCTGTCCGGCCTGTTCCGTCCCTACGGCGGCACCTTCCTCTGCTTCCTCGACTACCTCAAGCCGAGCCTGCGGCTGGCCGCGCTGATGGAACTCCGGGCGCTCTACGTCTTCACCCACGACTCCGTGTTCCTCGGCGAGGACGGGCCGACCCACCAGCCGATCGAGCACCTGGCGCACCTGCGCGCGGTGCCGGGCGTGGTCGTCGTCCGCCCGGCCGACGCGAACGAGACCGCCGCCGCCTGGGCGCTGGCGCTCGAAACGCCGGGGCCCTGCGCCCTCGTGCTCACCCGCCAGAAACTGCCGGTACTGGAGGCGACCGTCGACGGAGCGCTCGACGGCGTCGCCCGCGGCGCCTACATCGTGAGCGACGGCGGGAGTGAGCCCGATCTCATCCTGATCGCCACCGGCTCCGAGGTCGCGCCTGCGCTGGAGGCCGCGTCCGAACTCGAAGCGGAAGGCCACGCCGTCCGCGTCGTCAGCATGCCTTCCTGGGAGGCCTTCGCCGCGCAGCCGCAGCCCTACCGCGACCAGGTGCTACCGCCGGGCGTCCGCCGCCGGCTGGCCGTCGAAGCCGCCGCGACCCTCGGCTGGGAACGCTGGACCGGTTCGGAAGGCGACGTTCTCGGCCTCGACCGCTTCGGCGCATCGGCGCCCTACGGGGACCTCGTGGAGAACCTCGGCATCAACGCCGCAGCGATCGCCGAACGGGCCCGGCGACTGCTCGCTGGCTGATCGTCGGCGTGCGAGTGGGTAAACCTGCCGCATTTTCACCCGGACGCAATAGATTTCTGCGGAGAAAGGCGGCCAAGGAGGCGCCGGCGCACCCGCGTGGCGGTTCTCAGTCGGGCAGGCTGAAGGCGATGTACTCGCCCCCGGAAGGCCCGCCCGTGCGGCCGCCGCCGGCGGCGATCACGACGTACTGCTTGCCGTCCACGCTGTAGACGGCCGGCGTCGCGTAGCCGGCGGCCGACAGCTTCGTCTCCCAGAGGATCTCGCCGTTGCGCGTGTCGTAAGCGCGGAACATCTCGTCGGGCGTCGCGCCGATGAAGATGAGGCCTGACGCCGTCACCACCGGGCCGCCGTAGTTCACCGCGCCGAAGCCGAGGCCGGGGTGCGTGGGGTAGTCGCCGAATGGCACCTTCCAGGCGATCTCGCCGGTCGCGAGGTCGATCGAGTTCAGCGTGCCCCAGGGTGGCGAGTTGCCGGGCAGGTTCTCGTGGTCGCGGAGATAGACGTAGCCGCCGAGGGCGTAGGCGACCTCGCCCCTGGGCTCGTCCTCTTCGGGCTCCGGCGACAGGATGTAGGCCTCGATGGCGCCCAGCTCGATCCGGTTGAGGTGGGCGAAGCCCTCCATCCGGCCGCTGCCCTCGCGGATGATGCGACGCATCTCGTCGCGCGACAGGCGATCGCCGACGCCGAGCAGGGGGCCGCCCATGTCGGTGCCCTCGAGCTTCTGCCCGTGGCAGCGACCGCAGTGGAGCGCATAGGTGCCGTAGCGGCTGAAGCCGACCGGCACCTCGGTGAGATTCAGAATGCCGGCGACATCGTTCGCGTTGACGATCAGGTGGTTGTTGCTCGGGTCGAACGCCGAACCGCCCCACTCGCCGCCGCCGTCGTACCACGGCATGAAGAGGACGGTGCCGACCTTGGGCGGCGCCCAGGGCCGCAGATCCCAGTCCTTGATCCGCTCCTCGACGAACGCGCGCGCTTCCGGGGTGCGGTTCGTGATCTCGAAGTCCTGCCGGCTGATGACCACGTCCGACATCGGCTGCGTCGGCGACGTCACCTCGCCCGGCAGCGTGCTCGGAATCGGCGTCTCGATCTCATGGATCGGGTACATCGACTCGCCGGTCTCCCGGTCGAACACGTAGAGCTGGCCCGTCTTCGTCGTGATCGCGACCGCGTCGATCGTGCGGCCGTCCCGTTCGAGCTGGACCAGGGTCGGCGGCGACGGATTGTCCTTGTCCCAGAGGTCGTGGCGAACGACCTGGAAGTGCCACTTGAGTTCTCCGGTGAGCGCGTCGACCGCGACCAGGGCGTCGGAGAAGAGGTTGTCGCCGAGACGGCTCGCACCGTAGAAGTCGGGAGTCGCCGAGCCGGTCGGCGCGAACACGATGCCGCGCTCTTCGTCCAGCGCCATGCCGGTCCAGACGTTGGCGCCGCCCGCGCGCTCGAGCGAGCCGTCGGCCCAGGTCTCGGAGCCGGTGTCGCCGGGCTTCGGAATCGTGTCGAACTGCCAGACCAGGCTGCCGTCCACCGTACTGAAGGCCCGGATCGAACCCGGGTACGCGTTCGCGTCCTCGTTGGTCGAGAAGCCGAGGATGAGCTTGTCTTCGAACACGACGCCCGGCACGGTGACGAAGATGACGCCGGCCCGGTCGACCTCCGGCGTCAGGTCGACCAGGCCGCCGTCGCCGAAGCCCTCGACCAGACTGCCGTCGGCGGCGTCGAGCGCGATCAGGTCCTTGCCGTGGGTGTAGAAGAGGCGGCGGTCGGAGCCGTCCTCCCACCACATGAGTCCACGCTGGGCGTTGCCGGGAAGCTCGAGGCTCGTACGCCAGATCTCTTCGCCGGTCGCCGCGTCGAGCGCGAAGGCGTCGAGGTGGGGCGAGAGCGCGTAGAGCACCCCGTCGACGACCAGGGGGCTCGTGTACATCGTGGCGCCCGCCCCCCGGGGCTCGCCCGAGTCGTACACCCAGGCCACCTCGAGCTCACTCACGTTGTCCCGGTCGATCCCGGTCAGCGGGCTGTAGTGCTGCCGGCCCGAGTCGCCGAGGTAGACGGGCCAGTCTTCGTCTGTGGGGCCGCAGGCGGCGATCAGAAACGCCGTCAGGAGAGACGCGGTCAGGGCCAGGCAGGGTCTGGTGGATCGCATGGCGCGGAATCGTACTCGCTCGTCGGAGACTCGTTCCTCGATGGAAGCGCATGTATCCTGCGCGATACAGATCCAAACGCGGTTCGAAAGGAGAACGATCCGATGAAGAGGCTCACTCCGGTCCTCCTGACCTTCCTGCTGGCGTCATCGGCCGCCGCCGAAGACCCGCCGAACATCGTCCTCCTGTTCGCCGACGATCTCGGCTATGGCGCGATATCCGCCTACGGCGGCGCCGGCATCCCGACGCCGCACATCGACTCGATCGGCGAGGACGGGGTGCGCTTCGTCTCCGGCTACATGACCGCTCCGGTCTGCAACCCGTCGCGCAACGGACTGATGACCGGCCGCTACCAGCAGCGCTGGGGCAAGGAGCTGAACTCGCAGACCGTGCCGCCGATCGGTGCCGCCCGGGGGACACTCGGCATCCACCACCGCACGATCGGCGACGCGCTGAAGACCGCCGGCTACACGAACGCGGCGATCGGCAAGTGGCAGCTCGGGATGCGGCGCCTGCTGCATCCCCTCGACCGCGGCTTCGACTACTTCTACGGCATGCCGTCGGGCATGAACTACGTCGACCCGAGCTGGCCCGGCGCCCACGCGCTGGAGATGAAGCCGGTGACCCGCGGCAACCCGGACCGCATCGTCGCCATGTTCAGGGGCCGCGAGGAGGACGAGCTGAAGGAGTACCAGACCACGCAACTCGCCCGTGAGGGCACCGGGTTCATCGACCGCAACCGGGACAACCCCTTCTTCCTCTACCTCGCCTTCTACGCGGTCCACGGTCCGATGCAGGTGATGGACGAGCACTACCAGCGCTTCCCGGACTTCGAGGACCCGTACCGGCGCGTCTACGCCGGCATGGTCAGCGCGCTCGACGACGCGGTCGGCATGGTCCTGGCCAAGCTCGAGGAGCACGGCCTCGACGACAACACCCTCGTCATCTTCACGTCCGACAATGGGGCGATGTCCACGCAGGACACGGAGCGCATCCACAACAGCCCGCTGATCGGCCACAAGCGGAACCTGTACGAGGGCGGCATCCGGGTGCCCTTCCTGATGCGCTTCCCCGGCCGCATCCCGGCCGGCACCGTCTACGAGCACCCGATCAGCTCGCTCGACCTCTTCGCCACGTCGGCGAGCCTGGCGGGGGTCCCGGACGTCGAGAGCTACGGTCTCGACGGAGTCGACCTCATCCCCTACCTGTCAGGCGAGACGGAAGGCGCGCCGCACGAGTACCTGTTCTGGCGCTCCGGGCCCAACGCGGCCGTCCGTCACGGCTCCTGGAAGTTGCTGATGGCCGGAGATCGGGATCGGCTCTATGACGTCGACCGGGACCCGGGCGAGTCCGAGGACCTGTCCGCCGCCCACCCGGAGGTCATCGCGAAGATGAAGGAGGCGTTCGCCCGCTGGAGCGAGGAGATGGAGGACGGCCGCGTCTCACCACCCAGCCGGCGCGCGACGACCGACTACAACGGCGACACGATCGAGTGGCACATCTGAGGCGGCTGCTACGGATCGGTACCGGCGCGCTTGCCGCGCTGCACCTGGCCCCAGCGCTCGAGTCGCAGGTGAGTGGCGACGCCGGTCTCCGAGTCGACCTCGAAGATCGCGAGCTGCTCCTTGTCCCGGGTGCCGGCGAAGCGGTGCTCGCCGATCGGCACGGTCTCTCGTCCGGCGATGAGCAGCTTGCCGTCCTTCACCGCGACCGGTAGCGGACTCCGCCCGAAGTCGTAGACGCCGGCGTAGCGCTTCAACTGGTCCTCGTCCAGGTCCACGGCGGGAGGGTCCGGCTCCGCCACTCCGAGCACGGCCCTCGCGATGCGGGCCTCCAGAGGGCCGGGCTCGCCGCAGGTGCAGTTGGCGAGAACCGTGACGATCAGGTCGTCGTCGGGATACCAGGAGAGCTGGCTGAGGAAGCCGTTGATGCCGCCGCCGTGCTCGATCTTGGGGCGGCCGGCCATCTCGCCGACCAACAGGCCGAGGCCGTAGCCGATCTCGTCGCCGCCGGGCAGCCGCCGCCGGGTCGTCATCGCTTCGAGCCCGTCCGGCCCGACGACGTCGCCGGCGCCGAGCGCGACGGTCCAGCGCACGAGGTCGAGGACGCTGGAGCCGAGTGCTCCCGCCGCGAACGGCAGGTGCATGGACAGCGGCTCGTCGTTCAGCAGGACGCCGTCCTCGACCCGGTAACCCTCTGCGCGGTTGGCCACGATCGGGTCGTTGTAGAGGTAGTGCGACTCCCGCATCCCGAGCGGACGGAAGAAGGTCTCCTCGAGATACTCCGCGTACGACTTGCCGCTCGCCTTCTCGACCAGCAGGCCCGCCAGGTAGTAGCCGGAGTTGTTGTACTGGTAGCGGTCGCCCGGCTCGAACTCGTACGGCACGGTCGAGAACAGCTCGATCATCTGCTCGTGCGAGAGATCGAGCCGCCCCTGCTCCCAGAAGGTCGGCATCTCGGTGTAGCCCTTGATGCCGCTGGTGTGATCGAGCAACTGGCCTACCGTGATGTGGAATTCGCCCACCGGGTAGTCGGGGAAGTACTTCGTCATCGGGTCGTCGAGGGCGACCTTCCCGTCCTCCACCAGCTTCATCACCGCCGCCGCGGTGAACTGCTTGGTGACGGAACCGATGCGGTAGACCGTGTGCTCGGTCGCCGGCACCCGGTTCTCGACGTCGGCGAGGCCGTAGCCGCGGGCCAGGATCAGCTCGCCGCGATGCTGCACGGCGACGGCGATCCCGGGCGTCTGCGTGGCTTCCATCGACTCGGAGACGAGTGCGTCGATTCGTTCGAGCAGGGCGCCGCGGTCGCCGGCTCCGGCCGCCGCCGGAGCGAGCGTTGCCGCCAGCGTGGAGAGGAGAATGAGCCGGGCCATCGATGGGATTCGCATGGACTCGATCCTATGGCGCGCTACCCTGTGGAGATGCCCATGTCCACGCCTCGAACGATCTCTCCGCATCTCCCCGGCGGCGGCCGGCTCCGGACCGCGCCGGTCCTGGCCGCAGGCCTGAGCCTCAGCGTCCTCGCCTGCACGGACACGTCGCTGTCCGTCAACGACTACGCCGAGACACCCGCGCCCGCCTCGCCGACCGAGGGCTACAACGAGCAGCGCAACGTCTACTTCGGCGACGTGCACGTCCACACCCGCTACTCCTTCGACGCCTACCTCCTCGGCACCGAGGTCACGCCCGACGAGAGCTACCGCTTCGCCAGGGGCGAGGCGATCGAGAGCTCCTTCGGCAACGAGATGAAGCTCCGGGAGCCGCTCGACTTCTTCGCCGTCTCGGACCACGGCTTCTTCCTCGGCATGGTGCCGCAGTGGGCCGATCCGTCGACCCGGGTGGGCCAGCTTCCCGGCGCCGAGGCGTTCCACGGCGTGAACGAGGGCGACAACCTGCACCCGTACTCGGTGCAGATGCGCTCGGTCCTCTTCCGTGAGCGGTTCGGCGGGCAGATGCGCACGGACGGCGGCTTCCTGCGGCGCCAGCGGGCGCGGATGGCGAATCACCCGCAGATGCAGTACGCGTCCTTTGACGACGGCGCCCACAGATCGGCCTGGGAGGACTCGATCCTCGCCGCCGAGCGCCACAACGACCCGGGCAACTTCACCACGTTCATCGCCTACGAGTGGACCTCGTCGACGCCGGCGCCCGAGTCGGCGGCGTACCACCGCAACGTCATCTTCGCGTCGTCCGAGGCGCCGGCGCGGCCGTTCACGCGCATCGACTCGCACGAGCCGGAGCAGCTCTGGAACTGGATGGACCGGCTGCGCGAGCAGGGCGTCGACAGCCTGGCGATCCCGCACAACTCGAACCAGTCCCACGGCCAGGTGTTCCGGCTCAAGTACTCGGACGGCCGCGCCGTCGACAACGCCTTCGCCGAGCAGCGGATGCGCAACGAGCCGCTGGTCGAACTGACCCAGGTCAAGGGCACGTCGGAAACGCACCCCAGGCTCTCGCCGGACGACGAGTGGGCCGACTTCGAGATCCTGAACACCCGCAAGGGCAGGATCACCGCCCACAGCAATCCGGACGGCAGCTACGCGCGGCAGGCCCTGGCCAACGGGCTGGCCCTTGAACAGGAAGGTCGCGGCAACCCGTTCAAGATCGGTTTCGTCGGCTCGAGCGACACCCACAACGGCGCGCCCTCCTTCGACGAGTCGAACTACTTCGGCTCCGCGCCGACCTCCGTGAGTCCCGAGAACCGGGGCACGGTGCCGGTCTCGGAGGAGAGGCTGGACTACATCGCCGGCCTGCCGCCCGCCGCGCGGGCGCGCGGCGCCGTGGTCGACGACGAGCTCGGTCCCTACTTCGGCATGCGCAGCGCGCAGTTCTCGGCCTCCGGCCTCGCCGCGGTCTGGGCCGAGGAGAACACCCGCGACTCCATCTTCCAGGGGATGCGCCGCAAGGAGACCTACGCCACTTCCGGCACCCGCATCCGGCTCCGCTTCTTCGGCGGCTTCGACTACGACGGCCTCGATCCGGCAAGCCCGGACCTGATCGGGCAGGCCTACGCCGGCGGCGTGCCGATGGGCGGCGACCTGGTCGCCGACAGCGACGCGGCGCCCCGCTTCCTGGTGTGGGCCCAGCAGGACAGGCTCAGCGCGCCGCTGCAGCGTCTCCAGGTCGTCAAGGGTTGGTACGACAGCGGTTACCGCAAGGAGATCCGGGAGCAGGTCTACGACGTGGCCTGCTCGGACGGCGGAACGGTCGATCCCGAAACCCACCGCTGTCCCGACAACGGGGCCACCGTCGATCTGTCCGACTGCTCCTTCAGCGAAGATCTGGGCGCCGGCGAACTCGCGGTCGTCTGGGAGGACCCGGACTTCGACCCGGGCACGGACACCGTCTACTACGTGCGGGTGCTCGAGAACCCGACCTGCCGCTGGACCACCTGGGACGCGCTGCGGGCCGGCGTCGAGCCGCGCGGCGGTGTCGCGGCGACGATCCAGGAACGGGCCTGGTCGTCGCCGATCTGGTACTACGCACCCCGATGAGTGTTCGCCCTGGTGGGCCGTGAGGGGATCGAACCCCCGACCCTTGGATTAAAAGTCCACTGCTCTACCAACTGAGCTAACGGCCCGGCGCAGTATATGTGCGGGCTGTCGGTGCGACGGCCGGTGGCTGGCCTGTCGGTGCGCCGGCCTTCTGGCCGGCATCCGCCTACTCGCCGACCGCAGCCTGGACCGTCGGGAACCGGTCCCCCAGCCACGCACCGAGCGGGCCGCCATCGCTCACGACCGTCTCCTCGCGCCTCGGGCCCGAGGAGATCAGATCGGCGCTCGCCTCGAGCTCCTGCTCCAGGAAGTCGATGTAGTCGAGAGCGGCCCGCGGCAGGTCGCTCCGCTCGAGCACGCCGCGCGTGTCCTGCTTCCAGCCGGGGAAGCTCCGGTAGATGGGTTCGGCGGCTTCCAGCCGGTCGGTCACCGCCGGCAGGTTGCGCACGACCTCGCCGCCGATGCGGTAGGCGACGCAGATCTTGAGTTCGTCCAGCTCGTCGAGCACGTCGATCTTCGTCAGCGCGAGGCAGCGCGCCCCGTTGACCCGGCTCGCGTGGCGCAGGACGACCAGATCGAGCCAGCCACAGCGCCGGGGCCGGCCGGTCGTCGTGCCGAACTCGTGTCCGCGGTCCCGCAGGTGGCTCCCGACGTCGTCGACCAGTTCGGTCGGCATCGGACCCTCGCCGACCCGGGTCGTGTACGCCTTGACGACCCCGATCGCGCCGTCGATCGCCGTCGGCGGCACGCCGCTGCCGGTCGCGGCGCCGCCGGTCGTCGAGTTCGAGCTCGTCACGTAGGGATAGGTCCCGTGGTCGACGTCGAGCAGGGCGCCCTGCGCGCCCTCGAAGAGCACCGTGCCGCCAGTCCGCATCAGACCGTCCAGTTCGACCGACAGGTCGCAAACGTAGGGAGACAGGCTCTCGGCCCAGCGATTGAAGTCGGCTGCGGCGGCTTCGGGATCCAGTTCCGCTCCCTCGGCGGCCGCGCGCTCGAAGTCCGCCACCCGCACGATCTGCCGGTTCCTCATCGCCTCGCCGCCGGCGACGAGTTCGGCCAGGCGTATGCCGGTGCGGCCGATCTTGCTCTCGTAGGCCGGGCCGATGCCCTTGGCCGTGGTGCCGATGCGGTCCGCCCCGCGCGCCTCCTCGCGGACGATGTCGAGGGCTACGTGCACCGGCGTCAGGGCGTGCGCCCGGTCGGAAAGCTGCAGCCGGCCGGCCGTTTCGATGCCCCGTCGCTCCAGTTGGGCGACTTCGCCCAGGAAGGCGTCCGGGTCGATCACCATCCCGTTGCCGAGGTAGCAGGCCACTCCCTCGTGCAGGATGCCGGAGGGAATCAGGTGCAGCGCGAAGTGCTCGTCGCCCTCGCCGCTGCCGAACTTCACCGTGTGGCCGGCGTTGTTGCCGCCCTGGAAACGGACCACGGCATCGAAGGCGGGGCACAGGAGATCGATGATCTTCCCCTTGCCCTCGTCGCCCCACTGCATGCCGACGACGACTACGTTCGCCATGTCCAGTTCCTTCAGGCAACTCGCGGTTCAGCCCGCATCGCTGCGACGCGGGGAGCGCGACCCTAGCAGCGATGATCGGCGGCGGGCACGGATGAGCCGCCTACTGGGTGCGCGGGTTCTGAGCCGCTGCCGCCGAAGGCGGCCGGAAACACGCCGCCGCGAAGCGGCGACCGCTAGAGGTAGCCCATCGCCTTCAGCCGCTCGATCTCCTGCCGCGTCCGCTCGACGTCCGTACCGCCGACCGTGTCGACGGGCTGCCAGGCGTCGCGATAGGTCGCCACGCGGCGCGCCGGGCCCGGATCCGGCGGCGTTTCGAACGCCCCCTCCAGCACCCTGCCCTCGGCATCCTCCGGCACCGGCAAACCCAGCAACGCCAGCACGGTCGGAAAGACGTCGAGCACATGGCTGCTCTCCAGCCGGTGGCCGCGGCGAATGCCGGGGCCGTACATCAGCAGGACCCCGTCCGGGCCGTGCCGGTGCTGGGTGTACAACCGGTGGACGAAGGTCGGCGACTGGCCGTGGTCGGAGGCGATGACGAAGACCGTCTCCGGACCCATGGCCCGGCGCAGTTCGCCGACCAGGCCGTCGATCCGCCGGTAGACGTCGGCTATTGCCTCCCCGTGCTCCTCGATGCCGGCCGGGGAGACGAACGGGAACAGCTCCGGCTCGGCCCAGCGCCATCGCTGGTGCGAGACGGTGTCCGGTTCATGAGTGTAGAGGTTGAGGAAGCGCGGCGGCGGCTCGCCTTCCCTGGAGCGGTGCTCCAGCAGAGCGATCACGGCCCGGTGCTGCCAGTCGAGGTCCGGGCGGCCGGCGGCCGCGTCCACGACCTCCTGGGGCAACTCCGGCGGCTGGGCGAACCACTCGAGCGTCGCGTCGGCGCCGCCGGATGCCGCCAGCGTGTCGTTCAGGCCGTAGCCGAGGAGCCGGCTCGACGGCTCAAGCATCCGCTGGGCCGGGAACGAGTAGAAGTAGCCGTCGACGACGACCGTCGGTAGCCCGGCCCGATCCGCGATCTCCCAGATCGGCGGCGACGCCAGGTCGAGCCGGTTGACGAAGCGCCGCGAAATCCCCGGCGCCCATGCAACGCGCTCGATCAGCTCCTTGAAGCTGGTGCGGTGAACCGGGAACAGGCCCGCTCCCGAACCGGGAAAGCGAATCCGGTAAAAGTCGTGGACGCCGTGCCGCCGGGGCGCCTCGCCGGTGTAGATCGACGCCCAGATCACCGCGGAGTTGGCGTCGCTGATCGTCGCGAGGCGGCTCGACGTGCCCTCGCGGACGAACTCCGCCAGGTTCGGCAGCTCGCCGTCGTCGATCAGATCCTGGAGCATGTCGGGATCCACCCCGTCGAAGCCCAGCAGCGCGATCGGCGGCCCGTCGCCGGCGACCAGCGCCGTCGGGTCGAAGGACGCAGCCCCCTCTTCCGGAACGAGCCGGAACGCGATCGGCAGCACGGCGTGGACCACGACCAGGACGATCGCCAGCGCGCCCACGAGCCGCGACAGTCGACCGGAGTCGGTGAGACGGGCGAGCCGAGCCGCCAGCGCCCAGGTGACGATCCAGATGACGGCGCCGGTCAGGACGCCGGCCACGGCAAGAAACAGCGCCATGCTCCGGAAGCCGGACGGCGTGAACCAGGGGACCTGCCCGTAGGTCAGGCCGTAGAACAGGACGAGTTCGAGAAAGACGAGATTGAACAGGCAGGCGGCGAGCAGGACCGGATTCCCCGCGGGCCGGCGGCGCAGGTGGGCGAGCGTCCGCAACAGCAGACCCAGGCCGCCGAAGGCGGCGCCCGCCCAGATCCCGTAGAGCAACGCGAAGAGCAGGAGCGCGGCGATGCCCGCGACGGCGCTGTCCGTCCGGTTGTGCACCACATGCAACAGCGAGATCGGGCCGCCGAACAGCAGCGCGCCGAACAGCAGACCGGCCCTCAGGTCGCGGCCGCAGGCGACCAGCAATCCCCGAACGAAGGAAGCGGCGCCAGCAGGTTCGGCCACGGGCCGGGATGATACGGCAGCGATGCTCGGCGGCGGGCCTGCACCCAGGCTTCGCGCAGAATAGGCCCATGTCCACCATTCGGCAGGCCCTCGCCGATCTCGACCGGGACGCCGCCGGCCGGTCGATGATGGACCTCGCCGCCGGGCTCTACCCCATCCCCCGCAGCCTGACCGGCGACGGGGTCCGCGCCACGCTCGAACGCATAGGCAGCCGAATCCCGCTGGAACTCCACGAAGTCCCCACCGGCACGCCGGTCCTCGACTGGACCGTGCCGCGGGAGTGGAACCCGCGCGAGGCGTGGATCCGCGATCCCTCGGGCCGCCGCGTCGTCGACTTTGCCGACCACAACCTCCACCTGGTCGGCTACAGCGCGCCGGTCCACTGCCGGATGACCCTCGACGAACTCCGGCCGCACCTGCACAGCCTGCCGGAACAGCCGGACCTGATCCCCTACCGCACCTCCTACTACGAGGAAACCTGGGGCTTCTGCCTGCCCCACAGACTCCTCGAATCGCTCCCCGACGGCGAGTACGAGGTGTGCATCGACGCCTCGCTCGAAGACGGCTCGATGACCTGGGGCGAGTGCCTGTTGCCCGGTGCCAGCTCGGAAGAGGTCCTCATCTCCAGCCACGTCTGCCATCCGCAACTCGCCAACGACAACCTCTCGGGGATCGCGGTCGCGGTCCACCTGGCCGAGGCCCTCGCCGGTGTTCCCGAGCGCCGCTACAGCTACCGGTTCCTGTTCGCTCCGGGCGGCATCGGCGCGATCGCCTGGCTGGCCCGGAACCGCGACCGGCTGGACAGCTTCCGCCACGGCCTGATCGCAGCCAATCTGGGCGACGCGGGCGGCTTCCACTACAAGAAGAGCCGCCACGGCGACCGCGAGATCGACCGCGCCGTGGCCGCCGCCCTGGCCGACCTTGGCGAGGATCTCGTCACCGAGGACTTCTGTCCCTTCGGCTACGACGAGCGCCAGTACTGCTCCCCCGGCTTCGACCTGCCGGTCGGCGTCCTGACCCGCACCCCCTGGGGCCGCTACCCCGAGTACCACACCTCCGCCGACGACCTCTCCTTCATCAGCGCGGAAGGCCTGGCCGGGTCGCTCGCGGCGTACCTGGCGACCGCCGCCGCGCTGGAGGAGAGACTGGGTGCGCCGGCGTCCACGCCGGCCGCCGAAAGCCGCCGGAAGAGCGCCGGCGGCCGCCGCTACCGCAACCTCGAGCCCTTCGGCGAACCCCAGCTCGGCCGCCGCGGTCTCTACGGAGGCCTCGGCGGCGCCGGCCGCAAGGACTTCGAGATCGCGATGCTCTGGGTGCTCAACCAGAGCGATGGCGAGCACTCCCTCGACGACATCGCGGAGCGTTCCGGGCTGCCGCCAGGCGTCGTCGGCGAGGCCGCCGACGCGCTGCGGGAAGCCGGTTTGCTGGAAGAGCTGGCCTGAGCGCGCCTCACTCCGGCGCGCCGGGCGCCTCCACCCGGATCGGCAGCCGCAACGGGTCGCCGCCGCGCTGCTCGAACCAGGCGACGTGTTCGTAAACGAGGTCGACGTCCAGGGTGTAGTCGCCCGGTTCGTCCGGCGCGCGGACCGGCAGCATCACCGTCGCGAAGCCGCCGGGGTCCAGGTCCGGCAGCCGGGTGCGGCGGCCTTCCGGGCCGACCCGGGGACCGGGTTCCGAGCCGTCGTCTTCGGGCCCGGCGATCCCCTGCCGCCAGCGCGACGCGAGGTTGACGCCGACGTAGCCCTGGCGCCGCCAGGTGACCGGGGACTCGTTCGTCACGCCCACCGGGAGTTCCACCTCCGCACCGGCCGGAAGCGTGGCCGGCATCAGGCCGACGGTCCCGATCCGGGCCGCGAAGACCTCCGCGTTCATGTGCTCCTCGCTGCCGAGGAAGCGCAGTTCGGCGCCGAGGTAGAAGGTCTCTTCCGTTTCGCGGTTCCAGGCGTAGGCGGCGCACGGTGCCGGCGGCCGCACCCTGGTCCAGATGGTCGGCGCGCCGCGCGTCGTCTCGACGCGCAGGCGGTGGACGTGGCTGCGGTGGCCGTCGCGCCTTCGCGTCTTGTGCGGCCTGGATGAAACGAGAGTCACCCGCTGGCGCCGCCCGGCCTCGGCGAACTCCACGTCGACCGCCGGACCGCCGTCGAGCCTCAGCCGGACGCGATTCGGCGCCACGGGAGACGTGACGAAGAGGGTCAGGCTGTCGAAGCGGTGCCGGGACTCGATGAACAGCTCGCTCGGACCGCGGGCGGCGATCCACCAGGCACTGCCGCGTGCCAGCACCCGGTCGGCCCGGCCCAGGATCCTCATGCCGGCGATGCTCCGCCGCTCGTAGCCGGGGATGTTGCGCAGCGAGAACTCGAACGGCAGGTAGCGCAGCGGCGCGTTGCGGGTGTGCGCCTGCAGCGTCGGCGCGGGCACGGTGACACCGAAGGGCGCCAGCACCATCGCGCCGACGAACAGGCCGGCGGCCAGGAAACCGGCCGGCAGCGTCCACGGGGGGATCCGGCCCGGCACGAGGAAGAGGAACGCCGGCATCACGCTGACGAAGTAGCGGTTGCCGATGAAGCCGCCGCCGCCCTGCCAGTTCCAGCCGATGAAGAGCAGGAAGTAGCCGGCGATCACGGCCAGCGCCAGGACGAGCAGCCAGCGGTCCCGGTCGCGCCGGCCGCTGAACAGGAACAGGCCGAAGGCGAGGACCGCGAACGGGTGATAGGGCATCAGGCCGGCATGGCGGCCGACCAGGAAGTAGCCGGCGTTCTCGACCACTTCGCCGAACGACTGGCGGGGGATGCGGAAGAGCCAGGAGAAGGTGTTGCCGGTCGGCGAATCCGGGATGGTCACCGCGGCGGCCGCTTCGCCGGTCACGGGCGCCGCTCCGGCCGCGATCCGGCGCGCCTCGACGATCTCCGGCGGCCAGCCGCCCGGCTCGCATACGCGCACCGCCGCCCGCACGTCGGAGCCCAGGTAGGGCAGCAACTGGCCGGTCCAGCCGAGCGACATCGCCGAGAGCAGCGCCAGCGTGGCGGCGAAGCCGGCGATCCAGAGCGCCGCCGTCCGCCACTGGCGCCGCAGCAGGTAGGCGCCGGCCAGCGGCAGCGCGATGGCGGCGAACATCGGCTTGTTGTACGCCGGCAGCGCCAGCAGGACGCCCGAGAGGGTGGTCAGCCACCAGGCGCGCCGGCGGTTCTCGAAGCCCCAGTACAGGGCGCCGAAGACGCCGAACATGTTGAACACTTCCGGCTGGATCCAGTACACATAGCGCGAGCAGGCCGAGAGCAGCAGCAGGCCGCAGGCGAAGGTGGCGGCGACGGCGGGCGAGGCCCGACGCGCCAGGAACATCGCGGCCAGCCACAGCATGGCGACGAACAGCGCCATGTTGAAGAACAGCAGCCCGTTGGCGCCCCACAGCGCGGCGAAGGGCGCCCCGAACAGCGGGTAGGCCAGCGGCTTGCCGTAGTGGACGGTCTGCCAGCCGTCCGAGGTCATCAGGATCAGGTTGCCGGTCGAAGTGAACGGGTACTCCTCGAGCAGCCGGTCGCCGTCCGCCGGCTCGTAGCTCAGGTCGAAGTCGCGGGCGAGGCTGAGCGCCATCAGGTAGTACGCCGATTCGTCCGCCTTGAGCGTCGCGGGTTGACCGGGCTTGCCGATGGTCAATGGCACCGCGAGAAGGAACAGGCTCAGCGCCGCCAGGGTCACAGTCGCGGTGCGGCTCGCGAACAGTCCTTCGCGGTTCCGGAGCTGGGCCCGGAAACGCGCGGCCAGTGCCCGGATGGCGCTCCTCACGGCCGTACCTCCGCAGGTCGTCCGGGCTCGGCGCGCCAGCCGGACGGTTCGGGCCAGAGTGCGCGCGGGAGACCCGACGTGGAGTCGCGGTCGAGAACGGGCGCCGTCGACGCCGCCGACTCGAAGCGCAGCGTCGACGCCGGCCCGGCCGCGGTCCAGGTCCGGGTCGCGCCTTCGAGGTAGAGCAGCGTGTCGCCTTCGCCGGCCCACTCGGGATAGAGCGAGTCGGGGGGGCCTGCCCAGTCTTCGTCGCTCCAGCGTCCGTCCTCGAAGCGAGCCGTTCGCACCCGGTAGGCGCGGCCGTCATAGCGGCTCCAGGCGACGGCGGCGCCGTCCCGGGTGACGAGGAGCCGCGGCGTGATGTCGGGCACGCCGTTGTCGGGCGAGACACGGCCGCCGACCCAGCTCCCGTCCGCTTGCCGTTGCCGCCAGACGAGCTCGTCGTCCTCGCCGTCGAAGGCGCACCAGACGAGCAGCCAGGAGCCGTCGGCGAGCACCGCCGCGTCCAGAGCGGTCTGGGAACCGGGGCCGTCCGCGACCAGCCGGACGGCAGGCTCGAAGGCGCCGTCGCGCCAGGGCGCCAGCCACACCTCCTGGCCGCGGGGTCGGTTCGCTTCGAGCCAGGCAAGACCGTGCAGGGGTTCGGGGCCGCCCGACGCGAGCCACCGGACCGAGGCGAGCCGGTTCTCCGGTCGCGCGCGCTCCGGCCCCGGCAGAGCGGTCACTTCCCCGCCGCGACCTGCGTACAGCAGGAATCGCTGCCCGGCAGCGTCGCGGGCGACGCCCGCGACCGCCCACTCCGCCCTTCCGTCAGGTTGCGGGCCGTCGAGTTGCGGCTCGATCAGAACCAGGTCGTCGTAGCCAGCGGCCTCCGCCGCGCCAGCCGCGGGCAACTCGACGGAGCGTTCGCTTCCCAGCCACAGGACAGGCGGCTCGGCGGTGGCCTGCAGGTGCGCCCAGGCCGATCCGCGGTAGGCGGTCAGCCCGTCGGCGGCGATTCCCCCAGGAGACGCGCCGGCCAAGGCGAGGATCGTCAGCGTCAGGCGAAGCGACCTCGGCATCAGCCGCAGCTTACCGGCCGGTAAGCTCCGCGCGTGTCGAGGTTTGCCGATCGGATAGCGGTCGTGGCCGGGGCCACCGGCGCGATCGGCGGGGCGCTCGCCCGGGCGCTGGCGGTGGAACGGGCGCGTCTCCTGCTCATCGGGCGTGACGTGCCGCGGCTTCGGGAGGTGGGGGCGGAAGTCAAGGCTCTGGGCGGTGCGGTCCGAACCCTCGAGTGCGATCTGACCGGGCCGGCGTCAATCGAGGCGGTAGGTGGCGTCGTCGAGCTGCTGGGCGACGGCGTGGACCTGCTCGTTCACGCCGCCGGCGCTTTCCGCGCG
The DNA here is from genome assembly GCA_965116955.1 of Thermoanaerobaculia bacterium. Taxonomy (GTDB): domain Bacteria; phylum Acidobacteriota; class Thermoanaerobaculia; order Multivoradales; family Multivoraceae; genus Multivorans. Next base: position 1,045,359 of record OZ220742.1, on the reverse strand, counting down.
GGAGCGGTCGAATCGGCGCCGATCGAGGACCTCGATCTCCAGTTCGCCGTCAACGTTCGGGCTCCGTACCTCCTCACCCGGCGACTGTTGCCGGCGCTCCGCGTCCGCCGGGGCCTGGTCGTGTTCGTCAACTCGACGGCGGGCCTGGGGGCGGGCGCCGGCAGCGCCGCCTACGCGGCGAGCAAGCACGCGCTGCGGGCGGTCGCCGACGGCCTGCGCGCCGAAGTGAACGCCGACGGCGTCCGGGTGCTGAGCGTCTACCCCGGAAGGACCCGCGGCCGGATGCAGCGGGAGGTCTGCCGCGCTCTCGGCCAGCGCTACGACGCCGAGCGCTTTCTCGACCCCGCGGACGTGGCGACCGCGATCGTCGACGCCTCCGCGCTGCCGCCGTCGGCGGAGGTCTACGACCTGCGGCTCCGGCCGGCGAGCAAGCCGCGGCTGTAGCGCCCTACTGGCCGTCGGGTGCCGGCTTGCGCGACGTCACGACGTAGCCCAGCGCGCGGAGCCGTTCCATCTCTTCCGGACTGATCTCGGGCTCGCCTCGTTCGGCCAGCCTGGCGGCCAGGTCGGAGCCGTTCTCCGCCTGCCAGCGGTCCTGCAGCCGGCGCGCGAAGTCGTCTTCCGCGGCGCCCGGCTCGACCGCGCCGCCGGCCCCCCACTCGAAGGCCTGGAGCCCGGGACGGGTTCCGGGCGCACCCATGAGCGGCGGCGCGTTCTCGAACTCCCGCTCGAGGCGAGCGGTCAGCTCCTCCGGCGCCTCCGGCAGCGGCGACGGGGGCTCGCCGCCGGCCAGCGCCAGCATCGCGTCGTGGTACCGCTCCTCCGAGGGAGCGAAGCGGCTGGTCCACATGAGCTGGCGGTCGCCCTCGACCAGAGACATCCGGTTCACGCCGTTGCCCAGGTAGAGCTCGGAAAGGGCGCCGTCGGCGCTGGGCTCGAACAGGCTGGGCGGGCTGCCGGGGGGCGGCGTGCCGCCGGCGGCCTCGATCAGCGTGGTGAAGAGGCGGTGGTTGGCGACCGTCGAGCCGGGGTCGATCGCGCGCGGCCAGTCCGCCGGCAGCTTGACGATCAGCGGCACCTCGATCAGTACCCGGTGCAGGCTGTTGCCGTGCAGGACCTGGCCGTTCTCGCCGAACTCCTCGCCGTGGTCGGAGGTCACGGCGATCAGGGCCTGGTCGAAGTGCCCGCTGTCTCGGAGCGCGTCCAGCATCCGGCCGACCTCGCTGTCCGCGTGGGCGGCGGTCAGTTGGTAGAGCTGCCAGGCCCGTTCCCGCTGATCGGGATCGAGGGGCCTGTCCGGATCCGCGAACGGCCGCATCTCGAGCGGCGTGATGCGCTCCGGCAGGTCGTCGCGCGGTGCGTCCAGGCGATCGAGATAGCGGCCGTGACGGCGGTAGGGCGCGTGCGGCGGCAGCAGGTGCATCCACACGAACTGCTGTCCGCCGTCGAGCGCCGCCAGGATCTCCGTGACCCGTTCCATCCGGCTCACCGGGCCGAAGCGGTCGAAGCCGCGGACGTAGCCGAAGGTCTGGGTGAGCCAACTGTTCGAGCGGAAGGCCGCGTTCTCGTAGCCGAGCTCACGGAGGATCTCGGGCAGGGTCGGCACGTCGTCGCGCAGGTGGGCGCGGGCGCTGTGCCAACTGCCGTGACGCCAGGGCTGCTGGCCCGTGAACAGCGACGCCATCGACGGCACCGTCCAACTCGAGGTCGTGATCGCAGCGCCGGCCCAGTCCGCTTCCTCCGCGAGAGCATCCAGGTTCGGCAGCAGGCCGGTGCCGACCAGGTCGGAGCGCAGCGCGTCGATCGTGATCAGGACGATGGGTCCGCGGTGAACCGGCGGCGCCTCGGCGCAGCTAGTCCACAGCGCGGCGGCGATGATCGCCGCCGCGAGTCGGTTTCCGGCCGGACGTCGCCTCATGCCGGCAACCTTATGGCGGCGGCGCGGCGCGGCTACTTGGGCAGCAGTGCGATGTGGAGGTCGGACCAGCGCCAGCCGGGCTGGGCCGGCTCGTTCGGGTGTTCGCCGCGGAAGCCGAATCCGACAGCGATCCGCTGTCCCTCCGCGAAGGGGATTTGGGAGATGTTCGGCCGGCCTTCGGACCTCATGACCTCGTTGCCGTTCGAGTCGGTCAGGGTCAGCACGATGCGATCGCCGCCGGCGTCGAAGTCGTACATGACGTCGTACGTCTCCCCGGCCCGCATCAGGTAGTGCTTGATCACCCGCTGCTTGTTCACATGATTGATGCCCCAGTCCGTGCGGTAGAACACCTGCGCGGGCCCGCCGGGGCCCTTGGCAACTCCGAAACCGAACAGGTCGACGTGTTTCTCGCGAGCCAGCCAGAACAGGTTCTGGTTGCGGGAAGACACGTGGTTCCAGCCGCCGTGGCGGACCTTGAAGCGGAAGACGGCCCGCTGGTAGACGCCCGCGGGCGTGTTCAGCCTGGTCTCGTAGCTCGGTCGGGCGGTCGTGGCGCGATGGAAGGTGCCTTCCAGGCCGATGCACCTCCAGTTCGAGAGACAGGAGCCATCGGCCGGAGGATCTTTCGGGGGGTCCGGTTCCGGCGGATCGTCGCCGGGCCGCCGCAGCGTCGAGACGCCGCTCTGCGAGGGTTGCAGGATGGTAAGCCGGTCCGCGTCGTCATTGGCAACCAGCCCGGCGACGTAGAAGTTGTCGGCGCAGTTCGTGGAGATCGTGTACTGATCGCCCACCTCGACGCCGACCACCTTGAGGACGTCGGTGACGTAGGTCAGCGACAGCGGCAGGTGACTGAGAACCCGGGACTCCTCGGCCCAGTTGCCGTCGTGGCCGCGGACCCGGTGTTCGCAGTTGCTGCTGGTGTGCGAAAGGTTGAGGATCGCGTAGTCCGAGCGGTCGCGGCTGTCTCTCCGTATCCCGCTCACGAAGCCCCAGGTGCCGCCGGAGACGAGGTTCTTCGAGTCGACGATCGGAACCTGCTCCCGCAGGCCGATCCGCTTGCCGCTCGAGTCCCTGGGCATCGTGTAGGCCTGGAAGGTGAGTTCGCCGTGAGCCGTCAGCTCGACCATCGCAGGACCGTCGTGGGCGAGATCGGAGTAGACCATCGTGCGTCCGGCCGGAACGTCGACCCGCATCGACGGGGTCGAGCGGTTGACGCCGTTGGTCCCCGCCGCGATCGGGAGAATCTCGAAGCTCTGGCCCTGGTCGGTCGGGTTATGGACGCTGAGCAGAACTTCCCTGGCCTCGTCGGTGTCGCCGATCAGAACGTACGACGTGCCCTGTGCCGAAAGAGCGGACGAAATCCCAAGTACCGCTGTCAGCACCATGCCACACGTTTGCCTCATCATTCCGTTCTTCTCCTCAAAGGGGCGTAGTGGGCCCGAGTACAAGGGAGACTCGCAGGATGTGCAAACATGCACAATAGCACATAAGTCGGAGACAAGGAACCCATTGGACGGTCCGAACCCGGCGCTTTGTAGGATGGCCGCCCATTGGCCGGTAGCTACTTCATCGGGTCCCCCGGCAGCGCCCCGCGGGCCCTCCGGCTCGCCGTCGCGACTCTCGCGGGCGCCATCGGGTTCTGCGCCGCTTCCACGGCCCAGACGCCCAGTCGCTGCAAGGCATTCGGCGACAGCATCACTGCCGGCGTCGGCGACGATCCGGAGCGGGAGGCGCCAGGCTACCCGCCGCGCCTGGAGGCACTGGTTCCCGGCCTTGTCGTCGACAACCGCGGCGTGGGCGCCGAGCGGACGCCGGAAGGCCTGGCGCGCATCGACGGGGTGCTCGCGGAGCCCGGCGACTGCCTGCTGTTGATGGAAGGCACGAACGACATCAGCCGGGACATTTCGCCGGAGACGACCCTGTTCAACCTGGACCGGATGGCCTCGCGGGCGGCCGAGGCCGGCCGGACGCCGTACCACGCGACGCTGATTCCCCGCCTGCCGAATGCCCGTTTCGACCCGAACAACGTGGAGAACCAGAACCTCGCGCAGGCGATCCGCCGGCTGGCCGCGCAACAGGGCCGTGGCCTGATCGATCCGTTCGAGGTGTTCAGCACCCGGGCGCGGCTTTTCCGCGAGTACTACTACGCGGGCGAGGAGGACCCCGTGGGTCACCCGAACGGACCCGGCTACGACCTGCTGGCGACGGTCTTCGCCGACGCCCTCCTCGGGACGGATACCGTGCCCCCCGTGCCGACCCGACTCTCGCCGGCGCACGGTGCGAGTGAGGTCCCGGCCGACGTCACGGTGGAAGTGGAGATGAGGGACTTCGGCAGCGACATCGTGGAAGGGTCGGCAAGGCTCGTGGTCGGCGGCGCGCCCGCGCCGGCCCCTGTCGTGGACGACGATGGACGAGGTCTGTCCTGGAGCTACAAGCCGCCCGTCCCCCTGAGCGGGGTGGTCACGATGACCCTTCGCGCGTGGGACCTGAACGGGAACGTCTACAACCGGCCGGTCGGCCGCTTCCAGGTCTACGGCGCGGTCATTCCGCCGGGCGACGTGAACGGGGACGGACGGGTAACCGGCTCGGACCTGGTCCGCCTCGGCCTTGCGTTCGGCGCGGGCGCTACGTCGCGGCGCTACGACGCCGATGCCGACGTCGACGGCAGCGGCCAGGTCGACGGCGAGGACCTGGCCATCCTCGCCGCCAACTTCGGCGCCGGCGTCTGAAAGGCGCGGCGGATGCAGCTCGGCATCCTCGGCCTGCCGAAGGCGGGCAAGACGGCCCTCTTCAACGCGCTGACGGCTTCGCGTCAGGAGACCGGCAAGTTCAAGGCGTCGAGGACGACGAACCTCGGAGTCGCCGACGTCGACGACCCGCGCCTCGAGCGGCTCCGTGAGCTCTACAGCCCGCGGCGCTACGTGCCGGCGCAGGTGCGGTTCGTGGACGTCCCGGGCATCGACCGCGGCCGGGGCGAGACGCTCGACCTGGCCGAGCTGCGGATGATGGACGCCCTCGTTCACGTCGTGCGCGCGTTCGAGGATCCCGAACTCGTCCATCCGGCCGGCGGCGTCGATCCGGCGCGGGATATCGCCGCGGTCGACCTGGAGCTGATTCTCGCGGACTACGAGCTGGTCGAGCGCCGGCTCGAGCGCCTGGTCCAGGCCCGGAAGCGGGGTCTCACCGACCAGGAGAAGCGCGAACACGCCCTGCTGTCGGATCGTGTTCTTCCCGCGCTCGAAGCGGAGACGTCGCTGCGGTCGATGGAGTTCGGCGGCGACGAAGAGAAGCAGATCCGGGGTTACGGACTGCTGTCCCTGAAACCGATGCTGGTCGTGCTGAACGTCGACGAGAAGGCCGCGGGCGACCGGGATGCGGCCGCCGGTCTGGAGCTTCCGCCCGGGGCCGACGTGCTGGCCGTCAGTGCCGCCCTCGAAGAGGAGATCTCGCGCCTCGATGCGCAGGACCGCGGCGACTTTCTGGCCGAAGCAGGCCTGGACGAACCCAGCGCGGTGCGCGTGGTGAGGGCGGGCTACCGTCTCCTGGGGTTGATCTCCTTCTACACCGTAGGCGAGGACGAGGTGCGCGCCTGGACCATCCGCCGAGGCGACACGGCCGGAACCGCGGCGGGGGCCGTTCACTCGGACATCGAGCGCGGCTTCATCCGCGCCGAAGTCGTCGACTGGCGGGAGTTGATCGACGCCGGCTCGATGGCGGCCTGCCGGGACCGCGGAACGCTGCGTCTGGAGGGCCGGGGATACCGGGTGCGCGACGGCGAGGTCGTTCACTTCCGGTTCAACGTATGAGCTACGGCCAATGAACCGGCCCGGCCCCTTCCTGCTCGACGAACGCAGCCTGGATTTCCCGTCCCCGGAGTTCGCGGATCCGAGCGGTCTGCTGGCGGTGGGTGGCGACCTCGAACCCGAGCGCGTGCTGGCCGCGTACCGCGCGGGCATCTTCCCCTGGCCGCTGCTGGGCGTCGGCGGACCCATGCTCTGGTTCTCGCCCGACCCGCGGCTGGTGCTCTACCCGGAGCGGTTCCGGGTCTCGCGGAGCCTCCGCAAGGAGCTGCGACACGGCCGCTTCGAGGTCACGGTCGACGCGCGCTTCCGGGAAGTCATGACCGCCTGCGCCGAAGACCGTCCGGGCAGGCCGGGCACCTGGATCACCCAGCCTCTGATCGATGCCTTCGAGCGCCTGCACCGTCTGGGCTTCGCTCACTCTGTCGAGTGCTTCGCGGATGGTGAGTTGGCCGGCGGCCTCTACGGGGTCGCCGTCGGCGGCGCGTTTTTCGGCGAGTCGATGTTCGCGCGGCGTTCGAACGCGTCGAAGGTCGCCCTGGTTCACCTCGTCGACCGTCTGCGGGGCTGGGGTTTCGCCTTCATCGACTGCCAGCAGGTCACCGATCACCTTCTTCGCTTCGGCGCCGAGGAGGTTGCGCGGACGCGTTTCCTGAGTGAGCTGACCGCTGCCGTCGACTTGCCCGGCCGCCCCGGTTCCTGGCGGGACTCCTAGCTCCGTCGTTGCCGGGCCGCGGACTGCTCGACGAACTGCGCCAACCGGCCCAGGACGGCGTCGCCGATCCGCGCGCTCACTTCTGTCTGGAAGACGAGGATCTCGTCCTCCGCGCCGTCGTACGCCTCGGTCCACAGCACGGTGCCGTCCTTTGCGAGCAGGAGGCGCGCCCACACCCGGAGCCGGCCCTCCTCGCGCTGAACGCGGCCGTCGAGCACGAAGTCGGCGTTGACGCCGGGCACCGGCGCGCCGGCTTCTTCATCGGGCCCGGCGTCCTGGGCAACGACCGCCAGGTTCTGCGAGCCCTGACTGGCCAAGGACGTGATGAGCTCCTGGGCCAGGGCCTGGCGGAAGGGCTCGGCCCCGGTCCAGTTCTCGAGGGCGGCGAAGGGCAGGACCGCCAGCACGTGGCGCGGCTGCTCGTTGGCGTTGCCGGGCCGCGAGTTCAGGGCAGTCCAGACCAGGACCGCGACGACGATGGCGACGGCCGCGCCCACCGCTGCCAGTGCCACCGCCGCTACCCGGCGCGAACGCGGGCGGGGCTCCGGGGCGATCGGCGCGGCGCGCGCGGTCGGGAGCGGCGGATCACCGTCCCGGACTTCCATCACGGGCTGCAGGAATCGATAGCCGATCCGCGGCAGCGTCTCGATGTAGCGGGGCGCCTCCGCGCTGTCCCCGAGCGCCACGCGAATGCGCTTGACGCAGGAGTTCATGCTCTGGTCGAACTCGACGTGGATCTCGTCGGGCCAGAGGTGACGCCGGACCGCGTCGCGCGACACGACGGCGCCGCGGCTGGCGATCAGCAGGTGAAGCAGCCTGGCCGGCTGGGGCTGGAGCCGAATCGTCTCCTTGTCGCTGTGCAGCTCGAGGGTCTCGGGGTCGTACTCGAACTTGCCGAACCGCAGTTGGCGCGCCCGGCCGCTGCTGCGCCTGGGCGTTGCCTCTTGCGACGTGCCGTTACCGCGCTGCATGGGCTGGCTTCTCGACTGCTACGTGGGGCGGAGGTTCCCTGCGCGGGGATCCCGGTCGCCGCGAACGCGGCACCGGACCCCGAGTTTTCGATAACTCTAAAGGACACTACGTTCGGAGCATTCCAGACGATGCGTGACGCTTGGCTGACGAGCGTCTGACCGCGGAGGTCGCCCTGCCGGGTGGACACCTCTCTACAGGCGACAGGTCCCTGTGGCCGGCCATTGGCGCGGACGGCGCGCCTCAACCTGGCCGGCTGTAGCCGTAAGTTACTGGCGGGCTTGCACTTACGGCCGTGGCGTGCTAGGTTTCCGCCGGGCCAAAAAAGAGGATAGGGACCGCTTCAGGAATCTCACCCGAATCGACCTCAGCCTCTCACCCCTCCGTTCGCATCTCCTGGACCTCTACAGCTTGGCGGGCATGGGTCTTGGAGCGCGAGCGCGCCACCAGCCGGGCCTCCCCTTCGCTCGTCTTCCCCTCCGGGCCTTCCGCTCAAGCTTGCGCCCTCGCGATCGTCCCTTCGGCTCTGACGGCCGAACGGTCCGCTGCGTCTCGCCTCAGGCAACCGGCTCCTTGGCTTGCGCCTCCGAGCCTGCCGCCCTGCGACTCGTCGCCGCGGGGGCTCGCCGAAGCCTGGCTTCTGCCGACCTGACGCCTCCGGGGCACTCCGTCGCTCGACTGGTCGGGTCTCACGACGAAGCCCCCGTAGGGCCTGCCGACCGAAGCACTTCAGTTACCGGTTGGCCTTTCCGTTGCTGCCGGGCAACTTCCGGCCGTCCGCTTCCCTGAAGCCGTCTCCCCAGTTGCGCCTCCGTCCGGCTTTCGCCCTTCGGCGCCGCTCCCGGGAAGACTGTCGGCCACGGGAGCCACTCGATGACTGGAACCTTCTGGAATCTGGGTTCCCTTTGGCTTGCGCCTCAGGTTCCCCGAACCCCAGGCGGCCCCTGCCGCCGAGCCCGGCTTCCGAGTCGTGACCCTCCAACCTTCGCCTTCAAGGGGCGCCCACCACGCGAACGTGACTTTCGCCCTTCTCAGGCTCCGATCCGAAGGTCGCGTCTCAGGACCGGTGGATCAGGATGCGATTCTTGGTCACAGTCCCTATCCGCGAAACAACGTACAGGCCGCGTGAGGGCGTGTCAAGACGACGGCTGCAGCGTTTCTTCGCCCGGTGCTCCGGGAGGAGTCCTAACTGCCTGAGGCGTTGGAACTTGACCGGCGCAACAGGGATACTGCCGCGATGCTCGTCCTCTGCGGATTTCCTGCGGATTCGGACAACGGCGGCGGAAGTCGAGTGGTGCCCAGGGGCGGATTCGAACCACCGACACCCTGATTTTCAGTCAGGTGCTCTACCAACTGAGCTACCTGGGCAAGTCGCACGCCGGGTCAGGCCGGGCAGGGTGTTCTAGCAGGCATGGAGCGAGCCAGTCAATGGAGTACCCCGAGTGAGGGCTGACAGACGGGTGGGGCACTGCCTGCCAAATGGGAGGTGCGCCGACTACACTCCCTGACCATGAACGAAACCAGAAAAGCGAGCCGGCGAGTTGCGGCCGCGTCGATCAGTTTGTTGATTCTTGGAGGGGGCGTCGCCCAGGGCCAGCGCCTGCTGAGCCTGGGCCCGGGAACGGAGACTGCCGGGGTGGCCGCTGCCGCGCAGTTCGAAGCGGGAGTGGGGCCCGTGATCGTGCAGGTCGATCTCGACCTCGTCCGGTCGGCGCCGCCGCGGCTTGAGCTGCCGACGCCCGACGGCCGGGTACTCGTCGCACTGCAGAGCGTCTTCGAGGACCGCGGCGACGGCAACGTGATGTGGGCGGGGAGCCTTCCGGGAGCCGACTACGAGAGCGTCGTGCTGACGGTGGAGGGCGGCAGTTTCGTGGGGCGGTTCGGGGAACCGGGTGGCGCCAAGTTCCGGATCAGCGCGGGTCCCGACGGCGGCGGCACGATGGCGGATACCGGCGGCGTGCCGGGAGACGATCCGGAGACCGTCTGTCCGGTCGGCCTGGAACCCGTGGGTCTTGGTGAGAACTTTCTTGCCGAGGGCCTGGGCCGCATCGGTCAGCCTCAGCGCGTGGCGCAGCAGCAGAACCACGACCGGCTGGACATCCTTGTGTTGTACACCGCGACGGCCGCCCGGAACTGGGCGAACCGTGGCGGCGCCCTGGCCTCGATCCGGAACGCGGGCGACTACCTGAACCTTGTGCTCCGCAACGGTCAGCTTCCGATCACCGCGAACCTCGTCCACATCGCCAGGGCGCCCGCGGCGCTGGACACGGCGGGCAGAGAGGGTGTTGGCCCATACCGGAGCGACCTCCGTTTACAAACGCTCTGGAACGGCGAGGTCCTGCGGTTGCGAACCCGCCACCGCGCCGATGTGGTTCACGTGTTCACCGGCGAGAGGACCTCCCTGCTCGGGGCTTGCGGCCGCGCGTCGCTGCTGACTCAGGGCGAGACGGCCGAGGGCTTCTCGGTCCGCGCCGGCGGCTGGACCGCGAACACTTGTGCCAGTTTCGACGACGCCGAGATCTTCGCTCACGAGATCGGCCACAACCTGGGCGCCAACCACGACCCCGCGAATGTCACGGTGATCACTCCTGACGAGGCGGTGGAGCCGTACGCCTTCGGCCACCACAACCACGACCACATTCCGAACGTCGGCACGATCATGAGCTATCGCGGCCAGACGGAACCCTTTTTCTCGTCGGTGCGGATCCGGCCCAAGCGGCGGACCATCGGGGTCGGCGGCGAGGAGGAGAACGAGCGCGCGCTCCGCCGCACCTCGCGGATGGGCGTCCGGTACAGCGACGCCCTGACCGTGCCGCCGGAGGGCGCGCCGGCGGCGCCGAGCAACATCCGCGCCCAGGTGGCCGGGGCCGGGACCGTGCGCGTCAGTTGGGTCGACAACTCGGACGACGAGGTCGGATTCGAGGTCTGGAAGCAGCGGTTGGGTCAACCCCTGACCAACGACGACAGGACGTTGGTGAACGCTGATGAGCAATCGGTCGAGATCGACGACCTGGAGGCCGGCTATCACTTCTTCTGGGTCTATTCGTACATCGGCACCGACCGTTCCCTCAGAACCAGCTATGTGGATGTCGTCGTGCCCGGGGCCGAGCCGGCCGCGCCCAGCGACGTGAACGTCCTCGCGATCGGGAGCCTCGCGATCGTGACGTGGAGCGACAACTCGGAGGACGAGACCGGCTTCGAAGTCCAGTCGCTGCGCGGCGGCGAACTCTGGTACCGGGACGAGGTCGCGGCGAATCGCCGGTTCGCCGTCGTCTGGGGCCTCGAACCGGGCGTTCCCCACGTCTTTCGGGTGTCCGCGTATGGCGGTGGCGGCTTGTCCTTGAGCGACGATGTCGTCGTCGTGCCGGAGGAGCTCGAGGGTCCGGAGCGGCCCAGCAACCTCCGCGCGACGGTGACCGATGGCACGTCGGTTCGCCTGACCTGGACCGACAACTCGGACGACGAGGTCGGGTTCGACGTCAGGGCCGCCGTCTGGGGATGGTCCGAGTTCTTCGCGGTCGAGGCCGACACGGAGGCCATCGAGATTCCGGCCCTCGCCCGCGGCGGCCGCTACTTCTTCAACGTGATCGCCGTGGATGCCGTGGGACGGACGGCCTCGAGCGACACGCTGGTCCTCACGCTCGGCGTGTCCGGGCGGGGGCCGCGCGGGCCGAGACGGCTTCGAGCGATGCCCGTCGACGCGACCTCGGTGCGGCTGGCCTGGGAAGACGACTCGACGGACGAAACGGGCTTCGAGATCCAGGTCCGGGAGTTCGGCGAACGCTGGGGCCGGGTGGCCCTGGTCGGCCCCAACGAGGAGTCTGTGCTGCTCACACGCCTGACGCCCGGCAGCGTCGACGACTACCGCGTCTTCGCCTTCAACGACACCGGCTTCTCCGGCAGCAGCAACACGGTGACCGTCAAACTACCCGGCGGCGTGCCACCCGCGGAGCTCACGGCGGCGCCCGCGGGCGACTCCGCAATCGAGCTGAAGTGGTTCGGAAGGTGGGCCGACAGGTCGCTGGGCCTGATCGTCGTCGAAGGGCGCAACCCGGAATCCGACTGGGTTGAGTTGACGACGACGCGGGCCGTCAACGGTTCGGCAAGGATCAGCGGCCTGATGACCGATACTCCCTACACGTTTCGCCTGGCCTCGGTGGTGGGCGCCACACGAGCGGTCTCCGGAGAGGCCAGCGCGACCACCGGCGCCTTCCGCGACGCGTGCCGGACCGGCGCGCGGTACCTGTGCCTGGGGGATGGCCGTTTCGAGGTGCAGGTGCATTGGTCGAACCCGGACATGGCGGGCGACCACGGCTTCGGAACCGGCGTCCCGATCGACTTCTCGGACGAATCGGGTCTCTTCTGGTTCTTCGAGCCCGACAACGTCGAACTCATCCTCAAGGTGCTCGACGGCCAGGCGATCAACGGCAACTTCTGGGTGTTCTTCGGCGCCCTCTCGGACGTGGAGTACTGGGTCTCGGTGGAGGACACGCAGGCTGGACAGCGGCGCACCTACCACAACCCGCCCAAGGAAATCTGCGGCCAGAGCGACATCCTCGCCTTCTCGGCGGGCGATTCGGCGGTCGGGCTCGCGTCGGCGGCGGGTTCGCGGGGCGCGCCCGGCATCGACCTGGTGAAGATGAACGTGGCGTGGTTGCCGGCGACCGGCATCGAGAGATCCGAAGAGGCGGCCGGGGAGTGCGAGCCGGGCCAGGAGTTGCTGTGTCTGCTCGCCAACCGCTTCTCGGTCGAGGTCGCCTTCGTGGATCCCAACCTCGAGCCGCCCGATGACGCGAAGCGCGCCAGGGTCGCGCCGTCCCTGACCACGGCGAACACCGGGTTCTTCTGGTTCTTCAACAAGGAGAACATCGAGTTGGCCGTGAAGGTGCTCGACGGCAGGGCGTTCAACGGCAGCTTCTGGGTCCTGTACGGCGGGCTCTCGGACGTGCAGTACAAGATGACCGTGGAGGACACGGTCACGGGCGACTACGCCGCGTATGAAAACAAGAAGGGCAGCGTCTGCGGGCGGATCGATCTGGAACCCTTCGGAGCGCGGTAGAAGGCGGCCTGCAGCGTGCTACGCTGCGCCGACGCCGATGCTCCCCGTTCGCCGTGCACTGGTTTCGGTCTTCGACAAGGCGGGGCTGGAGGATCTGGGATCGGGTCTGGCGAAGCTGGGTGTCGAGATCATCTCCACCGGCGGCACGGCGCGGCAACTCGCCGAAGGCGGCGTGCCGGTGACCGCCGTGTCCGAGATCACCGGCCACCCGGAGATTCTCCACGGCCGGGTCAAGAGCCTGCATCCACGGATCTTCGGCGGCATCCTCGCCGATCGCCGGCGTTCGGAACACCGCGAGGAACTCAAGGAGCACGAGATCCCGCCGATCGACCTGGTGGCGGTCAACCTCTACCCCTTCGCGGACGCCGCCGCGGCCCCGGACGCGTCGGTGGACGGCACGGTCGAGATGATCGACATCGGCGGGCCCAGCATGGTCCGGGCGGCGGCCAAGAACTTCGCCAACGTCGCCGTCGTGGTTGACCCGTCGGACTACCCTGTCGTCCTCGCGGCGCTCGAGAGCGAGGGCGGCCTGTCCGAGGAGGTTCGCCGCGGCCTGGCGTTGAAGGCCTTCCGGCACACGCGGAGCTACGACGCGGCGATCGCCGACTGGCTGGCCAACGGCGCGCTCCCGGGCACGGTGCATCTCGAACTCGAGCGGATGCTTCAGCCGCGCTACGGCGAGAACCCGCACCAGGCGGCCGCGGTCTACCGGCAGGTGGGCGGCGGCGGCGTGTTCGGCGGCTTTCGCCAGCTTCAGGGCAAGGAACTCTCGTGGAACAACCTCCTGGACGCCGACGCGGCGCGCAAGCTGTCGGCGCTGTTCGACGGTCCGGAGGACGACCCCGTCGTGGTCATCGTCAAGCACAACAACCCCTGCGGCGTCGGTCGCGGCGGCACGCTGGTCGAGGCCTACGAACGGGCGCTGGCCTGCGATCCGGTGTCGGCCTTCGGCTCGATCATCGCGGTCAACCGGCCCTTCGACGGCGCCCTCGCGGAAGCGATGGCGAAGCTCTTCGTCGAGGTGGTGACGGCGCCGGCCTACGAACCGGCCGCGCTCGAGCGGCTGGGCCGCAAGAAGAACCTGCGCCTGCTCGAGTGTCCGGCCTTTTCGCCCGTCGCCGGCCAGTGGGAGCTGCGGGCGATCGAAGGCGGCTTTCTCGGCCAGCAGATCGACGCCGCGCCGGAGGATCCGGCCGGCTGGTCCTGTCCGACCCGGGCTCAGCCGGACGCGGCTCAGCTTCGCGCTCTCGATTTCGCGTGGAAGGTCTGCCGGGCGACGAAGTCGAACGCGATCGTCGTCACCAACGAGCACCAGACGGTGGGCATCGGCGCCGGCCAGATGAGCCGCGTCGACTCCTGCCGGATCGCCCTGGACAAGGCGGAACTGGACCTCGCCGGGACGGTGGCGGCCTCCGACGCTTTCTTCCCCTTCCGCGACGGCGTCGACACCCTGGCCGCCGCCGGCGTCACCGCGATCGCCCAGCCCGGCGGCTCGGTGCGCGACGACGAGATCGTCGCCGCCGCCGACGAGCACGGCATCGCGATGGTGCTCACCGGCCGGCGTCACTTCAAGCACTGATGTCACCCGTCCGGGCGGCGGCGCTGGCGACCGTGGTCGCCTCGGCGTTCGGGTTCGCCGCGGCGCCGGCGCCGGCCGCCGACGACCCGTGGCAGGTGCTCGACGATTTCCGGCGAGGGCTCGAGACTTCGGGGCCGCTGTCGGCGGGCTTCGTGCAGACCTTCGTCCCCTTCGGCTTCGCGCCCGAGGACGGCGAGACCGAGCGAGGCAGCCTCGCCATCGACTTGCCGGGCTGCCTGCGCTGGGACTACTCCCCGCCCTTCGAGAAGGCGTTCCTGCTCTGCGGGCGCACAGTCCACCACTGGAATCCCGGCGAGCCCGTCGGGCAGCGCTACGACCTCTCGGAACAGCCCGCGCCCGGCCTCGACTTCTTTCTGCTCTCGACCGGCGACCTCCGGGACCGGTACGACGCGGAGTTGGACGCGGCCGAGGGGAGCCGCCTGCGCCTCGTCCTTCGGCCCCTCGAGCCGAGTGAGGACGTCGTGGAGGTGCAGGTCGTCATCGACGCCGACGATCAGCGGCTGCGCGAACTGACCTACTACGACGCCCAGCGCAACGAGAACCGGTTCCTGGTCGGCGACTACCGGTCCGGCGCGCCTGCCGGCCGCTTCGAACCACCGGCCGGCATCGACTGGGAAGAACCGTAACCTGGGTGCGCGGGTCCTCTGACCCGCTGCCGCCGCAGGCGGCCTATCTCCGCGCCCGGACCGCCCGCAGCCCGGGCACGCCGCTGACGATCACCGTGTCGAAGCTGCGTGGGTCCGAATCGCGCCAGGCCGGCCTGCCGGAAGTCAGCACCAGCGGCCGCCGCTCGCAGTCGCCGGCCAGGCAGGTCCGCACTTCCCGGTGGACCTCGGTCGCCGCCGGTCGGAAGTCGAGCTCGAGCACGCCGGCGACCTCCCGGCCGAAGTCGGCTCGATAAGACGACCGCCATCCGGGCTCGGTTTCGAGGCCGGGCGACGCGGTCACGGGGACGATGCGCCGGGCTCGGACCGCGCGCCAGATCTGATCGGGTTTCTGGAGGTCGCCGCGGCTCACCCTGCCCCAGCGGCCGACCGGCGGCCGTCCCCAGACCCGGACCGATCGGAGCGCCGGGGCGGCGTCAGCGAGCGGGGTCTCTCCCTTGACCAGGCGGGGATCCCAGGCTTCCGTGAACCGCCAGTCGGCGTCCGTCACCACCGGCATCGAGCCGTCGTCGAGCTCGATGCCGGCGAGGACGCCGCCGTCGCCGTGGGGCGTCCGGGCTTCGATCGTCAGGCGGTTCGAGCCCTCGCGCAGCAGGTGGGCGACCTGGAACTCGTCGATCGGTTCGCCCCGCCGGTAGGCGCCCCGGGCGATCTGGTGTCCGTTCAGGTGCACCGCGTACTCGCGATCGGCGACGACGAACAGCCGCGCCGCGGCCTCGGGCGCCGCCGGCAGTTCGAAGTCGCTCAGCAACACGTACGACGCCGGCCGGCCCGGCTCCGCGCCGGGACCGTCGGCCCAGATCCATTCCGCGGCGCCGGTTGGCGCCGGCCCGTTGACGCAGCCCGGCAGAGCGAGCCCGACGGCCAGCGCCGCCAGAGCGGAGCCGGCCCGACGGCCGGTACGTTTCCTGGCCGCCTTCGGCGGCAGCGGGCCAGAGGGCCCGCGCACCGACAGGCCCGCGCACCGGTTCCGGGACGGAGGCGATAGACGAGCCTTCTTCACGGGGCGAGCCTACAGCCGGCTGGTTTGACCCTCGGTGTGTCACGCGGGTAGGGTCGTCCGTGTCGAGTGCTGGACTCGTAGCAGACGCGGTCGGCGTCGTCTGTGCCATTCCTGCTCGCTATGACTCGATTCGACTGCCCAGGAAGGCTCTGCTACCGATCTGCGGCCGACCGATGATCGAGCACGTCTACCGGCGGGCGAGCGAGGCCTCGGGCCTCGATGCCGTCGTCGTGCTGACGGACCACGAGGAGATCCGCCGCGCGGTGGAGGGTTTCGGCGGTCACTGCGAGATGACGCCGGAGGACTGCAAGAGCGGCACCGACCGGATCGCCTGGGCGGCGCGCGAGTGGCGGGCCGACGCCGTGATCAACGTGCAGGGCGACGAGCCGCTGCTCGACCCGACGGCGATCACCGAGCTGGCCTCGCACCTGCGCGGTCATCCCGGAGAGGAAATGGCGACCCTGGCCGCCGAGGTCGACGAGGATGCGCTGCGGGATCCGAACCAGGTCAAGGTCGTCTGCGGGGCCGACGGCTACGCCCTGTACTTCAGCCGCGCGGGGATTCCCTTCCGCCGGCAACCGACAGACGAAGGGGAACCGGCCGCGCCGGTCCGGTTGCACGTGGGCGTCTACGGCTACCGGCGGAGCGTTCTCCTGAGGCTCGCCGGCCTGGAGCAGACGCCGCTGGAGCGCTGTGAAGGCCTGGAGCAGCTTCGGGCGCTGGAGAACGGCATCCGCATCCGCGTGCTGCCGGTCGACGAGGCGCCGCTCGGGGTCGACACGCCGACGGATCTGGCGCTGGCGGAGCGCCGGATGCTTGCCCAAGTGAGTGGCTGACAGACAAGACGAGGACTATCGCCATGGCCAAGTACATCTTCATCACCGGCGGCGTCGTTTCTTCTCTCGGCAAGGGCGTTGCCGCGTCGTCGGTCGGGGCGATCCTCGAGGCGCGCGGCTTCTCGGTCGAACTGATGAAGCTCGACCCGTACGTCAATGTCGATCCGGGCACGATGTCGCCCTACCAGCACGGCGAGGTCTTCGTGACCGACGACGGCGCCGAGGCCGATCTCGACCTCGGGCACTACGAGCGCTTCACGACCTGCACCACGAGCAAGAAGCACAACTACACGACCGGCAAGATCTACGAGGCCGTGATCAACAAGGAGCGGCGCGGGGACTACCTGGGCAACACCGTCCAGGTGATTCCCCACGTGACGGACGAGATCAAGGCCGGGATGCGGAGGGTGGCCGGCGACGCCGACGTCGTGCTGGTCGAGATCGGCGGCACGGTGGGCGACATCGAGTCGCTGCCCTTCCTGGAGGCGATCCGCCAGTTCCGGCAGGAGCTCGGGCGCAACAACGCGGTCAACCTTCATCTCACGCTGGTGCCCTACATCGCCGCATCCGACGAGCAGAAGACGAAGCCCACCCAGCACTCGGTGCGGGAACTGCGGGCGATCGGCATCTCGCCGGACATCCTGCTCTGCCGGGTCGACCGCGACCTGCCGGCGGAGACGAAGGCGAAGATCGCCCTGTTCTGCAACGTCGACGCGCGCAACGTGGTCGCCGCCCGCGACGTCGACACGATCTACGAAGTGCCCCTGATGTTCTGTCGCGAGGGCCTCGACGAATCGCTCCTCGACCTGCTCAACCTGCCGGGTTCGCCGCGCAACCTGGCCGGCTGGGAGCGGATGGTCGACCGCATCCGCAACCCGCGGGGCCGGGTGCGGATCGGCATCGTCGGCAAGTACGTCGAACTGCCCGACGCCTACAAGAGCCTGAACGAGGCCCTGATGCACGGCGGCATCGCCAACGACGTCGAGGTCCAGTTGGTCTACATCAACGCGGAAGACCTGGAGGCCGAGTCCTGGCCGCAGGAACTGTTCGAGGTCGACGGCCTGCTGGTGCCGATCGGCTTCGGCCCCCGCGGCGTGGAGGGCAAGATCCGGGCGATCCGCTATGCCCGCGAAAAGCGGGTGCCGATGTTCGGCATCTGCCTGGGGATGCAGTGCATGGTGATCGAGACGGCCCGCAACGCCTGTGGCCTGACGGGCGCCCACTCGACGGAGTTCGACGAGGCGGCCGCCGATCCGGTGATCTACAAGCTGCGCGATCTGCTCGGGGTCGAGGAGATGGGCGGCACGATGCGGCTCGGCGCCTATCCCTGCCTGGTCGAGGAGGGCACCCTGGCGGCCGAGGTCTTCGCCGGTTCGGCCGAGGAGGCGGAGGGCCGGATGCTGATCCAGGAGCGCCACCGCCACCGCTACGAAGTCAACCAGAAGTATCTCGGCGCGCTCCAGGAAGCCGGCGTGGTGGTCTCCGGCCGGAGCCCGGACGGCAAGTTCGTCGAGATCGTCGAGCTGCCGGACCATCCATGGTTCCTCGGCTGCCAGTTCCACCCCGAGTACCGCTCGCGGCCGACCGATCCGCACCCGCTCTTCGTGTCCTACATTCGCGCCGCGGTGGAACAGAGGGAGCGGAACGCGGCCGCCTCGGCGAGCGCCGGCGACGAGTTGCCGGCCGGCAGCGCCGAGGCGAACTGAGGACGTCTTGGCAGACGGCTTCGAGCTCGCGCCGGGGGTCGCGCTCGGCGGCGGCGCGCTGCCGGTGATCGCCGGTCCCTGCGTGATCGAGGGCCGCGACTGGCTGGTCGGCTTCGGCCAGGAAGTCCAGGCGATGAGCCATCGCCTGGGTCTGCCGCTGATCTTCAAGTCCTCCTTCGACAAGGCGAACCGCAGCTCGGGCGACAGCTTCCGCGGCCCCGGACTCAGCGAGGGACTCGAGGCGCTCGAGGAGGTCAAGGCGGTCACCCGCCTTCCCGTGCTGACCGACGTCCACGAGCCGAACCAGTGCGGCGCCGCCGCCGAAGTGTGCGACGTGCTCCAGATCCCGGCCTTCCTCTGCCGGCAGACCGACCTGGTGATCGAGGCCGCCTCGACCGGCCGGCCCCTCCTGATCAAGAAGGGCCAGTTCATGGCCCCGGCCGACATGGCGAGGACGGTCGACAAGGCGCGCGCGACCGGCAACGCCCGGGTCGCCGTCACCGAGCGCGGCAGCTCGTTCGGCTACCACAACCTGGTCGTCGACATGCGGAGCTTCCGGATCCTGGCCGAGCACGGGATCGCCGTCCTCTACGACGTGACCCACTCGCTGCAGCTTCCCGGGGCGCGGGAGAAGGAGAGCGGGGGCGACCGCCGCTTCGCCGAGCCGCTGACGCGGGCCGCCATCGCCGCCGGCGCCGCCGGTCTCTACCTGGAGGTGCATCCCGATCCGGACAGCGCGCGCTGCGACCGGGAGACGCAGTTGCCGCTCCGGCGGGCCGAGAAGCTGCTCCTGTCCGCGCTCGAGATCCACCGCTCGCGGGCGGCGGAGGGACCCTGGGTGTGACCGGGTCGAAGGTGGCCGAACCGGTGGCGGCGGCGGTCGACTCGGAGCGCAGCCTGGAGATCGCCCGCAAGGTGCTGGAGATCGAGGCGGCGGCGATCGAGGGTCTCATCGGCCAGCTCGGCGAGGACTTCGCGGAGGCGGTGCGGCGGATGCGCGACTGCCGTGGGCGCGTGGTCTGCACCGGCATGGGCAAGAGCGGCCACGTGATGAAGAAGGTGGCGGCGACCCTGTCCTCGACCGGGACCCCGGCGCTGTTCATCCACCCGGCCGAGGCGATCCACGGCGACCTCGGCATGATCGTGCCGGGCGACGTCGTCCTGGCCGCGTCGTCGTCCGGCGGCACGGAAGAGCTGCTCAAGATGATCGACGTGCTGCACCGCCGCGGCGTTCCCCTGATCGCGATCACCGGCGCCGCCCGGAGCACGATCGCCGAGCGGGCCGATCTGCACCTCTCGGCCGCGATCGACCAGGAGGCCTGTCCGCTCAACCTGGCGCCCACCGCGTCGACCACCGCCACCCTGGCCCTGGGCGACGCGCTGGCGATGGCGCTGCTCGAGGCCCGCGGCTTCACGCTGGAGGACTTCGCGACGCTTCATCCCGGCGGCGAGCTGGGCCGCCGCCTGATGACGGTGGAGCAGGTCATGCACCGCGGCGACTCCCTGCCGCGTGTTGGCCTCGAGGCGTCCCTGCGCGAGGCGTTGTTCGAGATGACCGAGAAGTCGTTCGGCATCACCGCAGTCATCGACGACGCCGGCGGCCTCCGCGGGGTGATCTCGGACGGCGACCTGCGGCGGCTGCTGAACACGGAGCCGGCAGTGGGCGAGGCGGGTGCCGCCTTCCTCGACCGCTCGGTCCGCCACTACATGACGCCCGATCCCAAGACGATCCCCGCGGAGGCCCTGGTCACCGTCGCGCAGGAGGCGATGGAGCGGCACCGCATCACGTCGCTGTTCATCACGGGCGACGGCGGCCGTGTCCGGGGCCTGGTGCACATTCACGACCTCTGGGGCCTGCGCCGGAAGTAAGCGCCCGCGGATGTCCTCCATGCTCACCTCCGTTGTCCTGCGGCTCCGCTTCCTGCTCTTCGATGTCGACGGCGTGCTCACCGACGGCCGGCTCTACTACGTCGGCGACGAGGTGGCGGTGGCGTTCGACACCCGGGACGGCCTGGCCGTCCGGCGCGCCCGCGAGGCCGGCCTCGGGATGGGTCTTCTGAGCGCCAGGCGGGATTCCCCCGCCGTCGAGCGCCGCGCCGCCGACCTGGGCTTCGACGAGGTCCTCCTGGGCTGCCGCGACAAGGCCGCCGCCTTCGCCGACCTGCTGGAGCGCCGCGGACTCGAAGCGTCCGAGGTCGCCTACGTCGGCGACGACCTGGTCGATCTGCCGGTGCTCCGCGCCGCGGGCCTGTCGGCGGCCCCGGCCGACGCCGTGCAGGAAGTCCGCGACAACGTCGACCTCGTACTCGACGCCCGCGGCGGCCGCGGCGCCGCCCGCGAGCTGGTCGACCGCATCATCGACGCCCTCGGCCCCGTCTCGTAAACGCTGGGTGCGCGGTGTCGGTGCGCCGGCCTTCTGGCCGGCATCAGGCGCGCTGCCGCGAAGCGGCACGCGCGAGTCAGTCCTCCTCCTCCTCGATCCGCTTCCTCCGCCGCTGCACCAGCGCCGAGGCGCCCACACCCACGAGATAGAGCAGCACCGTGGGCCCCGCCACGATCGTCATGTTCACCGCGTCCGGCGTCGGCGTGATCACCGCGGAGACGACGATGATGATGAGCACCGCCCAGCGGAAGTGTCGCATCAGGAACCGCGGCGTCACCACGCCGAGCTGCGACAGCATGAAGATGACGATGGGAAGCTGGAACATGACCGCCAGTCCGAGCAACACGTTGACCGCGAAGCTGAAGTAGCGCTCGATCCGGATGTCGGCGTCCCAGTTGGCGTTGAGGCCCATGTTGACCAGGAACTCGGTCGCGAAGGGCAGGGCGACGAAGTAGCCGAAGGCGCCGCCGCCCAGGAAGAAGAGGGAGCCGAAGAAGATGAAGGGGATCGCGTAGCGCTTCTCGCGCCGGTAGAGCCCGGGCGCGACGAACCCCCAGAGCTGGGCGACGAGATAGGGCGAGGTGACGAAGACGGCGGCCAGCAGCGCCACCTTCACCTGCACGATGAAGGGATCCGCGACGCCGTCGAAGACGAGTTGATCGACGTGGGGCTCGATCGGTCTCGCCAGCAGGTTGTAGATCGTCTCGGCGAACGCGAAGCAGCCGAAGAACGCGACCACGACGACGATCAGCGTGCGCAGGATGCGGCGGCGCAGCTCGTCGAGGTGCTCGAGCAGCGTCATCCGCGGAAGCTCTTCTTCCTCCTCGTCGGGCTTCCGCTTGCCCAGTCTCGTCTCGGGCAACCGCTCCGGTTCCGGCGCTTCGGGCGGCTGGACCGGACCGTCGTCCTCAGACTGCGGGGTCACTCGGGGCCCCGGCGCCCGATTCGCGCGGTTTCTTCGAGCTCCCCGCGTCCGAGCCGCTGCCGCTTCTCCTGGGGGTGTCGATGCGGCGCGCCGGCGCGGGTCGCTTCTCCTCGTCGAGTTCGACGTCGATCGACCGCTTCAGGTCGCTCGTGGCGCGCCGGAACTCGGCCATGCCGCGGCCGAGCGTGCGGCCGAGCTCGGGCAGCTTCCTGGGACCGAAGATGAGGAGAGCCGCCGCCATGATGAACAACATCTCCTGCATGCCGATCGGGCCGAACATGGCTCGGCATGATACGCCAAGCGGCTGTTACACTCCCGCCTTCCCGTGAAGCAACCCTGGCGCAATCTGGCACTTCTTCTCTTTGCCGCGGCCGTTGTCGTCGGCGGGCTCGCGGGCGGCAACCTGCTGGCGATCCTCGACGCGGGCGAGATGGCCCACGTCCGCGTCTACACGGAGCTGGTCGAGGCGGCTCACGCGAACTACGCGGTCGACGACGTCACCTATCGGGATCTCGTCTACGCCTCGATCGGGGGCATGCTGCGCAACCTCGATCCGCACACGACCTTCCTGCCGCCGGTGGCCTACGACTCGATGCGCGAACGCCAGCAGAGTTCGTTCTACGGCCTGGGCATCTACGTCGGAACGCGCAACAACCGTCTGACCGTCATCTCGCCGATCGAGGGCACGCCGGGCTACGAGAAGGGCATCCGGGCCGGCGACATCATCCACCTGATCAACGGCGAGCCGACCGAGGAGATGAACCCGAACGAGGCGATCCGGAAGCTCAAGGGTCCGAAGGGAACGGACGTCACGGTGACGCTGCTTCGCCCCGGCCTGGACGAACCGCTCGAGGTCACGGTGACGCGGGCCGAGATCCCGCAGGAGACGGTTCGCCACGCCCACATGCTGACGCCGGAAACCGGCTTCCTCTGGATCACCGACTTCTCCCGTTCCACCGGCGGAGAGGTCGCGCGCGCCCTGGCCGAGCTCAGGGAACAGGGCATGCAGCGGTTGATCCTCGACCTCCGGTTCAACGGCGGCGGCCTGCTCGACCAGGCGATCGCGGTCTCCGACCAGTTCGTGCCTCCCGGTACGACGATCGTCCAGACCCGGGGCCGGATCGACAGTTCCCACCAGTCGTACCGTTCCACGGGCCGCCACGAGCCGCTCGGCCTGCCGATCGTCGTGCTCGTGAACGGCAGCTCCGCCTCCGCCTCCGAGATCGTCTCGGGGGCCATTCAGGATCACGACGTGGGCCTGGTCGTCGGGGAGTCGACCTGGGGCAAGGGTCTGGTGCAGACGGTCTACGAGCTGTCCTACGGCGCCGGGCTGGCCCTGACGACGGCCCGCTACTACACGCCGGCGGGGCGGCTGATCCAGCGCGACTACTCCTCGTACTGGGACTACTACACGGGGTACGACGCGAACGGCGACAACGGCGACGAAGACGACGAAGAGCCTGCACCGGCAAATCCGGTGCCGCTAATCGATCCACCGGACAAGGAAGAACGCCCCGTCTTCTACACCGACCTCGGCCGGAAGGTGTACGGCGGCGGCGGCGTGACCCCCGACTACGTCGTCGAACTGGAAGACGATCCGCCCGTCATCACTCGCCTGCGAATCCAGAGCGGATTCCACCGCTTTCCCTTCGAGCAGGGAGTGCCCGAGGGGGTCGAATCAACCGACTGGCGGGTGCCCGACGACTACCTGGAGCGGTTCTGGGACTGGATCGTCGAGGAGGATCTCGTCTCCGCCGATGAACTGGCCGAGGCGCTGGAGGATCCCGCCGTCCAGCGCCACGCCCGCGTGCGGCTCCGCTACGAGATCTTCAACACCGCCTTCGGCCTGACCGAGGGCTTCAAGGCCGAACGGCAACTCGACAACCAGCTCGCGCGGGCGCTCGAACTCCTCGACGAAGCCGAGGAGTTGCTGGAACGCCGCATGGAGCAGGACCGCCAGACCCGCGGCCGCAACCGCAGCTCCGGCCTGGTCGCTGGTGCGCGGGTCTTCTGACCCGCCGCCGCCGAAGGCGGCAACAGGACGCCGGCCGAAGGCCGACCTTTCTGGCTAGCCCCGGAACCGCGCCGCCACAGCCTCCCAGTCCACCACGTTCCAGAACGCGTTCAGGTAGTCCAGGCGCCGGTTCTGGTAGTTCAGGTAGTAGGCGTGCTCCCACACGTCGACTCCGAGCAGCGGCGTCAGGCCCTCCATCAGCGGTGAGTCCTGGTTGGGCCGTGCGATCACGGCCAGGCCGTCGTCGCCGCTGACCAGCCAGCCCCAGCCGCTGCCGAACTGGCCCATGGCGGTGCTGACGAAGCGCTCCTTGAACTGGTCGAAGCTGCCGAAGCGGATGTCGATGGCGGTGGCCAGGTCGCCGCTCGGCGCGCCGCCGCCGTTCGGGCTCATGACGGACCAGAACAGCGAGTGGTTGGCGTGGCCGCCACCGTGGTTGCGCACGGCACCCTTGATGGAGTCCGGCACCTCGTCGAAGTTGCTGAGCAGGTTCTCGACGCTCCTCGCCGCGAGGTCGTCCCGGCCTTCGAGCGCTCCGTTCAGGTTGGCGACGTAGGCCGCGTGGTGCTTGTCGTGGTGTATCTCCATCGTCCGCGCGTCGATGTGGGGCTCGAGTGCGTCGAACGGGTAGGCCAGATCGGGAACTTCGTGCATGAGTGAGTACTCCTCAGGGGAAGGTGTTTCTGCCGCCGCGATTGTGCCACGGAGTGAGGCTGCCTGGGCGTTCATTGACGAGGCCCACCGCCTGCCCTAAGATTCCGCGGCCTGCGATGTCCGCCGGACGACCGTCGGGTCGCCGCCGGGGAGGTTAGCTCAGGGGTAGAGCACCTGCTTTACACGCAGGGGGTCGCGGGTTCGAATCCCCCACCTCCCACCACGGAGGTTCCGGAGTACGCGCGACCAGGGAACAGGACGTAGCATCGAGGGAGTACACGACGAGGACGGACGCACGGGGTCGTAGTTCAGCTGGTTAGAATGCCGGCCTGTCACGCCGGAGGTCGCGGGTTCGAGTCCCGTCGGCCCCGCCATTCCGCTCCCAGCCCTTGAAGCCGCCGGTCGCATTCGGAGGTGACGACGTGAGAGAAAAGATCAAGCTCGTATCGAGTGCCGGTACCGGGTACTTCTACACGACGACGAAGAACAAGAAGCTCAGCCAGGAGAAGCTGAAGCTGAAGAAGTACGACCCGAAGATCCGCCGCCACGTCGAGTTCGTCGAAGAGAAGATGCGTTAGCCCCCACGGGGTGGGCGGGGAGTGTTACGCTCTCCCGCCCTCGCCAAACCCTGAGTAGGCCGGCCCGGGCGCCTCCGCTCCACTTGCATGGAGCGGAAGATGACCCCAGAGACTTACGACCAGCAGAGCAGGGAGTCGCGCGACTTCCCCGTGCTCTGGCGCCAGTGCGTCGCCCGGGATGCGGATTGGGCATCCCTCGTTCGGCGTGTCGACCCGATGTTGCGGAGCACCCTCTCCGGCCTCGGACGGAGCTACGGCGTGTACCTGAACCGGGATCTCCTCGACGAGGTGATCCAGGAGACCTACGTCCGCCTGCTGCAGAACGATCGCAGAGTGTTGCGCGGCTGCCGCGGACGATCCGAAACGACCATCCGGTCCTACCTGCGCCGGGTCGCCCGGAGCACCCTGATCGACTGGTTGCGCGCCCGCCGGGCGCTCAAGCGCGGTCCGGCGATCGAACTCAGCATCGATGCCCTGGAGGCGCTCGCCGAGCACGTCGACGGTTTCGACGTTCCGAGCCGGGCCTCCAGTGCTTTCGACCTCATCTACGCGCAGGAGCTCCGCCGCCGGTTCCGTCGCGAGTGCTGGTGTGTCGCCAGACCCGGCGGCACTGCCCGGCGCGACATCTGGCTCACGGAGCGAATGGTGCTCGACGGCTGGAACTCCCGCGAGGCGGCGCGCGCGGTCCAACTGGCGCCGGCGACCGTGGCGACGGTGCTCAGCCGAATGCGCCGGGAGCTTCGTCGCAGGGGTCTCCTGATGCCCGCGCGGCTCACTTCGGGTGCCTGAAGTCCCACTTCGGGAGGAAGTTATGCCATAATGGCCAACTCTCTTCATTCACTGGAGACCCCTGATCGTGGACCAGAAGACAGAACATCGGCCTGTACGCCTGGGCGGCTCGCTGAGCGGCCTCGAGCCTCGCGACCGGCGCTCCCGCCACATGACGAAGGTCTTCAAGGCGCTCTCGGACTCGACCCGGCAGAACATACTCCGGCTGTTGGAGGACGAGCAGCGTTGCGTTGGCGACATCGTTGGCGAGTTCGATCTCTCCCAGCCGACCATCTCGCGCCATCTGTCCGTGCTCAAGGAAGCCGACCTGGTGATCGACCAGAGGCGCGGCCAGAACGTGATCTACCGGTTGAACGACGAGGCGCTGTCCGAGTCGATGCGCAGCTTCTTCGGTCAGTTCCGGAGCTGTCAGGACTCGCTGCGCAAGCCCGGCCCCTGAGCGATCGGGTTAGGGTTCCGCGTCGATCCGGCGGTGTAGCTCAGCCGGTTAGAGCAAGCGGCTCATATCCGCTGTGTCGGGGGTTCGAGTCCCTCCACCGCCACCACCTCACCCTTCCGCGGGCTGCCGGGCTGCGGCGATGACCATTCAACCGGTCGGCACCGCGGTTGCCGGTTTCTTCTCCGGGCGCCCGGAACTCGCCCGAACGGTCCGCGGCGCTCCGTTGGCCGTCGCTTTCTCGGGCGGTCCCGATTCGACGGCGCTGCTGCTCGCCATGCGGGCTGGCGCGCCCCTGTTCGGCTGGAGACCCGTGGCCGTCCATGTCGACCACCGGCTGGACGACGGCTCCGCCCGGCGGGCCCGGGCGGCCGCGCGGATCGCCGAGCGCCTCGGGGTCCCCTTCCAGGTCCACGTCGCGCGCTCCCTGCCGCCGGGCTGGAGCGTGGAGGAATGGGCCCGCACCGAGCGCTACCGGCTGCTCGCCGCCGCCGCCCGCTCGCTTCAGGCGGCCGCGGTCCTGACCGCTCACCACCGTCTCGACCAGGCCGAGACGGTTCTTCTCCGCATCCTCTTCGGCAGCGGCACCGCCGGTCTCGGAGCGATGCCGCCGGTGTCGAACCGGCTCGGACTGCCGCTGCTCCGTCCCCTGCTGGACATGGACCCCGGCAGTCTCCGGGACTACGCGGCCCTGTGCGGCATCGAGCCCGTCGACGATCCGACCAACCGCGACTCCGGGCCGCGGCGCAACTTCGTCCGCCGCCGTCTCTTCCCCGTCCTCGCGGCGGAGACCCCCGACCTGGGCGACCGCCTCGTCCGCCTGGCCCGAGCCGCCCGCGGGGCCGAGCCCACCGTGCGCCGTCTGCTCGACGAGGCGCTGGCGCCACGTTCCGGCGACCAGTCCTGCGAGGTCGAGGTCGAGGCGCTCACGCGGCTGCCGGCGTCACTGTGGCCGGCGGCGCTGGCCCGGTTGCACCGCCTGGCGGGCGCGGCCTATCCGCCCACGCGGAACGCCCGGCGGGAGCTGGCGCGGCAGCTCGGACGCCGGAAGTCGAGCGGCCGGGCCGTCGGCTGCGACTGCGGCGGCGGCTGGCGCTGGGAACAGAACCGCGACCGGCTCCGGGTGCTCCGCCCACGTCTCGGGGAGAATCAAGGGATTGGATCCCTTGAAGTCGGGGGGCTGGAATGACAACCTTCCGGGCACCCGCTCGTACAGTGGTTACGGAATCCCGCGGGCTTCGGGACCGTTGTCCCCGCGTGTGACGCCCCCTTCGGAAAAATGAACGCAACGCTCAAGAACCTCCTCCTGTGGGCCGCCATCTTCGTGATGGTGATCCTCATCTTCAACCTGTTCAACCAGGGCGCGGCGCGGCGCGGCGCGATCGTCTACAGCGACTTCTTCGACGATGTCGGGAAGGGCCGCGTGGAAGAGGTCAAGATCGACACGGACGGCAGGGTGACGGGCACCTACAAGACCCGGCCGCGCGACGGCGTCGGCGACGGCAGTTTCACCACCCAGGTGCTGCCGGAGGATTCCGCGGTGCTCATGGCCCTGCTCCGTGAGCAGGGCGTTCGGATCGAGGTCGAGGAGGTCAAGCAGAACACGCTGACGATGGTCCTGATGACCTGGGGTCCGCTGCTGCTGATCGTCGGGCTCTGGATCTTCTTCATGCGCCAGATGCAGAGCGGCGGCAACCGCGCCCTCTCCTTCGGCAAGAGCAAGGCGAAGCTCCTCAACGCCACCGGCAAGAAGGTCACCTTCAAGGATGTCGCGGGGGTCGAGGAGGCGAAGGAGGAGCTCTCCGAGATCGTCGAGTTCCTGAAGGAGCCGCAGAAGTTCCAGAAGCTCGGCGGCCGCATTCCCAAGGGCGTGCTGCTGATGGGTCCGCCCGGAACCGGCAAGACGTTGCTGGCGCGGGCGATCGCCGGCGAAGCGAGCGTGCCGTTCTTCTCCATCTCCGGCTCGGACTTCGTCGAGATGTTCGTCGGCGTCGGCGCCAGCCGGGTCCGCGACCTGTTCGAGCAGGGCAAGAAGAACGCACCGTGCATCATCTTCATCGACGAGATCGACGCCGTCGGCCGCCACCGCGGCGCCGGCCTCGGCGGCGGTCACGACGAGCGCGAGCAGACCCTGAACCAGTTGCTGGTCGAGATGGACGGCTTCGAGACGAACGAGGGCGTGATCCTCATCGCGGCCACCAACCGGCCGGACGTGCTCGACCCGGCGCTGCTGCGGCCCGGCCGCTTCGACCGGCGCGTGGTCGTCGACCGGCCCGACATCGCCGGCCGCCTCGGCATCCTTCAGGTCCACAGCCGCAACATCCCGCTCGATCCCGACGTCGATCTCCAGGTGCTGGCCCGCGGCACGCCCGGCTTCTCGGGCGCCGATCTGGCGAACCTCGTCAACGAGGCGGCGCTGATCGCGGCGCGGCGCAACCACAAGAAGGTCGACATGGCCTCCTTCGAGTTCGCCAAGGACAAGGTGATCATGGGCGCCGAGCGGAAGACCATGATGCTCACCGAGCAGGAGAAGGAGGTCACCGCCTACCACGAGGCCGGCCACGCCCTGGTCGCCGCCTTCATGCCCGAGGCCGATCCCCTGCACAAGATCACGATCATCCCGCGGGGCCGCGCCCTCGGGTTGACGATGCAGCTCCCGACCGAGGACAAGCACACCTACCGCCGCAAGTACGTCGATGCCCAGATCGCGATCCTCATGGGCGGGCGGGTCGCCGAGGAACTGACGCAGGACGACATCACCACCGGCGCCGGCAACGACATCGAGCGCGCCACGGACATGGCCAGGCAGATGGTCTGCGAGTGGGGCATGTCGGACCTCGGGCCGCTCAACTTCGGCGAGAAGAGCGAGCCGGTGTTCCTGGGCCGCGACTTCAGCCAGCGTTCCGACTACTCGGACAACACCGCCCAGTCGATCGACACCGAGATTCAGGCCATCGTCCAGCGCGGCTACGACAAGGCCCGCGACATCCTCTCCGAGTACCGCGAGCTGCTGGAATCGCTGGCCAGGGAACTGCTCGAGGTCGAATCGATCGAGGGCGACCGCGTCTACCAGTTGATCCTCGAGGCCACGGGCCGGGATCTGACGCCGGCGCGGCCGACGACCCCGATTCCCGACCTGGAACCGCCGGACGACGGTCAGGAGGCCCCCGCCGCGGATGAGGCGCCGGCGCCCGACGTGGCCGGCACGCCCGAACCCGCAACGATCGCGGAGCGGCAGGAACCCGACCCGGTTCCCCTGCCGATGCCCAAGCCGGAGCGTTAGAGACGGCGGACCTGGCGCAACCGCTCGGACTTCTCGGTTGGAGGGATCTGGTCGACCTCCTGGTGGTCGGCCTCGTCGTCTACAACCTGCTGCTCCTGATTCGCGGCACCGGGGGCGTTCGCATCCTTGTCGGCATCCTGGTGCTGGCCGGCGCGGCGTGGATCGCGGCGCTGCTTCGCCTGGACACGCTGCAGGCATCGCTGAACTACCTGTTGCCGGCGCTGCCGATCGTCATCGTCGTTCTGTTTCAGAACCAGATCCGGAGAGCGCTCGCCCGCGTCGGCCGCAATCCTTTGCTGCGCCTGACGACGGACCAGACGGACGAGTCCGGGATCGAGGAGATCGTGATCGCGGCCCAGGCCCTGTCGGTCCGGAAGCTGGGCGCGCTGATCGTGGTCGAACGGATCGACGGTCTGCGGGACTACGCGGGGAACGGCATCGTCCTGGACGCGGCGGTTTCCCACGACCTGCTGCTGACGGTCTTCGCCCGCGACACGCCGCTCCACGACGGCGCCGTGATCGTCCAGAAGGACCGCATCGCGGCGGCGGCCTGCTTTCTGCCGCTGACGACCAGCGCGGGGGTTTCCATCGAACACGGCACCCGGCACCGCGCCGCGATCGGAATCACCGAGGAGACGGACGCGGTGGTGGTCGTCGTCTCGGAGGAGACCGGTAAGATCTCGATCGCGCAAGAGGGCCGGCTGACCGGCGACCTCACCCTGCGCGAGTTGCGCAACCAGCTCTTCGAGTTGTTGCTGGCGCCCGGCACGAGCAGGCCTTCGGGATGAGCGAGAACGGTAGTCGCTGGACGTTCCGGGCCCTCGCGGTCGTGATCGCGATCGGCATCTGGCTGCCCGCGTCGTTCTGCCCGCGCCTGCGCGAGATGACGACGCCGCCGATCGAGGCGAACGTGGCGGGGCGCCTCACGATTCCCGATCACGAGCGCCTGACGGTGCTGAGCATCGAGCCCGAAGGGGTTCAGGTTCGAATTCGCGGCAGCGACGAGTTGATCGACTCCCTGGAACTCGATCAGGTGCGCGTCCAGGTGCCGTTGCCCGACGACGTGTTCGCCGCCGGCCCCTACAGCGGCCCGCGGGAAGTCGAGGTCGTGCTGGCCGCCGAGGACGTCGTGCGGCCCGACGACCAGGTCCAGGTCGTGTCGGTGACGCCGGATCGCCTGACCCTCCGCGTCGACGAGGAGATCCTGGTCTCGGTACCGGTTCAGGTCGACACGATCGGTGAGCCGATCGGCGGCGTCAGCGTGGACTACGACAACGTCCGGATCGAGCCGCCGCTGGTCACGGTCCGGGGATCGCGCTCGGAGATCAACAAGCTGGAGGTCGCGGTGGCCGGCCCGGTCGACATCACCGGGCGCGGAGTGGACTTCACGGCGGCGCAGGTGCGGGTGCGTTTCAACAGCGAACACGTCCAGGTCGAGTTCCCGACCATCGTCGACGTGTTCGTGCCGATGGTTTCCAGGCAGCCCCAGTCTTCCGGCGCGGGCAATTGACGCCAAGCCTGTTCGGCACGGACGGCATGCGCGCCGTCTTCGGCACGCCGCCGCTCGACCGGCCCACCGTCCAGGCCGTCGGCTACTGCTTCGCCACACTCTGCGGCGACGGGGCGCTCATCCTCGGCGGCGACACCCGCGCCAGCCGCACCGAAATCACCGGCTGGCTCGCCGCGGCCATCCGCGCCGCGGGCTGCGAAGTGCGCTCGGCCGGGGTCGTGCCCACGCCGGCGGTCGCGTACCTCGTCACCGAGCTCGGCGCCGCCGGAGGCATCGTCGTCTCTGCCAGCCACAACCCCTACACCGACAACGGAGTCAAGCTGATCGGAGCGGACGGCTTCAAGGTCGATCCATCCGTCGAGCGGGCAATCGAAGACCGGATCGAAGACTGGGTGCGCGGGTCTTCTGACCCGCTCCCGCCGCAGGCGGCGGACAGAGTCGCCGCCGGCGAAGCAGGCGACCAACTCCCCGACGAACCCGAACTCGCCGACCGCTACCTCGAACACCTGGCGGCCTCGCTGCCGGCGAAACGCCCCCTGGCCGGCCTGCGGGTCGCCGTCGACGCGGCGAACGGCGCCGGCGCTCCGTATGCTGAGCGCCTCTTCGCCGGCCTGGGCGCCGACTGCGTCGTCACCTGCGACCGGCCGGACGGCCGGAACATCAACCTCGACTGCGGCTCCACCTGCACCGGTCGCATCGCGGACTTCACCCGCGCCACGGGCAGCGACCTCGGCGTCGCCCTCGACGGTGACGCCGACCGCGCCCTGCTCTGCGATCACCGGGGACGCATCTGCGACGGCGACATCCTGCTCTACGTCTGGGCCACCCACCTCGCGGCGCGCGGCGCGCTTCCCGGCCGCCGCATCGTCGCCACGACGATGTCGAACATGGGCCTGGAGAAGGCGCTCGAAGCCGGGAAGGTCGACGTCGTTCGCTGCGGCGTCGGCGACCGCGAGGTGGTCGAGGTCATGCGGCGCGAGAGCATCCGTCTCGGCGGCGAGCAGTCCGGCCACCTGGTCGACCTCGAACTCGGTACGACCGGCGACGGCCTGCTCACCGCCGCCGCCGTCGCGGCGATCGTCGCCGCGTCCGGCCGCTCGCTCGCCGACCTGGCGGCCGGTTTCCGCCGCTTCCCGCAGACTTTGCGCAACGTCCGCGTGCGCGAGAAGCAGCCGCTCGAGAGCGTCCCCGGCCTCAGCGAAGCCGTCGCGTCCGTCGAGCGCGAACTCGGAACCTCAGGCCGCGTTCTGCTTCGCTACAGCGGCACCGAGGCCCTCGCCCGGGTGATGATCGAAGGCCCCGACCAGGGCCGCATCGAAGAACTCTGCGGCAGCATCACCAGCATCCTCGAAACCGAACTCGGCTAGCTGGGTGCGCGGGTCGGTGCGCGGGTCTTCTGACCCGCTGCCGCCGAAGGCGGCGTCGAAATTGCCGCCGGCGAAGCCGGCGACCACTAGGATCACTCCATGACACACCTCTCCGTCAACGTCGACCACGTCGCGACGCTGCGGCAGGCGCGGCTTGCCGGCTACCCGAGCCCCCTGGAGGCCGCCCGGCTCGCCGAGGAGGCCGGCGCCTTCGGCATCACGGTGCATCTGCGCCAGGACCGCCGCCACATTCAGGACCAGGACATCGTCGACCTCCGGGGCGCGGTCAGCGGCCGGCTCAACCTCGAGATCGCGGCCGAGGAGGCGATGCTCCAGTTCGCGGAGCGGGTCCGGCCCGACCAGGTGACGCTGGTTCCCGAGCGCCCCGACGAGGTGACAACCGAAGGGGGCCTCGACCTGATCGGACGCGGCGAGCAGGTGCGCCGCGCCGCCGGTCGTCTGGTCGCGGCCGGCATCCGCGTCGCCGTCTTCGTCGATCCCGACCTGGACCAGCTCGCGGCGCTCGACGACCAGCACGACGTCACCGGCTTCGAGCTGAACACCGACGCCTACACGCGCGTCTCGGGCAGCGACGCGGACGCCGAGTTCACGAAGATCGAGGCGGCTGCCGAGCGCGGCCTCGCCGCCGGCCGGGAGGCGTACGCCGGACACGGCCTGACCGTCGCCAACGTCGGCCGCGTGGCCGCCCTTCCCGGCGTCAGCGAGCTGAACATCGGCCACTCGATCGTGTCGCGAGCCGTCCTGATCGGCATGCCGGCCGCAGTGGCCGAGATGCTCGCAGCAATGCTGGGTGCGGGTTAGCCCCCCACCAACCCCCGCTCCCGATAGTCCTTCAGCTTCCGCTGCAACGTCCGCACACCGATTCCCAGCAGCCGCGCCGCCTCGGCTCGCTTGCCGCCGGTGCGGTCCAGCGTCTGCAGAATCGCGTGACGCTCGATCTCGGCCATCGTCCGCGGTTCGCCGAAGGCGGTCTGGACGGCGGCTTCGGCCGGCGCCTCGGCTGCCTGACGGATCTCCTCGGGCAGATCGCCGACCTCGATCCTGCCGCCGCCGTGGAAGACCGCGACCGTCTCGAGCACGTTGCGGAGCTCCCGCACGTTCCCCTGCCACCGATTCTGGGCGAGGCACGACAGGGCCCTGCCCGAGAGTTGCATCTCCGGCTTGCCCTCGCGGGCCGCGAACTCTCTCAGGAAGTGGTCGGCGAGCAGCGGCAGGTCGTCGATGCGCTCCCGCAGCGGCGGCACACGCAGGGTCACCACCTTGAGCCGGTAGTAGAGATCCTCCCGGAAGGCGCCCTGCTCGACCGCCTCCTCCAGGTTGCGGTTCGTCGCCGCCAGCAACCGGAAGTCGACGTCGAGCATCTTGCTGCCGCCGACCCGCATGATCTGCCGCTCTTCGAGCACCCGCAGCAGCTTGACCTGGAGCTCGGGGATCAGCTCGCTGATCTCGTCCAGGAAGAGCGTCCCGCGCGCGGCGAGCTCGAACTTGCCGATCTTGCGCCCGACCGCGCCGGTGAAGGACCCCTTCTCGTGCCCGAACAGTTCGCTCTCCAGGATCTCGTTCGGGATGGCGCCGCAGTTGAGCGCCAGGAAGCGCTCCTGCCGCCGTGAACTCGCCTGGTGCAGGGCCTTCGCCACGAGTTCCTTGCCGGTGCCGCTCTCGCCCAGGATCAGCACCGAGGCCCGGCTCGGCGCGACCTGGTGCATCTGCTGGAACAACTGCTCCATCGCGGCCGACTGGCCGACGATGGCGTCGAAGCCGAACCGCTCGTCGAGCATCTCGCGCAGGTTCGTGACTTCGTCCCGCAACTGCCAGTTCTCTATCAGCTTGAGGACCCGGCTCCGCAGCTCGTAGAGGTCGACCGGCTTGGTCAGGTAGTCGTCGGCGCCGACGCGCATCGCCTCGACCGCCGACTCGATCGTGCCGAAGCCGGTCACCAGGATGACCGCCAGGTCGAGCTCCTGGGCCCGCACCCGGTTCAGGAACGCCAGGCCGTCCATGCCCGGCATGCGCAGGTCGCAGACCGCCAGGCGCACCTTCGGCTCCCGTTCGACGAAGCCGAGCGCCGGTTCGGCGTCGTCGAAGACGCGCACGCGGAGTCCCGCCCGCTCCAGGGCGATCGCCATGGACTGGCGGGAACCGGCCTCGTCGTCGATGACGATGACCCAGGGGGCTGCGGCCATAGCGCGATCCTAGCCCTAGCCCGGTAGGACGCCGCGGGTGAGTTGGCCGGGCTCGATCTGCCTTCGGTCGCCGTTGACGGCTTGGCGCCGATTCGGATACGGTTCGGACTGATGAGTGATATCCGTATTCGATCCGTCAGCGATCCGTTCGATGACCGCCGGTCGTTGCCTCTGGGCATTCAGGTGCTGACCCGGGCGGAAGCGATGGGAATCCTGGGCAAGGGCGCCATCGACAGGCTGGACGCGTCGGTCTGGAAGGACGTGCTGGGCCGGATACGGAGTGCCGGTGTGGGACGGCACCTTCCCGCGATCGTTCCGCGGGACGCGGGTGAACGTGAGGGATTCGTCCGTCAACTCCAGCAACTGAGCGACGCGCTGGAGGCTTCGCCGGTTCCGGCGGCCGAGGGACCCCGGCTCGACAGGCTGCTGGGGCGTGAACTCCTTGCCAGGTTGCTGCAGGTCTCGGCCGTGAGCCTGCGACGCTACCTGGCGGGCACGAGGTCGGTGCCCGACGTGGTTGCCGCGCGTTTGCATTTCCTGGCGCTGGTCGCGGGCGACCTTGCGGGGGCCTACAACGACATCGGCGTACGGCGCTGGTTCGACCGACCGCGCACACTGCTGGACGGCCGGAGCCCGGCGGAACTGCTCGAGGCCGAATGGCAGCCGGAAGATCCGGGTCCACGGCGGGTCCGCGACCTGGCCGGGGCCCTGGTCTGGTCGCCCGCCACGTGATCGCCTATCGCAACGCCGACCCCCGCTACCCATTCCTGTGGGAGGAGGGCGACGGCTCGCAACCGGCTGCCCGGTGGCACGCGGAAGGTGAAGGGCCGGTGCAGTACCTGAGCGACACGCCCGACGGTGCGTGGGCCGAGTTTCTGCGACACGAGGACATTCGCGATCCCGAAGAGTTGGCCCATGTGCGCCGGTCGCTCTGGGCGGTCGACATCGGGTCGGAACACCTGGCCAGCGCCGAGTTGCCCGCGGCAACCCTGACCGGCGACGCGGCGTCGTACTCCGCGTGCAGGGAAGAGGCGCGCCGCCTGCGGTCGGCAGGGTCTCCGGGTTTCAGGGCGCGGTCTGCCGCGCTGATGCCGGGCGCGGCCGGAGGATGGCGGGTCGACGCTGGCCTGCGAGCGGGCGCTGAACGGGACGGCCAGACAATCGTCCTGTTCGGCGGGCGGCCGGAGCTGTCCGGGTGGCGGGCAGTGTTCGAGGGCCGGCCCGACGAGACGCTGTTGGCGGCTGTTCGCTTTCTGAGTTAGCGCTTGCTGGCCAAGAGGTCAGCGAACTCCGCCTCGGTCAGCACCTTCACTCCCAGCTGCTCCGCCTTCCGGAGCTTGGAGCCCGCCTTCTCGCCGGCGACCAGGTAGCTCGTCCGGCTGCTGACGGAGCCGGTGACCTTGCCGCCCAGCGCCGTGATCCGGGCGCCGGCCTCGTTGCGGGTCATGCCTTCGAGCGTGCCGGTGAGGACGAAGGTCTTGCCCTCGAGCAGGCCCTCTCCCGCTTCCGCCTCCGTCCCTTCCTCCTTGAATTCGAGACGGGCCTTCTTCAGGCGGCGGAGCAGGTCCTGGTTCCGCTCGGAGTCGAAGAATGCCCGGACCGATTCCGCGATCCGCGCGCCGATCTCGTCGACGTCCTCGAGCTCCTCGGCCGACGCGGCCGCCAGGCCATCGACGGTGCGGAAGCGGCGGGCGAGGAGCGACGCCGTGCTGTCGCCGACGAAGCGGATGCCGAGCGCGTAGATCAGGCGGCTGAGGGAGCGCTCCTGCTTCGACTCCGCCAGGCTGGCGACGGTGCGCGCCGCCGCCTTCTCGCCCAGCCGGGCGTCGTTCGTCTTCTTCAGATCGGCGAGCTGTTCCACCGTCAGGCCGTAGAGGTCCGCGGGGTCGCGCACCAGGCCGCCGCCGACGAGTTCGCCGACCAGCCAGTCGCCCATGCCCTCGATGTCCATCGCGTTGCGGGACGCGAAGTGGCGGATCGCCTCGCGGACGACGGCCGGGCAGGCCGCGTTGACGCAGCGGAGCAGCGCCTCCTCCTCCGGCTGGTACAGCTTCTCGTCGCAGACCGGGCACTCCGTGGGCGGCGCGAACGGCTGCGATTCGGGGCCCCGCCGGTCCTCGAACACGGACACCACCTTGGGGATGATGTCGCCGCCCTTCTCGATCACCACCGCGTCGCCGACCCGGACGTCCTTGCGCGCCAGGTCCTCGTAGTTGTGGAGCGTCGCGCGCTTGACCGTGGTGCCGGCGACCAGCACCGGTTCGAGCTCGGCGACCGGCGTCACCGCGCCGGTGCGGCCGACCTGGGCGTTGATCGCCCGCACCACCGTCTCGGCCTGCTCGGCTTCGAACTTGAACGCCACCGCCCAGCGCGGCGCCTTGGCGGTGGCGCCGAGGCGGTCGCGGAGTTCGGGGTCGTCCACCTTGACGACCACGCCGTCGATCTCGAAGTCCAGGTCGCCGCGCTTCTCCTGCCACTCGTCGCAATAGGCGACGACCTCGCTGAGGCCCTTGCAGCGGCGCCACGAATCGTTGACCGGCAGCCCGAGTTCGGCCAGGGCGGCGAGACTCGCGCCGTGCGACGGGCGCTCTTGGGCGTCGTCATCGGCGGGTTGAACCCACTCGTAGCAGGCCAGGTCCAGCCGCCTCCGCGCGACGTCCCGGCTGTCGAGCTGGCGGACCGTGCCGGCGGTCGTGTTGCGGGGGTTCGCGTACAGCTCCTGGCCGGCCGCGGCTCGCTGCTCGTTCAGAGCGGCGAACGCGCTCCGGCGCATGTAGGTCTCGGCCCGCACCAGCAGCCGGGCGGGCGCCGCCGGGGGCAACCTCAGCGGCAGCGTCCGGATCGTGCGCGCATTCGCGGTCACCAGGTCGCCGACCCGGCCGTTGCCCCGGGTCGCGGCCTGGGTCAGGACGCCGTCCTCGTAGAGAAGCGACAGCGACACCCCGTCGACCTTCAGTTCGCAGATGAACTCGAACTCCGTGTCGGGAAGCAGGCGGGTGAGCCGCTCGACCCACTCCTCGAGTTCGTCGTGGTCGTACGTGTTGTCGAGCGACAGCATCGGCGGCTCGTGCTCGACCTGCTCGAAGCCCTCGGTCGGCTCGCCGCCGACCCGCTGCGTGGGACTGTCAGCGGTGCGGAGCTCCGGGTGCTCCTCCTCGATCGCGGCAAGCTCCGCCATCAGGCGGTCGAAGTCGCGGTCGCTGATTTCGGGCTTCGCTTCCCCGTAGTACAACCGCTCGTGCCGCTGGAGCTCCTGGCGCAGGAACGCGGCCCGGTCCTGGGGTGACTCCGCCATCGCCGAAGTATGCTGCACCCGCATGGAACTTCTCGCGTTCTTCCTCCGATACGCGCGCCGCTACGTGCACTGGGGACTCCTGGCCCTCATCGGGATCCTCTTCTTCAGCATCGCCACAGTCGCCTTCGTCGGGTTGATCAATCCGATGTTCCAGGAGGTCCTGGGCGCCTCCGAGGAGGAGGTGAGGACCGAGCTCAGCCGAGTCGGCACGGTGGGTGTGCCCGCCGAGGGCGGAGATGCCGGCCCCCTGGGGCGGATACGGGATTCCATCGAGCGGCGCACGGAGAGCCTCAGGGTCGCAGCCGCGGACTTCTACGCCGACGTGAAGGAATGGGCCGGCATCGAAGGCCGGCGCGAGGTCTTCTTCTCGCCTCTCCTGCTGGTCCTGGTTCTACTCTTTCGCAGCTTGATGGCCTTCGTTTCCGGCTACTCCTTCCAGCGCGCCGGCCTGGGGCTCACGACGGACATTCGCAACGACCTCTACCGCCACATCATCCGCCAGTCCAGCCGCTTCCACCAGCAGCACACATCGGGCGAGCTCTACAGCCGCGTGGTCAGCGACGTGGCCAAGCTCCAGAACGCGGTAGCGGCCCGGCTCTTCGACATCTTCATGTCCGTCGCCCTGCTGCTGGTGTACTCGGCGTATCTGCTGACGCTTCACCTCACGATGGCGATCGTGTCGCTGTTCGCGGTGCCGGTCTTCGGCTATCTGCTGGCCCGCTTCGGCAAGGGGATGCGGAAGGTCACCCATCGCAGCCAGGAGCGGATGGCGGATCTCTCAGGATTCCTGTCCGAGGGCATCCGGGGCAACCGGGTGGTCAAGGCATTCGGCATGGAGGAGTTCGAGTGCCGGCGCTTCGAACGGGCCACTCGGGGCCATCTGCTGGCCAATCTGCGCGCCCAGTTCCTGTCGACGCTTTCGAGTCCGGTGATCGAGTCGCTGGCGGCGGTTGGCGGCGCGATGCTGGTCATCTCCGCGGGCCTGATGATCCGCGACGGGCGCCTGACGTTCACGCTGTTCTTCCAGTTCCTGGTCGTTCTCTTCCTGATGTACGACCCGATCCGCAAGCTGAACAAGGTGAACCTCGTGCTGCAGGAAGCGGTCGCCTGCGGCAAGCGGGTCCATAGCCTGATGCAGATCCAGAGCGACATCATCGACCGCCCAACCGCACCCCCGATCTCCGGCCTCGAGCGCGGCATCCGCTTCGACGACGTCTCCTTCGACTACGAGGACACGGGCCACGGCAAGGGGGTGCTTTCCGGCATCCGTCTCGAACTCCATCGCGGCGAAGTCGTTGCCCTCGTCGGCGCCTCGGGCGCGGGCAAGTCGACCCTGGTCAACCTGCTGCCGCGCTTCTTCGACCCAGTCGCCGGCCAGGTCCTGATCGACGACGTCGACATCCGCGCCCTGCCACTCGAGAACCTGCGCTCGCTGATCGGCATCGTCACCCAGGAGACCGTGCTGTTCAACGACTCGGTGCGGAACAACATCGCCTACGGCCGCGACGATCTGCCGCTGGAGGAGGTGCGAATGGCGTCGGCGGCCGCCTACGCCGACGACTTCATCATGGCGATGCCCGAGGGCTACGACACGGTGATCGGCGAGGGCGGCCAGAACCTGTCCGGCGGCCAGCGCCAGCGGCTCGCGATCGCCCGCGCGCTGCTCAAGAACGCTCCCATCCTGATCCTCGACGAGGCGACCTCCCACCTCGACACGGAGTCCGAGGTCGTCGTGCAGCGGGCGATCTACAACCTGATGGAGGGTCGCACCGCCCTGGTCATCGCCCACCGGCTGTCGACCGTCGTGCGCGCCGACCGGATCGTCGTCCTGGACCGCGGCTCGATCGTCGAGGAAGGCACCCACGAACAACTGCTGGAACTGGGCGGCGCCTACAAGCGCCTCTACGACCTGCAGTTCCATGGTTAACGGTGCCGGCCGCTGGCCGGCCGTTCACCTGGCCGCCTTCGGCGGCAGCGGGTCAGACGACCCGCGCATGTATGGTCCGCCCCGCTTGTGCAAGGGCTCTTTTCCGGGCTTCCGGCGAGTTAGGTGCAGTTGCTTGCATGTATCCGGCCTGTTGATGGGAGTCTCTTCGTTCGAGTTCCCTGGCCTCGATGGAGTACGCGCGCGCCGGCCTCTTTACACCCAGACGGCCTCTCGATGGGCCGTGCGCGGGTCCAGGCTGATCGACGCGCCGGTCCGACCTGTCTCGCCATCGCTCGTTCGAGTCCTCGCAAACTGCTTGGTGGGGCAATCCTCCCTTGGTTGGTTCGCTGTGCCTCGGGTCGCTTACGCGGCCCGCGACGCCTTCGTTCGATCGCCGACGTGCAGCGCGTCGCTATAGCTCTTGTCGTGCCGGAGTACCGCCCAGGCGATCCGCGCCAGCTTGTTGGCCACCGCCACCGTGGCCACGTTCGCTCCCCGGCGACGCTTGACGTCCAATGCCCACTCCTTGAGACGGGTCCGCTCGCCCTTGTGGGCCGTGCGCAGCACCGCCCGAGCACCGTGGATCAGCAGAGCCCGCGTGTACCGGTCGCCCCGCTTCCCGATCCCCAACAGCTTCGTGCGACCGCCCGTCGAGGACTGACGAGGCACCAGCCCCAGATAAGCCGACATCTGACGACCGCTGCCGAAGGCCCAGCCGTTGCCCACCGACGCCACCAGCGCCGTCGACACCATCGGACCGATCCCCGGGATCGATCGCAGACGCTCGCACAACGGATTCTCCTTCGACTCCCGCTCCAGCATCGCGCTCAGGTCCGCCACCTGCTCGTCCGCCTGCATCAGAGCCTTGTGCTGCATGCACAGCAGAGCCCGAAACTCGCCCGGCAGGTCCCGCTCCGGGTCCGAAGCGATCGCGGGCACCTCCCGCATCACCACCGACAGACCCTGAGGCAGCACGATCCCGTACTCGCCCAGAAAGCCGCGCAACTGGTTCGACAACTGCGTGCGCAGACCCACCATCGCCTCCCGGCTCCGATGCACCTGCTGCAACGCCCGACGCTCCTTCGTCTTGTACGGCACGAAACGCATCGTCGGACGAGACACCGCCTCGCAGATCGCCTCCGCGTCGTTGTAGTCGCTCTTGTTCGACTTCACGTAAGGGCGCACAAACTGAGGACTCATCATCCGCACGTCGTGACCCAGATCGCTCAGCTTCTCCACCCAGTGGTGCGCGCCGCAGCTCGCCTCCACACCCACCAAGCAAGCCTCGATACGCGTCATCAGCTCCATCAGCCGCGGCGCCCTCACCTGGCGCTGCAACACCACAGCCCCCGAAGCGTCCATACCGCACACCTGGTACACATGCTTGCCCAGATCGATCCCCACTCGAGTAACCTCCTCCACGGTCCGCCTCCTCACTGTTGTTTGGACGAAAGCTCCATCCTGGCCCATCACGAGGCCCTAAGGAGCGGGGCGGACCATCCCATTACCCAGGGTTTCCCATGAAAGTCCGCGGCGCCGCCCTGGCGCCCGCCGCCGTGGCGTTGCGGTTCCTGTCCCAGGCCGTGACCGCCACCTGGCGTCTCCGCCACTTCGAGGGCCGCGAGCACCTGGAACGGGCGCTGCAGCCGCCGGCCATGCTCGCCTGCTGGCACGAGCAGACCGCGCTCTCCCTGGTGCTGGTGCGCAGGTTCCTGCTGCCCGCCGGCGGACCGGTGTCCATCCTCGCCAGCCACTCCGCCGACGGTGAGCTGTCGGCGCGGATCGGCCGTGCCTGGGGCATCCGCGTCACGCGCGGCTCGACCTCGCGGGGCGGGCGCGAGGCGGCGCTTCACCTCTACGGCGAGCTCCGCAGGCACCGGTCGACCCTGCTCCTCATGCCCGACGGGCCTCGCGGGCCGGCCCGCGAGGCCAAGCCCGGCGGCATCGTGCTGGCGGCGACGTCGGGCGCGCCGATCGTCCCCGCCGGCATCGCCGCCGCCCGCGGGTTCAGGCTGCGAAGCTGGGATCGCATGAGGATCGGCGCGCCGTTCACCCGTGTGGCGGTCGTGGTCGGGGAGCCGCTGGTGCTCGGGCGCAGGACGACGCCCGCGGAGCGCGAGGAGGCGCGGCTCGAACTCGGCGCCAGGCTCGACGAGCTGACGGCGAGAGCCGGTCAACTGCTCTCCTGAGCGGGAATCCTGCCGTTCCGGAACGGGTTGAAGCGTGTGTTCCTCCCGAACGGAAAGACCGCGAAACCCCCGAGGATGCTAGAATCCGCACGCTTTTCCCTCGCCCGTCCACCCGGGGCGACGGGCTCTGCTATGCCCACCCATCGCCAAATCGACATTCCTCTCTGTCCCGACGCTGGGTGCGCGGGTCTTCCGACCCGCCGCCGCCGAAGGCGGCAGCAACTCGCCGGGCGAAGCCCGTCGATTCTGGCCGCCGCCGCCCTGCTCCTCCTCGCCTCCGCCGCGCAAGCCCTCGTCTACGTCATGCCCACCGACGAGGCAATGGTCGACCGTTCCCCCGTCATCGTCTTCGGCGAAGTCATCGCCGCTGAGCCGGCGCCGGTGGAGGGCATCCCCTCGACCGACTTCATGTTCCAGGTCGAGGAAGTGCTGAAGGGCTTCGTGCCCGGCGGCACGATCGTGGTGCGCCAGTTTGGCGGGATCGGTCCCGGCGGCATGGCGGCGCGGATCATGGGACTCCCCGGTCTCGTCGAGGGGGACCGGATGCTGCTCTTCCTCGACCCGGTCGAGGGCGTCTACCGCAACGCCGAACTTGCGCTCGGCATGTTCTTCGAGGTGGAAGAGGGCGGCCGGACGTTGCTCATGCGCGAGCCGTCGCTGCAGCAGGCGGCGCCGCTGCCCGACGACTCTCAGTCGGATGCGCGGCTTCGGGCGCACCTGCCGCGCCACGCGGAGCCGTTCCGGCGCTGGATCGCCGACCGGGTGGCCGGCCGCGAGCAGCCGGCGGACTACTTCGCGACCGACCTGGCCGAGAGGCCTGTGGCGGTCGCGTCGCCCTACAACCTGACTCGCGCCCCGGCCGATTGCGAGCGACCGGGGACCCGGCTGCGCTGGCGCAGCTTCGACCGCGGCGACAGTGTCGGCATGGTCGTACAGGAAAGCGGTCAGCCGGGCGCCCCGGGCGGGGGCCGTACCTCGGTGCTGGCCGGCATGAGGGCCTGGAACGGGGATCCGAGAAGCCGGGCGCACCTGGTCCAGAGCGGCTTCACGACCGAGGACTTCACGCTGGCGCCGAACGGCGAGAACTCGATCGGCTTCGAAGACCCGCAAGACGAGATTCTGGGCTCGTTCGTTCCGGAGACCGGCGGCATCCTCGCGATCACCGCCGCGTACTTCTTCTGCGGCGCGGCGGACCCGCCCCACCCGGTGCCGCGAGGCGGGCGCGCGGAGGCCTACGAGATCCTCGAGGCCAACATCGCCACCCAGGACGGCTACCGCGAGTGGCTGGCCCGCAACGCGAACCCGCGCCGCGCCCACGACGAGATCATGACCCACGAGCTGGGTCACGCGCTGGGCATCGGTCACTCCTGCGAGGTCGGCGAGCCCTGCAGCGGCCTGGCCGACGAGGCGATCATGCGCGCGGTCGCCCACGGCGACGGCCGCGGCGGGGCGCTCAACCGCGACGACCGGAACGCGGTGCGCTTCCTCTATCCGCTGACGGGGCCGGTGGGTCCGGTGGGTCCGGCGGCGCCCTCCGACCTGACCGTCACCGCGATCAGCCAGACGGAACTGGAACTCCGCTGGCAGGACCGTTCCGGCGACGAGACGGGCTTCGAGATCCACGAGCGAATGGTCGACAGCGAGTTCATGCGCATCGAGACCCTGCCGCCGAACACCACGTCGGTGATCATCGAGAACATCCCTCC
Source organism: Thermoanaerobaculia bacterium (assembly GCA_965116955.1). Taxonomy (GTDB): domain Bacteria; phylum Acidobacteriota; class Thermoanaerobaculia; order Multivoradales; family Multivoraceae; genus Multivorans. The sequence goes on along the minus strand of OZ220742.1, from coordinate 1,001,828 downwards.
CGCGTCCTTCCGCGCCTACCAGGTCGTCGCCACGAACAACCGCGGCAGCTCGAGCCCCACGCTCGAAGTCGGCGCCACCACGCTCGCCGAAGTCGCGGAGTGCCACCCGGACGGCGACACGGTTTGCCTGAACCAGGGGCGCTTCCGGGTCGAGCTCCAGTGGGAGTCCGCTGAGGATGCCGGCGCGGGCGCGGCCGTGGCATTGACGAACGACACCGGCTACTCGTGGTTCTTCAACGAAGACAACGTCGAGGTCGTGGTCAAGGTGCTCGACGGCTGCCGCTTCAACCAGCGCTACTGGGTGTTCGCCGGCGGGCTGACCGACGTCAAGGTCATCATGAAGGTGATCGACTCGGCGACCGGTGTGGCGGCCACCTACTACAACCGGCCGGGCTCCGCCTTCGAGCCGGTCCAGGACCAGGAGACCTTCGCCGTCTGTTCCCAGGGCGCGAACCTCTACGGTGAGAGCCGCTACCTGCTCGCGGCCGACGAGATGGAAGCGCTTCGCGGCGGCAGTGCCGGTGCGCCTGCGGACGTCGGTGCGCCAACTGTCGGTGCGCCGGCCTTCTGGCCGGCATCCGTCGCGGAGCGCCAGCACGACGGCAGTTGCATCCCCGACGAACAGACCCTCTGCCTCGAGAACGGCCGCTTCGCGGTCCGGGCCACGTGGGAGAGCGCGGACGGCAAGACCGGCGACGCCGTCGCCTGGCCGTTGACCGGCGACACGGGCCTCTACTGGTTCTTCCAGGAGAGCAACGTCGAGATCGTCCTCAAGGTGCTCGACGGCTGCGACTTCAACGGCCACCGCTGGGTGTTCGCGGGCGGCCTGACGGACCTCGGCGTGACGATGACCGTCACCGACACCGAGACCGGCGAGGAGCGGACGTTCGAGAATCCTCAAGGCACGCTGTTCGAGCCGGTGCAGGAGCTGATGGCGTTCTCCTGCTCGGCGCCCTAGTCAACCTGCCGGTGCGCCAGTGCCGGTGCGCCAACTGTCGGTGCGCCGGCCCTCTGGCCGGCTTCCGCTCCCAGCCACGCCGCCGCGGTACCGCGCTGATTTGCATTCTTCTATAAGTTGGGCGTAATCTACTGGGACGTATAGATTTCCCAGTCAACACCGGGGTATGTCACCGGAAAGGGAAGACCATGAGAATGAGCCGCCGTACCACACGACATCTCATCTGCCTGACGAGCCTCCTGGCGTTCGCCTCGACGCCGCTCCTGGCCCAGACGGGAATCGACCTGCTGGATCCGGAGCAGGTGCTGCGAGCCGGCGAGTCGCACGGAACTGCAACGGTCCGGGCCACCCTGGCGGAGGTCCCGACCGGCGTCATTCAGGCGACCCATCAGACGGACGATCTCAGGTACGACGACAACGGGTTCGAGAACTTTGAGGATGACTCCACGTTGCGGCCGACTACGAACCTGGTCGGCACGGGCATGGTGGAGTGGGCGCAGCGTTTCCGCGTGCCGGCCGACAGCACCGTGGTGAGCGCCTTCGTCTGTTTCTACCGGCCCGAGAACGATCCGAGCCGATCCCTGGACTTCAAGCTGCGCTTCTACAGCGATCAGCTCGACGGCAGCGTACGCAACCCGGGTCGTCGAAGTGCGTTGACCTACATCGTCGACGACTCGGACATCAGACGACCGGGGACGCACAGTTGTGTTCGGCTGAGGGGCCACCTGGTCGGCAAGACGCTGACGAGGGGCATGCACTGGGTCGGTGTCGAGTGGGACACGAGGACGCGCAAGCGCCTCGGTGGAGACCACTACACCTCCACCGACCAGGCGGACGTGGACAGAAGCGGCATCCCTGAGCATGCGACGGAAGTGAGGTACAGGAACCTTCCCGTCAGCGAGAACGCGGTCAACGAGGGCTGGCAGGATGGCCGCACCAACAGCCAGTCCCGCTCAAGCGGTCTCAAGGCCATTGGCATCCGGCTCGTCGTCGAGAGGACGCACGCGCCCGATCCGACACCCGATCCCGGACCCGGTCCCGGACCGGCGCCCGATTCCGCCTGCAGCGATGGGCTCTGCCTGCTGGACGACGATCGCTTCCGGGTGAGGGTGCGGTACCGGATGGCGGGCATGTCGGCTGAGTCGGCCGGCACGGTCGCCGCGGGCCTGGCGGGCGCCGCCGGCCTGTTCACCTTCGGTGACGACACCCCGGCGCTGCTGGTGCGAGTCGTCGACGACTGCAGCGGCAGCGGCTACTTCGGGCTGTACGCCGGCGCGGCGTCGGACGCGGACTACAGCATCGCCGTCCGGGACACGACGACAGACCAACTCAAGTGGTTCAGTGCCCGCGGCGGGGCGTCGACCCGGGACGCCATGGCCTTCGCCTGTAACAACTAGGCCAACCAGCTAGCGGATGCGGGGCGTCGGGTGCTCACCCGGCGCCCCGTTTCTTTGTTGGGTGTGGGAGGGTTGGCATGCGGTTTGCGAACCACCCGTTGGGTAAACGGAGGCTCCGTCAGACAACTCCCGGGAGGAATTGCCGATGCCGTCCAGAACTCTCTCCGCCAGCTTCGCCGTCCTCGCTTCGCTTCCTGCCTTCGCGCCGCCGGTAGCCGCCCAGGCGGGCCGCGACCTGCTGCTGCCCGAACCGAGGGCGGCGGTCCGGGCTGAGCGGCTCGACCTGGTCGACCAGCCCGGCATGCTGCCCGTCCGGGTGCACAGCGCTGAGCGCGTCTCGACGGCCGGCGGCGTAGTTGGCGTCGCCCAGCCGGCCACGGAGATCTACAGCTACGACGACGACAGCTTCGAGAACGCCGTGATTCTGGTGGACGAGTTCTCGGACGAGGTCCTGTTCGAAATGGAGTTCGGGCAGCGGTTCACGTTGTCCGGCCCGGGTGCGATCCAGTGGGCTGAGACGTGCATTGTGCGCTCGGAGGACGATACGGATCCCGACGTGAACTTCTGGTTCACGCTCTACGGCGATGCAGGGGGAGTCCCCGGCGCCCAAGTGGAGAGGTACACGGTGCAGGCGGCGATTTCCCAGCCCGACCGCTTCACGTGCTTCCGGCTGGCGGAGGATCTGGTCGGCCAGGAACTCCCGGCCGGACACGTCTGGGCGACAGTGTCCTGGTTGCGCGGCACGCCACCGGAGAACACCAAGCTCCTGGCCGTTGACACGAGCAACTCCACCGGCAGGCGAGCCTTCCGGGCCCGCCCCGACGAGGGCGACGCGTGGGAAGTCTGGCAGCAGGACCCGAACCCGGGCGTCTACGGCATTCGGCTGGCGGTCGACCACGCCGATCCGATGCCCGACCCGGAACCCGAACCCGAGCCCGAACCCGATCCCGATCCCGAACCGCCGACCGACGAGGGTTACACCGACTGCGTCCCCGAGACGACACCGCTCGTCTTCGATGGCAGCTACAGCGTCAGCATGTGCTACGAGACGCCCGCGGGCGACATCGGCGAGGCCAGGGCCGGCATCTGGGCCTCGGGCGAATCCGGCCTGCTCTGGTTCTTCAACCGCGACAACGCGGAGGTGCTGATCAAGGTGCTGAACGGTTGCGGCTACAACAACCACCGCTGGGTGTTCGTGGCGCCGGTGACCGACCTCGCCTTCAACCTCCACGTCACCGACGGCGTGGACACCTGGACCCACCGCAACCGGCAAGGCGTCACCGCGTCCACCAGGAGTGACAACCTCGCCTTCCCCTGCAACTGACCGCCCCCGGTCCGCAACCCGTCAGCACCAGGGCAGCCCGCCGTCACACCCCCGTCCGGTAGCGTCGTGCATCATGCGCGTCGCGGTCGTCTGGAACTACGGCACACCGCTCAGGCAGTGCAGCTTCCGGTTCGAGGAGTATGTTCGCGGGCTCGAGGCGCTCGGCCACGAGGCGTTCGTCGCGTGTCCCGAGTCATCGAACGACGGCTTCCCCGTGCCGATCGTCTCGCCGCCCGGGGGCGGCGGCCTCGAAGACGCCGGTTTCTGGCGAGGCCTCGAGGCCGACGTGGCGATCGTGCCGTCCTTCCACCAGATGTCGAGTCTCCTGGAACTGATCCGCGGCGCCGGCGTGCGCACGATCGCGATGGGCGACTCGGACGGCCAGATGGGTCTGCGCGCGTTTCCCCTGGCCACGCTGCGCCGCAAGGTCTTCTCGGGTTCCTCCGACCGTGGCCACCAGCTCCGGCAGCTTCGCTTCCTCGCCCGGCGCTACCTGCTCTCCTTCCGCCGCACCGATCCGCAGGACGCCGAGTTCGTCCGCAGCGCCGGGTCGTCCGACGTGCTCATCCTCGGTTGCGAGGAGGCCAGGTCCCACTTCCGCCGCTTCCTCCGCACGGCCGGCGCGAACGGCCTCGAAGGCCGGGTTCACGTCTCTCCGCTCGCCATCCACCGGGTCTACTGCGAATCGCCCGACCTCGAGCGAGAGCGGCGCGGCATGGTGGCGATCGGCCGCTGGGACGATCCCCAGAAGAACGCGCCGCTGATGGTCCGGGCGCTCTCCCGCTACCTCGGCCGGGCTCGCGGCGAGGAGCGCGGCGATCCTGTCCGCATCTTCGGCCCCGGCGGCGAGGACCGTTTCGGCGCCCTCGGCCGGCGCTTTCCCAACGTCGTCTACGAGGGGCCGCGGTACCCGGAAGTCCTCGCCGACGCGCTGGCCGGCAGCCGCTTCATCCTCTTTTCGTCCCGGTGGGAAGGCGCGCCGCACGCCGGCTGCGAGGCGCTCTCGATGGGGGCGACCGTGGTGGGAACGCCGATCCCGAGCCTGCGAAGCTGGTCCGAGGGCGGCGCCTACGGCCGGGTCGCCTCCGCCCACCGCGCCGGGCCGCTGGCGGCTGCGATCGCCGAGGAGCAGGCGGCCTGGCGGCGCGGCGAACGCGACCCGGCTAGCATCGCCGCGGTATGGCGCCAGAGGAGTTCCGGCCGCGGCGTCTGCCAGACGATGCTGGAGGCCCTCCCCGCATGACCCGCTCCCTCGAGGTCATCCTCGACACCACCGAGCGCTGCAACCTGAAGTGCAAGATGTGCTACTTCTCGGCGGTCGACCGGCTGCAGTTCCTGCCCTTCGACCGGCAGTTGTCGAGCAACGGCATGATGCCGCTCGAGACCTTCTCCCGCGTCGCGGCCGACCTCTTCCCGCGCGCCCGCAAGGTCGCCCTGGGCTGCGCGGCCGAGCCCCTGGTGCACCCGAAGTTCATCGACATCGTCCGCGAGGCCGGCAGCTACGACGTGCCCGACCTGTGGTTCCCGACCAACCTGCTGCCGCTGACGCCGGCCAAGGCCGAGGCCATCTGCGAGGCCGGCGTGAACACGGTCGGCGTGTCGATGGACGGCACCAGCGCCGAGACCTACGAGGCGATCCGCGTCGGCGGCAAGTTCGACCGGCTGATGCGTTCGCTGGACCTGCTGAACGAGGTCCGGCGCGGTACCGCCACCGGGCTGCGGCTGATCTTCGTGTGGATGCGCACGAACCGCGGCGACCTCGCCGACCTGCCGCGCTTCGCCGAGGAAGTCGGCGCCGATGAACTCGACGTCCGATTCGTGGCGCCGACCGCGCACGTGAGCGCCGAGGACGAGCTGCTCGACGACGAGGACCCCGGCGCGCTGCGCGCCGAGCTCGCAGCCGCGGCGGAGGACGCAGCCGCCCGCGGGCTCCGTCTCGTCTCGTATCCCGACTTCGACGACGGCGGGCCGATCGGCCTCCGCGGCCACCTGATGCGCTGGCGGGCGGGCCTCTATGACCGGCAGCGTCTGCGCGGCCGCCTCCGCACCGCGGTCGCCGGCTGCGCCTGGCCGGGTCACACCGTGGTGGTGCGGCCCAACGGCGCGGTTTCGCCGTGCATCTTCTGGGAGGACCAGCCGATCGGTCTGTACCCGGAGACTTCTCTGGAGGACGTCGAGCGGGCGCCGCTTCTGCTCGAGATCGTCGACGGTCTGAAGAGCGGGAATCCCTGTGGGACGTGCCGTACGTGCTCGGAGCGGAAGCATGCGCTGTACTTCCGGCTGCAGTGGCGGCAGCAGGCGGGCGAGCGGCTGGAGCAGTTGGGGGCTGGGCCGGGGAGTGGTGGTGTGGCTGAGGAGAGCGGTCGGCCTGCGGCCGGCGATTCTCCGCCGCCTCCGGCGGCAGCGGGTCAGAAGACCCGCGCACCCAGCGGAGCGGTTCCGGAAGAGCGTCCCGACGACAGCGACACCCGTTCTCTGGGTGCGCGGGTCTTCCGACCCGCATCTGCGCCCCCCGGTCTTCCCAGTCCCACCGCCTGGATCACGGAGCACACTCCCGCCGAACCCCACGACCGCGTCCTCCTCGTCGGCGACGAAGCCTGGGCCCACCACCTCCTCCACACCGGCTTCGCAAAGCAAGTCGACGTCGTCACCTCAAGTGCCAGTGCCGGTGCGCCGGCCTTCTGGCCGGCACCAAGCGCGATGCCGCGAAGCGGCGAGCCCGAACCCTCCACCATCCGCCACCTCCCCATCCACCCTCGCAACCCCGTCCTCCCCGCCGCCGCTTACCAGGCCGCCTGCTGCATCGGCGGCCTCTCCTCCCACCTCCGGCTGGAGCGCCTCCTCGACGCCGTGCTCGACGCCCTGGAACCGGGCGGCCGGCTGTTCGTGGACGATTACGTGGGCCCGGCCCGTCACCAGTGGAACGGCCGCACCGGCGCCGCGGCCGCGGCCGCCTACGGCCGGCTGCCGGCGGCTGCGCGGCGCTTCGAGCGGCTGCCGATGCCGCCGGTGGAGGGCGACTGCGCCCGGGCCACCCGCTCGGGCGACGTCGCCCGCCTGGTCCGCACCGGTTTCCGGGTCGAGTCCGTGCGCCCCTACGGCGGCGACCTGATCGCGCCGCTCGCCACCTCCGTCGACTGGAGCCGTCTGCCGGAGGCCGACCTCCAGCGCCTCGCGGCGGGCTCCGGCGCCGGCGCCGGCGCCGGCCACTACGCGCTGACGGTGGCCCGCCCCCGCGCCGGCTGGTCGCGGCGGCTGGCCGGCATGCGCTATCGCATAGGCCCCAGGATCCGTCGTGTCTTCATTTACGAGCCCCGGCGCGCTCGCGACCTGGCCTTCCAGGCGCTGCGCGGAAAGGTCTGAATCATGGTCGCAACCGTACGTTGGGGAATCATCGGTCCGGGCGCCATCGCCCGCGTCTTCGCCACCGCAATCGATGGGCTGGACGGTCACGAGATCGTGGCCGTCGGCAGCCGCGAGCCGCAGCGGGCGGCCAACTTCAGCGCCGAGCGCGGCTACAGGGACGCCGAGGTCGGGACGTACCGGGACCTGGTGCGCAACGAGTCGGTCGACGCCGTCTACGTCGCCAGTCCCCATTCCGGTCACCTGGAGCACGCGGCGCTGGCGCTGCGGCACGGCAAGGCGGTGCTCTGCGAGAAGCCACTCTGCGTCAACGCTTCGGAGGCCCGCCGGCTGTGCGCCATCGCCCGCGAGCGCGGGCGGCCGCTGCTCGAGGCGATGTGGACCCGGTTCCTGCCCGCGACCCAGCGGGCCGCGGACTGGGTCGCCAACGGCACGATCGGCGAGCCGAGCCGGGTGGTCTGCGCCTTCGGCTTCCGCGCGCAGTTCGACCCGGGGAGCCGGCTCTACGATCCGGAACTGGCCGGCGGCAGCCTGCTCGACATCGGCTGCTACACCCTCTCGCTGGCGTCGCTCGTCTTCGGCGAGCGGGTCACCGGCGGCAACATCCCGCAGATCGAAGTCCGCGCCGACCTCGCCCCCTCCGGTGTCGACGAACACTGCGAGATCGTCCTGCGCTTCGGGGACGGCGCCGAGGCGTACCTCGAGTCCTCCATCAGCAAGGCCCTCTCGGCGACGGGCGTCATCCAGGGCGACCGCGGCAGGATCGTGATTGCGGACTTCTGGCGCGCCCAGCAACTCAAGCTGGAGTGCGAGGCGAAGGACGTCGCCACGCTTGAGTGCCCGTTCCTCTGCAACGGCTACGAATACCAGGCGCTCGAACTCGCACGAATGCTCCGCGACGGCGACGTCGAGAGCCCGCTCCTGCCGCACGCCGAGTCCATCGGCCTGCTCGAGCTGATGGACGAGCTCCGCCGCCGCATGGGCGTCCAGTACCCCTTCGAGTCGAGCATCGGCGTCACCGTCGGGACCCACCGAGCCATGACCTACCTCCCGCTGGGTGCGCGGGTCTTCCGACCCGCTGCCGCCGAAGGCGGCCAGGAGAACGCGCCGGCCGAAGGCCGGCTCCACCTCCCCCGCCTCATCCTCGGCACCATGCCCCTCAACGACGAAACCCCCGCCGCCCAAACCGAAGCCGACTCCCTCCTAGACGCCGCCTTCGAGCACGGCATCAACGCCCTCGACACCGGCCACGTCTACGGCAACGGCGCCTCCGAACGCGCCATCGGCGACTGGCTTGAGCGCCGCGGTCTCGCGAACGACGTCTTCATCCTGTCCAAGGGCTGCCACCCCGATGCGGCCGGGCCGCGCGTCAATCCCGAGGCCCTGGCCCAGGACCTAGCCGAATCGCTCGACCGGCTGCGGCTTCCGGCCATCGATCTCTACATGCTCCACCGCGACGACCCCGCGGTGCCGGTCGGCGAGATGGTCGACGCCTTCGCCGAACACCTGGCCGCCGGCCGCTTGGGCGCCTACGGATTCTCGAACTGGACCTGCGCGCGGATCGAAGAGGCCTGCGAGTACGCGGAAGCCAACGACCGTCCGCCGCCCGCCGCGTCGAGCCCCAACTTCTCACTCGCCGACCAGGTCGAGGATCCGTGGGGCGGAGGCTGCGTCACCCTGACCGGCAAGGCGGCCGCCGACGACCGGGAGTGGCACCGGAGCACCGGCATGGCCATCTTCGCCTGGTCGTCCCTCGCGCGCGGCCTGTTCTCCGGCCGCGTCACCCGGCGTGCCCTCGCCGCCGACCCGAGCCTGGTCGACGAGGCCTGCCGCACCGCCTACGTCCACAACGTGAACCTCGCCCGCCTGGGCCGGGTGATCGAGTTCGCCGAAGCCGGCGGCGCGTCCGTGCCCCAGATCGCGCTCGCCTGGGTGCTCGCCCAGAACCTTCCCCTGCACGCCATCGTCGGCGCCGCCACCGAGCACGAGGTCGAGGAACTGGCCGCCGCCGCGGCTCTCACCCTGACCGAGGAAGAAGAGAAGTGGCTGCAGCACGGCGGCCGCCGGCCCCTCTCGATGGCCCGCGAGAGCCTGGCCAAGCGCCTCGAACGCCACGCCGTCCGCATCGGCCGCCGCCTCCCCGGCCCGATCAAGCGCCCCATCAAACGTATCGTCGGCCGCGCCTAGGTGTAAGTGTCGGTGCGCCGGCCTTCTGGCCGGCATAGGCGCGATGCCGCGAAGCGGCGAGCCCGAGTGAGAAAAGGAGCCGGCCTTCGGCCGGCGCGTTTTCTTGGCCGCCTAGCGGCGGCAGCCGGCCAGAAGGCCGCCGCACCGACACGGCACCGACACCCGGTGCACCGGCACTACACCGGCGTCGACAGCCTTGGTTGGACGCCCCGATAGCCAACCCCGTAGACCAGGCATGGCAAGCGATGACGTTCCCGACCCGAAGCGGCGACTTGGTTGGTACTCGCGTGGCTATCACCCGCACTTCGACGGTCCGATGGTCGTTCAGAGCGTCGGCTTCCGGCTCGCGGACAGCGTTCCCAGGCAACTGCTGAGGCGATGGCGGCAAGAGGTCGAAGAGGATCTCGAACTGGGCAAGGCACGGGCAGTCCGGCTGGAGCGTCTCGTTAGCCGCTTCGAGGACACCGGCTACGGCGCCTGCCATCTGCGGCGCCCGGCAGTCGCACGTCTGGTGCAGGAATCACTGCTTCATGCCGACGGTGACCGCTATCGACTCATCGATTGGTGCGTTATGCCGAACCACGTGCACGTTCTTGTAGAACCGCTTCGGACCCCTCTCCCCGACATCGTGCGCATGTGGAAGTCGACAACTGCGAGACAGGCCAATCAGCTTCTTGGTCGGAGCGGTCCGTTCTGGATGAGGGACTACTACGACCGCTTCATTCGAGATTCCCGGCACTTGGAGGCCGCGCGCCGCTACATCTGGTTGAACCCAGTGCAGGCGGGGCTTTGCCGGGAACCAGAGGAGTGGCTGTGGTCGTCAGCACACCTGCGCGGCACGCGAGAGTGTCGGTGATGTCGGCGGTGTTGGTGATGCCGGTGGTGTCGGTGCGCCGGCCTTCTGGCCGGCTGCCGCCGCTAGGCGGCCAGAAGCATCGTCGCCGGCTTCTAGCCGGCGGCCGTTTCTTACTCGGGCTCGCCGCTTCGCGGCATCGCGTTTATGCCGGCCAGAAGGCCGGCGCACCGACACTGTGGCGCACCGACACTGTGGCGCACCGACAGGCACACCTACACTCAGCCGTCCGTCACACACCCAGTCGACGCGGAGCTGACGGTCTTGACGTACCGATACAGCGTGCCCCGCGTTGCCTTGAGCGGCGGCGGCTCCCAGGCGCTCCTGCGTGCCTCCAGTTCGGCGTCGTCGAGCGCCACGTCGATCGTATTGCGCACCGCGTCGATCTCGATCCGGTCGCCGTCGCGGACCAGGGCGAGCGCGCCGCCTTCCTGGGCTTCGGGCGCCACGTGGCCGATGAGGAAGCCGTGCGAGCCGCCGGAGAATCGACCGTCCGTGACCAGCGCCACGCGATCTCCCAAGCCGGCGCCCATGAGGGCCGAGGTCGGCTTCAGCATCTCGGGCATCCCGGGGCCGCCCTTGGGGCCCTCGTAGCGGATGACGATCACCGAGCCGTCGCGGATCTCGCCGCGCTCCAGCGCCTCGACCATCGCCTCTTCCGAGTCGTAGACCTGCGCCGGACCGGCGAAGCGTTCGCCCTCTTTGCCGGTGATCTTCGCCACGGAACCCTCGGTCGCCAGGTTGCCGCGGAGGATCTGGAGGTGGCCGGTGGCCTTGATCGGCTCGTCGAACGGCAGCACCACGTCCTGACCCGGGGCGAGGTCGGGTAGCGGCGCGAGGTTCTCGGCCAGCGTCCTGCCGGTGACGGTCAGGCAGTCGCCATCGACCAGTCCGCGTTCCAGCAGCATCCGTAGCACCGCGGGCGTGCCGCCGACGTCGTGCAGGTCCTCCATCAGGTACTGGCCCGAGGGCTTCAGATCGGCCAGGAAGGGGACCCGGTCGCTGACCTTCTGGAAGTCGTCGATCGACAGGTCGACGCCAGCCGACCGGGCGATCGCAAGCAAGTGGAGGACCGCGTTCGTCGAGCCGCCGAGCACCGTGATCAGCACCATCGCGTTCTCGAAGGCGGCCCTGGTCATGATCGCGCTCGGCCGGAGGTCCTGTTCGAGCAGCGATTTGACGGCGGCGCCGGCGCGCCGGCACTCCTCCAGCTTCTCCGGCGCCGTGGCGGGAGTCGACGAGCTGTAGGGCAGGGACATGCCGAGCGCCTCGATCGCCGCCGCCATCGTGTTCGCGGTGTACATGCCGCCGCAGGCGCCGGCGCCGGGGCAGGCGCGGCGGACGATCGTCTCCCGCTCGTCGTCGGTCAGGGCGCCGCTGATCGCCTCGCCGTAGCTCTGGAAGGCCGAGATGATGTCGATCTTGCCGCCTCGCCACTCGCCTGAACGGATCGTGCCGCCGTAGATCACGATGGCCGGACGGTCCACGCGGGCGATCGCCATCATGCAGCCGGGCATGTTCTTGTCGCAGCCGGGGATCGACACGTTGGCGTCGTACCACTGCGCCGCCATGACCGTCTCGATCGAGTCGGCGATGAGGTCGCGGGACTGGAGGGAATAGCTCATCCCGTCCGTTCCCATCGAGATGCCGTCCGAGACCCCGACCGTGTTGAAGCGCAGGCCCACGCAGTCGGCGGCGTCCACGCCCTCCTTGGCCGCCGCGGCCAGGTCGAGCAGGTGCATGTTGCAGGTGTTGCCCTCGTACCAAACGCTGGCGATCCCCACCTGGGGCTTGCCCATGTCCTCCGGGGTCAGGCCGGCACCGTAGAGCATCGCCTGCGACGCTCCCTGCGACTTGTCCTGGGTGATGCGAGCGGAGTACCGGTTCAGGCGGACCATGGCGGGCGACTATGGCATAGCGCTTATGCCGGCCAGAAGGCCGGCGCACCGACAGGGCTGCAGAGCGAGTGTGGAACACCGCGTTCCTTGTGCTAGCCTGCCGGCTGTTCCGTCTCTTTCTCCCGAACCGCTCCCCAAGATGGAGGACTCAGCATGAAGAAGGCACTGTTTGCGGCATTGGCTCTTTCGCTGGCGCTTGGCGCCCCCGCGCTTGCCGGCGACACCTGGACCGGCGAGGTCCTCGACATGGTCTGCTTTGGCAACGGCCAGAAGGGCGCCGGTCATGCCGGTTGCGCCGCCAAGTGTCTGGGCGACGGCAACGAGATGGGTCTCCTCGTGGGCGACGATGTCGTCAAGATCGACCGCGCCGGCTCCGACGCCGCTGCGATCAAGACCCTCGAGGGTCTTGGCGGCAAGAACGCCAAGGTCACCGGCGAAGCGATGAAGGCCGACGACGGGACCGTCACCGTCACGGTGACCGCCGCCGAAGCCGCCTGACCGCCGCGCTAGCCGTAGATTCGCGAAAGCGGGCCGAAAGGCCCGCTTTCTTCGTCTTGGGTCGGTACGCGGGTGTCGGTTCTCCGGTGTCGGTGCGCCGGCCTTCTGGCCGGCATCAGGCGCGATGCCGCGAAGCGGCGAGCCCGTACTGAAGCCGCGAGCCCGTACTAACAGCGAGCCCGTGCCAACATCATCCCGATGAAGCCCGGCGACACCATCTCGCGGTTTCGGATTCAGCAGCCGCTCCAGTGCCTGCCGGGTGAGTTGCCGCTGCCGCTGTACCGCGCACAGGACATCGCCGCCCGGTTCTGGGTGCTGCTGCAGCGCTACCCGGAAGACGCCCCGCGGGCTGAGGTCGGGGCGGCAGTGGACCACAACGAGATGCTCGTCGGGGCCGAGGCCGACGGTGAGAAGGGTCCCGCGGCTCTGGTGGACTGGTCGTTCGATCCGCCGGCGCATCTGGCGTGGCCGCTCGGCGGTGGAGAGACGCTTCGCGAGAGGCTCCAGCGCGCGCCGCTCGGCCCCGAGCAGGCCGCCGAGCTCGGCCTCGCGATCGCCAGAGCGCTGCGCATGCTGCACCGGGCCGGCGTCGTTCACGGCAACCTGCGGCCAGCCAACATCCAACTGCTGGAAGGCGGCGTGGCGAACCTGCTGGCTCCGTCGAGCATCGGCCCGGTGACCCTGGCGGTGGCCAACGAGGCGAGCGAGTCGCCGAGCCTTTGGACAGCGGCCTATCTCTCTCCAGAACAGATCGAGGGGGCGGCTGCAGCAATCACCGGCGATTCCGCGCCGTTCACGACGGCGGACGACGTGTGGACTCTCGGCGTCGTGCTCTACGAACTCGTGACCGGCGAGCTGCCCTTCATCGCCAACACCTACGCGGCGATGCGACGGGCCATCGCCATCCAGCCGATCGACCTGGCCGGCACGCTTCCCGGCAGCGCGCCCGAGGCGTTCGAGCCGGTGTTCGCCGCCGCGCTCGACCGCGACCCGGAACGGCGTCGCGCCGCGCTCGACGACGTGATCGGCCGGTTGCGCCGGATCCGGGACGAAGTCCGGCCCCGGGTGCGCCCCACCGATGACAGCGTTTCGCGGGTCCACGCCCGCAAGTCCGCCGCCGCGCGCGACCGCACGGCCGCCAGCCCCCGGAAGGGAGAGTGGCAGTCGGCGATCGAGTCGCTGAACGACCGCAGGCGGCGGCTCGCTCGCGAACGGCCCGCGCCGCCGATGTGGCGCGTGTTGCTGCTGCCGCTGGCCGTGCTGTTGCTGGCGGTGACGGTGGTGTTGTTGCTGCTGCGGTAGGGGGACGGAGGGGCGGGCTCGTCGTTGATACGGGCTCGCCGCTTCGCGGCGTCGCGCCTGATGCCGGCCAGAAGGCCGGCGCACCGACACCTGGCGCACCGGCGCACCGACACACCGACCAGCGGCTCTACCGCACGCCGATCTCGCCGCTGGACGACAGGATCGCGCCGGTGAGCGGGTCGTAGACGGCGATGACGAAGGTGTGTTCCCGCCGCCGCAGTTCGAGTCCGGTCTGGTACGTGAAGTACTGCCCGGGCTGCGGCTCCCGTGGGCCGGCGATGCGGACCTTCTCGACCGGCGTCTCCGAGCGGTTGCCGTGCTTGTCCATCACCGTGACCCGGAACTCCAGCTCGTTCTGCCACACGCCGGCGACGGGCAGGAGCTGGACTTCGTCGAGCGGGATCGCCACCTGGACCGGGACGACCATCTTGCCCAGGCCGCGCCGCTCCGGGCGGCCGAAGCGCACCCCGAGCGGTTTCGCGGAGGGCGGATTCCCGAACAGCAGCGAACCCTCGACCATCATCGTGACTTCGCTGGCCCGCGACATGTCGACGTAGCCCTCCCGCGAGCGCACGCGGAAACCGCGCCGGTCCGGATGGTCCACCAGCCGCACGTCGACGTCGTGGACCTCGTCGTCCTCGCGGCGCTGCGGCTGGAAGCCGAGCCAGTAATACGAGCGGGTGTCCGCCACCACATCGGCCAGCGCCGTGTCGCGCTCGGCGTTGATCATCGCCAGGCCGCCGGTCGAACGGGCCAGCGACTGGAGGGTGACGTGTTGCAGCAGCTCCCTCTCCTGGAACGCGCCGGCGCCCGCGGACGGGTCGCTCGCCCGGTTGCTGTCGAGCCCTACCGACGCATCCAGGTTGAACTCCGGTCGGAATCCCGGCACGTCCACGGGGTAGAGCGTGTAGCCGATCAGGTTCGCGGCCGAGACCAGGGGCCCGTAGAGGTCGTCCTGGCTCATCAACCGGGAGTCCGACGCGGCGCCGATGCCGACCGGCGTCACGTTGTCCCGGGCGATCGTGTAGAGAGCGGGCGATTGGGGCCAGCCGCCGGCGAGCAGGAGCATCACCTTGCGGCCCGGGCGGTTGGCGAAGCTGCGCAGGGTCGCCACGGCCGCCAGCACGGAGCGCTCCAACTGGTTCTCGAGGTTCGTCGCGTAGCGCAGCTCGGTGCCGCGCAGGCTGTTGCGCAGCGTTTCCTCGGGCGGTTCGACGCCGCCTTCCTCGATGAACCGGTTCGCGATCGCGCGCAGTTCCGCCTGCTCGAGTCGTTCCTGGTCGTTCGTGCGCAGCTCGCCCATCCGCATCAGGCCGTGCGCCTTGCGCCGCCGCGCCTCGCGCAGCGCGTCCGACAACTGGGACGGCGAGTTCGTCCAGGTGGTCAGCATGTCGACCTGCTTGCCGTCGAAGGAGACGGCGGCCACCCGGTCGGCCGGCCCGAGCTGGGTGAGGTCCTCCTCCAGGCGGTCGATCACCCGATCCCGGTCGCGCTTGATCGTGAAGAAGTCGTCGATGAACAGCAGGAAGCTGGTGCCCACCGGCGCCTCCGGCTCGAGGTTCGGCACTCCCGCCACGACTTCGCCGTCCGCCGAGGCCAGCGCGCGCCCCTCCTCGATCTCGGTGAAGTAGTCGATCGGTGTCGGTTCGCCGTCCACCAGCAGCTCGAAGTCCGACGCGGTCAGGCCGTGGACCCGGTTGCCGTCCCGGTCCGTGACGACGACCTCGATGTTCACGACCCGGACGTCGATCACTTCGGAGAACACCGCCGGCAGGTCCTCCTGTTGCGCGAGGGCGCCGGCGCCCAGGAGCACCAGGAGAGCGGCGAGAGCGATCAGGTTTCGTGCAAGCTTCGTCATCGGTTATCCCCGTCAGATCCTGCCAACGTCCAGAACAGGGAAGACTATTGCAGAGGCCGGGTGGCTGCCTCTGGGTGCGCGGGTCTTCTGACCCGCTTCCGCCGCACGCAGTAGTCATCGCCGCGTTACTCTCCGCCGATGCCCGACGCACCGTCTCGCACGACAGCCCCCTACGGCGCCTGGCCGTCGCCAATCTCGGCCCGGTCCGTAGCCGAAGGCGCCCGCCGCATCGACGACCTCGCCGCCGCGGGCGACGACGTCTGCTGGCTGGAGCGCCGTCCCGAGGAGGGCGGCCGCAACGTCCTCGTCTGTCTCGCTCCCGACGGCAGCACCCGCACCCTCACGCCAGACGGCTTCGACGTCCGCAGCCGCGTCCACGAGTATGGCGGCGGCACCTTCCAGATCGTCGGTGCCCGTGCCGGTGCGCCGGCCTTCTGGCCGGCAGGAGGCGCGACGCCGCGAAGCGGCGAGCCCGAACTCCCCCACGCCTTCGTCAACTTCGCCGACCAGCGCGTCTACCTCGCCACAGCCGGCGCCACGATCCCACTCACGCCCGCCGACAACTCCCGCTACGCCGACCTCGTCTTCGACCCCCACCGCCACCGTCTCCTCGCTGTCCAGGAACGCCCGAGCTCCTCCGGCGGAGACGAGACCGCGGCCCTGGTGGCGATCCCGCTACCGGCGGACCCGCCCGCCGCCGAGCCGCCGCCGCCCACCGAACTCGTCTCCGGCGCCGACTTCTTCAGCTCGCCGCGCCTCTCCCCGGACGGCAGCCGTCTCGTCTGGCTGAGCTGGAACCACCCCGACATGCCCTGGGACGCGACCGCGCTCCACCTCGCCGCGCTGGACGAAGACGGCCTGCCGGTGGAGACACGCCTGATCGCCGGCGGCGATCCGGACCACCCCGAAGCCGTCCAGCAACCGAGCTTCGACGCCCAGGGTCGTCTCACCTTCATCTCCGACCGCAGCGGCTGGTGGAACCTCTACCGCGTCGGTGTACCTGTCGGTGCGGGTGTCGGTGCGCCGGCCTTCTGGCCGGCATCCGGCGAGCCGCGTAGCGGCGAGCCCGAGCCCCTCTGCCCCCGCGACGCCGAGTTCGGCGTACCACCCTGGCTCTTCGGCATGTCCACCTACGCCCACGTGCCCGGCGGCATCGTCGCGGCGTGCTGCGAGCAGGGTGTGTGGAGCCTCGTGTTTCTCCCCGACGCCGCCGAGTCTCCGCGACCGATCCCCATACCGACCCCTTACACCTCGATCGCGTGGTTGCGATCTACCGCGGCCCCGGAAGCCGGCCAGAAGGCCGGCGCACCGACACCCGCACCGACAGGGGCACCAACCGGCGCACCGACAGTCTTCTTCCTGGCCGCCGCCCCGGACCGCCCAGCCGAAGTCGTCCGCCTCCGCCTTTCGACCTCCGGCGCCTCCGACGCCGCAGAACCCCAACTGGACATCCTCACCACCACCGGCCCACCCCCGGACCCCCGCTACCTCTCCACCGGCCGGCCCATCGACTTCCCCTCCGCCGGCGACCGCCGCGCCTACGCCTTCTTCTACCCGCCGAAGAACGACGACGCCCAGGCCCCGGCCGGGAGCAAACCGCCGCTGATCGTCAAGAGCCACGGCGGCCCCACCTCCGCCGCGGAGCACGTCTACGACACCGGCGTCCAGTTCTGGACCTCGCGCGGCTTCGCCGTCGTCGACGTGAACTACGGCGGCAGCACCGGCTACGGCCGCGTCTACCGCGAGTCGCTGCGCGGCCGCTGGGGCATCGTCGACGTCGAGGACTGCGCCGCTGCCGCCGAGGCGCTCGCCGCCCGCGGCGAGGCGGACCCGGGCAAGCTGCTCATCCGCGGCGGCAGCGCCGGCGGCTACACCACCCTCGCCGCGCTCGCCTTCAGGGACACCTTCGCCGCCGGCGCCAGCCACTACGGCGTCGCCGATCTCGCCGCCCTCGCCCGCGACACCCACAAGTTCGAGTCGCGCTATCTCGACCGACTCGTCGGCGCGTACCCCGAGCGGGCCGACCTCTACCGCGAGCGCTCGCCGCTCGAAGCCCGCGACCGTTTCTCCTGCCCGGTCATCTTCTTCCAGGGCGACGAGGACCGCATCGTGCCCCCGAACCAGGCCGAGGCCATGGTCGAGGCCCTCCGCGCCAAGGGCGTCCGCGTCGACTACCACCTGTTCGAAGGCGAGCAGCACGGCTTCCGCCGCGCCGGGAACATCGTCCGCGCCCTCGAAGCCGAACTCCACTTCTACCGCGAAGTCCTCGCCATCACGTAACTGTCGGGGCGCACCCAGCGGATGCATACCCGGCGTCCTACCCCACCCGAAACAGACTCCCCATCCGCATCGCCAGGCCCATGTCCCCGTCGATCCGGAGCTTCCCGCTCATGAACGCAACGGTGCCGTCCAGGTCCCCCGACGTCAGCCCCACGTAGTCGGCTGCCTCCATCGACAGGGTCATCGTCGGCGCGTCGTGGGCGCCTTCGCCGACGGTGCAGGCGCCGTCCTTGATCGCGCAGTGCCAGACGCCGCCGCCCTCGCCCGAGAGATCGAACTGGATCACGGCGTCGAGGCCCGCCGCGGCCTGCGGGTCCAGGCGACCGGGCATCTTGGTGAAGATGTCGTTGATGGCGGCGGCGGTGTCGGTCATGGGCTGTCTCCTTGGGCCTTCCAGTTGAGGCGCCGAGCCTATCCGGCCAGCCGCCGCCGGCCCCCCAACGTGGCGCCCCTGCTCTCAGGCCTTGCCGGCAACACGGCGCAGGAAGTCATACTCGTCCGTCGCAGCCAGACGGCCCTCTTCCCGCCCTTCCCGGCGGCCTTGTTCCCGTCCTTCCGCGCGGCCCTCTTCCCGTCCTTCCGCGCGGCTCTCCGCCCGTTCGGCCGCGAGGAACAGGTCGTCGTCGGGGCCGGTTCCGGCCATGGCGCCCATCCGCCGCCCCACACGCCGGAGCGCCGCCACCGTCGCCTCCGAACGAACATCCTCGTTCAGCGCCCGGTGGATCTCCTCTGCCGTCCATCCCGGAAACGCGCGACTGCTCGCCGACTCGAAGTAGCGCCCATTCTCAAGCACGTAGATCACGAGACGCGGACGCCCCGTTTCCCGCGGCGAAAGCCACTTGGGCGACGGCCTCTCCACCCACACTTCCGGGAAGCCCCACGACTCGTAGACCTCGAGCTTGCGCCGCCTCACGTCCGTCGTGTGGTCCACCTCCAGCACGACGTCCGGCAACGGACCGGTGTCGATGTCGATCCTCTTCTCCTTCGGCCAGGGGCGGTCCAGGTAGAAGGTGGCGTCTGCCTCCATCAGGATCTCGAAGTTCCCGTGCTCGTCGTACTGCACGAGGGCCACCGAGCCGAGCGCCAGCGTCTCCGAGCCCCGGGCCTGGGAGATCATCTCCACCAGCCCCGTGATCCTGTTCGCCGGAATCTCGTGATAGGCCGTCACCTCGGCGACGATCATCGCCGTGCCAGTGCGCGCTTCCCAGTACTCGACGCGGCCTTCGTAGTCCGCCAACTCCGCCACGCTCATCCCGACCGCCTCGCAGCCGGGAAAGTCCGCCGGGTCGAGTTCGCGCAGCGGCTCGCGAGGCCGGGAAGGGTGTCTGGTCGCCGGATCGGCCATGGACGGAGCCTAACCCGAGGAGCGCTCCCCGCCGGCCCCCCGAACGTCAAGAGAACTTGGCATTTGCACTGCCGCTTCCTCGCGCTTAGCCTTCGCGCGCCCTCCCCTCGCGGACTGTGCGTTGTCGCCTCCGTTCCTGACGGCGTCCACCAGACCTCTGAAGCTCGGGCTGCGTTGCTCGATGGTCTGCGGGTCGAGCGCTCTTGCGATGTCCTCGGAGGTCCGCGCCGTATAGACCTGGTTCCCCAGGAGGCCGCTCAGGTGCCGCTTCGGGTCCTGGATCGCGTCGGGAGCTGACGTGTCCACGCTGCCCAGGGAACGCCCGCCCAGCCACTGGCGAAGGTTCTCGCTGTCGGCGAAGTACCAAGCTTCCAGGTGCTGCTGTGCGTATGCGAAGTGCAGCGTCGCCTCCACGTTCGACACGCGCCGTGACAGCTCCTCCTGGAGAGGCGAGACGGCATTGACGGGCGTGGTTGCCCGATCGACATCGATGAGCACAACGAACTTGGCGGGCGGGTCGTGAAGGGATGCGAACCATGTGGCTTTGATGATGCTCTCCACGACGTCGACACGAAGAGCGCGGTGGCGGGGCGGAATGCGGACTTCGACCGTGATTCCGGCTTCTCGCAGATGAGAGAAAAGGTGCGGCAGCGCCCGGCGTTCTGTTTCGCCGGACGCCACGACGACGACACGCTTGCTCACTGAGCGCCGAAGCCCCGCGTCTCGTAGTACTCGCCGAGGCCGAATCCGGATTCGTCCAGAGCTTTCCGGATCCCATCAGGGTCGTCCCTTGCCAGGACGGTCGTCGCCTTGTCCACACCCCGTTTGACGACCCGAACGGAGGCGGGGTCGTCCAGGAAGTCCAGCAGCAGTGGAGAATGCGTCGTGACGACGAACTGCACACGGTCCTTCGCCTTGAGGAGGTGCTGCGCAAAGTCCCGCAGGGCAGTGGGGTGGACGTAGTTCTCAGGTTCCTCGATGCCGATGAGGTTCGATTGGGGCTCGGCCAGCAGCGCGGTCATCAGCGCGAGGACGCGCAGTGTGCCGCTGGATACGCCCATCTGATGCACCGGGTAGTCGAGTCCTGGCTCCTCCTGAACGAAGTAGAAGCGGTCGTTGGACTCCCGCGGCTCGATGCGCGACGGCAGACCGAGGACCGATTGGGTCGCCGCCACGACTTCATCGAAGGTCTCGGGCGACGTTTGATGGAGGGTGTGGAGAGTCTCGGCCAGGTTTCGGCCGTAGGGATCGAACCTCCCGGATTCGAGTCCGCCCCAGTCCCGGCGAAGAAGGAAGGGGTTCGGGTCGAAGAAGCCCCAGCGTCGAACGAACGCTGCTACGTTGCGGGCCTCGAACGAGGCGTCCGCTGCGGCCGCGGCTAGCGCGCAGGCGGTGGGCTCCTGTTGGAGTGGTACCTCTTGTCTTTCCTCGCCCGACCACCACCAACCCCTGCCGCGCCTGGCGTGCAGGATCTCGTTTCGGGGGCTCCCGGGGGAAACCCGGTAGAGATGTTCTTCCACCTGGAACTCGTACCCGTCTCTGACCAGGCTGACGGACCATTCGTAGGTGGTTTCGCCATCGACCACAGTAGCCGCGAGTTCCGTTTCCTTCGCCTGTTCCCCCTTCCAGGCCAGGTGGACGATCCCTCCCCGGGCGTGCATCGGCGCATGGAAGTCGCGCGACACGACGCCCTCGTGGAGAAACCGCAGCGCATCCAGGACGTTGCTCTTGCCTGCCGCGTTGGCGCCGATCAAGAGGTTCAGAGAACCGATGTCGATCGTGTCGTTCCGCACGCTTCGGTACCGGCGCGCCTTGAGTCTGGTGAGCTTCATCGGACCGCCGAGCCTATCCGGCCGGACTTCAGCCCCCCGAACGTCAAGAGAACTTGGCATTTGCACTGCCGCTTCCTCGCGCTTAGCCTTCGCGCGCCCTCCCCTCGCGGACTGTGCGCGTTCCCCGAAACATCGTCCTCTGCTTCGACGGCACCTGGAACAGCGACGACGCGTCGTCGCCGACGAACGTCGTCAAGACCTGCCAGGCCATCCGCCCGTCGACCTCGGCCGGCGTGAAGCAGCTCGCCTACTACGACCGCGGCGTCGGCACCGGGCGCTTCGACCGCTTCCGGGGCGGCGTGCTCGGGCTCGGGCTGGCCCGGAACGTCGAGCTCGCCTACAAGTGGCTGACCGACAACTACGTCGAGGGCGACCGTCTCTTCCTGTTCGGCTACAGCCGCGGCGCCTACACCGCGCGCAGCCTGGCGGGGCTGATCGGCCTCTGCGGCGTGCCCGACGGGGGCCGCTGCGGCCTCGCCAAGTGCCCGCCGGCGGACGCGGCGAGCCAGGCCATGGCGATCTACCGCATACCTGCCGGGGAGAACCGCGAGGAACGCGCCGCCCGCCACCGGGACATCTACTGCCGGGCGCCGTCGGCCCCCCAGGTCCGCGGCGTCGACGTTCTCCGGCCCTCGAGCATCGTCCACTTCGTCGGCGTCTGGGACACCGTCGGCGCCCTCGGCGTGCCGATCACCTGGCTGAACTGGGTCGGCGCCCGCCGCCACCGCTTCCACGACGTGCGGCTCGACCGCCACATCCGCCACGCCTACCACGCGGTGTCGATCGACGAGGGCCGCCGCCCCTTCGCGCCCACCCTGTGGCAGAGCCCGCCGGGCCAGGGCCAGGAGGTGGAGCAGCTCTGGTTCCCGGGAGTCCACGGGGATGTCGGCGGCGGCCGGCGGCACACCAAGCTCTCGGACGGCGCGCTGCTCTGGATGTGGGCGAAGGCGTACTGCGCCGGCCTCGCCTTCGAGCCCTGGGCGGTCGCCCGCAAGCTCGCGCCGGACCCCTTCGGCCCCCAGGGGAAGATGTCTCCCGTCTACCGCGTCTGGGGCCGCCACGACCGGCCGATCGGCGAAGCGGACGAGGTCGGCCGGCCCGCGGTGACCGGCGAGGCCGTCCACTACTCGGCGATCCGCCGCCTGGAGAACCCGGACTCCGACGCCTACCGCAAGGGCGTCGCCAGCCGCACCCTCCTGCCGGCCCTGGAAGAGCAGCGCGTCCACGAGGCGCTCCCCGCCCCCGGCGAGATCAGCCCGACCTCCCTCGACTGGGCCGATCCCCCGTAACCACTGGGTACGCGGGTCTTCTGACCCGCTGCCGCCGCAGGCGGCCGACAGCGCGCGCCGGCCGGAGGCCGTCTCCATCCGTAACTCCCTACCACTCAACAACTTACTTCCACACCACAACCCCTTGACGAATCCCCTCGAACCCCTTATAGTGCCGAGCCGTAGAGGAACCCTCCACAGGAACGAACCGTTCATCCGGACCACACTGGATCTGCTCGGCCGTTTCCGCTAAGGTTCCAACACGTCTTTGGACAGACGGCCTTGAAGTCTTTTAGCGGGAGGTGATGCGCAGCATCAGCTTGAGCGACGGTCGGCGGCTCGATTGAGTCGAAAGCGGCCGTCCAGAGTGACAACGTCAGCGGCTGTGGCAACGCGGATAGTCCGCACCGCCGCGGCCTGATCTTCGGATCGAAGAACCTTGGTTCGGCTGGACAGCCGGACCGAAACGAACGGCGGCAGAAAGCCGCCCAAGGAGAAAACAAACTGATGAAGCTGATGAAGCACATCACGATCGCGCTGGTTCTTTGCGCGATCCCCGCAGTGGCGGCCGCTCAGGACGTCTCTTGCGACGAATGCACCCACGTGTTGTCGGTGTATTACGGTGACGGCGGTCTCATCGCAGAGGCCGACGGCGACATGGTGACCTACGTCGCGTCCTGCGAGGGCGTCACCCGGAGCGGTGAGCTGATGCCCAACGACGACGGCGTGGTCTCCATGCTGCTCGACCATGACAACCACCTTGCCTGTCACGGTGACGACGAGGACAACTCGTTCGAGATCGGTCCCGTCAAGGACGGCGGCTGGTACTGGCTCACCATGGAGACCAACTCGGCCGTTGGCAACCTGGTCAGCATGGACATCCTCGGCAACGAGACGACGGACATCACCGATGCCGGCGACGGCGTGACGATGGTGATGGGCAAGGGCGCCGTTCTCCTCACGGAGACGGCCACCGGCCGCACCGGCCTCCTGCCGAACATCCTGCCGACGATGGAGATGGAAGCGGTGGAGCCCACGGTCTGCGGCTTCGCCCGCAACGCCGCGGGCGGCGCGCCTACCGTGGCAGCGGGCTACTCTCAAGTGCGAAACAACTGCATGATGGGCGACGGTGGCACGATCACCCTGGCAACGACCACGAACGGCTTCACCGGAGCGACGGAGATGGTCGCGAACGGGGGCATGGTCTACCGGCCCGCCGCCGGCGCTAGTGGCACGGTCGTCGTAACGGTCGACCTTTGGGGGAACCACAGCGGTTTCTTCACGGCCGATCCCACCGGAGCAGCATGGCTGGGGCAGCCGGCGTTCGCCGGGACGGGGCTGAGGGCGGCCGCCCGCCTGACCGGTGTCACGATCGGAGGGACTCTGGCGGCCTCCGGCCCGGGTGACGGTACGGACCTCAGCAGTCCCGCGGCCGGCATCACCCTTACGGCCGGCACCGACTCTGCCACGTTCACGATCGCGGCGGATGCGGCCTACTGCAGTGCCGACGGTACCGCGAATCACAGCGCCACGGTCAACGTGACCGCGACGCTCGCGAACCCCGCTATCGTGACTCCGAGCATCAAGGTGGCCGCGGCCGGCGCAACCCACCACGGCGCCACCTCCTTCACGGTCGTCTGCCAGGCGGCTTCGGCCAACATGGGCCAGGAGCTGGTTCCGGAGAACCCGTTCCCGACGACCGAGTAAGGGAACAGCCGATTTCCCTTGAGAGCTGAGGGGCTCGCACGAGTCCTGAGGCTCACAGGGAGAACGACTTCAAGGCGGCGCCTCCGCGCCGGGTTCACGCCCGGCGCGGAGGTTGCCGCTTTTTTCGTCTGGACTGCACGTTCCTTTCTGGACCTGCAGGGACGTTTCCCGTAGGGTTGATCGACTGCGGTTCAGGCCGCCTTGGAGGAACCGACCGATGAAGCACATCCTGGTCGCGCTGGCGCTTTGCGCGCTTCCGGCCACGGCGTTCGCTCAGAACGTCGCTTGCCACGCGTGCGATCACGTCGCTCCCTACTTCCAGGGCGTCGGCGGGTTCATCGGCACCGTTGCCGAAGGCGCCGACGAGGTCACCTTCGTCGCCTCCTGCGGCAGCGTTTCGACCACCGGGCAAGCCCGGATCCACGGCGGCACGGCGTCCCAGTTGTTCAACCACAGGAACGGCCTCGCCTGCGACGAGGAGGGCGGCTCGCTCGAGATCGCCGGCATCGAGGATGGCGGCTGGTACTGGATCACCGAGGAAAGGAACTCGGCGGTCGGCCCGCTCCTGCGGGCGGACGTGCTCGGCAACGAGACGACGCCTCTGGCCAACGCCGGGCCGGGCGTCACCCTGGCGGAAGGCCGAGGCGCCGTCTTCCTCAAGGAGCTCAGCACCGGCCGGGTGGGCATCCTCTCGAACATCCTGCCGGCGCCCGAGGAGGACCTGGCGCCGGTGAACGTCTGCGACTACACGGGAGCCGGAACCACGGCGAGCCCCTACGTGCGGGAGACCTCCAACTGCGCGATGGGCGACGGCAAGGCGGTGCTCCGCGTTCTGGGTCCCGAGGGCCTTTACACGGGTGAGCGGAACCCGATCCCGCCCGGAGGCGAGGTGGTCCGTCCCGTTGGCGAAGGCGGTTCGGTCGACCTGAGGTTCGACCTCTGGGGCAACGGAACCGGCCACTTCACCACGGCGGCGGACGGCAACCCGCGCCTCGGCCACGAGGGGGGAATCCCGCTGACCGCCACGTTCGCCGGCGCCTACAGCTCGGGCGGGGCGGGCGGCGCCACGGCGATCGACGCGGCGGGTGGAGCGAGCGAAGGCGCCGCGGGATTGTCGATCGCGACGGCCGACAACGTGGCGACCGTGACGATCACGCCGAACGGCGCCCACTGCAGTGAGGACAACGATTACCCGGTCACCGTGACCGTCACGGCGGACGCGACCGCGCCGGACCAGGTCACCCCCGGCGTCGTCGAGAACGACGCCGGAGACGAAGCGGCAACCCGCTCGGTGGTAGTGGTTTGCCCCTAGCCCACTGGGTGCGCGGGTCTTCCGACCCGCCGCCGCCGAAGGCGTGTGACCCCGGGTCTTCTGACCCGGGGAAGAATACGGTCGGCCGTCAGGCCGGCTCCACTTTGCCGGAGAACCCATGAAGCACATCGTCCCCCTCGCCCTCCTCGCCGCCGCCGTCCCTGCCGCGCTTGCGGCCCAGAGCGCCGACTGCCCGGACTGCCAGGTGGCGCCCTACTTCGCGGGCGACGGCGGCTTCGTCGGCGAACCGGCCGGTTTGCGCGGCCTGACCGAGGTCACGATCTTCCTCACCTGCGACCGGACGACGATCACGACCCGGGTCCAGCCCGACGAGGACGGCATCGTGCGCCAGGCCCTGAACCGCTCCAACGGCCGCAACTGCCCGGACGGGGCCAGGGGCACGCTCGAAGTCGACAACCTGAAGCCGGGCGCCTGGTACTGGATCAACGACGACCAGAACTCGGCGGTCGCCCCGTTCATCCCGAAGGCCGCGATGGACGGCGAGCAGATCGACGTGACGGATCCGGGCGGCGTGGAGCTCGACACGCCGCAGGGCGGCATCGGCACCTGGGTCAAGCACGCTCCCACCGGCCGCGTCGGCATCATCCCGCGCCTCGTCCCGACGAGGCAGATACCCGGCTGCAGCGGTATGGTGGGAGAGGCGAGCGCGAGTGACTGCCATCTCGGGTCGTCCGGCGACTGGCGACTCACCCTGAGCGATACCGAGATCATCCGGCCGACCGGGACCGCGCCGGAGAAGCAGGTCGTCATCACGCTCCACGGCGAGAACTTCGTCACCACCCGAACCCTGTCCGTGCGGGGAGCCATCGAGCACCACAGCAGCGTGCTGTCCATCCGCTTCGGGGCGGACGGGGGCGAGCGGGTCGGCGGGAGTGAGGAAGGGGTGCGCAAGTGGCCCGTGTACATCGGCACCGACGACAACCGCTGCCTGGCCGCCAACAACGACCCGGACCGCCTGACCGCGCAGACGATCACCTTCTCGATCGTGGCGATGGACGGCGCGATTCCGGCGCTCGGAGACGACGGCCTCGAGGCGGAGTTCGAGGTGAACTGCCCCGACGATGCGGCGTCGAGCACGGGCGCCGAACTGGTGCCGGAGAACCCGTTCCCGGTCGACGAGTAGTGCCGGTGCGCCGGCCTTCTGGCCGGCAGCGTCCCGTCGGAACAAAGAACCAGCGCCCCTTTCCGTCCTTGTCTATAGGGGCGAAGTCCTGATGGCCGATCTCGAAGCGCGGGCGACGGGCGACCTGGGGATGTTCTTCAGGGGCGCTGGAGACGCGGAGGCGGCCGACTATTGGTCGCGCCAGTGCAGGCGCGTGGACTACGCGCTGCCCGAACCCGGCGTCGACTGCTCCTGGAACTACGGGCCCTGCCTGCGCGCCGGCCGCGGGGACTGGCCGGGGCTGCGAGAGGCGCTCGACCACTACTGGGCGCACGGCGCCGGCAACGAGTTCAACTCGCCGCTCTACACGGGCCGCGTCTACGTCGCGGCCGTGCTGGGGGCGCTCTTCGGCGGCGGCCGCGAGGCGTGGACCTTTCTGCATCGCTGGACCGGCTTTCTGACGCTTCAGGCGACGGTGGTCGGCCCGCCCCGGAAGCGGGAGACGTTTCGCTGGGCCGGGGACGTCACGCCGTTGCGCCACCTGCGGACCGGGCGCGGCATCGCGATGCCGTCCACCGGGCTGCGGGCGAACGGCAACGCCCTCTGCAATCCGATGGTCGAGCCGGTCCTGGCCCACGTCCTGGGACTGGAGCACCGGACGCGGCAACCGCGACGCTGGCGCGACTGGCGCCCCCCGCGCGACAAGAAGGAGTGGGCGCGGAGCGGCTCGCCGCCCAACCCGTTCGCCTACCTGGAGACGGTTCGGCGGGCGGAGGCGCGAGCGGGAAAGCGGCTCCGGGACCAGCCCTTCAGCGCGTTCTGCGCGCAGGCGGTTCAGGGCGACATGGAGGCCTGGCGGGAGCTGGCGAAGGCCGTCGAAGGCGCCGGCGTGCCGCTGCCCCGGGGCGTCGACCGGTTCGTGATCGAGCGCCGGCCGGGAGCCGTGGCGACCTTCTGGGAGGGCACGTCGCCGACCCGCCAGAAGCCCTCCGTGCCGGCCGCGGCGATCATCGGTGACCGCCGCCTCGTTCTGATGCCGGCGAAGTGGCAGATTCCGAGCACCCAGACCAGATCGCGGATCGCCGAAACGGAGGTGCGGGCGGAGGCGGACGCGTCGGACGCTCTGCCTCGCCTGGCGGAGCCCGCGGGGATGCTGGAACTCAAGGGCGGCAGCTAGCTGGGTCCGCGGGTCTTCTGACCCGCTGCCGCCGAAGGCGGCGTTGAGATTGCCGCCGGCGAAGCCGGCGACCACTCTCTCGGAGCCGCTTTCCGTCTGAGTCGGTAGAGCGCTACACGCGCGCTGATGCCTTACCGACAACCGAAGGAAGGAGCGCGCCGCGTCCCGCGGCCACTACGGTACGATGAATCAGATGAGCGTCGCCACGTTCGACACCCTCGCGGCTGTCCGCAACCTGGAGAAGGCCGGCATGGGGACTTCCCAGGCCGAGGCCGTCACCGAGACCATCCGCGTCGCGGTCTTCCAGGGAGTCGCGTCCAAGGACGACATCGGCGAGCTGCGCGCCGATGTGAAGGCGGACATCGGCGAGTTACGCGCCGAGATTGGCGAGCTGCGTGCCGCCACGAAAGCGGACATGGCCGACTTACGTGCCGCTACGCAGGCCGACATCGCCAAGCTGCGTGTCGAGATCGAGAAGGTCCGCACCGATTTGACGTGGCGCATGGTGGGCGCCATGGCAGGGCTGCTTGCAATCTTCACCGCACTCGACCGGTTCTTCCTGAACTGACGGCGAGAGGCGCCCGAGAGGGCATCGTCTCGAACCGGAACCCGGTGTTCACGTAGTCGTGCTGCAACGGCGTGCCGAACGTGATGACGCCCCGGGGACTGACGAAGAACGAACTCCACGATCTGCCGGCGAACTCGAACTGGAAGCCACGGAACGACACTTCCTGATCGGAGCCCATGCGCCCGCCGATGTTCCGCTCCCAGGCGACCGGCCGGACCGACCGGAGGTAGCCGCCCTGGCCGTCCGGCGTGAACACCACGGTGCGCCCCCTCAGGTCGAAGAGGTTGGCGCCGGTGAGGTCGTTCCGCGAGAGTTCAAGGACGATCTGGTTGTCCGCCGTGGTCCGCAGGCCTCTCGAGGCCGAAGCCACGCGGACGGCGTCGTCGTCGGCCAGCTCGCGCGCGTCGACGAAGTCGGGGAAGTCGACGGCGCTCGGTTCGCTGGGGTCGACAGGCGGGAGTCGCATGAGCGTTTCCCCGACGTCTTCCGGCGCCGACTCGGCCGTGGCCGGCACGATGCCCGGCACCGTGAGCGCGCACGCCAGGACCAGGCCGGCGCGTAGCTGTCTCATGAGGTTCCGCTTTCGGTCGGGGAACACACTCGCTGGCACTACCCACCTCGCCGCCGGCGACGGGACGTTCTCCGGGTGCCGCGCCCTACGACAGGAACGCCAGGCGGACAAGGGCGAGCGCCATCGGCACGGCGCTGGCGAGGACGAAGCCAAGCAGCCACTTGATCGCGAGCAACTGGCCCTTGAATTCCGCGTGCACGGTGTCGATGCGCCCGGAGAGGCGCGCTTCCAGTGCATCAAACTTGGCCATCATCTCCTGCCTCAAGCCTTCCATGGCAATCACGAGACCGTCCATCCGGCCCTCCAGCGTGGTGAGCGTGACCTTGACTTCCGCCACGTCGGTCTTCACCACAGCTACGTCGTCCTTTCTCGCCAGCCGCTCTTCGGTTCCGGTCATCACATCGATCAGAACCCGAGCTTGAGCGGCATCGAACCCGGCCTCTTCAAGCCTCTTTCGGGTGTCTCGCCGTCGATAGCCTACAGCAGGGCTTGTCACGCTTTCTCCTTCCCTTCGTATGCGGCAGGTTGGTGGCCCGCCGGATTGGCCTCTCTGGACCAGGACGGATTCGGCGCCCGTGGCTTTGGCCCGGGGCGCCGCCGGCGCGAACTCCGGAAGGTGCTTGGGAACCCTTGACCGGCTAGGGGCCCCGCTGTCGGGGATAATCAGCCGGTGACGATCGCATCCAATGTCAGTCGGCGCAGGCAGCACCTGTTCCTGCTGCGCGAGCTCGTCGTCCGCAACCTGCGGTCGCGGTACGTGGGTTCGGCCCTGGGACTGGCCTGGTCGGTGCTGAACCCGCTGTGGCAGCTCGCGCTGTTCACCTTCGTGTTCTTTCGCGTGCTGGAGTTGTCCCTGGAGGGCGAGCAGACGCAGAATTTCGCCGTCTTCCTGTTCTGCGGCCTGCTGCCGTGGATGGCGGTCCACGAAGGGGTGAGCCGCTCGGCTTCGGCGATCACGGACAACGCGGACCTGATCAAGAAGATGCGCTTGCCGGGCGAGTTGCTGGTGGCGTCGCTGGTGATCGGCGCGCTGCTGAACGCTTCGATCGGCGCCGTGGCGTTCGTCGTGGTCCTGGCCGCGATCGGTGAGCTTTCGGTAGCGAGCGTGCCGTTGATCCTGGTCGCGGTGCCGCTGCAGGCGGCGCTGACGTTCGGGCTCGGCCTCGGGCTGGCGGCGGCGAACGCCTACTTCCGCGACACCGCCCAGGCCGCCGGCCTGGTTCTGAACGCCTGGTTCTTCGTGACGCCGATCTTCTACTCGGTGCATGGCGTTCCCGCGCAGTACTTGAGGTTCCTGGAGTGGAACCCGCTGACCGGTCTGGTCTACCTCTACCGCGCCGCCTTTCTGGGGGGCGGGGTCCCGGTGAGCCTGACGCCGCTGCTCGCGGCCACGATTGCCGCGGTGGTCTTCGGCGGCGCGGTGTTCGCCCGCCTGAAGCATGGCCTCGCCGACGAGATCTGAGTGATCTCCGCGGTCATCGTCCACTACCGAACGCCCCTCCTCCTCGAGGCCGCGGTTGCCGCGCTCCACGAGGATGCGCGAACGTCGGCGGTGCCGCTCGAGGTGATCGTCGTGGACAACGGCGCCGCGTCGGCGGCGGCGGCCGGGGGGGCGGCGCCGGAGGACCTCGAGGCGGAGGTGCTCCAACCGGCCGAGAACCTCGGCTACGCCGCCGGCATGAACCTGGGCGTGGAGCACGCGAAGGGGGACGCGCTGCTGCTGATGAACGCCGACGTCGAGGTCGAGGCCGGTTGCCTGCGCGCCCTGCTCGACGCCCTGGCCGCCGCCGATATCGCGGGACCGCGGTTGTTCTGGGACCGGGGCTGCCGGCTGATGCTGCCGCCGCAGCAGCTCCGAACCCGCCGCGCCGAGCTCGACGCGGCGTGGGCGGAGCGTTCACCGTCCTGGGGTCGTTCGTTCCGGCGCCGGTGGCGCCGCCGGGCCCGCGCCTTCTGGCGGGCCGGGGAACCCACGCTCTGCTACGAGTTGACCGGCGCCTGTCTGGCGGTCACCCGCGACGGCTGGCGGCGGGCCGGGCGGTTCGACGAGGGTTTCCGGCTCTACTTCGAGGAGACGGAGTGGCTGCTGCGGGCGCGGAGCAGGGGCGTTCGGGCCGTGCTGGCGCCGGCCGCGCGCTGCGTACACGCCTACGACCAGAGCGCGAAGCGGGAACCGCGCGCCCAGGCGTGGTTCGAGGAGTCGGCGGAGCGTTTCCGGCGCCGCCGGTACGGGGCGTGGTTCGCGGCGCTGCTGCGCCGCCTGGAGCGCGTGCCGCGGCGCTTCGAGGAGGTCGCGCCGCTCGGCGGCGGGCCGGTGGAGGGGGAGGCTTGGATCGAAGTGACGACGTTGCCGCTGGGCGTGCCGTCGGCGGGGTGCCGCGTCGCGGCCGGCGAGGCGGCGGACTTCGAGGTGCCGGAGGATGTGCGCGACGGTGCGAGGTCGGACCTGTGGGTTCGCGTGACGGACGAGGCTGGCCGGGATCTGGGTGGTTGGCCCAGTTAGCATCGCCCGCGTGAGCGCGGAGACTGCCTGGCATCGGTCCCTCGAGCGGCTGCGCGCCGGCACACCACCGGAAGACGATCTGGACTGCGCGATCGCGGGCGTCCTGCCGCGGGGCGACGTCTCCGGGCTGTCGCCCGCCGGCACGCGCCTCCTGGTCGGTTCGCAGTCGATCGGCGACGCGGAGGCGCTCCCGGACGAGGTGGTGATCGGTTGGGCCGAAGCCGAAGCCGAAGCCGGCGCCGGCGCGACGCCGGCGGACGGCGAGGCCAACGGCTACGACCGGCTGATCCTCGACCTGCTCGAAGCGGGGTTCCGGCCGCTCCGGGAGCAGTCCGCCGCCGTCGGCGAGGAGCCATCCCCGTTTCGCGTCGTGCGCGCCCGCCGGGACGGCTATCGCATTCGGGGCTACCGGCCGGGGGACGAAGCGGCGATTCTGGAGTTGTTTCGGGAGAGCTTCGGGGACGTTCTGAGTCCGGAGCGCTGGAGGTGGCGGTACGTCGACAACCCGCGCGGCGGCCCGCGGATCTCCCTCGCCTTCGCCCCCGGCGGCGAGCTCGTCTGCCAGTACTGCGCCTACCCGGTGCGCTGGCGCGGCCTGTCTCCGGCGGTTCCGGCCGTCGGCCACCAGGTCGGCGACACGATGACGCGCCGCGGCGCCCGCGGCGTGGGCCGGGGGCCGACCAGTCTCCTCGCGCGCACGTCGCGGCACTTCTACCTGACGCAGTGCAACGGCCGGGTCGCGTTCAACTACGGCTTCAACACGGGCAACATCACGAAGTTCTCCACGCGTTACGTCGGCGCTCACGTCGTGGAGGACGTTCCCTACCGCGAGTTGCCGCAAGAGGCCCGGCTTGGCGGCCGCAGGCGCTTCGGGCGCCGCTACGAGCTGCGGCGGATCACGGAGCGGTCGGAGATCGGCCCCGGGTTCGACGCTCTGCTCGAGCGGGTCGGCGAGCGCTACGGCCTGATGGTCGAGCGCTCGGCCGAGTATCTGCGCTGGCGCTACCTCGACTGCCCGGACGAACGTCTGGAACTGGTCGCCGCCTACCGGCGCGGGCGCCTGGCGGGATGGGTCGCGGCGAAGCGCCTGCCGCACGCCGTCGAGTGGGGCGACGCCCTGATCGACCCGGCGGAGCGTCCGGCGCTGCGAGCCCTGGTCGCCGGGATCCGGGAGGCCGGTCTGCCGATCGCCGGCTGGTTCAGCGAGCGGCCGTCCTGGTGGTCAAAGGAACTTGACCGGCTGGGTTTCGTGCGCCGGCCGGAACCCCAGGAGCTCGTCACGATCATGGTGCCCTTCGTCTGCGCGGACGCCGTCGAGCTGCTGCGGGGGACCGGCTACTACACCAAGGGCGACGGGGATCTCTTCTAGGTGGGATAGAATCCCGCGACTTGTCCGAGCTTTAGCCTTTGGAGAGTAGGTAGTGGCCGTCAGGATGAACGACACGCTGCTCGAGCTGATCGAGGGCGACATCACGGAGCTGGAAGTCGACGCGATCGTCAATCCGGCGAACGCGGAACTGCAGCTCGGCGGCGGCGTCGCCGGCGCCGTGCGCGAGAAGGGCGGCACGTCGATCCAGGACGAGTGCAACCGGATCGGCGGCACGCCGGTCGGCACCGCGGTGATGACCGGCGCGGGCACGCTCAAGGCCAGGCAGGTGATCCACGCGGTCGGCCCGCGGATGGGCGAGGGCGACGAAGACCGCAAGCTCGCCGCCGCCGTGCGCGCGTCGCTGGCCCTGGCCGACCGCAACGGCCAGCGCACGATCGCGATCCCCGCGATCTCCACCGGCATCTTCGGCTATCCCGTCGACCGCTGCGCCCGCATCCTGCTCACCGAGGTACACCGGTACCTGCAGGGCGGCACGAAGCTGGAGCGCGTCGTCGTCTGCCTCCACGGCGAGAAGAACTTCCAGACGTTCCGCAACGAGCTGCGCCGCGGCTTCCGCTGATTGAGCCAGAACGTCCAGCCGCTCCACGTGACCTTCGAGGCCACGACGGAGATCTTTGCCACGGACAGCAAGGGCGCGTTCGTCTATGTGCTCAGGCACCTGGACGGCGATCGCGTGGACACCCGGCGTTACGACGAGATGCGCTTCGTCGTCTCGGTGTGGCACCCGCGGGAAGGGAAGAACATCGATCTCGACAAGGCCTACCTGGAGCTGCGCGCGAACTTCTCGGAGAACGGCCACTGGACCCGGCTGGCTGAACTGGAGCCGGTGGTTTCGCCGTACAACCGGGGCGAGAGCTTCGACGGCTGGATCGTCCTGCCGGTGCTGTCGGGGGATTCGGCGTTCCGGCTGCACGGCGGCGGCTTCCAACCGCGGGCGCGGCTGCAGGTCCGCGCGTCGGCGTACTTCGTCGCGTGACGGGGGCTGCCATGGGGCGGCAGGCACTTCTGAACCGGCTGGCGCAACCGAACGAGCGCCGGATCGTGCTGCTGGTGCTCGACGGCGTCGGCGACCTGCGGACGGACGCCCAGCCGCGAACCGCCCTGGACGAGGCGCGGACGCCCAACCTGGACCGGCTGGCGGCCCGGTCGGCGCTGGGCCGGCTGGTGCCGGTCGGCGCCGGCATCACGCCGGGCAGCGGGCCGGGCCATCTTGCCCTGTTCGGCTACGAACCGACAGCGCCGGAAGTGGACATCGGCCGCGGCGTGCTCGAGGCGCTGGGGCTCGGGCTGGAGGTGCCGCCCGACGCGGTCGTGGCGAGGGGCAACTTCGCCACCGTCGACGGGTCGGGCCTGCTGACGGACCGGCGCGCCGGGCGGATTCCGACGGCGGAGGGGGAGCGGATCTGCGCCCGCCTCGCCCGCCGGATCGAGGCGGCGGGCAGCGCGCCGGGCGACGCGCTCGGCGACGGCATCGAGGTCGAGGTCCATCCCGGCGAGGCCTACCGCTTCGTGCTCCTGTTCCGGGCCGCCGCCGGGACGCCGCCGCTCGATCCGGGTCTGGCGGATACGGACCCGCAGCAGCTCGGCGTGGCCGCGCTGCCCGCCCAGGCGGCCGCCGGCGCCGGCGAGTCGGCCAGGCAGACCGCCGATCGCATCGCTCCGGCGGTCGCGGCGCTCCAGGCGGAGCTGCAGGACGAGGAGCGGGCGAACACCTTCCTCCTCCGCGGTTTCTCGAAGCTGCCGGTGTTGCCCGGCGTCGGCGAGCTCTACCGCCTGCGGGCGGCGGCGCTGGCCGGCTACCCGATCTACCGGGGCGTGGCGAAGGTCTGCGGCATGGAGATCGTCGACTGCGGCGGTAGCTTCGGCGAGGTGCTCGATGGACTCGAGGATCGCTGGTCCGACTTCGACTACTTCTTCCTCCACGTCAAGGGCACGGACATGGCCGGCGAAGACGGGGATCTCGCGGCGAAGGTCGGCGTGATCGAGGAAGTCGACGCTCTGTTGCCCCGGCTCCTCGACCTGGGCCCCGACGTGCTGGCGATCACCGGCGACCACTCCACCCCGGCGCCGATGCAGGCCCACAGTTGGCACCCCGTGCCGCTGCTGCTGTGGTCGGAGGGCTGTTTCGTCGACGAGTGCTCGCGCTTCACCGAGGTCGAAGCGATCCGCGGCGCGATCGGCACGATCCCGGCCTGCGACCTGATGGGGCTGCTGCTGGCGAACGCCGGGAAACTGGCGAAGTTCGGCGCCTGACGGCGCTATAGTCGGGCAGCGGCCTTGGCGGCGCTGGCCGTGTCGGCTTCCCGCGCCGTGACACGACGAAGGGCTGGATCCAATGAAGAACAACCGAACCATAGCTGCCTTGGCTTTGGCTTGCTTCGCCCTGGCGTCCGCGCCGGTGGCGGCGCAGTTGGTGCAGGCCCCGGCGGACGAGCTCTACACGGCGCCCTGGTTCGCCGACCTTCGCGGGATGAGCGATCCGAATCCCCGGCGCAACGGGCACGGAGGCGGCTTCGTGGCCCAGGCTCCTCGGAATGCCGCGGACGACGGCTGGGAGAACGCGACGTACTCGTACATGTGCGGGGGCGTCACCCTCACGCGGACGGCGACGCCGGACGCCGCGACCGGTCTGGTGGCGGAGTTGGTCGACTGCGAGTCCGACACGGCGTACGAAGCGATCGGTCTCCGTGTGCACGGCATCGAGAGCGGCGGCTGGTACTGGGTCTTCCGGCCGATCGGCGACGACGTGGCCGCGGCCGCGGCCCCGCTGATCCGGATGGACGTGGTCGCCCAGGCGCCGCGGCAGCTTCCGCTGGAGCCCAACGTGGGCGGAATTCAGGCGGAGCGGCACGACGTTGCGGTCGATGCCGACGGCCGCGGCTCGGGCGGCGCGACGCTGTTCACGGACGATGCGAACCGGCTCTTCGACGTCTTTCCGCACCCGGCCGCCGCGTTGCCTGCCGCGCCCTGTTCCGGCGT
Organism: Thermoanaerobaculia bacterium; assembly: GCA_965116955.1. GTDB lineage: Bacteria > Acidobacteriota > Thermoanaerobaculia > Multivoradales > Multivoraceae > Multivorans. Next base: position 966,135 of record OZ220742.1, on the reverse strand, counting down.
GTTCCTGGACATGGACGCCACGGACGAGGACTGTGCCGTGGGCGTACCGGCCGACTGGGAACTCATGCTCGCGGACGGAGACGGCGATCCCCTCTCCGGCGCGATCGTTCGGCCCGCTTCGGGGGGCGACCCCGTGCCCGTCACCGCGACTCTGTCCATCGGGACGGGTCACCTCGTCGGCACCGGCTGCACGCCGGAGGCCACCATCGAGTTGACGGGCGGCATGAGCGGCAGCACGGTCCTGAGTCTTCCCGGCGAGGTGGCCATCAGCGGCGCCGCCGCCGTGAACCCGGCGGAGTGCCCGGCCGACGACCTCAGCTTCTCCTGGACGGTCAACGTCTCGGCCGACACGACCCGCTGCGCGGCGTCGAACGCGGACCGGGGAACTGCCCAGACGGTCCGGGTCACGGCCACGGACCTCAGCGAGACGACGCCAGGCCTGGCCGACGACCTGTTCCAGGAGTTCCAGGTGGTGTGCGACACCTCCAGCTCCGCGTCGTCGGCGGGCCGCGAACTCGTCCCCGACGTCGGATTACAGTAGGTCGTCTCTCTGGGTGCGCGGGTCCTCTGACCCGCTGCCGCCGCAGGCGGCCAGAGACACTGCCGCCGGCGTCAGCCGGCGACTATCGCCGGAACGCCCGCACGTCACTCCCGGCCCCCTCGAACAACTGCCGCACGGTCGGCAACGGCAGGCCGACGACGTTGCTGTAGTTGCCGTCGATCTCGAGGATGAAGAGGCTGCCGAGGCCCTGGACGGCGTAGGCGCCGGCCTTGTCGTCGGGCTCGCCGGTGGCGGCGTACCAGTCGATCTGTTCGGGGGTCAGTTCGGCGAACAGGACGCGAGTGCTCTCGACCGCGTGGAGGGTGTCGCCGACGGGCGGCCGGAGCGCCGTGCCGGTCAGGACCAGGTGCCAGCGACCCTGGAGGCGTTCGAGCATCTTCCGGGCCTCGTCGCGGTCGGCCGGCTTGCCGAGGATGGCGCCGTCTTCGACGACGATCGTGTCGGCGGCGAGCACCCACTCACCGTCGCGGGCGGCGGCTTCGGCCTTCTCGCGGGCGAGCCGGCGAACGAGGTCGCGGGGCCGTTCGCCGGGGTGCGGCGTCTCGTCGATCGTCGCCGGGCGGACGGTGAAGTCGATGTCGAGCGACTCGAGGAGTTCGCGGCGGCGGGGGGAGGCGGAGGCGAGGACGAGACGGCCTTCAGGCTCGCCGCTCACTGGAAGTACCCGGGAATCGTCTGGACCTTCAGGCCGCGTCTGCCGCGGGCGCGCGGGTCGTTCAGCTTCACCTCGACCTTGCGGAAGGCGTCGCGTTCGCCTTCCGGCGACTCGAAGACGAGCACGTACTGGGAGCGGACCTCGGTCTCGATCCGCTCGTAGACCCGCGGCAGTTCGGACGCTCCGGTGATGAAGAAGCAGCGGCCGCCGGTCTCGTTGCAGAGCTGCTGGAGCCGGCCGCGGAACAGCAGTTCGCGCTGGCCGATGTCGATGCCGATGCTGTAGATCGCCACCTGGGAGCGGCGCGCGAACTCCAGCACGTCGTCGAAGCGGTACTCGCTGCTCGAGTCCCCGCCGTCGGTGAGCAGGATCAGGGCCCGCTTCCCGCGCAGTCCACCGAAGTAGTACAGGGAGTAGAGGATGCTGTCGTAGAGCGCGGTCTCGCCCTCGGCGACGAGGTCGGCGAGACCGCCGGCCAGTGCCTCCCTCGAGCCGGTGAAGCCGACGGCCAGTTCGGGCCGGTCGTTGAAGGTGATCAGGCAGGCGCGGTCGTGCGGCCCGAGGACGAGTTCGAAGAAGTGGAGGGCCGCCTCCTCCGCGGCTTCCAGCCGCTGATCCATCGACAGCGAGGTGTCGAACAGGATGCCGGCGTGGATGGGCTGGTTGGCGGCGCTGTCGAACCGCTGGAGCTGCTGGGGCTCGCCGTCGACGAAGACCTCGAAGTCGGACTCGACGAGGCCCGCGACGGGAGTGCCCGAGCGGTCGGTGACGGAGGTGTAGAGCTCGACCAGGGCGACCTCGACCTCCTCGACCAGGTTGCGCGAGTTGACGAAGACGAGGTCCTCGGCCCACGCCCCCGTCTCGAGGTGGGCGACGGCGCGCACGTAGGAGAGCGGTTCGGCCGGGTCGATCCCGATCGGCTGCTCGAAGGGCGGCTGGTAGAGGGTGGCCGTGCGGGTGTCGTTCAGGAAGAACTCGACCCGGTCGAGCCGTTCGTGGCGGGGCGCTTCCACTTCGGCCACCGCGCGCACGCTGCTGGTGTGGGTGGCGCCGCGCTGGGGCGAAGTGAGGCGGACGGTGAACCGGTGCGGCCCCGAGTTGATCATCACCTCGTCCGTCGCCAGGAGGCCGCCCTGCCCGTCGTAGGCGTCGACTCGCAGGGAGTGCGCCCGGGGAGCGGTGCCGACGTCGATCTCGACGTGGTAGGGCGGCCGCCGCTTGCTGATCAGTTCGCGGCCGTCGAGCGAGAAGGCCAGGTGGTGGATGTCCGGCCCGTCGGCGTCGGCGCCGACCCGGACCCGTCCGGTGATCAGGCGCTCCGGCAGGGCGTGGATGCGGACGGTGTGGTCGTCCGGAGAGTCGATGAAGCGGGGGCTGACGGAGTTCGCTTCGGCGAGCCAGTCGGGAACGGCGGCTTCGGACCCACTGGGTGCGCGGGTCTTCCGACCCGCTTCCGGCCCACTGGGTGCCCGGGTCTTCTGACCCGCTGCCGGCCCACTGGGTGCGCGGGTCTTCTGACCCGCTTCCGGCCGAACCAGCGGCACCTCGATCTCGGCACTGCCCCCGAAGAACCGGTCGGCCTCCAGCTCCCGCACCTTGACCACCAGCCGGTACGGGCCCGGCCGCAGGTAGCGCTGCGTGACGAGCGGGATCGCCGTCTCCTCGCCGCTTGCGGCACGGACCCGCGGTTCGAAGCGATACCGGAAGCTCTCGAACAGCTCATCCCGGCGCAGCACCTCGCCGTCGAGCACGAAGCGCCGCGCTTCGTCGCCCGGTTCCGGCAGGTGGGCCGGGTCGATGCCGACGATCGCCTGCACCACGGTGCGGTTGCCGCGGCGGCCGGGATAGCGGAGCGTGATCTCGGCGGGTAGCGCCTCCGCGCCGTCGGGCGTCTCCGTGCTGCGGTCGAGGAAGGCGAGGGCCCACTCGTCGTTGGTCCGGCCGGGTTCGGGCGCCTTCGCGCCCATGGCCTGCCAGTCGAGCGCCAGGCCGAACGCGCTGAGCAGGTCGCCGCCGCGGGAGCACCGGCGGTCGATCTCGCGGATCTGTGCGGCACGGTCGGTCGAAACGGTGGCGAAGGCCAGCAGAGAGGAGAAGCCGTCGGCGGCCTTCCACAGCCGGAAGCCGCCGCCCTGGCGGAGGAAGATGAGGTAGAACTCGCCGCGCACCGCCGGGCTGTGCGGGTAGTGCCAGACCTCGAGGGTGCGCAGCAGATCGCAGGTGGTGCGGAAGGTGCGGAGCGGCTCGCCGTGCAGCAGGAGCGACTCGAAGCGGTCGTCCCGGGCGTCGCCGAAGCGCTCGACGGCCGTTTCCACGGCCCGGTCGAAACGCTCGCGGAACTCGTTCTGCGGCGTCTCGGGGTAGGGGTCGCGGACGGCCCAGAAGCGCTGCACGAAGGCGTCGCGCTGGTAGGCGTGGCGGAGTTCGCCGAAGACGCGGCGTTCCGTGTCGGAGAGGATCGGGTCGACGGCGTCGAGGAAGTCGGCGTGGCGGCGGTCGAGGGTGGCGTCCTGGGCGCCGGCGGCGGTGGTTGTGGTGAGGAGGAGGCAGAGAGCCGGCCAGAAGGCCGGCGCACCGACACCGGCATCGCACTCATGCCGGCCGGAAGGCCGGCGCACCGACACTCGCCACTTCACGGGTAGTAGCCCTTCAACGTCCGAATCGACACGCCCGGCACCGTCACGTCGGCTTCGATCTCGCGGAACCGCCGGTTGCCGCTGGTGTTCGTCGACTGGTAGGTGATCAGGTAGCGGGAGCGCAGCTCGCCGAGGATGCGGTCGTAGACGCCGGCGAGCTCCGCGATCTCGGCGATGAAGAAGGCGCGGCCGCCGGTCTGGTTCGCCAGCCGGGAGAGGGCGCGTCTGGCCTGCCCGGGCTGTTTGCCGAGGCCGATCGCGTAGACGGCGACGCCGGAGCGCTGCGCGTACTCGAGCGCCTGGTCGAAGCTGAAACGGCTGCTCTCGTCCTTGCCGTCGGAGAGCAGCAGCAGGGCGCGCTGGCCCTTGATGCCGTTCAGGTAGTAGAGGCCGAAGACGATGGCGTCGTAGAGCGCGGTGCCGCGCTCGGCCTTGAGCCCGGCCAGCGAGCCGGCGAGCGAGCCCGTGTCGTTCGTGAAGTCCGAGGCCAGGTAGGGGTGGTCGTTGAAGGTGACGAGCGCCGCCCGGTCGCGGGGCGTGATCTCGGTCTGGAACAGGTCGAGCGCGGCCTCGCGGGCCACGCCGAGGCGCTTGACCATGGAGGCGGAGACGTCGAGCATCACCTGGAGGTGAACGGGCAGGTCGGTCACCCGCTGGAAGCGGAGGATCTCCTGCGGCGCGCCGTCCTCGAGGATCCGCACCTGGTCGGCGCGCAGCTCCTCGTACGGCCGGCCCGAGCGGTGGAGCGCGGTGGCGTAGAGCTCGACGTACTGGATGTCGACGATCTCCAGGTAGTCGGGCGCGTTCACGTAGACGACGGCGTCGGTCGAGTTGCCGTCGACGAGGTAGGCGGCGGCCCGCAGGTAGGTGATCGCATCGCCAGCCGGCAATTCGACGAGTTGGCTCCAGGGCTCCTGGTACAGGGTGGCGACGGGCTCGTCGTTCAGGTGAAGCTCGAGGCGCTCCACGAGGCTGCCGTCCGGCACCTGGACGTCGACCTCGACGTGGACCTCGCCGTCGTAACGGATGCCCTCGCGGGGTTCGGCGAAGCGCACGGCAAAGCGGTTGCGGCCGGCGTTGAGCGAGATCTCGTCGGAGGCGATCTCGACGCCCTCGGCGTCGTGCGCGGTGGCGCGCAGCACGTGGACCCGGGGCGTCGAGCCGAGGTCGAGCTCGACGGAGAAGGGCGGCCGGCGCTTGCGGGCGACTTCGCCGCCGTCGAGCCAGAAGCGCATCTCGGCGATGTCGCCGGTGGCCAGGGTGTCGAAGCGGACCAGGCCGGTCTGGAGTTCGCCCGGGGGCTCGAGGAGCTGAACCGTCGGCACTTCGCTGGTGAGCACCGCCTCCGCCTGGTCGATGATCTTCTGAACCGCCGGGTCGAGCTGGCGGGTGGCGGGCGCTTCGAGGGCCGGCACCTCGAGCGGCTGCTCCATGCGGGCGAAGCGGCCGCCGTTCAGGTCCTCGATCTTCAGCACGAGGTGGTAGTCGCCCGGTCGCAGCCGGCGCTCGAAGGAGAGCAGGATGGGCGGTTCGCCGTCGCCGCCGGCCTGCGCGGAGTCGGCGCCGGCGCCCAGGGGCAGATCGAACTTGTAGCGGAAGTTCTCGAACAGGTCCTCGCCGCGCAGCACCTCGCCGGTCAGGAAGAAGTTGTAGCTCGACTGGCCGCCGACCGTGTCGCGCCGGGCCGAGGCCGGGTCGACCTCGACCAGCGCCTCGACCACCGTGCGCGCCTGGTAGCGGGCCGGGAAGCGCACGTCGAGCGTCGCGTCGAGGGGTTCGGCGTCCTCCGGAACGTCCGTGGTGTAGGCCTCGAAGGTCAGCGTCCATTCCGCCGACGGCGCCTCGGGCCGGTCGTCGAGGCGCGCCATCAGGGTGGCGAACTCGAGCCCGTTGCTGCGCAGGAGCCAGTTGATCGCGGCCGCGGCGACGTCGCCGCTCGCGCAACTCTGGATCTCGGCGCCCACATCCTGCCGGCCCACGCCGAAGTCGAGCAGGCGCTCGATGCCGTCGGAGGGGTGCCAGAGTTCGTAGTGCTGCTGGTTGCCGCGCCGGTAGAAGAGCAGGAAGAACTCGTGACCCACCCGGTCGCTGTGGCTGTAGAACCAGATCTCGATGGGCCAGGTGACCATCGTGCACTGGAACTTGATGCGCCCGGACGGTTCGCCGTTGAACAGGAACATCCGCGCGCGGTCGGAACGTGGCCCCTCGAACTCCTGGTCGACGTAGAGCAGCCGCTCCTCCCAGCGAATCCGGAACTCGTTGCGCGGACTGTCGGGGTACGGGTCCCGCACCCGCCAGAAGCGCTCGATCCAGGCCCGCCGCTGGTAGTCCTGGGTGACTTCGAGGAAGGCCTCGCGCTCGGGCTCGGAGATCAGGAAGTGGACGTTGGCGAGGAACTCCTTGAACTCGAGCGGCAGTGCTTCTTCGGCCGCGGCGAGGGCGGCCCGGCGCTCGCGGCGTTCCTTGCGGGTTTCGTTGCGCTGTTCCTGGGCGGCCGCGAGCGTGGGCGCGACGACGAACAGAAGGCCCGCGGCCAGGGCAAGAACGGAGGCTCTGCGTGCGGCTGTGTTGGGCAACGACGGTTCCTCGTTTTGAGGCTCGGTAGCGTGGTCGTCAAGAGTATCGCTGGGTGCGCGGGTCTTCTGACCCGCTGCCGCCGAAGGCGGCGTTGAAGTTGCCGCCGGCAAAGCCGGCGACCATTCTCTCCGGGCTCCGCCGCTTCCGCGGCTCCGCCCGGGGCGGGTCAGAAGACCCGCGCACCCAGCGGAGGAGCACCCAGCGGATGGAACCGTAGAATCGGGCCGCCATGCGCGACGCGCCCGTCTACCTCGACCACAACGCGACGACCCCGCTGGATCCGCGGGTCGCCGAGGCCATGCTGCCCTGGCTGGGCGGCCGGCACGGCAATCCGTCTTCGGTTCACTCGTTCGGACGGGCGGCGCGGGCGGCGGTGGAGCAGGCGCGGGAACAGGTCGCCGAGCTGATCGGGGCGACGGCGCCCGAGGTGGCGTTCATGGCGTCGGGGACGGAGGCCAACAACGCGGTGCTCATGTCCGTCTTCGACGGCGGTGGCGGCGGGCACCTGGTCATCTCCGAGCTGGAGCACCCGTCGATCCAGCGCGCGGCGGACCGGCTCGAGAACTCGGGCGTCGAAGTGACCCGGCTCCGGCCGGCCGCGGACGGCGTGGTCGACGCCGCCGCCATGGCGGACGCCCTGCGTCCGGACACGCGTCTGGCCTGCCTGATGCAGGCGAACAACGAGCTGGGAACGCTGCAGCCGGTGGTCGGGGCGGCTGACGCCTGCCGGGAGCGCGGCGTGCCGCTGCTCTGCGATGCGGTGCAGGCGGCTGGCAAGCACGCGGTCGACGTGGCCTCGCTCGGCGCCGACTACCTGGTCGTGGCGGCCCACAAGTTCAACGGCCCGGTCGGGGGCGCGGCGCTATGGGTCCGCGAGGGCGCCGCGTTCGAACCGCTGATCCTCGGCGGCGGCCAGGAGCGGCAGCGGCGTGCCGGCACGGAGAACGTGGCGGCCCTGGTCGGCTTCGGCGCCTGTGCCGCCCTGGCGTCAAGCGAACTTGACCACCGGATCGAGCGGCTGGGCGGCCTGCGCGAAGGCCTGGAGGCCGGTCTGGCGGGCATCCCCGATACCCGCCTCCACTGTGCGTCGTCGCCGCGGCTGCCGCACACGACCCACGTCGCCTTCCCGGGGCTGATCGGCGAGGACCTGGTCGTCCGCCTCGATCTGGCGGGCTTCGCGGTTTCGACCGGGGCTGCCTGCGCCTCCGGCGTGGTCGAACCCAGCCGGACCCTGCTGGCGATGGGAGTGGCGCCGGAGGAGGCGATCGCGTCCATCCGCATCAGCCTCGGCACGTCGAACGACGAAACCGAGATCGACCGCTTCCTGCCGGTGCTGGCGCGCGAGGTCGAGGCGCTGCGGGCGCTCTCGGCCGAACCGGTGGCGGCACGATGACTCCCGGCGTCGCGACCCAGGCCCCGGCCGGTCGGCCTTTCGCGGCGGAGTCGCCGCTGACCGCCGTCGCGATGAGCGGCGGCCTCGACTCGTCCGTGGCGGCACTCCTCCTCGAACGGCAGGGCGTACCGGTCGTCGGCCTGTCCATGCTGCTCTGGGACCGCTCGCAGCAGGTCCGCCACGGTCGCTGCTGCGGCTCGCTCGACCTGGGCGACGCGCGGCGCGTCGCCGAGGAGATCGGCCTGCCGCACTACACCCTGCGCATGGACGGCGAGTTTCGCCGGCACGTGGTCGACCCCTTCGTGGACAGCTACGTCGGCGGCCGCACCCCCAGCCCCTGCATCTCCTGCAACACGGAGATCAAGTTCGAGGCCTTCTGGGAACGGGCGCGCCGCCTGGGCGCCGGGCGCATCGCCACCGGTCACTATGCCCGCATCCGGCGCGGCGACGACGGGCTGTACGAGCTGCATACGGCGGTCGACGAGTCGAAGGACCAGAGCTACTTCCTGTTCGAGCTGACCCAGGAGCAGCTCTCCCGTGCCGTGTTCCCGTTGGGTGAACTGACGAAGACGGAAGTCCGCGAGCTGGCCCGCGAGGCCGGTCTGGCCGTCGCCGAGAAGGGCGAGAGCATGGAGATCTGCTTCGTCGACCGGGGTGTGCGGGAGTTCATCGAGGACGAGCGGCCGGAGCTGCCGCGGGTGCCCGCCCGGGTGACGACGAGGTCCGGCGAGGTGTTGGGCGAAGGCGCGCCGACCTACCGCTACACGGTCGGTCAGCGTCGCGGTCTCGGCGTCGCCGCCGGGCGGCGACTCTACGTGCTGGATGTACAGCCGGAAGCGAACCGGGTCGTCGTCGGCGACCGCGACGAGCTACTGGCGCCGGGACTGGTCGGGCGTGGCCTGCACTGGATCGCGGGCGAGCCGCCTGGCGACGTTGCCGAGATGCAGGTCCGCATCCGGTCGCGCCATCCCGGCGTCGCGGCGACGGTCGTGGAGAGCGGCCGCGACGCATTCTGCCGCGTCGAGTTCAGTGAGCCCCAGGCCGGCGTCGCGCCCGGCCAGGCGGCGGTGTTCTACCGGAGCACGCGGGTGCTCGGCGGTTGCTGGATCGAGAGCGCGCTGCGGTAGTCGTCGCCCGACGATTACTTCCCCGCGACCACGACCGTCACCTCGCCGCGCAGCTTGCCCCGCTCCGCGACCTGGGCGGCGAGCTCGGCCAGCGAGCCGCGCAGGACTTCCTCGTGCAGCTTCGTCAGTTCGCGAGCCAGGGCGGCGTCGCGATCGGGACCGAAGACGGCCGCCGCGTCCGCGAGGGAGGCGGCGGCGCGCTGCGGCGACTCGAAGAAGACGACGGTGTGCGCGAGTTCGGTGTGGGTCTCGAAGAAGCGCCGGCGCTTCCCCTGTTTGGGCGGCGGGAAGCCGAGGAAGGTGAAGGGATAGGGCGGCAGGCCGGAGACGACGAGCGCGGCCAGGATCGCCGACGGTCCTGGCAGCGCCTCGACCGGGATGTTCCTCGCCACGGCGGCGCGGGCAAGCCGGTACCCCGGATCGGAGACGAGCGGCGTGCCGGCGTCGGAGACCAGCGCCACGGCGTCCCCCTGCTCGAGCCGCTCGAGCACGCGGCCGATCTGCCGGTCCTCGTTGTGATCGTGGAGCGGCAGCAGTGGCGGCCGCCGGTCCCTGCCGCTCGCTCCGAGGCTCTGGAACAGGCGGCCGGTGCGGCGGGTGTCCTCGCAGGCGATCAGGTCGGCGGAGAGCAGCGCCTCGCGGGCGCGCGGCGAGAGATCCGCCAGGTTGCCGATCGGCGTGGCGACGATGCGCAGCCGGCCGGCGGGCGTCGCCGGCCCGTCCCCGCTCACAGGCGGCCCGGGCCCTGTCCGTAGAGGTCGTGGTACTGCGCCACGTTGTACAGGACGCGCTCCAGGTAGTTCCGGGTCTCGCGGAAGCCGACCTTGGTGAAGTACTCGTCGGCGCCGCTGGTGTAGCAGTGCCGCTGCCAGAGCGCGGCCTGGGCCTCGCCCGCGTTGTAGGCGGCCAGGATGACGTGCTGTTCGTCGCCGAACAGCGCGCGCAGCTCGGCCAGGTAGGAGGCGCCGAGTTCGACGGCGAGTGCCGGATTCTCGAGCTCCCGTGGCGTCGAGAGTGGCCGGCCGGCGTTCGCCGCGAGCCGCGCCGCTGTCGGGAAGACGAACTGCATCAGGCCCCGCGCCGAGGCCGCCGAAACCGCCTGGTGGTCGAAGCGGCTCTCCTGGCGCATGATCCCGGCGATCAGATAGGGGTCCAGGTTGCGGCGAGCGGCGGCGGCGGCGATCAGGTCGCCGTAGGCGTCCGGATAGAGCGCGCGGCGCATGGTCGGCGGGTAGAGCGGTTCCGGCACGCGGCGCGGCGCCCTCTGGGCCAGGATCTCGGCGATCAGCAGGGCGCGCCGCGGCCTGGTCTCCGCCAGCCCCTCCGCCGCGGTCAGGGCCAGCCGCGGATTCGCCACCGGGAAGTGCCGGTCCACGACCTCGGCCGCGTCGCCCCACAGGCCGAGGGCGAGCAGCAGTTCCTGCGGGTTCGAGGCGGCCCGGTCCCACAGTGGCCACTCGCCGGGCGGCACGCTGCGGAGGCTGAAGAAGGAACGCACCGCCGGATCGGCGACGAGGCGGCCCTGGAGAATCTGGCGGGCGGCCTCCGCTTCGTCGCCCTGCCGGCCGTGGAGCAGCCAGGCGCGGTAGAGCCGTGCCGGGTCCTCCGATCGCGCGAACTCGGTGGCGATGGGGCCGACATAGGCCCGCAGGGGCTCGGCGGCGAGACGCTTCTCGGCTTCGCGAGCCAGCGGGTGGAAGAGGTCGGCGGCCAGCAGGTCGGCGTAGCCGGTGATGGCGCGGTCGAGCGCGCCGCGGGCCTCGTCGAGCCGGCCCCGCCAGTAGCGGACCTCGAAGTCGACGCTGCGGCTGGCGCGGAGGGCGTCGCTGAGCCATTCGCCGGCGCGGTCCGTGCGGCCCTGGACGATGTCGGAGGCGGCGAGGAAGAGGCTGGCGCGCGCCGATACGGCGCGGTCGTGCCGGAGCTGGAGCAGCACGGAGTAGAGGTCGAGCGCTTCGTCCTCGAGCCCCCGCCGCCACTCCAGGCGCAGGGCGCCGAGCAGAGCCGCCACGGAGAAGTTGCCCTGCGGGTCGGTCAGGTAGGCGCGGCGGTAGTCGGCGGCCGCGGCGATCCAGTCGCCGGAGAGCTCCTCCGACCGCGCCTTCTGGTAGAGCGCCTGGCCGGAGTGGCGCGGCGAGGACACGTTGGTGGCCAGCAGGTTGTAGTGCCGGGCCGCGTCCTCCAGCCGGCCCTGCCGGAAGTGGCTGCGCGCCCACCGATAGTGGATCTCGAAGTCGGACGTGGACTGCACCTCCAGGTCGACGACGATCTGGCCGAGAAGTTCGTTCGAACGGTCGAAGACGCCGTGTTCGTGGAAGGTGTTGCCGAGCAGCAGCACCTCCTGGCGGTCCTCCAGGGCCGGCCGCAGGCGGTGCAGGCGGTCCGCGGCCTCGAAGGCGACCAGGTCGTTACCCCGTTCCCGTAGCAGTCCGATCAGCGTGCCGGCGCCTTCGTCCAGCTCGCCCTCCGCGAGACGGCACTTCGCCTGGCTGAGGGTCAGCAGGCGACGTTCCGGCGCCGGCAGGCGCGACATCGGGATCCCCCGCAGGAGCCGGCAGTCGCCGCCGCGGTCGAGGCTGGTGGCGAGCAGCTCGGCCGCCGGTTGCACCAGGACGCGTGGCGGCTGGTCGCCGAGCATGGTGGCGGCGACGCCGGCGGCGATCTCCGGGTAGCCGAGTCGCGTCTGGCCCACGGCCAGCCGGTAGCGCGCCCACGGCTCCAGCGCCGGCGTTTCGGTCAGGCAGGTGGCGAACGCCTCCGACGCCGTCTCGACCTGCTCGAGCTCCTCGAGCAGGTGGCCCTCCAGGTAGCAGAGGCCGTGCCGGGCACCGATCTCGGGTTCTTCGGCTCGAAGCCGTCGCGTCTCCTCGAGCGCGGCTTCGGCCTGGTCGGCGGCCTGGAGCTCGACCAGTTGAATGCGCGGATCCTGGGCGACGGCCAGGGCCAGGAGCGGCAGCGTCCAGAGTTGGAGGGCCATAAGATCCGTAAACCGGGGAACGCCGTTGGTGATTCCGGAGGCGGCGAGGGCGCCGCTTCCGTGTCAGGATAGCGAGAGTTGCCCCTTCGGGGTTAGCCGAGGCGCCGGAGGGAAGCCGGCGCGGGGACACGACGATGCTCGAAAAGCTCGAACAGATTGAGCAGACGTACGACGAGCTGACGGCAAAGCTCGCCGATCCGGACGTGCTCGCCAACCCCGGTCTCTTTCGCGACACGAGCCGGGCGCTGGCGGAGCTGAACCCGGTCGTCGAGCTCTACCAGCGGTACAAGAAGACGAGGGACGAACTCGACCAGACGGCGGAACTGCTGGGCGAACTCGAGCGCGGGGACGACATGTACGAGATGGCGGCCGAGGAGAAAGGCCTGCTGGAGGAGACGCTCGCCTCGATCGAAGAGACGATGAAGGAGGAGCTCGCGCCGAAGGACCCGAACGAGGAGCGCAACGCGGTGCTCGAGATCCGCGCCGGCACCGGCGGCGACGAGGCGAGCCTGTTCGCGGCCGAGCTGTTCCGGATGTACAGCCGCTACGCCGACGACCACGGCTGGAAGGTCGACATCCTCGACCTGTCCGAGTCCGGCATCCGCGGCGTCAAGGAGGTGTCGGCGATCGTGGAGGGCCGCGGCGCCTTCGCCACGCTGCGCTACGAGGCCGGCGTGCATCGCGTGCAGCGGGTGCCCGAGACGGAGGCTTCCGGGCGCATCCACACGTCGGCGGTGACGGTCGCGGTGCTGCCGGAGGCCGAGGACATCGAGATCGCGATCGAGCCCTCCGACCTGCGGGTGGACACCTACTGCGCGTCCGGCCCCGGCGGCCAGGGCGTCAACACGACGTATTCGGCCGTACGGTTGACCCACCAGCCGACCGGCTTGGTCGTCACCTGCCAGGACGAGCGCAGCCAGATCAAGAACAAGGCGAAGGCGATGCGGGTGCTCAAGAGCCGCCTGCTCGAGATCGAGGAGGCGAAGGCGAGCGCCGAGATGGGCGAGGAGCGCCGGCGGATGGTCGGCAGCGGCGACCGCTCGGAGAAGATCCGCACCTACAACTTCCCGCAGAACCGCGTCACGGACCACCGGGTCGGGCTGTCCGTGCACAAGCTGCCGTCGATTCTCGAGGGCGACCTCGAACCCCTGATCGTTCCACTGCAGCAGCACTTCGAGGCGGAGCGGCTGCGGCAGACGGGCGACGGCGACCCGGTCTGAGTCCGTTGTCTCCGGCGAAGCCCCCGCCGGGGGCGGCCCGCGTTGTCGATCTGCTGGACGCGGGTCAGGAGCACCTGGCCGGCGCGGTGGAGCAGCCGCGGCGAGAGGCGGCGCTCCTGCTCGGCGAGGTGCTGAGGCTGTCGGAGGCGCAGTTGTACGCGCGCGCCGACGACGACGTGCCCGAACCCGCGGCGGTCAGCTACGGACAGTTGATCCGGCGCCGGGCGGACCGCATCCCGGTCGCCTACCTGCTCGGCCGGCGCGAGTTCCACGGCAGGAGCTTCGCCGTCGATCCGCGGGTGCTGATCCCGCGGCCGGAGACGGAGCACCTGGTGGAGGCGGCGCTGAACTGCATCGACGACGGCGCCCGCGTGCTCGACGTGGGCACCGGCTCCGGCTGCATCGCGGTCACCCTGGCGCTGGAGCGGTCCGGCAGCCGGATCGTCGCGACCGACCTCTCGCCCGGCGCCCTGGCGGTGGCGGCCGCGAACTGCCGCAAGCACGGCGTCGCCGACCGGGTACGCCTGGTCCGCGCCGATCTCCTGTCGGCGCTGCGCCCGGGCGCCTTCGACGTCGTCGTCTCCAACCCGCCCTACATCGACGTCGGCGAGTGGCCGTCCCTGATGCCGGAGGTCCGCGACCACGAGCCGCCCGAGGCCCTGTTCGCCGGCGACGGCCTGGACTTCTACCGGCGCTTCTTCGCCGCCGGCGGCTTCCTTGATGCCGGACAGCGGCTGCTGCTCGAGATCGGCAAGGGGCAACTCGACGCGGTCCGCGAGCTGGCGGAGGGGAGCGGCTTCGATGTCGAGTGGATGGTCGCCGACCTGGCGGGGATTCCGCGGGTGCTGACGTTGCGGGCCACCGGAATCTGAGTGTCGGTGGGCCGGCCGGTACGGAGTGAGTACAGGCTGCTCGGGCGTGTTCCGGCTACACTTGCGCCGATGGCATCTGGACGGTGCTATCGGCGAACCAGGGAGAGACGGGTCCCTCGACTGACCACGCGGAAGCTGTCGTGAGTTCGGTCGCCGTTGTTCCCCATGCCGGTGCGGGAGTAGGCTGGCGTTAGGTCCGGCTGGCTCAACCCGAGAGGAGACCACCATGGCCCGACAGTCGAACCTCCAAGAGGAACTCGCTCAGAAGGTCGAGGAACTGCTGGCGACGGAGTTGAAGCACCGCTTCGGCAGCAGCTTCGTGTTCGACCCGATTCGGGTCACCCGGAAGCTGGATCTCGATGACGAGCCGTACTATCGCGTCGAAATCGTCTTCGACGGAGGCGCAACAGAAGAGCGGCTTAGGGAACTCGCCAAGGGAGTTCTCGACTTGATGACGTTCGTGGAGAAGAAGCTCAGGGAGCAGGAAGACGCTGGGGACGTGTTCCTGTTGCCCTCGTACATCGAGAAGTCCGAGTGGGATGAAGTTGCCGCTGCTACGGCCTGAGGAACTTCTTAGAGTAGCAGCAGATCTCGCGGTAAGGGGTGGCACTCAGGCGCACCTCCGCAGGTCCGTCAGTACCAGCTACTACGCGTTGTTCCACTGGCTCGCGATCTGCTGTGCCGACATGCTGGTTGGCACTGACAAGGTGCCGCGGAGCGCCCGGGCGTGGCGCCATGTCTACAGAAGACTGGAACACGGCAAAGTCCGGAATCGCTGCGACCAACTGAAGGGTGACTCGAGGGGCTTTCCCGCTTCGATCCTCAAGTTCGCCGAGCAGTTCGTGACGCTTCAGGAGAAGCGCGAGTTGGCGGACTACGATCCGTACGTGGAGATCCTCAAGACCGAGGCTCTGGCGCACGTGCAGCTCGCAAGCGTGGCTATCCAGGGTGTGCGACACACGAGAGTCAAGGATCGTCGGGCTTTCGCCGTTTGGGTGCTCTTCGATAGGCCGAGAGGTGGGTGAGTCGGGATCGTCGGCTTCACCTCGAACGGCCCAGCACCCTAGTCGGGCTCAGCCGGTTTGAAACGCCAGTAGACCTTCCCTCGGACCTTGGTTCTCTCTACCGGTCCTCCGTCCTTCATGTGTTTGGTTAGGCGGTCGGACACTACGAACGAGGGCTTCTTCGAGGGAGTCTGCCATCCGCCGCCCACGATGGCGTCAGTTATCTCCGTGAGTGTCTTTCGACCTCCCGTCCAACGTAGATACTCCAGTGCCGCGTCGAGCGCAGACATGTCGGCGTAGACCGGATACGGCAATGAATGCCACCGCTTGTCGGTACCCAGTTCCCACTGAATCGTCTTGTTGTACCTCGCGACGCCCCGCCAGTCAACGCCGAGGTGCTCCAAGACCCTCAGCTTGAGAATGGCTCTGGCTCTCTTTACAAGCTCCGACAGCCTCAGGAGGCCCTCGTCCAGCTTTACGTCTCCGTGGCTCCAAGGATGTCTCAACTTGAGGAGGCCACTCGAAACCTCGCACTCGTCTTCCAAAGTGAGTCCCAGCACCTCTCGCTCGATCGGGTCGAACACCCTTCTGACTTTCTCGCCTGTGGACAGTTCATTGGGGGCGTCAAGTACCCGCTCAATGCGTCTGGCGTACACACCACCCCACCCGTACTCAGCAAAGGTGTGGGCTACCACTTCCCTGACTTCATTCGGCAGCGGTTCGACCGTCTCGACAGCTACGTCGTCTTTCACACTCAGGATCTGGGTGTACCAGAGTTCTCCGGCGCCACAGGCCGAAACAACCTGAGTGTCGACGAACTCGCTACTGGCCATCAGGCCTTGCAAGCGAAGCAGGGTTCCCTGAGCAGCAAAGGGAAGCTCCAGCCACCTGCGCAACACGCTTTCCGCGTCGCCGACAACGCGCCGTTCTTTCGGGTCGGCTGTGAAGAGCGCATCGAAACGAACCTGCCCTGGACGATACGGCCGCGCTTCTCCGTGCCGCATCGTCTGCTCGACGATCTCGACGCTCCGACCATTCACCTGAACCATCAACTGGCTGACGCCACAAAGGCGGTCCAGCGCGAAGCGGAGAAACCGGTGCGTGTGGTACACGAGTTCGGCAGCCTTACTCCACGGAGTCGGCTGATCTACGATCACAGATGCGCTGCCGGACTCCGTGATTTCGTACACATTTCCCTTTTCTCTGCTGACCCCGCCCCTGAGGCCCAGCGTTACTCTCGCTTGCCCCAGACCTCTGATTGTTGCGCTTGTCGTCACTGAAGTTGCTGGTCGCTCCCAGTAGTGGCGCTCGGAGACGGAGGGGCCGGAGGGGTTCAACCATCCTTCGATACCTTCGGCGACCCAGTCGGCACGTTCGCATTGAAGTTCCTCACTCGAAGTCAGAGCCACGCCTATGTATGCGCGGTTGACGATGAACTTGATGTCCGTGGGTTCACTGAGCCAGGGAGGGGTCAAGAGGAGGCAATCGTCGAGCGTGATTTCCTCGTCCTGGAGCGCGCGGCCAGAAACGGTTGTTCCTGAGACCACGCCAAGCAGTCGACCGCAATCGTTGCCGAGGTACCAGTTTCTTGGAAAGCCGGGGAGCAGGATGCGTCGTCTTCTGGCTATCTCGGTTCCACCGTCCAACGACTGGGCCTGATTGATGACTCGTAGTGTCATTTTGCCGTCGGTTTCTGTCGTCAAAGACCCGGGCAGCTTCTCCGTCTCCTCGCCGGGCGCCCAGAACCAGCCGACGAGCTCTGTGGAGGCGAGCTTTTCCTCTGCCATCTATCTCTGCTCCTAGTGATCGCTCTTTACGGATTTCCTGGCCTTCACGAGGCCGTCTTCGCGAAGGAGGAGGATCGATTGCGGGCTCGCGGTCTGCGGCTTCGAGTATCGGTTCATCCAAGTGTGACGCATCGGCGCACGTTCAACATGTAGTCAGACCGCGCCCGGCTTCGGCATCCGGTACCCGACGCCGCGCTCGTTGAAGATGTAGGTCGGGTCGCTCGGGTCGTCGCCGAGCTTCGTCCGCAGTTTCTTGACGAAGGCCCGGACGAGTTGCGGCTGCGCGTAGCCCCGGCCGCCCCACACCCGGCGCAGGAGGGATTCGTAGGTCGTGACGTGCCCGGCGTTCACGGAGAGGACCCGTAGCAGTTCGTACTCGGTGGCGGTCAGCCGCACGGGAACTCCGCCGACCGTCACGTGGCGGCGGGCACGGTCGATGGACAGGTTGCCGAGCACGAAGGGACCGGGTTCGAGCCGCTTGCGGAGCGCGACCCCCGCTCTCGCCGTGAGCTCCGTCGGAGAGAACGGCTTGACGATGTAGTCCTCGGCGCCGGCCTCAAGGGCTCTCGCCACCGTCTCGTCGCGGCCATAGGCGGAGATGAAGATGACGGGCACGTCCGCCAGTTCCGGCAGGCGCTGCAGCAGTTCGATGCCGTCCGTTCCGGGCAGCACGAGGTCGAGCAGGACGAGGTCCGGCCGTTCCGTCCGGAGGAGACGGGGGAGTTCGCGCGCATCGCCGGTGACGATCGGCGCGTAGCCCCGGGAGGCGAGCGCGTCGCGGGCGAAGCGAAGCGCCTGGGGGTCGTCGTCCAGCACCAGCACGCGCGGCCGGCCGCCGCCGCGGCGCGCCCCTTCGGAGGTGGCCGCGGCGAGGGCTTCGGACGCCTCGCCGTCGCCCGGCTCTTCCGCGGCCGGGATCGTGAAGGTGATCCGGGTCCCCTGGCCCTGCCCGTCGCTCCGGGCGGAGATGCGGCCCCCGTGGGCCTCGACGAGTCCCTTGCAGATCGCCAGGCCCAGGCCGGCGCCGACGCTCCCCTCCCCGCCGACCGCGCCCGCGTGCTTGCTGAACAGGTGCGGCAGCAGGTGCGGTGAAACGCCGCTCCCCTCGTCCGCGACCGTGACGGCGACGTGGTGTCCGTCCAGAACCGCCTCGACCCGGATGGGCGACGATTCCGGGGAGTGCCTGGCGGCGTTCGACAGCAGGTTGTTCAGCACCTGGACGACGCGCCGCGCGTCGGCCATGACGCGCGGCAGGTCCGGTGGCAGGTCGATGCTGACCGCGTGACGGGCGCCGCCGCTCGCGAACGCGCTCCTGGCCCGTTCGACCAGAACGGTCAGGTCGACGGGCCGCGGCGCGACGGACAGCGTGCCGGACTCGAGGCGGCCCACGTCGAGCAGGTCGCCGATCAGGCCCCGCATGTGGTCCGCCTGATCCTCGACGATCCGGAAGAACTGCAACATCTCCGACCGCTCCAGCTCCTCGGACGCGCCCAGCACGGTGGCCGCCGACCCCTTGATCGAGGTCAGGGGGGCGCGGAGCTCGTGGCTCACCATGCTCAGGAACTCGGTCCTCAGCCGCTCGATCTCGTCGAGGTGCGCGAGATCCTGCATGGTGACGACCATGGACTCGGGCTCGCCCTCGGCGGACCGGATGGTCGTGGCGTTGACCAGCGCCCTGGCGCCGCGGCCGTCGGCGACCGAAAGTGTGACCTCCTCGGCGCGCAGCGCGGGCGCTTCGTGGATCAGGCGGGACATCGGGACTTCGCGGCCGTCGGCGAACCGGCAGGTCAGGATCTCGATCAGTTCCTCCGGGGGTCTCCCGGGCGGGGCCAGGTTCTCCACAAGCCGCCTCGCCTCCCGATTGAACGTGGTGGGAGCGCCGGTGGAGAAGTCGAAGACGACGACGCCCACCGGCGACGTCTCGACCAGCGCCTCGACGCTGGCGCGCGACCGCTGTTCGTTGCGATGGGTGCGGGCGTTGGCGATGGCCGTCGCCGCCTGTGAAGCGAATAGCACGAGTACGTCCTCGTCCTCGTCCGAGAACTCGAGTCCGCCCCGCTTGCCGCCGAGGAAGAAGCTGCCGAGGTAGACGCCCCGGTGGCGCATCGGCGTCCCCTGAAAGGTCTTCGCCGGCATGAGGTCGGCGGAGAAGCCGAGCGAACGGATGTAGCTCGGCAGGTCCGCCAGCCTGAGGGGCGCGGAGAGGTCGCGCAGGTGGTCGAAGAGCTGCGGTCCCTCGGGCAGCCAACCCTCCATCTGCCGGTGCTGCTCGGGAGTGAATCCGGAGGAGACGAAATCGCGGGGCGCGCCGGCGTCGTCGATCGTCGTGATGACGCCGTAGCGGGCGTTCGTGAGCTCGCAGGCGCTGTCGACGATCTCCTGAAGGACGGTGGCTTCGTCGAGGCTCGCCGTAACGCGCAGGGCGGCGGCGCTGAGCCTCGACGTCCGGTCGCGGAGCGCCGCGATCTCTCGTCCGTGCTCGTCCGGTGCGGCCATGTGGTTCACGAAGGTTAACGCAGCGGTTCCCGAAATGAACGGGAAGTTCACCTTCCTTGTTTACGCTGCCAGTGGTTCTTGACTTTCCTGGGAGGAGTGCCGATGCGGACACTCTCCGTCGAGAGATTCCCCCTGCTCGTACTGCTGCTCGTCGCCGCGCCGGCGGCCGCGGGCGATGTCACGTTCAGTCGCGACGTGGCGCCGATCCTCAACCGGCACTGCGTGGCTTGTCATCGACCCGGCGAGATTGCGCCGATGTCGCTGGCCACGTACCGGGAGGCGAGGCCCTGGGCGCGGTCGATCCAGCGCGCCGTGACGAGCGGGGCGATGCCGCCCTGGTTCGCGGCGCCCGCCGTGGGCGAATGGGCCAACGACCCGACGCTCTCAGAGGAGGAGATCGGCACGATCGTCGCCTGGGTCGAAGGTGGCGCGCCGCCCGGGGATCCGCAACTCATGCCCGAGCCGCCCGAGTTCACGGAAGGCTGGCAGCTCGGCGAGCCGGACTACGTGATCGAACTGCCGGCGGTCACCGTGCCCGCCGATGGTCCCGACCTGTTCCTGAACCAGTTCGTGACCCTCGACATCCCGGAGCGACGCTGGATCCGCGCGGTCGAGTTTCGGCCGGGCGCGCCCCAGGTGAACCACCACCAGCTCGCCTTCAAGGCCGACTTCACGGGCATGGTGGAGGATGGCGTGCCTCTCACGCCCCAGGGAGCATTGCGGGCGAGCGGCTCGGTCGACGGCCGCGGCTACTTCAACGTTCTGGCGATGTGGGGCGCCGGGACCGCGCCGACCGAGTTCCCGGAGGGCGCCGGACGCTGGATCGAGCCGGGCGCCGTCGTCGTCATGAACCAGCACTACCACCCGAACGGCGAAGAGCAGACCGACCGGACGCTCATCGGTCTCCACTTCGGCGAAGGTGAGCTGCGCTCGGAGATCCAGGCCGTGATCGCCGGCGAGATGGACTTGCTGATTCCGGCCGGCGCGCCCGACCACCGGGTCGAGTACCGGCACGAGATCGCGCGCGACTCGATGATCGTCTCCTACCTGCCGCACATGCACCTGCGGGGGAAGCGGATGTCGTACACGGCGCAGTACGCGGACGGCGACTCCGAGCTGCTCCTGGAGGTGCCCGAGTACGACTTCAACTGGCAGCTCTTCTACTACCCGGAGAAGCCGAAGCTCGTGCCGGCGGGGACCGTCATCGAGATCGTCGCCGTCTACGACAACTCGGCGGCGAACCCCGACAACCCCGACCCGACCCGCGACGTCGCGTTCGGGCTTCAATCGACGGACGAGATGATGTTCGGCTTCTTCGAACTGGTCGAGGTGGACGGCGGGCCGTAGAGGGGCAACGCGCTGCCGGTTGCCGCACGACCGACGCGCTCTCTATGGTCCGCCGATCCACCGGGACTTCGTGTCGACTGGGAGAGGAAGCGTGATGGGAACGCGAGCGTTCGTCTAGAGTCGTACGTGTCCGGTGCCCCGCTGCCGGGAAGGAGGAGCGCATGTCCCTGCTGATTCGTAACGGACGCGTCGTCACGGCGGTGGACGACTACCACGCCGACATCTTCGTCGAAGACGAGACCGTCTCGTTGATCGGCCGCGACCTGGACGTGGAGGCGGACCGGACGATCGACGCGGCGGGCCGCCTGGTCATCCCGGGCGGTGTCGACCCGCACACCCACATGGACATGCCGTTCGGCGGCACGACCAGCGCCGACGACTTCGAGACGGGCACCCGCGCGGCCGCCTTCGGCGGCACGACGACGATCGTCGACTTCGCGATCCAGACCAAGGGGCACTCGACGCTAGAGGGCCTCGAGACCTGGCACGAGAAGGCGGCCGGCAAGGCGGGCATCGACTACGGCTTCCACATGATCGTCACCGACATGGAGGACGACCGGCTGTGGGAGATGCGGCGGCTGGCCGACGAGGGCGTGACCTCCTACAAGATGTTCATGGCCTACCCGGGCGTGCTCTACGTCGACGACGGCACGCTGTTCCGGGCCATGCGCAAGGCCGGGGAGGACGGCACCCTGGTCTGCATGCACGCCGAGAACGGGATCGTCATCGACGAGATCGTGAAGATCGCGCTGGCCGAGGGCAAGACGGCGCCGAAGTACCACGCGCTCACCCGGCCGACGCGGATGGAGGCGGAGGGCGTCCACCGCTCGATCGCGATCGCCGAGGTGGCCGGTGTGCCCGTCTACATCGTCCATCTGAGCTGCGCCGACGCTCTCGAACAGGTGACCCTGGCCCGCGACCGGGGCGCCCAGGTGTTCGCGGAGACCTGCCCGCAGTACCTCTTCCTGGACTTGAGCCACTACGACCACGAGGACTTCGAGGGCGCCAAGTACGTGATGACGCCGCCGCTGCGCGAGAAGTGGAACCAGGAGCACCTGTGGCGGGGACTCGGCTTCGGCGACCTGCAGAGCATCTCGACCGACCACTGCCCGTTCTGCTTCAAGGACCAGAAGATCCTGGGGATCGACGACTTCAGCAAGATCCCGAACGGCGGTCCGGGCGTCGAGAACCGGATGAGCCTGGTCTACAACGGCGGCGTCGTGGGCGGCCGGCTGTCGGTCAACAAGTTCGTCGAGCTGACCTCGACCGCGGCCTCCAAGCTCTTCGGACTGTTTCCGAAGAAGGGGACGATCGCCGTCGGCAGCGACGCCGACATCGTCGTGTTCAACCCGGACCGGCGGGAAACGATCAGCATCGACAATCCGCACACGCACCACATGCGCGTGGACTACAACGCCTACGAGGGGACGGAGGTCCAGGGCGTCTCGGAGATCGTGATCAGCCGGGGCCGCGTGGTCGTCGAGGACAACATCTGGCACGGGCGGGCCGGCGGGGGTAACTTCATCAAGAGAGGGCTGTTCGGCGGGCCGTTCTAGGAGATAACGAGATGAGCAGAATGTTGAAGTCGGGACTGATCCAGATGTCGTTGCCGGAGGGCACCTGCGGCGACGGTGCGTCGGCCGAGGAGGTCGCCGCCACGGTGGAGGCGATGACGGCCAAGCACGTTCCCTACATCGAGGAGGCGGGCCGCCAGGGCGTCCAGGTCCTCTGTCTGCAGGAGGTGTTCAACACGCCGTACTTCTGCCCCGGCCAGGACTCGAGCTGGTTCGCGGCCGCGGAGCCGGTGCCCGGCCCGGCGACCGAGCGGATGGCCGAGTACGCGCGCCGCTTCGGCATGGTGATCGTCGTGCCGGTCTACGAGCGCGAGACCGCGGGCATCCTCTACAACACGGCCGCCGTCATCGACGCCGACGGCAGCTACCTCGGCAAGTACCGCAAGACCCACATCCCGCAGGTGGCCGGCTTCTGGGAGAAGTACTTCTTCCGCCCGGGCAACCTCGGCTACCCGGTCTTCGACACCGCCTTCGGCCGGGTCGGCGTTTACATCTGCTACGACCGCCACTTCCCCGAAGGCGCGCGGGCCCTGGGCCTCGCCGGCGCCGAAATCGTCTACAACCCGTCGGCCACCGTCGCCGGCCTCTCCGACCACCTGTGGACGATCGAGCAGCCGGCCCACGCGGTCGCGAACGGCTACTTCATGGGTTGCATCAACCGGGTCGGCACCGAGAAGCCGTGGGACCTCGGTTCGTTCTACGGCAGCAGCTACTTCGTCAGCCCGACGGGCGAGATCGTCGCCCAGGCGTCAAAGGACCAGGACGAACTCCTGGTCGCGGACCTCGACCTCGAGATGATCGACGAGGTGCGGTCCGTGTGGCAGTTCTACCGCGACCGCCGGCCGGAGGCCTACGACGGGCTTGTTGAGCCCTAGCTCGCGCGGCTCTCGATCGTCACCTGGAGGCGCTTCATCATCTCGTGAAGCGTCGTGGGCTTGACCTTGAGCCGCTCGGCGGCGCGCTTCTGGACGCCGCCGCAGGCCTGCAGGGCCCTGACGATGAGTTCGCGCTCGTAGGCGCTGACCGCCTCCTTGAAGGAGACGCCCGTCTTCGGGAGGGTCGCCGGCGTCGGCACGGCCGTTTCGCCGTCACGGAGGGCGGCGGGCAGCAGGTCGAGGCCGATCTCCTCGCCGGTCGAGAGGACGACGGCCCGCTCGATCACGTTCTCCAGCTCGCGGACGTTGCCGGGCCAACTGTGGGCCATCAGCACGTCCATCGCCTCGGGGGTCAGGCGGCGCGGCGACTTCTCGTTCTCGTTGGAGTACATGCGGAGGAAGTGCTGTGAGATCAGGGGAATGTCCTCGACCCGCTTGGACAGGGGAGGAAGCTGGATCGTGATGACGTTCAGCCGGTAATAGAGGTCCTCGCGGAACTCGCCGTTCGCCACCCGCTCCTCCAGGTCGGCGTTGGTGGCCGCGACCAGGCGGACGTCGGCGCTCAGGGTCTCGAGCCCGCCGAGGCGCATGAACTCCTTCTCCTGGATCACGCGCAGCAGCTTGGACTGCGTGTCGGGCGGGATGTTGCCGATCTCGTCGAAGAAGATCGTGCCCCCGTGGGCGACCTCGAAGAGGCCCTTCTTGTGCGACACGGCGCCGGTGAAGGCGCCCTTGACGTGGCCGAACAGGGTGCTTTCCAGGAGCTCGCTGGGCATCGACCCGGAGTTCACGGTGACGAACGGCCCGTCGCGGCGCTTGGAGTTGTTGTGGATCGATTTGGCGACCAGCTCCTTGCCGGTGCCGCTCTCGCCGCGGATCAGGATGTTGCTCTTGGACGGCGCGGCCCGGCGGATCAGGTCGAACACCTGGCGGATCGACCGGCTCTTGCCGATGATGCTGTCGAAGCCCTGGCGCTCGCGCAGTTGCTCCTTGAGATCGCGGTTCTCGGCGGTCAGCCGGCGGCGCTCCAGCCCCTGGCGGATGGTGAGCCGGACCTCTTCGTTCTTGAACGGCTTGGGCAGGTAGTGGAACGCGCCCTCGCGCATCGCATCGATCGCGCCCTCGATCGAGGAGTAGGCGGTGATCACGACGACGACCTGGTCCGGGTCGCTCTGGCGGATGCGGCGCATGACCTCCTTGCCGTTCATGTCCGGCAGCATCAGGTCGAGCAGCACCAGGTCGATCTCCTCCTGGGCGAGCACGCTCAACGCCTCCTGGCCCGAGGCGCAGCAGATGGGATGGTGCCCCTCCTGCCGGATCAGGGCGGTGAGGACGTCCTGCAGGACCTCTTCGTCGTCGACGATGAGGATGTTCATTCGTCGTTCTCCTTCGACGGGGGCTGCGGTCGGGGCATCATCGGCAAACGGAGCGTGAGGCGGCAGCCGCCGGACGGAAGGTTCGAGGCGACCAGGTCGCCGCCGTGCCGGCGGACGATCTCCTGGCTGATCGAGAGCCCGAGGCCGGTGCCGCCAACGGCCTTGCGGGTGGAGAAGAAGGGTTCGAATACACGTTCAAGGTGCTGCTCGGGAATGCCGGGCCCGGTGTCGTCGATGAATACGTCGATCAGGTCGCCCGAGTTTTCCTCCACCGCCAGCGAAAGGCGCCTTTCCCCGCTGCCGGCCTCCGTCATCGCGTCGAGCGCGTTGATCATCAGGTTGGCGAGCACCTGGCCGAGTTCCGTGTCGTTGCCGGGCACCCGGACCTTGCCGCACGGACCGAGATCCACCTGGAGCTCGACGCCGGCGTCGGCGAACCGCTCCGCCAGCGCGTCGCAACTCTCCTTGACCACCAGCCCCAGGTCGACGGGCGCCGGCTCGTGCCGGCCGCGGCGCGCGAAGTCGAGGAGCGTGTTGACGATGCGGGCCGCCCGGAAGGTCTGGCGTTCGACCTTGCGCAGCAGACGCCGCCGCGGATCCTGATCGGAGGTTTCGGCCAGCAGCATCTGGGCGTAGCTGGAGATGCCCGTCAGCGGCGTGTTCACCTCGTGGGCGACGCCGGCGGCCATGGCGCCGAGCGCGGCGAGGCGCTCCTTCTCGGCCAGCTCGCGCTTCATCGCCACTCGCTCGGTGACGTCGTGCGCCACGACGACGCGGTGGCCGGGCGCGGCGCCCTGGAACGCCGCGACGGACAACTGGAGGTACTTCTCGGTCCCGGCGGGCGCCTCGAACGGCGCCTCGACCGGTGGGTCGTCCTGCCGCGGAAACAGGTGGAGCGGGATCAGATCGCCGAGCGCGCTGCCGGCGACCTCGTTCCGGGGCAGAGCCACCAGAGCCCCGAAAGCGCCGTTCGCGGTCACGATCCGGTCCGTTCCGTCGATGACCGCGATGCCGGCCGGTGAGGACTCGATGATCTCCTCGTTGAACTGCCTGAGTTCGGAGACCCGGGTCAACTGCCGCTGCCGCTGCTCCAGCAGTTGCGCGTTCTCGATCGCCAGCACCGCCTGGTTCAGAAGCTGGCGGATCAGGGTCAGGTCGTCCGTGGAGAGCGGCGCGCCGCCGATGCGGCGGCCGACGTAGAGCAGACCGACCGTCCGGTCCCGGACCTGGAGCGGGAAGACGTAGTGAAAGCCGAGCACCGCGAGGCGCAGGTAGCCGGTGTCCGCGGCGTCGGCCAGCGGCGCCCGCACGAGGGCCCGGTGAGGCTCGCTCCAGAGCGAGACGTCGACCTCGGCGAGTTGAAGTTCCGGCGCTTCGGGCTCCTCCCGCACGGGCGTCAGATGGTCGCCTTCGACCAGGAACAGGTTGCTCTGTTCGAGGTCCAGGCCTTCTTCCAGTTCGCGCAGGAGGCTCGACGCCAGCCGTCCGAGGTCCCGTTCGTGGAGCAGCTCCTCGCCGAGCCTCGCCAGCGCCCGGCGGCTGCGCTGGGCGCGGTACTGGAGTCGCTGGAGACTAGAGCCGATGCCCTGCTTGACCGGTACGGAGAGCGTTCCAACGACGAGCAGGGCACTGGCGTTCAGGAAGCCCCTGGCGACGACCATGTCCTGGGGCACGCCGCGGCGGATGAGCAGGCTCAGCAGGGAGAAGCCGAGCACGGCGAGCAGCACCGTCAGAGCGTAGGTCGCGACATCGCGGGCGATGACCGCCACGTCCCAGAGGCGGTAGCGGAGCAGGGCGTAGGCGAAGCTGAGCGGCACCAGGGCCAGCGGCGCCACCGCGAGGGCGTCGAGCCAGCCGGGCACCGGCAGCTCCAGGGCGAATGGCACCACGTAGAGCGCCAGGAACGGCAGGTAGCCGCCGGCGACGCCGAAGGCGATCCACTGGGTCTGCCGTCCCTGCTCCCAGTCGCGCCTGGACAGCAGGCGGCGGCCGAGCACCGCGGCCGCGGCCAGCGCGTAGGCCACCAGCAGGAGCAGCTCGACGCGGTCCTGCCGCTCGAGCGCGGTGGCCGAGAGTTCGCCGGCCAGACGGCCCGCTCCGAAGATCTGGTCGAGCTGCAGGGCGAGCAGGGCGGCGGACGGCAGATAGAGCCAGGGCACCGCGCGGCGCGCCCAGATGGAGTTCGGGCGCACCGGGAACACCAGGAAGAAGTGCAGCGTGAGCGGCGGCAGCAGCAGCCGGCAGGCGCCGTCGACGAGGTAGAAGAGGCGGTCGATCGCGTCGAAGGGCGCGATCGGCGTCACCAGGTAGAGGGCCGCCGAGGTGAGGGCCCAGAGGTGGAAGAGGAGTATCTGCCGGCTGCGCTGGCGGCTCAGGGTGTAGAGCCCGATCAGCAGGTAGGCGATGCCGGTGAGGGCGAGGGCGATGTAGGCCCAGTCCAGGGTGAGCCCGGGCAGCCGGTGCAGCGCCGTGACCAGCTCCTCCCCTTCATCGGTCTCCCGGAGTACCTGCAGGTCGCTCTCCGGGCGCCGGCGCAGCAGGCGCTCCAGCTCGTCGGCGGACAGCGGCGGTTCGCCGTTGGCCAGGACGATGACGTCGCCGGGCAGCAGCTCCGACCCCGCGGCGGCGTCGAGCACGGTCAGCTCGCCGGCAGCCGTCTCGACCACGAGTCCGACGCCCTGGAAGGAACTCACCTTGCGGCCCATGGAGAGGCCGCCCAGGCCGACGACCAGGATCGTCGCGAGCAACAGCGCAGCGGTCAGGCCGAGCCGGGCGGGTCGGGACTCGATGCGCATCGCTGGGTCGCTCGTCGTGGGGTGTGTCTTCTGTGCCTCAGGTGCGGCCGGAAGGCCGCCTTCGGGGCAATTCAGTTTTCCGTAAGCACGTCCCGTGCCGGGGAGATTCCCCGGCTATCCGCTTGATTCTAGGACATGTAGGGAACTCCTCAGGCGGCGGGAGTTCAACCTGTTGGTTCGGAACCGGTTTCTTGGATCACTTTGTTGCTCTGGGTGCACGGGTCTTCTGACCCGCTGCCGCCGAAGGCGGCGTAGAAATCGTCGCCGGCCCTTGGCCGGCGGCCCTGTTGTCTCGGGCTCCGCCGCTTCACGGCTCCGCCCGGGGCGGGTCAGAAGACCCGCGCACCCAGAGCAACGACCCGGCGCAAGAAGTGCCACGTCTTGGCAGCCGCCGGCCAAGGCGGGCGACGTCTCTCGTCCTTTGCTTTCCGCGGTCGGTGAGATCGGGTTTCAGCGACTCGATTCCGTCTAGGTCGGCAGGGGCGAGGCCTCTGCGGGCGGGCCGAGTTGCGTTACGATCAACCAAGCGGGAGCCGGGAATAACCATGAGAGAAGCCGACGTCAGGATGGACAACATAGGGCGCATCGTCGCCGACCTGAACGCCGAGATCCTTGATCTGCGGGAATGGCGCATCCGCATCGACGAGCAGATGAAGCACGTCGCCATGAAGGAGGACTTGGCCAACCTCCGCGTCTGGATGATGGGCACGACTCTCACGGTTGGCGCCCTGATCGTCGCCGCGATCAAGCTCATCCCCTGAACTGAGACAGCCGCCTCCAGGCCGGCGACGGGCTTACACGGGCTCGCCGCTTCGCGGCTCCGCCTGATGCCGGCCGGAAGGCCGGCGCACCGACACCGGACAACAAGGCCGCCGGCCTCTGGCCGGCGACGATCTCTTCGCCGCCTTCGGCGGCAGCGGGTCAGAAGACCCGCGCACCGACCCGCGCACCCAGCCCCGCGCACCCAGGCCGGCGCGCCGGCAGGTTCTAGAAGCGGACGGCGATGCCGGCGACGACCCGGCGGCGCAACTGGTCCGGATCGTGGCTGGAGTCGATCGGGAGGTGCCCGCGGCTGAGCTGCATCTCGAGTTGCAGGGCCCAGTTCTGGATGCCGGTGCCGGTGACCCAGGGCAGTCCCTGCGTCAGCAGAAGCTGCAGGCGCTCGACGGAGAGCACCGAGTTCGGGCCGGCGGGCGGGAACCCGGCGTCGCGGGCGATGGGCGACAACTCCTGGTCCACCCGGCGGAAGGCGAGCAGGACGCCGGTTTCGCTGCGCTCGAACTGGGTGTCGACGCTGGCGATCACGTAGCGGACCCGGTTCTCCAGGTTGTTGCCGCTACCGTCGACGGCGCGGAGCAGGCCGCCTCCACCCGAGGCGGCCGAAGAGCTGATCCGGGTCAGGATCTTCTCGCCCAGGCGCTGCTGGAGCCCGAAGTGGAGTTCGGCGACCTGGTCGCCGTCGAGCAGCAGCAGGCTCTCGAGCCGTTCGAAGATGTCGCGGCTGAAGTACAGCCGGACGCTGTCCGCGAACTGCCGCTGGGTGACCCCGAAGTCGACGCGGTTGCTGTCGTCCGTGGCGCCGAGGCGCCGGCTGAGCTCGATCCGGTAGCAGTGCTCGAAGGTCGCGGTGCAGGCGTCGTCGTCGTGGTACTGCACCTGCAGGAAGTCGCGGAAGAGGAGATGCTCGGAGTCGACCCGCTCGCTGGCGGACACGGCGGCCAGCCAGTTGGAACCGAGTTCGACGACGAAGCCGGCGCGGGGCGTGAAGGAGACGTTGCCGTCGCTCAGCGTGCTGAACATTCCGTACTCGAGAACCACCGTGGGCTGGATCTCCCAGTTGCCCTGGCTGAACAGGTCGAAGCGCTGGTAGGGATCCTCGCCCAAGGTCGAGAAGTGTCCGTTCCCGTAGGCCTGTCGCTCGCGGTAGCTGAGTCCGGCTTCGAGCGAGGCGTTGGCGGTGATCTGCCGCTCGTAGCCGCCCCGGAACTCCAGGGTGGTCGACGACATCGGCGAGTCGATGGCCGCCAGCGCCAGGCTGTGCAGGCCGCTCTGACCGGCGTAGAGGTCGCCGAAGCCGTGGTGGAAGTTCTGGTCGGCCGTGTACCGGGCCTCGAAGTGGGCGTCGCCGGCGCCGGCCGCCTGCTCGACTCGCAGTCCGTAGCTTTCGAGGCCGGTGAACGGAGTCGGACCCCAGTCGTCCCAGGCCGCCGCATCGCCGCCGTGGAAGCGGTGGCGCTGCGACGTGATCTGGACGTTCGAACCGCGGTGGTTCACGTCGAGGGCGAAGGCCTGGCTGTCGCCGAGCTGCTGGTGATCTTCGTTGAAGACCTGGCGTTCGAACTCGCGCAGGTCGGACCGCAGGGCGAGCTGGGTCTCGCCGAACCGGCTGCGGAGATCGACCTGGCTGCCGAGCACCCGGGCGCCGGCGTCGCCGCCCGCGTCCTCGATACCCGACAAAGTCCGCAACTCGGCCTCGAACCGCTCGCGCTGGACCGCCGACTCGAGCGCCCAGTCCTGGTCGTCCGCGATCGCTTCCGCGATCTGGATCTGGCGCAGGACGTCACTCGGTATGCGCTGCCGGACGGACCAGAAGTCCTCTTCGTCGGCGCCCGTCTTCTCGCCGGCGGGCCGGCGCTCGCGGGCGCTCAGTTCGAAGTCGAGCGACTGTGCCGACTCGCCCGTCGTGCGCACGAGTTCCGCCACCGCGGGCACGAAGCCCGGCCGGTGAGCGATCACGCGGTAGACGCCGGCCGGCAGGGGCTGGAAGGCGTAGCGGCCGAAGCGGTCGGTCGTCGTCCTCTGCTTGCTGCGATCGGCGACGTCGTAGACGTAGACGCGGGCGGCGGGAAGCGGCGCCTTGCCGGCGTGGACCCTGCCGACCAGCCGCCCTGCCGTTGGATCGCCCAGGCTGGGCAGGTCGAGGCCGGCGCGGAGCGGCGCGGTGCCCAGGAGGGCGATGGCGGCGACGGGCGCCAGGACTCCGGCAGAGAGCATGCGCACTCGGACAGCGGTCGACCGGGAGTCGCCGGGATGCATCCGGCAGGTCATGTTGGGAATCACTATAGCGGACGGCACGCCGGATCAGGTGTGGGTGCGGGCCGCGGCGAAGACGATGACCTTGCCGGCGCCCGCCGCCTTGAGAGTACGGGCGGCCCTGCCCGCGGTAGCGCCCGTGGTCACGACGTCGTCGACCAGGAGCACGACGCGATCCCGCACCGCGGCAGGCCTGCGGCAGCCGAAGTCGATTCCCGGGTTGAGCAGCCGCTGACGGCGGCCACGGCCGACCTGCGGCCTGCCCATAGTCCGCCTTCTCAGCGCGGGCGAGAGCGGCCGCCCGAGACGCCGGGCGAGGGGCCGCGCGATCGACTCGGCTTGGTTGCGGCCGCGGGCGAGCCGCCGGCGCCAGTGCATCGGCATGGGTACGACAACGTCGGCGCGCCGCAGCTCGATTCCCAGGCGGTTGCTCGCCTCGTCGGCGATGTGGACGCCCAGGTAGTCGAGGCGTCGGTACTTCAGGCCCAGGATGACCTGGTCGAACGGCGGTCGGTAGACCCAGAGCCAGAAGAAACCGTCGCAGCCTTCCAGGCGGTCCTGGCGGTCCGCGCCCTGAGGCGGCAACTCGAGCAGCCGGCGGCACGGCTTGCACAGCCCGAGTTCCCGTTCGGCGGGGGCGGCGCAGGCGAGACAGGGCCGGGGCAGCAGCAGCCACAGGGCGAAAGTCAGGAAACGCCGCGCCAGCCGGCAGACGTTTTGCGCTGCTGATCCGTAGAAACAGGTGGGCAGTCTTCTTCGGGTAGGTGGGCCGTCAGCGGTCATTCCTACCGACCAGGACGGATTCAGCCCGCGTCTATAC
Organism: Thermoanaerobaculia bacterium; assembly: GCA_965116955.1. Lineage (GTDB taxonomy): Bacteria > Acidobacteriota > Thermoanaerobaculia > Multivoradales > Multivoraceae > Multivorans. Next base: position 935,009 of record OZ220742.1, on the reverse strand, counting down.
TGCCCGGCGCGCGGACCAAGGAGACTCTCTTGACCTTACGGAAACGAAAGCTGCGCGCCGCCGTCGTGCCCGCGCTGGCGACAGTCCTTTTGCTGCTCGCGGGCGCGGCGAGCGCCGACGCCCAGGAGAGATACAGCTACACCGTCTCGCTCGGACCGAGCTTCGGCGGCAGCCTGGATGGAAAACCGGACAGTGGCCTCGACCACGCGGGGTTCCTGGCGAGCTTGTCGTGGCGGACCCAGCCGCGGACTGCGGTCGGCCTCCGGGTCGGCAGCACGGACCTGAGCGGCGACCAGGTCGGCACCCTGGCCAGCCCCACCTTCCGCTACGCGACGATCGCCGGTGAGTACCGTTTCAACGACCTCTACTACGAATCGGGCGTGTTCATGGGCCTCGGCGTGTACCAGCTCGGGGACGGGGTCGAGAGCGACGAGGGGGTCGGCCTGACCCTGGGCGTGACGGGCGACTTTCCGATCAACGAACGGTTCTCGGTAGTCGTCGAACTGGTGGGCCACTACGCGGACCTTGAAGCCTCCAGCACCCACGCCACCGTTCACGCGGGAGTCGCGTACCACTTCTGAATGGCGCGCGGGTCTTCCGACCCGCTGCCGCCGAAGGCGGCGTCAAGTCGTCGCCGGCCGTCAGGCCGGTGTCCGCTGGGACTGCTACACTCGCGCGCCGCCGAACGTGGGGCCGTAGCTCAGTTGGGAGAGCGCTTGAATGGCATTCAAGAGGTCGTGGGTTCGACTCCCATCGGCTCCACCACGTTTCGGTCTCGCCCGCGCTAGCCTTCCGGCCGCGCGCTGTCCAGCATCGCCAGGAACGCCTGCCGCTGCTCGCGCATCGTTGCGCCGGGGCCGACGGCCCGCAGATACCAGGGGCCGCCGGGCGCTTCGATCACCGCTCCGAAGAGCGCCCCGTCGTGCAGGTCGGTCGTCGGGAAGCTGCCGATCGTGCTCGCCTTGACTGTTCCCTCCAGCTCGATCCAGGTACGGCGGACGCCGCCGCTCTCGCGGCTCTGCGTGGTGGGCTCCGGAGCCCCGGGCTGGCGAACCACCTGGCTCTTCCAGCGCTCGACGTTCGCCGCCGCGCCGCCGCCCCCGCCGGGGCCGAAGTAGTACGCCGAGATCTCCCCCGGCCCGCCCGAACCGGGGATCCCGGCTTCGAGCATGCGCATCGCCGACCTCGGCTCGAGGCGGTTCCACGCTGCCGGAAGCGCGATCGACAGGCCACTGGCGCTGATCGGTTCCGAGAGTTCCACGGCCGCCGTGGCCTCCTGGGCGCCGCCTCCTTCAGCCGGCGCGTCCGCGCCGCACGCCAGCAGCAGGAGCGTGAGACCAAGAGCGGGTGCCCGGCCCCTCGGACCGGCGGTTTCGATCATCATGGCTGTGTTCCTCGTCTGGTTCCGGGTCGGAATGCCGAGGATATGCTGACCGCGGAAGCGCTCGGGGGCTGGTGCCTCCTGCGGTCTTCAAAACCGTTGTCCGGAGCGTCATGCGTTTCGGGGGTGGGTTCGATTCCCATGCGCTTCCGCCAACGTGCTGACCCGCCGGCCCGGAGGCCAGGAGGCGGATGCCAGCGGCCGTTCGCGCTGTCGGGGAGAATGGGAGGGTGGCGCTCACTTCACTACGCTCGCTTCGGTAGGGCGTGGCTGCCTGGGGTGTCGTCGGGCGTCGCTCGCTTCGAGCCCGCTGGCATCCGCCTCCTGGCCCCCGAGCCGGCTGGCGGGCGTTGGCTGCTGAGGGTTTGGGGCGCACCCCCGGTTTTGGGGGATTGGGGAGCCGCGGGCGTTAGGTCGCGGCGGTGGGACTTGAGGTCTCGCTCTTCGAGGACGTCGAATCGCTCGACTTCTTGCCCTGGTCCGACGACGTTTCGGAAGCGGCTGACTTGCCGTTTGCGGTGTCGCCGCTGGACTTCTTGCCGTTGCCGTTGTCTTTGCGCGCGTAGTCGTTCACGTACCAGCCGCTGCCCTTGAACTGGAAGGCAGGGGCCGACAGCAGCTTCTTGAGGCTGCTCTGGCCGCACTCGGGGCACTCCTCGAGCGGCGGCGCCGAGAAGGCCTGGATGGCCTCCAGGGTGGCCTCGCACTCGGTGCACTGGTACTCGTACAAGGGCATCGCGGCGCGGGATTGTAGCAGTTGGTTGGCAGTCTCGGGCGAGGACTGCTAACGGCTCACAGGGGCAGCGCCTCGCAGGGTTCTCCCGCGGCAGCCGGAGCGCTGAACTTCGGCACGCGCACCAGACCGGCGCCGGCGCCGTAGGCCACGAGGTCGTGAGAGCCCAAGGGCGGTCGCGGGTCGACCAGCACGTCGCCGGCCGAGAACTCGAGCCGGCAGGGCAGGAACCGGTCGCGGCCCTTGGCGAACGGCAGGCTTCCCTTGAGCTTCCCGCGGAGCGCTCCCTGCCAGAAGCTGTCGGCGATTCCCGTCATCTGCCGCAGCAGCGGCCGGACCAGGAGCCAGTACGTGACCATCGCCGAGGCGGGGTTGCCCGGGAGTCCGAACACCCATCCCCGCTCGTGACGGGCGGCGACCAGCGGCTTCCCGGGCTGGATCGCGACCGCGTCGAACAGGATGCGGCAACCGAGGCCGGTGTCGCCCAGAACCTGCTCGACGAAGTCGAACTCGCCCATGGAAACGCCGCCCGAGATCAGGAGCACGTCGGAGTCGAGGCCGCGTTCGACCTTTGCGCGCAGCTCGGCCGGGTCGTCGCGGGCGATGCCCAGGGACCGGGCCTCGATTCCGAGCTGCGCCAGCGCGGCGCGCAGGAAGTCCCGGTGGGAGTCGCGGAGCTGGCCCGGACCGGGTTCGGCCTCGGCGGGGACCACCTCGTCGCCGGTGGAGAGGGTGGCCACGGTGGGGCGGCGATAGACCGGCGCTTCGTGGATGCCGTGGGTCGCCAGGACGCCGGCGCCGCCGGGCGTCAGCAGCTCGCCCTGGGCGAGCAGGGGCCCGCCGGCGGCCGTGACTTCGGCCTGGCGGCGGATGTGGCTGCCCGCCGGCACCGTCTCCACGATGCGCACGGTGTCCGTGCCGGCGTCGCCGGCCTCAACCTCCGTCTGCTCGATCGGGATGACACGGTCGGCGCCGGCGGGCGCCGGCGCTCCGGTCATGATCCGCAAGGCCGCGCCGGGGCGCAGGTCGGCTCCCGGCGGATCCCCGGCGGCGACGATGCCGTCGACTGGCAGCGTGGCGTCTACTTCGACTTCACCGCCGAGGGCGAAGCCGTCCATCGCCGAGACGTCGTGGGCGGGTACGTCGACGGTGGCGGTCAGGCCATCGGCGAGCACCCGGCCGACCGCGTCGGCGCGGGACACCCGCTCGATGTCGAGCGTCTCCGCCTCCGCGGCGATCGCGGCCCAGGCGTCCTCGGGGGAGAGCATGGCGCGTTGTTACATGAGCGGCTGGTCCGCCGTCAACCGATCCGGGTCAGCGCCGAGTACATCGGCAGGTACATCGAGATGACGATGCCGCCGATGACGACGCCGAGGACGGTGATGAGCGCCGGCTCGAGCAGCTTCATCAGGCTGTCGACGTCCGTGTCGACCTCCTCCTCGTAGAAGTCGGCGATGCGGTTGAGCATCGGACTGAGCTTGCCGGTCTGTTCGCCGACGTAGACGATCTGGCACAGCATCGTCGGGAAGACGTTCGTGCCGCGCAGCGCGGCGTGGATCGAGCCGCCCTGCTCGACCTTGTCGCGGACGCTTTCGAGCGCCTCGGCGACGACCGTGTTGCCGGCCGCGCCGGCGGTCGTCCTCAGCGCGTCGAGGATCGGTATGCCGGAGGCCAGCAGGACGGAGAGGGTGCGGCAGGCGCGTCCCACGACGATCCGCTGCAAGAGCTTGCCGATCACGGGCAGCCGCAGGACGAGCCGGTCGGCCCACTCGCGCCCCTGACGCGTGCGGAGCAGGCGGCCGGCCGCGAACACCGCCGCGGCCGCGCCCCCCGCCAGAACGAGCACGTAGGCGCCGATGAACTCGCTGACGCCGACCACCAGCCGGGTCAGGAAGGGAAGATCGCCGCCGAGGTCGGCGAACAGGTGCCGGAACACGGGGATCACCTTCCACAGGATGAGGAACACGACCGCGGAGGCGACGGCGAGGATGGCGGCCGGATAGGTGAGCGCGGACCGGACCTGGTTGCGGAGCTTCGCCACCTTCTCGATGTGGGTGGCCAGACGGTCCATCACGGGATGAAGAGCGCCGCTTGCTTCGCCGGCGGCGACCAGGTTCACGTAGAGATCGTTGAAGGCTCGCGGCCGGCGCTTCAGCGCTTCGGCCAGGCCCGCCCCCGCTTCAACCTCGGAGCGGACCTCCAGCAGGATGGCGCGCAGCCCCGCGTGCTGGCCCTGGATGCTCAGGATCTCCAGGCCCTGAAGCAGCGGCAGGCCGGCGTCCAGCAGGACGGCCAACTGACGGCTGAAGACGGCGAGGGTCTTCGGCCCGATCCGGCGGCCGGGGCGAAACCAGCGCGACCGCCATGGGCGAGGCGCCTCGGGCTCGTCAGGCTCCGGTGCGAGAAGCTCGTCCTCGTCGGCGAGCCAGGGCGCGCGGAACACGCTCACCGGCCTCCCGGGAAGCCGCCGCGCCTGGGGCCGGGATCAGTACGTCGCCGGCTCGTCCGTCGCCGGCTCGTCCTCCGCGGCGGGCATGTCTTCCCAGCTCCTGAGGTGCTCCAGGAGAACCAGGAGGTGGTTGTTGACCCGCGCGGCCGTGTCCGCGTTGTCGCCGGGCGGATGGTCGTAGACGAGGTTGACGAGCCGGTTCTCCATCGGATGAACCATGAACAGCCGGATCCGCTGGAGCGTGGTGCCGTCTTCGGCCTGGAATCGGCCGCGCGCGTACCGCGCGGCTCCGAACGGGCCGTAGAAGAGCGCGCCGCCGACGCCCAGGAACTCGCCTCCGGGCAGCGTCTCGAACAGCGGCCGCTGCTCCTCCCTGATGACGTCGATCGCGGCGACGTCCGCGAGTTCGATGTGGCCTTCGGTGGGCTCGCCGAGCTCGAGAACGATCGAGCCCACCGGACCCGCCGGGGTCTCCGTCGTCTCGATGAGTTCGCAGGCAAGCTCCAGCGCATGGGGGCTGGGCTCGACCTGTGCGCAGCCGTCCGGCAGGTCGACGAGTCCGAGCCCCTGCACTTCAAGGTCGATGCGGGTCGGACCGGTTTCCTCCGGCACAGCCTGGCAGCCGATGTGGGCGATCGAGACACCTGTACCGACCAAGACGAAGAACGCCGTCCGGAGCCGGTTCCCACTGTGCCTGGGCATTGCCGGGACAGTACCATGCAGGTCACCGCCGATCGTGGTCGGATCGTGCCGGCGCGGACATGCTGTTGCCTGGGAGGGAATGACCGTGGACAAGCCCATCGCCCGTGTACTCAACCTGATCGACGACAGTGAACAGCGCCTCTGGACGCTGACCCCGGACGAGGCGCGACGGCGCCTGCTCGACGGGCCCGAGGCGGTGCTCGGGATCGACGGTTCGTTCGCCCTGGCCGCCCGCCGTGGCGTCGACGTGGTGATGGCCCGAAGCCTGGACCGGCCGATGCGCTACTTCCTGGCCAAGGAGTCGTCCGGGCCGATGCTGATCATCGGCCAGCGCATCGACGAGATCAGGGACTGCCTCGCCGCCGAGGGCTATCTCGACCAGTTCCATCCGACCTACACGCGGATGGTCCCAGCGCACCACGCGACGACGCTGCGCCTGGTCGGCTGCCCGGACCCGAACCCGATCCACGAACGCTTCTTCGATCCGCCCCGGGGCACGCTGCCGGCCGATCTCGACCTGATCGGGGAGCGCTACGTCGAGGCGCTGATGTTCGAACTCCGCGGCTGGCTCGCCGCGCTGCCGGCCGGCCGCGCCGGCGAGCCGATCGGGGTGTGCTTCTCGGGCGGCATCGACAGCGGCGCGGTGCTGGTGGCGCTGAACCGCGCGCTGCTCGAGTCGGGCGGGAGCGCCGCGCGGCTCAAGGCGTTCACCCTGCGGGTCGGCGCGGGCGCCGGCGACGCGGCGCAGGCGCGGGAGTTCCTGCGGCGCATGGACCTCGAGATGCTGGGCGAGGAGATCGAGGCCGACGCCGCGGCCGTCGATCCCCTGGGGGCGGTCGAGGTGATCGAGGACTACAAGCCGCTCGACGTCGAGTGCGCCGCGGTCGGTCTCGCCCTGCTGCGGGGGATCCGGGCCCGCTATCCCGACTGGCGCCTGCTGGTCGACGGCGACGGCGGCGACGAGAACCTGAAGGACTATCCCCTGGAGGAGAACCACGAGCTGACGATCACCAGCGTGGTCAACAACTCGATGCTCTACCAGGAGGGCTGGGGCGTCGATGCGATCAAGCACTCCCAGACCTACTCGGGGGGCCTGGGGCGGGCCACCGTCCGCACCCACGCGCCGGCGCGTCTGCTCGGCTTCGAGGGCTTCAGCCCGTTCACCCGGCCGGCGGTTATCGCGGTGGCCGAAGCGATTCCCTTCGCGACCCTGGTCGGCGGCTCGCACGAGGCGCTCTACGATCTGAAGGGCGAGGTCGTGCGGCGCGGCATGAAGCGGGTGCTCGGCATCGACTTCCCGGTCTTCCCGAAGCGCCGCTTCCAGGAGGGGGCGGCCTCGGAGGACGTGTTCACGGCCGCCTTCGAGCGGCCCCCGGAGCAGTACCGCCGGCACTTCCAGTCGCTCTACGCCTAGCCACCATGGCTGGCTGGGTGCGCGCGGTTCGGGCGCTCCGCCCGCCCAAACCGGCCCACGACCCCTGGTGGCCCCAGGGAGTGACGGTCGAACGGGAGCGGGGCCCCGGGGGTGAGTTCACACCCTCGGCGACCGTGTTTCTGACCGGCGCGGAGTGCCCCTTCACCTGCGTGTTCTGCGACCTCTGGCGGTACACGATCGACGGACCGACGCCGGCCGGGGCGTTGCCGGCGCAGTTGTCGGCGGCGCTGGAGGAGCTTCCGGGCCTGCTCCGCGAGGCGGGGCTCGATCGCTGCGACCAGCTCAAGCTGTACAACGCGAGCAACTTCTTCGACCGCCGGGCGGTGCCGGAGGCGGACCTGGAGCCGATCGCCCGGCTGGCCGGTGGGTTCCGGCGGGTGGTCGTCGAGTGCCACCCGCGGCTGGTCGATGAACGTGTCCGCCGCTTCGCGGACCGGTTGCCGGGTCGGCTGGAAGTGGCGATGGGCCTGGAGACGGCCCATCCGGAGGCGCTGTCGCGGCTCGGCAAGCAGTTGACCCTGGAGCAGTTCGACCGGGCCGCGGAGCGCCTCCGCGCGGACGGCGTCGATCTGCGCGTGTTCGTGCTGGTCGGCGTGCCCTTCGTGCCGGCGGCGGAGCAGGCGCAGTGGGTCTCGGAGAGCGTACGCCACGCCGGGCGCGCGGGGGCTCGGTCGGTGGCCCTGATTCCGGTGCGGGGCGGCAACGGGGAGCTGGAGCGGCTGCGGGGGCTGGGCGAGTTCGAGCCGCCCGATCTGGCGTTGCTGGAGGAGTGTCTGGCGGGGGCGTTGCAGGTCGCTGATGGCGCTTCCCTGACGGTGCAGGTCGATCCGTGGGATCTCGATCAGGTCGCGGCGTCTTGCGAATCGTGCCGGGACGCCCGCGTCGCGGCGATCCGGGAGATGAACCGGAGTGGCGTGCCACGGCGGACGGTGTGTGGTGACTGTGGCTCCTGAGCGGCGCGAGATCGTGATCGCGGGCGGCGGCTTCGCGGGTTCGATCCTGGCGCGGGCGCTTCATGCCGAAGGCCGGGACGTGCTGCTGCTGGAGCGGGGCCGCCATCCGCGGTTCGCGCTCGGCGAGTCGTCGACGCCACTCGCCAACCTCGCGCTCGAGCGGCTGGCGGCGCGCTACGGCTTCGACGACCTGTGGGACCTGGCCGCCCACGGCCGCTGGCGCCGCCGGCTGCCGGAGGTGGGCCGTGGACTCAAGCGGGGCTTCTGCTTCTACCAGCACGAACCGGGCGCGGCCTTCTCGCCCGGGTCGGCGAGCAGCCGGCGGCTGGTCGTGGCCGCCTCGCCCGACGACGACGCGGCGGACAACCAGTGGCTGCGGGCGGACGTGGATCACTTCCTGTTCGAGCGTGCCCGGGAGGAAGGCGTGGACTGCCGGGAAGAGACGCCGGTCGACGTGATCTCCGTTCCCCGCGACACGGGCGGCGGTGCGGTCCGGCTCCGGGCGGGCGAGCGAATCGTCGAGGCCGGCCTCCTGGTCGACGCGACGGGCGGCTCGCCGCTGGCGGTCGGCCTGGGTGCGGGGGAGGCGTGGCCGCGGTTGCAGACGAACCTGGTCTACTCGCACTTCGCCGGTGTCGAGCCCTTCGAGCGCGCCGAGGGCTGGCCGGACTCGCCCTTTCCCGAGCGCTGGAGCGCCTCGCACCATCTGCTGGAGGAGGGCTGGATGTACCAGCTCCGCTTCGACGACGGATCGCTGAGCGCGGGCTTCCTGCTGGCCGAGGACCCCGCCGGCGCGGCCGAGACCGTGTTCGCTTCGTTGCTGGACCGGTATCCGTCGCTGGCGCGCCAGTTCGCGGACAGCGAACCGCTGCGGCCGGTGGCGTCGCGTTCCGGCGTCGCCTACCGCCGCGGTCGCGCCGCCGGCCAGGGCTGGCTGCTTCTGCCGCACAGCTACGCCTTCGCCGACCCGATGTTCTCGACCGGCATCGCCTGGAGCCTGCTCGCGGTGGAGCGGCTGGCCGATCTCTGCCGGAACGGCGTGCCCGCGGATGGCCTCCTGGAGCGCTACGGGCGTCTCCTGGCCGCCGAGGCGGAACACATCGACCGGCTGCTCGTCGCGGCCTACCGGCTGATGCCGGCGATGGAGCGGTTCGTTGCCCCGGCGATGGTCTACTTCGCGGCCGCCTCCTTCGACGAGCTGCGGCAGCGCCTGCTCGATCCGCCCACGGAGGGCTGGTGCTGGGAGGGCTTTCTCGGAGCGGTCGACCGGCGCGGCGAGCTGTTCGAGGAACTCGACGAACGGTCGGCGACTGCAGGCGGGAACGGGTCGCTGGTTGAGTGGGTCGGGCCCGCGATCGAGCGCTGGAACCTGATCGGGCTCCTGGACCCGCGTCGCAGCAATGCGTACCCGGTCGACCTGGAGGACATGGAACGACGGTCGGCCGGGATCGCCGCGGGCCTTGGGCTCGATGCGGCTACGTTGCAAGGCCGGTGGCCACGGTTACGGAGTCCGGACCGGATGACGGAGGTTGGCTAGCTGAGTCGTCGGGCTTCGCCCGGCGTGTTTTCGGCCGCCTTCGGCGGCAGCGGGTCGGAAGACCCGCGCATGTATGGTCCGCCCCGCTTGTGCAAGGGCTCTTTTCCGGGCTTCCGGCGAGTTAGGTGCAGTTGCTTGCATGTATCCGGCCTGTTGATGGGAGTCTCTTCGTTCGAGTTCCCTGGCCCCGATGGAGTACGCGCGCGCCGGCCTCTTTACACCCAGACGGCCTCTCGATGGGCCCTGCGCGGGTCCAGGCTGATCGACGCGCCGGTCCGACCTGTCTCGCCATCGCTCGTTCGAGTCCTCGCAAACTGCTTGGTGGGGCAATCCTCCCTTGGTTGGTTCGCTGTGCCTCGGGTCGCTTACGCGGCCCGCGACGCCTTCGTTCGATCGCCGACGTGCAGCGCGTCGCTATAGCTCTTGTCGTGCCGGAGCACCGCCCAGGCGATCCGCGCCAGCTTGTTGGCCACCGCCACCGTGGCCACGTTCGCTCCCCGGCGACGCTTGACGTCCAATGCCCACTCCTTGAGACGGGTCCGCTCGCCCTTGTGGGCCGTGCGCAGCACCGCCCGAGCACCGTGGATCAGCAGAGCCCGCGTGTACCGGTCGCCCCGCTTCCCGATCCCCAACAGCTTCGTGCGACCGCCCGTCGAGGACTGACGAGGCACCAGCCCCAGATAAGCCGACATCTGACGACCGCTGCCGAAGGCCCAGCCGTTGCCCACCGACGCCACCAGCGCCGTCGACACCATCGGACCGATCCCCGGGATCGACCGCAGACGCTCGCACAACGGATTCTCCTTCGACTCCCGCTCCAGCATCGCGCTCAGGTCCGCCACCTGCGCGTCCGCCTGCATCAGAGCCTTGTGCTGCATGCACAGCAAAGCCCGAAACTCGCCCGGCAGGTCACGCTCCGGGTCCGAAGCGATCGCGGGCACCTCCCGCATCACCACCGCCAGACCCTGAGGCAGCACGATCCCGTACTCGCCCAGGAAACCCCGCAACTGGTTCGACAACTGTGTGCGCAGACCCACCATCGCCTCTCGGCTCCGATGCACCTGCTGCAACGCCCGACGCTCCTTCGTCTTGTACGGCACGAAACGCATCGTCGGACGAGACACCGCCTCGCAGATCGCCTCCGCGTCGTTGTAGTCGCTCTTGTTCGACTTCACGTAAGGGCGCACAAACTGAGGACTCATCATCCGCACGTCGTGGCCCAGATCGCTCAGCTTCTCCACCCAGTGGTGCGCCCCGCAGCTCGCCTCCACACCTACCAGGCAAGGCTCGATACGCGTCATCAGCTCCATCAGCCGCGGCGCCTTCACCTGGCGCTGCAACACCACCGCACCCGAACCGTCCATCCCGCACACCTGGTACACATGCTTGCCCAGATCGATCCCCACTCGAGTAACCTTCTCCACGGTCCGCCTCCTCACTGTTGTTTGGACGAAAGCTCCATCCTGGCCCATCACGAGGCCCTAAGGAGCGGGGCGGACCATCCCATTACCCAGAGGTCACTTCGTGTTGCGGTGGGGGGCCGGTGCTCTGGGTACGCGGGTCTTCTGACCCGCCTGGGGCCGGCGCTAGCATGACGTCGAAATGGCAGGCCTGTTCATCACCTTCGAGGGTCTTGACGGCAGCGGCAAGTCGACCCAACTCAAGCGCGTGGCGGCCGGCCTCGAGCGCCGCGGTGTCGCTCACGTGGTCACCCGCGAGCCCGGCGGCACGCCCTTCGCCGATCTCCTGCGGGAGCTGTTTCTGCGGCGGGAAGCGGCCCAGGTCGACGGCGTCGTCGAGCTGATGCTGGTGTTCGCAAGCCGGCGCCAGCACCTGATCGAGGTGATCGAACCGGCGGTCGCGGCCGGCGCCGTCGTGCTCTGCGACCGCTTCACGGACTCGACGTACGCCTACCAGGGCGGAGGTCGCGGAGTGTCGCGGGAGGCGATCGCCGAAGCGGACCGGCTGGCTACCGGCTGCCGGGCGCCTGATCGCACCCTGTTCTTCGAGCTGTCCCCGGAGGAGGCGCAGCGGCGGCGGCGCGAAGGGGCCGCCGACCGCATCGACCGGGAGAGTCTGGCGTTCTACCGCCGGGTCCACGAGGCATACGACCGCCGGATCGCCGCCGAGCCGGACCGCTTCCGCGTGATCGACGCGGCGGCGTCCATCGACGACGTGGCGCGGGCGGTCGAGGCCGCCCTCGGCGACTTGCTGCGGCCATTGAGCCAGGCGGCCGGCGCATGAACCGGACCGCGGACCGGTTGATACCGCTGGCTGCTGAGGGTCGTCTGTACCCGTCGGTGATCGTCTCCGGCGCGACGCCGGACGGCCGCGTCGACCTCGCCCTGGAGGTCGGCCGCGCGCTGCTCTGCGAGCGCGAACCGAAGTCGCGTCCCTGCGGCGAGTGCAAGCACTGCCGCCGGATCGTGCGAGGATGCTGCCTGACGCCTCTGGCCCCGTCCGACGGTGGCCCGCGGGATCCGGAGAAGCGCAAGTGCCGGCACTGTGGAAAGCGGTACGAGGGGACCCGTCACCCGGACCTCCGGCTGCTCTGCCGGCAACCGAGGAGGGACAAGGCGAAGGCCTTGGCACTCGTCATCCGAAAGGAGCAGGTCCGCGAAGCGGTCCACGCTGCCCAGATGGCGCCCTACGAGGCCCGCGGCCAGGTGGTCGTCGTAGCCGAAGCTCAGACCCTGCATCACGAGGCGCCCGACATCCTGCTGAAGACTCTCGAGGAGCCCGTCGGCACCACGCCCCGCCACTTCCTGCTACTTGCTCCGTCCGCTCAGGAACTTCTGCCGACCCTGCGCAGCCGCTCGCTCACGGTCTACCTCGGCGCTGAAGACGCGGACTTGGCTGACGCGGAGAAGACGGCTGACGTCGTTGGGCACTGGCTCGACCGTCCCGGCGACGATGCGTTCGCTCTCTGGGTCTCCGGTCTCGCCGACCGGCTGCTCGCCGTTGGCGGCAAGGAACTGGACGACGTCCGAGCTCGGCGGGGGTGGAATCGTGCGGCTCGCGCCGTGACCGAGGCGGCCGGTGCGCTTGACGACCGCGGCGACCGAGCCGCTGCGTTGGCGCTCGCCAATGACTTGCTGGACGCCCACCGGCTGCGGGAGCGGTACATCCAGCCTCGCCGCATCATCGAGGGCCTGGCGGCCCGCCGGCTGCGACGGGACCGCCCGGAGACTGCGTTCGAAAGCTCGGTCAACGTATTGATGGGGCCTCCCTGAAGGTCGCCGGCCTGCGGCCGGCGGCGTTTTCTTGGGGCTCCGCCCCAGGCGGGCCAGAAGGCCCGCGCACCCAGAGCACGGCCCTCCCGCAGCAATGACGCCCGAACGATCACAGAACTGAGCTGCGCTACCGGCGACGGCCTGTCTCTGGGTGCGCGGGTCCTCTGACCCGCTGCCGCCGCAGGCGGCCAAGAACACGCCGGGCGAAGCCCGACGACTCCACTCTCCTCCGGTAAAGTCCTTCGGATGAGGAGGCGACCTTGAGCACAGACACTTCCGAGCACAGGAACCGGCCGACCTGGGCGCTCCATCTGGCCCTCTACGCGGTGCTGCTGGCGGTCATCGGCTTCCTGGTTCTGCGGCCGGGATCCGGGGCGGCGGCGCAGGAGGACGAACCGGGCTGGGAGCAGGTCGCGGCGCGGCTCGACGGCGTGGACATCGGCTACGACGAGGCGCTCGAACTTGCCGCCGCGCAGCTCGATCAACTGGAGCAGCAGCGCATCCAGTGCGACCTGCAGGTCGCCTCGGAGCGTCACGGACTGCTCGAACGGACGCTCGAGGGGATCGTGCGCGACCGGCTGATCCAGGCGAGCGCGGAGAGCGCGGGTCTCGAGGTCGCGGACTGGCGGACAGGCGAGATGGAGCGGCTCGAAGCCGGCGTGACGGACGAGGACGTCGACGCCTTCTTCGTGGAGAACGAAGGGCGCATCCGGGGCGGGCGGGACGAGCTCGAACCCCAGGTGCGGACCTACCTGGCGCAGCAGCGGTTCGCGGAGGCGCTCGAGGACGGTCACGAGATCGAGTACCTGCTCGAGCCCTACCGCCTGGAGGTCGATCCGGCGGCCGGGCCGGTGCGGGGCCCCGGCGCGGCGCCGGTCACGATCGTCGAGTGGTCGGACTTCGAGTGCCCCTACTGCAAGAGCGTCCTGCCGACGCTGGACCGGATCCTGGAGGAGTACCCGGAGCAGGTGCGGCTCGTGTTCCGCCACTTCCCGCTGCACGCGATCCATCCGAACGCCCAGGCCGCCGCCGAGGCCGGTGTGTGCGCCCAGGACCTCGGCGCCTTCTGGGAACTCCACGACCTGATGTTCGACGAGCAGGACACCCTGACCCTGGACGACCTGAAGGACAAGGCGGAGCGGGCCGGCCTCGACGCGGAGGCCTTCGCCGCCTGCCTGGAGCAGGAGGGCATCGCCTCCCGGGTCGACGCCGACCGCCGCGCGGGGATCGAGGTCGGGGTGAACGGGACGCCGGCGCTGTTCGTCAACGGCCGGCCGCTTGCCGGCGCGGTTGCCTACGAACAGTTGGCCGAGGTGGTCGAGGACGAGCTCGAGCGCGCGGGTGGGTAGCGGCGACGCTGAACGCCCGGTGTTCGTTCCCTACCGGCCGGAACGCCTGGCGCCGGCCGAGATGGAGCGCCGGGCCGACGCGGTCTTCGAGGAGTTCGACGGCCGGCGGAGCGTCCGGTTCTTCACCGACGAGCCGGTGCCGCGGCGGTTGATCGAACGAGCGATCGAGGCGGCGTCGACCGCGCCGTCGGGGGCGCATCGCCAGCCGTGGCGGTTCGTCGCCGTGAGCGATCCGGAGGTCAAGGCGCGGATCCGCGAGGCGGCGGAGGCGGAGGAGAAGCACAGCTACCTCGGCGGGCGGATGCCGGACGAGTGGCTCGAAGCGCTCAAGCCGCTGGGCACGGACTGGCGGAAGCCGTTCCTGACCACCGTGCCCTGGATCGTCGTCGTGTTCGCCGAGCTCTACGGCCTGGACGAGGACGGGGCCAAGAGGAAGAACTACTACGTGAAGGAGAGCGTCGGCATCGCCTGCGGCCTGTTCATCGCGGCCCTTCACCGGATGGGGCTCGCCACGCTGACGCACACGCCGAGCCCGATGGCGTTCCTGAGCGAGATCCTGAATCGCCCGCGGAACGAGAAGCCGTACATCCTGTTCCCGATCGGCTATCCGGCGCCGGACTGCGAGGTGCCTGACCTGCGGCGCAAGTCGCTGGCTGAGGTGGCCCTGTGGTTCTCCGGGCGGGCGGCCGCCGACGCGGACTGAGGGACAGATGATCGGTCTGATCCTGGCCGGCGGCATCGGTTCCCGCTTCTGGCCGCTGAGCCGGCGGCGACGCCCCAAGCAACTCCTCGACCTGCTGGGCGGCGGTTCCCTGGTGGCCGCGACCGCGCGCCGCGTCGAGCCGCTGTGCGGGGCGGAGCGGACCTGGGTCTGCACGACCGAGGAGCTCGCGGCCGCGGTCGGGGCCGAGTTGCCCGGCCTCGACCCTTCGCGCATCCTGGGTGAGCCGAGCGGCCGCAACACGGCGCCGGCGATCGGCTGGGCGGTGCGCACGATGCCGGAGGCGGCACGGCGGGAGGTGATCGCGGTCATGCCCTCCGACCACTGGGTGGCCGACGAGGACGGGTTCCGCGAGGCGCTCAGCCGGGGCGCCGCGGCGGTCGAACGCGGCGACCACGACGTCGTCACCGTCGGCATCGCGCCGGGCTGGCCCGAGACCGGCTACGGCTACCTGGAACTCGCGGCGCCGGCCGAGCCCCTGAGCGTGGAGCCCGTGCGGCGGTTCACGGAGAAGCCCGACGCGGAGAAGGCGGCGCGCTTCGTGGACGGCGGCCGCCACTTCTGGAACGCCGGCATCTTCCTGTTCCGGGGCACGGTGCTGCTCGATCTCTACCGCGAGCACCTGCCGGAACTCGCCGCCGGCATCGAGCGGCTGGCGGCCGACGATCTGGACGCGGCCCGGCGCCGCGAGGTCTACGCCGGCCTCGAGTCGGTCTCGATCGACTACGGGCTGATGGAGCGGCTCGACTCGATCGGCTGTGTGGTGGCCGACTGCGGCTGGAACGACATCGGGTCCTGGGGACTGCTGGCGGAGGCCCTGCCGGCGGACGGAGACGGCAACCGGACGGTGGGCGACACGTTCGCCGTCGACGCCCGGGACAACCTCCTGTTCGCGGACGAGGGCGCGGTGGCGGTGATCGGCGTGGACGGCCTCGCCGTCGTGCGCACCGGCGACTCCGTGCTGGTCGTGCCGCGCGAGCGGGCCCAGGACGTCCGCGAAGTCGTGGAGCGGCTCGTGGCCCGGGGCCGGCTGGATCTGCTCTGAGCGCGCCGCCCGTCCTCGTCTGGCGCGGCGCCCTTAGCGGCGACCTCGCCTCCTGCCGCGCCGAGTTGCGGGCGGCATTCGCGGAACGCTCGGACTGGGAAGTCGAACTCGGCTTCGGCAAGGGTCGTTTCCTCGTTTCTTCGGCCGCCGCCACCGGCTCCCGCCCGTTCCTGGGGGTCGAGATGGTGTCGAAGTACTTCCGCCTGGCCGCGCGGCGGGCGGCCTCGCGTCGCCTCTCGAACGTCGTCCTGCTCCGCGGCGAGGCGCTCTATCTGATCGCGACCCTGCTGCCTGCGGGCATGGCGCGCGCGGTTCACGTCTACTTCCCCGACCCCTGGCCCAAGAGCCGGCACCATCGCCGCCGGCTGCTCGACCCGCGCACTGTCGACCTGGTGCTGTCGCTGCTCGATCCGCCGAAGGGAAGGCTGTTCTTCGCTACCGACCACCTGGAGTACGGCGAGGCCGTGGCGGAAACCCTTGCCCGGCACCCGGCGGTGGAGGTGGACCCCGTCGATGACGGCTGGCCGGAAGGACCGCGGACGAACTACGAGGCGAAGTTCGAGCGGGAGGGACGGCCGATCGTGCGGCTCGCGGCCCGGCTTCGAGGCGGCGGTCCGGCGAGGCTGCTTCACCCCGCCGGCCGGGACGATCTGCTGGTGGGGCCGGCCCCGGCTCAGGATCCCAGCGCCAGCCGGACCTCGTCGTAGACGGCGTCGCTGCAGTACACCCGGTAGCGGTCGATGCGCCGGAGGTGACGCACGAAGTGACTCGCCTCCTCGAGCTGGACGAGCTTCCCTCCGTTCTGGCGGACCGGCACCCGGCCGCGGCCGAGGCGGTGGGGGTCCTTGGCCGAGTTCGAGACGAGGACGCTCTTGCCGTAGCGCTCGCGCAGGGGTTCGAGGCGTTCTTCGAACACCCGCTTCTCGTCGGCGTCCAGGTGCTCGCCGGTCTCGTGGGCGAGCCGGAAGTGGCTGCGGTCGGTGATCGCCCGGGCGTGCAGGCTGTCCGAACGCCGCATTCTCGTCATCATCTCGCCGTCGTCGTTGGCCAGGAAGCGCTCCGGGTCGCTGCTCCAGGTGATGCGCTGTTCGTGCAGCCACTCGTTCAGGTGGAGCTCCAGCGCCTTGCCGGTGACGTGGAAGTAGACCTGGGTGAACATGTAGTAGCGCGCCAGGATGAGGCCCTCGACCGCGTGCAGGCCCTCCGCGTCGATCCCCAGCCGGTGGTCGCCGCCGGCGCCGTCGGTGAGCGGCCGCACGGTGGCGATCACCTGGTCGAGGTCGAAGTTGCCGTAGCGGACGCCGCAGAACAGGGAGTCGCGCAGCAGGTAGTCCATCTTGTCGACGTCGAGTTCGCCGGAGACGATCGGCGGCAGCAGCCGCTCCGGCCCGTCGAGATCGTCGCCGAGCAGCCGGATCACGTCGTCGGCCTCGATGCCCTGGCCGTGCTCCTCGAAGGCGGCGCCGATCTCCCGGCCGCCGAGCAGGCGCCGGCTCATCTCCTCGTGGTCGATCCCGTCCTCGAACAGGTCTTCCGCCCAGTGGCTGAAGGGGGCGTGCCCGAGGTCGTGGAGCAGGGCGGCCGCCCGTACCAGGCGCCGGGCGCGCGCTCGCGGCCCGGCTTCGAGTGGCGTGCCTTCGACCCGGGCCAGCGTGTCGTAGACGCGGCCGGCAAGGTGCATCGTGCCCAGGGCGTGACCGAAACGGCTGTGCTCGGCGCCGGGGAATACGAGATGGGTCAGTCCGAGTTGGCGGATCGAACGAAGGCGCTGCATCGGCCGAGTGCCGATGAGCGCGGCTTCGAGTTCGTCGGCCTCGATGAAGCCGTGGATCGGGTCGCGGAACGCCAGTGTCGCCACGGTTGCTACTCTACGGTCGCGCCCCGCTGCTGACAGCGATGAAGAACCGCCCTCAATCCGTTACGTGGCTGGGAGGACTGTTGCTGGCCCTGACGGCGGCCGCCGTCCTCTCCGCCCAGTCGCCGGACCCCACCGCCGAGCCGCCCGATCCTGCGGTCGAGGGGCTCGGTCTGCGCGAGCGCCTCGACCGGCTGGTCGAGCGGGTGAAGTACGAGCAGAACCGGATCGTGACCCTGCAGGCGCGGCTGATCCAGCGACGGGAGAGCGAACTTCTGCTCGAGCCGGTGGAGGAGCGTGGCTGGCTCCGCTACCGTCCGCCGGACGCGCTCCGCTGGGAGATCGCGGAGCCGAAGCCGGTGATCATGACCGTTCACGACGACGTGGCGACCAACTGGTACGTCGATCTCGGCACCGCCACGGTGACCGAAGTGGGCCGCCTGTCCGAGCTGGTGCTCGAGTACATGGGACCTGCGGGCGACCTCGAGACGCTGTTGAAGTACTTCTCGGTCCAGGCGGAGTTCCCCGAGGAGGACGGGGACCCCTACTACCTGCACCTGACGCCGGACTACCCGAGCGTCGAGAAGAGGATCCGGGAGATGGATCTCTGGATCGACCCGGCGAGCTTCCTGCCCGAGAGGTTCAGGATCGTCCTCGCCGGTGGCGACGAGCGGCTCATCACCCTCGAAGACCTGGTCCTGAACGAGCCGGTCGACGACTCGGAGTTCATCCTGGCGCTGCCCGACGACGTCGAAGTCACCGAGATCGATCTCAACTGAGCGGGTTCGGGTTCCGCGTCGTCTCCCGTGACGGGCTCGCCCGTCTCGGCCGCCTGACCACGCCTCACGGCAAGGTCGAGACGCCGGCCTTCATGCCGGTCGGCACGTTGGGCGCCGTGAAGGGCCTGAGCCAGGACGTGCTCGAGGCGGCCGGTGCGCGGCTCCTGATGACGAACCTCTTCCACCTGTTGGAGCGGGTGGGCCTGGAGAGGATCGGCGGTCTCGGCGGCCTGCACGAGTTCATCGGCTGGGACGGTCCGCTGGCGATGGACAGCGGCGGCTACCAGGTGTTCAGCCTGGCCGGGTTGCGGCGGGTCGACGACCGGGGCGTCACCTTCCGGAGCCCCCACGACGGCAGCACGGTGGAACTGACGCCCGAGCGGGTGGTGGAGTTCCAGGAGCGGGTCGGCGTGGATGCCGCGATGGTGCTCGACGAGTGCCCGCCGTGGCCGGTGGACCGCGAGGCGGCGGCCGAGGCGCTGCGGCGGACGAACCTCTGGGCCAGGCGCTCCCTCGACCGCTGGGGAGCGGACGGAGGCCCGGCCGCGGCGGGCCTGTTCGGCATCGTGCAGGGGAGCTTCTTCGAGGATCTGCGGCTCGCGGCCGCGGAGGACCTCGCCGGCCTGCCCTTCGACGGCTACGCGATCGGCGGCGTCAGCGTCGGCGAAGCCCCCGAACTGGGCCGGCTGGCCCTGTCCTGGGTCGCTCCCGCGCTGCCGGCTGATCGCCCCCGCTACCTGATGGGGCTGGGTACTCCGGCGGACATCCTCCACGCCGTTGGCCTCGGCGTCGACCTCTTCGACTGCGTACTGCCCTCGCGCAATGCCCGCCACGGCACACTGTTCTCGTCCACCGGCATCGTCCGGATCAAGAAGGCGCGCTACCGGGAAGATCCGGGCCCCGTGGATCCAGCTTGCGGCTGTCCGGTCTGCCGCCGGCACAGCCGGGCCTTCCTGCACCATCTGTTCCGCTGCGGCGAGATCACCGGCAAGGTGCTGGCGACGGAGCACAACGTGCGCTTCTACCTCGACTTCATGGCCGATCTGCGGCGGGCCATCGCCGACGGCGCGCTGGCCGCCTTCGCGGGGTCGCGGCTACCGGAAGTCGGCCCGGAGGCCGAACCGGAGGCCGAACGGCGATAGGGTACGCCTTTGTGGTGCGGGCCACGACCGGTCGGCCCGCCGCCAGCCAAAGTACGCTGCTGGGAGCACCAGAGATGATTCCTGATTTCGCACTGTTTGTGGCCACGGGCGGAGCGCCCTCGGGTCTCATTCAGTTTCTGCCGCTCATCCTGATCGGCGCCATCTTCTACTTCCTGCTGATCGCTCCGGAGCGCCGTCGGCGCAAGCAACTGCAGGCGACGGTGGAGGCTCTGAAGAAGGGCGACCGCGTCATCACCCAGGGCGGCGTCTTCGGCGACGTCGTGTCGACCGAGCCCACGACCGTCATCCTGCAGATCGCGGACGGGGTCCGGGTGAAGGTCACGAAGTCGTCGATCACCGGCCTGGCCGAGGAGTCGACCTCATGAACCGGAATCTGCTCTGGCGGGGCGCGGTCGTGGTGGCGGTCGTCTCGGCCTGCGCGTTCTCGGCCTTCCCGCTCGCCGACTCGATCAACCTGGGTCTCGACCTCCGCGGCGGCATCCACCTGCTGCTCGAGGTGCTGACCGACGACGCGTTGCGGGCCGAGGCGCAGAAGGACATCGACAGCCTGATCCAGGAACTCGCCGAGAAAGGAGTCGAGGGCACGAGCGCCGTCACCGATACCCCGACCCGGTTCCGGCTTTCCGGCCTGCCGCCCGACCAGGACGGCCTGCTGCCCACGATCATCGAGGAGAACGTGCCGTACTGGACCTGGCGTCGCAGCGGCGAGGAAGTGATCTTCGAGCGCCGGCCTGACGAGGTGAACACGATCCGCGAGCAGGCGATCGACCAGGCCCTGCAGACGATCCGCAACCGGGTCGACGAGTTCGGGGTCGCCGAACCGGTGATCCAGCGCCAGGGCCTGGGCAGCAACCGGCTGGTCGTGCAGCTTCCGGGCGTCGACGATCCGGAACGCGTGAAGAACCTGATCAAGAACACCGCCTTCCTCGAGTTCCGGCTCGCCGTCTACCCGGAGAGCGGGGGCGCGGCCTTCGACCGCCAGGAGATCCTGGACCGCTACGGCGGCACCCTGCCCGAGAACCTGGAGATCGCCGCCCAGGACCAGCGGGACGAGGACGGCAACGTGCTCGGTCAGGTCTACTACGCGCTCGAGCAGCGTCCGGTGATCACCGGACGCGACCTGAAGACGGCGCGCGCCGGGCTCGGCCAGTTCCAGGAGCCGGTGGTCAACTTCTCGCTCACTCACGAGGGCGCCCAGATCTTCGAGGACTGGACCGGGGCGAACATCGGCCGGCCGCTGGCGATCGTGCTGGACGGCAAGGTGCAGTCGGCGCCGGTCATCGAGGGCCGGATCTCCGACTCCGGGATCATTCGCGGCGCGTTCACCCAGCAGGAGGTCGAGGACCTGGCGACCGTGCTGCGCTCGGGCGCCCTGCCCGCGGGCATCAACTACCTGCAGCAGCAGGCGGTGGGCCCGTCGCTCGGCCAGGACTCCATCGACCAGGGCACCCGCGCCTTCCTCTTCGGCATCGTGCTGGTGATCCTGGCGATGCTGGTCGTCTACAAGGGCTCCGGCATCAACGCGATGGTGGCGCTGGGGCTCAACTTCGTGCTCGTGTTCGGCGTCCTCGCCTACTTCGGCGCCGCCCTCACCCTGCCGGGCATCGCCGGGCTGATCCTGACGATCGGCATGGCGGTGGACGCGAACGTCCTGGTGTTCGAGCGGATACGCGAGGAACTGCACAACGGCCGCACGGTCAAGGCGGCGGTCGTCTCGGGCTTCGGCAAGGCGTGGTCGTCGATTCTCGACGCGAACCTCACGACCCTGATCGCGGCCATCTTCCTGATCAACTTCGGCACCGGCGCGATCCGCGGCTTCGCGGTGACCCTGACCGTGGGCATCCTGGCTTCGGTGTTCACGGCCGTCTTCAACAGCCGCCTGCTGTTCGACCTGCTCCTGTCACGCTCGGGCCGCGTCGAGCGTCTTTCGATCTAGGGCTGGGCGCCAGGGGTACACGTCGATGGAGTTCTTCCGCAACACGAGTTTCGATTTCATGCGCGCGCGGCGCGTCTTCCTGAGCCTGTCCGCGATGGCGGTCATCGCGGCGCTGGGCTTCATCTTCAGCCGCCAGTTGAACCTGGGCATCGACTTCGCCGGCGGCACCCAGATGATCGTGCAGTTCGACGCGCCGCCCGACGTCCAGGAGCTCCGCGGATTGCTGCAGGAGGCGGGGATCGAGAACGCCTCGATCCAGGCGTTCGGCGAGGAGGGTGAGAACTCGATCATCCTGAAGACCCCGGTCGCCGACGACGAGGAACAGCGGAGCAGCGCGTCCCGGGTCGAGGAGGTGCTGGAGCAGCGCTACAACAGCGACGTCAGCGGCTTCGACCTGAACCGGCAGGGCACCGAGGCGCTCGCCTCGTTGCTGCTCGGCGCCGATCCCGACGGCATGCGGGCGACGGGTGACGACATCGGCGCCCGGGAGCACTACCGGGAAGGGGCGGCCGAGGTCATGGCCCTGCGCCGGACCGGAGGCTTGATCCGCGACTGGTCCGAGATCCAGCCGGGCGAAGCGCTCAGCCCCGAGGCGCTGGCGGTGATCCGGGACGGCGCCACCTTCGGCCACTTCGCGGTCCAGTCGAGCGACAGCGTACTGCCGCAGATCGGCGGCGAACTGCGGCGCAAGGGCCTGCTGGCGATCGCCTTCTCCCTGGCCGGCATCCTGACCTACATCTGGTTCCGCTTCGAGTTGCGCTTCGGCATCGGCGCCCTGGTCGCCCTCGCTCACGACGTCGCCGTCTGCCTGGGCCTGTTCGCCTTCGCGGGCTACGAGTTCAACCTGACGACGGTGGCGGCCTTCCTGACCGTCATCGGCTACTCGGTCAACGACTCCGTCGTCGTCTTCGACCGGGTGCGCGAGAACCTGCGCCGGAACCGTCGCGAGTCTCTCGTCGAGGTGCTGAACAGGAGCCTGAACCAGACCCTGTCGCGCACCGCGCTGACGTCCGGCACCACGCTGCTCGCCGTCGGCTGCCTCTTCGTCCTCGGCGGCGACGTGATCCGCGGCTTCTCCTTCCTGCTCCTCGTCGGCGTGCTCGTCGGCACCTATTCGTCGATCTACGTCGCGAGCCCGATCGTCCTGATCTGGGAAACCACCTTCGGCCGCGCGCGACGAGAGAAGAGGGCAGCGGCCGCGTAGGTAGCGGACTATGGCTCAGGCTGCTGAACGACCCCGGGAACCGGCGCCGCTGCGCGACCCTGGGGACGTGGGGTTCGGCGACGTCCTGAGCCGCCTCCAGGAGAACGAGCGCGCCTGCGACGAGGGCTGGCTGCGAGGCGCCTACGATTTCGCGGAGCAGGCCCACCGCGGTCAGAAGAGGCGATCGGGACAGCCGTACATCAGCCATCCGCTGGGCGTCGCGCACATGCTGGCGGAGCTCAAGTTCGACCAGACCAGCGTCGCGGTCGGGCTCCTGCACGACGTGCTCGAGGACACCGGGGCGACGAAGAAGGACCTGGCCTCCGAGTTCGGGTCCGAGATCGCGGATCTGGTGGACGGCGTGTCGAAGATCGGCCGCCACGAGTACGTCCACAGCGACGAGGTGCAGGCCGAGAGCTTCCGCAAGCTGATTCTCGCCTCGGCGCGGGATCTGCGGGTGATCGTCGTGAAGCTGGCCGACCGCCTCCACAACATGCTGACCCTGGGGCACCTGGAGACGGAGAAGCGGCGGCGGATCTCGCGGGAGACGCTCGAGATCTACGCGCCGCTGGCGCACCGGCTGGGCATGTCGCGGATCCAGTGGCTCCTGGAGGACCTTGCCTTCCAGCACATGCACCCGCGCCAGTACGAGGACATCCGCAAGCAGCTCGACGAGCGGCTCAAGGGGGCGCGGCGGACGATGGAGCGGGTTGCCGGGCGGCTGCGCGAGGCGTTGCGCAAGGCGGACATCGAGGGCGAGCTCAGCTACCGCGTGAAGGGCTACTACTCGGTCTACCGGAAGCTGCAGCAGCGCCAGATCGACCTTCCGGAGCTGTACGACTTTCTGGCGTTCCGGATCATCACGGTCGACGTGAAGGACACCTACGCCGCGCTCGGCGTCGTCCACCAGCTCTGGCACCCGATTCCGGGCCGGTTCAAGGACTACATCGCGATGCCGAAACCGAACCTCTACCAGTCGCTGCACACGACGGTGGTGGGGCGCGGGGGCCAGCCGTTCGAGGTCCAGATCCGGACCCGGGCGATGGACCTGCTGGCCGAGGAGGGCGTCGCAGCCCACTGGCGGTACAAGGAAGGCCAGATCGACACGGACGGGAACGACGCCAGCATCGTCTGGCTGCGGCAACTGCTGGAGTGGCAGCAGGAGACGCCCGATCCGCGCACGTTCATGAGCGCGCTGAAGATCGACCTGTACCCGGACGAGGTGTACGTGTTCACGCCGAAGGGCGATGTGCTCTCCTTCCCGCGCGGCGCGACGACGCTCGACTTCGCCTACCGGATCCACACGGAACTCGGCCACCACTGCAGCGGCGCCCGGGTCAACGGCCGGCTGGTGCCGCTGCGGACCGGGCTGAAGAACGGGGACATCGTCGAGATCACGACGAACCCGAACCGGGAACCGAGCCGGGACTGGCTGAACATCGTCGCCACCCCGAAGGCCCGCAGCAAGATCCGCCACTGGATCAACGCCGAGCAGAAGAAGCGGGCGATCGAGATCGGCCGCACCCTGCTGGCCAGCGAGCTGCGCCGCTACCGGGTCAGCCCGCGCCGGATCTTCGAGTCGAAGGAGATGGCGGACTTCGTTGCCGCCGAGGGCTACTCCGGCATCGACGAGCTGTTCAGCCGGCTCGGGTTCGGCCGCGGGTCGGTCAAGCCGGTGCTGCGCGCGGTGCTGCCTCCGGAACGGCTGCGTCACCGCGACGAGGAGCCCGGCCGCCTGCGCCGCGCGGTGAGCAAGGTGATACCGCGCGACCAGGCGAAGCTGGTCGTCAAGGGCGAGGACGACATGCTCGCCTTCTTCGCCGGTTGCTGCAGCCCGTTGCCGGGCGAGGAGATCATCGGCTTCGTGACCCGCGGGCGCGGCGTGTCGGTCCACTCGGTCGACTGCCCGAACGTGCGCAACCTGCTGTACCACCCGGAGCGCGAGATCCGGGTCGAGTGGGCCCGCCGCCACGATTCGATGTTCGCGGTCACGCTGGTCATCGAGACGCGCGACCGCCCGGGCGTACTGGCCCGGGTGACCGAGGCGATCGCCAAGCAGGGCAGCAACATCCGCCACATCGAGAGCCGCAGCCGCGGCGCCGGCGAGGCGGCCATCGACGTCGTCGTCGACGTGCGCAACCGAAAGCACCTCAACCGCCTCCAGGAGTCCCTCGAGAACCTGTCCGCCGTGCGCGCCGTGAAGCGCCGCCAGGGACCGTCTTCGTCTTCGTCTTCGTCTTCGGCTACGGCGTAGGTGCTCACCCGCCTGGAGGGGTCCGGGGAGGGGTCCCCAGCGGCCGCTCGCGCTCTCTTGGTGAGTGAAGGGTCAGCGCTCGCTCCGGTCGGCTGCGCTGCGGTGGGTCGTCGGTCGACGGGACGATCTCGGGAGACGCTTGCCTCCAGTCCGCTGGGGACCCCTCCCCGGACCCCTCCAGGCTGGAGTGTCTCGCCGGCCGCAAGGCCGGCTGGGTGCGCGGGTCCGTTGCCGTGGGTCTTCTGACCCACGGATAACGCGCGCCGAAGGCGGCCAGGAGCGTACCGGCCGTCAGGCCGGTTCCTTGTTGGCCAGTAGACGCGAGCCGGTGGAACTCCGTAGAGATCCTTGATGGTCGGAAACAGGTCAAGACGAAGTCAAGGAGGGAACGGGATGATCGGAACACGTCGATTTCACGTGGTGCTGACGGCGACGATTTGGATGGCATTGATGGGCGTCTGCTTCGGGCCGGCGGCTTTGGCGGCGAGCCAGGAGGGGGAGGGACCTCCGGTTGCGGCCGGGTCGGTGACGGTCCAGGTGACGCCGAGCAGCGTGCCGGAGAGCGGTGGAGAGGTCGAGTTGTTCGCCCTCGTGCGGGACGACCGCGGGCGGCCGCTGGAGAACGCCAGGGTGAACTTCCTCACCCAGACCGGCTCGCTCGGCTCCGGAGGACGGTTGGTCACAACCGGACCGGACGGTGGCGTCACCGATCGCCTCACCATGACCGCTGCTGAGCTTGCCGCGGTGGAGGAGAACAGGTTCTGGTTGGCGGCGGCGGTCGGCTCCGGCGGCAGACAACTGGTGACGGAGGACGTCGCCATCCGCATCCAGCGACAGCCGGAGGCTGCCTTCAAGTACAGCCCCGGCGGCCTGCTGGTCGCCTTCAGAGATGTTTCCGCAGGTCAGGTGACGAGCAGACAGTGGGACTTCGGAGACGGCGCCACGAGCACGCGCAAGAGCCCGGCCCACACCTTCCCCGAGCCGGGCTACTACGCGGTCACGCTACGGGCTGGCAACTCGGTGGGATCTGACGAAGTGACCAGATTGATCCGGGTCGGCACCATGCCGGCCCCGGGCGAGTAGACGCTCTTTCCGTAGCGTTCGTATACTGATTCGAGAGATGGAAACACGGCGCCGCTACACGTTTGCCGCGATGGCCGCCAGCTTGTTGCTGGCGGTCTTCGCGGCGTGCGACAAGACGAGTCCGGTTGCCCCGTCGGGGACGCTGATCACGATCAGTGCGAATCCGGACCGCATCCCGTCGGACGGGAGCGCGGAAATCCGGGTCGTCGCGCTCAGGCCGAACGGAACGCCGGTCAGCCGCGGCACCCTGGTCCGTCTCACGACGACGCTCGGCACGATTCCGCCCAGTGTCGGCGTCGACGACCGGGGCGAGGCGCTGGCGATGCTGGAGGCCGACGGCCAGTTCGGCGTCGCCACGGTGTCGGCCAACACCGGCGGTTCCGAGACCGCGACGATCGACGTACAGCTCGGCCTGTCGCCGGCTTCGGTGACCGTGCAGGTGACGCCGAATAGCGTCCCCGAGACCGGGGGCGAGGCCGATCTGCTGGCGATCGTGCGTGACGACCGCGGCCAGCCGCTCGAGAAGGCGGAGGTCAACTTCCGGACGGAGATCGGCACGCTCGATTCGGGCGGGACGCTGATCTCGACTGCCGCGGACGGCACGGCGTCGGACCGGCTGGTCGTCACTCCGGGCGATCTCGACACGGTGACGGGGGACAGCTTCGAGGTCGGCGTCGATGTCGGCAGCGGCGGCGGCCAGCTCGTCACGACGAACGTCAGCGTCGCGATTCAGCGGTTGCCGCGGGCCGACTTCACGTTCAATACCCGAAACCTGCTGGTCGCCTTCGAGGACACGACGGCCGGCCGCACGACGAGCTGGCTCTGGAACTTCGGCGACGGCAACACGAGCACGCGCCAGAACCCGACGCACACCTACGACGAGCCGGGTACCTATGCGGTCACCTTCCGGGCCACCAACTCGCTCGGGTCCGACGAGGTGACGAAGTTCGTCCAGGTCACGGGCCAGTAGGCCGCCGGGCGTGGCCGCCGGGGAGCGCCCGACGTCGCCGAAGCCGACGGTGACGATCGGCGAGTTGTATCTGGCACAAGGCCACCGCAGGGAGGCAATCGCGATCTTTCAGCGCGTGCTTTCGGCCGAGCCGGCCAACCGGCGGGCCCGCGAGGCGCTCGAGCGTCTGGGAGTGCTCCCGCCGCGGGCTACAATCCGCGCCCGGGAGGTGCCGGACCGTGCTGAGTAATGAGGAAATCCAGGCTCTGATTCGCTTCGTGGCCGAGGAGCGCCGGGGCGGCTCGGATCTCTCGGTCGAGTACCAGGTCGATGGTCTCTACCTGCGTGTGGGGGGCGATCGGGGCGGCGCCGCGGGGGCGCCACGGCCCGCGCCGGCCGCGGCGGCGGCAACGCAGGCGACCACTCCCTCACCGGTCCTGGAAGATGTGCCCGCGGCCGAAGAGCCGGCGCTCGATGGGCACGTGCTGACGTCGCCGATCGTGGGGACGTTCTACGCGGCGCCGAGCCCGGACTCGCCGCCCTACGTGGAGGTCGGGGCCCGGGTCGAGAAGGGCCAGGTCGTGTGCATCGTCGAGGCGATGAAGCTGATGAACGAGATCGAGGCCGATGTCTCGGGGACGGTTTCGTCCGTGGTGCCGGACAACGGCGACCCGGTCGAGTTCGGCGCGCCCCTGTTCGTGATCCAGACTTGAACGCCGCGCCGGCGGGAGGAGCGCGCGCCGCGCGGCCGTTCCGGAAGATCCTGGTCGCGAACCGCGGCGAGATCGCGGTCCGCGTCATTCGCGCCTGCCGCGATCTCGACATCGAAACGGTCGCCGTCTTCAGCACGGTCGACCGGGACGCGCTGCACGTGCGCCTGGCCGACACGGCCGTCTGTGTCGGTCCGCCGGCGCCCGCGGCGAGCTACCTTCACCAGCAGAACCTGCTCGCCGCGGCGAGCATCACCGGCGCGCAGGCGGTTCATCCGGGCTACGGCTTCCTGGCCGAGAACGCGGACTTCGCCGACGCCGTCGGACGGTGCGGCCTGACCTGGATCGGACCATCGCCGTCCGCGATCCGTACCCTGGGCGACAAGCGGAGGGCGCGCGAAGCCGCGGTCGCCGCCGACGTGCCGGTGCTGCCGGGCGGCCCGGCGCCCGCGTCGCTCGGGGAGACCGTGGCGTTGGCTCGGGACATCGGCTTCCCGCTCATGCTGAAGGCCGCGGCGGGAGGCGGGGGACGCGGCATGAGGGCGGTTCGCGATGAAAGTGGTCTCGAAGCGGCCCTCGACGCCGCCGCGAGCGAGGCCGAGGCCGCCTTCGGCAGCGGCGAACTCATGCTGGAGCGCCTGGTCGAGCGGCCGCGCCACATCGAGGTGCAGGTCTTCGGCGATTCGTTCGGCCGCGCGTTGCAGTTCGGCGAACGCGACTGTTCGATCCAGCGCCGGCACCAGAAACTGCTGGAGGAAGCGCCGGCGCCCTCGATCAGCTCCGAACTCCGCCGGTCGCTGGCCGAGGCGGCGCTGCGGCTCGCCAGGCGGGTCGGCTACTCCAATGCGGGAACGGTCGAGTTCCTGGTCGACGGCGACCGCTTCTACTTCCTGGAGATGAACACGCGCATCCAGGTCGAGCATCCGGTCACCGAGGCGGTGACCGGAGTCGACCTGGTCAAGCTCCAGATCGTCGCCGCGGCAGGCGAGCCGCTGGGACTACCGGACGGCATCGAGACCTCGGGCCACGCCATCGAGTGCCGGATCAACGCCGAGGATCCGGATACCTTCGCGCCGTCGCCGGGCACGTTGCGCCGCTTCCGGCCGCCCGCGGGCCCGGGCGTCCGGGTCGACAGTCACGGTTTCGAAGGGGGCGGGATGCCGCCCCACTACGACTCCCTGCTCGCCAAGGTGGTCGCGTACGGCAAGGATCGAGGCGAGGCAGTATCGAGGATGGCCCGGGCGCTTCGTGAGTTCGAGGTCGACGGCATCCGGACCACGCTGCCGCTGATGCGCAGGGTCGTCGAGTCGCGGCGGTTCGCGGCGGCCGAACTGGACACCGGGTTTCTCGATCGGCTGGATGCGGAATGAGCGAGGGTCGGGTTCCCGGGAACAAGGGCGTTCCGCCCGCACCGGCCGCCGGCCGGCTCCCGCTCCGGCCGCCTGCGAACAGGCTCTACGCGATCGTCGATACGGGCTTCTTCGGCTCCGAACCGGCGACCGTGAGCGGCGGGGTTCGCACCCTCCTCGACTGCGGCGCCCGCTGGATTCAGCTTCGCGCGAAGGGGTTGCCGGACCTCGCCGCGTGGCGGCTGGCCGATGCGGTGGCGCCGATCTTCGAGGAGGCCTCGGGCGCGGACGGCGAAGAGGACGCGCCGCTGCTGTGGATCAACGACAACGCCGCGATCGCGGCGGCGCTCCTGGCGAGCGGCCCGCACGCCGGTCTTCGCGTCGGTCTCCATCTCGGCCAGGACGACCTGCCGCCGGCGGTGGCGCGGCTGTCGATTCCTTCCGCATGTCCGATCGGCCGCTCGACTCACAGCCGGGCGCAGGCCGAGGAGGCGGACGGCGACGCCGCCGTCGACGCGCTGGCGATCGGCCCGGTGTTCGGGACGACGACGAAGGAACGTCCGGACCCGGTGGTCGGGCTCGCCGGCGTCGCCGAAGTCAGGGCGGTCACCTCGAAGCCCCTGATCGGGATCGGAGGCATCGACGCGGAAGGCGCTCCGCGGGTCATCGAAGCCGGAGCCGACGGCGTCGCGGTCGTCTCGGCGCTCGATCCGCTGGATCTCGCCGCCTCCTGCCGGCGTCTGCTGCGAGCGCTGGCCTGAGGACGGGCGGAGCCGCTCTTCAGCCGTCCTGGGATCGGGAACGCTCGCTCCTGAGCGCCCGGACCAGGAACATCGTGAAGCCGCCCCAGACGAAGCCGCCGATCAACACCAGGACGAGGATCGCAAGCGGGGACATCGACTTGAGTAGCTCCGCCGGGGACTATACGTCACGCTCGCGCTGCGCCTCGGGTGTACGCTCCCGAAGGTGAGACGCTTGGGTGGAAGGAGGCCATGGAGATACTTGCGACGCGGCACAGTGCGGAAGGAAGAGCCGTGCTCACCTGCGTTCGGCATGTGGAAAGACCGCGCCGACATGGTTGATGTCCACGCCTACCTCAGGCGGTTGCGGGGCCGTGTGGATGCCTGGGGCCTTTCGCGCGACCGTCGCCAGGCAACCGAAACAGACTGAGATTGCTGCCATGCGCGTCTTCCTCGTCGGCTTCATGGCGGCCGGCAAGAGCCGGATCGGCCGGCGGCTGGCGCGGTCGCTGGGCTGGACCTTCCTGGACCTCGACACGGCCATCGCCGAGCATGAGGGGCAGCCGGTAGCCGATCTGATCGTCGAACGCGGCGAGGCCTACTTTCGGGAACGCGAAACGGCGGCGCTGGAACGCTGTGGCGCCGTCGACCAAGCAGTGATCGCCACCGGCGGCGGCGTCTTCACTCTGGAGCGGAATCGGCGCCTGATCGCGGAACTGGGCACCAGCGTCTGGCTCGACCCGCCGTGGGAGGCTCTTCGCCGCCGCGCGCAACAGTCCCACAAGCGCCGCCCGCTGTTCGAATCTCCGGATCAGGCCCGGGCGCTGTATGAGAGCCGGCTCGAGTCCTACCGGCAGGCGGACCTGAGAGTCCGCACCCGGGGGACGGAACGGAAACGGGATGTGGCGGCTGAGATCGTCCGGCGGCTGGGGTTGGCGTCAGAGAGTTGATTGCCACCTAGCGAGACCGCGCTCGATCGCCTCGTCCAACCACTTGCGGAAGCGGGGTTCGATGTCTGAGACCTTCTCTTTGTAGTTGATCCGGAAGACGTCGGCGCAGAGGGGGCGCTCTCCAGTCGACTCGAGTCTGTCGTCGTCGCCTTGCAGGCGCTCAAACCAGGTTGCTGAACAGGCCAGGACGCCTCGGAACTCATGGCCGATCGAGTGAAACGAGATCAGCACATTGGCTGGTGTTCCCTTCTTGGCGGCGTCGTTGATCCCCAGGCGTACCCAAGCCCGGTGTTGGTCCGTGTTCGCGAAGTAGTCGAGTTCCTTGGCCGTCGAGATGACTTGACGCCTGAACCAGTGACTTCGGTCGCCTTGGTCGTCCTCACTGTGCACGAAGAACTCGAACTCGGGGCTGTCGGACAGGGCCGTTTCCAGTTCGCCCCGAATCTCCAGCATTCGCTCGTCCGCGAGGTCGTGCAGCTTCCGGGCGCTGGCGACAGCGTCGTTCCATTCGCGGGCAAGCTCTTTCCGGCGATGGGCCAACTTCCTGCCAATGCCCCGGATGCGGAGGTCGACTCTCGCTTCTCTCTCGACCTCCCTTGCAAGGCTGATCGCGTTGAGAAACTCCCTTTTCTGCAGAGCCGAAAAGAAGCTGACGAGTGGTCGTAGATCGCCACTGTCGGCGACCTCAAGCGCTTGGATGTAGTCGCCACGCTTGGCATCGCGGACGACGAGGGGCAGCCAGTCGGCTTGAATGAACACAAGGGTCGCCAAGGCTCGGGCGACCCTCCCGTTCCCGTCCTGAAAGGGGTGGATCTGCGCGAAGCGGTGGTGCAGCCATGCCGCCTCGACCTCGGGTGGGGTGCTCAGGTGCTTCCGGTGAAGCTCCATCAAGCGGTCCATTTCTGCCCCAACGTGCTCAGGCGGGCAGTACTCATGAACTGTGCCGTCGTCGCGCGTCGGGTTGTTCGGTTGGCTCTTGTAGTCGCCCTTTCGGAGGGGTATCTGCGTTCGCCGCCCAAATTGGTCGCGTCCCTCGGCGAAGTCCTGGTTGCGTGTGAACAAGGCGTGGAGTTCCTTGACGTAGCTGCTGGACAGGAGTCGGTCGCCCTTGACGAAGGCGAAGATGCTCTCGATGGCGCTCTTCTGGTCGCCGATCATTGCTACCTTCTCGTCGCCCAAGCCGGCACGGTGCGGAATGAGAGCCGCGTCGATGCCGCGCTCGATCAACAGCTCCGTCACGCCGCGATCCAGGTCGTACAGACGTTCGATGAGCCCGGTCTCGATGGCCCACTCCCGCTTCAGGCGTTCGGTGAACTGCTCAAGTCCCTCGAGGCCCGACTTCTGCTCCTTCCAGACGGCGGACAGGGCCCCTAGTTCTGGATCCGCGAGTTCCCCAGGTTCGACTTCGTAGTCGCTGATTGGACTCCACTTGTGCGCCATTCTGAACCTCCCGCGTGTCGAGGATGCGATCCTAGCCGTAGCGGGACGGTGGCTAGCTTGCTAGTGCGCATGACGTAGCCCGGAGGGGGCGAGGGGAGGGGCCCAGGTGGCTGTCGGCAAGCGCCTCCCGAGGTCGCTGCCTCAACCAACTCCGTCGCAGCGCAGCCGACCGCAGCGAGCCCTTACTCCCCAACCACCAGGCGAGGGCGAGCGTCATCCTGGGACCCTCCCCTCGCCCCCTCCGGGCGGGTGTTCAGCCGTCGCGACGACGGTCAGAGCGGGTTGTTGACGATTTCGTCGAACGTCTTGCCTTCGCGGGCCTGGGCGGTGACCTGCTCGAGGCGGGGGCTGGAGCGGGCGGTGTTGGCGCTCTCCCACGTCGCGATGGCGCCGTCGCGGTCGCCGAGTTGCAGTAGCAGCAGACCTCGCATCAGGGCCGCCTGCTCGTGACCGGGGTCGCTTCGGAGCGAGCGGTCCAGGGAGTCGAGGGCGACCTGGGTCTGGCCCATCTGGAGGCGCACGATGCCCGAGACGAAGTGGGCGTCGGGGTCCTCGGGGGCGACCTGCAGTGCGAGTTGGGCGGTCTGGAAGGCGTCGAAGGCGCGGCCATTGGTGAGCTGCAGTTGCATCAAGGCGCGCATCGCGTCGACGTCCGAGGGATCGGCGTCGATCTGCTGCCGCAGTTCCTCGGCTCTAGATGCCAGCTCGGGCGGGAGCGGCGGCTGGCCGCGGAAGTCCGTCTCGCCGCCGCCCTGCGTCATGGCCTGCTCGGCCTGCGGATCGGGCTGGGCGTCGGACTGCGCCCAGATGACCAGCGCGGCGACCAGGCCGACCACGCCGCCGCCGAGCAGAGCGCCTGAGAGCAGGGGGTGCGCCTGGACGAAGGCGCGGCCGGCCGGCGCTGCTTCCTGCCGCTTGGCGCCGCCTACCGGGCCGATGCCGGCGATCGCCTCCTCGACCTCGTCGAGTTCCTTCAGCACACGCGCCGTCGAAACCTGGAGCCGGCGGCGGTCGGCGGCTTCCAGGCCTTCCTGCTTCAGCCGGGCGAGCAGGTCCTCGCGCCGGTTCAGGAGGTCGGCGCGCTGGAGCTCGAGCGCGGCCGCGCGCGCCGCGGCCTCCCGTGGCAGGAAGGCGAACCCGACTCCCAGACCGGCGAGGACGGCGGCGACGAGGGCGATCGTCGCGACGACAGTCAGGTCGCCGTCTCCTGCTCCACCTGCCGCAGGTACGTGTCCAGGTCCTCGTCGGCGCTTCGCCGTCGTTGCCGCAGGCGAACGACGACCAGCAGGCCGCCGATCAGGACGATCCCGGCGGGGGCCGCCCAGACGATCAGGTTGAGCCCGCGCGCCCGCGGCTCGAGCAGCACGAACTCGCCGTAGCGCTGCTCGAAGTAGCCGGCGACCTGCTCGCGGGTATAGCCCTGGGACAGCAGGGACCGCGCCTCCGCCCGCATCGCCTGCGCCGACGCGGCGCCGGAATCGGCGATCGAGAGGGCCTGGCACTTGGGGCAGCGGATGTCGGCCGCGACCTCGGCTACCGCTCGGTCGAGCTCCTCGCCCGAGAGGGGGCGGCCGAGGGGGTCGCCCAGTTCGTGGGACGTCTCGACGCCCAGGCCGGGCCGGTACTCGCCCTCGGCCGGTGGCATAGGGACGCGCGGAGGCGTGTCGGGCTCCTGGGCGGCTACCGGCGCCGCGAATGGCAGCGCGGCCAGAAGCCCAAGAAGGGCGGTCGCGCGTTGCATGTCAGCCGGTCGCCGCGGCGGGCTGCGCGAGCATCCCCTCGGCGACGTCCAGGAGCCGATCCGGCAACAATTGACCGATCGCCTTGTCGACGATCACGCCGTCGCGATCGATGAAGAAGGTCTCCGGCGGTCCGTAGACCCCGTAGGCGATCGCGACCCGGCCGCCCTCGTCGACCAGCGACGGGCCCCAGCTTCCGTAGTCGGTGTTGAACGCCGCGATCGTCTCGGGGTCGTCCTGGAAGATGACGCCGAGGAACTGGATCTCGCCCTGCCAGCGCCTCGCGCCCTCCATGAACAGCGGGTGCTCGTACAGGCAGGGCACGCAGTACGTGGCCCAGAAGTTGACGATGACCGGCTTGCCGCGCAGCTCCGCCAGGTCGACGATGTTGCCGTCGAGGTCGGCGAGCCGGAAGTTCGGCGCCGGCTTGCCGACCAGCGGCGACTCGACGATCTGCGGGTCGTGCCGGAAGCCGAACCCGAGCAGCACGAGCAACGGCAGCGAGATGCCGAGACCCACGAGCAGGACCTTGCGGTTCATCGACCGCCCCCCGCGGGCGAGGCGGCGAGGTCGGGAACCGCCCGCGGTGTCGTCGCCCGCCGTTCGGCGGCGGTCGGGATCAGGCACAGGGCGGTGCCCAGGACCATGACGACCACGCCGATCCAGATCCACGCGACCAGCGGCGTCGTGATCGCCCGCAGGCCGATCGATCCGTCGCCGCCGACGTTCATCAGGGTCAGGTAGAGGTCGTGGCCCGCGCTGGTGCGGACCGCCGGAGTGCCGATCGGTTCCCGCTGGTTCGGGTAGATGTTGAGCGACGGGTACAGCACGCCCCGGCTCCGGCCGTTGGTCGAGACTTCGACCTCGGCCTGGTGGCGGATCAGGTGCGGCTCCTGGACCCGCTCGGCGCCGCGGAAGGTCATCTCGTAGCCGCCCAGCCGAAGGGTGTCGCCGGCGCGAAGGGTCGACTCGGCCTCACGCTGGAATGTCGACGACACGGCGACCGCGACGAAGGTGATCAGGACGCCCAGGTGGACCACGTAGGCGCCGAGCCTGTCCGGCGCCACCAGCACGGCCGCCAGCGGCCCCCTGCCGCCCTGGCGGCGGGGCCGCCCGCGCACCGGCCGCAGGCCCTGGTCCGCCGTCACCCAGAGCGCGAAGCCGGCGAAGGCGGAGACGATGAGGACCGGCGCGGAGCGGGCGCCGAGCAGGAGCGCCACCGCGAGCCCGACGGCGGCCGCGGGCAGCGGACGCACCAGGGCGCGGCGGACCAGCTTCGGGTCGCTGCCGCCCCACGGAAGCGCCGGACCCACTCCCATCATCAGCAGCAGTCCGGCGAACAGCGGCACCGCCATGCGGTTGAAGTAGGGCTCGCCGACGCTGACCTTCACGCCGCGCAGCGACTCGGCGACGATCGGGTAGAGGGTGCCCACGAGCACCGTGAACATCAGGCTGACGAAGAGCAGGTTGTTCAGCAGGAAGGCGCCTTCGCGGCTGACGAGGCGCTCGTTCGAGGGCTCGGAGACCAGGGTGTCGATCCGGAGCGCGAGCAGCACGACGACGGCTGCGGCGCAGATGCCGAGGAATCCCAGGAACACCGGGCCGATCGGACTCTGCGTGAACGAGTGGACCGAGTTCACGACCCCCGAGCGGGTGAGGAAGGTGCCGAGGATGGTCAGCAGGAAGGTGATCATGATGAGGATCACGGTCCAGGCCTTGAGGGTCCCGCGGCGCTGCTGGACGATTCCCGAGTGGAGCGCCGCGATGCCGGTCAGCCAGGGCAGGAAGGAGGCGTTCTCGACCGGGTCCCAGGCCCAGTAGCCGCCCCAGCCGAGGACCTCGTACGACCACCAGCCGCCGAGCATGATGCCGGCGGTGAGGAAGGAGGTCGGCACCAGCAGCCAGCGGCGCATCGGCCGCAGCCAGGTGGCGCCCAGATGGCCGCGGAGCAGCGCCGCGACCGCCATGGCGAAGGGCACCGACATGCCGACGTAGCCGAGGTAGAGCATCGGCGGGTGGATCGCCATCAGCAGGTGGTTCTGGAGCAGCGGGTTGGGCCCGGGGCCGTCTACCGGTACGGGCGGCGGCGTGGGCGCGAAGGGGTCGGCGACGCTGGCGATGAGGAAGGTGAAAAAGGTGCCGATGCCGAGCAGGGTGGCCAGGGTGTAGGCGAGATAGTCCTCGTGGCCACGGCGCTGGAAGATAGCCGCGGCGGCGATGTAGAGGCCCAGGATCAGGCCCCAGAAGAGGATCGATCCCTCCAGCGACGACCACAGGGAGAAGATCGTGATGTGGAGCGGCGTGGCCAGCGACCCCACCTGGGCGACGTACGAGACGGAGAAGTCGTGGGTCAGCAGGGCGTACCACATGACCGCGCAGGCTCCGACCATGGCGACGGCGAACAGCAGCGCCAGGCGCCGCGTGAGGCGGAGGCCGGCGGCCGAACGCCTGACGCCGGCGATGTAGCCGAAGGCGGCGCCGAAGCCGGCGGCGATCAGGCCCAGGAGGACGAACCCCTGGCCCAGGGCCGAGGTCACGTGTCGAACTGCATGGACTCGATCAACTCCTCCATGCCGCGCTGGTCGTTGACTTCCGGCGCCTGGTACTCGTTGTCGTGCTTCACCATCAGGCGCGCGGTGTCGAACCGGCCGTCCTCGCGCATCGTCCCTTCGAGGACGACGCCGATGCCTTCCCGGAACATGGCCGGGGGCACGGCGGTGGTACGGACGTCGACCTGAGACTGGCCGTCGGTGACCGTGAACTCGAGGGTCAGGCCGTCGGCGCTGCGGTTCACCGAGCCCTTCTCGACGAGGCCGCCGAGGCGGATGCTGGCGCCGACCGCTTCCGACCCCGCCTCGTGGAGTTCCGACGGGCTCCAGTAGTAGACGAGGTTCTCGCCTACATCGCCGAAGGCCAGCACCGAGAGCGCCACGGCCACGGCGCCGCCAGCGGCCAGCAGGAGAAGCCGCCGGGTCCTGGGAGCGGGTCCGGCGTCAGGCGTCGGTGTCGTGGGTTCCGTGCTCATTGCTCTGGTCCTGTGAAGGTGCTCTTGCGTCGACCCGCCGCCGGCGGACGAAGAGGCTGTAGAGGTAGAAGGCGAGAGCCACGCCCGCCGATGCATAGGCGGCGACGACCCATCCCCAACCGCCGACTATAACGCCGTCCACGTTTCGTTTCGCCCCTTCTCCGGCCCTTGCGCGAAGGCCCTACTCCTCCATCGCGACTCTGGCCAGCACGCCTCCGAGCGCCCAGTAGATTACATCGAAGGCGGCCAGCAACAGCAGCCAGCTCGGGGCCTGGTTCATCGGATCGCCGTGGAGCAGCAGTTCCGCGCTCCTGACCGACGCGATCAGCACCGGGATGACCAGGGGGAAGAGAAGCAGGGGCAGCAGGACGTCCTGGCTCGCGGCCCGGCTGGTCATCGCCGCGTACAGCGTGCCCGGGGCGGCGAGGGCCGCGGCGGCGAGCAGCCAGACGGCGATCACGCCGAGGAATCCGGCCGGACCGGTTTCGACGCTGTAGAGGATGATCGCCGAGGGCACGAGAACCGGCGCCAGCATCGCGAGGAAGACGAAGTTCCCCAACGCCTTCGCGTAGAACAGGACCGCCGGCTCGACCGGCAGCAGCAGCAGGCCCTCGAGGGAGCGGTTCTCGCGCTCCACGCGGAAGGACTCGGACAGGCCCAGGGTCGAGCTGAGCAGCAGCGCCAGGGTGAGGAAGCCGGGCGCCATCGTCGCCGCCATGTCGCCGTCGGCGTCGATCGCGAAGGAGAACAGGACCAGGGTGATGCCGCCGAACAGGACGATCGAGAGGAAACGGACCCGTCCCCGCCACTCGACCCGCAGGTCCTTCAGCAGCAGCACCAGCACCGGGCGGACCAGCTTCACTGTCCGAGCCTCCGGCGCCAGGCGGCATCGAGGCCGGCGGCCTCGCCGTGCCAGGCTGCCTGGCCCTGCTCGAGCAGGAGCGCCTGCCGGCACAGCCGGGAGGCCCGCTCGATCGCGTGGGACGCGACGATCAGGGAGCCGCCGCCGTCCGCGAAGCGTTCGATCCAGCGCTCGACCAGGGTCTGGCCCTCCGGATCGAGCGCTGCGAACGGTTCGTCGAGTAGCAGCAGGCGCGGGTTCTCGAGACGGCAACGGGCGAGGATCAGCCGCTTCCTCATGCCGGCGGAGAAGCCGCCCACCTGGCGATCGGCCGCGGCTTCGAGCCCGACCTCTTCGAGCAGATCGGCGAGCCTGCCGCGGTCCGGGCCGGCCCCGCTCAGTTCGCTCCAGAGCCGCAGCGTCTCCAGCGCTGTCAGCCGGTCGTAGAGATAGTCGTGGTGGGAGACCAGGGACAGTTCGCGGCGGGCGCCGGCGCGGTCCTCGAAGGGCCGCCTGCCGCCGACGGTCAGTTCACCCGCCGTCGGACGCCGGAGCCCCGCGATCAGTCTCAGCAGGGTCGTCTTGCCGGAGCCGTTGGCGCCGGCCAGCAGCAGTCGCCCCCCGGCCTCGAAGTCGAGGTCGACGTGGGCCAGCGCCCAGTGAAGTCCGAACCGGATGCCCAGCCCGCGTGCGTGGATCAGGTTTGCCAAGGGTGAGCCGGTTACTCTCTGCGGCGCGGTGGAGGGCGGCGGCCGCCCGTGCCGCGGGCGGAAAGGCTACAGCAGCCGTGTGCGCTGCCGCGCAACAAACGGAGGCGGGCGACGTAGGTGAAGGCTGTGGAAGCAACTCGGGCGACCGACGAAGAGTTGGTGGCTGCGATTCTGGACGGCGATGCCGCCCTGTACACAGACCTCGTGGAGAGGTATCGGGGCCGGCTGATCAACTACCTGAATCGCTTCCTCGGCAACGTCCAGGAGTCCGAGGAGCTTTCACAGGAAGTGTTTCTGAAGGTCTACCGGGCCCTCGACCGTTACAACCCCACCTACCGATTCTCGACATGGCTCTTCCGAGTGGCGAAGAACGCGGCGATCGACCTGCTGCGCAAGCGCCGCCTGAAGCTGGTTCCGATGCAGCGGGTCGGCGTGGACGGGCAGGCGCGGGAGCTGGAGTTTGAGAGCGAGGAAAGGGACCCCTACCGGACGCTGCGGAACCTGGAACGGCGCCACGCCATCGGCGGCGCGATCGACGGGCTGAAAGAGGAGTACCGCGAGTTGATCCAGTTGAGACACTTCGCCGAGATGACCTACGAAGAGATCGCGGAGTTCAAGGGCATGCCCCTGGGCACCGTCAAGAACAAGTTGTTTCGCGGCCGCCGGATGCTGAAGGCCCGGCTGGCCGACTACCTCACCGACTGACGGACGGCGGGAGTAACGGCGATGACGAGTTCAGACAGGTCGATGGTCACTGAGAGTGGCGCCTGCTCCCAGGCGGAGTTGATCGACGCTTACGTCGACGGCGCCGTCAGCGAAGCGGAGCGCCGGATGGCGGAGCAGCACCTGGCGGGATGCGCGGCGTGCCGGGACGAGGCGCGGGGTCTCTCGGCGCTCCACGAGCTCCTGGCGGCGGAACGGTTCGCGCCGGAGCCGCTGGCCATCGACGTCGACGCTCCACTCCGCAC
Organism: Thermoanaerobaculia bacterium; assembly: GCA_965116955.1. Taxonomy (GTDB): domain Bacteria; phylum Acidobacteriota; class Thermoanaerobaculia; order Multivoradales; family Multivoraceae; genus Multivorans. The sequence continues at coordinate 895,776 of OZ220742.1, read as the reverse complement.
GCGACTCCGCGCCGGCCGCCGTCGCGCCGCCGTGGCCGCTGCCGCCCTGGTCGCGCTGTTCGGCGGCGCCGTGGCGGTTCTCGCGATGCTGGTGCCGGCCGCTGGCTCGGCGGCGTCCGCGGCGGCGACCCTGTTCGACTTCACGGTCACCCTCGGCATGCTCGGCGCCGGCCTGCTCGATGCCTCCTGGCGCGGCCTCAACGCGGCCATGTCCTCGGCCCTGGGGCCGGCAACGCCGACCCTGCTGTTCGGCGGCGCGGCGGTCCTTGGCCTGACCGGCCTCCTGCTCTCGCTTCTCCGGCGGGGCTCGAAGGCGTCGGCACGGCAACGATCCCGCCGCTAGGACCCGGCGGCTACGATGGTCCGCCGGTGCTGAGACTCCGACTCCATCGTGCCGTCCAACGCCTCGCCCTGTTCGCCGTCGCCGCGGCGACGCTGAGTTGCGCGGCGGTCGAGTCGACGGCGGGAACCGACGACCCGGCCGTGGTGATCGGCCCGGACGCGGTTGCCCGGGACCAGTTGCTCGCGATCGGAAGAGACCTGGAGCTCCGGGGCGAGGCGCGGTCGGACGCGGTCGTCGTGAACGGCGACGCCCGCATCGATGGCGTCGTTCAGGGCGACGTGATCGTGCTCGGCGGCGATGTCGAACTGGGTTCGCCGGCGCGGCTTGGCGGCGACGTGTTCGTGCTGGGCGGCCGCGTGGACGCGGAGTCGGGCGCCGTCGTCGAGGGCCGCACCGTGGCTTACTCGGGCGCGCCGTCGTCGCTGGTCGTCCTGGCGGAAGGGCCGCTGCTCGGCCAGGCCGCGCTGTCCTCCGCGGTGGCGCTGCTGAACCTCGCCCTCCTGCTCGCCTGGCTGCTGGTGACCGTGGTGCTGGTGGCCGGCTTCGACCCGGCGTTGACGGTGACGGCACAGAGTGTGCTCGAGCGGCCGTTCCGCAACTTCTTCGCCGGGCTGGTGGCGGTACTCGCCGTGGCCGTGACCTTCGCCGTGCTGACCGCGGTGGCGCCGGCGCCGGTCGGCGCGCCCCTGCTTGCCGTCTGCGGAGCAGCGATCCTCGTCTGCAAGCTGTGGGGCACGGTGGCGGTGTTCCTGGCGGTGGGCGCTCGCCTGCTGCCGGATCGCCTGGGCCTGGCGGGGCGCCCGCTTGCGGCCGCCCTGTGCGGGCTTCTGGCCCTGGGCCTGGTGAAGATGGCGCCCTACGTTGGCGGCTGGACCTGGACGATCGTCACCTGCGTCGGCATCGGCGCGGCGCTGGACAGCAGGCTCGGCCGCAGAGATCCGTGGTTCGACTAGCGGCGCACGCGCTCGATGATGCGAGCCGAGTCCTTCATGAACTCCATCATCTTCTCCTCGATCGCGCCGCCGCGCTCGTCGAGTCGACGGGCCTGAGCCAGGGCGCCGCGCGCTCCGTCCTCGTCGCCCGATGCCAGGAGCGCCATGCCCAGGCGGGTGAGCGCCGCGGTCGACGGTCCGAGTTCGGTCGACTGGGACAGGAACTCGATCGCCTCGTCCAGCTCCTGGCGCTTGTAGTGGACCCAGCCCAGGGCCGCTAGCGGGAACTGGCGCAACTCCTCCGGGGCGTGCTCCAGGGACCGCCGCGCGAAGTCGAGCGCCTGGTCCAGGTCCTCGTCCATCTCCGCCAGGTTGTAGGCCATCTCGTAGTAGGCGATGCTCTTCGAGAAGTTGGAGCCGGCCTCGTCGAGCAGCCGTCGTCCCGCGTCGTTCGCATCCCTGTACCTGCCCTCGCTGCGCAACGCCTCGATCAGGGTCGCGTAGGCGGTCGCCCGCAGCATCTCGCCCGGCTTTGATGCGAGCACCCGCTCGGTCAGCGGCCGGATCTCCTGGCTGCGGTCGAGCCGCAGGCAGGCCAGGGCGTAGGACATCAGCAGCGCCGGGTTGTCCGGATCGAGCGCCAGAGCCTCGCGGTAGCAGCGGAGCGCTTCCGGCGCGTCGCCGGATCGGATCGCCTGCTCACCGCGGCTGACCCAGTCCGCTGCGGCGGGGCTGGTCCTGGGCAGATCGGCGCCGGAGCGGCCCGAGAGGTAGGCCACCAGGTCGCGGTAGCGCATGCGCCTGGGGTTCAACTGCTGGGCCGTGCGGAATGCGGCGAGCGCCTTGCGGTTCCAGCCCCGGTCCAGGTAGCAGAGACCGAGTAGGTGATGGCACTCCTCGAAGGCGGGATCGACCTGAACCGCGCGGCCCAGCGACTCGATCGCCCCCGCCAGCTTGCCCATCTCGTAGTGGCAGCGGCCGAGCAGGTAGAGCGCCTGCGGCACGACGTCGATCTCGACCGCGCGCGTAAGGAACGCGGCGGCGGACTTCAACTGTCCCCGGCCGGCGAGCGACGCCCCCAGGCAGAAGTGCGGCAGGAACGCGTCCGGGTGCTGTACGACGGCCCTCTCCAGGAGTTCCTGGCCGCGTTGCTCGTCGCCCTGCTGGAGCTGAATGACGCCGGTGTAGACCAGGCCCTGGATGTGGTCCGGCTTGGCCTCCAGCAGGCGGTCGAAGTGCTCCAGCGCGCGTTCCAGCTTGCCCTCCTGGAAGTGCGATTCGCCCAGGAACCGGGCCAGTTCGTGGTTGCGGCGGTCGAGCCCGGCCGCCGCCTCCAGCGCCTTCATCGCGCGGGCCAGGTCCAGGCCGTTCAGCGCATGCTCCGCTTCCTCGAGGAGCTGCGTGAAGGCGGGGCGCCGGCGGCCTTCGTAGAGCCCCAGAATGCCGTCCTTGACCGCCGCGAAACGCTCGCGCTTCTCCAGCACCAGGAACTGGTAGTCCATCTTGGACTCCCAGAGATCGCTCCATTCGGCGGTGTCGATGACGTCCTGCCGCTCCAGGAGGTCGCGCAGGGCCAGCATGCCGGCGTGATGGACGAGGATGCTCTCCTCCTGGCGCTCCATCGCGCTCAGGACCTTCTGCACCGTCTCGCCGGTGCGCTTCAGGACCTCCTCCAGGATCGAGATCCGCTCCAGGAGGTGCTCGTCGAGGGAGAACTCCTCGTCGCCGGCGTCGATCGCTTCCTCGCCCGCGACGGCGGAGCCCGAGAGCACCATCAGCTTCTGCCGGCAGCGCTGGCAGTACTCCGCGTCGTCCTCGTTCCGCGCGCCGCAGACCTGGCAGTACATCGCGGCGAGCCTACTGGTTGTAGTCTCCCCGCCCGGAGAGCGACGATGCGCTGGAGCAACTACTACCTGATGACCGCCCGCGAGGCGCCCCGGGACGCCGAGGTGGTGAGCCACCAGTTGATGGCGCGCGCCGGCCTCGTGCGGCGGCTGGCGGCGGGGATCTACACGATGCAGCCGGCCGGGTGGAGGACCGCCCGCAAGCTGATGGCGATCGTCCGCCGCGAGATGGAGCGCGCGGGAGCGGTCGAACTCTCCATGCCGGCGATTCAGCCCGCCGAGCTCTGGGAGGAGTCCGGTCGCTGGTTCAAGTACGGCGCCGAGCTCCTGCGCATGGAGGACCGCCACGGACGGCGGTTCTGCTTCGGTCCGACGCACGAGGAGGTCATCACGGACCTGGTCCGGCGCGACGTGAAGAGCTACCGCCAGTTGCCGCTGAACCTGTTCCAGATCCAGACCAAGTTCCGGGACGAGATCCGTCCGCGGTTCGGCCTGATGCGCGGCCGCGAGTTCATCATGAAGGACGCTTACTCCTTCGACGTGAATGAGGAAGGCCTGGACCGGAGCTACCAGGCGATGTACGGCGCCTACTCGCGCATCTTCGAAGCCTGCGGGCTCGAGTACTCCGTGGTCGAAGCGGACCAGGGCACGATCGGCGGTTCCTCGTCGCACGAGTTCATGGTGCTCGCCGACACCGGCGAGAGCGCGATCGCAAGCTGCGCGGCCTGCGGCTACGGCGCCAACGTCGAACGGGCGGAAATCGGCGCCCTGCCGCAGCCGGCGGCAGCCGGCGGCGACGATGGCGACGGACCGCGCCGGGTCTCGACCCCGGGCGCGACGACGGTTGCCGAGGTCGCCGGAATGCTCGAGGTCGACAGGGCCCTCGTCGTCAAGACGCTGATCTACGAGACGGACGACGGACTGGCGGCGGTCGCCATCCGCGGCGACCGCGAGGTGAACGAGGTCAAGCTGCTCAACGTCCTGGGCGGTCTCGGCCTGCGGCTCGCTTCGGCCGAGCAGGTGGCGGCCGCGACGGGCGGTCCGCTCGGCTTCTCGGGTCCTGTGGGTCTTTCGCCCGAAGTGCGACTGGTGGTCGACGAGTCGGCTCGTCAGCTCGCCGGCTTCGTCTGCGGCGCCAACGCCGGTGACGAGCACCTCGTTTCCGTGCGCTGGGATCGTGATGTGGCGAGCGCGCGTCCGCTCGAGTGGGTCGACGTGATGACCGCCGAGGCCGCCGATCCGTGCCCGCGTTGCAGCGGCGGCCAACTGCGCATCTCGCGGGGCATCGAGGTCGGCCACATCTTCAAGCTGGGCACCGCCTACTCCGAGAGCATGAACTGCACGTTCACCGACGAACAGGGCCGCCTGCGGCCGGCCGAGATGGGCTGCTACGGGCTGGGCATCGGCCGCACCGCGGCGGCCGCGATCGAACAGGGGCACGACGGCGACGGCATCGTCTGGCCCGTGCCCCTTGCCCCCTTCACGGTCGTCCTCAGCTCGCTCGACCCCGGCGACGACGCCGTGCGCTCGGCGGCGGACGGTCTCTATGAGGAACTCGAGGCCAAGCTCGCCCCGGGCGGCTTCGACGTCCTCTACGACGACCGTCGCGAACGGCCCGGCGTCAAGTTCAAGGACGCGGACCTGGTCGGCTTCCCGGTGCGGGTGGTGGTCGGCGCGCGCTCGCTTCGCGCCGGCGGCGCCGAGGTCTCGAACCGGCAGGACGGCGAGCGGGAGGTCGTGCCCCTGGATGAGGTGTCAGGCGCCGTCCTCGGGCGACTGAACCGCTAGTCTTCCTCCTCAGGCGGCTCGGGCAACACGTGTAGCCGCAGCGACACGATGCGGTTTCCATCTACGTCGATCACCTCCAGCCGCAGCCGGCCGACCTCGACGGTGTCTCCGATCTCTGCGGTTCGGCCGAGCTCGGACAGGGCGATGCCGGCGACGGTGTCCTCCTCGCGGGCGTCGGAGATGTCTATGCCGAGTTCGTCCTCGAGGTCGTCGAGCAGCATGCCGCCGAGCACCTTGTAGCCGCCGTCGTCGAGGCGGACGAACTCGGGCGCCTCGGCGTCGAACTCGTCCTGGATCTCGCCGACGATCTCCTCCAGGACGTTCTCGAGCGTCACGATGCCGGCCACGCCGCCGTACTCGTCGACCACCGCCGCCATGTGGATGTGCTCGTGGCGCATGCGGGCCATCAACTGGTCGAGCGGCAGGGTCTCCGGCACCGCGAAGGTCTCGCGGGCGATGTCGCTCAGCGACTCCGGCGGTTCGCTGGCGATGAACAGGTCCTTGATGTGCACGAGGCCGACGAGCTGGTCCAGGTCACCCTCGCAGAGCGGGAAGCGGGTGTGACCGCTCTGGCGGGCGCGGTCCAGGTTGGCGTCCATCGGCGCCGCGGCGTCGAGGTAGACGACCTCGGTGCGGGGAACCATCACCTGGCGGGCGTTGCGGTCCGAGAGCTCGAACACGTTGTCGAGCAGCTCCCGCTTGGGCTCGGACAGTTCGGTTTCCTGCTCGGAAGCGAGGAGGCTCCGGATCTCCTCCTCGCTGTGAGCGAGTTCGCCGTGCCGGAGAGGCTCGATGCCGAAGAGGCGCAGGAAGGCGTTCGCCATCTGGTTCAGGACCCAGATGCCGGGGTAGGTCACCTGGTAGAAGAACCACAGCGGCGCCGCCACCCACAGGCTGGTCGGCTCGGGCCGGCGGATGGCGAGCGACTTGGGCGCCAGTTCGCCGAGCACGATGTGGAACATGCTGATGATCGCGAAGGAGACCATCAGGCTGATCGAGTGGGCGGCCTCTTCCGGCAGATTGGGCGCCAGATCGAAGAGGGGCTGCAGCAGGCGATTGACCGCGGGTTCGCCGACGATGCCGAGGCCGATGCTGGCGAGGGTGATGCCGAGCTGGGTGGCCGACAGGTAGGCGTCGAGCTGATCGATCATGCGCTGCGCCAGGCGGCCCCGCAGCGTGTCCTGGTGTGGCGCCACCTGGGTCGGCCGGACCTTGACCAGAGCGAACTCGGCGGCGACGAAGAAGCCGTTCAGACCGACGAGAAAAAGGGCCAGGGCCAGGCTCCAGCCCAGCGGCAGATCGAGATTCACGGGCGGCCCGGTGGCCGCGACGATCGGCGGGATCATTCGCGCGCCGGGAGGGGCGTCGTCGTCAGCGGGGAACGGGACCCGCGGTCACAGGCGCGCCGGTCGGGGTCCGGGTCGGGGTCGTCCAGACTGGAGTCGGATGGCGACGGATCCGAAGCTTCGTCGTTCACGCCGGCTTAGCGTAGCAGGGAAGCGTCAGTGTTCATGCCAGGGCTCGGGCTCGCTCTGGCGCCGGACGTGGAGGCCGGCGCCGGCGATTCGCTGGATGAGTTCCTCGACGTGCTCGACGCCGCGGGTTTCGAGCCGCAGCTCGATATGCACTTCGTTGAGCCCGAGGGCGGTGAAGGCGCGTTCGTGATGGGTCTCCAGGACGTTGGCGCCGGCCTCGCCGACCAGGTTGAGCAGTGCTGCCAGGGCGCCCGGACGGTCCTTGACGCATACGTCGAGCCGGACCAGACGGCCGTCCTTGGTCAGGCCGCGGTCGATGATGCGGTTCAGGAGGGTGACGTCGATGTTGCCGCCGGTCAGCACCATCGCGGTCCGGCGTCCCCTGGCCTGGGGGACGTGATCGTTGACGACCGCGGCCAGCACCGAGGCCCCGGCGCCCTCGACGACCGCCTTCTCCCGCTCGAGCAGGAGGAGTACGGCGTTCGCGATCTCCTCCTCGTCCACCGTCACGATGTCGTCGACGAGTTCCCGCACGAGTCCCATCGTCAGTTCGCCGGGTCGCTTGACCGCGATGCCCTCGGCGATCGTGTGGCGGCGCTCCACCGTCACCGGGCGGCCGGCGGCGAGGCTCTCCCGCATCGACGGAACGGCCTCGGTCTGCACGCCGACGATCCGGGTCTGCGGCCGGTGCGCCTTGTAGGCGGCGGCGATCCCCGCGATCACCCCGCCGCCGCCGATCGGCACGACGACGACTTCGAGATCGGGCTCCTGGGTCATCAGCTCGAAGCCGATCGTGCCCTGCCCGGCGACGATCTGAGGGTCGTCGAACGGGTGGACGTAGGTCCAGCCGTGCTCGGCCTCGAGTTCCCGGGCGTGGGCCGTCGCGTCGTCGAAGGTCTCGCCGGCCAGCCGCACGTCGGCGCCGAAGTTCCGCGTGTTCGCCACCTTGATCAGGGGCGTCGGCAGCGGCATGACCACGGTCGCCTCGAGGCCGAGGCGGTTCGCGTGGTACGCCACGGCCTGGCCGTGGTTGCCGGCCGAGGCCGTGATCAGGCCGCGGCTCCGCTCCTCTTCCGACAGGGTGAGGATGCGGTTGAGCGCTCCGCGCTCCTTGAAGGAGCCGGTCATCTGCAGGTTCTCGAGCTTGAAGTAGGCGCCGATGCCGCAGAGACGGGAGAAGTACTCCGAGCGGGCGCAGGGACTCTCGTAGACCGCGCCGGCGATCCGCCGCCGCGCCTGCTCGATCAGCTCGGCCATGTGCAGGGCATCGACCACGACAGGATTCTGCAACAGTAACCGTCGCCGGCCTCTTCCGGGCGGGTGCGCCGCGGCGGCACGGCTCACCCCGGCGTGCCTCTCGTTGACACCGCAACCCTCCCCTTTGTACCGTTGCGCCTTCTCGCGGCCGGCCTTGCCGGCGTTCCCGGCGGCATTCCCGGCTTCGAGATACAGGCCCGTAGCTCAGTTGGTTAGAGCGCTACGTTGACATCGTAGAGGTCAGCGGTTCGAGTCCGCTCGGGCCTACCAGACATGGGCCGTTCGGTCTGTGGCTCAGGCGCTTAGCTCAGTTGGTTAGAGCGCTACCTTCACACGGTAGAGGTCAGCGGTTCGAGTCCGCTAGCGCCTACCATCGCGGTATCCGGCCGCGGGGCCGCCCCACCCGCTCTTCCACCATCTGATCGACCGATGCTCGACCTGACGTTGCCTGACGGATCGGTGCGCAGCGTCCCGCCCGGGACGACGGCGCTGGAGGTGGCGCGCTCGATCGGACCCGGTCTGGCGAAGGCGGCGGTCGGCGCCGAACTCGACGGCCGCCTCGTCGACCTGCGCACGCCGATCGAGGCGCCGGGCCGGTTCCGGCTGTTCACGGCGAAGAACGAAGAGGCCGGGATCTTCCTTCGCCACACGGCGGAGCACGTGCTGGCGGACGCGGTCCAGAGGCTCTGGCCCGGCACCCAGATCGACGTCGGGCGGCGGGATCACTCGGAGAAGTACCAGTACGACTTCCGCTTCCCGCGGACCTTCGTGCCGGAGGATCTCGAGGCGATCGAGGCGAAGATGCGGGAGATCCTGCGGGAGAAGCACGAGGTCGAGCGGGTCGAGATCGACCGCGAGGAGGCGCGGGAACTGTTCGCCGGCATGGGCGAGGAGCTGAAGCTCGAGCGACTGGACGACATCCCGGAGGGCGAGCCGATCACCCTGTTCCGGCACGGCGACTTCGTCGACCTGTGCCGCGGTCCGCACGCGCAGCGAGTCGACCAGGTGGGCGCGGTCAAGCTGCTCGAGAGTTCAGGCGTGTTCCATCGCGGCGACCAGAGCCGCGAGCAGTTGCAGCGGATCTACGGAACCGCGTTCGCGAACCGGGAAGCGCTCGACGGCTATCTGGCCGACCTGGAGCTGCGCCGGGCCCGCGACCACCGCCGCCTGGGCCCGGAACTCGACCTGTTCAGTTTCAACCAGAGTGCGCCCGGCAGTCCCTTCTTCCACCCCCGCGGGACGGTGATCTACAACCTGCTGGTCGACTACGTGCAGGGACTCAACCGTCGCGACGGCTTCGAGGAAGTGCGGACGCCGCAGATTCTCGACGTCGACCTCTGGCATCGCTCGGGGCACTGGGAGAACTACCGGGAGAACATGTTCCTCACCGAGGTCGACGAGCGGCAGTACGCGGTGAAGCCGATGAACTGCCCGACCCACTGCCTGATCTACCGGACCGATCTCCGCTCCTACCGGGACCTGCCGATCCGCTACGCCGACTTCGGCCGCCTCCACCGCTACGAGCGGTCCGGGGTCATCACCGGGCTGACCCGCGTGCGCACCTTCTGCCAGGACGACGCCCACACCTTCTGCACCGAGGAGCAGGTCGAAGCGGAGGTGCTGCTGCCGGTGTCGACGATCCTGGAGATCTACCGGACCTTCGGCTTCGAGGGCATCCAGATCGAGGTCTCCACCCGGCCGGAGAAGTCGATCGGTAGCGCCGAACTCTGGGAGCGGGCCGAGAACGCGCTGATGGGAGCGCTCAGGAGCCGGGGTCTCGAGTTCGAGGTCAACGAGGGCGACGGCGCCTTCTACGGCCCGAAGATCGACTTCCAGGTCCTCGACGCGCTCGGCCGGAGCTGGCAGTTGGGAACCGTGCAGCTCGACTACCAGATGCCCGAGCGGCTGGACCTCGAGTACACGGCGAGCGACGGCGGGACCCGGCGCCCGGTCATGCTGCACCGGGCGATGCTGGGCTCCGTCGAACGCTTCCTGGGCATCCTGATCGAACACACCGGCGGCGCCTTCCCGGTCTGGCTGGCGCCGGTGCAGGCGGTCGTCCTGCCGGTCTCCGACCGCTTCATGGACTACGGCCGGGAAGTCACCCGCCGGCTCGCCGAAGCCGGCGTCCGCGTCGAACTCGACGAACGCAGCGAGAAGCTGGGCTACAAGATCCGCGACGCCCAGACCCACAAGGTCCCGTACATGCTCGTCATCGGCGGCCGCGAACAGGAAGCGGGCACCGTCTCGCTGCGGCTGCGCGAGGCGCCGGAGGACGGCGGTTCCCCCGATCAGGGCGCGGTCACGATCGACGAACTCGCGGCGCGCGTCGCGGATCGGACGGCCTCCAGATCGCTCAGCCTCTGATCGGAGTTTGCTGCGCTGCATTCCAGGGCGCAAGCTGCTACCATGCGCCGTTCGGCGGCTCCTCCGAGCCCCACAGGAGGCTCTGGAATGCCCAAGCAGAAAACGCACCGTGGAGCGGCCAAGCGCTTCAAGCTCACCGCCAAGGGCAAGGTGAAGCGCAGGCACTCGATGATGAACCATATGCAGACCAAGAAGGCCCAGGGCCGGAAGCGGAAGCTACGGAAGCAGACCGACGTAGTCGGCGGCTTCGCCAAGGCGATCAGAGGGATGATCCGCTAGCTCGCCGGGGCTACGGGGGCATAGACGATGGCAAGAGTGAAACGCGGCAGTCGGCGCGCCCGGCGGCGGAAGAAGATACTCAAGCAGGCGAAGGGCTACTACGGCGTCAAGTCGAAGGGCCACCGGATAGCCAAGCAGGCGGTCGACCGCTCGCTCGCCTTCTCCTACCGCGACCGGCGGCAGCGGAAACGCCAGTTCCGGAGCCTCTGGATCGTCCGGATCAACGCCGCCGCGCGTCTGAACGGGCTCTCCTACAGCCGGCTGATGTCGGGGCTCCGGCTTGCCGGCATCGAGCTGAACCGCAAGATGCTCGCGGACCTGGCGGTGCGGGATGCCGAGGGCTTCGCCGCCGTCGCGACGGTCGCGCGGGGAGCGCTTGAAGCGGGCGCGGGTTCGGCCTCGTCATCCTGATGCCTGAGGGGTCGTCCTGATGCCTGACGGGGCGATGGACGCGGTCGCGCGCCTCGAGGCGGCGATCCAGCGCGCCAGGGAGGCGCTGGCTGCCGAACGCGAGCGGACGCGGGAGTTGACCGCCCAACTCGAAGAGGGTGAGAAGCGTGCCGCCAGGGAGCGTGCCGACATCGGCCAGCGGGTCGAGGCCCTGGCCGAGGGGCTCGAGGAGTTGCTGGGCGACGACGATTCCTGACGCGCCGGGCTGGTATAGTGCTCGCTCGAAAGGGTGTCGAGGAATGGCCGAAAGTGAACGCCGAGAAGAAGTTGCGGCAACCGTCGCGGTCGAGATCTTCGGCGTTTCATACGCTCTCCGCGAGGATGGAACGGTGGATGCGAGCCGGCTCCGCGTACTCGCGGAGAAGGTAGATCGCAAGATGCGGGAGGTCGCTGACCAGGCGCCGAATCTGGAGCCGAATCAGATTGCCGTCCTCGCCGCGTTGAATCTCGCCAACGAGGCCAAGGGTGGCGGAGAAGCGGACGACGGGCGCTACCAGGAACTGGTGGAGCGCGTATCGATTCTGACTTCCGATCTCGAAGCCGCCGTCGACGCCTGACTGTTGCTGAAAGGAAGTTTGACCTTGCATCCCCTGCGCGGTTCGTGATGAAAGCCGTGGTTGGAACCATCGCTCTTGTTAAGGGAGTCCTTCAACTGCTCGCCCGTGCCAGCCCCGCTCGAACGGGGACGCTAACGGCGGGTGGCGCGGACACCCACCTGGTCCCGCTCTGGTTCTGTGTCGGGGCGCGTTCACACGGCCCCGCGGGGGATGCCCTTCTGCCCGGATTGAGGGGCGATGACCGAAACCACACTCATTGCCGCGGGCATAGCACTGGCGACGCTGGCGGCTGCCTGGCTGTTTTGGAGCCTTGTCGGGCGGCGTAGCGCGGCGAAGTTGATCAAGGAGGCGAGGCGCCAGGCCAGGGGCCTCGTCGAAGAGACCGAGCGCGACTGCGCGGCCAAGCGTCGGGAACAGGAGCTGGCGGCGAAGGAGGAGTTGCTGACGCTTCGCTCCGAGTTCGAGCGCTCGACGGCGGAGCAGCGCCGCGGGTTGGAGGAGCAGGAGCGGAAGCTCAACGAGCGCCGGGCCCACTCCCGGGAGAAGGCGGCCGCCCTCGAGTCGCTCGAGCAGGATCTGAAGGGACGGCAGCGGGCCCTCGGGGAGGCCGAAAACCGCCTCGAGGTTGAGCAGGCCGAGGTGGGAGAACGGCTCCAGGAGGTTCGCCGGCAACTGGAACGGGTGTCCGGGCTGACCGTCCAGCAGGCGCGCGAGGAGCTGAGCCACAGTCTCGAGCACGAGGTGCGCATGGAGTCGGCGCACCTGGCGAAGCGGATCGAGGACGAGGCCCGGGAGTCGGCGCAGCGCGAGGCGCAGCGGATCATCAGCCTGGCCGTCGAGCGTTCGGCGTCCGACTACGTCTCGGAGACGACGGTTTCGGTGGTCATGCTGCCGAACGACGAGATGAAGGGGCGGATCATCGGCCGCGAAGGGAGGAACATCCGCGCCCTGGAACTGATCACCGGCGTCGACCTGATCGTGGACGACACGCCGGAGGCGGTCATTCTCTCCGGCTTCGACCCGTTCCGGCGGGAGGTCGCGCGCGTCACCCTGGAACGCCTGATCGCCGACGGCCGCATCCACCCGGCCCGCATCGAGGAGGTGGCGGCCAAGGTCAAGTCGGAGTTCGAGGATCGGGTGCAACGCGAGGGCAGCGAGGCGTTGCTGGAGCTGAACCTGTCCGGTTTCCACCCCGAACTGGTCACGCTGCTGGGCAGGCTTCGGTTCCGCACCTCCTACGGCCAGAACGTCCTGCAGCACAGCAAGGAGGTCGCCTTCCTGGCCGGCGCCATGGCGGGAGAGTTGAAGGCCGACGTCCATGTCGCCAAGCGCGCCGGCCTGGTCCACGACATCGGCAAGGCGGTGGACCGCGAGATCGACGGCACGCACCTGGAGATCGGCATCGACCTGCTGCGTCGCCACGGCGAGAGCGAGGAGGTGGTGCACGCGATGGCCTGTCACCACGGCGACTACGACCCGGAGACGGTCGAGGCGGTTCTCGTGACCGCCGCCGACGCGGTGTCCGCCGCCCGGCCCGGCGCCCGGCGGGAGGTCCTCGAGAACTACGTGAAGCGCCTCAAGAAGCTCGAGGACCTGGCAGCGAAGTTCAAGGGCGTCCAGAAGAGCTACGCGATCCAGGCCGGCCGCGAAGTGCGGGTCATCGTCGACTGCAAGGAGATCAGCGACGAGCAGGCCGTATGGCTGAGCCGTGACGTGGCGCGCAAGATCGAGAGTGAACTCACGTATCCGGGCCAGATCAAGGTCACCGTGATCCGGGAGTCGCGGTCGATCGAGTACGCGCGCTGAGGGAGTTCAGGTGGCACGGTTCCTTTTCGTCGGCGATGTGGTCGGCAAGCCGGGGCGGCGAGCGCTGTCGCGGTTGCTGCCGGAGTTGATCGATCGCCACCGGGTCGACGCGGCGATCGTCAACGTCGAGAACGCGGCCGGCGGCAGCGGTGTGACGCCCGCGGTGCTGAAGCAACTCTCGGCCCTGCCGATCGACTGCATGACGACCGGCAATCACGCCTGGGCCAAGCGGGAGGGCGTGCCGCTCTACGACCGGATCCCGAACCTGCTGCGGCCCGCGAACTACCCGGATGGGAACCCCGGAACGGGGGTCTTCGTCGGCGAGCTGCCGGTGGGGACCCCGTACGCGGTGATCAACCTGGAGGGCCAGACCTTCATGAAGCCGCTGCCCTCGCCGTTCGCCGCCGCCGACTCGATCCTGGCCGGTTTGGACCCGGCGATCCGGATCGTGCTGGTCGACTTCCACGCCGAAGCGACGAGCGAGAAGCAGGCGTTCGCCTACCACCTGGACGGCAGGGTGACCGCGGTGCTCGGCACGCACACGCACGTGCCGACCGCCGACGCCCGCGTTCTGCCGCAGGGCACGGCGCTGGTGACGGACGTCGGCATGACCGGTCCCTACGACTCGGTGATCGGCGTGCGCGCCGACCGGGCGCTCAAGCGGTTTCTGCTGAACACGCCGTCGGGCTTCGAGGTCGCCAAGCGCGATGTCCGGCTGGCGGCCGCCCTCGTCGACGCGGACGAGAAGACGGGCAGGGCCACGAGGATCGAGTCGCTGCTGGTCGAAGTACCGGCCTGACGACCGGCGCGGCCTACTTGGCGGTTCCGGGCTCGAGTTCGGTCAGACCCCGCCAGGTGCTCTTGCTGTCGTCGAAGGACGGCAGCGGCGGCTCGATGCCGCGCCGCTGGTTCACGCGCCAGGACCAGACGTAGGACCACTTGAGGTAGGTGCCATAGGCCTGGAGCAGGCAGAACACGAGACCGCGCATACCGTCCAGCACGCCGAGCTGCAGGCCGTAGGTGCGAAGGAAGCGCCACAGCGAGCGCCCCAGAACCTCGGCCGGGCCAGACCGGCGACCGTCGCGCCACAGTTGGGCCGCTCCCCACCAGCTGTAGCGCTGGATCCTCCGGGAGTAGGAGAGCAGGTCGTCGACCATGAAGTGGTCCATGGGACAGCGAAGCACCGGCGCCGGCGTCCGGGTCCACATGTCGGCGTGGACGCGGCGGTTCGGATAGCGGCCCGCGTCGCGGCGCAGCAGCCGGACGACGCGGTCGTGCTGCCAGCCGGAGAAGCGGATCACCTTGTCCAGGAAGAACACGCGGCGCTTGATCGTGTACGCGTCGTGGGGCGGCTCTCCGTTGCGGAACAGCGCTGTGATCTCCGCTCGGAGTTGAGGGGTGCACCGTTCGTCGGCGTCGAGGATCAGCACCCACTCGTTCTGGGTCTGGTCCATGGCCCAGTTCTTCTGCGAGGCGGAACCGTAGTAGGTGCGCTGGACGAAGCGGGCGCGCTCGCACTGGCGCGCGATTTCCGGAGTGCGGTCGGTGGAGAAGGAGTCGACGACCAGCACTTCGTCGCACCAGTCGAGGGACGCCAGGCAGTCCGCGATGTGGCGTTCCTCGTTGTAGGTGGTCACCAGGGCCGAAATCGGCGGCCGCTCGGGATCTCCTAAGGTTGCGTCTGCCGACGTTTTGCCCACGCGCGCATTGTATGCGGAGGTAGGCTACGCGGCCGTGCGCTACGGAAGTCCGCGCAATGTAGCGCGCGTTTCACTGTTGTCGGGGCTACTGGCGTTGTCGGGGAGCCTGACCGCTCAGGCCGCCTTCGCCTGCAACGCGACCGCGGAGCACGACGGGCCCAGCCGCGCCGATGAGTCCGGTCTGAGTGTCAGCGCCGGGGTGACCGACTTCGGCAAGGACCATGAGACCGTCGAGGTCGGCCTTGAGCACCGCTTCGCCACCGACTGGTGCCTGGGCCTCGGTCCCCATGTCGGCGCTTTCGTGACCGCCGACGAGTCGTTCTTCGTCTACGCCGGCACCGACAAGCGGATCAACCTCGGGCGGCACTGGTTCATCGAGTCCGGCACCTCCGTGGGTTTCTACGAGGCGGGAGACGGCAAGGACATCGGCGGCGAGTTCGAGTTTCGCACCGGGATCGCGGTCGGACGGCGGCTGCGGGACGGATCGCGCGTGAGCTTCGGCTTCTTCCATATGTCCAACTCGTCCTACTATCGTCGCAACCCGGGAATGAACTCCCTCCTTCTCCGCTGGTCGAGGTAGCGCGCAAGTGGCTGTGGATCCGGAACTGCTCGAACTTCTGGTGTGCCCCAAGTCGAAGGGGCCGCTTCAGCTCGTGCCGCTGCCGGCGGAAGTGTGCGGGCGGCTCGTGGCCCGCTACCGGGAGCACTTCGGCGAGGAGGAGCCCGAGGTCTCCGAGGGGCTCTGGTGCCCGGAATCCGGTCTCGTCTATCCGATCGTGAGCGACGTGCCGGTCATGCTGGTGGCCGAGGCCCTGCCGGCGCCCGAGGTGCTGCCGGACGCGTGAACGACTTCCCCTCCTTCCTGTCCGCTCTCAGACCGGAGGTCGACGAGGCGCTGGACCGGCTGCTGCCGGACGCGGCAACCGAGCCGGCGGAGATCCACGAGGCGATGCGCTACAGCGTGTTCGCGGGCGGAAAGCGGGTGCGGCCGGCCCTGGTCGTCCTGGCCGGCGAAGCCTGGGGAGGCGCCCGCGAGGACCTGCTGGTGGGCGGCGCGGCGCTCGAGATGGTCCACACGTTCAGCCTGATCCATGACGATCTGCCGGCGTTGGACGACGACGATCTGCGGCGGGGAAGGCCGACCCTGCACCGCGCGCGGGGAGAGGCGATGGCGGTGCTTGCCGGCGACGCGCTGCTGAACCGGGCCTACGAGGTCCTGGCCCGCGAACCGGCCTCGGCGCCGCCCGAACGGCGGCTGGAGGCGGTCCGGGTGGTAGCGGACGCGGTCGGAACGGCGGGGATGATCGGCGGCCAGGTCTTCGACCTTCAGCACGAGGGCGCGGTGCGCGGGTCTGGCGCCGACGCCGCCTCGCTGGAACGGATCCACCGTCTGAAGACGGGGGCCCTGATCGAGGCGAGCACGCGGCTCGGCGGCGTCTACGCGGGGGCGGGATCCGAGGGAGTCGAGCAGGTCGGCCGGATCGGCGCCGAACTGGGTCTCCTGTTCCAGATCGGCGACGACATCCTGGACGAGGTCGGCAGCTCGGAAGAGCTCGGCAAGACGCCCGGCAAGGACCGGCAGGCCGGGAAGCTGACGTATCCGGGACTGTTCGGCCTCGAGGGCAGCCGCGAGAAGGCCCGGCAGGCTGCGGACCGGTGCCTGGCGCTGATCGAGCGCCTGCCCTCCGGGCGCGGGTTGTTCAGGGCCCTGGTCGCCTTCCTGGTCCACCGCGGCTCGTGAGGCAGCGGCTCGATCAGTTGCTGGTCGAGCGCGGGCTGTTCGCCAGCCGGGAGCAGGCGAAGCGAGCCGTCATGGCGGGCTGGGTCCTGGTCGACGGTGAGCGCCGCGACAAGCCGGGGAACGCCGTGCATGGCGACGCCGCGATCGAGGTGCGGGGCCGCGCGGAGCCCTACGTCTCGCGGGGTGGCCGCAAGCTCGAGCAGGCCCTGGGAGCGTTCGACGTCGACCCGACGGACGCCGTCTGTCTCGACATCGGCGCCTCGACCGGGGGCTTCACCGACTGCCTGCTGGCGTATGGAGCGGCCCGCGTCTACGCTGTGGACGTCGGCTACGGCCAGCTCGACGCGGGTCTGCGAAACGATCCCCGCGTGGTGGTCATGGAGCGGGTCAATGCCCGCCATCTGCCGGCGGACGCCCTGCCCGAGCGCTGCCGGATCGCCACCGTCGACGTCTCCTTCATCTCGGTCGTCAAGGTGGCGCCGGCGTTGCTGCCGCACCTCGCCGCCGGGGCCGACCTGCTGGTCCTGATCAAGCCCCAGTTCGAGGTCGGTCGGGATCAGGTCGGCAAGGGCGGCGTGGTGCGGGACGATGACCTGCGGCGGGAGATCGCCGCCCGGCGCGTCGCCGAACTCGGCGCGCTGGGGCTCGAGTTCAGAGCCTCGGTAGACTGCGACCTCCGGGGACCGGCAGGCAACCGCGAGATCTTCGCCCACTTCAGGACATGAGGTCGTGACCAGGATTCACGAAGTGGCGGTCGTCGCCAAGCCGGACAGCGAGCAGGCGGCCGCCACCGCCGCCGACGTCGAGAGCTGGCTTCGCGAGCGCGGCGTCGCACTCGGGGACGTCGACGCGCCGGGCCTGGGGCTGATCGTCGTCCTCGGCGGCGACGGCACCCTGCTCTCGGTGGCCCGCAGCCGGCCCGGTGTGCCGATCGTGGGCGTCAACCTCGGCAGCCTCGGCTACCTGGCCGAGATCGGTCTCGACCGGCTGTACGCGAACCTGGGGGCGATCCTCGAGGGGCGGTTCGAGGTCGAGGAGAGACTGCTCCTGGACGTCGAGCTGCGGCACGCGGCGGGCGGCGTGGAGCGGTACCGCGCGCTCAACGACGCGGTCGTGCACAAGAGCGCCCTGGCGAGGATGATCGATCTGGCGGTCGAGATCGACGGCGATCCCGTGGCGCGCTATCGAGCGGACGGCCTGATCGTCTCGACGCCGACCGGCTCGACGGCGTACAGCCTGTCGGCCGGCGGGCCGATCCTCTACCCGACGCTGCCGGTCGCGCTGCTGACGCCGATCTCGCCCCACACCCTCTCGATGCGGCCGATCGTGGTGCCGGAGCGGAGCACGATCGCGATGACTCTGGGCAGCCTGGACGAGGAGGTCTACCTCACGCTGGACGGCCAGGAGGGGGCCCGGCTCCATGGCGGCGACCGGGTGGTCGTGACCGCATCCGAGTCGAAGGCGCTGCTCGCCAGAGTCGACGGCCAGACCCACTACGACGCCCTGCGCAGCAAGCTCCGCTGGGGCGAGTGACGCCCGCGGTTGCGGCTCCCGCTGGTACGATCGCCGCCATGACGGAGCGAGACGACGCGCGGGAGCCTTCCCTCTTCACGCCGATCGAGGAAGCGGTCGAGATCTTCCGCGACGGCGGACAGGTGATCATCGTCGACGACGAGGATCGGGAGAACGAGGGCGATCTGGCCATCGCGGCCGAGAAGGTGACCGCCGACGCGATCAACTTCATGGCCACGCACGGTCGTGGACTGATCTGCCTGGCGATGACCGAGGACCGCTGCGACGAACTCGACCTGCCGCTGATGGTCCGGGACAACACGGCGCCCTTCGAGACCGCGTTCACGGTGTCGATCGAGGCCCGCGGCAAGGTCACGACCGGCATCTCCGCGGCCGACCGGGCGGCAACCATCGCCACCGCGATCGACCCTGCAACACAGCCGCGGGATCTGCTGCGGCCGGGTCACGTCTTCCCGCTTCGCGCCAAGCGCGGCGGCGTGCTGAAGCGAGCCGGACAGACCGAGGCTTCGGTCGACCTGGCGACGCTGGCCGGGCTGGCGCCGGCGGGCGTGATCTGCGAGATCATGAACGAGGACGGGACGATGGCCCGTGTGCCGGACCTGGTCGAGTACAGCCGCCTGCACAAGCTGCCGATGATCACGGTGTCGGACCTGATC
Source organism: Thermoanaerobaculia bacterium (assembly GCA_965116955.1). GTDB lineage: Bacteria > Acidobacteriota > Thermoanaerobaculia > Multivoradales > Multivoraceae > Multivorans. Next base: position 877,048 of record OZ220742.1, on the reverse strand, counting down.
CGCTACCGGCTGAAGCACGAGAGCCTGGTCAGGCTGATCGCCTCCCCGACCATGCCGACGCTCTACGGTCCGATGAGGGCCTACGCCTACCACGCTGAACTCACGGGCGAGGAGCACATTGCTCTGGTGATGGGCGAGCCGAAGCCGGACAAGGACATTCTGGTGCGGGTCCACAGCCAATGCCTGACGGGCGACGTCTTCCACTCCGAGCGCTGCGACTGCGGCCTCCAGCTACACCACGCCCTCGACGTGATCGCGAAGGAAGGAGAGGGCGTCGTGCTCTACCTGCTGCAGGAGGGGCGGGGCATCGGCCTCTTCAACAAGCTGCGCGCCTACGATCTGCAGGACGAGGGGCACGACACCGTCGAAGCCAACCACAAGCTCGGGTTCAAGGCCGACCTCCGCAACTACGGCATCGGAGCGCAGATTCTCCGCGATATCGGCGTCCGCCGGATGCGGCTGATGACGAACAACCCGCACAAGTACATTGCCCTCTCCGGCTATGGCCTGGAGATCGTGGAGCGCGTGCCGATCGAGATCGAGGCGACGGAGTCGAACCGCGACTATCTCCGGGTCAAGCGGGACAAGATGGGCCACCTGCTGAAGCTGGTTTGAGCGGGGACACCGCCGCGCGGCGGGCTCTCATCACCGGCGTTACCGGTCAGGACGGTTCGTATCTCGCAGAGCAGTTGCTCGAGGAGGGCTGGGAAGTCTGGGGCCTGGTGCGGCCGGTGGCGCGGACCGGCGGCACCCGGCGGATCGACCACCTGCTGGACGGCCGCAGCGGCTCCGGGCGGCGGCTCCGGCTGATCGCCGGCGATCTCACCGACGCCTCGTCCCTGCACCGCGCCGTCGCCGAAGCGAGACCCCACGAGATCTACAACCTCGGCGCGCAGTCCCACGTCCAGGTTTCGTTCGAGTTGCCGGGGGCCACCAGCGAGGTCACCGGCCTGGGCGTTCTGCGGTTGCTCGAGGCGGCCCGGCGGCAGGCGCCCGAGGCGCGCTTCTACCAGGCGTCCTCGTCCGAGATTTACGGCCTGGTGGAGGAGTCGCCGCAACGCGAGACGACGCGCTTCTACCCGCGCAGTCCGTACGCGGCGGCGAAGGCCTACGGGTTCCACATCACCCGGAACTACCGGGAGGCCTATGGTCTGTTCGCGGTGAACGGCATCCTGTTCAATCACGAGTCGCCGCGGCGGGGCGAGAACTTCGTCACCCGCAAGATCACCCTGGCGGCGGCCCGGATCAGGGCGGGTCTGCAGGACGGTCTGGAGCTCGGCAACCTGGAGTCGCGGCGCGACTGGGGCTTCGCCGGCGACTACGTGGAGGCCATGCGATTGATGCTGCGGGCCGAGTCCCCGGAGGACTACGTCATCGCCACCGGCGAGACCCACAGCGTCCGCGAGTTCTGCGAGATCGCCTTCGCCCACGCGGGGCTGCCTCTCACCTGGCGCGGCGAGGGAGCCGAGGAGCAGGGCGTGGGGGAAGATGGCCGGGTCCTGGTCACGATCGACTCCCAACACCTCCGCAAGGCCGAGGTCCCCACGCTGCGCGGCGACGCGAGCCTGGCCCTGGAACGTCTCGGTTGGCGGCCGCGTGTCGGTTTCCACCAACTCGTCGAGATGATGGTCGACGCGGATCTCGAAGCCGTCGGATGCGGTTGACGCGCCGCAGGGCGCTCGGGCTGATCGGGACGGGCGCGGCCGTGCCGCTGTTCGGGTCCTGCGCCGCGGACGAGCGCACCGAGGGAACGCCGCGGGAAGGAGTTTCGATGGGTGACGCGCCGATCCACTACATGAGCCTGCGCGACGTCGCGCGCCGGATCGAGGGCCGGGAACTCTCGCCGGTCGCCCTGACCGAGACAATGCTCGATCGGGTCGCGGCCGTCGACGGCCGGCTCAGGAGTTACGCGACCGTGATGGCCGACGAGGCGCTGGACGCGGCCCGGGCGGCCGAGTCGGAGATCGAGGCTGGGCGCTATCGCGGGCCGCTGCACGGCGTGCCCATCGCCGTCAAGGACCTCTGCTACACCAAGGGCGTGCGCACGATGGGCGCGCTCTCGGTGCTGTCCGACTTCGTTCCCGAACACGACGCCACCGTAGTCGAGCGGCTGCATGCCGCCGGCGCCGTTCTCCTCGGCAAGCTGAACCTGACCGAAGGCGCGATGGGCGCCTACCACCCGGACTTCGACATTCCCGTCAACCCGTGGGACGAGAACCTATGGACCGGCGTCTCGTCGAGCGGTTCGGGCGTCGCGACGGCGGCCGGCCTCTGCTTCGGCTCGCTCGGCTCGGACACCGGCGGATCGATCCGCTTTCCGTCCGCCCAGTGCGGGATCGTCGGCCTCAAACCGACCTGGGGGCGGGTGAGCCGCCATGGCGTGCTCGAACTCGCCGGCTCGCTCGACCACATCGGGCCAATGACGCGGACCGTCGCCGACGCCGCGATCCTGCTCGAAGCGATCGCCGGCGCCGACGCCAACGACCCGACGGCGCTCGACGCGCCGGTGCCGTCCATCCTGCCGATGCTGGACGGCGATGTCGCGGGGATGCGGCTGGGCTTCGACCGGCGCTACGCCTCGGAGGGCGTCGACCCCGCGGTCGCCGCCGCGGTGGAGGAGGCGCTGCAGGTGCTGGCCGGCCTGGGCGCCGAGGTCACGGAGGTCGAGATGCCGGCAGCGCCCTTCGACGACTGGTGGCCGCTCTGTTCCTACGAGGCCGTGCGGGCGCATGCCGCGACCTGGCCTGGCCGCGCCGCGGACTACGGGCCGTACTTCGGCGAGTTCCTGGCCTTCGGCTCAGAGGTGAGCGACGAAGCGTACGCCGAGGCGACCGCGCGCCGCGCGGCCTTCAGCGAGCGCTTCGAGGCGATGCTGTCGACCGTCGACGCGCTCGTCTGCCCATCGAACGTCGCCGCGCTGCCGATGACGGACGCGATGGGATACGACACCGTCGGGGCGTTCAGGGAGGCCCTGGAGTCGTTCGCCGCGACCTTCGATCCGCCGCTCGGCAGCATCCAGCTCTTCACCGTCCCCGCCGACTTCGCGGGTACGCCGACGATCTCCCTGCCGTGCGGCTTCTCACCCGCGGGCGCGCCCCACAGCCTGCAGCTCGTCGGCCGCGACCTGAGCGAACCGGCGCTCTGCCGCCTCGCCCACGCCTACGAGCAGGCGACGGACTGGCACCTGCGGCATCCCTCTCAGGTCTGAACTGGTGCGCGGGTCTTCTGACCCGCTGCCGCCGGAGGCGGCCAGAAGAACGCGCCGCGCAGCGGCGACCGAACTTGCCTACGGCATGTAGGGCGTCGGACTCGGCCCTAGCTGCGTCTCGAGAACCGCCTGGGCGGTGTCGACGAAGTCGCAGACCATCGGCCGGCTCTCGCGGGGGTCGATGATCTCCTCGATGTTGAACGCCTCGGCGGTGCGGAACGGCGACGCCAGGGCCTCGAGGCGGTCCTCGATCTCCTTCTGCTTGGCCGCCGGGTCGTCGGACTCCCGGATGATGCGGCGGTAGGCGGCGGTGACGCCGCCGGAGATGTGCATGGACCCCCAGTGGCCGGACGGCCACGCCACGCGCCGGAACATGCCGCTCGGGCGGTCGTGGCACTGGCCGGCGACGCCGTAGAGCTGCCGGATGACGATCGTGAGCCACGGCACGCGGGTGCGTAGCGTCGCGCAGAGCATCTTGGCGCCGGCGCGGACGATTCCCTGGCGCTGCTGCTCGGGGCCGACCATGAAACCGGGCTCGTCGGCGAAGTAGACCATCGGCAGGTGGAACGTGTCGCAGAGCTGCAGGAAGCGGATCACCTTGGTGCCGGCGGCGACGTTCATCGAGCCGCCGAGATGGCTCGGGTTGTTGATCATCGTGCCGACCGGATAGCCGTTGACCCGGGCGAGTCCGACGATGCGGGAGCGTCCGTAGTGCGGCGTGATCTCGAAGAAGGAGTCGCGGTCGAGCACCGCGTCGAGGATCGCTCTCGGGTCGTAGGCCTTGTTCTTCTCGCGCGGGATGGCGGACAGCAGCGACGGCTCGCGGCGCTCCGGGTCGTCGTGGGTCTCGGTGCGCGGCGGCATCTGCCAGACGCTGTCGGGCAGGTAGCTCAGGAACTGCTTGAGCATCGCGAAGGCCTCTGCCTCGGAGTCGGCGAGGTTGTCGATGACGCCGCTGCCGAACACCTGGGTGCGCTCGTCGCCGAGGTCCTCCTTCGTGATGTCGATGCCGAGCGCGGCCTTGACGACGGGAGGACCGCCCGGGAAGACCTGGCTCGTGCCCCGGACCATCACGTTGAAGTGGGCGAGGCAGGCCTCGACCGCCGGCAGCCCGGCCACCGAGCCGAGCACGGCGGCGACCACCGGGACTCTGCACAGCAGGTCCTCGATGCCCGGGGTGGCGGGGTTGGTCGGGATGTAGGTGCGTCCGATCTTCTCGAAGGTCTTGACGCTGCCGCCGGTGGAGTCGAGCAGGCGGACGTACGGCAGGCGCCAGCCGAGCGCGAGCTTCTGGGCGTGGCCGCTCTTGTCGCCGATGGACGCGTCCGAGGCGCCGCCCCGCACGGTAAAGTCGCCGCCGTTCAGAACCGCGCGGCGGCCGTTCAGGCGGGCGATACCGATGACCCGGTTCGAGGGCCGTACGTCCTTGAGCTCGTTGCCGTCGTAGGTGGCCGCTCCTGCGAGCTCACCGATCTCCTGGAACGAGCCCTCGTCGGTGAACAGGTCGAGCCGCTCCCGGATCGTCAGCTTGCCCCGGCGGTGCTGCTCCGCGATGCCGGCCTCGCCACCCATCTGTCGGGCGTACTCACGGCGCCGCCTCAGCTCCTCGATCTCTCGCTCCCAGACCATGCTTCCTCCCGGGTCGGCGGCACATCCGGGTCCGCCTGACCGAGCCGAAGCCTACTGCTAGACTGCGCGGCCGGCCGGCGCTGCTGGGCCGCACTACGACGACGTCGACGGAGCAGATGATGACCGAGCCGCGAGGGGCGCGGCGCGGCGGCACGCCGCGGCCGCTGATCGCCGCCCCGGAACGCCAGAACGAGCTGCGGGAGGGATCGCGCGAGTGGCCCTCCTGGACCCTGACGCCGCGCCAGATCTGCGATCTGGAGCTGTTGATGTGCGGCGGCTTCGCGCCGCTCGACGGGTTCATGAACCGGGCCGCCTTCGACAGCGTCTGCGAGACGATGCGGCTTCCATCCGGAGCGCTGTGGCCGATCCCGATCACCCTCGACGTCACGCCGGAGGCCGCGGCCGGGCTGGAGGCGGGGTCCCGTCTGGTCCTGCGCGACCTGGAAGGGCTGATGCTCGCGGTGCTCACGGTGGACGACGTCTGGGAGCACGACCGGCGCAAGGAAGCGGAACTCGTCTACGGGACCCTCGACCAGGCCCATCCCGGCGTCGCTCATCTCTACCAGCGGACGAACACCGTGTCGGTGGGCGGCAGGATCGAGGGAGTCCAGCCGCCGCGGCACTACGACTTCCCCGGACTGCGCAAGACGCCCCAGCAGTTGCGGCGACGCTTCGCGCAACTCGGCTGGAAGACGGCGATCGCCTTCCAGACCCGCAACCCGATGCACCGCGCCCACTTCGAGCTGACCCTGCGGGCGGCCCGGGACCTGGAGGCGAATCTGCTGATCCACCCGGTCGTCGGCATGACGAAGCCGGGCGACCTCGATCACTACACCCGCGTTCGCTGCTACCGCAGGGTCCTGAGCCACTATCCGCGCCACACCGCCGAGCTGGCTTTGCTGCCTCTCGCCATGCGGATGGCGGGCCCCCGCGAGGCCCTCTGGCACGCCCTGATCCGCAGGAACTACGGCTGCACCCACCTGATCGTGGGCCGCGACCATGCGGGGCCGGGCGTGGACTCGGAAGGGAAGCCCTTCTACGGCCCGTACGATGCGCAGGAGTTGATGGTCGAGCACGAGGCCGAACTCGGCGTCCGGATGGTCCCCTTCCAGATGATGGTCTACGTCGAGGACCGGGACTCGTACGAGCCGGTCGACAACGTGAAGGAAGGGGAGCGGACGCTGTCGATCTCGGGCAGCGACCTCCGCCGCCGGCTGCGCAGGGGTCTTCCGATCCCCGAGTGGTTCACGTTTCCGGAAGTGGCCCAGGAGCTGCGCCGGAGCCACCCGGCGCGCAGCAACCAGGGCTTCACCGTGTTCTTCACCGGGCTGTCGGGCGCCGGCAAGTCGACGATCGCCAACGTGCTCCTGGTCAGGTTCCTGGAGGCCGGCGGCCGGCCCGTGACGCTGCTCGACGGCGACATCGTGCGGACGAACCTCTCGTCCGAGCTGGGGTTCTCCCGGGAGCACCGGGACATCAACATCCGCCGCATCGGCTTCGTCGCTTCGGAGATCACGAAGAACGGCGGCATCGCCATCTGCGCCCCGATCGCGCCGTACGAGAACGTGCGTCAGGATGTGCGGGAGATGATCGAGGCCGGTGGCGGATTCATCCTGGTTCACGTGGCGACGCCGCTCGAGGTTTGCGAGGAGCGCGACGTGAAGGGGCTCTATGCGAAGGCCCGGGCGGGACTGATCGACGCCTTCACCGGCATCTCGGATCCGTACGAGATCCCGGAGAATCCGGACATGGTCATCGACACGACGGACATCACTGCCGAGGAGGCTGCCCAGCAGGTCATCCTTCACCTGGAGAAGGAGGGGTTCGTCGGACCGCGCTGAGCCCCTCCGGCGGCGCCGCGCGCCCGGGTGGCGACTGCTCTCCGTGGGCGTTGCCGCGGTGGTCGCACTGTTTCTGCTGCTGCCGGCGGAGGCGCTGGCCGGGACCTTCGAGCGCGGCGTCCGGTGGCTGGCGGGCCTGCTCGGCGGCGATACCCGCCGGGTGGCGGCCGAGTTGCCGTGGGACCAGTTCGTCCATGGCCTGCTGTTCGCCGTGCTGGCCTGGGTCTGGTGCCAGCCCTTCGCTCGTGCCGGCCGGGTTGGCGGCGTCGTGGCCGCGGCGGTGGCGGCAGTGGCCTACGGCGCCGCGATCGAACTCGTCCAGATCCAGCTCGGCTACCGGTCCGGTGAGTGGATGGACCTGGTCGCCGACGCCGTCGGCGTCGCGGTCGGCGCGCTGGTCGCGGCCGCAATCTGGCCGCGGCTGTTGCGTTAGCGTGGCCTGCCGGCTGAACGGCCGGCCACGGGGACCAACGAAGTGAACACGCTGCCGCACGACCGCGTTGCACGCGAGAGCGCCCTCCTCGCCGCGCTCGAGCGACGGATCCTCGTGCTCGACGGCGCCACCGGCACGGCCTTCCAGGCGGCGGACCTCGGTCCCGCGGACTTCGGCGGGGAGGAACTCGAGGGCTGCAACGAGATACTGGTTGATACGCGGCCCGATGTCGTGCTCGATGTCCACCGTCGTTATCTCCAGGCCGGGGCCGACATCGTCGAGACGAACACGTTCGGCGGCACGCCGCTGGTGCTCGGCGAGTACGGCCTCGAAGAGCGGGCGTTCGAACTGAACCGCCGTGCTGCCGAGCTGGCCCGTCAGGCCTGCGCCGAAGAGGGCCCCGACCGCTTTGTCTGCGGCTCGATGGGCCCGACGACGAAGGCGATCTCGGTCACGGGCGGCGTCACCTTCGAGCAGTTGCGGGACGACTACCGCACCCAGGCGCTGGGCCTGACCGCCGGCGGCGCCGACTACCTGCTGCTCGAGACCTGCCAGGACACGCGCAACGTGAAGGCGGGTCTGATCGGGATCGAGGAGGCGTTCGGGCAACTGGGCTGGCGTCTGCCGGTGGCGGTCTCGGTGACGATCGAGACGATGGGCACCATGCTCGGAGGCCAGGAAGTGGAGGCGCTGGCGGCTTCCCTGCTGCACCGGGACCGCCGGGATCTCCTCTACGTGGGGCTGAACTGCGCCACCGGCCCCGACCAGATGTTCGACCACCTGCGCGCCCTGTCCGAGATCTGCCGCACCCGGGTCGCCTGCGTGCCGAACGCCGGCCTGCCCGACGAGGACGGCCTCTACACGCAGACCGCGGAGGACTTCCGGGCCGTCTTCTCCCGTTTCCTCGATCACGGCTGGCTGAACCTCGTCGGCGGCTGCTGCGGCACGACCACGGCACACATCGAGACGTTCGCCGACCTGGTGCGCGGGCGGTCCCCGCGGCAGCCCGCCGAGCACGGCCGCTGCCTGGTTTCGGGTCTTGACGTGGCCGAGCTTTCGGAGGACAACCGGCCGCTCCTGGTCGGCGAACGGACGAACGTGCTCGGCAGCCGCAAGTTCAAGCGCCTGATCAGGGAAGGCGAGTACGAGGCCGCGGCCGAGGTCGGGCGGGCCCAGGTGCAGAGCGGCGCCCAGGTCGTCGACGTCTGTTTGCAGGACCCGGAGCGTGACGAGATCGAGGACATCGAGAGGTTCCTTGAGCGGCTGGTGCGCCGGGTCAAGGTGCCGCTGATGATCGACAGCACGGACCACGACGTGATGGCCCGGGCCCTGACCTGGTGCCAGGGGCGGTCGATCCTGAACTCGATCAACCTGGAGGACGGGCTGGAGCGGTTCGAGCGGGTGGTGCCGCTGGCGAAGGAGTTCGGCTGCTCCCTTGTCGTCGGGCTGATCGACGAAGAGGGTATGGCGGTGTCGGTTGAGCGGAAGCTCGAGGTCGCCGCGCGGTCGTATGAGGTGTTGACATCGAGATGGGGCATCGAGCCCCAGGAGATCTGGTGGGACCCGCTGGTCTTCCCGTGCGGCACGGGCGACGAGGCCTACCTGGGCTCGGCGAAGGCGACGATCGAGGGGGTGCGCGCAGTGCGTGAGGCGTTCCCGGGCACCCGGACGATCCTCGGCATCTCGAACGTGAGCTTCGGCCTGCCGCTCGCCGGCCGGGAGATCCTGAACTCGGTCTTCCTCTACCGATGCACCCAGGCGGGTCTGGACGCGGCGATCGTCAACACCCAGGGCCTGGCGCGCTTCGCCGAGATCCCGGTGGCGGAACGGGTCCTGGCCGATGCCCTGCTCGACCTCGAGCCCGGCGACGCGGAGGCGGGACGGCTCGCGGTCGAGGCGTTCACCGCGGCGTTCCGGGATCGCAGCGCGCGCTCGGAGCAGGCGCCGCGGGATCTGCTGCCGCTGCCGGAGCGCCTCTCGCGCTCGGTGGTCGAGGGCAGCAAGGAAGGCCTGCGCCCGGACCTCGACGCGGCGCTCGCCGACCCGCGCTGGCCGGACCCGCTCGACATCATCAACGGCCCGCTGATGACCGGCATGGCCGAGGTCGGCCGGCTGTTCAACGCCAACGAACTGATCGTGGCCGAGGTGCTGCAGAGCGCCGAAGTGATGAAGGCGGCGGTCGATCACCTGGAGCCGCACATGGAGCGGATGGAGGGCATGAGCCGCGGCCGGGTGATCCTCGCCACGGTCAAGGGCGACGTTCACGACATCGGCAAGAACCTCGTCGACATCATCCTGACCAACAACGGCTTCGACGTGACCAACCTGGGGATCAAGGTGCCGAGCGAGCAGTTGATCCAGGCGGCGCGCCAGCACCGGCCGGACGTGATCGGCCTCTCCGGGCTGCTGGTCAAGAGCGCCCAGCAGATGGTGGCCACCGCCGGCGACCTGCGCGACGCCGGCATCGAGACGGACCTGGTCGTGGGCGGCGCGGCGCTGACGCGGCGTTTCACCCACAACCGGATCGCTCCCGAGTACGGTGGCGTCTGCACCTACGCCGGCGACGCGATGAGCGGCCTCGACCTGATCGAGCGGCTCTGCGACGGTGGGCGCCGGGGGGAGCAGCTCGAGCGGATCGACGCGCTCCGCGAGCGGGACAGCGCGCCGGTTCGCACCGGTTCAAGGGGAGCGAAAGCGTCGCCTGGGGACCGTCGCAGCGGGGCTGTGCGCGCCGACGTTCGGGCGCCTCAGCCCCCCGACCTGGAGCGGCACACCGCCCGCTTCGATCTCGACGACGTCTGGCCGCACCTGAACCTGCAGATGCTCTACGCGAAGCACCTGGGTCTCAAGGGTTCGGTGGAGCGCCTGCGCGCGGCGGACGACCCGAAGCTCCTCAAGATCGAGGCGGTCGTCGACGAGCTCAAGGAGTTGGCGCGCGGCGACCTGGCGGCGCATGGAGTGTGGCGGTTCTTCCCGGCCCACAGCGAGGGCAACCGGCTCGTCCTGTTCGAGCCGGGTGAATCGACTGAGGAGGTCGCGGCCGAGTGGCTTCTGCCCCGGCAGCCGCGCGAAGACGGCCTCTGCCTCGCCGACTACGTGCTGCCCGAAGGTGACCACGTGGCCCTCTTTGTGGTCACCGCGGGCGCCGGCGTGCGCGAGGCGGCGGAACGCTTCAAGCGCGAAGGCGAGTACCTGAAGAGTCACGCCTACGCCGCGCTGGCGCTCGAGACCGCCGAAGCGGCGGCCGAACTCCTGCATCAGCGGCTGCGCGCCGACCTCGGCTTCCCCGATCCGCCGGAGATGACGACGCGCGAACGCCTGGCGGCGAAGTACCGGGGCAAGCGCTACTCCTTCGGCTATCCCGCCTGCCCGGACCTGGCCGGCCAGCGCCAGCTCTTCGCGGCGCTCGAGCCCGCCGACATCGGCGTGGAACTCACCGAGGGCGACATGATGGACCCGGAAGCCACGGTCTCGGCGCTGGTGTTCCACCACCCCGACGCGCGCTACTTCGGCGTCTGATGCCGGCCAGAAGGCCGGCGCACCGACAGTGCCGGCCAGAAGGCCGGCGCACCGACAGTGCGGCCAGAAGGCCGGCGCACCGACAGACTGCGTAGACCTACCCGGCTCGCGCCGCCTTCTGCTCCCGTTTCTCCCGCTTCGCCCGCTCGAGGGCGGCCGCACGGTCGAGGTGGTCGTCGCCCAGGCGCTCCAGGTACTCGTCGTAGCTGCCGAGGAAGTCGTTCACGCCCTGGTCCGAGATCTCGATGATCCGGGTCGCCAACCGGCTCACGAACCAGCGATCGTGTGAGACGAGGAGCAGCGTGCCCTGGTAGGCGGACAGGCCTTCGATCAGTGCCTCGATCGCCTCCAGGTCGAGATGGTTCGTGGGCTCGTCCAGCACGAGCACGTTCGGCTTGAGAACGATGTGGCGGCAGAACAGCAGCCGCGCGGCCTCGCCGCCGGAGAGGCTGCCGATTCGCTTGACCGCCTCGTCCTTGGTGAACAGGACGGCGCCGAGCTGGCCGCGGACGAAGCCGATCGGCTCGCCCGGGCAGCAGTCCCAGAGCCAGCTCTCGACCGTCTTCCGTTCGGCTCCTTCCTTGTCGATCAACTGCTCGCGGTGGTCCTGGGCGAAGTAGCCGGGGTGGGTTTCGTACCCCCAGTCCACGTCGCCGGCGTCGGCCCGGACCTCGCCGAGCGCGATCTTGAGCAGGGTCGACTTGCCGATGCCGTTTGGCCCGATCACCGCGACCCGTTCGCCGCGGCCGACCTCGAGCGAGACGTCGTCGAGCACCTGGTTGTCGCCGTAGCTCTTCGAGATCCCCTCGAGGGTGAGCACGCGCTTGCCCGAGGGCCGCCGGGAGTCGAAGCGGAACAGCGGGTAGCGGCGAGAGCTCTGCGGCAGGGGCTCGATCGTCATCCGGTTGATCAGCTTCACGCGGCTCTGGGCCTGGCGCGCCTTGCTGGCCTTGTAGCGGAAACGGTCGACGAACTTCTGGTGGTGGTCGATCTCCTGCTGGCGCTGCGCGATCTCGGCTTCCCGGCGGGCGCGCTCCTCGACCTTCTTCCGCTCGAAGTTGGAGTAGGCGCCGGGGTAGGCGGTCAACGTCTCGTAGTCGATGTCGAGGATCTGCGTGCAGACGTTGTCCAGGAAGCGGTGGTCGTGGGAGACGACGACCACGACCCCCTTGAAGTCGGTCAGGAACTTCTCGAGCCAGCGGATCGACAGGATGTCGAGGTGGTTCGTCGGCTCGTCGAGCAGCAGGACGTCCGGGGCGGCGGCCAGGGTCTGGGCCAGCAGCACGCGGAGCTTGAAGCCGCCGGAGAGGATGGAGAGGGGCTCCCGGTGGACCTCCGTGTCGATGCCCAGTCCCTCCAGGATCTCGGCCGCGCGCGACTCCAGGGAGTAGCCGTCCCAGCGCATCACGACCTCCTCGAGGTCGGCGTAGCGGTCACCGTCGAAGTGCTCGTCGGCCCGCTCGAGCAGGCGGTCCTTCTCGACCATCGCGTTCCAGAGCTCGGCGTTGCCCATCATGACGACGTCGAGGATGGGCACCTCCTCGTACTCGAAGTGGTCCTGCTTCAGCACTCCGAGCCGGCAACGCTTGGGGATGGAGATCGAGCCCTCGCTGGCCGGTTCGTCGTCGCTCAGGATGCGCAGGAAAGTCGACTTGCCCGATCCGTTCGAGCCCACGATGCCGTACCGCTCGCCCTTGGCGAAACGGACGGTCGCGCCCTCGAACAGGGTCTGCTCGCCGAAGCTCTTGGCGAGGTTGGAGATGGAGATCATGGGTTAGGCTGCGCGGCTGGAAGGCGGCGCGGCGGCGCCGGAATGCGGGGGCGCGGGATGCCGTTGTTCCCGCGGCGGAGGCCCGGTTTGGCCGCCTTTCCGGGCCCGGGCGAGGATAACAACGCATGGACATCAGACGGACGGGAGACGGCCATGGCGAGTGAGCTGCGCCGCAAGACCCGCGCGGCTGCGCCGGGCGGCGCGTTGAGCTCCGTGCTCCCCGTCGTCGGCTGGGCCGGAGGCGCGTTTCTGGGCGCCGTGCTGGTGTTCGGGGGCGTCGTCAAGGCGCTCGACCCGCAGGCCTTCGTCAAGCTGATCGAGATCGAGGGGCTGGACTTCCTGCTGCCGGCGGTCGTGGTCACCGCGATCGCGCTGGCGCTCGAGATGGGTCTCGGCAGCGCGCTGATCCTGGGACTTCGCCGGATGTGGGTGCTCGGGCCGTCGGCGCTCCTCGTCGCCTTCTTCCTGTTTCTCACCGGCCGCGCCTACTACCGCGACCTGCGCGGCATCGCGACCGAGGACGAGGCCGGCTGCGGCTGCTTCGGCAATCTGGTCGAGCGGACGCCGGCGGAAGCGTTCTGGCAGGACCTGGCGCTCATGGTGCCGGCGCTGGCGCTCGCCTTCCTCGGCCGGCGCGCGGCCGGCGGCGCGCCCTGGATCCGGCTCGCCGTCGTCGGCACACTGACGGTGGCGCTGCTTGCCTTCGCCCGCGCCGCGCCGGACCTCCCGCTCGACAACATCGCGACGCGGCTGAAGCCCGACCTCACGATCGACGAGATCTGCAGCGGCGACGGCGACAGCCGGCTCTGCCTGAGCACGATCGTGCCGGAACTGGAGGAAGGCGAACACTGGCTGGTCATCGCCGACCTCGACGAAGAACTCGGCAAGGCGGTCGACGCCCTGAACCAGCACGTCTTCGCCGGTGGCCGGATGTGGGTCCTCAGCTCGGCGACGCCGGACGAGAACCGGACCTTCTTCTGGTCCTACGGCCCCGCCTTCGAGATCCGCGAGGCGCCGCCGACGTTCCTGAATCCGCTCTACCGCACGCTGCCGCGGTCGTTCCGGGTCGAGGACGGCGTGGTGGTCGAGACGGTGTCGGGCTTGCCGCCGGAGCCGTAGGCGAACTCGGCGGCCAGGTCGATGCCGCCGTTGCGCCAGGCGGCGTCGGTGGTTTGGAGTTGGCCGGCGGGGGCGAAGCGGGACACGCCGGCCTGCTCGAAGGCGCGGCGGACGGTTGCCGGCATGTGGCCGGCGACGGCGACGCCCTGGAGGCGGCCGTTCCAGTCGTCGAGCGGCGGGACGCCTTCGACTGGGTGGATGCGGACCGTGCGTAGGCCGGGCGAGGGACTGATCCGCGGGTCGGGGTCGACGATGACCGTGCCGGCATCGAGCGCGTCGCCTTGCCAGTCGAGGCCTCGAAGGTCGGCGTCCTCGCGGGCAAGGCGGACGCCGGCGCGCTCGGCGGCGTTGCCGCGGCCGGCCGGGAGGTCGAGGTCGAGTTCGGCGAGGGTCGTTGCGAGGGCGGCGGCGAAGGTGGGGGCGCTGTTCGGCTCGGCGAGGACGGCGTGGACGGAGAGACAGCCGCGTTGGTCGAAGGTCGCGATGTCGAGCGCCATGCCCCGGGCGGCCTGCTCCGGGCTGAAGCCTGGGCCGACCCAGCCGAGGCTGAGCCTGGGGCCGAAGGTGATGAGGCGGCGAGGTCCGGAGGACTGGAGGGCCTCGATCGTCTCCTCGCCGCCGTAGACCACCACGAGGCGGGCGGACGAGTGGAGTGGCGTCTCGATCGCCGGGTCGCCGCCGGTCCAGGTGGCGGCGGCGTAGGCCTCGCGCAGCGTGGGCAGCCGCCGGCCGAGCGCGGTGAGGAAGGCCGGGGCGAAGTGAGGCTCGGCGCTGGAGGACTTGAAGAGGACCGGAGCGCGAGCCGCGAGCGCGGGCAGCAGGGACTGGAGGATCAGGCCTGGCGGTTCCGCCGGCAGGACCACCAGGCTGAAGCCGTCCTCCTGTTGGCGGTGCGGCCGCTGAAGTTCGGCTGCGGCGGGCTCTCCCAGCATGCGGGTGCCGATGGTTCGTAGGCCGTGATCGAGACCAGCCGGCGACAGGCCGGTGGACTGAAGCAGGTCAGGGTCGAGGTCGTGGCGCTCCGGGCTGTCGGCAGCGAGGAAGGCTGCGAGAGTGTCGTTCCAGGCGGTGAGGAGCTGCTCGGTCGGGATGGCGCGGAGGGACGGCGCGGCCGCGGCTAGCCGTTGCGCGATGACCGTGGGTGAACTCACGCGGCGCCCAGTTCTTCCGCGGTCAGCGAACAGCCGCGCAGTTCGGCGCCGCTGGCGCGGCCGAGCAGCCGGAAGGCGTCGCCTTCGCGGACCCCGAGGTCCTCGGTCAGGACGTGGCAGACGGAGCCGAGATTGGCGAGATCGAAGAAGGCGAGAAGCCCGGTTTCGCCGTCCTCGACCTCTTCGAGGGTTTCCGGGTCCAGCACGCGGAACGGCATCCACGGCGGCGTTCGCAGCCGTTCGCCGCCGGGCCGGGAGTAGGCCTGGCTGGTCAGTTCGGTCATGCCGTACTCGCGCACCAGGGCGTCCGGGCCGAGGCCGAGCAGGGTGCGGGCACGTCGCCGGACCGCCTCCGGGGTCGTCTCCAGGCTCCGCCCCTTGAAGCCGCCGGTTTCGAAGACGCGGCCGCCCGGCGGAAGCCGGATGGCGCCTCCCCTCTCGCCTTCGAGCCGGTCGAGCAGCAGGACGAGGGCCAGGGCGGTCGCGAGGACGAGGATCGGCTCGCCCTCGGTCTGCGCGCGGAGCCAGCGGCAGGCGAGGTCCAGGTCGACGCCGGCTTCCCGGACTGCCCAGGCGCTGCCGGGGGCGGAGTGGCGCTCGAAGACGTGCGCCGCCATGAACGAGAGGCTCGAGTCGGGAGCGATCGTGCGGTCGGGGATGAGCGAGAGGATCGGGAGGCGACCCGGGCCCGCGGGCAGGCAGGCGCCGGCGAAGGAGGCGTCGATCACGGCCCGGTAGAGGTCGGGGTAGGGGTGGTAGTGGACGCTCCGTCGTTCCGCGCCTTGCGTGGTGCCGCTGCTCCTGAAGACCTCGCGGGGTTCGGCGGCGGCGAGCCGGAGCGACTTGAAGGCGGAGGTGGGCACGGCCGGGGCGAGGCGCCAGTCCTCGAGCGCGCCCGCGCCGAGGCCGCGCCGGTCGCAGAGCCGGCGGTAGGGCTCGACCCGCTCGTAGCCGAACCGGACGGCGGCCACGGCAAGCTCGGCGAACTCGCCGTCGACGTCGCCATCGCCCGCGACGATGAAGCGTTCGACCCGCTGGAGCAGAGCCGTCACGACCGGTCCTCGCCGCCGGCCGCGAGCGGCGCCGCTTCGCCGAAGAAGGCGGCGGCGGTGGTGGCCGGATGGCCGGCGAGGTCGGCTCCTTCTTCGTCGTCGGCGGCGTCGGGCCACCACTCCGCAGGAAGGTGACGCCGGTAGGGGCGCTGCAGGAAGCGGCGGTCGAAGAGGGCGATCACGCCGCGGTCTTCGGCGGAGCGGATCAGCCGGCCGGCGGCCTGGACCACGCGGGTCATGCCCGGCACCACGAAGGCGTACTCGAAGCCGCGCTCGAAGCGTTCGTCGTAGTAGGCCTGAAGCAGCTTTTGCTCCATCGTCACCGCGGGCAGGCAGGGGCCGACCACGGCCACCGCGAGCAGGGCGTCGCCCGGGTAGTCGACGCCTTCGGAGAACACGCCGCCCGCCACGGCCAGCAGCAGGGTGTCGCCCGCCAGGGGACTGGTCAGCGCGTCGAGCACCTCCTGGCGCCGCGCTTCGCTGGTCGTCTGCTGCTGGACGATCACGTTGCGGCCGCAGTCGGGAAGCCGTTCCTGGACCTCGGCGAGGAACCGGTAGCTGGGGAAGATCGCCATCGAGTTGCCGGGGACGGAACGGGCGAACTCGGCCAGCCGTTCGGCGATCGGTCCGTAGTTCCGGTCGCGGACGCGGTACCTGGTGGTGACCGAAGTGTCGACGACCACCCGGCGGTTCCCGGCCGGAAAGGCGCTCGGCACCTCGAGGGTCGAGGTGCGGGCCGCGTCGAGGCCGAGCAGGTCGCGGTAGAACTCGAACGGCTGCAGGGTCGCGGAGAGGCCGATCGTCGAGCGGCAGCGGTTGATCGTTGCCCCCAGGAAGGAGCTCGCGTCCTTGCACAGGATGGCGAGGCTGGGCTCCCGGTCGATCCGCCGGAACAGGAAGCTGAAGGACTCCGCGTGCTTCGGCTGCGAGGCGAGCTGGAGCGTGTTCAGGAACCGCAGGAGTTCGAAGTAGAGCTCGACGAAGGCGTCGTTGGCCGCGAAGGAACGCGTGTCGCGGCGAAACTCCAGGTAGTCCACGAAGCCCCGGTCGAAGGCGGCCCGCAGGCGCCAGAGCTGCTCTTCGGGTGCGGCGCCCTCGGCCACCGCGTTGCGGTCGGGCCCGTCTACCGCCAGGTCGACCTCGCCCTGGATCAGCTCCTCCAGGGCGGCGCAGACTTCCCGCAGGCGCTCCGTCGGCCCGCCCTCCGTGCCGCGACCGGCCCGGCGAAGGCCCGCCCGGGCCGCCCGGCAGCTTGCCGCCGAGAGTTCCGGGCTGTAGTAGCCGCGGCCGCGGTCGATCAGGTTGTGGATCTCGTCGACGACGAGGACGGTGCCGGAGAGGTCGGCGTCGCCCTGGAACTCGGTCAGCTTGACGAAGGGGTCGAGCGCGTAGTTGTAGTCGCCGACCACGACCTGCACCCGCCGGCCGAGCTCCAGGCTGATCTCGAAGGGGCAGACGCGCGTCCCCTTCGATGCTTCGTAGATCGTGTCCGGCTCGAGCAGGCTGTGCTCCTCGAGCAGGCGCGGCAGGAGCCGGCTCCGCTGCAGTTTGACGTAGTAGTCGCGGGCGTACTGGCAGTAGTCCTCGTGACAGATGATCTCGTCGTTCGCGCACATCCGGGCCTTGGCGCGGAGGTGCAGGGCGTGGAAGGCGCGTTCCCGGTTCAGCAGGTCGATGACCTGGTTGGCCATTGCCTGCTGCGTGTTCTTGGCGGTGAGCACGAACACACGCAGGTCGTTCGCCAGCGCCTCGCGGAGCACCGGGAAGAGGACGGCGGCGGTCTTGCCCAGCCCGGTCGGCGCCTGGACCAGCAGGTGCTCGCGCTGCTCGACCGCGAGGCCGGCGCGGTCGATGATCTCCTGCTGGCCCGGCCGGGGCTGGTGGAACGGGAACTCGAGCCGTTCGGCGGCCAGCTCGCGGCGCTGCCGCTCCGCTCTCTCCGCTTCGTACTCGCGGACGAGCCGGTTGAGTCGCAGCCGGATGTCGGAGTCGAGCTCCTCGAAGTTGAGTTCCACGTCGAGGCGTTCGATCTCGGCGCTGCCGATCTCGATCAGGACGAGTTCGGCGCGCACCGGCAGCGCGGCGGCGACTCCCGAGCGGTGGACGATCCAGGCGTAGATCGCTGCCTGCCGGCGGTAGGTCGAGAGCAGCGCCGGCGAAGGGTCGGCGTTCGGCCGCACGGACTTGATCTCCTCGATCGCCAGCCGGCCCTCGGCGTCGCGGTAGAGGCCGTCGGCCCGGCCGGTCAGGGTCACCCTCCAGCCCCGGTGCTCGAACTCGAACGACAGCTCGACCTCGCGCCGGTAGCTCGGCTCGCGCTCCATCGCCTTTTCCTGGTAGCGGCTGTGGATCGCCTGGCCGACCCAGAGCCGCTCGAAACCGCCGCGGTTGGCGAACCCGAGGTGCCTCGCGGCGCTGTGTTCGAGCAGGTCCGCCACGGACAGCCGGAGCGTCCTCCCGTCGTCGTCGAAACGCGGCGGCATAGGCGGTGAGACTACCGCTCCGCCGGTTGTCTTCCGGGGGCCGATGGCATAGCCTCGTTTGCTATGCCTGACAACTTTCCCGGCGCCGACAGCCCCCTCGATCTCGGCAACGTAACCAAGGCGCTGCGCGAGCGCCTGGGCGGCCTGAAGATCATCGCCGTGGTGGTGGTGGCCGGCCTCCTGGCCCTGTCCAGCGTGTACACGGTGCAGCCCGAGGAGGTGGGGGTCATCCTCCGTCTCGGCAAGTACGCCGGCACGACCGAGCCCGGCCTGCGCTTCAAGATCCCGCTGATCGACGACTTGACCAAGGTGCCCGTGAGGCGCCAGTTGAAGGAGGAGTTCGGCTTCAGCAGCGAGAGCGTGGGGGTGCGAAGCGCCTTCGTGTCCAACCCGGACGAGGCGAACATGCTGACCGGCGACCTGAACGCCGCGGTCGTCGAGTGGGTGGTCCAGTACCGGGTCGTCGACCCGTACCAGTATCTCTTCCGGGTCCGCAACCTCGACGCGACCTTCCGCGACATGAGCGAGGCGGTGATGCGCAAGGTGGTCGGGGACCGCACGGTGAACGAAGTGCTGACCGTCGGCCGGGCCGAGATCGAGGGCTCGGTGAAAGTCGAGTTGCAGGAATTGTGCAACCAGTACGAGACCGGCATCGCCATCGACCAGGTGGTGCTCCAGAGCAACAACCCGCCCGAGCCGGTCAAACCGTCCTTCAACGCCGTCAACCAGGCCGAGCAGGAGCTCGAGCGGCTGGTCAACGAAGCCGAGGCTGAGTACAACCGGGTCATTCCGCGAGCCGAGGGCCAGGCGCGGCAGACGATCCAGCAGGCGGAGGGTTACGCGCTCGACCGGGTCAACCGCGCCCAGGGCGACGCGACCCGTTTCAACGCCCTCTACGAGGAGTTCCGTCAGGCGCCGGACGTGACCCGCAAGCGGCTGTTCATCGAGACGATGGAGCGGGTGCTGCCGAACGTGGGTCGGAAGATCGTCGTCGACGAGGACGTCGACGGTCTGACGCCGATCATGAGCTTCGAGGGAGTCAGCGCGGCGAGGACGACGCGCCAGGTTGCGGCCCAGCAGGCCGGGGAGGGAACGCCGTGAAGATCCTCACCATCCTCCTGGGCCTGGTGCTGCTGCTCGTCGCCGCCAACGCGCTGTTCATCGTTCCCGAGGATCGCCAGGCGATCATCACGCAGTTCGGTGCTCCGGTCGGCGACGCGATCGACACGCCGGGTCTGAAGTTCAAGCTGCCCTTCATCCAGAAGGCCCACTACTTCGACCGCCGCTTCCTGGAATGGCAGGGCTCCGCGGAGGAACTGCCGACGCGCGACAAGGTGTTCATCTTCGTCGATACGTATGCCCGGTGGCGGATCTCGGATCCCCTGCTGTTCTTCCAGCGACTGAACGACGAACTGGGCGCCCAGTCGCGGCTCGACGACATCCTGGACGGCGAGACCCGCAACGCGATCGCCAACCACGACCTGATCGAGGTGATCCGCAGTTCGAACCGCGAGGCGGCGGCGGACGAGTCCTACCCGGACGCCGGCGGAGGCCTCGAGGAGATCGTTACCGGACGGGCCGCGATCCGCCAGGACATCCTGGTCGCGGCCCAGGATCGGACCGCGGATCTGGGTATCGAGGTGCTGGACGTGCAGTTCCGGCGCATCAACTACGGCCAGCAGGTCGAGCCCGACGTGTTCAACCGGATGATCTCGGAACGGCAGCGGATCGCCGATCGCTTTCGCTCGCAGGGCCAGGGCCAGGCGTCGGAAATCCTCGGCAACATGGATCGCGACCTGAAGCGGATCGAGTCCGAGGCCTACCGCCAGGCGACCGAGATCAGGGGCCGGGCCGACGCGGAGGCCACCGAGATCTACGCCTCGGCGTACAACCAGTCGGTCCAGTCGCGGAACTTCTACGAGTTCCTGCGCACGATGGAGGCCTTCGAGAAGACGATCGACCCGAACACCTGGCTGGTCGTATCGACCGACAGCGACTACTTCAGTTTCCTCAAGGCGAGCGGTCCCTAGCCGGTCGACGGTCATTTCGTGACCGGACTGATCGGACTTCTGGTCATCCCAGGCATCGCCTGGCTGCTCTCCACGAATCGCTTCCAGGTCCGCTGGCGGACCGTCGTCACGGGCATCGCGATCCAGTTCGTCCTCGCGCTGCTCATCCTGAAGACGGCCCCGGGGGAGGCGTTCTTCGAGTGGGCCACAACGGCCGTGACCACCTTTCTGACGTTCGCCGACGACGGCTCGCGATTCGTCTTCGGCCAGGGCTTCGAGCACGTCCCCTTCGCCTTCCGGGTGCTGCCGACGATCATCTTCTTCTCGAGCGTGGTCGCGGTGCTCTACCACCTCGGCGTCATCCAGCGCGTCGTCAAGGTGTTCGCGGTGGTGATGACGAAGGTGATGGGCACCTCGGGGCCCGAGTCGCTTTCCGCCTCGGCCAACATCTTCGTCGGCCAGACCGAGGCGCCGCTACTGATCCGCTCCTACGTGGGCAACATGACCCGCTCGGAGCTGATGGCGGTGATGACGGGCGGCTTCGCGACGGTCGCCGGCGGCGTTCTGGCCGCCTACGTCGGCATGGGTATCTCGGCCGGCCACCTGATCGCGGCCAGCGTCATGTCGGCGCCGGCGGCCCTGGTCATGGCCAAGCTGATGATCCCGGAAACGGAAACCGGCAAGGTCACCGCGAAGGCCGACTTCAAGGTCAAGACGCCCTGGGCCAACATGATCGACGCCGCTGCCCAGGGCGCCGGCGACGGCCTGAAGCTGGCGCTGAACGTCGGCGCCATGCTGCTCGCCTTCATCGCGCTGGTCGCGATGGTCAACGGCCTGCTCGGGCCCGTCGGGGGCTGGGTCGGGCTTCCCGGCCTGAACCTGGAGATGATCCTCGGCTTCCTGTTCCGGCCCCTGGCCTGGGTCATGGGGGTGCCGTGGGCGGAAGCGGACGCGGTCGGAACGCTCCTCGGTCTGAAGACCGCGGCCAACGAGTTCGTCGCCTACTCCCGCTTCGAGGACATCTCGGCCGACAACCAGTTGTCGGAGAAGTCCCGGGTCATCGCCACCTACGCCCTGTGCGGCTTCTCGAACTTCTCGTCGATCGCGATCCAGATCGGCGGCATCGGCGGCATCGCCCCGGAGCGAAAGAGCGAACTCGCCAGCCTCGGCCTCCGCGCGATGATCGCCGGCACCCTCGCCTGCCTGCAGACGGCGACGATCGCCGGCCTGCTGATCTGAGGCCGGTGCGCGGGTCTTCTGACCCGCACCAAGCGCGATGCCGCGAAGCGGCGAGCCTGTTCAGGCTCCTGCTGCGCTTGCGGCTGAGGGCACGAGGATGAGCAACTGGATCGCGTCGAAGAGGAAGTGGGCGGCGATTGCGGGCCAGATGTTGCCTCGCCAGATGGTGAGGTAGCTGAAGCCGACGGAGAGGAGGGCGACGCCCAGGAGCATGAACGGTTGTTCGTAGGAGAGGTGGGCGAGGACGAACAGGACGTTCGAGGTGACGAAGCCCGCTCTCGGCATGAGGAAGCCGCGGAAGAAGACCTCCTCGACGACGCCGGCGGAGAGGCTGACCATGAGGCGCAGGAGCACGGGCAGACTGCCCATCCAGAGCACCATCTTCGGCGCTTCATTGGGGAGGTTCTCGAAGCCGCTGGCGGCGCCGACGACCAATGCCGTCAACAGCAGAACGGCAAGCACGCCGGCCCACAACACGACGCCTGCGCCGAGTCCAATCCCGAGCTCGGTCGGGATCGACTGGCCGGTGCGGGTGCGCAGGCCGAGCTGGGTCATCACGACCGTGCGGGCATCGTGGCCGCAGCGCCAGTAGCCGAGGCCGAGCCAGACGGCCAGCGTCGCGACCAGGATCCCGTGCATCAGGAACAGGTTGAACCGGGAGAAGTCCTCGAAGTCGATCTCGTCGACGCGCGACGCCAGACCGATCTGGCCCGCAGCGGCGAAGACGCCCACCCAAAGGACGAGGCCTAGCAGCGCCATCGCGGCGACCCGGCGGCGAAGGGCCGCGGAGCTGGCGCCGGCCATACGTGGCGGTAGCAGCCCCCTGACGGCCGTGGAGCGGTCGATCCACCAGGCGCAGCCGACGCCCGCGAGAAGCGGCAGGAGGATTCGGATCAGCGTCACGGCGGGTCGGATGCTAGCCCGCCCCGGACTGCTAGGGTTCGGCGCTGCCGTCAACCACCAGGGAGTGAGGCCTTGGACCGATTTCCAGGCGTTGATTTCATGAACTTCGACTCGCTGCTCAGCGGCGAGGAACGACTCATCCGGGACACCGTCCGCCAGTTCGTCGACGAGCGGGTGAAGCCGATCATCGAGCAGTGCCATCGGGAGGCGCGGGCGCCGATGGAACTGGCTCCCGAACTGGGCGACCTGAACCTCTTCGGGGCGAACTTCACCGAGTACGGGCTGCCCGGCCTGGGCGACGTCGCGTACGGCCTCGTCATGCAGGAACTGGAGCGCGGAGACTCGGGCATTCGCAGCATGGTCTCGGTTCAGAGTTCCCTGGTCATGTACCCGATTCTCACGTTCGGCTCCCGGGAGCAGAAGGACCGGTTCATTCCGGGACTGGCGAGCGGGCGAATGATCGGCTGCTTCGGACTGACGGAGCCGGACTTCGGCTCGAACCCGTCGGCGATGCGCACGCGGGCGCGGCGTGACGGGGACTACTGGGTGCTGAACGGCGCCAAGCAGTGGATCACGAACGGCAGCGTCGCCGATGTCGCGGTCGTCTGGGCGCGAACCGACGAGGGGATCCGCGGTTTCCTCGTCGAGAAGGGGACGGAGGGCTTCGTGAGCGCGGAGCAGCACGGCAAGTTCTCGCTCCGGGCCTCGGTCACCGGCGAACTCTCGTTCCAGAACTGCCGCATTCCGGCCGACAACATCCTGCCCGGCACCCGGGGCGTCGGCTCAGCGCTCCAGACCCTGAACCAGGCGCGCTACGGCATCTGCTGGGGCGGTCTCGGGTCGGCGATGGAGTGCTACTACACGGCGCTGGAGTACGCCCGCCAGCGGGTGCAGTTCGCCGGTCAGCCGATCGCCAGTCATCAGCTCGTCCAGGAGAAGCTGGCCTGGATGATCACCGAGATCACCAAGGGACAGTTCCTCGTCCACCAGTTGGCGGGGCTGAAGACGGCGGGGACGATGGAACCGCAGCACGTGTCGATGTGCAAGCGGAACAACGTCTGGGTCGCGCGCGAATGCGCGAAGCTGGCGCGCGAGATCCTGGGCGCCAACGGCATCTCCGACGAGTATCCGGTCGTCCGCCACATGCTGAACATCGAGTCCGTCTACACCTACGAGGGCACGCACGACATCCACGGCCTCGTGATCGGCCAGGCGATCACCGGCATTCCCTCCTTCAACCCGCCGATGAGCCGGGACCAGGCGCGCGCGGCCGCCGATCGGCCGGAGCTGGCCGCTGCCGCCGCGGGGGCCGGCTCGTGACCGGAGAGCTCCGCGACCACGACTTTGTCGCCGTCACCGAGGCCGCCGCGGTCGCGGCGGCCCAGACGATGGGATACGGCGACCGTCGCCACTCGGACCACGTCGCCGTCGAGGCGATGCGCGCCGTCCTGGCGGACATGGCGATCGACGGCCGGGTGGTGATCGGCGAGGGGGAGCGCGACAGGGCGCCGATGCTCTACGTCGGCGAAGAGGTCGGCCGCCGGGCCGCGGGCGACCTGCAGGTGGACTTCGCGGTCGACCCCCTGGAGGGGACGAATCTCTGCGCCACCGGGGCTTCCGACGCGATGGCGGTGCTGGCCGCGTCCGAGCGCGGCGGCCTGCTCCACGCCCCCGACATCTACATGGACAAGATCGTGGTCGGCCCGACGGCCCGCGGCAAGGTCGACCTGGATGCCCCGGTCGAGGACAACCTGAAGGCGATCGCGGGCGCCTTCGACTGTGCCGTCAGCGCGCTGACCGTGGTCGTTCTCGACCGGGACCGGCACCGGGACCTGATCAACGACATCCGGACCGCCGGGGCGCGGATCAAGCTGATCGGCGACGGCGACCTGTCGACGGCGATCGCGGCGGCGGTCCGCGGCACCGGCGTCCACGCGGTGATCGGCGCCGGCGGCGCGCCGGAAGGGGTGATCACGGCGGCGGCGATGCGCTGCCTCGGCGGGGAGATCCAGGGCCGGCTCTCGGCGCTTTCCGACGAGCAGAAGCGGCGGCTCGCCGAGTTCGACATCGAGGATCCCGACCGCGTCTACACGACCGAAGAGCTCGCGCCGGGCGACGACATCCTCTTCTGCTGCACCGGCGTCACCGGCGGCGACCTGCTCCGGGGCGTCCGCTTCTTCGGTGACGGCTTCCGGACATCGACGTTGACCATGTCGCTCAAGGAGGGCGTGATTCGGTTCGTCGAGACGATTCACCGAGCCGAGGACGGCGGTCCCGTCTACTTCTACTGAGGCGGGGAACGTGGACGGCACAGTGGCGGAGCGGCCGTGATCAAGCCGGACCACTGGATCCGCGCCTGGGGCGAGGCCGGCGGCGTCGACCCCTTCGAACCGGACCAGGTGAACGCGGCCAGCTACGACGTACGCGTCGGCGACCACTGGATCTGCCCCACGCGCGACCCGGAGGAGTTCCACGGCGACAGGATCAAGCTGTTCCCGAACGAGGTCGTGCTCGCCACGACCCTCGAGTTCGTGAGCATTCCGCGTTCGGTGGCCTGCGACCTGAAGCTCAAGTCGACGCTGGGCCGGCTGTGGATCAACCACTCGCTGGCCGGCTGGTGCGACCCGGGATTCGAGGGGAACATCACCCTGGAGCTGCAGAATCTGGGTCCGGTGCCGTTCGTGCTCGACGCGGGCCGCCGGATCGCCCAGCTCATCTTCATCGCGATGGAGTCCGAGCCGCAGACCGCCTATGGTGAACCGGGCGCCGGAAGCCGGTACCAGCACCAGCGCGGCGCGACCCGGGCCCGGTCCTGAAGCGGAGGCTGCCGTGCCGGAACCTGTTCAGCAGACGATTCGGCTCTCCATCGGCAGCCGGTACGAGAACATCGAGCTGGTCCAGGCGGTGCTGGACGAAACACTCGAGTCCCTGCCGATCGACGAAGAGACGGGCTACTGGATGGGCATCGCGTTGCGGGAAGCGCTGACCAACGCGATCAAGCACGGCAACGGTCTCGATCCGGAGAAGAAGGTCGACGTGTGTCTGGCGGTGGGCGAGAGCGGGATCGACATCACGGTCGAGGACCAGGGCAGCGGCTTCGATCCGGACGCCGTGGCGGACCCGCTGGCCCCCGACAACCTGCTCAGGACGGAAGGCAGGGGCATCTTCTACATGCGGAGGTTCATGGATAAGATCGACTACGATTTCGGCGCCGACGGCGGCACGAAGGTCCGGCTTCACAAGAAGTTCGGCGACCCGGGCAGCAGCGCCGAAGCAGACCAGGGAGGACCGAATGAAGATTGAAAAGCGCCAGCGCGATGGAGCGACCATTCTCGATCTCCAGGGCAGGATCACGATTGGCGAGGGCGATGTGGCTCTGAGAGAGGCGGTCCAGGCGGCGGTCGGCGACGGCGCTACGAACATCCTGCTCAACATGGGCCGGGTGCGTTCGATCGACTCCTCCGGCGTCGGCGAGCTGGTTGCCGCCTACACCACGGTGACCAACCGGGGCGGCAAGCTGCGCCTGTTCTCCATGCCGAGCAGGGTCCTCGGGGTGCTCCAGATCACCCAGTTGGTCACCGTGCTGGACATCCTGGAGGACGAGGACGAGGCAGTCGCCTCGCTCGCCTGACGGAGTGGTGGACGGGGAAGCCAGCGGGCCGTCGCCGGTCAATCGCCGCCGCGGGTTCGGCGGCGGACGGCTGACGGTCGTCTGCCTGTCCCTGCTTCTCGTCCTGAGTCTCGCCGGCGGCGCCTGGCTTGGCGCCAGCGACGACGCGGAAGACACCGGACGGGACTCGATCTACAAGTACCTCACGTTGTGGGAGGAGGTGCTTCGGCATATTCGTGGCTCGTACGTCGAGGAGACCGACGGACGGAGTCTGACGGCGGGCGCCATGGATGGCGTGACGGATGCTCTCGACCCCTTCTCGGTCTACGTACCGGCGAGCGAAGTCGAGTCGTACCGGGCGGCGCGCGACGTGGGCCGCCGGCACTCGGGCGCCCTGGTGCTCAAGGAGCGCGGCACCGCCTATGTGGTCGCGGTCGACGAGGGTAGTCCGGCCGAGACGGCGGGTTTGGAGCCGGGTGACATCGTCGCCGGCATCAACGGTCGTTCGTCCCGCGCCATGCCTCTCTGGGAGTTGCGGCGTCAGCTCGCCGGCCCGGTCGGTTCCGAACTGGAACTGGAGCTGGTGCGGCGGGGCAGTAGCGTCGAAGTGACCCTGACCCTGGACGAGTACGAGCCGCTTCCGCCGGAGTTCGAGGAAGTCCGCGGGGTCGGCGTGCTGAAGATCCCGAGCTTCGGTTCCGGCACGGCGGCCCGGGTGGAAACGTTGCTCGACGGTTACGCGGGCGACTCCCTGCTGATCGATCTTCGCGGTGTCGCGGGAGGTTCCGCGGAGGCGGCCTACGCGGTGGCGGGCCTGTTCGCCGGCGGCGAGCTGGGCAGCCTGATCGACCGGGAGGACCGGAAGCTCGAGACCTTCGAAGGCGCGGGGGACCTGTACTCGGGAGATATCGACGTCCTGACCGATCGCAGTTCACAGGGACCGGCCGAGATCCTGACCGCCGTCCTGCGCCAGGCGGCCGACGCGGACCACAGCGGCGAGTCGACCTTCGGCCATGCCGGCACGCTGCAGCAGATCGAGTTGCCGAACGGCGGCGGCCTGCTCGAGACGACCGCGGCCTTCTACACGGACCCCGAGGGTGAACGGCTGAACCGCAGACTCCGCGTCAGCAACGAACGCCGCCTGAGCGCGTTCGTCGAAAGGGACGACGGCTCGGATCCGGTCCTGGAGGACGCTCTGATGATCCTGATCCAGGAAATCCTGGAGGTCCCGACCGACCCGAACCAGCAGTAGCCGCGGCTACGCCCTGGTGCGCGGGTCAGTGCGCTTCGCCCGCTCCCAGAGCCGTTCCAGTTCCTCCGTTCCGTAGTCGCCGCCGGGCTCGAGTTCCGTCTCCATTGCCGCGAAGCGGCGGCGGAACTTCCGGTTCGCCGCCGCCAGCGCGCGTTCCGGGTCCACGTCCAGGTGACGGGCGAGGTTGGCGACCGCGAACAGCACGTCGCCGAGCTCCTCTTCGACCCGTGCCTTCGCCTCGGCGGACTGGCCGGCCTGGTCGTCGGCCGTCTCCTGGTCCAGTTCATCGAGTTCCTCGGCCACCTTGGCTCGCACGGCTTCGGTCGAGTCCCAGTCGAACCCGATGCCGGCCGCCTTCTGCCCGAGCCGGTAGGAGCCGACGAGCGCCGGCAGCGACGCCGGCACGCCGTCCAGCACGGAGCGCCCGCCGTCGGGGCTCCGCTTCCGCTGCTCCCACATCGCGGCGACCTCGGCCGCGGAACCGGCCTTCGCCTGGTCTTCCTCGTCGCCGAAGACGTGAGGATGTCGCGCGACCATCTTGTCGATCACCCCGCGGATCGCCCCGGCAAGCGGCACTTCGTCCAGTTCGGCGCCCGTCAGGCGGGCGACGTAGACCGCCTCGAACAGCAGGTCGCCCAGTTCCTCGTTGATCGCGGCGGGATCGCGTTCGTCGATCGCGGCGGCCAGTTCGTGGGCCTCCTCGATCAGATACGCCCGAAGATCCGCCAGCGACAACTCACGGTCCCATGGGCAGTCGACGCGAAGCCGGTCGATCAGATCGGCGATCGGAGCGAGCGAGCAGGAGTCGGTTCCGGCGCCGTCTCCTTTGTTACGATCCTGCATTCGTTGGGAGCGGAGGTCGGAAGTGAAGGTAACCGACAGAAGGATGTTCACGGACGACGGCGAACTGCGCGAAGAGTACCGCTTCCTCGAGCAGCAGAAGGGTGAGGCGGCCGGGACGGCCCCGGAGCAACCACCCTCCGTCGCCAGTCAGGACAGCCCGGCGGGTCCGGCCGAGGCGCCGGCCGGCGGGGCCCGGCAGGCCGCGTCCGCGACGCCGCCTCCGCGCTCCGAGACCGCGGACGCTCCGCAGATGCCGCCGCCCGGGGCGCAGTCCGCCGGCTTCATGGACCTGGTCGCCGTACTCGCCGAGCCGATCGCTTTCCTGCTCGGCGACGCCCAGCTACCGGACGGTCAGAGCGCCCAGGATCTGCCGCGGGCCCGGCTTCACATCGACTTGCTGGCGGTGCTGCAGGAGAAGACGCGGGGCAACGTCTCCGAGCAGGAGACGGCGTTGCTCGAGGACGTTCTCGCGCAGCTCCGGATGCGGTACGTCCAAAAGAGCCGCGACTGACAGCCTGCCGATCCGACCCCTCGCAGCACGGGCCCGGGATGCAATCTGAGCAGTCTCTCATCAGATTCCTGGCTCTTGGGACTTGACAACGAGCCGCTTAGGTCTTAGTGTCCCTGGCGCGCTTGGGCTTGGGAGGTCGAGACCGAACCCGCCCGCGGCGCCAGAGATGAAAACCGACCCGTTCGTGCTCACCGGGCGAACGATTCAGGAGAGAGAGTCTTGAGCAAGATCATTGGTATCGACCTGGGGACGACGAACAGCGTCGTCGCCGTGATGGAGGGTTCGGAGCCGAAGGTGATTCCGAACTCGGAGGGAAGCCGGACCACGCCGTCGATCGTCGGCTTCACGGAGAAGGGCGAGCGGCTCGTCGGCCAGGTCGCCAAGCGACAGGCGGTGACCAACCCGCAGAACACCGTCTTCTCGATCAAGCGCTTCATGGGGCGGCGCCTGAGTGAGGTTTCCGAAGAGCAGAAGATGGTCCCCTACGCCGTCTCGAGTTCCGGCGACGACGTGCAGATCGAGGCCGCCGGCAAGACCTACACGCCGCCGCAGATCTCGGCCATGGTGCTGCAGAAGCTGAAGCAGGCGGCCGAGGACTATCTCGGCGGTCCGGTGGAGCGCGCCGTGATCACGGTCCCGGCGTACTTCAACGACGCTCAGCGTCAGGCGACGCGGGATGCCGGCCAGATCGCCGGACTGACCGTCGAGCGGCTGGTCAACGAGCCGACCGCGGCGGCGCTTGCCTACGGCCTGGACAAGGAGGGCGACCGCACGATCGCCGTCTACGACTTCGGTGGCGGCACCTTCGACATCTCGATTCTCGAGGTGGGCGAGGGGGTGGTCGAGGTCAAGGCGACGAACGGCGACACCCACCTGGGAGGCGACAACATCGACCAGCGGATCATCGACTGGCTGCTGGAGGAGTTCAAGAAGGACCAGGGCATCGACCTCGGCCAGGATCCGATGGCCATGCAGCGGCTCAAGGAGGCCGGCGAGAAGGCGAAGATCGAGCTGTCGGGCGTGCAGGAGACGGAGATCAACCTCCCCTTCGTGACCGCCGACGCCTCGGGGCCGAAGCACCTGAACGTCAAGCTCTCCCGCAGCAAGCTGGAGCAGCTCACCGAGGACCTGGTCAGGAGCACGCTCGAACCCTGCCGCCAGGCGCTCGGGGACGCCGGCCTCGGCACCAGCGACATCGAGGAGATCGTCCTGGTGGGCGGCCAGACCCGGATGCCGGCGGTGCAGGAAGCGGTCAAGGAGTTCTTCGGACGGGAGCCCCACCGGGGCGTCAACCCGGACGAGGTGGTCGCGATCGGCGCGGCGATCCAGGGCGGCGTGCTGGCCGGGGACGTCACCGACGTCCTGCTGCTGGACGTCACGCCACTGTCCCTCGGCATCGAGACGCTGGGCGGCGTCTTCACCAAGCTGATCGACCGCAACACGACGATCCCCACCCGCAAGAGCGAGGTGTTCTCGACCGCCGGCGACAACCAGACCTCCGTCGAGGTCCATGTGCTCCAGGGGGAGCGTGAGATCGCCGGCGACAACCGGACGCTCGGCCGCTTCCATCTGGTGGGCATTCCTCCCGCGCCTCGCGGCATGCCGCAGATCGAGGTCACGTTCGACATCGACGCCAACGGCATCGTCAACGTGTCGGCCAAGGACAAGGGCACCGGCAAGGAGCAGAAGATCACGATCACCGGCTCGGGCGGCATCGAGAAGGACGAGATCGAGAAGATGGTCGCCGATGCCCAGGCCCATAGCGACGAGGACAAGAAGCGTCGCGAGGCGATCGACGCCCGCAACCAGCTCGACTCGCTCGTCTACGGCACGGAGAAGAACCTCGCCGAACACCGGGACAAGCTGTCCGAGAGCGACCGCGCCGAGCTCGAGTCCGCGATCGAGGACGCGAAGAAGAGCATGGAGGGCGAGGACGCCGCCGCCATGCAGACGGCATCCGCGCGGCTGACGCAGGCTTCGCACAAGCTGGCGCAGGTCATCTACGAACAGACCAGCGCCGAGTCGGCCCCCGGCGCGCCTCCGGGCGCGGGCGGGCCCGGAGACGGCGGACCTCAGGCCGCCGATGACGATGTGATCGACGCCGACTTCGTCGACGTGGACGACACGTCCGGGGACGGCAGCGCTTCCGGGGACAAGGGGGCCAGCTAGGTGGCGCCGCCGCGGTCGTCGCGTGGGCGCCGCCCCCCGTCTCGCCGCCGGCGGCGGGTGGGGGGCGGCCGCTACGTGATGATCAGCAAGGTCGCCGAGCGCTACGACATCCATCCGCAGACCCTCCGGCTGTACGAGCGTGAGGGCCTGCTGGAACCGCAGCGGAGCGATGGCAACACCCGCCTCTACGATGAGGACTCCCTGAACCGGCTCGAGTCGATCCTCACGCTGACCCGGGACATGGGGGTCAACCTGGCCGGAGTCGAGGTGATCCTCACGCTGCAGGAACGCCTGGCGCGGCTCGAGGCGGAGCGGGACAGGCTACTCTCGATCGTTGAGCGCGACGCGGCGGACCGCCGCCGGGGCGTCCGGCGCCGGCACGCCCTGGTCTGGGTGCGGAGCGGCGCGCTGGTCAAGGTCGAGGACGAGGAGTGAACGAGGAAGGCTGCGAACTCTGTGCCGGGCGCGGTTGGATCGTCGACCTCGCGACGAACCAGGCGCGGCGCTGCACCTGCCACTCGAGCCGCATCCGCATCCGCCGTGTCGACGAGCTGGGCATTCCGCCCAAGTACCAGAGTTGCCGGCTCACCAACTTCCGGCTCGCGGGGGACGTGGGCGATCAACTCCTCACGGCGCGCCGCGATTGCGATCAGTACATCGAGGAGTTCATGGAGCTCGACGGATCGCTGAACGAAGCCGGACTCGTGTTCATCGGCCCGAGCGGCCGGGGCAAGACGCACCTCGCCGTGGCCGTGCTGATCGAACTGGCCGAGCAGTACGGCGTCGGCGGCCGCTTCGTCGACTTCACCAGCCTGGTCGCCGACATCCAGGCGACCTTCCAGCCCGACGCTCCGCGGAACCAGGCCGACCTCCTGCGGCCGCTCCAGGAGGCGGACGTCGTCGTGGTCGACGAGCTCGGCGCGCGGCGGCCCTCGCCCTTCGTCTCCGACACTCTGTACCTGCTGATCAACGGCCGCTACATGGCGCGCCGGCCGACCCTGTTCACCAGCAACTACTACCTGACGCCCGAAGCCGACGGCGACCGCGGCGACGGCGTCCAGACCCTGGCCGGCCGCGTCCCCGCCAGCCTGATCAGCCGCCTCCACCAGATGGCGAAGCCGATCCTCATCGACGCCGTCGGCGACTACCGGCACGAACTCCAGGCGCATCAGCACCGGTAGCACCCGTCCCGCGGCGTCGGCCGGAGGGGAGGGTCCCGGCGGACCGCCAGTTCTGCGTATTTCCAATAACGTATGTAACGGGCGATGGTGAGCGGTTCACAGATGGTCAAGCGGTGGATGACCAACCTCGGTTTGGGGGTTGCGGCCTGTCTGCTGCTGGCGGCGGGGCCGAGCCCGGCGACGTCTCCTCCGTCGATCGTGTTGCCGGAGGAGATTCGGCTCGGGCTGGCCACGGACCTGGAGCGGGTCGAGGTCGCCTGCTGCGAGGGACCTTCGTGGCTTGTCGACGACGCGGGTCGGCGGGTCGAGATCGCCGGGCCGTTCGAGGTGCTGGGGGCGCCGGGGACGGCGAGTCCGGGGGTCCATCGCCTGCAGGTGGCGGCGTTGCGGGATCGGGTGCAGGCGGAGAGGCTGGCCGGTCGGTTGGCTGGTCTGCTCGGCCAGGAGGCGGAGTCGGTGCTCGATGCGGGTACCGGCCTGTATCGGGTTCGGGTGGGACGCTTCGGGGATCGGGAGGCAGCGGAGGAGGCACGTGGCCGGCTTCACGTCGAAGGGTTCGACGACGTGTGGATCACCGTCGAGGGCCAGATTCTGGAGGAGCCGGGCTTCGAGGTCGACCGGATCGGCAGGGTCGCGGGGCGCAGGCTGCGGCTCGAGTCGGCCGACGGTGTCGTTCGCATCCTGGGCCGCCGCTACCGGGGGGCGCTCGAGGTCTTCCTGAGCGACCGGGCCGGCCTGAACGTCGTCAACGCGGCTCCGCTCGAGGACTACCTGCGCGGCGTCGTGCCGGTCGAGCTCGGGCCGGACCTCTACCCTGAGCTCGAGGCGATCAAGGCGCAGGCGGTGGCCGCCCGCACGTACGCGGTGAAGCGCCTTGGCGAGTTCGAAGGGGAGGGGTACGACCTCTGCGCCACGCCGCTGTGCCAGGTCTACGGCGGTCTGGACGTGGAACACCCGGTCTCGGACCAGGCGATCGCCGCCACTCGCGGCGAGATCCTGCTGCGCGGCGGCGTGCTCCAGGAGGCGCTGTTCACCGCGAGCTGCGGCGGGAGCACCGAACTCGTCGATCACGTTTTCCCTCTTCTGGCGGGCGGCGGCCCTGTGGGAACGGCCTGCGTCGAAGGCGGAGGAGTGACCCTGGCAGGCGGCGCGGAAGGTCCGCCCGCCAGGCATCTGCTGAAGTCTCTCGGTGTTCGCAGGGTGCGCGACAGGCGGGTCGAAGAGCGACTGAGCCGCGCCCGTTCCGGGGGCGACCTGGAGTTCGTTGAAGGAAACCTGGGAGGCCTCGACGGCGGCTGGCTCGACCTGCGCCAGCAGGGTCGTCGCCGGCTCGTGCCGCTGGCTCCAGGCGCGGGGCTGTTGCTGGCCGAGGTCGGCGCGGAGGCGTCGCCCGAGGCCCTCGGCGTTGCCACGCGAACCCTCACGGCGGCGCCCGGTGATCGCCTGCGCGTGTACCTGGCCCGCGGCCGTGTGGTTCTCGTCGTTCACGAGGTGCCGAGGCGGCGAGATCAGGCGGCCGCGGAGCCGTGGTCGCTCTGGCGTTCCCACGATTCCGTGCGAGCGGCTGCCGAAAGGCGCTTTCCCGGTCTGGGGCTCAGGTCCCTGAGAGTGCTCGAACGCGGCGACTCGGGCCGGGTGGCGCGCATCGACCTGATCGGCGAACAGAGCACGGTGGAGCTTCAGGGTCTCGCGATCCGCTGGCTGCTCGACGTCCCCGAACACGTCGTGGAGCTCGTGGCCGAAGCCGGCGACGGGGGCGTGCCGGGCTGGCGTTTCGCCGGCCGCGGCCGCGGCCACGGCGTCGGCATGTGCCAGGTCGGCTCGTACCTCATGGCGCAGCGCGGCCTGACCTACCGCGAGATCCTCTGGCACTACTACGGCGCGGTCGACATCGGCAGGTTCGCATCGTGAGCGCCGACCGGACCGCCGAAGCCTGGCTGGACGACCCCGAGCCCTGGCGCGAGACCCGGCGCCTGGGCCGGGCACTGACCGCCATCGAGGGCGGCGGTGAAACGCAGGCCCTCGCCAGGGCGGCCTACCGGCGTTCCGGCCGCGCGATGACGATCGGCCTGACCGGGCCGCCCGGGGTCGGCAAGAGTACGTTGACGGCCGCTCTGGCCCGGGAGCTCCGGAAGCGGGGGGAGCCGGTGGCGGTCCTCGCGTTCGATCCGACCAGCCCGCTGACCGGCGGCGCCGTGCTCGGCGACCGGGTTCGGATGTCCGGCCTGGAAACCGATCCGGGCGTCTTCATCCGGTCGATGGCCTCACGCGGCGCCGGCGGCGGACTGGCGCAGGCCGCCGCGGCGGCGACCGATCTGCTCGATGCCGCGGGCTTCCCCTGGATCCTGGTCGAAACCGTGGGCACGGGTCAGGCGCAGACCGCCATTCGCCGGAACTCGGACCTCGTCGTTCTGGTCACGGCGCCCGGCCTGGGCGACGGCGTTCAGGCCATCAAGAGCGGAACGATGGAGATCGCGGACGTCTTCGTCGTCAACAAGAGCGACCTGCCGGGCGCCGCTGCCGCCCGCCGGTCGATCGTGGAAATGCTCCACATGGCGGAGGGAGCCGCTGGCGAACCGCCGGCGGTTCTGCCGACCGTGGCGCGCACGGGCGACGGCGCGGCGGAGGTCCTGGACACGGTGGCCGCGTGTTTCGAACGGCTGCGGGCGGGTGGCGAGATCGACGCGCGGCGGTCGGCGCGCCTGCGGCGCCGGGTGCTCGACCTGTACCGCGCCGAGGTCCTGCGGCTCGCCCTGGCCTCGATCGACGACGACGGGTTCATGCGGGATCTGCTGGCTGCCGCCGGCTCGAAGGCTCTGGACGGAGAGGACGTTTCGCAGCAGAATCGGGCGCCGCGGAAATCCGGGCCGGCCAGCGATCCTTACGACCTGGCGGACCGGCTGGTCGACGAGTTCGTCGGCCGATTCCGGCGGCACGGAGGCGCATAGCAATGATCACGGGTCTGGACCATGTCGCGATCGCCGTCCCCTCGATCGAGGAGGCGAGGACGTTCTACGAGAAGCTGGGTCTCGAGATCGCGGCAATCGAGGTGGTCGAGCACGAAGGGGTGCGGGTGGCGATGATCCCCTGCGGCGGTACGCGGATCGAACTCCTCGAGCCGCTCTCGAGCGATTCTCCGGTGGGCCGCTTCCTCGAGCGGCGCGGTCCGGGCATACACCACCTGTGCATGCGGAGCGACGACGTTCATGAGGACGACGGCAAGTTGCGCGAGGGCGGACTCGCCCTCCTGCGCGAGCGGCCCGGCCCCGGCGCCGAGGGCGCCACGGTGCAGTTCGTCCACCCGAAGAGCGCCGGCGGGGTGCTGCTCGAACTGTCGGAGCCGGCGCGGTGACCGGTCGTCTGATTCTCGAGGACGGCTCCGTCTTCCGCGGCGAGACCCTGGTCGAGGGCAGCCGCTTCGCGGAGGTCGTCTTCAACACCTCGATGACGGGCTACCAGGAGATCCTGACCGACCCCTCCTACCGGGGCCAGATCGTCATCATGACCCAGCCCCACATCGGCAACTACGGGACGTACGACGGCGCGGAGGAGTCGCACCGGGTGTGGGTCGAAGGGTTCGTCGTCCGCGAGTTCACCGCGCGCCGCTCGGGATTGGGCGACGGCGAGCTGGGCGCGTACCTGGATTCGGCGGGCGTGCCGGCGCTCGCGGGCATCGACACGCGGGCCGCGGTGCGGCGGCTGCGCGACCGCGGCGCCATGCGGGGCCTGATCACGAGTTGCGACCGGCCGGACGACGAGCTCGTCGAGGAAGTCCGGCGGCAGCCGACGATGGAGGGGCGGGCTCTGGTCGACGAGGTGACCTGCGAGGCTCTGTACGAGCTCGAGCCGGAGGGCGAGGAGAAAGTCCGCCTGGCGGTCTACGACTTCGGCGTCAAGCGGAACATCCTTCGCTCTCTGGTCCGGCAGGGCGCCCGGGTCGTCGTGCTGCCGGCGCGCACGCCGGCTGGCGAGTGTCTCGCGTTGGACGTCGACGGCGTGGTGCTCTCGAACGGGCCGGGGGATCCGGAGCCGCTCCACGAGATCATCGGCGAGGTGCGGGAACTGATCGAGTCCCGGGTGCCGCTCTTCGGCATCTGCCTCGGCCACCAGCTCCTGGGCCTGGCTCTGGGCGGCAGGACATTCAAGCTGAAGTTCGGGCACCACGGCGGCAACCAGCCGGTTCGGGACGAGGAGACCGGCGAGGTCTCCATCACGAGCCAGAACCACGGCTTCGCGCTCGCCGGCGACAGCCTTCCCGACGACTGCCAGGTGGCGGCGATCAACCTGAACGACGGAACGGTGGAGGCCTTCAAGGCGACCGGACGGCCGATCTTCTCGGTCCAGTACCACCCGGAGGCGGCGCCGGGTCCGCACGACGCCGCGCGACTCTTCGGGGAGTTCCTCGACGTCTGTGGCTGACGCCCGCGAGCCGGGTGCTACGGCGCGGGGCCGCCGGGTGGTCTGGTGGATCGCCGCGCGCTACCTGCTCGGGGGACGAAGCCGGCTCCTGACCGGGACCGCGAGGTCGGCGCTTGGGTCGACCGGTCTGGGCGTGGCGGCGATGGTCGTCTCGATGGCGCTGATGAGCGGCTACACGAGCTCGGTCGAGAACCGGCTGCTCCAGAGCGGGCCTCTGGTCGTCACCCCTCTGGGCGAGGCTGCGGGAGATCTTGCTTCGGCCGACGAAACGGCCGGCCGACTGCGACGGCTGTCCGGGGTGGAGCGGGTCGGCGTCACGCTGGCCGGCCAGGGCGCGCTGGCGAGCAGGACGAATCCGGCCGGCGTCGATGTCTGGTTCCGGGGCGTCCTGCCCGGCGCCTCCTCCTTCGGCGCCGGCGAAGAGGAACTCGAACGGAACGCCGACGGCTTCGACGCGGTCGTGCTCGGCCGCCAGCTCCAGCGGACGCTCGGCGCCGCGGACGGGGACCTGCTGCGGCTGACGGCGATCGTCGGTTCGCCCTCGGGCCGGCCCCGCTTCGCCTACCGCAGGCTCCGTGTGGCCGGCGCCTTCGAGACCGGGTTCTCCGAGTACGACCGCAGCTACGCCGTCCTCCACCGGGACGCGGTCGAGGCTCTCGGCGCGGTCGGAGTGGTGCTCGAGGTGGCGACGTCGGAGGGCGCCGACCCGTCGGCGGTGCACCGGAGCATCGAGGAGGTGGTGGGCGCCGATGCGCTGGTGACCGACTGGCGGCGGGGCAACCGGGACATCTTCGCCGCGCTCCGCCTCCAGAAGTGGGGCCTGTTCCTGATTCTGGGCCTGATCGTGCTGGTGTCGACGTTCAACATCGCCGCGGCCCTGGTCGTCATGGTGCGGGAGCGGGGCAGGGATACCGCGGTGCTCGGCGCGCTAGGGCTTGGCCCCCGGCGGCTGCGGCGGGTGTTCCTGGTCTGCGGGTTGAGTCTTGGCGCCGCGGGCACCGCCCTCGGTCTGCTGCTCGGCTCGCTGGTCAGCGGGATCATCACCCGCTACGAACTCGTGCGGTTCGATCCCGGCGTCGCCGAGATCTACTTCATCAGCAGCGTCCCGTTCGACGTGCGGGCCCTGGACCTGCTGGCGGTCGCCGGCTTCAGCCTCCTCGTCGTCAGCCTCGCGTGCTGGTGGCCCGCGCGGCTGGCAGCGTCTCTCGAGCCGGCACGGGCTCTCCACTGGGAGTAGGACTGCCCAATGTGGAAGGAGGGGTTGCTTCAAAAGCAACCCCTCCCGGGTTTGAATCGCGCCTCAGCCGGCCGGTGGCCGCTGAGCGGAAGTTGAGGGTTTAAAGGCAGGTCCGGACTGTGTCCGGGGGTGGGTCGCCGTTCCTCTGGACGCGGACGCATCCAGTCGCGACCCGGTGGGTGACGACACGGGAGCCAGGGCGCGAGTCGGTTGGCTGGATGCCGGTGGACCGTTGCCTGTGGCTCGGTGCCGCCTCTGACAAGGAGTATACGCGAGTCAGCGTCAAAGTGTTTCTTCCGCGCCCTGTTTCTTCGCTGGCGGCGCGACCCGGGAAGGCGCCCGGTTGCTTATACACTCCGCGCGCTCATGGCGAAGCGGACGGACATCGAGTCGATCCTGATCTTCGGTTCCGGGCCTATCGTCATCGGCCAGGCCTGCGAATTCGACTACTCCGGCACCCAGGCCTGCCGGGTCCTGCGCCGGGAGGGCTACCGGGTCATCCTGGTCAACTCGAATCCGGCGACGATCATGACGGACCCGGAGTTCGCCGACGCGACCTACGTCGAGCCCCTCGTGCCCGACGTGGCGATGAAGATCATCGAGCGCGAGCGGCCGGACGCGCTGCTGCCCACCGTCGGCGGCCAGACGGGGATCAACCTGACCCTGGCGCTCGAGGAGTCCGGCGCGCTCGAGGAGTCCGGCATGAAGCTCCTCGGCGCGGGGATCGAGGCGCTGCGCCTGGGCGAGGACCGTCAACTGTTCAAGCGGGCCATGGTGGAGGCGGGTCTCGAGGTGCCGGAGAGCGGCACCGCGAAGACGCTGGAAGAGGCGCGGGAGATCATCGAGCGCCTGGGCTTCCCGGTTATCGTCCGGCCGAGCTTCACGCTGGGCGGCGAGGGCGGCGGCGTGGTGTTCAACCGCGACGAGATCGACGACGTGATCGTCCGCGCCCTGCAGGCGAGTCCGGCCTCGCTCATCCTGATCGAGCAGTCGGTTCTGGGCTGGAAGGAGTTCGAGCTCGAGGTGATGCGCGATGTGGCCGACAACGCGATCGTCGTCTGCTCGGTCGAGAACGTCGATCCGATGGGCGTGCACACCGGCGACTCGATCACCGTGGCGCCGCAGCAGACGCTGTCCGATCCGGAGTACCAGGACATGCGCGACGACGCCTTCACCGTGATCCGCAAGGTGGGCGTCGCGACCGGAGGGTCGAACATCCAGTTCGCGGTCGAGCAGGGCACCGGGCGGCGGGTCGTGATCGAGATGAACCCCAGGGTCTCCCGGAGCTCGGCCCTGGCGTCGAAGGCGACCGGTTTCCCGATCGCCAAGATCGCCGCGCAACTCGCGGTCGGCTACACCCTGGACGAGATATCGAACGACATCACCGGCAAGACCTACGCCGCCTTCGAGCCGACCCTCGACTACACGGTGGTCAAGATCCCGCGCTGGGCGTTCGAGAAGTTCGAGCGCGCCGCCGGCACCCTGGGCACGTCGATGAAGTCGGTCGGCGAAGTGATGGCGATCGGCGGCAACTTCCGCGAGGCGCTGATGAAGGGTCTTTCCGGCCTGGAACTGGAGGCCGCCTGGCCGCGCCAGGAGGAACTGGTCAGCGATCCGGTCGGTTTGCGGCGGCGGCTCAGCATGCCCAACTGGCAGCGCCTCTTCGGGGTCTTCGCCGCGCTGCGCCAGGGCTGGACGGTCGAGGAGGTGGCGGCGGCCTCGGACATCGATCCGTGGTTCCTGCGCGAGATCCGGACGGTCGTGGAGATCGAAGCGGAACTGGCCTGCTGGGACCTCGAGTCCGCGCCGGACGAGCTGCTGCGGCGGGCCCGGCTCAGCGGGTTGAGCGATCAGCGGGTCGCCACCCTGCTCGGCAGCGGGGAGGACCTGGTCGCCCGCGAGATCACGAAGCGGAAGCTCGACCGCGTCTTCAAGCGGGTCGACACCTGCGCAGCCGAGTTCGTGGCCGTCACTCCTTACCTCTACTCGACACCCGGAGTGGAGGACGAGGCGCAGCCCACCGAGCGCCGGAAGGTGATGATCCTTGGCTCCGGTCCGAACCGGATCGGCCAGGGGATCGAGTTCGACTACTGCTGCGTTCACGCGGTCTTCGCCCTCCGGCGCGCCGGCTACGAGACGATCATGGTGAATTGCAACCCGGAAACCGTCTCGACCGACTACGACACTTCGGACCGGCTCTACTTCGAGCCGCTCACGTTCGAGCACGTGATGGCGATCTACCGTCGCGAGCAGCCGCTGGGCGCGATCGTCCAGCTCGGCGGCCAGACTCCGCTCAAGCTCGCTCACAGCCTCGAGGCCGCGGGGGTCTCCATCCTGGGCACGTCGCCCGAGGCGATCGACCTCGCGGAAGACCGCCGTCGCTTCGGCGATCTCCTGGCGGAGGAGGGCATCCTGGTGCCGGCGAACGGCTCCGCGGTATCGCTCGACGAGGCGTGCCGGGTGGCGGACGAGATCGGCTACCCGGTCGTCGTGCGGCCGAGCTACGTGCTCGGCGGCCGGGCGATGTCGATCTGCTACGACCAGCCGACGCTGATCAACTACATGCGCCGCGCCGCCGACGTCTCGCCCGGCCGGCCGGTGCTGCTCGACCGCTTCCTGGAGGACGCCTTCGAGGTCGACGTCGACCTCGTGGCGGACGGGGAGCGGGCGGTCGTCTGCGGCATCATGCAGCACATCGAGGAGGCCGGCATCCACTCGGGCGACTCGGCGGCCGTGCTGCCGCCGTACCGGGTGGACGAGGCGGACCTCGACCAGATGCGCGACATCGCCAGACGGCTGGCGCTGAGGCTGGGCGTGGTCGGTCTGATGAACGTGCAGTTCGCGATCTACCACGGCGAGGTCTACGTGCTGGAGGTGAATCCCCGGGCCTCGCGGACGGTGCCCTTCATCGCCAAGGCGGTCGGCCTGCCGCTGGTGCAGATCGCGACCCGGCTCATGGTCGGGGAGACCCTGGAGGAGATCGGCCTGGTCGAGGAGCCTCCGGTCGACCGCTTCTTCGTCAAGGCGCCCGTCTTCCCGTTCGACCGCTTTCCGGGCGTCGACCCGGTTCTGGGTCCGGAGATGAAGTCGACGGGCGAGGTGATGGGCATCGGCCGCAGCTTCGGCAGCGCCTTCGCCAAGGCCTGGCTGGGCGCCGGTCACGCGCTGCCGGACAGCGGCGCCGCCTTCCTGTCGGTCAACGACCGGGACAAGCCGGCCCTGCTGCGTGTCGCCGAGCGGCTGCGGGACCTCGGCTTCGAACTCCTGTGCACGGCCGGCACCGCTTCGTTCCTCAGCGACCGGGGCATCGAGACCCGGCGGGTGAACAAGGTGGCCGAAGGACGGCCGCACGTGGTCGACTACCTGATCAACGGAGAGGTCGGCCTGATCGTGAACACGCCCCTGGGCGGCGAGTCGTACAAGGACGACATGGAGATCCGCACCACGGCGCTCAAGTTCGACATCCCCTGCGTGACGACGATTTCAGGGGCGATGGCCGCGGTGGACGCCATCGAGGCTCTGCGCGAGAGCCTGCTGCAGGTGACCGCGCTCCAGGATCTGGGCTCCGCGCCGGTGACGGCAGGCGCGGTCGCGTCGTCCGCTGCCCGCTGAGGCCGCTTCAGCCGCGGCGGATTCGCTCGATGTCGCTTTCCAGGCGCTCGCCGAGACGCCGTAGCTCCGCGCGGTAGTTCTCTTCCTCCTCGAGCCGCTTGGCCGGGTCCGCGGCGAGGTTCTTGCGATGGAGGATCTCGAGTTCGGCCACCTTCGCCTGGTGGCGGCTGCGCGCGTCTTCGATCCGCTGCCGCTGATCTTCGTCCAGGGCGTCCTGCCGGGGCGCCGCGATGCCCCGGCCCTCGAGTTTCTCGAGCGCCCGCTCGTAGGCTGACTTCACCGGCTCACCGTTCGTACTCGCCCCAGACGGTGCGCAGGCGGTCCGAGATCTCTCCCAGGGTGGCCCGCTGCCGGACGCAGTCGAGGATTCGGGGAACGAGGTTCTCTTCGCCCGTTGCCGCCTGCTGCAGTTGGTCGAGGGCGGCCGTCGCCGCGCTCGCGTCGCGTTGCTCGCGGACCTTCCGCACCCGCTCGACCTGCCGGGCTTCGGCCGCCGGGTCGACGGCCAGGAAGGTCGCCTCCTCGTCTTCTTCCTGGGTGTAGGCGTTGACGCCGACGATCACTTCGTCCCTTGACTCGACCGCCAACTGGTGACGGTAGGCGGCGTTGGCGATCTCGTTCTGCTGGTAGCCCGACTCGATCGCCCGGGCGGCGCCGCCGAGCTCTTCGATCTGCTCGATCATGTTGCGGGCCTTGGCCGCGAGCTCCCCGGTGAGCGCCTCGATCGCCCAGGAACCGCCGAGCGGGTCGGCGACATCGGCGACTCCGGTCTCGTGAGCGACGATCTGCTGGCTGCGCAGCGCCACCCGCGCGGAAGTCTCGGTCGGCAGGCCCAGGGCTTCATCGGCCCCGTTCGTATGCAGCGACTGCGTGCCTCCGCAGACGGCGGCCAGCGCCTGGATCGCGACCCGGGCGACGTTGTTCTCGGGTTGCTGCGCGGTCAGGGTCGAG
The DNA here is from genome assembly GCA_965116955.1 of Thermoanaerobaculia bacterium. GTDB lineage: Bacteria > Acidobacteriota > Thermoanaerobaculia > Multivoradales > Multivoraceae > Multivorans. The sequence continues at coordinate 834,906 of OZ220742.1, read as the reverse complement.
CCGCCGGTCTGGGTATGGAAGCGCAGCCAGCACGAGCGCTCGTTGCGTGGCTCGTAGCGCTCGCGGACCAGTTCGGCCCAGAGCCGGCGGGCGGCCCGGAACTTGGCGACCTCCTCGAGGAAGTTGTTGTGGGCGTTGAAGAAGAAGGACAAACGGGGGGCGAAGCTGTCGATCTCGAGCCCGCGCGCGAGCACCAGGTCGACGTAGCAGAGAGCGTTGGCGAGAGTGAAGGCGATTTCCTGGGCGGCGGTGGAGCCCGCTTCGCGGATGTGGTAGCCCGAGATCGAAACGGGATTCCAGCGCGGAACGTGCTCGGAGCAGAAGACGATCAGGTCGGTGACCAGGCGCAGCGAGTGGGGCGGCGGGTAGATGTGGGTGCCGCGGGCGATGTACTCCTTCAGGATGTCGTTTTGCACCGTGCCGCCGACGTTTTCCCAGGGCGTCCCCTGCTCCTCAGCGACCGCCAGGTACATGGAGAGGAGGATCGCCGCCGTCGAGTTGATCGTCATCGAGGTGGTGACCTGGCCGAGCGGGATGCCGTCGAACAGGGTCCTCATGTCCTCGACGCTGTCGATCGCGACACCGACCCTGCCCACCTCGCCGCGGGCGGCTCGGGCATCCGAGTCGTAGCCGATCTGCGTGGGGAGATCGAAAGCCACCGAAAGGCCGGTCGTGCCCTGCTCGAGGAGGTAGCGGTAGCGGCGGTTCGACTCGGTGGCGCTGGCGTAGCCGGCGTACTGGCGCATCGTCCACAGCCGCTTGCGGTACATGTCCTGGTACAGGCCGCGCGTGAACGGGAACTCGCCGGGCGCTGCCTTGCCGCCGTTCTCCCGCGAGAGGTCGTCCGGCGCGTAGTACGGCGGCAGATCGATGCCCGAGCTCGTGGCGCGGTTGCTGGTCACGGCAGAGGAGCTTATCGCCGCCTTGTATCCGCAGGATCTACCGCCGCTCTCCGAAGGAGCTCCACATTCATAGAGAAAACGCTATGAACCGATGAATGTCCATATCTAGTGGGCTCACGGGCGCCTTGGGGCTACATGAAGTGGTTTTCGCGGCGATTCGGCTTGCGCCGGAGGGCCGTTCTGGGCTACAGTTCGACGTTCACCGCGAAAGCCCACGGGCCCACGTTGGGGCCGTGCTGATCAGGGAGGTAGCAGATGTCGGTCAATGGTTCAGGCGCTCGAGAAGGCGGTCGGGGCAGGGTTCTGGAGGCGGCGCAGGCCGGCGGCCGGCAGGTGGTAGCCGCCCCCGCTGCGGCCGGCGCCGCGCGCCCTGCCGAGACCCCGGGCGCGGCGGCCAAGGCATCGAGCCCGGCGGGCCTGACCATCGAACGGCGCTACACCGAGCCCGGCGTCCACCCCTTCGACCGGGTCGAATGGGACGTGCGCGACGCGGTCATCGCGAACGAGAAGGGCGAGACCGTGTTCGAACAGCACGGCGTCGAGGTGCCGAAGGCGTGGTCGCAGACGGCCACGAACGTGGTCGTGTCGAAGTACTTCCGCGGCCAGTTGGGCACACCCGAGCGCGAGTCCAGCGGGCGGCAGTTGATCTCGCGCGTCGCCGACCGCATCGCGGAGTGGGGCCGCGAGGGAGGCTACTTCTCGAGCGCGGCGGACGCCGAGTCGTTCCACGCCGAACTCACCCACATCCTCCTGCACCAGCACGCCTGCTTCAACTCGCCGGTGTGGTTCAACGTCGGGATCGAGGAGCATCCCCAGTGCTCGGCGTGCTTCATCAACTCCGTCGAGGACACGATGCCGTCGATCCTCGGTCTCGCCAAGACGGAGGGGATGCTGTTCAAGTTCGGCTCCGGCACGGGCAGCAACCTCTCGTCGCTTCGTTCCTCGGCCGAGACCCTGGCCGGCGGCGGCACCGCCTCCGGTCCGGTTTCCTTCATGCGCGGCTTCGACGCCTTCGCCGGCGTGATCAAGAGCGGCGGCAAGACGAGGCGCGCCGCGAAGATGGTCATCCTGGACGCCGATCACCCCGACATCGTCGACTTCATCCGCTGCAAGGAAGTCGAGGAGCGCAAGGCCTGGGCGCTGATCGAGGCGGGTTACGACGCGGGCTTCAACGTCGCGGGCGGCGCCTACGACTCGATCTTCTACCAGAACGCGAACCACTCCGTGCGCGCCACCGACGAGTTCATGCAGGCGGTGGTCGAGGACGATGAGTGGACGACGACCGCGGTCACGGACGGCCAGCCGATGGACACGCACCGGGCGGCGGAGCTGCTGGACATGATCGCCGAGTCGACCTGGGTCTGCGGCGACCCGGGCATGCAGTTCGACAGCACGATCAACCACTGGCACACCTGCCCGAACACGGACCGGATCAACGCCAGCAACCCGTGCAGCGAGTACATGTTCCTGGACGACACGGCCTGCAACCTGGCGTCGCTCAACCTGATGCGCTTCTACGACCCGGCTTCGGGCTTCGACACCGCGTCGTTCCGGCACACCTGCGAGATCGTGATCACGGCGCAGGAGATCATCGTCGACAACGCGAGCTATCCGACGCCGAAGATCGAAGAGAACTCGCACGCCTACCGGCCGCTCGGCATCGGCTACGCGAACCTCGGCGCCCTGCTGATGGCGCGGGGCCTGCCCTACGACTCGGCCGCCGGTCGCGACTACGCCGGCGCCGTGACTGCCCTGATGTCGGGCGCGTCCTACCTGCAGTCGACCCGGATCGCCGCGATCAAGGGCCCGTTCGAGGGCTACGAGGCGAACAGCCAGCCGATGCTGCAGGTCATGCGCAACCACCGGGCCGCGCTCAAGGATGTCGAGCCGGCGCACGTGCCGCTCGAGTTGCTGAACGCGGCCAAGAAGTCCTGGGACGGCGTGGTCGAGGAAGGCGAGCGGAACGGCATCCGCAACAGCCAGATCTCGGTGCTGGCCCCGACCGGCACGATCGCGTTCATGATGGACTGCGACACGACCGGAGTCGAGCCCGACATCGCGCTGGTCAAGTACAAGAAGCTGGTCGGCGGCGGGATGATCAAGATCGTCAACCGCACCGTTCCCCTGGCCCTGGAGCGGCTCGGCTACGAGAAGTCGGAGATCCAGCAGATCGTCGAGTACATCGACGATCACGACACGATCGAGGGCGCGCCCCATCTCGCGGACGAGCACCTGGCGGTGTTCGACTGCGCCTTCAAGCCGGCCAACGGCTCGCGGTCGATCCACCACATGGGGCATCTGCGCATGCTGGCGGCGGCCCAGCCGTTCATCTCGGGGGCGATCAGCAAGACGATCAACATGCCGGAGGAATCGACTCCGGAGGAGATCCGGGACGCCTACGTCGAGGGCTGGAAGCTCGGACTCAAGGCGGTCGCGATCTACCGCGACGGCTGCAAGCGCTCACAGCCGCTGTCGACGACGAAGGACGGCGAGACGGCCGGTGCCGACCTGCAGGCCGAGGTCGCGGCCCGGGCCGCGGCCGGCATCGAGCGGCGCCGGCTGCCGGACGAGCGGCACGCCATCACCCACAAGTTCTCGATCAACGGCCACGAGGGCTTCCTCACCGTCGGCCTGTACGAGGACGGTCAGCCCGGCGAGATCTTCCTGCTCATGGCGAAGGAAGGGTCGACCATCTCGGGTCTCATGGACTCCTTCGCCCAGGCGGTGTCCGTGGCGCTGCAGTACGGCGTGCCGCTGCAGATCCTGGTCGACAAGTTCACTCACAGCCGCTTCGAGCCGTCGGGATTCACCAAGAACCCCGAGATTCCGATGGCGAAGTCCGTCATGGACTACATCTTCCGCTGGCTGGCGTCGAAGTTCCTGTCGCCCGAGGCGCAGGAGGTGGCGGGCGTGATCCAGCGGTCGGAGCCGCGGCCGGAGCCGGCGTCGCCGGCGGAGGCCGAGAGCGAGGGCGAGGAATCCGGCGGGAAGGGCGGCCACCTCGCTCCGGTGACCTTTCTCCTGCAACAGGACGCGCCGTCGTGCCACGACTGCGGCTCGATCATGGTGCGGAACGGCAGTTGCTACAAGTGCATGAACTGCGGTTCCACCAGCGGCTGCTCCTAGGCCGGGCCGGCTGTTAGTCTGCCGGCATGACAAGGCGTTTGGCGGTCGGTCTGCTGATCGGCCTGGGCGTGGCCGGGGCGGTTCTGGTGGCGGTTTTCGGCTTCCTGGTGTCGAGCATCGTCGCGGGCGCCGAGCCGCCGGAGATCGCGGAGCTCGATCCGATCCTGACCAGCTTCCAGTTGGACACGCTGGACGGATCGCGGCTGGGCCCGCCGGACCTGCGGGGCGATGTCGTCGTGGTCGACGTGTGGGCGACGTGGTGCAAGCCGTGCGTCGTTCAGGCGGAGATTCTCGAGAAGCTGCGCGAGGAGTACGCCGGCCGGGGAGTGTCGTTTCTCGCCTTGAACTCCGGGGAGGATCCCGAGACGGTCCGCGGGTACGTCGAGAAGACGCCGTTCAGCTACCCGGTGCTGCTGGACCCTCAAGCGGAGGTGATGGGCGCGGCGGAGCTTTACGCCCTGCCGACGCTCGTCGTGCTGGATCCCCGGGGCGACGTTTCCTACATCTCGATCGGCATCACCGGAGCCAGCGTGATCCGCAACGCGATCGATGAGGCCTTCGCGTCCGGCTGAGGCGCGGGACCGGCAGCGTTTCCCGCGAACCGGGTAAGGCCATCGCGTCGTGATCAACATCCGCAACCTCTCGATCAAGTGCGGCCACTGCGACACCTACCAGACGCTCTGCGCCTACCGCCGTCGGGATGACTGGAACGTCTACGTCTACGAGTGCGAGAACGATGTCTGCGATCCGGAACTCAGCCGGACCCTCGTCGAAGTGCCGAGCGAACTCGATGAGTTCGCGCGCCGGGATCCGGCCTGGGAACACGGCCGGCGCCACACCGGCGGCGGCCACGGCTAGGGCGACGCCCCGGAAGCAGCCGCTGTCGGCGGAGCGCCTGGAAGCGCTGGCCGCTCTGGCCGGCATCAATCGCCTGGAGCTGACCATCGAGAAGCTCGTGCTCGGTGGCGACGGCCTGGCGCGGTGGCGCGGCATGCCGGTCTTCGTGCCGCGGGCCGCCCCCGGCGACGTGGTCGAGGCCAGGATCACCGAGCGCCGCCCGAGCTACGCCCGCGCGGAGATCGAAGAGATCAAGGCGCCGGGGCCGCTGCGGCGGGAGGCGCCGTGTCCGTTCTACGAGCGTTGCGGCGGCTGCCAGCTCCAGCACATCGAGGACGCGGAGCAGTTGGGACTCAAGGTGGCGGCGGCCATGGAGACGTTGCGCCGGCTGGGCGGCATCGACCCGGCGCAACTCGCCGCGTGCCGTTTCGAGGAGCCGGTGAGCGAGAGGACGTGGGGGTACCGGCTGCGGGCGCAGGTCCATGTCGACACGAACCCGGAGGAGTCGGTCGGCGTCGGCTTCCGGCGGCGTCGCAGCCATGACCTGGTCGTCGTCGACCGCTGCCCGGTGCTGGCTCCGGCGCTCGAGAACGAGCTGCGCGGTTTGTCCTCGCTGCTTGGCGACCGGGCTGCCGCCTCGAAGAAGCTGCCGAGCCGCCTCAGCCTGGCGACGACTGGCCTGGAGCGGGACGATCCGGTGGTTGCGGCGCCGCCCGTCGACGGGCTGCCGGCCGGCGAGCTCGAGATCGACCTGCTAGGGAAGCGGCTCAGCTACGACGCCCGCTGCTTCTTCCAGGCCCACGGCGGTCTCCTGGAGTCGCTCCTGCTGTCGGCGGTCGGGCCCTTCGAGGGCGAGGCCGCCGTCGAGCTCTATGCCGGCGTCGGCTTCTTCAGCGCCGGTCTCGCCGACCGCTACCGGTCCGTCACGGCCGTGGAAGCCGAGTCGGTGGCTGCCCGCTACGCGCGGAACAACCTCCGCCGCAACGGTCTCCGCCATTGCCGCGTCGAGCGGTCGGCGGTCGAGAGCTGGATCGACCGGCGCCGCGGCGGCCCCGGTCTCGAATCCGGCCTCGACCGGGTCCTCGTCGACCCGCCCCGCGCCGGCCTCTCGCGAAAGGTCCGCAGCGCCCTCCTGAACGCCGCGCCCCGCCGCCTGACCTACGTCTCCTGCGACGCCGCCACCCTCGCCCGCGACCTCGGCGACCTCACCCGCGACTTCGACCTCGAGTCCATCTCCTTCTTCGACGTCTTCCCCCAGACCGCCCACATCGAAACCGTCGCGCAGTTGTTGCGGCGGTGATACCCGTCCGCGGCGGCGCCCGGAGGGGAGGGTCCCCGAGGCACGCTCGCGCTTGTTTGTTGGGAGGGACGTCGCAGGGAAGCCGGGCCTGACTACTCCTCTACCCAGGGTGCGCCGTTCAGGTGCACCTGGTAGTGGTTTGCCAGGCCGGCCTTCCGGTGGCGGGAGGCGGCCTGGAACTCGGGGTTCATCGTCATCTCGATGAAGGCCCGGCGGGAAGGGAAGACCATGATCGCCGCGACGTGCCACGGCGGGTCCGAGGGCCCGATCATCACCTGATCCACCATCGTGGTGAACGCAACGCGGCCTCCCAGGTCGGCAAGGACCTGGCCCGCGGCGGCTACGTATCTCTGAAAGGCCTCCTGACCGGAGACTTCGGCTTCCTCGGTGCCGTACTCTTCGTCGTTCGGTGCGTACCGGGCGCGGTCGTTGAACTGGAAGAGGTTGAGCGCGGCAACCGGGCCCTCGGGATCAAGTCCGCGGAGGGTCGCCAACTGGCTGTCGTCGGGATCGAACTGTGTCTTCAAGGGGATGCTCCTACAGGTTGCGCCGGTAGCGGGCGCCCTGGCCCCGGGTTTCAGCCACTGTGACTTCGAGCGTTTCAACGCGGTCGCGAAGAGAGCCCCACCGGTCCGCCAGGCGTTGCCAGAGCAACCGGGCCAGCGCCTCGACGGTCACGTTCGCCACCGGCAGCAGGACGACTTCCGATGAGGGAAACTCGTAGCGCCGCGATCCGAAGGTCACCGTCACCGCCTCACCTTGCACGAGTTCCAGGTGCGGGCACTCCGCCGGCAGCAGGACCTTCTCGTCGAGTTCCGCGCACTGCGACCGGATGTCCCGCTTCGCCGCGGCGACCGGCACCAGGAATTCCAACTCGTCCACCCCTGGACCGCCCAGTTCCACGCGCACCCGGTAGTTGTGTCCATGAAGCGCCTCCGCCTCGTCCTCCGAGAACACCGTGAAGTGAGCGGCCGAGAACTTGAAGTCCTCCTTGCCAAGGCGCAGCGAGTAGGTGCCGGACACGGCCCGATCGTAGCGTCCCTGAACGACGAGTTCGCCCGGCGCCCCGGGCGGACGTGTGCGTCCCGAAGCGCTACAGCAGATCGGCGACGGCGTGTTCGACTTCGCCGTTGTTGGGGAAGCGGCCGAGCTGTTTCTTGGAGAAGACGGTGTGGCCGTCGAGGGCGACCTCGAAGACGCCGCCGCCGCCGTCCACGAGTTCGGTGTCGAGGTCGAACTGCTCCTTCAACTGAGCCGCCAGACCGGCGGCTCGGGGTCGGTAGTTTCACATTACGCAGTATTCGATCGTCACTCGACTCATCGGATTCCGTCCTCGTCGTTGTTTCTGGCCACTGGCGACTACGGTAGCATGCGCCGATGCGCGTTCTGGAGCCGGTCGAGCGAGTTGCGACCTACGAAAACGGCCCGCCGGCGGTTCGGGACGGGGAGCGCGTGGCGCGCATCGCGGAGCGAGTACGTGGGGTGCTCGTCGAGCTCGGTCTCGATCTGGAGGACCCGAATCTGGAGACCACACACGAGCGGGTCGCCAGGATGTACCTGGAGATGTTTCGGGGACTGGACCAGGGGACGAAGCCGAGAGTCACGACCTTCCCCAACGACGAGAACTACCGGGCCATGGTGATGGAGAAGGACATCCCGTTCTACTCCATGTGCTCGCACCACCTGGTGCCCTTCTACGGTCACGCGCACATGGCCTATGTCCCCGGCGACAAGATCCTGGGCCTGTCCAAGTTCGCGCGCATCCTCGAGTTCTACGCCAAGCGGCCGCAGCTCCAGGAGCGCCTCACCGAGCAGGTCGTGACCTTTCTGGAAGAGGAACTTCGGCCCCGCGGCGCGATGGTCGTCATCGAGGCCCGGCATCTCTGCGTGGAGATGCGCGGCGTGGAGAAGTCGGGCGCGAGGACGGTGACGTCGGCGCTGCGCGGCATCTTCCACGAACGCCCGATTCGGGAGGAGTTCCTGGACCTGCTGAAGGGCCGTTGACGTGCGGCGGCTCGGTCTGGCCTTCGCCGTCGCGGTCCTGGCCGCCGGCGCCGCTCATGCCGCGGAGAGCCTCGAGCGGCTGCATCCGGACGACCTGATCAATCCGTTCCTGGGTCCCGGCTACACGAGCTGGCTGGTGGGGCCCGTGGGGCAGCTTGCCGACGAGGAGGAACGGACCCTTTACCTCCTGCTGGAGTCGGACGACGAGGCCGCCGCGTTCGTCGACGAGTTCTGGAGCCGCCGCGACGCCGGCCTGCGGCGGCAGTTCGACGTCCGCGCGGCCGAGGCGGACAAGCGCTACTCGGAGTCCGGCCGGCTCGGCCGCCGCACGGACCGGGGCATGGTCTACATCCTGTTCGGCGACCCGGAGAAGACGGAGTGGGAAGAGCATCGCGACATCGACGATCCGGACGTCCAGCTCTGGACCTACGCGAAGGGCGCGGCCAAGGGCCTGAACGGCAGGAAGCCGGCCCGCCGCTACCGCTTCGCCCGCGACGGCGATGTGATGCGCCTGTTCTCGAACGACCCGGCCGACCCGGAGAATCGGCGTCGCCGGATGCTCCGCCGGATCCGCGAGCCCCCGCGCCGGCCCTGGCGGTAGAGGAGCCGGCCTGGCGGCCGGCGCGTTTCCCGGCCGCCTTCGGCGGCAGCGGGTCAGAGGACCCGCGCACCCAGCGGAGCCCGCCTGACGGCCGGCGCGCTAGGGCTCCCCGATCGAATCGAAGTCGAGCCGTTCCCCGGGCTTGACGCTGGAGTCGTCGCCGGGGAAGAGGAAGTCCCTCATGTGGCTCGTGAGGGTCGCCTGCGCCGCCGGGTCCATGAAGTTCAGCCGCAACTCGTTGATCACCTTGATCTCCATCGCCGTCCACTCGTCCCAGCAGCCGGCGCAGATGCGTTCGGCGATCTCCTCGCCGGTGGCGCCGGGCACCGGCGGTCCGGCTAGCGGTTCGCGTTCCCGGCCGCAACGCGCGCAGGCGATCACGGTCGTTCCCCGGGATCGTCGGACCCGGTTGCCGCGATCTCGTCCTGCGCGTCCCGGTACCGCTTCTTGATGCCCGCCTTCTGGCGGTTGCGAACGAGCCAGCGCAGCAGCCTCGACTCGTTGATGCCGACCACGAGGTCGTCGAGCGCCTCGTAGATCGCGGGGTCGTTGATCAGGCGGGCCGCGGTGCCGTCTCCCTCCGAGACCTGGTCCAGCGTCGAGTTGAGCCGCTTGAGGAGTTGCTCGACCTCGGTGGTCAGCGATTCACTGAGTTCCTCGTCGTTCAGGAGCCGGGGCAGGAGGCCGTCGGCCTTGCGCAGGTCGGCGGTGACTTCGCGGAGATCAGCGGCGGCAACCTGAGTGTCCGCCAGGGTCGTCTCGAAGCGGGCCTTCAACTCACCGTCGCGCAGCAGGGCCGGCGCCAGGCCGTCGCCCTCCCGCAGGAGCCTCAGGGTCTCGTCCAGTTCGTCGATCGAAGAGGCGATCCGGTCGCCCATCTCACGGTCGGTGAGCAGCCGCCCGAGGACTCCGTCGCCTGCCTCGACCCGATCGGCCACGCGCTCGATCGACTCGAGCGTGCTGATCACCGTGTCGGTGACCCGCTTGTCGTCGCGGGCGGCGACCAGTTCGCCCAGCAGGCCCTCGCCGCGCTCCATGCGGGCGAGAATGTTCGACAGGGAACGGGCCGTCACGACCGCGTGGTCGACCACGTCCGCTCCGCTGGCGATCAGCTCGTCGACGTCGGTCGGCAGCGCCGCCGGGATCTCCTCGCCGGGATTGAGGAGGACGGCTTCGGGCGAACCCGAGGTGATCTCCACGTACTTGTCACCCAACAGGCCCAGGGTCTTGAGGCGCGCCAGGGAGTCTCGCCGTATCCGGTTCGCATAGCGCCGCTCGACGCTGATCCGGACCTCCAGCAGTTCGCTGTCCGGGTCTTCGCTGAGCAGGATGCGGTCGACCCTGCCGACGGTTACGCCGTTGAGTTGAACCGGGTTTCCCTCGACCAGCCCCGCGGCATTCGGGAACATCGTGCGGTAGCTGTTGGTGGGCGTGAACAGGGCACTCTGCTCGCCGATCGCGAAGATGAAGGCGGCGAGCGCGACGACGGCCGCGAGTACGGTCAGACCCACCCTGATTGTGTTCGAGTCACGCTGCATCGATGTCCTCCTGTGGGGAGACGAACCGACCCTCGAGGAACGCCCGGAGCGCGGGGTCGGTGCTTTGTTCGGCTTCCTCCCAGCAGCCGAGGAACCGGAACCGGCCGTCGTGAAGCAGTGCGAGGCGGTCGCCGACGTGGCGGGCGAGGCGAATGTCGTGCGTCACCACGACCGAGGTGGTTCCGAACTCCTCTTTGGTGCTCCTGATCAGACGGGAGATGGTCGCCGCCGTGACCGGGTCGAGCCCGGCGGTCGGCTCGTCGAACAGGACGACCTCGGGCTCCAGCACGAGCGAGCGGGCAAGCGCGACCCGTTTCTTCATGCCGCCGGACAGAGCCGCGGGCATCCGATCCTCGATCCCCGACAGTCCGACCCACGCGAGCGCCGCGGCCACCCGCTCGCGAACCTCCTCCTCGCTCGCGCGCTCGTGCTCGCGAATGGGAAAGGCGACGTTCTCCAGGACGTCGAAGGAGTCGAACAGGGCGCCTGACTGGAACAGCATCGCGATCCGCCGGCGCACGACGTACAACTCGCGCTCCGTCAGTTGGACGAGGTCCGTACCCTCGAACAGCACTTCGCCTCCCTCGGCCGGGTCGAGTCCGTTGAGTTGCCGCAGCGTGAGGCTCTTGCCGGAGCCCGAACGCCCGAGCACGACCAGACACTCGCCGCGCAGAACCTCGAAGCTCAGGTCGTCGAGTACGGCCCGTTCTCCGAAGCGCCGGCAGAGTCCTCGCACGACGTAGAGCGGTTCCCGCACGGGTTTTCGGTTGTGGGCGGTCTCAGACGAGGACATGAAACAACTTCGTCAGAAAGAAATCAGATACCAGCACCATGATGGAAGCCCAGACGACTGTGCGAGTGGTGGCATGCCCAACGCCTTCGGCGCCGCCGCTGGCCGTCAGGCCGTTGTGGCAGCCGATGATCGCAATGAAGCAGGCGAAGAAGACCGACTTTCCGAGGCCGTTGAAGACGTCCTCCATGGTGAGGGTCTGCAGGACGTCGTTGACGTACAGACCAACGGAGAGGTTCAACTGATTCACGGCGACGAAGAGGCCGCCGAGAATGCCCAGCAGGTCGCCGAGGACGGTGAGCACGGGCAACATGATCAGGGTGGCCGCCAGCTTCGGAACGACCAGCTTCTTTATGGGATCCGCGGCCATCGAGCGCATGGCGTCGACCTGCTCCGTGACCTTCATCGTGCCGAGTTCCGCGGTCATTCCGGACCCGATCCGGCCGCCGACGATGAGGGCCACGAGTACGGGTCCGAGTTCCCTGGTCAACGACTTCGAGACCACGCTTCCGATGTAGTACTTGACCCCGAGTTCGGGCAGGCTGTACGCGGTCTGAAGGGCCAGCACCATGCCGGTGAACAAAGTGGTCACCGACGCGACGCCGAGCGAGCTGACGCCGAGGTGTCCCATCTGACCAAGCCATGACCGGAACTCGTATGGGGGGCTCACGAGGGCGGCCATTCCGCGCGCAGTCAGTAACCAGATGGCCCCTACCTCTCGCAAGGGAGCCTTGAAATCGATCAGAATCCTGTGTCCAGCCTGTTGCATCTGCCCATGGAGAAGGGTGTGTTGGAGTCGCCCCTCGTGTTGGATGCTTGGTGTAGCTTCTGCAACCCACAAGCACCGAGAAGAATCTTGTCGATCCGGAACCCCACGAACCTGCGCCCCACGACGCAGCGCAGCAAGTCTACGGCGAAAGCCCCCGGGGGAGGTTGGGGCGGGTGGTCCGTGGCGCTGGCCACCCTGACCGGGAACGTGTACCTGTTTCTGGGCAGCGCCGTGATGGGCGTCGCGGCGGCCATCGCCTCCTGGTTCCCGGGCCGTGACTGGGCCGGAGTCCAGGCTCGTCTCTGGGCTCGGGGGCTGCTCCGGTCGAGCGGTGTTCGGCTCGAGCTCAGTTACGCCGGGGGCAGCCACGCGGTCTGGCGGGAAGCCATCGGGGACCGGCCCGTGGTCTACATGGCGAACCATCGGAGTCTGTACGACATCGCGGCCCTGCTCGCGATCCTGGACCTGCCGGTCCGCTTCCTCGCCAAGCGCAGCCTGTTCCGTTTGCCGTTCTTCGGCTGGGGGCTCAAGGCGGCCGGCTTCGTCCCGGTCGACCGCAACGATCGGAGTCGGGCCGGCGAGACGTTCGCGGCGGCCACCGGGCTGTTGGCGTCCGGCGTGTCCCTGGTCGTGTTTCCCGAGGAGACGCGCAGCTCCGGTCCGCGGATGAAGCCGTTTCAGAGAGGCGGGTTCCTGCTCGCCTTGAAGGGGCGAGCCCTGGTGGCGCCGGTGGGCATTCGCGGCACCGGCCGCATCCGGCGCAAGGGCGCCCTGTCGGTTCGGCCGCAGGTGGTCGAGCTGGCCTTCGGCGAGGTCGTCGATCCGGCCGGCGTCGGGGTGCGCGGACGGCGGTCGTTCATGCTCGACGTCGAGCGGCAAGTGGGCCGGTTGGCGGATCTCAGGATCGCCTCGGACTCTGGAGGAGAGGATGACTGACGCCGTCGAGAGCAGAGTACGGGAGTGCCTTCGGACCGTGACCTTCCCGGGGATGAAACGCGACATCGTGTCGTTCGGGTTCGTGCAGCGGGTCGCAGTCACCGGTGGCGACGTGGTCGTGGATCTGCGCGTGCCGACGCGGGATCCGGAGGCCGCCACGGAGATCAGGCGCCGCATCGTCGATGCCGTGGAGTCACTGGACGGTGTGTCCGGCGTACAGGTCTCGCTCGAGGTGGCGACCGCGCCGGCGCCGGCCACGGCACGTGACCCCTCGCTGCTGCCGGGGGTGTCCCATGTGGTCGCGGTGGCCAGCGGCAAGGGAGGTGTGGGCAAGTCGACCGTGGCGACCAACCTGAGCGCCGCGATGGCGGCCCTGGGCCTGCGGGTCGGGTTGCTGGACGCGGACATCTACGGTCCGTCCATCCCCCTGATGTTCGGGATCAACCGCCGGCCGGAGATCGTGGAAGGGAAGATCCAGCCCTTCGAGCGCCACGGCGTGCGGGTCATGTCCCTCGGGTTTCTTCTCGATCCGGACACCCCCGTGATCTGGCGGGGCCCCATGGTGATGAAGGCGCTGGGCCAGTTGCTTGGCGACGTGGACTGGGGCCAGCTCGACTACCTGGTGCTCGACCTGCCGCCCGGCACCGGGGACGCGGCGCTGACGCTGTCGCAGAAGCTGCCGATGTCGGGCGCGATCATCGTCTCGACGCCTCAGGACGTGGCGCTGATCGACGCCCGCAAGGGTCTCGCCATGTTCCGAAAGGTCGAGGTGCCGGTGCTCGGGATGGTCGAGAACATGTCGACCTTCGTGTGCCCCCACTGCGGCGAGACGACCGACATCTTCAAACGCGGCGGCGTCGAGCGGACCGCCGAGCTGCTCGGCTGCGAGGTCCTGGGGGCGATTCCGCTGGACGGCGCCCTGGTCCGGGGCGGCGACGACGGGTTGCCGATCGTGGTCTCCGACGCCGGCGGCCCCCATGCGGCGATCTTCCGCGGAATCGTGACGGCAATCGAGAGACGGTTGGTCGAGGTGGCGTCGGAACGGCCGACTCTGACGATCGTCTAGGGAACCCGTTCGACCTCATGCCTGTCGCCGTGATCGCCGATGCCCACCTGGGCGGTCCCGGGGGTAGCGGGGAGGATCTGGCCGAACAGCTCGGCGCGCTCGACCCCGGTCGCTGTGCCCGGGTGTTGTTCCTGGGCGACCTGTTCCATCTCTGGATCGGATCGCGGCGCTTTGAAACGCCCGAGATACGGCGACTCGCAGCCGCGATCCGGGGTCTCAGGCGGCGGGGAATCCGGGTCTCCTACGTCGAGGGGAACCGTGATTTCTTCCTGGCGGCCGGCGCCTACGGCGACCTCTTCGACGACTGCGGCCGGGAAGTCAGCTTCGACGCCGAAGGCGTCAGGTACCTCGCGGTTCACGGCGACGGGTTGAACCCGCGCGACTGGCGCTACCTCTGCTGGCGGCGCCTGTCGAAGAACGCGGCGAGCCGGTGGTTGACGTTCCGCTTGCCGCGAGCGGTCGGCCGCCGTCTCGTCTCTTCCACGGAGCGTGGTCTGGCGCGGACGAACCTCGAGCACAAGGCCCGGATTCCGGGTGCGGTCATTCGGCGCTACGCGGCGCGCCGGTTGGCCGAAGGCAACGACGTGCTGCTGCTCGGGCACTTCCACGCCGCCCGCCGGTGGACCGTCGGTGACGGCGAGGTGCGGATCGCGGACGCCTGGTTTCACGATCGGAAGTTGCTGTGGCTGGGCTGACGGATCCTCTTCCCGACCCGTACCCGGTCCGCCGCGCCGCGCGGGTCTCGGGCGTGGTCGAGCCGCCGGGTTCGAAGAGCATCTCGCACCGCGCCCTGAACCTGGCGCTGATCGGGCGGCGGCCCGCGACGATCGAGAACCTGCTGGACGCCGACGACATCGCGGCCTTCCGGGCCGTGCTCGACGCGATGGGCTGGCGCCTCCGTCCCGTTTCGGGCTCGGGACTGCTGGTCGAACCGCCGCCGAAGGACGGTTCGGAAGATGCCGTGCGGCTCGATTGCCGGAGCGCCGGGACGCTGCTGCGGTTGCTGGTCGCGAGCTGCGCCGTGACCCCGGGCGAGTGGATTCTCGACGGCTCGCCCCGGCTGCGCGAACGGCCGGTCGGACCTCTGGTTGCGGCCCTGCGGCAGCTCGGCGCCGGCATCGAGGAACTGGGCCGGCCGGGATGCGCCCCGGTTCGTGTCCGGGGCGGAAAGCTCTCTGGCGGCCGGGTGGAGGTCGACGCCGGCGCATCGAGCCAGTACGTATCCGCGCTGCTGATGGCGGCGCTCAAGGCCGAGGGTCCGATCGAAGTCCTGGTGCCGCTTCTCGTCTCTAGTCCGTATGTGGACACAACTCTCGAAGTCATGGCCGATTTCGGCGCGCCGGTAGCGGTGCGCCGGGACGGCGAAGCCCGCGAGTTCCGCGTGGAACCGCGCGGACCCCAACTGGCAGACGGTCGCTATCGCGTCGCGGGCGACGATTCGGCCGCGGCCTATCCGGCGGCGGCAGCCGCGATCTGCGGCGGCTCGGTGCGCCTGCGAGGCCTCTCGCCGGTGGCGACTCAGGGCGATCGCGCCTTCCTGGAGCTCCTCGAGCGCATGGGCGCCAGCGTACGCGCGACAGAGGAGGAGATTCTGGTGGAAGCTGACGGCACCCTGACCGCGGTCGACTGCGACCTCTCGGCGATGCCGGACCAGGTGCCGACGCTCGCCGCCGTCGCCGCCTTCGCCGACGGTACGACCCGCATTCGCAACGTGGCGCACCTGAGGATCAAGGAAAGCGACCGCCTGGCCGCGGTGGCGATCGAGTTGCGGCGCGCCGGCGTGGCCGTCGACGAGCTGGCCGACGGACTGCGGATCGACGGCAATCCCGGCCTCGCCGCTCCGCCCGGCTCGTCGCGCATTCCGATCGACACCTACGACGACCATCGCATCGCGATGAGCATGGCCCTGGTGGGGATGCGCCGGGGAGGTCTCTCGATTCGGCGTCCGGACGTCGTCGGCAAGTCCTACCCGGGATTCTGGCGGGATCTTTCGAGGATCCGGCGATGACTCGCATCCTGCGCATCCGCCACCAGTCGCTTCAGCCGGTTCCGAAGGGCGTGGTGGCCACCGACCTGAACGAGATCGTCGCGACCGATCGCGACCGGGCAGCGTTCCTGCTTCAGGGCGCGGCTCTTCTGGCTCATGTGCGGGCGGCCGGGTGGCGGCTCGAGTCCTGGGAGGAGCTTCGCGTCGATGCGGGCGGCGTCCTCCGGGTTCCTTCGGAGTCGGTGCGGCGCGTGCGTGACGACCGCTTGCCGCAGGCTCTGCTCAAGCAACTCGTCGTGCTTCTTTTCGGAAGCGAGGGCGCGCCGGGCCGAAGCTCTGTGCGGGCGGTGCTCCGGCCCCTGTTCGAGACCTGGCGCGACGAACTGTTGCCGGTGTCGGGAAACCGGATGGTTGCCGACATTCTGGCTAGGGCGCCTTTCCTGTGGGGTCACAAGTTCGAGGCCGCGCGCGCCTCCCTGTTCGCCGTCCTGGAGAGTCGGGACAGCCAGCGGGTGGCGGTTGCCGGACAATCCCGGTGGCGGCGGATGCTGGCGGCGAGGGACGGCGATGAACGCCGCGAGATTGCCGCGGGCGGCGTGGCTGCGCAGTCGTACTGGCGACGTGTCCGGGACGCCGACTCCGAGTCTCCGCCGCCGGAGACGGCGGACGACCGGTCGGCGCAGGCGCGCCTCCTCCTTGAAGAAGGACGCTTCGAAGCCGTGCTGAAGCTGGCGAAGGACAGGAGAAGAACGGACGACGTCCTGGCCCGCCTGCGGGCTCAGCTTCGGTTGGGTCGGACCGCCGCCGCGCGTCGCACGCTGAGCACGCTGGAGAACCGGGCGCTCTCGGGCCGTCGCGCGCTCGAACAGTGCGAGCTGGCGATCGGAATCCATGCGGTCGCGGGACGTTCGGATCAGATCGGACGCTGGTCGGAGAGGGTGCTCAACGTTGCGGTCGGCGCCCAGGCGGCGCATGGTCGAGTTCTGTGCGCCCTGGCGAAGTGGGAACTCGGCGAGCTTGACGCAATGGCCGGACTGCTGGAACCCGCGGTCAGGAAGCCGGAACGCTGGAGCGACCCGCAACACTGGATGGAGCTTGGTGCGAGGGCTCGGCTCGCTTTGGCGAACGGTCGTTTCCGTGAGGCGGAACAGATGTTGACGGCCGGTCTCAGGCGCCTCAGGGAACGGCTTCCCGTGTACGAGCGCGCCCTGTTGTACAACGAGTTGGCGACGGTTCGACTGGCGGTGAACGACTTCGATGGCGCCGAGCGGGCTGCGTGTATCGGGGTGGGCCTGTTCCGGCGTTGCGACGGACCCGCCGGGAGAGCCGCCGGGCATGGGAAGCTGGCGGAGATCAGGATTCGGACAGGGCGGTTTGCGGGAGTCGCCGAGACGATCGAGAACCTGCGTCGGGAGGGCCTGATGGCGGGCAGCGCTCCCGGAGTCGTCGAGGCGCGCCTGCTCGAGGCGCGTCTCTTCGTGTCACTGGGCCGCTGGCAATCGGCGCTGGAGTGTTGCGAGACTGCCTTGGAGAGTCTGAGCGGGAGGCGATCGGGATGGCGCCAGCTCCGCTCGTTGCGTCTGCTGTCGGCCCGCGCACTGGTCCAGCTCGGCCGTGTCGAGGAGGCGGCGGAGGAACTCACGGAGGCCCTCGAACGGCCCCTCGCCGTCTGGACACCGGCGGAAGTGGACGACCTCGTGCCGCTGGCGTTGCTTTCCGGACTCCACGAGGAGGCGCTTGCGGTCGCGGCCGGCACGGCATACGAGGGCCTCTGGGAGGCGGTTGGCGAGGGCCGGCCACCGAGCCCCGCGGACTGGCGGAGAATCGAGGCACAGGACCCCTTCCGCGCCGCGCTCACTGTTCACGACCTGATCTGTCTCGGTGTCGAGACCGTTCCCGTTGGCCTGGTGGCCGGCGCTGCGCGCGTCTTCTCGGCCGCGGGAGCCGAAGCGCTCCTCCAACGTGTGGATGGCGCGCGCCTCGGTCCCTGGCGCGCTCTTCGCGTCTTCCTGGCCACGCCCGATCCCGATGCGGACGCCTATCGGATCCTGATGGCCGCCGCGGGTCATCCGGAGGCAAGACTTGCGGTTCATGGCTCTCCGGGAGGCTTTAACGCCTTGGATGCACAGGGAGAGATCCTGCTCCAGGGTCCCGGCGGCTCCGACCGGTTCGCGATCGATGCGGCGGCGGGACGACTCGTGCTCAGCGCGAAGAGAATCGATGAACCTGCGCGGGCGTTGGCGGCCGCGGTCGCGACGCGCTTGCCTGCCACGGTCCGCCGGCGACGCGGGGGCTCGGAGTTGGCGGAACCCAGGAGGGCGGCCACCTCCGGAATGGTGGGGAAAAGCAAGGCTCTGCTGGACGTTCAGGCCCGGATCGAGAAGTACGCGGCCCACGACCTGCCGGTGTTGATTCTGGGTGAGTCCGGGACCGGCAAGGAACTGCTGGCCCGCCAGCTCCACCGATTGAGTGCTCGGGCCTCCAGACCCTGGTTTGCGGTGAACTGCGCGGCGCTGCCGGACGGTCTGCTTCTTTCCGACCTCTTCGGCCACCGGCGGGGCGCGTTCACCGGCGCCGACAGTGATCGGGTCGGAGTGTTCGAGAGCGCTGACGGCGGCACCGTGTTCCTCGACGAAATCGGAGAACTGCCGTGGGCTGCGCAGGGCATGCTCCTGCGCCTCCTGCAGGAAGGGGAGATGCGACGCGTCGGTGAGAGCCGGACGCGGCGGCTCGACTTCCGACTCGTGTCCGCAACCCACAAGGACCTGGCAGCGATGGTGAAGGCCGGCGAGTTTCGACAGGATCTTTACTACCGGCTCAGGGTGGCTTACGTGGAGGCGCCGCCGTTGCGCGAGCGCGAAGAGGACGTGATGTTGCTTGCGGAGCACTTCCTCGAAGCGTCCGCCGCGGCCGGACAGGACCTGAATTTCAGCGACGAGGCGCATGCGAGGATTCGGAACTACTCCTGGCCCGGCAATGTCAGGGAGTTGAAGAACGCTATCGATGGAGCGGTGGCGCTTGCCGACGGCCCCGAGATTTCGGTGGACATGTTGGGACTGCCGGAAGAAGCGGTCGAGGAAACTACGCCTCAGCAAAGCGGTTACCACTGGAAGATGGAGCAGTACCGGCGTCGACTGATCGGTAAGGCGCTTGAAGAATCCGGCGGTAACCAGGCCAGGGCGGCGCGTGCTCTTGGTATCAGCCGCCAGGCCCTGTCGTACCTGGTGCGAAAACTCAACTACGGGCCCCTGACGGAGGACTGATTTCTTTCGCGTTCGGCGGAGTGGGGCTGAGACCTTCTGCTATCGTCGCGGCTCGAATGTCACTTTCCTGGATGGGAACGGATCCACCGCCACAGGGCGCAAGGAGAACTTTGTGAGTGCAGCGGCTGCTGGAAGAAAGAAACTGTTGACGTTGGGCGAAGTAGCCCGCCGGGCCGGGGTGTCGATGGCCACCGCGCTGCGGTACAAGAAGCTCTACCAGGATCGCATCTCGTCGGAGGGGACGGGGCGCAGGCAGCGGTATCCCGTGGCGGCGGTCAGGGAGTTCAAGGCCTTGAAGAAGGAACGGTCGACGAAGCGCCGGGGGAAGAAGAAGGCCGCGACGAAAGCGGCAGGAACCCAGGCGAAGGCAGCGTCGGGCGCTCCGTCCCTGTTGACGCTGTCCAGCATCGGTCAGCAGACCGGCATTTCCTATCCCACGCTGCAGCGTTACGTCCGGCTGTTCGGCGACCGGATACCGCACGAGGGCGAGGGTCGCAGGCGGCGCTATCACCCGGACGCCGTAGCGGTGTTCCGCGAGCTCCGGGCGGAGAGCAAACCGGGTCGCAAGCCGAAGGCGGCGCCGGCGGCGAAGTCGCCGGCGCGAAAGAAGCGCAGGGCGCGTGCCGCGGCGAAGCAGCCGGCGGCGGCTCCGCAGCTCCTGACGCTCACCGCGATCGGTCAGCAGACGGGCATCTCCGGTCCGACCCTGCAGCGTTACCTCAAGTTGTACGGCGACCGGATACCGCACGAGGGCGAGGGCCGCAAGCGGCGCTACCACCCGGAGGCGGTGGCGGTGTTCCGCGAGATTCGCTCCCAGAGCAAGCGCGGTCGGAAGCCGAAGGCCAGGGCTGCGGCGGCGGCGAAGACGCCGGTGCGCAGGAAGCGCAAGGCGAGAGCCGCCAAGGCGAGGCGTCAGCCGGCGGCCGCGGCGGCCGGCAGCGTGGAGGCGCGGCTGGCGGCGCTCGAGGCCCAGGTGAGCCTCGTGCTGCAGAAGCTGGACCAGCCGATCACGATCACGCTCAATCGCTGAGGTGGTCCCAGCCGCCGGTTGGCAGCGGTTCGATCGTTCCGTCGGTTCGTCGCAATCTCAGCCCGGGCCGGGTCGTGATCCGGCCAATGGACCGGCAGCCGGGATGGCGGAAGTCGACGTCCGGCGCCAGGGTGAATAGCAGGACGTAGTCCTCGCCCCCGGCGAGAACCAGCTCGAGCGGCTCGCGGCCCAGGTGGCCGGCCAGACGGCGGGCGTCGGGCCGGAGGGCGAGTGTGGCTTCCTCGAGTTCGCAGCCGACGCCGCTTCGCCGGCAAAGCCGCGCCGCGTCGGCGGCCAGGCCGTCCGACACGTCGATCGCGGCGCCGGCTGGCGACCGCCGGCCCAGGACCAGGCCCAGATCGAGCTGGGGCCGGGGCTCCAGGTGGCGGCGAAGCACCCGGCTGGCGACACGGGCCAGCTCGTCGGGGAGCCCCTCCGGCAGGTTGGCTCGCCGCTTCGCGATCCGCGCGCCGAGGCGGACCAGGTCGAGTCCCATGGCGGACTCTCCGACCGGCCCACCGATCCAGAGCCGGTCGTTCGGGCGAGCCGCGTCGCGGGTCAGGGGCGAGCCGTCCTCCGGTATCTCGCCGACCACGGTGAGGCTGGCGTCCAGCCGGCCCGGCGTCGTCGGCCTGGCGGTGTCGCCGCCGACGAGTTCGACCTCGTAGCGGCGGCCGGCGCGCACGAGGGCCGCGAGGAAACGGCGGGCGGCGTCCTCATCGTCGATGCCGAGCGCGACGAGCATCCACCGCGGCGCGGCCCCGGTGGCGGCGAGGTCCGAGAGGCTGACGGCAAGCAGCCGGCGGGCGGCATCCGCGGGATCGAGATCGATCGGAATGTGGACGCCGGCGCGCTGCGTGTCGACGCTGAACGCGTACTGACGCTCGCCGAGTTCAAGCAGGACGGCGTCGTCGCCGATTCGATCTCCGGAGCCCGCGAAGCTCGCGAGCCAGGCGATCAGCCGGTCTTCGCCGCCGGCCATGACCGCCGGTGCTCCGAATCGAGCTGGTACTCCGGGTCGAGAAGGGCGGCTTCCAGGACCTGATCGACGTGTTCGACGAACAGGAGTTCAAGACCTCGCGTCACCGCGGCCGGTATCTCCGGAAGATCCCGGCGGTTTCGTTCCGGGAGGACGACCTTGCGAAGTCCGGCTCCGCGCGCGGCCAGCAGCTTCTCCTTGAGACCGCCGACGGGAAGCACTTCGCCGCGCAGCGTGATCTCGCCGGTCATCGCGACCTTGTGGTCGATCATGCGCCCGCTGCAGACGGAGACGATGGCCGCGGCGATGGTGACCCCCGCCGACGGGCCGTCCTTCGGTACGGAACCGGCGGGGACATGAATGTGAAGGTCGTGGCTACGGAAGAAATCGGGTCCACCCGCCCCCGGACCGTTGGCGTGGGTGGTGCGGGCGCAACTCAGGGCGGCCTGGGCCGATTCCTTCATGACGTCGCCGAGTTGACCGGTGAGGATCAGTTTGCCTCTGCCCTTCGGCGCCGCGACTTCGATCAGCATCAGGTCGCCGCCGGAGGCGGTCCAGGCGAGTCCGGTTGCGACGCCGATCCGGTCGCGGTCGAGAAGCTCCTCGCTGAAGTGACGCGGTTGCCCGATCAGGTTCTTCAAACGGGCCGGCGTCACCTTCAGTTCCCGGCCGTCCCCCCGCGCGACGCGTACGGCCGCTTTCCGGCAGAGCGTCGCGAGTTCGCGTTCGAGATTGCGTACGCCGGCCTCTTTCGTGTAGCCGCGAATCAGGCTGCGCAGCGCGGGCGTCGTGATGGCCAGGGCGCCGTCCGGCAGGCCGTTCTCGTCCGTGGCTTTCGGTAGCAGATGGCGGCGCGCGATCAGCACCTTTTCGTCTTCGGTGTAGCCGGAGAGTCGAAGCACTTCGAGACGATCGAGGAAGGCGGGCTGGATGGGTTCGAGCAGATTGGCCGTGGCGATGAACAAGACGCGCGAAAGGTCGTACTCGACTCCCAGGTAGTGGTCCCTGAAGGTCGAGTTCTGCTCGGGATCCAGCACTTCGAGCAGCGCGGAAGCCGGATCGCCCCGGTAGTCGGCGCCCAGCTTGTCGATCTCGTCGAGCATGAAGACGGGATTGCTGGTTCCGGCCTGGTTCAGGCCCTGAATGACGCGACCCGGCAACGAACCGACGTAGGTGCGCCGGTGGCCGCGGATCTCCCCCTCGTCGCGGACGCCGCCAAGCGAGATGCGGACGAACTTGCGGTCGATTGCTCGCGCGATGGAACGGCCGAGCGACGTCTTGCCGACGCCCGGGGGACCGACCAGGCAGAGAATCGGGCCCTTGGCGTCCGGCTTGAGCCGCCTGACCGCCAGGTACTCGAGGATCCGCTCCTTGACCCGGTCCAGGTCGTAGTGATCCTCATCGAGCACGGCGCGGGCCCGGTCGAGGTCGATGCGGTCTTCGCTCAGGGTCGACCAGGGCAGGCCGGTCAACCAGTCGAGGTGGGTGCGGATGGTCGCGTTCTCGGCGCTGTCGGGAGAACTCCGCTCGAGCCGCCGGACCTGGCGTTCGACTTCCAGGGCCGCCTCCTCGCTCAGACCCTTCTCTTCGACGGCGCTCACGTACCGTTCGATGTCCCCGTGGAGATCGTCGCCTTCGCCGAGTTCGTCCAGGATCGCGCGCTGCTGCTGGCGCAGGAAGTACTCGCGCTGGCTGCGGTCCATCTCGCTCCTGGCCTGGGCGGAGATCCGCTGCTGCATGCTGAGGAGTTCGATCTCCCGGGTCAGCAGGTCGCCGACCTTCCGCAGCCGCGGGATGGGCGTCGTCGTCTCCAGCACGAGCTGGGCTTCGTCCGCCCGCAGGTCGAGGTTGCTGGCCGCCAGGTCCGCCAGCCGGCCCGGGTGATCGAGGTTCGCGGCGATCACCATGACCTCGGAGGAGATGTCCTTGCCCAGGTTGACGGCCGTCTCGAGACCCTCCTTGACGCTGCGCACCAGCGCTTCCGCCTCGAGCCCGTGGTGAGGATCGCCGGTCTCGTCCACTTCTTCGACACGGGCCCGAAGGAAGGGCTCGGTCTGGCTCAGGTACCGCAGGCGGGCCCTGGCGAGGCCCTGGATCAGGATCCGCACCCGGCCGTCGGGCAGCTTCAGCATCCGCATGATCTGGGCCGCGGTGCCGATCTCGTGGAGGTCGTCCTCCCCCGGCTCCTCGATCGAGCCGTCGCGCTGGGGGGCGAGCAGGATGATCCGGTCGCCGTTCAGCGCGTCCTCGACCGCGAGCATGCTCGGGTCGCGACTGATCGAAAGCGGCAGGATGATGTAGGGGAAGATGACCGCGTCCTTGAGCGGCAGGACCGGCAGGACGTCGGGCAGCGAGATCGCGTCCGCCTGCTCATCGACCGGGTTCTGGGCCATGGGGTCACGGTACCAGCCCGGAGGACGCCGCGGGACCGTCTGCGGATGCCGCCTTTCAGTCCTTTCGCGACGCTTCGAGGAGCACCCGCAGCTCTTCCATGAACTCGTCCACGTCCTCGAACTTCCGATAGACGGAGGCGAAGCGGACGTAGGCCACCTGGTCGAGCGTCTTCAGGCGGTCGATGACGAAGTTGCCCAGCTCCGAGGTGGAGATCTCGCGGTCCTCCTTGCGGTGGAGGAGGGCTTCGGCCTGGTCGACGATCTCCTCCAGCGCCGGCAGGCCGACCGGCCGCTTTTCGCAGGCCTTGAGCAGGCCGCCGAGGAGCTTCTGGCGGTCGAACTCCTGGCGGCGGCCATCCGACTTGACGACCCGGTAGGCGATGTTCTCGATCTGCTCGTAGGAAGTGAACCTGCGGCCGCAGTTCAGGCACTCCCGCCGGCGCCTGACCGTCTCGCCGCCGCGAACGTCCCGCGAGTCGACCACGCGGTCATCGTTCGCGCCGCAGAATGGACATCTCATGGTCAGGCCCGGCCGTCTTTCGCGGAACGCTACCACCGGGGAGGCCGCGCGCCCCTTGAGCCGCGCGCGTGGCATAAAATGCCGCTCCCATGAGCCGTGTCAACGACCAGCTCAGCGACCGGGATCGCGAGATTCTGCGGGAGGTGATCCAGACGTACCTGTCGTCGGGTGAACCTGTTTCCTCGCGAAGGGTCGCGAAGGACCGCCAGGTCCAGTTGTCCGCCGCCACGATCCGCAACGTGATGGCGGACCTGGAGGACATGGGCTACCTGCGGCAGCCGCACGTCTCGGCGGGTCGGCTGCCGACCGAGGCCGGCTTCCACCTGTTCATCGACGACCTGATGTCGGCGGAGGTGGTGAGCGACGACGACCGGCGGCTGATCGACGACCGGCTGACGACCGCCGCGGGCACCGGCCAGGAACTGACCGAGGAAACCTCCAGGCTGCTCTCGCAGCTTTCACACCACGTCGGCGTCGTCCTGACTCCCGCCCTCGGTTCGGCGGTGATGAAGGCGATCGAGTTCGTGCCGCTCAGCGGGCGCAAGGTGCTCTGCGTGGTGGTCGCCGAAACCGGCTTCGTCGAGAACAAGCTCGTCGTCACGGACGAGCCGATCCCGCGCGAGGACCTCGTGCGCATCTCGAACTACCTGACCGAGAACTACAGTGGGCGGTCCCTCTTCGAGATCCGGGAAGAGCTGCTGCGGCTGATGAGCGATGAGCGGGCCCGGCTCGACGAGCTGCTGCGACGGGCGATCGAGCTCGCCCGGGACGGCATGAACATCGGTCACGCGCCGTCGCTCGTGGTCGACGGGACGCACAGCCTGTTCGATGCGGGGCCCGGCATGTCGCGGATCGAGGGGATGTTCCAGATGTTCGCGGAGCGCGCCCGGTTGGCCGGTCTGCTCAACCGCTGCCTCGACGCGGACGGCGTGCGGGTGGTCCTGGGCCAGGATTCGAGGCTGACCGAGGAACTCGGCTTCGGTCTCGTCGTGCGGAGCTACCAGGCGGGCGACGGCGTCGCCGGGTCGGTCGCGGTGGTCGGGCCGGCGCGCATGGAGTATCCGCGGATGGTGCCCCTGGTGAACTACCTGGGCGAGCGCCTGTCCGAGGCTCTGGCCCGCAAGCTGTAACTGGGACCCGAACGATGACGATCGAGGCGAAGGAGAGCCCGGACTCTCACCAGGAGGACCAGGGCGGCGGCGAGATGGTCGCGGACCATGATGTCGTCGCGCCGGATGTCGAGGGCGAACTTCGGGCCGAGCTGACGGAGGCGAGGGAGGAAGTCGACCGGCTGCGGCGAGCGGCGGCCGAGTTCGACAATCTGCGCAAGCGCGCGGAGCGGGAGCGGCTCGAGTCGCGCTGGAACACGGCCGCCGGTCCGCTGCGCGAGTTCCTCGGCGTGGTCGACAACCTGGACCGGGCGCTCGAGGCCGAAGCGTCGGCGGACGACCTGCGCGAGGGCGTCGAGATGATCCGGCGCCAGATGGCGGACCTCCTGCGACGGTTCGGGGTCGAGCCGGTGGAGGGCCTGAACGCGCCCTTCGATCCGAACGTCCACCAGGCCGTGGCGCGGGAAGAGAGCGCCGAAGTCGATGAGCCCACCGTTGTGCAGGAGCTGCAGACCGGATACACGATGGAGTCGCGGCTGCTGCGCGCCGCGATGGTCCGGGTCGCCGTACCGGCGGCGACACCGGCGTCCGGGGACGGCAACGCCGAGGACGGCGCCGACGCTGACGCCGCGGCCGGCGGCGCCTGAGGGGTAGCCAGACCATGCCGCGTGACTACTACGAGGTCCTTGGCCTCGAACGTTCGGCGACCCTGCAGGAGATCAAGTCGGCCTACCGCAAGCTGGCGGTCCGCTACCACCCCGATCGCAACCAGGGCGACAGCGGCGCCGAGGAGAAGTTCAAGGAGGCGGCGGAGGCCTACGCGGTGCTCTCGGATGCGGACAAGCGGCAGCGCTACGACCGTTTCGGGCACCAGGCGACGCCGACCGGCGGCGGCTTCGATCCGACGATCTTCGCCGACTTCTCCGACATCCTGGGCGACGTCTTCGGTTTCGGCGGCCGCGCCGGCGGTCGCCGCCGGCGTGGGGGGGCGGATCTTCGCTACGACCTGCGCATCTCGTTCGAGGAGGCGGCCTTCGGAGTGGAGCCGAAGCTGCGGATTCCGCGGCTCGAACGCTGCGACAGTTGCGGCGGCAGCGGCGCGGCGCCCGGCTCCGGTCCGACCGCCTGTCGCATGTGCGGCGGCCGCGGTCAGGTGCAGTACAGCCAGGGGTTCTTCTCCGTGGCCCGCACCTGTCCCGACTGCCGCGGCGCGGGGAGCATCATCCGCGATCCCTGCGGCGATTGCCGGGGCGAGGGGCGGAGCGAGCGGCAGCGCTCGATCCAGGTCCGGGTGCCTGCGGGCGTCGACACGGGGTCCCGCCTCCGTCTTCCCGGCGAGGGGGAGCACGGCCGGCACGGCGGCCCGCCGGGTGACCTCTACGTCGTGATCGGCGTCGAGCCGCACGAACGGTTCAGCCGGCGCGATGCCGACGTCCTGAGCTCGATCACGATCGGCTTTCCGCACGCGGTCTTCGGCTGTACCGTGGACGTGGAGACCGTGCATGGCACAAGGGAGCTGGAAGTGCCGCCTTCGACCTCCCACGGTTCGACCTTCGTGTTGCGGTCGGAGGGGATTCCCCGGCTCGACGGTCGCGGTCGCGGTGACCACATCGTCGAGGTGCGGCTCAACGTGCCGGCGCCGCGGGACCTGTCGGAGAGCGAACTCGAGCACCTGCGGGCGCTGGCTGAACTCACCGACGACGACGCGACGATCCGCGAGGACCGCGGCCTGCTCAACCGGGTCAAGGATCTCTTCTGACGCTGGTCTCCTGACCGACCTGGGCTCGTGATCCACCTGCTGGCCGATGCCCGTGATCTCGCCCGCGAGACGGTCGAGGTCGAAGGCGCGGATCACCGCCACCTGTTCCGGGCCCGCCGGCTGAAGGTCGGCGACCGGGTGCGTCTCGTCGACGGTCGCGGCGCGGCCCGCTGGTCGGTGGTGGACGAGGTGACCGCGCAACGGGCGGTGCTGCGGGTCGAGGGCGCGGCGCCGGTGTTCGAGCCGGCCCGGCGCGTGGCGCTGTTCGTTTCCACGGTGCGCCCGGAGCGTGCGGCGTGGCTGGTCGAGAAGGCGACAGAACTGGGACTGCGCGAACTGCGGTGGTTCGTCTCGGAACGCACGAGCCGTTCCCTGCCGGAGCGGGCACTGGAGCGTCAGCGCCGGGTCGCGAAGTCGGCGCTCGAGCAGAGCGGCGGCGCCTGGCTGCCCGAGATCGGTGCGCCCGTCCCGCTCGAGGAGGTGCCGATCGGGGCCGGGTCGGTAGCGCTGCATCCCGGCGCGGCGACGCCGTTCGTGGCCGTCGCGGGATCGGCGGAAGCGGTCGTGGTGGGCCCCGAGGGCGGGTTCAGCGAACGGGAGTCCGAGGAACTGGCCGCGCGTGGAGCGCTTACGGCACACCTCGGACCCCGCGTGCTGCGGACCGAGACGGCCGCCGTGGCTGCGCTCGCCGTGGCCCTGAGCGGGACGCCGTGACGGCGCTATCCTCCGAACCGCCGGAGAAATGACGTGCGGAACTCCCAATCCAGTCGCGGAACGCCCGATCGAAAGCGGTCGCCCAAGCCGGCTTACGACCGCGGGCTCGATCTGCTGGCGCGGCGCCCGCACTTCGCGGCCGAGCTGGCGGCGAAACTCGGGCAGCGCGGCTACGAAGCGGCCGAGGTGCAGAGCGCGGTCGAACGGCTGACCGCTGCCGGTCACCTGAACGAAGGGGAGACCGCACACGTGCTCGTGCGGTCGCTCAAGCGACGGGGCTATGGCCGGCGGCGGCTCGAACTCGACCTGCGCCGGCGCGGCGCCGACGAGTCGGCGGCCCGCGCGGCGCTCGAAACCGTCGACGACGAGGACGAGCTGGAGCGGGCGGCGGCCGTGGCGGCGCGCTTCCGGTCGACGCATCCGTCCCGCGACGCCGCCGCCCTGGCCCGGCACCTCGAGCGGCGCGGCTTCCTTCCCCGTACTATTGGAACCGTCGTGTTCGACTCGGCCGGGACGAGTTGATGCGGGGTCGGAACTCATGTTGAGTCGGCACATCAGGCAGAGCTTCATCGACTTCTATGCCGGCCGCGGGCACGCGCCCGTGCCGAGTTCGCCCCTCGTGCCGCGCGACGATCCGACCCTCCTGTTCGTGAACGCCGGCATGGTCCAGTTCAAGAACTACTTCCTCGGCGTCGAGCAACCGGAGTCGCCGCGCGCGGTGACCTCCCAGAAGTGCCTCAGGGTGTCCGGCAAGCACAACGACCTGGAGAACGTCGGCCCGAGCCCGCGCCACCACACCTTCTTCGAGATGCTGGGGAACTTCTCCTTCGGCGACTACTTCAAGGAGGAGGCAATCGCTTCGGCCTGGGAACTGGTCACCGGGCCCTGGGGTCTCAGGCCCGAGCACCTCTTCGCCACCGTGTTCGAGCAGGACGACGAGGCCGAGGACCTGTGGTTGCGGATCTCCGGCCTGCCGCCTGAGCGGGTCCTGCGCTGCGGCGAGAAGGACAACTTCTGGGCGATGGGCGACACCGGACCATGCGGTCCGTGCAGTGAGATCTTCGTCGACACCGCGCCCGATGAGCCGGAGGTCGGCTGGGAGGAGGGAGAAGGTTCGGGGCGCTATCTGGAGATCTGGAACCTGGTCTTCATGCAGTTCGAGCGGCACGAGGACGGCCGGAGCGAGCCGCTCCCGAACCCGTCGATCGACACCGGCGCGGGTCTGGAGAGGGTGGCCGCGGTACTCCAGGGCGTCGACTCGAACTACGACACGGACCTGTTCGGCACGATTCTGAGCGCGGTGGCCGGAGCGGCGGGAAGCGAGTACGGCCGCGATCCGGACGCGGACGTGTCGATGCGGGTGGTCGCCGACCACCTCCGGGCGGTCGGCTTCCTGCTCGCCGACGGCGTCCTGCCGAGCAACGAGGGCCGCGGCTACGTGCTGCGCCGCCTCCTCCGCCGGGCCTCGCGCCACGGCATGAAGCTGGGCTTCGAGGAGCCGTTCATGGCCTCGCTCCTGCCCTCGCTCGAAGAGACGTTCGCCGGCCACTATCCGGAACTGGAGAAGGCCCGCGAGCCGTCCTCGGCCACCATCACCGCCGAGGAGACCCGGTTCCTGGAGACGGTCGCGGTCGGCGCCGGCAAGGTCCAGCAGGCGATCGAGGAGGCGCGCGCCGAGGGCGGTTCGGCGCTGGCCGGCGAGCAGGTCTTCCGTCTCTACGACACGTTCGGCCTGCCGATCGAGACGGTGCGGGAGATCGCCGAGGAGGAGCAGTTCGCGATCGACGAGGAGGGGTTCGAGGCGGCGCTGGCGGAGCAGCGGGAGCGGTCGCGCCGGGTGACGGCGACCGTGATGCCGGCCAGGGTCGAGTTCTCCATCTCGTCTCCACGTGTCGGGAGGGACTTCACCGGCTACGACGATCTGGAAGCGGACTCGCGAGCGGTTGCCGTCGCAACGGCCGAGGGAGCGTCGGCCAGGGAAGTGGGAGATACCGGTTTTGCCGTCTTCGAACGCACTCCCTTCTACGCCGAATCGGGAGGCCAGGTCGGGGACGTCGGCTTCGTTGAATGGGATGGCGGCAGGGCGCGGGTTCTCGACACCTTCCACGATGGCGGGCGCATCGTGCATCGGGTCGAGGTCGTCGACGGTGCGCTCGAGGAAGGCGCCGCCGTTGAACTTCACGTAGACCGCGAGAAGAGGGAAGCCGCCCAGCGGCACCACACCGCGACGCACCTGCTGCACGCGGCCCTGCGCCAGCACCTCGGTACGGGAGTGCGCCAGGCCGGTTCCCTGGTCCATCCCGACCGGCTGCGCTTCGACTTCACGCACGGCGCGCCGGTCACCGAAGAGCAGCAGGAGGCGATCGAGGACACGGTCAACGAGTGGGTGCGGCGCGCCGTGCCTCTCGAGATCGGCGAGCGTTCGTACGACGAGGCGGTCGCGGCCGGAGCGATGGCCCTGTTCGGCGAGAAGTACGGCGACCGGGTGCGCACCGTCGAGGTGCCCGGGTTCAGCCTCGAACTCTGCGGCGGCTGTCACGTCGCCAACACGGGCGAGATCGGTCCGGTGGCCCTGGTCGGCGAGCGTGGCGTGGCTGCCGGCGTACGCCGGATCGAAGCGCTCGCCGGCGACCGCGCCGACCGTCTGCGCCGGAACCAGTTGCATCTGCTGACCAGCCTGGAACGTGAGATCGGCGCGTCGGGCGAACAGGCCGCGGCCGAGGTGCGGGCGCTCAAGGAGCGGTTGCGCGAGGTCGAGCGGGAGCTGTCCCAGCTCAGGCTCGGCGTGCTCGCCGGCGACGGCAAGCCGGCTCCCGGTCAGGACGTCGCCGGCGACACGCGATCCATTCGCGGCGTCGACGTCGTCCTGCGCGAGGTGGCGGCCTCGAACGTGGGCGAACTGAGAAACCTCGCCGATGTGCTGCGGGGCCGCCTCGGATCCGGCGTCGTCGTGCTCGGCGCCCTGGATGACGGCAAGGCGAAGCTCGTCGCTTCGGTGACCAGGGATGTTCAGGATCGGATCGACGCCGCCGCCGTGGCCCGCGCCATGGGCTCGGCGATCTCGGGCAGCGGCGGCGGCCGCCGCGACTTCGCCCAGGCCGGAGGTCGGGCCGAGAACCTGGCGTCCGCCTTCGCTGCCGCCGAGCAGCTCATCGAAGACTGTCTCAGTTGAGGGAGAAGGCGTGACGGAGCGGGAAGCGGACCGCCAGCCACCCGCGACGGCTGCCCTGCTGCGAGCGGGTCTCAACCTGCCGAACGCGCTGACGCTGAGCCGGATTCTGATCGTCCCGCTGCTGGTCGCCGTCCTGCTGACGCAGATCGAGGGCCGGGAGTTCATCGGCCTGGGACTGTTCCTGGTGGCCTCGCTGACCGACTTCCTCGACGGCTTTCTCGCGCGGCGCCGCAAGGAAGTCACCACACTGGGCAAGCTGCTCGATCCGGCGGCGGACAAGATCCTCACCTCGGCGGCGTTCATCTCGCTGGTCGGTCTCGGTCTGGCGCCGGCCTGGATGGTGGTCGTCGTCATCGCGCGCGAGTTCGCGGTCTCGTCGCTGCGCTCGCTCGCCGCGGCTCAGAACGTCGTCCTGGCCGCGAGCCTCTCCGGCAAGGTGAAAACGGTGACCCAGATCGTGGCCATCTCGCTGCTCATCATCTCCCGGAAGCTGGGGTCGTTCGATCTGCTGGCGCCGCTGTCGCTGTGGGTGGCCCTGGTCGCGACGCTCTACTCGGGCATCGAGTACTTCGTGCGCAACGGCCGGCGGGTGCTCGAAGCGTTCGGGGCGGCAGCCTCGGAGCAATGACCGTGTTCTCCCCGGCCTTGCCGGCGCTCCCTCTCCCGGGCGTGGTGCGGCGGCCATGATCCAGTCCGTCCTCGCCTGGCTGGCCGCCTTCGCGCGGCGCCGCCACCGGGCCGTGTTCCTGGCCGCGGCGGTGCTGGTCGCCCTCAGCGTGTGGTCGGCGACGCGACTCCGGTTCGACACGGAGATCCTGAACCTGCTGCCCGAGGACGACCCGGTGGTCACCACCTTCCGGTCGACGATCGAGGACTTCGGCAGCCTGGACTACCTGCTCGTCCTGGTCCGGCTGCCACCGGACGTGCCGCTCGATCCGTACCTGTCGTTCGTGGAGGAGTTGGGCGCCTCGATGGAGGCGCTCGAGGAGATCGACTACGTCAACTACGACTTCGGGGAGCTGCAGGAGCTGGCGGAGGCTCTCTTCCCCTACGCGTTCGCCTACCTCGACGAGGAATCCCGCGAAGAGGTGGCGGACCGGCTGACCGACGACGGCCTCAAGCTCCGGGTCCAGGAACTCAGCCGCCGGCTGGCCACCCCCGAGGGGCTGGCCCTGCGCGAAGCGATGCTGCTCGATCCCCTGGGCCTCGTCGACGTCTTCCTGGATCAGTTCGAACTCGCCCGCGGTGGCCTCAAGGTCGACTGGACGACCGGTTACTACCTGTCGCAGGACCACACTCGCGCACTGCTGATCGCGCGGCCGGCCGAGCCGGCGCAGGAGGTCGAGTTCGGCCGCCGGCTGATCGCGGCGGTCGAGGAGCTGGCCGCGGACCTCCAGGGCCGCTGGCCCGAACTCGGAGGCGAGGATCGCGAAGGCGGGCTGATGCCGGTGCCGGAGGTGGCCTTCGGCGGCACGTACGTGACCGCGGTCTCGGACGCGGGCACGATCGTCGGCGGGCTGGTCTCGAACCTGGCGACGTCGTTGATCGGCGTCCTGCTGCTCTTCGCGCTCGCCTTCCGGCGGGTCGGCCTGATCGCGTACGCCTTCATTCCGCTCGCCTTCGGTCTGGTGCTCGCCTTCGGTTTCGCCGGCACCGTGCTGGGAGAGCTGAACGCCCTGACCAGCGGCTTCGCGGCGTTGCTGGTCGGCCTCGGCATCGACTTCGTCATCGTCTCCTACGGCCGCTACGTCGAGGAGCGGCGGCGCGGCGCCGACCTGGAAGCCGCCCTGGTCGCGATGAGCGGCTCCTCGGGGCGGGCGGTCTGGACCGGTGCGATCACCACCGCCGCCACCTTCTACGCGTTCCTGGTCACCGACTTCGTCGGGCTTCGTCAGATGGGGCTCCTGACCGGCACCGGCATTCTCTTCTGCATGGTCTCGGTGCTCCTGCTGCTGCCGGCGATGCTCGCCTGGCGCGAAGATCACCGCCCGGCCTCCGGGCGCCAGCCCCGGCTCGTGCTCCACGGCCTGGGCGCCCGCCGGCTGGTGCGCTGGAGCTTCGAGCGGCCGGTCACCGTGATCTGCTGCTGTGTGGTCGTCACCGCGGCCACCGGCGCGATCGCGCCTCGCCTGGAGTTCGAGGACGCGATCCGGGAGCTCCGGCCGCGGGGGAATCCCGGCGTCGAAGTCGAGGAGGAGGTGTCCGCGTACTTCGGTTCGGGCCTGAGATACACGATGATCGTGCTCTCGGGCGCCACGGAGGAAGAGGCGCTCGAGCGGTCGCACCGGGCCGAGGAGATGGCGCGGGAACTCGTGGACGGCGGCATCCTCACCGGGATCGACGGGATCGGCAGTCTGGTGCCGTCACCTGCCCGGCAGGCCACAACCCGCGACTGGCTCGACCAGCGCGGCGAGTTGTTCGACCGCGATCGTCTCCACACCCTCTTCGACCGGTACGCGACGGAGGAGGGCATCCGCTCCGCGCCCTTCCGGCGGGGCATCGACCTGCTCGCCGACGCGGGAGGCAACCGGGAACAGGTGACACCTGCCGTGCTTCGTTCCGAGCCCCGGCTGCAGCGCATGCTCGAGCGCTACCGGAGCCGGAACGAGAGCGAGCCGAAGCTGGTCGTCTACCTGTATCCGCCGCCGGGCCAGTGGCGCCGCAGCGCGCCGCCCGGAGCCTCGGAGATCGTCGAGCGCCTCGGCCCGCAGGCGGCACTGTCGGGAGTCAACGTGGTGGGCGAGAGACTCCGGAACGGCATCCGGATCGACGCCGTCACCGCCTCGATCGTCGGCTTCGTCCTGGTCGCGCTGCTGCTCTTCCTGGACTACCGCTGGCTGTTGAGCACCCTGCTGTCGCTGCTGCCGCTGTCGGTCGGGGTGGTATGGATGCTCGGGATCATGGTCCTGATCGGGCAGGACATGAACTTCTTCAACGTCTTCGTCGTCACGATGATCATCGGCATCGGCGTCGACTACGGCGTCCACATGGTGCACCGCTGGCGGGAGATCGGCTACGGGCCGGAGGCCATCGAGGGCGACCGCCTGGTGGCGAGCCTGGGCGAGACGGGGAAGGCGATCGTGCTGGCCGCCGTTTCGACCAGCGTCGGCTTCGGCTCTCTGACCTTGTCGCACTACCCGGGCCTGCGCTCGATGGGCATCGTCGCCATCCTCGGCGCGGTCGCCACGGCGCTGGTCTCGATCACGCTGCTGCCGGCTCTGGTCGCGCTCGGCCAGCGGCGGCGCGCGGCGCGCGGCGCCTGATGGCAAGGGGCGTCTGATGTTCGAGGGCCTGCAGGACAAGCTCCAGGGCGTCTTCCGGTCCCTGCGCTCGGAGGGCCGGATCTCGGAGGATCACGTCCGGCGCGCCGTGCGGCAGATCCGCCTCGCGCTGCTGGAGGCGGACGTTCACGTCCGGGTGGTCCGTACCTTCGTCGGCCGGGTCCAGGAGCTGGCCCTGGGCGAGGAGGTGCTGAGCAGCCTGACGCCGGACCAGCAGATGATCCGGATCGTCCGCGATGAGCTGATCGCGGTGCTGGGAGAGCCGGGCGCGGAGCTGCAACTCGAAGGCCGGCCGGCGGTGGTGCTGCTCTGCGGCCTCCAGGGCTCGGGCAAGACGACGACCGCCGGCAAGCTGGCGGTTCGGCTCCGCGGCCAGGGCAGGAACCCGGTGCTGGCGGCCGGCGACCTCCGGCGAGCCGCGGCGGTGGAGCAGCTCAGGCAGGTCGGCGCGGCGGCCGGGGCCACGGTCATCGAGCCCGCGGCCGGGGAGGAGCTGCCGGCCTTGGCGAACCGGGTGTTGGCGGCGGCCCGGGAGGGCGGCTTCGACACGTTGATCTTCGACACCGCGGGCCGCCTGCACGTGGATGCCGAGTCGATGGCCGAACTCACGGCCCTGGCGGAGCGGGTCGATCCCTGCGAGACCCTCTTCGTCTGCGACGCGATGACCGGCCAGGACGCGGTGCGCAGCGCGGCCGCCTTCGCCGAGGGTACGACGCTCAGCGGCGCCGTGATGACCAAGCTCGACGGTGACGCGCGCGGCGGCGCCGCGCTGTCGCTTCGGGGCGTGACCGAGGTCCCGCTTCGCTTCGTCGGCGTAGGGGAGAAGCTCGAAGATCTGGAGCCCTTCGCGCCCGACCGCATCGCCTCCCGCATCCTCGGCATGGGCGACGTGCTGTCCCTGATCGAGAAGGCCGAGCGGGTCGTCGACCGCCAGGAGACGGAGCGTCTCGCCGAGCGCATCGCCCGCCAGGAGTTCACCCTCGAGGACCTGCGCGACCAGTTGCGGCAGCTCCGCCGCATGGGGCCGCTGTCCCAACTCCTCGAACTGCTTCCCGGCCAGTTCCGTGGCGCGAACCTGGCGGGCGCCATGGACGAGAGCCGCCTGGTCGCGATCACCGCGCTGATCGACTCGATGACGCCCCGCGAACGGCGCAATCCGGCGATCCTCAACGCCAGCCGGCGCCGCCGCATCGCCCGCGGCTCCGGCCGCACCGTCCAGGAACTGAACCAGTTGCTCCGGCAGTACCGCCAGATGCGGAAGCTGATGAAGCGGACCCGCGGCAAGTGGATGCAGGGGATCCGGGGGGTGTAGGTGGTCGGACGGGGTAGGGTAGTGCTTGCCCCGGGAGGACCCCGAGCGATGGCCACGGCAGAGCACCACACTCCGAACATCACCGACGACTGGCTCGCGTGGCGACAGGACATGGACGTCTGGCGCGCCGGCATCGACGAGAAGCTACGCAGCATCGAGAAGAACGGCGCCACCAAGGAGGATTTGGCGAACCTCCGGCTCTGGGTGGTCCTGACCGTGATTGCGGTCCAGGGCGCGTTCTTTGGCCTGAGTCGGCTGTTGCCGTGAACCTCTCCCGCTTGGCGGTCCTGTCGCTCGGAAGGACTCGGCTGGTGGGTCGATAGCGAAAACGGCCGCATCGACCGCGAGGGAGTGCTTGACGCCGTCACGCGCGTGGCTGAGCACGGGCGGCACATCGCCCGCGGCGTGGGCCGACGAGCCGGAACGGGCTACTAGCTAGCTAGCTAGACGCAGCGCTGTCGGCGCTTGAAGTACGGCTGGTGAAGTGGGCGGTAGGGATCGCTCTGGCGGCCGTTGCCGTCCTGGTCGCTGCCGGCGGCGTGCTGCTGCCCTTGCTTCTCGGCTAGCTAGGCCGTGCGGCTCACCAGGAGGCGCGCACCGGCCGTCTGGCCGAGCGCATCTCCCGCGATCTTGAGGTTCGATCGCGAGTTGCGGCAGGCCATCGAGAGGACGGCCGCGGCGCTGCGGGAGTGCGTCCAGGAACTCCGCCTTGAGGTCGAACGGGTCGGCCGCTGGATGCAGGAGCGGGCGTCGGAGGCGCAACGCCGGCGCGAGGCGGAAGCCCGTCGCCAGCGTGAACGGGAGCGGCCGCTGGAGCGCGATCGAGACGACCGATCGTTCGACCGCGACGACTGGTTCGGGCGATGACCAGTCTCCGACACCGGATGCGGGAGAAGCGCGAAGTGCTCGCCCAACTCACCGAGGCCGAGCGCTCCGCGCTCGCGGCGATTCATCGGCTCGAGGAGGAGACCCTGACCGCGGGCGAGGCCTTTCGGAGCAACCGGAAAGCCGCGGAGCGGGTCCCCACCGTCGCTTTCCACGCCGCTTTTTTCGGCGGCCTCCGCGCCGCCGCCCTGATCGCCGCGTTCATCTACTGGATTCGCTAGGTAGCGCGTCGTCCTCCGGGCTCCAACGGGACTCCCCCTAAGCCCCCTAGAGGGGGGCGTTCACTGTGGTTTTACTTCCTCCAGCCCTTCGCGCCCTTCTTCAAGGAGTCAAGGACTAAGGCGATCGCGACGGCAATCAAGAGCGCGGTCAGCATCAGATCTCCAACTCGAAACTGCGGAGTTCCCGCAACTCGGGCTCCCGGTCGAGGGTCGTCTCGATCGGGTCCTTCACTGAGCCGCGGCGCAGAGATCGAATCCTCCGGTATAGGCGGCGAACCCGGTTCCTCCGGGGGCTGCGAGCTGGAGGGACTTTCCTCCCTCGACCTTGATGATCACGTTCAGGTCGAGGGTCGTCGCTGCGGCGACGCCGGCGTGAACCCCTCCGGTGAACCCGCAGAGGTCGTTCGCCTTGACGAAGAGCTCCGGGTTCGAGGGGTCGAAGAAATCAGCGATCCCGAACTGTCCCACATAGTTCTGATTGGCGTCGCGGGAGTGCTCCTTGGGTCGGGTCCACTGGGCCCACTTCCAGCGGTTCTCGTTCGGGTGCCAATACTCCGCGGAGACCTGCAGGGTTCGAGCTCCCCTTCCGATCGACGCTCGCCCGGACCGCTCGAGGCCTGGGATCTGGTAGCTCCCGTAGGCCAGCCCGCCTCCGAAATGGAGGGTCGCGATATAGGTCGATCCCCTTTGAACGAGGAGGATCGTCGGTGCCGACCCGACTCCGCTCCGGATCGGATAGTTCCACCTTCGACCTCCTCCGCCTGTGCCGGTCGTTTCGCTGTAGGAGTAGCCGTTCCACCCCGCGCCCCTCCCGCGGAGGGAGATCGACGACTCGAAATCGTACAGAGTCACCGTTACGCAGACGGACCCGCCCGGACAGAAACCGCTGATGTGCTGGAACCCGAACCCGACCGCTTCCAGGTAGAGGGCTCGTTTCCGCCGTTCAGCGGCTCCGGTCCGACAGGATTCGGTGGTCGGTACCAGTTGAGCCAACCGGACCGTGTAGTCCGCTGTCGGGTCCGGGGGGTCGATCGCCAGGACCATCTCGTTCGACCCGTAGCCGGGTCCGATGATCCGGAAGTTGTGTCGGCCGTCGACTAGCCACAGCCAGCGGAAGAACTGCGCATCCGCGAGGGGGTTTCCGTCTGTTCCGTTCAGCCCCGAGATCCACCGCTGTTCCGGGGGCGGGATTCTCCGTCCGAAGTCGGTGGTATGGGGAAAGACGATCTGCGCATCCTTCTCGGAGAAGTTCGCGGGGTTGCAGTAGGGCGGGGTGAAGTCGTCGAAGAGTTCGTGCGCGAAGTCGTCGTCCTCGGCGGCCGCGACGACCGCTACGGGTCGAAGTTCGAGATCTTGAGCGGCCAGCGTCGCGGCGATCGCCAGCGCGAGCAGTGTTCCGGACGTGGCGGCGATGACGAGTGCCTTCTTCATTGGGCTGCCGCCTTCTAGCTGTCCTTCCGAAGCGGGCCGATGGTGCCTCCGGGCGTCAGGTCCGCGTGGAGGGTAATCGGATCGCCTGGCAACAGGCGCACGTTGGCCGGCTCGGGGAGGCCCGTTAGCGTCTCGCCATTGTCGAGGCGCACACGGACCTGCGCCGGCTCCGGCGACAAAGTCATCTCCTCGTCGAGATAGCGCCTGGCCTTCGGTCGCGGCCGGTGCACATGGACGACCCGGCCCTTGTACTCCTTCATCATGGCCGACGGATGGTACTCCAGCCGTTCGTTTCGTGTAACTCACAGTTGACCCACCCCCAGGAACCCACGTGAGCCAGCTCGAACACGCCGCCCAGGGCGAGCTTTCCGCCGGCGACGATGACCCGCTCGACAACTGGCTTGCCGCCGTGGCCGCGGCGTGGACCTCGAGCGTCACCGCTGGAGCCGGGAGCACGGCTACGAGGGGGCGAGCGGCCGCCGGCCCGAAGGCCGGTCTTCCGGAGGGTGACCAGGTCCGGCGCCGTGTCCGGACACGCGCCGCTCTCCACCAACGCGGTTCGGGTGATCGTGCGCAAGCGGGCCGTCGCGGTCGGCGTTGCCGGAGCCAGCGGGCACAGCTGCCGGGTCGGCAGCGCGCAGAGTCCCTCATCGAGCGCGGAGCGAGCACTGCGGCCGTGGCGACCGCCGGCCGCTGGAAGGACCCCGTTATGGTGGTGCGCTACGCCAAGGCACAGGAGGCCGGCAAAGAGGCGGTAGAGTCGATTCGTGTCGGCCAAGGATGCCGCTGGCGGGGAAGAACGAGTAGAGTTGACGGTTGGCTCGCGGTCGTGGTATTCCCCCGCGTCCGATTCGTGCTCTCCTGGGAGCAAGGAAGTGGCCCATGGGCAAGACTGAACTCCTGATCAGCAAGTGGCGTGCCGAGGGGATCGACATGGTGTACCCCCTCCTCTTCAAGTTCCGTACCTCCGTTGTCGGCGAGGGGTGGCTCGCAGGAGTGGAGATGCGCGGTGCGGCCGTGGTGACGAAAGAGGCGAGCGGCGAGCACATCGCGCATGGCTTGAAGCCGGGAGGTGTAGCGGGCGTCGGCTCGACCGTGACCGAGGCGTACCTGGCGTACAAGGAAGAGGTCCAGACCGTCCTGTACGACATGGCGGGAAACGTGCCGTTCGAGACCTTCCGGGAGAGCGTGTTCGAGTTCTTCGACAGCGCTGATGCCTGGGGCGAGGCGAAGTTCGCCGAAGGTCGGTTGATGGTTGCGGCCGGAAAGGTGGAGAGCTCGCTGCCGCTGGAACCGAATCCCGACCCTCGAGTCAGTGTCGTCGAGCTTGAGCTGCGCTCGAAGAACAACCCGGTCCTGCCCGCAGGGGAGAGTCTTCCCGTTCAGCTCGCCGCCTGAGCGAGTCGGTGGCGCAGGCCCAACTCCGGAAGGTCTTCGGGATGCTGGACGAGTGTGCTCCCGGCTACACGAGCGTCGAGACGGACCATCACTGGGTCATCCGATTTGCTCAATACCAGCCCTTCAGGCTCCCGAAGGGTGAGCATAGTCGGCAGGCGGCCCGGACCGGCGGAGTACACATCGGCACGATCAAGTCGATGTGCCGACGATTCGCGATCATGGATTGCGCCCGACAGGTCCTGCCTCAGCTTAGGTGAGCGGAGCCGGCCTGACGGCCGGCGCGTGATCTGGCCACCTTCGGTGGCAGCGGGTCAGAAGACCCGCGCACCCAGCGGACGTTCTGCTGCTAGACTGCGCCGCTGCCCCGGCTCCGGCATTGCCATCGGAGCGGGCGGCTGAACGACCCGGAAGAATCCTGAACTCTGGAAGATCCTGACATGGTGAAGATACGACTCCGGCGCATGGGTTCGCGCCACAGACCCTTCTACCGCGTGGTGGTGTCGGACAGCCGCAAGGTGCCGACGTCGGCGGTGATCGAGGAGGTCGGGCACTACGACCCCTGCAAGGACCCGGCGGTGATCCGGCTGAAGTCGGACCGCATCGACCATTGGGTGGCGCGCGGAGCGCAGCTCACGGACAGCGTTCGCGGCCTGGTGCGGCGGGCGGCCGCGGCGACCGCCGCGGATTCGTAGCGCGGCCGCGGTCATGTCGGAGGTCGCCGATCAGCTCGCGGGCGTCGTCCGGTCGATGGTGGATCGCGGAGACGCGGTCCGCGTCGAGGAGATCGAGGAAGAAGACGCGATCGTCCTGCAGGTCGAGGTCGCGCCGGAGGAAGTCGGGCGCGTGATCGGCCGTCAGGGCCGTAGCGTCAGGTCGCTGCGCGCCTTGCTGGAAGTCCGGGGCGCCGAGGCCGGCGAGTACTACGAGGTCGAGATCGTCGAACCGGATTAGGGGTTTGCGCGGCACCCGTGGAGAACCGGCGGAGATGGTTACCGTCGGCGCCGTTCTGCGCGCGCACGGGCTGCGGGGCGAGGTGCTGGTCGACGCGGACAGCGAGAACCCCGAGAGGTTCCGGAAGGGCTCCAGGTTGCTCGCCGACGTCGGGGGCCGGGTCCGGCGGCTGGAGGTGGCGTCGAGCCGGCCGCATCGCGGCAGGCAACTGGTCCGTTTCGCGGACGTGACGGACCGCGACGGCGCGGAGGAACTCCGCGGCGCCGTGCTCGAGGTGCCGGAGGACCAGGTGCCGGCAGCCGAGGACGGCACCTACTACTACTTCCAGCTCGTCGGCTGTCGCGTCGTCGACCGGAAGCTGGGAGAGCTCGGCGAGGTCACGAGCGTAGTGGAGGATGGCGGCGGCGTCCTGCTCGAGGTGGCTACGCCGCCCGGGAGCGGCGGCGGGTCCGTGCTGGTTCCGTTCGCCAACGCGCTGCTGCCGGAGATCGACGTCGGCGAAGGCCTGATTGTGAGCGATCTGCCGGAGGGACTGCTCGAGGCATGCGGATCGACGTCATAACGATCTTTCCGGCCGTCTTCCGGGAGTTCCTCGGGGCGAGCCTGATCGGCCGGGCGATCGCCGCCGGCCTGCTCGAGGTTCACGTCCACGACCTGCGCGACTACACCGAGGATCCGCATCGCAGCGTCGACGACGAGCCGTACGGCGGCGGCGGCGGCATGGTGATGACGGCGCCGCCCTGGCTCCAGGCC
Source organism: Thermoanaerobaculia bacterium (assembly GCA_965116955.1). Classification (GTDB taxonomy): domain Bacteria; phylum Acidobacteriota; class Thermoanaerobaculia; order Multivoradales; family Multivoraceae; genus Multivorans. The sequence goes on along the minus strand of OZ220742.1, from coordinate 793,879 downwards.
GTGCGCGCGGTTTCAGGTGAGGGACCGCGGCCTCACCGCATCCTGCTCTCGCCGCAGGGTGAGCGCCTGGACGATGCCAGGGTGCGCGGTCTGGCCGGTGAGGAGCGGCTGGTGCTTCTCTGCGGCCGCTACGAGGCGATCGACGAGCGGGTGCGGATGCTGGTCGTCGATTCCGAGCTGTCGATCGGGGACTACGTTCTCTCCGGCGGCGAGGTGCCGGCCATGACGGTGATCGAGGCGGTGTCGCGGCACATTCCCGGTGTGGTCGGCCGGCCGGAATCGGTCGAGAACGAGAGCTTCCGCTCGGGCCTGCTCGACCACCCGCACTACACCCGCCCGCGGACCGTCGAGGGACTCGAGGTGCCGGACGTGCTGCGATCGGGCGACCATGCGCGCATCGACGCCTGGCGGCGTGAGCAGGCGCTCGAAGCGACGCGCCGCAAGCGGCCCGACCTGCTGGCTGGAGACGTGCGCGGCAAAGAGGTTGCGCCGAAGGCGTCGAACAGGCGATAATCCGCCTCCTGCCGCATCGGGGGGTTCTGCGGCTCGGAGGGACACGCAATGCACGATCTACAGCAGGTTGAGCAGGAGTACCTGCGGGATGGCCTGCCGGATTTCCGGGCCGGGGACACGGTCAAGGTCCACGTCCGCGTTCGGGAAGGCGCCAAGGAGCGCATCCAGATCTTCCAGGGCGTGGTCATCGCCCGGCGGGGCAGCGGCACCCGGGAGACATTCACCGTCCGCAAGGTCTCGGGCGGAATCGGAGTCGAGCGCATCTTCCCGCTCCATTCGCCGGTGATCGGCCAGATCGATGTCGTTCGTCGCGGAAAGGTGCGACGGGCGAAGCTCTACTACCTGCGCAAGCTGCGCGGCCGCGCCGCCCGTATCGAGGAGCGTCGCGACCGCTGAAGGCGGCGGCGCTGCTGACCGAGACCTACCGCCTGCGCCTGATGCGCGGGCTGGAGGATCAGTTCGCGGCGGCCGGCTACGAACCCGTTGCGGGGATCGACGAAGCGGGACGAGGCTGTCTCGCCGGTCCGGTCGTGGCGGCGGCCGTCGTCGTGAGTCCTGACTGCCTGATTCCCGGCGTCGACGACAGCAAGCGGCTTTCCGCGAAGCAGCGGGAACGGTTGGCGCGGACGATCAAGCAGAGGGCGGTGGCCTGGGCCACGGGCGTCGGTGACGCGGCGTTGATCGATCGCGTCAACGTGCTCGAAGCCACTCGCTGGGCGATGCGGACGGCGCTGCGGTCGCTGGCCGTTCGGCCCGCGGTCGCCCTGGTCGATGCCGTGTCGCTCGACGAGGTGAGGGTCCGCGGCGCCGCTGTGCCGACGCTGCCGCTGGTGCGGGCGGATTCGCTCAGTTTCGCCGTCGCCTGCGCCTCGATCATCGCCAAGGCGGACAGGGACCGGATGATGACGGTGTATGACCGGCAGTATCCGGGCTTCGGATTCGCCAGTCACAAGGGCTATGCCTCGGAACGTCATCGCGCCGCGTTGCGCGAGCTCGGCCCGACGCCGCTTCATCGCCTCACCTTCCGCTCCGTGCTGCCCGGCCGGGGAGAGGAGGCCTGAGGCCGGCTGTAGGATCCCCTTGTGCAAGGGAATCGCCTCCTCTTCCTGATCATCGGCGTGATCGTCGTCTTGGCGGCGGCGGTCCTCTGGTTCCTGCCGCGAGCGGAGCGGTTGCGCGCGCCGACCCTGTCCGCCGCGTGGGTTGGCATCGAGGTAGAGGGCGATGGCGTGGCGAGAACGGGCGACATCGAGATGGTCGCCGGTCAGGGTTTTCGTTTGCACGCCGTGCTGGCAACGGAGCCGCGCGGCGGCGACGAAGCGGGCGAACCCGTCTACTACAGCGCCGTTCCCCAGGTCGAGATCGACGGTCGCCGGGTCGAGGCCCTTCCGCCGGAACGGATCGGCGGGCTGGGCTGGGTGCGGATGCTCTGGTTCAGCGTCGAACACGGCGTTCCGTTCCGGGAGCTGGAAGAGAGCGCCGACGTCGAGCGCTTCGCCTATGAACCCTTCTTCCGGCCCGAGTGGGGCAGCGCCTGGTCGATCGACGGAACGCTCGACGCCCACTTCGACGGTTGGCTCGAGAATGACGGTCCCGAGATCGATCGGGACTTCGGCACCCTCCGCTACCAGGTCTGGGTGGAGGCCGCGATCGACGAAGACGCCCTGGTTCCGGATCAGCGCGTCAAGTCCCCCGCTCCCCTCGACGCCACCCGGCTCGAGGCGCGGCTGCCGGGCGCGCTGGGTTCCCCATCGGCGGTGTTCGGTTTGCCCGGAATCCACCGGGAAGGGGACGGCTGGGACGCTTCAGCCGTAGCCCGGCTGCAGCAGCTCTACGACGACCGTCTCGCTTTCAGCCAGGTCTCCGTGCTACGGGACATTCTCGCCGCGGCCGGCGTCGCTTGGGAGGACCTGACCTGGGAACTCGCGCCGTTGGACGGCAGCACCGCGTGGAGCGCTCCGGGCGGGGGATCGCCGGCGCCGGGTGACCTGGTTCACGTCGGCGACCGTTGGGCCGTCCTGTTCGCGGACAGCGCCGTCGAGGGCGCCGCCGGGATGCTGGACGGCGCGGATCTGTGCCTGGACTTCGACGCCGGCGCCACGGTGAGACGGCTCGGCCGGATCTTCACCGTGAACGAGGAAGGCGAGGGGGATGTCTTCGTGGCGGCGCCGGGGCGGCCGCTCTGAGCGCGCCGAGTCGCTCCGGGATGTGGCCCGCGTCAGCCGGCCGCGTCGCCGGCTGAACTCCTGATCGCTTCCTCCAGCCTGCCGCCCCGCAGCAGTTCGCTGAACACGTGGGGCTCCTGTCCGGGCCGGTAGAGGGCGTAGAACGGGATGCCGTAGCGGCCGAAGCTCGCCAGGTAGCGGGCGATGTCGTCGTTCCGGTTGGTCCAGTCGGCCTTCATCGCGACCACCTCGTAGCGATCGAAGAGCTCGGCCGTCTCGTCGGTCTCGAGCACCAGGCGCTCGTTCACCTTGCAGGTCGCGCACCAGTCCGCGGTGACGTCGACGAAGACCAGCCGGCCCTCGGCTGCGAGCGTCTCGGCCTGGACCGGGTCGAACGGCACCCAGTCCAGGACCTGCACGCCGCCTGCCGCGGCGCCGGGGCCGCGGGATTGGGCGGTCGCGCCGTTGGCCAGCAGCAGCACCAGGACGGCCGCCGTGACCGCGCCGGCGCGACCGAAGACGCGCAGGGCTGTCTTCTGGCTCCGGCTCTGCAGCCAGATGAAGAGGGCCAGGGTGAGCAGGCCGACCTCCAGGAAGGCGAGCCGGGCGCTGTCCATCTGGGCCGCGAGCACGTAGAGCAGCCAGATCGTCGTGCCGGCGATCAGAAAGCCCATGACGCCGCGCAGCGTCACCATCCACTCGCCGGGCCGGGGCAGCAGGCGCGTGGCTCGCGGCATGGCGGCCAGCAGCAGGTACGGAATGGCGAGGCCGATGCCGACCGCGGTGAACACGAAGACGATCGTGGTCGCCGGCTGGCTGAGCGCGAAGCCGACCGCGGTGCCCAGGAAGGGCGCCGAGCAGGGCGTGGCCATCAGGGTGGCGAACACGCCGGAGAAGAAGTGCCCGGAGTAGCCCTTCCCGCCGCCTCCCTGGTGGCTGGCGGCGGAGTGCGAATGCGAGTGCCCTTCATGCGCCGAGTGCGTGTGGCCGCCCAGCCGGCTGGCGAGCGCGTGCGGCAACTGGATCTCGAACAGGCCCCAGACGTTCAGGCTGAACAGGGTGAGCACCAGGGCCAGGAAGGTCACGAACAAGGGGTTCTGGAACTGGATGCCCCAGCCCACCGCCTGCCCGGCCGAGCGGGCGAGGAGCGTCGCGCCGGCCAGCGCCCAGAACGAGACCAGGATGCCCAGCGTCGTCATGAGCGCGCCGCCCACGATCTCCCGGCGGGGCCTGCCGGACGCCTGGGCGAACCCGAAGAGCTTGAGCGAGACGATCGGCAGGACGCACGGCATGCCGTTCAGGATCAGGCCGCCCAGCAGTGCCGGGATCAGCGCGGCGAGGAGGCTCAGGCCCCCGGGGTTGTTGGGTGGCGGCGCCGGCGCGGCCTCGAAGGCGGGATGCCCGGTCGGCTCGCCGGTCTCGCCGATCTCGAGCGAGACCGTTGCCTCGGCCGTGATTGGCGGCAGGCACTGGATGTCGTCACAGGCCTGGTAGAGGAGTTCGGCCGACACGTCGACGACACCGGCTGTCGCATCCGTGGGCAGATCGAATCCCGCCCGGATCACCGCTTCGTGCTCGTAGACCGCGAGCAGATCGTCCGAGAACCCGAACTGCCACATGATGTGGTCGGGATAGCGGATGTCCGGCTGCGGCCAGTCGGCGGGCAGCTCGAAGGCGATCTCGGTGGCGATCAGGTAGTCGAAAGTCGGTGTGTGACTCTGGATGTGCCAGCCGTCTTCGATGTTGATCACCGCGGCGATGCGCACGGAGTCGCCGGGGGCGTAGGAGGTGAGATCGGCAAAGGCCTCGAGCGAAGCCATTTGCGGCGTTCTGAACTGGCCGGCCGCCGCCGCGGCCAGAGCCAGCCCCGCGGCGAAAAGGACAGCCGTGGTGGCAGCCTTGCTGCTGTTACGATTCTGCTTCATGCCTTCCGGTGAGCGCGAGTCGGCCACGATGGCGGTTTCCCGGCGGGTTGCCGAGCTTCGCGGCGAGGGAATCGAGATCCTCGACCTGGGAGCCGGAGAGCCCGACTCCCCCTCGCCCGAGACAGCCGTGAAAGCTGCCCAGCGGGCCCTCGACCAAGGCCGGACGAAGTATACGGTCCTGGAGGGTACCGGCGAGTTGAGAAAGTTGCTGGCGGAGCGGTACGGCGCCTCTGGAGCGCCCTGGAGCGCCGCCAACGTGTTGGTCACGGTGGGCGCGAAGGCGGCCCTGTACCAGCTTGCCCGGGCGTTTCTGGGCCCGGGCGACGAAGCTGTGGTGCATACCCCGGCCTGGGTCAGCATTCCGGCCCAGGTGCGACTCGCCGGCGCGGATGCCGTCGCCGTGCCGATGGCGCTGGAGGACGGCTTCGCCATCCGGGCTCAGCCGCTCATCGAGGCGATGACGCAACGGACCCGGGCGGTGATCGTCAACACGCCGTGCAATCCAACGGGCGGCGTGGCCTCCATCCTCGATCTGGAACGCCTGGCTTCGGCCTGCGCCGAGCGGGGGGCGCTCCTGATCTCCGACGAGACCTACGAGCGCTTCGTCTACGACGGCCGGCGGCACGCCAGTGTCGCGGCGCTGGCTGCCCGCTACCCGGACACCGTGGTGCTGGTCGGTTCGTTCTCGAAGAGCTACGCCATGACCGGCTGGCGGGTGGGCTATCTGCTCGGCTCGGCCGATGTCGTGGCGGCAGCGGCCGCCGTCCAGAGCCACGTGACCTCGAACGCGACCTCTTTCGCGATGGCCGGGGCTGAAGCGGTCCTGGCGGAGGAGCCTCCCGAGTCGGCGGCGCTCGTCGCGGCCTGCGCGCGCCGCCGGGACCTCGTGCTTCGGGAACTGGAGCGGGTACCGGGAGTCGTCTGCCCGCCGCCGGCCGGCGCCTTCTACGCCTTCCCGGACGTGACCGCCTGTCTCGACGAGTCGTGTCCCGACTCGGCTTCCCTCTGCGGCCGCCTGCTGGACGAGGCGCGGGTCGCCGCAACACCCGGCTCCGCCTTCGGCTGCGAAGGCCACCTCCGGCTCTCGTTCGCCTGCAGCGACGAGGTGCTGGCCTCCGGGCTCGAGGGCCTCGTCCGCGTTCTCAGCCGATCGACCGGGCACGCGGTCCCGTCCGTCGCGGCCGGAGGGCGAGCGGGATGAGACCCCTGGCGGGCGGCCTCGCGTTCCACATGCTGACCCTGTTCGGGATCAGGGTGCGGATCCACTTCACGTTCATCCTCCTGTTCGTCTGGCTCGCGGTGCTGGCGCCGGACATGGGCAGCAGCGCGCTGCTGCTGACGTTCGTCGTCGTTGGCCTGCTGATGAGCGTCGTAGTCCACGAACTGGGCCATGCCCTCATGGCGCGCCGCTTCGGCATCGAAACGCGCGACATCGTCCTGACTCCGGTCTGCGGCGTGGCCCGCCTGGACGGCTATCCGAAGGGCATGGTCGAACTGGCGATCGCCGCCGCCGGCCCCCTCCTCAACCTGGTACTGGCGATCGTGCTCTTCGTCGGACTGACGGTCGCGGGCTTGCCGCCGCTGGGCGCCGGAGCGATCGTCGATGTGCCGTCGGCGCTGCAGTGGCTTCTTGTCGGCAACCTCTTGCTGTTCGCGCTGAATCTGCTGCCCGCGTTTCCGCTCGACGGCGGCCGCATCCTCCGCTCGGCTCTCTCGTTCGCCATGGGCCAGGAGCGGGCGACCAAGGTCGCAACCCGACTGGGCATGGTGCTCGCCGGTCTCCTCGGCCTGGCCGCTCTCATCCCCTGGCAGTTCGGTGTGGTGTTCAACCTGTTCCTGTTCATCACCGCCTTCTTCATCCTCGTCGGCGCGAGCCGGGAGTCCTCTCTGGTCAAGACGCTCCAGGTGCTGCAGGGCCGCCGGGCGGGCGAGGCGATGATGACCCGCTGCGAGCGTCTGGCGCCCCAGGACACGATCGAGTGGGCGGTGCGCCTGCTGCTTTCGACCACGCAGCGCCAGTTCCCGGTGGTCGACGGCTGGGGCCGGGTGGCCGGCGAAGTGGACCGCGACCGGCTGCTCGAGTCGGTGACCCGGTTCCCGAGCGACACGCCCCTGCTGGAGCTGATGAACCGGAACCCGCTGACGGTGGCGGAGGACTGCGACCTGCTGGACGTGTTGCGTGATCTCCAGAGTCCGGCGCGTGCGCTCTGGGTCGTCCGCGACCATGAGTTGCAGGGGATGCTCACCGCGGACGGGCTGTCGCAGTTCGTCGAGGTGTGTCGCCGGCTCCGGCATCGCGACGCGGGTGCGAGTTCGTAGCGCCTTGTAACTGGTAGAGTGGCGGCTTCCGATTCGCTTCGATTCAGTTGGGCGTAGATGAAGGGTAGGCGCGTGACGGACGACGCAAAGCGGTCAGGATTCTCTCGCCGGTCGTTCCTGCGTAGCGGCGCCGCGGGCGCCCTCTCGGGCGGTCTGGCCTCGGGCCTGCTGACCGGCGAGGCCGCCGAAGCGGCGGCCGCGACGGACGCCGAAGCGACGGAGACGATCGGTCCGGGCCCGGTCGAGATCGAACTCGAGGTGAACGGCGCCACCCACCGGCTGGCGGTGGAGCCACGGGTCACCCTGCTCGACGGTCTGCGCGACCGGCTGGACGTGACGGGTCCCAAACGGGTCTGCGACCGCGGCACCTGCGGCGCCTGCACCGTGCTCGAGGACGGCCGCCCGATCTACGCGTGCAGCCGGCTGATGATCGAGTCCGCGGGACGCAGCATCACGACGGTCGAGGGGCTTGGTTCGCCGGACGCCATGCACGACGTGCAGCAGGCCTTTGTCGACAACGACGCACAGCAGTGCGGGTACTGCACCCCGGGTTTCGTCGTGGCGACCGCGGCGTTGCTGGCGCGCAACCCGGCGCCTTCGCAATCGGAGATCGAAGCGGGACTGGGCGGCAACTTCTGCCGCTGCGGGACCTACAAGGGCATTCGCGCCGTGGTCGCGGGCGGTACGGGCGGAGGAGTGAGCGGTGGCTGACTACTCGTGGCCCGAAGCGAATCGGAGGACCCAGATCGGTTCGCGGCCGGCGCGGCTCGACGGTCCGGTCAAGTCGACCGGATTCGCCAAGTACCCGTCCGACCAGAACCCGAGCGGCCTGCTGGCGGCGAAGATCCTGACCTGCCCGCATGCCCACGCGCGGATCGTCGGGATCGACACCTCGGCCGCCGAAGCCCTGCCCGGTGTGCGCGTGGTCCACGTGATCCAGGGCGAGGGCTCGGAGATCCAGTGGGCCGGCGACGAGGTCGCGGCCGTCGCCGCCGTCAGCGAGGACGTGGCCCGGGACGCGCTGCGGGCGATTCGGGTCAACTACGACGTACTTCCGCACTTCGTCACGGAAGAGGATCGCGATCGGGCCCCCGGCGCCAGGGCCGCGGGAGAGAGGGCGGAGGGCGATCCCGACGCCGCCTTCGCGACCGCTCACCGCACGGTGGAGCGGACGCTGGGCATGCCGCAGATGGCCCACATGTGCCTGGAGCCGCATGGCCAGGTCTGTTCATGGGACGGCGACGAGCTGGAGGTCCACGCGTCGACCCAGGCGGTCTCGACCCTGGCCGGGCAGTTCGCCACGGAACTCGGCGTGCCGGCGAGCCAGGTCCGGATCCGGACCGAGTACATGGGCGGCGGCTTCGGTTCGAAGTTCTCGCCGGACCGCTGGGGCATCGTCGGCGCCGAGCTCGCGCGCAAGGCGGGTGCGCCGGTGAAACTCTTCCTCGAAAGAGACCAGGAGGTGACGGTCGCGGGCAGCCGTCCGTCCGCCTTCGCCCGCATCCGGGCGGCGGCCGACGAGCAGGGGAAGCTCGTGGCCTGGGACTCGGACTCCTGGGGTTCGGGGGGCCTTCCGGGTACGGGCCAGACGCCCCTGCCGTACGTCTTCAGCAGGTTGCCGAACCGCCGCACCCGCCATACCTCCGTGCCGACGAACCTGGCCGGCTCCAGAGCCTGGCGGGCGCCGAACCACCCGCAGGCCTGCTTCCTGACGATGGCCGTCCTGGACGACCTGGCCGACGAACTGGGTCTCGATCCGATCGACTTTCTCGAGCGCAACCTGGACCTGACCGGCCGGCCGGACACTTACCGGGAGCAACTGGGGATCGCCGCCGAGATGGCGTCCTGGAAGGAGCGCTGGCAGCCCCGCGGGCGTGAACGCGAGGGCGCGGTTCAGCGTGGGCTCGGCGTCTCCGTTCACACCTGGGGCGGTCGCGGCCACTCGAGCAACTGCGACGTGACCGTTCATCCGGACGGCGCGGTCGAGGCGCGGATCGGCAGCCAGGACATCGGCACCGGGACTCGCACGATCGTGGCCCAGGTGCTCGCCGAGACCTTCGGCCTCGAGCTCCATCAGGTGCGCGTGTCCCTGGGCGACAACGTGTACCCGCAGTCGGGTCCCTCCGGCGGCAGCTCGACGGTGGGCGGCGTCACCGCCTCGACCCGGCGGGCCGCGCAGGACGCCCTGCGCGAGGTGCTTGTCCACGTGGCGCCGCGGCTCGACGCCGAGCCGGAGCAACTGGTCGCCGGGGGTGGCCGGGTGTTCGTGGACGGGGATTCCTCCCGCGGGATGTCCTGGCGCGAGGCGGCCGCTCAGATCGGCGGCGCGCCGATCAGCGTCCAGGGCCGGAATCCGGGTCCCGGCCGGCTGATATCGAGCGGCGTCGGCGGCGTGCAGATCGCCGAAGTCGAGGTCGACACGGACACCGGCGTCGTGCATGTCGAGCGGATGATCGCGGTCCAGGACTGCGGCCTGATCATCAATCGCCGGCTGGCTGAGAGCCAGGTCTACGGCGGCCTGATCATGGGCGTCGGCTACGCGCTCTACGAGGAGTGGATCCCGGATCCGGTGAGCGGCAGGCTGCTGAACGCGGACATGGAGTTCTACAAGCTCGCCGGTCTCGTCGACGTGGGGTCGCTCGAGGTCCACATGATGACCGGCCCGGGCTACGACGAGCGCGGCGTGATCGGCCTGGGCGAACCGCCGGTCATCTCGCCCGGCGCCGCGATCAGCAACGCGGTGGCGAACGCGATCGGCGTCCGGGTGCCCTATCTGCCGTTGACGCCCGACCGGGTGCTGGATGCGCTGGCCGGACGCGGAGGGCCGGCCTGATGCGCCCCTTCGGCTACGCGGCGCCGGCGACCGTCGAACAGGCGGTCGGTCTGCTGGCAGCGGAGGGCAGCGAGGCGCTGGCCGGGGGTACGGATCTTCTGAGCCTGCTCAAGGACGACGTCGAACGGGTCGACCGGCTGGTCGCGCTTCGCGGCGTGGCGGGCCTCTCGGGGATCGAGCTCGACGGCGGCATGCTCCGCGTGGGCGCCATGACGACCCTGCAGGAACTGCGGGACCATGACGGCGCGATCGCGGCCCTGCCCGCCCTGGCGGTCGCGATCGACGGTGTCGCCAGCGCGCAGTTGCGGGAGATGGGCACGCTCGGCGGCGATCTGCTCCAGCGGCCCCGGTGCTGGTACTACCGCCGGGGCTTCGGCCTGCTGGCGCTGACCGCCGACGGCCGCTCGATGGTCGCCGGGGGCGACAATCGCTACCACGCGATCTTCCCCGAAGGAGAAGCCCGGTTCGTCAGCCCGTCCAGCCTGGCGCCGCTGCTGGTCGCGCTGGGAGCGGAAGCGGTGGTTCACGGGCCCGCCGGTGAGCGGCGGCTGCCGGTCGAGGCGCTGTACCGGGCGCCCCAAACCGCCGGAGAGCGCGAGAACACGCTGGCGCCGGGCGAGCTTCTCGCCGGCGTCGAAGCGAACGTCGAAGGGTCCCGGACGGCCGTGTACGAAGTCCGCCAGCGCCGCTCGCTGGACTGGCCGCTGATGGCGGCCGCGGTGACGCTCACCGGCTCGGCACCGCGAGCGGAGAAGGCGCGGATCGTGCTCGGCCACGCCGCCCCGACACCGTATGTAGCGGCAGCGGCGGGTGACGTTCTGTCCGGTCAGGAACTGACGTCGGAGACGATCGCCGCGGCCGCGGATGCCGCGGTGGAAGGCGCGCGGCCGATGAGCGGCAACCGGTACAAGGTCCAGCTTGCCCGGACCGCGGTGCGGCGAGCGCTGGGGCGGGCTGCCGGGACGGAGATCTGAAGCGATGGCCGACCGACTCCCTGCACCCCAGGCTCCGCAGCTCTGCCGGCGGCTGCGCTGGAAGACGATGTTCATGACCCTGGCGCCGGTGGCGCCGGGCGCGGACGTCGACCCGCAGCACGAGATCGACGACGGTTTCGTCTGGTGTACTCACAGCATGAACTGTCTCGGGCCCGACGGCGCGGTAGCCTCCCGGGAGGACTGCCGGGAAGGCCGCCGTTGCTTCGAGAGCCACGGTCACAGCCACGGAGACCTGTCGACATGAGATTCACTTCACGGGTTGGTCAGCGTCTGCTCATCCCCGCCCTGCTTCTGGCCGTCCTGCCCTCCGCAGTCAGCGCGACCGGGGTTGCGGGCACCTATCTCGAAGCGCGGACGGCTGACGTCTACACCGGTCCCTGTTTCGCCAACTCCGAAGTCGGGCTGGTCGGCAACGAGGCGATCATGGCCTGGCGGATCGAATCGGGCGGTTGGGACGGCGTCGACCTTTCGGGCCTCTCGGTGCTGGCGGTCGTCCGCTCCGATGCGACTCTGGGCGATCCGTACGCCGAATCGCGGACCACGGAGTCCGTGCTGATCGTGGACGCGGCCGCGGACGGGTCGCAGCGTTCGGCGCTCCAGGGCTTCGCCCGCGGCATGGGGGGAGCGCTCCTTGCGGACGTGGCCCGGGTCGAGGCAGCGGACGTCATGTTCGATCTGCGACCGAACGGGGCTGCCTCGGTCACGGCGGGCGACCTGGCCGCGGTGAGGACGCGGCCGCTCGATCACAGGGACCACCTCTGCGGCAACGAGACGGTCTTCTATCCGCCCCTCGCCCCGACGGACGGGGCGATGCCCGGCGTCGCCATCGAGCACACGTGGGAAGGTCCGGGTCTGGGCGCCAAATGGAAGAGCCCCGGCAAGCGAAGCGCCTTCGTGGGTCGGTTCAGCCGCTAGCCGCCAAGGTCGCCGCCCTTGGCGTCCCACCGATGATCATCAACAAGCAGCAGATCGGTGACTCCAGCCTGCTGGCGGTAGAGGGCGTGATCAAGCTCGGAGAGAGCGCGCGGTTCCTGGCAGACGCCCTGAAGCGGAGCCTGGCGGACGGCGACGGCCATGTCCTGCTCGACCTCTCCAATGTCAACTACATGGACTCGACCGGCATCGGCGAGCTCGTCGGGTACCTGGTCAGGCTCCGCGCGGAGGAACGGAAACTCATCCTGGTGCGGCCTTCCGAACGGATCGTCCAGTTGCTGACCGTCGCCGGCGTCGGGTCACTGTTTCCGACCTACGACACGGTGGAGGATGCCCTCGCGGCCGAGGCCGGCGGGACCTGAACGGAAGCGTGGGCGCCCGTGCCGGCGCTCATGGCGGCCTGAAGTCGGAATCAGTCTTCGGGCGGATCGAGCACGAAAGGCTCCGGCAGCAGTTCGTGCAGCGTGAACCGGCTCCAGTTCGGTGCGTCATGGGCGCCGGCGGTGACCGCCACGATCGGCAGGTCGCAACTGAACTCGGCCAGGGCGTCCCGGCACTGCCCGCAGGGCGTGCTCGGAGGCACGGCGCCGGTGGCAAGCGCCATGGCGACGAAGGTGCGCTGACCGTCCACCACGGCCGCCGAAAGCGCGCCGCGCTCGGCGCACAGGGAGAGGCCCAGCACCCGGTTCTCCACGTTGCAGCCGGTGTAGATCCTGCCGTTCGCGGCCAACAGCGCGGCACCGACCCGGAAGTCGCTGTACGGCGCGTAGGCCTGTTCGCGGCAGCGCACGGCGGCGTCGACCAGAGCTTCCCAGTCGATGCCCTCCCACGTGGCGCCGTGCTCCGGCGTCGGCAGGTGGAAGACGCGCTCCGCGCTCATTCGCGAGACACTAGCAGCCCGTTCCGCGGCCCGCCTCGGACTTCGGACGGGTAACGTGATACTCTGCGCCGCCGTGAGCGAACCCCCCGTCGAGCCGCCAGCCGGCGGTCAGGAGGTCGGCTGGCAGGACGGCGTTCTGGTCGTTCCGGATCGACCGATCGTTCCCTTCATCGAGGGAGACGGCATCGGCCCCGACATCTGGCGCGCGGCCCAGGCCGTAACGGACGCCGCGGTAGCGAAGGCGTACTCGGGAGAGCGCGCCATCGCCTGGCTCGAGATCCTGGCCGGCGAGAAGGCCCTGGCGGAGACCGGCGAGTGGTTGCCGGCCGCCACGGTCGACGCGATCCGCTACTACCGTGTCGCGATCAAGGGCCCGTTGACGACGCCCGTCGGCGGGGGCATTCGCAGCCTGAACGTGGCGCTCCGGCAGTTGCTTGACCTCTACGCCTGTGTGCGGCCGGTTCGCTACTTCGACGGCGTGCCGTCGCCGATGCGCGAGCCGGAGAAGGTCGACATGGTCCTCTTCCGGGAGAACACGGAGGACGTGTACGCCGGCCACGAGTGGCAGGAGGGGACGGCGGAGACGAAGGCGCTGATCGACTTCGTCCAGCAGAAGCTCGGCCGCGACATCCGCGCCGACTCGGGCATCGGGATCAAGCCGGTCTCGGTGACCGGGAGCAAGCGCCTGGTCCGCAAGGCGATCGAGTACGCCCGCGCCCAGGGCCGGGACAGCGTGACCCTGGTGCACAAGGGCAACATCATGAAGTTCACCGAGGGCGCGTTCAAGGAGTGGGGTTACGAGCTCGCGGCCGAGGACTTCGCGGACTGCACGGTGACCGAGGACGATCTCTGGTCGAAACACGACGGCCGCATGCCGAACGGGCGCATCCTGGTCAAGGACCGCATCTCGGACGCGATGTTCCAGCAGGTGCTGCTGCGGGCCGACGAGTACGACGTGATCGCGACGACCAACCTGAACGGCGACTACCTCTCGGACGCCCTGGCCGCCCAGGTCGGCGGTCTGGGCATGGCGCCGGGCGCCAACGAGGGGGACGGCGTCGCGCTGTTCGAGGCCACACACGGCACGGCGCCGAAGTACGCCGGCCAGGACAAGGTGAACCCCTGCTCGGTCATCCTGTCGGGCGTGATGATGCTGAACTGGCTGGGCTGGAACGAGGCGGCCACGTCGATCGAGAACGCGATCGGCCGCGCCATCCGGCAGAAGCGGGTCACCTACGACCTGGAGCGCCAGATGGAAGGCGCGACGCTGCTGAAGACCTCTGAGTTCGGTCAGGCGATCGTCGAAAACCTCGACTGAAGAGCCGTCGCCCGTGAAGATCCACGAGTTTCAGGCCAAGGGGATCCTGCGCCGGTTCGGGGCGGCCGTGCCCCAGGGCAAGGTCATCGACGATCCCGCTCAGGCGGCGCGGATCTGCGAGGACTTCGGCGGCCGCTGCGTGGTCAAGGCGCAGATTCACGCCGGCGGCCGCGGCAAGGGAGGTGGCGTCAAGGTGGCGTCGAACCCGGCCGAGGCGGAGCGGCTGGCCGACGAAATCCTGGGCATGCAACTGGTGACCCATCAGACCGGCCCCGAAGGTCAGCAGGTGCGCCAGGTGCTGATCGAGGAAGCTCTGGAGATCGACCAGGAGCTGTACCTGGGCGTGACGCTCGACCGCGCCGCCGAACGCCCGCTATTGATGGCGTCGCGCTCCGGCGGGATGGACATCGAGGAAGTGGCCCAGTCGGATCCCGGCGCGATCCGGCGTGAGTTGATCGATCCGCTTCTCGGCGTCCTGCCGTTCCAGTGCCGGCGGATCGCGTCGGGGCTCGGATTCGAGGGCGGCACGGCTCGCCAGATCCAGTCGATCGTCGCCAGCGTCGTCGCGGCCTATCTGGAAACCGACGCTTCCCTGGTCGAGATCAACCCGCTGATGGTGGACTCCAAGGGCGACGTCTACGCCCTGGACGCGAAGATGAACTTCGACGACAACGCTCTCTTCCGGCAGCGCGATGTCGCTGAGCTGCGGGACGTGCACGAAGAGAATCCGCTGGAGGTCGAGGCCTCGGAGCACGGCATCAGCTACATCAAGCTGGACGGCAGCATCGGGTGCATGGTCAACGGCGCCGGTCTGGCGATGGCGACGATGGACATCATCAAGCTCTACGGCGCCGAGCCGGCCAACTTTCTCGATGTCGGCGGTTCCGCTTCCCAGGAGGCGGTGGCGAGCGCCTTTCGGATCATCCTCTCCGATCCGGCGGTCGAGGCCGTGCTGATCAACATCTTCGGCGGCATCGCGCGCACCGACCGCATCGCCCGCGGCGTCGTCGCGGCGATCGACGAACTGGCCGCCGACGGCACGCCGGTGGCGGTGCCGGTCGTGGTCCGGCTCGAGGGGACGAACGTCGAGGAGGGTCGCGAGGTGCTCGAGCGGGCGGACTTCGACTTTCTCGTCGCCGACGGCATGGCGAGCGCCGCGGAGCGCGCGGTCGAGGCTCTGAAGAGCAGGGCCGCGGGAGGCTGAGCCGATGTCGATTCTGGTTGGCGAGAGCACGCGGCTGATCGTCCAGGGCATCACCGGCAGGGAAGGACTGTTCCACGCGATGGGCTGCCGCGACTACGGCACCGAGGTCGTCGGCGGCGTGACCCCCGGCAAGGGCGGGTCGACGGTCGAGGGCTTTCCGGTCTGGAACTCGGTCGAACGCGCGCGGCGGGAGTCCGGCTGCAACGCGACGTTGATCTTCGTGCCGCCGCCGTTCGCCGCCGACGCGATCATGGAGGCGGCCGACGCCGGCGTCGAGCTGATCGTGTGCATCACCGAGGGCATCCCGGTGCAGGACATGGTCCGCGTGAAGGCCTTTCTCCGGGGCCGGGACAGCCGTCTGCTGGGGCCGAACTGCCCGGGCCTGATCACCCCTGGCCAGGCGAAGGTCGGCATCATGCCCGGCCACATCCACGAGCCGGGCAACGTCGGCGTGATCAGCCGGAGCGGCACGTTGACCTACGAGGCGGTGTGGCAGCTCACCAACGAAGGGCTCGGCCAGACCACCTGCGTCGGCATCGGCGGCGATCCGATCAACGGCACGAGCTTCATCGACGTGCTGGAGTTGTTCGCCGGGGACGAGGCGACGGAAGCCGTGGTCCTGATCGGCGAGATCGGCGGTACGGCGGAAGAGGAGGCGGCGGCCTGGATCGGCGAGCACCTCGACGTTCCCGTCGTCGGCTTCATCGCCGGCGCCACCGCTCCGCCGGGCCGGCGGATGGGCCATGCCGGCGCCATCGTGGCGGGCGGCAAGGGCACCGCGGCCGAGAAGAAGGCGGCGCTCGCCGCGGCTGGAGTTCTGGTCGTCGATTCGCCGGCCGAGATGGGCGCGCGGGTTTCCGAGGCCCTGAGATGATGAGTGCTGGGAGATAGTCGGGATGGAAGAGACGCTGACCATCATCAAGCCGGACGCTGTCCGCGCCGGCAACACGGGCAGGATCGTCGCCCACCTGGAGGACGCCGGATTCGAGATCCAGGCCACGCGCCGGATGCGACTCTCGCGCGCCCAGGCCGAGGCGTTCTACGCGGTGCATCGCGAACGGCCGTTCTACGCCGACCTGGTCGCGTTCATGACGAGTGGTCCGGTGGTGGCGATCGCGCTGGCTCGTGACGACGCCGTCGCTCACCTCCGGGACACGATGGGCGCGACCGACTCCACCCAGGCGGCTCCTGGCACGATCAGGAACCTCTACGGCACGGACATCCAGAACAACGCGATCCACGGCAGCGATTCGCTTGAGAACGCTGCGATCGAGCGGGCCTTCTTCTTCGCCGGCTGCGACCTGGTCGCGTAGCAGAACCCGCCTGTCTCCAGCCCGCTGATCCGGGAGGATACAGGTCCGTTCCGCTTCCGTTCCCTTCGGTGCGAACCTCGGGCTGCGATGCATGGGCGGCGACGCGCTCGAGTTGAATGCCCGGATCTGGCCGGTTTTGGCGGAATCTGGCCGGAATTGGTCGTGTCATGTCCGGTTTTTTCTTCTTCGGCTCGCTAGAGTGGTTGCCGGTCGATGTTCACGGCAATCCACGAAGGAGGTTCTCTGCAATGAAGAAAGACCGTTGGTTCACTGGTCCGCTGCTGAGCGTGCTGTTCTTTGCGCTGCTCCTCGCCGGTTCCCCCGCAGGACTCATGGCGAGTGAATGCAACAAGACCTGTGACACGGGTAAGTGCGGCGACGATACGACGCACACGGGAATGGGCGGATGCGAGTCGAGTGTCACCACGGTGATTACAACTGAGTCGGACGGTTCTCGGACCGAAAAGGTGACCAAGACCTGTAAGACGATCGTGGCCCACTGCAAGAACTCGCAGAACGGCTACGCGTTCGCGTAAGGTGCACATCCTTGAAGGGCTGAAGCCAGTGTTGGCCGGCATCGTCGCTCGTTGGAGTCGCGTGCACGCGCCCGAAGCGGTCGCCGTTCGGCCTTGCTCTCGGAGCACGGCCAGGCCTGTGATGCACTTGGGCGCACCGTTGTCGAGATTCTGGAGTGCGGAGCGGCTCGGCTCACTGGCTGCAGGTCTTGTTCTGCTTGCTGGAACCAGCGTCGCAGCCATTCAGCCGAGCCGGAGTTCGGCGACTCTCGAACTCCGGCTTGTTCCTTCGTTGGCTTCGGCTGATTCCACGCCGTCCGAAGTCGTCTTTGCGGTGCTTCATCCGGTCAGCCGCGAGGAACTTGTCACGGATGCCGTTGAGACCGGTGCGGCCTTGGCCGGTGTGGAGGTCCTTGTTCCGGAACTTGCAACGGGCTGGATCGTTCGGGCACGAGCGCCCGGCTATTGGTCGCCGTCGGTGTACGTGGGTCCGAAGGAATCAGCGGCCGATGTGAATCTAGTGCGGGCCGGCCGGATCACTCTTCACGTCCTCAGCTCGGATGTTGAAGTGGACCGCTGGAAGCCCTCGGATCTCTATGTTGTTGGTAGGATCTGGAGTCCCGGTCGCCACTTGAAGGCTGGCTTCCACCGGGGACCGTGCAGACGTGGTGCGCCCGATGGGTCTGTCTTTGGCCCTCGCGACACCTTGGTCGTTTGCCCCTTCGCGCTTGGCGAGAAGGCAAGTCTCAGTGTTCGCCTTGGGGAGTTCGTTCCTTGGAGTGCCCTGTCCCTGACGGTTCCGGAGGAACTTCTTGTCACGGTCGAGGAGCCTGCGCGCGGTGCGTCTGTTTCCGGCAGGTTTCCCGATGCCCCCGAGCGCCTCGTGGTCTTGGATCCGGGTGACGGCGGTTTCCCCTTTGTGACTTGGACCGATACGGAGGGCGTGTTTCTCCTGGAGGGACTTGGTACGGGCGACTACGGGCTGAGCTTGGCGGGATCGCCTAACCAGAGTTGGCCCGTGCAGGTCGCTGTGCTCGGCGACGAGGTCGCACTTGGTGACCTGCTGTCGTCTGAGGGGAATCGGTTTTCTCTGGAGATCTGGACCGGCGCGAGCACGATGAGCGATTCACTGGTCGTCAACGCGACGGCCGTCGTCTTGAACGACTTCGGCGGCATCGAGCGACGAACTGCGAGCTTCGATGCAAGTCGTACGGGCGCAAGGCTCTTCGTTTGGAATGGCTTGCCCGCCGGGCACTACGAGATTCGGGTAGGTGATCGCCAAGGCAACAGGTGGCGTGAGGAGTTGGTCCAGTTGTTCGGCAACGATCACCTTCAGATGGAACTGGAGGCTGTTCCGGTCGAGGGTCGTGCGCGCCGCGGCGATGAGCCTCTTGCCGATGCGATGCTTTGGTTCGGTGGTCTTTGGGGAAGCGAGCGCGTGGCGTTCAGGACCGACCCTCTCGGCGAATTCAGGGGCCTTCTACCGCGAGACGGGGAATGGACCGTGGACTTGACGTCTGCGCCTTCATGCGACCCATGCGAGGGTACATGGGAAGAAGGAAGTTGGTCAGGGTTCGATTCGCAGACCGTTTCCGATGCCGGCTGGGTCGACATAGTCGCCGAAGAAGATGGCGTTGCCCGACCCTTGATTGAGCTGCCTGACGGAAAGGTCTCGGGACGCGTCTTGAGGGTCGTGGACGGCGAGAGTGAGGGCATTGCCGCAGCAAAGGTCATCGTTCGGCGCCATGTGATGCGCCATGTCAAGGGCGACTACGCACTTCCGAGCGACTGGGAGGTTCGAGCCGGTGCCGCCGGCGGCTACTCAGTCTCCGGTATGCCGGATGGGCAGTTCGACATCCTCGCTGAGGCTCGAATCGATGGCCGACTCTACCGGTCCGAGCCGACTCAATTCGCACTCGGCGACCCGGACCGGATGGACGGCCTCGACGTTCGCCTCGTTTCTCTGGAACCAGTCCGCGTCGTCGTCACTTCGGGTGGCGTTCCGGTGCGCGGCGGTTTCGTGTCGGTGAAGTCCGGGTCCTTGGTTGAGGGAGGGTCGCCGTTTACCGGTGATCGCCAGTACTGGTTTCCATCACCGGTGTCCGTCGTCGATGTTGTGGCGTGGTCTGACGGTTTCGGAGCCGTAGCACAGAGGTGGGACGTTTCAGACGGCGGGACAGTCAGGGTAGAACTCGAAACGACGCGAGGCGACCTCCGGCTCCCGAGGCGGCTGAATAGTCGGCTTGTAGCCGAGTCAGGAGCGGCCATCGACCTCGCTCGCCTGCGCGCTGACATGGGGCGGGCGATCGCGGAGGCCGGCGAAGACATCGTGCTGATCAGCCTTGCCCCTGGCCGTTATCTCTGGTGCCCCGCGCCAAGCGAAGAGTGCAGTCCAGTGGACGTGTTTCCCGGGACGCTCAATGAGATGGAGGAATCCGATTGAGAGAGAAAGAGACTGTCACCCTGTGCCGACCCGATTGCCGACGTCGGACAGCCGTATCCAAGCCGGTGTTCTTTGTTCTTTTCCTGGCTCTTCTTGCCGCACCAGTCCTTTGGGGAGCGCCCGGTTCCGAGAGCGCCGGCTACCTTGGGATTGGATTCTCGGTCGACTTCGAAAGTGGCTTGATGACGATAGCGCATGTCGAGCTGGAAGGACCCGCGGACAGAGCGGGTCTCAGAGTTGGCGACCGGATCTTGAGCCTCTCCGGTGAAGAGGTGCGGTTCTTCTCCCATCGGTATGCGGTCGACTTTCTTGCGGGAAGAGTGAAAGCCGCGGTCCCGCTAAAGCTGATCGTAAGGCGAGGTGGGACTCTTCGCCGCCTTCGCGTTGTCCCCTCAGAGCGTCCGGACGATCTTGACGAGAAGAACGCGGCAGTTCTGTTCTGCCTGGATGGGCCGCTGAGGGAGAAGGCGTCGGGCGGTCTACCGTAGTCAGTGGGTTTATCTGGAGTCCAGATCACGTCTGGGTGCGCCGTCGGACTATCTGCTTCGGCCGTAGTTCGGTGGCCTACGGGCCGACTTCCGCGGCAGCGGAAGCAGTTCCCTCGTGCTCCACTGTTGGCCGGCGGAAGGGCCAGCACCGCGGAGGTCTACGCCTGCTCAGGCGACTTGATACTGTCTGCGCTTCGCGCTGACACCATCGGAACGGGTGGGAGGGATCCGGGAACTGGCCGCAGGCGTCCAACTCTTCTCCAGCCGCTGGGGGCTGATGCTCGCCATGCTCGGCATGGCCGTCGGCACGGGCAACATCTGGCGGTTCCCCCGGATCGCGGCGTCCAACGGCGGCGGGTCCTTCCTCGTCGCCTGGGTCGTCTTCCTGATGCTCTGGTCGGTGCCGCTGATCCTGGCCGAGTTCGCGCTCGGCAAGAGGATGCGCAACGGCACGGTGGGAACGTTCGCGGCGATGATGGGCGAACGGTTTGCCTGGATGGGCGCGTGGATCGCGTGGGTGGCGGCGGCGATCGGCTTCTACTACGCGGTGGTCATGGGCTGGACCCTGCGCTACTTCCTCGCGGCCATCACGTTGCAGCTTCGGGGCGAGCGGTCGGTCACGCTCTGGGAGGAGTTCTCCTACACGCCCCTGGTGCTCGTCTTCCACGCGTTGGCGCTGGCGATGGGCGTCATCGTCGTGCTCAAGGGGATCCGGGGCATCGAGAGCGTGGTGCGGATCCTGATGCCGGCGCTGCTGGTGCTGGTCGTAGTGCTCGCCGTCCGGGCGGTGACGCTGCCTGGCGCGGTGAACGGTCTGGAGTTCCTGTTCAGGCCCAACTGGAGCGATCTGCTGGACTCGAACATCTGGCTGCAGGCCCTGACGCAGAACGCCTGGGACACGGGCGCCGGCTGGGGCCTGGTGCTGACCTATGCCGTGTTCTCACGCCGCCGGGAGGACACGAACCTGAACTCCTTCCTGCTCGCGTTCGGGAACAACAGCGTGTCGCTGCTCGCGGGCGTCATGGTGCTCTGCACGGTCTTCTCGATCATGCCCGGAGCCGCCGGCCAGATCGTCGGCGCCGGCAACGAGGGCCTGACCTTCATCTGGATACCGCAGCTCTTCAACGCGATGCCGGGCGGCTCCTTCTTCATGATCCTGTTCTTCATGGCTCTGGTGTTCGCCGCCTGGACGTCGCTCGTGGCGATGTTCCAGTTGGTCGGTCTGGCGCTCGAGGAGGCGGGACTCGAACGGCGCAAGGCGATCCTCTCGCTCGCGGCGGCGGCCTTCGTTTTCGGCATACCCTCGGCCCTCTGGCAGCCGTTCTTCCTGAATCAGGACAACGTCTGGAGCGTCGCCCTGATGTCGTGCGGTTTCTTCTTCGCCCTGATCGCGATCCGCTACGGCGTCACCCGCTTCCGCGCCGAGATGATCAACAGCGGCGACCAGGACATGCAGGTCGGTGCGTGGTGGGACTGGGCGATCCGGCTGGTGGCCATCGAGGCGCTGGCGCTGGTGGCGTGGATGATCTGGAGCGCCCGGAACGAGCCCCTCTGGGGGCCTCTGGGCGTTGGCAACATGTTCGCGCAGTGGATCGTCGTCGCCGTCGTGCTGATCGCGCTCAACGGGGTCTTCCTGCGGGGCCTGAAGAAGCGCGCGTCGAAGGCGTAGCGGCCCAGAGGGCCGTCAGCTTAGCCGGCGGTGCAGCCAGGCGCGGACTTTCTGAATCCGGTGCCAGGCGTTGGGCCAGCGGCGCATGATGAAGGCTCTGAGGCGCAGGTTCAGCCTGTTGCTGGCGAGTGAGAGCAGGGCCACACCCGCGGGGACCAGGACGACCGCGGGGATCAGGGGCAGCGGGCCGAAGATCAGACCGAAGAGGACGAGAAAAGAGCCCAGGGCGAACAGGAGAATGCGAACGCCGACCCGCAGGGCCGGCAGTTCCTCGTCGCCGCTGAGGCCCGGCTGGAGATCCTGGTGACGCTCAGTCTGCGGCATCGGCGGCTGGGGCTACAACCTGCAGGAACCGGCGCTTTCCGACCTTCAGCAGCGCGTTGGCTCCATCCGGCAGGGTGAAGTAGGGATCGCCGATCTTCTCGCCGTCGAGGGAGACGGCGCCCTGCTGGATCAGGCGTCGGGCTTCGGCCCGGCTTCCCGACAGGCCGGTGTCGGCGATCAGGGTGAAGAGCGCCTGTCCGGACGGAACGACGCGGGTTTCGACCTCGTCCGGCACGCCGCCGCCACGGAACATGCGGTCGAACTCGGCGCGCGCCTCGTCGGCGGCGCCGGGGCCGTGGAAGCGGCGCACGAGGTCATGCGCGAGGTCGGCCTTCAGGTCGCGTGGGCTTGCCTGCCCGCCCGCGACGTCGGCCTTCTGGCGGTCGATCTCGGCCTCGTCCATATCGGTGAGCAGCAACCGCCAGTCCCACATCAGGTCATCGGGAATCGACATCGTGCGGCCGAACATCTCCCGGGGCGAGTCTTCGAACGCGATCGCGTTGCCCAGGCTCTTCGACATCTTCTGGGTGCCGTCGGTGCCGACCAGGAGCGGCACGGTGAGCGCGATCTGGGGTTCCATGCCGCGGGCCCGCATCAGGTCGCGACCCACGAGGAGGTTGAGCAACTGGTCGTGTCCGCCGAGCTCGACGTCGGCCTCCATGACGACGGAGTCGTAGCCCTGGGTCAGGGGATAGAGCAGCTCGTGGATGGAGATCGGTTCGTGCTTCTCGAAGCGGTCCCGGAAGTCCTCCCGCTCCATCATCCGGGCCAGCGTGTAGGAGCCGGCGAGGCGGACCAGACCCTCCGCGCCGAGCGCTCCGAGCCACTCGCTGTTGTGCTGGATCTCGGTCAGTTCCCGGTCGAGGATCTGCCAGGCCTGCTCCTGGTAGGTCTCTGCGTTGGCCAGCACCTCTTCGCGCGCGAGTTGCGGCCGGGTGGCCTTCTTTCCGGTCGGGTCGCCGATCATCGCGGTGAAGTCGCCGACCAGGAAGACGACCCGGTGACCGAGTTGCTGGAAGTGGCCCATCTTCCGCAGCAGCACGGCGTGGCCGAGGTGCAGGTCGGGCGCGGTGGGATCGAAGCCCGTCTTGACGAGCAGTGGACGGTTCTCTGCGCGGGATTGCTGGAGACGCTGCCGCAGGGCGTCCTCTTCGACCACGTCGACCGCACCCCGGAGGAGCAACTCCATCTGCTCGTCTACGGGAAGAAAGCCGCTGCTCATGGGCGGAGGGTAGCAAGCCGCCTTTAGGTACTGGCGGCCGGGGCGATGCGGCCCCTGGCGACGATCCTGGCGTCGCCGGACAGGCGCCAGCGGCCGAGACCGTCGGGCCCGTTCGGAGCGGCTTCGAGCCGCAGTTCGAAGCCGCCGCGCGTGGAGGCCGCCGCGGGCAGCGACAGCCGGCCGTCGGCGATCGCGCAGGCGGCCGCCGCCACGACGCCCGTGCCGCAGGCGAGGGTCTCCGCTTCCACTCCGCGCTCGAAGGACCGGATGCGGAAGCGTTTCGGCGGATCGAGGTCGACGAAATGGATGTTGGCGCCGTCCGGGCCCAGGTCGGGGTGCGCTCGCAGCGCCGCCCCGAGCGACGCCACCGGCGCCTCGTCCAGGTCGCCCTGCCACCGGAGGACGAAGTGCGGGACGCCGGCGTCGATCCGCCATCCCGGAACGTCCCGGCCGTTCGCGCGCAGCGTCATCCGCCGGCCCGCCGCGGGCACCGGCACGCGGACGGCGGTGCGCGTGTCGTCGACGGACTCGGCGACCAGGTCGCCGGCGCCGGTCTCGATCGTCAGTTCCCCGGCGTGCGGTTCCTGCTCGAAGGCGAGGCGGGCCGCGCAGCGGGCGGCGTTCAGGCACAGGGCCGCCCGGGCGCCGTCGGCGTTCGCGTATTCGAGGGCGTAGCGTCCACTTGCTATCCGGCGCAGTGTGAACAGGCCGTCGGCGCCGACCGACACGCCCCGGCGGCACCAGGACCTGATTGTCCCGGCAGCCGGGGCCGGACGCTCGACGAGGGCGATGAAGTCGTTGCCGGCGCCGGACACGAGCAGGAACGGCGTGCCGTCCTGATCGCTCATGCCGGCCCTTGAGCGCTGTCGCCGTCCTCCTCCTCGTCGCTGTCGTCGGCTCCGGGTTCGGAGTCTTCGCTTTCCTCGTCCGTGGGTTCGGCTTCGGCCGGAACCTCGTCCGCGACCGGTTCCGGCGGTCGGATCGGGGGCAGGGGATCACCCTTCAGCCCGCAGCCCAGGCTGGCGAGGAGGGCGGGCAGGACCACGGCCAGTCCGAGCGGCGGAAGCAGACGGCGACGGCTCGATTCAGAGGACATAGCGGCTGAGATCACGGTCCTTCACGACGTCGGCGAGCGCACGGTTCACGTAGGCGGCGTCGACCTTCAGGTTCACGCCGTTCATGTCCGGCGCCTCGAAGGAGACCTCTTCCAGCAGCCGCTCCATCAGCGTCGCCAGACGGCGGGCGCCGATGTTCTCGGTCTGCGAGTTGACCTGCACCGCGAGCCGGGCGACTTCCCGGACCGCATCGTCGCCGAAGGAGAGGTCCAGGCCCTCCGCGCCGAGGAGCGCTCTGTACTGCGTGGTCAGGGCGCTGTCCGGCTCGGTCAGGATGCGGACGAACTCCTCCTCGCCCAGCGCTCCCAGTTCGACGCGGATGGGGAAACGACCCTGAAGTTCCGGGATCAGGTCCGACGGCTTGGCCACGTGGAACGCACCGGCGCCGATGAACAGGACGTGGTCGGTCCTGACCGGTCCGTACTTGGTGGTCACCGTCGTCCCTTCGACGATCGGCAGGAGATCGCGCTGAACCCCTTCGCGGGACACGTCGGGACCGTGGCCGCCATCGCGGCCGGCGACCTTGTCGATCTCGTCGAGGAAGACGATGCCGGCCTGTTCGACCCGCAGCCGGGCTTCGTCGGCAACGTCCTGGCGGTCGATCAGCGCTTCGGCTTCCTGCCGTCTCAGGATCTCCCGCGCCTCGCTCACCTCGACCATCTGGCGTTTGCGCTTGCCGAACAGACCCGGGAGCATCTCCTTCAGGTTGATGCCGACCGCCTCCACGCCCTGGGGCGTGAACATCTCGAACTGCTGTTGCGAAGCGTCGTCGACCTCGATCTCGACCATCCGGTGGTCGAGGCGGCCCTCCTTGAGCCACTCGCGGAAACGCTCGCGGGTCTCGGTGGGCGCCGCCTGGTCGGCGGGATCGCCGGACTCGCCGGCCGGTTGGGGCGCCTGGGGGACGAGGATCTGGAGCAGCCGCTCGTCGGCCCGGGACGCGGCGTCGGCCTCGACCGCGGCCCGTTTCTCCTCTCCCACCATCACCACCGAGAGCTCCATCAGATCGCGGACGATCGACTCGACGTCGCGGCCGACGTAGCCGACCTCGGTGAACTTGCTCGCCTCGATCTTGAGGAAGGGGGCGCGGGCGAGCTTGGCCAGCCGGCGCGCGATCTCCGTCTTGCCGACGCCGGTGGGACCCATCATCAGGATGTTCTTGGGCGCGATGTCCTCGGCGGTTTCCGGGTCGAGCTGCTGGCGCCGCCAGCGGTTGCGCATGGCGATGGCCACCGCGCGCTTGGCGTCCTTCTGGCCGACGACATGGCGGTCGAGCGCGGCGACGATCTCGCGCGGCGTGAGATCCTCGACGAACGAAGCGGGTGGCGCCGGAGGGAGCGTCATGCGCCGTCCCCGGCGGCTTCGAGACGCTCGACGGTGATTTCGTCGTTCGTGTAGATGCAGAGATCGGCCGTGATCCGCATCGCCTCGAGCGCGATCCGTTCCGCGTCGAGTTCGGTGTGCTCGAGCAGCGCGCGAGCCGCGGCCATGGCGTAGTTGCCGCCCGACCCGATCGCCAGCGGCATGTCGCTGTCCGGTTCGAGGAGGTCGCCGTTGCCCATCGCGAGGAAACTCTTGCGGCCGTCGGTCACGATCATCTGAGCCTCGAGCCGTCGCAGGGCGCGATCCGTGCGCCAGTCCATCGCCAGTTCGACCACGGCGCGCTCGAAGTTCCCCTGGTACTCGTCGAGTTTCGCCTCGAACCGCGAGAAGAGGGCCAGCGCGTCGGCGCCGCCGCCCGCGAAGCCGACCAGGACTCGCTCCTTGCCGGCGCGCTGGACCTTGCGGGCCCTCGCCTTGACCACCGTATTCGCGGCGCCGTTGGTGACCTGGCCGTCACTGGCCATGCACGTCGTGTCGCCGCGGCGCACGAGCAGAATCGTCGTCATGGTGGTCTGGGGCTCTCCGAGCTTCCCGTCACGGGGCGCTCGCAGCTCGTCTACGGATTCTCTCGCAGAATGTTGAGCAGGGACACCTCGGGATTGGTCCAGCCGGGGCCGCCGATGTAACGGCCGATCTCCTCGCCGTTCCGGTAGACGATCGCGGTCGGGAGTTCCGTGACCCCGAGACGGTCGACCTCGGCGTCACCCCATGGGTTGTCGTCCCCGAGGCCGTAGTAGGTGAAACGCACCGGCGAGTCCTCGAGCTCCTCGTGGACCTTCAGGCCGCGTGGCATGAACCGCTCGCACACGTGACACCAGGATCCGAACACGACGCGGACCTCGACCCCGGCGCCGAGCGCGGCCGCCTCGGCGATGGCCGCCGGGTTGCTCTCGTAGGCGCCGGCGTCGCGGCGATAGCCCGGTTCGTGGGTGTAGAGGTCCGCCAGCGTCGCCTCGCCGGCCCAGGAGGGGCGCTGCCGGAGCTGGGCCAGGACGCCATCGACCGCGAACTCGAGTCCCTTCGGGATTGGCCGGAACCCCATCGGGGGACCGAACAGGGCGCCGGGCAGGAGATCGAGTGTGTCCTCGCCGGCCGGGGAGATCTTGAGCAACTGGACCTTGCGGGTCATCTGATTGCGGGCGCTCAGCAGCACCGGTGACGGCAGACCGTCGGCGATGACGAGGAAGGCGCCCGCGGTGCGGGAGAGGTAGAGCTGGGCGTCGGGCGCCTCCTGTCCCTGCAGGAAGAGCTGGTAGTCGCCAACGAGCTGGAAGCCGCGCAGGTCGTCCTGGGCGAAGGCGGCGCCGGAGAAAGTCAGGCAGGCGACCATCGCCAGCGCCCCGAAACCCCTCGCAGGCTCGGTGTTTCGGCCCATCCCGTCCGCACGGCGGAGCCTGCTTCCGCAACTTGCTTCGCTGCGTCTTGTGGCGCAGGCTCCTGGTGTGGCCGGAATGGTCCGGCGGGCTGCAGGGAGTTTCATTCGAGGTTCCTCTTCTTTGAGCTGTCTGGAAGGAACTCAGGCGCCCTTCGCCCTGGGATGGCTTTCCCGGTAGACCTGAAGCAGGCGACCGGTATCCACGTGCATGTAGCGCTGAGTGGTCGAGAGCGAAGCGTGGCCGAGGAGTTCCTGGATCGAGCGCAGGTCGGCGCCCGATTCGAGCAGGTGGGTGGCGAAGCTGTGGCGCAGGGCGTGCGGATGAGCCCCCGCCGCCTGTGCGGTCTCTTCGACGTAGCGGTCGATGACGCGCCGAACGGACCGCGCCGAGAGTCGGCCCCCGTTGCGGTTCAGGAAAACCGGCTCCAGGTGCCCGTCCTCGCTGCCGCCCCGACGCCGGAACACGTCTTCCCAGGCGTCGAGCCACTGGCGGAGCGCCTGCTCCGCCGGCCCGCCGAAGGGTGTCATCCGTTCGCGGTCTCCCTTGCCGATCACGCGCAGCACCCTGGCCCCGAGATCGACATCGCGCCAGTTCAGTGCGACCAGTTCGCCGACGCGGAGACCCGAGGCGTAGAGCAGTTCGAGTAGCGCGCGGTCCCGCAGGCCTAGCGGTCCCTCGCGGCCGGCGGGAGCCTCGAGCAGGGCTTCGATCTCGCCCGGACGCAGGTGGCGGGGCAGGGTCTTCTCGACCTTCGGCGTAGGCACGGATTCGGCCGGATTCGACTGCATGCGGCCCATCAGACAGGCGTAGCGGAACAGGCCGCGCAGCGCCGACAGGTGACGGCCCTGAGTGCGCCGGGCCAGTCGGCGCTGGTTGAGAGCGGCGACGAAGGACCGCACCAGCAGTTGGTCGATGTCGTCGAGGTTCTGGTCATCGCTGCCGCTGGCGGTTCGGAACTGGGCGAAGGCCGCGAGATCCCGGCCGTACGCGCGCACGGTGTGTTCGGAGCAATTGCGCTCCAGCTCCAGGTATTCCAGGAAGTCCGGGATCAGTTCGGCGAGCGCGCCGGACGGCTCGGCTCGTTTTCCTGGCTGGGCATGGTCGATGGTGGTTCCCACGGAGGCGCTCCCGCGATCCCCATGCTACCGCTCCAGGCCACGAGCGCCTGCCGGGCCCGGTCGACGTAGGCGGCGCGCCGGTCGCGTCGCCGGACGCGTCCGGCAAGGGGTTCGAGCAGGCCGTAGTTGATGTTCGTCGGCTGGTAGCGCTTCGGGTTCGACTCGGTCAGGTGTCTGGCGAGGGCGCCGAGCGCGGTCGTGTCGGGGAGCGGCGACGGCTGCCGGTCCCGATCCTGCAGCACGAGGTAGAGGGCGATGGCGAGACCGGTGGCGGCGGACTCGAGGTAGCCCTCGACGCCGGTCATCTGGCCGGCCAGTCGCAGGTTGGGTCGTCCTGCCAAGCGGTACCAGCGATCGAGGTGGAGAGGGGCGTTGATGAAGGTGTTGCGATGGACCTGGCCGTAGCGGACGAAGCGGGCGGATCCGAGTCCCGGCAGGGTCCGGAGCACCCGGCGCTGCTCGGGCCAGGTCATTCGCGACTGGAAGCCGACGAGGTTGTACTGGCTGCGGGCGAGGTCTTCCTGCCGGAGCTGGACCACCGCGTGGGGACGTTCCCCGTCCGGCGTGCGCAGCCCGACCGGTTTCATCGGTCCGAAGCGCAGGGTGTCCTCGCCGCGGCGGGCGAGTTCCTCGATCGGCAGGCAGCCCTCGAAGAACAGCGGGCGCTCGAACTCGCGCAGCTCGATCGTGTCGGCTTCGAGCAGGCTGCGCCGAAAGCGCCCGTACTCCTCTTCGCCGAGCGAGCAGTTCAGGTAGTCGTCGCCTCCCTTGCCGTAACGTGAGGCCCGGAACAAACGGTCGTGGTCGAGGCTTTCACCTGTAACGATGGGGGCGATTGCGTCATAGAAGTAGAGATGGTCCGTACCGATCAGGTTCTCGATTTCCCGCGTCAGGGCTTCCGACGTGAGGGGTCCGGTTGCGATCACACAGTCGCCGCCGGCTCCGGATTCGGGCAGCGCGGTCAGCTCCTCGCGCCGGAGTTCGATCAGCGGGTGCGCTTCGACCGCGGCCGTGACGTCGGCGGCGAACCGCGTCCGGTCCACGGCCAGCGCTCCGCCCGCGGGAACGGCGTTCCTGCGGGCGGCGGCGATGATGAGGGAGCCGAAGTACTCCATCTCCCGCTTGAGCAGGCCGGCGGCATGGTGCGGGTCGTCGCTGCGCAGCGAGTTCGAGCAGACGAGTTCGGCGAGGTCGGCGCTTGCGTGGGCCGGCGTCGAGCGCTGCGGCCGCATCTCGTACAGGGTCACGGCCCGGCCTCGGGAGGCGAGCTGAAAGGCACACTCGCTGCCGGCGAGCCCGCCGCCAACGACTACGACGGGCGCGGTCATTGCCGCATCATGGCAAGGCCCCGCCGGCTTGACAAGGCTCGCCGCTCTACTATCGTCCCCCGCGCATGAGCAACTTTGTGTCCACAGTCCTTGACACGGCCATCTCCTCTACCGGCGACGTCGTCGGCGCGTATGGCTAGCTCACTCGTCATCGTGGAGTCGCCGGCCAAGGCCCGGACGATCGAGCGCTACCTCGGGCCCGGCTACCGGGTGGAGTCGTCGATCGGACACATCCGGGATCTGCCCCGGACCGCCGCCGAGGTGCCGCAGAAGTATCGCGGGCGCTCCTGGGCCCGCCTCGGGGTCGACATCGAAGGCGGCTTCGATCCGCTCTACGTGATCCCGCGCGAGAAGAAGGAACAGATCACCAAGCTCCGAAAGGCGCTGCGGGACGCCGATGAACTCGTGCTCGCGACGGATGAGGACCGCGAGGGGGAGGCGATCGCGTGGCACCTGAAGGAGGTGCTCAAGCCCAAGGTCCCGGTGCGCCGGATGGTCTTCCACGAGATCACCCAGTCGGCGGTCGAGGCGGCGCTGAGCAGAACGCGCGACATCGACCGACGGCTCGTCGACGCCCAGGAGGCCCGGCGGGTGCTGGACCGGCTCTACGGCTACGAGGTCTCCCCGGTGCTGTGGAAGAAGGTCCAGCCGCGCCTTTCCGCCGGCCGCGTGCAATCCGTGGCGACCCGGATCGTCGTCGAGCGGGAGCGCGAGCGGATGGCCTTCGTGCCCGCGGGCTACTGGACCGTCGAGGTGGAACTCGAGACGGAGGACGGGCAGGCCCGCTTCCCCGCGCGGGTGTCGGCGATCTCCGGCAGGACGGTGGCTCGCGGGCGGGACTTCGACCGGACGACGGGCAAGCTGAAGACCAGGGCTCACCTCCTGTTGCAGGCCGAGGCGGAAACCCTGGGCGAGGAGTTGCCCTCGACCCGGCCAGTGGTCGCCGAAGTGAAAGAGCAGCCGTTTACCCGCCGTCCCTACGCGCCTTTCATCACCTCGACCCTCCAGCAGGAGGCCGGACGCAAGCTCCGGTACACGGCCCAGCGCACGATGAGGGTGGCCCAGGGGCTGTACGAGAACGGCTACATCACCTACATGCGCACGGACTCGACCGCCCTCTCCGGGCAGGCGATCGCCGCGGCGCGCCGGCAGGTCGCCGAGCTCTACGGCTCCGAGTACCTGCCGGGCAAGGCCCGGGTCTACGCCCGGAGAGCGAACGCCCAGGAGGCGCACGAGGCCATCCGGCCGGCCGGCACCAGCTTCCGCACGCCGGACCAGTTGCGGGGAGCCCTCGACCGGGACTCGCTGCGCCTCTACGAGTTGATCTGGAAGCGGACGCTGGCGTCCCAAATGAAGGACGCCACCGGCACCAGCACGACCGCGCTTCTCGAGACGTCCACGCCCGGCGCCGGCGCCGTTCAACTGACCGCCTCCGGCCGGGTGTTGCGCTTTGCCGGTTTCCTCCGGGTCTACGTGGAGGGTCGGGACGATCCCCGCTCCCGGGCGGAGGACGAGGAGCGCTTCCTGCCGGCGCTGCGCCAGGGCGACGCGGTCGGCGTGGCGAGTGCGGAGCCGAACGGCCACACCACCCAGCCGCCCGCGCGCTACACCGAGGCCAGTTTGGTCCGCGAACTGGAAAAGCAGGGCGTGGGCCGGCCGTCGACTTACGCCGCCATCCTCCAGACCATCGTCGACCGGGGGTACGTCTGGAAGAAGGGGTCGGCCCTGGTGCCGACCTTCCTCGCCTTCGCCGTGACCCGGCTCCTGGAGCAGCACCTCGGAGATCTGGTGGACCTGGACTTCACGGCGCGAATGGAGAGCGACCTCGACGCGATCGCCGGCGGAGAGCGAGAGGCCAGGCCGTGGCTGCGGAGCTTCTACTTCGGCCGCGAGCCGGGTCCGGGGGGCGCCGGCCGCAGGGGCCTGCAGTCGCTGGTCGGCGAGGGGATCGACGATATCGATGCGCGCGCGGTGTGTTCGCTCCTGCTGGGCGAGGACAAGGAGGGCCGCGAAGTCGCCGTCCGGGTCGGCCGCTACGGTCCGTACGTTCAGGCTGGCGACGACGGGGAACGGGTCTCGCTGGAGGACAGTGTGCCGCCCGACGAACTGACCCTCGAGCGGGCCGTGTCGATGCTCGAGAGCGTTCCGGAACAGAGCGGTCCGCTCGGTCACCATCCGGAAACCGGCGAGCCGGTCTACGTCAAGACGGGCCGCTACGGCGACTACGTCCAGTTGGGCGACGCCGTCTCAGGCGGAACGGGCAGGAAGCGCGGAAGCGGGGGCGCGAAGCCAAAGATGGCCAGCCTGTGGCCGTCGATGGATCGGAAGAACTTCACTCTCGACGAAGCGCTCCTGCTTCTGTCCTTTCCCCGCGAGGTCGGACGCCATCCCGAGAGCGATGAGGTCATCACGGTCCAGGACGGGAGGTACGGCGCCTACATCCGCTGCGGCAAGGAGAGCCGCAGCCTGGAGAGCCAGGAGCAGATGGCGACGATCGGGCTCGACGAGGCACTGGCGCTATTACGCCAGCCGAAACGTCGCCGGGGATCGTCGTCGGTGCTCAAGGAGCTGGGCGAACATCCGCAGAGCGGTCTCACCCTCTCCGTCAAGAAGGGGCGCTTCGGTCCGTACGTAACGGACGGCCAGGTCAACGCCACGGTGCCCAAGGGCAAGGATCCGCAGGAGGTCGGTCTGGACGAGGCGGTCGACCTGCTGGCCGCGCGGGAGGCGAAGCTGGTGGCCCAGGGCAAGAACCCCAGGGCGCCCCGCCGCCGGCCGGTGCGGAAGCGGAGGCCGGCGAAGAAGAAGACGGCGCGGCGCTAGAGCCGCCAAACCCGTCGCAAGCTCCTAGCGGGCCATCAGGGCGTAGTGCGCGCCCTCGTAGCGGCGCACGAGTCCATCGACTTCCAGGCGGGCGAGGGTGGCGAGAACGCCGGGCACCGGTCGTTGGAGTTGGGAGGCGAGTTCTTCCGGAGTCCGGGCGCCTTCCCTGAGGGCGACCAGGAGGTCGTCGACCTCGGCCACCCCGGTGGCGGCGGATCGCGCCGGCTTGGCCGCGTCGCTCGGAGGGCTTTCGAGTTGGGCGAAGATCGACGTCGGCAGGGTCTCGAGCATGGCGTCGGGGTCAAGGGCGGGTATCGCTCCGTCTCGAAGCAGCAGGTGGCTGCCGGCGGATTCCCGGGAGAGGACCGAACCGGGAACCGCGTAGACATCGCGCCCGAGGTCCAGGGCCAGACGCGCCGTGATCAGTGAGCCCGAGCGCCGGGCGGCGCGGACCACAAGCGAGGCGAAGCCTAGGGCGGCGATCAGGCGATTGCGGATCGGAAAGTGGTGGGCACGGGGCTGCCAGCCGAGAGGGAACTCGGTGATGAGGCTGCCGTGCCGCGCGATCTCGGCCGCGGTCCGGCGGCTGCCGCGGGGATAGTCGACGTCGATGCCGCAACCGAGTACGGCGACCGTGCGCCCTGTGCCGGCGCGGGCCGCCAGCGCGCTGCGGTGAGCGGCCTGGTCGATGCCGCGGGCGAATCCGGAGATGACGACCAGGCCGGCCGCCGCCAGTCGGCGCGCGAACCAGGCCGCGACCTCGAGGCCGTAGGCGTCCGCTTTGCGCGAACCGACGATCGAGATGCCGGGTGCCGGACTCAGGCGGCCGCGGACGTAGAGAACGGGAGGCGCCTGCAGTCCCAGGTCGGCGAGCGCAGGTGGGTACTCCGGATCGAGCAGGGTGACGATGTCGACGGCGTCCTCCTTTGCCCGCGCCATCTCCGCGCGGGCGTCGTCGAGGCGGCCGCGCGCGGTCAGCAGGATGGTCCGAACCCGGCCCAATGGCGCTTCGAGGCTGCTGGCCGCCTCCTCGGCGAAGCGGTCGCTACGGAGTTCGCCGGCCGTGCGGAGCCGTTGGGCGAGCGCGCAGATGAGACCGCGGTCGCCGTGCACCAGGTTCAGTGCGACAAGAGTTCTCCGGACATCGTCCGAGTCTCTGGGAGTGTTCCCGTTCGGGACCGGTTCTTCTGCCATGGCGCTGCCTTCCTCCCGGGTCGTGCGGCTTTGCTGGAACGGCGCTCAGAGACAGAGACGGATTCCATGTCCGTGATCTATACTGGCTTGATGAGGCGGACTGCCAACCGCTGGCCGCGCGTCCTGGCGTTGATCGCGGGGGTGCTGGTCCTGGCGGCGATCCCGGGCGGCGCCGAAGCGCAGAAGCGCAAGGTGGCCCCCGAGGCCAAGCAGCAGTGGCAGTTCGGCGTCGACATGGCCAACCGGGGCCTGTGGAGCGAGGCCCTTTTCCGGTTCGAACAGGCGCGCAGGATTGAGCCGGAACACCCGGCGATCCTGAGCAACATCGCGGTCGCGCATGAAGCGCTGGGTCTGTTCGAGGAAGCTCTGGGCTACTACCGGCAGGCTCTGCGGCTGGCGCCTCGCGAGCGGGACGTCCGGCGGAACTACTCGCGCTTCGTCGAGTACTACCAGAACTTCAAGGGCGACCGGGAGGATGACGAAGAGGGGTCGCCGGTGGCGGAGGAAGCCGTTCAGCCCGCCTCCGCTGAGAGCGGTGGAGGCGGTGCAAGCCGACCGCTTGCCGATGTGCCGTGACCTGGCTCCCGGCTCGCGGCAGTGATCGGCCCGGAGGCCATGGAACAGTTCTTGCTTGCCCCGATGGTTGGAGGTGACGCGTGACGAAGAGCGTCAGTAGAGGAATGGCAATCGCGGCGTCGGCTGGTCTGCTGGCCGGCCTGCTCGGGCCGCTGACAGCGACTCCGGCGACCGCGGAAGGGACTGTTGAGGTGAGGCTGAAGCTCCCGATGCGGGCGCGGATCGACCTGACCGGCCGCGACACTCTGTTGCCGGCGCCCTTCCTGGTCGTCAGCCAGGAAGGCGAGGGTCGGATCGAAGGATCCGATATCGACGTCCAGGGCGAGTTCGAGCGTTACCTGAACAAGGTGCTCCGGCGCGAGACGGACCTGCGGATCGTCGAGGCGGGGCGGATCGACTACCCGACGTACGACCTGGAGATGCTGGCCAGGGACGAGGACTTCTGGCGCAACCTCGGCGAGACCACGCAGTCGGACCTCATCCTCGCCGGCACCCTGGACTTCGACATCCAGGACCGGTCGGGCTACCGCACGGAGGAGTACATCTCGCCGTTCGATGGCCGCACCATGTACCGGCAGGTACTCGTCGAGCAGACAGGCTTCGAGTACGACATCGTGGTCATGGTCTTCGACGGTTCGACCGGCGAACTGATCTACAACGACAACTTCAAGGACTTCAAGAGCTTCGAGGGCGAGCAGGCGGACCCGCTGCAGGGGATGTTCGAGAACCTGTACGCGCTGGAGGACCGCATTCTGGGCGTGTTCACGCAGAAGGACATTGAAGTCTCGCGCGTGATCTTCACGCCCTAAGGAGGAGCAGTGAGTTCAGCACCACTCCGGCCGGCTGGCATGCCGGCCATCCGCGTCACCGCCCTCGTCTGCGCGCTCCTTGTGTGCGCGGCCGCCGGCCTCGAGGCGCAGGGCTTCGGCAAGAACAAGATCCGCTACGAGGACTTCGACTGGCGCATCTACCACTCGACTCACTTCGACATCTACTACTACTCCGAGAGCGAGCCCCAGTTGCAGAAGGTGGCGTCACTCGCGGAGAGCGCATACGACCAGTTGTCGCTCGACCTGGATTACCAGATCCAGGAGCCGACGCCACTGATCATCTACAACACGCACTCCGACTTCCTCCAGAACAACGTGATGGTCAACTTCATCCCGGAGGGGGTCGCGGCCTTCGCCACGTCGGCGCGGTTCCGGATGGTCCTGCCGATCGACCTGCCGGACATCGAACTCTACGAGCTCATCCTCCACGAGCTGACCCACATCTTCCAGTACCACATCCTGTTCGGCGGAAGCCTGGGCCGGGCCATGACAAACAGCCCGCCGCAGTGGTTGATGGAGGGCATGGCCAGCTACTTCGCGGAGGACGAGAGCGCTTCCGACCGGATGTATCTGCGGGATGCGGTGGTCAACGACCGCCTGCCGCCGATCACGTCGGGTCAGGCGGGCGGCTTCTTCGCCTACCGCTACGGCCACGCCGCCTTCGATTTCATGGAGGAGCGCTGGGGGGCCGACGGGGTGATCGACTTCCTGTTCGAGTTCCGGAACACGATCGGCTCGCGGGTGGGCCGGGCGATCGAACGGGCCTTCCGCATGGACCCCGAGGACTTCGACCTCGAGTTCCGTCGCTGGCTCCGCAACCGGTACCTGCCCGAGTTGGTGGCGACCGGAGAGCCCAGCGACTTCGGGCGCCCGTTCCGCACCCGCCCCCAGGGCAGCCAGGAAACGTCGCCGGTGGCCTCTCCTTCCGGCGATCTGGTGGCGGCGTTCTCGACCTTCCAGGGCGATGTCGACATCGTCCTCTTCGACACCCAGGAACGCGAGCCGGTCCGCAACCTGACGCGGGGCTACACGGCGGACTTCCGCCACTACGTCGCCCAGATGCTGACGCTGGGCCGCAAGCACGGCAGCGACCTGGCGTTTTCTCCCGACGGCAACTCCCTGGCGGCCTTCGTCCGCAAGGAGGCGGGCTACTCCCTCGCCATCGTCAATGTCCTGGGCGGGGGTGTGCGCCGCGTCATCGACATGGAGATCGAGCAGCAGACGGCGCCCGCCTGGAGTCCGGACGGAGGGAGCATCGCGTTCGGCGGCAACCAGAACGGGCAGTACGACATCTTCCAGCTCGACCTGGAATCGCTGGAGATTCGGAACCTGACGAACGACGCGGTCTTCGACGGTTCTCCGTCCTACTCCCACGACGGCAGGTGGCTCGTGTTCTCTTCGGTTCCAGGTGAAACCGCCCAGCTCTTCCGTCTGAACCTGGAGACGATGGGGCGCGTTCGCCTGGGCAGCGACGAGCACCACAACACGGACCCGGTCTTCTCGAGCGATGACCGGACGGTGTACTTCACGTCGGATCGCACGGGTGCCGAGAACATCTTCGGGATGAACATCGAGACCGGCGAGCTTCGCCAGTACACGAACGCGATCACCGGCTGCTTCCAGCCCACCGTCCTGGGCAGGGCCGGGAGCGACGACCGGCTGGTGTACACGGGTTTCTGGCAGGGCCGGTTCGACCTCTACGAGACGGACGTCGACGAACCGATCGGGGAAGTCCAGGTCGTGGACCTGGGCGAGACGTCCGAGCCGATCCCGGCGATCGACCTCTTCGAGCCGGACATCCAGGTTTCGATCGACGAGTCGAACAAGGAGGACAAGCGGGGCTGGCGGCTGTTCCTGGAGGATGCCCAGACCGCGGTTGGCGTGGATGACAACCAGACCTTCCTGGGCCAGGTCTACCTGCAGTTCTCGGATTTCCTCGGCGACCGGCGGCTGTTCACGACGTTCGCCTCCGTCGAGAGCTTCTCCCAGTTCAACGTGACCTACCTGAACCTGTCGAACCGGCTGCAGTGGCAGGTGTCGCTGTTCGACGACCGGGCCTTCTACATCGGCTACGACTACGCCTACGGGTACTACGAGCGGGGCCGGTCGTTCTTCCAGCAGACCGGCGCCATCTTCTCGATCTCCTATCCGATGAGCTTCTACCGGCGCTTCGAACTGGGCGCCGGTTACATGCGCCGCAAGCTGGACTTCCAGGCCTACGCTCGCGACAGCGACTTCAACCTGCTGCTGGACGACTTCGGCCGGCCGATCCCGACCATCACTCCCCGAGAGGACGACTACCCGGTGATCCAGGCGGCCCTGGTCGGCGACACGACGGTGTTCGGACCGGCTGGTCCCTCGAGCGGGCACCGATACCGCCTGTCGGCGGAGTACGCTCCCGATCTCGAGACCTCCGGCGCGCTGACGCAGACGTTCCAGCTCGACGCGCGCAAGTACTTCCCGCTCACCCGGCGCAGCGTCTTCGCGACCCGGCTCTTCGGCAGCATGAGGACCGGGAACTTCCCCAACCCGGTGTACT
Source organism: Thermoanaerobaculia bacterium (assembly GCA_965116955.1). Lineage (GTDB taxonomy): Bacteria > Acidobacteriota > Thermoanaerobaculia > Multivoradales > Multivoraceae > Multivorans. Next base: position 756,538 of record OZ220742.1, on the reverse strand, counting down.
TCGGCGGGCTCGACACGGTGCGCGGCGTCGACTTCCGCGACATGGTCGGCGATCACGGCTTCTTCACCAACCTCGAGTTGCGGTTCCCTCTGATCGACTTCTTCGTGACGCCGATCTGGACCTTCCAGGGAATCCAGGGGCGCTTCTTCCTCGATATCGCCGGTGCCTACTTCGACGGCATCCAGGACTTCAACGTCTGGGACTCCGAGAACAGCCGGCTGGACGACGCGATCGCGGCCTACGGCTTCGGTATCACTGTGCGGATGCTCGGCCTCGATCTGCACTGGGACTTCGCGACCCAGTGGGACCTCAAGGAGTCGGGCGACAGCCGCACGACCTTCTGGATCGGCCAGCGGTTCTAGTAGGAGCTTGCGCCGGCAACTCCCGCTCTTCGGCGACGGCGCGCTGGCGGCCGCCGCTCGCGAATCGAAGCTGCACTCGCGCCGGCGGAGAGCGGGCGGCGCGGGTCTGCGAGTTGCCGTGCTCGGTTCCGGCAGCGGCGGCAACAGCACGATCGTCGAGAGTGGCGAAGGCTGCCTGCTGGTCGATGCCGGATTCTCGTGCCGGGAGCTCGAACGCAGGCTGGAGGCGGTGGGCCGTTCCGCCGCCGATGTCGACGCGGTCCTCCTGACCCACGAGCACGACGATCACTGCCGGGGAGTCGACCGCTTCGCCAGGCGGCACCAGGTTCCGGTCTACGGCACGCGCGGCACGTACAAGGGGCCTCGGTTGCGCGGTCTCGGCTCCTTCGCCCGCCCGATGGGCGCCGGGGTGCCGCTTACCGCCGCCGGCTTCCGGATCGAAGTGTTCCCGGTCTCACACGACGCGCGGGAGCCGGTCGGAATCGTCGTCGAAAGCAGCGGGGGTTATCGCTTCGGGTTGGCGACGGATCTTGGCTGCCGAACGCCGGAGGCATGGCGTAGCCTCCAGGATCTCGACATTCTGCTGCTGGAGTCGAATCACGATCTCGACATGCTGCGCACGGGACCATACCCTTGGCGCCTGAAGGAGCGAGTCGCGTCGAGCCGGGGGCACCTCAGCAACGAGGATGCGGCCGCCGGGGTCGAGGCACTGCTTTCGGATCGTCTGTCCTGGGTTGTCCTTTGTCATCTCTCGGAAACGAACAACTCTCCGGCGTTCGCGGCCGCGGCGGTGCAGCCGGTACTGGACCGGCGCGGCTCGCGGGCGAAGCTGCTGGTGGCCGAGCAGCATCGGCCTGGACCCTGGCTGGAGGTAGGCGGCTGAGCGCCGCGGGGGAGGACTCGAGTTGACGTCGCAAGACAGCCGCTTCGTGGCACGCGTGCTGGTCTATCCGCGCGCCGAGGTGCTGGACCCCCAGGGCCGGGCGATCGAGGACGCACTGGGCCGGATCGGATTCGACGGCGTGCGCCGCATCCGTGCCGGCAAGAGCTTCGAGGTCGCGCTCGATGCCGCGGACGAGAGGCAGGCGACCGAGGCGGTCGACCGGATGTGCCGGCAGCTCCTGGCCAACCCGATCGTCGAGGACTACACGGTGGAGTGGGTCTCGGAATGAAGTGCGGGATCGTGGTCTTTCCCGGGAGCAACTGCGACCACGACGTGTACCACGTGCTGAGCCACGTGCTCGAGCAGGAGACGACGTTCCTGTGGCATCAGGAAACGTCGCTCGAGGGATGCGAACTGGTCGTTCTGCCGGGCGGGTTCTCCTACGGCGACTATCTCCGGGCCGGGTCCATGGCCGCGCATTCGCCGATCATGGCCGCGGTGCGGCGCCACGCCGAGGCCGGAGGACGCGTGCTGGGTATCTGCAACGGTTTCCAGATGCTGCTGGAAACGGGCCTGCTGCCGGGGGCGATGCGGCGGAATCGCGACTTGCGGTTCTTGAGCGTCGACGTTCACTTGCGCGTCGAGCGGGACGACCTGGTCTATTGCTCCAGCTACCGGCGCGGCGACGTGCTGCGGATGCCGATCGCGCACGCGGAGGGCAACTACGTGGACACCGGGGAGGCGCTCGACGAGCTGGAGCGGCGCGGCCAGGTCGTCTTCCGCTACGTGGACGCCTCCGGCCAGCTCGAGCCGGCCGCGAACCTGAACGGATCGGCGCGGGCGATCGCCGGTATCTGCAACGCGGGAGGCAACGTACTGGGCCTGATGCCGCATCCCGAGCGATGCGCTGAAGAGATGTTGGGGAACCGGGACGGCCTGGGTCTCCTGGCGGGCGCGGTGGCTGCCGGCGGCGGCCGCGTCGCTTCGCTGGCGGCGGCGGGCGGGTAGGGCGAGTGACGACGCCCAGTTCCGCGGCAGGCGAGCCGGTCGTCGATTCGGTCCTGGCGGCCGATCACGGTCTGACCGACGAGGAGTTCGGCGGACTCTGCGATCTGCTGGGCCGCAATCCGACCTGGACCGAGCTGGGCATCGCCTCGGCCCTTTACTCGGAGCACTGTTCCTACAAGTCGTCCAAGATCCACCTGCGGCGGTTCCCGACCCGGAGCCGGCGGGTCGTCCATGGGCCGGGCGAGAATGCCGGCGTCGTCGATGTGGGCCACGGCTGGGTCGCGGCCTTCAAGATGGAGAGCCACAACCACCCGAGCTTCATCGAGCCCTACCAGGGCGCCGCCACGGGCGTGGGCGGAATCCTGCGCGACGTGTTCACGATGGGCGCCCGCCCGATCGCCTGCCTGGACTCGCTGAGGTTCGGCGAGATCGACGGGAAAGGGGGCGCGCGGATGCGGCATCTCGTCGACGGCGTGGTGCGCGGCATCGGGGACTACGGCAACTGCGTCGGCATTCCGACCGTCGGAGGCGAGACCGGGTTCCACCGGTCCTACAACGGCAACATCCTGGTCAACGCCTTCGCGCTCGGCGTCTGCCGCCAGGACCGGATCTTCACCGCCGCCGCTTCCGGCGCCGGCAACCCGATTCTCTATGCGGGCAGCCACACCGGCCGCGACGGCATTCACGGCGCCACGATGGCGTCGGAGGCGTTCGACAGCGAGAGCGAGGCGAAGAGGCCCACGGTACAGGTGGGCGATCCGTTCACGGAGAAGGTTCTCCTCGAGGCGAGTCTGGAGGCAATGAAGAGCGGAGTGGTCCTCGGGGTGCAGGACATGGGCGCCGCCGGTCTGACCAGCTCCTGCTTTGAGATGGCCGCCCGCGGCGGCGCGGGAGTGGAGCTCGATCTCGACCTCGTGCCGCTGCGCGAGGCCTCGCTGACTCCCTACGAGATCATGCTCTCCGAGTCGCAGGAACGGATGGTCTTCGTCACCCGGAGGGGGCAGGAAGAGGCCGTCGTCGAGATCCTGTCCCGCTGGGGTCTCGAGGCGTCGAGGATCGGCCGGGTTACCGATAGCGGGCGTGCACGCCTCACGTTCCGCGGCCGGACCGTCGCGGACATGCCGGTCGAGCCGCTGGTCGACGGAGCGCCGGTCTACGATCGGCCGGCGGCCCCTCCGGCGGACCTTGACGAGCGTCGGCAGGCCGTGGCCTGCGAACCGCCGAAGGATCCGCTCCGGGCTTTGAAGGACCTCCTCGGGACGCCGGAACTCGGCGACAAGACGTGGATCCACCGGCAGTACGACTCGACCGTGCGCTCGAACACGATCGTCGGTCCGGGCTCCGACGCCGCCGTGCTGCGGCTCAAGGGAACCCCTTCGGCGCTGGCGCTGACGTCGGACGTCAACCCGTCCTACTGCTGGCTCGAGCCGCGGATGGGTGGGCGGCAGGCGGTGGCCGAAGCGGTCCGTAACCTGGCCACGGTCGGCGCCGAGCCGGTGGGCATGACGAACTGTCTCAACTTCGGTTCGCCGGAGAACCCTGGAATCGCCTGGCAGCTCCGGGAGTGCATCGAGGGCATGGCCGAGGCCTGTCGGGCCTTCGACGTGCCCGTCATCTCGGGCAACGTGTCGCTGTACAACGAGACCGAGGGTGAAGCGGTCCATCCAACCCCCACCGTGGCGATCGTGGGCGTCATCGATCGCCTGGAGGACGTGGGGACGGAGGGAGACCTCCACCTCGTGCTGGGGTGCGGTTTCTGGCGGCCGGGCGACCGGTTGGTGCTGCTCGGTTCCGACAGCGGCGAGTACGGGGGCTCGGCCTACCAGCGTCTGCTGCATGGAGTTGAGGCGGGTCGTCCACCTGCTGTCGACCTGGAGGCGGAGGCGGCGCTGTGCGGGCTGCTTCGGCAGTCGCGGAGCGCGGGCTGGCTGAGCGGCTGTCACGATCTCGCCGACGGCGGCCTGCTCGTGGCCCTGGCCGAGAGCGCCATGGCCCGGGGAATCGGTTTGCGGGCGGCGGTCGACTGCGGCCCGCTCTCCCTGTTTTCCGAGGGTCAGGCGCGAGCGATCGCTACTGTTCCGGCCAGCCGTATGGAGGATCTGCTGGCGGCGGCGGAGTCCCGCGGAGTGCCGGCCGTGGAGATCGGCGAGGTGGGAGGTGACCGCCTGGTGCTGGACTTCGACGGCGGCTCAATCCACAGTGCGGTCGACGACTTGCGGCGGGTCTGGACGGAAGCGCTGCCGCGAGCGGTAGGCTAGGCCGGTGTGCGGCATCTTTGGTATTGAGGGCGCGCCTGACGCGGCGAACCTCACGTACCTGGGCCTCTATGCCCAGCAGCACCGGGGCCAGGAAAGCGCGGGGATCGTCTCCTGGGATGGGGAGCAGCTTCATGCCGAGCGCGGCATGGGGAAGGTCGCCGAGATCTTCGACGAGCGAAAGCTGAGCGAGCTCCGGGGAGGTCGCGCGATCGGCCATACCCGCTACTCGACGGCCGGGTCGAGCGTGATCGCGAATGCGCAGCCGATCGTCGTCATGACCTCGATGGGCCCACTCGGCATCGTTCACAACGGCAACCTCGTGAGCGCCATGGCGACTCGGAGCGAGTTGGAAGCGGCGGGGTCGATCTTCCAGACGACCAGCGACTCGGAGGTCTTTCTGCACCTGATGGCGACCCGCCCGCACCACGAGATCGTCGAGTCGCTGCTCCGCGTTCTCGGCGACGTCAGGGGCGCCTACTCCCTGCTGCTTATCAGCCGGGAAGGGCTGATCGCGGCCCGGGACCCTCACGGTTTCAGGCCCCTGATCCTGGGGGACCTGGATGGGCAGCCCTGCTTCGCGTCCGAAACCTGCGCCTTCGACCTCCTGGAGGCTCGACCTCTGCGTGAGCTGGATCGCGGCGAAGTCGTGCTGGCCCGGGGAGATCAGATCGAGAGCTACCGGCTGCCGCCGGTGGCGAAGGCCTCGCGGTGCGTCTTCGAGCACGTGTACTTCTCGCGTCCGGACAGCGAGGTGTTCTCCGACACCGTGGCTCAATCCCGGCTGGAGATGGGGGCTCGGCTGGCCCGGGAAGCTCCGGTGGAGGCGGACGTCGTCGTACCCGTCCCCGACAGCGGTTTGTACGGCGCGCTCGGATTCAGCCGCGCTGCGCGTACACCGATCGAACTCGGCCTGATCCGGAATCACTACATCGGCCGAACGTTCATCGAACCGCAACAGTCGATCCGGCACTTCGGCGTGAAGGTGAAGCTGAACCCGGTTCGCGAGTTGATTGCCGGCAAGAGGATCGTGCTGGTCGACGACTCGATTGTCCGGGGCACGACCTCGCGCAAGATCGTGAACATGGTCCGTGAAGCCGGCGCCACCGAGGTTCATGTCCGGATCACGTCGCCGCCCACGGCGTTCTCCTGCGTCTATGGCATTGACACGCCGACCCGCAGTGAGCTCATCGCATCGGACCATTCGCAGGAGGAGATTCGCCGCTTCATCCGAGCCGACAGCCTTGCCTATCTCTCGCTCGAGGGAGTGCTGGGAAGCGTCTCGGGCAGCCCCGATTCCTACTGCACCGCATGCTGGAGCGGCGACTACCCCGTTCCGGTAGAGAGCCACGGCGAGCCGCAAGCGGAGCTGTTTCCCCTTCGCCTTGAAGCCGCCGGCTCCAGGGCATGACGGGGGCCGACGCCTACCGGGAGGCCGGAGTCGACCTGGAGGCTCAGGATCGGGCCCTGGCTGGCATCGGCGACCTCGTGAAGTCGACGTTCACGGAGGGGGTTCTGAGCGGTCTGGGGACTTTCGGTGGTCTCTTCGCCTTGCCGGCGTCGGTACGCGAACCAGTTCTGGTCGCCTCGGCCGATGGCGTCGGCACGAAGCTGAGCGTGGCCCGGATGGCCGGAGACTTCAGCACGGTCGGCGGTGATCTCGTCAACCACTGTGTCAACGACATTCTCGTGCAGGGCGCGACGCCGCTCTTTTTTCTCGACTACGTCGGCGCCGGGAGGCTCGATGGTCCGGCCATGTCTTCATTGGTGGGAGGCGTGGCGGACGCGTGCATTGCCAATCGCTGTGCCTTGCTCGGCGGAGAGACCGCGGAGATGCCCGGCTTCTACCAGCCCGGCGACTATGAGCTGGTGGGCTTCATCGTCGGGGTCGTGGAGCGCGGCAGAATCCTCGACGGATCGGCCGTCCGTTCAGGCGACGCGTTGATCGGTCTGGCGTCGGCGGGCCTCCATACGAACGGCTTCTCGCTCGCCCGCCGCGCCTTCTTCGATCTGGCCGGTTTCGGCCTCCT